>CAWJBJ010000005.1:0-1116854 GCA_963841135.1 uncultured Chloroflexia bacterium | reverse complement strand
TCTTGCGTTGCCCTGTGGCTCGCTCAACCGCGGAGCGAGGATCCAAACGAGCTGCAAGTCGTCGTCGCCCCCCACCCTGGACCGCGCGTTCGCGAGGTGGTGTTTCACCGTCGAGTGCGACAGCCCGAGGCGGTGGGCAGCTGCCTTCTCCGATCCGGCACCGAGGGACGGCCGCCACGACCAGTACCTCTCGGTCGGTGGCGCGTCCGGCGCCGTGGCGAGTGGTCACGCCAACCGCCGCGCCGCGGCCAGCCACTCATCGCGACCCTCGATCGGCACGTCGTAGGTTGCTAACCCGCGCCCAACACCTGTTGGGCGCGCCAGTCAAAACGGCCGCTGCTAGCAGTGGCGCTTGACTCTTTACAGGATTACGGTATGCGTCTGACTAGTGCCGGGATGTGCGCTTGACTCATCCCAGAATCGGACAGAGATCGCTGTCCTGCACGCTCACGCGATGGCTCGCGAGCCCTGAATCCGGCGTTTGACTCTGGATCAGGCGATCTTCGCGCCTGATTTCTAGTCAGGGGCGCGGCCCGACTCGAATGCGCGGAAGTCGCGAGCGAACGGACTTGTGACTTGCGTATCAGGCGCCAAGTCCACTCCAACGCGACGCCAACAGCGGGCGCCTGACGACAGGATCAGGTCATCATCCGGGCCGGCAAGCCGAAGGTCCACTGCGCAAGATCAGGACTGGGGCCTGGTCAGGACCAGCCAGCGCCGGAATGGCGGCAGCCGCCACGTTTCGTCGATCGGACCGTGGTCGAGTCGACGCGCGGCGCCTGCGTCGCTCCACGGCGACATCGCCACCAGCCCTGTCGGCACTGCTCCAGACCACCGCAGGCCCCAACCGGATCGCCGGGGCGACGGCTGGCGGACGTCATCCCACCGATCGTCCGATTGCTCGATCAGGTCGAGGAGGTGGAGGACGCGGGTGCCATTCGGCCCGTGGGTGGCGTGGACCCAGACCGCGCCCGCTCGCGGTTCGGCGCTGACCGCGACGGGCTGACCGGTCGCGTCCGCCAGTTCGACGCGCGCCGCGCGGCCAGGGTCGGGGACGAGCCCCGGATCACTGAGGAGGTGAACGTACCGTGCGCTGAACTCCCAGGCCGCGCGCAGCTCACGTCGTTCCCCGACCCGCAGCCGGCGCGCCTCCGGGTAGTAACCCTCAACAAGCAGCCGATCGCCCTCGGCCAACACGTGATGGTAGGCACCGGCTGCCGCGATGACCGAGGTCAAGAGCACCGCCGCCTCGACGGCGCCCGGTCGACGGACGGGATCCGCCTCGAACTCGCGAAGAGCGGAGATGTACGCGGCGATGACGACCGCCCGACCGTCGCCGAGCGTGCGGGCACGCTCGATCCAGCGAACGATGTCCACATAGGCGACGTCGGGCGGCCACAGCTCGAGGTAGGTCGCCGCCGTGCCCGCGATGGCGACGTGCTCGAGCGGGAAGCCTTCGACGCAGTTGAAGAGCACGCGGGCGCCCTCCCTGGCCGCAGCCACGGCCGTGGCGCCATCCGCGATCAGACCCGGATAGAGCGCGGCGAAGTCGATCGGCTCCCCGTCGTGACCGACGGCGCGATGCGGGGGCCCGTACGTGTCCATGTGGATGCCGTCGACCGCGAAGTCACGCACGGCCCGGGCGTATTCGGCGAGCAGGCGCGTGCGCCACGGCTGGCCTGGCCGAAGGTCGTTGATGTAGAAGGTCTCGCCGAGGCTGAGCGGCTCGCCGTCATCGCCGAACACGCGCTCGTCCGGGTGGGCGTCCACGTACTCACGTTCGGCGCCGTAGACCGAGCCGTAGGCGAGGCTGGCGATCCCGGCCGCGTGCCCCGCCCGGACGCCGGCCCGCATGGCATCGTGCGAGACCCGACGCCCGAGCGCGTCGAGGAAGGTCGAGGCGCCCGACGCCGGGGCGTACCGGTAGTGCCGGTACATCCAGTCGTACAGCTGGACGACCGTGACGTGCCAGTCGCGAAGCCCTTTGATGGCGGCCGCGCTCCGGGCCGGCGACCGGAACTCGGTGATCGCCGCGTGGCGCGGTGATTCCCACCAGCCGTCCAACGCCTCGACGGCCGACGCGCCGATCGCCCCGGGCTCGCCGGTCGCCCCGGCCGCATCATCGTTCCAGCGAACGACCGCCCGCAGGCCATACCCGTGTCGCCTCATGGCCGGCAAGGGCAGGTGCATCATCCGCGTCGATGTCCCGGCCGGCAGCCGGAAGGCCGCCTCGCCGCGAGCGACGATCTGGTCGAGGTCCAGCAACTCCAGCGCGACCCGGACCGGGGTGGCCGCGACCGCCCGGAATCCCAGCTCGACCGAGGCCACCGAATCGGGGTGGTACCAGGGTTTGCCTGGCCGGACCGACGCAAGGTGCACGCGTGGTCGAGGCATCAGTCGAGCTCGGTCAGGAGCGCCAAATACGTCGCGTGCGACCAGAGCAACGGTGACGCCGAACGGCCCCACAGCGCCCGCCACTCTTCGATACGCCCGGGGTGGAGGGCCCGAGTCGCGACCTGTTCGGGGAGGGATCCGTCAGGCTCCGCCTGCGCCTCGATCCATCGGAGACAGCGCTCCGCCCGTTGCCGATCTCCGGGCGCCCCACGCCGAAGGTAGACGCGGCCGATCGCGGCGGTCAGCAGCAGCCATTCGCCTCCGCCGTAGTAGGTGTCGGCGGCGTATCGATGGACCCCGCCGTCCGGGGACACCAGCTCCGCCTCGATCCGCGCAAGCGTCGCCGCGAAGGCGGGGTCGTCGGGCGTCAGCAGCCCGTAGGGCACGGCGACCCACAGGAGGCTGGCGTCGACGGCCTTGGTGCCGTCCCACTTCGTGAATGCACCCTCCCTTCCCGCGATGCGTTCCACGATCGCAGCCTCGGCGGTGGCCACGACGCCGGGGAAGTCGTCTCCCAACAGGGCCTTGGACGCCCGCAGCCCGGCCAGGATCGCGGCGAGGGTGCTGGTATGGACGTGAGCAGGCGATTCCTCCCAGGCGTCGTACGACGGATGGTCCCAGAGCGCCGCCAGGTACCGGGTCGCGAGGCTGACCGCCGCGAGATGCCGCCTGCTGGCGGCCCCGCCGCAGCGCACGTGGTGCGCGAGCGACCAGAGCCAGATGCCCGGCCCGTCCAGTTGGAACGTGGGCCAGTCGTCGGGGCCAAGGGATCCGTCCGCTTGGTAGCGGCAGTGCAAGTAGTCGACCGCGGCAGGCGACCCACCGGCGGCCGCGGCGGCGATGGATCGCTCGATGCCATCGGCGGCCGCCACGACGAGCCCGCTCACCCAGTCGTGGAACCGCGCCGACACATCGAGCCGGCCGACGAGGTCGGTCGCCTCGGCGATGAAGGCTCCGTCACGAAGCCACGCGTAGCGATACTGCTCGAACGTCGGTCCCGCGATGAACGCGCCGCTCGGGGTCTGGCCGTCGAGGATGATCTCGAGGCTGCGGGCGCGCAGATCGACGGTCGAGGTCGACGCGGGAGCCGGATCGACCGTCATCCCTTGGTGGCTCCCTGGAAGGCGCCGCTGACGACGTGACGCTGGAGTGCGACGAACAACACCAGGACCGGCGCGAGGGCGATCAGGGAGGCCGCGAAGACGAGGCCCCACTCCGTGCCGTTCGCGCGCTGGAACAGGCGGATCGCGACCGGCAGGGTGTACAGCTCCCGGTCCGCGATCGTGACGATCGCCCAGGTGAATTCATCCCATGCGGCGAGGAAGCTGAAGATCGTCACGGTCGCCAGCCCGGGCTTCGCGAGCGGCAACGCAACGGACCAGAACAGCCGGAACGGACCCGCCCCGTCCACCTGAGCCGCGTCGAAGATCTCCTTCGGCATGCCGGCGAAGAAGCCGCGCAAGAGGAACGTGTTGAGGCCCATGTTGAGGACCGAGTACACGATGATCAGTCCCCACAGGCTGTTGAGCAGCCCGAGGTTCCGGGCCAGCACGAACTGCGGGATCAGCAACACGAGCCCCGGGACCATGATCGTGAACAACATGGCCCCGAACAGCACCCGCCGACCCGGGAACTCGTAGCGGGCGAACGCGAACGCCAGCATCGACGCCAGCGACACCGACAGGATCGTCGAGAGCGTCGCGACGAACACGCTGTTGAAGAAGTAGCGCCCGAAGTCGTTCGTGGTGAGGGCCTGGACGAAGTTGTCGAGCGTCGGGCTCGCGGGGATGAGCCGCGGCGGGATCTCGAGCACGTATGCGTGCTCCTTGAAGGCCGTGCTGACCATGAGCGCGAACGGGGCGAGCATGACGAGCGCGAATGCGACGGCGACGACGAACGCGAGCCATCGACCACGACGTCCGCGCCTCATCACCGCGGTCACATCGTCTCCTGGCGTCGGATCATGCGGAACTCCACCACGCTCACCAGGAGGATCGCGCCGGCCAGCAGGAACGACAGGGCCGCCCCGTAGCCCAGGTCGATCTCGGTGAAGGCCTGCTTCCACATGTAGGTGAGCACGACATCGGTGCTATTGAGCGGGCCACCGATCGTGCCGGTCGCGGCCGACGACATCACGAAGATGCTGATGAACGCATTGAAGCCGCCGATCGTCAGGACGACGAGCAGGAACGTGGACGTCGCCCGGAGGAACGGCACCGTGATGTACCGGAACCGCGCCCACGTGCCGGCGCCGTCCATGTCGGCGGCCTCGTAGAGCTCATCGGGGACCGACTGCAGCCCGGCCAGGAAGACGACCATCGTCCAGCCGATGCCCTTCCAGATCCCGAGGACGGCGATCGCCCAGAGGGCCGTCGAGGGTTCGGCCAGCCACGCGACGTCCTTGTCGATGATGCCGAGGACGTCGTTGAGGAGCCAGTTGAGGGCTCCCGCCTGGCCGTTGTAGAGATACAGGAAGACCAGCGACACGATGACCCAGCTGGTGATCACCGGGAGGTAGTAGACGAGCCGCAGGACCGATCGCCCAGGGATGCGCTGGTTGAGCAGCAGGGCCGCTCCGAGCCCTAGCACCAACTGGCCGGCGACGGTGACGACGGTGTAGCCGAGCGTCGATGACAGTGAACGCCAGAACATCGGGTCGCCCAGCGCTCGGGTGTAGTTATCTAGGCCGACGAACGTCGTCGGCTTCACCAGGTTCCAATCGGTGAAGCTGAGGATGAACGAGCTGATCAGCGGATAGGCCGCCCACGCCCCGTACAGCACGAGGCCCGGCAGCAGGAGTCCGTAGATCGGAAGGAGTCGGCGTGCCCGAGCCACGCGAAGTGGCCCGAGCACGCCATCGGCCGGGAGGAGACGCGACCGACGTCGAGTGGGAGCGTGGCGGCGGCCGATCTCCATCCAGCGACGAACGGTCAGTTCCCGGCGAGGAGGGCGTCGACCTGGGTCGCCGCCTCATCGAGCGCGGCCTGGACCGTCGCGTCGCCGCGCAGCGCCTTGAGCACCGCGTTCGAAACCGCTTCGTCGATCTTCGGCCACGACGGGACCGGAGTCCGCGCCTTGGCCGTCTTGAGCTGCTCCTGGAACATGGGGTAATAGTCGGGCAGTGCCGCGTTCCCGGCCAGGCTCGACAGGACGGGCATCTGGCCGATCTTGCCCATGGCGAGCTGCGCCTCCTCGGAAACCATGAAGCGGGTGAAGGCCAAGGCGGCTTCCTTGTTCTGGGTCGCCTTGAAGACGACGATGTCCTCCCCACCCACGACCGAGGCGGTGCCACCCGGTCCGGCCGGAACGGTCGCGTACTGGTAGGCAAGGTCGGGGAACTGGTTCTTGAAGATGCCCGGCATCCACGGTCCCTCGAGGATCATGGCGGCCTTGTCGTTGCCGAACTGCTCGGAGGTGGCGAGGCCGCCGCCGAGGATGCTGGGGGAGAGATACCCCTTCTCCAGCCACTCCTGCAGCTTGGTCACCGCCGCGACGGTGCCCGCGCCGTTGAGCGTGCCGGTCGCCTTGGTGGACGCATCGTCGGTGATCCCGCCTCCGAAGCTCCAGAACCACGGCAGGACGCTCCACGGACCCGTGCCGCCCTCGGCGTAGCCGAACTGGTCGGCGCCGAGCGCCTTGACCTTGGCCATGGCGGCCTCGAGCTCCTCGATCGTCGCCGGCGCGCCCGTCACGCCCGCCTTCTCGAACATCCCGGTGTTGTAGAACAGCACGCGCGTGTTCGTATCGAGCGGCAGGCCGTAATAGTGGTCGCCCCACTTGTTCGTCGAGACCGGACCCTCGTACATCGTGGCGGTCAGGTCGGTGAAGTCGGACATCTCCTCGTCGAGCGCCAGCAGCGCGCCTTGGTCGGCGAACTCAGGCACCCAGATGATGTCGGCGCGCAGGACGTCCGGCAGCGTGCCGCCGGCGAGGCCGGTAACGAGCTTCTGACGAAGATCGTCGTAGGGGATCTCCTGGTGCTCGACGGTGACGTTCGGGTACTGCGCCTTGAACGCCGGCAGCACAACGTCGGTGAAGGTCTTGATCTCATCGCCGTCCGCCGCGTAGCCATTCCAAAACGTGACCGTTCCGGTGATCTCCGGGCTGGGCGACGGCGCCGCGGACGCCGCCTGCGACGCCGGGGCCTGGGATGGCGGAGCGGCGGTGGGTGCGGAGGAGGCCGATGTGCCGAGGCACGCGGACAGGACGAGTGGTGCCGCCGCGATGAACGCGAGCAGGCGCTGGGCGAAGCGAGATTTCATCGACGGTCTCCCCGGCCCGCGCGGGCCGACTTCTGGGTGGAGCCCACGCGCTCGACGGCTGCCGGGATCGGCGTCGCGTCATCGCGGAGGTGGGCAGGATGGAAGAGTTCGCGCAGGACGAGCGTCGCGGCCCCGCGGGCCCACGCGTCGTCACCCCAGGGCTCGATCACGACGTCCGTCGGTACCTCCTTCTGTTCTCGCAGGCTGAGTTCGTCACGGATCGCGCCGAGGAAGTGATCGCCCAGACGGACGCCTTCCCCGGAGATCACGATCCGCTGGGGATCGAGGACGATGGCGATGCCGGCGACCGCCCGGCCGACGTGGCGTCCGGCGCGTTCGAGGATCCCAGCGACCGCCGGGTCACGTTCCGCGAGCGCGGCGAGGTCGGCAGGCTGGGTGAGGCGCCCGGTCGCGGCGAGGACCTCCCGGACGAGCGCCGGCTCAGCGGCGATGGCCTCGAGGCAACCCCGCCGACCGCACCAGCATTCCGGCCCGCTGGGGACGACCTGGACATGGCCGATCTCGCCGGCGCCGCCACGGCTTCCGCGATGGACGAGGCCGTTGACGACCAGGCCCATGCCGATGCCGCGACCGATCGTCACGACCAGGAGATGGGACAGGCCGCGTCCCGCTCCGAATAGCTGCTCCGCGATCGTGAGCGTGTTCACGTCGTTGTCCAGGAGGACGGGCAGGCTGCAGGCGTGCCTCCAGCAAGCCGATCAGGTCGAGGTGGGCCCACTCGAGCAATGGCGAATCGGCGACACGGCCGGTCTCAGGGTCGACGATGCCCGGGACGCCGATGCCGATCCCGAGGAGGCGCTCACGCTCGACGCCGGCGGCCTCGAGTGCGCGACGGACCGCCGTCTCGAACAGCGCGCCGATGGCCTCGGGGGCGGAGTCGTGGCCGCGCGGCACGGTGACGATGGCGAGGGGGGTCGCGGCGAGATCCGTGACCGTCGCGACCAGGTTGTCGGACGTGACCTTGATGCCGATGACGTGCCCGGCGGTCGGGTCGACGCGCAGGATCGTGGCCGGACGCCCGATGGTCGTCGGCGCCGTCGGCGCCGGTTGTTCGTCCTCAAGGACGTAGCCATCCTCGAGGAGCGATGCGGTGATCGCGGTCACCGTGGATGGGGAGAGGCCAGAGACTCGCGCGAGTTCCGCGCGGGAGAGTCCACCTCGCTCGCGGACGAGGTTCAGGACGAGCGTTCGGTTCAGGTCTCGGATGAGCTCGCGATGTCCGGTCCGCATTGGCCCCTCGAGTCATGCCCCGACAAATAGTTCGCTCGTCGAACGAAGTAACCATACGCAGGTTGTCAAGGGAGGGTTTGGGTGTCCCCGACCTCAGCCCTTGCCTTGCGCTACCGTCACGGGACGAGAGAAGCGGGGACGGAGGCGCACGATGATCAAGCTGTGGAGCGAGTTGCGGGTCGCGCGGCTCAAGGAAGTGGTCGCGGATCTCGCGACGATCGTCTGGGTGGTGTTCTGGGGGAACATCGTCCGGCAGCTGTACCAGTTCCTCTCGAGCTTCGCCGAGGCCGGCCGGGCGGTCCGCGACGGCGGCCAGAACATGATCCAGAGCGGGCGCGACCTCGGCGAGTCGCTGTCGGGCCTGCCGCTCGTCGGGGAGGGAGCGCGCGATGTCGCCCGCAGCGCCTTCGCCGGCGCCGGCCAGCCCCTGTCCGACTTCGGCACGGAGCTGGAGGAGTTCATCCTCGTCGTCTCGTTCGTGCTCGCCCTGATGCTGGCCCTGATCACGATCGGAGCGTGGCTTGTGCGCTATCTGCCCTGGCGCGCGGAGCGGCTCCAGCGCGTCCGGGCCGCGCACAAGGCGATCCGGAAGTCCCCTGATGTCGGCGACGCCCGGGTCGAGCGCGCCCTCGCGATGCGGGCCGTCAGCCGGCTCGAGTGGTCGGACCTGCTCGAATACACGCCCGACCCCATCGGCGACTGGGCCGGCGGCCGCTACGAGCGGCTCGCGCGAGCTGAGTTGGCGAGCGCGGGGCTGCGGCCGTGACGAGTGCGGGCACGCGCAAGAACGGGACGCCCTATCTATTCCTGGTCGATGCGCGCACACTCGCCCGCCAGCCACCAGCGGCGAGGCGCGCCGATCAAGAGGAGACCCCATGCCCAGGTTCATCACATTCTTCTCGTACACGGGTGCGTCCGCGAAGGCGATGATCGAGCGCCCGAGTGACCGATCCGCCGCCGCCAAGACGCTTGTCGAGTCGCTCGGAGGCACGCAAGAGGCCTTCTACTGGATGCAAGGCAAGCACGACGGCTTCCTGATCACCAACCTGCCCGATGGAGTCACCGCGTCGGCACTCGCGGCAGCGGTCGGTGCCAGCGGCGGCGTCGTCGGCGCTGAGACCCACCAGATCTTCGATCACGACGAGCAGGCATCGATCGTCAAGCAGGCGGCGACCGCCCTCGGCGCATACAAGCCGCCGACTGCCTGAACATCATCACGGGCTACGCCTGACGCAGACAGACTGGTCGCGCCGCCCCGCCTGGTCGCGCCGCCCCGCCCTAGCCGCCGACCGCCAGCGGCTGGATCCCGGCCAGCGGCCCATCCGGCTTCGGCGTGGCGAGCTCCGGCTCCGGGCCGCGATCGGCCTCGCGGGTCGCACCCTCCGCTTCGAGATGGGCGATGAGGCTCGGCAGGCCCGACTCGAGGGCCGCCCCGTATGCCGGCCCGATGTGCTCCATCAGCGCCTTCTCGCGCTTGGTCTTCGGCGCGCCGAACCGCATGTGGATCGTGGTGCCCGTCGGGTTCGGCTCCAACTCGATGGTGTGGAGCACCTTCACTGGGCCGGTGGGGGTGTCGAGGATCGTCCGGTCGGTGACGTAGTCGTACGGTCGCCAGTCGAGGATCTCCTCCACCACGGCGTCTTTGCCGTGCATGCAGTGGTTCGCCGAGCCAGGCCCGCGTCGTCCGCCGGTGGCCCCTTGGATCGTCACCTCGGTCACCCAGGGCTGCCACGACATCCGCTGCCCGGGCTTGGTGAGGTACTCCCAGGCGACCTGCGGCGGGACGCTCGTCTGCACCGAGACGATCACGATCGCGTCCTTTGGCTCGACCCGGACCCGCCCGCGGGCCTCCTCTTCGTCCCAGCGTCGCTCCAGGTCGTGCACCCAAAGGCGCACGTCGCCGATCCGGTCGTAGGTCTCGGTGTGCTCGCGCATGCCGAGCGCGATCGGGTCGAGGCCGGCGGCATCGATGGACGCCTGGCTGAGCAGCGCGTAGGCGCCGATGCCGGTTCGCTCGACGACGTCGTTCTTCAGCAGCCGGTGCACGACGATCACGTCCGATCCGAGGAGCTCCTGCCTGCCGGCCACCTTCTGGACGATCGCGACGCCGTGGTGGACGACGAACTTGAGGTCGAGGTCCGGGATCCGGGCGCACGCGTTGCACTCGCACGACGTCGCCTGGCGGACGTCTCGCCGCCGCCGGCGGAACCCGAAGTAGCAGCGCTCGATGGTGTCGAGGAGCATCGAGCCATCGATCGACTCGCCGATCATGTACGTGAACGCGGCGTCGCCTTCGAGCTTGGCGAGGCGCAAGTTCGGCCGCAGGGCGGTGACGACGGCGCCGATCAGGTCCGCGAGGATGTCCTGCGCGTGCTCGAGCTCGACATCGGCGAGGTAGCCCGTGTACCCGGAGATGTCGGCGATCAGGAAGCAGGCGGGCTGCGGGGTCGAGAGCATCGGTCGTCGCAGTCTAGACGGCAACCGATGCGCGCTCGACCCCGAGGTCGTTGGTCAGGAAGCCTCGCGATCGCCGGATGGCGATCAGGAAGTCATTCGACGGTGAACGCCGTCCGCATGCCCAACTTGTAGTGGGCCTCCTTCTCGGTCTCGTCGTAGATGTTGCAGATCAGGGCGTACTTGCCGGCCGCCAGCGTCGCGGTCACTTCCTGGGTCGCTCCCACGGCGATGTCCTCGATCTCGTCCACGACTTCCATCCCGGCCCCGTCTTCAGTGACCGCGCCGGTCGCATCGACCGGCAGCGCACCGGGGTCAAGGTCGGTCTTGATGATCACGAATTCGTGCACGTCTTCCGGGCCGGTGTTGTTCACGGTGAACGTCACGCTACCGGCGGGTGCGGACGCCGCCGCGGGAAGGACGGCGAATTCCTGAAGGGTGACTGCAACGGTCGTCCCGGCGCCTCCCGACGTGGCCGAGCTGCCGGCGGCGCTGGGGCTGCTCGCACCACCCGAACCACCCGCGCCACTCGCACACCCGGCGATCGCGAGGACGCCGATCGAGACGCCCGCGAGCAACCGACGCTTCATCAAGAGTTCCATCCGATCGTCCTCCGCTGGAACACCAAGACGCGCGCTAAGACAACCACCGTACTGCGGGTGTCTAGGTCGAGTCAGCCCGCGTAGCCCTCGGGCAGCCGCTCCCCCGCCTCGACCCGCACGGGCAACCGATTCTCAGCGGGCGTCAGCGGGCACGAGTAGATCGGGTCGTACACGCACGACGGGTGATAGGCGAGGTTGAAGTCGAGGATGTACGTGCCGTCCTCCTCGGGCTCGAGATCGAGGTAGCGGCCGGCGCCGTACGTCTCGGTCCCGCTCGTCGCGTCGAGGAAGGGCACGAACAGCGAGGTCGGATCGCCCTCGTCGAGCACGTAGCCCGTCAGCTTCCGCGGCTCGCCGCCGAGTTCGAACCCGAGCGTCCCCGCCCGATGCGCAGGCCGGAGCTTGCCGTCCGAGGTCGGGATCTGGAACTGCGACGGCTCGTCGCCAGCGTAGGGCTCGAGCTTCCGGTCCTCGAAGTAGTACGCCGGATCGACCGGGTAGTAGGCCAGGCCCGTGAACGCTTCGCGCTCCGCGGCCGGGACCGGGCTGCGGTCGCCGGTCTTGAAGTACGCGTCCTTGTCGGCACGGAACTGAGCGACCGCCTCGCCGTACTCCATCGGGCGGTGCTCATGGTGCTCGTGCTCCTGGTGGTCGTGGCCGTGGTCGTGCGCGTCGTGGTCGTGATGCTCGTGCTCGTCGGCCATGTCGGGCCTCCATCGGGTCGGGCCACCCATTCTGCGCTCGACGATCGAACGGCGCGCCACGATCGAAGGGCGGAGCCCCCTCAGGCTCCGCCCTTTGAAACATTCGTGATCGTTGGCCGCGCGGCGACCGTGAGACTCCCAATTCTACGCCCTGTATGCCAGCCCCCTGTCGATTCGGGCCGATCGCGTTCGTCGTTGGGATGAGCGGCACCCCATGGCTGGCGCCGCCGGTATAAGCGAGGAGGCCCCTCCGATGGGCAACAACTACCTGCTCGTGTACCACGGCGGCTCGATGCCCGAGACCGAGGAAGCCGGCAAACAGGTCCTGCAGGCCTGGACCGACTGGTTCGGCACGCTCGGCGACGCGCTCGTCGACGGCGGCAACCCCGTCTCCCAGGTGAAGACGATCGGCTCCGACGGCGCCGTCCGCGACGGCACCGTCAACCCGCCGACCGGCTACAGCATCATCAAGGCCGACAGCCTCGAGGCTGCGCTCGCCCTGGCCAAGGGCTGCCCGGTGCTCGATGGCGGCTCCAGCGTCGAGGTCGCCGAGACGTTCGCGATCATGTAGGCCGGCGCGGGGCGAGCCGGTCTCGCAATCGCTTATGCACGACTTCGAGTTCGGCGAGAGCTACCGGTCACCCGTCTATGCATGTCCGATGCATAGGCTGGGCAGCGGAGTCAGGGTCGGAAGGCGTCGCGCAAGGCGCTGAGGCGGACGCGGTGCTCGACCTCGTGGTCGATCAGGTGGAAGACGACCCACGCGGCCGACACGTCGTAGTCGGCGCGAGCGTGCACCCGGTTGAAGTCCTCGGCGGACATCGGGCACAGCTCGGCCAGGATCCTGGACCGGATCGTGGCCAGCCGGTCGAGGTGTTGGGCCAGCGTCTCGCCGCGGACCTGGCTGAGGTGCCCGTCCTCGGTCCGGTCGTCGGCCGGGAACAGGTCGCTCCCGATGTCGGCCTCGCGGTCGAGCACATCGGTGAAAACCCAGTCGGCCTCGATCAGGGCCACGTGGTACAGGACCGTGCCGATCGAGTCGCCGCCATCGCCCGGGTCGCGATCGACCGCGTCCGCGGGCACCTCGTCGAGCACTTTCAGCGTGTCGCGCCGGGCCTCCTCGAGCGCTGCGAGCCAGCCCCCGACTTCGGGGTCATCGGCGGCCGAATCCAGGACGAATCGATTTCGCGTCATGCGGCGTCATCGTACCGGCATCGCCGGCACGGGCCGTTGCCGCCCGAGGTCGCGCCCGGCCGGTATGCATCCGACATGCATAGGAGGGCGAGGGGTGGCTCTCCCCAAGCTCGAAATCGTGCATAACGAACCGGAGTCGAGCTCGTACGGGCCCTCAGCTCGCCGCCTTCTTCACGAGCGCGCCGATCTTCGCCTCGTCGGCGGCGGTCAGCTTCGTCAGCGCGAAGGACGTCGGCCACATGGTGCCGTCGTCGATCATCGCGTCGTCGCTGAAGCCGAGTGTCGCGTATCGCGTCTTGAACTTGTCGGACGACTGGAAGAAGCAGATCACCTTGCCGTCCTTGGCATAGGCGGGCTGTCCGTACCAGGTCCTTGGCGAGAGGGCTGGCGCGTTGGTCTTGACGAGAGCATGGATCCGCTCGGCCATGGCGCGATCGGCGGCCGGCATCTCGGCGATCTTCGCGAGGACGTCGCGTTCCCCGGCTTCCGCGTCCGCTCCGCGGCGCGCCTCGGCCTTCTGCTCCTTGGCGCGCTCCTTCATCGCGTCTCGTTCTTCTTCGCTGAAGACCTTGGCGGTGCTCTTGGCGGGCTTCTGCGTGGCATTCATATCGGTTTCCTCCGGTGAGACATCTGATGGGTGGACTCCGAGCATAGGGAGCCGCCTCGCGACGGCTTCTCTAAAACTGCTGGATCGCGGGCCCGGGTCGCGCCTTGCCCCCTAGCCTGCCTGGCGTACGACCTCGAGGATCTCGTCGCCGTAGGTCTCGAGCTTCGCCGGGCCGATGCCCTTGATGCGGCGCAGGCCGGCCGCGGACGACGGGCGGATCTCCGCGATCGCGGCGAGGGTCTGGTCGTGGAAGACGACGTACGCAGGCACGGCGTCCTCGCGGGCACGGGCCGTGCGCCAGGCACGCAGCGCGGCCATGAGCGGGTCGTCATCGTCGGGGTTGGCGCCGGCCGAGGTCACGGGACGCACTGACTGGCGCTTCAGCTGCTCGGCCTCGAACCGGTCTGGGAGCTGCGTCACGCGCTGGGCGGGCCGCGGGCGCAGGTCCGCGAGGAACCGGCTCGGCTGGCGGCGGGTGGTCCGGCCGCGGGTCTCGCGCTCGGCCGCCCATGAGATGAGGAGATGGACTCTGGCCCGCGTGATGCCGACGTACAGGAGCCGTCGTTCCTCGTCGAGCAGCGCGTCGTCGTCGAACGCCTGGCGGATCGGGAGCGAGCCGTCCTCCATCATCGGGAGTGCCACGGCGTCCCACTCGAGGCCCTTCGCCCGGTGGTACGTGAGCAGGTTCACGCCGTCGGCCGAGCCCGCGCGCTCCCCCGCGCGTCGACGGTCGAGCTCCGCGAGGTACCCCGCCGCATGGAGTCCGCCGTCCGAGCCGAGTTGCGTCGCGAGGATGTCGATGAGCGTGTCGAGGGCCGCAGTCCGCTCGCGGGCCTCGTCGCCGGCGCGGCCCTCGGCGGGACGTGAGCCGTCGTCCTCGTCCTCGTAGCCGAGCTTCTGGCCCCACAGCGAGCGGATCGCGCCGCTCAACGCGGGTCCGGTCGCGGTCAGGGTCCCGGCCGCGACCGCACGACGAACGAGGTCGATGGCGCCGCGGACCTCGGGCCGGTCGTAGAAGCGGATGCCGCGGATCTGGTACGGGATCCGTGCCCGCGTCAGCGCGGCTTCGATCGGCTCGAGCTGGGCGTTCATCCGGACCAGCACCGCGATCTCCGCCGCGGGCGTGCCGGCCGCGATGAGCGCCCGGACCCAGTCGACCAGCGCGGCGAGCTCGACGTCCTCGGTGTTGTGGCGCGCGATCGTCGGCTCCGGGCCGGGCGGCCGATTGGTCTCGAGCCGCTTGTCGCGACCGGTCGAGGCGAGCAGGCGGTTCGCGAGCTCGAGCACCTGCGGGCTGGACCGGTAGTTGTCGCCGAGCGTGACGACCCGGGCGGTCGGATGGCGCTCGGCGAACCCGGTCAGGTACTGGCTGCTCGCGCCGGTGAACGTGTAGATGGTCTGGTCCTCATCGCCGACGACGCACACGTCCTGCCGGTCGCCGGCCCACAGCTCGAGGAGCCGCTGTTGGAGCAGGTTCGTGTCCTGGTACTCGTCGACGCTGAACCAGCGCTTGCGCGCGCGGATGGTCTCCGCGGCCTCGGCGTCGTGCTCGAGCAGGTCGACGGTCTCGACGAGCAGGTCGTCGAAGTCGATGCGGCCGGCGCGCGTCCGGGCGCGCTCGTAGGCCGCGAACGTGCGCACGAAGAGGTCGACCGGGATCGGCGCCTCGCGGGGCATGGCGCCAGGTTGTCCAGGCGTGCCGGGCGTCCCGGCCAGTGCCGCCTCGTAGGTCTGTGGCGTCAGCCGCCGGCTCTTCGCCCACTCGATCTCGCTCGCGAGGTCCTTCGCGGGCGTGAAGCGGTAGTGCCCGGGCAGCGCGCGGACGAGCGGCACGAGGATCGGGAGCTTCGAATCGAGGATGGTCGGCATCGGCTCGCCCTCGTGGCGCGACGGCCAGAAATGGCGGAGCTGGCTGAGCGCATGGGCATGGAAGGTCCGGGCGGTCACGCCGGGGAGCCCGAGCGCCTGGAGGCGCTCCACCATCTCGTTCGCGGCCTTGTCGGTGAACGTGACGACGAGAACCTGGTCCGCGGGCACGGTCTCGGTCGCGATGGCGTACGCGGTTCGGCGGCTGATGACGCGGGTCTTGCCGGTGCCGGCGCCGGCGAGGATGACGACCGGACCTTCGACCGCCAGCACGGCCTCACGTTGGGCGTCGTTCAGGTCGTCGAGGAGGCGCGCAGGGTCAAGTTGGCTAGCGGTGCCGGGCACCCGATGAGCATAGTCCCGCTGGCTTACCTCATGGTTGCGCGGGCGGTGCGCGGCGAGCGAGCGTGCCGGACGCATGGTCTGGCGGGCGGCGCGTGCCCTGCCGGGTGCTTCGCCGCGTGCCCCGCCGGGTGCTTTCCGCCAAATCACCACCAGGTGACAATTAGGCACATTTGCCGGGCTCGTCGGGCCGATTCGGAGCCCGACCAGGCCCGCTCGCTCGCGGATCCGTGCGTGGCACGAGCCTGCCAGCGCCGAGCCGGTCACGTAGAGCGTTGGCGACTGTGCCTAACTGTCACCCGGTGACAATCTGGCGTAGAAGGGGCGCGGCGCGGGCCGCGGTGGGCGGCCGGGGTGGGCCGACGAGGTGGCGAGTCGGGCTCGTTTCGCCGACAGCGCACCGGAGATGCGACGGCGCGCGGCTCGGTCGCGCGTACCCTTGAGCGATGACCGACTTCATGGATGTCCCCGGCGGCCGGCTCAACCTCGTCGACGAGGGCCAAGGCCCGCCGATCGTGCTGCTCCACGCGGGCATCGCGAATCTGCGCTCGTGGGACGCGATGGCGCCGCACCTGGTCACGGCCGGGTATCGCGTGGTCCGCTACGACCAGCGCGGCTTCGGCGAGACCACGACCGAGGCCGTCCCGTTCTCGAACCGCGCGGACGTGATCGCGGTGCTGGACGCTCTGGGGATCCGCCGCGCGCCGCTGGTCGGCAACTCGCGGGGCGGGGTGATCGCCTTCGACACCGCGGTCGAGTTCCCGGAGCGGGTCGTGGCGGTCGTCGGGGTCGGGGCCGGCCTGGGCGGGTACGAGGGCACGGCGACGCCCGAGGAGATGGCGATCTTCGAGGCCGCCGATGCGCTCGAGGCGGCGGATCCGCCCGACGTGCCGGCGATCGCGGATGCGATGGTCCGGATCTGGGTCGACGGTCCCGGACAGGCGCCAGACCGCGTCCCGTCCGCCATCCGGGAGGCGATCCGGGCACAGCAGAGCGACATCCTGCGACCGGGCCGGGTCGAGGGCGAGCCGATCCCGCTCGAGCCGCGGGCCAACGAGCGCCTCGACGCCCTGACGATGCCCATCCTCGCGGTCGCCGGCACGCTCGACGCCTCCGAGATGGCGGACACGGCGCGCCACATCGAGACCGCCGCCCAGAACGCGAGGGCCGTCATCTGGGACGACGTGGCGCACATGATCGGCATGGAGCAGCCGGAGCGCCTGGCCAAGACGATCGTCGACTTCCTCGCCCCGCTGCCCCGCTGGTCGTAGCGCCGAGCCCGGCGCGCGGCGGGCGAGCCTGGCCGCGCGGCCGCCACGCCGTAGCCCGCGCGGCGGCCCGAAGACGAAGAAGCCGGCCGGCCCCGTGGGGACCGACCGGCTTCGAGCGTTACGGGCGCCGTGGCGCGACGCCTACGGGTGGACCTTGAGCTTGGTGATCCAGTACTCGGTGTCAGGCGTCGGCGCGGTGGTGAACCGCGCGTTGACCGCCCACAGCTTGCCGGCCGCGAAGGTCGCGGTCGTCGGGATGTCCAGGCCAGGCGAGGTGATCTCGCCGACCAGCCTGGCCGACTTCAGCCGGACGCTGAGCTTAAGCACCGCGACGAGGTTGTTCTGGTTGCGCACCACGTACAGCCAGCGGCCACGCAGGACGAGGCCGTCGCCATTCGCGACGCTGTAGCCGTGGGTATCGATCGCCTTGGCGACGCCCGTCCGCGGGTTGACGCGGAAGAGCTGCCCGGTGTTCGACTGCACGAGCACCAGCCAGCCGCTCTTGGACACGATGCCGTTGGCGTTGAAGCCGGTCGTGTAGGCGATCTCGCCGGTCAGCGCGAGGGTCTTGGCCTTGCTCGTGGCCGGCAGCCCGCCCCACTTGTGGCGCGAGTGCTTCGACCAGTGCCGGAACGGCACGACCGCGAGCTGCTGGTTCACGGAGTCGGTCGCGTACACGCCCGAGCGGGTGATGACCAAGTCGTTCAGGAACCCGGTGGTCGGGAACGAGTAGGACCGGAGCAGGGCGCCGGTCTTGGAGTTGTAGACGCGGATCGTCTGGCTGGCGCCACCGGCGACCCACAGGCGACCACGCCAGTCGACATGGAGGCCGAGCGCGGCCTGGCTGCCCGCGGGGACCAGGATCGAGCCGGTGCCGGTCTTGGCACTGCCCTTCCAGATCGCGCCGTTCGCGCGTGAGCCGACGAAGAGCTTGGTCGAGCCGCCAAATCGGCTGGACAAGCCCGAGGTGATGCCTTCGGGCTGGAAGCCGTCGGGCAGGTCGATGCGGCTCGGCAAGGGAGCCGGATGGTGCTTGCTGCCGTGCGCAGCGGCCGCAGGCACCGCGACCAGCGACAGGGCCAGGATCAGCCCAAGGAATAGAACGAGGCGACGCTTCACGTTCCTCTCCTCTCAGTTCGCCCCGTCTTGACTGGTCAGGCTCACGTCGAGAACGTCCCGGATGATCAGGAGGGACGGGGCCGGCTGAGATGAGAGGGAGACCGGCCGAAGCCCGACGCAAGCGCATGGTCGAGGGGCTCGCCTAACCCTACGTCAGGAGTCAACCTTGCGGTTTGGGCGTGAGGCCTGACGCACTTCAGGCGCGTGACAATCGGCCGGCGAACGCTCGATTTCGTGGAGCGTCCGCGCACCACCCGGCGCGATTGTCGCGCTAGGTGGGCGGTTGCACCCAGCCGAGCGTGCGCTCGACGCCCTTGTGCCAGCGGGCGATCCCGGCCGTGCGTTCCGCGTCGTCCATGGCCGGCTCCCAGCGACGGTCGGCGCGATCCATCGCCCGCAGCTCGTCCAGCCCGGACCAGAACCCGACCGCGAGACCCGCTGCGTACGCCGCCCCGAGCGCGCTGGTCTCCGCGATCGGCGGAGCGACGACGGGACGGCCAAGCACGTCCGCCTGGAACTGCATCAGCAGGTCGTTGCGGATCATGCCGCCGTCCACCCGCAGCTCGCCAGGGAGGGCCTTGCCGAGGTCGGCGGCCATGGCCGTGTCGAGGTCGAGGACCTGGTACGCGACCGACTCGAGCGCCGCCCGCGCGATGTGGGCACGCGTCGCGAACCGCGTCAGGCCCGCGATGACGCCGCGCGCATCGCTGCGCCAGTGCGGGGCGAACAGGCCGGAGAACGCGGGCACGAACACGACGTCGCCGCTATCGGGTACTGAGCGGGCGAGCGCCTCGACGTCGACCGCGGTGTCGATGATGCCGAGGTTGTCGCGCAGCCAGCCGATGAGCGAGCCCGCGACCGCCACCGAGCCCTCGAGCGCGTACGTCGCCGGGGCGTCCCCGATCTTCGCCGCGAGGGTCGTGATCAGCCCGTGGCTCGACTGGACCGGGCGCTCGCCCGTGTGCATGAGCATGAAGCAGCCGGTGCCGTAGGTGCACTTGACTTGTCCCGCCTCGAAACAGGTCTGTCCGAAGAGCGCCGCGTGCTGGTCGCCGAGGTCGCCCGAGATCGGGACGCCCTGGAGGTCACCGGTGCCCGTTCCCGTAGACCTCGGACGAGCCGCGGATCGCGGGCAGCATCGCGGCCGGCACGCCGATGATCTCGAGGAGCCCCGGGTCCCAGTCGAGCGACTCGAGGTCCATGAGCATCGTGCGCGAGGCGTTCGTGACATCGGTCACGTGGGCGCCGCCGTCGATGCCACCGGTCAGGTGCCAGATCAGCCAGCTGTCGATCGTCCCGAAGAGCAGGTCCCCGCGGGCCGCGGCGGCTCGCCGTTCCTTGCCACCGGCGTCGAGGATCCAGGCGAGCTTGAGCGCCGACGAATAGGTCGAGATCGGCAGCCCGGTCCGTGCCCGGAAGCGATCAGAGCCGCCCTCGCCTGCGGCCGCCAGCGCCTCGCCGGCCTCCGCCGTCCGCGTGTCCTGCCACACGATCGCGTGGTGGACCGGCCGCCCGGTCCGCCGATCCCAGACGACTGTCGTCTCGCGCTGGGCGCTGATCCCGACCGCGGCAAGCGACCGGGCGTCCGCACCGATGTCCCGCAGCGCCACCCGGACACACGTCCGAACGCGCTCGAGGATCTCGTCCGCGTCGTGCTCGACCCAGCCCGGCCGCGGCGTGATCTGGGCGTGCTCGAGCTGGTGCGTGGACCGGATCGCCCCAGACCGGTCGAACAGGATGCATCGGCTGCTCGTCGTCCCCTGGTCGATGGCGGCGACGAGCGACCGTGCTTCCATGCCGACCTCAGCTGCGTTTCATCGACCGTCCCGCGACGTCACGTGAGCGTGCCACATTCGCACTCGCGAAGTGGAGGCTCTTGCGATTGGCCTCGGCCATCGGGGCCGCAAAGGTCCCCTGCTCCGCCTGGAGGCTCTTGACGAGCTCGCGCAGCTCGGGATCTCGGCCGGCGTACGACGCGATCCGTTCCGCGACCGACGCGATGACCGACCGGGCGTGGACGAAGTCGCCGGACCGGTTCCGGACGACGGCCTCCTGCCGTGCCTTGGCCGCGAACAGGCGCGCCACCGCCCGATCCACCTCGGGATCGCGAGCCTGCGCGTCGTTGGCGTGGTGGTCGGCGTAGACCCAGGTCAGGCGCGCGGGCTCGATCTCGGTGGCCGCGCCCGGGCCGAATGCCCCGTCGCGGTCGATCAGCGTGACGATCGCCCCGGCCTCTCGACCGAGGTCGCCGTACGGGAACGTGAGCCGCAGCACGACCTCGACGACCTGCTCCGAGCCGAGATCGCCGATCGCGATGACCGTCCGACCGCCCCGGCTGGTCACGGGGTACGGGCTCAGCGGCTCGACCGTGATCTCGTCGCGGGCCGTCACCTCGAGAGCGACGTCGCGGGCGACGATCTCCAGGGTCTCCCCCACCTCGGACGTGATGGCATCGCGGATCTGCGGCGCGTCCGCGATGTAGTAGAAGTGGCCGCCGCCCGCATCCGCCAGGTCCTGGAGGAGCCGCTCGTCGAAGTCGTTGCCGACGCCGAAGGTGGTCGTCGAGACCCCGCGCGCACGAAGGGCCGCTGCGTGGCCCGCGAGCTCGCCCGCGTCGGTGATGCCGACGTTGGCCAGGCCGTCGGTCAGGAGCAGGCAACGGTTGACGCCCTGTTCCGACAGGTGCCCGGCCACCTGCTCGCAGCCACGCATCCAGCCGTCCGCAAGGTTCGTGCTGCCGCGCGCCTCGATCTGGCGCAGCCGGTCGACGGCGCCGCGACGCGCCTCGGCCGACGCGAGCGTCGACTCGATGACCACGTCCACGACGTCGTCGTAGACCACCACGCTGAACCGGTCGGTCGCCTCGAGCCGGGCGATCGCCTCCTCGACTGCCCGCTTGGCGATGTCGAGCTTGGCGCCCGACATCGACCCCGAGCGGTCGAGGACGATGGCGAGGTTGACCGGCGGCCGGCGGCGTTCTCCGGTCGCACGCGGGGCGACGATCCGGCCGAGCACGAATTGCTGGCTGTGGCTCGTCGCGCGGACGTACTGGCGGTCCTGGCGGACCGTGAAGTGCTGGTCGGTTCGGATGGTCATGGTCAGTCCTCCTCGAGGAGCTCGCGGGCGATCGTCACGAGGCGGTCGACCTTCTTGTTCTGGGTTCGGCTCAACGGCCGCTGGACGTGGAGCTCGACGTCGGGAGCGAGGACGATGCGTTCCCACTGGGATCGTTCGACCGGGGCAGCCGTCGGGCTGGTGTACTCGGCGACCGATTTGCCGATGCTCGTGCGGTGGACATGGATGGCTGGTGCCGGCCCTGAGGCGTGCAACTGCTTGGCAACGAAGGAGGGCGCGGCAGCCGGCACCCGAGGCGAGCTCAGGACCGTCCGGATGTAATCGAGCGCGGAATCGGCCGGCGGAGGCGAGTCATCGACCTCGGCGAGGCCTCGAACGTCCTCGTCACCGAGGCCGGCCAGTCGCTGCCGGATCTCGGCGAGCGGCAGGTGGTCGCGTTGGAGCCGCCGGATCAGCCGAAGGCGACCGAGGTGATCCTCGCCGTACTTCGCGCCCGGCCCGCTTTGGACGCCGGGCAGCAGCCCGCTCGAGAGGTAGTAGCGGACGGTGCGTGGCGTGACCCCGGCCAGATCGGCCAGCTCGGTGAGCGAATAGCGGACGTCATCGGACATGCGCGTATTATGCCAGTGTGACGTGTCACTGTCAAGACTCGGCCTCGTCATGAACCCAGCTCTATGCATCCGACACGAATATCGCCTGGGAGCACACCTCCAACCGCGAATTCGTGCATGCGCCCGAACAGCGAACCTCGATGCGCCCGCCACTGCGCCTCCACACCGACTCCACACGCCGGATCGATGGTGATGGCAGACGGGATCGCACCACGGATCCCGGCAAGACCCCAAGGAGTCACCACACCATGTCGCGCACCATCGCAGCGATCGCCCTGATCGTCGTCCTCGTCGTGGGCGGCGGGATCGTCGCCACCACCGCCTACCAGGCGGGCCTCAACACCGCGGTCACCACGACCGTCACCGGCGGCGGCACCGTCGTCACCCCGGTGGTCCCGCCGCCCTACGCCTACGGGTACGGCTTCGGCTGGGGCCACGGGTTCGGGTTCTTCGGCTTCCTGTTCACGCTGTTCTTCCTGTTCATCGTGTTCGGGCTGATCCGGGCGGTCATCTTCGGCGGCCGGCATCGCGGCGGCGGCTGGGGCCCCGGCTGGGATCCCGCCGCTCGGCGATCGCACTTCGAATCCCGGTTCCACGGCACGTTCGAGGACTGGCATCGCCAGGCCCACGACCCGCAATCCAGCTCAGGCAACCCGTCGGCGAGCAACCCGCCCTCGTCCATGCCACCCAGCTCCTCGCCACCCGCCGGCTGAGCGGCCTCCTCCCTTCCACGCGCCCCTGGGCATCATCCCCGGGGGCGCTCTTGTCTCTCCCCCGCCCCTCTACGATGGCCATCATGCGAACCGTCCTCGTCGTAGATGACGAAGCGAAGATCGTCCAGCTCGCCCGCGACTACCTCGAGCACGCGGGCTTCTCGGTCCTCACCGCGGCCGACGGGCGCACGGCCGTCGAGACTGCGCGGCGGCAGCATCCCGACCTGATCGTCCTCGACCTCGGCCTGCCCGGCCTCGACGGTCTCGAGGTCACCCGCGAGCTGCGCCGCGACTCCTCGATCCCGATCGTGATGCTGACCGCCCGCGACGACGAGCTTGACAAGCTGCTGGGCCTCGAGATGGGCGCCGACGACTACCTGACCAAGCCCTTCTCCCCGCGCGAGCTGGTCGCCCGGGTCAAGGCGGTCCTGCGGCGAACGGAGCGCGCGGCCGAGCCCGGCGACGTCATCCGCGCCGGCGACGTGGTCCTCGACGTGCCGCGCATGCGGGCCGAGGTAGCCGGCCGAGCCGTGGACCTCACCGCGACCGAATTCGGGCTGCTGGCGACGCTCGCCGCCAGCCCCGGCCGGATCTTCACCCGGTCCCAACTGCTCGATGCGCTGCGGGGCGTCGCGTTCGAGTCATACGAACGGGCGATCGACTCGCACATCAAGAACCTGCGCCGAAAGGTCGAGCCCGACCCGCGCGAGCCGCGCTACGTCCTGACTGTCTATGGCGTCGGCTACCGGTTCGCGGACGACCGGGGTTCGGGCGGTTGAGCGGGCCCGGCGAGAGCGGCCCAGGCCCGGGCGGCCCCGGCGACAGCGGCCCCGGCCCGGGTGGCCCGGGACCATCCCGCGACACTCGTGGCGATCGCGGCCGTCGACCGCCGTGGGCCGACCCGGCGTTCGACCGCCGCGGCCCGTTCGCCCGCCAGATGCGTGCCCGGGCCAGGATGCGGCGGCGCTTCGAGCGGCACCAGGGTCACGGCTGGCGGCGACGACAGGGGTTCGGGTGCGTCTTCGGGCTCCTCTTCCTCATCATCGTCGCCTCGATCGTGGCGGCGATCGCGTCGTTCATCGAGCACCTCGGCCCGCTCCAGGTCGTGATCGCGGCCGTCGCGGCCATCGCGATCCTCGCGGCCATCCTGCGCGGGCTCATCGGGGCGGCCCGTGA
Source organism: uncultured Chloroflexia bacterium (assembly GCA_963841135.1). GTDB lineage: Bacteria > Chloroflexota > Limnocylindria > Limnocylindrales > CSP1-4 > SPCO01. The sequence goes on along the minus strand of CAWJBJ010000005.1, from coordinate 1,093,213 downwards.
CCTCGACCGGATGCTCGTCGCGACCCGACGGGTCGAGGACGGCGACTACGCGGCGCGCGTGGGCCGGACGCGGTCAGACCTACCTGCGATCCGCGAGCTCGCCAGCGGCTTCGACACCATGGCCGCCCGCCTGGAGAGCGATGAGGAGCAGCGCCGCACGCTCCTCGCCGACGTGAGCCACGAGCTGCGGACGCCGCTCGCGGTCATCACCGGCAACCTCGAGGCGATCCTCGACGGCGTCTACGCGGCCGACGAGGCGCACCTGACGCCGATCCTCGAAGAGACGCGTGTGCTGGAACGGCTGATCGACGACTTGCGCACGCTCACGCTCTCCGAGGCCGGCACGCTCACGCTGCACCCCGAGCCGACCGACCCGGATGTGCTCGTCGGCGAGGTCGTGCGCTCGTTCGGGCCCGCAGCGGCCCGTGCTGGCGTCGGGCTCGTGGCCGAGGTGGCCGACGACCTCCCGATCCTCGATCTCGACCCGGTTCGGATCCGCGAGGTCCTCTCGAACCTGGTCGCGAACGCGCTGCGGCATACGCCGGCGGGCGGCTCCGTGACGCTCCGAAGCCAGGTCTCGGCCGAGGACGTCGTGATCACCGTCGCCGACACGGGCCCGGGTATCGACCCGGCCCTGCGACCCTACGTGTTCGACCGGTTCGTGAAGGGCGACGGGTCGCGCGGGTCGGGGCTCGGGCTCGCGATCGCCCGCGGGCTCGTGGAGGCCCACGGCGGGAGGATCTCGGTCGCGTCGACGGACGGTGGCGGGACCACGTTCCGGGTCTCGCTGCCTCGAGCTACGGCCGGCTGATCCGGACGTCGTCGACGGCCGCCTCGATCGTGCTGGCGCCGCCCGCGTCGGCGGCCTCGAAGACGATGCGGACCTTCTGGCCGGCCCACGGCGCCATCGAGATCGAGACCGTCGACCACTTCGGCTGGTCGACGTTGGCGGCGGCCTTCTCCTGCTTCACGAGCGTCCGCGTGCCGTTCTCCGCCTCGACGTAGGCGCGGAAGAAGTCGCCGCTCGTCGCGTTCGAGCTGTGGGCGAGGTAGTAGCGGAACGAGAGCCGGCCGGTGGTGGCCGGCAGGGCGATCTGCCGCGAGCGCACCGACGTGATGCCGCCGTCGAGATCGTTGGAGGTCGCGCTCGAGCCGGCGGCGAGACCCGTGACGAGCGCCCGCGAGCCGGACGGGACGCTGCCCGCCTGCCGGGAGGTGTGCGACGGGTTGCCGCGATCCCACGTCCCGCGCTTGGCCGTGTCGGTGTGGAGCGGGTCGACGTCCCAGCCCTGCGACGTCTCGAAGTCGTCGAACAGCGGTCCGCAGTTCGCCTTCGACTTGCCGATGATCGAATAGCGGCAGCTGGCGCGCTCGATCAGATACAGGATCGCCTCGCGGTTGCGCTCCGTCTCGCGCTTGATGAGCTCGTCGGCCGGGTAGAAGCGTGCGGTGCTCGACACCCTGGCGTGGCTCGGATAGAGCTCGAACGTGTACATCCAGATGCGCTGCTTGCCGTACGCCCAGTCGATCTCGTCGCCGTCGGTGATGTACAGCCCGCTCGACTGCATCGGCGTGTAGCCGTTCATCCGGGCCATCTTGCGGCCCATCGCCGCGAGCGCCGCGTGGTCGTCGACCGTCATGTCACCCGGGACGTCGGTCTTCGTGTAGCCGTACGGCCACAGGATCTGCTCGCCCGCGGTGTGGAACGTGATGGCGGTCTTGATCTGCTGGACGCCACCGACCCGGCGGCTGAGCATGAAGTCGCGCATCGCCTGGGTCTCCGGCGCGGAGAACGGCGCCTTGCCGCGGTACGTGTTCGAGGCCTTGCTCCCCGACGATCCGCCGCAGCAGCCCCACTTGTAGCTGTAGTTGCGGTTGAGGTCGGTTCCCTTGTGGGTCGAGCCCGCGTTCGGCTGGCGGTTCTTGCGCCACGCGCGATACGGGTTGCCGCCGATGTCGAACTCGGCGCCGTCGGGGTTGACCGCGAACACGATCCAGATCTCGCGCGAGTTCAGGATGTTGGTGATCTGCGTGTCGGTCGTGAAGCCCTTCGTGAGCCAGCCGAGGAGCGCGAGGTTCTGCTCGAGCGAGAGGTGCTCGCGGGCGTGGTGGAGCGAGTCGAACAGGACCTCGGGCTCCGCCTCGTCGACGTCCACGTTGTTGGAGACCTTGGCCGCCCAGATCTCGCGGCCAAGGTAGGACTGGCCGATCGAGAACACGTTGACGATGTCCGGGTAGGCGGCCTCGGTCGCCTGGAGGACCGCGACCATCTCCGCGTAGCTGTGGTACTTGCTGTCCTTGGCCGGGAATTCGGCGGCGGAGGCGGTGGGCGGTGCGGCGGCGGCGGCCGTCGTCGCCACGAGGGCGAGGACCAGCGAAGCGGCCAGCACGAGGGCGGCGGGTCGGCCATGCATGGCACAAGGATGCCCTGTCTGGCGCGATCAGGCGATGCCGCGATGGGGCTACGCCGCACCGGGACCCGGGAACACCCGGTCCGGTCGCGGAGTCTGAGACCCCACAGGCCCGGTCCGCCAGCGACCGGCCACCAACCAGGAGGGTCCGCGATGACCCGATCCACGGTTCGCGTCGGCGGGGGTCTCGTCGCCGCACTCATCCTCGCCGCAAGCGTCGCGGCGCCGGTCCTGGCCTGCGGGGGGCTCATCGGTCCGAACGGGGCCGTCAACCTGCTCCGCACCTCGACCTTCGCCGGCTACCACGACGGCGAGGAGCACTACGTGACCGCCTTCCAGTTCGCGGGCGGCGGCGGGGCGTTCGGAAGCCTCACTCCCCTCCCCGGGGTGCCGTCGAAGGTCGAGAAGGGCGGCGACTGGACCCTTCAGCGCCTCATTCGTGAGACCCAGACCGAGTTCCCCTTGGCCGCCGGGGCGGCCGAGAGCGTGACCCGCGATGCCGCCGAGGTCCTCATGGAGGTCCAGATCGATGCGCTCGACATCACGGTCCTGAAGGGCGGCGCCGATGCGGTCGGCGCGTGGGCCACCGAGCATGGCTTCCGCCTCCCGCCCGACGCGCCCGAGGTCCTCGACTTCTATGCGTCGCGCAGCCCGATCTTCCTCGCCGCCGTGTTCGACGCCGATGCGGCCGCCGAGCGCGGCCAGGCGGTCGGCGACGGCACGCCGGTCCACATCACCATCCCGACCGACAACCCCTGGGTCCCGTTGCGGATCCTGGCCCTCGGCAAGACCGGCGAGGAGCGGGTCGACGCCGACGTCTTCATGCTGACCGACAATCGGCCGGCCCTCCTACCGGTCCCGACCGGCGACAACGGCATGTCCCTCGAGCACAGCGACCGGGCGACCGCGTCGCTGCTCGACGACCTCCGCTCCGACCGGGGCATGGAGTGGGTCCCCTCGAATGCGTGGCTTACGAAGGTCCGCATCGACGCGGCCGCCACCCAGCTTGCGTTCGACCTGGCCGTGGACACGACCGGGGCCCGGAACCCCTCACGAGTGATGGCCGGCCTGGAGATGCCCGGGGCATCGAACGCGTTCGCCAGCGAGGCGGCCGCCAGGCTGCTGATCGGTCTCGTGTTCAGCGTCGGGGGGATCGGCGGCATCCTGCTGCTGGTCCGTCGCCGGCCGCCGGTCCAGACCGCCTGAGCGTGATGGTGATGCGTGCCAGTCGCCGACCGGGGCCGCTCGCCCTGGTCGGCGGCATCGCGCTCGCGGTCGGGATCGCCGGCATGGCCGGGGCGTGGGCCCAGTACGCCGAGCGCGACCACCCGACGGTGGTGATCGAGATCCACTACTCCCACTTCGAGCCGAGCTCGGTGACCGTGCCGCTCGGCGTGCCGGTCACGGTCACGATCCACAACGGCGACCCGATCGACCACGAGTGGATCGTCGGCGATGCCGCGGTCCACGAGCGCCATCGGACCGGCACGGAACCGGTCCACGGGGCGCGCCCGACCGAGGTGACGATCCCGGCCGGTCAGACCCGGACCACGACCGTCGTGTTCGGCACGCGCGGGTCCGAGTCGTACGTCTGCCACCTCCCGGGGCACGAGGCGTACGGGATGGTCGGCACGGTCAGGATCGGCGGCGGCTGAGCCTCGCGCTATGCACGATTCCGCCGGTGGAGGCGGGTCGCCGGGCGATATTCACGTCGGATGCATATGGAGGGCTCCGCCCGGGTGGGCCGGGAGCGCCGCCGCGGAATTGGTCGGGCCCTGCGTTGCCGCAGGGCCCGAGCACGTTCTTGCGGCGCCCGTCAGGTGCCGGGGCTGCCTTCCGGCAGGTGCGTGACGAAGAGCGCGTTCACGATCGGCTTGTGGCCGCGCGGGGACGCGAACTCGATCTCGAGGGCGCCGTCCGTCACCTCGACGACATAGGTCTTGTCGAGGGCGCGGTAGCGGGCGCCGGTCTCGGCGACGATGTCGAGCGACCGTTCCACGCGCGTGCCCTCGAGGCTGATGTCGAAGACGCGATCTCCGACGTGCCTGAACTGGATCTCCGCGAAGCTGAGTTCGACCTGGTAGAAGCCGTTCGCGACCGCGAACTTGTACGCGGTCATGTCCTCACGAAGGTTCTTGTAGCGGCCGTCCTCGGTCGTGTTCGCGATCGAGTGCCCGGTGCTCCGGGTGGAGCCGCGACGGATGTAGCCGTAGGGGCCCGAGCCGTATGAGCGGTCGGCAGCGTACACGTCGCCGTCCGCGTCCACGTAGCGGCTGCCGCCGGCGTTGACGCCCTGCCGGAAGTCCGTGACGACCAGCGTCACGGGCACCTGCAGCGTGCCGTTGTCGGGATCGTCGGTCAGGATCGCCACCAGGGCCCGGTAAACGCCCGGGGCGAGCCCGGTCGTGTCGATGCCGAGGTGGATGTCGACCGTGCCGTCAGGCGCGATCGTGCCCTCGGTCGGGGCCACGGTCAGCCACGGGACGTCGCTGAACGTCGGCAGGCCCGACTCGATGAGATAGGCGAAGAGCGAGTTCTGGCCGACGGTCCAGAGGTTGCCGACGGCATCGAGCTCGAGGCCGGCGCCGCCGAAGCCGCCACCGTCCGGATGCGGGATCCCGCGAGTCGCCTCGCAGGTGGTCGGGTCGATGAGCCAGATCGTGTCGGTGTCGGAGTTCGTGGCCACCCAGAGCATCCCGAACGAGCCGTTCCAGGCGAGACCGGAGATGTTCGGATCGGGCGGGCTGCACTGCGAGAGCGTCTCGCCGGGCGTCGGGTGCGATGGCCCGGCCACGCGGTAGACGATGCCCTCGTTCCACCCGCCGATGTAGAAGACGTCCGCCGCCGGATCGTAGGCGAGGCCACGCTGGCTGGTGCCGTCCCACGGCGAGCCGGTGATGATCTGGTCGACCGAGCCGTCGGTCGGGTCGAGTCCGTAGATCCCGTTGTCGCCACCGACGTTGACCTGCCAGATCAGGTTGCGCGCCCGATCGAAGGCCATGTCCGCGCCCCATTCGGCGAAGTCCGAGAGGGCGAAGTCGCTGAGGCGTTCGCCGGCGGCCGTGAATTGGACGTCGATCATGTCGAGCGGGTCGCCGAGCCAGACGTCACCCGAGTAGGCGACGCCCCATGGCAGCGACAACTCGGTCGGCCAGCTGGCGACGACGTCGCCGTCGGCCGTCAGGCGCGGCGGCACGGCGGTCCCGACCGAGGCGGCACCGAGTCCGCGCGTGGATCGCGCGTTCGGGTCCGTGCCGGCGGGGAGCGTCCGGGCGCCGGTCCTGCCGGCCAGGCCTGCGGTGCCGCCGCCGAGATCCACCTCACCGACGGTGAAGTGCAGGTCGGCGTGGCCCTCCGGGTTGCCGAGGACCACCGTGGCGGAGGCCTGGGCGTTGGCCGGGAGGAGGAACGACGGCTCGGTGTCGCCTCCGAGAGAGGCGTGCGGCTGGATCTTGTGGAGCGCGACATCCGAGCCGGGCGTCGAGACGCCCGACACGATCTCGACGTCCAGAGCGACCGGCACATAGCCGTCCTTGGTGACGTCGGTGGGCCAGGTGCCGGCGGGCCCGATGAGGGTGTAGGCCCCGTCGGCGTCACTCGTGGCGACGATATCGAGAGGGGTGCCCGGCGGGAACTGGGCGTGGAGGGTGATCGTGGCCCCATCGATGGGGTCACCGCTGTGGCCGTCGCTGACGGTGCCCGTGACCCCGCCGAACGTGTCGGGGAGGGCCACGGTCAGGGTCACGTCGATCGCGAGCTGCTCGGTGCGCGGGGCATTGGTCACCAGCACGAGCTGGGCGTGGTATTCGCCCGGGGAGAGGCCCGGGGCGCCGAGGGTGACGTTGATCACCTGGTCGCCGCCGACCGGCACCTCACCCGTCTCCGGGTCAGGCGTCATCCACGGGACGTCGCTGAACGGCTCGATGGTGCCGTGGCCGATGTCCGGGGCCCAGTCATGCGGTGCCGAGAAGTCGCCGAGGACCATCGCGGTCGCGATGCGCCCGTCGTCGCCACCGAGCGCCTCGATCGGCACGTCGAAGGCCATGGTCTGGCCGGTGAAGGTCACGGGCACGGCCGCGACGACATCGAACGAGAGTGCGTCGACGACGAGGACGAACGGATCGGCCTCGTGCGTCCCGAACAGGTCGAGGAAGAACTCGGCGCCGACGTCCTGGGTCGGGAGACCCGCGAGATCGACGGCCGGGACGCCCGTGGAGGCGTCCTCATCGGTGTCGAGGAACACGTACCCGGCCGTCTGGCCGATGGGCGTGGCCGGGCTGAAGTCGAGGGCCATGGAGACGATCGAGCTGCCATCGGAGCCGGCACGGACCGTTCCGACATCGATGGGGCCTGCGGCGTCGCCGATCGGGTCGTTGATGATCGTGGTCAGCGACGCGGCCTGGGTCTCGGCCGACGGCGCCCAGCGCGGGAAGGCCTTCGGGAGCGCCAGGCGCGTCCAGCTCGGGATGCGGGTCACCGCGATCTTCGGCTCGGGCAGCGGCGGCAGGATGACGCCCTGGTTCCGCTCGCGGGCGACCCAGTCGAGCGGCAGCGAGCCGTCGTTGGACAGGGTGATGGGCCTGGTGGTGGTCGCGCCGAAGTCGAGCTCGGCGACGATCTCGGTGACGTCTACCGCGGCCGTCGGCGCGCGGAGGCTGAAGTCGATGGTGGTCGTGGCACCGTCGACGACGGTCGCGGTCGCGGTGCCGTCCTCGTACAGGCTGGCGCTGGCCGTGACCTCGTACGTGCCACCCAGGAGCCGGAGCTCGTAGAAGCCCTCCTCGTTCGTGGTCGTGGAGCGGCCGCCCGGCGTGGCCTCGATCTGGGCGCCGACGATCGGCAGGCCGTCGTTGGCGTCGGTCACGGTGCCGCTGATGAAGCCGGTCGGGACGGTCGTGATCCGGATGGCGTGGTTGGACTCGAGGATGTTCTCGAAGAACCCGATCTGGAGCGCATCGGTGCCGGTGGCGTTCTCGATGCCGACCGTGGCCACGCGGCCGTCACCCGGGTTGGCCGGGTTGCTGCCGTACAGCAGGTCGATCGTGCCGTTCTCCCAGAGCTTGACCTCGAAGTCGAGCAGTGCGGCGCTGCCGAGGACCCGCACGTCGGTGAACTCGACCACGAAGGCGCGATCCGGCGCGCTGCCGACGGTCTCCGAATCGATGCTCCCGACGTCGGTGATGTAGAGGTCCATCCAGAGCGGGTAGATCGCGGCGTCCGGCGAGCCGGGGGCCGGGATGCCCGTCGGGTTGAAGAAGCCGGTCTCGGGCTGGAGGAAGTTGAGGTAGCCGTTCTCCGAGATGTAGACCTGGTCGTAGGTCTCGTCGTAGAACGGGAACGGGAACGGCATCCGGAGCCGGCCGGCGACCTCGTCGCCGATCAGCGCCGTCTGGCCGCCCGCGTCCACCCAGTCGAAGGCGACCGGGGCGCAGGCATGCCCGAAGTCATCGAGCTTGCGGAACAGGGCGAAGTCCTGGGTGACGTCGTCGCCCGCGGACGTGATCTCGGCGGAGCCGGTCTCGGTGCAGCCGTCGGCCGAGGCGCTGAGCTCGAACGTGCCGATCGGCAATTCCAGGCTGTACTGGCCCACGGCGTTCGTGGTGACCGGGTCGACCGGCGTGCCGACCGCCCGGACGGTGACGTCCGGGATCGGCGAGCCGTTCTCCGCGGATGAGACCGTGCCGCTCACGGTGAAGCGCGGCAGCGGGTCGAGCCCGAGGTCCTGGTCGGTAATCTCGTCGGTGACGATGACCACGTTCGGGACGACGGCGCCGAAGTATCCGAATGAGGCGGCGCTCACGGTGTACGTGCCGGCCGCGAGGAGCATGGCGTAGTTGCCGTCCGCGTCGGTCGAGGTGCTGAACGGTCGCGTGCCGTTGTCCGCTGTGACCTCGGCGCCGCTGATCGGCAGGCCCGTGGCCGTGTCGGTGATCGTGCCCGAGAGCGTCCCGCCGGTCGCCACGAGGGCAGCCGCGGCGCCGGCGTCGATGCGCCCGTCGCCGTAGACGTTGTTCGGGTCGCCGTCGGGAGCGCCGCCGCACGAGTCGTCGAGGCGGTCGACAGCGGTCGTCCGGATCGCCGCGGTCGCGGCGTCGAAGTTCCCGCGCAGCGTGTTGTCCGCCGAGATGAGCAGCGCGAGCGTGCCCGCCACGTGTGGCGCGGCCATTGACGTGCCGGAGAAGGCCTCGTAGCCGTCGCCGGGCACGCTGGAGACGACGTCGACGCCGGGGGCGGAGACGTCCGGGTTGACCTTGCCGTACGCCGACGGGCCGCGGCCCGAGAAGTCGGCGATCACGTCGTCAATGTCGGTGGCGCCGACGCTGAAGACCTCGTTGAAGTCACCGGGCGAGCCGCCCTCGCCGCAGAACGGTCCGGGGTTGCCCGACGAGAAGACCGGGATGATCCCGGCCGCCCGCCACGCGGCGACGGTCTCGGCGTAGAACGGGTCGCCGGGCCCACCGCCCCAGGAGTTGCTGACGATGTCCGGGCGCAGGTCCGGGTTCGCGTTCTCGCCGTTGAGGTCGGTCGGCGCGAGGACGAACTGGCCGGACGACAGCAGAGACGACTCGGAGCAGTCGATGACCTCGCAGCCCTTGGCCGCGATCCACTTGGCGCCCGGGGCGACGCCGATGTCCGGCGTGAACGGGCCGGGGCCGTCGCCGCCGAGGATCGTGCCCATCGTGTGCGTGCCGTGGGCCACGTTGTCGCAGGGCGCCGCGTCCTCGCAGAGCCCCGTCGGGTCCCACCAGTTGAAGTCGTGGGTGAACGAGCCGTCCCCGTTGTTGCCGAGGTAGTGGTCGACGAGGGCGGGATGCGTGTACTCCACGCCGGTGTCGATCGTCGCGACGACGACGCCCTGGCCGAGGATGTTGTCCGCCCAGGCGTTGTCGGCGCCGATCTTGGCGACGCCCCACTCGGGCGTGCCGGCGGCCGCGAGGACGGCGACCTTGGGATCGATCGGTTCGATGAGGGGATACGAGCGCTCGGCTCGGACCCGGGAGACGGCCGGATCCTTGGCCAGCGTCGTCGCGACCTTGGCCAGGGTGGCCGAGTCGCCCTCGACGACCATGACATTCGTGAGCCAGTAGGTGGTCGCGGTCAGGCCGCGGACCTTCGAGGCCGTGGCCGCGGCGGCTCGCTGGGACGTGCCGGCGGTCGACGTGAGGGCGTCGAGGACCGCCTGTCCGCGCTTGCTGCGGTTCTTGAGCTGGGCGGCCGGCTTCAGGTCGGCCTTGGCCTTGAACTCGACGACGATGCGCTTGGCACGGCCGTCGGCGAGGTCGCGCTGGAGCTGGCTCTCGATGGGAGCCGTCGCGGCCGCGGCGGACCCGGACGCACCGGCGCCGGCGGACGCGGCGACGCCCGCGACCTGGGTGATGAGCAGGAAGGCGGCGATGACAGCCGCGAAGCCACGACGGCGACTCATGAGCGATCCCTCCACTTCGTCGACCCGACCGTCGACGACCCGTCCCGCGCCGATTCCCCTCAGGACCGGCGGCTCGAGCGGACGGCGTGAGACACGCCGGCAGCGCTCCCTCATGAGTCCCGATGGGCGGCGTCTGGGCGCGCGATCCGGGACCCGGTCGAATGCTACACCGCGGGTGTCCCGCCAGATCACGCGCTCGCGCAGGCCGGATCACGGCGGCGGGACGATGGCCGCACGCGGACCGCTATCCTCGCGGGGATGCGCCCCCTGCCCGACCCGTACGACGACATCGCCGCCGGACGCCCGGCCGCGATCGGGCTCGCCGGACCGGCGCTCCTCGGCAGCCGTCTCCTGACCAAGGAGTTCGCGTTCCCGCTCGACGAGCGCGAGGCGTTCGGGTTGCGCGGGTTGCTCCCCGATCGCGTCCTGACCATCGAGGAGCAGACCGAGCTGGAGCTCGAGCACCTGCGGGTGAAGACCGATGCGCTGGAGCAGTACATCGGCCTCGCGGCCCTCCAGGACCGCAACGCGACGCTCTTCTACCGGCTGCTCGCGGACCACCTCGCGGAGTTCATGCCGATCGTCTATACGCCGACCGTCGGGCGCGCCTGCCAGGAGTTCAGCCACATCATCCGGCGGACGCGCGGGACGTGGATCACCCCGGCCGACCGGGAGCGGATCCCGGAGCTGCTGCGGCAGGGTCCCTACGAGGACGTCCGTCTGATCGTGGTGACCGACAACGAGCGGATCCTCGGGCTGGGCGACCAGGGAGCCGGCGGCATGGCGATCCCCACCGGCAAGCTCGCGCTGTACACGGCGGCCAGCGGCATCCACCCGGCCGTGACGTTGCCGGTCTCGCTCGACGTCGGGACCGACAACCCGGCCCTGCTCGCCGATCCGCTGTATCTCGGCTACCGGGCGCCGCGGCTGCGCGGCGCCGACTACGACGCCCTCGTGGAGGCCTTCGTCGCCGGCGTCGGCGAGGTCTGGCCCGGGTGCATCATCCAGTTCGAGGACTTCAAGGGCGCCAACGCCCTGCGCCTGCTCGACCGCTACCAGGGCCGCGTCCCCTCGTTCAACGACGACATCCAGGGCACCGCCGCGGTGGTCGTCGCCGGCGTGCTCGCGGGATTGCGGGCCACGGGACGGACGCTCGCCGATGCCCGCATCGTCCTCGTGGGTGCCGGGGCCGCCGGGATCGGGATCGGGCGGCTGTTGCGGACCGCGATGCGCGAGACCGGGCTGCCCGAGGCGGCCATCACGGAGGCACTCGCGCTGGTCGACACGCACGGGCTGGTCCACGCGGGCAGGACCGACCTGGATGCCACGAAACGCGATCTGGCGGTGCCCGCCGTGGCGGGATCTGCCGCGTCCACCTTGCTCGAGGTCGTCCGCGACCGACGGCCCACGATCCTCGTCGGCGCGACCGCGGTGGCCGGCACGTTCCACGAGGCCGTCATCGACGCGATGGCCGAACGCGTGGGACCCGGCGATCGCCCGATCGTGCTGCCGCTCTCGAACCCGACCTCGTCCGCCGAGGCGACGCCGACCGATGTCCTCGCGTGGAGTGGGGGCCGCGCGCTGGTCGCGACCGGCTCCCCGTTCGAGGCGGTCACGCTCGACGGCGTCCGCCACGAGGTCGGCCAGGCGAACAACGCGTTCATCTTCCCGGGCGTCGGCCTCGGGGCCATCGTCGCCGAGACTCGCGAGCCATCACCGACCGGATGTTCCTGCTGGCCGCCCACACGCTCGCCGCCGCTGTGACGGACGAGCGCGTCGCGAGCGGGGCGCTGTACCCGCCGATCGCGTCGCTGCGCGCCGTCTCCCGCGAGATCGCGATCACGGTCGCGCGCGAGGCCGTCGAGGCGGGGCTCGCGGCCGCCGACCTGACGAGCGACGCTGTGCCGGACGCGATCGACGCCGCGACCTGGTGGCCCGCGTACGTTCCCTACGAGCCGTTGCGCTTCACCGAGCGACGCCGCGAGAGCGAGGTGTGAGCAGGCTCGTGCGCGCGGCAGTGCTGGAGGCGACGGGCGAGGCCGCCGTCGTCGAGACGCTCGAGCTGGCGGAGCCACGGGACGGCGAGGTCCGCGTGCAGGTCCTCGCGTCGGGCGTCTGCCACTCCGACCTCCACGTCCGCGACGGCGAGTGGACGCGACCGACCCCGATGGCGATGGGCCACGAGGGCGCGGGCGTCGTCGAGGCCGTCGGGCCGGGGGTGCGCTCGCTGCGGGTCGGCCAGCCCGTCGCGTTGTCGTGGCTCGTCCCGTGCGGGGTCTGCCGGTCGTGCCGGGCCGGCCGGCCGTGGGCATGCCCCGACTCCCCGTCGTTCCGGCACGCGCTGCCGGACGGGACGGCGGCCCTGCACAGGGCCGGCAGCGGGTCCGGCGGCAGGCCGGGCGAGGCCGTCCTGTCCTATTGCGGCATCGCGACGATGTCCGAGGCGACGGTCGTGCCGGAGGCTGCCGCGATTCCCCTCCCCGATGGCGTCGATCCCGCGGTCGCGGCGCTCATCGGCTGCTGCGTCTCGACGGGCGTTGGCGCGGCGCTCAAGACCGCGGCCGTCGAAGCCGGCTCGACGGTGGCTGTCATCGGTCTCGGCGGCGTGGGGCTGTCGTGCGTGATGGGCGCCGCCCTCGCCGGCGCGTCACGGATCGTGGCGATCGACCGGGTCCCGGCCAAGCTCGCGGCCGCGCTCGAGGTGGGCGCCACGGACGGGCTGCTCGCCGCCGACGACCAGGCCGAGACGCTGGCCGCCCTTCGCGACGTCACCGATGGCGGCCCGGACTACGCCTTCGAGGCCATCGGGCTGCCCGCGACCGTCGAGCTCGCGATCGCGTCGCTGCCGCTGGCCGGCACGGCGGTCCTCGTTGGCATGACGCCGCTCGGCGCGCGGGCGTCGTTCGACGTCTACCCGTTCGTCGACGAGAGCCGGCGGATCCTGGGCTCCAACTACGGGTTCGCGGACCCCGCGGTCGACTTCCCCCGGTACGCGCAATGGCACCTCGACGGCCGGCTGCCGATCGAGAAGCTCGTCGACCGGCGGATTCGGCTCGACGACATCGAGGATGCATTCGCCGCGATGCGCCGGGGCGAGTACACCCGCCAGGTCATCACGTTCGACTGAGCGGGGTCAGCCGCCGGCCGTCGCGGGCCGTCGCCTGTCCCAGGATCTGCCGCTTGCTGTCCTCACGAGCACGCGACGGGCAAGGGGCCTGGTCCGACCCGATTCGATGCATCGCGATGCATATCGCAGGCGTGCGACGGCCTCCAGAACGAGTCGGAACGGCGTCACGTGCTCGTCAGAGCGGCATCTGGCGAAAACTGGGGCCGCGGGCCGCGGGGACGAGCGGGGCGTGGGTCAGCCGCCGGCCGTGGGCGACGCCGCGGGACGAGCGCGTCGGAGGTTGCCGTCGGCGAGCCGGGTCTTCAGCCGCTCGAGGATCCGGTCGGCGCGGGCCTGCTTGAGGGTCCCGGCAGCGACCGCCGTGTCGAGATCGGCTTTCACGGCGGCAACCACGGCATCGGTGACCGTCGCGTACGGGACGTCATGCGCGCTGGCGACGTCCTTGAGCGTCTTGCCGCCGCGCAGGTCGGCGCGCAAGGCCTCGGGCGTGATCTTGAGCGCCTCCGCCGCGGCCGTCATCGCATCCTTGTTCACGTGAACGGCACCCTTGGCGACCTTGGCCCGCCAGCCGTTGAGCATCGCGCAGCCGTCCGCCGGCGCCTTCTCGAGGCGAGCCTTCAGCCGGTCGCCGGCGGCCTTCGGCAGGTCGCCATCGGCAACGGCCTTGTCGATCGTCGTGGCAGCCGCCTTCCGTGCGGCAGTGACCATCTCGGCCTCGCTGACGCCCAGGTTCGCGGCGAACGCCGCCCGGAACGTGGCGCAAGCCTCGGTGACCGCGCGAGCGGAGGGCGCTGCCGAGGGCGCGGCGAGGACCGAAGGCGCCGCGGCGGGCGACGCGGGCACCGTTGAGGCGGCGACCGCGCTGATCAGCGTTCCCCCCACGAGCGCGCTGATCACCATGGCTCCGGCGAGACCCACGGACCTGAGATTCGGCATCGGTGTTGACCCCCATCGAGACCGGCTCGTGCGGCCGGACCACAGCTGCACTCTCGGGCCGGGCCATGAAGAACGTGTGTGGCCCGGATCGGCGTCTTCACGACTCCTGAACAGGCGCCCCGCTACGATGCGGGGATGTCCGCTCCGGCACGGATCCTGGTCGTCGAGGACGAGCCTCGTCTCGGCGAGTTGCTGCGCCTCTATCTCGAGCGTGACGGCCACGCGGTCACGGTCGTCGGCGATGGCCGCGCGGCCATCGACGCGGTGGAGGCAGACGGCGTCGACCTCGTCGTTCTCGACCTCATGCTGCCCGGGCTCGGCGGCGAGGCGGTCCTCGAGGCGATCCGCGAGCACGGCGACATCCCGGTCCTCATCGCGTCGGCAAAGCGCAGCGACGCGGAGCGGATCGCCGGCCTGCGGATGGGCGCCGACGACTACCTCGCCAAGCCCTTCAACCCGCACGAGCTGACCGCGCGCGTGGCCGCGATCCTGCGGAGGAGCGGCCGGGGCGGGGAGGCGGTCACGATCGCGACCCCGCCGCTCTCGCTCGCGGGCGGCCGCCTCGTGGTGGATCCGGTCAGCCGCGAGTACGCGCTCGCAGGCTCGGCGGTCACGCCCGCGCGGGCACCCGAGGCGGCCGACCGAGGTGCGGCCTCGTCGCCGGCGGTGCAGGGTCGCCTCACCCCTGGGGAGGCCGGGCTACTCGCCGCCCTCGCTCGCCGTCCCGGGAGCATCCTCACCCGCGAGCAGCTCCTCGACTCGGTCACGCGGCGGCCCGACGAGGTCTACGATCGGGTCGTGGACGTCCACGTCGCGAATCTGCGGCGCAAGCTCGGCGACGATGCCGCGGATCCGTGGCTCATCGAGACGATCCCGCAAGTCGGCTATCGCCTGGTCGCGACCCGGGATCCCGGGTGACCACCGCGTCACGGCGGCCGTCGCTGGCCTGGCGACTGGGCCTGATCCTCGGCGCGGTCGTGCTGGGCGTGTTGCTCATCGCCGGGGTCGTCGTCAATCGGGTGGTCAGCGGTGGCTTCGAGACCGTCATCGCCGGTCAGCAGCAGCAGCGCCTCGACGACGCCGCCGACAACCTCGCCGATCGGCTCGACCGGCCGGCGCGCGTCCTCGCGGTCGCCCGGAGGCTGGCAAACAACCTCGGCGGTGAGGTCCGGGTCCTCGCGAACGACGGAACGACGCTGGCCGCGTTCGGACGGCAGCCCGACGGGGCGGTGGCGCGCTTCACGGCCGCCATCGAGGCCGGCGGCGAGGTCCTTGGCACTGTCGAGGCCGACCTGCCCGCCCAGGTCGGCGACCGCGGCTTCCTGCCGCTGTTCAATGTCACGCTTGTGGTCGGCGGCGTGCTCAGCGTGATCGGCATCGCGCTCGCCTCGACGTTCGTGGCGACACGGCTCACCCGCCCGCTGCGAGATGTCGCCGACGCCGCCCGCCGGATCGGGGCGGGCGAGACCGCGGCCCGCGCGACCGGCGGCGACGACCGCGAGTCGGCCGACCTCGCTGATTCGTTCAACGCGATGGCCGACCGGCTGGAGCGGTCCGAGATGCTCCGGCGCCGGGCCGCCAGCGACATCGCGCACGACCTCGCGACGCCGGCCACGGTCCTGGTGTCCCAGCTCCAGGCGATGGTCGATGGCGTCGTCCCGGCCGACGACGCGAACCTCGATGCGGCACGATCGGCCGCCTCCGCGCTCGGCAGCGTGGTGGCCGAGCTCAACGACCTCGCGAGCGCCGAGGCCGCGCCGCTTCAGGCGCAGCCGGCGGCGGTGGACCTGGCCCTCGCGGTCCACGAGGTCGAGCGCGAGCTCGACGGGCTTCGGCGCGAGCGCGGGCTGCGGCTCGACTCGAACGTGCCAGCCGGGACGGTCGTGACGGTCGATCGCGGGCACCTGTCGCGCGTGCTGCGCAACGTCATCGGAAACGCGATGACGCACAGCCCGGACGGGGGTCTGGTGGCCGTCTCGGTCACGGCGACGGCCGGCGTCCCGCTCGTCGCGATCCGGGTCACGGATGAAGGACCGGGGATCGCCGCAGCGGACGTCCCGCACGTCTTCGAGCGCTTCTACCGGGCGGATCCCTCGCGCGCCATCGATCCGCGGACCGGACATCGCGGCGGCAGCGGGATCGGGCTCACCATCGCCCGCGAGCTGCTTGCCGCCAACGGCGGCCGGATTGCCGTCGAGCGCACCGGTCTGGACGGGACCACATTCGTGATCGAGCTGCCGAGGTCGATCCCGCCTGGCGGCGAGTGAAAGCACTCACGGAGGCCATTCCGAAAGGCGGATCGAATTCGGACCCGCGCATACCCCAGAATCTATGACCGCGACGACATCCGTACCCGCTCGCGCGCGGATGATGCCGGACGTACACGGACTTCCTGTGGCCTCGTCAGGAAAGTCGAAACGAAACGTCAGGAGCCCTTTGGGGGGTATTGCCGTTTCGCCTGACTTTGCGTGTTGCAGGGATTCCGCGCCACCTACTTCGTAGAAGATCTGCACCTCGCGCTCCGTGTCGTTCACGATCTTGACGCCCGGCCGCGTGTCGTCCGGCTGACAGCCAGCCAGGCAAGCTGCCACCAAGAGCAGCGCGACGAGCACGGCCAAGCGTCCGGCCCTGAGCGGCGCGAACAACGGCGAACTGTCCAGGCTCAAGTCCATGGTTGGACCTCGAATTCGATGATGTCGATAAGGACCCTCTCGGCTGAGTCCACTCCAAGCCCGAGGATTGTCAGTACATTCGATGGCTCGAGTGGTGTGCTGACGTCGAATTCAAGGTCCGCCCCGTCCCGCTCGCGCTGCGTGGCCTGCCAGACTTTCACTGCATCGCCGATTCGGACGTAGAACGGGCGGCATGGGTCGAGTTCAGGTGGTTGCGCGGGCTCCGCCCCGAAAGCCGACACCACGCCAGATGAATTGATCGAGACGGGTCCGATGGCGAGACCCGCGAAGGTCGTGCAGTCAGACAGCTCGGCGATCACGAGTCGCTCCTCAATGTCGCCGCCGATGACCAGTCGCTCCCCGGACACAAATGCGCTGAAGGCAAGCTCGCCGCGACCGCCGGCGACCGTCCCGCGAGGCAGACCGCTCGCTTCTCGCCACAGGGCCCCATCGCCTTGGCCCCAACCAGACACCGATGTCCGCTCAAAAGCGTCCTTCGTGTCGTACGGCCAAATCCGCACGTTGACTAGCATGTTGTCCCAGCTCAGTGGGTTCGTGTGTGTGAGCATCACGGTGACGCTCGTGCACTCATCGGGCAAGATCAGGTTGGTCGACGCAACGGTCCAAACCTGCGACTCGATAGTCCCAATCGGTATCTCAGCACATATGCTCGGATACCCCGAGAAGGCCAGTGCGGAGATGCCCAGATCGGCGTCCTCCTCCAGGACGGTGGCTTCCAGATGGTATGCCGACCCATCCGCTGGAAGCGCGATCTCAACGTAGGAGGCGCCGCCCGGTTGGATCTCAACGAGCTTGGCAGTGTCGAAGGCTTGAGCATCGCGACGCACAGAAATCGGGGTGTGTCCGGGCCGGTTATCTCCCGATACCTGAGGGTCGTCGCCCTCGGTCTCAAGATGGGCGTCGAGGAGTTGCCGCCAGATCGCAGCATCTGGGTCGCTATACGCACCCGAGATCCTGTGGCCATCGAGACTAGCGTCCAGCAGGTAATTCGAGCGCGTGAACCCCTGCAAGACCTGAGAAAGGTCACTTCCTTCGTTGGTCGCAACTGAATTGATGGAGTCGAACACGCGATTTCCCGACCAGATGTGTTCCCACACTGACCTGATCATTGAGGGCTCCGGGTCAACGGCGCATTCGGCTGGCTCCGGATCTGTCAGGCAGTAGGCGTTCATGTTGCCGCTTGACGGAAAGGCCTCCTCCAAGTATTCACCCAAGAGAAAGGTGCCATATTCCCGATCGTCGGTTCGATCATCCAACGACGTCTCTGGAACGCGTAGCAAGTCTGCAACGTGGCCGGCGTACAGGCCATCGTCGTCGTCAAGGGCCGGATCTACGGTCTGAGCGTAGTGGGTCGCCCATTCTGCCGAACCTTCGCTCCAGAAGAGAATGCTCTGACAATCAAGCGAAAGGCAATTGCCGCCGAGCATCGACAGCAGCCCGAGCGGATTTCCGTCGAACCCGGCCCGCTGAATCCAGTGAAAGAACTCGTGGCGTGCGAGGGAAAACGGAATCGTAGTGTTGGGTTTGATCTGGATGGGACCATTGACACCCACGAAACCAGTCCCAGAGAATCCGTCGTGGATCAGGACCGGGACCAGGTCCGGAGTCTCGACCGGCGGATCGTAGCCGAGCGCCCCAGGTTCGATATACGGCCCATGAGTGTTCAAGGCCCGCCGCCAGCTTGTCGACGTAGTCCGGGACGTGGTTGCACTCCCCGTCCTCGGGCGTGACCGACGTGCAGTTCGTGTCGGTCAGATCGGCCTGCAGCTGGTCCTGCCGGGCGACCGCGTGCGCTGCGTTATCCAGGTAGTACCGGATGCTGAAGTGGTCGGTGGCGAGGGTGCACACCGCATGTGAGGTGCAATGCTCGAAATCGGCCACGTCGATTGGCGCCGGCGGGACAAAGGCGTACGCCGCAGTTACACGATCCTCGGACAACTCGATAATGGCGTCCTGTGTCTCGCTCTCCAACTCGTCCCATTCGACGAGCGCCTGCAGCATCTCACCCGAGCTATCGCCCGTGATCTCCGTGGCGGAGAGATACCTCGACGAGAGCTGGGTCGGGTCGAGGATCGCCGTGACGCTCATCATCGCAGCGGCGTCGACACCCAACCGATTGGCATCGACTCGAACGCGGTCGAGGCTGGTCAGGTCGTTATCTACGTGCAGACGGATCGGCGCACTAGTCGCCACCGTTGACTCCCCGTCGGTGACGCGAACCTGGAGTTCGTGGGCTCCGGCGTCTTCCTGCGTAGTGTCCCACTCAAACAGATATGGTTCGGTGGTCGCGGTCTCTGCGACTGAGCCGTCAACGAGGAAGGCGACCGACGCCACGCCAATGTCGTCCTCGGCAAACGCGGCGACGGTCTCCACAGCGAACACCGTCATGTCGTCGTCGTGGGTATCGATCCCACCCGTGGGCGCTCCCTCCTCACCGTTCGTAACCCAGACGTCGTGGGTCGTCGTAATCGGTCCGTATTCCTTGTCGTCGTCATCTGTCCAAGTGACCACAACATCCGACGCTGTTGAGCCCTCGTCGAACTCAGTGGGAATGTCGTACGAAAGGCCCATCTCTTCGGTCGTCCCAACGCCGATCGTCGTTGGTGGCGACCCTTCCGAGCCGTCCACGGCGTCCAGGCCGGCGACGGCCACAATCGAGCTGGCTGGTCCGGTTCCGCTGTTCGTCAGAGACAGCGATGTCCCATATTCTTCGCCTCCCCGCGTCGACCCGGAGCCCTCCTCGAGAACGTCCAAGATGGGGATCGAGGTGCGAACCCTCGCCGAATTCAACGGCCTCCGTGGTGCCCGCGTATGTATCCGCGACGAAGGTAACGGACCCGGCCAGAGGCTCAATGGCACGCAGGCGGTGCAGATACTCGGCGTCGGTCTCCAGGTTCCCCTTCTCGTTCCAGTCATCAACTTCGAAGGGGGCCTCCTCGTTGATCGGTTCGTCGCCGAGCTCGATCGTCGCCAGAGCCGCCACGTCACCCTCGTCGAACACGACCTCCGTGTCGTCGGGCAGCCGCACCGTGATCTCGCCATGTTCGAGATCAGGGCTGGTCGACTGAATGGCCGCCGTGATATCGGTCGACTCGGAGAATGCCTGGCCGAGTTGCTCGTCGCGCGGGTCGATCTCGAGATGAACGACCTGTCGGATCCCATCGATCTCGGCGTCATCGAAGAGGTCGAGCAAGGTGGACTGGCTTGGGATCGGCACGGTCGCCGAGAGCCGCCAGGCCGCGATCGCCTCAGGCTCAAGCTCCGTGCCGATGATGGACACGGGCAGGGCCGGATACTCCACTCCGGTCGCGGCTTCGCCCAGTCCTGTGAACGAGAGCGGATCCAGATACGGGGCCATCGGCTCGACGGGCGCCCAGTCCGGGCTGGTCAGCGACGCCCCGGCGAACTCGGTCCACGTGCTTTGGCCGGTTTCGCGCTTCTCCCATACGACGGACACGTAGGCGATGGTGCCCGCGACGTCGCCGATGTTCTCGGCGGTCAGGTCCGCCGACACTGCAAGCGTCGCCTGGTCATAGAGGAAGGAGGCCTCGAATACGATCTCGTCGCCTGGGTAGGCGACGGAACTCGCGGTGTCGATCGAGACGCGCGGATTCGGCGTAAGCACGACGGCCACATCCGTCAATCCGAGGTCCAGGTCGGCGTCGCCAACAGCTTGCGCCGTGCGCGGCGCCAGCATGCTTGAGATCAGGAGTGCGACAACCCCGAGCGTTGCGGCGTGCAGGCGCCGCGCGCCGTCGGCTTGTCTGTCTGGTCGACGGCCAAACGCGCCTGCGCTGGGTTGAATCCGCGTCCCCCCTCCATCCAGGACCTTGCCTGGCAGGAGCGAGCATGGACCCAAGTTTGGTGTGGGTCAATCCGGTTGTCCACAGTCTTTGATCGTGCACCCTTGCATTGACCGACCCGATCGAACTCACGTTCGCCTCGGAGGCAATCCGCGGGCTCGCATCGCAGCCACGACGTCAGACGAGCGGACCAAGTCGGGGCGGAATGCCACAACTATGGTCGACCGCGCTCAGCCGCCCGGCAAATCGTTGTCGCGGGCTTCGCTCGACTCATCGAGCGGCGCCATCACCGGCGGCTCCGGCTCCTCGATCGGCGGCAGCAGCGTGCGGCCGGTGATGAGTCGCGTTCCACGGCCGTGGGTGATGAACGTCCACGCCCAGCGGACGAGGACGACGATCCGGTTCGAGAAGCCGATCAGGTACGTGATGTGGATGCCCAGCCACAGCAGCCAGGCCGTGAAGCCGCCCTGCTGCCCGAACGGGCCCATCCACGGGATGTCGGTCACCGCCGACAGGCGCCCGATCACGGCCACGTCCCCGTGGTTCGAGTAGCGGTACGGCTTGTAGGGTCGGCCCAGGATGCGCCGGCGGATGACCTTCGCGGCATACGACCCGCCCTGGATGCCACCCTGGGCGACACCCGGCGTCGCCCGGTCCTTGTGCCACGGCATCACCGCGGCGTCGCCGACGACGAAGATCTCGGGGTGCCCGGGGATCGTCAGGTCCGGCCCGACCAGGACCCGCCCCACGCGGTCCGTCTCGGCACCGGTCGCCGCCGCGACCTTCCGGGCGAACGACGACGCCTGCACGCCGGCCGCCCACAGCACGGTCCGGGTGGGGATGGTCTGCTCGGTCCCGTCGGGCGTGAGCACACGGACGTGGCGCTCGTCGATGTCGATCACCTTGGTCTTCGTCCGGACATCGATCCCGAGGCGTTGGAGCTGTCGCTGCGCCGACTTCGACCGTCCCGGCGGATAGACCTGCAGGACGCGATCCATGGCCTCGACGAGGATGATCTTCGCGTCGGCGGGACGGATCGCGCGGAACTCGCGCTTGAGCGTGTCGCGGGCGATCTCGCCGAGGGCCCCGGCCAGCTCGACCCCCGTCGGGCCGCCGCCGACGAGCACGAACGTCATCCACTCGGCCCGCCGCTCTGGATCGGCTTCCCGTTCCGCGGCCTCGAAGGCAATGAGGATTCGGCGCCGGATCTCGGTCGCGTCCTCGACGGTCTTGAGGCCCTGGGCGAGCGTCGCCCACTCGGGATGGTCGAAGTAGCTGTGGTGTGCCCCGGTCGCGACGATGAGCGTGTCGTAGTCGACCGGGCCGCTGTCCGAGAGCAGGACCTGGCGCTTGTCGGGATCGATCCCGATCGCCTCGCCGAGGATGACCGTCGTGTTGCGGTTGCGACCGAGGACCGAGCGCAGCGGGTGGGCGATATCGCCGGGCGAGAGCGCGCCGGTGGCGACCTGGTAGAGCATCGGCTGGAACAGGTGGAAGTTGCGCCGGTCGATGAGCGTGACCCGCACCTCCGGATCGATCCCGAGGTTGCGTGCGGCGTACAGACCCGCGAAGCCGCCGCCGATCACGGTCACGCAATGCGGCAGGCGCGGCCTGTCCCCGGCTGGGGCCGCGTCCTGGGCCGTGGCGACCGCGTCCGGGCTCGAGTCGGCCATGCCTTCGCTCCTAGCGAGCGGCGTGTGGCGCCCCGACGACGCGCAGGCGCAGGGTATGGCCGTGGGTCGCGAACGATCCACCGGGCAGGGTGCCGGTCACGACCTCGAAGACGGCGGCGCCGGCGTCGTTACGCTCGTGGATGGCAGTCGTCGTCTCGGCGATGGTGCCGATGAACGCGATCGCCGCCACCCGCACATCGCGAGCACCGGCGTCGTCGGTCCCGACCCAACGTGCCTCCACGACGAACGTGCCATCAGGGTCGGCCGCGGCCGAGTCGATGGCCAGCTCCGAGCCCTCGGCCTCGGCGGCGGAACGGAGATGGGGCAGGAGGTGCGCCTCGGGCTCCTCGGCGACCCAGCCCGGCTCGGTCGCGACGGCGCGCAGCGCGTCGAGCTGGGCGAGGTGCGCCGACGCGTCGCCGACCCCGATGCCGCGCGGGTCGGGCTCCCAGCGCGGTCGTCGGGCGGCGCTACTTGTCACGCTCGGGTCCGGTCAGAACGGCCTGGGCCGCCGCGAGCCGGGCGACCGGCACGCGGAAGGGCGAGCACGAAACGTAGTCGAGGCCGATGCGCTCGCACTTCGTGATCGACTCCGGGTCGCCGCCGTGCTCGCCGCAGATGCCGAGCTCGATGTCCGGTCGCGTGGCACGGCCCTTGTCCACGGCCATCTTCATCAGGCCCGCGACCGCGTCGTCGAGCGTCTGGAACGGGTTGACCGGCAGGATCCCGTCCTCGATGTACTTGAGGAGGAAGCCGCCCTCCGCGTCGTCACGGCTGTAGCCGAACGTCATCTGGGTCAGGTCGTTGGTCCCGAAGCTGAAGAACGCGGCGTCGCGGGCGATCTCGTCCGCGGTGAGTGCCCCGCGTGGCACCTCGATCATCGTGCCGAACACGTACTCGGCGGTGGTCCCGGCGGCCGCCTCGACCGCCTTGGCCTCCGTCTCGAGGATCGCCTTCGTCGCGGACAACTCGTTCACGTGCCCGACGAGCGGGATCATGATCTTTGCCTTCGGATGGCCGCCGGCGCGCTGGACCGCGATGAGCCCGTTGAGGATCGCCCGGGTCTGGACCTTCACGAAGTCCGGGATCAGGAGGCCCAGCCGACAGCCGCGCAGGCCCAGCATCGGGTTCTGCTCGTGCAGGCTCTTGATCGTCGCCAGGAGCTCGACGTCCTCCGGCGTGGCCGCATCGCCCGCCTTGGTCACCTTGACCAGCTGGTCCTCGAGGTTCGGCAGGAACTCGTGGAGCGGCGGGTCGATGAGCCGGATGACGACCGGCAGCTCGTCCATCGCCTTGAAGATGCCCTCGAAGTCGCCCTGCTGGAGAACCTCGAGCTTGCCCATGGCGGCATCGAAGCGCGCGACCGCCGCGGCATCGTCGTCGGACAAGGTTCCGCCGGCCGCCACCTTCGCCTTGGCCCGGGTCGCGACCATGGCGACCAGGATCGCGTCGCGGACGATCTCGAGACGCTCCCCCTCGCGGAACATGTGTTCGGTGCGGCACAGGCCGATGCCCTGCGCGCCGTACGTCCGGGCGAGCGCGGCCTCCTCGGGCTTGTCGGCGTTCGTCCAGACCTGCATCCGGCGGACCTCGTCGGCCCAACCCAGGACGCGCTGGAGCTCGGGCTGGTCCTCGAACCGGGCCGAGACCGTGGGCAGCGAGCCGACGAAGACCTCGCCGGTGGCGCCATCGAGGCTGATCCAGTCGCCTTCCGCGAACGTCACGCCGTTCGCGGTCGCGTCCTTCGCCTTGTAGTCGATCACGAGCTCGTGGCAGCCCGCCACGCAGGGCTTGCCGATCTGGCGCGCGACGACGGCCGCGTGCGACGTGGCCCCGCCTCGGGCGGTTAGGATCCCCTCGGCCACGGCCATGCCATGGAAGTCGTCGGGCGACGTCTCGATCCGAACGAGCACGACCTTCTCGCCACGGCCGACCCACTCGACCGCGACATCCGCGTCGAACACGGCCCGCCCGACGGCGGCGCCGGGCGACGCGTTCAGGCCCTTGGCGATGCGCGTCGCCTTCGCTCGGGCCCCAGGGTCGAACTGGTCGCGCAGGAGCTGGTCGACGTGCGCCGGCTCGATGCGCATCAGCGCCTCTTCCTTGCTGATGACGCCCTCGTCGACGAGGTCGGCCGCGATCTTGATGGCGGCGGCGGCGGTGCGCTTCGCCGACCGTGTCTGGAGCATGTAGAGCTTGCCGCGCTCGATCGTGAACTCGAGGTCCTGGACGTCGCGGTAGTGGCGTTCGAGCTGCTGGCCGATGCGTCCGAACTCGGCATAGACCTCGGGCATGTCGGTCGCCATCTGGGAGATCTTCGGCGCGGTCCGGATGCCGGCGACCACGTCCTCGCCCTGGGCGTTGGTCAGGTACTCGCCGAAGAGGGTCTTCTCGCCGGTGTTGGGGTCGCGCGTGAACGCGACGCCCGTGCCCGAGTCATCACCCATGTTGCCGAAGACCATCGTGACGACGTTGACCGCGGTCCCGAGGTCGTGGGCGATCTTCTGGTTGTTGCGGTAGTCGTTGGCACGCTTGCCGAACCAGCTCGCGAAGACGGCCTTGATGGCCAGCTCCAACTGCTCGTTCGGATCGCTCGGGAAGTCGCGCCCGGTGTCCTCGCGGACGATCTTCTTGAAGTCCTCGGTCAGGGCCTTGAGGTCCGCGGCGGAGAGATCGGTGTCCTGCGCGGCGCCGTGCGCCGCCTTCGACGCCTCGAGCGCATGGTCGAAGCGCTCGCCGCTCACCTCCATGACGATCCGCCCGAACATCTGGATGAAGCGCCGGTACGCGTCCCAGCCGAACCGCTCGTTGCCCGTGAGGGCGATCAATCCGTGCAGCGTCTGCTCGTTGAGCCCCAGGTTCAGGACCGTGTCCATCATGCCGGGCATCGAGAACTTCGCCCCGGAGCGGACGCTCACGAGGAGCGGGTCGGCCGGATCGCCGAAGCCCTTGCCGGTGAGGGTCTCGACCTCCTTGACGGCCTCGAGCACGTCCTCCCAGAGCCCGTCGGGGAGCTTCTCGCCGGCGGCGAAGTAGTCGTTGCACGCTTCGGTGGTGATCGTGAAGCCGGGTGGGACCGGGAGGCCCGCGTTCGTCATCTCCGCGAGGCCAGCGCCCTTCCCGCCGAGCAGGTCGCGCATCGACGCATCGCCCTCTGCCGTGCCGCCGCCCCACGCGTAGATATAGCGCTTGGACGCGCGATGCGCGCGCTCGGCGGCCGGGGTCGCGGTATCGGTCATCGGGCTGCTCCTTGGGGCGGTCTGCGGCCGGCCGCGGCGGGCCGCGTCGAATGCTCACTCGTGCGCAGTGATTGTAGCGTCGCTCCCCGGACGCCTCGGGTTGCGAGACAGTCGCGACCGTCCACGGCGCGGATGGCGGCCCGACGGTTCGCAACGTAGGACGACCTCGGTCGACGACATCGGTCATTCGACCGATGACCGCTCGGGCGCGCCACGCGAGCCTCCTGCTATCAGCGACCGGGCCGCCGGTCCGGATGGCTAGACGGAGGTTCGTGGATGAACGCTTTGGAACTCGACGGCACGACGAAGGAGGGAACGTGATGCGCAACGTACGGGCGCGGGTGATCGCGTCGATCGCACTGCTATCGGTGCTCGCCATGCTCGGCGGGGCGGTGGCCTCTGCGAGCAACAGCGATGAGGGCCGGAACCTCGATCCGGTCCGGTTGGCGACCACGCCATTCCACAATCTCGATGTCGCGATGGCCGCCGGCTATGGCGCAGTCAAGGGCTGTGCCCAGAACCCGGGCGTGGGCGGGATGGGCCAGCACTACGTCAAGGGCGACCTCGTCGGCGATCCCCACCTCGATACGCTCCGGCCGGAGGCGCTGGTCTACGGTCCGCGCAAGGGCGGCGGCTACGAGCTCGTGGCGGTCGAGTACATCGTCCTCAAGGATGCCTGGCACGCGGCGTTCGGCAAGAACAAGCCGAAGCTGTTCGGCAAGCCGCTCACGCTGATCCCGGCCCCGAATGCCTACGAGCTGCCCGACTTCTACGAGATCCACCTGTGGCTCTGGAAGAAGAACCCGAAGGGCCTGTTCGCGGATTGGAACCCACGCGTCTCCTGCCGCGGGTTGCCGTTCTAGCAAGCGACATCGTCATCCTGGCCGACCGCCGGCGGCGCTCACCCGAGCCTTGCCGGCGGTCGGCGATACCCAACCCCATCCGACGGGCGCGCCACGTGGCCGGGTACCATCGAGCGGCAACGACCACGGAGGCCGCCCCGTCCATGACCGAACCAGCGAGTCTCGCCCCGACCACGCCGGCGGCGCCCGGCGTGATCGAGCGTGAGGCGCCCCAGTACAACGCGCACCTGGTCCGTCGCGAGGACGAGACCGAGTCGCTCGCCTACTTCTGGGTGCGCTTCGACGGCGAGGCGACCCCCTTCGAGGCCGGCCAGTACATGACGATCGGGGTGATGGTCGACGGCCGCATCGTCCAGCGCCCGTACTCGGTTGCATCGCCGCCGGCGGTCATCGGGTCCGACGGGTACGAGTTCTACGTCCGCCTGGTCAACGGCGGCACGTTCACCCCGCTGCTGTGGGACCTGCCCGTCGGCCACGCGATGCGGATGATCGGTCCCAAGGGCAAGTTCACGCTGCGCGAGGACGACGACCGCACGCACATCTTCATCTCGTCGGGCACCGGCAATGCGCCGTTCGTCTCGATGATGCGACAGCTGCTCGTCGAGGGCCGGCCGCGCAGGGTGCTGTTCCTCAACGGCGTCTCCCATGCGCACGAGCTGGGCTACCGACCGATCCTCGAGGGCTGGGAACGGTCCGGGGAGTACCCAGTCACCTACGTTCCAACGGTGTCGCGTCCGAACGATCCGCGAAATGCCGAGTGGGGCGGGCGGACCGGCCGGGTGGAGACGATCCTGGCCCCCGTGCTCGACGAGCTTGGACTCACGGCTGACGACTCGATCGCGTACATCTGCGGGAACCCGGACATGATCCTGTCGGCCGAGGAGACCCTGCTGGCGCGCGGGTATCCCGAGGAGCAGGTCCACAAGGAGCTGTACTGGCCCAAGGGCAAGGAGCCGCGCGGCGTGGCCGGTGCGGACCTGGCGACGGCGATCGAGGCGGCCGAGCAGAACGCCGACCAATAAGCATGCGGAGCGAACGGCGTAGCGAGGCACCGAGCCTGGGCGGCCGGACCGTGACCGAACCCCTCCGACGTACGTGGCAGCTGGACGACACGGGACCGGAAGCGTACGAGCGCTTCCTCGTGCCGACGTTCTTCGCCCCGTGTGCCGAGCTTGTCGTCGGTGCGGCCTCGGTCATCCCGGGCGTCAGGGTCCTCGATCTGGCCTGCGGGACCGGCATCGTCGCGCGGACCGCGGCTCCGCGAGTCGGCCCGGCGGGCAGCGTCGTCGCCACGGATCTCAACGAGGGGATGCTGCGAGTGGCGGCGGCGCTCGCCCGCGACGTCGTTCCGGAGGTCACCTGGGTCCAAGCCGACGCTGGGGGCCTGCCATTCGAGGATGGCAGCTTCGATGTCGTCTGCTGCCAGCAAGGGCTGCAGTTCTTCCCGGACCCCGCGGCGGCCACACGCGAGGTCTGGCGGGTCCTCGCGGCGAACGGCCGGCTGGTGCTCGCGATGTGGCGCCCGGTCGAGCACAACTCGGTGTTCGGACCGTTCATCGAGGCGATCGAGGCTCACGCTGGGGATTCGGCCGCGGGGACCATGCGCAGTCCCTTCTCCGGGCCGTCGATCGAGACGCTGCGTACGATGCTGTCGGAGGCGGACTTCGAACCCGTCCGCGCCATGGTCGAAGTGGTCAGGGTCCGGTTCCCGTCCGTCGACGAGTACGTCCGGCGCGAGGTCCTGAGCTCTCCCCTCGTCGGGCCGATCGGGGACCTCCGACCGGACGCTCGGGACGCGTTCCTCGGGGACGTCCGGACTCGACTGCAGCCGTGGGTCGACGACAAGGGTCTCGGCTTCACGATGGAGACCTGGATCGTCGTGGCCGACAAGCGCCCCGTCCGGGACGCGGCGCCTGCCTGATCGCATCCGCCGGGTCAGCCGGTCGCATCGCCCGCGGGTGCCACGAGATCGCAGTCGGGCGTCGTGCAGAGCTCCAGGCCCAGCTGGGCCAGCCCCTCGGCCAGCGGCGTGAACCCGAGCGTCCCGCCGAAGCTGCGGCTCGAGACCCCGGCGGGGATGCCGCGCACGAGGACCGCGCCGCCTGAATCGCCGACGCCAGCCTTGATCCGCGCCGCGATCATGCACGGGAAGTAGTCGCCATCCCCCTCGTGGAGATAGGCGCCCTTCTCGATGACCGGCCCGCTGCGGTAGACGTTGCGGCCGTCGATCTCGACGAGGTCACCGATCGCGATGTCGCCACATGCGAGCGGCTTCGTGCCCGCCGGGATGACCCGGTAGCCGGCCGTGCCCAGGTCCACCACGTTCAGATGACCCCACGGGATGCGGTCCTCGGCGACCACGAGGTAGTTCAGGTCGGACGATGCGCACTTCTTCTTGGGATACGGGCACGTGGCGTCGCGTGCGGCCGGGCCGAAGACGCCGCGGACGGTCGTGTGGTCCGCGTCGTACGCGACGACGCCCTCCTTGGTGCAGTGACCGGTCGACGTAAGCACGATCGTGTCCCCGTGGCGAGCGTAGAACCCGCCGGCACACGCACCCCAGAGCTGCTGGCCAGCCAGCACCGGCGGGTCGTAGACCGCCGTCGTGCGCCGCGGCTGCATGACCGTGCGCACGACCGAGGTGACGACGATCGCCGCGATCACGGCCAGCAGGACGAGGATCAGCAGATGGATCGGTCGGATCCGTGCTCGCAGGCTCGCTATCGCCACCGATATCATCGCCATCCACGCTCAGGGGGCCGCACACGCAGGTCCAGGCCCCCGATCATCCCCTGCGACCGCCGCTGGCGTAACCCGGACCTTCGCGCGAGCCCGACGACCACGACCACCGATGCCCGGGCGCTCCCCTACTCCGCGCGCGCCGCGTCCAGGCGATCGAGGATGAGCCGCGTCACGCCCTCGACGGGCACGCGCTCCTGCGTCATCGAGTCGCGGTCGCGGACGGTGACCGCGCCGTCCTCGAGGGAGTCGACATCGACGGTCACGCACCACGGCGTCCCGATCTCGTCCTGGCGGCGGTAGAGCTTGCCGATCGCGGCCGTGTCGTCGTAGACGGCCATCGTGTGCCGCTGCAGGTCGGCCTTGATCCGGTGGCACAGCTCCACGATCTCGGGCCGCTTCTTGAGCAGCGGGAGCACGGCGACCTTGTACGGCGCCAGGTCGGGATGGAGGGCCAGGGAGACGCGCGTCTCGCCGCGGACCTCCTCCTCGCGGTACGAATCGATCAGGAACGTGAACGCGGCACGGTCCGCGCCGGCCGCCGTCTCCACGATCCACGGGATCACGTGCTCATCGGTCGCCTGGTCGAAGTACTCGAGCCGTTCGCCCGACGCCTCCGAGTGGCGCGAGAGGTCGAAGTCGCCGCGGTTGTGGACGCCCTCGAGCTCCTTCCAGCCGAACGGGAAGCGATATTCGATGTCGATCGCCTTCTTCGCGTAGTGCGCCAGCTCGTCGGGTGCGTGCTCGCGCAGCCGCAGCCGTTCGGGTGCCACGCCGTAGCGCTCGTACCACGCCCGGCGCTTCGGCAGCCACGTCTCGAACGCCGCCGTGGCCTCGCCCTCCGGCCGGACGAAGTACTGCATCTCCATCTGCTCGAACTCGCGCATCCGGAACACGAAGTTGCCGGGCGAGATCTCGTTGCGGAACGACTTCCCGATCTGGGCGATCCCGAACGGGAGCTTCTTGCGCGACGACTGCTGGACGTTCTTGAAGTTGACGTAGCTGCCCTGGGCGGTCTCGGGGCGCAGGTAGATGACCGACGCGTCCTCCTCGACCGGGCCCATGAACGTCTTGAACATCAGGTTGAAGCGGCGCGGCGCCGACAACGGACCGCCATCGACCGGGCAGCGCAGTCCGAGCCGCTCGACGATCGTCGGGTCCTGCAGCTCGGTGGCCGTCAGGTGCTCGGCGCCCGGCAGCTCGTCGAGCCGGAACCGGCGGTGGTCGGTCTGGCACTCCACGAGCGGGTCGCTGAACGAGCCGACGTGACCGGACGTGATCCAGACCTGCGGGTGCATGAGGATCCCCGCGTCGAGCCCGACGATGTCATCGCGCTCCTGGACCATCGCCCGCCACCAGGCGCGCTTGACGTTGTTCTTGAGCTCGACCCCCAGCGGGCCGTAGTCCCACACCGCGTTGATGCCGCCATAGATCTCGGACGAGGGGAAGATGAACCCCCGCCGCTTCGAGAGCGACACGATCGTGTCGAGGTCCTTGACGGCAGGCGCGACGGCGTCGGGATCGGGCGTCGGGGTGGTCACGGGGGTCTCCGCTGGTACGCGACCTTGGCAGGGCCACGCGGGATGCTGACCCCCCGATGCTACCAGACCTCCATTGCGGGAGACCCCGATGGGCCTCGGGCGGCCGGGCCAACGGCTCGGCCGGACTCGACGCAGAAAGGGGCTTGACATCTGGCCATCGCGTTGTACAGTCGGTCGACCGACCGATATCGGTCACTCGACCGACACGACGACTGGGAGGACCCGACCGATGGCCTACGAGATCGAAGGAAAGCTGCTCGAAGTCTGCACCTGCAACGTCCTCTGCCCGTGCTGGGTCGGCGAGGACCCTGATTACAAGACCTGCGACACCGTCATCGCCTGGGGGATCGAGAAGGGCTCGATCGAAGGCATCGACGTCGCCGGTCTGACCATGGCGGTCTCAGCCCACATCCCCAAGAACATCCTCATCCCGAAGTCCTGGAAGGCGGTCGTCTTCGTCGACGAGAATGCCTCCGCCGAGCAGGAGGGCGCGCTGCTTCGCCTGTTCACCGGGCAGCTCGGCGGCGGGATCGCCGACCTCGCGGGGCTGATCGGCGAGGTCGTCGCGGTCGAGCGCTCCCCCATCACCTTCACCGTCGATGGCGGCAAGGGCCGGCTCACGATCGGAAAGCTCGTCGAGGCGGAGATGGCGCCGTTCATGGGTGCGACCGGCAAGCCGACCACGCTGGCCGAGACGGTCTTCAGCACCATCCCGGGCTCGCCCGTCTTCGCGAGCAAGGCGAGCCAGTTCACCAAGGACGGCAGCCCGCACGGGATCCCGAGCGTCGACCTCCAGGGGCACAACGCCCTGCAGGGGCACTTCCGCTTCGCGGCCTGACGGCCCGAGCGCAGCGCTTCCGGTACGCGTCATGTTCGCACCTACCCACCTCCGTGCCCCGCGGCGCGACCGGGCGATCCTGACCGGGTCGCTCGTCGCGCTGGCTGGCACGGCGTGGCTCGCCCTCTGGCTGTGGGAGGGGTCGCCGTACGGCCACTACCTCCACCACGCCACCGAGGGCGGGCCGCTTGCCCTCGAGGCCGGGCTGTTCTCGGCCGGCTGGGTCCTGATGATCGTCGCGATGATGCTCCCCTCGAGCATCCCGCTCGTGATGACCTTCGGGGCGCTCGTGAGTCGGCGGCAACGGCCCGGACGGCTCGTCGTGCTGCTGCTCACGGGCTACCTCCTGGTGTGGGGCGGGTTCGGCTTCGCGGCGTGGGTCCTCGATCGGGGCATCCACGCCGCGGTCACTTCCGTCCCGTGGCTGGCGGAGCATCCCCAGGTCATCATCTCGGCGACGCTCCTCGCGGCCGGCCTGTGGCAGTTCAGCCCGATCCGCGACCGCTGCCTCGACGCGTGCCGAAGCCCGCTGGGGTTCGTCCTGAACCGGTGGCGAGGCACATCCGAGCGACGCGAGGCTCTCGCGATGGGCATCGCCCACGGCGCCTTCTGCGTCGGGTGCTGCTGGTCGCTGATGCTCGTGATGTTCGGCGTCGGGCTCGGCAGCGTCTCGGCGATGCTCGTGCTCGGCGGCCTGACCGCCATCGAGAAGAACCTGCCCTGGGGGCGTCGGATGACGCGGCCGCTCGGCATCGTGCTCATCCTCGCCGCCGTGTACGCGGTCGCGGCGTGAGCCGGGGGTCGTATGCTCGGCGCATGTCTGAACGAACGACGTCGGTGGGCCCGACCCGCGCCGAGCGCCGGGGCCAGGCCACGGCCGACACCCACGCGGCGATCCTCGGCGCAGCCCGCGAGCGCCTGCTCGCGGACGGCTACGCGAGTCTCTCGACCCGCGCAGTCGCTGAAGCCGCCGAGGTTCCGCTCAGTCAGATCCACTACCACTTCGGATCGAAGCGCCAGCTCATCCTCGCGGTCCTCGCGGCCGAGAACGAGCGCCTGCTCGAGCGACAGCGCTCGATGTTCGACGCGCCGGATCCGCTGTGGGTCCGTTGGGAGCTCGCCTGCGACTTCCTCGACGCCGACATCGAATCGGGTTATGTCCGGATCCTGCAGGAGATGATCGCCGCCGGCTGGTCCGACTCGGAGGTCGCGGCCGCGGTCCGCCAGATGGTCCTCGGCTGGTACCGCGTGCTGGCAGACGTCGCGCGACACGAGGAGGAGCGCGGGGTGAGCCTCGGCGGGTTCACGCCGGACGAGGTCGCCGCGCTGATGGGCACCCCGTTCCTGGGCGCCGAGGAGCTGATCCTGCTGGGCGTCACCGAATCGACCTTGCCGATGCGTTCCGCCCTGCGCAAGGTCGGCCTGCTGCTCCGTCAGGTCGCCGAGCCGGCGACGACCTGACGACAGGGACGCGTCATGACGACGACCACTTCGCCCACCGAGACGCAGGACGTCGACCGTCCGCCGCGTGGCCCCGAGCAGATGCGTGCCCGCTACCCCGATGTCACCGGCGTCGTGGAGCGCGACGGCGGCCAGGTCGGGTACGAGGTGTACGGCGCGGGAGATCCGCCGATCGCGTTCGTCCCGCCCTGGCAGATCGTCCACGCGCGCATCTGGAAGGCGCAGATCCCGGACTTCGCCCGCCGCCACCGGGTCGTGGCCTGGGACAACCGCGGCAACGGTCTCTCGGACCGCCCGACCGATCCGCTCGCCCATACGACCCGCGCCCGCGCCGCGAACCTCGAAGCGGTCCTGGACGCGGCCGGCGTCCGCGCCGCGGTGCTCGTCGGGTTCTCGGGGTCCTCCGGGCCGATGATCCTGTTCGCCGCCGAGCATCCCGAGCGCGTCCTCGGCCTCGTGTTCCTGTGCCCGGCCTCGCTCTTCGGGGAGCCCGGTCGGTCGTGGCAGGTGCATTTCGAGGACCGTTTGCCGAATGACGAGGGTTGGAACCGGGAGAACATCCATTTCTGGCGCCGCGACTACCGCGCCTTCCTCGAGTTCTTCTTCTCTGAGGCGTTCCCTGAGCCTCACTCGACCAAGCAGATCGAGGACGCCGTCGGCTACGGGCTCGACACCGATGCCGAGTCGCTCGCCGCCACGAAGAGGGCTCCCCCGACGCTCGACCTCGAGATGGTCACCGCGATGTGCGGCGCCATCCGGGCCCCGACGCTCGTCATCCAGGGCACTGGCGACCGGATCACCGACGTGAGCCAGGGCATCGGCCTCGCGCGCGCCATCCCGGGAGCCCGTCTGGAGCTGCTGGAGGGTGGCGGTCACATCGTCGTCGCCCGAGACCCGATCCGGGTCAACCTGCTGATCCGCGACTTCGTCGCGACGATCGATCCAGGCACGGGTGGGTCGGGCTGATGCGCGCGGTCGAGCCGGCCGAGACCGGCGGCGTCACGGCTCCGGACGGTGTGCGGATCGTCTACGACGTCTTCGGCGCGGGAGAGCCGACGATCGTGTTGCTGCCGTCGACGCCGATCGTCCATTCGCGCCAGTGGAAGGGCCAGGTCCCCTACCTGAGCCGTCGCCACCGGGTCGTCGCGTTCGACGGTCGCGGCAACGGACGCTCGGACCGCCCGACGGACCCCGACGCCTACCGCGATGCGTCGATGGTCGGCGACATCGAGCGGGTCATGGACGCGACGGACACCGCGGCGGCGATCCTCGTCGGACTGTGCGGCGACGGGGTGTGGAGGGCGATCGAGCTGGCCGCGGCGAAGCCGGAACGCGTTCTCGGGATCGTCGCGTTCGCGGCCGGTGTCCCGCTCCTCTCGCCGCCGCACCCGTGGAAGGTGCAGTGGTCGTTCGAGGACGAGCTGCCCACCGACGAGGGCTGGGCGAAGGTCAACCGCCACTACTTCAGGCGCGACTACCCGGGCTTCGCGCGGTTCTTCTTCGGGGCGATCACGTCCGAGCCGCACTCGACCAAGCAGATCGACGATGCCGTCGAGTGGGCGGTCGACGGCTCGGCCGAGGCGATGATCGCGGACATCGAGCTCACCCAGGGTTGGGACCTGGCGACGGTCGAGGCGACCTGCCGCGCCGTCCGCTGTCCGATGCTCCTGGTCCACGGCTCCGAGGACCACTGCCAGCCGGTGGCCCGGTCGCAGCGGCTCGCGGAGCTGACCGGAGCGCCGCTCGTGGTCGTCGATGGCGCCGATCACATGGTGCCGGGCCGCCATCCGGTTCTGGCCAACCTGCTCATCCGCGACTTCATCCGGTCCCTTGCAAAGGAGACGATCCAGTGACGGCGCCAGCGACCACGCGAACCTGGACCCGCGCACTCGCCCGGCGGCGTCGTGCGCTCTACATCTCGTCGCCCATCGGCCTCGGCCACGCCCAGCGCGATGTCTCGATCGCCGACGAGCTTCGAAAGCTCCATCCGGATCTCGAGATCGACTGGCTCGCCCAGAGCCCGGTTACGGACGTGCTCGAGTCGCACGGCGAGCGGATCCACCCGCTGAGCGCCGAGCTGGCCTCGGAATCGGCGCACATCACCGCGGAATTGGCCGGGCACGATCTCAATGCCTTCCAGGCCATCCGGCGGATGGACGAGATCCTCGTCGCGAACTTCATGGTCTTCCACGATGCGGTGGAGACCGGAGAGTACGACCTCGTCATCGGCGACGAGGCCTGGGACGTCGACTACTTCCTGTATGAGAACCCGGAGCTCAAGCGGACGGCGTTCGCGTGGATGACCGACTTCGTCGGCTGGCTGCCGATGCCCGCCGGCGGCGAACGGGAGGCGTTCCTGACCGCCGACCTGAACGAGGAGATGATCGAGCACGTCGCACGCTTCCCGCGGCTGCGCGACCGGGCGATCTTCGTCGGCGACCCCGAGGACATCGTGCCCGACGACTTCGGCCCTGGCCTGCCCTCGATCCGCGAGTGGACGGAGCAGAACTTCACGTTCTCCGGGTACGTGACCGGGTTCGACCCGGCGCCATTGGTCGAGGGTCGCGAGGCGCTCCGGCGTGAGCTCGGCTACCACGACGACGAGCGCGTCGTGATCGTGACCGTCGGCGGGTCCGGTGTGGGCGAGGCGCTGCTGCGGAAGGTCGTCGCGAGCTACCCCGAGGCGGCGCGCCGCGTGTCCGGCCTCCGGATGATCGCGGTCGCCGGTCCCCGCATCGATCCCGCGACGCTCGATGCGCCGGCCGGTATCGAGGTGCGCGCGTTCGTGCCGGAGCTGTACCGGCACCTCATCGCCGCCGACCTCGCGGTGGTCCAGGGCGGCCTGACGACGACGATGGAGCTCGTCGCCGGGCGACGGCCGTTCCTGTACTTCCCGCTCGCCAACCACTTCGAGCAGAACCGCCACGTGGCCCACCGGCTCGATCGCTACGGCGGCGGCCGACGGATGGACTACGCGACCTCGGATCCCGACTCGATCGCCGAGGCCATCGCGATCGAGATCGATCGTCCGATCGACTACCGGCCCGTCGCGTCCGACGGCGCGGCGCGCGCGGCGGCGCTCATCGCGGAGCTCGTCTGACCGGTCGACACTGGCGGTCAGGCCCGAGGGCGTTCAGGCCGCGGGGAGCGACTCCGCGAGCAGCCGGAGCGCGTTCCCGCCCATGACCTGCGCGATCTGGTCCTCGAACAGCCCCGCGTCGAGCAACGCCTCGGTGAGGAGGGCCATCCCGGTCGCGTCGAACGGCACCTGGACCGCGCCGTCGAAGTCCGAGCCGAGACCCACGTGCTCGACGCCGGCGACGTCGATGGCGTAGCTGATCGAGCGGGCGATGGCCGCGGGATCGTCGCCGCCGGCCGCGGTCGGCCAGAACCCGATCCCGACGATCCCGCCGGTGTCCGCGATCCCGCGCAGGTGCGCGTCCGAGAGGTTGCGCGCGTTGTCGGCCACCCCGCGGACGCCGGTGTGCGACGCGATGACCGGCCGGGTCGCGATCGCGAGGACGTCGTCGATGGTCGCGGCCGAGGCGTGGGCGACGTCGACCATCATCGATCGCGCCTCCATGCGTTCGACCATCTCGCGGCCGGCCGGCGTCAGCCCGCCCTTCTCGATGCCGTGCGCGGAGCCGCCGAACGCGTTGTCGAAGAAGTGGCTCGGCGACATCAGGCGGTAGCCCGCGTCGGCCACGACCGCGACATTGGCCGGGTCGCCATCGAGCGCGTGCGCGCCCTCGATGGCCAGGAGCCCGGCCGTGATCGCAGGCTCTTGCTCGCGCCGCGCCAGGTACTTATGGAGATCGGCCTGGGAGCGGATGAGCGTGAACCGGCCATCCGAGCGGTCGGCCATGGACCCGGCCCGGGCGGCCTGGTGCAGCGCCCGCGCGAGCAGGCTGCGCCACGTCGCGGGTGGCCAGCCGCTCGCGATCGCCACGAGCGTCACGTCATCGCTCTTGTCGTCGTTGCGCTCGATGTTGAGATGGCGCGGCGACTTCGTGCTCACCGCGAGGACCTGGAGCGCGACGTTGCCCTCGATCAGCCGGGGCACGTCCACCTGGCCGCGACCGGATCGCCGCAGGAGGTCCCGTCCCCAGAGCAGGGAGTCCGCGTGGAGATCGACGACCGAGAGCCGCGCGTGCAGAGCGCGGGCACGCTCGGACACCCGGTATGGGGGCGCCTGTGTCGTCCGGCAGAGCCGGCGCTCCGTCCGCGCGACCATCGCCCGGCCGCCGACCCTCGCCGCGACAGCGCCGGCCGCTCCGACGGCCGCGAGCGCGAGCGCGCCCGTCGGGACGCGCACCCGCGTCAGCCCACCCGCCAGCGCGTCGGGGTGACCCGGACGACGACCGGATACTCCCCGGCGAAGTACGCGCCCGTCCAGCCGTAGGCTTCGAGGAGCCTCGCGTACTTCGCGAGATACGCGGCGTCCACGGACGCCGGGGGCGCCCCACCATCGATCCGGGCGACGCCCTCCATCGTGACGACGTCATCGCCGTCGGCATCCGTGTTGAGGTTGAAGCTCACCAGCGGCCGCTCCGCGATGTTGTCGTTGCGGGGCGCCCGCTTCCGCGAGTAGATGGTCAGCGCGCCATCGGTCCAGCGGAACCAGAGCGGCGAGCTCTGCGGCTGTCCGTCCGGGTTGATCGTCGTCAGCCAGCCCATCAGCTCGGACTCGAGGCGCTCGAGGGCGCGGGCGCCGGCCTTCGTCGCCGGGTCGATCGTCGCGGTCATCGTGGCTCCTTGTGGAGATCCAGGCGCATCACCCGCTCCCCCTCGAGGAAGCGGTCGGTCGGGACGAACCCGTACCGCTCGTAGAACGGCTGCGGCGTCCCCGGTTCCTGGCCGCAGCTCGTCCAGAGCGTGTCCGCGCCGGGACGCGTCCGCAGGTACGCCACGACGGCATCGAGGCAGGCAGTGCCGTAGCCCTGCCGTTGGACGTGCGCATCGATCAGGAGGCGCCACAGGTAATGCGGGCCGATCAGCTCCGGATCGGCGGCCAGGGTCTCCTCGGGGATCCCGTCGCTGATCATGACGAAGCCGACCGCCCGGTCGCCGTCGTATGCCGTCCACATCCGGGGGACCGCACGAGCGTCTTCCACTGCGTCTGCGAACGACTTCTCGACGCTCGCCACGAACCGCTCCTGGCCCGGACCGCGCTGCACGGTGAGCGCCGCCACGCGATCGGCCTCGGTCAGGATGTCGCGGAGCTCGACGGTGGCCATCAACGGGCGAGCGGAACCGTGCGGACCTCGTCGAGGAACGCCAGTGACCGGGCATCGCGCTCGAGGGCGTCGCGCACGAACTCGCGCAGGGCGGCCTCCACCTCCCGCTCGACCAGCGCTCCCAGCCGCAACGCCGCGATCGCCTCGATGTCGAGGCGCTGATACGCCTTCAGGAGCTTGAGCGCGTCGAGCGACAGGCGTGGTTCGCTCGTGCGGCGGGCCGGGACAGCGGTGGCACAGGACGCCGCCGAGCGGGGGGACCCAGCGGAACCGGTCCTCCGATTCGAGGACCCGATCGCACTCGACGCACCGGTCGACCTCGGGACGCACGCCCAGCTCGTCGAGCAGGTGGACCTCGTACCAGCGCGCGACGCGGCCCGGCGCCATCCCGACGTCGAGAAGCTCGTACGCCCGGCGAAGGAGCGCGTAGAGGGGCTCCGCAGCGTGGCGCTCCTCGAGCGAGCGATCCGCGAGCTCCGCGATGTACCAGGCGGTCGCCGCGCTCTCGAGCGAGTCGCGCAGGTTCAGCCAGGCGTGGCCGACGCTGACCTGGGTGACGACGTCGAACGTCCGACCGCGCGCGAGCGCCACGGTCAGCTCGGCGAACGGCTCCAGGCTCCCGCCGAGCCGCGACGTCGGTCGGCGCACGCCCTTGGCGATCGCCTTGAGCTTGCCCGCGCCGGGCGTGATGAGGGTCAGGACGCGGTCCGCCTCGCCGAAGTCGAAGCGGGACAGGACGATGGCGTCAGTCGTGTAGCGGCGCGGGACGGGCATCGGAGCGACGGTACCACCGGCAGCCCCGCGAGGGGGCGGTGGCAGGGCGCACCAGCACGTCGAAAAATCGTTCATCCGGACCGTGATCTAGATTGGGACCTCCTGCGTACCCGCGCGTAGACGCCGGTACGGTCGCGTCCCCCGTGCCGGCGTCTTTTCCGCGCACCCACGGCCTTTGACCGGCCTCATTCAACAGGCTACCTGCGCGGTACACGTTTCGTGTACACTCCGGGCACGATGACCACGATCTCGTCCGACATCGACCTGGCAGTCCTCATCGCCGACACCGAATTCGGAGATCGTGCGCCTCGTGGCGGATCGGGATCCCTCGACCCACGGCCTGTACGAGATGGTCCGCTACCACCTCGCGCTCGACGGCTCGGGCGCCCCGGGCGGCAAGCGGATCCGCCCGCTCCTGGGCCTGCTCGCCTACCACTCGATCGCGGGCGAGCATCGCCGGGCCTTGCCGGGCGCCGCGGCCGTCGAGCTCGGCCACAACTTCAGCCTCGTCCACGACGACATCGAGGACGGCGACCGCGAACGGCGCCACCGCCCGACGCTGTGGTCCGTCCACGGTGTGCCCCAGGCGATCAACGCCGGTGACACGCTCTTCAGCCTGTCCCGCATCGCGCTCCACCGGCTGACCGACCTGGGCTTCCCCGATGCGACGGTCCTGCGCCTCATGCGCCTCTTCGACGAGACCTGCCTCGCCCTGTGCGAGGGGCAGTACCTGGACATCTCGATGAGCGCGTCCGACGAGGTCATGAGCGTCGATGCGTACTTCGACATGATCGGGCGCAAGACGGCCGCGCTCATCTCGGCCTCGATCGAGGCGGGTGCGCTGCTCGCGACCGACGACGAGGCGGTCATCGCCCGGTACCGCGGGTTCGGCTGGGCGCTCGGGCTCGCGTTCCAGCTCAACGACGACCTGCTCGGGATCTGGGGGGCGCCGCCGTCGACCGGCAAGGAGGCCTCCGACCTGGCCCATCGCAAGATGACGCTGCCGGTCATCTACGCCCACCAGACGGCCGGGCCCGAGGACCGGGCCCGGCTCGCCCAGCTCTATGCCCCGCCCGGACCCGCGCCCGACGAGGTCGCCGAGATCGTCGCGATCCTCGACCGGACGGGCGCCCGCGAGTACACCCGCGACCAGGCGCACCGCTACCGCGACGAGGCGCTCGCCGAGCTGAGCGCGGCCGGGGTCGTGTCGCCCGCGGCGCGGGAGAAGCTCGAGGGGCTGATCGTCGCCGCCATCGGCGCGTAGCGCGCGACGCGGGGGTTGCCCTCGCGCTAGGAGTCGAACTCGTCGTGCTCGGGATCGCGCGGCTGACGCGTGACGAGCACCTTCCCCACGCGACGGCCGTCGGTGGTCTCGACCGTAAGCGTCAGCCCGTCGACCGCCACGCGGTCACCGGGCTTCGGGACGCCACCGATGCGGTGGTAGATGAGCCCGCCAACGGTGTCGTACTCGTCCTCGTCCTCGAGCCCGAGTGAGGTGTCGAACAGCTCCTCGATGTCGTCGATCGCCGCCCGGCCGTCGACGCGCGCCTCGTCGTCCGTCAGGCGGACGATCATCGGCTCCTCTTCGTCGTACTCGTCCTGGATCTCGCCGACGATCTCCTCGAGGAGGTCCTCGATCGTCACGAGCCCGGCGGTCCCGCCGTATTCGTCGAGGACGATCGCGAGGTGGACCTTGCGGCGCTGCTGCTCGTGGAGGAGGTCGTCGACGGTCATCGACTCGGGCACGAAGACCGGCGTCCGCAGGATGGAGCGCAGGTTCGGGCGCTCCTCGACCGTGCCCTTGAGGAACGGCAACAGGTCCTTCGCATAGAGGATGCCGACGATCTCGTCGATCGAGTCCTCGTAGACCGGGATCCGGCTGTGGCCCTCCTGGATGACCGTGTCGATCGCCTCGTCGAGGCTCGCGGTCGCCGGCAGGGTCACCATCGCGATCCTCGGCACCATCACCTCGTGGACGCGCCGGCTGCCGAGCTCGATGACCGCGTTGATCATCTGCTCCTCCTCGGCCTCGAGCACGCCCTGCTCGCCGCCGCGCTCGACGATGAGCCGGAGCTCCTCCGCGGTGATCTGCGCCTCGTCGGTGACGTTTGCCCCGAGCGCCCCGGTGATGCGGCTCGTGACCCAGGTCAGCGACGCGACCACCGGGCCGAGCGCGCGGGCCAGGAAGTCGATCGGCAGCGACAGGGCGAGCGCGAACCGCTCCGGGTTCGCGAGGGCCAGGGTCTTCGGCACCAGCTCGGCGAATACGATGGTGAACAGCGCGAGCAGGATCGTCACGACGACGAGCGACAGGCCATCGGCGGACCCCGCGTCGATGCCGAGCCCGACGAGGAACGACGCGAGCTGCTCGGTCAGGCTGACCGCAGCGAATGCCGAGGCGAAGAACCCGATGACGGTCAGGCCCAGCTGCAGGACCGCAAGGAACCGGCCGGGCTCCTTGAGCAGCCGGCTGACGCGGCGCGCGCCCGGCCGCCCTTCGTCGACGAGCTGCTCGACGCGGCTTCGACGGATCGAGACGAGCGCGATCTCGGCCGCGACGAAGAAGCCTTCGAGGAGGGTCAGGAGCACGATGATGAGGAGATCGACGAGCGGGAAGGTCATCCGCCGCCGTCTTTCGGGCCGCCGCCCTTCGCGGGCTTCCGCGCGGGCGCGCCGTCCTCGTCGGGAGTGTCGGTCGGCGGCTTCGCGCGCGGCTCGCGGATGCGGGCCGGGATGCCGACCGCGAGCTTGCCCGGCGGCACGTCGCGGGTGACGACGGCACCCGCGCCGGTCCGGGCCCCAGCGCCGATGTCGATCGGGGCGATCAGCATCGTGTCCACGCCGAGGAAGGCCCCGTCGCCGATCGTCGTGGGCTGCTTGGTGGAGCCGTCGTAGTTGGCGGTGATCGTGCCCGCCCCGACGTTCACGCCCTCGCCGATCTCCGCGTCGCCAAGGTAGCTCGTGTGGTGCTGCTTCGAGCCCGCGCCGAGGTGCGTGTTCTTGAGCTCGGCGAAGTTGCCCACTTGCGCGCCACGGCCGATGACGCTGCCGGGCCGGAGGTGGCTGTAGGGCCCGACGGTCGCCTCGTCCTCGATGACCGATGACTCGACGATGCTCGCCCAAACCGTCGTCCGCTCCCCGACCGTCGCGTCGATGAGCTGGCTCCCCGCCCCGATGACGCTCCCGGCGCCGACGCTCGTGCGACCGCGCAGGATGACGTTCGCCTCGAGCGTGACATCCGGCGCCAGCTCGACCGTCCAGTCGAGGTAGACCGTCGAGGGGTCGCGCATCGTCACCCCGGCGAG
The DNA here is from genome assembly GCA_963841135.1 of uncultured Chloroflexia bacterium. Lineage (GTDB taxonomy): Bacteria > Chloroflexota > Limnocylindria > Limnocylindrales > CSP1-4 > SPCO01. The sequence continues at coordinate 1,051,147 of CAWJBJ010000005.1, read as the reverse complement.
CATGTGGGCCTCGTTCAGGCGCACGCGCAGGCTCCACTCGGCGGCCGCGAGCTGGCCGCGGTCGTTGATGCCCTCGAAGCGGCCGTCGTCCTCGAACGTGATCGCGGAAACGATCCGGCCGTCCTCGCGCGCCAGCCGCACGAGGTCGGTCAGGTACAGCTCGCCCGTGGCGCCCGATGGCGCGAGCGCGCCGATCCGGCGGCGGAGCCAGGCCGCGTCGAACGCGTACAGACCCGCATTCGTCTCGCTGGTCTCGAGCTCGTCGGGCGTCGCGTCCTTCGCCTCGACGATGCGTTCGACGGTCCCGAACTCGCCGCGCACGACCCGGCCGAGCATCGCCGGGTCGGCGGCGTACACGCTCGCGAGCGCGATCGCCGCGTCGTCGGCCCGCCGTGCCTCGAGGACCGCATCGAAGTCCGCGCCGGTCACGAGCGGCACGTCGCCGTAGACCACCACGATCTCGGTCGCGGACTCGGGCACAGACGCGAGGGCCGCCCGGACCGCGTCGCCGGTCCCGCGCGGTTCGTCCTGGAGCGCGAGGACCGCACGATCGGCGAAGACCTCGGCCACGGCCGCGACCGCCGGGGAGTACACGACGACCGGTGGCGGACCGTCGCGGCCCTCGTCCGTGCTCGCCCACGCGTCGAGGACGAACGCCAGCATCGGCTGTCCGCAGAGCGGGTGCAGGACCTTCGGGAGTTCCGAGCGCATCCGCGTGCCGAGCCCGGCCGCGAGCACGACGGCGACCGCGTTGGTCGCGTCGGTATCTGGGGGGTTCACGAAGGGCGGCGACGCGGGGCGGGGGTCGGGCGACGACGGTCGCTCTCGACGCGGTCTCGTCCCGGCGCGTGTTGGTCGGATGTCATCGGATGGGTGGCGGCATGGTATGGGCGGCCCGTTCTGAGTGTCAACCGACGCCGATCAGCTCCGTAGCCGGGCGATCGCCTCGATCTCGACATGGGCGCCCTTCGGCAGCGCCGCAACGCCGACCGTCGAGCGAGCGGGAGGAGGATCCGCCACGAAGCGGCCGTAGATCGCGTTCACCGCGGCGAAGTCCCCGATGTCCACGAGGAAGATCGTGGTCTTGACCACGTCGGCCCAGGTCGCCCCGGCGGCGTCGAGGATCGCCGTCAGGTTGGCCATGACCCGCTCGGTCTCGGGACCGATCCCGCCCTCGACGACCAGACCGGTCGTGGGGTCCAGGGACGCCTGGCCGGCGGTGAACAGGAACCCGTCGGCCACGATGCCGAGGCTGTACGGGCCGACCGCAGCGGGGGCTCCGGTGGTCGAGATCGCTCGGCGGGTCATGTCGTTGGCTCCTCTGCGCTTCGGTGGCTCACGATCGTCGTGGCCGCGATGAACGGCTTCGTGTCGCCGGGGGCCAGCAGCGTCCCGTCCTCGAGCGCCGCCTGGACCGATGCGGCCGCCTCGGCCGCCTCCGGACCGGAAGCATAGAGCGCCCACAGGGTCGGACCGGAGCCGGACAGGCCGAGCGGACGCCCGAGGCGCCGGTTCAGGGCCCGCCGGAACGTGACCAGCTCCGGGAGGAGCGCCGCGGTGGCGGGCAGCAGGTCGTTGGCCATCGTGAGCACGCCGGCGCGCGCCACGAGGTCGGCCGCGGTCAGGCCCGACCGGAGCTCCTCCGCCAGGTGGACCGACGACATCCGGACGGACCCGTCGCCGACCCCTCGCAAGGCGGCGAAGGCCTCGAAGACCTCGCGAGTCGAGATCGGGACGGCCGGGGTGACAAGCAACAGGCCGGGCGAGCCGCGGAGACCGTGCAGGGGAGCCACCCGCTCACCGCGACCCTCGATGAGCGCCGGCCCGCCGGCGCCGAAGAACGGCACGTCCGAGCCCAGCTGCGCGGCGACGCGGAGTCGCGCGTCGGCATCGAGCTCGGCGCCCCAGACCTCGAGCGCGCCCTCCATCGTCGCAGCCGCGTCCGAGGACCCGCCGGCGAGGCCGGCGGCCACCGGGATCCGCTTCTCGAGCCGGGCGGCGAGTGCGGGCGCCGGCCCCGGTCCGCCGGACCAGCCGCCGCCGACGGCCTGGCGGGTCGCGGCCAGGGCGCGGAACACGACGTTGTCGGTGACCGGCCCGGCATCGAACCCCGCGACGTGCAGGCTGTCGGCATGGCCGCCCGCCGGGGCGAGGCTCAGCCGGTCGGCCAGCGCGAGCGGCACGAAGACCGAGTGGAGGTCGTGGTAGCCGTCGGGCCGTCGTCCGACGACGGCGAGCGTCAGGTTCAGCTTCGCCGGGGCGAGCCGGACGACTGGCGCGAGGCGGGCGAACGGGTCGACCGAAGCGGTCACGAGCGCGGCTCGTCGCGTCGGCCCCGCCGGTCCGACCCGATCGGGCCGAGCGCCTCGCGCAGCGCCAGCCACTCCCCCACCGCGAGCGTCTGCGGTCGCCGGTCCGGGTCGATCCCGACGGCCTCCAGGGCCGCGGTCACGTGGCCCGCATCGAACGGCAGCTGCCGTGCCAGCACGTTGTGGAGCATCTTGCGGCGCTCGCGGAAGCTCGCCTGGACCAGTCGCCAGAGCTGGTCCTCGTCCTCGGGACCGAGCCGATCGTCGGCGTCGAACGGCTCCACGACGATGACCGCCGACTCCACGGCCGGTGCCGGCTCGAAGGCGTCCGGGCGGACCGTGAACGCGATGCGGACCCGAGCGTGGTACTGCACGAACACCGACAGGTAGCTCATCTTCCCGGCCGGCGCGGCGATCCGCTCGGCGACCTCGCGCTGGACCATCAGGACGAGTCGGTCCGGCCGTGGCGGCGAGCCGAGCAGGGCGTGCAGGATCGGGCTCGTGATGTGGTACGGCAGGTTCGCGACGACGTCGTAGGGCGGCTCGACCAGCCCGACGAGGTCCTGGTCGAGCGCGTCGCCCTCGATCAGGTGCAGCGCGCCGGCGTCCAGCGGCTCGGCGAACCGATCCCGGAGGAAGGCTGCCAGCCCCGTGTCGAGCTCGACGGCCGTCACCGTCGCGCCGGCCGCCAGCAGGCCACCGGTGACGAGCCCGAGACCCGGTCCGATCTCGAGCACGCGGCGACCGGGCACCGGCGCCGCCTCGGCGATGATCGCCTCGAGGACGTCGGGGTCGGCGAGGAAGTTCTGCGAGAGCGCGTGACGGGCCCGCAGCCCGGCGGCCCGCAGCGTGGCGCGTACCTCGGCCGCGTCCAGGCGCAGGCGGGCCGGCGGGCTCAACGGTCCCCGTCTCGCGACGCCAGCGGCAGCGACGGGCGTGCGTCCAGGTCCAGCCCGGACCGATGACCGGCCTCGAACCGTCGGGCGCCCGCGGCTCCGATCATCGCGCCGTTGTCGGTACACAGGGCGGGACGCGGCACGATGAGCGGCAGACCCAGCTCCTCGGCGTCGCCGCCGAGGCGGGCGCGGAGCGCCGCGTTCGCCGCGACGCCGCCGCCGAGCACGATCGATCGCGCGCCGATCGCGCGGGCCGCCCGGATCGCCTTGGTCGCGAGCACGTCCACCACCGCGTCCTGGAACCCCCAGGCGAGCTCCGCGACCGCGTCCGTCGGCAGGGAGGCCGCGGGGTCGTCCGCGATCCCGGCGTCGGCGCGGGCGTCCGCGATGACCCGGCGGGCGGCCGTCTTGAGGCCGGAGAAGCTGAAGTCGTAGGAATCGCCGAGCCAGGCGCGGGGGAAGACGCGATCGCGGTGGGTGGCGGCCTCGGCCGCGCGCGAGATCGCCGGCCCGCCCGGATAGCCCAGACCGAGGAGGCGGCCGACCTTGTCGAACGCCTCGCCGGCCGCGTCGTCGACGGTCGCCCCGAGCAGTCGATACGTCAGGTGCCCCGACATCTCCGCGAGGAACGTGTGACCGCCCGAGACGACGAGCGCGACGAGCGGAAAGGTGGGCTCGGCGAGATCGGGGCCGCCGCGATCCGCGAGCCAGGCCGCGTACACGTGCCCCTCGAGGTGGTTGACCCCGATGAACGGCTTCTCGTGGACCCACGCCAGCGCCTTCGCGAGGTTGATGCCGACCAGCAGGGACCCCGCCAGCCCCGGGCCGTACGTCACGGCCACCGCATCGACATCGCCCCACGCCGCGCCGGCATCGGCCCACGCCTCGTCGAGGACCGGCACGATCCAGCGCAGGTGCGCCCGGGCGGCGACCTCGGGGACGATGCCGCCCGACGCGGCGTGCAACGCCACCTGCGACGCGACGACGTTCGCGTGGATCGTCCGCCCGCCCTCGATCAGCGCGATGCCGGTCTCATCGCAGGAGGACTCGATCGCGAGCACCAGCGGACCGCTCACGCATCGGCTCCGCCGTCAGGCGTTCCGGGCACCTCGGGCGCGTGGGGCGGTTCGGGCGGTTCGGGCGGTTCCTGGTGGTCGCCGGCGTCGTCGGGGTGCTCCGGGGCCGGTGATGCGTCCAGGATGGCGCGCAAGCCCGCGATCCGATCGTGCATCACGGGTCCCGTGAGCGCCTCCGTCGTCATGATCAGGGCGTCCTCGCCGTCGTCGCTGTAGTAGCGCGGGCGCAGCCCCACCGGCTTGAATCCGTACTTCTCGTAGAGCCGTCGGGCCGCCAGGTTCGAGAGCCGGACCTCGAGCGTCGCCTCGCGCGCCCGCCGGTCGATCGCGAGATCGAGGAACGCGAGCAGGAGCCGCTCGCCGATCCGGCGCCGCCGCCAGGACGGGTGGATCGCGAACGTGGTGATGTGCGCCTCGTCGACCATCAGCCACATCCCGCCGTAGCCGACGATCTCGTCATCCGCCCGGGCGACCAGGTAGTGCGCGAGCCGGTTCGTCTCGAGCTCGCTGCGGTACGCGTTCGCCGGCCACGGCGCGGCGAAGCTCGCGCGCTCGATCGCGTGGACGACGACGAGATCCTCGATCCGCATCGGCTCGATTCGGATCCTTACCGGGGGTCGTGCGACCACGCCATCTCCCCGGCTACCGTCGTGACCCCGCGCGGCAGCGTGACGTATTCGGGCACCAGCCGGGCCAGGTCGTCCGGATCGCCGGCTGCCAGGCGGGCGCATCCGGCACGCACGAGCTCGGCCGCGAGGCCGTCGCGGGCGGTCTCGCCGCGGGCGAGCGCGTCGTCCGGCGCCCGCCCCTCGAGATCGAGCGCGACCAGCACCTCGTCGCCGGACAGCTCGGGTTCCTGGCCCGCCGGGAGCAGGCTCGGTGTCGCCCCCTCGCGGACGACGATCCGGTCCGAGGGTCCAGCCGGAAGCAGCAACAGGCCGCGCCCGGAGGGGATCGCCGAGGCACGCCCCGCAGCGGCGAGGAGCGCGGCACCGGTCGCGATGCCGACGATCGGCCGGCCGAGGCCGTGGGCCAGCCCCTTGGCCGTCGCGATCCCGACGCGCAGGCCGGTGAACGCCCCCGGCCCCGTGCCGACGACGATCGCCGCGATCTGCGACCGCCCGATGCCCTGGTCGGCCAGGAGCCGCTCGACGGCGGGCAGCAGCGTCTCGCCGTGGCGGTACCCGGCGGGCCAGCTCGTGGCTGCGCCGGGCTCGCCGTCGAGCGTGCCGATGGCCAGGACGATCCGGGTCGTGGCGGTGTCCATGGCCAACACGACGTCGCCGGGCGTCGCACTCATGCGAGCGCCTCCAGGTAGCGGGCGTGGCGCTCGCCGTGGGCGGTCAGCTCGATCTCGCGCGGCTCGTCGCCCGAGCCCGCGATCACGATGTCGAGGCGTTCGGGCGGGATCGCCGCGCCGAGTCGCTCGGGCCACTCGATCAGCGTGACCCCGGTCACCAAGCGGTCGTCGAGCAGCCCGCCGCCCAGGACGTCGGTCGCGTCGGCGAGCCGATAGAGGTCGACGTGGAACATCGGCAGCCGGCCGTCGTACTCGGCCATGAGCACGAAGCTCGGCGACGTGATCGTGTCGCGGACGCCGAGCGCCGCGCCGAACGCCTTGGCGAGGTGGGTCTTGCCAGCGCCGAGATCGCCCCAGAGGCACAGCAGGTCGCCCGGCCGTGCCACCGCGGCCAGAGACGCCCCGAGCGCCGTGGTGGCGTCGGGGTCGGGACTGACCACGTGTCGATGGAGCAGACCGGTGGCAGGCATCGGGGCGAGGGTAGCCGAACGTGGGGCGCCTCGCGCGTGGGCGTCCGGTCGGCCCCCGACGTCACCCGTCGGCTAGACGAACCGCTCCAGGTCGCCGAGCGGGACCGCGACCGCGCTGCCGTCGGCGAGTCGGACCCGTCCGGCCTCGAGATCGACCCCACCGGCGAACCGCCGCCGTCCCTCGGGTCCGAGCCACCGCCCCTCCTGCCCGCTGAGCGCCCCGGCACGGATGCGGACGAGATCGGGCGGCGGCGTCGGGATCGAGAGTCCCGGCGCGTCGAAGATGAGCATCGGTGGATCGGCCACGATGGCCACCTCCCGCCCGGCCATCGCGGCGAGCAGCTCCATGAGCGGGCTCGCGAGCGGCCGCCGGGTCGCGCCGTCCATCACGAGCACCGCGTACGGCGGGAGCCGATGGAGCGCGGCCCGCTGGCGCGCCTCCGAGGCCAGGAAGTCACGACGCTCCTTGCTGGCCAGCCCCGGCACGATGATGCCCCGCACGCCCATCGCCCGGGCACGGGTCAGGGTCTCCGCGTCCACGCGCGCATCGACGACGAGGATCGAGCCGGCCATCCCGACGTCCAGGCCGCCCGGCCGGAGCGCACCTCCCGGCTTGTTGGCCAGGCTCAGGCGACCGCGAGTCGGCCCGCCGATCCCCACGATGCCCCGGATCCCGCGTCCCGCGGCTCGCAGCGTGATGGACGTGCCCGTGCGGACCTCGCGGACGATCCCGGCCACCGGCGTCTCGAGCGGGTCGACGATGTCGCCCGTCGCGACGCGCCAGCGTGTGCGCCACGGGAACAGGTACTCGCCGCCGTGCGGTCCCCGGCCGGAGCCGCCGACGGCAGTCCCGACGACGCGACCGATCGCGTGCCACCGGTCGCCCGGCCGCGGCTCCACGGGCTCGGTCACGATCTTGTCCTCGAGCCGGGGGTCCCGCAGGCGTTCAGCGATCGGTGCCCCGACCACGACCGATGCGCCGGCCTCGACGATCGCCCGATCCCCGGGCGTGAGGGCGAACACGACATCGATCGGAGACTCGATCAGGCGGCGCACTGGCACGAGCTCCAGGTCCGTGGCGGTCCCCGACGACGGGGGCGGACCCTCCGGATCGCCGATGGCCTCGCCCGGATGCCAGCCGTTACCCATCCTCGGCGCCCTCGGCGACCGTCGTCTGCCACGCGGCGAGGAGCTCGCGGCGCCTGTCTGCGCGCTCGGGGAGCCGCATCGGGACGTCGCGCAGGTCGATCAGCAGTCCGGCCAGCCCGCCTGACACGTCGACCGCGAAGTGCCGGCCGCGGCCACCGAGGCGAACGCCGTCGCGGAACCGGAATTCGGCGGTCGCGGTCGTGCCGGGCGGCAGCGCGACCATCGCCAGGCCCCCGGGGAGCAGATCGACCGGTCCGCGGGTGTGCGGGGCGGACCCGGCGCTGCGACGAGGTCGATCGTGGACGACGAGGCTCCCGGCGCTCCGCCCGGTCTTCATGCCGGCCGGTGTCACCACGGTCCCGAGCGGCGCGAGCAGGTCATCGGCGAGGTCGGCCATGACCGCGCGACGCTCGTCCGGATCGGGGATCGACCCGAGCGGGCCGAGGAGTCGGGCGTGATCGAGGGCGTAGCCGCTCGCCCCGGGCCGGCGCAGGACGTCGGCGAGGGCCAGCGCGACGGCCGGCGGCGGCACGATGGACCACACGCCACCGGCGGCGACGATCACGTCCGGCGCCGGCTCGGCGGCGAAGTCCGGGGTCGCCTCCACCATCCGGCCGAGGGCGGCACGAGCCATCGCCATCCGCAGGGCGACGCCGTCGACCGTGGCATCGGCCCAGGGCGCGATCCGCAGCTCCCGGAGGCGATCCCGCAGGCGGTGCCGGTCGGACGCGACCGTGGTCCAGGCAAGGACCCGATCGACGGTCGCGTCGTCGGGGTCGGCCGGCGCCAGCGCTGCGCTCGGCACGATCGCCATGTCCACCGCCGCCGCATCGGACGGACCAGCTGGATGGGCCAGGGCGCGGAGGCCCCCGTCGTAGCCGATCTCGACGAGCTCCACGCGCCGGTCGAGCACCTCGGCCAGGGTCTGTGCCGCGGCGCCCAGGACCCGACGCGCATCGTCATCGGGGAGGGCCAGCGCCGCCAGGAGGTCGCGCAGCGGGGCCCCGGCAGGCCCGGGACGGGCCGCGGGTGCCAGCAGGAGCTGACCGACGCGGGCGTTGAGGTCGCCGAAGGCGGCCGCTCCGTCCGCCATGGCGCCGGCCAGCACGACCAGCCCTTCGGGGCGACGAGCGGCGACGGCCGCCACGAGCGCCGTCAGCTCGGCCAGGGCTCCGCGCTCGTCGGCGCCGGCGGGATCGCCCGCGCCGGCGAGGATGCCGTCGGTCCCGCTCTCGAGCAGGAGCCGGGACATCGCCAGCGGATCGGTCTTCTCCGTGCTCGCCTCGACCGTGCGCCAGCCGCTCCGGGCCGCCGCGGCGACCAGTGGCGCGAGCGCCCGTTCCGACGCCGCGACCACTGCCAGGCGACGGGCCGGGGTGGAGGTGACGGTGACGGCCGGGAGGAGGTCCGGGCGTTCGGGGTCGACACGGAGGTGGGCGGCGAGATCCGGGTCGGCCGCGGCGACGCGTGCCAGCAGCAGGTGCGCGGCCGCGTCGGGATGGGACCGAGCGGGCAGCGAGACCGAGCCGAGCAGACGCCATGCGTGGTCGACCCGGCCGATCAGGGCGGCCCCGGTGGTCGCTGCGCCGCGATCGATGGCGAGGAAGGCGCGGGGGTCGCTCCTCATCCGGCCATGCTACCCGGCCGCCGCCGGGTCGTGGTCACGCGTCCCAGGTGACCTCGTCGTCGTACTCCTCGAGCCGTGCGATCAGCAGCTCGATCCCGGCGTCATCGGCCATCAGCTCGGTCGCCGACGAGAGCTCGCCGCCGAACAGGCCGCGGAGCACGGGATCGAAGAAGAGCATCGCGTTCGCGCCGAGCGGCCGATACGGCCGGCTGGCCTCGAGGAAGTGGACGGCCGGGCCGGTCAGGCCGCGCAGCTGGATCTCGCGGGCGACCTGCTCCACCAGCTCGTCGCGCTGCTCCTCGGTCGGCTCGATGGGGGTGTTCACATCGGTCCTCCGGCCATGGCCTGGGGGGGTCGGGCCACCGCGGGCTGCGACCTGGCCAAGGCCACAGCGAACGCCTCGTACGCGGCCTTGCCGCGCAGGGCGAAGATCACGTGGTCGATGGTAGGGCACCAGGCCAGCTCGTCGCGCACCGTCTCGACGGTGATGCGGGCGGCCTCGTCGAGCGGGAACCCGCCGACGCCCGTGCCCAGGGCCGGGAAGGCGATGCTTGTCGCGCGGATATCGCGGGCGCGGGCCATCGCCGAGCGCACGGCGGCCGTGATGACCGGTCCGCTGGTCCGTCGCTCTCGATCGAGGGAGACGGCGTGGATGACTGCCCGGGCGGCCAATGAGCCGGCGGTCGTGACGACCGCGTCGCCGAGAGGCACGGGGGCCTGGCGCACGGCCGCGAACTCGATCTCGTCGCCGCCCGCGCGCTTGATGGCGCCACCGACCCCACTCGACATCCAGAGCGACAGGTTCGCGGCGTTCACGATCACGTCGACCTCGAGATCGCAGATATCGCCGTTCCAGAGCTCGATTCGAGCCAAATCAACTCCACTCGGTGAGCGTGCGAAGACCCAAGGGTCCGGGTCGGGCATGGTACACCCGGGGTAACCGCCGAGCCATGCCCGTTACGACCTCCCACGAGTTCGTGGTGCGCGCCTGCGCCAACTCCGCGACGGTGATCGACTCGGCGCCCTGGCGCCCGATGAGCGTGAAGCGATCCGCGGTCGTCACCGGCGCGCCCGGGACGTCGGTGACGTCGGCCATCACCGCGTCCATCGCGACGTTCCCGACGAGCGGCACGCGGTGCCCACGGACGAGGGCGCTCGCCCGGTTCGACAGCGAGCGCGACCAGCCGTCGCCGTAGCCGAGCGGCAGCGTCGCGATCCGGCTGGGCCGCGCCGTCGAGAATGTCGGGCCGTAGCTGATCCCCCACCCCGCGGGCAGGTCCGCGACGCGGACCGGGCGCGCGTGGAGCGACAGCACCGGTCGAAGGCGTGACACGATCGGGCTCCGGCGTTGTGCTGCGCTCAGCTCGTCGGGCACGAGGCCGTAAACGGCCAGCCCGGGCCGCACGCCGTCGAGGCCCGAGATGGCGTCGGACCCGGTCAGCAGGCCCACGCTGGCTGCGGTGTGACGGCCCGGTAGGCGGACTCCCGCTGCCCGCAGGGTCGCCGCCACGGCCTCGAACCGTTCCTGCTGGCGCTTCGTCACCTCCGGGTCCTCCGGCGCCTGCAGGTGGGTCCAGAGCCCCGCGACGACCGCCTGGCCGGCACGGACCGCTTCGGCGGCCGCGACGACGCCTTCAGGTGCGAAGCCGCCACGGCCCAGGCCGGTCTCGACCTCCAGCTCGATCCGCAGCCGGCGCGTTCCCGGGCGCCTCGCCGAGCCGTAGGACCCCAGCAGGGCGGTGAGGAGGCCCGGATCGCCGGCACTGACCGCGATGCCACGGCGCGCCGCCTCGGGGCCCCACGCGGGCGGGATCGGGTACAGCACGAGGATCGGCGCCGTGATCCGTGCGGCCCGAAGAGCCAGTGCCTCGTCCAACGTCGCGACGCACAGACCATCGACGCCGGCCTCCACCAGCGCACGGGCGACCGGGATCGCGCCGTGGCCGTACGCGTCGGCCTTGACGACCGGCCGGACCGCGACGCCGGGGCCCGCGGCCTCGCGCATGAGCCCCAGGTTGGCGACAAGGGCGTCGAGGTCGATCTCGAGCCAGGCGGTCCGTGGCAGCGGTGGCAGGCCGGCGGCCGCCACGCGCTCGTCGATCGACGGCTCGGCGCCCAACGAGGCCATGCCGGTCGCGGCGGGGCGGCTCAGACCGGATCCGACGGCGGGGCGGCCGCGGGCGCGACCAGCGTGCCCGGGTCGCCGATCGTCCCCGGATCGCGTGTCGTTCCCGGATCGTCCGGTCGTTCCCGGATCTCCGGTCGTTCCCGGCTCCCCGCTCGAGACGGACTCCCCGGACCGCGCCCCGAACCCCAGCCTCCCGCGAGCGCGACGGCGCTCGGCCGCGGCGCTCAAGCGTTTCCGTGCGAGCGCCAGGCCTTCGGGCAGGTCGGAGGCGATGACGCCGGCATCGCCGAACCGCTCGCGTGCGCCGTCGCCCGCGAGGCCATGCAGGTAGACGCCGAGCCGGGCGGCGGCGAAGGGCTCGAGACCTTGCGCCAGCAGGGCCCCGATCGCACCCGCGAGCACGTCTCCGGTGCCACCGGTCGCGAGGGCCGGGTTCTCGAACGGCGCGATGGCGACCGAGCCATCGGGTGCCGCGATGACCGTGGCCGCGCCCTTCAACACCACCACCTGGCCCCACGTCGTCGCTGCGGTCTTCGCGGCCGCGACCCGCGCGACGTCGTCGGCCGCGAGGTCGCCGTCCGATTCGGGCGCCACGCCCATCCCCGCCCGGAGCCGCGCGAACTCGCCCGCGTGCGGGGTCAGGACGCCGTGCCGCGCCATCTCCTGCCACCACGCGTCCATCGTGGCGAGCGAGCGGAGCGCCTCGGCGTCGAGCACGATCGGGGCCGCCTCGGCGTCGCCGGCCGCAATGAGCTCGTGGACGAGATCGACGGTCGAGAGGCCGGGCCGCAACCCGGGACCAACGACGATCGAGTCGTGCTCGTGGTCGAGGATCCTTGCGAGCGATCCCTCGGCGTCGATCTCCTCGAGGTCGTCCTCCGGCAAGGCCATCGTCGTCGCCTCCACCACCTTTGCGGCGAAGAGCGGCTGCAGCGACTCGGGAACCGCAAGCGTCACGAGGCCGGCACCCGTCCGGGCGCCGGCCCGGCAGACGAGGAGGGCCGCCCCGGCGTAGTCGAGCGACCCGGCGATCACGAGCAGCTTTCCGAACGACCCCTTGTGTCCGCGGACGGGCCGCTCGGGCAGCAGGGCGCCAGCCGCGTCGTCATCGAGCCGGACGGCACCCTCGGGCACGACCGTCGCACGGACCACGTCGCCCGTGCCACTCGTATCCGGACGGCGACCGAACCCGACCGGGCCGCGGTCAGTCACCGCTCGGCTCCCCGTCCTGACCCGAACCGGTCCGCGCACCGGCGACGATCGGAGCCGGTGTCGATCGCGGCGCATCCGAGGCCAGCGACGAGGCTCCGCCGTCATCAGCCAGGTCTCGCAACCGCTCGATCCGGGCGAGGATCCGACGCTCGCGGTCGTCGAGCCGCTCCTCGATGTCGGGCGGGAAGATGAAGCGCCCGCCGGTCGTCCGGACCCCGAAGGCGATCGCCACCGCGTAGTCCGATTCGTGGGTGATCGACACCGCGATCCGGTCCATCCCGAGCTGGTCAGCCCGTGCCGCCGCGCGTCCGTGGAGCCGAACGGCCGGCTGGCCGGTCGGGAGGCGCTCGATCTCGATGTCGCGCCAGCCGATGCCGCGCACGCCCAGCCCCAGCACCTTCGAGACCGCCTCCTTGGCGGCCCATCGCCCGGCGAACGTCTCGGGCCGGTCGCGCACGTAGCGGTGCTCGGCGGGGGTCAGGACCCGGCCCGAGAAGCGGGGACCGAACTTGGCAAGCGTCGCGCGGATCCGATCGACCTTGATGATGTCGATGCCGAGCTCGGTCGTGCCGGGCGGGACCGCACCGAGGCTCGGCGGCGACGCGTCGGTCGGATCGCCTGCGGCCATGCCTACTCGACCGTCACCGACTTGGCCAGGTTGCGCGGCTGGTCGACGTCCGTGCCCCGGGCGACCGCCACGTGGTAGGCGAACAGCTGGAGCGGGATCACGGCCAGGATCGGCGAGAGCGCGTCGTGCGTGTCGGGGACCCAGCAGACGTCGTCCGCGAATCGGTCGATCTGCTCGTCGCCCTCGGTCGCGACCGCGATGACGCGGGCGTCGCGAGCGCGACCCTCCATGACGTTGCTGATCACCTTCTCGTAGACCGGCGAGCGTGTGACGACCGCCACGAGCGGACACTCCGCGTCGAGGAGCGAGATCGGTCCGTGCTTGAGCTCGCCGGCCGCGTAGCCCTCGGCATGCACGTAGCTGACTTCCTTGAGCTTGAGCGCGCCCTCCAGGGCGGCCGGCAGCCCGAATCCCCGGCCGACGAACATGAAGCCGCGCGAGTTCACGTAGCGCCGAGCCAGCACAGGCGCGATGACCGCGGCCGCCTCGATCGCGCGCGCGGCCGCGGCCGGCAGGGCGCGCAGCGCCGCCCCCAGCGCCAGCTCGTCGGTCTCGTCCATCGTGCCCCGGGCCCGGGCGATGGCGGCGGCCAGCATCACCAGCGTCGCGACCTGCGTCACGAAGGTCTTCGACGCGGCGACCGCGATCTCCGGACCGGCTTGCAGGAACAGGACCGCATCGGCCTCTCGGGTGATCGCCGAGCCGACGGTGTTGGTCACCGCGACGACCGGGCAGCCACGCTCGCGGGCGAGCCGCACGGGCGCGATGGTGTCGGCGGTCTCCCCCGACTGCGTGACGGCGATGACGAGCGTCCGCCCGTCGAGCGGCGGCGGGTTATACCGGAACTCCGATCCGGCTGTCGCGCGAGCCGGCATCCCGGTCCAGGCCTGGATCGCCGCGGCGCCGACGAGCGACGCGTAGTAGGCGCTCCCGCAGGCGATCAGCTCGATCCGGTCGACCACCCGGAGCGTGTCGGCCAGCTCGTCCAGCTCCTCGACGACGATGTGCCCATCGCGATGCACGCGGCCGGTCAGCGACTGGGCGAGGGCCTCGGGCTGCTCGTGGATCTCCTTGAGCATGAAGTGCTCGTAGCCGCCCTTCTCGGCGGCCTCCGGCGACCAGTCGATCGTGGTGGTGGCCCGCTCGATCGGCCCGCCGGCGACGTCGGTGATCGTCACGCCCCACGGGCGCAGGTCGGCCACATCGCCCTCCTCGAGGAAGACGATCTGATCGGTGTGGGCGAGGATCGCCGCGACGTCCGAGGCGAGGAAGCTCTCCCCGTCCCCCAGGCCGACGACGAGCGGGACGTCCTTGCGGGCCCCCACGAGGCGGTCGCCCTCGCCGCGGTGCATGACCACGATCGAGTAGGCGCCGTCCAGCTGGCGGAGGGCGCCCCGGACCGCGTCGGCGAGGTCGCCCTGGTACTCCTCCTCGATCAGGTGGGCGATCGCCTCCGTGTCGGTCTCGGACGTCAGGCGGTGCCCGCGCGCTTCCAGGCCATCGCGCAGCTCCCGGAAGTTCTCGATGATCCCGTTGTGGATGACCGTGATCTCGCCCGTGCAGTCCTGGTGGGGATGGGCGTTGAGGTCGTTCGGTCGGCCGTGGGTCGCCCAGCGCGTGTGGGCCATGCCGATGGCGGCGTGTGGCGTCCGATCGGCGATCGCGGTCTGGAGGTTGGCCAGCTTGCCGGCCCGCTTCTCCACGAACATGTCGCCCGCGTCATCCACGAGCGCGATGCCCGCCGAGTCGTAGCCGCGGTACTCGAGCCGCTTGAGCCCCTCGATGAGGAGCGGGCCCGCCTCTCGCGGACCGGTGTAGCCGACGATGCCGCACATGCCGTCAGGTCCTCCGCTCGCCGCCGCCGCTCGGGGCTGGTCGGCCTTGGTGACTCCGATGGGTGGGCACCGGGGCTAGTTTAGTCGCTCCCCCGCGACCCGAGCCAGCGAGTCGGCCAGTTCGGCGACGAGCGCCTCGTCCGGCCCCTCGACCATGACCCGCAGCGCCGGCTCCGTCCCGGACGGCCGGACGAGCACGCGACCGCTCGGACCGAGGCGGCCCGCCGCCTCGGAGATGGCCGCCTGCAGGATCCGGTCGCCCTCCCATTGGTCCCTGTGGCGGGCCTTCACGGCGCGCTGTTGTTGTGGGAGCATCGGGATGTCCGCAGCGAGCGACTCGAGGCTCCGCCCGGTGGCCGTCATCACCCGCAGGACCTCGAGCGCGGTGACGATGCCGTCGCCCGACGTCGTGTGGTCGAGATCGATGACGTGGCCGCTCTTCTCGCCCCCGAGACGGGCGCCCGACACCTGCATGCCCTCGAGGATGTACTTGTCCCCGACGGGGGTCCGCACCACCTGGCCGCCGGCTGCCTCCACGACGGCCTGGAGACCCCCGTTCGAGAGGACCGAGACGACGACGCCTCCCGGCAGCGCGTCGTGGCGCAGCCGGTCGAGGGCGAGGATCCCCAGCACGTGGTCGCCATCGACCACCTGGCCCGCCGCGTCGACCGCGATCAGCCGGTCGGCGTCGCCGTCGAGCGCGAACCCGACCTCGGCACCGCGATCGACGACCGCCTCCGCCAGCGAGGCCGGATCGGTCGCGCCCGAGCGGACGTTGATGTTGATCCCGTCCGGCTCGGCGTTGATGACCTCCACCGTCGCGCCGGTCGCCCGCAGGATCTGGGGCCCGAGCGCCGATCCCGACCCGTTGGCCGCGTCGAGCACGAGATGGGCGTCCGTGGCCCGGACGCTCGTGGCCAGCCCGAGACGGTGCTGGAGGTAGTCCTCCACGAGGTCGGGGCGGGCCAGGATCCGCCCGAGCGCCGCGTTCGTCGCCCCGCCGAGGTCCTCGGAGCGCCAGATGAGCTGCTCGAGCTCGTCCTCGATCGAGTCGTCGAGCTTGAGCCCGTCGCCATCGAGCACCTTGAGTCCGTTGTCGTCGGCCGGGTTGTGCGAGGCCGACACCATGATCCCGGCCGCGAACGGCCCGCTTCCCGCCAGGTGCGCGAGGGCGGGCGTGGGGACGACACCCACGATCTGGACCTCGGCGCCGAGACTGGCGGCACCCGCGGCGATCGCGGCCACGAACATGTCCCCGGAACGGCGGGTGTCCTGGCCGACGACGAGGGCTCCGCCGGGTCCGACCAGGCGATGGGCGGTGGCCCGGCCGAGGGCGTAGGCGAGGGTCGGCTTCAGGTCGACATTCGCGACACCGCGGATCCCATCGGTGCCGAAGAGGCGCGCCATCGGCGGCTCAGCCGCTCGGGGACGCGGAGGGCGACGCGATCGCGGGTTCTGGCGAGGCGGTCGGCGGCGGGGGCGCCGTCACGGTGACCGGCACCGAAGCGGGATCGGCGGCCACGAGGTTCAGGCCCGGCGGCAGGTCGATCGTGACCGCCACGTCGCTCGTGCCGGGTCCCAGGTCGCCGACGTCGAGGTCCGCGACGAGGGCCGATCCCTGGAGGTCGTCGAGGGCCGCCGCCGACCCGCCGATCGTCACGAGCACGCGGTCGAGCGCGACCGTGTAGCGCAGGTCCGGATCGTCGCCGACGTATCGGAATCCGACCTCGAAGGTCCGCGTCGAGGTCACCGGCCGCAGCGTGATCGTGACCTTGACGGTGCTGCCGTCGAGCGGGGCCACATCGTCGGGCGGAGCGAGCTCGACGGTGGCCTCGACCGTCTCGGTGGCATCCGTGACCGAGACCGGCTCCGTGTCGATCGACTCGAGCGCGGCCAGCCGCTCGGCATCGCCCTTCACCGTGACGACCGTCGGGTCGACGGTGATGGTCGCCACTTCGAACCCGGCCGCCGGAGTCCCGGTCACGACCGGGCTGACCGGGATGGCTCGCGAGCCGACATTGGGGAAGACCTGGATGTTCACGCGGGCCGTGTCTGGCTCCAGCTTCACGGGACTCGACGGGATCCCCGAGCCGGTCGACCGCGGTCAGCGCCAGGTCCTGGTTGACGCTCAGCCCCGACGCCTGGATGACCGGCGCCGCGCGCGCGGCGACGACCGTCCCGACGACCGACGCCGGCCCCGAGACGATCACCGTGGTCGGATCGACCGTCGTCTTGCCGGTGCCCAAACCATCGGGGATCGTGCCCGGGTCGACGGTCACCGGGACCTCGCGCGAGACCAGGTCGTCGACCTGGACCGTGACGCGGTCCGGCGACCACGCGACGACCGTGATGCGGTCGTCGATGGACCGCACGATCACCGGCAGCGAGACCGGACCCGAACCCGGCTCGACGTTCGAGACGTCGACCTCCGCGGTGAACGTCGAGCTGATCGCCGGGACGCCCGACGGGGAGATGTAGCGGACCTCGTTGACCGGCGGGATCGCACTCAGGATGAAGGTGTCATCGGGCTGGCCGACGGCGTCGATCCGGATGCTCACGGGCAGCGTGGACGCATTCTCGGAGAGGACGAGCCCGCCGTAGAGGAGGGTCGCCAGTCCGACCGCGGCGAGCTTGAGGGGCCAGTTGTGGACGACGAGCCCGAGGAGTCGGGTCACCGCGGGGCCTGGGCGGCCGCAGTGTTCGGCGGCTCATCGTCGGACGCCGGTCGGGGCGGCAGGTCCGGCTTGGACCGTCGCACGAGGCGTCCGAGGTCGCTCAACCGAGGTGCTCGCCCGCCCGGGCCAGACGTGCCCGTGGGGCGCCATCCGAACGCACCCCGGCCACCGTCGGGATCCAGGAGGTTGCGGATGGCGGTGGCGAGCTGGACCTCGTTGAGGTTGCGCACGATCCGGCTGCGTTCCACGAGGCTGATCTGTCCGTTCTCCTCCGAGACGACCACGACGATCGCGTCGGTCTGCTCGGCGATCCCGAGCGCCGCCCGGTGGCGCGTGCCGAAGCGTTCCGTGTGGATCGTCGTCTCCGCGAGCGGCAGCAGGGCGCCGGCGGCCAGGATCGAATCGTCGCGGATGATGACCGCGCCGTCGTGGAGCGGGGTCCGTGGCGCGAAGATCGTGCGCAACAGGTCGGCGGACAGGTCGCTGTGGATCATGACGCCGGTCTCGGCGACCTCCTCGAGCCCCGTCTCGCGCTCGATGACGATCAGTGCGCCGTGCCCGCCGGCCGAGAGGCTCGACGAGGCCTTCGCGACCTCGACCGCGACATGGTTCGAGGCGCGCGACTCGGCCGGTGACAACAGCCACGCGAACGACCCGACCCGACCGATCCGCTCCAGCGCCCGACGAAGCTCGGGCTGGAACACGACGACGAGCGCGAACAGGCCGACGACCGCGCCACCCTGGAGGATCCGGGTCAGGAGCACGAGGTTGATGGCCACGGCGAGGGCGTAGACGACGATCAGGACGCTCACCCCGATGACCAATCGGACGGCACGCGTCCCGCGGATCAGGCTGAAGAGCCAGTAGATCAGGAGGGCCGTGATCGCGATGTCGATGACCGAGGCCGGATTGACCTGTTTCAGGATCGATTCGAGGAGCGCCATCGTGCGGCGAGTGTAGCATCGGACCCCTGCCGGCCCGGCCCCGCCGGACCCGGTCCGACCGCTCAGCGGTCAGCCGCAGAAGGCCGCCAGTCGCGTGTCGTCGGGGAAGCGGTCGCCCGCCATCGTGCACAGCCGGGCACGGGTGAGCTCGTCGCCGGCCAGCTCCACGAGCCGGCCCAACAGCACCAGCTTGTCGGCGGCCGGGCCACGCCATCCCCGTTCGAGATAGAGCTCGGTGAGGCTCAGGTGCACGTCGCCGGCCGCCGGCGACACGGCCAGGGCCTGGTAGCACGCGTCCATCGCCGCGTGGAGGTTGCCGATCGAGCGTTGCGCGGCACCGGCTTCGAGGAAGCAGCGACGGGCCTCGTCGAGGTCCCCGGCATCGAGCGCGGTCTCGGCTGCAGCCGTCAGGACCGCCGCCGCCGACATGACCGATCGACGCGGGTCGCGCTTCGGCTCTGAAACGCTGTGCGGCTCGAGGGTGCCGAGCGCCCGACCGAGGGCCTCGGTCGCCGGATCGATGCCGGCGTCCTGCAGTCGCTGGACGAGCGCCTCGACGCCCTCGCGCCGGCCGCGCGACTCGGCGAGCCCAAGCGCCCGGCGAGCCGCGTCGCTGGCCTCGAGGAGCCGCCCTTCGCGGTCGAGCACCGCGACCAGGCGGTCGAGCGTCTCGGCGGCGTCCGCCCGTCGGCCCGTGATCGCGAGCATCTCGGCACGGCCGCGCAGGGACGCCTCGTCCTCGGGAGCGCGCCCGAGCGCCACGTCGTAGGCCGCGAGAGCCTCGGAGAGCCGGCCGGTCCGCGCGAGGACGCCCGCGAGGCTCGCCTGCGGCATGGCCCGGTCGGGCGCGATCGAGGCGGCCTCGGCGTACGCGGCGATGGCTTCGTCGAACCGTCCCCGGAGCGAGGCCGCGTGGCCGCGCCGGAGCGCCTCCTTGTAGCGTTCGTAGAGCGCCTCGCTCACCGTGCGTCCTCCCGTGCGAGCAACTCCACGAGCAGCGCCTTCTGGACGTGGAGCCGGTTCTCGGACTGGTCGAAGATGAGACTACGCGGTCCGTCCATCACCGACGAGGTGATCTCCTCGCCACGATGCGCGGGCAGGCAGTGCATGACCCTCGCGTCGGAGCCGGCCGCATCGAGCAGCGCGTCGTCGACCCGATAGCCCGAGAACGCGTCACGACGCTCCTCCGTCTCGGCTTCCTGCCCCATCGACGTCCAGGCGTCGGTGTAGACGATCGAGGCGCCGCGGACCACCTCGGCCGGGTCGCGGCCGAAGACCAGCCGGCCGCCGGAGGCGGCCGCGAGCTCCTCCGCCCGGGCCACGATCCGCTCGTTCGGGGCGTAGCCCGGCGGGTGGGCAAGTCGGATCTCCATGCCCAGGGCGGCGCCGACGAGAGCCAGCGAGTGGTAGACGTTGTTGCCGTCGCCGACGAACGCGACGACCCGGCCCGGCAGCGGCCCGACGAACTCCTGGATCGTGAAGACGTCGGCCAGCGCCTGACACGGGTGCTCGCGGAGGCTCAGCCCGTTGATGACGGGGATGTCGGCCTGCGCAGCGAGCTCCTGGACGACCTCGTGCGGCCCTGTCCGGACGACGATGCCATCGACGAAGCGCTCCAGATTCCGCGCGACGTCACGCACGCTCTCGCGGGCGCCCAGGACGACGTCGTTTGTCAGGTAGATCGCATGACCGCCGAGCTGGACCATCCCGGCCTCGAATGTCACACGCGTCCGCAGGCTCGGCTTCTGGAAGAGCATCGCCAGGGTCCGCCCGACGAGCGGCGGATCCGCATGCCGCCCGGTAGCCCGGTATTCCCCCTTGAGCGAGGCCGCCGTGGCGAACACACGTGAGACCTCGTCCGCCGAAAGATCCGCAACGGAGAGCAGATCCCGCCCGCGAAGCGACGAACCCGCGGTCATCGAGATGTCTCGAGCGACTCGAACCTTGGACTCAGTTGCGCCCGTCCAGGGTGTTCAGGCCAAGGCGGCAGCGAGCACGTGAGCGAGCGCACCCCAAGGTGCGTGAGCGAGCGGAGCGGAGCAGCCAACGCCGGCATGGACGGCCTGGGCGGGCGCCGGAGACTAGCGCTTGGTGTACTGGGGGGCCTTGCGGGCTCTCTTGAGCCCGTACTTCTTCCGTTCTTTCATGCGCGGGTCACGGGTGAGCAGTCCCGCTTGTCGGAGTGGCAGCCGATTGGCTTCCGGGTCCAGTTCGAGCAGCGCGCGGGCGATGCCGTGGCGGATGGCCCCGGCCTGGCCGGTCACGCCGCCACCCTCGACCTTGATCAGCGCGTTGAAGCGACCCTCCGTGCCGGTCACCCGGAACGGCATGCGCACCTCGGCCTCGTTGATCGCGTTGCCGAAGTGCTCCTCGAGCGTGCGGCCGTTCACCACGATCTCACCCTCGCCCGGCAGGAGCCGGACGCGGGCGATGGCCGTCTTGCGTCGACCGGTCCCGGAGAAGAAGGCTGGTGTGGACATACGGTTCGGGCTCCTCGTCAGGCCAGCGGCTCAGGCCGCTGGGCCTGATGCGGGTGATCGGTGCCGGCGTAGACCTTCAGCTTGCGCAGCTGCTGGGTGCCGAGCGTGGTGTGGGGCAGCATGCCCTTGACGGCCCGCCGGATGACCTCCTCCGGCCGCCGTGCCAGCAGCTGGCCCAGGGTCTCCGCCTTGAGGCCGCGCGGGTATCCGCTGTGGCGCATGTACAGCTTGGACTCGAGCTTGTCGCTGGTGACCGCGATCCGGGCGGCGTTGAGGACGATCACGTGGTCGCCGGAGTCGAGGTTGGGCTGGTAGGTAGGCTTGTGCTTGCCCTCGAGAACGCGGGCGATGCGCGAGGCGAGCCGACCCAGGGTCTCGTCGGTCGCGTCGACGACGAACCAGCGGCGCTCGATCTCGCTCTCCCGGACCGCGATGGTCTTGACGTTCATCGTTCCTCGTGTTCTCCGTTTCCTTCGTTCGACGGTCGCCCGATGGCGACGCGCCGGAGGCTGAGCCCCTTGGGCGGAGCCGATGCCCCGTCGTAGATCGGTCCGCCGCCCATCAGGACCGCGCGGACCGCTGCTTCATCCATCCTGCCGAGGCCCACCTCCAGGAGGAGGGCCACCATCCGTCGGACCATCCCCCGCAGGAACGAGTCGGCGCGGACGTCGATCGTCACGAGCCGGCCCTCCCGTCTGATCCGGACCGAGGTGACGGTCCGGACCGGCGAGCGGTCCGTTGCCCCGAGAGCGCTGAAGTCGTGCCGGCCGATGAAGACCGACCCGGCCCGCGCCATCGCGGCGGTGTCGAGCGGGACCCGCACCCCGAGCGCCGATCGCTCGCGAAGCGGGCTGCGCGGCCCGTTCCAGACGGTGTAGCGGTACTCCCGGTACCGCGCCGCATAGCGGGGGCGAAAGGTCGAGGTCGTCCGTCGCAGATCCCGGATGGCCACGTCGCCGGGGAGGAGCGCATCGAGCGCTCGACCCAGGTCCGTCGCCGTCAGGCGCCCGTCGTAGGAGAAGGCGATGACCTGTCCTTCGGCGTGCACACCGGCATCCGTCCGGCCGGCCCCGTCGACCCGCTGCCCTACCCCGTTGCCGAGGCGCCGCAGCGCGTCCTCCAGGACCCCCTGGACCGTCCGCTTCCCAGGATTGACCTGGAACCCGGCGAAGTCCGTTCCGTCATATTCGACCCTCGCGCGATAGCGCAAAGGGGGACCCTCTCGAGTCCCTAGGTTGTGGTCACGGTGATGACTGCGCCGTCGCGTCCATGCGAAGGCGCCACCGAGTACCCGAGCGAACGCACGTGAAGGTGCGTGAGCGAGGGAACGGAGGCGGCAACACCCGCATGGCCCGACGGAGTGGTCATCACACCAACTCGATTTGCACGATCTCGGCGGCGTCGCCACGGCGTTGGCCGAGTCGGACGATCCGGGTGAAGCCGGACGACCGATCGGCGTACTTGGGGGCGATCTCGTCGAACAGCTTGTCGACGACGAGCGGTTCGTTGGGGAACTGGGCGACGACCGCACGGCGGGCGGACAGGTCGCCGCGCTTGGCCAGCGTGATCATCTTCTCCACGCGCCCGCTGATCTCCTTGGCCTTGGCCTCGGTCGTCTTGACCCGCTCATAGCGGATCACGGACACGGTCAGGTTCTTGTACAGGCTGAGGCGCGGCCCCATCTTGCGGCTGAGCTTGCGTCCGCCGATCCGGTGCGCCACGGGTCAGGCCTCCGCCTCGTCGTCGAACGGCTCTTCGCCGTCGCCGATGTCGAGACCGTCGGTCTCCGTGTCGGGGACGATGAACCCGCGCATGCGCAGGCGTTCCTTCATCTCGTCGAGCGACTTCTTGCCGAAGTTGCGCATCCGGAGAAGGTCGTCGTCCTTGAGCTGCAGGAGCTGGCCCACCTTGACGATGTTGTTGCGCTTGAGCGAGTTGTAGGCCCGCATCGGCAGGTCGAGCTCCTCGATCGGCATGTCGAGCATGTTCGAGGGGAGCGCCGCCGTGCCGGTCACCGCGACCGCGGGCACCGCCGCCATGCCGATCGTGACGAACGGCCGGAACTGGTTGACCAGGATCTCCGCGGAGCGGCTGAGCGCCTCTTCCGGGGTGATCGTGCCGTCGGTCTCGATCTCGATCGTGAGCTTGTCGTAGTTGGTCATCTGGCCGACCCGCATGCCCTCGACCCAGTAGTTGACCTTCTTGACCGGGGTGAAGATCGCGTCGACCGCGATCACGCCGATCGGCAGTGCCTCGGCTCGTTCGGCGCCGAGATAGCCGACCCCGCGCTCGACCGTCAGGTCCAGCTCGATGGTCACATCGTCGGTGTCGAGGGTCATCAGCACGAGGTCGGGATTGACGATCTCGACATCGGCGGACTCGGCCACGTCGGCCGCGGTCACCGCCCCGGCGCCGCTCTTGATGAGGCGGAGCTGGACCGGGTGCGCCGCGTAGCTCTTGAGGCGCAGCTTCTTGACGTTCAGGACGATCTGGGTGACGTCTTCCTTGACGCCCGGGATCGTCGAGAACTCCTGGTAGACGTCGCGGATCTGGATGCTCGTCACGGCCGCGCCCTCGAGCGAGGACAGGAGCACGCGCCGAAGCGCGTTGCCCAGCGTGACGCCATACCCGGCCTGGAGTGGGCCTGCCTCGTACTTGGCGTACGTGCCGGCTTCCTCGACAGGCTCGATCTGCGGATTCTCGAGTTCGATCATGAGTGTGCTGTTACCTCGAGTAGTACTCGACCACGAGCTGCTCGTTGAGGTCGAGCGGCATCTGGTCGCGGTTCGGCGGGGTCACGACGCTGCCGGCCAGGTTGGTGGCATCCACGCTGAGCCACTCTGGGGCCTGGTGATTCCGGAGCGTCTCCTTGGCGATCTTGAACGGCTCGCGCGAGCGGTGCGTCTCGCGGACCTCCACCTTGTCGCCCGGCTTGAGCCGGTACGACGCGATGTTGGTCGGGCGTCCGTTGACGGCGAAGTGGCCGTGGGCCACGAGCTGGCGGGCCTGGGCGCGCGAGGTGGCGAACCCGAGCCGGTACACGACGTTGTCCAGCCGCGTCTCGAGCGAGCGCAGGAGGTTCTCGCCGGTCACGCCGGGCCGGTTCTCGGCATCCACGAAGTAGTTGCGGAACTGGCGCTCCAGCACGCCGTACGTGCGGCGGACCTTCTGCTTCTCGCGCAGCTGCAGGCCGTACTCACCGACCTTGCGGCGGCGGACGCCGTGCTGACCGGGCGGGGTCGGCCGGCGCTCGAAGGCGCACTTCTTCGTGTAGCACCGGGTGCCCTTGAGGAAGAGCTTGGCGCCCTCCCGCCGGCACAGACGGCAAACGGATGCGGTGTAACGGGCCATGGGTCCTCTGGGCTCTAGACTCGGCGCCGCTTGGGCGGGCGGCACCCGTTGTGCGGGATGGGCGTGACGTCGGTGATGGCGCTGACCTCGAGGCCGGCGGCCTGGAGCGAGCGGATCGCCTGCTCGCGGCCGGCGCCGGGGCCCTTCACGTAGACCTCGACCTGGCGCATGCCGTGCTCCATCGCGCGGCGCGCGGCGCCATCGGCGGAGAGTGCGGCGGCGTACGGGGTGCTCTTGCGGGAGCCCTTGAAGCCGGCAACGCCGGCCGAGCCCCAGCTGATGACGGCCCCGTTGAGGTCCGTGATCGTGATGATCGTGTTGTTGAACGTGGCCTGGATGTGCACGTGACCCTGGGGCACGTTCTTCTTCTCACGCCGACGCTGCTTGACCGCCTTCTTGCGTTCCGCCATGCCTGGTCAGTCCCTCGTCACTTCTTGCGCCGGACGCCGACGGTCTTCTTGGGACCGCGCCGCTGGCGAGCGTTCGTCTTGGTGCGCTGGCCGCGGACCGGCAGGTTGCGCCGGTGGCGAACGCCTCGGTACGAGCCGATCTCGATGAGTCGCTTGATGTTCAGCGCGACTTCGCGACGGAGGTCGCCCTCGACCTTGTAGCGGCGGTCGATCAACTCGCGCAGCCGGTTAACCTGCTCTTCCGTCAGGTCGCGGACGCGCGTGTCGGGGTTGATGTTCGTCTGGGCGAGGATCTTCTCGCTGGTCGGCAGGCCGATCCCGAAGATGTACGTCAGGGCGACCTCGACCCGCTTCTCACGCGGGATATCGATACCGGCGATGCGTGCCATCGGTTACCCCTGCCGCTGCTTGTGCTTGGGATTGGTGCAGATGACCATCACGGTGCCGTGGCGACGGATGACCTTGCAGTTGTCGCAGCGCGCCTTGACGGAAGCTCTGACTTTCAACGGATCCTCGGGCTCGTGGTCATGCGTGGTTACTTGAGTCG
Source organism: uncultured Chloroflexia bacterium (assembly GCA_963841135.1). Classification (GTDB taxonomy): domain Bacteria; phylum Chloroflexota; class Limnocylindria; order Limnocylindrales; family CSP1-4; genus SPCO01. Next base: position 1,026,110 of record CAWJBJ010000005.1, on the reverse strand, counting down.
GTAGGTGATCCGACCGCGCGTGAGGTCGTAGGGCGACAACTCCACACGGACCCGATCACCGGGCAGGATCCGGATGAAGTTCATCCGCAGCTTGCCGCTGATGTGGGCGAGGACCCGATGACCATTCTCCAGTTCGACGGCGAACATCGTATTGGGCAGCGGCTCGATGACCGTTCCCTCGACTTCGATCGCGTCCTTCTTGGCCACAGGTCCTCTTGCTTCCCTTTTCTCACGCGCAGTGTCGGCCCGACCGGGCCGACACACGAACGCGTAGCGTATCAAAGATGGCTAGACCCGGCAACCGCTGACCCCTCACAGCGCGGTCAGGACCTCGGGTCCATGCTCGGTGATCGCGATCGAGTCCTCGAAGTGGGCCGCGAGCGACCGATCCTGGGTCACGACCGTCCAGTCGTCGTCGGTGACGCGGGCGTCCGCCCGGCCGAGGGTGAACATCGGCTCGATGGCGAGGCACAGCCCGGGCTCGAGCTTGCGGCCGGGCCGTCCCGTGCGGAAGTTCGGGACCTGCGGCTCCTCGTGCATCGCGGTCCCGATGCCGTGGCCGACGAACTGCCGGACGATGCCATAGCCCTTCGGCAGCGCGACGTCCTCGACGGCGGCGGCGATGTCCTCGATGTGGTGGCCGGGCACGGCCGCGGCGATGCCCGCGGCGAGGGCTCGGCGGGTGGTGTCGATCAGATCGGCCACCTCGTCGGGCGCGTCGCCGATGTAGAAGGTCCGCGCGCCGTCGCCGTGCCAGCCCTCGACGATGGCCCCGGCGTCGACCGACACGATCTGGCCGGTCTGGATGGTCCGCTCGCCCGGGATGCCGTGGACGATCTCGTCGTCGATCGAGATGCAGACGCTGGCGGGGAACGGGTGACGCGGATTGAGCCCGGGATAGCCCTTGAAGGACGGCGTCGCCCCGGAGCGGCGGATGTGCGCTTCGGCCAGGCGATCGAGCTCGGCGGTGGAGACGCCCGGCTTGAGCTCCTCCTCGATGAGCTTCAGGACCTCGGCCACGATCCGGCCGGCCCGGCGCATGCGCTCGATCTCGGCGCGCGACTTGCGGGTGACCATCTCAGGAGTTCCCCGCCGGGCGATCGACGGCCGCGAGCATCTCGTCGGTGACCGCGTCGATGTCACCGCGGCCGTCCACGGTCCGCAGGACGCCCTGCGTCCGGTAGTGGTCGACGACGTCGAGCAGGGCCGGGACCTGCTGCGTCATCCGCGCGCGGACGGTCGCCTCCTCGTCGTCGGCGCGCTGGACGATCCGCGAGCCGTCGATGTCGCAGATGCCCGCGACCTCGGGCGGGTTGGACGCCAGGTTGTAGACGTGGCCATTAGCCGTGCAGATGCGCCGGTTGGCCATCCGCTGCACGAGATCCTCGATCGGCACGTCGAGGTAGAGGGCCGCGTCCACCTGCCGCCCGGCGGCGGCCAGCGCGCTGTCGAGGGCCTTGGCCTGGACGCTCGTGCGCGGGAAGCCGTCGAGGATCGCCCCACCGGCGGCATCGGCCGCCTCGAGCCGGTCGAGGAAGACCCGCACGATCGTCTCGTCGGGCACGAGCTGGCCGCGGCTCATGAACCGGTCGGCCTCGCGACCGAGCGGCGTGCCGGCGCGCGACCGCCGACCGGAGGAGGTCCCCCGATGCCAGGATCGGCACGCCAAGCCGCTCGGCGAGCACCGGAGCCTGCGTCCCCTTGCCGGCCCCGGGCGCCCCCAGCAGCACCACCATCTTCACCGTTCCGGGAAGCCGCCCGTAGCGGGCCATTCCGGCGCTGTCGCCTGCGCGCGCTCCCTCACGCACGTTGGAGTGCGCTCGCTCCCGTGCTCACCGACGCCTTGGACTGACCTCGCCACGGCCGGCTTGATCACCGGATGAATCCCTCGTAATTCCTCATCATGAGTTGGGCTTCGATCTGCTTCATCGTCTCGACCACGACGGACACAACGATGAGCAGGCTCGTGCCACCCAACCCGATGGCCCCAAGCTCCGGGAACGCCAGCCCGACGATCGACGGCGAGACGGCGACGATCGCCAGGAACAGGGCGCCGGCGAACGTGATGCGGCTCACGACCCGGGCAAGGTAATCCTGTGTCGGACGACCGGGACGGATCCCGGGGATGAAGCCGCCGTTCTTGCGGAGCTGTTCGGCGGTCTCATCGGGCTTGAAGGTGAAGGCCGTGTAGAAGTAGGTGAACCCCATCGTCAGCAGGAAGTACAGGGCGATGTAGATCAACGAGTTCGGGTTGAAGAAGCCCACGATGCCGGTCGCGATGTTCTTGACGATCTCGATCTCGGAGCTGGTGAAGTACGACGCCAGCTGCTGCGGGAAGAGCAGGATGCTCACCGCGAAGATGATCGGGATCACGCCGGCCTGGTTCACCCGCAGTGGCAGGAAGGTCTGGCCGCCCTGGTACATCCGTCGCCCGCGAACGCGGCTCGCGTACTGGATCGGGATCCGCCGCTGGCCTTCCTGGATGTAGATGATGACCCCGACCGCGGCGATCGCCACGATGCCGAACGCGATCGCAGCCGTGATGTTCGGGTTGGCGAGGAAGCCGGCGAGGGCTCCGGGGGCACGGCTCACGATGCCCGCGAAGATGATGAAGCTGATGCCGTTGCCGATGCCCCGCTCGGTGATGAGCTCGCCGATCCACATCAGCGCGATCGAGCCCGCGGTGAGCGTGGCGATCTGGGTCAGGGTCTCGAAGCTCGTGAGGTCGAAGACGCCGGTGAGCACGCCCTGCGAGTTCAGCAGCGCGAGGAACCCGTAGGCCTGCAGCATCGACATCGGCACCGAGAGGTACCGGGTGTACTGGTTGAGCTTGTTGCGTCCGAACTCGCCCTCACGGCTCAGCGCCTGGAGCGAGGGCACGACGCCCTGCATCAACTGCATGATGATCGAGGCGTTGATGTAGGGGTTCAGGCCCAACGCCACCACCGAGAAGCTGGCCAGCCCGCCGCCCGAGAAGAGGTCCAGCAGGCCGAAGAGCGGGTTGCCCTCGACGAGCTGTCGCAACTGAGCGGTATCGATCCCCGGCACTGGCACGACGGCCATCAGCCGGAAGACGATCAGCAGCCCGAAGACATACAGGATCCGGCGCCGGATGTCCGGCGCCCGGAACGCGTTGAGCAGGGATTCGAACACGGGCTAGGCGTCGTCGCCGGACGTCGTCTCGGCCTCATCGGATGCGGCGGCGGGTTCCGCGGCTGGCTCCTCGACGTCCTCCGCCTGGGCCTTCGCCTTGGGCTTGGCCTTCGGCGTCTTCGCGCGCGCGGGCTTGGCCGGCGCCGTCCTCGACAGTTGGCTCGGCGGCAGCCGGGGCTTCGGCGACCGCGGGCTCGGCGACGGCTTCGACGACCGGCTCGACGGCCGGGGCCTCGGCAGCGGACTCGACGACCTCCGCTTCGGCAGCGGGGGGTTCGGCGGCGCGCTGGTCCTCGACGGCCGGCGCCTCTGCTGCGGCCGGTGTCGCGTCGGCCGACGGCCGGGAACGCGGCTTGGCGGACTCGGCGGCATCGACGCCGATCGCCTTCAGGGGCTTTCCCGGGACCTCGAGGACGCTTACGACCCCGCCCGCCGCCTCGATCTTCGTTCGGGCGGTGGCCGTGAACGCATCGGCGACGACGAAGAGCGCGGCCGACAGGTCACCGTCGCCGAGGATCTTGAGCGGCTTGCTTGGTGTCCGCACGAGGCCGACCGCCCGGAGGATCTCCGCGTTGACCGTGATCTGGCCCGAGCTCTTCGCGGCCTTGCCGCCAGCCTTGCCGGCGGGCGCCCCGGACTCGAAGGCGCCCTGCTCGGCGAGCGCGCCGATGGCCCCGACGTTCACGACCTCGTACTCGATCCTGAAGCGGTTCTTGAAGCCGCGCAGCTTCGGGATGCGCATGTGGAGGGGCGTCTGGCCGCCTTCGAACCAGGGCGGGATCGAGCCGCCGGCGCGAGCTTTCTGGCCCTTGGTCCCGCGACCGGCCGTCTTGCCCTTGCCCGCCGCGATGCCGCGGCCCACGCGGGTCTTGGCCTTGTGCGAGCCCTCGGCGGGCCGCAGGTCGTGGAGCTTCATTCCTTCTCCTGGCCGGCGCCGGTTGGACGGCCGGCGTCGTCCACTTCCTCGACCGTGACGAGAAAGCGGACCTGGCGGGCCATGCCGCGGGTCGCGGGATTGTCGGGGACGACGTGCGAGCTGCCGATGCCCCGGAGGCCGAGCGCACGCAGGGTGGCGCGGTTCCGAGCGATGTGGCTGATCTCGCTCTTGACCTGGGTCACCTTGAGCTTAGCGGGCATCGGCCACCCCCGTCCCCGCCGACGGCTGCCCGGAGATGTGGCTCGTGAGCCGGACGCCGCGACGGGCGCTCAGCTCCTCGGCCGAGTGCAGCTCCTGGAGCGCCTTGATGGTGGCCTTGGTCACGTTGACCGGGTTGGTCGAGCCGTAGGTCTTCGAGAGGATGTCGCGGACGCCCGCGGCCTCGAGGACGGCCCGCACCGATCCACCAGCGATGACGCCGGTGCCCTGGGAGGCCGGCTTCAGGAGGACGCGGCTCGCGCTGAACTGGACCGTGACCTCGTGGGGGATCGTCGTGCCGACCATCGGGATGCGGATGAGGTTCTTCTTCGCGTCCTCGACCCCCTTCCGGATGGACTCGGGGACCTCACCGGCCTTGCCGAGCCCGACACCCACGTGCCCGGCGCCGTCACCGACGACGACGACCGCGCTGAAGCTGAACCGCCGGCCGCCCTTGACGACCTTGGCGACTCGATTGATCTGGACGACGCGCTCCTCGAGCGCGAGCTTGGATGGGTCGATGCGTGCCACGTGGGCTCCTTCCGATCAGAAATCGAGGCCGGCTTTGCGGGCGGCTTCGGCGAGCGACTTGATCCGCCCGTGGTACCGGAACCCGGCTCGATCGAAGACGACTTGCTCGACGCCGGCTGCCTTGGCCCGCTCGGCGATGAGCCGACCGATCACGGCTGCCTCCTCGGTCGGCTTCGACGCGGAGCCGCGAAGCTCCTTCTCCGTCGTCGAGGCCGCGGCGAGCGTCCGGCCGGACGTGTCGTCGATGACTTGGGCGTAGATGTGGTTGAGGCTGCGGAAGACCGCGAGGCGTGGCCGCGAATCGCTCCCAGCCAGGCGCAGTCGGATCCGTTCGTGGCGCTTGTGTCGTGCGGCGCCGCGCGTGGCGAGCTGGGTCATCGGGCTCGATCCTCGTTGGTGATCACTTCTTGCCGCCGATCTTGCCGGCCTTGCCGGCCTTGCGGCGGACCTGCTCGCCCGCGTACCGAACGCCCTTGCCCTTGTACGGCTCGGGCTTGCGGGTGGATCGGATGGTGGCGGCCAGCTGGCCGACCAGCTCCTTGTCGATGCCGACGACGGACAGGCGGGTCGGCGACTCCACCTCAAAGCTGATGCCCTCGGGCGGGTCGATCTCGATCGGATGGCTGTAGCCCAGGTTGAGCTGGAGCTTGCGTCCGTTCAGCGCGGCACGATAGCCCACGCCGGTGATCTCGAGGCCCTTGCGATAGCCGTCGCTCACGCCGATGACCATGTTGTTGATCAGGGTCCGGGTGAGACCGTGGAGCTGCTTGTGGCTCTTCTGCTCGGTCGGGCGGCTGACCACGATCGACGCGTCGTCGCGCGTGACCGACATGTCCGGGTGGAGGGCCCGGGTCAGGGTGCCCTTGGGCCCCTTGACCGTGACCGTACGCCCGTCGATGGTCACGTCGACGGCGGGTGGGACGGCGATGGGGAGGCGACCGATTCGCGACATGGTGTTCGACCTACCAGACGAAGGCCAGGACTTCGCCGCCCAGCTGCGCCTGACGCGCCTGCTGGCCGGTCATGATCCCCTGGCTCGTGCTGACGATGACGATGCCGAGGCCACCGAGGACGCGCGGGATGTCCGTCTTGCGGGCATAGACCCGGAGACCGGGCTTGCTGATCCGCTTGAGGCCGGACACGACCGGGACCTTGCCATCGACATACTTGAGGGTGAGACGGAGGACCGCGGCGGTGCCGTCCTGCTCCTCGTTGACGTCGGCGATGAAGCCTTCGTCCTTGAGGATCCGGGCGATCTCACGCTTGGTCCGCGACGCAGGCACGACCACCTCGGTGTGCCGGGCGCGTGAGGCGTTCCGGACGCGAGTGAGCATGTCCGCGATCGGATCGGAGATGTTCATCGGTTCCCTACCAACTCGACTTGGTGACGCCCGGCAGCTCGCCCCGAAGGGCCCGCTCCCGGAAGCAGATGCGGCAGAGCGCGAATCGCCGCAGGAACGCCCGTGGACGCCCGCAGACGAAACAGCGGTGATAGCCGCGCACCTTGAACTTCGGTGTTCGGCCGGCTTTGACGATCAACGATTTCTTGGCCATGGTTCTCCCTCCCCGCGCCTACGAGGCGAAGGGCATGCCGAGGAGTTCGAGAAGCTTCTTCGATTCCTCGTCGGTCTTCGCCGTCGTCACGATGCTGATCTCCAGCCCGCGGAGACGGTCCACCTTGTCGTAGTCGACCTCCGGGAAGGCCAGCTGCTCCCGAAGTCCGAGCGTGAAGTTGCCGCGCCCGTCGAATGACTTGCCGGGGATCCCCCGGAAGTCGCGGATGCGGGGCAGGGCCAGCGTGGTCAGTCGATCGTAGAAGTCCCACATCCGCTCGCCGCGGAGGGTCACCTTGGCCCCGACCGAGTTGCCCGTCCGCAGGCGGAACTGGGCGATCGACTTCTTGGCCTTGGTGACGATCGGCTTCTGGCCGGTGATGAGGGCCAGGTCCCCCGTCGCGGCCTCGATCGCCTTGGCATTGGTCAGGGCCTCGCCCAGGCCGATGTTGACGACGATCTTCGACAGTCGCGGGATCTGGTTGGGATTCGTGTACTCGAACTGCTTCTGGAGCGCCGGCGCGATCTCGGCCGAGTAGCGCTCGCGGAGGCGGCTCATGCCTTCACCTCCAGCTGCTGGCCACAGTGCCGGCAGACGCGGACGCGCCGACCCGTCTCGAGGGTCGCGTGACCGATGCGCGTCGGCTTGCTGCAGCTGGGGCAGACGACCATCACCTTGCCGACCGGGATCGGCTGGGCGATGTCCATGATCCCGCCCTGCTGCATCTTGGGCATGCGGTCGTTCGCGCTCGTGCTCTGGCGCGGCTTGGTGTGGCGCTTTGAGATGTTGAGGCCCTCGACGACGACCGAGACGCCGCCGGCCGGGGACCCGCGGCGGTACATGCTCCGGCCGCCGGTCGCGGCCTCGCGCCGGATGACCCGTTCGACGGTCCCGCGCTTGCCGGCGTCCTTGCCGGCGAGGACCACGACGGTGTCGCCCTTGCGGAGCTCGGGGACCTTCATCGCTCGCTTGGGGGCGGTCTTGGCGGGCATCACAGCACCTCCGGGGCGAGTGACACGATCTTCATGTAGTTGCGGTCGCGGAGCTCGCGGGCCACCGGTCCGAAGATCCGGGTGCCGCGCGGGTTGCCCTGGTTGTTGATCAGCACGGCCGCGTTCTCGTCGAAGCGGATGTAGCTGCCGTCGGGCCGGCCGTACTCCTTGGCCGTGCGCACGACCACGGCCCGGACCACGTCGCCCTTCTTGACGGCGGCGTTCGGGATGGCCTGCTTGACGCTGGCGACGATCACGTCACCCACGCCGGCCTCGGTCTTGAGCGAACGACCCATCACCCGGATGCACTGGATGATCCGGGCACCGGTGTTGTCGGCGACCTTGAGTCGGGTCTGCGGCTGGATCACCGGGCGGCCTCTTCGGACTCGGCGTCGGCGGTCTCGGGCTCGACCGCAGCGGTCGCCTCGGCGTCATCGCCGTCATCGCCCGCGTCGCCCGCAGCTGCCTCCGCCTCGGCCGCCTCGGCCGCTCGGACGCGGCCGGGATGGGCCGACGCATGGATCGCCTCGGTCGTCTCGGCCTCCTCGGCCACGACGGCCTCGCCCGGCAGGGCGTGATCGCCGCTGCGCGCGACGATGTCGACGAGCCGCCACCGCTTCGTCGCCGAGAGCGGGCGCGATTCCTCGATGAGGACGGTGTCGCCGATGTGGGCGTCGTTCTCCTCGTCGTGCGCCTTGAACTTGGTGGACAAGCGGATGACCCGCTTGTACAGGCGGTGGCGGGCCAGGCGCTCGACGGACACGACGATCGTCTTGTCCATCTTGTCGCTGACCACGCGGCCGACCTTTGTCTTTCGCTTGCCTTGCACCGGTGCGTTCGCTCCTGTCATCGCGTGATCTCCCTCACGCCGTCCGGCCGAGCTTTCGCTCGCGCTGGACGGTCAGGATCCGCGCGATCGTTCGCCGCGTCTGCGGGATCGTGCTGAAGTCCTTCAGTTGTCGGGTCGAGAGCGCGAACCGCGCGCCCCACAGGTCCTGCTTGGCCTCGCGGAGGGCATCCTCGAGCTCCGAGTCGGTCAACGCGCGGACCTTGTCGATGTCCATCACGTCAGGCCTCCTTCGCGCCGTCGCGGGTGACCACACGTGTGGCCACCGGCAGCTTGTGACTGGCGAGACGCATCGCCTCGATCGCGGACGCGTGGTCGACGCCGGCCATCTCGAAGAGGATCCGGCCGGGCTTGACCACCGCGACCCAATGGTCGGGGGCGCCCTTGCCCGAGCCCATCCGGGTCTCGGCGGGCTTCTTGGTCGCGGGCTTGTCCGGGAAGATCCGGATCCAGATCTTGCCGCCGCGCTTGACCGAGCGGGTCATGGCGCGCCGGGCCGCCTCGATCTGCCGGCTCGTGATCCACGCCGGCTCCTGGGTCGCGAGGCCGTACTCGCCGAAGGCCACGGTGAATCCACCCTTGGCCACGCCGGACATCCGTCCGCGCATGACCTTGCGGTGCTTCACGCGTCGCGGCATCAACATCGTCAGACCCCCGTCCCGGCGACGGCGGGCAGACCGGCCGCCTCGCGCGCGGGAGCGCGCTCGGGGGCGATGTCGCCTCGGTAGATCCAGACCTTGACGCCGATGCGGCCGTACGTGGTGTGGGCGTGGACCTGGCCGTAGCTGATGTCCGCGCGGAGCGTCGCCAACGGGATGCGGCCTTCCTTGTCCCACTCGCGGCGACCCATCTCGGAGCCGCCGAGGCGACCCGCGACGGCGATCTTGACGCCCTTGGCGCCCGCCTTCATCGAGCGCTGGATGGCCTGCTTCATCGCCTTCTTGAACGCGATGCGGCGGCTCAGCTGGCCGGCGATGTTCATCGCGACGAGGTAGGCGTCGAGCTCCGGCTGGCGGATCTCCTTGATCTCGAGCTTGACCTTGCGGTCCGTGAGCGCGCCGACCTGCTGGCGGAGGACCTCGACGTTGGCCCCGCCCTTGCCGATGACGATGCCCGGCTTGGCCGTGTGGATGGTGACGGTCACGTGGTTGATGCCGCGCTCCACCTCGACGCCGCTGACGCTGGCGTTGGCCAGGCGGCGATCGATGAGCTGGCGGATGGCGATGTCCTCCTTGAGGGAGGCGGTGTATTCCTTGTCCGCATACCACTTCGCGGTCCAGGTGCGCGAGACACCCAGGCGGAAGCCGTACGGATGGACCTTGTGTCCCATGTCAGGCCTCCTGGTCCGCGACGACGATGGTGATGTGGGTCATGGGCTTGTGGATCGGGAACGCCCGACCCTGCGCGCGCGGCCGGAACCGCTTGATCGTCGGGCCCTCGTCGGCGACCGCCTCGACGACGATGAGATCCTCGGCCGAGAGGTTGTGGTTGTTCTCGGCGTTCGCGGTGGCGCTCTTCAGCACGCGCGCGACGTCGCGCGCGGCGTACTGCGGCATGAACCGCAGCAGCGCGGCGGCCTCCTCCACGGGCTTGCCCTTGATCGCGGCCGTCACGAGACGGGCCTTGCGGGTCGAACCCCGGAGGTACTTGGCGGTGGCGGAGACACGCACGGTCGGCACGCTCCTACTTCAACGTGGTCGAGCGCTCGGTGTGCTTGCCGTGCCCGCGGTAGGTGCGGGTGGGGCTGAACTCACCGAGACGATGACCGACCATGTTCTCGGTCACGTAGACCGGGACGTGCTTCTTGCCGTTGTAGACCGCGATCGTGTGGCCGATGAACGTCGGGAAGATGACGGACGCGCGCGACCAGGTCTTGACGACCTTCTTCTCGTTGCGCTTGTTCATCTCCTCGATCCGGCCGAGGAGGCGGGGCTCGGCGAACGGGCCCTTCTTGACTGAGCGGGACATCGGCTTCCTCCTCCCCTGCTACTTGCGATGCCGCGAGCGGACGATCAGGCGTCCGGTCGTCTTGGACCGCCGGGTGCGATAGCCCATGGCGGGCTTGCCCCACGGTGTCTTGGGCGGCATGCCGGTCGGCGACTTGCCCTCGCCACCGCCGTGCGGATGGTCGCGTGGGTTCATGACGACGCCACGGACCTCGGGGCGCTGGCCGAGGTGCCGGGCGCGACCGGCCTTGCCGAGGTTCTGGTTCTCGTGGTCGAGGTTGCTGACCTGGCCGACCGTGGCCATGCAGCGGATGCTGATGCGACGGACCTCGCCCGACGGCATCCGGACCTGGGCGTACTCGCCCTCCTTGGCCAGGAGCTGCGCGGACGTCCCGGCGGACCGGACGACCTGGCCGCCCTTGCCGGGGACCAGCTCGATGTTGTGGATGGTGGTGCCGAGCGGGATGCTCGAGATCGGCAGCGCGTTGCCGATCCGCGCCTCGGCGTCCTTGCCGGCCACGACGATGTCGCCGACCTTCAGCCCGTGGGGCAGCAGCATGTAGCGCTTCTCGCCGTCGCGGTAGTGCAGGAGCCCGATCCGCGCGGAGCGGTTCGGGTCGTACTCGATCGTGGCGAGCCGGGCCGGGACGCCCAGCTTGTCCCGCTTGAAGTCGATGCGGCGGTAGTGCTGCTTCTCCCCGCCGCCGCGATGGCGCACGGTGAGGCGGCCCTGGTTGTTGCGGCCGGAGCCGCGGATCTGCGGCTCGAGCAGGGGCTTGTGCGGCTCGCGGGTCGTGATCTCCTCGAACGTCGAGCGAGTCATCTGCCGGAGGCCCGGGCGAGGTGGGCTTGTAGCTGCGCAACGGCATCGTCAGACCCCCTCGAAGAATTCGATCTTCTGGCCGGGGGCCAGGGTCACGATGGCCTTGCGCCACGGGGTGGTGTGGCCGACGATCCGGCCGCGCTTGGTCCCGCGCCGCTTCTCCTTGGCCTTCGTCGTGAGGACGTTGACGGCGACGACCGTCACGTTCTCCTTCTTGTAGAGCTCCTCGACGGCGGCCTTGATCTGGATCTTGTTCGCGTCGTGATGGACGGCGAACGTGTACTTGCCGCGACCCGACTCATCGATCGACTTCTCGCTGATGACGGGCCGCAGGATGATGTCCGGCGCGGTCAGCGCGGTCATGCGTACACCTCCTGCATGCGGGCCAGCGACGACTGCTCGATGAGGATGACGTCCGCCTTGAGCAGGTCGACCACGTTGAGCGAGTCGGCGAGGATGACCTCGACGGTCGGCAGGTTGCGCGCCGACAGCTCGAGCTTCTCGTCGCGCGCGGGCGCGACCACGAGGACGCGGCCCGACGCCTCGAGGGCAACGAGCACGCCGGCGAGGTCCTTGGTCTTGATGGCCTCGAGCCCGAAGGTGTCGATCACCTTGATCGCCTCGTCGCCGAACTTGGCGGTCAGGGCGCCGCGGAGCGCGAGGCGCTTCATCTTGCGCGGCAGGCGCTGCTCGTACGAGCGCGGGTGCGGCCCGAAGACCACGCCACCGCCGCGGTAGTGCGGGGCGCTGATCGAGCCCTGGCGCGCTCGGCCGGTGCCCTTCTGGCGGTACGGCTTGCGTCCGCCGCCACGGACCTCGCCGCGGGTCTTGGTGTCGGCCGTGCCGAGGCCGGCGGCCGGCCAGCTGGGCGGTCACGACCTGGTGCAGGACGGCGGCGTTGACCGGGCGCGGCGAACAGCTCGTCGCTGAGCTCCACGCTCCCGACGTTCTTGCCGGTCCGGTCGTACAGGTTGGTCTGCGGCATCGCGTCAGGCCTTCTTCACGAGGATCAACGAGCCGCGCGGTCCGGGGAGGCTCCCCTTGACCAGCAGCAGGTTGCGGTCTGGATCGGTGCGCACGACGCGCACCTTCTTGATGGTCGCCCGCTCGTCGCCCATGTGGCCGGCCATCTTCAGGCCCTTGTAGACCCGCCCTGGGGTCGTGCCCGGACCGATCGAGCCGGGCTCGCGATGATGGTCGGAGCCGTGGGACTTGGGGCCGCGATGGAAGTGGTGGCGCTTGATGTGACCGGCGAAGCCCTTGCCCTTGGACACGCCAGTGATGTCGACGTCGTCGCCGGCGTTGAACAGGTCGGTCAACGCGACCGACCTGGCCGACCTCGTAGGCGCCGATGTCGTCGACGCGGAACTCGCGCAGCGTCGCGACCTTGGGCAGGTCCTTGAGCTGGCCCGCCTCGGGCTTGTTCAGCTTCTTGACGACGTCCGTGCCGAGCTGGACGGCCGTATAGCCGTCGCGCTCGGTCGTGCGCAGACGCGTGACGGTATTCGGCTCGATGGCGAGCACAGACACCGCGACCATCGTCCCGTCGTCCTGGAAGACCTGGGTCATCCCGACCTTTCTGCCGATCAACCCGATGCTCATCGTCCGGTCACATCTTGATTTCGATGTCGACGCCCGCGGCAAGCGAGAGTCGCATCAGGGCGTCCACGGTCTTCGACGAGGGATCCAGGATGTCGACGAGCCGCTTGTGGGTGCGGATCTCGAACTGCTCCCGGCTGTCCTTGTCGATGAACGGGGACCGCAGGACGGTGAACTTCTCGATACGGGTCGGCAGCGGCACCGGGCCGACGACATCCGCGCCGGTCCGTTGGGCCGTTTCCACGATCTGGGCCGCCGACTGATCCAGCAGCCGGTGATCGTAGGCCTTGAGGCGGATCCTGATCCGCTGCTTCGCCATCTCGTCCCTACTCGGTGATGGTGACGATGGCGCCGGCGCCGACGGTCCGGCCACCCTCGCGGATGGCGAAGCGCTGGCCGACCTCGAGGGCGATGGGGGTGATCAGCTCGACGGTCATCTCGACGTTGTCGCCGGGCATGATCATCTCGGCCCCGTCGGGCAGCCCGATGGCCCCGGTCACGTCGGTGGTGCGCAGGTAGAACTGCGGGCCGGTAGCCGTTGTAGAAGGGGGTGTGCCGGCCGCCCTCCTCCTTGGTCAGGACGTAGACCTGCGCTGAGAACTTGGTGTGGGGCTTGACCGAGCCACTCTTGGCCAGGACCTGGCCGCGCTCGATCTCCTCGCGCTCGATGCCCCGGATGAGGCAGCCCACGTTGTCCCCGGCGCGGCCCTCGTCGAGGAGCTTCTTGAACATCTCCACGCCGGTGACCACGATCTTGCGGGTGGGCTTGACCCCGACCAGCTCGACCTCGTCGCCGACCTTGACGATGCCGCGCTCGATGCGCCCGGTGGCGACCGTGCCCCGGCCCTTGATCCCGAACACGTCCTCGACGGGCATGAGGAAGGGCTTGTCGACCGCGCGCTCGGGGGTCGGGATGTAGCTGTCGACCGCGTCCATCAGCTCCTGGATGGGCGCGTAGGCCGGGTCGGACGGGTCGTCCTTGGCCTCGAGGGCCTTGAGCGCGCTGCCCCGGATGACCGGGATGTCGTCGCCCGGGAAGTTGTACTTGCTGAGCAGCTCGCGGACCTCGAGCTCGACGAGGTCGAGGAGCTCGGGGTCGTCGACCATGTCGACCTTGTTGAGGAAGACCACGATGTAGGGCACCTCCACCTGGCGGGCCAGCAGGATGTGCTCGCGGGTCTGGGGCATGGGCCCGTCGGTGGCGGCCACGACCAGGATGGCGCCGTCCATCTGGGCGGCCCCGGTGATCATGTTCTTGATGTAGTCGGCGTGGCCCGGGCAGTCGACGTGGGCGTAGTGGCGGGCGTCGGTCTCGTACTCGACGTGGGCGATGGCGATGGTGATCCCGCGCTCGCGCTCCTCGGGCGCGTTGTCGATCGAGTCGAAGGCGCGGTACTCGGCCGAGCCCTTGAGGGCCAGGTACTTGGTGATCGCCGCGGTCAGCGACGTCTTGCCATGGTCGATGTGGCCGATCGTGCCGATGTTGACGTGCGGCTTGTTGCGCTCGAACTTCTTCTTGGCCATCTGGCTGCTCCCGGCTTCCTTGCTATCCCTTGGATTTCTGGACGAGTTCCGAGGCCAGGTTCGCTGGCACCTCGGCGTAGTGGCTGAACTCCATCGACGACGTCGCGCGACCCTGGCTCATCGAGCGCAGGTCGGTGACGTAGCCGAACATCTGGGCGAGCGGGACGAACGCGCGGACGACCTGCGTCGACCCACGTGACTCCATCCCCTCGATCTGGCCCCGGCGGCTGTTGAGGTCGCCGATGACGTCGCCCATGAACTCCTCCGGCATCAGGACCTCGACCTTCATGATCGGCTCGAGGATGGCCGGATCGGCCTTGCTGAAGGCGTCCTTGACGGCCATCGAGCCCGCGATCTTGAACGCCATCTCGGACGAGTCCACGTCGTGGAACGACCCGTCGAAGAGGGTCGCCTTGACGTCGACCACCGGGAACCCGGCGTAGATGCCCGTGGCGAGCGTCTCGCGGATGCCCTGGTCGACGGGCTTGATGTATTCGCGCGGGATCGTGCCGCCGACGATCTTGTCGACGAACTCGTATCCGGCGCCCTTCTCCTGCGGCTCCAGCTTGATGACGGCGTGGCCGTACTGGCCCTTGCCGCCGGTCTGCTTGACGAACCGCCCGTTGCCCTCGGCGGCACGGCGGATGGTCTCGCGGTAGGAGACCTGGGGCTTGCCGATGTTGGCGGCGACGTGGAACTCGCGGATCATCCGGTCCACGAGCACGTCGAGATGCAGCTCGCCCATGCCGGCGATGAGGGTCTCGGTCGTCTCCGGGTCGGTCTTGACCCGGAACGTCGGGTCCTCCTCGGACAGGCGCTGGAGCGCGAGCGCGAGCTTGTCCTGGTCGGCCTTCGTCTTGGGCTCGATCTTGACCTCGATGACCGGCTCCGGGAACGTCATCGACTCGAGGACGACCGGGTGCTCGGGGTCGGTCAGGGTGTCGCCCGTGAAGGTGTCCTTGAGGCCGACGGCTGCGGCGATGTCGCCCGCGTAGACCACGTCGATCTCTTCGCGGTGGTTGGCGTGCATCTGGAGGATGCGGCCGATCCGCTCCTTCTTGCCCTTGATCGGGTTCAGGATGTACGAGCCCGCCTTGAGCGTGCCGGAGTAGACCCGGAAGAAGGCGAGCTTGCCGACGAACGGGTCGGCGGCGATCTTGAAGGCGAGCGCGCTGAAGGGCTCGGTGTCGTCGGGCTTGCGCAGGACCTCCTCGCCGGTGCTGCGGGTCGAGGCCGATCATCGGCGGGACGTCGAGCGGCGAGGGCAGGTAGTCGACGACCGCGTCGAGCATCTTCTGGACGCCCTTGTTCTTGAGCGCCGAGCCGGTGAGCACCGGGATGATCCGGGTGGTGAGCGTACCGAGCCGAAGGCCGCGCTTGATCTCGTCGACCGTCAGCTCCTCGCCCTCGAGGTACTTGTGGGTCAGCTCGTCGTCCATGTCGGCGACGGCCTCGATCATCGTGTGGCGGTGCTTCGTGGCCTCCTCGAGGCACTCGTCGGGGATGTCGACGACGTCGATCTGGTTGCCCAGGTCGTCGCGGTAGTAGATCGCCTTCATCTCGACGAGGTCGATGACGCCCGCGAACTGGTCCTCGCGCCCGATCGGGATCTGGACCGGGATCGCGTTGGCCCCGAGGCGGTCCTTGATCGACTCGACGCCGCGCCAGAAGTCCGCGCCGGTCCGGTCGAGCTTGTTGATGAAGCAGAACCGGGGCACGCCGTACCGGTCGGCCTGGCGCCAGACCGTCTCGGACTGGGGCTCCACGCCGGCCACGCCGTCGAAGACGACGACCGCGCCGTCGAGCACGCGCAGGCTCCGCTCGACCTCGATCGTGAAGTCCACGTGCCCGGGCGTATCGATGATGTTGATACGATGGTCGCCCCAGAACGCGGTGGTCGCCGCAGCCGTGATGGTGATCCCCCGTTCCTGCTCCTGGGGCATCCAATCCATCGTGGCCGCGCCCTCATGGACCTCACCGATCTTGTAGATCTTCTTCGTATAGAAAAGGATCCGCTCGGTGACGGTGGTCTTTCCGGCGTCGATGTGCGCGATGATCCCGATGTTCCGCGTCTTGGCGAGCGGAACCTGTCGTGTCACGGTGTCGCTAAGCTCCCGGAACTACCACTTGAAATGGCTGAATGCCTTGTTGGCATCCGCCATCTTGTGCGTGTCTTCGCGTCGCTTGACCGCCGCGCCGAGGCCGTTCATGGCATCGACGAGCTCGGCCGCGAGCTTCTCGCTCATGCTCTTGCCGTTGCGCTTGCGGGCGGACTGGACGAGCCAGCGGACCCCGAGCGACATGCGGCGCTCGCCCCGGATCTCGACCGGGACCTGGTACGTGGCGCCGCCGACGCGGCGCGGCTTGACTTCGATGATCGGCGTGGCGTTGCGCATCGCCGCCTCGAGGATCTCGAGGCCGGGACGGCTAGCCTGCGCCTCGGCCCGCGCGAGCGCCTGGCGAAGGATCCGCTCGGCGAGGTTCTGCTTGCCGCCCTTCATGAGCTTGGCGGCGAAGCGCGCGGTCATCCGGTTGGCCGGGACGACCTCGTACTTGGTCTTGCGCGGGATGCTGGTTCGTCGCGGCATCTAGCGGGCCCCCGGCTTGGCCGTGGCCTTGGCGCCGTACTTGCTGCGACCCTGCTTGCGATCGCGGACGCCCGCGGCGTCGAGCGTGCCCCGGATGATGTGGTACTTCACCGACGGCAGGTCCTTGACCCGGCCGCCGCGGACCAGCACGACCGAGTGCTCCTGGAGGTTGTGCCCGATGCCCGGGATGTAGGCCGTGACCTCCATCCCGTTGGTCAGCCGCACGCGCGCGATCTTGCGCAGCGCCGAGTTCGGCTTCTTGGGCGTCATCGTCCGGACCTGCAGGCACACTCCCCGCTTCTGGGGGGCGCCCGGGATCGACACCTGGCGCTGCCGCAGGCTGTTCCAGTTCTTGCGCATCGCCGGCGCCTTGATCTTGGAGATCTTGCGCTGGCGCCCATGGCGCACGAGCTGGCTGATCGTCGGCACGAAGACGCTGCTCCTTTCGGTCGGATGATTCGGGCGCTCGGTCGTCATGACCGGACGGTCCGTCGTCGCGTCTGCCCGGGCCGGGCAGCCAGCGGGGACCGTTTCAAGGTGGGTTGGCTGTGGTCGAGATGGTCTGCGGCGCGCACGCCGTCTCGGCGGACCCCTCCCGGAGCCACGAAGGCGGAGTTTAGCAGCGGCTCGAAGAGGGTGTCAAACGCTCAGCGAGCCGCCCGGAGGGCCCCGACGGGCCCGCGATTCACTCCTCGGACGGGGTCTCCACGGCCGCCTTGGCGCGCGACTTCCGACCGCCCGCGGCCGCCGTGGCGAGCTTGTCGCCCGCCTCGTCGTCCTCGGGGTCCCTTCCGAGCCCGTGAGGAACGGGTTGACGAAGTCCGACTCGTCCTCGGAGCCACCGGCGATGGTGGCGGCCAGGGCGAGGTCGGTGGCCTCGTCGTCGGGGGCGCGGGTCTCGCCGTCCTCGAGGAACGGGTTGTACTCGCTGCCCGAGGTCTTCGAGCGCCTCGCCGGCGAGGGCCTCGATGGCCGCCCGGCGCTCGCGCTCCTTGCGCGCGAGCGACGTTCGCCGGCGCGCCGGTCCCGGCGGGGATGAGCTTGCCGATGATGACGTTCTCCTTGAGCCCGATCAGGTGGTCCTTGGCGCCGTTGATGGCGGCCTCGGTGAGCACCCGGGTCGTCTCCTGGAAGGACGCCGCGGCGAGGAAGCTCGAGGTGTTGAGCGATGCCTTGGTCACGCCCAGCAGCACGGTCTGGGCGGTGGCCGGCTCGCCACCCTCGGCGAGGACGCGATTGTTGTGCTCCTCGAACTCGAGGCGGTCCACGAGCTCGGTCGGCAGCAGGTCGACGTCGCCCGGCTGGTCGATGCGGACCTTGCGGAGCATCTGGCGGACGATGATCTCGATGTGCTTGTCGTTGATCGTGACGCCCTGGCTCCGGTAGACCTTCTGGACTTCCTTCACGAGGTAGCGCTGGACGGCGTCCTTGCCCCGCGTGTCGAGGTACTCCTGCGGGTTGATCGGTCCATCGGTGATGGGATCGCCCGCCCTGATCTCCTGGCCGTCCTCGACCAGCAGCTTGGCGTTGTGGGGGATGACGTACTCGCGCTCGACCACGTCCTCGGCACGGATGACGAGGCCCCGCTTGTCCTTGACGATGAAGCCCTTGACCGGCGAGGCCACCTCCACGGTGGCGCCGTCGACCTGGGCGCGAGCCAGCACCTGGCCGGCCTCGACGAGGTCGCCGGGCGCGGCCAGCATCTCGGCCTTCGGCGGTGACGTGAGCGCGGTGTCGTAGACCTCGGTCGAGATGACCTTGACCTTGGTCGGGCCGTCGCCGCGGATGACCTCGACGATGCCGTCGATGTGGCTGATCTCGGCCTTGCCCTTGGGGATGCGGGCCTCGAACAGCTCCTCGACACGCGGCAGGCCGGCGGTGATGTCCAGGCCGGCGACGCCGCCGGTGTGGAACGTCCGCATCGTGAGCTGCGTGCCCGGCTCGCCGATCGACTGCGCGGCGATGATGCCGACAGCCTCGCCCGAGCCGACCATCTCGCCGGTGGCGAGGTTGCGGCCGTAGCACGCCCGGCAGACGCCGTAGCGCGCTTCGCACGTGAGCGGCGAGCGGACGAGCACCTCGTCGACGCCGGCCTCGTCGATGCGGGCCGCCATCTCCTCGCTGATGATCTCGTTGCGCTCGATCAGGAGCCTGGGCTCCTCGCCCTTCTTGAGCTTGACGCTCGGGTCCGGGAGCGGCGCCGCGGCGAGGCGGCCGACGAGCCGCTTCAGGAAGCCGTCCTTCTCCTCGCTCGACTCGCTCCGGATGATCCAGCTCCCCTCCTCGGTGCCGCAGTCCTCCTCGCGGGTGATGACGTCCTGGGCGACGTCCACCAGGCGCCGGGTGAGATACCCGGAGTCGGCGGTGCGCAGGGCGGTATCGGCGAGGCCCTTGCGGGCGCCGTGGGTGGAGATGAAGTACTCGAGGACCGTCATGCCCTCGCGGAAGTTGCTGCGGACCGGCACGTCGATGATCCGACCCGACGGGTCGGCCATCAGGCCGCGCATGGCGCCGAGCTGGCCGATGTTGCCCTTGTTCCCGCGGGCGCCCGACGCGGTCATCATCGTCACCGGACCCGTGGGGTCGAGTGACTTCATCATCTCGTCGGACATGCGGGCGGTGGCGTCCTGCCAGACGCCGACGACCTGCTCGTAGCGCTCGTCCTCGGTGATGAGGCCGCGCTGGAACTGCTTGTCGATGGCCGCCGACGGAGTCGTCCGCCGCGGCGAGCCGGGCGGCCTTGTCCTTCGGGATCTCGATGTCGAACAGGCCGATCGTCATGCCGCCACGGGTGGCGAACTCGAACCCGACGCTCTTGATGCCGTCGACCAGGTGCGCGGTCTCATCGGAGCCGAGCTGGCGATAGCAGACGTCGACGAGGGCCTTGAGGTCGGCGCGACGCATGACTTGCTCGTGGAACCGGAGCTTGTCCGGCAGGATCTGGTTGAAGATCACGCGGCCGATCGTCGTCCGCCGGCGCTCCGGTCGAAGGGTCTCGGACTCGGGGTCCCAGATCTTGACCTCGACGTCGATGACCTCGTGGAGCGTCGCCTTGGTCTTCTCGCGAAGCTGGTAGGCGAGGATCGCCTGGTCTTCGGTGGCGAACGTGCGGACGGGCTTCTTGGACTTGCCGTCGGTCGCGTCCATGGTCAGGTAGTAGCAACCGAGGACCATGTCCTGGGTCGGTGCGACCACCGGGCTGCCGTCCGCCGGCGAGAGCAGGTTCGCGGTCGAGAGCATCATCGTCCGCGCCTCTTCCTGGGCGGCCGTCGAGAGCGGCACGTGGACCGCCATCTGGTCGCCGTCGAAGTCCGCGTTGAACGCGGTGCAGACGAGCGGGTGGATCTGGATCGCGGAGCCCTCGACGAGGACCGGCATGAACGCCTGGATGCCCAGGCGGTGCAGGGTCGGGGCGCGGTTCAGCAGGACCGGATGGTCCTTGATGACTTCCTCGAGGACGTCCCAGACCTCGGGCCGGACGCGCTCGACGATGCGCTTGGCGCTCTTGATGTTGTGGGCGAAGCCCTTCTCGACGAGCTGGCGCATGACGAACGGCTTGAACAGCTCGAGCGCCATCTTCTTGGGCAGCCCGCACTGGTGCAGCTTGAGCTCCGGCCCGACCACGATGACCGAACGGCCGGAGTAGTCGACGCGCTTGCCGAGCAGGTTCTGGCGGAACCGCCCCTGCTTGCCCTTGAGCATGTCGGAGAGCGACTTCAGCCGGTGGTTGCCGGTGCCCGCGATCGCCCGGCCGCGGCGGCCGTTGTCGATGAGCGCGTCGCACGCCTCCTGGAGCATCCGCTTCTCGTTGCGGATGATGATCTCCGGCGCGCCGAGCTCGAGCAGGCGCTTGAGCCGGTTGTTGCGGTTGATGACGCGGCGGTACAGGTCGTTGAGGTCCGACGTGGCGAACCGGCCGCCGTCGAGCTGGACCATCGGTCGCAGGTCGGGCGGGATGACCGGCAGCACCGAGAGGATCATCCAGTCGGGCCGGGTCCCGGACCGACGGAAGGCCTCGATGAGGCGCAGCCGCTTGATCGCCTTCTTGCGACGCTGGCCGGAGCTGGTCCGGACCTCGACGTGGAGGGTCCGGGCGAGCTCCTCGAGCTCCATCCGGCTGATGATCTCGCGGACGGCCTCGGCGCCCATGCCGGCCCCGAAGACGCGACCGCCCTTGGCGCCCGATCCGTACTTCTCGTCGAGCGCGCGGTACTCGTTCTCGCCGAGGGTCTGCATCGGCTTGAGTGATGCGAGCTCGTCGCGCAGCTTGCGCAGCTCGTCCTTGCCCTCCTGGGCGACCCGGCCAGCGACTCGCGCTCGTGGCTGAGCGTCTCGTCCATGGCGGCGCGCAGGTCGTCCTTCTTCTGCTCGACCGCGCGGGCCTCGTCGGCCTCGCGCTGCTGGATCTCGGCGTTGACCTGCTCGGAGTAGGCGCTGACGATCTTGCGCAGACGCGCCGTCGCCTCCTTGCCGCCCTTGTCGCCGGATGCCACCACGACCTCGCCGGTCGGGGCGAATGCGATGGTCTCCTCGGCGACGCCGGACTTCAGCTCGGCGAGACGTGCCTCCGTCTCCTGCGCAGCCGCCGCGATCTCCTCGGTCCGCGACGCGCGCTGCGTCTCGAGGGTCTCCTTGGTGCGGGCCAGCTCGGCGTCGAGCTCGTCGCGCTGCAGGTTGAGCGTCGGTCGCGCAGCTCGTCCTCGAGCTCAGTCAGGCGCTCGCCGGCCTTGCCGCCACGACCCTCGGCCTCGTCCTCGAGCGCCGCGAGGGCGCGCTTGCGCGCCTCCTCATCGACGTGGGTGACGATGTACAGCGCGAAGTAAAGGATGCGCTCGAGGTTGCGCGGGCTGATATCGAGCAGGATCCCGAGCCGGCTCGGCGTGCCCTTGAAGTACCAGATGTGGCTGACCGGGCTGGCCAGCTGGATGTGGCCCATCCGCTCGCGACGGACCTTCGAGCGCGTGACCTCGACGCCGCACTTGTCGCAGATGATGCCCTTGTAGCGGATCCGCTTGTACTTCCCGCAGTAGCACTCCCAGTCCTTGGTCGGACCGAAGATGCGCTCGTCGAAGAGCCCGTCCTTTTCCGGCTTGAGCGTCCGGTAGTTGATCGTCTCGGGCTTGGTGACCTCACCCTTCGACCACTCCCGGATCTGGTCCGGGCTGGCGAGCGAGATGCGGATGGCGCTGAAGTTATTGACCTCGAGCATGGTTCTCCTCCGCGCGTCCGTCTGGCTCGGCAGCGCGATGCGGACCGTGAGCGAGCGACGCCGTGCCGGCCGGAGCGCGGCGCCGCTGGTGGCGGTTCGGGGCTGGGGACAGGGGTGTGATGATCAGTCTTCGAACCCGGCGAGGTTGATCCCGCCGAGGTCTGGGAGCAGGTAGCCGGAGGCGTCGTCCTCGCCGAGCGGGATCTCCTCGTCGTTCTGGTCCAGGATCTCCGCGTTCAGCCCGAGGCTGCGCAGCTCCTTGATGAGGACCTTGAACGATTCGGGCACCCTCGGCGGCTGGATCTCCTCGCCCTTCACGATGGCTTCGTAGGTCTGGACGCGTCCGAGGACGTCGTCCGACTTCACCGTCAGCAGTTCCTGGAGGATGTTGGCGGCGCCGTAGGCCTCGAGGGCCCAGACCTCCATCTCGCCGAAGCGCTGGCCGCCGAACTGCGCCTTGCCACCGAGCGGCTGCTGGGTGATGAGGCTGTATGGGCCCGTCGAGCGGGCGTGGATCTTGTCCTCCACCAGGTGGTGGAGCTTGAGCATGTAGATGTAGCCCACGGTGATGGGACGGTCGAATGTTTCGCCGGTCCGCCCGTCGCGCAGGTCGATCTTGCCGCTGATCGGCAGGCCGGCCTCCTTGAGCTCCTGCTGGATCTCCTGCTCGGTCGCGCCGTCGAAGACCGCGGTGGCGGCCTTCAGGCCCTTCTTGTGCAGGGCCCAGCCGAGGTGGGTCTCGAGGATCTGGCCGATGTTCATCCGGCTCGGCACGCCGAGCGGGTTGAGGATGATGTCGACCGGGGTCCCGTCGGGCAGGTACGGCATGTCCTCGGCGGGCAGGATCTTGGCGATCACGCCCTTGTTGCCGTGGCGGCCGGCCATCTTGTCGCCGACCGAGATCTTGCGCTTCTGGGCGACCGAGACGCGGACCAGGCGGTTGACGCCCGGCTGGAGGTCGTCGTTGAGCTCGCGACGGAACTCGCGGACCTCGACGACCTTGCCGCGCTCGCCGTGGGGCAGGCGCAGGGAGCTGTCCTTCACCTCGCGGGCCTTCTCACCGAAGATCGCGCGCAGGAGGCGCTCCTCCGCGGTCAGCTCGGTCTCGCCCTTGGGCGTGATCTTGCCGACCAGGATGTCGCCGGGGCGGACCTCGGCGCCGATGTAGACGATGCCCTCCTCGTCGAGGTCCTTGAGGGACTCCTCGCCGACGTTCGGGATGTCGCGGGTGATCTCCTCGGGTCCGAGCTTGGTGTCGCGGGACTCGATCTCGTGCTTCTCGATGTGGATGCTCGTGAAGAGGTCGTCGCGGACGAGGCGGTCGCTGATGACGATCGCGTCCTCGTAGTTGCCGCCCTCCCAGCTCATGAACGCGACGAGCACGTTCCGGCCGAGCGCCAGCTCGCCCGTTCTCGGTGGAGCTGGAGTCGGCGATCGGCTGGCCGTCGATGACCCGCGCCCCGACGTCCACGATCGGGCGCTGGTTGATGCAGGTGCCCTGGTTGCTGCGGACGAACTTGAGCAGCTTGTACTCGTCGAGCTCGCCGGCATCGGTCTCGATGCGGATCCGCTCGGCGGTCACGCTGGTCACGACGCCGCCACGGCGGGCGACGAGGACCTGGCCCGAGTCGCGCGCGGCGCGCTCCTCCATGCCGGTCCCGACGATCGGCGATTCCGGCTCGAGGAGCGGCACGGCCTGACGCTGCATGTTCGAGCCCATCAGGGCGCGGTTGGCGTCGTCGTGCTCGAGGAACGGGATGAGCGCCGTCGCGACCGAGACGACCTGCTTGGGCGACACGTCCATGTACTCGATCTGGTTGGCGCGCGCCTCCGGGAACGTGTCCCGGTAGCGCGACGGGATCCGCTCGGCGGTGAAGTGGCCCTCGTCGTCGAGCGGCGCGTTCGCCTGGGCGACGACGTGCTCCTCCTCCTCGTCGGCCGGGAGGTACTCGATGTCGTCGGTCACGACCGGGCGGATCGGGAAGGCGTGGGCCTTCTGCTTCTTCAGCTCCGCGATCGCGGCGCGTTGATCGGCTGGCCGGCCTTGAGGACGACCTCGCCGCCCTTGGTGACGAGATCCGCGCCGGTCTCGTACTGGGTCAGGCCGGCCTCGTCCCAGCCGACGGTCCGCTTGACCTTGCGGTACGGGGTCTCGATGAAGCCGTAGCTGTTGATGCGGCCGTAGGTCGCGAGCGACCCGATCAGGCCGATGTTCGGGCCTTCCGGGGTCTCGATCGGGCAGATGCGGCCGTAGTGGCTGTGGTGGACGTCGCGGACGTCGAAGCCGGCGCGCTCACGCGACAGGCCGCCCGGCCCGAGCGCCGACAGGCGGCGCTTGCTGGTCAGCTCGGCCAGCGGGTTGGTCTGGTCCATGAACTGGCTCAGCTGGCTGCCGCCGAAGAACTCCTTCATCGCGGCCACGACGGGCCGGATGTTGATGAGCGCGTTCGGGGTGGCCTTGTCGAGCTCCTGGATCGTCATGCGCTCGCGGACGACGCGCTCCATGCGCAGGAGGCCGATCCGGAAGGCGTTCTGGATCAGCTCGCCGTTGGCGCGGATGCGCCGGTTGCCGAGGTGGTCGATGTCGTCCTTGGGATGCAGCCCGCGGTTGCACTCGATGAGGTGGCCGACGATCGCGGCGATGTCCTCGCGGGTGATCGTGCGCTGCTCGCGCGGGCAGCTCCGACGCCGAGGCGGCTCGCGACCGCGTCGAGCTTCTTGTTGAACTTGTAGCGGCCGACGCGACCGAGGTCGTAGCGGCGGAAGTTGAAGAACAGGCTCTCGACGAGCTGGCGGGCGTTGTCGCCGGTGGGCGGATCGCCCGGGCGCAGCTTCTTGTAGACCTCGATCAGGGCCTCGGCCTGGGTGTGGGTCAGGTCCTTGTCGAGCGTGTTGGCGATGTAGGGGTGCTCGGGGTCGATGTCGACGGCGCCGAAGACCGCGGCGATCTCGTCGTTCTGCTCGTAGCCGACCGCGCGCAGCAGGGTGGTCGCCGCGATCTTGCGCTTGCGGTCGACCTTGACCCACAGCTGGTCCTTGTTGTTGGTCTCGAACTCGAGCCAGGCGCCGCGGTTCGGGATGACCTTGGCGCGAGAACAGCATCCGGCCGGACGCGGGGTCCTCGGTCTCGCTGTAGTAGACGCCCGGCGAGCGGACGAGCTGGCTGACGACGACGCGCTCGGCGCCGTTGATGACGAAGGTGCCCTGGTCGGTCATCCACGGGTAGTCGCCCATGTAGACGCGCTGGCGCTGGATCTCGCCGGTCTCCTTGATCAGGAGCTCGACGTTGACGTACAGCGGCTTGCTGAACGTCAGGTCCTTGGTCCGGCACTCCTCCTCGGAGTACTTGGGCGTCCCGAACTCGTAGTCGAGGAACTGGAGCTCCATGACCTTGCCGGTGAAGTCCTTGATCGGGCTGATCTCGTCGAACAGCTCCCGCAACCCCTTGTCCATGAACCAGGCGAACGAATCGAGCTGCAACTCGATCAGGTTGGGGATCTCGAACTTCTCGTAGCTGATGCCATCGACCTTCTATCGATGCGGGCGTAAGAGATGCGACCCGAAGGGGTCAATGCGCGAGTCGACGACTCAGCGACAGACGGCATGAAGCACCACTCCTTGACGGAGGTAAGAAAGGGGAAAGAGGGCCGCGCTCACAGAAGGAGTAGGATATCGCGATTTTGCAGGATTGTCAAACGCCCCAATTCGTGGTAATGGGGCCTTTCGACCCTCCAGACGACCTCCAGCGATCCAGTGACGTGCGGATAGTGCCGGTGAAGTGCGGACAGCCGCCGTCAAGCGACCGGCCGAGGTACTGCGAACCGTCGCTCGGACGGTCCTGGCCAAGGCGGAGTCGAGCTGCTCCCTCCGAGGGACGAGGCGACGCTCCCGCGAGCGCATCGGCCCGAGGTGCGTGAGCGATCGCGCGCAGCCGGCAACGCCCGCCAGGCGCCGCTCCCAGCGACGGCCGTCCATGACCGCCTACTTGATCTCGACTTTGCCGCCGACTTCTTCGATGGCTGCCTTGATCTTCTCCGCCTCGTCCCGGGTGACGCCTTCCTTGACGGCCTTCGGGGAGGCGTCGACGAGATCCTTGGCCTCCTTGAGGCCGAGACCCGTGAGCTCGCGGACGACCTTGATGACCGGGATCTTGTTCGGGCCGATCTCGGTGAGGGTCGCGATGAACTCGGTCTGCTCCTCGGGGGCCGCGGCGGCCTCGGTCGTGCCGCCACCGGCGGCCGGCGCAGCCGCGACGGCGGCCGGCGCGGCGGCGGTGACGCCGTAGCGCTCTTCGAACTTCTTGATGAACTCGGACAGCTCGAGGACCGTCATCTTGTCGATGGCGTCGAGCAGATCGTCCTGGGAGGTGGCGGTGGCCATGGGTGTCGCTCCTTGATGGTTCGTGGGAGGGATGGTCGGGATCGTCTGGTTCGCTGTCAGGCGCCTTCGGCCCGGGACTTCTGCTCCGCGACCTGCGCGAGGGCATAGCCCAGGTTGCGCAGCGGGGCGGCGAACAGGCCGGCCAGCGTGGCCACCGGTGCCTGCATCCCACCGGCCAGCTTGGCCAGCAGGACGTCGCGGGACGGCAGAGCCGCCAGGCGCGTCACGGCGTCGGCGTCGATCGCCTTGTCGCCGAGGACGGCGCCCGTGATCCGCACGATCTTGTTGTACGGCCGGGTCGCGTCGAGGACCGCCTTCGCGGTCCCGGCCTCGTCGGTTCCGAACGCGATCGCGGTCGGGCCGATCAGCAGCGGGCTGAGCGCCTCGCCGACCGAATCCTCGGCGGCGATCCGCATCAGCCGGTTCTTCACGACGCGGTAGGTGACGTCCTGCTTGCGCAGGGCGCGCCGGATCTCGGCGATCTCCTTGACCTTGAGGCCGCGGTACTCGGACACGATCAGCGTCCGGCTGTTCGCGAGATCCTCGCGCAGCTCGGCGACTGTCGCTCGCTTGGCCTCGGTGGGCATGGGTGCCCCTCCTGTGCTCAGCACGCGACCGGCGTGCGGCGGTGGGACTCGACCTGCTGGTCGAGCGGCCCCTGCGACGGTCCATGGTCGCCTCGATCTGAGGCTGACCCCGACTCGCAGGGGCGCGGCCCACCCGGAGGGTGTGCGGCACCGTCTGCCTCGGCGTGCTCGTCGTCGTCCCCGCCTCGGCCATCCCGTTGGAGTGGCATCGGCGATCCGGTCCGGCGGATCAAGCCCCGACCGTGACCCGGAGAGGTCGCGGTCCGCAGGCGCAGGCTGTCTTCGGTCCGTCTTGTCCGACGACCATTCGCCCCCGGGCGCCTGTTCGTCGGATCGATTGTCTCAGATGATCGGCCTCTCGGTCGTCATCAGCATCTGGTGCCGGCGGCCGGCCGGCGAGCCGGTCAGGCCGCGGCGGCCTCGGCGAGGATGGCCGGAACGTCCACCCGGATGCCCGGGCCCATCGTGCTGGCGATCGTGAGACCCCGCAAGTATTGGCCCTTGACGCCCGACGGCTTCGCGCGGCTGATGGCATCGATCAGCGCGGCCAGGTTCTGGACGATGGCGTCCGGCTCGAAGCTGCTCTTGCCGACCGAGACGTGGACGATGCCGGCCTTGTCGACCTTGTACTCCACGCGCCCGGCCTTGACTTCCTTGACCGCGCGCTCGAGGTCGAAGGTGATGGTCCCGGCCTTCGGGTTGGGCATGAGCCCACGACGGCCGAGGATCTTGCCGAGCTTGCCGACCAGCCCCATCGAATCGGGGGTCGCGAGCGCGACGTCGAACTCGAGCCAGCCGGCCTCGATCTTCTTGACGAGGTCTTCGCCGCCGACCTCGTCGGCCCCGGCGCGCAGCGCTTCCTGCGCCTTCTCGCCCTGGGCGAAGACGGCGACCCGGACGACATTGCCCGTGCCATGCGGCAGCACGACGGTGCCGCGGACCATCTGGTCCGCGTGTCGCGGATCGACTCCCAGGCGCAGGTGCACCTCGATCGAGGCGTCGAACGCCACGGTCGTGGTCTCCTTCACCAGCTCCGCCGCCTCGAGAGGCAGGTACAGGCGCTCGCGATCGACGAGCTTGGCCGCCTCGAGATACTTCTTGCCGTGTCGTGCCATGCGTGAGATTCCTCCTGTCGGTCGGGCGAGCCCGACCTCCCCCGTTCTCGTGTCGCGGTCGCGGCCCGGGGTGGGACCGCAGCGACGTTGCGTCCTGGCGCCCTAGTTGACGACCTCGATGCCCATCGAGCGGGCAGTGCCCTCGATCTGGAGCATCGCGCCTTCGACGTCGTTGGCGTTCAGGTCGGACATCTTGATGGCCGCGATCTCGCGGACCTGGTCCTTCGTGACGCGCCCGATCATCTCGCGCTTCGCGGTCTGCGACCCCTTCTCCACCCCGGCTGCCTTGCGCAGCAGGTCGGCGGCCGGCGGGGTCTTGAGGATGAACGAGAAGCTGCGGTCCTCGAAGATCGGTGATCTGGGCCGGGATGATCTGGCCGGCCTTGTCCGCGGTCTTCTCGTTGTACGACTTGGTGAATTCGACGATGTTGATGCCATGCGGGCCCAGCGCCGTGCCGACCGGCGGGGCGGGCGTCGCCTTGCCGGCGGGCAACTGCAGCGTCAGGACGATTCGGATCTTCTTGGCCACGGGAGGATGGATTCCTTTCTAGCGGGCGTCAGCCCGGTGAGCGGCGAGCCGTGCTAGAGCTTCTCGACCTGCAGGAAGTCGAGCTCGACCGGGGTCTCGCGGCCGAAGATGCTCACCAGGACCTTGACCTTGTTCCGCTCGGGGTTGACCTCGTCGACCGTGCCGATGAACTCGGCGAACGGCCCGTCGGTGACCCGGACGCTCTGGCCCTTGGTGAATGCGACGCGGTACTTGGGGGTCTCGACGCCCATGTGCCGCAGGATCTGCTTGACCTCGTTCTCGTCGAGCGGGATCGGCTCGCTGCGGACGCCCGGGATGTTGGCGCCGCCCACGAAGCTCGTCACGCCCGGCGTGTTCCGAACGACGAACCAGCTGTCCGGGTCGAGGATCATCTCCACGAGCACATAGCCCGGGTAGACCTTCTTCTGGACGGTGTGGCGCTGGCCCTGGCGGATCTCGATCTCATCCTCCATCGGGACGAGGACCTGGAAGATCTTGTCCTCCATGCCCATCGACTCGATGCGGTGCTCGAGGTTGGCCTTGACCTTGTTCTCGTACCCCGAGTACGTGTGGATCACGTACCAGCGCTTGTCGGGCGCGCGGGTCTCGATGGTCGCTTCGGTCATGTCGTCGTCGCCGGTCCGGTGAAGAGGGCGATGATCTCCTTGAAGACGACATCGAGCACGGTGATGTAGAGGCCGACCACGAGGCTGATCGCGAAGACCAGCACTGTCAGGTTGCGCACCTGTTCGCGGGTCGGCCACGAGACCTTGCGGAGCTCGGAGGCGACTTCATCGAGATAACGGCGGATTCGTCTCACTTGGTTGGTTCTTCTCTCATGACGGGCGATGGTGTCTGGCAGGGGCGATAGGACTCGAACCTACAACCGCTGGTTTTGGAGACCAGTGCTCTGCCAATTGAGCTACACCCCTGCGGTGGTGACGTCTACTTGGCCTCACGGTGCAGTGTATGTTTTCGGCACCGAGGACAGTATTTCTGCAGTTCGATCCGGTTGGGATCGTTCTTCTTGTTCTTGCGCGTCGTATACGTCCGCTCCTTGCACACCGTGCACGCGAGCTGGATCGTGGGACGCGCTTCGACTCTGGCCATCTCGTCCCTACTCGGTGATGGTGACGATGGCGCCGGCGCCGACGGTCCGGCCGCCCTCGCGGATGGCGAAGCGCTGGCCGACCTCGAGGGCGATGGGGGTGATCAGCTCGACGGTCATCTCGACGTTGTCGCCGGGCATGATCATCTCGGCCCCGTCGGGCAGCCCGATGGCCCCGGTCACGTCGGTGGTGCGCAGGTAGAACTGGGGCCGGTAGCCGTTGTAGAAGGGGGTGTGCCGGCCGCCCTCCTCCTTGGTCAGGACGTAGACCTGCGCTGAGAACTTGGTGTGGGGCTTGACCGAGCCACTCTTGGCCAGGACCTGGCCGCGCTCGATCTCCTCGCGCTCGATGCCCCGGATGAGGCAGCCCACGTTGTCCCCGGCGCGGCCCTCGTCGAGGAGCTTCTTGAACATCTCCACGCCGGTGACCACGATCTTGCGGGTGGGCTTGACCCCGACCAGCTCGACCTCGTCGCCGACCTTGACGATGCCGCGCTCGATGCGCCCCGTGGCGACCGTGCCCCGGCCCTTGATCCCGAACACGTCCTCGACGGGCATGAGGAAGGGCTTGTCGACCGCGCGCTCGGGGGTCGGGATGTAGCTGTCGACCGCGTCCATGAGCTCCTGGATGGGCGCGTAGGCCGGGTCGGACGGGTCGTCCTTGGCCTCCAGGGCCTTGAGCGCGCTGCCCCGGATGACCGGGATGTCGTCGCCCGGGAAGTTGTACTTGCTGAGCAGCTCGCGGACCTCCAGCTCGACGAGGTCGAGGAGCTCGGGGTCGTCGACCATGTCGACCTTGTTGAGGAAGACCACGATGTAGGGCACCTCCACCTGGCGGGCCAGCAGGATGTGCTCGCGGGTCTGGGGCATGGGCCCGTCGGTGGCGGCCACGACCAGGATGGCGCCGTCCATCTGGGCGGCCCCGGTGATCATGTTCTTGATGTAGTCGGCGTGGCCCGGGCAGTCGACGTGGGCGTAGTGCCGGGCGTCGGTCTCGTACTCCACGTGGGCGATGGCGATGGTGATCCCGCGCTCGCGCTCCTCGGGCGCGTTGTCGATCGAGTCGAAGGCGCGGTACTCGGCCGAGCCCTTGAGGGCCAGGTACTTGGAGATGGCCGCGGTCAGCGACGTCTTGCCATGGTCGATGTGGCCGATCGTGCCGATGTTGACGTGCGGCTTGTTGCGCTCGAACTTCTTCTTGGCCACGTGACCATTTACTCCTTCAGACGCGGCTTCGCCGCAACGGACCGGGACTCCCGAGACCGGCAGAGCCGGTGCTGGGTGGAGCCCACAATCGGACTCGAACCGATGACCTCTTCCTTACCAAGGAAGTGCTCTGCCAGCTGAGCTATGTGGGCCCGGGAGCTAGCGCGAGAGTTGAGATGTGGTGGGCCGGGAGGGATTCGAACCCCCATGCCTTTCGGACCTGGTCTACAGCCAGGCGAGCCGCCGTTGCTCAACCGACCCACTGACGACGGTCCCGGGCCGAGACTGCGGACTCGTGGTGGACCCGGGATCGATGTGGTCGCTGGAGCCGACGACGGGACTCGAACCCGGAACCTGCGGTTTACAAAACCGCTGCTCTACCAATTGAGCTACGTCGGCACGACGGGCAGGGCCATACCGCAGATGGACCAATCCGGCGCCGGGGAATGATAGGGCCGCCCGACCGCGTGGGTCAAGCGTGCGGCCCCTTGGCGGTCGCCGTGTCGTCGGGGGCGGTCTTCGGCTTGGCAGCCGTCCTGGGCTTCGCCGGAGTCCTGGGCTTGGCGGTCGTCTTCGGCTCGGCGGACGCCTTGGCCTTTCCGGCAGGCCGCGGACTGGGTGTCGCCTTGGCCGTCGGCCCGGCGGGGGTCCCGGTCGTGGTCGTGGTGGCGGCCTTTGCCGGCTTCGCGGTCGTCTTGGGTCCGGCCGACGGCCGTGGCTTGCCGACCTTGGCGGCGGCGGCCTCGGTGGCGGACGTCCCGGCGGCGACCGGCGACGCGGCAGGTGATGCCGGTCGTTTCGCGGCCTTGGGTTTGGCGGCCGGCTTCGATCCCACTGGGGGCGCCTTCGGCTTCCGTGCGGCCCGCGTCGTCACGCTCGACGTGCCCTCGCCGGGCAGCAGCTCGTCGCCGACCGCCTCGGGCGCTGGATCCGTCTCGGCGGCAGTCTGACGGCGCGACCGCTTCGGGATAGGCGCCTGCTCGGCGGACCCGGGCGAGTCGCCCACCTCGCCAGGCTCGGGACCCTCGGTGACGGGCGATGCCGGTCCGCGGCGGGTGTCTCGACCGTCCGGGTCGCGCTGGGCGACCGCCTCGAATAGGAGGATCGACCCGGCCACGGCCGCGTTGAGCGAGCCGACCGCGCCGCGCATCGGGATCCGCATGAGGAGGTCGGTCCGTCGCCGAACCGCCGGACCAAGCCCCTGGCCCTCGCTCCCGACGACGATCGCGATCGGTCCGCGGAGGTCGCTCTGTCGAGCGGTCAGCGGCGCGTCGGCTTCTGCACCGGCGATGCGCAGGCCGTGACTCCGCAGGTCGGCCAACGCGCCCGCCAAGTCATCGACCGGTGCCAGCAGCAGGTGCTCGACCGCGCCGGCCGAGGCTTTGACCGCCGACGGCGTCAGCGGCGCCTGCCGGTGGGTCGGGAACAGCACGCCGTGGACACCGGCCGCCTCGGCGCTGCGCAGGAGCGTCCCGACGTTCTGGGGATCCTCGAGCGAATCAAGCGCGAGCACGAATGGCGCTTCGCCACGCTCGGCAGCGCGCGCGAGGATCTCATCGAGCGTGGCATAGCGGCGCGGCTCGACGACCAGCGCGACGCCCTGGTGGCCGTCGAAGCCCGCGAGTGCCGTGAGCGTCCCACCCTCGAGCTCGATGATCGGCAGCCGCAGGCTCGTCGCGTGCAGGACCAGCTTCTCGAGCGCGTGCCGTCGCTGCGGGACGACCAGCAGGCGGTGCGCCGGACGGCGGGCGACGAACGCTTCTTCGACGGGGCGCCGGCCGGCGATGAGCTCCTCGTCCTCCCCGAGCACGTCGGGCGGCGGGAGGGCTGGCGGTGCGTACGCGCGCGATGGCGGTGCGCCGAAGCGCCCGGAGCCGGGCCCGGTAGGCGCCCAGCGCGACGGCGGACGGCCGGCACCGGGTCCGGACCGTCCCGGTCCCCGCGGTGGGCCGAACGATCGCTGAGTGCCGGGTCGCCGGTCGGGCGCTTGTCCGCGAGGCTCGAATTGCCGGTCCGGCGGGCCCGACTGGCGTCCGCGCTCGCTCGGGCCGCGATCCTGATCCCACGGTCGGTCGTCGCGCGCGCCGCTGGGGCCTTGGCCCGGCCCGGCCGGGCGGGGGCCGCCAGGGCGGTAGCCGGTCGGGCGCGAACCGCCGGGCGGCGGCCCGAACCGCCGGGGCCCGGACGGCCGATCGCCGAACGAGCGGCCACGATCTCCCTGGCCGGGAGGCCCCTGGAACGGCCGGCGGCCAGGGGGTCGCGGGCCGTCGAACCGAGGGCGGTCGTCAGGCGGGTTTGGTCCGTCTCGCCCGCGGTCGAATGGAGGGCGCGGCCCGTCGAAGCGCGGTCGACCGAAGGGTGGGCCGGCATCTCGCTGCCGGTCGAAGGGCGGCCGCGACGACCTGCCCGGTCCACCTGGTCCACCCGCGGGTGGCCGGCCACGTCCACCGGGGCCGGGTCCCCTGCCGCCTGGTCCACCCGGTCCACCCGGTCCACGACCGCCTGCTCCGCCGCGCCGCGACGGGCCGTCGTCGCGCTTCGACCGATCAGCCACGGCCGCTCTCCACCAGCCGGCGCCACCGCTGGCCGTCGCGGGTGTCCTCCACGGCGACACCACGCTCCGCGAGCTCGTCGCGCAGCCGATCCGAGCTCGCCCAGTCGCGAGCCGTGCGCGCCGCGGCCCGAGCCTCGAGCATCGACTGCGTGTCGGCATCGAGGTCATCGGCCGCATCCGGGAGGACACCGAGGACCCGATCGAGGTCGCGGAGCATCGCCAACGCCAACCCGGCGTCGCCGGTCGAGAGCGATCGCGCCTCGATGCGTCGGTTCAGCTCCCGGACAAGATCGAAGACGGCCGCGAGGCCGGCCGAGATGTTCAGGTCCTCGTCGAGCGCCGCGCCGAACGCGGTGCGGGCGTCATCGAGCGCCGAGGGCAGCTCCAGGTCGTCGTCGCGGTCCTCGGTGTATGCCTCGAGTGCCGCGACGACGGCATCGAGCCGAGCGACGGCGGCGCCAGCCGCCGCCAGGGACTCCTCCGAATAGTCGAGCCTGGCGCGGTAGTGCACCGACAGCAGGGCGTAGCGGAGGGCCCGCGGCGACACGCCGCCGGCCAGCAGCTCGCTGACCCGGGCGATGTTGCCGGCCGACTTCGCCATCTTCGCGCCGGCCATCTGGAGGTGGGCGCAATGGAGCCAGGTCCGCACGAAAGGCTTGCCTGTCGCGGCCTCGCTTTGCGCGATCTCGTCCTCGTGGTGCGGGAAGATCAGGTCGACGGCGCCGGTATGGATGTCGAACGAGGGGCCGAGGTGAGCCATGCTCATCGCCGAGCATTCGATGTGCCAGCCGGGACGTCCGGGGCCGATGGCCGTCTCCCAGCTCGGCTCACCTGGCTTCGGGCCCTTCCAGAGCGCGAAGTCCCGCACATCGTCCTTGGCGTACTCGTCGGCCTCCACGCGCTCGCCCGTGCGCATCTGCTCCGGGTCGAGGCGGGCCAGGCGTCCGTACGCCGGCCACGACGCGATCCGGAAGAAGATCGACCCGTCGTCAGTGCGATAGGCGTGGTCGCCCGCGAGCAGCGTGGCGATCAGGTCGGCCATCTGGTCGATGTGCTCGGTCGCCCGCGGCAGCACGTCGGGGGTCGTCACCCGCAGTGAGGCCATGTCCGAGAGGAACGTGGCCAGGTGCTGCTCCGCCAGTGCTCCGATGTCGACGCCCGCCGCCGCCGCACCCCGGATGATCTTGTCGTCGACGTCGGTGATGTTCATGACCCAGCGGACGGTGTGGCCACGCCAGCGCAGGTGACGGACCAGCAGGTCGGCGAACAGGAACGATCGGAAGTTGCCGACGTGGGCCGGTCCGTACACGGTCGGACCGCACGAGTAGATGCCGACGACGTCGCCGAGCGGTTGGAAGGGCCGGGTCTCGCCGGTCAGCGTGTCGTGGAGCCGAACGCTCACGTGGCAGCCTCGAGCGACGCGATCGCCATCGCGGACACCGATCGACCTGCGCCCTCGTCGCCGGCGAGGTTTCCGGTCGACGCCTTGACATTGACCGCCGCGACGTCCAGCGCGAGCAGCCCGGCGATCGCGGCCCGCATCTCGTCGAGCCTGCCGGCGAGCCGCGGTCGAGCCGCCACGATCGTCAGGTCGACGTTCCGGACCCGCCACCCGGCCTCGGACACCTGGCGCAGGACATCGGCGACCATGTCCGAGCTCGCGATCCCGGCAGGCGTCGACGGCCCGGCCGGGAAGCGACGCCCGAGGTCGCCCGCGCCGATCGCGCCGAGCAGCGCGTCGCAGATCGCATGGAGCGCGACGTCCCCGTCGGAATGCCCGTGCAGCCGGGGGGCGCCGTCGATCGCGATGCCGCCGAGCGCCAGCGGCTCGCCTGGACCGAAGGGGTGCTGGTCATGGCCGATCCCGACCGGGCCCTCGCGGGTGCCCGCCAGCAGCCCTTCGGCTCGACGCAGGTCGGCGGGCATGGTCACCTTGAGATTGCTCGGGTCACCGAGGACGACATGGACGGCGATTCTACAGGCCTCCAGCAGGGCGGCCTCATCGGTCCAGTCATCGGGACCGTCGGGCGGGTACTGCGCGTACGCCGCCCGGAGCAGCCCACGGCGGACGCCCTTGGGGCGTCTGCGCGGCGGCGAGGGCGGAGCGGTCGACGGTCTCGACGACGTGGTCGACCTCCACGCGCTTGAGCGTCTCGGCAACGGGCACGACCGGGATCGCCGCCCCGTGACGGGCCGTCGCCTCGATCACGTGCTCGATCAGGCGAGCCGTCAGCACCGGTCGTGCGCCGTCGTGGACCAGCACGACGCGGTCGTCGTCGGCGGGATCGGCGCCCGCGTCCGCGTTCCGACCCGTGCCGAGCGCCGTCAGCGTCGCGAACCCGACGGCCACCGACTCCTGTCGACGCGTGCCTCCCGCCACGACGGCGGCCACGGCCGACGGGAGCCACGACGCGGTCCGGAACGCTTCGACCTGCTCCGGCGCGGCGACGACGACGATCCGCTCCACGCGCGGCGACCCGGCGAGCGCCGCGAGCGTCCAGGCCAGCAGCGGCCGGCCGGCGATCGGGGCGAGGAGCTTGTCCTGGCCGCCCATCCGAGACGAGCGACCGGCCGCCACGACGATGACGTCAGCGGGGATCGGCCCGGTCAATCAAGCCGCGGCTGGGCGAAGATCATCCGGCCGGCGACGGTCTGCAGCACGCGCGTCACGGCCACGTCCACGTCCCGGTCGATGTGCCGTGCGCCGCCCTCGACAACGATCATGGTTCCGTCGTCGAGGAACCCGACGCCCTGGCCGGCCTCCTTGCCCTCCTGGATGACGCGGACCCGCAGCTCCTCGCCGGGGAGCACGGCCGGCTTGACCGCATTCGCCAGCGAGTTGATGTTCATCACGCGGACGCCCTGCAGCTCCGCGACCCGGTTGAGGTTGAAGTCGTTGGTCAGGATGACCCGGCTGCGGGTCCGGGCGAGCGCGACCAGCTTGGCGTCGACCTCGGCGATGTCGACCATGTCGTCCTCGACGATCTCGACCGGCGTGGCCGGCTCCTTCTGCATGCGCGAGAGGATGTCCAGGCCCCGACGCCCGCGATTCCGCCGAAGCGTGTCGGAGCTGTCGGCGATGTGCTGTAGCTCGTCGAGCACGAACCGTGGCACGACGAGGGTCCCGTAGATGAAGCCGGACTCGACGATCTCGGCGATCCGGCCGTCGATGATCGCGCTCGTGTCCACGACGATGTGCGGGTCGCCTGCCGAGGTGCCTTCGCCCTTGTCCGTGCGCTGCGGTCGGAACAGGCCCACGGCTTCGGCGGCGATCAGGAGGTCCTGTCGCTTCGCGACGGTCAGGCCGACCATGCCGAGCCCGAGGAACACCGAGACGCCCAGGGGGAGGAACTGGCCGAACGGGTCCGGCAGGCCGCCGAGCGGGAGGCCGAGGAGCAGGCCCATCAGGAGCCCGAGCAGGAGCCCGATGATCGCCGTCACGAACTCTGCGGTCGAGAGCTCCTCGACCTGGCGGAGGAGCCAGGTCGCAGGCTCGACGGTGATGTGCGGCAGGATGCCGAACCCGACCACGATCCAGGCCACGGTCCAGAGGGCCACGAGCGCGCCGGCCGCGTCGAACTGGTTGAAGAGGCCGTCGCCGGTCGTCGCGAGGACGAGCCCGACCGACCCTCCCAGCAGGGCACCCAGGACACGGATGTATCGGATCAACGGCTCCCTCGACGGGTTGGCAGGCGTCCCGCCCCGCGCGCGGTCATCTGACGGGGGGTCAGCCTAGCATCGCCGCGACGGCCTCGCCACGTGCCCCCGGGCTGGCGGCGAGCGCCTCGCGGACGGCGTCGGCCAGCGTGGCGACCACGATGACCTCCATCCCCGAGACCGTCGGGGGTCGCTCGCCCTTGGGTCCTCGCGGGACGATGGCCCGGCCGAGCCCGAGGCGCGCGGCCTCGCGGAGTCGTCGCTCGAGACCCGCCACGGGGCGCAGCTCCCCCAGCAGCCCGACCTCGCCGATCGCGACGGTGCCGCCGATGAGCGGCCGATCGCGGAGTGACGAGGCGAGGGCGAGGGCCGTCGGCAGGTCCAGACCTGGCTCGACGACCGTCAGGCCGCCTGCAAGGTTGGCGTAGACGTCATGGCCCGAGAGCCCGATGCCGGCGCGCCGCCCGAGGACGGCCACCAGCAGGCTGAGCCGGTTCGGGTCCAGGCCGCTGACGCGCCTGACCGGCGCGCCGAACCGGGCAGGCGAGACGAGCGCCTGGACCTCGACGAGCAAGGGTCGGCTGCCTTCGAGCGTCGGGGCGATGACGCTGCCGGGCGCGGGCTCGTCGTGCTCGCCCAGGAACGCCCGGCCCGGATCGACGACCTCGGTGAGACCCGCATCCCCCATCTCGAAGACCCCGACCTCCTCCGTGGAGCCGAACCGGTTCTTCGAGGCGCGCAGAAGCCGGAGGGCCGCGAAGCGCTCGCCCTCGAGGTTGATCACCGCATCGACGAGGTGCTCCAGCGTCTTCGGTCCGGCGATCGAGCCGTCCTTGGTCACGTGGCCCGCGAGGATGACCGCGGTCCCCTCGCCCTTCGCGAACTCCATCAGCCGGAGGGTCGCCTCGCGCACCTGGCCGACGCTGCCCGCCGGCCCATCGAGCTCGTCCACGGTGGCCGTCTGGACCGAGTCCACGACGACGACGGCCGGCGGGCTGCTGCGGGCCTCCTCCACGATGCGACCGATCTCGCGCTCCGCGAGGATCCGGACCCGCTCCCCGGCGGGACCGGCCAGCAGCCCCAGCCGGCCTGCACGCAAGTGGACCTGCGCCGCGGACTCCTCTCCCGTGGCATAGAGCGCGCCGCGCTCGCTTCCCGACCCGGTCACCAAGGCTGCGAGCATCTGCAACAGGAGCGTCGACTTGCCGATCCCCGGCTCACCGCCGAGGAGCACCACGGATCCCGGCACGAGGCCGCCGCCCAGCACCCGGTCCAGCTCACCGATGCCGATCGGCAGCCGCGGCGCCTCGGAGGCGCCGACACTGGACAGGGGTTGGGCGACGGATGCCCCCACGCCCGCCCGCGCGATGCGCGCCCGCTCGGTGCGCTTGGGCTCGCGGACGACGGTCTCGACGAGGCTGTTCCAGGCACCGCAGGTCCGGCACTGCCCTTCCCAGCGCAGGAAGGCGTCGCCGCAGGTGCCGCAGACGTAGCGGCTCTCGATCCGGGCCATCGCTTACCGACCGGGCGCGGCAGCGCCCACGCTCAAACCGCCTCGACCGGCGTGAGTGGCTCGGCGGCGTGGATGTCCAGGCCGGCCTCGGGGTCCCTGTCGACCACGATCGTCGTGCCCGGCTCGTAGCGTCCGAGGAGCAGGTGCTCGGCGAGCACGTCCTCGACCATGTTCTGGATGACGCGGCGCAGCGGCCGCGCGCCGTACGCGACGTCGTAGCCCAGCTTGATGATGTGCTCCTTGGCGGCCGTGGTGACCTCCAGGGACATCTGCTGCGCGCGCAGCTGATCGCGCACGCGCTCGAGCATCAGGTCGACGATCAGCGTGATCTCCTCGACCGTCAGCGAGCGGAAAACGACCGTGGCGTCGATGCGGTTGAGGAACTCCGGCCGGAACGCCTGCTTGAGCTCGTTCTGGACCTTCTCCTTCATCAGCTCGTAGGAGCTCTCCGCGCGGGCGATGTCGGTGTCGCCCATCGCCCGGAAGCCGAGACCGGAGTTGATCTGGAGCTGCTTCGCGCCCAGGTTCGAGGTCATGATGATGATGCAGTTGCGGAAGTCGACCCGACGGCCCTTCGCGTCCGACAGGTGCCCGTCCTCGAGGATCTGCAGGAGGATGTTGAACACCTCCGGATGCGCCTTCTCGACCTCGTCGAGCAGGACGACCGCGTAGCTCTTGCGGCGCACGGCCTCGGTCAGCTGGCCGCCCTCGTCGAAGCCGACATATCCGGGAGGGGCCCCGACGAGCCGGCTGACGTTGTGGCGCTCCATGAACTCGCTCATGTCGATCTTGATGAGGGCGTCCTCGCTGCCGAACATGAACTCGGCGAGGGCCTTGGCGAGCTCGGTCTTCCCGACGCCGGTGGGGCCGAGGAAGATGAACGAGCCGATCGGGCGCTTCGGATCCTTGAGACCGGCCCGGGCGCGACGGACCGCCTTCGACACGGTCTCGATGGCCTCCTGCTGGCCGATGACCCGGCCGTGAAGGGCGTCCTCCATGTGCAGGAGCCGCTCCGACTCCTCCTGGGCGATCCGCGTGACCGGGATGCCGGTCCACATCGCCACGACCTGGGCGATCTCCTCGTCGTCGACGATGGGCTGCTCGCCGGACATCGAGGACTGCCACTCCGTGCGCAGGGCGTCGACCGACTCGCGCGCGGTCGCCTCGGACTCGCGGAGCGTCGCGGCTTCCTCGTACTCCTGGTTGTTGATCGCCGCGTCCTTTTCCTTGGTGATCCGCTCGAGGTCCTTCTGGGCCTCGCGGAGGGCGGGCGGCGCGCTCGAGTTGCGCAGGCGGACGCGTGACGCGGCCTCGTCGATCAGGTCGATGGCCTTGTCGGGCAGGTGGCGGTCGGTGATGTAGCGGGTCGAGAGGTCCGCGGCCGCGCGGACGGCGGCGTCGCTGATCGTGACCTTGTGGTGCTGCTCGTAGCGCTCCCGGATGCCCATCAGGATCTCGATGGTCTGCTCGAGCGTCGGCTCCTCGACCATGACCGGCTGGAAGCGTCGCTCGAGCGCGGCGTCGCGCTCGATGTACTTGCGGTACTCGTCGAGCGTCGTGGCACCGATGCACTGGAGCTCGCCGCGCGCGAGCGGCGGCTTGAGGATGTTCGCGGCGTCGATCGCGCCCTCGGCCGCGCCCGCGCCGACGAGCGTGTGCAGCTCATCGATGAACAGGACCGCGTCGTTGGTGTTGCGCAGCTCCTCGATGATCTTCTTGAGGCGTTCCTCGAACTCACCGCGGTACTTCGTGCCGGCGACGAGCGAGCCGATGTCGAGCGTCAGGACGCGCTTGTTGAGCAGCGTCTCCGGGACGTCGCCCGCGACGATCCGGTGGGCCAGCCCTTCGGCGATCGCCGT
This sequence comes from uncultured Chloroflexia bacterium, assembly GCA_963841135.1. Lineage (GTDB taxonomy): Bacteria > Chloroflexota > Limnocylindria > Limnocylindrales > CSP1-4 > SPCO01. The sequence goes on along the minus strand of CAWJBJ010000005.1, from coordinate 985,701 downwards.
CTTGCCGACGCCGGGCTCGCCGATCAGCGCGGGGTTGTTCTTGGTCCGGCGGGACAGGATCTGGATGACCCGCTCGATCTCCTTTTCCCGGCCGATCACCGGGTCGAGCTTGCCCGCGCGCGCGGCATCGGTGAGGTTGATGCCGAGCTGGTCGACTGTCGGGGTCTTGCTCGCGCGCTTCGTCTCCTGGGCCGACGGGCCGGCGGAGGAGCTCTGCGACAGGACCCGGATGACCTCGTGGCGGACCTTGTCGAGGTTCACGCCCAGCGACTCGAGGACGCCGGCGGCGATGCCCTCGCCCTCGCGGACGAGGCCGAGGAGCAGGTGCTCGGTGCCGATGTAGTTGTGACCGAGGCGGCGCGCCTCGTCGATGGCGAGCTCGATGACGCGCTTGGCGCGGGGCGTCAAGCCCGACCTCGCCGACGACTGGTCGATCGCCCCGCCCGATGATGAACTCGACGGCGGTCCGGACCTTGGCCAGCTCGACGTTCATGTTCTCGAGGACGCGCGCGGCCACACCCTCGCCCTCGCGGACGAGACCCAGGAGCAGATGCTCCGTGCCGATGTAGTTGTGGTTGAACCGCTGGGCTTCGTCCTGAGCAAGCGTCAAGACCTTGCGAGCGCGGTCCGTGAATTTGTCGAATCGATCCATCGAGGTCTGAACGCCTATTCCGTGCCGAGCGTCACGAGCGCGACGCTGGGGGCATGCTAGCACCCTGCCTCGCCACAGGCTGGTCTCGGCAGGCGGGTGCGTCTATAGGAAGAATCGCAGTCTCGGGCCGGGCGGATGTGCGCGGACGGGGTAAGGAATCGCAACGACCCGCGGGGGTCCGGCGGGTCGTCCGGTCTGGTGCCGGCTCGGTCAGCCTTCGGTCACGTCCGTGTCGGGCGTCTTGTCGGCGGACTTCTTGCCCTTCGGGGCCGGCTCGGCCTCGACCACAGGCTCGTCGGGCGTGACGACCTCAGCGGCGACGTCGTCCTCGGCCGCGGGTGCCTCCTCGGCTACCTCTTCGGCGACCTTGGCGGCGGCCTCTGGCTCGGCGGGGGCGTCGGCGGTCGTGGCCTCCTCGGCCGACTCGGATGCCTCGACGACCTCGGTCTCCGCGTCAGGCGCGGGCGCTTCGGTCTCCTCGACGGTCTCGGCGGCGGTCGCCTCGGCCGCGGTCTCATCCTCGGCGGTCTCGGCGGTCGCGTCGACCGTCTCGGCCTCGGCTGCTTCAGGCTCAGCCGTGGCTTCGGCTGCTTCAGGCTCGGCGGTTGCCTCGGCCGCTTCCGGCTCGGCGGTCGCCTCGACCGACGCATCGTCGGCGGCGGCGACGGGGGCCCCCTCGGTCGCCTCGGCACCGGTCGATGCCTCGGGCGCCTCGGTCGCTTCGGTCGCTTCGGTCGCTTCGGTCGCTTCGGGGCCAGCCTCGCCGCCCTCGGCCTCTGCCAGCTGCTGGCGGACCTGGGCGAACGCGGAGGCCAGAGTGTTGTCGATCCCGCCCTCCGGCTCCTGGACCGCGTCCGACATCGAGTAGCTGCGTTCCGGCCGCGGTCGGCGCTCGGCGCGCGGGGCGCCGGGTGCGCTGGGCTCGGAGGCCGGTCGGGCGGGCGGCTCCTCGGCCTGCTTGAGGCTCAGGCCAAGGCGATGCCGCTCGGAGTCGAGCGAGATGATCTTGAGCTTGAGCTGCTGGCCCTCGTGGACGACGTCGGCCGGGTGGGCGACGCGCTGATGGGACAGCTCGCTGATGTGGATCAGGCCCTCGAGCCCGTCGCGGACGCGAACGAACGCGCCGAAGTTGACGAGCTTGGTGACCGTGCCGTCGATGACGTCGCCGACCTTGAAGTCCGCGACGGTCGAATGCCACGGGTCCGGCTGCAGCCGACGGATCGACAGGCTGATCCGCCCGCGCTCGTGGTTGATGTCGATGACCTCGGCCTCGACCTCTTCGCCGACCTTGTAGCCGGCCTCGGGGTTGTTGACCTTGTTCCAGCTGAGCTCGCTCTTGTGGACGAGGCCGTCGATGCCGCCGAGGTCGATGAACACGCCGAACGGCGCGATCGATCGGACGGTGCCCTTGACGGTCTGGCCGACCTGGAGGCTGCTGAACAGCTCGTCCCGCTTCTCGCGGCGCTCCTCGTAGAGCGCGACCTTCTCGGAGAGGATCAGGCGGTTGGCCTTGCGGTTGACCTCGAGGATCTTGAGCCGGAGCTTGCGGCCGACGAACGGCTGGAGCTTCTCGGCGATCTCCTGGGCGGCGTCACGCGGCTGGTCGTTCTGCGGCCGGCGCGGGAAGTCGACGATCTGGCTGATCGGGACGAAGCCGCGGATGCCGCAGTCGACGATGAGGCCACCCTTGTTGTGGTCGATGACCGGCGCCTCGATGATGACGCCCGCCTCGAACTGCTCCTGCATCGCGCGCCACTTGCGCTCGAGGCCGGCGCGGCGGAGCGAGAGGACGACGTGGCCCTCGGGCGACTCCGGCTGGAGGACGTAGACGAGGACGGTGTCGCCGACGTTCAGCGCCGGCTGGCCCTCGCCGTGACGACCGAAGAGCTCGCGGTTGCTGACGACGCCTTCGCTCTTCGCGCCGATGTCGACGAGGATCTCGTCCTTGTCGATCCGGACGACGTTGCCTTCGACGACGTCGCCGTGCTTGAAGCTCTTGATGTCGGAGTCCTGCTCGGCGAGCAGCTCGGCCATCGTGGTCGGCTCGGGGCCGAGGTCGCGCGCGGGCGCGGGCTCGGGTTCCTCGTCGTCGCTCGCGGCCGGGGCGTCGGCGGTGTCGTCGTCGCTGACCGACTCGCTCGCGGCGGTCTCGGCGGGCGGGTGCGTCCGCTGCCGCGTCATCGGCAGGAGCATCGACAGGCGCGTCGGCGACGGCCCCGGGGGTTTCGGAGGCCGGCTCGGGAGTCTCGGACGCCTCGGGCGCCTCGACCGCGAGCGGCCTCGGCGGCCACGGCGATCGGCGTCTGCCACCGGCGAGGCGACCCCGTCGGACGCGCTCGCGTCCGGAGCCGGGTTCGCGTCAGCAGCCGGGCTGGCGTCGGCGGCCTCGGGTGCGTCAGGCTCGGCGACCTCGGGGGCGGCGACGGCCGCGGTCTCCTCGGGCTCCTCTGCGATGGCGGTCGCTGCCGTGCCATCGGTGGAGTCGGTGGTCGATGCCTGGTCAGCGGACGATTCGGGGGCGTCCGCGGTGGTGGCGGGCTCGTCGGCGACTTGCGTCGCGACGGCGTGATCGTTCGCCGCGGTGGTCGTCGGAGGCGATCGCCTCCGACTGCGGCGTGGTCCCGCCCGTTTGGTCTTCGGTCAACAGTCTGGTCTCTCCTGTCGTGGATTAGGCTCCCGAGAATCACAAACGGCCTGAGCGATGCTCAAGCCGTCTCCGGTCCGATCAAGTGGTCCGTGGTGATCGACTCCGCGGTCCGCTCCTTCGTGCGTGGAAAAGGTCTGGCTGGTCGCTCTTCAGCTGTCCTGCCTCTCGGGGCCGGGAGAGTCTAGCACACGGCCTTCTCGCGGCTACAATCGGCCGACTGTGCCCGAATTGCCCGATCTGACGGTCGTCGCCGAAGCCCTCCACGCCGCGCTGACCGGCCGCCGGATCGAGTCGGCCGCGGCGCTCGCGCCGCTCGCCGTTCGGGGCACGCCGGCCGAGCTCGAGGCGCTGGTCGGCCAGCAGCGTCGAGGCGATCCGCCGGCGCGGCAAGTTCCTCCTGATCGACCTCGACCGCGACGCGGTCGTCGTCAACCCGATGCTCACCGGCCGCTTCCAGCTCGCGGCCCCCGGCGACGAAGCACCCGACGAAGACCGCCGTCGTCCTCGGGTTCGGGCCGCGATCCGGGCCGCCGGCCGATGCCGCACGCTGGACCGACGGTGCGCCCGTGGCGACCGGCGGACGAGCGCTCGCGGCCGAGGTCCGCTACCGGGACCCGACCCAGATGGGCAAGGTCTACCTGCAGCCGGCCGGCGTGGACCGGCCCGTCGCGGGACTTGGGCGGCGACGACCAGGGGCCCGACGCCGACGACCCGGCGCTGACCCTCGACGTGTGGCGCGAGCGCATCCGGCGGCACCCGGGCGAACTCAAGAACCTGCTCCGGAACCAGGCCTTCGTGGCGGGCATCGGCAACGCCTACAGCGACGAGATCCTGCATGCGGCGCGGCTGCTGCCGTTTCGGAAGCGCTCCAGCCTGGCGGCCGAGGAGGTCGACGCGCTCTACGAGGCGACGCGGATCGACGCTGACCGACGCGATCGACGATCCTGCGCGAGCGCGTCCCACCGACCTTCGAGACCCAGGTCCGCGACTTCCTCGCCGTCCACAACAAGGGCGGGCAGCCGTGTCCGCGCTGCGGGACGAGGATCACCGAGGTGAAGGCCGGCGGCTTCATCACGTCGTTCTGCCGGGGCTGCCAGCGCTGATCGCCCGGGCGACCGGTGCTGGACCGATCAGGGCAGCTTGATGACCTGGCCGACGCGCAGCTTCGACGGATCCTTGATGTCGTTGAGCTCGGACGAGGATCTTGACCGTCGTCCCGAACTCGCGCGCGATCCCGGACAGCGTGTCGCCCGCTTCACCTTGTACGACGTCGGTTGGGCCGCGGTCGGCGTGGGCGCGGTCGACGGACCGGTCGCAGGGAGGGTCGGGCTGGCCGCGGTGCTCGGGGTTTCGGCGGGGGTCGGCGTCGGAGCAGCGGTCGGCTTGGCCGTCGCCGGTCGAGGCGTGTCCGCGACGGCGACCGCCGGTCGACGACGGGCTGGGCCGAACCCGATCCGATCGGGATGACGACGCCGGCCTCGGAACCGCCACCGGCAGCGAGGCGGGCGACCAGCACGGCAGCGAACGCGACGCCGAGCAGGCCGATCAATGCGCCCTGACCGGCCATCGGTCGCGACGTGATCGAGGGCAGGGTCGATGGCCAGCCGCCCCTGGTCGAGGACGAGCGGGGTGGTCCGCGCGATCGGGCGCCGCAGGTCGGCCGGTCGGATCGTCGACGGCCACGCGCCTCGGTCGCCGCCACGAACGTCGCGCACGAGACGTGGTCGGCGGTCAGGCACAGCCGGCGCTGCTTCTCGGCGGCGAGCGGGGACGGCGGTGCGACCGCGGTGCAGCGGTGCTCGCGCGCGGCCGATGCGCTTCGCCAGGCGCCGTCCGCCGACAGGAGATAGGGACAGACCACCGTGGTGGGCAGCACCGATGTCGCGAGCGGGACCCGATCAGCGATCGGGAGGCTGCGGCATCCGGGGCCGTGGGACGTGCGCCCCTCGTCGCTCATCGGCCAAGGATAGCCGAGGCCGTCCGAACCGACGGTCGTCGCGGGGCCCGGGTCGTTGCCCGCTGGAAACGCAAAATCCCGGCGACGACCTATTTTCCCGAAAGGCTGCCCTCTCAGTATCTTCGGCGCTGGAGAGCTTAACTTCCGTGTTCGGGATGGGAACGGGTGTGGCCTCTCCGCTAGAGTCACCGGGATCTATGCGTGTACTGGACGTGTTCGGCAGCGGCCTCGACCGCGACGGTCCCGATCGGGACCTGGCGCGGGGCGCCGGCAGATGATCTTCGATTCGTTTCGTCGTCAAGGATCTGATCCACATGGATCCCAGCCACTGACCCCTGGTCAGTTGCTGAAGAGGTCAAGCCCTCGACCGTTAGTACCGCTCAGCTTCATCCGTCACCGGACTTCCACATGCGGCCTATATAACAGGTGGTCTCCCTGCGGTCTTACCCGGTTGACCCGGTGGGGAACCTCATCTCGAGGCGAGCTTCGCACTTAGATGCTTTCAGCGCTTATCCCGACCGAACATAGCTACCCAGCGGTGCCCCTGGCGGGACAACTGGCACACCAGCGGTTCGTTCACTCCGGTCCTCTCGTACTAGGAGCAACTCCTCTCAAGTTCCCTACGCCCACGGCGGATAGAGACCGAACTGTCTCACGACGTTCTGAACCCAGCTCGCGTGCCGCTTTAATTGGCGAACAGCCAAACCCTTGGGACGTACTTCCGCCCCAGGATGCGACGAGCCGACATCGAGGTGCCAAACGGTGCCGTCGATGTGAACTCTTGGGCACCATCAGCCTGTTATCCCCGGGGTAGCTTTTATCCGTTGAGTGATACCCCTTCCACTCGGAGGTACCAGATCACTAAGCCCGACTTTCGTCTCTGCTCGACTTGTAGGTCTCGCAGTCAAGCTCCCTTATGCCTTTGCACTCTTCGGCTGGTTTCCATTCAGCCTGAGGGAACCTTTGGGCGCCTCCGTTACACTTTAGGAGGCGACCGCCCCAGTCAAACTGCCCGCCTGACACTGTCCTGCGCCCGGATCACGGGTCGCGGTTAGAACCGAAATCCAACAAGGGTGGTATTTCAACGGTCGGCTCCACCGAGGCTAGCGCCCCAGTTTCTCAGCCTCCCACCTATCCTACACAAGCTGAATCCCAATCCAATGTCAGGGTGCAGTAAAGCTCCACGGGGTCTTTTTGCCCTGCCGCGGGTAACCTGCATCTTCACAGGTACTTCAATTTCGCCGGATCCCTCGTTGAGACAGCGCCCAGATCGTTACGCCATTCGTGCGGGTCGGAACTTACCCGACAAGGAATTTCGCTACCTTAGGACCGTTATAGTTACGGCCGCCGTTTACCGGGGCTTCGATTCAAAGCTTGCACCCCTCCTCTTAACCTTCCGGCACTGGGCAGGCGTCAGCCCCTATACGTCAGCTTTCGCTTTCGCAGAGACCTGTGTTTTTGCTAAACAGTCGCCTGGGCCTTTTCACTGCGGCTTCGATCGACCACTGCAAGCAGCAGCCGCGAAGCGCCCCTTCTCCCGAAGTTACGGGGCCATGTTGCCGAGTTCCTTAACGAGGGTTCTCCCGATCGCCTTGGTATTCTCTACCCGCCTACCTGTGTCGGATTGCGGTACGGACACTATTGATCTCGCTAGACACTTTTCTTGCCAGCGTGGCTCACTCGAATCGAGGCAGAAGCCCCTTTCATTCGCTGCTCGGGGTTGAATGAACGGACGGATTTACCTGTCCGATCCCCCTACCGGCTTAGACGCGTATAGCCAAAACGCGCTCGAACTACCACACCGTGTCATGCCATTGCTCTCACCTGGGATCAGATCCGGGACTCGACCGGCTTGCGCCGGCCAACCTCCGTTCTCCTACCCCCAGGCGACACCTTGCGGTGCAAACGATCGTTAGTGGTTCCGGAATATCAACCGGATGTCCATCGCCTACGACGTTCGTCCTCGGCTTAGGCCCGACTAACCCTGAGCGGACAAGCCTTCCTCAGGAAACCTTAGGCTTACGGCGTGTGAGATTCTCACTCACATTGCGCTACTCATGCCGACATTCGCACTTCCGTCCGCTCCAGCCGTCCTCACGGTCGACCTTCACTGCAAACGGAACGCTCCCCTACCAAACCACGACCGGCGAACCGGTCATGGAGTCCGTAGCTTCGGTACCAAGCTTGAGCCCCGCTGAATTTTCGGCGCAGATCCACTTGACCAGTGAGCTGTTACGCACTCTTTCAATGGTGGCTGCTTCTGAGCCAACATCCTGGTTGTCTATGCGAATCCACATCCTTTACCACTTAGCTTGGATTTAGGGACCTTAGCTGACGGTCCGGACTGTTTTCCTTTTGACCACGAAGCTTAGCCCTCGCAGTCTGACTCCCGGGCTCTGAAATCACGGGATTCGGAGTTTGGTTGGGGTTGGTAAGCGGGAAGCCCCCTAGCCCATCCAGTGCTCTACCCCCGTGATTGAACGCCCGAGGCTAGCCCTAAAGCTATTTCGGGGAGAACCAGCTATCTCCGAGTTCGATTGGCATTTCACCTCTATCCACAGCTCATCCCCTAGCTTTTCAACGCTAGTGAGTTCGGTCCTCCACGAGACATTACTCTCGCTTCAACCTGGCCATGGATAGGTCACTCGGTTTCGGGTCTACAGCGTGCGACTGATCGCCCTATTCAGACTCGCTTTCGCTCCGGCTCCGTCCTTCGCGGACTTAACCTCGCCACACGCTAGTAACTCGTCGGCTCATTCTTCAAAAGGCACGCCATCAGGCTACCGGCGAACCGGCAACACCCTCTGACTGCTTGTAGGCACGTGGTTTCAGGTACTATTTCACTCCCCTTCCGGGGTGCTTTTCACCTTTCCCTCACGGTACTCGTTCACTATCGGTCGCCAAGAGTATTTAGCCTTGGACGGTGGTCCGCCCAGCTTCCCACATGAGAGACCTTCCACGTGGTACTCAGGTGGCCGATCACGGAGGTCGGTCGCTTTCGCCTACGGGGCTGTCACCCTCTCTGGCCTGCCGTTCCAGGGCAGCTCGACTAGCGATCGACTTGGTAACTCCGCCGGGACCTTGCCGGGTCCCGATGATCGACTCCTACAACCCCCACTCAGAAACGGCGGCAACCTATCGCGCTGAGTGAGTTTGGGCTCTTCCCTTTTCGCTCGCCACTACTCAGGGAATCATTCTCTTTTCCTCCAGCTACTGAGATGTTTCAGTTCGCTGGCTTACCTCTTCCTGGCCTATTTGGTTCAGCCAGGAGTGACTGGGCATGACCCCAGCCGGGTTTCCCCATTCGGACATCTCCGGATCACTGTCTGCTCGCGACTCCCCGGAGCTTTTCGCAGCCTGCCACGTCCTTCATCGGCTCTTGGCGCCAAGGCATCCACCCCGTGCCCTTTGTAGCTTGACCCCCTCCAGCCTCTGACCAGGTGGCCAGTCGCGGATGGGATCGATCGGGATCATTTCCTTGACTACTCGGCGAAATCGAAGATCTTCAATCTGCCGAACACATTCCAGTTGTTAAGGTGCGGCCCGCTCCGACGGGAACGGATCCCGCGACGTCGACCGAAGCCTTCGTCGCCCCAGCGATCCGCTGGTCGGTGGCCTGCCGGCGGGCGGCAGGACACGGATCAGGGGATCGTTGACATGCGAGCGGTCCACATCGAGTCCGCTCTCTCGAGCGGTGATGGGGACCTGTGGTGACGCGAGCGTATTCGATTGCGTTGGCTCGGCGCGGGAGCGAGGTGGTGGAGACGAGGAGACTCGAACTCCTGACCCTCTCCTTGCAAAGGAGATGCTCTGCCAACTGAGCTACGTCCCCTGCGCCGAGATGGGTGAGTGGTGGGCGTTTCTGGACTCGAACCAGAGACCTCTGCCTTATCAGGGCAGTGCTCTAACCAGCTGAGCTAAACGCCCGCCGCGGGCAGCGATGCCAGCTCGACGACCGAGGTCGTCGCGGGCGGCTGCACCTTGACCCTTGAAGAGTGACAGGAAGTCCGGACGTCGGATGTCCGAATGGGTTCGGTGTTCTTTCCAGGTCGCTTGATCGGTCTCCGACCCGATCCTTGCGGGACCGGTCCGGCGAGCTCCACCTGGCGGGGAGACTCGAACGACCGTGCGATCAACCCTAGGAGCCATCAACGCCTCGACCCCACCAAAAGGTCGAGACTCGGATCTCCCTAGAAAGGAGGTGATCCAGCCGCACCTTCCGGTACGGCTACCTTGTTACGACTTCGTCCCAATCACCAATCCCACCTTCGACGGCTGCCTCCTTGCGGTTGGCCCACCGGCTTCGGGTGTTACCAGCTTTCATGACGTGACGGGCGGTGTGTACAAGGCCCGGGAACATATTCACCGCCGTATGCTGACCGGCGGTTACTAGCAACTCCGGCTTCATGTAGGCGAGTTGCAGCCTACAATCCGAACTGAGACCGGCTTTAAGGGATTTGCTCCACCTCGCGGTTTCGCCGCCCGTTGTACCGGCCATTGTAGCGTGGGTGTAGCCCAGGACGTAAGGGCCATGCTGACTTGACGTCATCCCCACCTTCCTCCGAGTTTCTCTCGGCAGTCCCGTGTGAGTGATACAACACACAGTAGGGGTTGCGCTCGTTGCGGGACTTAACCCAACATCTCACGACACGAGCTGACGACAGCCATGCAACACCTGTGGCCAGGCCCCTTGCGGGGAACCGACGTTTCCGCCGGGATCCTGGTCATGTCAAGCCCTGGTAAGGTTCTTCGCGTTGCGTCGAATTAAACCCCACGCTCCGCTGCTTGTGCGGGCCCCCGTCAATTCCTTTGAGTTTTAGCCTTGCGGCCGTACTCCCCAGGCGGGACACTTAATGCGTTAGCTTCGGCACTGGCGGGGTTGATACCACCAACACCTAGTGTCCATCGTTTACGGCTAGGACTACCGGGGTATCTAATCCCGTTTGCTCCCCTAGCTTTCGCGCCTCAGCGTCAAGAACAGGCCAGGTAGTCGCCTTCGCCACTGGTGTTCCTCCCGATATCTACGCATTTCACCACTACACCGGGAATTCCACTACCCTCTCCTGCCTTCGAGTCGATCAGTATCGAGTGACCCTCCCCAGTTGAGCCGGGGGCTTTCACACTCGACTTGAACGACCGCCTGCGCGCTCTTTACGCCCAGTAAATCCGGACAACGCTTGTCACCTACGTATTACCGCGGCTGCTGGCACGTAGTTAGCCGTGACTTATTCGTCAGGTACCGTCATTATCGTCCCTGACAAAAGAGGTTTACAACCCGAAGGCCGTCATCCCTCACGCGGCGTTGCTGCGTCAGACTTTCGTCCATTGCGCAAAATTCCCGACTGCTGCCTCCCGTAGGAGTCTGGGCCGTGTCTCAGTCCCAGTCTGGGTGATCGTCCTCTCAGACCACCTACCGATCGTCGCCTTGGTGAGCCGTTACCCCACCAACGAGCTAATCGGACGCAGGCCCCTCCCGAAGCGCCTTGCGGCTTTACTGATGCGAATGAACGCACCACCACATGCGGTATTAGCCACCCTTTCGGGCAGTTATTCCCCACTTCGGGGCAGGTCACCTACGCGTTACTCAGCCGTCCGCCACTAACGATCAGAGCAAGCCCTGATCGTCCGTTCGACTTGCATGTCTCATGCACGCCGCCAGCGTTTATCCTGAGCCAGGATCAAACTCTCCGAAGAAATTGCGCCGCCTTGCGACGGCGACTTCAATCCGAGGGTTTGACCACTCGCACATCCTTATCACGGATTTCCTGTCACTCTTCAGTTGTTAAGGTGCAGCGTCCGAGGCGTGACAGCCCGCGGCGCAGACCCCGAATGATGGGGCTTGGCGGTCGAGGTGTCAAACACGACGACCCGGGCGGCCGAGCCTCGGCGGCCCGTTCGATGCGGCCTCCAGGGAGGCGGCACGAGCGCGAATGGTAGGGGTGCCCCGCAGGGGTGTCAAACGCGGGCGCGCGGTCAGATCGGGCTGCTCTCCACGAGCAGGATGAACGCCGCGCCGCTGAGCCAGCAGAGGAGCGCGAGCTCGGGCGAGCCGGCCACGCCGAGCGGCCCGACGAGGACGACGCAGAGGACGATCGCCGAGCACGAGCGCCGCGCCCGCCTTGGCCAGGCGCAGCACGATCTCGGCGACGAGGTTGCTCATCGGCTGAGGCGCTAGACGGCGCGCCGGCCCTGGAGCGCCCGGATCAGGGTCACCTCGTCGGCGTACTCGAGGTCGCCGCCGACCGGCAGACCGCGGGCGATCCGGCTGACGACGCCGACGACCGGCTTCGAGCCGCTCGGCCAGGTACATCGCGGTCGCCTCGCCCTCGAGGGTCGGGTTCGTGGCGAGGATCACCTCGTCGAACGGCTCGCCGTCGCGCGCCGCCTCGTCGGCCCGTGCCAGCAGCTCGCGGATCTTCAGGCGATCCGGACCGATGCCGTCGATCGGCGAGATCGCGCCGTGGAGGACGTGGTAGAGGCCCTTGAACTCGCCCGTCCGCTCGAGGGCCAGGACGTCGAGCGGCTCCTCGACGACGCACAGTCGCGTCTGGTCGCGCATCGGGTCGCGGCAGATCGGGCAGAGCGGGCGCGTCGCTGATGTTGAAGCAGCGATCGCAGAAGACGACCTTGTCGCGGACGTCGACCAGCGCGGCCGCCAGCGTGCGGGCCTCGGCATCGGGGGCACGAAGCAGGTGATAGGTCAGTCGCTGCGCGGTCTTCGGACCGATGCCCGGCAGGCGCGCGAACGACTCGATCAGCCGAGCGACCGGTTCGATGAGAGGGGTGGCCACCGGGTGACGGCCTACATGCCCGGCAGGCGCAGCCCGCCGGTGACGGCGGCCATCTTCTGTTCGGCGAGCTCGCGCGAGGAGCGCAGTGCGTCGTTGACTGCGGCGACGACGAGGTCCTGGAGCATCTCGACGTCCGACGGGTCGACGGCCGACGGATCGATGGTGACGCTGACCAGCTCCTGCTTGCCGGTGACCTGGCGCCGTGACGACGCCGCCGCCGGCCGACCCGTCGACGATCGTCGACTCGAGCTCGGTCTGGATCCGCAGCATCTCCTGCTGCATCTGCTGCGCCATTCGCTGCAGATTGGCCATGCCCATGGGCGTCGCTCCTCGGCTGTGCTCGTCGGTCGTCAGTCTGGCGGATGCGACGGGCGGCATGCAGTCGTCAGTCGACCTCGGCCGACATCGACCATGACGTCGCCGAAGATCCGGTGCGCCTCGGCCATGACGAGGGCGCCCTCGGATTTCGGCTCGGGCGGCGGCGCGACCTCGATGTTCGCGACCACGCACCGCACGGTCACCTCTCGACCGAGAGCCTCGCCGATCCCGGCCTCGATCTTGGCGCGGCGACGCTCGATCGCGTCCTTGAGGAACGCCTGCTCCTCGGGGAAGCCGAGGGTGACGATCGCGCCGTCGACGGCCACGGGTCGACACGCGTGGATGAGTGGCTTGGTCGGCGGGTCCGCGCTGAGACGGGCCACGACCTCAGGCCAGGCCGCGAGCAAGGCGGCGAGTCCGTCGCCGGCAGGCGACGCGGCCGGGGCGACGGGTTCGGGAGCAGCGACCGTTTCGGCGGCCCCCGGCTCGATCGGCTCGGCGGCGGCAGCAGCGACCGATTCGGTGGCGGGCGGCTCGATCGGCTCGATCGGCTCGGCGGCAGCAGCGCGGCTCGACCTCGCCGGCGGCCTGGGTGCCCGCGGCCTTGGCCGCCACGGGGCTGGGCTGGGCGTCGGGGGCGTCGGGGGCGTCGCGCTCGGTCGGACCGGCCCGGGCGACATCGGGCGGGCCGGCCGGGTCGGACGGCGGCGGCGCCGGTGCGCCAGCCTGGGCATCCGCCTTGGACCTCGTCGGCGACGGGCTCGGGGCGGTCTCCGCCGGACCGGGTCGGGCGTCGGGTCCGTCGCCGCCGGGGCCGTAGCCTCCTTCGATCGTTCGGGCGAGGTCGTGCGGACCGGTTCGGGGCGAGGTGACGCGGGGCCCGAGGTCGTCGCGACGGCCTGCTGGACCGGCGGTCGAGCGACGTTCGATGTGGGCGTGGTCGAGACGGACGATCGAGCGCCGCGCGACCACCGACTGCCTGCCGGCGTTCGCGAACAGCGCAAGCTCGAGCTGGAGCCGGAGACCGCCGACGCCGGCGCGGTCCGGGTCGATCGCCGCCAGCCGCCGCGCGGCCGCGGCCAGGGCGGGCGTGCCCGCCCCGTCGCCGGTCGTCAGTCCCTCGACCAGCCGGGAGCGGATCGCGTCGATCGCCTGGTCGAGGAGGATCCGGGCGTCGCGGCCGCGCTCCTCGAGCCCGTCGAGCAACGCGATCCCGGTCGCCGCGTCGCCGGCCACGAGCGCCTCGACGAACCCGTCGACGGCCTCCGCGTCGGCGAGTCCGAGGAGGTCGCGGACGCGACGCTCGTCGATCGTGTCGGGCGCCGACGAGAGCAGCTGATCGAGCATCGACTCGGCGTCGCGCATGCCGCCGGCCGCGAGCCGGGCGATGAGCCGGACGGCGGCCGGGTCGGCGGTCCGTCCGTCGGCCTCGAGGATGCGCGCAAGCTTGCCTTCGATCTCGGGCACGGTCAGGCGCCGGACGTCGTACCGCTGGAGGCGCGACAGGATGGCCGCCGGGAATCCGGAGGGCTCGGTCGAGGCGAACATGAACGTGACGAAGTCGGGCGGTTCCTCGAGCGACTTCAGCAGGGCGTTCCAGGCGTCCTTGGTGATCTGGTGTGCCTCGTCGAGGATGTAGACCTTGCGCTGCAGCTCACCGGGCGGATAGGGCAGGCGCTCGCGAAGCTCGCGGACGGCGTCGATGCCCCGGTTGCTCGCGGCGTCGATCTCCACGAGGTCGAGGGTCACGCCGTCGCGGATCGCGACGCAGGAGGGGCAGGCGTCGCAGGCGTCGCCGTCACGAAGGTCGGTGCAGTTGAGGGCCTTGGCCAGGATCCGCGCGAGCGACGTCTTGCCGGTCCCGCGCGGCCCGACGAACAGGATCGCGTGGGCGACGTGGTCGGTCCGGACGGCGTTGCGCAGCGTCTCGACGACGGCCTCCTGGCCGACGATCTCGCCGAAGGTCTGGGCCCGCCAGCGGCGGTAGATGGCTTGATGCGGAACGGCTGCGTTCACCGGGTCCTCCGGCCGAGGGCGAGCGAGGTCGAAGTGCCGTGCACCCTCCGTCGAGCAGATCGTCCCCGTGCCCACCATGACGGGCGGCTCGGACCAGGCCGTGCCGCGGCACTCGGCGAGGATCGCTTAGTGCTGCTTCCTTCCGGATCTGACACGGTTCGCGGTTCGCCGCTGCGCGGGACCCGGTCCTCAACGTCGCACCGTCGGGCAGCGTTCGAAGACGGAGACCTCGGGAGGGGATTCAGCCCTGCTGGAGCGGATTGCAGGTACAGGGCACCGCTAGTTCCCCGCCTAGCACGGCCTCGGAAGGATACCGCGGACGGCGCGACCCGGTCAGGATTCAGGCCGTCCACTGGCGCCGATCGTGGCCGAAGACGACCCGGGCCGGAGCCAGCCGCCGGAGCCGCTCGATCGAGCGGTCATAGGCATCCTGATCCCAAGCGCTGGTCCGGCCCTCCCAGGCCGTCGGGACGCCACTCCACTCGTCGGCCGTGTAGACCGCCTGCCCCGCGATGACCGTCAGCCCGCCCGGCGTCTCGACCAACAGCGACTGGTGCCCGCGCGTGTGACCGGCCGATGGAACGACGCGGATGCCTTCGGCGATCGCGTGTGCGCCCGCGATGCGCTCGTACAGGGCGTCGGGAAAGTCGATCCAGTCGAGGATCGTGTACTCGGTGGTGTGGGCCGTCTCCCACTCGACCGGCTGGACATAGATCGGCACGCCCGGGAAGTAGGCGTTCTGGCCGGCGTGGTCGGCATGCAGGTGGCAATTGACCACGGCGTCGATCTCGTCGATGGCGATGCCCGCCTCCGCAAGGACGTCGGGCAGGCGCCGGGCGGCGGTCTGGTAGTGCGCATCGAGCTCGGGACTCCCGAAGCCGAACCCGGTATCGAACAGCAGCACCCCCGCCAGATGCCGGACCGCGTACGCCATCGCCACGCCCTGCTCCCCCGCCAGCGGATCGCTGGCCGGAAACCGAAAGGTCCCCATCTCGAGGGCGACGATCTCGGGCAGGGACCGTCGGTTCATGCCGGCGTCATGGGAGCGTTGGGGTGTCCGCGATCAATGCTGACGCCCGGCTCCCGAGGGAGCCGGAAGCCCCTCGAGATAGCGGGCCTTGGCAAGGCGGCGTCCGAGCACCGGAGCGAGCGCACCCCAAGGTGCGTGAGCGAGGCGCGCAGGGGCCAACGCGGCCAGGGGTCGCCAGGTCGAGGAGCGAATTGGCGGAGAGGGCGGGATTCGAACCCGCGACGGGTTGCCCCGAACCGCATTTCCAGTGCGGCGCCATAGTCCACTAGGCGACCTCTCCGCGGAACCGAGTGACCCTCCGATCGTCCGTGGACCCGACCGTCGTTTCGGCCGGCACGAACCCGCAGCTCCTCGGGATGGCGGTTCCTGGCAAGGCCGCGTCCGAGCACCGGAGCGAGCGCACCCCAAGGTGCGTGAGCGAGGCGCGCAGGCGCGAACGCCGCCAGGAATCGTCAGATCGGGGAGCGTATGTGGCGGAGAGGGCGGGATTCGAACCCGCGGTGCTTTCGCACACCGCTTTTCGAGAGCGGCACCATCAACCACTCGGACACCTCTCCGCGGGGGAGGATACCAAACCACGGCTCGGGCCCTGGTCGAAGGCCGACCCGCGGGAACGCCTCAGGCGACCGGGGCGGTGGTGAAGAGGACGAGGGCCTCGTCGCGACGGATGCCGCTGACGACCTTGATGCGCCGGCGGAGCGAGTCGTGCTGGGCGAGCTGGATGACCGTGCCCGCCGCACCGTTCCGGTCGTTGGCCATGGCGTAGACGAGCGCCTCGACGTCACTCTCGAGCAGGGCGCCGACGCACATCGCGCAGGGCTCCAGGACGGCGAAGATCGTGGCGTCGGCGAGCCGGTCGGCACCGAGCTTGCGAGCCGTCTCGCGCAGGGCGTTGATCACCGCGTGTGCGGTCGGGTCGTTCGATTCCTGGACCCGGTCGTGGGCCCGGGCGACCATCGCATCGTCGACGACCGCGACGGCCGCATTCGGCCGCTCCCCGCGGGCGAGCGCCAGGCCGGCCTCGGCGAGGGCCTCACCCATGAAGAGTTCGTAGTTCATGAAGCGATGCTAGCAGACGAGTCCGCCGAGACCGTCAGGCGGGCCCATCGGGCCGTAACCTAGCCGCAACCGTCGGCCGTCGTGGCGCGGCGGTAGGATGGCGCCCGCGATGGCAGCAACGAAGCGGATCGGGATCCTGACCGGCGGCGGCGACGTGCCCGGACTGAACGCGGTCATCAAGAGCGTCGTCTACCGCGCGACCGAGGTCGGCTACGACGTCCTGGGCATCCGCCGCGGCTGGGAGGGCCTGACCCACGTCCGTCCCGACGACGGCGTCGACGCCGCGTATCTGCGGTCCCTCGATCGGTCGAACACCCGGACCATCGACCGGACCGGCGGGACGATCCTGCACACGTCCCGGACCAACCCGCGCCGGATGCGGGCCGCCGGCCTGCCGCCCTGGCTCGACGAGCCGTCACGGACCCGATACGCCACCGGCGAGGACGCATTCGACCTGACGCCGCTCGTCCTGGATCACCTCTCCGAGCTCGGGATCGACCTGCTGATCACGATCGGCGGCGACGACACGCTGTCCTACTCCCAGGTCCTCGTCAACGAGGGGGTCGCGCTGGTCGCCATCCCCAAGACGATGGACAACGACGTCCAGGGGACCGAGTACTGCATCGGCTTCTCGACCGCCATCACCCGGGCCAAGGAGGCCATCAATCGCCAGCGCACGACGCTCGGGTCGCACGAGCGGATCGGCGTGTTCCGGATCTTCGGCCGAGATGCCGGCTTCTCCGCGCTCTACACGGCCTACGTCACGTCGGGACGCTGCGTCATCCCCGAGGCCCCGTACGATCTCGAGGCCCTGGCCGAGTTGATGGCCGCAGACCACAGCGCGAACCCGAGCCACTACGCCTTCGTGATCACGGCCGAGGGCGCGATCTGGAAGGGCGCCCAGATGGCGGATATCGGCGAGGCCGACGCCTTCGGGCACCGACACAAGGCGGACGTCGGCGAGGCGCTGGCCTACGAGCTCCGCGCCCGGACCGGGATCGAGACGCTCGCCTCCGAGCTGACATACGACCTGCGATCGGGGGAGCCCGACTCCATCGACTCGATGGTCGCGACGACGTTCGCGAACGTCGCGATGGACCTGGTCGAGGCCGGCGAGACCGGGCGGATGGTCGCGGTCCAGGACGGCAAGTACGCGCACACGCACCTGCCGGACCCGGCGCTCGGGCCACGCAAGGTGGACGTCCCGGTCATGTACAACAGCGTGCGCTTCCGGCCGCGCTACGACGGCAAGCTGGGCGACCCGATGCTGCTGGTCGGCCTCGACTGAGGGCGGTCCTCGACTCGGCAGTCAGCCGGGTCAGTCGATCGTGAAGCCGGCGAAGAGGATCGACGCCAGGGCGAAGGCGAGCACGAGATTCAGGATCGACGCCGCCCCGAAGACGAGCACAGGCTTGACTCCTGCCTCGCGCAGCGACGACAGCCGGAACTCGAGCCCGATGCACACGAACGCGAGGATGAAGAAGGTCGTGCGCAGGTCGGTCCCGGCCACGCGGACGACGTCCGACGCCTTGTCGACGCCTGAGGCGTTGATGAACCAGGTCGCGAGCGCCGAGGCCGCGATGAACCCGAGGATGAACTTCGGGAACCTGGTCCACAGGACGCTCAGGCTGACGGTGGCGCCCGGCTGCCGCTCGACTCGATACACGAAGTACAGGGTCAGGAGGAACGCGACGACGCCCATCATGGCGTTCTGGGTTGACTTCACGATCGCGGCGATCTTCAGCGCGTCATCGCCGACGATGGTGCCGGCGGCCGTGACCGCGGCCGTCGTGTCGATGTTGCCGCCGATCCACGCCCCGGCCACGGCCTGCGACAGACCGAGCTGCTCGGCCAGCCACGGCTGGATGAAGATCGACGGGAGGGCGAACACGATGACGAGGCTCGCGACGTAGGCGAGCTGCTCCTTCTTGGCCGCCACGGCCCCCGCGGCGGCGATGGCCGCCGACACGCCGCAGATCGAGACACCGGCGGCCAACAGCGCCCGCAACTTGTCGTCGATGCCGAGCGCGCCCGCCAGGAACCAGGTGGCGAGGAACACGGTGGTGATGAGGATCGCCGACTGGACGATCGACGGCCCAGCGGCCTGGGCGATCACCGCGAGGTTGATCGATGCGCCGAGCAGGACAAGGCCGGTCTTGATGAAGAACTCCGTCCGGAACGCCGTGTTCAGCCGCTCCCGGACGCCGAGTGCGCCGAGGACCGCCCCGCCGCCGAGGCCGACGACGATCGCGTAGACCGGGAACTCGATCGACCGGACGAAGGCCACATCCGGGAACCACGTGGGCACGTTGGTGTCCAGGTAGCGGACGAGCAGCGCCAGGCCGACGAGGATCAGCAGCGAGACGCCGGCCCGGACCCACCAGTCGCCGGTCCGCGGCCGATCGATCGCGATCTCGGGACGGAGCGTCGCCTCGGCGCTCACGGGATCATGCCCTTGGTGATGACGCCCGCGAGCACCAGGAGGAGCAGGACGAGGCCGACGACGGTCGCCGCCCAGTCCTCATTCACCCGCCATCGCGGCGCTGGCTCGTTGCCGGGCTCGGTCATGTGGGTCGTCCCTCCGGTGCCTGTCGGAGTGTCCTACTAGATGAGTAGGATTAGTCGGTCTTGCGCCAGTCTACCGACCAGGCCCGGGTCCCGTCGGGCGATCCCGCAGCTACGCCTCCGGGCCGGACAGGCCTCGGATCGCCCGGGCGAGGGCGGACATGTCCTCGTCGCCGTGACCCTGGGCGACCAGGCCGGCCTCGAGCTGGGCGGCCAGGGCGGTGACCGGAAGGACGGCCCCCAGCTGTCCGGCTAGATCGAGCGCGATCGCCAGGTCCTTTCGATGCAGGGCGACCTTGAACCCGAGCGGGTACTCGTTGGCCAGCATCCGGCCGCTGCGATTGGCGAGCACCCAGCTCTGCGCGGCTCCTCCGCCGAGGGCCTCGACGACCTGCTCCACGTCGAGACCCGCCCGGATGGCCAGCACGATCCCTTCCGCGACGCCGAGGTAGGTGCCGGCGAGGATGACCTGGTTCACGGCCTTGACCGCCTGGCCGGCGCCGATCGGACCGACGTGGGTGATCGTCTTGCCCATCGCTGCGAGGACCGGTCGGGCGCGCTCGACGTCCGCCGCGTCACCGCCGACGAAGATCGTGAGCGTCGCCTTCTGCGCGCCCTCGCTGCCGCCGGAGACTGGGGCATCGACCATCGCGAGACTGCGCTCGCGCAGGCGGGCGGCGAAGTCCCAGCTCCCCGACGGCGCGATCGTCGAGCAGTCGATGATCAACGTGCCTTCCCGGGCGCCTTCGGCGATGCCCCCGGACCCGAAGATGACCGCCTCGACGTCCGGCGTGTCCGAGACGCAGACGACCACGATGTCCGACGCCGCTGCGACCTCCGCGGGCGTTGTCGCCAACGTGATCCCCTGGTCCGCTAGGCCCGCGGCGCGCTCCGGGGTCCGGTTCCACCCGGTGACGGAGAACCCGGCCTTCGCAAGGTTCGCCGCCATGGCCGCGCCCATCGTGCCAAGGCCGACGAAGCCGATCCGTTCCACGAGCACCTCCCGCGCCGTCAGCGGGTTGGGACGACCCCAGCTCCGGCGGAGCCCGATCGTACCGCGGTCAAGGGGCCCCGTGGCAGGATCCGGTGCCGGTGTCCGTGAACGTCTGCCCCGCGACGGGCACGAACTGGAAGTCGTAGGTCGATGCGTGCAGGGTCAGCTTGAGCACGCCCCACGTGCTGCCGTTGCGGACCTCGCTGTTGGCGATGCCCGTGGTGATCGCCCGAAGCGACTTCCCGCCGGTCCCAACGACGAATTGCCGGATGCCAAACGTCGGGTCCGCCGCCCCGGCCGGCGTCTGTGGCGCGAAGCGCTCGTAGTTGTGCTCGTGGCCGTTCAGGATGAGGTCGACGCCGGCCGCGTGGAGCGCGGTCCAGAATGGCTCGACCGAGGCGTCACTGCCGTGCGAGCCCGAGCTGAACCGGGGGTGATGGAAGATCGCGACCGCGCAGGTCGTCGGATGCGCTGCGAGATCGGCCCGAAGCCATGTGTCCTGTGCGGAGCCCGCGGAACAGCTCACGATCGCGCAGTTGCTGTTGAGGACGACGGCGTGCCACGCCCCGATATCGAACGAGTAGTAGCCCTTATCGGGCTCGCCGGCGGCCGCCCCGAAGTACCCGTAGTACCCCGTGGCGCCGGCCGTCTGGTACTCGTGGTTGCCGACGACCGGGATCGTCCGCGCCTTGTGACGGCCCCAGGTCGGTCCGTAGCAGTTCGCGAAGTCCGTCGCCGAGCCATTCGGGTAGGCGTTGTCGCCGGCGGTGAACACCGTGCCGGCGATCCCGTCGAGGAGCGTGGCCGTCGCCGAGTCGCCGGTCTCCGCGCAGTCCGCGATGTCGCCCGCGCCGACGAGGACCGGATCGCCCGTTGACCCCGGATCGACGGTGATCGTGCCGGTGGCGGGCGCGCTCGGGCCGTTTGCGTTCGATGCAACGAGGGTCACGGTGTGCGGCCCGACGGTCGAGTAGGCGTGCGAGGGGTGTCGGAGGGTCGAGGTGTTGGCAGATCCCGACGACGGCTCACCGAAGTCCCAGGACCAACCGGTCGGGCCATTCGTCGACTGGTCCGTGAACTGGACCGTGAGTGGCGCCTGTCCGCTCGTCCGGTCCGAGGTGAAGGCGGCCGTCGGGACGCCCGTCGGCGGCGCCCCGAGCGTGACGACCAGCTGCGGTCGGTTGCTCGTCGCCTCCTTCGACCGGAAGATCGCGCTGTTGGTCGAGCTGCTCTTGATCGCAAAGGCATAGGTCCCGTCACCGGGCACGGCGGCTGGCGGGAGCGTGAACTCGACGTAGGCATTGGCCGTCGGGGCCGGGGCACTGACGAGCGGTGATCCCGAGATCGCCGGGGCCGTCGACCAGCGCAGGCCGGTCTCGGTCCAGGTGGTGTTCGAGACGGCATAGACGCCCTGGGCGTTCGACGTCGCGTCGGTGACGAAGAGCCGGAGCTTGAGCCCTGCCACCGAGCCACCGGTCCCGCTCACGTTGAACTTCAGGTACGTCCTGTACGTTCCGCTCGTGCCGCCGTTCTCGCGGGTCCGAATCGTGTTCAGCGTCCCGTAGTTCGTGTTCGGGGAGCTGCCGTACACCTGCGCGTCGGCGCTCGGTGCGACGACGACCGTGCCGCCGCCCGCGGGCGGAACGACCGTGATCGTGGTCGGGGGCGAGGTGCTGGTGCCGTTGCCGTTCGAGACCGTGAGCCGGGCCTGGTACGTCCCGGCGGCGTAGGTGTGCGACGGCTTCGACAGCGCGGAGGTGTTCGCGGCACCCGACGCCGGGTCCCCGAAGTCCCAGGCATACGTGAGGCTCGCGCCGGTCGACCCAGTCCCATCGAAGCTCACCGACAGCGGCGCGGTCCCGCTCACCGGCGTCGCGGCCACGACGGCGACCGGCGGGTTGCCGATCGTGACGTAGGCGGTCCGGGTGCGGGTGTTCGATCCGTTCGCGTTCGACACGGTCAGGGCGACCGTGAAGGTCCCGGCGGTCGCGTACTGGTGGGTCGGGTTGGGCTGGCTCGCCTCGGGCGGCGTCGTGCCGTCGCCGAAGGACCAGGCATGGGTCAGGCCCGTCCCCTGCGAGGCCGAGCTGTCGAAGACGACCGACTGGCCGACAGGACCGCTCGTCGGGCTACCCGTGAACTCGGCGACCGGTGGCGGCGGGCCGGCGTTCGGCGTCACGACGAGTTGGGGCGGGTTCGCGGCGACTTCGCGCGTCGCGAAGATCGCGGAATCGGTGCCGGCGCTCTTGACGGCGAACGCAACAGGACCGTTGCCCGGCACGGCCGACGCCGGCAGGGCGAACTCGACATACGCATTGGCCGCCGGCACGGTCCTCGACGCGATCGGCGAGCCGGCGATGGCCGGCGCGTTCGCGGACGTCAGCCCCGACTCAGTCCAGGTCGTGTTCGCGATCGGGTAGATGCCCTGGAGGTTCGAGCTCGCGTCGGTGACGTACAGCCGCAGCTTGACCGAGGCGGCCGCGCCGGACAGCCCGGCGACCGTGAAGCGCACGTACCCGCGGTACGCCGGATCCGATGAGGAGCCGCTCCCCTCGCGGACCTTCATCGTCGTGAGACCGCCGTAGTTGCCGGTCGGGCTGCCGGAATTCACGTGGGCGTCCGCGACCGGGACGAACGTGAGGTCCGCCGCAGCGGCACCCGACGCGGGGATGAACCCGGCGACGAGCACGATCGCGCTGAGCGCGACCGATCGCGAGCGTCGCAGGATCCGGTCGATCGGCATGGTGGTCGAGGGAGTCAGGGGGTCACCGTGAAGGGCGCGACGGCGAGGGACGTGTAGCCGTCGTCGAGGAGGTAGTGGGCATCGTACTCCCCGGGCGGCAACGGCCAGTCCCCTTCCCCGCTCGCATCGATCGTGACCGAGCCCTGGACGGTCTGGCCGGTGTAGACGTAGAAGAGGTACGAGTCGACGAGCGGGTCCGCATCGCGCTCGTAGATCCCGATCCAGTCCCAGCGCGACCCCGGCGCATCGCGCCACGTCGCGACGATCGGGGCGGCCTTCGCGAACGTGGCGCTGTCGAGCGTCAGGACCGGCTTGGCCCCGGCTGCGGCGATCGAGAACGGCGTCTCCGAGCGCACCTCGTCGCCCGCCCGCAGCTGAGCGACATAGTCACCGGGTTCCAGGCTCGTCGTCGCGATCTCGAGCGTTCCATCGACGCCGGCGACCGGTGCCGACTGGACTGGATCGGCGGCGGTGGTGGCCCCGGCCGAGACGATCGCGACCGCGTCGGCCGTGCCGTGGTAGCGGACCGTGACGACGTCCCCCGCGGTGACCAGGCGCTGCGCCACCGCGATGAAGGTCGGCGGTACGCCCGGCTTGACCGTGAAGGTCCCGACGACGCCGCGGTGGTCCGTCCCCCACGGGTCGACGGCGAGGTCGACTTGGGGTCCGCCCTGCTCGCCGACGATCCTGATGTCGGTCGTGGTGGACGCGCCGGCGGCGTAGATGATGTCGATGCGGTCCTGCGGCTCAGTGGGGTCGGGGTAGCCGTCGATGAGCGGGCGCCCGGCCCACCAGGTCAGTCCAGGGTCCTTGACCGGGTCCGGATGCAGCTCGCGGTACGTGTCGCGGAAGCCCGCGGCCTCGACCGCCTTGCTGACCGGCCACGGCACGGGATACAGGATGTGCGGCCGGAGCCCGACGGTGGCCTCGGTCCAGTCCAGGTGCGACGGCGCGTTGAAGTCACCGGTGAGGAACGCCGGGATGCCGGCCGACACGAGCCCGGGCAGGACGTCGAGCCGCTCCTGGACGGCCGGCAGGCGCGTGTCCTGCTCGAGCTTGATGACCTCCTCCACCGTCTTGCCATCCCGCACGTCGTACGGGCCGTACGGATCGGACGGGAGGTGGACGTTCGCCACGGCCACGACGGCGCCCGGGGCGATCTCGATCAAGACGTAGCGGCCGGCGGCCTCCGGCGGCTCGATGATCGGCAGCTTCGAGACGACCTGCGTCCGGACGCTGGCAAACGGCCAGCCGAGCGCATCCGCGACCTTCTGCGTATTGCCCTCGGCCTCCTCGAGCGCGACCACGTCCGGGTCGGCGAGCTTGATGGCCTCGATGACCTTGTCGAAATCGACCTCGTCGCCGCCGTACTCGATGTTGAAGTCCATCAAGGTGAATCCGGCCTCCGCCGGGGTCGGGATCGGCGTCGGCGTCGCGCTGGCAGTCGGGGTCGCGGCGGCCGAGGACCTGGTGGCGTCGGCGGTCGGGCCGGGCGATGTCGTCGCCGGTGCGCACCCGGCCAGGATCAATGCGGTCACGATCACAACGCAGGAGATCCGGACTCGCACTGCGTCACCTCCGGGTCGGCGAGCGGGCGCGGCGTTCATCGCGCTCCGTGGCCGGTCGGCATCGTAGGCGCCCATGGGTCGCCGGACCGGCGATGTCGCATCGCGTGGGCCGACGCTACGGGATCGTGATGCGCCCGTCGGCGTCGATCGGGAAGGACGGGTTGTAGGCCACTTCCCACGCGTGACCGTCGGGATCCGCGTAGTACCCGGAGATCCCGAAGATCACATCCGTCGCGGGCTTGAGGATCGAGCCGCCGGCCGCCGCCGCCTCGTCGAGCGCCGCCTGGACCTGCTCGGCGCGCTCGACGTTGATCGCCAGCGTGACCCCGCGGAAGCGGTCGTGCGGACCGATGGCGATCCCGACGTCGCCGGCCAGTTCGCCGTCCCCGAACAGGCCGAGATAGGAGTCGGCCGTCCGGAACCAGCAGATCTCGTCCATCGAGGAGGCGCAGGCCTCCCAGCCGATCGCCTCGTAGAAGGCACGCGACCGGGCGACGTCCGCGACGCCGAGCGTCACGATCCCGATCCGTGCCGGGATGCTCACAGGATGATCGTCAGGGCGATCGCGAACAGCGGCGGGATGGCCTGCATCGCCGCCGCGGTCGTGAACCGCTGATCGGTCGCCAGGAGGACGATCCCCGCCAGGACCATGCAGGCACAGGAGAACAGGACGATCGCGGTGCCGGCGATCTCGGCCCCCGTCGCGATCAGCACCAGCCCGGCCACGATCCCGAGGCCGAGGAACAGGTTGTAGAAGCCCTGGTTGAGCGCCATCGGCTTGACGATGTCGGCCTGCTCCTGGGAGCCGATGTGGAACCGCGCCCAGACGGCCGGACGCGTGAAGACGATGCTCTCCATGTAGAAGAAGCCGACGTGCAGGAGGGCGGCAACGACCGCGAAGATCTGGGCGATGGCTGGCATGCCCGCCATCGTACGCCAGCGCGAGACCCGGATGACCGGCGCGTCCGCAGGCGCGTGGATCGGCCGGCCGACTCCAGATTCGGGATGGTGGCGCGCCCGGCGGGACTCGAACCCACGACCTTTAGGTCCGCAACCTAACGCTCTATCCGCTGAGCTACGGGCGCACGCGATGCCGATCGGCTGGCCAGAGAGGACTGGCGGAGAGGGAGGGATTCGAACCCTCGATGCAGGTTACCCCACATGGCGGTTTAGCAAACCGCTGCACTAGGCCTCTATGCGACCTCTCCGAGGCGTCGGCGGCGGGTATCCTACCACTTCGCCCTGGCCCGCCCGAGGACTCGTCCGGCCGTGCCGTGCCGTTCTCGGAGGCCACCGTGTCGGAGGTGCGAAGGCCCATCGCGCCACCTCGACCGAGGCCGAGATCCGGGCCGCGGAGGGCATCATCGCGCGAGCGAGGGCCGGTGGCTTCTATGATGGTGGCGAGGTGATCGATGCTGAATGAGGACCTGCGGAAGCTGCTGATCGCACAGATCGGCAGCGAGCTCGCGGCGCACCAGCTGTACCTGGGGATCTCGCTGTACTTCCAGCGTCAGAGCCTCGACCGCTGGGGCAAGCTCTTTAGCGACCAGTCGATCGAGGAGGCCCAGCACGCCACGAAGATCATGGACTTCCTGACCGACAACGAGATCGAGTTCGACCTCCCAGCGCTCAAGGCCACCTCGACGAGGTTCTCCTCGGCATCCGCGGCCGCGAAGCGAGCCCTGGAGTCGGAGCGCGCGGTCGCCGCCCAGTTCGACCGCATGGCGGCCGTCGCCCTCGCCAAGGGCGATCATCGCGGCCACGAGTTCCTCCAGTGGTTCATCTCCGAACAGGTCGAGGAAGAGGCGAAGATCCAGCACATCGTCGACCTCATCGACAGCGGCATCAACCTGTTCCAGGCCGAGACGCTGCTCGACCAGTTCGAGTAACGGTCGCGCGGCTCACGCATTGACGCACGGGGCGTGCTTGGGCTACCGTCCGCTCACGCATGAGCCACTACTTCTACTTTCAACGCCCGGCATGATGGTTCTCGGTCACTAGGACCGAGGGCACGGGTCGTGCCGGGCGAACGAAGCAGAGGCAAGACCTCTGCTTTTTTGTTTGGCCGACCGACCGACGAGGAGACAAGCACGCGATGTTCGTCGTGATGGCGGTCGGAGCCAGCGAGGCCGAGGTCCTCGGCGTCAAGAGCCTGATCCTGGCCGAAGGCCTGACCCCGTTCGACCATGCCGGGGCGGACGGCGTCGTCATCGCAGTCGTCGGTGAGATCGGAGCGCGCAAGCCGGCGCTTCTCGAGCGCTTCGCCGCGCTGCCAGGGGTCGCGACCGTGACCCCCATCAGCCGGCCGTTCAAGCTCACGTCACGCGAGTTCCACCCGGAAGACACCGTGATCAGGGTCCTCGACTCGGTCATCGGCGACGGCTCGCTCACGATGATGGCCGGGCCCTGCTCGGTGGAGACGCGCGACCAGCTCTTCGAGACAGCCGACGCGGTCGCCGCGGCCGGCGCGACGGTCCTGCGCGGCGGCGCCTTCAAGCCGCGGACCAGCCCGTACGCCTTCCAGGGCCTGGGGGTCGAGGCCCTCCGCTACCTCGCGGAGGCGCGCGACCGCACCGGGCTCCCGGTGATCACCGAGGTGATGGAGCCCAACCAGGTCGACATCGTGGCCGAGTACGCGGACATCCTCCAGATCGGCACGCGGAACATGCAGAACTACTCGCTCCTGCGCGACGTCGGGCGGGTCGCCCGCCCGGTCATGCTCAAGCGCGGCTACGGGGCCACGGTCGAGGAGTGGCTGATGGCGGCCGAGTACGTCGTCAGCTCCGGCAACCCGAACGTCATCCTCTGCGAGCGCGGGATCCGCACGTTCGAGACGTACACCCGCAACACCCTCGATCTGGCCGCAGTGCCGCTCCTCCACCACCTGACCCACCTGCCGGTCATCGTCGACCCGAGTCACGCCACCGGCAAGCGCTGGCTGGTCCGGCCGCTCGCGATCGGAGGTGTCGCCGTCGGTGCCGACGGCGTGATGGTCGAGGTTCATCCGAACCCCGATGAGGCGCTCTCCGACGCCGAGCAGCAGCTCGACATCGCGGGCTTCCGCGACCTGATGGCGGCCATCGTCCCGGTCCACGAGCACGTCCGCGGGCTCCATGCGGACCGGAGCCCCGCCGGCGCCGCCGTGGGCGGGAACGGCAACGGCGGGCTGGCCAGGCATTGAGCACATCGACCGTCTCCGGGCATGGTTCCGCGGCCGCGCAGGTGCGCACGGCCGGTCGGCTGCGCGGCGAGCTGCGGCTGCCGGGCGACAAGTCGGTTAGCCACCGCGCGCTGCTGCTCGCGGCCCTGACCGAGGGCGAGTGCCGCATCACGGCCGCGGGCGACGGCGCCGACGTCCGCTCCACCGCGGGGATCGTCGCTGCCCTCGGCGCCACGGTCGATCGGGTGCGCGAGGACGGCCGGACCGTCGACTACCGCGTGGTCTCGGCGGGCGCCGACGGCCTCCGCGAGCCGGGGGCCACGCTGGACTGCGGCAACTCCGGCACGAGCCTCCGGCTGACGACAGGCGTCCTCGCCGGGCTGCCCGTCACCGCGACCCTCGACGGCGACGATTCATTGCGCGGCCGTCCGGTGGCTCGTATCATCGAACCGCTGCGCTCGATGGGGGCGTTGCTCCGTGCCCGTCAGAACGATTCCCTCCCTCCCCTGACCGTGACCGGTCGCACGCCACTGGCGGCCATCGACTACACGACCTCCGTGCCAAGCGCCCAGGTCAAGTCGGCGGTCCTGCTGGCCGGCCTTCGGGCAGACGGCCGGACGACCGTCCGGGAGGCCATCGCCACGCGGGATCACACGGAGCGCATGCTCCGAGCGCGCGGCGTGCCCGTGGAGCGTGGCGACGGACCGGATGGGGCGGTGACCTGGACGGTCCAAGGAGGGAAGGCGTTGCAGGCGGTGGATGAGCGAGTCCCTGGCGACGTGTCTGCGGCTGCGTTCTGGCTGGTCGCGGGCGCCGTCCACCCGGACGCGGAGCTGACGCTTCGCGACGTCGGGGTGAACCCCACGCGCCGTGCGGTCATCGACCTCCTTCGACGGATGGGCGCCGAGATCGACGAGCGGGCCGTCGCGGCACGGTCCGGCGCGGACGCGCTCGGCCACCAGCCCGATGACGTCGGCGAGCCCCTGGCCGACCTGGTGGTCCGCTCGTCCGAGCTGCGCGGGACAGATGTCGGCTCGGCCGACGTGGCCGCGGCCATCGACGAGATCCCCGTCCTGTGCCTGGCTGCGGCCCTGGCCCATGGTCCGACGATCATCCGGGGCGCCGGTGAGCTTCGCCACAAGGAATCGGATCGGCTGGCCGGGATCGCCGCCGGCCTTCGTGCCCTTGGCGCACGGATCGAGGTCGTCGGCGACGACCTGCACATCGAGGGCGACGCGCGCCTGCGCGGCGCGGCGACCGACAGCCTCGACGACCATCGACTGGCGATGACGTTCGCGATCGCCGGTCTCGTGGCCTCCGGGACCACGACCGTCGAGCGGCCCGAGTCCGCCTCGATCTCCTATCCCGGTTTCTTCGACGACCTCGAGAGGGTGCGAGCATGACGAAGCGGGTCGTCCTCATCGGCCACCCGGTGGCCCATTCGCTGTCCGGCGCGATGCAGCAGGCGGCGTTCGATTCGCTCGGGATCGATGCCACATACGAGCTGTGGGATCGGGCCCCGATCGCGCTCGCCGACGCGATCGCCGAGCTGCACGGCGACGACTTCCTGGGCGCGAACGTGACCATCCCGCACAAGGAGCGGGTCGTGCCGATGGTCGACCGCCTGACCGAGGAGGGTCATGCGACCGGCGCCGTCAACACGATCACGCGCGAGGGAAAGCGCCTCATCGGGCACAACACCGACGTGCCGGGCTTCAAGGTCGCGCTGGACCACCTCGTCGGCAAGCAGAAGATGCCGCGCCAGGCAGTCGTACTTGGCGCCGGTGGCGGTGCCCGGGCGGTCGTCTACGGCCTCATCACCGAGGGCTTCCAGCGGGTCATCGTGTTCAACCGGCATCTCCACCGGGCCGAGGGACTGGTGAAGCACTTCGGCCGCAGCGCGGCGCACATGGAGCTGCGCGCGATGCCGTGGCACGAGTCGATCATCGAGGCCGAGCTGGCCAAGACAAAGGTGCTCATCAACGCGACCTCGATCGGGCTGACCGCCGACGAGAGCCCGGTCCCCGCCGCGGTCCTGCATCCGGACCTCCTGGTGCTCGACCTCATCTACGCCAAGACTCGGCTCCTGCGCGACGCCCGCGCGGCGGGCGCGAGCGCCGAGGACGGCGAGCTGATGCTGCTCCACCAGGGCGCCGCGGCGTTCACGCTGTGGACTGGCCAGAAGGCGCCGCTCGAGCTGATGCAACAGCGTCTCGGCGAGGCCCGGGCCGGCGGCCTCCGCTCGGCCGAAGGCGAGCCGGCCGGCGCCCCGGAACCGGCTGCCGAGCCTGCCGCGCCCGCCGCCGCCGACTGACGGCCGGTCGACGGCGAGACCCGCGGACCGACCTGCATGCCCGGCTTCCGTTTCCTGACTGCCGGCGAATCGCACGGGCCCGCGCTGGGCGCCACGATCGAGGGCGTGCCGGCTGGCCTGTCGCTGACCGAGGACGACCTCGCGGTCGACCTGGCCCGCCGCCAGCGCGGGTACGGTCGCGGGGCTCGCCAGTCGATCGAGCAGGACCGGGCCCAGATCCTCGGTGGCGTCCGCCACGGGCGAACGCTCGGCTCGCCGATCCTGCTGCTGATCCACAACCGCGACTGGGAGAACTGGACGCGCGTCATGCAGGTCGCGCCGTTGAGCGACGTGGAGGCCGACGAGCTCCTGGCCGCCGCGGATGAGGGCAACAAGCGCGCCACGCCGGTGACGCGCGTCCGACCCGGCCATGCCGACCTCGCCGGCGCCCTCAAGTACGGGTTCAACGACGTCCGCGACGTCCTGGAACGGGCATCCGCCCGCGAGACCGCGGCCCGCGTCGCGGCCGGCGGCGTCGCCCGAGCGTTTCTGCGCGAGCTCGGGATCGAGGCCTGGTCGTTCAGCGCCGAGGTGGGCGGAGTCGCCGTGGATCCGGCGAACTGCACGCGCCCGCGCGAGGAGGCGGACGACTCCCCGCTCCGCTGTCCCGACCCCGAGGCCGAGACGCGCATGATCGCGCGGATCGACGAGGCGCGATCGGCCGGCGACACCATCGGCGGCGTGTTCGAAGTCGTCGTCCACGGCCTGCCGATCGGGCTCGGGTCGTACGTGCACTGGGACCGCCGCCTGGATGCGGCCATCGCGGCGGCGGTCATGAGCATCAACATCGTGAAGGGCGTCGAGTTCGGGCTCGGGTTCGAGCAGACCCGCCGCCTCGGTTCGGCGGTCCACGACGTCATCGAGGGCCGGGACGAGGCGGGCCGCTGGGTCCACCGGACCAACAACGCCGGCGGCCTCACCGGCGGCGTGACGAACGGCGAGCCACTGGTCGTGCGCGGGGCCGTCAAGCCGATCTCGACGCTGGCACGACCGCTGCCGTCCGCCGACCTCGTTACGGGCGAGGCGGTCGACAAGGCCCACTACGAGCGAAGCGACATCAGCGTCGTGCCCGCGGCGGGTGTGGTCGCGGAGGCGATGGTCATGCTGACGCTTGCCGCCGCCGTGACGGACAAGTTCGGCGGCGACACGCTCGAGGACGTCCGCACGAACCTCGCCGCCTACCGGGCGCGGATCGAGCGGGCGCCCGATGCCCCGGTCGCCGGCGGTCGCCGATCGTCAAGAACCGAGGATGCCGAGATGGACGGGCGGACCGCCACGGCCGATGCGACGCGCGCCCCGCACGGGCTGACCGGCACCGACGAAGCCGGCTCCGGCGGCGACGACTAGGCCGTGGACGTCATCCTGGTCGGGCTGCCCGGGAGCGGCAAGACGGTCGTCGGCAAGCGCCTGGCGCAGCGCCACCATGCCGCGTTCATCGACCTCGACGAGCGGATCGAGACCGCGACGGGTCGCTCGATCCCGGACATCTTCGCCGAGGACGGCGAGGCGACATTCCGGGCGCTCGAGCGGCGGGCCGTCGCCGATCTGGGTGACCCGGACCCCGAACCGAGCATCCGGCGGGTGGTCGCGACCGGTGGCGGGGCCGTCGTCGACCCGCGCAACCGCTGGCGGCTGTACCGCGGACGGGCATCGGTCTGGCTGGACGGCCGGCCCGAGGTCCTGGCCCAGCGCCTGCGGCGATCCCCGCACGTCCGGCCGCTCGTCGCCGGGCGGGACCCGATCGGCAGCATCCGCGATCTGGCCCGCAAACGGGCCGCCTTCTACGGCGCGGCGATGGTCCGCGCATCGGGCGTGGCCGAGGTCCACGGCGTGGTGGAGGCCCTGGACCGCCGCCTCGAAACGATCGCGGCGTCGATGGCGGCGGCCGGCACGACCCTCCTCCAGGCGGAGACGCCGATCGGCCGGTTCGTGCTCGGGGAGCGGATGGCGCGCGATGCGGTCATCGACGCCCTCGAGCGGCTGTCCGCCCGGCGGGCGATCCTCGTCTCGGAGCCAGGTGCCTGGGCCGCGTTCGGGGAGTCGTTGTCCGAGGAGCTGGGCGCGGAGGGCTGGGCGCTCGAGCAGGTGCTGCTGCCACAGGGCGAGGATGCCAAGCGGCTTGCCGTCATCGAGACCGCCGCGCGGACGCTCGCACGACTGCGCGTGGAGCGCGGGGAGCCGCTCATCGCGATCGGCGGTGGCGCGCTGGGCGACGCGGCCGGCTTCCTGGCTGCGACCTACCTGCGCGGCGTCCCGATCATCCATGTGCCGACCACATTGGTCGCCCAGGTCGACTCGGCGATCGGGGGCAAGACCGGGGTCGACCTGCCCGAGGGCAAGAACCTGGTCGGGGCGTTCCACCAGCCCGAGGCCGTCGTCATCGACGTCGCGGCGTTGCGGACCTTGCCCGAGCGACAGCGCCGCGCGGCCCTCGGCGAGGCCGTCAAGATGGCCGCGCTCGGGGACGAGCGCCTGTTCGAGTTGCTCGAAGAGGCAGGCCCCGCGATCGCTCGCGGTGACGACTCGGCGTTCGCAACGGGCGCGGTCGCCGAGCTCGTCGAGCGGTGCGCCTGGGCGAAGGTCGCGGTCGTGCTGGCCGATGAACGAGAGCGCGAGGCGGGCGGCGGCCGGATCACCCTGAACCTGGGGCACTCGATCGGGCACGCCCTCGAGGCGGCCGCCGGTTACGGGGAGCTGCTCCACGGGGAGGCTGTGGCGTACGGCCTGCGCGCTGCCTGCCGGATCGGCATGGACGTCGGCGTCACGCCACCGGAGCGCGCGGCACGGATCGGCCGGCTTCTCGAGACGCTGGAGCTCGCCCGCGAGCCACTCCCCTACTCGATGGAGACGGTGCTCGAACACCTCAGGAGCGACAAGAAGCATGCCGCCGGCCACCTTCGGTGGGTGCTCCCGACCGCGGACGGCGTCGTGATCCGATCGGATGTCGAGCCCCATGTCGTCGAAGGCGCCGCGAACGCCGCCTTGGCGGCCGGGAGCCCGCGATGACGATCGTGCTCGTCCTGGAGGGACCGAACCTGAACCTCGTCGGCTCGCGCGAGCCAGAGATCTACGGCCACGAGACGCTCGAGGAGATCCATGCCGGGATCGCGACGCGAGCGGCGGAGCTCGGCCTCACCGTCGAGTTCTTCCAGTCGAACCACGAGGGGGCGCTCATCGATCGGCTCCACCAGCGCGACTTCGACGTCGCCATCGTCAACGCGGGCGGCCTGACCCACACGAGCGTCGCGCTCCGCGATGCCCTGCTCGGGGTGCAGCGGCCGTTCATCGAGGTCCACCTCTCGGATCCGGGTCAGCGTGAGCCGTTCCGGCACGTCAACTTCCTGCACGACGTGGCCCTCGAGTCCATCGTCGGACAGGGTGCCCGCGGGTATCACCTCGCGCTGGAGTCGATCGCCCGCCGCGCCGGTGCCGCGGATGCCTGAGCGGGCGCCCGAGACCCCCGAGCTGCGCCGCCTGCGACGCAAGATCGACGCCCTCGACAGGCGGCTGGTCGCGATGCTCAACGAGCGCGCCGAGCTGGCCCGCGACGCGGGCCGCGAGAAGGCGCGGGTCGGTCGCCGGGCGGTCCGCGACGCCGAGCGCGAGCGGGAGGTCCTGCTCCGGGTCACGATGGCCAACCAGGGACCGATGCCGCAAGCGGATCTGCTCGCGGTCTACCGGCGCCTGATGGCCGCGACGCGAGCGCTCGAGGCCGGCGATCGGGCGCGTGGCGATGACGGCGAGGGCGCCGGCTAGGTCGTCAGCCGGCCGGTTCCGCCCGGTCCTCCATCTCCCATGCGTGGTCGAGGGCGTGCCAGGCGATGCGCCGGGCGGCGTAGTGGGGCGTCCAGCGGCGATCGGCGATGGCCGAGCCGTCCGATGGCGTGCGGAGGACATCGAGCACGGCGGCTCGCTCGGCGTCGACGGCTCCCCGATCCTCGAAAGACGGTGTCGGGAGCTTGAGGCCGATCTCCCGGGCGTAGGCGTGGTCGGCCTCGATCACGTGGCCGATCATCTTGTCGCGGTCCCGGCCGCCGCCCCGCGGTCCCTTGCGCAAGGTCGGCGGCGCACCGGCAGCCACGCGCTCGAACACGGTCCACGCCGCGGCGACCAGCCCGGCCAGCCGCTCGGCCTCGGCCGCCGTCAACGGCCGCTGGTCCGCGTCAGTGATCAGCGATGGCACGCCGAAGTCGGTCCCGGCGCCGCCCGTCACCGAATCGAGCGTGTGGAGCTGCTTCGCGGTCGGATCGGGAAGGTCCAGGCCGGCCTCCTTCGCGACCAGGGCGTAGCGCGGCCGATGCTCGAGCAGCGACTCGATCGCCAGCGCGACATCCTTGCCGCTCCGACACCAGCCCGGCCAGTCGATGACCCAGACGAACGTCTTCTTGGCGGTGACTTCCTCGCCGATATCGACTCGTGCCATGGGCCCCGAGGATAGCCCGAACTCAGGCGGCGGTCGCCGAGCGGAGGTTCGCCACGAGCCGCCGGAGGGCCTCGAGGTCTCGACCCTCGGCCCCCAGCGAATCCACGAGCGCCGAGGCGACGATGACGCCGTCGGCACCCGCCTTCGCGATCGCCCGGACGTGGGCGGGCTTGCTCACGCCGAAGCCGACGGCGACCGGGACCGGCGAGGCGGCCTTGACGTCGCGGATGAGGCGGCCGACCGATGACGGCAACGTCGACCGAGCGCCTGTCACGCCGACGAGCGACACGCAGTACAGGAAACCGCCGCTGCGCGACGCGATGGCGGCGCGCCTGGCCGGTGGCGTGGTCGGGGCGACCAGGTAGACCACCGCCAGGCCGACGTCACGCGCCACCGCCTCGAACGCGGCACCCTCGTCGGGCGTCAGGTCCGCCACGATCAGGCCGGCCGCACCCGCACTGCTGAGTCGCCGCGCGACCGCGGCTCCATCGCCACCGCCGAGGACCTGGTTCGCGTAGGCCATGGGCACGATCGGAAGCGCGGGCCGGGCCGCGCCGATGCGCTCGATGAGGCGCAGGGAGTCCTCCAGCGTCGCCCCGGCGCGCAGCGCCGCGCCAGAGGCGCGCTGGAGCGTCGCGCCATCGGCGAGCGGGTCCGAGTACGGCAGCCCGACCTCGAGGATGTCCGCGCCGGCGTCCGCCGCTGCCAGCGCGACCCGCAGGCTCGTCTCCGCGTCGGGGTAGCCCGCGACGACGTACGGGATCAGCGCGATCCGCCCCTCCGCCCGGGCGCGGGCGAACGCCGTCGCGATCCGCCCGGCGCCGGCGGTGGCGTTGGTTCCCGTGGCGGGCGCAGTCGCCGTCGTCATCGGGCGCCCTCATCGGCGGAGGCGCCCTCGTCGGCTGTCGCACCCGCATCGAACGTGGCCACGACGGCCTTCGGTGCCGTCCGACGCCAGGCCGACACGATGACGTCCCGCACGATCGACGGCTCGAGCCCGTCGAGGCGCACGCTCACCCAGCCGAAGCGACCCACGTACGGCGCGCTCGACACGGCATCGGGAAACGCTCCGAGCAGGTCGGCCTGCTGGTCCCGGTCTGTGCGGATGCTCGCGCTGCCGCCCTCGGGTCCCGTGATCACGTAGATCTTGCCGCGGACCCGGAACGTGACGTCCCCGGCGTGCTCGGCGTCGCCCCACGTCTCCTGCTCGTGGGTCCCCGGGAGCGCGAGGCAGAACGCCCGCAACTCGTCGATCGTCACCGGGCGGCGTCCCACGGTTCCACGTCGGCGAAGCGCTCGAGCGCAGCCAGATCCTTGTCGCCGCGGCCCGAGAACCCCAGGAGCACGAGGACCTCGTCCGGCCAGCCGCCGGCGCCGCCGTCCGTGCCCACCAGCAGCTTCGGCAGCGCCGCGATCGCGTGTGCGGTCTCGAGCGCGGGCAGGATCCCCTCGGTGCGTGTCGTCGCCTTCATCGCGGCAACGGCCTCTCGGTCGGTGGCGGCGGCGACCTCGATCCTGCCGCCCTCGGCGAGCGCAGCGAGCTGCGGGCCGATGCCGGGGTAGTCGAGACCCGCCGAGGCGGAGTGCGCCTCGACGACCTGGCCGTCGCGGTCCTGCAGCATCAGCGACCGCGAGCCGTGCAGGATCCCGGGCGTGCCACCGAGGATCGCGGCAGCATGCCGTCCGGTCTCCAGGCCGTCGCCGGCCGCCTCGACGACGGCGAGGCGGACCGACGGCTCACCGATGAAGCGGGCCAGCAGGCCGATCGCGTTGGAGCCGCCGCCCACGCACGCAAGCGCGAGGTCCGGCAGCCGGCCCTCGGCAGTCGAGAGCTGGGCGGCCGCCTCGTCGCCGATGCGACGCTGGAGATCGCGCACGATCGTCGGATACGGGTGCGGGCCCATCGCCGAGCCCAGGACGTAGTGGGTCGTCTCGACGTTCGTGACCCAGTCGCGCATCGCCTCGTTGACCGCATCCTTGAGCGTGGCCGTCCCGGACGTCACCGAGCGGACCTCGGCGCCGAGGGCGTGCATGCGCAGGACGTTCGGCCCCTGCCGCTCGATGTCCTCCGCGCCCATGTAGACGACGCACGGCAGGTCGAGCAGGGCACAGGCCGTCGCCGTCGCGACCCCGTGCTGCCCGGCACCGGTCTCGGCGATGACCCGGGTCTTGCCCAGGCGGCGGGTCAGCAGCGCCTGGCCGAGGGCGTTGTTGATCTTGTGGGCGCCGGTGTGCGCGAGGTCCTCGCGCTTCAGGTAGAGCCGCAGGTCCGGGATCCGTGATCGCCGACGCGCGCCGACGCGAAGGCGCGGCGTCCGCCAGCCGTGCCGCGTGGGCACGGACCGCGTCGGCCAGGCGATCGGCACGGTAGATCGGGGTCGGCCGGCCGGCGAACCGCTCCAGCAGGCCGCGCAGCTCCGCCCAGAACACCGGGTCCTGCCGGAGGGCGTCGTAGGCCGTCTCCAGTTGCTCGAGGGCGGCCATCAGCGTCTCGGGGACATAGCGGCCGCCGAAGTCGCGCTCCATCCCCCAGCGCCCCGCCCCGTCGGCGTCGAGCAGGCCGGGCGCTACGGGTGTCGGACCGAACGCGATGTTCGGCCGGTCGTCTCGCGCGGCACGGGCGCGCTTGATGAAGAGCGAGACGAGATACGGGTCCTTGACCGGCCGGCGACCGGGCTCACGCGGGAACTCCACCCCCGACGCGACATCGGCGCCGACCGCGGGCACGTCCCGAAGCGCGCCCGCGACGTTGCCCGGCGTCAAGCCACCGGCGAGCGTGACAGGCAGCTCTCGGGCGACCGCCGCGGCCAGGGCCGTCGAGGCACGCTGGCCCGTTCCGCCCGGGTGCGGGCCGCCCGCCGTGTCGAGGAGCAGTCGCTCGGCGCCCGCCGCGAGGAAGCCCTGGCCGCGCTCGACGATCCGCGACGCCGCCGCCGCGATGTCGGCCGGCGGTTCGGCCGGCAGGTGCAGCACCTTCCAGACCCGACGGCCGGCGGTGGCGACGGTTTCTACCGGCTCGGCGCCGTTGAGCTGGATCGCGTCGGGGTCGAGAGCCGCGACGATCGCGGCGAGAACGTCGGCCGAGGCGTCCGCCGTGATCGCCACGAGGCGTGGCCGCGCCTGACCGCTCGTGACCCCGCGGACGGCCGCCGCGAGCTCCGCGGCCTCCGGCAGGGACAGCGCGCGCGGCGTCCCCGGGACCAGGTTCAGGCCGAGAGCGTCGGCCCCGGCCGCTGTCGCGGCAAGCGCGCTCCCGACATCCCCGACCCCGCAGATCTTCACGAACGACCGTCGCGCGACATTGGCCGGATCGCTCGGCGCCGCCCCGGCCGCCACGAACGCGCGAACCGCAGCGGTCGCATCGGGCGAGCGCATCAGGGCCTCACCGACGAGAGCGCCGTCGAACCCCTGGGCGCGCCAGCGCTCGATGGTCGCCACGTCCCGGACGCCCAATTCGGCGATGACAACGCGATCGTCCGGCACGAGCGCGCGGAGCCGGCCCGCGCGCTCCGGGTCGACCGCCAGCGTTCGCAGGTCGCGGTTGTTGATGCCGATCAACCGCGCGTCGGTCTCGACGGCGAGCCGGAGCTCGCGCTCGTCATGGGCCTCGACAAGCGGCTCCAGACCGAGCTCCAGGGCCCGGTCGACGAGCGCGCGCAGCCGGGGCTTCGACGGGTGCAACACGACGAGCAGCAGCACCGCGTCCGCCCCGGCCGCGCGCAGCTGCTCCAGCTGGCGGATGTCGACGACGAACTCCTTGGCGAGCACCGGGACCGAGACCGCCGAGCGGATCGCCCGCAGGTCGTCGATGGAGCCGCCGAACCAGTGCGGTTCGCAGAGGACCGAGATGGCCGCTGCGCCTCCGGCCTGGTAGGCGCGGGCGCGGGCGATGATGTCCTCGCGCGTTCCCGCGATCCGTCCAGCCGATGGCGACGCGCGCTTGATCTCGGCGATGAGATGGAGCCCCGGCAGCGCGAAGCGGTCCAGGACCCCGCGGGGGGCCAGGGCATCCGCAAGGGCGTGCTCGCCCGCTGCCTGATCGCCGTCGAAGGCTCGCTCCAGGTCCTCGCGGCGGCGCGCGGCGATCTCCTCGACGATGTTCTTCGAGCCCTTCGACGCCCGGGGCGTCCGGGTGGTCGAGGTCGTCGTTCCCGCATTGGCCGGCCGAGGCGCCAGGGTCGAGGTCATGCAGTGACTCCCGCCGCCTCGGCGACCCGCCGCTCGGCGCGAAGCCGCTCGAGCGTCTCGAGGCCGAGCCCGGCATCGATCGTGAGTGCCGCCCGGTCGATCCCCTCCTCCATCGTCCCGACGACATCGGCCACCAGGAGCGCGGCCGCGGCGTTGAGGACCACGACGTCGCGCCGTGCGCCGGGTTCGCCGCGGAGCACCGATTCGACCATCCGGGCGTTCTCGTCCGCCGTCCCCCCGGAGAGCCTTGCGGTCGGGGTGAGCGTGAAGCCCAGCTTCGAGGCCGGGATCTCGTGGCGCTGCACGCCGTCGGGACCGACGTGGTAGAGGACGCCGGTATCGTCGAGGGGCAGCTCGTCGATGCCCGCGCCGTGCACCACGAACGTCCGCTCGGTGCCGAGGCGATGGGCGACCTCCGCGATCCGCTCAGCCGTGGCGGCATCCGCGACCCCCAGCAGTTGCCGGGTCGTGCCAGCCGGGTTCGTCAGGGGACCCAGGAGGTTGAACGCGGTCCGGACGCCGATCTCGCGGCGTGTCGGGCCGGCGTGCTTCATCGCGGGATGGAAGTTGGGCGCGAACATGAAGGCGAACCCGACATCCCGAAGCGCCGCCCCGGCGGAGTCCGCGTCGTGGTCGATGCGGATGCCGAGCGCGTCGAGCACATCGGCCGAGCCGGCCTTCGAGGTGATCGCCCGGTTGCCGTGCTTCGCGACCGGCACGCCGGCGGCGACCGTCACGAGTGCCGCGGTCGTCGAGATGTTGAACGTGCCGCTCCCGTCGCCGCCGGTCCCGACGACGTCGATCGCGCCGGGTGGTGCCTGGACCCGGACGACGCGCTCCCGCATCGCCGCGGCGAATCCGGCGAGCTCGTCGACGGTCTCGCCGCGCATCCGCAGGCCCATCAGCAGGGCCGCGAGTTGCGCGGGCGTGGCTTCGCCGTCCATCACCGCTCCCATCGCGAGACGGGCATCCTCCATCGAGAGCGTCCCGCCCTCGACGATCGTGACGAGCGCGGCGCGGACCTGGTCGCTCACCCGACCGGCTCCGGGGACTCGGCCAGTCCCGCGGTCGCGAACGAGCCGCTGGCGGCATCGAGCAGCGACGCCTCGCCCTCGCCTGCGAGCCGCAGGAAGTTCGCGAGGAGGTGCGGCCCCTCCGGCGTCAGCACGCTCTCGGGGTGGAACTGGACGCCTTCGAGCGGCAGCGTCGTGTGGCGGATCCCCATCACGACGCGGTCGACCTCGCTCATCGCGGTCACGCGCAGCTCCGCCGGAAGCGTCGACGCGTCGACCACCAGCGAGTGGTAGCGGGCGGCCATGAAGGCCGGCGGCATTCCCTCGAGCAGCCCGCTCCCGTCGTGGGTCACCTCGGACGCCTCACCGTGGACGAGCGTGGGAGCACGCACGATCGAAGCTCCGAAGGCGACCGCCATCGACTGCATGCCGAGGCAGACCCCAAGGACGGGGATCGACCGTGCCGCCGCGACCTGGATGGCCTCGACCGAGACGCCCGCGTCGTCAGGGTCGCCGGGACCGGGCGAGATGACGATCCCCCGCAGGTGCTGCTCGGGATCGTCGGCCATGCCCTCCACGCCGACGCGATCGATCGCGTCGTTGCGGATGACCCGGACGTCCGCGCCCGCTGCCTGGAGCGCCTGGACGAGGTTGAACGTGAAGCTGTCGTAGTTGTCGACGACGAGGATCATGGCCGGGCTCCGGCCGGCGGTGCCGCCGCGGACCCGGCCGCGGGCGCATCCGAGACGCCGGCCGCGAGATCGATCGCCCGGCGCAGCGCCGCCGACTTGTGGTCCGTCTCCTCGAACTCTCGTTCCGGGACGGATCCCGCCACGATGCCGGCGCCCGAGTGGACGTGCGCCTGGCCGTCCTTCAGCACGGCGCTCCGGATCGTGATGGCCGTATCGAGGTTGCCGTCGTAGCCGAGGTAGCCGACGGCCCCGCCGTAGAGGCCGCGGCGCTCGCCCTCGGCGGCGGCGATGAGCTGCATCGCGCGCACCTTGGGCGCGCCCGACAGGGTGCCCGCCGGGAAGACGGCCCGCAGGGCATCGAGGGCGTCGGCGTCCGGCTTGAGGCGCCCCTCGACGTGGGACACGAGGTGGAGCACGTGGCTGTAGCGCTCGACCTCCATGTACTTGCTGACCGTCACGGTCCCCGGCCGCGACACGCGGCCGAGGTCGTTGCGACCCAGGTCCACAAGCATGACGTGCTCCGCGCGTTCCTTGGGGTCCTTCTGAAGCTGCTCGGCGAGCAGGGCGTCCTCGCGCGCGTCGGCGCCGCGCGGACGGGTCCCCGCGATCGGATGCGTGGTGAGCCGGTCGCCCTCGACGCGCAGCAGCAGCTCCGGGGACGCGCCGACGACCTCGAACGACGGGGTCCGGACGAAGAACAGGTACGGACTCGGGTTCACCCGGCGCAGCGCGCGGTAGATCGCGATCCCGTCGATCGCGGCGCCGGTCGCAGGGTCGGTCGGCAGCTCGAACGACTGGCGGCGGGCGAGGACCACCTGGATGGCCTCGCCGGCGGCGATGGCGTCCTTGGCGACCTGCACGGCATGGACGTAGGCGTCGCGCCCGAGGCTCGTGTCGATGGGCTGGCGTGACGCGATCGCCTCGGCACCTTCGGCCGCGGCGCGGTCGGTGACGCCGTTCGCGGATCGGGCGTTGATGCCCGCGAGCTCGGCCGTGGTCGGCCGGGACGTCCGGTCGAGCGCTTCGAAGATCGCCTCCTCGGCGATCCGGTAGCGGCCCTCGAGATCGGGGCCGTCGGTGTGCAGCGAGGCGATCGCCGAGAGCGTGTGGGTGAGGTGGTCGAAGACGATGACGAGGTCGGTCTCGATGAAGGCGGCCGTCGGCACGGCGACCGGATCGCGGTCGGGCAGCGGGACGGTGGGCTCGAAGGCGGACACCGCGTCGTACGACAGGGCGCCGACCGCGCCACCGGTGAACCTGGGCATCCCCTCGACCGGCAGCACGCGTCGGCGCGGCACGAAGTCGCGGATGGCCGCCAGGGGATCCGGGACCTCGGACACCTCGATCGGCAGGTCCGGGGCGTAGACGGGGACCGTGACCGGACGCGTTTGGGTCCGCGCCAGGCCGTCACGGACTTCGAGCAGGCGGCGTGGCCCGACGCCGAGGAACGAGTAGCGCCCGACGCGCTCGCCGCCCTCGACGGATTCGAGGAGATACGACGGGCCCCCGTCATCGAGGCGCAGGAACGCGCCGATCGGGGTCTCGAGATCCGCCGGACGCGTGGCACGCAGCAGGACCGTGTCGGCGTCGCCGGCCAGGCGCCTCGTCGCGGCCAGGCTGAGTGGATCCGTTGTCGTCATCGCGTGGGCCTCTGAGAATCAAGAAACGACCAGTTCGTCCCGGGACGAAAGGTCGTGCCTTCCGCGGTGCCACCCTCATTCGGCGATGCCGCACTCTCGTGACCGACGGGTCGGCCGGTGTCACCACCGGCGCCGATCGGCGCTGCCCTGTATCGCTGGCGCTCTGCGCCGGAGCCTACTGGTGCCGGCGGCTGCCGCCTGCACGTTCGGTCCGGAGGCTCCCGGGTCCATTCTCCATCGTCGCCGTCCCGGCTCGCACCAGCCGCCGGGTCTCTGTCTCGACGTGCGACGGGTACTCGTCCCGTTCACAGCCCGTTCTTCGTGATGTGGCCGGGAGTATGGGCGGGTGCCGCGGACGCCGTCAAGCGTCGTCCAGCGGCCCCGCTTGATAGCCATCGCAGCGAACGACGGGCAGCCTCGGATAGCGCGGAAAGCGCGGATCGGTCCGCGAGCGCTCGCACAGGCGGAAGACGCTGCCGCGTCCCGAGGTCACGACCCGCGAGTGGCGGCACGTCGCGCACAGGCCCTCGGGGTGATCGCCGGGGTCGGTGGGGCGCCGCATCGCGCGAGCCTAGGCGCTCCGCTGCGAGCGAGCGTCAGGCGACGGGTCGGCCGAACCCACCGATGCGGCGTCGGACCAGCGGCAACCAAGCCATCGCGCCGATCGCCTGGATCGTGATCGCAAGGACGAGCAGGAGGCCCGGCAAGGTCAGGACCAGTCCTGGCACGACCCATTCGAAGTCGCCGGCGAACGGGGCGAACAGGTCCGAATCGGCGAAGACCACGTTCCCCGAGCCACTCGCCTGGCCGATCCCGGGGACCTGGAAGTCGATTCCGGGCTGAGCCGTATCGTCGCCGTCGTCGAGCACGACCACGCCCGCGTCGGGAGACGGCGAGGGAGCCCCCGGCGGTGGTGAAGCAGACGCGACGGCAACTGCCGACGCGCTCGGCCCGGGGAGCGTCGACTCGCTCGGCCCGGGGAGCGTCGAGTCGGTCGGGTTCGGTGTCGGGGTCGGCGTCGGGCCGGCGCCCGGACCAGTGGATCGCGTCGGGACCGGCGTTGGCCTCGGCGTCGTGCCCGGTGGGGGCGTCGGTGTCACGGTCGGCTTCGGAGTCGCTGCCGCCGTTGGAGCCGGCGTCGGCGTCGGGGTCGGCGCCGCGGTCGGCTTGGGCGTCGGCTTGGGCGTCGGCGTGGCGGTCGGCTTTGGCGTCGGTCCAGGCTCGATCGTGACCGTGAACTGCTTCGGCTCGTCGACCACATTGGCGCAGCTGACGTTCTGGAAGGCGTCCGCCCGCCACGCGTGATCGCCCACGTCCGTCCCCGTCACCCGGATCCCGATTCGGACCCGGTCATTGGACGGGTCGCCCTCCAGCGCCGCGCTCCCCTGGACAGCGCTTGCCTCGACCGTGGAACCGCTGGAGGAGACCTCCCAGGGACCGCCGGGGGGTCGGCGACGATCGATGTCGACACCAGGTCGAACGCCCC
Source organism: uncultured Chloroflexia bacterium (assembly GCA_963841135.1). Classification (GTDB taxonomy): domain Bacteria; phylum Chloroflexota; class Limnocylindria; order Limnocylindrales; family CSP1-4; genus SPCO01. Next base: position 942,406 of record CAWJBJ010000005.1, on the reverse strand, counting down.
CGGAACGCGGATCGAGATGCACCGGATCGCCTCGCTGGGGGCGCCGCCACCCGTATTCGTGGCCGTCACGACGATCGTCACCGTGTCGCCGGCCTCGAAGCTCGCCGGACTCCGGGTCACCTGCCAGTCTTCGACCGCGGCGGCCGGCTGCGGCGTCATGCCGAGCCCCAGCGCAACGGCTGCGACGGCCGCGGCGATCAGACGGGATCGCCTCGACGCGCGCGGCCGCGGCGGGCGCTCAGGCGACATGGCGGTACGGTGTCCAGAGCCGGAGCGGTTGGACGTCGCCACCGGGCAGCGGCGCGTCCGGCGCCGATTCGATCCCGCGGATGAAGACCTCGACGAGGTTGGCGTCGAGCTGGCTGTCGGAGGAGTCCTCGAGCCTGGTGAGGGCCTCGCGGATGTCCATGGCCTTGCGGTAAGGTCGTGTGGTCGTCATGGCGGAGAACGCATCCCCGACGGCGAGGATCCGGGCGATGAGCGGGATCTCTTCTCCGGCCAGACCGTCCAGGTAGCCCTGTCCGTCCCACCGTTCGTGATGGTGGCGGACGCCCGCCCGGACCATGGCGACGTCCGGAAGGTCGCGCACGATCAGGTCGCCGAGCGCGACATGCTGCTTGACGATGCCGTATTCCTCGGCGGTGAGTGGGCCAGGCTTGCGCAGGATCTGATCCGGGATGCCGATCTTGCCGACGTCGTGCAGCAGACCCGCGACCCGGATCGTGGCGATCAGCTCCGGGTCCAGCCTGAGCTGTTCGGCCAGGAAGGTCCCGTACCGGGCGACGTCCTCGGAGTGGCGCTTGGTGTAGCGGTCCTTCGTGTCGACGGCCAGGATCAGCCCCTGGAAGACGTCGAACGTCCGGGCCTCCGCCGGAGCCGCCTCCATGGCGTTCCGCGTCCCTGACCGCGTCACCGCCACTCGCCTTGGCCTCGTGGAGGCAGTTGGCCGCATCGGTCAAGAGTTCCGTCACGGAGTCGGCGTGATCCGGGAAGGTGCAGATCGCCGGCACTGATCGTCAGCGGCAGCTGCTCGGAGGACTTGAACTGCAGCGAACGTGACCGCCAGGCCGGCCCGCAGCCGTTCGACCACGGTTCGCAGGTCGTGGACCTCCGCCTCCGGGACGAGCAGCATCAGCTCGTCTGGCCCGTACCGCCCGACGAGGGCGTTCTCGGGCGCCTCGCTGACCAGGCCCCTCGACGACGGTCAGCAGGGCGTCGTCGCCGGCGCCGTGCCCGTACATCTCGTTCAGCAGTCGGAAGTTGTCGACGTCGATCAACGCGACCGAGAAGGCTCGACCCTCGGTGCGTCCATGCTCCACGGCCTCGGCGACCGCATCGACCAGGGCCCCGTGGTTGAGCCGACCGGTCAGCACGTCTTGACGGGAAGCCTCGATGAGCGCCCCGGTCTGCCGGCTGATCCGCTTCTGCGCGGACCGGAAGACGAGGAACAGGACCGCTGCCGCGATGAGACCCGCCGAGACCGTGAGCAGGACGACGTTTCGTCGCATCTGGTCGAGCTGTGTGAGGATCGGCTCGGCGTCGCGCCAGACCGCAACGACGCCCATGACGCCACCGTCGGTCACCAGCGGGAAGTACTCACGCAGGACCGATGCAGGCTCGAGCGCCGGACCCATGGCCTCGCTCTCGGCGTTCAGGTCGATCCCCGCGGTCGCCGTGCGCCCCTCGAGGGCTGTCGCGAAGTCGATCGTGATGGCGGGCGACCGTCCCTCGGGCTTCGGGTCGGTCCGACGCGATGACGCGTCCCGTCCGGCAGCCGTACCTCGACGTGCACGATCTTGCCGGGAGCCACCAGCGTCTTGAGCCGTTCTTCCAGGACGCGCCAGGCGTTCGGCGTCCGGCCCAGTGGGACCCACGTCCTCGGAGACAGGGCTCCCGTGACGAAGAGGCGCACCAGGGCCGTATCCGACCCGATCAACGTTGTTGATCGTGCTCGTGGAGAACTGCGCGGAGACCATGATCGTCTGGGCCATCGCTGTCACGCCGACGATGGCGATGAAGATCCCGTACACGATCACGAGCAGAACGGGGCGGGGGGCGTCGACGGCGCATGCCGAACAGCGCGCGACCATCTCCTCGGAGCAGGGTCATCTCAACCCGACCGTACTCGCGCATTAGCGCCGCGACGAGTCCGTCCTCGGAACGTCCTCGTGCGACGCGTCGGCCGCGATCCGTGGCGGAGAGGGTGGGATTCGAACCCACGAAGTCTTGCGACTCAGCGCTTTTCAAGAGCGCCGCCATCAACCGCTCGGCCACCTCTCCGCTGCGCAGGATACCAGCGGCTCGCGTGCCGGCCGGCCGGTCACGAGGGTCTGCGCCTCAGCGTGCCGCCTGTGCGGTGTGCCGGCGCCGCCGGTCGCCTCCGAGCGTCCGACGGACGTAGGGCAACCAGAGCGTCGCCGCGAAGCCCTGGGCGAGCACGGCGAGCATGAGCAGGATCCCGGGCACGGTCACGACCATGGATGGGACGAGCCACTCGACGGGGAGACCTAGGCCGCCGATCTCGCCGATCTTGACATCGACGCCCGTGCCGGGCGTTCCCGGAAACTGCAGGACCGGAGGTGCAGAGGCGGTCGCCGGCGCCGCTGCGCCGCTCGGCGCGGGCCCGCCACCGTCCGGGTTCCCCGACCCGATCGATCCGATGCCCGTCGCGTCCGATCCCGTCGGGCGCGGTGGGCTGGTCCCGCCGGGGCCACCCGCGACGCTCGGTGTCGGCGTCGGCGTCGGGGTCGGGGTCGAGGGCGGCTCGGTCGCGCCGGGCGGACGGCTCGGCGTCGGGGTCGGCTTCGGAGTCGGCAGGAGGGTCGGGGGCGGCGGCAGCGTGGGCAAGGGCGTTACGACCGGCACGGGCGGGAGCGTCAGCCGCGGCGTCGGTGTGGGCTTCGGTGTCGGGGTCGGCGTGGGAGTCGGCGTCGGCGTGGGAGTCGGTGTCGGGGTCGGCGTTGGCGTTGGCGTGGGAGTCGGCGTCGGAGCCGGTCCCTGCACGGTGATCGTGACCGTCGCCTGCGTGGAGATCAGGCCGGTGATCCGATAGCGGAACGTGTCGGTGCCGCTGAAGCCATCGTCGGGGTCGTACTGGAAGCCGCCGTCATGGTTGAGGTTGAGGTCGCCGTGGTCGACGTCGTTGGTCAACTGGGCGCGACCACTGCCGACGCTGACGTCGTTGCCGAGGATCCCCGGCTCGTCGACCTCCAGGCGCTCTTCGAAGCCGGTCGTGTACGAGTCGTTGATCGGGAGCGTCAGCAGCGCTGCCTTGGCGGGAGCCGCGACAGGCACGGACAGGGCAAGGACGAACACGGTCGCGCTGGCCAGCCGAGCGATCCGACGGGTCCTCATGCGACGGCCCTCGGCGTCCAGAGTCGGCTGGACACCTCCTCGCCGGGCATCGGCGGGTCGGCGGCCGTCTCGAGGCCATTGATGAACGCCACGACCAGCCGCTCGTCGAGCTGCGTCCCCGCCGCGTCCTCGAGCCGCCGGATCGCCTCCTGGACGTCGAGCGCCTTGCGATACGGCCGTGTCGTCGTCATCGCCGAGAACGCATCGCCGACCGCGAGGATGCGCGCGATCAGCGGGATCTCCTCGGCGACAAGCCGGTCGACATACCCATCGCCGTCCCAGCGTTCGTGGTGGTGGCGGATCCCGGCCCTGACGAGATCGATCTCCGGCAGGTCGCGCACGATCATGTCGCCGAGCACGACGTGCTGCTTGACGATCTCGTACTCCTCGGTCGTGAGCTTGCCCGGCTTGCGGAGGATCGGGTCGGGGATGCCGATCTTGCCGATGTCGTGGAGCAGGCCGGCGAGGCGGATCGTCCCGATGGTCGCGTCGTCGAGACCGAGCTGACCGGCGAGGAAGACGGCGTATCGCGCGACGTCCTCGGAGTGGCGCTTCGTGTAGCGGTCCTTCGTGTCCACCGCGAAGACGAGGCCTTGCAGGACGTCGAAGCCCGACGAGCCGGCCGAGCCGTCGGCATCCTCGGCGCCAGCGACCCGAACGGCGTCGCCGCCGCTGGCCTTCGCCGCGCCCAGCGTGGCTGCCGCGGTGGCGAGGAGCACGGTCAGCGAGGCGCCGTCGAGGGGATAGCCCGCGATCCCGGCGCTGATCGTGATCGGCAGCCGGTCCGGTGAATCGACATCGAGGCTCCGGTCGAGGAGCGCGACCCGGACGCGTTCGACGGTCGGCTCCAGTTCATGCAGCTCGCCGTCGGGTGCGATCACGAGGAACTCGTCGGGACCGTAGCGACCGATGATCGCGCCGGGTGCCACCGACGCCTCCAGGACGTCGAAGACCGTCAGGAGGACCTTGTCGCCGACGTGGTCGCCGTGGTTGTCGTTGAAGGCAGTGAAGTTGTCGATGTCGAGGATCGCCACGCCGACCGCCGAATTGGTGGCGCGAGCGGCTTCCAGCCGGGTGGCGAGGAGGCTGACGAGTGCGCCATGGTTGAGCGTGCCGGTCAGCGGGTCGCGCCGGGTCGCCTCGACCAGCTCGAGGGTCTGGCGGGTCAGCCGAGCCTGAGCCGTCCGGAAGATGAAGAACAGCAGGACCGCAGTGACAAGCGCTGCGCTCAGGGTGATGACGATCACGTCACGGCGGACATCGTCGAGCCGCGCGAGGATCGGGACGCCATCGCGCCAAAGCCCGACGATCCCGACAACGTTCCCGTCGACGTCTGTGATCGGCAGGCGCTCACGGAGGATCCAGGGACTGTCGAGGTCCACTGCGGGCGCGCCCGCCTCGGCCAACGGCACGATCGCAACGTCCGGTCGGGCGTCGAGTGCGGGCGCGGCAGCGCCGGGATCGGGTGCGGTCGGGACGGCGGCGAGCAGCGTGCCGTCGGCTCGTCGGAGCTCGGCGTGACGGATCCCATCGCGCCCGATGAAGGAGCGGAGTTCGGTCTCGAGCGCGGCCCGCCGCGCGGAGTCGACGGGTCCGCCGATCGCGAGGTCGGCCGGGGTCAGGCTCCCGGTCTTGCCGGCCGCGTCTGCGAAGCTCCGGATGGTCGCAACGTCTCCGCCAACGACGCTCTGGATGGCGACCGCGGTGAAGTTGGACGTGACCATCGAGGCCTGCGCGGCGGCCGTGATCCCCATGACGGCGAGGAACGCGCCGAAGACGAGCAGCAGCAGGACAGGGCGGCGAACCCGCCGCTCACTACCGAACACGGACAGCACAAGACCCCGAGCGGACGTCGACGAGGCGAGCGTACGGGTCCGTCCCCCCACAGCCCACCGGACCTTCGTACCAATCCGGCCTGCAACAAGCGCGTCAGTTGCCCCGGCGCAACAGGCCCCAGACGGCGGTTCGGATCGGTCGGCGCGTCCGCTACCTGGCGGCCTCGACGACCACGGTCCCCGCGATCAGGTCGTGCCAGCCGCGCTTGCGCTTGTCGATGAAGATCCAGACGTATCCGAGGTAGAACACGAACCCGGAGACCCAGTACCCGAGGAGCCGCAGGACGGCTTGGCCGCCGGTCACGGGTCCGCCGTCACGGTCGCGGACGACGCGGATGCCCATCATCTTCATCCCGGGGGTCTGTCCCGAGCTCGACCAGTAGTACGGGAAGTACACGAGAGGGATCACGACGACCGCGACGAACGGCAGGACGGCGAGGAGCGGGATCGTGACCGCCAGCGCGACACCGACGATCGTGAGCAGGACGATGACCAGCGACACGATGATGACGTCGACGATGTAGGCCACGAGCCTCGCACCCGGTCCGGCAAAGACCACGCCGGGCGCCGGTCCGATCTCGGGTTCGGGCGCCTGCCAGCCCGATGTCTCCTGGCTCATCGTTGCCTCCCTCCGGTCCCCCTCGATCGCGGTCAGGACCGCTTGACGACGACGGTCCCGGCGATCAGGTCGTGGAAGCCACGTCGGCGTTTGTCGACGAGGATCCAGATGAACCCAAGGTAGAACACTGCGCTCGCGACGTACATGCCCAGGATCCGCAGGAGCGCGGCGCCCCACCCGATCCTCCCGCCGTCTCGATCCCGCACGACCCGGAGACCGAAGATGCGCATCCCGGGCGTCTGGCCGCCGCGAGCCCAGAAGAACGGGAAGTACAGCACGACCAGGAGCAGGATCGCGATCATGAGGACGAACGTGCCGACCACGGCCGCCGGCGCGATCTCGACGGTCCGGCCGTCGTCGCTCGCCGACGCTCCCCCGAGGAAGACGAGGCCGATGACGAGTGCGAGGGCCACGGCCAGCGCGATCAGGATGACGCTGTCGACCAGGTAGGCGACCAACCGGGCGCCGTGGGGCGCGAACTCGACACCCGGCGCCGGGCCAGCCTCGTCCGGCATCTCCCAGTAGGTCCGGGGCGCTGCCGGCTCCGTCATGGGGCTGGCGACGACGACGGCGCGATGACCTCGCGGCCCATGTACGGGCGCAGCACCTCGGGCACGGCGATCGAGCCGTCGGGGCGCTGACCGGTTTCGAGGAGAGCGGCCACGACCCGGGCCAGGGCCAGGCCCGAACCATTGAGGGTGTGCACCAGCTGCGGCTTCGCACCTGGTTCGGGCCGGTAGCGGATCGCCATCCGGCGTGCCTGGAAGTCGCGGAAGTTCGAGCACGAGCTGACCTCGAGCCAGCGCTCGACGCCGGGCGACCAGACCTCGAGGTCGTACTTGCGTGCCTGCGTGAACCCCATCTCGCGGGTGCTCATCAGCAGCACGCGATAGGCGAGCCCAAGGCGCTGCAGCAGGACCTCCGCGCGTTCGGTCATCCACTCGAGGGCCGCCGTCGAGTCCTCGGGGCGCTCGAAGAGGACCATCTCCACCTTGTCGAACTGGTGGACGCGCAGGATGCCGCGCGTGTCCTTGCCGGCGGCGCCCGCCTCGCGCCGGAAGCACGGTGAGTACGCCGCGTACCGGATCGGCAGCTCGGTCGCCTCGAGGATCTCGTCGCGATGGAGGTTCGTGACCGGGACCTCGGCGGTCGGGACCAGGTACAGGTCGTCGCGGGTCACGACGTACATCTGGTCTTCCTTGTCCGGGATCTGACCGGTGCCACGGGCGCTGTCGGCGTTGACCACGGCCGGGGGCCAGACCTCCGTGAACCCGTGTTCCCGCGTGTGGACGTCGAGGAACCAGTTGATGAGGGCCCGTTGCAGCGCCGAGCCGGCGCCCTTGTAGACCGGGAAGCCGGAGCCCGCGATCTTGGCGCCGCGGGCGTTGTCGATGATGTCGAGCGCCTCGCCGAGCTCCCAGTGGGGCTTGCGGGTCCAGGTGGCGCCACCGGCCGGGGCGTCAGCGCCGACCTCGCCCTCCGCCGGTTGCTCGTTGGGAAGCTGTTCGCCCCACGTGCGGACCGTGACGTTCGACTCCTCGCCACCGACCGGGATGTCCGGGTCGGCCGGGTTCGGGATGCGCAGCAGCTGCTCGTCGAGGGCCGCTTCGGTCTCGGCCAGCTGGGCGTCGAGCGCCTTGATGCGCTCCCCGGCGGCGGTGGAAGCGGCCTTCAAGGCGGCCACCTCGGATCCGTCCGGCGCCGCACCCGCCTTGATCGCTTCGCCGACCTGCTTCGAGGTCACGTTCCGCTCGGCCTTGAGCGCCTCGGCCTCCCCGAGCAGCTGACGTCGCGCGGCGTCGAGCTCGAGCGCCTGGTCCACGAGCGCGGGGTCCTCGCCCTTGTCGATCGCGCCGCGACGGATGAGGTCCGGTTCCTCGCGCAGGCGCTGGAGGCCGACGCTCACGTCGTTCCTCCATCCGCCGTCCAGGCGGACGCCTCGCGCGCTCGTTCTGAAACGAACGAGGGGTCGAGGCTCGCGAGGAGCCAGCCGGCGCGCGGCCCATTCGGGCGTCCCAGGAACGCGAGGTAGATCGCCTCGAACGCCCGGCGTGCGGGCAATTCGTCGCTCCGCGCGGCATCGAAGATCAGCGTCTGCCAGGCATCGCCCCCCACGGGCGCTGTCCGCTCGCCGGCTCCCGACAGGTTCGCGAGGAAGCGCCGCTGGGGATCGTCGAGGCCGGCGGCCGCCGCCGGGATCGCCTCACGCTGGACCGCGAGCCGGGCCGAGTCCGGGGCGTACGCCTCCAGCCACGCACGCGCCGCGGCGACGCGTTCGTCGAGGATCTGCCGTTCGCGCTCGGTCAGCGCGCTCCCCTTCTCGGCCTCGACGCGCGCGCCGACGTCGACACCGGGGATCTGGACCAGGAGCGCGAGGTGCGAAAACGCCGGCCGGAAGGCAGTGGCCTCGGCCGTGACGTCCGCGTTCGGATCGAGGAGGGCGTACCGGAACGTGGCCTCGTAGCCCGGCGGGAGATCGCCCTTGACCTCGCGGCCGGCGGTGGCGGCCGCGAACTTGTCGAACTCGTCGAACAGCCGCGGGATCGCGTCGGTGCCCTCGGGATCGAACTCGATCGCGTGGTTCGGGCGTGGACGGAGGAACAGGAACCGCAACAACTCGGGCGGGATCACCTCGGCGATCTCGTGCGCCGCGGCCCCGCGGCCCTTCGAGGTCGACATCTTCTTGCCGCCGATGTTGAGGAACTCGTAGGGCACGTTGAGCGGCGGCTCGCGTTCGAAGACCTCCCGGGCGATGGCGTCGCTGCGGTCGCGGGACCCACCCGCGGTGGACAGGTCCTTGCCGCAGGGCTCGATCGTCACGCCGAACAGCGACCATTGCGCCGCCCACTCGAGATTCCAGGGGAGTTTCGCGGCTCCGCCGAACGGCGAGATCCATCCGGACGAGTCGCAACCGCGGGCCCAGGTGACCAGCGTCGGACGGCACTCGTAGAACACGCGATCGCCGTCCCACTGGGTCACGATCGTCGTGCCGACCTTGCCGCACGTCGGGCAGATGACGCCAAGCGGGTGCCACGTGTCGGGATGCTGGACGTTGGCGACTCGCCGGTAGATCTCGCGCACCAGCGCAGCCTTGTCGAGCGCGGTCCGGATGAACGGATCCATCGCGCCGGTCGGATAGATGTCGCTCATCCAGTAGTAGCGGTCGGGGTGGATGCCGAGGCCCGCGAACACGTCGATGAACGTCTGGGCGTGGTGGCGCGCGTACGAGGCGTGCCCGTCGCCGACCTGGTCCGGCACGTGGGCGAGCGGCCGGCCCATCTCGTGGTCGACGGCGTCGGGGGTCAGGAGCGCCTGCGCGTCCATCGGGTCGAGGTCGTCGACCCCGTAGAGGAACGTGGTCTCGATCCCGTTCGCGCGCAGAGCGCGCACGATGACGTCCAGGATGACGGGGCCCCGCAGGCTGCCGACGTGGACCGTGCCCGAGGGAGTCTTCGAGTCATTCACGACCTGGGGTCCGCGATCGCGGACCCGTGCCGCGAGTTCGTCCGCCCAGTCCATGAGCTCTCCGACTTACGTGATGCCGACGATCCTGTAGGTGAAGTCGCCCGCGGGCACCCTCACGACGACCTTGTCGCCCTTCTTCTTGCCGAGGAGCGAGCGTCCGACCGGGCTCTCGTTCGAGATCCGGCCTTCGGCAGGCTTCGCCTCCGCGGACCCGACGATCGTAAACGTCTCTTTGCCGTCCGGGCTCTCCACCGATACGGTGGATCCGATCTGGACGTGGTCCGTCGAGTGGTTCTCGTCGATGATCGTGGCGTTCTTGATGATCGCCTCGAGGGTCTGGATCCGGCCCTCGACGAACGCCTGCTCGTTCTTGGCGTCCTCGTATTCCGCGTTCTCGGACAGGTCGCCGTGCTCCTTGGCGTCATGGATCCGATTCGCGACCTCGGGCCGCTTGACGCTGACCATCTCGTCGAGCTCCGAGCGGAGCTTCTCGAGACCATCGCGCGAGAGATAGGTGGGCTTGTTGTTCACGACAGTTGGCCCCCGTTGCAGGGTGTCCGATGAGAAGACCGACCTGGGCGGTCAGGTGATAAAGGAAAGAACTCCAGGCATGCGACGGGCACCGCCCTCGCGCCTGAAGTTCCGGACCGGGAGCGAATGGTAGTCGTGCCGGGAGTGGGTGTCAAAGCCCACTGACGTCGTTCAGGCACCCTCGGCCAGCCGCAGGAGCCGGCGCTTCACGCGTTGGAGCGAGCCACGGTCCGGGAGGGCCACGAAGAGCGTGTCATCGCCGGCGATGGAGCCCGCGACTTCCGGCCACCGAGCGCGATCCAGCGCGGCGGCGATGGCATGGGCCGAGCCCGGCAGCGTGCGCAGGACCAGGAGGAGGCCGGCTTCGTGGACTTCGAGCGGCAGGTCGGACAGCAGCTTGCGCAGGCGGTCCTCGCCGGAGGTCTCGGCCTCGATCAAGCGCGGCGGCAGGGCGTAGGCCGCGGTCCCGCCACGAGAGACCTTGATGAGGCCCAGCTCGGCGACGTCGCGGCTGATCGTGGCCTGCGTTGTGCGGAAGCCGCGCTCGCGGAGCGCGGTCGCGAGCTCCTGCTGGGTCCTGAGCGGACGCTGTTCGACGAGGTCGCGGATGGCGCGCTGCCTGAGCTGCTTCATGACCTCCACGGCCGCCTCTGCGCTTAGCGCGCGAGCCAGACGACGAGGACGATGGCCGCCAGCACGAGCCGGTAGGCGACGAAGACGTTCAGCGACCGCCTCTGCACGTAGTCCATGAGGACCCGGATCGCGATGATCCCCGAGACGAACGACGCGATCAGTCCGACGATCAGGGCATCAGTCGGGATCGTCACGGCCGCCTCGCCGGTGAGCAGCTGTCGGATCTCGAACAGGACCGCTCCGGCGGTGATCGGCGTGGCCAGGAGGAAGCTGAACCGGGCGGCGGAGGCGCGGTCGAGGCCGGCCAGGCGCCCGGCGGAGATCGAGATCCCGGACCGGCTGATCCCGGGCACGAGGGCCAGTGTCTGGGCGACGCCGATCCCGATCGCGACCGGGAACGTGAGGCCAGCGAGCTTTCGCGAGGTCCCGCCCCACCGGTCGGCGAACCACAGGATCGCCGCGCCGACCACGAGCATCAGCGCGATGAGACCGATCTCCCGCAAGGACGTCTCGATGACGTCGTTGAACAGCGCCCCGACGATCGCCGCCGGGATCGTCGCGGCGAAGATCAGCCAGGCGAGACGGCGGTCCGGGTCGTCGCGGAAGGATCGGTCACGCAGGGTGGCGAAGCCCGCCGGGACGATCCGGACCCAGTCGCGGCCGTAGTAGATGAGCAGGGCGGCGAGCGTCCCGAGATGGAGCATCACCCCGAACGCGAGTGAGTCGATGAAGGTGTTGTCCCAGCCGAACAGGAACGGGACGATGAACAGGTGCGCCGACGAGGAGACGGGCAGGAACTCCGTCAGTCCCTGCACGATCCCCATAACGAGCGCCTGGAACAGCGTGTCCATGACTTAGGCGGCGCACCTGACGGCCCTGCGACGCTTCGCCATTCGAAATGCCGGCTAGCGGATGAACAACGGAGCTAGGACCAGCGTGATGGTCGCCAGGAGCTTCACGAGGACGTGGAGCGAGGGACCGGCCGTGTCCTTGAACGGGTCGCCCACCGTATCGCCGACGACGGCCGCTGCATGGGCGTCCGAGCCCTTGCCGAGCACATTGCCCTGGTCGTCCTTGAGATGGCCCGACTCGATGTACTTCTTGGCGTTGTCCCAGGCACCGCCGCCGTTGTTCAGGACGGTCGCGAGCATGACGCCCGCGATCGTGCCGACCATCAGCATGCCGGCGACCGCCTCGGCGCCGAGCAGCAGCCCGACGGCGATCGGCGTCGCCACCGCGACGACACCCGGCGCGATCATCTCGCGGAGGGCCGCCTTGGTCGTGATGTCGACGACCCGGGCATAGTCCGGACGCTGGGTGTAGTCCATGATCCCGGGCATCTCGCGGAACTGACGGCGGACCTCGACGATGATCGACTGCGCCGTGGTCCCGACCGCACGGATCGCGAGCGAGCTGAAGAAGTACACGAGCATCGCGCCGATGAGCGCGGCGACGAACACTTCCACATTGGCGAGGTTGACCGACGTGAGCAGCGGCTCACCACGGTTGAAGTGGATCAGGTTGACCTTGTCGATGTACGCACTGAACAACAGGAACGCCGCCAGCGACGCCGACGCGATCGCGTAGCCCTTGGTGAGCGCCTTGGTCGTGTTGCCGACGGCGTCGAGCCGATCAGTGATCTCCCGGGCGCCGGCCTCGGCGCGGCTGAACTCGGCGATGCCGCCCGCGTTGTCGGTGATCGGCCCGAAGGTGTCCATGGCCAGGATGTAGGCCGTGGTCATGAGCATGGCCATCGTCGCGACGGCCGTCCCGAAGATGCCCCCGACATCCCTGCCGTCGGCAGTCGTCAGGCCTGCCTGCGTCCCGAGCCAGTGGCTGGCGATCAGCGCGATGCCGATGGTGATCGCGGTCACGAACGTGGTCTCGAAGCCGACCGCGGTGCCGGAGATGATGTTCGTGGCCGGGCCGGTCTTCGACGCCTCGGCGATCTCGCGGACCGGGCGGAACGAGCCGGCGGTGTAGAACTGGGTGATGTAGACGAAGGCCACGCTCGTCGCGAGCCCGACGACCCCGGCCCCGAAGAAGTACAGCCAGACCGGGATGCCCGACGGGGCGCTGCCGTTGGTCTGGAGCATGACGTTGGTCGTCACCAGGAGGGCAACGACCGACAGGATCGTCGTGACCCAGTAGCCGCGATTGAGGATGTTCATCGGGTTCTCATCCTCGCGGCCGCGCACGAAGAAGATCGCGACGATCGTCGAGAGCAGCCCGAACGCGCGCACGACGAGCGGGAAGAAGATCCAGGCCTGCGGGTTCGGCCAACCCGCGTTGGTGGCGATGGTGAAGACGCCGACGCCGAGGATCATCGCGCCGATGTTCTCGGCGGCGGTCGACTCGAACAGGTCCGCGCCGCGACCGGCGCAGTCGCCGACGTTGTCGCCGACGAGGTCGGCCACGACACCGGCATTCCGCGGGTCGTCCTCGGGGATGCCCTTCTCGACCTTGCCGACCAGGTCGGACCCGACGTCGGCGGCCTTGGTGTAGATCCCGCCTCCGAGCTGGGCGAACAGCGCCACGAACGAGGCACCGAAGCCGAAGCCGACGATGAGGAAGGGCGCGTCGTGGGTGGCCTGGCCACCTGACAGGCCACCGAAGAGCGTGAAGATGCCGTAGACGCCGAGCAGCGACAGGGCGACCACGAGGAAGCCCGAGACGGCTCCACCGCGCATCGCGACCTGGACTGCCTCGACGAGGCTGCGTCGGGCGGCCGATGCGGTCCGGACGTTGGCCTTGACGCTGATGTACATGCCGATGATCCCGGACGCCATCGAGCACGCGGCGCCGACGAGGAACGCGAGGCCGGTCCGCCAGCCGAGGTCGAGCCCGAAGGTCGCCGTGTCGGCGACGTCCGCCGTCTCGAAGACCGTGATGACGAGGCCGATGACGACGGCTCCGACCACGGCGAGGATGCCGATCGTCGTGTACTGGCGCCGGATGAAGGCGACCGCGCCTTCGAAGATCGTCCCGGCGACGTCCTCCATCTCCTTCGTTCCGGTATCGCGCGACAGGACGTCTCGGGCCAGGTAGATCGCGAACAGCACGGCGATCAGGCCCGCCGGCAGGATGATCAACTGGAGCGCACTGGCATCCATCAGGTCTGAAGGTCCTCCAACACTGGGCTGTTGTCCCGATGCCGTCCTGGGGCTCGTGGCGTGCGCCACTTGGGACGGGCGAACCGGGGAGTGCTGCCTGTGGTCCCTCGCCATGCACCGACGGGTGGGACCTTGCAGACCGGCGGCGAGTGTAACAAGGCTCGAAACGACGGGTCAAACCCAGGTTGCGGCGGCGATATGCATGCCCCGGATAGAGCGTCGGCGGTCGGGACGGGCAGCCCGTATACTGCCGGACTTGTGAGCCACCGACCCATCTCGTGAGCGGACGACCCGCGCTCGGGTGTCTCCTCGAGATCGTCGAGACGCTCGTCCTCACGCTCGTCATCTTCTTCGTCATCCAGACCTTCGTTGCCCAGCCCTACCAGGTCAAGCAGCAGTCGATGGAGCGGACCCTCGAGCCCGGCCAGTACGTGCTGGTGGACAAGCTCACGCCGCGGATCGACCCGTACAAGCGCGGCGACATCGTGGTCTTCAAGCCGCCCGCCGACTGGGTCCAGCCCGACAACACTCCGTTCATCAAGCGCGTCATCGGGGTCGGCGGGGACACGATCGACATTCGCGACGACGGGCAGGTCTACGTGAACGACATGGCCATCGACGAGCCGTATCTCTTCTCCCCCGTCGAGGGTGGCGAACCCGAGGGGACCGAGGCCGATCCCGACCTCGGCAACTGGACCGTCCCCGAGGGCGAGCTCTTCCTGATGGGCGACCATCGGACGAATTCCGCCGACTCGCGGGCGTTCGGCACGGTCCCCGTCGACAACGTGATCGGCCGAGCGTGGCTGCGCTACTGGCCGATCGAGACGTTCGGGGTCCTGCAGACACCCACCTACCCGGAGCTGGCGCCGAGCACCCCATGAACCCGGCCCTGGCGGGGGTCGCACTGGCCATCATGGTCGGCGCCATCGTGGCCGTCTCGGTCCGTGACGCCCGGACGGCCGTCCTCGGGCTGGCCGTCGCCCTCGTCGGGGCACCGATCCTCGCCGATCCGATGGCCGACACGACGGCGCTCGCCGCGCGGGTCGTCGGGGCCGTCCTCGCCGTGTACCTGCTCTGGATCGCGGTCCGTGACGGCGACTGGGGCACGAGCGGCTCGCACCTCGGCTGGGCGGCCGAGGGATCGCTCGCGGCGGCCGCGGCCATCGTCGGCTACGGGACGCATGGGCTCGGTGCACCGGCGCTCGGGCCGTCATTGGCCCAGGCCGCCGGATTCGGGCTCGCAGCCCTCGCGGTCGCCCCGCTCGTCACGGGCCGGGACCTCGTGCGGGTCGGGATCGGCCTGTTGTTCCTGATGCATGGCGCGCTCCTCGTCCGGGTGGCGCTCGGCGGCACGCCGAGCGCGCTCGAGGAGCTCGTGACTGCTGGGCTCGTCGTGGGCCTTGGCGGCGCAGTCGCGATCCTGGCCACGGCCGCGAGTCGCGACGGCAGCGACGGCTTCGAGATGGAGCCCGATAGCCGTTCCGGGCCACGGTTCGTGCCGCAGCGACTGCCGGCACGGTCGTCCGGCGTCTCGAGCGACCGGGGCCGCCGGGAGCCGTACGCGCATCCGATCGACCGCCCATGAGCCTCGTCGTCTTCCTGGTCGTCGCGTTCGGGACCGCCGGCGTCGCGGTCATCGGGCGAGGGCGCGACGTCTTTGCGACGGGGGTCGGGATCGGAGGGCTCGCGGTGGCGGTGCTCGCCGCGATCGCCATCGACCCGGGGCAGACCCTCATGATCGGCGGCGCCGTCATCGCCACGTCCGAGTACGTCCGGCTATTCCTGATCCTCGGGTCCGTCGTCGGCCTGGCCCTCGCGATCGTCGGATTCGCGGCGGGATCGAGTCGCGACGCGCCCGCGGTCATGCTCGGGACCCTCGGCGGGGGCGGTCTGGCGCTGTCGCTCCCCGATCCGCGGATCGCGGTGCTGGCGGCCACGGCGGGCGGCCTCGGCAGCGTGCTCCTCGCGTTGACCCCGACCGGCGGCCGGCTCGGGGCCACCACCGGCATCCGCGCGCTCCGGGCGCTCGTCCTCTCCGGCGCCATGGCGATCGCCGCGACCGCCTGGATCGGCCGCGACCTGAGCCAGCTGGCGGCCCAGCCGGTGGTGTTCGGCCTCGCCTACCTCGCGTTCGGGCTCGCGGTCGCGATCCGCTTCGGCGCGATCCCCTTCCACGTCTGGGCCGCTCGGCTGACCGATGCCGTGCCCGAGGCGGCGCTGCCGATGGTGACGGCCTGGGGACCGGCGGCCTTCGCCGTCGTCGCGCTGGCCTGGACGGATGCCTCGGTGGCGCCGCTCCTCGTCGAGATGGATGCCGAGCGGTCGATCATCCTCGCCATCGGCATCGCCTCGATCGTCCTGTCGGCGCTCGCCGCCTGGGTCCAGGACGACCTGGAGCACGTGGTCGGGTACTCGATCATCGGCGACACCGGCGTGGTGATGCTCGCGATCGCAGCGCTGAGCACCGATGCGTGGGCTCCGGCCCGGATCTGGATCCTCGCGTACGTCGTCGCCCGCAGCGCTTTTGCGGTGTGGGCCGCGGCGGTCCGGGCGACGTTTGGGACCGGTCGCATCCCCGACCTCCGAGGGTGGGCGATCCGCGCGCCCGTCCTCGGCATCGCGCTCGGGGTGATCATCGTGGCCGCGATCGGCCTGCCGGGCCTGGCCGCCTTCGACGCGCGACGGCAGCTCGTGGAGCTCGCCCTGGGCGGCCCGCTCCAGTTCCTCGTCTTCCTCGGGACGTTCGCGCCGCTCGCCTACTACGGCCGCCTGCTCGTGATCGGACTCTCGAGGGCCGACCTTGCACGGACGGCGGGCGATCGGATGCCCGGCCTGCCCCAGCGCACACCGCTCGATCTCACCGACGTGCGCGGCTCCGCACGGACGTTCTGGACGACCAACCGATCGGCCTCGACGGTCGTCGTCGCGAGCCTCGTCGCGGTGCTGGCCTTCACGGTCTCGGCGGGCGGGCTCGGCGGACCGTCGGCCGCGGGCGGGTTGCCGCCCAGTGTCGAGGGTCCGAGCGAATCGTTCGTGCCGGAGCCCAGCCTCGAGGCGTCGTTCCCGGCCGAGTCGCCGCTGCCCGGCGAGTCTGTCGGGCCGTCGTTCCAGCCGATCCCGACCGAGTGACGGATGCCTCGACGACCTAGTCGGCCGGTGCGAGCACCCAGTGGTCGATGTCGCGCTCGTAGTCGTGGAGCTCGCCGGCGCTGAACCAGAGGCCGATCTCGGCGTCGGCTGCCTCTGGGCCATCCGAGGCGTGGACGATGTTCTGAGCGGTCTCGAGGGCGAAGTCGCCGCGGATCGTGCCAGGAGCCGCCTCGTGGGGACGCGTCGCGCCGTTGATGGCGCGAACGACGGCGATCGCGTTCGGGCCTTCGAGCACGGCCGCCACGAGCGGTGCCGAGGTGATGAAGTCGACGAGGCCGGCGAAGAAGGGCTTCTCGCGATGGGCCGCGTAGTGCGCCTCGGCGAGGCCCGCGTCGACCTTCACGAGCTTGAGACCGAGGATCTTGAGGCCGCGTTCCTCGTAGCGCGCGAGGATCCGGCCGACCAGCTGGCGCTGGACGCCGTCGGGCTTGACGAGGACAAGAGTGCGTTCAGTTGATGGCATGACGTCCTTGGGTGGTCGGTTCAGGTCGGATGGGCTCGATATCGTATCGGAACGACGCGGTCGCCCGAAGTCAGTCCTCGTTCCGCGGCTCGGACGAGTCCTCGACGGATCGGTCCTCGTCGGGCCGCACTTCTTCCTGGCCGTCCAGCTCCGCGTCAAAGAGCGATGCGAGGTCCGGGTCGGGTGCGACCGACGCCATGGCCTCGGGCTCGGGCTGGGGCTGGGGCTTGGGCTCGGGCTCGGGCTCGGGCTCGGGCTCGGGAAGGGTCGGGCTGGGGCTCGGGCTGGGGCTCGGGCTCCGGTTCCGGCTCCTGTTCCGGTTCCGCGGCGAGCTCGGCTTCGGGCTCCTCGGTTGCCTGGGGCTCGTGCTCGGGTTCCGGTTCAGCGAGCGTCACCGATTCCGGCTCCGGCTGGGGCTGCAGCCACCACAGCGCGGCCTCCGTCCGTGGCGCGGCGGGCCCGACGATCGGCCCGACGGGGATCGAGGGTTGGGGCGGCTCGGATCGCGGCAGATCCAATGTGGCCGATCTCGAGGCGGCATAGGCGCGGGTCGCCTCGGCCTCGTGGCCGATCGCCCGGAAAGCGTCGCCCTGCACGAGCAGCAGCCCGCCATCGGTCGGTTCGCCGATCAGGCTCAGGACCGCCGGCGACAGGCCGGGTGCCAGGCGAACGACGAGGCCCAGGTTCATCGCCGCGATCGCATGATCGCCCGCGTCGAGGGCGTTCCGTCCTGCATCGAACAGGGTTGATGGCTCGAGCTCGGGCGGCCCGGTCGGCTCGGCCGGCGCGACGACAGCGGCGGCCTCGTGCAGGTCCCACAGGCCGGGGCCTGCCGGCGGGGCGGCCACCTCGGCCGCCGCCACGGCTTCGGCCACCGCGAGCACCTCCCGTTCGCCGGCGGTCTGGGCCGCCCCCTCGAGATCGGCCTCGATGACCGAATCGCTGCGCTCGGACGGGAAGAGCGTCGAGGCCGATGGCACGGGCTCGGAGGGGTCCTCGGGCCAGACGCTCGATCGCGGCATGCCGGCGAAGACCGAATCGATCGGACCGTCACTTCCGCTCATGGCCTGTCCCGCGAGCCGGCGCGCCTCGCTGGGACGCCCGAGCGCCGACGCAGCCTCTGCGGCCACCACGAGCGCGACGACCGACTCCCCGCCGCCGGCGAGCGACTCACGAGCCGCCTCGCCGGCGCGCACGAGATCGCCCGTGCGCCAGCGCACCTCGGCCAGGTCGATCCGCGCCCTCGCATCGAGAGCACCGCGGCCGGCCAACGTCTCGAGCTCCGCTCTCGCGAGCGCCAGCGAGCCGAGCCGAAGATGCAGGCCGGCAAGGGCCAGGGACGTGGTCCGCTCGCCCGGGTCGTCGAGGGATCCCGAGGCAGCCGCGACGGCGTCTTCGTCGATGGCGGCCATCTCGGCCACGGGCTCGGGCATCGCGGCCGCGTCGGTCGACTCGCGGTCGGGCGCGGTCGCGTCAGCCCCGTCCGCCTCGGCGGGCTCAACCTCGGCGGGTTCCGCGTCGGCGGGCTCCTCGTTGGTATCGGGCCCCGAATCGACGGGCTCGGGCTCGGGCTCGGGCTCGGGCGAAGCCTCCGCCACGACCTCGGCTTCGATCTCCGCCTCGGCGCGACCCGACTCCTCGTCGGTGATGGAGTCCTCGTGCATCGGGCCTCCAGTCAACCCGGCAGCCGGAGCCGGGGCTCCAGCCCTCGCAGGTGACGGGCCGGCGCGACCACGGCCAGCCGAAGCGCCTCATCGGTGAAGAGGCGACCGGCCAGCTCCTGGACGGCCTCGGCAGTGACAGCGGTGACCTCGTCGAGGGCCTCGTCGAGGGTCAGGACGCGGTCGTGCAGCGCCTCCTGGCCGCCGATCCAGGACGCGACATGACGGGTGTCGTCCATGCGCAGCTCCATCCCGCCCGCCAAGTAGCGCTTCGCCTTCTCGAGCTCATCCTCGGGCACAGGCTCGTCACGCATGCGGGCGAGCTCCGCGAGGATCGCCTCGAGGGCGTCGCCGATGCCATCGGGGTCGACCCCAGCGGAGACCTCCAGCGCGCCCGCATCGGCGTAGTCCACGAGCCCGGACGAGACGTCATACGCGAGCCCGCGCTCCTCGCGGACGGACAGGAAGAGGCGGCTGCTCATCCCGTCGCCGAGCACGGCATTGAGGACGGCCAGCGTCCAGCTGTCCGGGTGGTCGCGATGGAGAGCCGGCAGCCCCAGGCAGATCTGGGCCTGCGCCGTGCTGCGCTTGCCGACCGCGACGCGGTCGCCGGCGGGCAGGCGGGGCGCTGGCGCGAACCCCGGGAACTT
Source organism: uncultured Chloroflexia bacterium (assembly GCA_963841135.1). Taxonomy (GTDB): domain Bacteria; phylum Chloroflexota; class Limnocylindria; order Limnocylindrales; family CSP1-4; genus SPCO01. Next base: position 922,932 of record CAWJBJ010000005.1, on the reverse strand, counting down.
GCCGTTGCCCGTCCCGAAGGCCGCGCCGACCAGGTCGACGGCTTCCGCGTGGTCCACATCGCCGGCCACGGCGACGACGGTGTTGGCCGGACGATAGGCCGACTGCCAGAACGACCGGATCGTCTTCGCGGGAAGCGCCCGGATGCCCGCCTCGTCGCCGCAGATCTCGCGGCCGAGCGGGCCGTCGCCGAAGAGTGCCGACTGGAACAGCATCTGGCAGTACTCCGAGGGATCGTCGAGGTAGGAGCGGATCTCCTCCACGATGATGCCGCGCTCGTTCTCGATCTCACGCTCCGCCAGCGTCGGACGGACGATCAACTCTCCGAGCACGTCCACGGCACGAGCGGTCTCCCGCCGCGGGACGCGGACCCAGTAGACGGTCGACTCGCGGTCCGTCGCGGCGTTGAATGAGCCGCCGACGCCCTCGATGGCCTCGCTGATCGCGCGGGTTGTCGGGTACGCCGACGTGCCCTTGAACGTGATGTGCTCCATGAAGTGCGCGACCCCGGCCTGGGCATCGGTCTCGGAGCGAGAGCCGGCCAGCACGTAGGCGGCGATGGAGACCGAGCGCGCGCCGGGCATGCGGGCGCTGATGACGCGCGGCCCGGAAGCCGGCGCGGTCCGTTCGAACATCGTCGGGATGGTACAGGAACGAGGTCGGCGCCCTGACCGGAGGCCAGGGCGCCGACCCGAAGTGCAGGGTCAAGCGCTACTTGGGCAGGATCGCGCCGATCCAGTTCTGGAGGAAGTAGACAAGGAACGCGATGGCCACCGCCCACAGGAGCGGATGGATATCGGTCAGCTTGCCGCGGATGACCTTGATCACGACATACGAGACGAAGGCCGCGCCGATGCCGACGGTAATGCTGAACGTCAAGGGCATCAGGATGATCCCGAGGAGCGCCGGAAAGCCCTCCTCGATGTCGCCGAAGTCGATGTCCTTGATCAGGCTGACCATCAGGAAGCCGACGAAGACGAGGACCGGGCCGGTCGCGACATAGGGCACCAGGACCGCCAGCGGCGTCAGCACGATGGCAGCAAGGAACAGCAGGCCCGTGACGACGGAGGTGAAGCCGGTTCGGCCCCCTTCTGCAACACCGGCCGCGCTTTCGATGTAGCTGGTGTTCGAGCTGATGCCGGCGGCGCCACCCAACGCGGCACCGACCGAGTCCACCAGGAGGATCCGCCCGACGTTCTCGGGCTGTCCCTGATCGTCGACCAGACCCGCTTGTTCGCTGATCGCGGTCGCCGTCCCCATCGTGTCGAAGAAGTCGGTCAGCATGAAGCTGAAGATCGTCAGGATCGCGGCGAGACCGCCGAGGACCGTGAACACGTTCCCCAGATCGAAGGCGCCGATGGTCGAGAAGCTCGGCGTCGCCGTGAACGTCGTCGGCAGTTTCTGGATCCCCACCACGATCGCGACGACCGTCGTGACGAGGATGCTGATTAGCAGCGCGGCAGGAACCTTTCTCGCCCACAGCGCGATCGTGATGAGCAGCCCGAGCCAGAACACGAAGTGCGCTGGTTCGGTCGGGAACACGAACGTGGTCGGGACCGGGTTCTCGGCCGATGAGCCACCGGTCTTGACGATGATCCCGGCATCGATGAACCCGATGAACAGGATGAACAGGCCGATCCCGACACCGATGGCCCGCTTCAGGGCCATCGGGACAGCCCGCATGATCGACTCACGTAGCCCGACGAGCACCAGGACCGTGACGACGATGCCCTCGAGCACAATGACGCCCATCGCGCCCGCCGGGGTCAGTCCCTGGGTCAGCACCAGACCGAAGGCCACCGCGCCGTTGATCCCGAGTCCCGCGGCCATGGCGAGTGGCGCGTTGGCCACGACGCCCATGGCGATCGTCAGGACGCCGGCGATGAGTGCGGTGGCCGCGGCCGCCGCTGGGACGAACGCCGCCGCTTCTGCGGATCCCGGCGCACCGAACATGTTCGACAAGATGGCCGGGTTCAGGAACAGGATGTAGGCCATGACCATGAACGTGGTCAGACCTGCCTTCGCCTCCGTGGCGAGGGTCGTCCCCCGTTCAGTGAACTTGAAATACGACGCTATCGCGTCCACGCGTTCAACTCCCTCCTGTCCGGGCGCGCCGAACACCCTTCGCGGGCTCGGTCCGCGCTGACGCCTCCCCCCGGCCGGACCCGCGTCCGGCCCTCCGGATCCGCTACTCGTCCTCGTGGGCGTCGAGGCTGAGCAGCTCCATCTGGACGTAGTCACGCATCTCGAATGCGAGCTGGGTCGGGGCGAAAGGCGACCCGTCGTCCGCGCCCGGACCGACCGGTGCGAACTCCACGACCACGCGCTCGTCACCCTGGACGAGCGCATAGACCAGCAACTGGTCGGGTCGCGTCTCGAACTCGAGATGCTCGAAGGAGTCGATGTTCAAGGTGATCGCGAGGGGCGTGAAGTAGGTCGACGTGTCGTCGGCGTCCACCACGATCCGTTCGACCCAGCCGGTCCCGTGGGCCACGACCTCCCGACCGCGCAGGTACCTGTACGTGACGGTCTGCTTGAGCAGCGGGCGGAGGAGGTGGAGCATGTCCGTCCGGCTCGAGACGACACCCTGGTTCACGAAGAACTTGGCGGCCGGCAGAGTCGTCACGGTTCGTCTCCAGGGCACGGAGGGGGACGAGGTGACGCCGATGGTACCGCACGGCCGGGGCCGTCACGACGCGTATCATCGCGCCCATGCTGCTCGCCCTGGACATCGGCAACACCAACGTCACGCTCGGCCTGTTCCGGGCCGGCGCGCTGGTCGCGACGCGCCGTGCCGCCACGGACCCGCGCGCCAGCGCCGACGAGCTCGAGGCGCTCCTCGAAGCGCTCCTGCGCCTCGACGACGCGTCGCTGGCCGACGTCTCGGCGATCGTCGCCGCGTCCGTCGTCCCCAACGTGACCGCGGCAGCCGAGACGATCGCCGCCCGGCGCGAACGTCCGCTCCTGCTCGCGACCGCAGGCAGCGTCCCGATCGCGGTCCGCGTGGACCGTCCCAACGAGGTCGGTGCGGACCGACTGGTCAACGCGCTTGCCGCGGGCCGGATCTACGGCACGCCCGCGGTCGTCGTCGACTTCGGGACCGCGACCACGCTCGACTGTGTCGCCGCCGATGGTGCGTACGTTGGTGGCGCGATCGCACCGGGTCTCGAACTCGGGCTCGAGGCGCTCGCGGCTCGGACCGCCAAGCTGCCGCGGATCGAATTGCGCACGCCGGACCGGGCGATCGGGCGCGACACGGTGTCGGCCATGCAGTCCGGCACGGTCTTCGGCTACCAGGCGCTCGCCAGCGGTCTGCTCGCCCGCGTCCGCACGGAGCTCGCCGAGACGAGCGGCGTGGCGCCGACCGACGTCCGGGCGATCCTGACCGGCGGCCTCTCGGCTGCGCCATGGGCACGGGCGCTCCCGGGCGTCGACGCCATCGACCCGGACCTGACCCTCAAGGGGCTCGCGATCTTCCATGCCGAGGTCGTCGCCGGCGAACGCCTCGAGCTGGGCCTGCCGTGACCGGCCGGCTCGAGGGGCGGCTGATCGGGCTCGGCGTCACGGGGTCGATCGCGGCGTACAAGGCGCTCGAGCTGCTGCGCCTCCTGCGCGCGGAGGGCGCCGACGTCGCGGTCATGCTGTCCCCGTCCGCGACCCGCTTCGTCGGCCCGCTCTCGTTCGCGGCGCTGTCGCGCCACCCCGTCGAGACCGACGTCCTGGACCTGCTCCCGGACGGCCGGATCGGGCATATCGTCCTCGCCGACTCGGCGGACGCCATCGTGGTCGCCCCGGCGACGGCGCACTGGCTGGGCGCGATGGCCAACGGCCTAGCCGGCGACGTCATCACCGCGACCTGCCTCGCGACGGCGGCGCCGGTCGTCGTGGCGCCGGCGATGGACGGCGAGATGTGGACGCACCCGGCGACGAGGACGAACACCGCGCGGCTGCGCGACGACTTCGGCTATCGGATCGTCGAGCCGGAGGCGGGGTCACTCGCATCCGGACAGTCCGGCGTCGGTCGGCTCGCGGAGGTCGAAACGATCGTGGACGCCGTGGTGGCCACCGTCGCCGACCGGCCGATCCGGGCCGCGGATCCCGCCGTCCGACCGCCCATCGTCGGTCCGGCGCGGGACGCGGATCTCGCCGGCCGCCACGTGGTCGTCACCGCGGGCGGCACGCGCGAGCCGATCGATCCGGTCCGCTTCATCGGCAATCGCTCGACCGGGAAGATGGGCGTGGCCGTCGTCCAGGCTGCGCTGGACCGCGGCGCGCGAGTCACGCTCCTGGCTGCGAACGTCGAGGTGCCACTCCCCGTGGACGAGTCCCTGACCGTCAGGCGCGTCGGATCCACGGCCGAGATGCGGGCGGCGCTCCTGACCGCAACGACCCCCGGCGACGGACGCGCCGGCTTCGACGCGCTGATCATGGCGGCCGCCATCGCCGATTTCCGCCCGGGCGCCGCCGCCGAGCGCAAGCTCGAGCGCGGTGAAGGGCTGACGCTCGAGCTCGAGCCGACGCCCGACCTTCTCGCGCAGGTCGCGCGCATGGCGCACGGTACCGACAGCGAGCGCGCGGAGACCTACCAGGCCCTCCGACCGACGCCGGTCCTCGTCGGGTTCGCCGCGGAGACGGGCTCGCTCGACCGGGCGGCCGACAAGCTTCGACGCAAGGGCGTCGACCTGCTGGTGGCGAACGACGTCGCCGAGGCGGGCTCCGGCTTCGGGACCGACACGAACCGGGTGACGATCCTCGCGGCCGACGGCACCCGGGACGAGCTCCCGCTGCAGGCCAAGCGCGCCGTCGCCGATGCGATCCTGGACCGTGTCGCTCGCGCGCTGGACGAGCGCGATGCCGCCGGGCAGACTGGACGACGCAGCGAACCCGCCCGGGAGCCAGCATGAGCGCCACGACCGACACCCCGCATCGCCTGACCGTCCTCGACATCGCCCGGCGATACGCCGACGGCGAGCGGCTCGCGATGCTCACCGCCTACGACTACCCGACCGCGAAGCTGCTCGACGAGGCCGGCATCCCGTTGCTGCTCGTCGGCGACTCGCTCGGCCAGGTGATCCTCGGCTACGAGACGACCGTGCGGGTGACGATGGCCGAGATGCTCCACCACACCAAGGCCGTGGTTCGCGGCTCCGCCCGGGCATTGGTCGTCGCGGACATGCCGTTCCTCTCGTACGCCACGGGCGACGAAGCCCTCGAGCATGCGGGCGTCTTCCTCCGCGAGGCCGGTGCCCAGGCGGTGAAGGTCGAAGGCGGCGTCCGCACGGCGCGCACGATCGAGACCCTGGTCCGGGCCGGCATCCCGGTGATGGGCCACATCGGCCTGACGCCGCAGTCGATCCACACCTTCGGCAAGCACAAGGTCCAGGGCAAGGACCGCGACCAGGCCCGGGCGCTGCTCGCCGACGCGCTCGCGGTCCAGGAGGCCGGCGCCTTCTCGATGGTCATCGAGCTCGTGCCCGAACAGCTCGCCGCCGCGATCACCGAGCGCCTCAAGGTCCCGACGATCGGCATCGGCGCGGGTGCGGACTGCAGCGGCCAGGTGCAGGTCATCACCGACCTCCTCGGGCTCGGCGACTTCGTCCCGCGACACGCCCGTCCCTACGCGCACATCCGCGAGACGATCCTTGAGGCCGCGCAGGCCTACGCCGCCGATGTCGCGGCCGGGTCCTTCCCGGGCGAGGCCGAGACGATCCGGATGGACGATAAAGTGCTGGACGAGGTCCTCGGTCGCGGCTCCCCGGATCGCCCGGCGGGATCGGTGCCGGTCGGCGGCATCCCGCTCGACCGCGACCTCTGAGCACCGGCGCGCCAACGACGCCCGCACCCGGGCCGGCGGACGAGCGACACGTGACCCGGGTCCTGCGCACTCGCGCCGAGCTTCGCGTCGCGCTGTCGTCGGCGCCGCGACCGGTCGGACTGGTCCCCACGATGGGCTGGCTCCACGACGGCCATCGCGCCCTCATGCAGCGCGCGCGACGAGACGATGCGACCACGGTCGTCTCGATCTTCGTCAATCCTCGCCAGTTCAACGAGGCCGCCGACTACCAGGTCTACCCACGCAACGAGGCCCGCGACCTGGCCATCTGCGAGGCCGAGGGCGTCGACTTCGTCTGGGCACCGCCAGTCGAGGAGGTGTTCCCGCCCGGCTTCGACACCGTGGTCCAGGTCGGCGCGGTCGCCCGACCGCTGGAGGGGGCCGCTCGTCCCGGCCACTTCGACGGGGTCGCGACGGTCGTGGCGATCCTGTTCGGCGTCGTCGGCGCGGACCACGCCTACTTCGGCCAGAAGGACGCGCAGCAGGTGATGGTCATCCGCCAGATGGCGCGCGACCTCGCGATCGCGACCGAGGTGATCACCTGTGCCACGGTCCGCGAGCCCGACGGCCTCGCGCTCTCGTCGCGCAACGTCCACCTGACCCCGGAGGAACGGCTCGCGGCGGCCGTGCTGCGACGAGCGCTGCGCGCGGCACGGGCCGCGTGGGATGGCGGCGAGCGGTCCGGCGACGCGCTCCGCGACACGATGCGGCGCGTGCTGGCGGCGGAACCCCTGGCCGATGTGGAATACGTCTCGGTCGCCGACGGGACGACGCTCGAGGAGCTCACGGAGGTGACCGGTCCGGCCCTGGCCTCGCTGGCGGTCCGCTTCGGCTCGACGCGCCTGATCGACAACGAGCCGCTCCTGCCCGAGGGATTGGCCTAAGACCGTCCTACCCGGACGGCGACGCGAGCCCCGGGACCGGCATCGGCGCCGTCACGCCCGCGCAGCTATCGTCGCCTGTCGGACACGCCTGGCCGCCCAAGACCACCGTCCGCGCAGAAGCCGGGACGGTCCGAAGGTCCAGTTCGACGTCGAACTCGACCCCGACGGTTGCGAGGCAAGGGTCAGGACTTGTGATCGGGGTGCGCGACACGACCGCCTCCATGATCTCGCCCGAGATGGTGAAGCCTGCGAACGTGGGGGTCGCTCGGCCGTCAGGACAACCCGGCGAGACCACTAGCACCACAGACAAGGCGGTGTCGCTAACCGGAGTCACTCGCAGGCTGGGCCAGACGCCATTGGGTTTCTGGGCCACGAGCCGCCACCCTGCCGGTTCCTGACTCGGCTCCGGAGAGGAGCAAGCTGCCACCGTCAGCGTGGCCGCCGTCAATCCGATCAGCACGCGCTGGAGGTGCACACGTTCGTCCCGGTGTTGAGTTGGACGTTGGCGATCATGCTGTAAATGAGGTGGTTCGAGTTCGCGGGGTCGATGCCAGTGTTGATTCCGTACGCCAACGCACCGCTGTAAACGGGCCCGCCGCTGTCGCCTCCTTGCGCCGGCAGTGACATTTCCCTGAGGTTGGTGATCCGGAGGTGCTTCCCATCGTCCGCACGATTGGTTTCGGTGACGATGTTGATGATGGTGATGGTTCCGCACGGGGAGGCCCTGTGGCTCTTAAACCCGAAGAAGCAAACGGTGGCTCCCTGGTTCTGACTGTTGTTCTTGATGCCAGTGATTGTGTGGTTTAGGTCGCTGGAGCTCCCGATGATCTTGTTGAACGGCGTTGTTGCGTTCGCGTTCGCCTTAACGTGGGCCGTTTGTGCGTCGGACTCGCTAATCTCATCCAGCTCGAGGTCGTAGGTGTTCTGGTCGATCCCATCGGTGAAGACGACCGTACTGTTCGAAGGGCTCTTGATCCTCAGTACATGGCCGAACTTCCCGCAATGTCCTGCACTGATCACGTACTTGGCGGCGCCGCCACGAGTGCCGTAGAAGCCCCACGTGCAGTTACCATCGACCGGAAACGATTGGTCCCAGATGTTCATGCCGCCACGCCACGGTGTACACGTATTCCAACAGGCCGCCAGACGAGGGCCTTCCCCAACCGTGACCACCACCGGCACACCCACCGATCGCGCCGGGGCTGATGTGTCCCGGCCAGGCGACATCGTGGCGACCAGGGCGTTGTTGCGCGTGTCGATCCCGACCATTCTGAGGCCGAGGCTTTCGCTCGCGTCGGCGAGCTTATCCTCCGCCACTTGAAGTTCGGCCATCGTGTGGGCGACAACCGCTGTCTTCACTGGGAGACCCTCCGGCACGAGGTCCATCGCCTTCGTGAGGTCCTCATCGGGAGTCGCCGATGTAGTCGCGATGGTCGCGACGAGCCTGCCCGAGGTCTGATCGTAGTAGATGCCGCCAAAGCTCTCGGCCTTCTCTCCAACGAAGACGTCGAGCGGGTCCGCGAGCAGCGCGAGTCGCTGTCGCTCGGCCATGTTCGTTGCCTCGGCAGGCGTCAGTGGCGTTCCCCACGTCGTATCAGCGGTTGGATCCTTCAGCGTCGCTGCGACCGTATCCTGATCGGTTGAAAATCCGAAGGTTGAGCGGAACTCCATTGCCTCGGCGAGGGACACACCCGACTCGCTCTTCAGGCCCGGCGCTGGACTGGCTGCGACGTGTCCCGCGGTGGCGATAGCTATGACGACGACGGCTGCTGCAGCGGCAAGTGACTTCATTGGTGTCTCCCCTCCTAATGGCCGAGGAGGCGTCCCCCCGGACGCGGTCAAGTATTCACAACTAGCAGATCAGTGTCGATTGGGCAATCGAATCGTCCCGCAGTTCGCGTTTGGTGCATCTGCGAACTCGACAAATGCTCAGATGACTGGGTGACTGCTGCCGTCGCGACGCCGGGCGTTCGCGCGTCAACAATCCCAGGGTTAGATCGCGGCCTCGGTGGCGGCGCCGAGGATGCGGTCGATGAACAGGTACTCCCAGACGAGGGCCTTGATCTCCTCGATCTTGCCGACGTCGGCGGGATGCGTCTTCACCAGCAGGTCGTGGACCTCGGACGCGACCGCGTACGTGTCCTCGGGCACGAGCGTGGCGAACAGGTCCGCCCGGCGGATGGACTCGATGACCCGGTCGCTCGGGCGGTAGCCACCCGACAGGACGAGGCCCAGCGCCCCCTCTCCATTCGCCTCGTGGGCCCCGACGATCGCAGCGATGACGTCCTCCCGGTCGCCCGGCACGATCACGAGGCTGCGTGGCCCGATGCGCTCGAGCATGTGCTCGGGCTCCATCGCGCCGATCGAGACGCCGCCGATGACCAGGTCGAGGTCGGGTCCGGGGTGCAGCGTCTCGCCGTGGACGCCCTCGAGGACCATGGCGAGGGTCGGGTTCGAGAGGATCGGGCGGTAGGGCAGGACGCCCAGGAGCGGGATCCCCTGCCGCGCGAGCCCTTGCTCGAGGGTCCGTGCCAGCCCGGGCTTCGCGTCGAGGTCCACCTTGTTGACGATCGCCCCGGCCACGTGCACCCCCTGCCGCTCGAACAGCGCGGCATTGAGGACGATCTCGTCGATGGGCCGGCCGACACCGCCCTCCGACACGATGACCGCGGGCGCGCCGATCATCGCGGCGACGGCAGCGTTCGAGAGCCCGATGACCGCGCCGACGCCGGCGTGGCCGGTCCCCTCGATGAGGAGGATGTCCCGGTCGGCCGCGAACGCCGCGTGCGCCATCCGGATCCGGAGCCCGAGGTCCTCGACCACGCGGCCCTCGATGTAGGCCTGCGTGAACCCGCGCGGGATGTGGACCGGACTCATCTGCCCGAGCGGTTCGGCCAGGTCGAAGACGCTGCGCATCAGGACCGCGTCCTCGTCGGCGGGGACCCCGTCCTCGATGATCGTCCGCTGCCCGACCGGCTTGATGAACCCCGTCGAGAGACCCCGCCGCTGGAAGCCGTCGAGCACGCCGAGGCTGACCGTGGTCTTGCCACGGTTCTGGCCGGTCGCCGCGAGATAGACGTGGCGCATCGGGCGCCGCGCTCAGGGGTGCGAGGCGGTCTTGCGCTCGATCAGCGCCAGCGCGTCGCGCAATCGCGACATCGTCTCCGCGTCGACCGCATCGGGCTCGAGGTAGGGCCCGAGGCGCTCCATGATGTCGGCCACGAGCCCCAGGAAGACGCTGGCGTCGGCCACGAAGAACTGCGGCTCGTTGTTGTACCGGACGAGCGTGAGGCGCCCCTGCAGGACGCGCCGCTCCTCGACGTGGGCGATCTGCGTCGCGAAGTTGTGCCCCTGGATGCCATCGGGGTTGTTGAGGAAGTTCAGGGCGTTGTCGATCGCGAGCCCGAACCGGGCACGCCACGCCACGAGCCGCTCGTGGACCTCGGAGGGGATCCGCACCTCGGCGACCTCGTCGAAGACCTCCGGTGCCACGGTCAGCAGCCCGACCAGCGTGGTCCCGGCGCGTGGCCCGAGCATGACTTGGAGGCTCCGTTCGAGCGTGAACACCTCCGAGTCGAAGCGCGGGCTCGTGATCACGTCCGTCAGCAGGTCCTCGACGTTGTCGAGGATGCCCGGCTCCGCCACCGCGTTGGCCAGGTGGAGGATCTCCTCCTTGAACAGGAACTTCTCTTCGTGGTCGAGCATGGCGGGAATGCTAGCACCGGCCCGAGGCGGCCCGGCGCGCCGGCGCGGAGTACCAGAAGGCTGCTCAGGGATGCGATCGATCTACGGGTAGAGACCGCGCATGTCCATGGCGTTGGCGACCCGGTCCACGGCCAGAAGGTAGGCCGCTGTGCGCATGTCGCACGATTCGCGCTTGGCGATGTCGAGCGTCTCGCCGAACGCCTTGACCATGATGCCGCGAAGCTTCTCGTTGACGACGGCCTCGCTCCAGTGGTCGCGGTTGAGGTCCTGGACCCACTCGAAGTAGCTGACGGTCACGCCGCCGGCGTTGCAGAGGATGTCCGGGATCATGAAGACGCCCCGGGCGAACAGCTCGGCATCCGCGTCAGGAGTCGTCGGACCATTGGCCGCCTCGGCGATGAGGCTGGCCTTGATCCGGCTGGCGTTCCGGCTCGTGATCTGGTTCTCAAGGGCGGCCGGGATGAGGATGTCGCAGTCGACCTCGAGGAGGTCGCTGTTCGAGATGTCGGTCGCGCCCGGGAAGCCCTGGACGGTGCCGTGCTCCTGCTTCCAGGCGACGACCTTCGCGATGTCGAGCCCCCTGGGATCGTGGATGCCGCCGGTCGAGTCGGAGACAGCGACCACGACCGAACCCTCGTCGCCGATGAGCCGGGCCGCGATGGAGCCGGCGTTGCCGAAGCCCTGCACGGCGACCCGGATCCCCTTGAGGTCGATCCCCAGGTGGCGGGCGGCCTCGACGATCGTGTAGACGCAGCCGCGCGCGGTCGCCTCGTTGCGGCCTTCCGAGCCGCCGAGGCTGATGGGCTTGCCGGTCACCACGCCCGGGACGGTGTAGCCCTGGTGCATGGAGTAGGTGTCCATGATCCAGGCCATCACCTGGGCGTTGGTGTTGACGTCCGGGGCCGGGATGTCGCGCTCGGGGCCGATCAGGACCTCGATCTCGGTCGCGAAGCGCCGCGTCAGCCCCTCGAGCTCCTTCTGGCTGAGCTGCTTCGGGTCGACGATCACGCCGCCCTTGCCGCCGCCGTAGGGGATCCCGACGACCGCGCATTTCCAGGTCATCCACATCGCGAGGGCCTTGACCTCGTCGAGCGAGACGTCCTGGTGATAGCGCAGGCCGCCCTTGGCCGGTCCGCGTCCGAGGTTGTGCTGGACGCGATACCCGGTGAAGACCTGGACGGAGCCGTCGTCCATGTGGACCGGGAAGTGGCAGGTGAACTCGCGGCGTGGCTCCCGCAAGACCTGGCGCAGGCCGGGATCAAGGTTCAATCGCTCAGCCGCAAGATCGAACTGCTGTTGGGCGACTTCCCATGGGTTGATCGCGGCCGCGACGTGTTCGGTCGTCATCGAAGGAAGAACCTCGTTGCCGGGCGGCGTCCGAGCACCGCCTCGTCATCATGGGCCGTCTCCCGGACGACCCCACGGGGCGCGGCGGCGGCGGCTTTCTGACCACAGATGCGGTCCTGCCGGCGACGAGACGCGCGACTCATGTGCCTCTCAGTGTAGCCTCGGATGGTCCGTTCGCGCCTAACCGAAGGTACCGGTCAGCAAGGTTATCGCAACCTTACCGCAACCTGGAAGACGGGCGCATGGCGGACCCGTGTCGGCCTTGCAGCCCGTGGCGGTCAGGCGGCGGGGCGCTCGTACACGACGAGCTGCCAGACGAACGTCATCCGCTCGAACAGCTTGACGAGACCCTGGCCGGTGACGACCGCGTCCACGTCGGCAGTGCGATGCACGTACGCCCGATACGCCGACCGTGACAGGCGCGGCGCGAGGTTCAGGACGGCGATGCCGATCCGGGCCAGCCACGTGTCGCGCGGGTAGACGAGGGCATACCGACGCCTGGCCAGGGCCGCCGATCTGCCGACGAGGGCGGCCATGTCCGGATAGCAGCAGATGACCCGGTCGAGTGCGACGAGGTCAGCGGCTTCCAGGCCGGCCGCCAGCGCCACGAAGTCGCCGGCGAGGTACTGGACGCGCCCGGCATGACCCTGCCGTGTCGCTTCATCGCGGGCGACCGAGATGTACGCGCGGGACGCATCCACGTCGACGGCGGCGGCGGCCCCCGACCGCAGGAGCGCATGGTGGACGGCGCCGACGCCGCCTCCGATGTCGAGCACCGTCTCCCCGCTGACGCCACCCGCGGCGAGCGCGTCGATCAGCGCACCGGTGAGGCCGCGCGGACCCTGCCGACGGTAGGCGCGGAGCTGCTGCGCTGCATGGGCCTCGTCGAACTCGCGATCGAAACGAGGGTCGTCTGGCTCGCAGCAGCCCATGCCGGCCTACTCGGGCCGGTAGAGGACAGCGGCACCAACACAGCCCGGCCCGAGATGCGGGCCGACGGACGCCCCGACGAGGTGGATCGTGACCCCTGCCGGGTCGATGTCGCCCGTCGCGCGGGCCAGGACCTCCTCCCGAAACCCCTCCACATCGGGAGTGACGGTGTGCAGGATCGCGAGCCGCTCGATCGGCCGATGGCAGATGAGCTCGATCACGCGATCCCGTGCCTTCGCCCGCGTGCGGACGCGATCGGCGGTTTCGACCACGCCGTTCTCGACCGCGATGATCGGCTTCACCGAGAGCAGCGTGCCGATCGCGGCCTGGGTGGCCGAGATGCGCCCGCCCTTCTTGAGGTACTCGAGCGTCTCGAGCGCGACGTACATCCGCATGTCGGGAGCACGCGACTCGAGGGTCTCGGCGATCTCGGACGCGGGCCGGTCTTCATTGGCCATGGCCACGCCCATCCGGGCCAGGATCCCCTCGGCCATCGACGCGCCGCCCGAGTCGACCACGTGGATCTCGCGGTCCGGCAGCATGTCGCGCGCGATCTGGGCGCTCTTGATCGTGCCCGACAGCGCGCCCGCCACGTGGATCGACACGATCGCCTCGGCGCCCTTCTCGAACGCAGCCTCGTAGGCCTCCTTGAACTCGCCAGGCGACGAGGCGGCCGTCGTGGGAAACGGCGCGTCCGGGGCCACCATCCGCTCCCAGAAGGCCTCGGCCGACAGCTCCGAGCCGGCCTTGAACGTCTCCGGGCCGAAGTTCACCAGGAGCGGGACGACCGAGATCCCCTCTGCCTCCGCGTCGGCAGGGTCCATGTCCGAGGCCGAATCGGTGAAGATCGCGACACGGCTCACGGTGGGTTCCTCCTCGAACGGATGGCCCGGATGTTGCGGGCATGATACGAGCGCGGTCCAGTCCGGCGTTGCTGCCCGACGGGCGGTGAGCCGCTACGCTTTGCGCGATGGATCGCTCCCTGTGGGCCGTGCTGGCCGGCACCTTCACGCTCCGGTTCAGCACCGGTCTGACCGGCGCCATGCTGAGCGCGTACCTCGCCAAACTGCCCGAGCATGGTGGACCGGTGGTGGCCGCGACCACTCTGGCTGCGCTCCATGCCACCTTCTACGTCGCGGAACTGGTCCTGTCGCCATTGTTCGGGCTGCTGTCGGACCGGCTGGGGCATCACCGGGTCATGCTGTTCGGACCTGCGTTCGGGGCGGTCGCGGTCGTCCTGACCGGCCTCACCACGAGCCTCCTGCTCCTGGGCGGGACGCGCCTCCTCGAAGGCGCCTCCACCGCGGCGAGCATCCCGTCCATCCTCGGCTACATCGCGGCGATCACCGCGGGAAACGAGCTCCTGCGGGGCAAGGCGGCCGCGCGCTTCGAGGGCGCCACCCTCGCCGGGATCGGGATCGGCTTCGCGGCCGCGCCGCTGCTGTTCGCCGCGCTCGGCCCGACCGCCTTCTTCCTCAACGCCGGGTTCTACGGCGTCTCGTTCCTGATCTACCGCTACGGCGTCGCCGACCACGATGCCGAGGAGCGCGCCGCCCGTCCCGCCGACCAGCGCGGCCCGCGTGTGGACTGGCGGCGGTACGGTGCGCTGCTGCGGAGCTCGCACGTGTGGCTGCTGGCCCCGACCTGGATCGCGGTGAACGCCTCGATCGGGCTGTGGTTCAGTCAGTCGATCTTCCAGTTCTCGAAGGCCGATCCGCGCTTCCCCGACCAGTTCCTGCTCCGTGGCTTCAGTCCCATGGAGATCTCGCTGGCCGCCGTGGTCATCGGGCTCCTGTTCGGCGCCGGCCTCATCTACTGGGGCAATCGCTTCAGGAACATGCGCCGGACGACGATCATCCTGTACGGGATCCTGGGCGGCGCCGTGCTGGTCGCCGGCGGCGTGGTGATCAACCACGGCGCGGACCTGCCGGTCGTCGTGCCGATCGCCGGGCTCGCGGCGGCCGGCTTCGGGCTGTTCGTGCTCGCCGGCGCGACGCCCGCCGCCCTGGGGCTCCTCGCGGACATCTCGGAGCGGTTCCCGGCAGACCGCGGGGCGATCATGGGGCTGTACAGCGTCTTCCTCGCGATCGGTCAGATCGTGGGCGCGCTGGTCGGCGGGCTGGCAGCCGACTGGCGTGGCATCGACGGCCTGCTCGCGGGCACGATGGCGATGCTGATCATCGCGCTCCTGCCGCTCGCACGGCTCCGGAGCCAGGAGCACTACGTGGGCGGACCCGGCACGGCCGCGTCCTTCGGCGACACGCCGCCCGCATGACGAGCGAACGGCCCTGGGCGCCGGTGCCGCTCGCCCGAGGGGCCCGAGGCGCGGTGGTCGCCCCGCATCACCTCGCGACGCAGGCCGGTCTGGGCGTGCTGCGGGCCGGCGGCTCCGCGGTCGACGCGGCCATCGCCACGAACGCGGCGCTCGGCGTGGTCATGCCCAGCGGCTGCGGCATCGGCGGCGACGCGTTCTGGCTGACCTGGGATGCCGCCACCGGCCGGCAAGGGGCCCTCAACGGATCCGGCCGCGCGGGTTCGCGGGCGGACGCTGGCTGGCTGCGCGCGACCGGGCTGACCGAGCTCCCTCGACATGGCCCGCTCACGATCACGGTGCCGGGGGCGGTCCGCTCATGGGGCGACGCCCACGCGCGGGCCGGGCGCCTGTCGCGGGACGCGATCCTCGCCCCGGCCATCGAGCTGGCACGGAACGGCTTCCCGGCGTGGGATGGGTTCATCGGGGCGGTCGAGCGCACGGCCCCCTTCGTGGAGGCCAGTCTCGGCCCCGATGCGGGGTTCTTCTCGGTGTACCGACCGCACGGCCGCGCGTGGCGACCGGGCGAGCGCGTCCGCCTGCCGGCACTGGCATCGACGCTCGAGCGCCTGGCCGACGAGGGCTTCGACGCCTTCTACGACGGCGACCTGGGCGAGCTCCAGGCACGGGCGCTGGCCGATGTCGGGGCCCTCGTGACCGCCGACGACCTCCGGACCCATACCTCGACGCCCGAGACGCCGATCGCGATCGACTACCGCGGCGTCCGCGTGACGACGCATCCGCCGAACAGCTCGGGCGTCGTCGCGCTCGAGCTCCTCTCGATCCTGGCCCAGTTCGAGGCTCCCAGCGAGGGGGCCTTTGGGCCGGCCGGGGTCGGCGACCCCGCGTGGATCCACCGTGGGATCGAGGCGGCGAAGCTCGCGATGGCCGATCGGGATGCGTACCTGACCGACCCGACCTTCGAGACGGTGCCCGTGGAGCGGCTGCTCGACCCCTCGTACGCGGCGGCGCTGGCGGGACGCATCGATCCCCGGCGGGCGAGCCGGCCGGCGGCCTCGACCAACCCGATCGGCGGCGGGACGATCTACCTTGCCGTCGTCGACGCGGAGGGCAACGCGGTCAGCCTCATCGAATCGAATTACCTGGGCTTCGGGTCGGGCGTCGTCGACCCCGTGACCGGCGTCCATTACCAGAACCGGGGCAGCTACTTCAGCCTCGACGAGCGTCACCCGAACCGGTTGATGCCGGGCAAGCGGACGCTCCACACGCTGCTCCCCGGGATGCTGTTCCGTGACGGCCAGCCCGACCCGTGGGTGGTCGCGGGATCGATGGGCGGCGACGCGCAGCCGCAGATCCACGCCCAGCTCGTGTCGGCCCTGGTCGACGGCGGCGTCGACATCGCGACCGCGATCGCGGCGCCGCGCTGGTACGTCGAACCGGCCGACCACTTCGCCCCGCCCGAGACCGTCCGGCTCGAACCCCGGCTCGACGCTGGGCGTCGCCGAGGCGCTCGAGGCGATGGGTCACGCCATCAAGCTCGCCGAGCCGTTCGACAGCAACCTGGGCCACGAGCACGCCATCGAGCTCGTCGCGGGCGGCCCGGCGGCGGCCGATGGCTCCGTGGCGGCCGCGACGGACCCGCGCAGCGCCGGTCTGCCGGCCGTCTGGTAGCGGTCGGCGCATGGGCCACGCCGACGGGATCCGTGCGGACCGCGGGTATACTCGGGGCCGCCGGTGGCAGGCTGCGCTCACACGAAGCCGCCACCGGCGTCGGACGTCCGGAGCACGTCGTCGGGAGGGTGCGTGAGCTCGAACATCGGCCAGAACTACCCGTACACCAGCGAATCCGAGGCCGAGCGCGCCTCGCGGATCGCGTCCCTCGTCGCGGAACGGTCCGAACTGGCCGGCACGATCGCCGCCGAGACGACCCCGCTGGGCAACGACCCGCGCTGGTGGGTCTGGAAGTGCCCGACGCCCGGATGCCCTGGCCTGCTCCACACCGCGGGCTACGCCCTCGAGAACCACGCCGTCTACGTCGTCTGCGACGGGACCTGCGCCAAGACGTTCCTGCGCTGAACGACCCCGTCGCGAGCGCGCTCGCCCAACCGGCCGAGGACCTCCGGGCCAGCCGCCGCCAGCTCATCGCGGAGGCCGTCGGGATCGCCGTGTCCGCTGTCGGGTTTCGGCTTCGTCTACGGGCTCTCCGCGCGAGATGCGGGTTTCTCGCCGATCGAGGCGATCGCGATGAGCCTCATCGTCTTCGCCGGCGCGGCCCAGTTCGCGGCTGTCGGCTACGTGGCGAGCGGCCTGGCCTGGCCGGGCGTCGTGTTGCTGACGGGTCTGCTGAACGCCCGTCACCTGCTCTACTCCGCGGCGCTCCGACCGTGGCTGCGGGAGGTCCCGCTCCCCCGCCGGGCCGTGATGGCTCATCTGCTCACCGACGAGGCCTTCGCGCTCACGATGGGCCACTTCCGGCGGATCGGCCGCACCGACGAATGGGGCTTCTGGGTCGCGGCGATCGGCGCGACGCTGATCCCGTGGAATCTCGCGACCGTCGCGGGCGTGTTCCTCGGCGGGCAGATCCCCGACCCGGCCCGCTTCGGCATCGACGTCATCTTCCCCGCCGCGATGGTCGGACTCGCCGTCGGGCTGATCACCGGACGCCGGGAGATCGTCGCGGCCGTGGTCGGAGCCGCGATCGGCGTCGCGGTCGCGCTGGTGACGAGCCCATCGATCGGGATCGTGGCGGGCGGGATCCTCGGGCCGGCGGTCGGCCTGCTCGTCCCCGCGACCGTTGCCCGCGAGACAGCGCCGCTCGGGAGCGGCGCCTCCGCCGAGCGGTACTCGATGCCGGGTGCCCGTGTCGACCGGGCGTCGGTCGACAGGGCGGAGCCCGACCTTCGGACCGACCGCGACCAGGAGGCGCCGCCATGAGCACGACTCTCGTCGTCCTCTCGATCCTGATGTTCGCGGTGACGTACCCGACGCGGGCGCTGGGCCTCCTGACTCCCGGGCTGGACCGCCTGCCACGGTGGGCGTTCGAGTATCTCCAGCTGGTCGGCCCGGCCGTGCTCGCCGCGCTCGCCGCGGTCAACGTGATGGTCCTGACGAACGTCGAAGGCGTCCCATCGTTCCACGTCGGCGTCGAGTGGGTCGCGGTCCTCGCCTGCCTCGGTGTCGTGGCATGGCGACGCAACCTCTTCCTCGGGCTGATCGTCGCGGTCGCCATCGTGGCCATCGCGCGCGCCGTCGGGATCGCCGCGCTGCCCTAGCCTCGCCGGGCCTCCGCCTCGATCTCGATCAGCAGGCTCGGCTCCATCAGGGCGCTCACCTCGACCATCGTGGCGGCCGGTCGCGTCTCGCCGAAATACTCGGCGTGCACCGGCAGGACCTCGGACGACCGCGCGATATCGGTGACGAACATCCGCGTGCGGACGACGTCGGCGAGCGTGAACCCCGCCTCCTCGAGCGCCGCGCCGATGATCTCGAGCGTCGCCCGGGCCTGGCCGGCGATGTCCCCTGGATGCTGCGACCGGCCGTCGGGTCCCGCATCGGTCGTGCCGGCGACCCAGCAGCTGTCACCGACCGCCAGCGCCCGGCTGTACCCGGCACGCGCCTCCCACGGCCCACCCGACGAGATGCGGCGCCGCTCGGTCACCCCGGGCTCACGCGCGGGTCGGCCGGCGCGTCCCGCCACGCGAGAACGGCACGGGTCCCGCCCGATCGCGAGCAACAACCCGGCGACGAGCGCGGTCCGCGGCACGATCGACTCGACGTCGAGGTATTCGCTCGGTGCGTGGTCGTTGCCGCCGACTGGTCCGAGGCCATCGAGGCTCGGCACCCCCATGCCCGACGTGGTGTTCGCATCTGATGCGCCACCGGTCGGGGTGTCGGCGATCGTGAATCCGAGGCCGTCGGCGACCGCCTTGGCATGCTCGACGAGTCGGGCGCTGCGGGGGAGCTTCTCCATCGGCCACCAGCGGGCCATCGGCTCGAACTCGACCTCGACGTCGGGCACGACGGTGGCCTCCGCGAGCTGGCGGATCTCGGCCTCGGCGGCCTCCAGCTCGACCCGGGTCACGCCGCGCACGTCCACCTCGAGCGAGCAGTGCTCCGCGACGACGTTGGGCCGCGTTCCCCCGCGGATGACCCCGACGTTCACGGTCACGCCCGGCCATCGTCCATTGAGCCCGTGCAGGTCCTCGACGATGCGAGCCGCCTCGAGGATCGCGCTCCGGCCCTTCTCGGGCTCCACGCCGGCATGCGCGGCTCGCCCTGTGACCGAGATCCGCAGGTCGAGGATGCCCTTGCGCGACGAGACGATGTCCCCGTTCGCACGAGCGGCCTCGAGGACGAGCGTGGCGTCCATGCGCTCGGCGATCTCGCGGATGTGCGGCGTCGACGTGGGCGAGCCGATCTCCTCGTCGGGATTGGCGACGAACACGAGTCGCTCGAACGGCAAGCCGCCGAGCTCGCCCATCAGGGCCTTGATCGCGTACAGCCCCGCCAGCAGGCCGCCCTTCATGTCGGTCACGCCCGGCCCGCGAGCCATGCCCTCCGCGATCGCGAACGGTCGCTGGGCGGCGGTCCCGGGGTCGAACACCGTGTCCATGTGCCCGATGAGCAGGACCCGCGGCGCGCCGGCGCGGCCCTCGAACGTGGCGATGACGGTGTCGCCGAGGCGCCCGGCAGGATCCGGCCGGGACTCGACGGCGGCGCCGAGGCCCCCGAGGAAGTCGGCCGTCCAGCGCGCCACCTCGTTCACGCCGTCGGGCGTGTAGCTGCCGCAGTCGATGTTCACGAGACGCTCGAGGTCACGCAGGTAGTTCGGGAGGTCGGCCGTCACCGCGTCACGCAACGCCTCCAGCTCGGGCGCGGCGGGGGTGACGGTCGAAGGATCGGTGTCGGTGGCGTCCATGCCCGGATTCTAGCCGCGCCGCGGTGGTCTCACCCGCCGCGGGAGCCGGCTCCGTGACCAGGCCCGCTTGCTATCCTGCCGGGACCGTGCGACTGATCGAGACCCGGCTCCTCGAGGGACCCAACGTCTACCGGCTGGAGCCGGTGGTCAAGCTCGAGGTGGCGATCGGTCGGCGTCGGACCTGGTACGGGCAGCGCGACCCCGGCCGCCATGCGCTCGTCCACCTCGGCGCCGCGGTCCCGGCGCGGGACTGGCCCGATGGCGTCGCGTCCCTGGTCGCCTGGATCCGCCGCCTGCGGGTCGACCACGGCGAGGGCCGCAGTGGCGTGGTCGTCCACCGGTCGTCCGATCCGGGCCATTGGATCGTCACGTTCCCCTGGGTCGGCGCCGAACGGGCCCAGACGATCAGCGACGCCGCCCAGGCGCTCGTGGGGCGCGATGTCTCCCCGGTTCGCACGGCCCGCCTGACCGGCAACCAGGAGCGGCTGCTCGCTCGCTGGTCCGAGCGCATCGAGGAGGCCCGGACCACGCCGCCCGCCTGGATCCGCGACGCGGACCGGCGCGTGCCGGTCGTCTCGATCTCGGGCACGAACGGCAAGAGCACGGTGACCCGGCTCATCACCCACATCCTCATCGGGACCGGTCGTCGCGTCGGCACGACGACCTCCGACGGAGTCCTCGTCGACGAGCGCCTGATCGAGCCGGGCGACTGGACCGGGCCCGGCGGCGCGCAGCAGATCCTCGCGCGGCGGGACATCGAGGTCGCGATCCTCGAGACCGCCCGCGGCGGGATCGTCCTGCGCGGCGTCGGCTACGAGTCGAACGAGGTCGGCGTGCTGACCAACGTGTCGTCGGACCACCTGGACCTGCAGGGGATCCACACGCTGCCCGAGCTCGCCGAGGTCAAGGCCACGATCGTGCCGCATCACGAAGCCCGACGGGTGGGTGGTGCTCAACGCCGACGACCCGTACGTCGCCGCGGTGGCACGACGGGTCAAGGCCAAGGTCGCGTTTTTCTCGCTCGACGAGGCGTCCGCGGTCGTGCGCCGGCACCGCGCCGGCGGCGGGCGGGCCTACATCGTCCGCCGTGGCTGGCTCGTCGAGGCGAACGGGGCACGCGAGACGCGGATCGTCGAGATCGGCCAGGTGCCCATCACGATCGGCGGGCTCGCGCGCCACAACGTCGCGAACGCGCTCGCCGCGGCCGGCCGGGGCGCGCGGTCTCGGCGCGACGATCGAGCAGGTCCACGACGGCCTCGCCGACTTCCGGCCCTCGGCGGAGCGCTCGCCGGGCCGGCTGAACCTGTACCGACTGGGTGCCCGTGTCGTGATCGTTGACTTCGCCCACAACGAGGCTGGCGTCGCGGCGATCCTCGACGTCGCGGAGGGCATCGCGGCGGGCGGCGCCGGCCGTGCCGCGCCCATCACGGCGATCATCGGCACCGCCGGCGACCGGCCGGACGACACGCTGCGGGGCATCGGCCGGATCGCGGCCCAGCGGGCGCAGCGCGTGGCCATCAAGCAGACGCTCAACTACCTCCGCGGCCGGACCCCGGAGTCCGTGGTCGGCGAGATCCTCGCGGGCATCCGGGCGGGCGGCGGGACCGTCGCCGACGTCCCGATCTACGAGTCGGAGACCGAGGCGTTGCGCTCCGAGCTGAACGGCGCGGCCGGACACGGCCCGAACGGGCGGGGCCCCGACAGCCCGCGGGTCATCGTGCTCATGTGCCACGAGGAACGGGAGAGCGTCTTCGAGCTCCTTACGACATTGGGTGCGCGCCCGGTCGACGTCGCCTCGGAGCTCACCGAGCTCGTCCCGAGGTTGCAAGGTCGGCCCCGCGCGGACTGAGCGCGGGCGCGCCTGGGTGGAAGCCGCCGAGGCGCTCCACGGTTCGAGATCGGCGTGCACACGCCGGCGGGCGCGGCGCATCATCACGCCATCAACGAGCCGGACGGTCCGGCCGATCCGAAGGCAGAGGAGAACGCCGTGGAAACCGTGGTCGGCGTCGCACTCATCGTCGTGGCGGCGCTCTTGATCGTCTTCCTGATCCGGGTCGTCCAGTCGAACATGGGCCGCAGCTGACCGACCGGGCGAAACTCGACCTAGACCGGGCGGGGCCACCAGGCGCGGACGTCGAGGCGCGCCGCGTAGCGAAGGTGCGGTGGCTCGTCGGGAAGGACCAGGCCGTGGCTCGCGGCCATCGTCTCGCGTTCGATGCGCGCGGCGGCCGGTTGCAGCGGCCACGGGCGGTGCCGGATCTCGGTCCGCGTGAGGCGGCCGGCGTCATCCACCGCGAACAGGCGCTGCCGATCGGTCAGGAACGCCTCGAGTGAGCCGGGCGCTGCGAGCTCGACCGGACCGATCGGCCGGTAGCGCGCCTCGAACCGGGCGGGCGGCCCGCGGCGGTCGATCCGGATCGAGCGATAGTCGACGACCTCGCGGACGCGCCCGACCGACATCGAGGCCTCGAAGTACGGCAGGTGGAACGAGGCCCGCGCGCCCTCGACCGCGACGCGGCTCGCCGCATCCAGGCTGAGGAACCACACGCCCGGCCGTCCCTCTTGTCGCACGTACGTCCGGACGTTGATCTCCGGGAACGCTCCGGCGACCGGTGGCGCCGGCAGGAACCGCGGTCCGACATCCTCCATCCGGAACGGCACGATCCCGAGATAGGCCCGACCGTCGAAGAGGTCGACCTCCAGCCCATCGGGGATCAGCGGACGAAGGGCATCGGCCTCGACCGGCCAGTGCGCGAACAGCAGGTCGACCCAGCGCATCCGGATCGCCCACGGCCGCCGTCCGAGAGCCGGCCAGCGAGTCACGGGGAGCGACGGGCGACGACGCTCGGGAGCCGGGTCAACGCGCTACTCATGGGTAGCACGATACAGCACGCGACCCCTCCGGCTCAGTCCTCGGCGAGGACGACGATGCGGTCGGCGGCGGCAAACGTCACGGGCGCCGCCTTGGGCGGGTTCACCGAGACGCCATACCCGGACGCGGCGTCCTCGGCGACGGCCGCGGTGCGATACCCGAAAGCCACCTCGCCACGCCGCCGCGCGGCCTCGATGACTGCGAGGAATGGCACCGCCTCGCCGAGGGCCACGTAGTCCCCGGCCGGCTTCAGGTAGATCTCGGAGCCCTCCGGATCAAGCAGGTCGCCGAAGACTGCGTTCAGGTGCTTCGACTCGGCGACCTGGGCGATCATCAGGCTGATCAGGCGGTCGCTCACGATGAAGTCGTCGGCGCGGGCGACCTCCGCGAGCGCGCGGTCCCGCAGGTCGAGCATCTCGCTGACGATCGAGAAGTCCCGGTCCAGCCTGGCCGCGATGTCGCGCAGATGCAGGAGCGTGATCAGCGTCCGGGCATCGGCCCGGGATCGATCGAGCGAGTCGTAGCAGAGCACGATGATGTGGTCGAAGCTCTCCACGCCGAGGCTGTCGAGCGTGGCGCGGTCGGTCGAGTCGCCGGCCCGCAGGTTGATCCGCTGGGCCTTCAGTCGCGACGCCAGATCCGCGATCTCGCCCTCGAGACCGGCGCCCGAGGCCACGACGAGCACCTCCGATCCCGGCGCCACGTAGGCATCGAGCTCGTGGACGATGCCGGGCGCCCGCCGATTCCAGCCGAGGACGAGCGTCCGTTCGGGAGCCTCGGTCCTGGCCGGCGCCTCGCGGAGGACCGACTCGTCGATCGGCGGCATCCCATCGTCGAGAGTGATCTGGTCGTCGTCGGCCGCGATCACGATCAGTCGGTCGCCATCGCCGATGACGGTGTCCGACGCCGGATTGAGATGCGGGCTCCCGCCCATCGGGAGCAGGCCGATGACCGAGGCGTCGGCGAAGGCGGCCAGCGTCTCCCCGAACGTCCGTCCGGTCAGCGCGGGCTGGTCGCTCAGATAGATCTCGTCGCCCGCGAAGTCGAGGAGCTCGGAGTAGACCACCGAGAGGCCGGACTGCCTGCAGGTCTGGGCGGTGATCCTGGCGATGATCTCCTCGGACAGGATCAGCTCCAGCTCGTCGCGCCCGACCATCCGCGCGACATCCAGGTTGGTCCGGTCCCGGAGCTCGGCCACGATGTGATACGGCTCCGGCCGGCGACCCGGGTCGTTGGTGATCGCCAGGACGGTCTTGATGACGTCCGAGTCGGGCTCGTCGCCCTCGGGCGCCAGGACGACGATCGACCGTGCCGTGGCCGGGCTGGCGATCCGGAGGTCGTCGATGTCCATCGGGCTGCCCGAGCGGCACACGAGCTTGGTCCGGCCGGTCGCCCCGACCCGTGCCCGGATCTCCTCCTCCATCTCGACCTTGTCGCGGTCGGCCAAAATCACGATCGATCGGCGCGGCTGGTTCTCGTTCGCGGCCACGATCTCGGAGATCACCGTGTGGATCTGCTGCGACCAGCCGAGGATGACCGTGTGCTCGCGCTCGACCACGGTGGAGCGACCCTTGCGCAGCTCCGAGAGCTTGGACTCCAGGCCGTTGTTCAGGATGCCGATCAGCGTGCTGATGACGAAGATTCCGCCGAGGGTGATCGCGAACATCGAGAGCAGGAAGCCGCCGCTGCCCTGGTCGCCGCCCATCGTGCCCGGGTCGAGGGTCCGGAGCAGGCCCAGGCGCAACAGCGTCCCGAAGTCGAGGTCCGGGTCGCCCTCGTGCCCGGTGACGAGAACGATGAGCGCCACGACGACGATGAGCACGACCGAGATGACGAACAGCCCGACGATCAGCGCGATCGTCCCCCGGCCCATGAACTCGTCGAAGCGATACCGCAGGCGGTTGCGCCAGTCCACCGCCGCTAGCCTTCGGGGGCTTCGAGCTCGCCCGGGTCGGCGAAGGCCGTCCCGCCGCGGGACGCGCCCGTGGCCGCCATCGCCTCGCGATAGACGCCGATCGCGTCGTCGACGCAGCACACGATCAGGTCGCCCGGGATCGCTCGGCGAAGCGCGGTGCGCACCGCGGACATCTCGTCGAGGACCTTCTCGGCGCGGACCGTCCGGCTCCCCTCAGCGCCCTTGGTCGAGCGCACGCCTTCGAGGACGTTCGCGGCGGTCTCGCCGGGCGCCCGGCCCCGGAGGTTCTTGTCCTCGCGCACGATGATCTCGTCGAACGCGGTCGACGCGATCGCCCCGTACGCCTTCTGGTCCTCGGTCCGGCGGTCGCCCGGGATGCCCAGGACGCCGATCGCCCGGCCGGTCCGCATCCCGACCTTGGACGGGCCGATGCGCCCGGCCTTGGTGACCGGCTCGCTCATCATCCGGGCGACGAAATCCGCGAGCTGGCGCATGCCGTCGACGTTGTGGCAGTAGTCGATGACGACGCGGACGCCTCCGACGTCGACCAGGTTGAGCCGGCCCGGGGCCTGGAAGAACGAGGTCGTGAAGGTCCGCAGCCCCTGCCGGATGTCGTGCAGGTGGGCGCCGGCCGACCAGGCCGCGGCGGCGGCCGCCAGCGCGTTCGCGACGTTCATCCGGGCACGGCCGCCGAACGTCGCCGGGATGAGGTGCGTGTAGAGGACGGGCATCGTGCGCGGCCCGAGCTTGAGCACGATGAGCTCGCCCTCGGCCGACGCCTCCAGGCAGAACGCGGCCCCGCCTCGCCCGGTGTGCCCGTCGACGCGATCGAAGCCGTCCTCGCCCTTCGTCATCGACATGCTGAAGAGGACGACCCGACCAGCGCAGTGGCGCCCCATCCGGTAGACGTGCGTGTCGTCGGCGTTGAGCACCGCGCTCCCCGATCGCGGCACGGCCTCCACGACCACCCCCTTGACGTTGGCGAGCTGGCCGATCGTGTTGATGCCGCCCAGGCCGAGGTGGTCGCCGGCGACGTTGGTCACGACCGCCACGTCATTGCGGTCGTAGCCAAGTCCCTCGCGCAGGATCCCGCCACGCGCGACCTCGAAGACGGCCGTGTCCACGGTCGGGTTCTGCAGCACGGTCATGGCGGACTTGGGACCCGACATGTCGCCCCGCTTGATCAGCCGGTTGTCGACCACGATGCCGTCGGTGGAGGTCATCCCGACGCGGCGGCCCATCAGCTTGAGGATGTGCGAGATCATCCGGACCGTCGTCGTCTTCCCGTTCGTGCCGGTCACTGCGATGATCGGGATCCGCGCGGCCGAGCCCGATGGGAAGAGCGAGTCGATGACCGGGCGGGCGACGTACTGCGGCTCGCCCTCGGTCGGGTGGGTGTGCATCCGGAAGCCGGGGGCGGCGTTGACCTCGACGATGGCCCCGCCGGTCTCGCGCACGGGCGTCGCGATGTCCGGGCAGATGAAGTCGATGCCCGCGACGTCCAGCCCGATGATCCGGGCCGCGGTCTCCGCGATCTCGACGTTGTCCGGGTGCGCCTCGATGGTCCTGTCGATCGACGTCCCGCCGGTCGACATGTTGCCGGTCAGCGCGAGCTTCACCCAGGTGCCGGCCGCCGGCACCGCATCGAGTTCGAGGCCCTGCGCGCGCACCAGCGCCTCGGCGGCGTCGTCGAGCTTGATCCGGGTCAGCACCTTCTCGTGGCCGATCCCGCGCCGCGGGTCCTGGTTGGCAAGCTCCACGAGCTGGCGGACGTTGTGCTCCCCGTCCCCGGTCACCGACGCCGGGACCCGCTCCGCGATCGCCGCCATGTGGCCACCGATCACGAGACAGCGGTAGTCGTTGCCGGCCACGTAGGTCTCGACGACGAGGTCCCCGGATCGGCTCTCGGCGAGCGCGCCGTGGAACGCCGCGCGCACGGCCTCCTCCGTGCGCAGGTCGAGGTGGACGCCGCGGCCGTGGTTGCCGTCGAGCGGCTTCACGACGCACGGGAACCCGAGCCGCAGGGCCGCCGAGACGGTGTCCTCCTCGGTCGTGACGACAGCGGAGCGCGGCACGGGCAGGCCGGCCGAGTCGAGGAGCCGGTTCGTGAGGCTCTTGTCCGACGCGATGTCGACGCCGATCGCCGAGGTCCGCGAGGTCATCGTGGCCCGGATGCGCTGCTGGTGGACGCCGTGGCCGAACTGCACCAGCGAGTGCCGGTCGAGGCGGATGAACGGGATGTCCCGGCTGATCGCCTCGTCGATGAGGGCCTGGGTGGACGGGCCGAACGCCTGGCGCTCGGCGAGGCGGATGAGCGTCTCGAGCTCTGGCGCGAAGTCGAAGAAGACCTTGGGATCGTCCGGCGCGACGAGATGGTTGACGAGGGCGACGGCCATCCTGCCGGCCTCGAGGCCGACCTGCTCCTCGCGGTACTCGAAGATGCAGTTGTATTGGCCGGGCGTCCCCGCCGAGCGGGTCTTGCCGTGGCGGACATCGGTGCCGGCGAGGTTCTGGAACTCGAGGGCGACGTGCTCGGCGATGTGCCCGACCCAGGTGCCGTCGCGCAGCCGGCTGATGAACCCGCCGCGCCGCCCCAGCGAGCAGGCGTGGTCCTCCAGCGTCGGCAGGAGCGCGACGAGCGCATCGGTGAAGTTCGGGAGCTTGTTCGACGGGTACTGCTCGAGGACGCCGAGGTCGACGAGCATCCGGATGACCGGCTCGCGCGCCCAGTAGTTGGGGCCGCGCAGGACGCGCGTCTCGAGGATCCGCAGCGTCGGGGCGGGCCCGCCGGCCGCTGTGCCGCCCGCCTTCGACCCGGCCTTGGTCGCGCGGGGGCCGCCGCGCTTCGGGCGGGACGCGGGAGCGGTCTGGGCCAAGGTCTCCTCCTGGGTCGGCGGCGTGGGACGACGGTCCGGGCCGCCCGGACGGGACTAGCTTGAAGCGGCCTCGCCGCCGGCAGGGCGTGCAATGTCGGGGATGTCAGCCGTTCGCGGTGACGCAGGTCGAAGCGGTACCCGCTGGGCAGCGAGTGGAGCACGACGCCGCTGATCATGAGCGGTCGGTGGCCCTTGATCTCCCAGGCATCGGTCTCCGAGCGCGAGCCGTCCACCACCGTGATCGAGCCGCGGCCGATGACCTCGAGGATGCCGTCGGGCCCCACCACGCCCGCGGTGTCCTCGTCGACGCCGAGCCCCAGCAGCGACGGGTTCTGGGCGATGAGGCTGAGCAGGCGGCCGAGCCGGTTCCGCTGCTGGAAGTGCTGGTCGATGATGACCCCGGGCAGCACCCCGAGCCCGGCCGAGATCTGGGCCATGCGGTGCTTCGGCGTGGCCCCGGACGCCCCGAACGCGATCATGTGGCTGGACATCGCCGAGGCCCCCGCCGACGTGCCGGCGACCACGGCCCCCTGGCGGAAGCGCTCCAGGATCGCGTCGGCGAGGCGCGTGCCGCCGATCGTCGACGAGAGCCGCAGCTGGTTGCCGCCGGTCAGGAAGATGCCGGTCGAATCGCGGACCGCGAGCGCCGCGACCTCGTCGTTCGCCTGGGGGCGTGTGACCGCGTGGAGCGGGATGACACGCGTGACCCCGAGGTCGCCGAAGACCTGCTTGTACCGCTCGCCGGCCTCGAGCCCGAGTGAGGAGGCGGTCGAGATCACCGCGATCGTCGCGTCCACGCCACCGGCGAGCGCGACGAACCGGTTGAGGATCACCCGGTCGCGGACCTTGTCCTCCGCGCCGCCGATGATGATGACGGTTCCCTCGGTCACACGGCCTCTCGCGTTCGACGTTTCGATGGCGGTGAGGATACCGCCTCGCGCGGGGCCCCCGCCCGAAGCGCACGAGTCCCCGGCGGCGGCGTGCGAGAATCCGCCCGACATGGCCGACCCGAGCGAGCCACCCCGACTCCGTCCGATCGCCGGATCGGCGCGCGGACGCGGTCGGATCGTGGTCGACCTCTCCGAGATGATCGACCAGCCCACGCGACGACGGGCAGGGGTCTTCCGACGAGCCCTGCGGCGGGAGACCTCGCGCCTGCGCGACCCGCGGCGGATCGCGGCGATCCTCCTCCTGAGCCTGTTCTTCGCCTTCACGATCTCCGGCATGCTGGCGCGCGGCGAGTCGGGCGGCGCCGACGCTCGAGCGTACTGGGCCGGCGTGCGCATCTGGCTCAACGGCGGCGACCCCTACCACCCGACTGGGCCGTTCCTGCCCTACGTCTACACGCCGTGGATGCTGCCTCTGTTCGCCCCGTGGGCGGTGTTGCCGTGGGACGTCGCCTGGTTCGTCTGGCGTGGCTCGTCGATCCTGCTGCTTCTCTGGACGATCCACTGGGCGTACCGGCAGCGGCCGCTCACGACGGCGGTCATCGTGGCGATCCTCGGCTTCCCGTTCGGCGCCAACCTCGACACCGGCAACATCAACCTGCAGCTCACGCTGATGCTGTGGGGAGCCCAGTTCACCGGCCCGCGGCTCGGCGGCCTGCTGTGGGCGCTGGCGACCTGGATGAAATGGCTGCCCGCCGTGTTCTGGGTCATCCTGCCGTCGCGGACGCGCCTGTGGGGCCTGGCGTGGCTGGCCCTCTCGATCGCGCTCAGCGTGATCACCCTGCCGCTCACGATCATCCAGCTCCAGGTCCTGTTCGGGTTCGGGGCGCGTCCGATCCGCCTGGACTACCTGGTCTTCCTCTGGGCATTCGTGCCGTGGCTCTATCGACGGGCGGATCCCTTCGACTTCCTGCACCCCGCCACGTGGCGGCGCTGGCTGGAAACGCTCCGCGCGAAGGCGCGCTCGAAGGTCAGCCCGCCGCTCCCGGGCTGACGGCCACCGACGGCTCGGGCCCGATCGTGTCCTCGCGTCGACGCTCGACGACGGGCCGGAGCAGGATCGCCCCAACGACCATCAGGCCGACGCCCATCCACAGCGCGATCCGCGGCCCGTCGCCGCCGCCGATCAGGTCCATGACGGTGCCGCCGATCGCGACGGCCAGCACGCCGGCCGACGCCGTCGCCACGTTCGAGAGGCCCATGTACCGGCCCGATGAGGCCTTCGGGATGATGTCGGTCATCAGCGCCCAGTCGACCGCGAGGAAGATGCCGGCCGAGATGCCGTACATCAGTGCTCCGAGGTAGGCGAGCGGAAGGCTCGGCGCGATCGCACAGACCGCGAGCCCCAGCCCGCCGAGCGCGCAGCTCACCCAGATCACAGGCTTGCGCCCGACCCGATCGGAGATCCGCGCCGACGGGACGACCGCGACGAGGGTCCCCACGGCCACGAGACCGACGAGGACGATGAAGACGAAGCCCGTCTCCTCCTGGTCCAGACCCATGGAGCGAGCGAGATAGAACGTGGCGAGCTGGGTCAGCACCGAGCCGCCCATGAGGATCACGAGCCGGGAGCCGACCAGCCACAGGAAGCTTCGCTCGCGCAGGATGTCGGTGCCCCAGGCCTCGGCCGCGATCGCCAGCCAGGAACGGCCGGCACGGGACTTCGCGCGCGGCCCCTCGCGCACGCGGATGACCACGGAGAGCATCGTCGCGAGCTCCAGGACGCCCAGGGCGATCAGCCCGAGCGAGAAGTTGTTCGTGGCGGTCGCGAGACCGCCGATGACGAACCCAGCGACGTTGCCCAGCACCTGCATCAGTCCGACGAGGGCGCTGGCCGTCCCGACCTGGGCCGCCGGCACGAGGTCCGGGACGTAGCCCTGGAAGGGGCCCTGCGCGAAGTTGGAGCTGAACTGGAGCAACGCGATGAATGCCGCGATCGCGAGCAGCGTGTTGCTGTTCGCGATGCCGATCAGGAAGACGACGTCGAGCACCGAGCCGATGAAGATGTACGGCTTGCGACGCCCCCAGCGCGAGATCGTGTAGTCGGAGATCGACCCGATCGTCGGCTGGACGACGACCGCGATGACGACGCCGAAGACCGTGATCAGGAACAGCGACCGGCCCACCTCGTCCTCGGGGACGAGCCCGGTGAACTCGAGGCGGCCGGTCATGATCGAGTTGAGCCCGGCGAAGATCGAGGAGAGGCCCAGCCAGTAGAGCGAGATCCTGACGAGCTCGCGGTTCGGCAGGCGGCCGATGGGTCGTCCGGTCGCGGGATCGAAGCCGGCACCATCCGGCGGAAGGGCGGCATCGGTCGCCACCGACGGGCCGTCGGGTCGCGCGATCTGGTTCTGGTCGGGACCGTGCTCGACTGGGCTGTCCGCCATGGTCCACCTTCGCGTGACGGTGCTCGGGCGCACCGTCATCCTACGTCACGGCCGATGACGCTCCGTTCGAGTCCAGCGTGACGGTCGTGTGAAGCTGGACAAGGCGTCGGTCGGTTGCGCCCGGTGCCACGAACCTGAACAGCGAGCGGTCCAGCGAGTAGATCCCGGTCGAGACCACGCCGATCCGGCCGAGGTGGAACGCGAAGACCGGGTTCTCGGTATTGCCCGCGTAGTGGAACGCCGTCCCGTCGCGGTCGAGCACGGCCAGGTTCGCCTGGCCGCCGAAGCGGTCGTGCATCGCGCCGAGCAGGTGACCGACGGACCCGTCAGGCTGCCACGCATCCTCGAGCCAGCGCTCGCCGACTTCGGTGTCCGCGCGGCCATGGATGCGGCCCTGGAGGCGATACGTGGTCCGGAGTGCCTTGTAGTCGCGCAGGTCGCCGTTGTGGCTGAATGCGAACCGCCCCGCCGGATCCTCGAAGGGCTGCGTGTCGGGCAGCGTCAGCGTCGAGAGCTTCGATGGCCGTCGGAGATGGACGAGCGCCGCGGTCGTCTCGTTCGCGCCCACGACGCTGCGTGCGGGATCGTCGCAGAAGGCACGCAGGTCGCGATAGCTCCCGAGGGTCCCATCCGCGGCCAGCCACGCCGCCCCCCAGCCGAAGCCGGCGATGCCGTACCGCTCCAGCTTCTCGGCAAACGGCCACAGCTCGTCGAGCCGGAACGGCTCGGCGGCCCGGACGATGAAGTGCTCACACATCGGTCGCGATGCTACCGCGTGCGGCTCAGCGCCGGATCGTCGGCTCGAAATCCGGGAAGTACTGGCCGATGACCGGCAGGTCGAAGGTCCGCAGGATCGATTCCTTGGGCTCGTGGGCCAGCAGGAACCGGAATGCGCGCTGGACCAGCTCGTGCGGGTCCGTCGCACCGGGCGCGAGGCGCGCGAGGTCGTCGTCGGTCAACGTCACGCGATGACTGGACATCGAGCCGTCGGCGTCGGTCAGGGTCACGCCGCAGGTCCAACCGTCGGGGTCGGCCCTCGCGCAGCTCGCATCGATGTTCGTCACCGGGTGGGGCCTCCCTGGCAGCTCTGGCACCAATAGGTCGTGCGCGGCACGTCGGCTCCCTGGCGGGTCGATCTGATCGGCGTTCCGCAGCGGCGACACGGTCGTCCGCCACGGCCATAAACGTACAACGGCCCGGGTGCGCCGCGATCGCCCGCGGTCGTCACGCGTTCGGCGCCGTGGGTGGGCGACGCATTCGCCACGAGCAGGCGCCTGGCGGTGGTGA
This sequence comes from uncultured Chloroflexia bacterium, assembly GCA_963841135.1. Taxonomy (GTDB): domain Bacteria; phylum Chloroflexota; class Limnocylindria; order Limnocylindrales; family CSP1-4; genus SPCO01. The sequence goes on along the minus strand of CAWJBJ010000005.1, from coordinate 890,761 downwards.
TCAGACGGTCGAGCGTCGCGTCATCGAGGTTCGCGACCGGGGTGAACGGCGACACGCGTTCGATCCACAGAACCTCGTTCTTGTAGACGTTCCCGATCCCGGCCAGCGCCCGCTGGTCCAGCATCGCCATAGCGATCGGCGTGGCGTCACGCGACGGATCGCGCAGGCGGCGATGCGCCTCGGGCTGATCGAAGGCGGGATCCAGGAGGTCGGGCCCGAGCCGGCCGAGCGACGGATGCAGCGCCTCGGCGCGCGACTCGAACAACTCGACCACCGGCGCATCGAAGCAGACCGCGACCGCACCCGGGACCTCGAGGACGAGCCTCGCGCGCGCCGCTGGTCGGCGCCACGGCTCACCGGGCCGGTAGCGGTGCCATGAACCGTTCATCCGCAGGTGCGTGCGCAGCTCCAGGCCACCATCGAACCGGATGATCAGGTTCTTGCCGACCGAATCGACCGCGTCGATCGTGCGCCCGACGAGCCGGTGCGCCTGCGGGACGGCCCCCGGGCCGTTGGCACGCGCCGCGGTCACGGCCCGCCCGACGAGGTGCGGGCGCAGGCCCGCCGCCGTCCGAAAGAGCGTGTCTCCCTCAGGCACGCTAACGCGCCGCCCGGATCGTCAGGCCCCGGTAGGCGTTCACGAACCCGGCGTCGATGAGCCGCTCCCGCCAGGGCGAGTCGGCGACCGGCAGGCCATCGACCTTCTTGATGACGAGCTCCTTCAGCCGGCCATCGGCCAGCAACGCACGGAGGGCGAGGACCGCGGGCCGGGCCACGTCGGGATCGTCCGACGGCGCCAGCGTCTGGAGCGTGGACCCGCCGCGTTCGAGATAGAGCGCGGCGACGCCATCGACCAGCACCACGTACGCTCCCGCGGCCCGTTGCAGGGGCCGGCGATCCGTGTCGCCCCGCCGGGGCCACGCGAGCGCGGCGCCATAGGGCTGAGCGGGGTCCGCGGCAGCCAGCAGGTGGACGGTCCGCCCCTGGTCGCCGTTGGTCGATTCCCGCGTCGCCCGTAGGCGATCGAGCGCCCCGGCCAGCGCGAACTGTGCGGCGCCGAGCCCGTCGACGAAGTAGCCCCGCCGGATCCGGCCCGCGTCCTCGAGCGCCCGCAGGATCGGGTAGACCGCGCTGAAGCCGCCCTCGAGCCCTTCGGACGCGACCGCCTCGCGGGTCAGCACGCCGTGGCGCTCGAGCATCGCCAGCGCCTGCGCGTGCAGGCGCTCGGTCGCGCTGATCGCCGCCGGCGGTTCGACCAGCGACCAGCGGCCGGCCGCTTCGGGTGAACCCAACGCCGTCAGCCGACCAGTCCGTGGACGGCGGTTGGCGCCACTCCCCGTTCGCTTCCAGCGGAGCGATCGAAGCGGGGTGAACGTGTCGTTGGTGACCTCGCCGGCCCAGACCAGGTCCCACAGGGCGTCGAGCACGTCGCGATCGCGGCCGCCACCGGATGCGGCGTAGAGCTCCCGGTAGAACGACGCCCCGCGCCGGCCGAGATGCTCGCGGATCGCCTCGTGGCGCGGCTCGGACGGTCGCTCGACCCCGTCCACCGGCCCTGTCGGTCGAAGGGCGTCGCGGCCCGGTCGGATGAGCGCGATCCGGCCATCGTCGCGACCGAGGCTCCCCCGCCCCACCCAGGCCACTTCGCCGAGCGAGCCGAGCTCGTCGAGCAGTCGCGGCTGATACCCCGGGATCCGTGCCGGCAGGACGTCCCGCTCCAGGACCGACGCGGGGATGGGCAGGCCGGCCAGCTGGTCGACGACCTCGGCGAGGCGCTCGAGGGCGGCCGTGCCACGGAACGGGGTCGGGGCGCTCCCCTGGGCGGACACCCCGTGCCACTCGGGCAGGAACCGTCCCAGCGCGGCGGGATCGACCGGCTCGACCTCGCGCCGCAGGCGCGCCAGCGAACGCCGTCGCAGCAGCCGCAGGACGTCGGGATCGCACCACTCACGCTCTGCGCCGCCCGGCCGGAACTCGCCGCGGAGCACCGTCCCGGCCGCCAGCAACCGCTCGAGGGCATCCTCGACCTGTCCGAGCGGCAGGCCCCAGCGCCGTGCCGGCTCGGGCGTCAGGAACGGTCCGTGCGACCTCGCCCAGCGAGCCAGCAGCCCGTCGAGCGCGCCAGCGACCGGCGCGAGGAAAGCCTCGGGCACGCCCACCGGCGGCGAGACCCCGACGCCGTCCCGGAACCGGGCGACGTCCTCGATGGCGATCCAGCGCTCCTCCCCGGCGATCCTGCGTACGGACCGCCCGCCGGCCTGACACGAGCTCCGTCGAGCCAGGGACCGGCCACGTCGCCGCCGCCCTCCGACGCGGGCGGCGAGCTCGTCCGCCGTCAGGTCGCCCAGGCGTCTCAGGAGGTCATGGACGCCGTCGGCGGTCGTCGCTCGGCGGTCGTCGGTGAGCGCCTGGAGCGACAGCTCCAGATCGGCGAGGGCGTCGGGGTCGAGCAGCTCGCGGAGCTCCTCCTGCCCGAGCAGCTCGCGCAGCAGGTCGCGATCGAGCGTGAGGGCGCCAGCCCGCCGCTCGGCCAGCGGCGTGTCGCCGTCATACATGTACGCCGCGACATAGTCGAAGAGGAGGCTGCTCGCGAACGGGCTTGCCCGGAGTGTCTCGACGCTGTGGATGGCGATCTCGCGACGGGCGACCCCGGCCAGGATCTCGCGCAGCGCCGGCAGGTCGAAGACGTCGCTCAGGCACTCGCGGTACGTCTCGACGAGGATCGGGAAGCTGCCGTACCGCGAGGCGACCGCCAGCAGGTCCGCGGCGCGCTGGCGCTGCTGCCAGAGCGGCGTCCGGGTCCCGGGGCGGCGGCGCGGCAGGAGGAGGGCGCGCGCGGCGTTCTCGCGGAAGCGGCTCGCGAACAGGGACGATGACGCCACCTGCCCCACGACCAGGTCCTCGAGCTCCTCGGGATCGGGAAAGAGCAGCGCCTCGATGCCGTCGAGCGGGGCATCGCCCTCGGGCAGTCGGATCGCGATGCCATCGTCGGACCAGATCGTCTGCACCTCGAGCCCCAGCCGCTCGGCGAGGCGGCTCTCGATCGCCATCGACCACGGGGCGTGGACCCGCCCACCGAACGGGGTGAGGAGCGTCAGCCGCCAGTCGCCGAGCTCGTCGCGGAACCGTTCGAGGACGATCCGCTTGTCGGTCGGCAGCGCGCCGGTCGCCTCTCGCTCGTCCTCGAGGTACGAGAGCAGGTTCTCCGCGGCGCGTTCGTCGAGGTCGTGCTCCTCGCGCAGCCGCCCCGCCGCCGCGCGCCGACCGCGATCGCCCTTGGCGAGGTCGGCCTCGACCTCGCCGACGAACTCGCCCATCGCCCGCCCGAGCTCGATGGGGCGTCCGATCGCATCGCCCTTCCAGAACGGGAGCTTGCCCGGAACGCCGGGCGCGGGCGTGACGGTGACCCGGTCGTGGCTGATCTCGTCGACACGCCAGCTGCTGGCCCCGAGCACGACCACGTCGCCGTGCATCCCGGCGCGCAGCTCGTAGACCATCTCCTCGTCGAGCTCGCCGACGCGGCGACCCGGCGTGCCCGCCTCACCCGCCATGAAGACGCCGTACAGCCCCCGGTCGGGGATCGTGCCGCCGCTGATGACGGCCACGACCCGGGCATCTCGGCGGCCCTCGACGACGTCGGTCACGCGGTCCCAGACGACGCGCGGCTTGAGCTCCGCGAACTCGTCGGACGGATAGGCGCCGGCGAGCATCCCGAGCACGCCCTCCAGCAGGTCGCGGGTCAGCGTCTCGTACGGCGCCGCGCGGGTCACGGTGTCGAGCAGGTCGGAAACCGTCCAGCGGTCCATCACGGTCATCGCGACGAGCTGCTGGGCGAGGACATCGAGCGGGTTGCGGGGGATCGTCGTGGCCTCGATCGCCCCGTCGTGCATCCGCTTCGTCACGACCGCCACCTCGAGCAGGTCGCCCCGGTACTTCGGGAAGATGACGCCCTTGCTCGGCGCTCCGACCTGGTGGCCGGCGCGACCGATCCGTTGGAGGCCGCGCGCGACGCTGGTCGGCGACTCCACCTGGATGACGAGGTCCACGGCGCCCATGTCGATCCCGAGCTCGAGGCTGGACGTGGCGACCAGCGCCGGGAGCCGGCCGGCCTTCAGGTCCTCCTCGATCGCCAGGCGCTGCTCACGGGCGATGCTGCCGTGGTGGGCCTTGACCAGGTCCTCACCGGCGAGCTCGTTGAGCCGCTGGGCGAGCCGCTCCGACAGCCGGCGGCTGTTCGTGAAGACGATCGTGGACGTGTGCTCGCGGATGAGCTCGAGGATCCGCGGGTGGATCGCCGGCCAGATGCTTGTGCGGGCGTCGGGGCTGCTGGCCGGGCCGCCGGGCTGCTGGTCGAGTGGCAGGACTTCGCCGATCGCGGTCATATCGTCGACCGGGACGACGACCTGGAGGTCGAGTGGCTTGCGCGCGCCCGCATCGACGATCGTCGACGTCCCGATTCGGCCCGACGCCGCCGAGGAAGCCGGCGATCGCGTCCAGCGGGCGCTGGGTCGCCGACAGCCCGATTCGCTGGAGCGGGGGCGCGTCGGCGGCGCGGAGGCGCTCGAGTCGTTCCAGGCTCAGGGCGAGGTGGGCGCCACGCTTCGTGCCCGCGATCGCGTGGACCTCGTCGACGATGACGTGCTCGACGCCGCGGAGGACCTCGCGGGCCTGGCTCGTGAGCATGAGATACAGCGATTCCGGGGTCGTGATGAGGATGTCGGGGGGCCGGCGGGCGATCTCGCGGCGATCCTCCGACGGCGTGTCGCCGGTCCGGCTGGCGACGGTGATGGTCGGCATCGGCTGACCCAGCCGCTGGGCGGCGTGCCCGATGCCGGTCAGCGGCGCCCGGAGGTTGCGCTCGACGTCGTACGTGAGCGCCTTGAGCGGCGAGACGTAGAGGACCCGGACCGTTCCCGGCTGGGCACGGGTCCGTTCCGGGGTCGGGTGCGTTGCGAGACGATCGAGCGCCCACAGGAACGCGGCCAGCGTCTTGCCCGACCCGGTCGGGGCATGGATGAGGGTGTTCCGGCCGGCGGCGATCGCGGCCCAGCCGCGGGCCTGGGCATCGGTCGGTGCCTCGAAGCTCGCCTCGAACCACTCGCGCACGGGACGCGAGAACGGGGCCAGCGGGTCGGCGCGGGCTGGGAGGGTCGCGGTCACAGGACCGCGAGTATAGGCCGGTCGATGCCATTCGACCAGACGTTCTATATTGATCGACCGCCGGTGCGCCCGCTGGCTCTGAGCCAGTCCTGACGGCACCGGACGCCCGCCTGCCGTCGGGCCCTCATGGAGCGCTGGCGCACAGCCTGCGTCGTCGCGGGCTGGGCGACATGAACGCCAGCCACATGCTGCGCCGCGGGCTCAGCGCCAGCGTTCTAGAGGGGGTGCCGCCACCTCACGCCGGAACCTCTGGCCGAGAGCCAGCGCCCAGGGGCGCGCGATGGAGGCGAATAAGCCACAGACAAGGTGTCGGTGCTTGACTCCCACGATGGAAGTCCAGCGACGGCGGGCACGAACCAATTCTCGAAGCGTCGTCGGGCGTCGAGCCCGCGACACACGCATTCGGATCGGCGGGCAGATCCGCACGCTCCGCGAGGACTCTGGGATCGGACAACGCGCGCTCGCATCGGCCGCAAAGGTCGACGCGGGCTTCATCTCTCAGATCGAGCGCGGCGAGCGGGAGCCGAGCTTGTCCGTTCTGACGGCCATCGCGACGGCGCTAGGTGCGGACCTCAGTGTGAAGCTCTACCCGGGGACTGGGCCGCGCATCCGGGACGCGATTCAGTCACGGATCGTGGAGGCGTTGCTGCGGATCGTCGATCCTCGCTGGGATCGGATGGTCGAGGTCCCGGTCGTGCGGCCGGCGCGCGGATTCGTAGATGTCGTGCTGCTCGACCGTCTCGGGGCCGTGGCGGCGTGCACCGAGGTCCACTCCGAGCTTCGGCGCCTCGAACAACTCATCCGTTGGGCGAATGAGAAATCCCTGTCGCTGCCATCGGCCGATCTCTGGCAGCGGCTGGACGACACGCCGCGCATCGACCGTCTCCTGATCGTCCGCTCGACGCAGACCAATCGCGACATCGTGAACCGGTTCGCCACGACGTTGGCGACGGCCTACCCGGCAAATTCCTCCGACGCCTATCGAGCGCTCACGACCCCCGATGCCCCATGGCCTGGCTCGGCGATCCTGTGGGCGAGTGTGGAAGGCGATCGCGCGGTGATCCTCGAGCGACCGCCACGCACCGTGTCCCTGGGCCCCTGAGCGGCGCCTCGCCGACCCCGCCACGTGGTCGGGCTATGGCTTCTCCAGGGGGCTGCCGCCCAGCAATCGAGCCGCCTCGTCCGTGGCCGTTGCCTCGTGATCGGTCATGAGATGGCGGCGGTCATGGCTGGAGTGGTCGACGAATCGCTCGAGGCGATGGTGCAGGTCCCGGATCCGCGCCACCTGCTGCTCGGCGACCGGGCGGAACGCGGCGTCGTCGCCTGCCGCCGCCCACAGCTCGAGGAAGTCGTCGAGGCAGAACGCGGCGGCCCCGAGCGCCCCCGCCCAGGCCGGGTCGCTGCTCCGCTCCCCCATCCTGACGAGCGCCGTGTCCACGGCAGACTGACCCTGGTCGCAGGCCATGCACGACGGCCGACGACGAGCGAGGCGCAGTCGCACCCGCAGCCAGCGGCCCTTCGCGCCGACGGCGTCGCGGATGACCTCGAGCCGGCGCTCGATCATCGCGCCGTACAGGATCGAGGAACCGAGCGTGCCACCCGGGCCGCGGCGGTCGGCGAGGATCAGCTCGCGCAGGTGGCGGCGGCAGAACGCCTGCGTCCGTTCGAGCTCGCGGCGGAACCCGATGTCCAGCACGTGCTGCGCGATGACCGAGTCCATCATCGCGCGCTCGGACCGTGCCCGGACCACGCAGACCGGGCAGCCGCCGTCGCGGATCGCCGCGCTCAGGCGGACGTCGACGATGTCGCGGGCAGGGAGCTCCGGGGCTGCCGGATCCGTCGGTGTCGCCATCAGCGCGCGGCCCGAAGCGCCAGTGGATCGGCGGCCCGGAGCTCGCCGTCGACCGCGGACACGCTGAATCCGGCCCGTTCGAGCAGCCCGCGGGCGATCGTGGCGCGCGTCGTTCGATCGATCGGCTCCACGGGGTCGCGCTCGGCGACGGTGACCTCCGCGTAGTCGGCCGGGGTCACTGCCAGGAGCGCTCTCGCCAGCCCGGAACGGCGGTACGCGGGTGCGACGCCGAGTGCCAGCAGGTCGCGATGGCCGTCTTCGGAGATCGGTCCGGCGATCGCGAGGCCCACGACGTGCGTGCCGGTCAGCGCGGCCGAGACGATCGCCCCGTCCGCGATCGCGGCCGCGACGAGCCCGTGCAGGACCGCGACATCGAGCGCCGCGACCACACGCGACGCCACCGAGCACTCCGACCACGCGGCCGCGTCGAGCGACGGGACGACGACCGGCTCCCCGGCCGGCGACCCCGGCGACCCGGGCGGGCGCGCAGCATCCTCCGACGCCGGCGCGGCGTTCGGATCCCACCAGCGCCTGTCGCGCGCCACTTGCAGAAGACGCGGCACGGCGAGCCGTCGGACCAGCGCGACCGCCTCGAGCGATTCGGTCTCGGCCTGTCGCTGCGTGGCATCGAGCGGGATTCCGGCGTTGGGCTCGTCGACGAACGTCTCGGGCAGCGGTGCCTGCCCGTACCGGGCACCCTCGACGGCCCAGCGCTCCCGCCACTCCGCATCTGTCGATGTGGGCACCTCGCGATGCGCGCCGGCCAGCCAGACCAGGCTCCACATCCGCGGCACGACCCGGTACGCGTCGTACCCGCCACCGCCGGTCGCCAGCCACTGGCCGCGGGCGTGCCGGTGGGCGATCGCATCCACCACCCGGGCCGCCTCGCCCATCGCGGTCGTCGTGACCCGCAGGTGCGCCAGCGGGTCCCAGGCGTGCGAGTCGGCGCCGTGCTGGCTGACCACGACGTCCGGTGCGAACGCGGCGGCCACCTCGGGGAGCAGCGTGCGCACGGCCTCCAGCCAGGCGCCCTCGCCGGTCAGCGGCTCCAGCGGCACATTGACCGAGGCGCCCGCGGCGTCGCCCTCCCCGAGCTCGTCCGCGAACCCGCTCCCAGGGAACAGGTAGCGGCCGGACTCGTGGATCGAGACCGTCAGCACGCCGGGGTCGTCCCAGAAGATCGCCTGGACGCCGTCGCCATGGTGGACGTCGAGGTCGATGTACAGGACGCGCAAGCCGTCGCGGCGGGCGCGGGCGATCGCGAGCGCCGGGTCGTCGTAGATGCAGAAGCCCGAGGCATGGGTCGGCATCGCGTGGTGGAGGCCACCGCCCGGGTGGAAGGCGTGCTCGTGATCCCCGCGCAGGATCGCCTCCATCGCCCGGATCGAGCCGCCGGCCACCGCCGCGGCCGCCTCGTGCATGCCCGCGAACGGCGGGTCGTCGCCACCCTCGCCGATGCCGGCCAGGGGGCCACCGAACGGCGACCGGGAGAACCGCCGGACGACCTCGACGTACCGCGGGTCGTGACACCAGGCGAGCTCCTCGTCGGATGCGGGCTCCGGCGCGAGCCCGGGCTCCGCGCCCGACCGAGCGCAACAGGTCGATCGACGGACCGAACCGGCGCGGCGTGAGCGGATGGCCGGGCCCGAAGTCGTAGGTCGTCGAGCGGGGTCCGAAGACGAGCAGCATGCGTGGCACGATACCGGGCATGGAACGGGTCTACACCACGCCCCTCCTCGACAAGCTTGGGATCCGGCCGGGCATGCGGGTCGCGATCATCGACATCGACGACGAGAACGATCCGCCCGCTGATCGCCGATCGCACCTCCGACATCACCGAGGGCTGGCCCGAGCCCGACACCGACATCGTGCTGCTCGGTGCGGATTCGACCGCGCAACTCGTGCCACTCCCTGGGCTGGCGAGGCGGATCCGGCCGAACGGCGCCATCTGGGTGGTCTCGCGCAAGGGCAAGGCGGCGACGCTGCGCGACGTCGAGGTCATCGAAGCCGCGAAGGCATCCGGGCTCGTCGACAACAAGGTCGCCTCGTTCTCGGCGACGCACACCTCCCTGCGGCTCGTCATCCCGGTCGCCCGTCGCGGAGTACCATCCGCGGATGGATAGCCTGCTCATCGTCCTGATCGTCGTCCTCATCCTGGTGCTGATGTGGAAGGGCCCGAAGAACCTGCCGAAGCTGGGCGAGGCGCTCGGTCGCGGCGTCAAGGAGGCCAAGGTCGAGGCGAGCAAGGCCCAGGCGGAGATCCAGTCCCGGGTCGACGGCGAGGCGGTGCCGCCGGCAGACGGCCCCACGTCCGACCGACCGGCCTGACCGCAGGCGGAACCAGGCCATCTCCGGCGACCGCGCGATCCCCGACGAGATCGCCGCCCTCACAACCCGACCCGGACCGGGCTCGCACCGGACGACACTGACGATCGACGGCCAGCCCACCGAGACGCTGGCCGACCTTCCGCCCCTCCGGAACAAGCTCCTGTTCGTCGGCCTGAACCCTTCGCCCGTCAGCGTCGAGGCCGGGCACTACCACCAGGGTCGCCTCGGTCGCACGTTCTGGCGCCGGCTGATGCTGGCCAGCATCCTGCCGCCCGCGACACCAGTGGAGGGCGCCGACGACGCGCTGGTCGCCGCCGGACACGGCATCACCGACCTGCTCAAGCGCCCGTCCGCTCGCGACGAGGCGACCGACGCCGAGCTGACGTCCGGCGTCGGTCCGCTGTGGCAGAAGATCGCCCTGTGGCGGCCGGCCGCGATCGTCTACATCTACAAGCGCGCCGCTTCGATCTCGGCCGGGCGCCCGCTCGACGAGCCCTGGGGCCAGCTGACCGGCATGGCGATGGCCGGCCGGCCGTGCTTCCTGATGCCCGGCCCGTACGCCCCGACCGAGCAGGTCGACGAGGGCCTCAATTTCCTGCGCAACCTCTCGGCCGCGTTGCCCGACGAGGACTAGCGAATCGGGCGCTCCCCGAAGTCGACGAGCGTCGCGTGGTCGAGCGGACCGTCATCGTCATCAAGGTCGGACTGGTCCCATGGCCGGGCCGCCGGTAGCTCCGCTTCCTCCGTGCCGTCGGAAGACGGTAGGCCGTTGACGAATGCGGCCATGAGCGCGAGATACCCGATGGCCAGCGATGCTCGTCCCGCGATCGAGATCCCCCATAGAACCCCTCCGTCGCTCGAAGGGTCGAGGGTGGCGAGCACGACAAAGCTGCCGATCTGGATCGCCGCACCGGCGAGGACTGCGAGCCCGCCGACCGAGGCAAGGCGCCATGCACCGATCGGGCGCTCGCCGGCGGCGGCACCTCCGAGGGCGACCGTGATCACGTACGCCCAGGCAACCATGATCGCCCCACTGATGACGCTCGACACAACGAGGTAGCCGATCAGCCATGGCGCCGAGCCGGCCGGAGCGAACATGACGACAACGTTGCCGTACACGGATCCCGCGGCCACGAGGATCGCGACCGCCCAGATGGCCGCCGTCCAGTTCCGCGACGGCCCCGAGCGCCCTCGGACTCGTGCGCCCCGCAGCCCCCGTGCCAGGCCGACCAACCCCACCACCTGGAGGATCCCGGCGGCACTGAGCGCTAGCAGCCGGAGCACGAGGGACAGGGTCGACTCGTCTCCGACCGCGTCGGCGGCCTGGCCGAACGATCCAAACGACGGCGGGTACCAGCTCCATGATCGTGCCAAGCGATAACAGGGCGATCGACACCACAAGACCGCGATGCGTCGACCAAGCGTCGCGATGCCGCGCGAACAAGGCGGCGCCCATGAGCGACGGCCCGACCGCCGGGACCACCGCAAGCACCGCCAGAAACGCGACGGACACATCGGATAGGACGATCCCCGCGTAGAGGGCATGACCGACGCCAGCGACGAGGGCGACGGCGATCCAGGCCCAGGAGATCCGTGGTGTCGCTCGAACGCCGCGAACCAATGGGTCCGGCAAGTGCGGGCCGCGGGCTTCCGGCCACGGCGTCCCTTCGATCGAGCGGCCGGCTGGCTCGTCCATGGCCGCATCGTGTGCCCGGGTCGGGGACCCGTCAACTCAAGTCGCGGCGGGATGGCCTCCGAAGCGAGTCGAGCGAGGGGCCGACTCGTCGAGCCGAGCGAGTGACAGGGCCCAGGCCGCGGCATCGCGTGGGCCGTGGATCGACCGCGCGCCGCGCTGGCCATCGAGGTCGCCGATGAGCGCCACCCGTCCGTCGCCGATCAGGAACGAGACATGGTCGGGTCGCGGACCGGGCGTCGAGACCGTGTGAAGCGCGACGTCGCCGGCGTCGACCATCTCCCCGTCGGTCAGCTCGCGGACGGGATACGGCAGCGGCCGTCCCCCACTCGGACCGACGAAGACCTCGATGTCGAGTTGCTCGGCGAGCGCCTCCGCGCCGGCAGCGTGGTCGGGGTCGACATGGGTCAGGGCGACCGCACGGATCGCGCCGCCGCGTGTCGCGGCCTCCTCGATCGCCCGTTCCAGGGCCGGGCCGGTCGGGTCGCCCGGATCGACCAGCACGAAGGAGCGCCGGCCGACGAGGTAGGCATTCACGGGCTGGCCGGCAACGCCGCCGCCCGCCGGCATGACGATGCGGACCACCTCCGGGTCCAGCTCGTCCACCTCGACCGGACTGAGCACGCCCGGCGCCAGGCGTGCCCGCACGGCCTCGAACCGGTCGACGTGCTCAAGCTGCTGAAGCGTCGTGCTCGTCGGCAGCCACAGGCCGAGCTGGCCGGTGGCCATCGCCTCGAGTGCATCGCTCGGGCGCAGCCAGGCGTGCTCGACGACCTCGTCGCCTTCGAGCGTCGCCTTCGCTCCTTCCGGGAGCTCCGCCGCGAAGAAGCGCGCGTCGAAGCGGCGCGGGAAGTTCGATGGCGTGACCCAGCGCGACAATGGCACCAGCCAATCGGTCCGCAGCGTGAGGTCGAGTTGCGCGGCGAGCGCCTGGAACCCGATCTCGCCGCCGACCAGGGCGGCCCGCGCCGCACCGAGCGCACCGGGGAACGACGCGGGACCGACATCGGCCAGCAGCACGCCGGCCTCCTCGAACGACTCCCGGATCGCCGCGATGAACGCCGCGATCGCCTGGGTTGGTGGCAAGTCGCCACCCAGGGCCACGGCCGCGTCCTCGGGCGAGAGGACGGACCGCGCGACGAGGCTTGGGTGCGCATCGGTCGGATCGACCCGGCCGCCTGGAAACACGTGGACGTCGGGCGCGAAGGCCATCGACGCCGGCCGTCGACCGAGCAGGACCTCCGGACCGTTCCGACCCGGGCGCATCAGGACGACGGTCGCGGCCGGTCGGGCCTCGACGGGATCAAGGCGAGGCTCGCTCACGCGGTCGGCACGCGAAACTCGATGTGGCCGCAGTTCGGGCACGAGAAGACCAGGAGCTTCATCAGCTGCTCGTCGACATCGGCCCAGCCGCCGAACAGCACGCTCCAGCCACCGCTGTGCCCACCGGTCCGCAGGTCGACTTGGCCCTCGGCCCGGACCAGCGAGCCGCAGCGGAGGCAGTCGAGCGCGTTCGCGCGCTCCGCCTCGGTGGGCATCCGGATCTCCCCAGGCTCGTCGCTCATCCCATCGCCTCCGTCAGCTGCGTCCGCAGTCCATCGACGTCCGTGACCGGCAGGCGGCATACGAAGCCGCGACACACATAGGCCGTCGGGCGGCCGTCGATCGCGATGCGATCGGCAAGCAGCGGGACGAGGCTCGAGGCCGGGTCGGCGCTCACCGCCACGACCTGGTGCGGGCGGAACCCGGTCTCGACGACGTCGAGAAGCGCCCGGGTCGCCGGCGTCGCCCGGATCGCCGACGATCGCCACCTCGACGGCCGGCGAGAGCGCCAGGTCCATCGCCGAGAGCCACTGGGCGAACCCGTGGGGTAGCGGCCGACGACGGCGACGACGGTCCGGAGCGCCCGTTCGGCGGCGTCGCGGTAGGTGCCCTCGCCCGTCCATGCGGCCAACCGCAGCAGCACCAGCGCGGCGACCGCGTTGCCTGACGGCACGGCGTTGTCCTGCAGGTCCTTGGGCCGGGCGACGAGGCGCTCGTGGTCGTCCGCGGTGTCGAAGAACCCGCCGACCGGATCGGCGAACCTGGCCAGAACTCGATCCATCAAGGCTCGCGCGATCGTGAACCACCGCTCGTCGAAGGTCGCCTCGTACAAGGCGAGCAGGCCGTCCGCGAGGTGCGTGTAGTCCTCCAACACGCCCTGACCGGTCGCCCGGCCGTCCTTCCACGAGCGCCCGAGTGCGCCGTCGTTCCCGAGCAGGCCGCCGGTGATCGTCTCCGCTGCCCGAACCGCGGCCGCCCGATAGCGTTCCGCGGCGTCGGGATCGTCCTGGCGCAGGAGCCGCGCCGCGTCGGCGAATGCGGCGATCGCCAGCCCGTTCCAGGCTGCCAGCGCCTTGTCGTCGCGAGCCGGCTGCGGGCGCTCCGATCGTCTGGCCAGGAGCCGGGTGCGGGCCTCGGCGAGCGTCGCTTCGAGTCGGGCGTCGTCGCGCGACGGCGGCGTGTGGACGTCCGGCCACACGCGCGACAGGATCGTCCGGCCCTCCCAGTTGCCTTCGTCGGTGACGCCGTACGCGGCAAGGAACGGGTCGGCGTCGGCACCGAGGACCTCGCGGATCTCCGCCGCGGCCCAGACGAACGTGAGGCCCTCGATACCCTCGGTGTCGGCATCCTGGCTCGCGGCGAAGGCGCCGTCGGCCGTGGTCAGCTCGCGGATCATGTAGTCGAGCGTCCCGGTGCCGACATCGCGGTAGCGAGCCTCGCCGGTCGCCGCCCAGGCGTGCAGGTACACCCGGGCAAGCTGGGCGTTGTCGTAGAGCATCTGCTCGAAGTGCGGCACGAGCCACACGGGGTCGGTGGCGTAGCGGTGGAAGCCGCCGCCGAGCTGGTCGTGGATCCCACCATCGGCCATCTTGTCGAGCGTGAACCGCACGACCGCATCGAACCTGTCGTCGCCGCCGACAAGACGGTGCAGCAGGTATTCGATCGTCATCGGCTGGGGGAACTTCGGCGCGGCGCCCCAGCTGCCGTTGCGCGAGTCGAACGAGCCCATCAGGCCGCTCGCGACGGCCTCGAACAGGGCCGGCGTGGGGTCGTCGGGGCTCGCCTCGAGCCGCTGCGCGTCCACGAGCGCGGCCACCAGCCGGTTGCCGGCACCTTCCACCTCAGCGCGCTGGTCGCGCCACGTTCGGGTGACGCCCTCGAGGACCTGGCGGAAGGACGGCATCCCGTGTCGCGGCTCGTCGGGGAAGTACGTGCCGCCGTAGAAGGGCTTGCCCTCGGGCGTGAGGAAGACCGACATCGGCCAGCCTCCGCCACCGGTCATCGCCTGGACGGCGCCCATGTAGAGCTGGTCGAGGTCCGGGCGCTCCTCGCGGTCGACCTTGATCGAGATGAACTGGTCGTTCAGGTAGCGCGCGGTCGCCTCGTGCTCGAAGGACTCGCGCTCCATGACGTGGCACCAGTGGCAGGCTGCGTACCCGATCGAGAGGAAGATCGGGCGATCGAGCAGCTTCGCGCGGGCGAGCGCGTCGGGACCCCACGGGAACCAGTCGACCGGGTTGTTGGCGTGCTGGAGCAGATACGGGCTGGTCTCGCCGGCTAGGCGGTTGGGCATGAGGCGATGGTACGGCGGGAGACGGCTCGTAGCCGTGCCGGCCATCCGAAGGTCCCAGCCCGTCGTATCCCAGTCGTGCGGTGACTCAATGCGACGCTTCCGGCGTTTTTGGTGCCAGACGGCACCAGGACCTGCCGAATAACGCCCTGATAGGGGCGGCGAGTATGGTCGTGGGGACCGACCAGGGATACGCTGGCCGCCCGCCTGCACATGGGAGGGCTCCCTCTGATGAGGAGGCTCGGTTCGGTCTTCGCAGCGCTGCTCATCTCCGGCGTCCTCGCGTCGGTGGGAGTGGCCGCGCCCGTGGCCGCAGCCGCCAAGGTCCCGAAGGTGGTCCTGATCGTCGGACCGGCGGGCGCCGCGACCAGCGGATATCGCGCGGAGGCTCGAGCCGCCGCAGCCGTCGCGCGGCGCTACACGCCCGATGTGACCGAGATCTACTCGCCCAACGCGACGTGGCCGGCGGTCAAGGCCGCGCTCCAGGGGGCGTCACTGGTCGTCTACATGGGCCACGGCAACGGGTGGCCCAGCCCGTACCGCAACGCGCTGAATCGACCGACCCAGAACGGCTTCGGGCTCAATCCCACTGCCGGCGGCAATGACAGCACGCATCAGTACTTCGGGGAGAAGCGGATCGCCGCGTCGATCGACCTCGCGAGCAACGCCGTCGTGCTGCTCAACCACCTGTGCTACGCGAGCGGCAACTCCGAGCCCGGCATCCCGGAGGGGACGCTGGCCCAGGCGAAGCAGCGCGTCGACAACTTCGCGGCCGGGTTCATCGCCGCGGGCGCATCGGCGGTCATCGCCGAGGCGCACGACAGCCCGTCGGGCTTCGTGAAGGCGATCCTCAGCGGCGGCCGGTCGATCAACTCGATCTGGCGCACTGCCCCGAGTGCCAACGGGCACGCCTTCGCGTTCGAGAGCGTGCGCAGCCCGGGCTACGTCGCGCAGATGGACCCGAAGCACCCGACCTCGGGCTTCGAGCGCTCGATCGTCCTGCGCGAGGGACTGGCGTCGGCCGACGTGCTCGCCGGCGCGCGCGGCTCGGCGAGCGGCGCGTCTGCCGCGGTCGTGCCCGGTCAGCCGGACCTGCTCGCGAGCGGCGTCCACCTCGGCACGCCGACCATCAAGGGCTCGACGGCGGCAAGTGGCACCGCGACCCTGCGCATCCCGTTCAAGATCAAGGACCGTGACGACGTGCCGGCGGTGCAGGCGAGCGTCCGCTGGGATCCGCTCGACGTCCCCCTCGTCGCGACCGACCCGGTGACCGAGGTGCCGGCCGCGGCGCCGGACCCGGCCGTGCCCGCGGTCTCGCCCGGACCAGATGCCTCGACAGCGCCTGAGGCCGAGACCGACCCGACCATCGCGCCGCTCCAGCCAAGCCCGCCCCCGGCCGACCTCCAGCTCGTGACGCCGGAACGCCTCGGAGATGTCGTCGCGCCATCCAAGCTGCACCTCGGCAAGAAGTACCTATCGGTGCCGATGACGCTGCCCAGCACGCCTGGTCGGTACCGCCTGACCATCACCCTTCACGACAGCGATGGCGTGGCCTATGACGCCTCGACCCAGGCCGCCATCTCGGATCTCGTGGTCCGGGTGACCGGCGATCCCGATGGCGCGATCCTGGCGGCACCGACGGCCACGCTCTCCGCAGGCAGCGACGTCGATCTCCCGGTTCGCGTCGTCAATCTCGGCAAGGCCGCCTGGGGCCACGGCCCGACGCTCAGCAACCCCGGTCCGGACGGGCGCGCCGGCGAGGTCTTCGCGACGCTGGTCGGCCGGTGGTTGTCCCTCGCCGACGATGCGACCGCACTCCTCCCGGCGAGTGCCCAGATCGGCCTGCCGGCCGGCCTCGCGCCCGCAAAGCCGATCGACCGCGCGCTCGCCCTGAGCGTGCCGGCGAGCCCGGGCGAGTACCTCCTGATCCTCGACGTGGTCACGCCCGAGCACGGCTCGCTCATCGCCGCCGGCGTCGAGCCGACGATCGTCCGGGTCACCGTCGTCCCCTAGCCGCCAGACCGCGTCTTCCCGCAGCGCCCGCGTCCCCCGGCTCGGCCTACCATGGGCAGGTGACTGACGCTGTCCACGACCCGGGTCCCGAGCGAACGGCGAAGCGTGTCTCAGACCTCCCGCCCGATGTCGCCGCGGAGCCGATCCACCTCGGGAGCGGCGACGCCAAGACCGGCATGGTTCGCATCGGGACCGCTTCCTGGACCGACCCGACGATGACCGCCTCGGGCGTCTTCTATCCCGAGGGCGCCGACTCCGCCGAGGAGCGCCTGGGCTACTACGCCAGCAAGTTCCCGCTCGTCGAGGTCGATGCGACCTACTACGCGCTCCCGTCCCGACGCACGTCGGAGCTGTGGGTCGAGCGCACGCCGCCCGACTTCACGTTCGACATCAAGGCCCACGCCCTGATGACCGGCCAGCCGACCGAGACGAAGCGCCTGCCGAAGGACCTCCGCGAAGCCCTCCCGCTGGAGGTCGCCGTCAAGCCGCGCATCTACGCCAAGGACCTGCCCGACGCGCTGCGCGACGACGTGTGGGCCTGGTTCGCCGACGGCCTCGAGCCGCTCAAGGAGGCCGGGCAGCTCGGCTCGATCCTGCTCCAGTACCCGCGCTGGTTCTTCACGTCATCGGAGAACCGCGACCAGATCGAGGAGGCCGTCGGGCGGCTCCGCGAGGCCGGGATGACCGGCGCGGTCGAGTTCCGCAGCGCGTCCTGGTTCAACGAGAAGAACCTCGAGCGGACCCTCAACTTCCTCGGCGATCGCGAGATCCCGATGGTGATCGTCGACGGGCCGCAGGGCTTCAAGTCGAGCGTGCCCGCGGTCGTCACGGCGACGTCGCCGGACCTCGCGATCGTGCGCTTCCACGGCCGTCGCACCGAGACCTGGGAGGCGAAGGGCATCCAGACCGTCGAGCGGTTCCGCTACCTGTACGACCGCGAGGAGCTCCAGGAGTGGGCGCCGCGCGTGCAGGAGACCGCGAGCCAGGCGAAGGACACGCATGTGCTCTTCAACAACTGCTACGCGAACTACGGCGCCTCGAACGCACTCGAGCTGGCGCAGCTGCTCCTGGACCTCGAGGCCGCGGACGCGAACTAGCGCAACGCTTTCGCCGTCGACGCGACGCCGCGCAGATGCCAGAGGCGTAGGCTAATCGCCATGACTGCGAACGCCGTGGCTGGCTTTCTGCCGAGTACCTGGGGGCTCCATTTCGCGAACAGTTATCCGCCTGGGCCGACGGTCAAGCTCGGGTTCATCGATCCGCGCTGGATCGGCGTCGGGGACGCGAGTTCGGGCCTGTGCGGCGGGATGAGCTGGTACGTCCGGGATGCATTCGCGAAGAAGCGCCCGATGCCGCCTGACACGTCGCCGCCGGCCAACGGCTCGCCGCTGTTCAAGGCGATCGTCCGGAACCAGGTCCAGTCGCTCTACTGGCTGAGCGTTCCGCTCCGGTTCTACTGGCTGTCGGCCTTCGTCGGTGGCAAGCCCGGCCGCCGCGCGGTCGACCACGAGTGGTCCAAGATCACCGGCGCGATCGACGAGGGTCGGCTGCCGATCATCGGGCTCATCCGCAAGTCGTCATGGAACCCGTTCAAGCTGACCTCGAACCATCAGGTCCTCGGCTACGCCTACGACGACGATGGCACGACCCGCCACATCCGGATCTACGACCCGAACCACCCCAACAACGACACGGTCCTCATCACCGTCGAGGCGCCCGGCCTCAAGCAATCGACCGGCGAGGACCTACTGGACGTCTTCAACGCGGGGTGATCCCCTGCGGGAATCCGGCGTCTAATCGAATTCAACCAAGAACGCACCTTCTCGGGATTATCCTGGCGGCGTGGCCGACGACCTGATTGAAGGGCTGTACGAGACCCTTGTCACCGATGCACTTCGCGACCGCATCGACGCCGCTCGCGCCCAAGGGTGGTTGATCGACACCGAGCCAGTGGAGATCGCCACCTTGCCGGAGGTGCTTGCGCGGTACGTACACGTCGAGGTTCGCCGCTCGATGACGCAGGCAGGGGCGACCGCTCCTGAGAAGCGCGCGGCGCAGGTCGCATTCACGAATCGCGTCCTACGGCTGGTAAACAGCGTGACGCCCGGGCAAGGGTCGTTTGACGAAGCAATCGACCTTGCTGCTCTGATCCTCCTCGAGGCGCGGCGACCTCTGCTCACTGGGGATAGGGCCACGACCACCCGACCCGGCATCCCTTTGAGCCGTAGTGCCCTGCTCGTCAATGGGCACAACGATTTCCAGATCGGAAATGAAGTAGGTCGCGAGATTGAGAGTGCAGATCGCATCGACCTCTTGTGCGCATTCGTACGTTTCGCGGGCCTGCGGCTGATCCGGCCCCAGGTGCAGGACTTCCTGCTCCGCGGGGGTCAGATGCGCGTGATCGCCAGCGTGTACACAGGCTCAACGGAACGCCGGGCTCTCGACGAACTGGCCGGCCTAGGGGTGAAGGTCAAGATCTCGTACGAGACATCGCAGACCCGCTTGCACGCGAAGGCATGGCTCTTCCACCGAGATTCCGGATATCACACGGCCTACGTCGGCTCTTCCAACCTCACCCACTCGGCGTTGCTTGACGGCCTCGAATGGAATGTGCGCATCAGCCAGGTCGACAATTCGCCGATCGTCGATCGCGTGTCAGCCACGTTCGAGCAGTACTGGAACGAGCCTGAATTCGAGTCATATGACCCTCGCGTGGATGCCGAGCGCCTCGACCTGGCCCTCAACCAGCAGAAGGGCATGACGCTAGTACCGGAGGCGTTCGCCGTCTCAATCGAGTTCGGGCCCAAGCCTTTTCAGCAAGAAATGCTTGAGGCGCTTGCCGCCGAGCGCCAGCGAGGCCACATGCGAAACCTCGTTGTCGCCCCGACCGGCACGGGCAAGACCTGGGTTTCCGCGTTCGACTACAAACGCCTTCGGGCGGCCGGGTTGGACCGCCTCCTTTTCGTCGCACACAGAGACGAGATCCTGCAGCAGAGCCAACAGGTCTTTCGTCATGTCCTCGGCGATATGTCGTTCGGCGAACGCCATGTTGGAGCGGAACGGCCATCAATCGGTGAGCACGTCTTCGCGTCGATTCAGTCGCTGCATCGGACCATCGACACGATCCCGCCGGAGGCGTACGACGTGGTCATCGTTGATGAGTTCCACCATTCCGAGGCGCCAACCTACCGAAAGCTGCTCGAGCGTCTCAAGCCGAGGGTGCTGTTGGGACTAACAGCAACGCCGGAACGAACGGACGGGCAGGACATCGTCCACTGGTTCGACAATCGGATTGCCTGCGACATGCGCCTGTGGCAGGCACTGGACCAGGGTCTTCTGTCGCCCTTCCACTACTTCGGAGTTCATGACGGGACAGACCTCCGAGGCGTGGCCTTCGAGCGAGGCCGGTATGCCTCTGGGGGCCTCGAGGGCATCTACACAGGCGATCACGTCCGCGCTCAACGAATCCTCGATTCTGTCCAGGAATGGGTGCTGGACCCGACGAAGATGCGTGCTCTTGGCTTTTGCGCCGGCGTTGCGCACGCCCAGTTCATGGCTGATCAGTTCAACCTAGCGGGCTTGCCCGCGGTCGCGCTCCACGGAGGGTCACCTCGTGACGCGCGCACGAATGCAGTGCGACAGCTTCGTCGAGGCGAACTACGGGCAATTTTCACGGTCGACATTTTCAACGAAGGCGTCGATATCCCCGAGGTCGACACCATTCTCCTTCTCCGACCGACGGAGAGCGCGACGGTGTTCCTACAGCAGCTCGGCCGCGGCCTGCGCTGGGCCGAGGGCAAGACCGTTTTGACGGTCCTCGACTTCATCGGCCAATCCAATGCCAAGTATCGATTCGACCTCCGATACCGCGCGATCATGGGTGGCACTCGTCAGCAGCTGGGTCGGATGATCGAGTCCGGCTTCCCGCTGATGCCCCCTGGCTGCGCGGTCAGACTGGACGAGATCGCGCAGGAGATCGTCCTCGAAAACGTCAGGAGCAGTCTCCGCCTCGGGCGGCGTGACCTAATCGACGAATTGCGTGGCATGCCTGCGGACACAAGCCTTGGCGCGTTCGTCGACGCGAGTAACCACGATCTCTCCGAGATCTACTCGAATCCCGGCCAGACTTTCATGAATTTACGGAGAGCCGCAGGTCACGTCCGCGCAGCCGCACAGCCGCAAGAGGTGGCCGCCTCGAACGCTTTTGCGCGAATGCTCCACGTCGATGACGAAGAGCGGTACGCCCATTGGACGCGGTATCTGGATGGCGCGGCGATTGAGGCTGACATTTCGACGCGAGAGGGTCGTCTCAACCTAATGCTCTTCGCGGCGCTCGGTCGTCGATCCCGTCCCGTTGACGAGCTCCAATTGACTCTCGCCGAGTTCCGAGAGAATTCCGTGCTTCGAAAGGAGCTCCTGCAACTACTCGACGCCCTTCGCGACCAGTCGCGGGCGGAGACCCTCCCGATCGACCCGAGTGGCGTCGTTCCTCTGCACAGCCACGGGACCTATGGCTTGTATGAGTTGATCGCTGCCTACGGACGCGTCAGCAAGGGGCACCTGAGCGAAACCCGCGAAGGGCTCGCGTGGGTGGCCGATCATCAGACTGATGTGTTCTTTGTGACTTTGAACAAGTCCGATGAGGACTACTCACCGACGACCAGATATCGGGACTATCCGATCTCCCCAACGCTGTTCCATTGGGAGTCTCAATCCAAGACCACCGCGTCATCGGTCACGGGTCGGCGCTACATCAATCACGTTGCCCGCGGCTCAAAGGTCGTTCTGTGCGTTCGAGAAAACCGGAAGGACGGGCGCGGCGAGTCGGCGCCATACGTTTGCCTCGGCTCCGCCCGACTGGTTCGATACGAGTCCGAGAAGCCAATCCGGATCGTCTGGGAGCTCGAGAGGCCGATGCCAATCGAGATGTTCCAATCTGCCAAGGTCGGCGGCCGGCTGAGCCTGCCCGACGACCTAGAACATCGTTGAGTTCCACGGGGCCGACGGCGTCGTGAACAGCGCGTCCGCCACCGCCAAACCGCCGGGGCGGCATTCCCTCACCCGTCCGGCGGCCGCCAGGTCGGCGAAGCGCAGCGCGCCCAGGTAGACCGCCGCCAGGTCGCGGATGTCCATCGAGACGTCCGGCGCGGCGCGCGTGCCGGTGACCTTGGCAAGGCCCTCCTCCGGGACCGAGAGCTGCCACGTGCCGGCGTTCCAGGGGCAGAAGTCGTCGGTCACCTCGAAGACGAGGCTGCCGGGGCCGCGGTAGGTCCGGCCTTCGAGGGCGGCCGGCAGTTCGATGATCCGCAGCCACATCGCGTCGCTGATGCCCGCGGCGAGCCGGCGCGGCTCGGTGACCATGAGCTGGAGCGGGTGCGGCATCGGGCCGCGCCAGGTCCGGACCGTGCCGATGAGGTCGATGCCGAACACCCACTGCCAGAGCGCCTGCTCCGCCGTGGCGTCGACGCCGATCAGCTCGAGGATCGTGGCGACGCTCTTCGGCCCGTGGCTGTCCCAGTCGGCCTTGACCCGGTAGATGACGTAGGCCCTCGCCTCGCCGTCGACCTCGAGCAGCGCGCGGACCTTGGGCCCGTTGCCGTGCCGCATCCACTCCGCGTCGTGGACCAGCTGGTAGCGCCACTTGGCGTCGGTCCTGTTGAGCGACCCGGGCGTCGTCGCGCGGCGCGCCTCGAAGATCGGCGGGAAGCGCTCGGCGGCCTCGTCGCGGTCGACGATCCGGACCTGGCCGTACGACTCGATCGGCCGGGCGAAGCGGATCTTGTCCTTCTCGGCATCGATCTCGGTCTGGAACGTCGCCATGCCGTACCCGAACCGCTGGTAGATCGCGGCCTCCGACGCCCACAGGATCGCGACCGGCTCGGCGCGCTCGCGCGCCTGCTCGAACAGCCGGGTCATCATCAGGCGCAGGATCCCGCGCCGCCGATGGGTCGGCATGACGCCGATCAGCGTGACCCCCGCGGCACCGACCTCGCCGCCCGGCGTCGTCAGCCGGAACGTGTACGCGCCCGAGAGCCCGACGGCCGTCTCGCCGTCGAAGGCGCCGAAGACCCGATCGAGCTCGAGCACATGGCGCTCGTTGTCGATCTCGGGCTCGGTGAACTCCTCGCCGAAGGCGATCGAGATCGGCACGAAGAAGGACGAGAGCGTCTCGTCGGTCGGGTTCCGGAGGGTGATCCCGGTCACGTCGTCAGGCACGTGCGCATCCTGCCACGCCGGTGCGCCGCCGGTGAGGCCTCCCGCGATCAGACCGGCGGGAGCTCCTGCAGGTCGGTCTGGGCCGCGGCGAACAGGTCGCCGACTTCTCGGCAACTCGGTCGAGGAGGTCGCGGATCGTCCAGCGGTCTGGTCGCAGGTCCGGGTCGTCAAGCTCGTCCCAGTCGATCGGCGTCGAGACCGGCGCCCCGGCGCGCCGGCCGCACGGAATACGGCGCGACCAGCGTCTTGATGCTCGCGTTCTGGGTGTAGTCGAGCCGGGCGCGACCCTTGCGGGCCTCCTTCGCCCACTCCCAGGAGATGAGGTCCGGGACCGTGGAGCCGACCGCGCGGCTGACTCGCTCGACCCAGGCGCTGGTCTCGTCGAAGGCGTACTTCGGCTCGATCGGGATCCAGATCTGGATGCCGCGCTTGCCGGTCGTCTTGGGATAGCCGCGGACGCCGAGATGCCCGAGCGCCGTCCGGTAGAGCCGGGCGAGCACGAGCGTCTCGTCCCAGGTCGTCTTCTCGCCGGGGTCGATGTCGATGTACGCGAACGTCGGCCGCCACGGGTCGGGCAGCTTGCCGGTCCAGGCGTGGATCTCGAAGCTCGCCTGGTTGCCGAGCCAGGCCAGGGCGGCCGCCCGGTCGGCGAGGAGATGGTCGTTGGCATCGCGGTCGCGTCCGGCCGTCGACGCCGGTCTCGTGCCAGCGGGTCAGCCACTTGGGCGCCGTCTCGGGGATGTCCTTCTGCCAGAAGCCCGGGCGCGCCGGCGCCGTTGGGGAACCGCTGGAGGTTGAGCGGCCGGTCCGTCGAGGTGCGCGCAGCATCGTCGGCGCGATGCGCGCGAAGTAGCGGATGAGCTCGCGCTTCGTGATCGGGCCGCCGCCGTCGGGCTCGCGCGGCTCGAACAGCGGCTTGTCGAGGTTCGTCAGCTTCAGCTCGTCGGCCGCCGACCTGCCACACGCCCTCCTTGCCGAGGGCGTCGAGCGCGGCGAGCTCCTCGTCGGTGACGCGCCAGCTCGCGGGGACGTCGGCGGGTCGGCCGGCTTCGCGGCCTTGGCGCGCCGACCGCCTTCGGACTTGGCCTTCGATCGCGATCCGGCGTCGATGCCTTCGGCATGGCCGATCTTGCCTCGGTCTCGGGCTCGGCGGGTGCCGCGGCCTCGGCGGCACGGACCGCGGTGGTCGTGGCGACCGCGGTCTCGCGCACGACGGTCGGTCGGGTCGCGGCCCGGCTCGATGCCCTTGAACGCGGTCTGGCGGACCATGCCGTCGCGGGACCAGCCGCCCAGCTCGGCCCGGATCACGAGCTCCGGCCGGACCCACGTGATGTCCGCCGAGGTCGCCGCCCCAGCGGCCGCGGTAGTCCTTGGGCGGCGGCGGGTCGAACGGCGGCGTCGTCCGTCGTCAGCGGCTGCAGCCGTTCGCGAGCAGGTCCTTGCGGATCGCGCCCGTGAACCCGCGACCCGACCTTGCCGCTGAACCGCAGCTTGCCGTCCTCGTAGACGCCGACCGCCAGCGCCCCGAGGTCGCGCGCATTCCCCTCCCCCGGCGTCCAGCCGCCGACCACGAGCTCCTGCTCCGGCCGGATCTTGAGCTTCAGCCAGGCGTTCGTCCGCCGGCCGGGCTCGTAGCGCGACCGGCGGAGCTTGGCGACGATGCCCTCGACGCCGTTGCGCCTGCGCCGCCTCGTAGAACGCCTCGCCCTCGCCCTCGACGTGCGACGCGAACCGGACCCGCGGATGCTCCTTGAGCACGCTCCGCAGCAGGCGCTTGCGATCCTCGAGCGGGACGTCGAGCAGCGACCGCCCATCGAGATAGAGCAGGTCGAACGCCTGGTAGACGAGCCCGCTCGTCGACCTTCTCGCCGAGCTTCGTCTGGAGCAGGCGAGAAGTCGGGCCGGCCGTCGTCGTCGAGCGCCACGACCTCGCCATCGACGATCGCCTGGCTGCGCCTCGATCCAGGTCGGCGGCGCTCAGCAGCCTCGGGAAGTAGGTCGCGGCGTCGTTGAGGTTGCGCGTCCAGATCCGGACCTTGCCGTCGTCGACGACCGCCTGCACGCGGAAGCCGTCCCACTTGATCTCGAACAGCCAGTCGGCGTCGCTGAACGGCTTGGTGGCGAGCGTCGCGAGCATCGGCTCGATGCGTCTGCGGCATCGGCGCGGCGACGGCGCCGGCGAGGTCGATCTCCGCGCTCGCCGCCGGCGCCTGGCTGTTCCAGAGGGCGTCGCGGTCGGCCTTGACCTCGTCGTTCGTGCGGCCGGTCTTCACGCTCTGCGGGTGGTCCTCGGCGTCCCAGCCGTCCTGCGCGGCCTCGTCGCGCTTGTGGATGAGCAGCCACTGCTCGCCCTCGTCGTCCTCGAACGCGCGGCTCGGGGCACTGCCCGGGCGCCGGCTCGTGCGGACGATCGTGAAGCGGCCCTTGAGCTTCTCGCCGTGGAGGCTGGAACTTCAGCTCGCCGTCGGCGATCGCCGTCGTGGCGTCGAGCGTCGGCGCCTCGGGCTCCCAGGTGCCCCAGTCCCAGACGATGACGTCGCCCGCGCCGTACTGCTTGGCCGGGATGACGCCCTCGAAGTCGAAGTACTCGATCGGGTGGTCCTCGACGTGGACGGCCATGCGCCGGATCTTGGGATCGAGGGTCGGGCCCTTCGGGACGGCCCAGCTCACGAGCACGCCGTCGATCTCGAGGCGGAAGTCGTAGTGGAGCCGGGTGGCGCGATGGCGCTGGACGACGAACCGGCCGCGGCCCCGGCCGGCCTCGACGTCGGGCGCGCCGGGAGCCGGCTCGGGGGTCTTCCCGAAGTCGCGCTTGCGGCGGTATTCCTCGAGGGGCATAGCGGGGAGTGTGCCCGAAGCGCGCGATCCCAGGCGGGCGACCGGACGGTCGCTGCCCCTCGCTACATCCGGCCGACCGCGAGCGTGCCCAGCTTCTTGGCCATGTCGAGGAGCTTCTCGGGCGAGATGTCGTCCGGCAGCCCGTCCACGGGCACCCCGTTGAGGGAGCCGACGGCGATCGACAGCAGCTGTGCGCCCTTGAGGACGAACAGCTTCACCGACAGATAGGCCGGTTGCCAGAAGGCTTCATCGCCGATCCCGTCGACAGGCGTGACATCCGGCGCAGCCTTGAGCGCGTCGATCGTGATGGCGGGATCGACGGTGCTCGTCTCGACGTAGGCGACGATCGCGCCCACGTCCGGGACTTCATAGATGCAGATCGTCTCGCCGCTCCCTTCGCCGGAGGTGACGGCGAAGCCCAGGGTGTCACTGACCTCGCTCAACGAGATCAGCGCACAGGCACCGGTCGCGTCGGTCCCGGCGCTGGCTGGCGGGCTCGCGGCGGCGCTGGCCGCGGCTGTGGCGGCCGGCGCGGACGCCGCCCCGGATGGCGCCGACGACGTGCTGCCGGCGGCCGTTGGCTCACCGGCCCCGGCCGTCCCTGAGGCAGCCGCGCCCCCCGAGCACGCGGCGACTGTCATCAGGGTGATGAACGCCACGATGACGGGGCCGTGTCGGGTAGCCATGGTGCAGTCGCCCTCCCCTTGCATCGAACCGCTTCGGGCACGATAGCAGTCGGGTGTCCCGCGGTGTCAGCCGCGGAGGCGGGGGTTCGGGCACCGCGGGCTTGCATGAGATGCACGTCCTGTCGCCGCGCGGCCTCTTTGCACCTGGTGCAAGAACCGTGCGCGCGCCGCGCCTGCGCCGCGACCGCGGGCCCGAGACTTACGCGGTCTTGCGCTTTCGGGCGGGCTTCGCCGTCTCCTCGTCGTCGGCCTTCGCGGCTCGCGACTTGGCCGGGGCCTTGGCGGCTTCGCGGCCTTCGCCGCCTTGGCATCCTTGGCGGCCTTGGCATCGGCGACCGACACGGGCTCCGAGCCACCGGCGGCGCGTGCCTCCTTGGCCGACTTGACCGAGGCCTCCAGGGCGGCCATGAGGTCGATGAGCTTGCCGGTCTCCTCGGGCTGCTCGATCTCGACGGTCTCCTTGCCCTCGACCTTGGCCTGGATGATCGTCTCGAGCGCCTCGCGGTACTCGTCCTTGTACTGCGCCGGGTCGAACTCGCCGGTCATCGCCGACACGAGCTGCTTGGCCATCGCGAGCTCGGCGGGCTTGAAGTCGAACGTCCTCGTCGGGCAGCTCCAGCTCGCTCGGTCGAGCGGATCTCGTCGGGCCAGTGGAGCGTGGTCATCAGCATCGTGTCGCCGAACGGGTCGAGCGCGGCCAGCGCCTCGCGGTCCTTGATCACGACCTTGCAGATCGCCGTCAGGCCCTCGTCCTCGAGGACGGACTTGCAGGAGGTAGAACGCCTTGCGACCGATCTTGTCCGGCTCGAGGTAGTAGGCGCTCTTCACGAAGCGCACGGCCGCGTCGTCACGCTTGGCCTTGGTGAACTGCTCGATCTCGATGGAGCGGACGGTCTTGAGCGGCACGCGCTCGAGGTCCTCGTCGGTGATCACGACGTACTCGCCGGGCGAGTACTCGTAGCCCTTGACCGTGTCGCGACCGGGAGATCGGCTCGTCCTCGACCGGGCACCAGACCTTCATCTGGATGCGCGACAGGTCGTCCTTGTGGAGCATGTTGAAGCTGATGCCCTTGGACTCGGTCGCCAGATAGAGCTTCACCGGGATGGTGACCAGCCCGAACTGGATGGCCCCCTTCCACATCGCTCTTGCCACGATCAACCCCTCTGCGTCGACAGCATTGGCGCACGGGTACCCGGCCCGTTGCGTTGGCGAGCGTCACCTTAGCGCACCGATGCAATGCCGGGCGTGGTTCGGCCGTTCCGGGAGCGTGTCAGGTGCGTTGCAGGTACGGGGCGGCGTGCGAGGCGCTCGTGCCCAGCTCCGCGCCCGCGCGAGCCCTACTGGCGGACGATGAACGCGTCCAGGTAGACGCGGCCGCTCGACACGATCTCGAGCGTGATCTTGTGCTTCCCGCTCGCGGAGAACGTCTTCGTGAAGAAGATCCGGCGGTGATACGTGCCGGAGCGTCGCAGGTCGACAGTGGTCTGGTACACGCCGTCGACCGAGACGCGGACCTTGGCCCGGCCCGGGCCGTAGGGCGTGACGGCCGAGATCGAGCGGCCGGTGAACGTGTAGCTGATCCTCGCCCCGACGCTCGAGGAGCGGTGGAGCGTGTCTGCGATGGCCGACGACGAGCCCACCTTCACCCACGACGCTGTCTTCTTGACCGTCGAACTGCGGTCGTCGACGAGCACGGCCTTGAACGGGGCCGTCTGGACCCAGGCGCTCCAGTTGGCCGCCGCGTCCCGTGCCCGGATGCGTGCCTCGTAGGTCGCGCCGTAGGCAAGGCCGCGCTCGAACGAGCGGACGCTGCCGGACGTCGTCTTGACCGCGTACCAGCCGGCGCCGTTCTTGCGGAACTGGACCTCGTACCCGGCGATCGAGGAGGTCTTGTCGGTCGCGGCGGCCCAGGAGATCACCGCGGGAAGGCTGCTGGTGCCGGTCTTGCCCTTGGTCAGGAACGTGACGGCTGCGGCCTTCGCGCTCGGCAGGTCGTTCTCGACGACGACGGTCGCGGTCGTCGACTGGATGCGGCCCTGGTTCGAGGCGCCGATGTTGATGTGGTAGGTGCCGGCACGGGTGGGCTTTGGCAGCGTCAGCCGGAGCGTCGTGGCGTTCGCGGTCCAGCCCAGCAGGCTCGTCGCGTCGAGCGTCGCCGTCCAGCCGGCGGGAAGCGTCCCGATGGAGAGGCTGACCCGCTCGAAGAACGTCGCGCTGCGGCCGATCGTGATCGGGACGGCGACCGCGCCGCCGGCCTCCCCGACCGGGAGTGGTCGTGCGGCTGTGATGCTGAACGTGCCCAGCGAGCCCAGGCGCGAGACGTCGAGCAGCTTCTCGTGGCGGGAATCGGGGTCGGTCGAGGTCTTCCAGCTCAGGTTGCCGAGGTACTGGAGGGCTTCCTTGACCTGGGCCGGCGTCGCCTGCGGCCGGCTGGCCCTGTAGAGCGCGACAGCGCCGGTCACCGCGGGTGCCGCCATCGACGTGCCCGACGAGTAGCCGTAGGTCGACCCGGGCTTCGTCGACCAGATGCACTTGCCCGAGGCGATGAGGTCGACGTCGTGGCCGTAATTGCTGAAGTCGGCGAACGTGTCGTCCTTGTCGTACGTACCCCACGAGTAGCAGCGATCGCCGCCGAGCCCGCCGGCTTTGCCGTCCATGTCCGCGAGGGCCGACACAGTGATGACCTCGTTGTAGGCCGCCGGGACGCGGTGCGTGGCACTCGCGCCGTCGTTGGCGGCGGCCGCGACGACCGTGATCCCGCCGGCCGCGAGCCGGCAGATGGCCTGGTGGAGGACGTCGGCGTTGCTGTTCCCGCAGTTGCCGTCGTCGGAGCCTGACTTCGCGACGCTCATGTTGACCGCCTCGAACAACGGCCGGCTGCTGGCGTTGGGGTCGCGCTGGGCGAGGACCCAGTCGAGCCCGCAGACGTACCACGAGAGATAGCCGTAGCCGTCGCCGTTGAGGATCTTGACCGCCCACAGGCGCGCGCCCGGCGCGACGCCGACGACCCCGTAGTCGTTGTCGAGTGCGGCGACCGTGCCCGCGACGTGCGTGCCGTGCCCGTTGTCGTCGGCCCAGGCCGCCCGGTTCGCGCTGGAGCAGTTGTAGCCGCCCGCGACGTTGAGGTCCGTGTGCAGCGCGATGCCGGTGTCGATGACCGCGACATCCGCGTCCACGCGCTCGTCCGACCCGTTGATGTTCGCCACCGCCGAATACTTGCCGCCGATGCGCTTGACGCCGTTCGGCGTCGTCTGCGCGGTGAGCTGGATGATCTCGTCGGGCACGATCGCGACCACGTTCGGGTCCGTGCGGAGCGCCTTCCGCTGCCTGGCGTCGAGTCTGGCCGTGAAGCCGCGGAACGCGCGGGCGAACGTGCGATCGGCACGCACGTCGGCACGCGTCGCGACGCGACTGACGGCGGCGATCGTGTCGGTGCTGGCCTTGAGGACCACGATGTAGCGACCGGTGGCGTCGAGACCGCCGTTCACCGTGGACTTCGGGGCCGGGCCGACCGGGGCCGGGCTCGACCGGGAGCCGGGGCGACGTCGACGGGCGCGGGCGTGACCGGTGGGGCCGGATCGGGAGGCGCGGCGCTCGGGACGACGTCGGATGTCGGCTCCGGGATCGGATCGAGGCTCGGCGCGACGCTGGGGTCCGGCTGGGTGCTCGCCGCGGGATCCGGGCTCGGGATCGGGCTCGGTTCCACCGCGCTCGCCGAAGTGACCACGGGGAGCACGAGGAGCGTGGCGAACAGGAAGGCGGCGAGCCGGCGACGCATGGGCACTCCGTGGACGGGCTTCGGAGGAGCACGGATGGAAACGGCTGCCGCAACGCCGCGCTCGCGCTAAGTGTCCACCACCATGGCAACCCGGCCAACAGTCCCTTCGTCCGGGTCCCGATAGGCGACCGGTCCTAACCGCACCACACCCATGTGGCCTATGCCCCGTCAGGAGGCGGCCCGGATCTCCGTCTCGGCCTCGGCGACGCGGGCGAGGATGTTCGAGCGCATCGTGTCCAGGCCGGTCCAGACCGCCTTTGTGGCCGTGGAGATCGACGTGAGCTGCGCCTTGAGCGTCCGGACCATCTCCAGCTGCTCGCGGATGGCCGTCAGGGCCGCCGCGATGGCAGCCGGGTCCACCTCCACCTCGTGCTCCGCCAAGGAGGCAACGGCCAGGAGACGCGCCAGGCGAACGGCCGCCTCCAGCGTGGCGGGCTCGGGGGCGTCCGGGTCGACGACGCAATAGACGTCATCTCCGACCACGTTGAACGGCGCGACCCCGGTCGGGGCGTGCTTGGGGGTGAAGACGACCAACCCGATCGCGGCACCACGGTTCTCCTTCGCCTCGCGCAGCTCGTCGCGGATCGCGCGCATCGACATCGGCCGGTCCTTGGCCTCGACCACGACGCGCAGGTCGCAGCCCCGCGCCACGCGCGTGTCGAGCGTCAGCACGAAGTCGCCCTTCTTCGACTTCATGAGCGCCCCGGCTTCCGTGCCGGTCCGGTCCAGCATGTCCCCGGCCCCCCGCGCGAGGTCGCCGAGCATCGCCTCGAGGAGGTCCTCGAAGTCCGCGCCCTTTGCCGCCGACTTCGCCCGCTCGGCGCCACGCGCCGCCGCGGCCGCCTCGATCGCCACGAGCCGCTCCTCGAGCGACTTGAACCCCGCGGTGATCTCCTGGCGGAACTGGTGCATCGGCGAGTTGAGTCGCGTGGGGTCGAGGAGGTGGGCGAGCTTCGACGCGTCGCCGTCGAAGTACGACTCCAGCATCCGGCCGATGCGCCCGATGGCGCTGTCGCGCTTCTTCTCGTCGAAGAGCTCATCGACCATGCCACGGAGGGCGCCCCGATCGCCGAGGAACTTCTCCAGCGTCCGCGGAAGCCGGCCGTCGCCGTCGGCGAAGTTCGTCCGGAGCGTCTGCTCGAGCGCGGCAGCAGCCCGCTCGTTGACCTGCTCCGCCTGGCGGACGAGGCGCTCGAACTCGCTCTTCACGACGTCGACGTTGATCGTCACGCCGGCGTCCTGGAGCGCGACGAGCCCGATCCGAAGCGCGCGTTCGACGAGCGCGGGCCGGTCGTCGCCCGGGCGCTCGGCGAGGAAGGCGGCCAATGCCGGATCGGCGATGGCCAGGCGCTCGACGACGATCCGGTCCCCGTCCACGCGGACGCGAGTGGGCAGCGGCGTCGGTTCAGCGTCGGTGGGGGTGGCGGTGGTCGGGAGCGAGCGGATGGTGGCTTCCATGACCCGAACGGTGGGGGCGGCCCGTGACATCTAGCGTGTCACTCCTGCGGGCGGGGGACGTACCATGACGATGCCGGCGGCATGGACGCTCGGGGGCTTGGCCGGCAGGACAGTACGAGGTTCCATGTCGCGGGGATCCACAACCCACCGGACGCTGGCGTTCGTCGGCGCCCTCGGTCTCATCGTCGCTGCTGCTGGCCCGGCCGTCGCCGCCGGCCCATCGCCCGGACCGACCGGGACCGACCCGCGACCTTCGAACCGTCCGTCCCGCCTGGGACCTGGCCGGTCGCCGCGCGACGCCTGATGTCGCCGGCCACCCAACGGGCCCCGCCCGGCTGCTGGTCCGGTTCCGTGCGGGCGCCACGGCCGCGGCCCGACGGGCCGCGATCGCAAGATCGGGCGCGGCACGGATCAGCGAGGTCTCCTCGACCGATCTGGCCGTCGTCCGGACCCCGGACGCGGACGCGGCGATCGCCGCGCTTCGGTCGGACCCGAGCGTCCTCCGCGTCAGCGTCGACGGCCACAACGTCCTCGATGCCGATCCGCGCGGCGAGACCTACTGGCAGGAGCTGTGGGGGCTCCATAACGCCGGCCAGCGCCTGTTCCAGGGCCTCGCGGGCACCGAAGGCAAGCCCGATGCCGACATCGACGCGCTCCAGGCGCACGGGATCACGACCGGGTCTCCGAGCCTTGTCGTCGCGGTCATCGACGACGGCGTCGACTTCAGCCACCCGGACCTCGCCGGCCGGGCCTGGGTCAACCCGGGCGAATCCGGCTTGGGCAAGGAGACCAACGGCCTCGACGACGACGCGAACGGGAAGATCGACGACGTCAACGGCTGGGACTTCTGCAACGGGGACAACACGGTCCACGACTTCGGCGACGACTTCCACGGGACCCATGTCGCCGGCACGGTCGCCGCGTCCCTGAACGGCGCCGGGGTCGTCGGCGTCGCGCCGTCGATCAAGGTCATGGCCCTCAAGTTCATCAAGAGCGACGACCCGGACAACGACTGCGGGATGGATTCGCAGGCCATCGCCGCGATCCAGTACGCCGCGTCCTTCGGGGTGCACATCGTGAATGCCTCGTGGGGCCGTCGCGATGTGCCGGGCGGCGCACCCGACCTGTTCGACGCGATGTCCGGCGCTCCGATGCTCTTCGTCGTCTCGGCCGGCAACGACGGCATCGACAACGATCACAACCCGTTCCCGGCCGTGCCGGCGTCGTTCGACCTGCCGAACGTCCTGACCGTCGCCGCCGTCGACAACAGCGGCGGCATCCCCGACTTCTCGAACTATGGCGCGACGACCGTCGACATCGCGGGGCCGGGCGTCGCGATCCTGAGCACGCTGCCGGCCGATCCGCTCCACTCGCAGCCAGGCTACGGCTGGCTCGACGGCACATCGATGGCCACGCCCCATGTGACCGGCGTCGCGGCGCTGGTCGCCTCGTTCGTGCCGAGCCTCGCGGCGAACCCGACCGCTCTCCGGGCGCGCCTGCTCGCGTCGGGCAAGTCGATGCCCGCGACCGTCGGCTGGACGGCGACCGGCCGGATCGTCGATGCGTTCCGCGCGCTCGATGCCAACGGCCCGACCGCGCAGCCGCCGAACAGCGCCTCGCTGGTCAAGAACTCGATCCTGGGCTCGACGAAGGTCAGCGCCCGTGTGGGCTGGCCGGTCGCGACCGATGGCCTGACCGGCATCAACGCCTACGGCGTGGGCCTGCAGGTCGACGGCGGAGCGTGGCAGACCTACGTGACCGCGACGACCGCGCGGACCACGGAGCGGGCCCTGAAGTTCGGCCACTCCTACATGTTCCGGGTCCGGGCTAGGGACGGCGCGCTCAACTGGGGCGCGTACGCGAACGGACCGCTCCTCCGCCCGGCCCTCTACCAGGAGACCAGCGCCAAGCTGACCTTCTCCAAGAGCTGGAAGTCATCGAAGAGTTCGACCGCATCGAGCGGCAAGACGAAGTACTCGGCCAAGAAGGGCGCCACAGCCAGGTTCACGTTCACGGGTCGCGCCTATGCCCTCGTCGCCCCGAAGTCGAGCGGCCGGGGCAAGGTGAAGCTCTACGTCGACGGCGTCTATACCTCGACGATCGACCTGCACCGGTCGAAGGGTCTCGCCCGGGTGCTCGTCGCGACCGGCTCGTGGGCGACGTCGGGCGCGCACACGGTCAAGCTCGTCGTCGTCGGGACGAAGGGGCATGCCCGCGTCGATGTCGACGCGTTCGTCGTGCTTCGCTAGCAGGCGCTCCGTTCGCCGGGCGACGAGCCAGGCTCAGGTCCCGCGGTAGGTCGTCATCGAGTAGGGCGACAGCAGCAACGGCACGTGGTAGCTCCGCCCCGTGTCGGTGATCCGCAGGTCCACCGAGAGCTTCGTGAAGAACGTCGCGTTCTCGTGCGCAACGTCGAACTCGAGCCGATAGTCGCCGGCCGCGAGCGGGCGCTCCAGGAGGTCGCGGACGCGCCCGTCGCCGTCGGTCAGCGCCTGGGTCATCCGGATCGGCACGTTCCCGACATCGAGGCGGTACAGCGTCACGTGCACCCCGACGGCGGGAACGCCGCGCTCCGTGTCGAGCACGTGTGTCGAGATCGTCGCGCGCGCGACCGCCGGCAGCGGGTCTCCGGATGCGTCTCCAGGCGGGTCGGCCATGCGTTGCTCCCGGCTATGCTTCGCGGATGGGAACGTTGCAGATCGAGGTCGGCGACCTCCACTTTACCGCCCGCTGGGAGCCCACGGCGCCACAGACCATCGAGGCGATCCGGCGGATGCTGCCCATCGAGTCGAAGCTCATCCACTGCCGATGGACGGGCGAGTCCACGTGGATCCCGTTCGGGGACTTCCGGCCCGGTCTCGACTACGAGAATCACACCTCGCATCCCGCGCCCGGCCAGCTGGCGATCTACCCGGGCGGCATCAGCGAGTGCGAGATCTTCTTCCCGTACGGCGGCTGCACGACGGCATCGAAGGTGGGCCAGCTCGCCGCGAACCATTTCGCGACGGTCGTGCCCGACGACGGCTGGGACGACCGGCTCCGCGAGATGGGCCGGCGCTGCCTCTGGGAGGGCGCCCAGTCGATCCGGATCAGCGAAGTCGAGGGCTGAGATGACTGGGAGCGAGACCGCCGTCCTGGTGGCGATCATCGTGGTGATCCTGATCGCGGTTGGGGCGGCGCGCCGAGGACGGCGTCCCGGCGGTGGCGGCATGGGCGGTGGCGACGACGCCTGACACGACCCGGCCGCGATGACCGACCTCGTCATCCGGGGCGGTACCGTGGTCACGGCCGCGGGCTCGCGACGCGCCGACATCGCGATCGACGGC
The DNA here is from genome assembly GCA_963841135.1 of uncultured Chloroflexia bacterium. GTDB lineage: Bacteria > Chloroflexota > Limnocylindria > Limnocylindrales > CSP1-4 > SPCO01. The sequence continues at coordinate 855,799 of CAWJBJ010000005.1, read as the reverse complement.
GGGCGCATCAGCGCGATCGAACCCGATCTGGCGGGTCCGGCGGCCGGTGCGGCCGAGGTGGTCGACGCGACCGGGATGCTGGTCCTGCCGGGCGTGGTCGACGTCCACACGCACACGCGGGTCGCCTCGGATGCCGAGCCCGACCGCTTCTTCCAGGACTCGGTCGCGGCGGCGTTCGGCGGAACGACGACATTCCTCTCGTTCAACAACCCCGGCACCGGGTCGTCGGAGGCGGCCGAGCGGTCGCTGCTGACCGGCATCCGGGAGTGGCGCGCGGCGACCGACGGTGACAGCGCCGTCGACATCGGCCTGAGCCTCGCGGTCAGCGGCCGTGCCGACGGCCCGCTCGCGGAGCTCCCAGCGACGATCGACGCCGGGATCGCGACGTCCAAGGCCTTCATGGTCTTCGACTTCCGACTCCCCGACCAGGCGCTCTTCGATGCGATGGGGGTCATGGCGAGACACGGGGGGATGCTCCAGGTCCACTGCGAGGATCCCGTGCTGCTCGACGCCGCGGTCGCCGGGACGCTCGCCCGTGGCGAGACCGCGCCGCGGTTCCATGCCACCGCCCGGCCGCCGTACATCGAGGCCGTGGCGACCGCCCGGGCGATGGCCTTCGCGCGGCTCGCCGAGGCGCCGATGCACGTGGTGCACCTCTCGTCGGCGGCGGCCCTCGACGAGGTCCGGCGCGCCAAGGCGGCCGGGGTCCGCGTCACCGCCGAGACCTGCCCGCACTACCTGGTCCTGACCGAGGACTGCTACGACGAGCCCGACCCGACCCGCTGCGCCTGCTTCGTCATCTCGCCCCCGCTCCGATCGGCGGCCGATCGCGATGCGCTATGGGCGGGCCTCGCCGACGGCTCGCTCGACCTGGTCGCCACGGACCACGTGGCCGACCGCATGGGCATCGAGAAGGCAGAGGCCGGGCGTGGCGTGTCGTTCGAGCGGATCAGCAACGGGGCACCCGGCATCGAGACGCTGCTGACGCTGGTCTACGCCGAGGGCGTCGCGAAGGGGCGGATCCCCCTCGAGCGCATGGTCGACCTGCTCGCAACGACGCCCGCCCGGCGCTTCGGCCTGGCGACGAAGGGCGCGCTCGAGGTCGGCCGCGATGGGGACCTCGTCCTCTTCGACCCGGGTGCCCGCCGCGCGATCCGTGCGACCGACCTGCACCACACGAGCGACTACACGCCGTACGAGGGCCTCGAGGTCGCGGGCGAGGTGCGCGACGTCTTCGTCCGAGGTCGGGCGGTCGTCCGGGATCGGGTCTTCGTCGGCCGGCGCGGGGCCGGCGCGTTCGTCGAGCGCCGCGCGATCGCCGGCTGACCGGCCCTCAGACGAGGGCGATCGCGTCGATGACGTGCGTGGCGGCAGCCGTCGACACGATCACAGAGTGCATCGGGATCAGCTTCCGCAGCTTGCGCTTGATCCGGCCGACCAGGGGTGGCCGACGGTGGACCCAGACCTTGCGGACATACGTCGGGACGACCCACGACATGCGCTCCCCGGCCGGCGCGTAGAAGACGTCGCCGGCCTGCAGTACGTGGGTCCGACCGGAGGCGGTCACGTGGGCCTCGCCCTCGAGGATGTACGCCCACTCGTCGTAGCTGAACACGAACTCGCGCTGGCCCGACGACGCCTCCCAGACGCCGCTCCGCAGCCCGCCCTCGGGCGACTCGACCTTGACCGCCGAGCGGGTGACCGGCGCCTCGGGACCTCGAACCCCCTCGAAGCCGCCGGCGGGCTCGGCGAGCGATTCCAGGTCGACCTCGGCCGGTCGGAACGTCTGCATGGCGAGTCAGCCTACCGAATAGGCCGAGCGGCCGTCAGGACGTCCCGCGCAGCAGAGCCCCGCTACTCGAGCAGCGAGTAGGCGCGCAGCGTGAGGAACTCTGAGAAGTCGTCGTCGAGCACGAGGCGGTCGAGGAGGTCGGCGGCCTCGGTCAAGCGACCCTCGCCGGCCTCGCGAAGTCGGGCCAGCTCCCCGTCGCGGATCGACGCATACAGCGCGGGGTCCACGACCCGCCCGTCGTCGAGGGCCGTGCCCTGGGTGATCCAGAGCCACAGTTGCGACCGGCTGATCTCCGCGGTCGCCGCGTCTTCCATCAGGTTGTCGATCGCGGCGGCGCCGACGCCACGCAGCCACGAGTCGAGGTAGGCCAGCGCCACGCGGACGTTCGCCCTGAGGCCCGCCTCGGTCACCTGGCCGCCGTCGACGGAGAGATCGAGCAGGTCCCCCGCGCCGACCGAGACCTCGTCACGGAGCCGCCGCTTCTGGTTGGGATCGGGACCCAGGACCGCGTCGAACACCTCGGTCGCGATCGGGACGAGGTCCGGGTGCGCGACCCACGTCCCGTCGAAGCCGTCGCGGCTCTCGCGCTCCTTGTCGTCGCGGACCTTGGCCAACGCCACCTCGGTGACCGCGGCGTCCCGGCGGTTCGGGATGAACGCCGCCATGCCGCCGATCGCATGGGCTCCGCGGCGATGGCAGGTCTGGACCAGCAGGTCGGTGTAGGCCCGCATGAACGGTTGGGTCATCGTCAGCTGGGACCGATCGGGTGTCGAGATGGCCGGATCGGTGCGGAACTTCTTGATGGCGCTGAAGAGGTAGTCCCAGCGCCCGGCGTTGAGCCCTGCGGCGTGCTCGCGGAGCTCATGGAGGATCTCGTGCATCTCGAACGCGGCGAGGATCGTCTCGATCAGCACGGTCGCCCGCACTGAGCCGCGCGGCACGCCGAGCACCGCCTGGGCGTGGAGGAAGACGTCGTTCCAGAGCCTTGCCTCGTGATGCGACTCGAGCTTGGGCAGGTAGAAGTACGGCCCGGTCCCGCGCGCCACCCGCTCGGCGGCGTTGTGGAACAGGTACAGGCCGGCGTCGAACAGCGATGCCGACACCGGGACGTCGTCGATGAGAACGTGGGTCTCGATGAGATGCCAGCCCCGTGGCCGGACCAGCAGGGTCGCCGTCTGCTCGGCGAGCCGATAGGACTTGCCCTCGGGCGACTCGAACGCCAGCGTCCCGCGCACGGCATCGATCAACGCCGCCTGGCCCCCGACGACGTTCGCCCACGTCGGCGACAGCGCGTCCTCGAGGTCTGCCATGAAGACCCGCGCCCCGGAGTTGAGCGCGTTGATCATCATCTTGGGCTCGGCCGGGCCGGTGATCTCCACGCGCCGGTCGTCGAGGTCGGCCGGCGCCGGGGCGACGACCCAGTCGTCCTCGCGGACGTCCCGGGTCCCGGGGAGGAACTCGGGGCGAACGCCCGCATCGAGCGCGGCCTGGCGCTCCTCGCGGCGGCGCAGCAGGTCCAGGCGAACGGGACCGAACCGGCGCTGGAGGTCCGCGACGAACGCGAGCGCATCGTCGGTCAGGACGCGATCCGAGCCGTGGACGGTCGGGCCGGTGACGGTGACGCCGGTTGGGGCCATCAGTTCGCGCCCCGGCGCACGGTCGCCTCGATGAGCCCGTGCGGCTCGGTCGTGGACACGTAGACGACGCGGTCGTTGGTCATCCCGAACGGCGACAGGTCGGCCGGCCAGTGGTGGAGGTTCGGCAGGACCATGCGGACCTCATCGAGCTCTTCGTGGCGGGCCAGCATCGCCTGGCCCATGATCCAGATCGAGGCCTGGACGCTGGCGCTGTCGTGATCGGCGAAGACCTCCAGGAGCGTCGTCCGGACGGCCTCGAAGGTCGCGTCGTGATCTAGGTCCGGCGAGCCGTAGCGCCAGATCGCGGCGATCTTGGTGGCCATGAGCCGGTCGTCGGTGTCCGCGAGCGTCGTGTACCGGTCGCGCGGGAAGTCGCGGAACGCCGATCGGGTGGTCTTCATGACGACGAGGTCCTCGAGTCCGGCCTCGACCTGCAGGCCATCCTGGGTCGCGGCCACGGTCGCCACGCGCGTGCCCTCGCCGCCGCGCACGAACGCGTCTCGCGCCGGCGCCCCGGCGACGTCGATCGGATGCCATGCGTGCTCGCGGACGTTGACCGTCGCGCGCGTGACCTGCTCGAACCCGATGAAGTGCCGGGCGAGCGTGGCCGCATACGCCTCGATCGACCCCACCAGGTGCTCGACCGCGAACGCGTACGCCGTGTTCTTCATCGTGTCGGTTGCCACGACCAGCGCGTTGTCGCCGTCGGTATGGGCGGCGACGAAGTCGCCTTCGAGCGCGATCGCGACCGTCAGGTCCCGGAGCGCGTGCGGGTTCGAATCGCGTCCGACGCGGACCAGGCGGATGGCCGCCTTGCCGTATCGGTCGCCGACGAGCTCGATCACGATCCGCCCTCCGTGGCGTGAGAGCGCAGGGTCGCATATCGGTCGGCGGCGATGTCGATGACCGCGTCGAGCGCCCGGTGCAGCTCGTCCCGTCGCTCGGCCCCGAGCGCGTCCTCGAACCCTGGCAGGAGCGCGGCGCGCGAGCGGCCGTTCACGAACACGCAGTAGCGGAACCCGAACCGCGCCTCGTAGGCCGCGTTCAGGTGGTCGAAGGTCGCGGCCAGGTCGGCCACCGCGCCCCGGTCGTAGCCCTGCTCCTTGAACGACAGCGCCGACACGGCCCCGGGCGGTGCCCCGAGCCGCGGGTGCGCGTCGACGAGCTCGATCTGCTCGCCCTCCGGCATCGCGTGGGCGATCCGCCGCGCTCCCGCGAACAGCTCGGGAACGGTCCCGAACGGCCGCGCCATCGCCAGGCGGCCGAGGAACCGCGGCGCCCCCTCGAACAGCGGCGCCATGCTCGCGGCGAAGATCCCGGGCGACACCACGTCGAGCACGTCGATCGACGGCGGGATCGACGGTCGGATCATCGGCGTCGCGCTCACCAGCCGCCGACGTCGCGGATGAGCCGGTGCAGGACCCGTGCGGCGACGAGCCGGCGGTACTCCGCGGTCGAGCGGACGTCGTCGATCGGCTGCAGCTCGCCCGCGAGCGTCCTGGCGGCCAGATCGGCGGTCTCGGGGGTCGGCGGCCGGCCTTCCAGGACGCCCTCCGTGTCGCGGGCACGGACCGGGGTGGCCGCCACCGATCCGAGGGCCAGCCGGACGTCGCGCCAGCCGCGGCTCACCGGCGCGTGCTCGTGCGTGGCGTCGCGCCACGCGAGGGCCATCACGACCTTGCTGATCGACTGGGCCCGCCGCGTCCCAACCTTCCGGAACCGGACCTCCCGGCCCGCCGAGATCGGGATGCGGATCCGCAGGATGAGCTCGTCCGGGGCCAGCGCCGTCTTGCGGTAGCTCGGCCAGAAGCTCGCGGCCGGGACCGTCCGCTCGCCCCGGGCACTGCCGAGCACGAACGTCGCGTCCATCGCGAGCAAGACCGGCAGCGTGTCGCCGGCCGGGGACGCGTTCGCCGCATTGCCGCCGAGCGTGCCCCGGTTCTGGATCTGGGCCGCGCCGATCGTCGCGGCCGCCTCGACCAGCCCGGGGAGATGCTCGCGGCAGACCGCCGAGCGCCGGATCTCGGTGTAGGTCGTCAGTGCCCCGAGGACGACCGCGTCGCCGTCGCTTGCGATCCCGCGCAGCTCGTCGAGGCCCCACAGGTCGACGATGCGCGCCGGCGGTTCGCCCAGCTCGGCAGTCAGCGCGACCATCAGGTCGGTGCCGCCCGCGATCGGGCGGGCCCCGTCGAGGCCCTCGTAGGCCTCGGCGAGGCTGCGCGGGCTGACGAGGGGCGGTTCGATCGGCACGCGGTCCTCAGCCCTTGCGCCGGCGGCGACCGAGCACCAGCAGGATGATCCCGGCGATGACCCCGAACCCGACCGCGATCTGCGCTGGCGTCACGGCCACCGTCAGCTCGGGCGAGGTGACCTTCACCGCGGGTTGGCGCTTGGCCGTCGCATCCTCGGCCGCGGGCGCGTCGGCGTCGGCGACCGCGGCCTTGACCCGCCGCGTCGACGTCGCCGCCTTCGGCTTGGCCGCCGCGCGCGGCTTGCGACCGTTGGTCGGGACCGTGACTCGATCGGTCTCGCTGTTCATCGAGGGCCTCCTGACGCCAGGGCGATCGCGTCCACGATCTTCGTGTATCCGGTGCAACGACAGAGGTTACCGGCGATCGCCTCGCGGATGGCATCCTCGTCGGGTCCGCCGCCCGCATCGAGGTAGGCCCGCGCGGCCATCAGCATCCCGGGCGTGCAGATCCCGCACTGGGCGCCGCCCGTCGTGAGGAACGCCGCCTGGAGCGCATCGAGCGTAGCGGGCGTCCCAGGCTCGGACCCGGCGGTCGGTACGGCCAGCCCCTCGACCGTGCGCACGTCCGCACCATCGACCTGGCAGACCGGGACGAGGCAGGAGTCGACCGGTGCCCCGTCGAGCAGCACGGTGCAGGCGCCGCACTCCCCTTCCCCGCAGCCTTCCTTGGTCCCGGTGAGCGCGAGGTCCTCGCGCAGGACATCGAGCAGACGGCGCATCCCGGGCACGTCGACCTCGACCGGCGCGGCGTTGACCGTGAACCGATACGCGGTCATGGCTTGGCCGGCTCCGAGGCGCCTGGCGGGAGGCCCGCGACCTCCGGCCGGCCGGCGAGCGCGGCGAGGATCCGTTCCGGGCTGGCTGGCAGGTCCGTGATCCAGACCCCGGTCGCGTCGGCGATCGCGGCGACGACCGCCGGCGCCCCGACGTCCATCGGCAGCTCCCCGACCCCCTTGGCGCCGTGGGGCGCGCCGCTGAACGCCGCCTCCACCAGGATCGTCGAGATGCGCGGCGCATCGAGCGATGTCGGGATGATGTAGGTCGCCAGGCGGTCGTTGAGGTAGCGGCCGTCGCGCAGCTTGATCTCCTCGATCGTGGCGTAGCCCACCGCCTGGAGCGTGCCGCCCTCCACCTGCCCCTCCGCCAGCACCGGGTGGATCACCGCGCCGATGTCGTCGGCGGCCACGATGTCGCGGACGTGGACCTCGCCGGTGTCGAGGTCGACGTCGACCCGGGCGACGCAGGCCGCCCACCCGAACGCCGGATACGCGTCGCCGCGATAGGTCTCGTCGTCGAAGGAGATGCCCGGGTACGGCTCGAAGCGCTCGTCGACCCGGATCGGGCCGGCAGCACGGCCGTGCGCCCGGTAGACATCGGCGAAGCGGCCACCGGTCGCGTCCTCGACCTGGGCTCGCAGCCGCTCCGCGGCCTTGATGACCATGCCGCCGACGACCATCGCGGTGCGCGATGCGACCGTCGGACCGCTGTCCGGCACGATCGCGGTGTCCTGCGGCGCGATCTCGACGTCGTCATAGGAGACGCCGAGCGCCTCGGCGACGACCTGCGGGAAGATCGTCTTGGTCCCCTGGCCCATCTCGGTCGACCCGGTGAGGATCCGGATCGTGCCCTCGGCCGTGAGCTCCAGCGACACCACCGAGGCGAGCTTGACCTCGCCCGAGCCGGTGAAGCCCGCGCCGTGCCACGCGAGGGCGAGCCCGATGCCGCTCGCGACCTGGGTCCGCTCCGTGCGGACCGCCGAGTCCGGCACGATCCCCGACCCGGTTCGGCCGCGTCGGTCGCGCTCGGTCCGCTCCCGCAGGCGCTCGAACTCCGATGCCTCGGCGGCTCGCTCGAGGACCTCCTCGCCGGCGACGCTCTCGCGAAGCACCTGGCCGGTCGGCGTCGTGTCGCCGAGGTGGTAGACGTTTCGACGCCGGACCTCGAGCGGCGAGATGCCGAGCTGCTCGGCGATCCGGTTGAGGTGGGTCTCGGCCGCGAACTCGACCTGCGGTGCCCCGAACCCGCGGAAGGCGCCGTTGGGCGGCGTGTTTGTCCGGGTCGCGCGCGCCCGGATCCGGACGTTCGGGCAGCGGTACGGGCCGCCGGCGTGGATGGCGCCCCGGCTCAGGACGACCGGCGTGAGCGTGCAATACGCCCCGCCGTCCATGACGACCTCGATGTCCTGGGCGAGGATCCGGCCGTCGCTGGTCACGCCCGTGCGGTGCCGGACGATCGCCGGGTGGCGCTTGGTCGTGGCCGCGATGTCCTCGTGACGGTCGTAGATCATGCGGACCGGCCGCTTGGCCTTGAGCGCCAGGAGCGCTGCGTGCAGGGCGATGACCGAGGGGAATTCCTCCTTGCCACCGAACCCGCCGCCGGTCTCGGCCTGGATGACCTGCGCCTGCGTGTCGTCGAGCGCGAGGCCCTTCTTGAGGGCGGTGTGGACGTAGTAGGGGCACTGGAGCGAACCCGTGATGGCGATGCCGCCGTCGTCGCGCGGGACGGCGATCATCGCGTTGTTCTCGATGTACAGCTGCTCCTGATGGCCGACCCGGTACTCGCCTTCGAGGACGAGGTCGGCAGCGCCCATCGCGGCCTCGACTTCGCCGGTCTCGATGGTGTAGGTGGCGAACTCGTGGTCGGAGACCAGCGGGTCGAAGACCGGGGGCAGTGGCTCGGTCCGCGCCTGGATCGCGCGGCGCGCGGCGCGCAGCGTGGCCCGGTCCGGCGCGGCGAGGAGCGCCAGCGGCTCCGCGTGGTGCTGGATCTCGCCACCGAGCGGCACGAGGACTGGCTGATCGGACTTGATCGAGCTCACGACGTTCTCGCCGGGGATGTCCGCGGCAGTCACGAGCACGACCGACGACCAGTCGAAGGCCATGTCCTGGTACAGGGCGATGAACCGGGCGTGCGCGTCGGTCGAGCGGATCGTCGCGCCGTACCAGGCGCCCGGCACGACGATGTCGTCGGCGTACTTGGCGGCGCCGGTCAGCTTGGCCGGGCCCTCCCGACGTGGCGGCGGGAGACCGCGCGCTCGACCCGGCAGGGTGCGGCCGGGCGGGACGACGAGAGCGCCGGGCGGCTCGATCCGGGACGTCATTGTGGGCAGCGACCCTCCTCGGACCTGAGCGTACCATCGGCCGACCGCGGCGCGAGAGACGCTCCCGGCCCAGCGGTCGTGGCGAAGCCGGCGACGGTCCGTTCGCACCGTTCCAAACCAGACTCCACCGCAGCCCTCCGCGCGTTGCCGAGGGTCACCGCCATTCGGTCAGCGAGGCCCCCGGAATCAGTCCCGGTGACGCACGGCGGCCCTATCATCGAGCAGCCAACGGCCCGACAATCATCCTGGAGTCATCCCGGACCATGGCTTTGTCTCAGGACGCGTTCATCGGGATCTTCGCAGCGATCCTGGCGGCCGACATCATCGTCATCGCCGCCGCACTGCTGTGGTCGCGCGTGCCGCGCGCCGACCGCGATCGGGTCTCGATGGCGGCGGCATCGGTCACTCGACCGCGAAATCATGTCGCGTTGGCGACGAACGGGGGAAACGGCAATGGCAATGGCATCCACGGAGCCGCGAGCATGAGCATCGGAGCACGGGTCGGCGCAGTCGCCCCGACCCTCGTCGATCCCACGACCGACGAGCTGACCGGCCTGCTCGTGCCGAGCGCCTGGTCACGCATGATCGCGGACGAGGACGCTCGGGTGAGCCGCTACCACCGCCCGGTGGCGATCGTCATGATCGAGCTCGAAGGGCTGGACAAGCTCGCCGAGCGGATGGGTCCCGGCGCGATCGAGCGGATCGTGCCCGCCGTGGCCGACACGCTCCGCCGCGGGGCCCGCGAGGCCGATCACATCGCCCGCCTCGGCACCGGCCGGTTCGCCGTGATGATGCCCGAGACCGACGAGGTCCTCGCGATCAACTACGTCGAGCGCGTCCGGCGCGCCTGCGAGCTCTGGCTCGAGGCCGGGGCGGTCGCGCTTCATCTCGCCATGGGTTGGGCCAGCACGGCCGGCGACGGCAGCCTGGCCGACGCCGAGACGGCCGCCACGAGCCGGATGTTCATCGAGCTCCGACGCAAGGCGCGGTCGAGCTCCGCCGACACGGCCGGCGCGGCGGACGATCCCCGCTCGAGAACGGCGGCATGGCTCCGGCCTTCGGCAGGTAACCCGTCTCAGTCAGTCCCGGCCCAGGCGGATGCCGCGGCCCGGGGTCGCGCCGGTGTGCTCCCCGTCGGCGATCACCGGGACGCCGTTGACGATCACCTGCTCGATGCCGTCGGGGAACTGGCGCGGCTCGTCGTAGGTCGCGTTGGAGCGGACCGTGGCGGGGTCGAAGACCACGATGTCGGCGATCATCCCGTCGCGCAGGACACCGCGGTTGCGAAGCCCCAGACGATCCGCCGCGGCCGACGTCATCTTGCGGATGGCCTCCTCCAGCGAGAGCAGCGCCTCGTCGCGGACGAACTGACCGAGGATCCGGGGGAACGAGCCGTAGGTCCGCGGTGCTGGCTTCTCGCCGAGGAACGTCGAGTCGGTGCCGACCATCCCCACCGGGTGCGCCACGAACAACGGCAGGGTCTTCGACCACGGCCCGCTTGTGACCTGGCTCACGCCCAGGTTCTCCGACAACAGCAGGTCGCACATGGCGTCGACGGCGTCGCGCCCGGTCGCCTCCATGACCTCGGCGAGGGTCCGCGACTCCCAGCGCAGGTTGTCCGGGTGGGTGAACGCCCCGAGCCGGAGGTCCGCCCAGCCAGCCGGTCCCGTGTAGGCGGCGCCTCGGGCCGCGATCGCCTCCCGGAGCCGGTCCCGTGCCGAGCGCTCGGCCAGCCGCTCTTTCAACGGTCCGGGCCCGCCCGCCTGGACCCAGGCGGGCATCTGGATCAGAAGGCGCGTGCTCGCCCACTCCGACGGGTACGTGTCGAACGTGACATCGAGGCCGGTGGCTCGCGCGTCGTCGACGAGGGCCAGGAGCGGCTCGGCCGGCCCAGGGTGGGTCTCGCGATGATAGAAGTGGGTGATGTGGGCGGGCGCGCCGGCGCGGCGGCCGATCTCGATCGCCTCGCGGAACGGGTCGAGGTAGCGGTCGCCGAGCTGATACCGGACGTGGCTGTGATAGAAGCCTCCCGCTCGACCGGCCTCGGCGGTCAGCTCGGCCAGCTCCTCGGTCGTGGCGAACGACCCCGGCGGGTAGTCGAGCCCGGATGAGAGTCCGACGGCGCCCTCGTCCATCGAGGTCCGCAGCAGCCCGCGCATCCGATCGACCGCCTTGGCATTGGCGGGGACGTCGTCCCAGCCGAGGGCATCGATGCGCAGCGCCGAGTTCCCGACGAGCGTGCCGACGTTGACGCTGACCGTCCCATCGAATCGCTCGAGATAGCGCCCGACCGAATCCCAGTCGTACGCGATCGCGGGACGTCCGTCCAGCCCCGCATCGAGCTCGACGAACGCCTCGAGATCCTCGTGCCGCGCGAACGGGGCGAACCCGTTGCCGTCGACGCCGACGATCTCGGTCGTGATGCCCTGGCGGACCTTGGGCTCGTGGCGCGGCTCGGCGAGGATCATCAGCCCGCCGTGGCTGTGCAGGTCGATGAAGCCGGGGGCGACGACCCGGCCCGTCGCGTCGATGCGCCGGCCCGCGTTCGTCGGCGATGGCTCGTCAGCCGCCAGGATCCGCAGCCGCTCCCCGTCCACGACGACACTCCCCGGTCGCCCGGGAGCGCCGGTCCCATCGACGATCGTGCCGCCGGTGATCAGCAGATCCGCGCTGTCGGTCATGGATGGACCGTATCAGCCGAGCCGGGCGAGCGCGTGCCCGACGAACGCCTCGAGCCGGTCGCGGGCGAGCGCCGCCGGCACGTGGGCCCACGGGCCGGGCCAGGCGTCGATGACCTCGTCGGAGTCCCAGTCGAGGAACCCGAGCGCCATCTCGATGTCCCAGGCGGGGTCGCCGGGGTCGACCGCGTCTGCGGCGGCGATGTCGTCGAGTGTCGCGAGGTTCACGCGCAGATGACCGAGATCGACGCCGGCCGGACCGACGCAGGCGTTGACCCAATCGACCACGCCCGAGATCGTCGAATCCGACCAGAGCAGGTTCCCAGGGTGGAAGTCACGGTGCAGGAAGACGGCCGGACCAGTCGGCCGGGCGGTCTCCGTCTGGATCACCGCCCGATCCCAGGCCGCGACGTCCCGCCACCAGGCGGGTCGGCGGAGGACCTGGCCCTCGTGGTACCCGCGATAGGTCCACGGTTCGAGCGGGGCCGCGTCAGTGGCGTGGACCATCGCCATCGTCTCCCGCAGCGCGCCCGGGTCCAACCGCGTCAGGCGCGACCGACCCGGGACGCGGGTCATCAGGACCGCCGATGGAGCCGTGACGCTGGCCGCGACGAGTCCCGGCGCGGGAACGACGGTGTCCTCGAGCGCGCTCATCGCCGCGGCCTCGCGCTCGATCGGGTCCGGGTCGAGGCCGGGCGCCGGACCATCCGGATACCAGCGCAGGACGAGGGATCGATCGGCGGCGCGCAACCCGATCACCTCACTGGTCATCGCCCGCGGCAGCCGCTGGATCCCCTCGAGTGGCGCTCCGTCGACCTGGTCTGCGACCCATTCCAGGACTGACGGCGGCAGTCGCCTCATCCGCGGACCCCGGGGCCCTCCAGTCGACGACCTCGGACCCATGCGGCTCGGACCATGTCCGGGTGGCTGCGGAAGATCAGCCGGCTGACGAGGTCCTCGGGGGCATCGTCGGTCACTCCGGCGAGCGGTGCCGCGAACGACGGATCGACGGCGATGACGTCCGCCTCCTTCCCCACCTCGAGCGACCCGATCCGATCGCCGAGCCCGAGCGCGCGGGCGCCTCCCACGGTCCCGATCGCGAGCCAGTCGAGCGGTGTCATCGTCGGGACGGCGGCGCCCCCCGCCGTCGTGAGCGCGTTCTTCGCATAGGCCCCGACCCGCATCGCGGTGAAGATCGAGAGGTCCGGGCCGCCGGCCACGTCCGAGCCGAGACCGACCGAGAGCCCGGCCTCGAGGTACCGCCCGAGCGGCATCACGCCCGACGCGAGGAACAGGTTCGAGGCCGGGCAATGGGCAACCCGCGTCCCGGTCTCGACGAGCCGCGCCAGCTCCCGGTCGGACAGGTGGACAGCGTGGGCCAGCACGGTCCGCTCGCCGAGGCCGCCGGCCCGGTCGTAGACGTCGACGTAGTCCATCGCCTCGGGGAACATCTCGGCCACCGCCTCGATCTCGCCGCGGTCCTCGGACACATGCGTCTGCCAGTACGTGCCCGTTGACGACGCGAGGGCCGCGGATTCGCGCAGGAGGTCGGCCGTGCACGACACGGCGAACCGCGGCGTGACCGCGTACCGGAGCCGGTCGTCGTCGCGGCCGTGCCAGCGGGCGATGAGATCGGCGCTCTCGCGCAGCGTCCGCTCCAGGATCGTGGTCGGATCGATCGTCGAGTCGTACGTGCCGCGATCCATCATCACCTTGCCGACGATCGCCCGGATCCCGTGCGCCTCGGCTGCCCGGAACGTGGCATCGAGGCTCGCCTCGTATACGGCTCCGTACACGAGCGCCGTGGTGGTCCCCGCGGCCGCGAACGCCTGCCAGGCCAGCGGCGCGACCCGTTCCGCCTCGGCCTCGTCGAAGCCGCGCTCGAGAGGAAAGATGTACCGGTCGAGCCAGGTCAGGAGGTCGAGGCCCGCGCCCAGGCCGGCGTTGGGGAGCTGCGGCAGGTGGGCGTGCAGGTCGACCATGCCCGGCAAGACGACCCACGGCCGGATGTCGACCGCGCTCTCGAGCCCGCCGTCGGCCGGGTGGTCGGCGACGGCGCCGGCGAACGCGATCCTGCCGCGCTCGTCCACGACCAGGAGCCCGTCCGGCTCGTGCCGGGTCCCGCCATCGTCGAGGGGCGTCAGCAGGCGCGCGCGGACCGCGAACGGGGGCGAGGCGGGCAGGGACGGGGCCGTCACCCGCGAAGGCTAGCAGGACCCGGAGCGCGCCCAGCGCGCGTCGTACAGTTCGTGCCTTGACCGACGTGCCGCCCCAGTCCGAGCGTCTGCCCCCCGCCGTGCCGGCCGCCAGCCTCGATGGCGAGCCGTCCGGCCGCTGGCGCCTGCTGGCCATCCTCGCGACGGCCCAGCTGCTCGCGTTCGCGCCGTGGTTCAGCGCATCGGCGGTCGCACCGCTCCTCCAGGCGGACTGGACGCTCGGACGGCTCGACCTGACGTTCCTCACGATCGCCGTCCAGCTCGGGTTCGCGGCGGGGGCGCTGATCCTCGCGGCGAGCGGCGCGGCGGACGTCCTGCCGGGGAGGGTCCTGTTCGCGTTCGGCGCGTTCGTCGCCGCCGGGGCCAATCTCGGCTTTGCGTTCCTCGCCCAGGACGCAGTGACCGCCCTGCCGTTCCGGGTCGCCACGGGCGCCGCGCTCGCGTGCGTCTACCCGGTGGCGATCAAGGTGCTCGCCGGCTGGTTCCGCCGAGAGCGCGGCGTCGCGGTCGGGGTGCTCGTCGGGGCGCTGACGATCGGCTCGGCCCTGCCGTTCCTGTTCCGGTCCCTCGGGGCGCTCGGCGACCTCGACTGGCGCCCGATCGTGGCGGTCGCGAGTGCGGCGTCCGTCGTCGGAGGCCTGGTCGCGCTCGTCGGCGTGCGCGACGGGCCGAGTGCCGTGGCGGCGCCCCGGTTCAGCCTGAGCATGGCGGCGCGAGCCTTCGGCAACGGGTCTGTCCGGCTCGCGAACCTCGGCTACCTCGGCCACATGTGGGAGCTCTACGCGATGTGGACCTGGGTGCCGCTGTTCCTCCTCGCGAGCTTTGCGGCGGGCGGGCTGACCGACCCGTCGCTCGCGAGCCTCGGTGCGTTCGTGGTGGTCGCCGCGGGTGGAGTCGGGTGCCTGGCGGCTGGTCTCGTGGCGGATCGCGTCGGCCGCACGACGGTCACGATGATCGCGATGGCCTGCAGCGGGGCGAGCGCACTCGCGATCGGTTTCCTGTTCGGGGCGCCGCCGTGGCTGACGCTGCTGCTCGGGATCTTCTGGGGGATCACGGTCGTCGCCGATTCGGCGCAGTTCTCGGCGGCGATCTCGGAGCTGGCACCCGCCGGGACCGCGGGCTCGGCGCTGGCGATCCAGACCGCGCTCGGGTTCACCCTCACCGGCGTGACGATCCTGATCGTCGGAGCGCTGGCCCCGACCGACGCGGCGGGGTGGCAGATCGCGTTCGCGATCCTCGCGCTCGGACCGATGGTCGGGATCCTGGCGATGGCCCGGCTACGCGGCCGACCCGACGCGACGCTGATGGCGAGCGGTCATCGGTGACCGCTCGAGCCTAGCGCTTCTTGCCGCGAACCTCGAAGAGGTGGGCCGTCCACTCGGAGCCGCCGCGGTCGATCGTGGCCGAGCTGCCGTGCCAGCCACAGGTGCAGGTGATCGTCTGATCGCGGTGCTTGTACTCGTCGATGACGTGCTTGAACGGTTCGGCGACGGGGGTGGCGGACTTCAGCGGGGGACGACTGTTCAATGGAGACTCCTGCACGGGCCATGCCGGGCACGCAACGCGTGGGGGGAGGACTCATTATAGGCCTTCTGGCCATCGGCCGCCGGCCCGGCGTCGACGCCCTCAATCGGGCGAGAGGTGGTACCCCATCCGTCGGGGGACGCGCGTGATCTCGCGCAGCACCGGCGACACGGCCTCGCCGCGCTCCTCGGCCGCCTCGCGACGGATGATCGCCTCGCGGACGATCCGTGCACCGAGATACCGCATCGGCTCAGGCGGGAACGCCCGCGTCCGGCCGCCGATGAGCACCGCCGGTGCCAGCGGATCGTCGTCCATCGCGGTCCCGCCGAGGCTCCGCCACGCCATCCCCGCCAGCAGCCGACCCGCCACGAGAGAGGGGCCGACGCCGTTGCCGGAGTAGCCGTGGGCGTAGTGGATCGGACGGTCCGGCAGGCTCGAGAACGACGGCAGGTGATCGGCCGAGATGTCGATGGGACCGCCCCAGGCATCCTCGATCCGAACATCGGCGAGCGACGGGAACAGGTGCCGGAGCCCAGCGGCGGCTCGGACGGCGGCGCTCGCGTCGTCGGTGAACGTCGGGCCGATCCGGCCGCCGAACCCGGCTCGGCCGCCGCCTCCGCCGATCGCGATCCGGCCGTCACGGGTCGTGCGCAGGTAGTGGAGCGTGAACCGCGCATCGGCGAGCCCTTCGCCACCAGTCCATCCGAGGTCATCGAGGCGCTCGGGGATCGGCTCGGTCAGGACGATGTAGCTCGACCACGTCACGAGCCGCCGGCCGAACGACGGCCACGCCGCCGCCCAGGCGTTGAGCGCGACGACCGCGGTGCCGGCGATGACCTCACCGGAGCCGCCGGCCGAGGTCGTCCGGACCCGGACCGGGCGACCGGTACGGCGCGCCGCCGCTCGTCGCGCGCCGGAGCCGACGGCCCCGAGCCAACCCGGCCGCTCTCCGTCGAGCTCGACCGCCGCGCGTCCCCTCGTGGATCGCGATCCCACGTTCGATGGCGGCACGCGCGCAGACCGCGGGCCAGGATGGCCGGCTGGACGGTCGCCGCCCCGGGCATGAAGGCGCCGCCGCGGAGGACCGGTGACATGACGCGGGCCCCGATCTCCGTCGGCTGTCACCGCGACGTAGCGGTCGGCCAGACGCCGAGCGCCTCGCACGCGGCGACTGCCTCACCCCACTTCCCGTCCTGGGCCGGAGCGGCGCTGACCGAGAGCGTCCCGGCCTTCGTGTACCAGGCGTCCACGCCGTTGTCGGCGCACCAGTGGCCGAGGGCATCGACGGCGCCGTCCATCGCCCATGCCGACTCGCGAGCGCGCCGGCCTCGCCATAGCGCTCGACGAGCGTCGGCAGCTCGTCCCACCAGCTGGTCACGAACCCGCCGTTGCGTCCGGACGGCCCGCCACCGCAGATGTCGGCCTCCAGGACCACGATCCGGGCATCCGGGGCGATCTCCGCGACGCGAAGCGCGGTCCACAGGCCGGTGTACCCGCCCCCCAGGATCGACGACATCCGCGGTGATCGTGCCTCGCAGCGGCGGGGCGGCATCGATGAGCGCAGGGTTCGCGGCCGCCTCCGCCGCGAGGGCCTCGCGCAGCCACCACGACCGGCGCTCGCTGCTGGGTCGGACCCCGGCCAGCATCGCCGGTCAGCCTCCCTGGGTCAGCAGGCCCGGATCCAGCACGTCGTCGATCGTGACCGGGTTCGGCACCAATCCGAGCTCGGTCATGTACGCGATCGACGCCGTCCAGCCGCCCGGATCGATGCGCGCCGAGGCCATCGGCGCTCCTGCACGGGACCCGACCAGACGTCGATCGTGGCGGCCAGGATGGCCGCCTGGGCCTCACGGGCGCTCGCAAGATCCGGGACCGCTGTGATCGCGGCCTCCAGTCCCACCTCGCGGGTCCGCGCGCGATCTCCGTCCATCGCCCGCAGGGTCGCCCCGACGAACGCCGCGATCGCGTCGCGCTTCGACTCGAGCGTCGACGACGCCGGCGATCAGCCCCGGTCCGGGCAGCGGCGTGATGTCGTCGATCTGCAGGACGCGTCGCCTCCTCGCCGGCCGAGCTCCGAGCTGGACTGGCTCGTTGTTGACGAACCCGGTCGCGGCGTCCACGGCGCCCGGCCGCGACCGCGGCCCCTGCCCGAAGTCGGGGTACTCGACGATCGTCGAGGTCGTCCGGCGTGAGGTCCGCGGACTTCAGGAGCGCCTGGAGCATCATCCACGACGAGCCGTACCGCCCGGGGATGCCCGAGCTTCTTGCCCTTGAGCTCGCGCGGCCGTGCGCGATCCCCGACGACGCCTTGGCGAAGACGATCGACGGGAAACTTCCCGTAGATGGTCGCCACGTACTTGATCGGGATGCCCTGGCTGACCGCCGGGATGACGCTGGTCCCGTCGCGAGATGCCGACGTCGATGGCGCCCTGGCCGACGAGCGTCACGAGATCCGGATCGATCTTGTTCTGGAATTCGACCTCGAGGCCCGCGTCCCGGTAGTACCCGTCCTGGTCCGCGAGGTAGAACGGCGCGAACTGGACGCTCGGGATGAAGCCGAGGCCGACGACGAGCTTGGCCGGGCTGGCCGAGGGCCCGATGGTGGGGACGGGCGACGGTTCGACAGATGGCGCGACCGATGGTTGCGATGAGCCGCCGGCACTCCCGCACGCGACGACCAGCAGCGCCACGACGAACAGGATGGCCAGGGGGCGGGAGCGAGAAAGCACGGTGACCTCCAAACGGTGGACGCGGGAGAACGACGTCATCGAGGGCCGACCAGCCGGCGCTCGAGGGACACGACGGCGACGTACAGGGCGATCCCGACGAGGGCGATCGTCAGGAGCGTCGCGAACATGAGCGGGATGTCGAACATCGACCCGCGCGCGAGGTTGATGAGCACGCCGAGACCGCGTTCGGCACCGGCCCACTCCCCGACGATGGCCCCGACGACCGCGAGGGTCGCGCCGACGCGCAGCCCCCCGAGGATCGAGGGCAGGGCGGCGGGGATCTCGAGCGTGGTCAGGATCTGGCCCCGGGTCGCGCGCAGCGACCGGCCGAGCTCGAGCAGCCCCGCATCGACCGAGCGGATCCCGACCATCGTCGCCACCGCGACCGGGAAGAACACGATGAGCGAGCAGATCACGACCTTGCTCGAGCAGGCCGGTCCCGAACCAGAGCACGAGCAGCGGCGCCAGGGCGAGGATCGGCGTCGCCTGGGCGGCGACGAGATACGGCGAGAGCAGCCGCTCGACCATCGCGCTGCGCGCGAGCACGTAGCCGATGACAAGGGCGCTGCCCGCGCCGACCGTCAGGCCCAGCGCGACCTCGACGAGCGTCGTCAACAGGTGCGGCAGCAGCGTCCCGTCGAAGACCGCGCCGAGGAAGCGGAGGAGAACGGTCTCGGGCGGCGGCAGGATGAAGGGCTGCAGGCGGCCGATGATGACCACGGCCTCCCAGACCGCGATGAAGACCAGGAGGGCGGCCAGGATCGGCAGGCCGGTCGAGCGCCTCACGACGCGAGCTCCAGGTGCGAGCGGATCTCCGCCGCCGTCCGCGACGCCATCGCGCCGTCGAGCACCCCGATCTCCCGCGGCCGGGGCTCGTCGACCGGGATGTCCGCGATGATCCGGCCCGGTCGCGGCGAGAGGACGACGACCCGGTCGGCCACCAGGATCGCCTCCGCGATGCTGTGCGTGACCAGGAGCATCGTCGTCGCGGGCCAGCTCGCCGAGCCGGAGCAGCTCGAGGTCGAACCGTTCGCGGGTCAGGGCATCGAGCGCGCTGAACGGCTCGTCGAGGAGCAGGACCTCCGGCTCGAGCGCCAGGGCCCGCGCGAGCGCGACGCGCTGCCGGGTGCCGCCGGACAGCTCGGCCGGCTGGGCATGGAGCGCGGGTGCCTCCAGGCGGACCAGCTCCGCGAGCTCGAGCAGCCGCGCGTCACGACGCTCGGTGGACCAGCCGGCGAGCTCCAATGGGTACGTGACGTTGTCGCCGCCCGTCCGCCACGGCAGGAGACGCGGCTCCTGGAAGACCAGGCCGATCCGGGGATCGGGCTTCGTCACCGTCGAGCCGTCCAGCTCGACCGTGCCATGGTCCGGCGCGAGCAACCCTGCGATCACCCGCAGGAGCGTCGACTTGCCGCTGCCGTTGGGGCCGATGCAGGCGACCAGCTGACCCGCGGGCAGATCGAGGTCGACGCCGTCGAGAGCCAGCAGCCGACCCCCGTCGCGTGTCGGGAACGAGACCGCGACGTCGGTCAGGCGCAGCCCACCGCTCATCGGATGGCCTCCGCCGGCAGCACGGGTCCCGCCAGGGGTCGAAGGATCTCGGCCGTGGCCGGATACAGCGCCACGTAGGCTTCGAAGAGCCGGTCGTAGGTCGCGGCGTGCTCCTCGCGCGGCTCGATGCGATGGTCGATGCGGGTCATCGACTCGATCGCCCGCTCGACGCTCGGATGCGCCCCGATGCCGACCGCGCCCAGGATCGCCGAGCCGACGACCGCGGTCTCGAGGACGGCCGGGACCGCGACCGTGAAGCCCGTGACGTCGGCCTTGATCGCGTTCCAGACGTCGCTCCGGGCCGGTCCCCCGCAGGCGCGCATGTCGGTCACCCGCACGCCGGCGGCCAGCATCGGCCCGGCCACGTGCCGGATCGCCAGCGCCGCGGCCTCGACGATCGCCCGCGCCAGGTGGCCGCGACCGTGGCTCAGCGTCAGGCCGGCGAACACGCCGCGCGCGCTCGGCTCCCAGAGCGGCGACCGTTCGCCGGCGAGATACGGGAGGAAGACGAGCCCGTCCGCGCCCGGTCGGGTCATCGCCACGTCGTCGAGCAGCGTCTCGGTGGTGATGCCGCCGCCGACGATGCTGTCGCGGTACCAGTCGAGCGCACGGCCGGTCGCCGCCATCGCCGCGCCGACGCTGAAGCGGCCCGCGAGCGGCGCCGGCGTCACGAACGCGCCCGGCACCTCCACCGCCCGATCCCAGTACACCCCGAACCCGCCGGCCGAGCCGCCCGGGTCGTAGGCGTCGCCCGGCTCGCGGAGGCCGGCGCCGTGGTAGCTCGCGAACGCGTCGACCGTGCCGCCGACGACCGGGATGCCGGGCCGCAAGCCGAGGGCGTCCGCCGCGGTGGCCGTCAGCTCCCCGACGATCGAGCCGGTCTCGCCGGTCGGCGGCAGCTTGGCCCGGGACACGCCGGCCCGCTCGACGTCCACCGCGTCCGGGATGAGCTGGTCCGGGACCAGCGGCGCGACGGCGATCCCGGCCAGCCGGAACGCGAGCCACTCCCACGTGGAGAGGTACCAGCGCGTGGCGGCCGCCACGGCCGGCTCGTGACGCTCCACCCAGAGCGCGGCCGGGAGCCCGCCGAGGGCCCAGCCGCGGACGCCGGTCGCGGCGGCCAGCTCGGCCGCCTCCTCGGTCGCGCGGGTGTCGAGCCAGGTGATCGCCGGCCGGGTGGCCTCGGCACGCTCGTCGACCGCCACGAGCGTCGGGCCATGCCCGTCCACGCCGATCGCGACGATCTCCCCGAGACCAGGGGCATGAAGGGCCCGCACCGCGCCGACCACGGCCGACCACCATGCGCCGGGATCCTGCTCTGCCCATCCCGGACCGCCCGAGAGGTCGATCGGGTAGCCGGCCCGGGCAAGACCGAGGAGCCGGCCGTCGAGCGTGACGAGGCCCGCCTTGACCCCGTTCGTGCCCAGGTCCAGGGCGAGGACAGCGGGCACGCGCCCGCTCATCGTCGGCCCGCCACACGCGCCGCCGGGGCGGGCGGCTGCGCCGCATCGAGCGCCACGACGGCCTCGGCGGTGGCGACGTCGGTCACGAGCGTTCGAACGACGCCGGCGCGCAGGGCGCCGAGGACCGGCCGGACCTTCGCCTCGCCGGCGGCGACGCCGATCGCGACCGGGACCGAACCCAGTCGCCGGGCATCGAAGGCGATCACCCGATCGCGAAGGGCCGGGCAGACGAACCGGCCCTCGATGTCGAAGGGCGCGACGAGCACCTCGCCGACCGCCTCGGAGGTCTCGAGCTGCCGCTCGATGCGGTCGCCCACGACCGCCGCGCTCCAGCTCGGACCGCCGATCCCGAACAGGGCGACGTCCAGCCGCTCCCAGAGGTCCAGGACCGCCTTTGCGCCGGCATGCGCGACCAGCGCCCGGCGCGTGGCCGCGTCGTCGACGAGGCCGGGCGCCATCAGGCCGCGCGGGGCCGCATCGAGTGCCTCGGCGACGCGGCGGTACGGCTCGCGTTCCGGACCGGTCGACCAGTACCCGCCGCAGAGCGGGACGACAGTCGCCGCGACCGGGCTGGCGGCCTCGTCGAGGGCGTCGGCCGTCGCGGAGACCGATGCGCCGTCGCCCACGCCGACGACGGCCCCGTGCCGGACCGCGTCGCGCAGGACGCCGGCGGCGAGACGGCCGACCATGCGCCGGGTCAGGTCCTCGGGCCCCGCGACCGTCGGGGCGAGGTGGACGGCGTCGAGGCCGTAGCGCGTGCGGAGCAACTCCCCGGCCGGGCTTTCGGCGGCGATCGTGTCATGGATGCGGATCTCCACGATGCCCTCGGCGCGGGCGCGCTTGAGGATCCGCGAGACCTGCGGACGCGTGACGCCGAGGAGCTCGGCGATCGTGCTCTGCGTCTCGCCCAGCTCGTAGTACAGGCGGCTCGCGCGGACGAGCTGCTCCACGTCGCTCATCGCCGCTGGCGCGCTCGATGCACAGATGTATTGCACAGATGTGCGTGCGTCATGGCCGCATCATGCCGCCCGACGAGCCATCGCGCAAGGGCGCGGCGCGGCCCGCGGGAATCGAACGAGCGGGCCCCGTCGCCGGGACCCGCTCGTCGGGTGTCGCGAGATCGCGACCGAGTTACAGGATCAAGGACGAGATCGGCGGCACCGACTCGTAGCCCTGATGCGGCAGGCCGATGTACGGGAAGGTCCCGAGGAACGGCATGTCCGCGTTGGTGTCGACGCCGTCGCCGACGAGGTTGTTCGGGGTCCGGTTCGGCAACCCGAAGGCGCCGTTCAGGAACGTGCCGTAGCCCTCGGCGACCGCACGGATCTCGATGTCCGTCACGTCGTCGGCGAGGCGCCGGCCGTTCGGGAAGCCGCACAGGTCGCCGTTGAGGACGGCCAGGCGGTCCGGCTGGCTGGCATCCGCCGTGCCGCCGGGGCAGGCCCCGTTGGCGCCGGGCAGGACGGCCGTGTTGACCCGGAGCATGTCCGCGAGCGCCGGCTTGGAGCCGATCGCGTTCACGCCTGGGACGCCCTTGAGCAGGATCAGCGACAGGTCGGTCCGACCGGTCGTGTTCGCGTCATCGAGTGCCGGGTACAGGAAGTTGACGAGACCGGCGAGCTCCGGCTTCTCGTAGTACTTGGCGAACTGCTTGTCCTTCGACGGCGCCTGGCCGTTCCAGTAGTCCTTGAGGTGGCGCGGGATGATCACCTCGTTGATGAGCGGGTTGCCCAGACGCGAGATCTGGACCCACTTGCCGGACCACTTGACGTTGCCCTTGCTGTCGATCGACTTGTGCTCGCGCCGGCTGGCGCTCGCCCACACGCCGACGACCGGCTGCGAGGCGCTCTTGCGGACCTCAGTCAGCGGGACCTGGATCACGATCGAGGCCGTGTTGTATCCGGCGACGCCGTCGACGCCGGGGGCGGCAGCGAGCGGGATCACGTGCAGGTTGTTGAACGGCCGCAGGCCGCCGAGATCGAAGATCGAACCGAGGTCGACGAAGAACGCGTCGTCGCGCGGACCGGCAAAGACCTTCGTGCCGTTCTTGACGGCGTGGACGCCGCCCGCGGCGAGCGTCGCGTAGTCAGGCGTGCTGCGCGGCCCGATGTTGGCTGGGACGGTGCGCAGATGGCTGCCGAGGGTCTTGTCGCGGTGCTTGGTCGAGCGGACGACCTTGTACTCCTGGGGAGCGAGCCACGTGCCGTCGTTGACGGTCGTGATCGGGCCGTTGTTGTACAGGAAGGACGAGACGCCCTTCTTGCCGGACTTGGCCTTGTCCTCGAAGCGGAAGTCGTACGTGACGTCGTCCTTGCCGTCGCCGGTGTTGTCGATGTGGATCTGGTAGCGGACGGCGGGGTCGAACGGATGGAAGTTCGGACCGCCACCCGGCTGCTGGAGCGGGATGTAGTTGGCGATGATCGTCAGCTTGGTCGGGTCATCCGGGCTCACGAACGCGTACAGGTCCGTGTTGTCCGCGCCCGGGTCGCCCGCGATGAGCGGCGCCTCCCGGTGGCTGGACGCCAGGACGCCGGACACGGACGTCAGAGCGATGAGGAGGGCGCCGGTCAGACCGGTCGCCTTGGCACGTGTGGACACGAAGGGTCCTCCCAATGAGATTGCGGTGAGCCGGCCCCCTCGGGGCCCGCCCGTGGCATCCGACCGGTGTGTCGCGACCTCCACCGGGACGGTTCGGCGGGGATGCGTCCGTCGGTGCGTTTCGGATGAATCCGGATCGGTCAGGGGAGGTCGGCGAGGATCCTTCGGGCCTCGGCGGCACCCGTCGCGGAAAAGCCGGGATCGGTCGAGAGCGCGGACTCGAGGTCCGCCCGGGCCGCCTTCGCGTCCCCCACCGCGGCCGAGATCGCCCCGGCGTGGTAGCGCAGCAACGGGTCGCGGGAACCCAGTCGCAGGGCCTCGTCTCGATGGGCCGTGGCCTCGGTGTCGCGGCCCAGGCGGTGGAGGGCCCATGCGACCGCGTCCGCCGCACGGACCGTCGGCGTCGCCGCGTAGGCCGTCTCGGCGAGGTCCAGCGCCGTGGCCGGATCGCCGTGATCGGCCTCGAAGAGCGCGAGCTCCAGGTCCACGGCCACGCCGCTGGCCTGGAAGAGCGTGATCTCTGCGCGCGCGAGATCGAACGACTGCTTGGCGCCCTCGCGGTCCCCGGCGGCCTCGCGGACCTCGCCGAGCGCGATGACGTACTCCGGGAGCGGCAGGATCGCCGCCGCGCGTTCGAACTGGGTTGCGGCCTCGGCCAGGTCGCCGCGGCCGATGGCCAGCCGACCCAGCCCCGCGATCGATGGCGCGTGGTTCGGCACGAGCGCCAGGGCGGCCTCGTACGCGCCCTCCGCTCCGTCGGCGTCGCCGTTCGCGACGAGGAGGTTGCCCAGGAGCGACGTCACGAACGCGGTGTTCTCCGGTGCGAGTCCCGGCGAGGCGGCTGCCTCGCGCATCGCCTCGAGCGCCCCGGGCAGGTCGCCGTGCAGCTCGCGGAGGTAGGACAGGCGAGCCAGCGAGGGCAGGTCCGCGGACAGCGCGGCCATCCCTTCGACCTCGTCGCTGGCCTCCTCGTACCGGCCCAGCTCCACGAGCGCGTCGACCACGACGCCGTGCGCGGGACCGTAGTCCGGGAAGGCCGTGACTGCATCCCTGCCGGTCTCGAGGGCACGGGCGAACTCGTGGCGGCCGAGCTGGAGTCCGCCGAGACCGACGAGCACGAGGACATCGTCGGGTGCCAGCTCGCGAGCGTGGGTCAACGCCGCCTCCGCCGGGGCGTACAGCGAGGGGTCCGCGGTCTCGCGGATGCGCTGCAGGAGGGCGAGGCCGAGCTCGCGCTGGACGCCTGGATCGTCGGGGTCGGCGGCGGCGCGCGCGCTCAACGTCTCGATGAGCGCCTGGGTCGGCGCGAGGGTGGCGACCGGACCGGGAGAGACGGTTGGACGAGCCGGCGCGGCAGGGCTCGTCGCACCGGACCCGTCTGCAGGCGACGCGGTGGCGATCGCCGACGGCACGGGGGACGTCGCCGTCGAACCGCACGCCGTGGCGAGCAGCATGGCGGCGATGGGCAGGGTGAGTCGGCGCGTCCGCGAGGTCATGGCGTGGATACGGGCCTCGCCGAGCCCCGGATGAGCGTGCCGCGGCCGGCCGGCCCGCACGGACGTGCCTACAGGACGCGACCCGGGTTCAGGATGCCGAGCGGGTCGAGGGCGTCCTTGATCGCGCGCATCACGCGCATCGCGTCCGGACCGCGCTGCTCCTCGAGCCACTCGCGGCGCGCCACGCCGATGCCGTGCTCGCCGGTGATCGTGCCGCCGAGGTCGAGCGCGGCCCGATAGAGGTCGGCCTGGACGAGCTTGGTGATGGACTCGGCCCGCGGGTCGCCGCGGTCGAAGACGAGGTCGGGATGGAGGTTCCCGTCCCCGGCGTGCCCGAACGTCCCGATCCGGACGTCGTGCTTCGCAGCGATCCCCTCGATCGCGCGGAGCATGTCCGGGACCTTGGAGCGCGGCACCCCGACGTCCTCCATCCGGACCTCGCCGAGCCGCTCGAGCGCGTAGTGGGCGGCTCGCCGTGCCTGGCGCAACCAATCGGCCTCCTTTGCGTCGGCGGCTCGCACGACATCGGTCGCGCCGGCGGTCCGGCAGGCTGCCTCCGCCCGTTCGAGCTCGTCGTCGGCGGCCACGCCCGGCATGTCGGACTCGACCATGAGCATCGCGGCGGCAGTCCGGTCGAGGCCGAGGTTGTTCATATCGTCGACGGCCGCGATCGTGAAGCGGTCGAGGAGCTCGAGCGTGACCGGCGACAGCCCGGCCGCGGCGATCGCGCTCACCGCCTGGCCGGCGCCGTCGAGCGTGGCGAAGAACGCGACCATCGTGGTCCGTGGCGGCGGCGTCGGGCGGAGCTTGAGCGTCGCCTCGGTGATGATCGCGAGCGTCCCCTGGCTGCCGACGAACAGGTGGGTCAGCGAGTAGCCGGCGACGTCCTTGAGGTTCTTGCCGCCGGTCTTGATGACGGTCCCGTCGGCCATCACGACCTCGAGCGAGAGCACCGAGTCCCGGGTCTGGCCGTACTTCACGCAGCACAGCCCGCCCGCGTTCGTGCCGAGATTGCCGCCGATCGAGCAGATCTCGAACGACGCCGGGTCGGGCGGGTAGAACAGTCCCTGCTCCGCGACTGCGGCCTTCAACGCCGCGTTGATGATCCCCGGCTGGACGACGGCGACGAGGTTCTCGCGGTCGATCTCGACGATGCGGTCCATCGCAGTGAATGCGATGGTCAGGCCGTCCTCGATCCCGGTCGCGCCACCCGAGAGCCCGGTCCCCGCCCCGCGGGGGACGACCGGCACGCGGTGCTCGGAGGCGAGCCGCACCAAGGTCGCGACCTCGGCCGTCTCGGTGGGGAGCGCCACGGCACCGGGCAGGCCCGGTCGCAGGTACGGCGTCTCGTCCGCTCGATAGGACTCTCGATCGGTCGCGTCGGTCAGGAGGCGCAGCGCCGGCAGCTCGGCGCGCACGGCGTCGATCAGGGGGCCGATGGTCATGGCTGGCAGTGTAGAAGGACCGGGGTAGGATTCGGACGATGGCGACGACCCAGGGATCCGCCGCGCGCCGCACCCGCCTGGTCGGCGTCCTCGCGCTCGCGATCACCGCGTTGGGATTGCCAGCGACGGCCATGGCCGCGTCGCCCGCCGCGCCGACCCGGCCGGCCGCCTCCTCGCCTGTCGGCGTCCGTGCCGTCGCGCCCGGGGCCGTGAACCGCTCGAGCGTCAACCTCAGCGCGACCTACGACGCCCGGCTCAAGCTCAACTGGGCCCTGCATCGGATCCGCGTCGACGCGACGCTCTCGATCTCGAACACGTCCGGCGGGCCGATCGACCGCGTCGAGCTGAACACGATCGCGACACGGCTGGGCGGCATCCGGCTCGACCCGGTGACCGTCGATGGCGTCGCCGTGAAGGCGACGATCAGCGACCAGACGATCCTTGTGCCGCTGGGCGGCGTGCTGCCGGCCGGTGGCTCGACCACGGTCCGCGTCCGCTACGGCGCGACCCTGCGGACCAGCCTCGCCGGCTCCAACTGGCTGTTCACGAAGGCGAACGGGATCGTCGACCTCTACCGCTGGCTGCCGTGGGTCAGCAGGAAGACGCCGTTCGCCCGGCCGAACCACGGCGACCCGTTCGTGACGCCCTCGAGCCCGTTCGTGCGCGTCAAGATCGTGACGACCCGCAAGCTCGACCTCGCCACCTCGGGCGGTCGCGTGTCCACGAGCGCCGACGGCTTGACCAAGGTCTTCGAGGCGCGGAACGTCCGCGACTTCACGGTCACGGCCGCCGCCGACTACCGGACCCGCGAGCGGGTCGTGGGCGACAACACGGTGCGTGTCTACTACCGGGCCGGTGCTCCCGGGGCCGCGATGCTCGACGGCGCGGCTGACGCGTTCAAGGCGTACGAGGCACGTCTTGGTCCGTATCCGCACGGCACGTTCAAGGTCGTCCAGTCGGCCGGCGGGTTCGGGATGGAGTCGCCGGGTCTCATCTGGATCCCGACCGGCGTCAGCCGTGGCAACCTGCGCTACCTGACGGCCCACGAGACCGCCCATCAGTGGTTCTACGGCCTCGTCGGCAACGATCAGGCGCGCGAGCCGTTCACCGATGAGGCCGCGGCCGACTTCATGGCCCGCTACGTGACCGGCCTCAAGCGCGCGAGCCGTTGTCCGGCCGGACGCCTGGACCTCTCGATCTACCAGTACACGTCGCGCTGCTACTACGAGAAGGTATACATCCAGGGCGGCAACATCCTCGACGCGGCGCGCGTGCGGATGGGCTCGAGCGCGTTCTGGGCGGCGCTGCGCGGGTACGTGAACGCCCACCGGTTCGGTCTCAGCTCGACGTCGGCGCTCCTCCACGCCCTCGACGACGGCACGCCGAAGAACCTCAGCTCGCTCTTCGCACCTCGGTTCCCCCGGATCTACTAGGGACGACGTCGGCGCGAGCGCCCACCTCGGAACGCAACGACTGTCACGACGGCAGCAAGGGGCACAAGAGCCAACACCGCGAGCGGGATCGGCCGATCGCTTGTCGCGGCCGGTGGTACCTGCTCCTCGGGCAGCGGCACACCCAGGAGCAGGTACGCCTCGCGAACGGTGATCCGCTCGACGCCTTCGCCGAACGGCTGGCCGTCGACCCATGCGACCGTGTTGAACCGCATCGGCGGCGAGAAGCCGATCGCGTCCAGGGCAAGCGCGATCTGATCGCCCGGACGAGCGGTGATGATGTGGTCGGCACAGCCGAGGTATTCGAGGTCGCGTAGCGTCAGCGACGGCTCGCGCGGGCCGCGAAGGACGTGCTGGACCTCGAGCGTGAAGCGGCTGGAGCGCCCGTCGCTGTCGGTCCACGGAGCCGCCAAGTCCACGGCGACCACCTTGCCGATCACGACTCGCGTCGCTTGTCTCGCGTGCTCGCGGAACGAGGGCACGGGCCCGTCGCAGTCGGCCGCGACTGGAGCGACGTCGATCGCGGCGAGACCTGCCGCGAAAGCGATCCCAGCTGCCATGCGCAGGAGGCGCTTGCCAGCTCGGCTATGCCTCGTCATCTCGGGCCCTGTCATGCCCCATTCGACAAGATCGCCATCAGCGCCGCCGGCGCCACGAGCGTCACAACAGGAACGACCGCAAAGGCGATGCACAAGATCGCCACGCGGATCCAGGGGTTCCAGTCGGACTGGGTCGCCAAGTGTCGATAGAAGCGACCGACAAGGTTGTGCCAGAGCGCGAGATAGGCGAACAGCAACACGAGAGATGCAGCGAGCAGGGCGACACCAGCAGGCAGCCCGCGGAGTTCGAGGAGGAGAACACCGACAAGGGTGGTCAAGGCGAGAGCGGACGCGATGCTCAATCGGATCGCGCCGCGGCGCGTCCACGTCGATGTGAGCCTGGCGAATTCGAAGAAGCTTTCGAACCGATCGGCTTTGGGTCCATCCATGTGAGGCTAGGGTCGCGCGGCGAGCCGGCGGTCCGCCGCCAGCGCTTGCGGCATCTGGCGGAACCGGGATGGCAGGAGCGGGCGCCAGGCGCGCCACCCGGCGACGAGCCATTCCGAGACCAGGCGGTGGCGCGCGGACCACCGCAGGCCGTATGCCTCCCGAACCGGGACCGGCAGCAAGCCGACGGACGGCCAGAGCGTCCAGTCGTACAGGGCGGTCGGGATCGGCAGCCGCGCGAGGGCGCCGGGGAGCGGCGGTCGCAGGATGACGCCCGCCAGCTCGCGGGCGAGCGGTCCCACCTGCACGGGACCGGTCGGTGCCAGCATCCCTGCCCAGTACGATTCGAAGGCTTCCAGGTCGGCCGGGAGCATCGCATCGGGCACGCCGAACGCGCGGCCGATCGGCCGGGTCTCGGCGTAGAAGGCCGCGCGCTGCGGGCGTTCCCGCGGCTCCAGCCAGGCGTCGCTCACGGTCATCGTCGACTCGATGAGCGTCGCGTGGACCCAGAGCGAGAGTGCCGGGTCGCGCGCTGTGTACCCCGGCCCGACGATGCCCCGATGCAGCGTGTTGAGCCGGCGGATCTCGGCGCGCGCCGCGGCCGCCGACCCGTAGACGATCGTGAGGTAGCTCCGAAGCGTGCCGCTCAAGCGCCGCCATGGGTCGGCCCGGAAGTCCGAGTGGTCGTTGACGCCCGCGGCGACCGAGGGATGCGCGATCTGGAGCAGCAGGGCCCGCGGGCCGGCGCCGAGCAGGAGCATCGCCTCGCGGTTCAGGCGCCACGCCTCCGACTCGGGACCGTAGAGGCCGGCGACCTCGGAGCCGACCGCGGCCGGACCGTCAGGACCGGCCTCGACCGCGGCAGGTTCGTTCATCCGTGCGCCTGATGCCACCGTACTCACCGGTGCACGATACCGACGATCACGGAGGGACGCGGTCCATGACATCGGCTGGCACGGCGGCGACGCGCTGGGGCGCGGACTTCGACCCCGACGAGCTCGCTCGCCTCGAGACCCGAATGTGGAAGGCCTACTACCGTCGCCAGCCGGCGCGGCTGTTCGGCCTCCTCGTGATGGCGCTCCGCGAGCAGGCCCACGTCGGCTGGCCCCGGGCACTCGTGGCGAGCGTGTATCTCACGAAGGCCGCCGCCGGCTTCGCTCGGGCGACCGGCGACTACGAGCGGTTTGCGCCCGACATCGGCCGTGCCTATCGGCTCCTGCGGCTTCCCGCCCAGGTCGATGCCGAGGCGGTCGCCCGGAACGAGCTGCGCTGGTGGGTCGTGCGCCGGGAGATCGGCCTGGCCGCGGGGGACGCGGCCGGCGACGCGATCACCGAGCTGTACGCCGCGATCTACGAGGTGCCACGCGACCGCGTCGCCGAAGCCGGACGGCTGCGCGGCATGGCCGCCGAGGTCCGCGACCGCGGGGCGACCGTCGAACCGGACGGTCCGACGGGACGTGGCGAGGGGTACTGGCCGGAGGTCGCGCGGCTGCTCCGCGAGTCGTATCGAAGCCTGCAGGCGGCGCTGGACGAGGCGTAGCTGGCTCCACGGGGACAGGCCCGCGGGCCGAGCCGTCGCGCCGGGCTCGCTAGCGGTCGTCCGGTCGGCGGCCGACCAGGTACCAGGCAGCCGGGAAGATGGCGCCCGCAACGACGAGCTTGGCCGCATCCCAGAGGAGGAACGGCGTCAGGCCGGCGGCGATCGTGTCCTCCCAGGAGAGGCCGACGGCGACCTTCAGCCAGGGCAGCCCGACCGCGTAGATGATCAGGCTGCCGATGAGCATGGCGCCGAGCGACCCGCCGATCTTGCGATCCCAGCCGAGCTCCGCGAGCCGGCCGACGATCGCGCCGGCGATGGCGAACCCGATGAGGTAGCCGCCCGTCGCGCCCCAGATCACGCCGATGCCGCCCTTGCCCTCGGCGAAGAACGGCAGGCCGACGACGCCCAGGAGGACGTACAACGCCACCGCGGCGAACCCGCGACGGAACCCGAGCGCGGCGCCGACGAACAGCACCCCGAACGTCTGGCCGGTGAGCGGCACCGGCAAGCGCACGATGTAGATCTGCGCCGTCAGGAAGATGAACAGCGCCCCGGCCGTGATCAGGGCGATGTGGCGGACGCGCGTCCCCATGCGCTCTCCGACGCGGATGGGGACGAGGAAATCGGCAAGGGTGATGCCGCGCTCGGCCCGGGTACTCCGGTCGAGCCTCGGCAGGGCGATCGTCATCGCGTGACTCCGTCCATTCAGGGTCGCCTGGGGTCGCGACCGCCGGCCGAGTCTAGCATCAGGGTTTACTCGTATGCGACCGCGCGCACGATGGACACGCGGGCCGCGAGTCGCGCCGGATACGCGGCGGCCAGCATCGACAACGCGACGCCGAGCACGACGGCGACGGCCACGGTCGGCCACGGGATCGAGGTCCCGAGGTCCGGCCGGCCGCCGGCGAGCACCACCATCAACACCCCGACGAGCACGCCGGTCACGATCCCGACGATCGCCCCTGCGAGCCCGACGACCCCAGCTTCGACCACGACCGAGCGCCAGACCTGGCGGGTGGTCATGCCCGCGGCGCGCAGGATCCCGATCTCGCGGACCCGCTCGACGACGTTCATCGTGAGCGTGTTGGCGATCCCGAGCGCTGCGACCACCACCGCGATCACTGCCAGGGCGTCGAACAGCCCGAAGACGCGGTCGAGCTCGTCGTCGATCGCGCCCGCGATGCGATCGAGGGTCACGACCTCGAGGGCCGAGATCCCGGCGGCCTCCTGCAGGTCAGATCGCGCCGAGGGCGGCGCCTCCGGCGCGAACCGCACTGCGAAGGCGTCGGCACCGCCCACGCCGAACCGCGTGGTCGCGTCGGTCCAGCCGACCAGGATCGTCTCGCCGTCGCGGCCGGGCAGCGTGCGATCGGCGATGCCGACGACGCGCAGCGGGATCGTCGTGCCATCGACCGCCGTGACGTCCAGCGACGAGTCCAACGCGATGCCGAGCCGATCGGCCACGGCGGCCGGCACGATCGCGGCACCGCCCGCATCGAGCGCGGCAAGGGCCGCCGTGCGGTCGCCCTCAAGCAGGGTCAGCCTGCCGTCCGCGGCGAGGTCCGCCCCGACCATCGCGGCGCCATCGGTCGCGACGCCGTCGAGCGCCAGGTCGAAGGTGGCCACGGGGCTGACCCGCAGCACCCCGGTGATCGCATCGAGGTCCTCTGCGATGCCCTCGTCCGCCTTGATCGACCGGATCGAGGTGACCAGCACGTCCCCGGGCACGACGTCGGCGATCCAGGAGCTGGCGGCGGCGCGAGCCCCCTCCCCGACCCCACCGAGCGCCACGACCAGCGTCAGGCCGACGGCCAGGGCCCCGATCGTCAGGGTCGCCCGGCTCCGATCCCGCAACAGGGAGGCTCGTGCCAGGCGTTCCTCGAACGCGAACGGCAGGCGGAACGGCAGCCCGCCGAGGCGCGCGAGGACCGGGAGGAGGAACGGGATGAGGAGGGTGGCGACGAGGACGACCGCGTACACCGCGACGGCACGGACGGCGCCGGCCGCGCCGGCGTCCCGCGGCCAGATGAGGAATCCGGCGAGCGCGACCGCGAGGAACACGATCACGAGCCAGCGCAGGCGGGCGCGCCGGGCGGTCGGCAGGTCGAGTCGGGCCCGAAGCGCCTCGACCGGGGCGATCCGCGCGGCGCGGCGCGCCGGTTCGAGAGCCGCCGCGAGCGTGACCAGGATCCCGATGGCCACGGCGGTGAACGCGTCGAGTACCGGCAGCTCCGGTCCGTCCAGCGTCACCGCGCCGATGGTGCCGAGGTAGGCGACGATCGCGGCCGCGAGCAGCGCCCCGAACGCGATGCCGATCGCCGACCCGACGATCCCCGCGATCAGGGCCTGAGTGAGGATGAAGGTCCGGATCTGCACTCGCGTCGCGCCGGCCGCCCGCAACAGGCCGACCTCGCGGATCCGCTCGATGACCGTCATCGAGAGCGTGTTGAAGATCAGGAAGGCGCCGGTAAAGAGCGCGATCGCCGCGATCATGGCGGTCGTGGCCTGGAAGTCCGACGTCGAGGCCCGCAGCGAGGCGGCCAGGTCCTGCGGGGTCGAGACGACATAGGGCTCGACCAGCAGGCCGACTTCGAGCGCCTCGATGACCCGGGTCCGATCCGCGCCGGGCTCGAGGCCGATGTCGACGCGCGTGACCCCGATCACGTCGAAGATCGACTGGGCGGTGTCCAGCGGGACGAACACCGCCCTGCCGTCGACGACGTCGGGCGGGCCGTCGCCGGCCACGATGCCGATGACCCGGTAGTCGGCCGGCTCCCCCGCCCCGAGGATCGAGAGCGTCGAGCCGACGACCAGGCCATCGGTGTCGGCCAGGCGCTGCGTGACCATCGCACTCGGCTCGCCGACGCGGGTCAGTGCCGTGCCGTCCGTCAACGGGTAGTCATGGAGCGTCGGCTCCGTGTCCGGGTCGATCCCGATCACGGTGACCGAGGGCGGGAGCCGCCCCGATGCCGAGGCGTTCCCGAGATAGGTTCGTCGCTCGAGAGCGGGTGCCACGACCGCCACCCCCGGCGTCGCGGCGATCGCGGCCACCGTCTCGGGCCCGAGACCCGTCTCTCCGAAGGCCGACACCCGCAGGTCGGTCAGCCCGACCTGGTCGCGCACCGTCCGCGCCGCCGACGCCTCGATCCCGGCATTGGTCGCGAGGCTCGCGAAGAGCACCCCGACACCGAGCGCGATCCCGGCCACGGTCAGGGCGGCCCGCAGCGGGCGGGCGACCAGGCTGCGCAGCGAGAGGCGGGTGAGGCCGTCCATGTCGGCGGTCGGCCGCCTAGAGGCCCAGCTGGGCGAGCCGGGCGATCAGAGGCGCCGCGTCGTGCGATTCGCGCCGACCGAGGTCGATCGTGTCGCGGATGGTCCCATCGACGATGACGAAGACGCGGTCTGCGTACGCGGCCGCCTTCGAGTCATGGGTGACGAGGACGACGGTCTGCCCACGCTCGGAACACGACCGCCAGAGCGTGTCGAGGATCTCGGTCCCGGTCGTGTAGTCGAGGCTCCCGGTCGGCTCGTCCGCGAACAGGAGGGCCGGCCGGGTCACGAGAGCCCGGGCGACCGCCACGCGCTGCTGCTCCCCTGCCGAGAGCTGGTCCGGACGGTGGTGCTCCTTGCCGACGAGGTCGACCAGGCCGATGGCGTCGCGGATCCGCTCGGCGATCGGGCCGCTGGCCGGGTCCTCTCCGGCGATCGTGAACGGCAGCGCGATGTTGTCGGTGACGTCGAGCAGGGGGATCAGGTTGAACGACTGGAAGACGAACCCAGTCCGTTCGCGCCGCAGGATCGTGGCCGCCTCGTCCGAGAGATGACTGACGACCTCGCCCTCGAGGGTCACCTCGCCCGAGGTCGGCTGGTCGAGACCGCCAAGCAGCTGGAGCAGGGTCGACTTGCCCGACCCGGACCGGCCCATGAAGGCGACGAACTCGCCCTGGGCGACCTGCAGGGAGACGCCGCGCAGGGCCTCGACCGTCGTCGCGCCGAGCTGATACGACTTGGCGAGGTCTCGAGCCTCGAGGATCGGCGGCATCGCCGCCCAGTGTATCCGCTGGGTCTCGCGACCTGACCGTCGATGCGAGCGCGCAGGCGCGAGGGCGCTACGACCCGAAGAGCAGGCCTGTCACGTCTCCGACGATGGTCTCGAGGAGGCCCGAGCCGGAGCGTGCCTCGATGACGCGGAGGCCGTGGTCGCCGACGGCGAGGGTGGGGGTGGGGCCGCCCGGCGGGGCACCCGGCCCGCCTGCCGCGGGGGGAACAGTCGCGGCAGGTACGGTGCCCGGGGCGGGGTTGGTGTCGAGTGCGTCGCGGGCCGCGGCGCCCGTCACGATCGGGGACGGCGTCGGGACCGGCGTCGGCTTGGGCTTCTTGGTCGGCTTCGGCGTCGAGCGCTGCTCCTGCGTGGGCTTCGGCTTCGCCTTGACGGTGGGCTTCGGCTTGGGCTTGGGCGCCGGCTTCGTGGAGCCACACCGGTCGGCGAAGATCACGGTCCACATCTTCTTGCCGTTGGCGCCCTTGTAGGCGCCGATCCCGATGACGTCCCAGGACTTGCCGAGGATGTTGGAGCGGTGACCGCTGGACCCCATGAACTTGCTGTGGATCTTCGCGGTCGCGGTCCCATCGCTCGAGTTGTTCCAGCCGATGTTCTCGCCGGCCACGTGGTAGCAGTAGCCCTTGTCGCTCATCACGTCGAAGACGCGGCCGTAGCCAGGGATGTCGTGGCTGAAGTAGTCGCGCTTGATCATGTCCTTGCTGCGCCAGCGGGCGATCGATCGCAAGGTGGCGTCGACCTTGAGGGCCTTGCGGCCGGCCGCCGCACGACTTTGGTTGGTCAGGCGGACGAGATCGCTCTCCGACGCGGCGCTGAACGACCCCTCGGCCCAGGCAGCCGCCGGGACGGGCGTGGCCAGGCTGAAGACCGACGTGATCGCGAACACCAGCGCGACGGCAGCGGCCATGCGCTTCGTGATCGAGAGCGTTCCGCGAGCGGACATGCGATGGGGTTCTCCGGGGATGGACCAGGCTCCGGTCCGAGGTATGTCTTCACCATAGGCCGGGGGTGCCGCATGGTCCGCAGGGAGATAGTCCCGGTGGCCCGGCTCGCTCGTACCGAGGGGCTGGTGCGGTCCGGAGCCGTCCGCTGGCGGGTCGTGCGCTCCGGGGATGTCGCCTCCCTGAAATCGCCTAGCGGCGTCGGCCTGGCGAGAGCGCGGTGAGGGCCTTGTCGAGCGTCCCGCCGGCCCGGATGAGCTCCGCCTCGCCGATCCCCGCCCCGAGCTCGTCGGCCCAGACCCGCTGCGCGGCCTGGATCGCGTGCAGCGCGCGTCGACCCGTCGGCGTGAGCGCGAGGAGCCGTGCCCGGCGGTGTCCGGGGTTCTCGACGTATTCCGCGAGGCCGTCCGCCTCCAGCAAGTCCGCCACCCGTTGGACGCTCTGGCGGGCGAGGTTCAGCGCCCGTGCGATCTGCGCGACGGTCATCGGCGCGTGGTCCGCGGCGGCCAGCACCTGCCACCGAGCGCTCGTCTGGCCCGCAGGACGCGCCATCTCATCCCCCGCGGCGATCAGCAGCCCGTTGAGCTGGAGCACCTGGATGACCAGCCGGCTGAAGGCGTCGCCGGCCGGTGTCCGCTTCCCCGACCGAGGGGCTCGGCTGGTCGATCGCGCATTGACAGGATGCTGTCGGTTTGCTAGGGTTCGGGGCATGACAGCATTCTGTCACATCCCGACGACCGCCGCCAGTCGGGCCCGGGCTTCCCGCCGGAGGATGCGTTGACGAAGAAGGCCGCCGCTCGGTCCAGCGAGGTCCTCAGCCAGCGGGCCCTCAACCGAGCGTACCTGGAGCGACAGCACCTCATCCGCCGCTCCCCGATCGGCATCGCCGATGCGATGGAGCACCTCCTGGGCCTGCAGGGCCAGGTCCCGCTGGTCCCCTACATCTCCCTGTGGTCGAGGATCGACGGGTTCGACCCCGACGAGCTCGGGCGGTTGATCACGGAACGAGCGGTCGTGCGGACCTCGCTGATGCGCGGGACCATCCACATGGTCACTGCGGGCGACGCCCTCTTCCTGCGCCCGCTCCTCCAGCCGGTCCTCGAGCGGGTCATCCGCCAGAGCAGCCCCTTCGGCCGGGCGGTGGCGGGCGTCGATGAAGCGGCGCTCTTCGCCACGGGTCGGGCGCTCGTGGAGGCCAAGCCGCTCAGCCGGGCGGCGCTGAGCGCGCAGCTGGCCGAGGCGTTTCCCGGCTATGACCCGCTCTCGCTCGCGTACATGGTCGCCGCCCTCATCCCGATGGTCCAGGTCCCGCCACGCGGCGTCTGGGGGGCGAAGAGCATCCAGGCCACCTGGACGACGCTCTCGTCGTGGCTGGGAACGCCGGTCGGCCCGGCGACGCCAGAGGCGCTCGAGACCATGGTCCTGCGCTACCTGGCCGCCTTCGGGCCAGCCACGATCATGGACGTGCAGAGCTGGTGCTGGCTCACGAAGCTGGGCGCCGTCGTGGAGAGGCTCCGGCCCCGACTGCGCACCTTCCGTGACGAGCAGGGCCGCGAGCTGTTCGACGTGCCCGACGGCCCGCGGCCGGACCCCGACACGCCGGTCCCGCCGCGGTTCCTCGGGGAGTACGACAACCTCTTCCTCTCGCACGTCGACCGTTCACGGATCGGCGCAGTCGACCTCGCAGAGCGCAACTTCCGCAAGGGCCCGTTCTTCCTCGATGGGTTCGGGCACGGTTGCTGGGACCTGACCCGCGATGGCGGCCGGACGACGCTGACCGTGGAGCCGTTCCGCCCGCTCGGCCCGGCCGATCGCGTGGCCGTCGGGGAGGAGGCCGAGCGCTTGCTGACCTTCATGACCGCGGGCGCGGACTCGCGCGAGGTCCGGTTCGAAGGCGAGTTCGCCTAGTCGCGGCTCGGCGGGGAGCGGTACCGACACGGGGGTCGGCTCAGGCGCCGGCCGCCTCGAGGGTCGTCGCGACGAGCGCCTGGGCCTCCTCGATGAGCCGGACCAGGTGGTCCTCGCCGCGGAAGCTCTCGGCGTAGACCTTGTACACGTTCTCGGTCCCCGACGGTCGAGCGGCGAACCAGCCCTGGTCGGTGCTGACCTTCAATCCGCCGATCGGGGCGCCATTCCCGGGCGCCGTGGTCAGAATGCCCGTGATCGCATCGCCCGCGAGGGAGCTCGCGGTGACGGCAGCCGGGGTGAGCCGCCCCAGTGCCGTCTTCTGGGCCGGCGTGGCGGGAGCATCGATGCGGCGATAGGCCGGCGCCCCGAACCGCGCGGTGAGCTCGGCGTACGCTGCGCCCGGGTCGCGACCGGTCCGGGCGGTCAGCTCGGCCGCCAGCAGACACGCGATGATCCCGTCCTTGTCGGTCGTCCAGACCGTCCCGTCGCGGCGCAGGAACGAGGCGCCGGCGCTCTCCTCGCCGCCGAACCCGATCGACCCGTCGACGAGGCCGTCGACGAACCACTTGAACCCGACGGGAACCTCGTACAAGCGCCGGCCGAGGTCCGCGGTGACCCGGTCGATCATGCTCGACGAGACGAGGGTCTTGCCGACCGCGACGTCGGGTCC
Organism: uncultured Chloroflexia bacterium; assembly: GCA_963841135.1. Lineage (GTDB taxonomy): Bacteria > Chloroflexota > Limnocylindria > Limnocylindrales > CSP1-4 > SPCO01. The sequence continues at coordinate 817,763 of CAWJBJ010000005.1, read as the reverse complement.
CCAGTCGCGTCCACCGGCGAAGAGGTACGCGATGGCCGCGGACAGGACGTGGTTCGGGTTGAGCAGGCCGGCGCCGGGCGTGACGACGCCGTGGCGATCGGCGTCGGTGTCGTTGCCGAGCGCGATGTCGAACCGGTCGCGCAGCGCCAGGAGGCGGGCCATGGCGTACGGCGAGGAGGGATCCATCCGGATCTTGCCGTCCCAGTCGACGGTCATGAACCCGAATGTCGGGTCGACGGTCTCGTTGGTGACCGTCAGGTCCAGGCCGTAGCGCTCGCGCGATCGCGCCCCAGTACGCCACCGCGGCACCGCCCATCGGGTCCGCGCCGATGCGCAGGCCCGACGCCGCGATCGCATCCATGTCGACGACGGACCCGAGGTCGTCGACGTACGTGCCCATGAAGTCGTAGCCGGTCACCGCCGCCCGCGCCCGCTCCAGCGGCACGCGCGCGATGCCATCGAGGCCGTCCGATCCGGCGGCCGCCAGCAGCCGGTTCGCCTCGTCCTCGATCCAGCGCGTCACGTCGGTGTCGGCGGGTCCGCCGTTGGGCGGGTTGTACTTGAACCCGCCGTCGTCGGGCGGGTTGTGTGAGGGCGTGACGACGATCCCGTCGGCCAGGCCGCTGGGTTCGGTGAGCGGTCGCCCGCGGTTGGCGGTGAGGATCGCGTGCGAGACGGCCGGCGTGGGCGTGAACCCGTCCGCGGCATCCACGCGGACGTCGACGCCGTTCGCGACGAGGACCTCGAGCGCGGTCCGCTCGGCCGGGACCGAGAGCGCGTGCGTGTCGCGTCCGAGGTACAGCGGCCCGGAGTAGCCGCGCATCGCCCGGTACCGGCAGATGGCCTCGGTGATGGCCAGGATGTGGGCCTCGTTGAAGGCGCCACGGAACGCCGAGCCGCGATGGCCGGACGTGCCGAATGCCACGCGCTGCGTCGGGTCGGCCGGGTCGGGACGAGTGTCGTGATACGCGCCCACCAGGGCGTCGACATCGACGAGGATGGCCGGGTCGGCCGGGCGCCCGGCACGATCGCTCAGCACCATGCCGTCACGGTATCGCAGCGCCGGGTGGTCGGTGCTATGGTCGGACCATGCGTGGCGATCGCGTCGAGATCGTGGTGGACACCGGGCAGGGCGTCCAGACCTTCGACATCGTGGCGACGAAGAACGGCCGCCGGCTCGAGGTCACGACCGCCCGGGGAGTCGTCGAGGTGACCGAGGTCACGCGCGGCGGCACGCCTGTCCGGACCGGCCGATTCATGGCCAGCCGGCTCATCGCCCTCGTCGAGCATCCCGCCCAGGAGGGCTCCGACGGCCGCGTCGACGTCACCACCCGGCGGCGCATGCGCCCGCCCGAGCCGGGCTAGCCGGCCGCTAGGACCAGGTCTGGAGCTCGAGGATGTTGCCGGCGGGGTCGGCCACGTAGCACCAGGTGACCCGGCGACCGCCGGCGACCTCGAACGTGACGACGTCACCGATCAGCGATCCACCCGCCTCCAGGACCGTGTCACGGGCGCCTGCGACATCCGGGACGCGGAAGGCGATGTGACCCCAGCCCGGACGGTCGACCGCCGGTGTCAGCGGCGGCTCGAGTCGCTCGTACTGGAAGATCTCGAGCGTCGGCCCGCCCTCCGGTTCGCCAGGGAGCCGCAGGTGCGCCCCCATCAGATGGGCATCCGTCAGGCCGGTCGCGCGATCAAGGTCCGGGGAGCGGAAATCGCGCTCGGGCGGGACGACGACCATGCCGAAGACCGACTCGTAGAAGGCCGCCAGCGAGCGCCAGTCGCTCGTCGTGACATTGACATGACCGAACCGCGCGCCATCGATCGCCGGCATCACGCCCTCCGTTCGTTTTTGGGTACACTCCGCTGGCCCCGCCCCGGCGGCGGCATCCGTGGTGGCCTTAGCTCAACCGGCAGAGCACTGGATTGTGGCTCCAGAGGTTACGGGTTCGAGCCCCGTAGGCCACCCCACCACCCCCGGATCGATCCCTCCGCCCAGGTCAGCCGGCCAGCGCCGCAACCTGCGCGGATGCGCCGCTGGCGATCGGCTCACCGTGGCCGACGAGCAGGGTCTCGAATGTCAGCTTGCCGAGCTTGACGAGCGTCGCCTGAGCGGCGACCGGATCGTCCGTGAAGTCCGGGTCCGAGCCCTGGAGGCCGTTCCTCGTGTTGAGGGCATCGCCCGCGACCAGGATCCCGCCGACCTCGTCGAGCACCGCGATGTGCCCGGCGGTGTGACCCGGCGTCGTCACGATCCGCAGGTCGAACACGCGGTCGTTGTCGGCGACCGCGGTCAATGGCCGCGGGGCGGCGATCGCCGGGATGTCCTCGGCGCCCGCGTATCCGGTCGCATCGGGAGCCTTGTCGAGGACAGCCGCGGCGCTGCCGGCGTGGTCGGGGTGCATGTGCGTCAGCACGACGTGGCCGACGGCACTCCAGTCGAGCCCGATCTCCTTGAGCGACGCCTCGATGCCCCCCTCGCTGCCTACGACGCCCGTATCGACGACCGCGGCCTCGCCGCCGCGCACCAGGATGTACGCCGAGACGAAGCCGAGGTTGACGCGCTCCCACGTGACGGCGCTCGCGGGGGCCGCGGAGCCGGACGGGGATGCTGGCGTATCGGAGGCGCTCGCGGCGGGGCCCGACGTGCTCGAGGTGCCGCCCGTGGGCTCCGGTGACGTGACGGGTCCGGCCGTGGAGGATCCCGACGCCCCCGGGGCGCAGGCGGCCATCCCCACGACCGTCAGCGCGAACGCTCCCCGTCCGAGGTCGGCCAGGAAGGCGCGCCGGGTGAGCACGAGGGGTGTCGTCATCACGCTCATGGTACGAGCGTGGTCCAACGCCGGTTCTCGACCAGCGCGGCACGCTAGATTCTGGCGATGCCACCGCTCGAGGATGCCGTCGACGCGATCGCCCGTGACACCGGGTTCTCCGGCGTCGTGCGCGTCGACACCCGGGCCGGCACCGAGCTGGCGAAGGCGTACGGACTCGCCGTTCGCGCCCACGGGATCGCCAATACCGTCGACACCCGGTTCGCCATCGCGAGCGGGATGAAAGGCCCCACGGCGCTCACCGTCATCAGCCTGGTCGCCGACGGGACCCTGGACCTGGCGACGACCGCCCGGTCGGTGCTCGGTGCCGATCTCCCGCTCATCGACGACGGCGTGACGATCGAGCATCTCCTGTCGCACCGCTCCGGGATCGGCGACTATCTCGACGAGGAGGCGACGGACGACATCTCCGACTACGTGATGCCGGTCCCGGTGCACGAGCTCGCGACGACGGAGCAGTACCTCGCGGTGCTCGGCGGTCATCCGACCGTGTTCCCGCCGGGCGAGCGGTTCGCGTACTGCAACGGCGGGTACATCGTGCTTGCGCTGATCGCCGAGCGAACGAGCAGCGTGCCGTTCCACGACTTGGTGCGCCAACGCGTGATCCGGCCCGCGGGCATGTCGCACACGGACTTCCTGCGCTCCGACGAGCTGCCGGGCGACGCCGCGGTCGGATACCTCACGAACGACAGCGCGAGGACGAACGTGCTCCACCTGCCGGTGGTGGGCGGTGGCGATGGCGGGATCTACTCCACGGCCGCGGATCTCCGGACCTTCTGGGAGGCGCTGTTCGGCGGGCGGATCGTGCCGGAGCGATGGGTGGCGGAGATGGTGCGGCCGCGCAGCGACGTGCCGGCCGAGGAGAAGCGCTACGGCCTGGGCTTCTGGCTCCACGCGTCGAGCGAGGTCGTGATGGTGGAGGGCTACGACGCGGGCGTCTCGTTCCGCAGCATGTACGACCCGGTGTCGGCAGGCAGCGCGACCGTCATCGCCAACACCTCCGACGGGGCGTGGCCGTTCGTCGAGCTGCTGGAGAAAACCCTGGCGAGGTAGGTCGCCGCCGGCAGGTCAGCCGGTGATCTCGGCCCGGTCCGTGAACACGGCGGCGACGAGGAGCGATCCGACCAGCCACACCGAGATGAGGACCAGTGCGAGGTCGGGCGAGAGGGCGTTGGGATCAGGCGGGGCGCCGAAGCCGCCGCCGCTGCCACCGACGGCCGCGGTGGCCAGGTCGAACGGCAGGTACTTCACGATGTCGGGCAGGAAGATCGAGGCGAACGCCTCCCCGAAGTAGAGCGCGATCCCCACGCCGATTCCGGCCAGCTGGCTGCGCGCGAGCGTCGCGACCGTGAACCCGATGGCCGCCTCGGCGGTCATCGCGACCCAGCCGCGGAGAAAGTGCTCCGGCAGCCGTCCGAGCGCCGCGCCGTCGGACAGTCCGTCGAGCGGGATCCCCGCGATCGTGGCCCCGAGCGCCGCGAACAGCACGCCGATGGCGAAGGTCACGAGCAACCCGATCGCCAGGATGAACGCGATCGCCACGAACGTCATCAGCCCGTAGAGCACCCGGCTCTCGCCCCGTGCGACCGTGCTCTTGAGCGTGCCCCACGTCCACTCGGAGCCCGCGACGGCGGCCCCGTAGACCACGGCGAACAGCCCGCCGAGGCCGAGGATGAACCCGAGCATCAGCTCATACGCGCCGGGGAAGGTGAGCAGGAGCAGGGCCGCCGCGGCGTCGTTGTCGTCACCGCCCCCGCCACCGCCCTCGCTGATGCCCCGGGTGCCGGCGACCGCAAGGAGGATCAGCACGAGCAGCCCGGCCAGCAGGGCGAATGTCACCCACGTCGCCGGCCGGCGGACGAGCTTGCGGATCGTCGAGAGGAAGAGCCTCATGCCCCGGCCCAGTCGGTCGGTCCCTCGGGCGCCGGCGGGCGGCGGGCGAAGGTCCCGTCACGATCGATTCCCGATTCGTTCCGTGTGAGCGCGAGGAACAGCTCCTCGAGGTCGTTGCCGGCCTCCAGGCCGGATGCGTAGATCCCCGCCTGGCCCAGCGTCCGGTTGATCTCGGCCGCCCGATCCTGCGGGATCTGCACGGTCAGCCAGCCCGGCTCGGAGGCGGATGCCGAGACATGGTCGGGTGCGGTCATGCCGGCCAGGATCGACCCGGCGGCCTGGACCTCCGCGGGCGCGACGCGAACACGGACGACCCCCTCGGTCGCGAGCAGCTCGCGCATCGTGCCTTCGCGGACGAGCTTGCCCGCGGCGATGATCCCCACCACATCGGCGAGCTGCTGGACCTCGGCGAGCAGGTGGCTGGAGACGAAGACGGTCTTGCCGGTCGAGGCGAAGTGCCGGAGCGTCTCGCGCATGGCCACGATCCCCGCCGGATCGAGCCCGTTCGCCGGCTCGTCGAGCAGGAGGAGCTTCGGGTCGCTCAGGAGCGCACCGGCGATCCCGAGGCGCTGCTTCATCCCGAGCGAGTAGCGAGACGTCTTGTCACCGGCGCGGTCGCTCAGGCCGACGAGCTCGAGGACCTCGTCGATCCGGCCCTTCGGTGTCGCCGGGCCGGCCGCCGCCAGAGCACGCAGGTTCTCGCGACCGGACAGGTACGGGTAGAACGATGGCGTCTCGACGAGCGCGCCCACCTCGAAGAGGCGATGCCGGTCACCACGGCCGAACGGTCGCCCGAGCATCTCGATCGAGCCGCCGTCGGCGTGGATCAGCCCGGTGAGCAGGCGCATCGTCGTGGTCTTGCCGGCGCCGTTGGGGCCCAGGAAGCCATAGACCACGCCGGTCGGGACACTGAGATCCAGACCGTCGAGCGCCAGCCGCGACCCATAGCTCTTTCGGATGGCTCGTGTCGCGAGCGCCAACTCCGGTCCGGTCGTCATCGCCGGATAGTGAACCATGTCCGGACGACGACCGGGCGACGGTCAGGTCGCAGCGTCGCGGCCGGGTGACTGGACCAGGGTCGTCGGGGCGTTGTGGATCGCGGGGATCGTGCCCAGGCGGCCGGCCTGGTAGTCGGCGACGGCCTGCAGCACCTCCTCGCGCGTGTTCATGACGAACGGGCCCATCCAGGCGACCGGCTCGTTGATCGGCCGACCGCCGAGCAACAGCACGTCGAGGTTGGGGCTGCGGCTCTCCTGCGTCTGCGCGGCGGCGAGCGTGATGGCATCCCCGGGCCCGAAGACCGTGAGCTGGCCCGTCTCGATCGGCCGGCCCTCGACGCCGATCGCGCCCCGCCCGGCGAGGACGTACGCGAGGGCGTTGTAGTCGGGCCGCCATGGCAGGCTCAGCTTGGCGCCCGGGCTCAGCGTGGCATGGAGCAGGGTCATCGGCGTGTAGGTCGACCCCGGACCCGCGTGACCGGCGACCTCGCCGGCGATCACCCGGACCAGTGCGCCACCGTCTGGCGAGGACAGCAGTGCCACCTCGCCGGCCCGGATGTCCTGGTAGCGGGGAGCCGCGAACTTCTGGTCGCGCGGCAGGTTGACCCACAGCTGGATGCCGTGGAACAGGCCGCCGGCGATGACCAGCCACTCCGGGGGCTTCTCGATGTGGAGGATCCCGGCGCCGGCCGTCATCCACTGCGTGTCGCCGTTCGTGATGACGCCGCCGCCGCCGTTCGAGTCGGCGTGCTCGAAGGTGCCGTCCATCATGTACGTGACGGTCTCGAAGCCACGGTGCGGATGCCAGGGCGTGCCCTTGGGCTCACCCGGCGCGTACTCGACCTCGCCCATCTGGTCGAGGTGGATGAACGGATCGAGGTCGGCGAGGTCGACGCCGGCGAACGCGCGCCGGACCGGGAACCCCTCGCCCTCGAAGCCCTTCGGGGCGTTCGTCACGCTCGACACGGCGCGCTGGCGAGCGACCGTGGGATCGGGTGGCGTGATCCGCGGCAGGACGGTGATGTCGTCGACGGTGATGGCGGGCATGAGGCGTTGATCCTTGTTCGGGTCGGTTGGTCTGTCCGCATGGTAGTTGCGTGCGCAACTACTGTCAAATCGGATCCTCGGCGAAGATCGACCACGCGTGCGGGTTGTACGTCTGGGCCCAGCCGTAGTCGTCGGTCAGGTACCGGGCGATGGGGACCATCCGGACGGTCCGGTAGCGGGCTTCGAGCCATCGGCGCATCTGCGCCGCACTCAACTCGTTCACGTGGTAGCGGCGCTTGGGGACCTCCACGTGCTCGGGGCGCTCGTCCATGATGAAGAACGTGAGCGCCAGGCCACGACGGGCGAGCCGCACCGCCTGGCCGAGTGCGACGTCCATCGCCTCGAGCGAGAGGTGCTCGAACAGGTCCGACGCGACGACGTAGTCGAACGAGCGGTCGGCATCGGGCAGGCTGAGGACGCTGCCGAGGCGGAAGTCCACCGCGGGGAACCGACGTTGCGCGTTCTCGATGTTGTTGGCCGTGATGTCAACGCCGGTGTAGTCCAGGTACGGGGCGATGCCGTAGTCGACCCAGGACCGGTAGTCGTTGGCCGACCCGCAGGCGAACTCCAGCACGCGAATCCTGGTTGTCGATCGACCCTCGAGGGCGGCGTGCCAGCGGCCGCTGAAACGAGCGGCCGGCTCGTCGATGGCGGCGAAGACCTCGCGACTCGCGTTCCGCTTCTCCGGGTTCGACGTTGCCTTGACGACGACCCCGGCGGCAGCCGCACGGGACCGGGCGGTCTCGTTCATCTCGACGGCGGCCGCCAGTTCCTCGCGCTCGAGATCGTCGAAGGCCGGCCCGAACAGCCGCTGGACCAGGAAGTGGCGCACGAGGATGCTCTGGACGTTGATGCGCGGATCCTGGTAGCCGCTCACGAGGTATTCGTCGAGGTTCTCCGCGGAGTGACGCAGCCAGCTCTTCCGAAGGAGCCGCTCCTCGCGGTGGATCGCCGCCGCCCGCAGGAGTCGCTGCCGCAGGACGGGAATGCGGAGCAGCACCGGACGGAGCCAGCGCTGGGCGAATCGGCGCCGGCGGCTGCCGTGGGGCGCGAGCGATCCGAGGGCGATCGACATCGAGGTCAGCCGACGCCGGACAGGACGATCCCGAGCTCATCGAGCGACTCGAGGAGCTCGTCGGGATCGCGATACACGCGGAACGCGCCCGCGGCGCGGAGCTCGTCCTCGCCGTAGCCGCCGGTCAGCAGGCCGACGCTCAACATGCCCGCGCGTCGCGCGGCGAGCAGGTCCCAGACCGCATCGCCCACGACGTAGCAGTCTCCGATCGTCACGCCGAGGCGCTCCTGGGCCGCGAGGAACAGATCCGGCTCGGGCTTCGCCCGCAGGACGTCCCCGCGCTCGACCACGACCGTCCCGGGCGGCACGCCGAGGACCTCGAGCGAGCGGTCGATCTCCGGCCGGCGGCCAGACGTCGCGATCGCGTAGCGGATGCCACCCGCGTTGAGTGCGCTCAACAGCTCGACCGCACCGGGGAGTGGCCGTCGCTCCGGGAGGATCTCGCGGAAGATCTCGCCATGGCGCTTCTGCAGTGCGTCGGTCTCGGCATCGGTCAGCTCGCGCCCGATCTCGCGAGCCACGGCGCGTGCGAAGAGTCCGCCGCTCATGCCGATCCGACGATGGATCCGCCATCCATCGACAGGCGTGCCGCTCTCGAGGAGCGCGCGCTGCCAGGCGAAGACGTGGGCATACACCGTGTCAACCAGGGTCCCGTCGAGGTCGAAGATCAGGGCGTGCAAGGCGGTCCACCAAAGGCGCCGAGTCGGTAACAGGGCCATGGTCGGGCATCCGGAGCCCCGACGTCGCGTGAGCCCGCTCAGGGGCCAGTCTGGCGCCCGGCCTCGACGAGGGAGATGCCGGCTCGTGCCGCGCAGGTCACGAGGCCGCTGGGAGCTGGCGCGTCGGTGACGATGCGGTCCACGCCGCGCAGCGGACAGAAGGTCATGAGCGCCGCACGGCCCCACTTGCGATGGTCGACGATCGCGGTCACCTCGCGGGCGTTCGCCACCATCTCTCGCTTGATCACGGCTTCATCGAGCGTGCCGTCGGTCATGCCGGCGTCGACGGTCAAGCCTGCGGCGCCGAGGAATGCGTGATGCAGTTCGACGCGCGGGAAGAACGCGTCGCCCCATGGGCCGACGAGCGACATCGCCTCCCACCGCAGGCGCCCACCCGGGGTGAGGACGGTGATGCCGGGCGCGCCCGCGAGCGCCTCCGCGATCCGGATCCCATTGGTGACGACCGTCAGACGCCGCCAGCCGCCGCGGTCGAGCAGGGCGACCGCGACCGCGAGTCCCGTGGTGCTGGCGTCGAGCGCGATCGTCTGCGGGTCCTCGACGAGGGCGGCGGCCGCTGCACCGATGCGTCGCTTCGCCTCGGCCGCGACCCGCCGACGCGCGTCGAAGGTCGACTCACCGCCCGCGCTGTCGATCCGCTGAGCGCTGCCGGAGGCGCGGACCAGCCGGCGCTCGCGGGCGAGGAGGAGCAGGTCCTTGCGGATCGTCTTCTCCGAGACCTCGAAGCGCTCGGCGAGGTCGGGGACGTCCACGCGGCCGAGATCGTCCACAAGCTCGACGATGTGTCGCTGGCGTTCCGGGGCGAACATCTGCCGATCAGACCGCGGGCTCGGTCACCAGCGCCTCGGCGACGCGGTCCGGCGGCCCGCCCGCGATCCGCGGCTCCGTGACGACGATCGAGTGATGCCCAGGTCGCAGCTCGTGCTCCGGCGCCCCGACCGAGCCGTCGACCGACACGACGGACCGCTCGGTCACGGGTGCCCGGAATCGACCCGTCGTGCCGAACGGAAGGTCGATCTCGACCCGTAGGTCGGCGCGGTCCGAGATGTGCCAGGCGATGGCCACGGTCCCGAAGCCAGTCTCGACAGACGCCTCTGCGCGGTCGATCCCCGTCGATGGCACCGGCGCCATGATCACGCGCCGATAGCCCGGCTGCTCGACGTCGGGTGCCAGGCCGGCGACGTGGCGGTACACCCAGTCGATGACCGCGCCGTACGCGTAGTGGTTGAACGAGAGCATGTGCGCCTCGCGGCCCTTGGGCTCGGGGACGTCGGGCAGTGACGTCATCGTGCCCGGATGGATCGACCCGTCCGGCCGGATCGCATCCCAGCGCTCCCAGACCGTGGAGGCGCCCTGGTCGACCTGGTAGAGCCACGACGGCATGTCGCGGCACAGCAGCATCAGGTACGCCTCGTCGAACAGCCCCGCGTCCGCGAGCGCGGGCAGCACGAGCGGCGTGCCGAGGAAGCCCGTGGAGACTCGGCCCCCGGTGTCCCGGACCAGCCCGGCCAACGCGGCCGCGACCCGGTCGCGCTCCCCGACGGGACAGATCGCGAACTGCAGGACGACTGCGCAGCCGGTCTGGCTGGTGATCGCATGGTCGGCCCAGCGCCGCCAGGTCCCCGCAGCCTGGCGGTCAGCCAGGTCGCGATAGGCCGCCGCGTCAGCAGGACGACCGAGGACGGCGGCCGCCTGCGCGAGCAGCCGCGTGCTGTGCGCGAGGAAGGCGTTGGCCAGGAAGGTCGCGTCGGCCTTGGCCTGCCACGGTCGCTCGACCGGTGCGTCGGGATCGAGCCAATCGCCGAACTGCATCGACTCGGGGAGGAGTCCATCGGGGCCGACGGCGCGATCGGAGAGATTCGACCCAGCCCACCATGCTGTCCCATTGCGCGGCCAGGATCTGCGGATCGCCATACGCCTCGTAGACGGCCCAGGGGACGATGGTGGCCGCGTCGGCCCAGCCGGCCCGCCCGTAGCGCGGCGCGCCCTGGAGCACGACGTCGGGCACGACCGACGGGACGCCAAGCACCCGGTCCTGCTCGAGTGCCAGGTCGCGGAGCCAGCTCGCCCAGAACCGCTCCGACGTCGAACAGCACGGACGCGGTGGCCGCGAAGGCCTGGGCGTCACCGGTCCAGCCGAGCCGCTCGTCGCGTTGCGGGCAGTCCGTCGGGACCGACACGAAGTTGTCGCGCTGTGACCAGACCACGTTCTCGTGGAACTTGTTCAGCCGTTCGTCCGAGCTGGCGAACGTGCCTCGACGTGGCGTATCGCTGCTGATGGCCACGGCGTCGACGCCCAGCACCTGAGCATCGGAGCGGATCTCCGCGTACCGGAACCCATGGAACGTGAATGCCGGCTCCAGCTCGACCACGCCATCCGACCCAAGGATGTAGGTGTCGGTCGCCTTCGCCGACCGAAGGGACCGGGTATGGAGCGAACCGTCGGGCTCAAGGACCTCGGCGTGCCTGACGACGACCCGATCGCCGGGCGAACCCTGGACCCGGACTCGCAGGAAGCCCGCGATGTTCTGGCCGACGTCGATCTCACAGACGCCGTCCCTCGACCGCCCGAAGTCGACGGCATGGGTCCGGACCGCGTGGATGGGAGGCGCGACGCGTGGCTCGATTAGCGATGGATCCATCGGGATCACCCTCGCCGACTGCCAGCCGGCGGCGTCGAACCCCGGGCGGTCCCACCCGCTCGGATCGTGCCGCGCGTCGATGAACGATCCGTCGTACAGGTCCGCGGCGCGGATGACGCCCGTCGATGCCACCCAGGTCGCATCGCTGGCGATCACCATCGGGGGACCGTCCGCGAACGCGATCTCCAACTGCGCGATCAGGCCAAGCTCCCGCCCGTACCGGCCGCGTGAGTCCTCGCCCCACCCCAGCCGGCCCCGGTACCATCCGTCGCCGAGCACGCCGCCGATCACGTTCGGGCCTTCGACGAGAAGGCCCGTCACGTCGTACGTGTCGGCCAGGAGCCGGCGCCCGTACGGCGTCCAGCCAGGCGCGAGGAGGTCGTCCGAGACCGGCCGGCCGTTGATCGTGACCGCGTTGCAGCCGAACGATGTGACGTGGAGTCGCCCCGCCAGAGGGCGTGCCGGCAGCTCGAACGCTCGCCGGAGCAGCGGCGATGGCGACTGCCGATCCGCGCCGGGATCGCCCGGCAGGGTGATCGACTTCGCGACCCAGTCCCCGGGCGTCAGCAGGCCGGCCTCCACGTGCAGGGAGTCGCTCCACGCGGTCCAGACACCGGCCACGGACACCCGGGCCCGGAACCAGCGTTCCTCACGGCTTTGCAGCGCCGGGCCGGGGGCGGGCACGGCCAGCTGGTCGGACGCTGCCACCACCCCGGTCGAGCCCATGATCGTCTCGAACCCCGCGTCGGCCGACGCCTGGATCTCATACGCGTCCTGCGTCGCGTCGAGGCGCGTGGTCCGGATCCTCCAGGTCAGCCGCAACGGCTCCCGCCCGGCGGCGAGCACGCCGGCCGGCAGCTGGGATCTCAGGCTCTCGATGCGGGTCTCGGAGGTCATCGGGCGGCCGGCGCTCAGCCCTTGACCGCGCCGGCGGTCATGCCGGAGACGATCTGGCGCTGGAAGAACATGAACATGATGAGTGGCGGCACCGTGATCAGCAGCACGTCGGCGAAGAGCAGGTTCCAGCGCGTGTTGAACTGGCTCTGGAACGTCGAACAGGGTCACCTGGGCGGTCGCGTTCTGGTCCCCGGCAGGAAGTAGAGCGGGTTCACGAAGTCGTTGTAGATCGCGACCGAGGCGACGACGATGACGGTGATCACGGCCGGCCGCAGCAGCGGCAAGATGACCCGGAAGAACAGCGAGAGCGGAGACGCCCCGTCGATGATGGCCGCCTCGTCGAGCTCCCGCGGGATCGCCGACATGAACGTCCGGAAGATCAGGACGGCGAAAGGCATCAGGAAGACCACCTCGATGAGGATGAGTCCGAGCAGGGTCTTGAACAGACCGAGCGCCTGGAGCACGTAGATGGTCGGCACGATCGCCGGCGGGATGATCAGCCCGGCGAGCATCAGCGCCGCGAACAGCGAGCCGACGCGGTCGCGCCGGCGCTGGAGCACGAAGCCGACCATCGCCGAGAGGAGGACGATCAGCGCGACCGAGGCGACGGTCAGGATCAGGCTGTTCCGGAGGGCGGTGACCATGAGGTTGTCCCGGGTGCCGATGACCTCCTCGATGTTCTGGAGCAGCTGCCACTCGGCCGGCACGCTGAAGTCGAGTCGCTGAGGCCTCCGCCCGGGTCCTTGCCGCGGTCAGCAGGATGAAGATGAACGGCACGACGAACACGATGGCCGCGATGGCCAGGGCCACGACGTCGAGCGAGGCTGCGCGGACGAACCGCAGGCCCCTCATAGCTCGATCTCCCGCCGCGAGAAGTACCGCATCATCGGGTAGACGATCGCGGTCACGACGATGAAGAGGATCACGTTGCCGGCGGTCGCGAGGCCGTAGAACCCCGCCTGGTACTGCTTGTAGATGGTCGAGGTGATGACGTCGGTGGTGAACCCCGGACCACCCCGGGTCATCGTCCAGATCAGGTCGAAGGTCCGCAGCCCGCTGATGAACGAGAGCAGGATCACGGTGAAGGTGGCATTCCGGCTGAGGGGCACGATCACGTGGCGGAACCTGGCCCACGCTGCCGCCCTCCAGTCGCACGGCGTCGAGTACTCCTCGGGGATCGACAGGATCGCCGGCGATGAAGATCACCAGAGCGATGCCGACGCCCTTCCAGACGTCGACGAACGCCACGGAGAGCAGGGCGATGCTCGGATCGGTCAGCCACGACGGGCCGTCGATCCCGAAGACCTCGAGCGTCGTGTTGATCAGGCCCTTGGAGGGGTGCATCAGGACCGCGAACGTGATCCCGACCGCGACCGTGCTCACCAGGACCGGGAAGAAGATGATCGAGCGGAGGAGATGTCGCGAGCCGGAGTCCCGAGGTCAGGACCGTCGCGAGCACGAGCCCGATGACCACCTTGAGGCCGCTGGTCACGATCGCGTAGACGACCGTGTTGCGCAGCCCAGTCGTGAGTGCCGGTTCCTGCATGAACTGGGCGAAGTTGTCGAGGCCGATGAACTCGGCGTCGAACAGCGTCCAGCGCGTCAGGCTGAAGTAGAACGCCGCCACGGTCGGGACGACGAAGAACACGAGGAACAGGATCCCGGCAGGCACGTAGAACCAATGCGGGTAGGTCCGCGCGATCGAGGATCGTTCCACTGGCCGGCGAAGCATACGTCCGGCCCATCCGGTCGCCGGACGTGGTTGCGGGAGGGCCGGTCCGACCGGACCGGCCCTCCCATCAGTGGCCTGGCGTGGGACGCCGAGGCCGTCGCTCACCAGCCGGGAAGACCCAGCTGCTTGGCCTGCTTCTCCACGTCCTGGTCGTACTGCTTGGCACCCTCCTCGGCCGAGGTCAGCCCGGAGCCGACGGCGACCGTGATCTGCTCGAGCGACGGTCCCTTGACCGGCGACAGGAACTCGAGCGCCGGGCCGGCGGCGTTCTTGTCCAGGTACGCCTGGATGTCGAGCACGGCCGGCAGGGCATCGTCCGGGAGCTTGGAGCCGTTGATGACGTACGGGCCCGACGGGGCGACAGCCTCCGTGATCGCCTCGGTCCCTTCGACGGACGCGATGAACCCGAGGAACGCCTTCGCGGCATCGACGTTCTCGCGTCGTCTTGGGAAGGTACAGGCCCGCCGGCATCCAGATCGTCGCGCCGTTCTTGGCGGCGTCCTCACCGGGCTGCCCGAAGAAGCCGATGTCCTCGATGTTGTCGGGGTGGTTGGCCGCGATCGTCCCGAGCGCGAAGGTCAGCATCGGGTACTGCGCGATCTCCCCGGCCGCCAGCATGTTCAGGCCGTCGTCGAAGGTGGCCGAGCCGAAGTCCTTCTGCGTACCACCCCTTGTCGAAGCCTTCCTGGAGGTGCTGGAAGCCGGCCAGCGCGGCCGGCGTGGTCGCGTACTTGATCTTGTTGTTCGTGTACTGGTCGGCGAAGTCCGGGATCGGCGACTGGACGTTGTAGTAGTCCGCGAGCACGAACAGCTGCGACGTCCAGGTGTCCTTGTAGGTCGCACCGATCGGCGCGATGCCGGCGGCCTTGAGCGTGTCGTTGTTCGCAGCGAACTCCGCCCAGGTCGTCGGGACCTTCAGGCCGTTGTCGGCGAAGATCTTCTTGTTGTAGAGGATCCCGCCACCCATCGCGGTCTCGGCCGGGACGCCGAAGACGCCCGTCGCCCTGCGACACGGTCGGCAGGAACGACGGCGTGATGTTCGCGATGAACGGCTCGCCCGAGAGGTCGACCAGGGTCTCTGCCGGGTTGAGCGCCTGCAGCAGCGAACCCGAGTTGTAGAAGAAGATGTCCGTCATGTCGCCGGTGGCGAGCCGCGTCTTGACGATGTTGTCGCCGTCCGCGCCGCCGGGCCGCGTCTCCTGGGTGAAGGTCACCTCTGGATGCAGCGCCGTGTAGGCGTCGGTGAGCCCCTTGACAGTGTCGATGGTGTTCTGGGTGTCGTCGACCAGGATGGTCATCGCGACCGGCGCCAGGGTCGGCTCCGTCGCCGTGGACGGCGCGGTGCTGGGAGCGACCGATGGCGCGGCACTCGGCGCCGTGCTGCTCGATCCTCCGCTGCAGGCCGCGAAGAGCATGAGGGCGCTTATCGCGACGCTCGCGACTCGCCTCACGGGTGTTCGCTCCATGTGTCCTCCTCGTACGCGATCCGCCGTCTTCGGCAGTCGGCCCGACGCCTCGGCGTCGTCGATCCCGCTCGGTGCCGGCGTGGATGCGAAGGTCACGATGGCGCAACCCATGGGCCGCGACTTGTGCTCCATTGACTTGTTCTTGGACGACCTTGCGCCACCCCGGTCGGTCGTGACGACGCCGGCGGGGGCCGCAGTCCCGGCGGTCAGGCGCCCTTCAGATGTCTCGGAGCCAGCCGATGGCGGAGGCGGTACGCACGCGGACTCAGCCCGAAGATGGCCCGGAATCGCCGTGAGAAATGCGCTGGATCCGCCATCCCCACGGTCGCACCGATCGAGGCCACCGGGAGATCCGTCTCCGAGAGCAGGGCGGCTGCCCGCTCCAGTCGCCGTCGGCCCAGGTAGTGCATCGGCGGCATTCCGATGAATCGCCCGAAGAGCCGGGTCAGGTGGAACGGGCCGACGAAGAGCCGGGCGCTCAACTCGTCGAGGGTCCACGGAAAGGCAAGGTCATGCTCCAGGATGTCGAGCGCCGCCATGACCGAGGCGGGGGCATCGGCCCCACGACCCGGGCTGGCGCTCGATACCCGATTGGCCCTGGCGAGGAGATCCAGCACGATGAGCAGGTGGGCCAGCTCACGTGCCCGGGTCCGTTCGGCCGGCGGTGCCGTTCGCGTGGACTCCAAGGTTGCGAGCAGCTTCGTCATCGACGGTTCGTCGACCGTGACGATGACCGTGGAGCGATCCGCCTTGGAGCGCGGGAACCCGCTCGGATTGAACAGGGTGCGGAGGTGACTGTCGCGAAAGGCCCACACGAGCTCCAGCTCGTCCAGCTCCGACCGGAAGAAGAAGTTGTAGACGCGGACGCCCTGACACCCGAGATACGCATGGCCGACGCCTGGTGGGATGAAGATGACGGTGCCGCGGCTGATCGGTTCGTGGCCTTGATCGCTGATGTGCCGTCCGCTGCCCGACTCGATGACCGCGACCTCGTAGAAGTCGTGCTCGTGCCACTGAACCGTCAGCATCTGATGGATGGGGAGCCAGCCCACGATCGAACCGTCTTCGATGAGCTGCTCCGCGGTGTACTGGAGCGCGTGCTCGTGCGTCGTCAACACGTCTGGACTCCCACGTGCCGTTCACTGCAAGGGTCGTGGGCCCCGGGAGCGTTCGCTGCCCGGGGCCCGATCTAGCGTCGCGGGATGCGGACTAGAAGTTGAAGTCGTTGACGTTCGTGGAGTCGAACCGGAAGGCCGGTCCGAGGATGACCGTGCTGTCCGCGCCGATCGTGTACGGCTTGTCCTCGTTGAGGCCCGGCACGGTGAAGGTCTCCCCTTCCGCGCCTGTGATCTCACCGCTGACGAGCTTGGCCGCGACCTGATAGGACAGGTAGCCGAGGTCCGGGACGCTCCAGAGGCCGAAGACCGGCGAGGTGCCGTCCGCGACGAACGGCTTCATGTCGTTGGGGAAGCCGAGGCCGGTCACCTTGATCGATTCCGACTTCTTGGCCTTGCTCACGACCTGGGCGGCCGCGAGGATGCCGACCGTGGTTGGGGCCACGATGACCTTGAGGTTCGGGTACTTGGTGAGCAGGCCCTGCGCCTGGGTGGTGCTGGCCGTCGCGTCGTCGTCGCCGTAGACGGTGTCGACAAGCTTGAGGCCCTTGTACTTGTCCTCCGTGAGCGTGGTCTT
Organism: uncultured Chloroflexia bacterium; assembly: GCA_963841135.1. GTDB lineage: Bacteria > Chloroflexota > Limnocylindria > Limnocylindrales > CSP1-4 > SPCO01. The sequence goes on along the minus strand of CAWJBJ010000005.1, from coordinate 800,753 downwards.
CATCAGCTCGATCCATGCGTTCTGGTTGGTCGCCGTGGCTGCCGCGGAGAGGATCGCGATCTCGCCGGTGCAGCTCGGAGCGAGCTCGCACGCCCAATCGGCGAGGTTCACGCCGACACCGCTGAAGTCGACCTGGTTGACGAAGACGTTGTAGGCCCCGACAGCGGGGCTCGAGTCGAAGCCGACGACCTTGATCCCGGCGGCCATCGCCGCCTTGAGGGCCGGAGCGACTTCATCCTTGCCGTCGGCGGAGATGATGATCGCGTTGACCTTCTGGGTGGTGAGGTCGGTGATGAACGGGATCTGCAGGTCCGCCTTGGCTTCGTTCGGGCCGACCTGGATGACTGTGGAGCCCGTCTCGGCGGCACCCTTGTCGAGCCCCACCTTGGCGGCGGCGAAATACTGGTTGACGATGTCCTTCGGCAGGTAGCCGACGGTGATCTTGCCTCCGGCGGCGCCGGACGCGGCCGGCGAGGCGGCCCCGGACGCCGCCGCAGACGCGCTCGAGCCGGCGTTGGAGCACGCGCCGAACGCGATGGCCGCGACGCTGACGAGGGCGATCCACCGCCCGGCTGATCTGATCTTCAAGGCTGTTCCTCCTCTTCCTATGACAGCGCTCTCTCACCGTGCGAGGCCGGAGCGGCCGGCGGAGGCCGGCCTCGGCGGACTCGATCGATGGCCGACTTGGCCTGGTGAGCAAAGGTGGGGATGACGACCGAGAGGATCAGGAGCAGCCCGAGGGCGATGCTCTGGACCTCGACCGTCACGCTGGCGAGACGAAGTGCGTTTTGCATGACTGCCACGACGAGGACGGCGAGAACGACGCCCGGGATCGTGCCCGACCCGCCGAAGATGTTGACGCCGCCGAGCAGCACCACGGTGACGACCGTGAGGGTCATGCCTTCCCCGGCATCGGCCCGGGCGCTCGAGAGGCGCGAGGTGAGGATGATCCCGGCCACTGCCGCGATCAGGCCGACCAGAACGAAGAGGCTGACGCGCGCGCGGGTCACCCGCACCCCCGAGAACCGAGCCGCGTCGGCGTTCTTGCCGATCGCATAGACGTGGCGCCCGATCCAGGTCCGGTGGAGCACGATGCCCAGCACCAGGGCGAGGCCCAGGAAGATCACGAACGGCCATGGGATGAGCGTCCCGGGAACGTGCCCGAAGCCCAGCTCCGTGAACGACTCCGGGAAGTCGCTGACGCCGATCGGGCCGAGGACGATCAGGGCCATGCCGCGGAACAGCGCCAGGGTCCCGAGGGTCACCACGAGCGAGGGCAGGCCGCCGCGAGCGACGAGCAGCCCGTTCAGCAGCCCGCCGGCCGCACCCACGACGAGGACCGCGGGGATCGCGATCTCCATCGGCACGCCCGACATCCAGAGGAAGCCGAGGAGCGCGCTGGCCAGGCCGGCCATCGACTCGACGGAGAGGTCGATCTCGCCGGCGACGATGACCAGCGTCATCGGCAGGGCCATGATCGCGACCTCCATCAGGGCCGCGATGAGGTTCGAGAAGTTCCCGACCGTCAGGAAGAACGGCGACAGGGCGTTGCCGAGCACGATCAGCCCGATGAGCGCGACGAGCAGGAGCGTCTCCCAGCGCGCGAGCAGGCCCGTCCAGGACCCTCTGCGACTGGCGGGCGCGACAGCCGCGCTCATCGGATGCGGCGCTCCATCGTCGCCTTGCGGAGCTGGCGGAGGATGACCGCGTCCGCGCTGATCGCGACGAGGATGACCAGGCCGTAGATGGCCTGCAGCCAGAACTGGGAGAGGCCGACGAGGATGAGCGCGTTCGCGATGAACCCGAGGAACAGAGCGCCGAGCGCGGCGCCGGCCAGGGTCCCCGAGCCGCCGAAGATGTTCACCCCGCCCACGACGACCGCGGCCACCACCGCGAGCACGACGCCGGTGGCCGAGGTCCCGTTGATGGTCCCGAACTCCATCACCCACATGACCCCGGCCAGGCCCGCGAGAAGGCCGCACGCCGAGAACGCGATGAACACGACAAGCCGCGATGGGATGCCGAGGATCGCCGCGGCCTCCGGGTTGCTCCCGACGGCGTACACCTGCCGCCCGAATCGCGTCGATCGCAGGACGACCGACCCGATCAGGACGACGACGACGGCGATCACGACGAAGATCGGGACCCCGAGGATGTCGCCCTGCGCCGGATCCGTGAAGCCGGGCGGAAGACCCGCTAGCGGGACCTGGTGACTGCCCGCGACCAGGTAGTCGACCCCGCGGAAGACGCTCAGGGTCCCGAGCGTCGCGACGATCGCGGGCACCCGCAGGATCGTCACGATGACCCCGTTGACCATCCCAAGCCCGAGTCCCAGCACCAGCCCGAAGACGATCGCGGCCGGGCCGTCGAGAGCCTGTCGCTCGAGCAGGCTGGCGACGCTGTAGGCGACGAGACCCATCGTCGCCTCGACCGAGAGGTCGACGTTCCTCGTGATGATGACGATCGCCTCGCCGACCGCGGCGACCGCGATGACCGCCGCGAGGACCGCGACCTGCGAGAGGTTGGAGGCCGTCAGGAACTGCGGCGCGGACAGGGTGACGAGCGCGCCGAGCACGAGCATGATCGCGAGGAGACTCAGCTCGCGCTGGCGCGCGATCGTCGAGAGCCAGTCGCCGCGCGTCCGGGCGGCGGGGGCCGCGGTCGTCGCGCCGACCTCAGCCATCGCTGCCTCCTCCAGCCGGCACGCTCGCTGCGGTCGTCTCCGAGTCATCGATGACGTTGCCCGTCGCCGCGAACATGACCCGCTCCTGGGTCGCGCGGTCGTGCGGGATCTCGGCGGTGATCTTGCCTTCGTGGAGGACCAGGATCCGGTCGGACATCGCGAGCACCTCGGGCAGGTCGCTCGAGATGAGGATGATCCCGAGGCCCGAAGCCGCGAGCTCCGAGATGATCCGGTGGACCTCGACCTTGGCCCCGATGTCGATGCCGCGCGTCGGCTCGTCGAGGATCAGGACCCTCGGCTTGGAGGCCAGCCACTTGGCCAGCACGACCTTCTGCTGGTTGCCGCCCGAGAGGGCGCCGACGAGCTGGTCCACGCCGGTCATCCGGACGTTGAACTGGCCGGTGTACGCGTCGGCGGTCTCCCGCTCGGTCGATGCCCGCACCACGAGGCGCGGGAACAGGCGCGGCAGGATCGGCAGGGTGACGTTCTGGGCGATCGAGAAGTCGAGCACGAGTCCCTGCTGGTGACGGTCCTCGGGCAGATAGGCGACGCCGCCGGTCATCGCCGCGGACGGCGTCGCGAAGTCGACCGGCCGACCGTCGACGCGGATCACGCCCGCGTCCCGCCGATCGACGCCGAAGAGCACACGGGCGACCTCCGTCCGGCCGGCACCCACCAGACCCGCGAGCCCGACGATCTCGCCAGCCCGGACCGCGAACGAGACGTCGCGGAACGCGCCGGCCCTCGTCAGGCTCTCGACCTCGAGGAGCACGTCCCCGGTTCGCGCCTGGACCTTCGGGAACAGCGACACGGTCCGCCCGACCATGTGCCGGATGAGGTCGGCGGTGGTGAGCTCGCCCGTCGGGACCGTCACGACGTGACGTCCGTCGCGAAAGACCGTGGCCCGGTCGGAGAGCACGAAGACCTCGTCGAGCCGGTGGCTCACGAAGAGGATGGCGACGCCGCGGGCGCGCAGGCGGCGAACGATCGCAAAGAGTCGCTCGACCTCGTGGGCCGAGAGCGAGGCAGTCGGCTCGTCGAGGATGAGGACGCGGGCGTCGACCGAGAGGGACTTGGCGATCTCGATGAGCTGCTGATCGGCCATCGACAGGCCCCGGACCGGCGCGCCGACATCGAGCTGGACGTCAAGCTCCTTGAACAGCGCCTGCGCCGACCGCCGCATGGCGCCCCAGTCGATCGTGCCCAGGCGGCCTGCCGGCGCATGGCCGATGAACACGTTCTCCGCGACCGTGAGATCCGGGAACAGGCGTGGCTCTTGGTGGACGACCGCGATCCCGAGCGAGCGCGCGTGCGCGGGCCCATGGAGGACGGTCTCGACGCCGTCGAGCCAGATCGACCCTGAGTCGGGCTGATGCACGCCGGCGAGGATCTTGACGAGGGTGCTCTTTCCGGCGCCGTTCTCGCCGACGAGGGCGTGGACCTCTCCCGACCGCAGCTCGAGCGAGACGTCGTCGAGCGCTTGCGTCGCCATGAACCGCTTCGAGACGCCGCGCAGGGCAGCTCGCGGCGACGCAGCGACGCTCGCGGACTCGGCCGTGGACTCGGCGGCGCTCACGGCCGCGGCGTCATCGGTCGCGTCCCATCCTCGCCGGGGACCGCGGCTGGATCGATCAGGCGGACATCGATGTCGCGCGCGCGCAGGCCCGCGAGCATCTCGGCGGGGGCACGCTCGTCGGTCAGGACGATGTCGATGTCCTCGGTCGGGCAGAAGGTCGCGAAGGCTGCCCGCTCCCACTTCGTGCTGTCGACGATCGCGATGACCTCGCGGGCGGCCGCGATCATCGAGCGCTTGATCTGCGCCTCCTCGTCGGTCGCGTCGCTGAGGCCGGACTCGATCGTGAAGCCGGCGGCCCCGACGAATGCCTTCTGGACGTTGATCCGGCTGAACAGGCCATCGCCCAGCTGCCCGACGACCGAGAGCGCCTCCCAGCGGACGCGTCCGCCGAGCATCAGCACCATGATGCCGTTGGAGCCGGCAAGCTCCGAGGCGAGGCGGAGTCCGTTGGTGATGACCGTGAGCTGGCCCCAGCCACCGCGGGCCGCGAGCTGACGCGCGACGGCCAGTGCCGTGGTGCTCGCGTCCATGACGATGCTCTCGCCGTCCTGGACCAGGTCCGCTGCGGCCGCGCCGATCCGCGACTTCTCACCCTGCTGGAGTCGCTCGCGGATCTCGAACGCCAGCTCGGGGCGGATGCGGTCGGGGACGATCGCCCCGCCATGCGTTCGGACGACCCGGCCGTCCGTCTCGAGGGCGAGGAGGTCCTTGCGGATCGTCACGGACGAGACGCCGAAGCGGGTCGCCAGGTCGCTCACGCGGGCCCGACCGTGCTCTTCGACGATGCGGGCGATGTGGGCCTGGCGCTCCCGCGCAAAGACGTCCCCAGGGATGTCGCCGGCAGGCACGGTCACGGCTCTCCGATCGCCGATCCGAGTGATGGCCCCGGGGTTTCGAATCGGTTCGGGCGCACCTTAGAACGGACGAGAATGCAATGTCAAGGAACGACATTGAAATCAATCGAAAGGTGTGGCACGCTTCCGGCGAGTGGCCTGTTCGTGCCACCTCCCGGACCGGTCCGATCCGTCCGAGAGGGATCCTGGCCCGGCCGGTGACCGTCGTCGGCACCACCTCCTCCGGTGCTCGGCGGTGCCGGCCGGGCGGGATCCAACGACCTCCAGGCCATACCATCGCGTTCCAGGATCCACACCGAATGCCGCCGACGGACGGAGGGACCCGTGACCAGTCAGCCCGCCATCGTCGCAGCGCTCGCATCGCAGGCGATCGAGCTGCCGTCATGGGCGTTCGGCAACTCCGGGACCCGTTTCAAGGTGTTCGCCCAGGCCGGCGTCCCCCGCGACCCGTACGAGAAGATCGCCGACGCGGCCCAGGTCCACCGCTACACCGGCGTGGCACCGACGGTCGCGCTCCACATCCCCTGGGACAAGGTCGATGACTACACCGATCTGGCACGCCATGCCGGTGACTGCGGCGTCGCCCTCGGCACGATCAACTCGAACACGTTCCAGGACAACGACTACATGCTCGGCAGCGTGTGCCACCCCGACGCGCGTGTCCGCCGCAAGGCCGTCGACCACCTGCTCGAGTGCGTCGAGATCATGGACAAGACCAGCTCCCGTGACCTGAAGCTGTGGTTCGCGGACGGGACCAACTACCCCGGCCAGGACGACATCCGCGACCGGCAGGATCGACTGGCAGAGTCGCTCGCGACGGTCTACGAACGCCTCGGGCCCGACCAGCGGATCGTGCTGGAGTACAAGCTCTTCGAGCCGTCGTTCTACACGATGGACGTTCCGGACTGGGGAACGGCGTTCGCCCATTGCCTGGCGCTCGGCCCGAAGGCGAAGGTCGTGGTCGACACCGGCCACCACGCGCCGGGGACCAACATCGAGTTCATCGTCGCGTCGCTGCTCCGGGCGGACAAGCTGGGCGCGTTCGACTTCAACTCGCGCTTCTACGCCGACGACGACCTGATGGTCGGCGCCGCCGACCCGTTCCAGCTCTTCCGGATCATGCACGAGGTGGTCCGGGCCGGCGCTCTCGCCCCCGAGGTCGGCGTCGCGTTCATGCTCGACCAGTGCCACAACATCGAGCCCAAGATCCCCGGCCAGATCCGGTCGGTGATGAACGTCCAGGAGGCGACGGCCAAGGCGCTGCTCGTGGACCAGGAGGCGCTCGAGTCCGCCCAACGAGCCGGTGACGTCCTCGGCGCGCACGGCGTCCTGATGGACGCGTACTCGAGCGACGTCCGGCCGCTGCTCCGCGAAGTCCGGGAGGGCCAGGGGCTCGACCCCGACCCGATGGCCGCCTACGCCGGCTCCGGCTATGCGGCGCGGATCGCCGAGGACCGCGTCGGCGGTCAGCAGGCAGGCTGGGGCGCATGACGGCGAGGGTCCCGATCCGGTCGAACGCCACCCCGACGCCCCAAGGGCCCGTCGAGGAGCTCCTCGCCCGCTCGCGCCGCCTCGGCGCGGACCCTCGGAACACGAACTACGCCGGCGGCAACACGTCGGCCAAGGGCGAGGCGATCGATCCGGTGACCGGTCTCCCGGTGGAGCTCCTGTGGGTCAAGGGCTCGGGCGGCGACCTCGGAACGCTCAAGGAGTCCGGGCTTGCGGTGCTCCGACTCGACCGCCTTCGCTCGCTCGTCCATGTTTACCCCGGCATCGAGCGCGAGGACGAGATGGTCCCCGCGTTCGAGTACTGCCTGCACGGCCGCGGCGGCGCCGCACCCTCGATCGACACCGCGATGCACGGCCTGGTCGAGGCGGCGCACGTCGACCACCTCCACCCCGATTCGGGGATCGCGCTCGCGACGGCCGCCGATGGCGAGGCGCTGACCCGCCGCTGCTTCGGCGCCCGGGTGGCGTGGGTCCCGTGGCGCCGGCCCGGCTTCCAGCTCGGCCTCGACATCGCGGCGATCGCCCGCGAGCACCCGGATGCCATCGGCGCGATCCTCGGCGGACACGGGATCACCGCCTGGGGCGACAGCTCGGACGAATGCGAGGCGCGCTCGATCGAGATCATCCGCACGGCCGAGCGGTTCATCGCCGACAGCGGCCGGCCCGAGCCCTTCGGCGCCGTCGTCCCCGGCTTCGAGCAACTCCCCGCCGAGGCACGACGCGAGCGCGCCGCCGCGATCCTGCCGTTGCTCCGTGGGCTGGTGTCCACCGATCGGCCCCAGGTCGGACACTTCAGCGATCCGGACGTGGTCCTCGACTTCCTGGCACGCGAGGAACACGGGCGTCTCGCCGCGCTCGGAACGTCCTGCCCCGACCACTTCCTGCGCACGAAGGTCCGGCCGATGGTCCTCGACCTGCCGCCGACGACGCCCCTCGACGCCGTGGCGGTCCGGCTCAAGGAGTTGCACGAGGCGTATCGCGACGACTACCGCGCCTACTACGACCGGCACGCGACGCCGGACAGCCCGGCGATGCGCGGCGCCGACCCGGCGATCGTGCTGCTGCCCGGCATCGGGATGCTCTCGTTCGGGACGACCAAGCAGACCGCCCGGGTGGCCGGCGAGTTCTACGTGAACGCGATCAACGTCATGCGCGGCGCCGAGGCCGTCTCCACGTACGCCCCGATCGCCGAGGCCGAGAAGTTCCGCATCGAGTACTGGGCGCTCGAGGAGGCCAAGCTGGCGCGGATGCCGGCCCCGAAACCGCTCGCGACGCGCGTGGCGCTGGTGACCGGCGCAGGCTCGGGCATCGGCAAGGCCATCGCCCATCGGCTGGCGGCGGAGGGAGCCTGTGTCGTCGTCGCCGACATGGACGGGGCCAGCGCGACGGCCGTGGCCGAGGAGCTCGGCGGACCGGACGTCGCGGTCGCGGTGACCGTCGACGTGACCGACGAGGCGCAGGTGGTCGAGGCCTTCCGGCAGGCGGTGCTCGCCTTCGGCGGCGTCGATCTCGTCGTCAACAACGCGGGACTCTCGATTTCCAAGCCGCTCCTCGAGACGACACTCCAGGACTGGGACCTGCAGCACGACGTCATGGCCCGCGGCTCGTTCCTGGTCTCGCGCGAGGCGGCGCGAATCATGATCGAACAGGAGATGGGCGGCGACCTCATCTACATCGTGAGCAAGAACGCGTTCTTCGCCGGCCCGAACAACGTGGCGTACGGCGCGGCCAAGGCAGACCAGGCGCACCAGGTCCGGCTGCTCGCCGCGGAGCTGGGTGCGTTCGGGATCCGGGTCAACGGCGTGAACCCCGACGGCGTCGTGCGCGGCTCAGGCATCTTCGCCAAGGGCTGGGGTGCCGACCGGGCGCGAACGTATGGGATCCCGGAGGACAAGCTCGGCGAGTTCTATGCCCAGCGGACCCTCCTCAAGCGCGAAGTGCTGCCCGAGCACGTGGCCGCGGCCGTCTTCGCCCTGACCGGCGGCGATCTGAGCCAGACCACCGGACTCCACATCCCCGTCGACGCGGGTGTCGCCGCCGCCTTCCTGCGGTGACGGTCGGATCGTTCGCGGCCGTCGACCTCGGCGCGTCGAGCGGACGCGTGATGATCGGCCGGGCCGGGCCGAGGACGCTCGAGCTCCGCGAGGTCCATCGATTTGCGAACGAGCCGGTGGTGCTGCCTGACGGCTTGCATTGGGACGTGCTCGGGCTCTACCGGGAGATCGTGAACGGCCTCCGGGCGTGTGGTCACGAGGCCGGACAGGTGCGCGGGATCGGCGTCGACTCGTGGGGTGTGGACTACGGGCTGCTCGATGAGACCGGATCGCTCATCGGCGCCCCGTTCCACTACCGCGATCGGCGGACGGCCGCGGCCGTCCCGGCCGTCCATGCCGTGGTGCCGTTCGAGCGGCTCTACGCGCGGACCGGGACGCAGTTCCAGCCGTTCAACACCGTCTACCAGCTCACCGCCGAAGGCGGGACTCCCCGGTTCGCTGCCGCCCGGACCGTGCTCCTCATCCCCGACCTCATCGGCTACTGGCTGAGCGGGACCGTCGCCGCCGAGGAGACCAACGCGTCGACGACCGGGGTCTTCGACATCGGGCGGCGCTCCTGGGCGACCGACATGCTCGACGAGCTCGGCCTGCCGCGCGGGATCTTCCCGTCGACGACCCGTCCGGGACAGGTCGTCGGGCCCTTGCGCCCGGATGTCGTGGCAGAGGCGGGACTCACGAAGGCGCCCGAGCTGGCCCACGTCGGATCGCACGACACGGCATCGGCGGTCGTCGGCGTCCCGGCGGAGGGACCGGACTTCGCCTACATCGCGTGCGGGACGTGGGCCCTCGTCGGAGTCGAGCTCGAGCGGCCGATCCTGACCGAGGCGAGTCGGGCGGCCAACTTCACGAACGAGCTCGGCGTCGATGGCCGGATCCGCTACCTGCGTAACGTCATGGGGCTGTGGCTGCTCCAGGAGTCGCTCCGAACGTGGGAGCACGCAGGAGTGCCATCCGATCTGGCCGGATTGCTGGCTGCCGCTGCCGAGGTGCCGTCGGGCGGTCCGCAGTTCGACGTCGACGACGCCGTGTTCCTGCCACCCGGGGACATGCCGGCAAGGATCTCGCAGGCGGTCCGGCAGGCTGGCGGGGCACCACCCGCGGATCGCGCATCGCTCGTCCGGTGCATCATCGACAGCCTGGCGGCCGCGTTTGCGCGGACCGTCCATGAATCGGAAGCGTTGACGGGGCGGCCAGTCGAGGTCGTCCACCTGGTCGGCGGCGGCAGCCGCAACACGCTGCTCTGCCAGTCGACCGCCGACGCGTGCGGTCGCCCCGTCGTCGCCGGACCCGTGGAGGCCACGGCCCTTGGCAACATCCTCGTCCAGGCGCGCGCACACGGTCTCGTGCACGGCGACCTGGCCACTCTGCGAGCGCTCGTCCGCGAAACCGCTCCCTTGCGCCGATTCGAGCCACGGCCTCGCATGGCCGGGCCGATGATGACGCCGTGAGCAGTCTCTCCGCGCCACCGTCACCGACGCCGCCGCCACGACGCCGACGCCGCCTTCCGCGCTGGAGGGAGCTGCAGCCATACCTCCGCACGGGCCCGATCCGCCTCAACCCGACGGAACGCCGGCTGGCGTCCGCCGCCACGATCTGGGACCTTCGATCGGTCGCTCGCCGGCACACGCCGCGAGCGGTCTTCGACTACGTCGACGGGGCTGCCGAGAGCGAGACCAGCCTGCGGCGATCGCGCGAGGCATATGCTCGCGTCGAGTTCGTGCCAAGCGTTCTCCAGGACGTGTCACAGGTCGACACCTCGACGACGATCCTCGGACGACCGTCCGCCTTGCCGATCGTCTTCGCGCCGACGGGCTTCACGCGGCTGATGAACCACGAGGGCGAGCCGGCGGTCGCACGGGTGGCCGGGCGACTGGGCATCCCGTATGCGCTCTCGACCCTTGGCACGACGTCGCCCGAGGACGTGGCCCTCGCCGCGCCCGAGACCGACAAATGGTTCCAGCTCTACCTGTGGAACGATCGTGACGCGGGGGTCGATCTCGTTCGCCGCGCGCGGGCTGCCGGCTTCACTGCGCTCGTGCTGACCGTCGACACGCCGGTTGCCGGTGCCCGGCTGCGAGACATCCACAACGGATTCACGATCCCGCCGACCCTGTCCGTCCGGACCGTCGCCGACATCGCGCTCCATCCGGGCTGGTGGTTCAACCTGCTGACCAGCGAGCCGCTGCGGTTCGCCGCCTTCGCGGAGACCCAGGGGACGGTCGCCGACCTCATCAACCGCGTCTTCGATCCGACGATCACCGTCGCAGACCTCGGTTGGCTGCGAGAGGAGTGGAACGGGCCCATCGTCGTCAAGGGCGTCCAGACGATCGATGACGCCCGGGCCGTCGTCGACGCCGGTGCCGATGCGATCGTGATCTCGAACCACGGCGGCAGGCAGCTCGACCGAGCGCCGACGCCGTTGGAGCAGCTGCCTGGCATCGTCGCGGCCGTCGGGGATCGAACGGAGGTGTACATCGATGGCGGCATCCTCGTCGGTGGCGATGTCGTGGCGGCCGTCGCGATGGGCGCCCGGGCGTGCCTCGTGGGACGGGCGTATCTGTATGGACTCATGGCCGGCGGCGAGCGAGGCGTGATGCGCGCCGGTGAGCTGCTCCGCAAGGAGACCATCCGCACGATGCAGCTCCTGGGTGTGCGTCGCGTCTCCGACCTGACCCCGGATCGGGCTCGGCTTCGGGACCGTTGATCGGCCTGACGACGTCTTGAGACCCGTCCGAGCCAGGCTCGTACGGTCGGACGGGCGTCGTGGCATGCTCACGACGGTCAGCACAGAAGCCACTGGGAGTCCCGTGTCCGATCCCGACAGCGCGTCGCCGCGCGACACCGTCCGGCCGCTGCTCCGGACGCGGCAGGTCCGCGAGTTCACCGATGAGCCGCTGACCGACGCGGAGCTCGACGCGATCGCGGACGCCGGGCGCTGGTCCGGCAGCAGCAAGAACGAGCAGCCGTGGCGGTTCATCGTGATCCGCGACCTGGCGACGATCCGGGCATTCCACGACGCCGGGCTCCCGCAGACGCGATCGCTCAAGACCGCGACTGCGGCCGTGGCCATCGTCCTCCCCGCGCAGCGCGAGCGCCTGGTCTCCGACGCCTACGACGACGGGCGCGCGGCCGAGCGCATGCTGATCGCCGCGAACATGCTCGGCCTCGGCGGCGGGATCGCGTGGATCCGCTTCGACGTGCTCGAGACGGCACGGCGGCTCCTCGGCCTGCCCGAGGACCGCATCGTCCGGACGGTGCTGTCGCTGGGTCACCCGACCGAGGCGGCCCTGCGGCCCAAGTCGAAGCCCGGCGAGGCCCGGCGACCGCGCGACGAGGCGGTCTTCGAGGAGCGCTGGCCCGCCGACTGACCGCCGCTCCGCCACGCGATGTCGATACCATCAGGACACCCGACGGAGGAGGTTCGCGCAGTGCAGCAGCACTCGATCAGCATGCTCGGCACCGGGCTCATCGGCGACTTCTACACCGCCACCCTGCACGGACAGCGAAGCCGCGACCGCGTGCGCGTCGTCTACTCGCGCAGCGCCGAGCGCGGCCGGGCGTTCAGCGAGCGTCACGGCATCGAGGAGAGCACGACCGACCTGGCCGTCGCGGTCAACCATCCCGACACGGACATCGTGGTGGTCGGCTTGCCCAACTTCCTCCACGAGGAGGCCGTCGCGCTCGCCGCCCGGGCGGGCAAGGCGGTCCTGTGCACGAAGCCGCTCGGCCGAACGGCCGAGGAGGCGCAGCGGATGCTCGAGACCGTCGAGAAGGCCGGGGTGTTCGCCGGCTACCTCGAGGACCTGTGCTACACGCCCAAGACGCTCAAGGCCGTGCAGAGCGTCCGCGCCGGCGCGATCGGCGACGTCACCTGGGTGCGCTCACGCGAGACGCACCCCGGGCCGCACAGCGCCTGGTTCTGGGACGGGCGGCTGACCGGCGGCGGCGCGATCATCGACCTCGGCTGCCACTGCATCGAGATCATCCGCAACTTCGTCGGCAAGGGGAACCGTCCGGTCGACGTCCTCTGCCACACCGACACCCTGGTCCACCCGATCGCCGACGAGGACAACGCGATCTGCCTGATCCGGTTCGAGTCGGGGGCGATCGGGCAGTTCGAGGTGAGCTGGACGTTCCGTGGCGGGATGGACCTGCGCGACGAGGTGGCCGGGACCCACGGCACGATCTGGATGAACCACTTCCTGCGCACCGGCTTCGAGATGTTCACCGCCGGCGGCGGCAGCGGCTATGTCGCCGAGAAGGCCGAGTCATCGGCCGGCTGGCTCTTCCCGGTCGGCGACGAGGTCTCCGAGCTGGGCTACGTCGACATGTTCCGCGACATGTTCGATGCGCTCGAGGCGGGCCGCGAGCCGCAGGAGACCTTCTACGACGGCTACCTCGTCAACGCGATCATGGACGCGGCCTACCGCTCGGCGAAGAACGACGCGTGGGAGCCGGTCACCGCGGACTGGCGCGGCGGCTCCACGGCGCGGATCGCGTCGGCGCCGGAGTCGTTCGAGGGCCAGGTCGTCATCAAGCGCGAGGTCCTGCCCGACGGCCGCCACAAGCTCATCCTGAAGGACCCCGCCTCGGGCGACTTCAGCGACCGGGTCGTCGCGGGCGGGTGAGGGTCAGCCGAGCGTGGTCTCGGTGAGGTACCGTCGGCGATCGACGAGCTCGACGGTCGGACCGACGAGCGTGATGGTCGCCGAGAGGGGCAGGTCGACGGACGAGGTCCCCACCGATATGCCGATCGTGCCGGGCTCGACCACGCGTCGGCGGTCGGCGCCGACATAGGCGAACTGCTCCGCGGAGAGCCGGAACATCACTGTTCGGCGCTCGCCGGGCCCGAGCGTGACCCGCCGGAAGCCGCGCAGCTCGCGCACGGGTCTGGCGACCGTCGCCTCATCGTCGCGGACGTAGAGCTGGACGACCTCGTCACCGGCGCGGTCACCGGTGTTCTCGACATCGACGCTGACCACCAGTTCGCCGTCGGCGGTGGCGATCTCCTGGCGATCGACGCACAGCCGCTCGACCCGGAACGTCGTGTAGGAGAGCCCGAATCCGAACGGCCATAGCGGAGCCACCGACCCATCGACGTAGTCGCCCTTCGGCTGCGAGTGGCCCCCGGTCGGGTGGTGCCGGTACGTGACCGGGACCTGGCCGACAGTTCTCGGGACCGAGATCGGCAGCTTGCCGCCGGGGTTCGCGGCGCCGGTCAGCACGTCCGCGATCGCGTCCGGGCCGGCATCGCCGGGCACCCAGGCGAGGAGGATCGCGCCAAGGCGCCCGGCAGCCCATTCGATGGCCAGCGGTCGCCCGCTCACGACGACCAGCACGACCGGGGTCCCCGTCGCCACGACCGCCTCGAGGAGCTCCTGCTGGCGGCCCAGGAAACCCAGGGTCGAACGGTCGCGGAATTCGCCGGTCGTCGAGTCGTCGGTCAGCCCGGACCGTTCGCCAAGCACGACGATCGCGACATCGGCCGAGCGTGCCGCCGCGACTGCCGCCGCGAGGTCCTCGTCCGACCCGCCTGAGATTCCAGTGCCGGGGGCGTATCGGACGTCGGCCCCGACCAGCGCCGAGCGCAGCGCATCGAGGATCGTCCGCCGGTCCGCGAGCTCGTCGCCTGGCTCGATGACGTCGCCGTCCCCGACGATGCCCAGGGCGTTCCCGCCCTTGCGCATCTCACGCAGCGTCTCCATGTGGACCAGGTGGCTGTAGTCGCCGAGCAGGTCGCGTGCGCTGTCGGCGATGGGCCCGACGACCGCGACGCGCCGGTGCTCCTTGGTGAGAGGCAGCAGCCCGTCGTTCTTGACGAGGACCAGCGACTCCCGGGCGAGCCTGATGGCCACCCGTGCCTCGTCCGCGGCGAGGGCGTCGAGCGTCGCCTCGTCCGGGACGTCGACGAAGGGCTGGTCGAAGAGGCCCAGGCGGAACTTCGTTCGAAGCACCCGCGCGACCGTGGCGTCGAGGTCCGCCTCCCCGACCCGGCCATGCTCGAGGGCCGCCTCGAGAGGCGCGCCGAAGGCGACGGTTCGTGGCAGCTCGAAATCGACGCCTGCGACGAGCGCCAGGCGCGCCGCTTCGCCGAGGTCTGCCGTCAGGCGATGAGCGGTCGCGATCATCTCGACACCGATGTAGTCCGAGGCCACGATCCCGTCGAAGCCCCACTCGCCGCGGAGGATCCCCGTCAGCAGCTCGGCCGATGCGTGGCACGGCACGCCGTCGACGTCGCAGTACGCCGGCATGACGCTCGCGATCCCGGAGTGGCGGACGGCTGCCTCGAACGGGAAGAGCTGCTCGTCCCGGAGCTCGCGCTCGCCGATGTGCGCCGGTGCCTGGTTGAGGCCGCCCTCTGCCAGACCGTGGCCGACCATGTGCTTGCCGGTGGCGACCACGCCCTGGGCCAGGCTTGGACCCTGGAGCGCCTCCGTGTAGGCACACCCGAGCTCGGCAGCGAGATATGGATCCTCGCCATAGGTCTCCTCGATGCGGCCCCACCGCGGGTCGCGGCCGATGTCGAGGACGGGAGCCAGCGCGTGACGGGCGCCGGTGAGCAGCATCCGGCGCCGAAGCGTTGCGGCCATCGCCGAGACGACCTCCGGATCGAAGCTCGCTGCCGCCCCGATGGACTGCTGGAAGCACGGCGCGGCCCACGCGATGAGGCCGTGCAGGCACTCCTCGTGGACGATCGCCGGGATGCCGAGCCGCGTTTGCTCCACCAGGTAGCGCTGGATCGCATTCGCGACCTCGGCCACCTCGATCGGCCGCAGGTTGGTCGACCCGGCGAGGCGGGTGATCTCCCCGATGCCATTCCCGGCCAAGGCTGCGAGGGCGGCTTCGTCGAGGCTCGATCCGTGCACGATCTCGAACGCCCAGAACGAACCGAGCTGGGCGACCTTCTCCGCGCGGGTCATCCGTCCGAGGAGGTCGGCGACGCGCGCCTCGACCGGGAGGGCCGGGTCGCGGTAGCTGGTCCCGATCGTGGCCATCAGCCCTTCACCGCCCCGGAGGTGAGGCCGCCGACGAGCTGACGCTCGGCGATGGCATAGAAGACGAGGGCCGGCACCATGGCGAGCACGGTGAACGCCAGGATCCGGGCCGTGTCGCTGGTGTACTGGGTCGTGAAGTTCGTGACGCCGAGCGGCAGCGTCCACTGGTCCGCGCTCGAGAGAACCACGAGCGGCAGGAGGAACGCGTTCCAGCTCGTGACGACCGCGAGGACCGCGACCGTGGCGAGGGCCGGCCTCGAGAGGGGCAGCAGCACGCGCCAGAAGAACCCCACGGGACCGCAGCCGTCGATGAGGGCCGCGTCCTCGAGCTCGGCCGGGATGCTGCGAAAGAACGGGCGCAGGATCAGGATCGTCAGGGGCAGCTGGAAGGCGGCCTGGGGGATCGCGACGCCAAGCGGGCTGTCGAGCAGGCCGAGGCCGCGCACGAGGATGTAGAGCGGTAGGATCGCCACCGCGGTCGGGAACAGCAGGCCGAGTGCGAAGAACGTGAAGAGCAGCTCGCGTCCGGGGAACGTCATCCGCGCGAACGCGAAGGCGGCGAGCGCGGACAGCGCCACCACGGAGAACGTCGAGACGGCCGCGATCAGGGCGCTGTTGCCGAGCTGTCGCCAGAAGTCCGCGGACGCGAGGACCTCGGTGTAGTTCGTCGGGACCCACGGGTCGGGCCAGCCGAGGGGCGCGTTCCCGATCTGGCCGTTGTCGCGGAAGCCGCCGAGGATCGCGTAGGCCAGCGGGATCACGATGACCCCGGCCACAACGATCAGCACGCCATAGCGGAGCGAGCGCCCGAGGAGCCGCCGGAACTGCCGCATCACGGCCGAGCCGGCGACGTTGGCCGGCGCGGTCGCCGTCACGCTACCCACCGGCCGTCGTGATGGCGCCCTCGGTGTCGCGGCGCAGCACGAAGCGCTGGTACGCGAGGGCGATGAGGAACGACAGGCCGAACAGGATCACGGCGACCGCGCTGCCGTACCCGAGCTGGAAGCGGCGGAAGCCCCAGTCGAACAGGTACGTCGCCATGGTGTTCGAGGCATTCGCGGGCCCGCCACCCGTCGTGACCCAGATCAGGTCGAAGAGCTGGAGCGCGCCGATGATCGAGAGGAAGACCGAGACCCGGAGCGTCGGCCCGAGCAGGGGCAGCACCACGTGTCGGATGGCCTGCCGCCGGGAAGCACCGTCGATCTCGGCGGCCTCCTCGAGCTCCCGTGGGATCCCCTGGAGCCCGGCGAGGAGCAGGATCATGTGGAAGCCGAAGTACTTCCACGAGATGACCACGAAGAGGGTGAACATGACGACCGACCGGTCCGCCAGCCAGAGCTGGCTCAGGCCTTCGAGGCCCGCCCCGGCCAGGCCCTGGTCGACGAGCGAATCGGGCATGAGCAGCAGCTGCCAGATCGCGGCCGTGATCACCTCGGAGAGGACGTACGGCGCGAAGAAGATCAGCCGGAACACCGCCCGCCCGTGGAACCGGCCGTTGAGCATCAGGGCCAGGCCGAGTGCGAACGGGATCTGGATAGCCAGCGAGAGCGTGACGAAGAAGGCGTTGTGGGCGATCGCGGAATGGAAGATCGGGTCGGACAGGGCGCGCTCGTAGTTGGCGAGCCCGACGAAGTCCGTCAGCGGCTTGAGCCCGTTCCACTTGAACCCGCTGTAGTAGACCGCCTGGATGACAGGGATGACGACGAAGACGGCGTAGACGAGCAGCGCCGGCAGCACGAAGAGCGCGGCGGTCGTGAGCTTCGAGGAGCGTCGACGCGCCGATCCGGGCCTGGCGATCGCAGCGGCGGTCATCGGTCCGGCAAGGATGGCGAATGGGCCGGCGTCATGCCGGCCCATTCGAGACTGGTCGCGGAGGATCCGCTCACTGGGTCTTGGCGGCCTCCGCGATGGTCTTGGCGACATCCTCGGGGCCGGCCGTGCCCGCATACAGCTCGGCGATCGCGTCGTTGATCGCCGCGCCGAGGGCGGGGGTGGTGGCCTGGTCGAGGTACAGCTGTGCGAACGTGGCCTTGGACCGGTTCTCGAGCACCGTCTTGAGGAACGGATCGGTGACGGCTGCCTCGGCGCCGTTGGTCGCCGGGAGCGTCCCGTCGTTGAGGCCGGCCCATCGCTTGGCGACGTCGGCGCTGGCGAGGAACTTCACGAAGTCGAGCGCCTCGGGCGGCGCGTCCTTGCCGAGTGCCCAGCCGTCGGTGCCGCCGAACGCGTCGGTCGGCTGACCGGCTCCGCCGGCGAGGGTCGGGAACGGGAACCAGGCGAGGTCCTCGCCGATCCCCTTCTTGCTCTGGCTCTCACCGGCCTGGGCGCCCGGCGCCCACTGGCCCATCAGCTCCATGGCCGCCTTGCCATTGCCCATGGCCGCCGACTCGTTCGGGTAGGTGGCCGCGAGGAAGCCGTCCTGGTACGGCTCCAGGTCGATGAGCTTCTTGAGCTGGGTGCCGGCGTCGATGAAGGCCTGGGAGTCCCACGCTCCGTCCCGCACGGCGGGCTCGAGCGCAGCCTGGCCGCCCTGGCGGATCGACAGGTACGCCCACCAGAACATGCCGGGCCACTTGTCCTTGCCACCGAGCGCGATCGGGGTGATCTTCGCGTCCTTGAGCTTGCCGATGTCAGCGAGCAAGTCGTCCCATGTCGCCGGCGGAGCAGTGATTCCGGCCTTCTCGAAGAGCGCCTTGTTGTACCAGAACCCGACCATCCCGAAGTTGTACGGGATGCCGTACTGCTTGCCGTCGACCTGGTAGATGCCCATGGCCGCGGGGTTCATCGTGTCCGCCCAGGACGAGACGTCGGTGGTGATGTCCTTGACGAGGCCGGCCGCGACCTGCTCGGCGAGGCCGCCGCCGCCCCAGGACTGGAAGACGTCCGGCGGGGTGCCGGCCTGCATCGCGGTCGCGATCTTCGTCTTGAGGGCCTCGTTCTCGAGGACCGTCTCGTTGATCGTGACGTTGGGATGCGCGGCCGTGTACTCGTCCGCGAGCGTCTTGAGGAGCGCCTTTCCTGGGTCGTTGACCTGGAGGTTCCACCATTCGATGGTGACTGGCTCGGCTGCAGCCTCCGAAGGCGACGCCGCCGCGCTTGGGGCCGCTGCCGATGGGGCGGCCGTGGCAGCCCCACTGGGACTTGCGCCGCCTCCGCCGCCGCAGGCGGCGAGCACCAGGGCCATGACGGCCAGGAGCCCGAACAGACGCCGATGCATTGACACGATTCGCCCTCCTCCTATCAGTCTTCGCGCCGTTCCGGCGCGGTCAGTCAGCAGTGCTGCCTTGACCCAGGCTTCGGCCGGGGTCCCGCCACGTCTCCTCTTCGCATCGAAAGTTTCGCTCGACCGAGCGATTGCTTTCGGCTCCGAACGTTACGGACGCGGGTCGTCCGCGTCAAGACGCAATCGTGGTTCATCCCGTGCGAGCGGTTCGAAACTTTCGGTACAATCGGGCGATGAGCACGCAGCCCGTCACCGCACCCCGTGCCCGCTCGACCCGGCCGACGATCGCGAACGTCGCGAGGCAGGCCGGCGTCTCGGTGCCGACGGTGTCGAAGGTGATCAACGGTCGGTCGGACGTGGCCCCCGAGACGCGTCGGCGCGTCGAGGCGGCCATCCGGGAGCAAGGGTACCGGCGCTCCGACCGCGCGTTGCGGGCCGCGCCCATCATCGAGCTGATCTTCCATGAGCTCGAGAGCGAGTGGGCGCTCGAGATCGTCCGGGGCGTCGAGCGCGTCGCCGGCCAGCAGCACATGGCCGTGGTCCTCTCCGAGCTCCACGGGCGGCGCACGCCCGGGCGCGGCTGGATCGAGGGGGCGCTGGCGCGTCGCCCGACCGGGGTCATCGCGGTCTTCTCGGACTTGAGCGAATCGGTGCGGACGCAGCTCAAGACGCGGGGCATCCCGTTCGTCGTGGTGGACCCGACCGGCGAGCCGCTCCATGACACCTCGTCGATCGGGGCGACGAACTGGAACGGCGGCCTCGCCGCGACCCGGCACCTGCTCGGCCTCGGCCACCGCCGGATCGCGGTCGTCGGGGGCCCGGCGGGAATCCTGTGCAGCCGCGCGAGGATGGACGGCTACCGGGCGGCGATGGACGCTGCCGGTGTCGCGATCGATCCCGACCTCATCAGCCACGGGGCGTTCCAGGTCGAGGAGGGGGTCAAAAAGGGCCGCGCGCTCCTGCGCCGGGCCGAGCCGCCGACGGCCGTCATCGCCGGCAATGACCTGCAGGCGCTGGGCGTGTACCAGGCCGCCCGCGAGGCTCGGCTCCACATCCCCGAGGACCTCAGCGTGGTCGGATTCGACGACCTTCCGGTGGCCCGATGGGTGGGGCCGCCGTTGACGACCGTGCGCCAGCCGCTCGTGGAGATGGCTGTGGCGGCAGCGGAGCTCGTGCTCGCGATGGCGCGCGGCGAGCAGACGGGCCAGACGCGCGTGGAGCTCGCGACCGAGCTCGTCATCCGGGAGAGCACGGCTCCACCGCGCCGCTAGGACCCGTTCGGTCGGCGGCTCCCGAGGTCAGCCGGGCGGCCGATCCTCGAAGGCGATGATCCGCTCGCACCAGGCGGCCGCCTGGAGGAGGCGCGACGATCGCCCCGCGCCCCCGACGAGCTGGACCGCGAACGGCAGTCCCTCGGGATCGAGCCCCGTCGGGATCGAGATCGCGGGCACGCCGAGCGTGCTCCACGGAGCGCAGAGCGAGCCGTCACCGGTGCCGTCGTCGAACGGCGGGGCGGTCGAGGGCGCCACGGGCGACACCATCGCGTCGAACGCGTCGGTCACTCGCTCGAACGCCTCCCGGGCGGCTCCACGGATGCGCTCGGCGTGCTCGACCTCCGCTGGCGATCTCGAGCGCCCGGCCAGGACGAGGTCGTGGATGGTCGGGCCGTACTCGTCGGCGTGCTCGGCGAACATCGTCGCGTGGGTCGCGGCGGCGCCGGCCTCGAGCAGCACCTGGCCCGCCTCGGCGAGCGGGGCGAACGCGGTCGGCACCTCGACCTCGACGACGTCGGCCCCGGCTTCGGCCAGGCGGGCGAGGAGCGCGACGAGGTGGCGCCGCAGTCCAGGCTCGGCGCGCTCGAACGTCTCGCGGAGGACCCCGAGCCGTGGCGGTCCGATGCGCGCCATGCTCACCGGCTCGTCACGCAGGATCGCGTCGAGGAGGGCGACGTCCCCCACCGAACGGGCGATCGGACCGACATGGTCGAGAGGACGGGACAGCGGCACGACCCCGTCGAGCGGCACGGCACCGAGGTCGCCCTTGAAGCCGACGATCCCGCAGTACGCGGCCGGCCGGAGGATCGAGCCGACCGTCTGGGTCCCGATCGCGCCCGGCACCATCCGTGCTGCCACGGCGGCCGCCGAGCCCGAGGACGACCCGCCCGGCGTGCGATCGGCGGACCACGGGTTGCGCGTCGGCGCCGGGTCCCGGTATGCGAACTCGGTCGCCTGGGTCTTGCCGACGATGATCGCGCCCGTCGCGCGGAGCCGGGCGACCAGCGTCGCATCACGCGTCGGGCGCGTGTGCGCGAAGGCCGCGGCGCCGGCCGTGGTCGGCATCCGCGCGACATCGATGATGTCCTTGATCCCGATGGGGATCCCGTGCAACGGCCCGAGCGGTCGTCCGCCCGCCAGGTCGCGATCGAGGTCGCGCGCGGCGGCTTGGGCGCCATCGGCATCGATGAACGCCCATGCCAGGAGATCGCGGTCGAGGGTCTCGATCCGGGTCAGGCAGGCGTCGATGACGGACTGGGCGGACCACTCGCCGCTGCGGATCCGCTCGGCCAGCTCCGTGACGCCGGCGTCGGTCGGCGCCCGGCCTGAGGACACGCCCGAGGGGGCCGTCAGGCCTGCCGGCCGAGCACGAGGTCCCGGCCGGCGACCAACGCGTGCAGCTTGGCCGTGGTCGCCCAGCGCGCCGTCTGGCTGAATCCGCAGTCGGGGACGAGCGCGAGGCGCTCCGGCGACACCCCAGCGACGAGGACCTGGTCGATCCGCCCCGCGACCTCGTCGGCCGATTCGAGGTGGTAGTTCTTGACGTCGATGACGCCCGCCGCCACGTCGCGCCCGGCGGCCGCGATCTCGCCCAGGATCTCCACCTCGGCCATCTCGCGGTTCGCGAACTCCAGGACCAGCTCGTCCACCCGGAATCGGAGCATCGCGTCGAGCACGGGCCGATAGGTCCGTCGCGCCAACGGCCGGCCGAGGTAGTTGCCGAAGCAGAGGTGCGCCCCGAGGCGGACCCGTCCGACGACCGGCTCGACCGACGCGTTGAACAGCGCCGTGAAGTCCGATGGCGCGTCGGGATGGATGGCGGGCGACGGGTCGTCGATCTGGATGAAGGTGGCGCCGGCCGCGACGAGACCCTCGAGCTCCGCCCGCAGGATCGGCACGAACGCCTCGGCCGCGTCGTTGCGGTGGGCGTACACCTGGCCCGGACCGGATGACAGCCGCCCCGACAGCGTGTACGGGCCCGGGAGCGTGACCTTGAGCGGGCGCGACGTCCGTGTCACCGCGAACCGGAACTCCTCGACGACGCCGAGGCCGTTCGGGGCGGCGATCGGCTCGAGCACGTCGAAGCGATGCTGCTGGTCGTGTCCACCGGCCCCGAGCAGCCGATCGGACGGCAGCGCGCGGACGCCGGTCAGGTGACGGAAGAACTCGGCCGTGAAGAAGCCCGCCCGGCGCATCTCGCCGTCGCTCACGACGTCGATGCCGGCCGTCTCCTGGTCGCGGATCGCGAGGTCGACCCCGTCGGCGAGCATCTCGTCGAGATCGACCGGCCCGAACTCGCCGCGCTGGGCGGCCTCGATGCCGGCCACGAACCACGAGGGCCGGGCGTGCGACCCGACGACACTCGTGAGGAGCCCGCCGGCCCGGTCCGCGGGCCGGATCGGCCCGGTCATGCGCGATCCGCCGGGGCCGCCGGCTCGGAGGCCGCCGCGAAGGCAAAGGCACGAGCCGGGTTGTCGACGAACAACCGGCGCTGGACGGCCTGGTCGAGACCCCGCTCGCGCATCTGATCTGCGAACCCGTCGAGCAGCCAGGCCAGGCCGGGCGACCCCCCGTACGCGTGGTAGTAGCCCTGACGCGCCGCATCCATCCCGAGCAGGATGCCACCGATGTGGCCGTCCTCGAGCGCCCATTCCAGCAGCTGCAGCGTCCCGTTCTCGGCGTCGCCCCACCGGAAGGAGCCGTCGTACTCGGCGAAGGCCCCGGTCTGGAACAGGTCCCGCTGGTAGCCGCGATCGACGACCTTGTCGACATGGCTCAGGACCACGTGCGACGGCGACACCCCGTGGTCGGCCAGGGCCCCGACCTGCTCGAGCGCACCCGTGCCACCCTCGCAATGGGTCAGGATCGGCACGCCGGTCGCGAGATGGGTCGCCGCGGCGGCCTCGAAGACCCGGAGGTCGCGTGGCGACGGACCGCCCTGGCTTCCGGCGATCTTGATGACCCCGGCGCGATGCTCGGTCCGGCGGATGTCCGGCCCGGCGTAGTCGTTCGCGTCGATCCCGGTGGTCACATCGAGCGTGAACCGGCCCGCGAGCTCGTCGATGGCCATCGAGAGGCTCCAGTGGTCGGGACCGTAGAAGCGTTCGTGGTGGAGCCCGGTCGGAGCCACGATGTGGATCCCCGAGCGTCGGCTCAGCTCGGCGAGCTTGACGACATCGCGGCCGCAATCGCACGGCATCGCGTCGACCGTGGACCGCAGCCCGACGGCCACCGCCTCGGCGACCTCGACCAGCATCCGCTCCACGTCCGCGAGGTCGAAGTCCGGGTCCAGCCGGACCGGGGCGCCGCCATGGATGACGAGGTGCTCGTGCGCGTAGGTGACTCCGAGCTCGGACGCGTCGATGTCCCCGAGGACGGTTCGGACGAACGTCACGCTCCGGGCCCGGCCGGCACGTCCCAGGTCAACTGGCGCGCCCGAGCGCGACCTCCGGCGAGCCCGAGGGATCGCCGGCCTCGATCCAGCGGCCGATCGCCTCGCGCGAGAAGAGCTGGTCGACGGCCATCGACGATGCGCCGATCACGCCGGCCAAGCCCCCGAGGGACGACCGCTGGATCAGCAGGTCGCGTGTCGCGAGGGGCAGCGAGCGGCGATAGACGGTCTCGCGGATCGACGCGAGGAACTGGTCCGGACTGTTGGCCACGCCGCCGCCGATGACGACGAGCGACGGATTGAAGAAGTTGACGACGCTCGCGAGCATCGAGCCGATCCGACGGCCGGCGGCCTGCAGTAGCGCCATCGCGACCGGATCGCCGTACGAGGCCGCCCTCGCGACGTCCTGCGCGGTGACGGTCCCATGCTGATCGAGGGCGGTCCGCAGCCGGGGCGAACGGCCCTCTTCCGCGGCCGCCGCACCCGCCCGCGCCAGCGCGGCGCCGCCGGCAAGGGCTTCCAGGCAGCCGAGGTTGCCGCATCGGCAGACCACATCCAGGTCGTCGACGACCTGGATGTGACCGACGTCGCCGGCGCTGCCCTGGGCGCCTCGATGCAGGTGCCCGTCGGAGATGATCCCCGCGCCGATCCCCGTGCCGACCTTGACGACGACGACGTTGTCGTGGCCGGCCGCGACGCCAGATCGCCACTCGCCGAGCGCGAGCAGGTTGACGTCGTTGTCCACCCAGACGGGGGCCCCGTAGCGCGCGGCGAACCGCTCGCGGATGGGATAGCCGTCCCAGCCGGGCATGATCGGCGGCGAGATGGGTCGGCCGGAGCCGAACTCGACCGGACCCGGCACGCCGATGCCGATCCCCCACAGGCGCCCGGGGATGTGCTGGGCGGTGGTGAGGAGCGACTCGAACAGCGCGTCGACCCGGTCGAGGCAGCGCTCCGGTCCCGCCTCGATCTGCGCCGGCTCGTCGTGGTGGCCCAGGATGCGCCCGTCGAGGCCGGTCATCGCCACGTCGATGCTCGTCGCCCCGAGGTCCGCCACCAGGACATGGCCCGCATCCGCCCGGAAGGTCAGCTGCCGCGGCGGCCGCCCGCCTGTGCTCGGTCCGACCTCGCCTTCGGTGACCAGCCCGCGATCGAGGAGCTCACCGACCCGCTGCGCGACGATGGCGCGCCCGAGCCCGGTCCGGGCGACCAGTTCCGATCGCGATCTCGAGTGACCGAGCCGGATCTCGTCGAGGACCATGACAAGCGCATCGAGCGCCTCGTCGGCGAGCGGGGCGTGGACCTGTTCCATTCCCGCGATGATAGCCGCTCTTCGTCCGCTGGTCGGGTGACTTTTGCACTTGACATGACAAAGTGCCATCCGCTAGCGTGCACCCGGAGGCCGGGGAACGCGACCGCAGGCTCTGGGAGCCGCTCGGCCCATGCCGTCGACGAGCCTGTCGCGTAGCATGTCTAGACAGGTCCGACGGGCCCGCGAAGATCGAAATCAAGGTGGTGGCCAGGGCATGACCCGTTCGATCGCCGACATCGGAGCCGCCGTCATCGGCACGGGGTTCATCGGCACGGTCCACATCGAGGCGCTCCGCCGGATCGGGGTCCAGGTGCGCGGCGTCCTTGGCAGCACCCAGGAGCGTGGCGCGGCGCGGGCAGCGGCGCTCGGCGTGCCGCACGCGTACGCGTCGCTCGAGGCCCTGCTCGACGACCCGGCCGTCGACGCCGTCCACGTCACCTCGCCGAACGATCTCCACCTGCCGCAGGCGCGGGCCGTCCTGAACGCCGGCCGCCACGTCATCTGCGAGAAGCCGCTGGCGATGACCGCGACGGAGTCGCGCGAGCTCGTCGAGCTCGCGGCGCGGACCGGACTGGTCAATGCCGCGAACTTCAACATCCGCTACTACCCGTTGAACCAGCACGCCCATGACGTCGTGACCGCGGGCGAGATCGGCGACGTCCGCCTCGTGACCGGGCGCTACTTCCAGGATTGGCTGCTGCTCGAGAGCGATTGGAACTGGCGCCTCCAGCCGGAGCGCGGCGGGGCGTTGCGCGCCGTCGGTGACATCGGCTCGCACTGGCTGGACCTCACGAGCTTCATTACCGGGCAGCGGATCGTGGCGGTCATGGCGGAGCTCGCGACGTTCATGCCGTCGCGACGCGAGCCGACCGGTCCCGTCGAGACGTTCTCCACCGAGGTGGCGGCCGAGACCGTGACCCGGGAGATCGCCACCGAGGACACAGCGACGATCCTGCTCCGCTTCGAGAACGGGGCACGCGGCGCGGTCAGCATCAGCCAGATCAGCGCCGGCCGGAAGAACTCGCTCCAGTACGAGGTCGACGGATCGGACGCCTCGATCGCGTGGGACTCGGAGCAGCCGGACCAGCTCTGGATCGGCCACCGTGAACGGGCGAACGAGATCCTGATCCGGAACCCGGCGCTGATGAGCCCCGCGGGTCGCGCCGCCGCCGCGCTGCCGGGCGGCCACGTGGAGGGCTTCGGAGACACCTTCGCCGCCCACTTCCGGGCGGTGTACGCGGACATCGCCGCCGGTCGCCCGGCCGCACGGCCAGGCTATCCGACCTTCGCCGACGGCCACGACGAGATGCTCGTCAACGACGCCGTCGCGGAGAGCGCACGACTCGGTCGCTGGGTCGATGTCGTTCGGGATCCGGTGCCAGTCGGCGCCGCGAACGCGGAGGCGCACCCCCGATGAGGCTCGGTCTGCTGACCGCCCCGTTCCCCGAGACGCCGCTCATGGAGGTCGCCGACTGGACGGCCGCCAACGGCTTCGAGAGCATCGAGATCGCCTGCTGGCCGCAGGCCAGCGGCCCGACGCGACGGTATGCCGGCACATCGCACATCGACGTGACGAACCTCTCGGCGAGCCAGGCGAGCGAGATCGTCGGCGAGATCGCCGACAAGGGCCTCGCGATCTCGGGGCTTGGCTACTACCCCAACCCGCTCCATCCGGACCCGGCCCACCGGGCCGAGGTGATCGGCCACCTTCGGCACGTCATCACCGCTGCCGAGACCATGGACATCCCGCTCGTCAACACCTTCATGGGCGGCGACGCCTCCAGGCACCAGGACGCCAACTGGGAGGAGGCGCTGCGCGTCTGGCCGGACATCGTCGCGTTCGCCCAGGACCACGGCCGCAAGATCACCATCGAGAACTGCCCGATGCTGTTCAGCTACGACGAGTGGCCGGGCGGGCACAACCTCGCGACCACGCCACGCATCTGGCGCCGGATCCTGGAGACCTGGGGCGGCACGATCGGTCTGAACTTCGACCCGTCCCACCTCATCCTCCAGATGATCGACATCCCGAGGTTCATCGGCGAGTTCGGGCCACACATCCTCCACGTGCAGGCCAAGGACCTGATGATCGACCGCGAAGGGCTTTACGAGCGCGGCGTCTTCTCCTTGGGCATGGGCTGGCAGATCCCGCGGATCCCCGGCCTCGGCGACGTGGACTGGAGCGTCCTGTTCTCGGCCCTGTACCGGACGGGCTACGACGGCGACATCATCATCGAGCACGAGGACCGGGTCTTCGAAGGCACCGACGAGCTCGTGAAGCGCGGCTTCCTCGTCGCCCGGGACGTCCTCAGGCCCTACATCAAGTGAACCCGGACCCCGTTCGAGAGCACGCACGGCGTCCCGACCGAGCCCGATCCGCGATCCGGACGGACGGTCTGGCGCACGCGAGGAGGTGACCCAGACATAATGCGAGTTCACACCCGCGAGGAGCGGGCCAAGTTCACGCGAGCGGAGCTTGCCGGCGATGCCGGCGAGCGCGCCATTCGAGGAGGAGCGCACATGATCGAAAAGGGCACGGCCCGGGCCAAGTGGCTCGTGGTCTTTGCAGCCATCGCGATGATCGCGGTGGCCTGCAGCAGCGGTGGCGGATCGGCCGCACCGAGCACTGCGGCGAGCGCGGCGCCGAGCGCGGCGACGCCGTCCGAGCCTGCGGCGAGCCAGGGCGCGAAGACCTGGAACATCGGCTATTCGAACGGTGGCGGCGTCGGCAACGGCTTCCGCGAGGAGCAGGTCTGCACCGCCAAGGCCGAGGCACTCGCCTCCGGCCAGGTCGCCAAGCTGACGACGATCCATCGCAACACGGACGCCGCCGGCCAGCTCCAGGACATCCGTGACCTGATCGCTGCCGACGTCGACGCGATCGTCTTCAACCCGAACGACCCCGCCGCCCTGAACCCGGCCCTGGCCGAGGCGAAGGCGGCCGGCATCAAGACCGTCTCGGTCGACGCGTATGTCACCGATCCGGACACCTACAACCTGTACAACAACCAGATCGAGTACGCCAAGCTCGGCGCCAAGTGGCTGTTCGACAAGCTGGGCGGCACCGGCACCGTGTACTACATGCGCGGTCTCGCCGGCCACCCGGCCGACAGCGACCGGGACATCGGCTTCAAGGAAGTCCTCAAGGACTATCCGAACATCAAGGTCGTCCCGAACGCCGATGGCGTCGCCACCGGCTGGGACCCCGCCACCACCACGCAGCTCATCAACGAGTTCATCTCGAGCGGCCAGTACGACACCATCCAGGGCATCTGGACGTCGGGCATGGACTCGCAGGTCGTTGACGCCATCAAGGCATCCAGCGGCAAGAAGTACGTGCCGATCGTCGGCGCCGACCTCGGCGCGTTCGTCGGCCAGCTGCTCAACCCGACCGACTACGCCGGCCTCGAAGGCGCGGCCGTCACCAACACCGCCGCCGTCGGCGGCGCGGGCGTCAACCTGGCGCTCAAGCTCCTCAACGGCGAGACCGTCGCCACCGATCCCGCGGCGAGCCAGCCGAACACGGTCCTGCTGAAGCCGGTCGTCGCCGACAACGTGACCGACGCAGGAAAGACCCTGCTCGGCTCGTGGCAGGTCGACGGGCTCGACCCGCTCTGGCCGCTCGGTCTCCAGATCGAGGGCTACACGACGTACACCCCCGACCAGGCCGTCACCTGCAAGGGCCCGGGCGAGTAGCCCACCCTCGAACGCGAGTCACCTGCATG
The DNA here is from genome assembly GCA_963841135.1 of uncultured Chloroflexia bacterium. Taxonomy (GTDB): domain Bacteria; phylum Chloroflexota; class Limnocylindria; order Limnocylindrales; family CSP1-4; genus SPCO01. The sequence continues at coordinate 772,157 of CAWJBJ010000005.1, read as the reverse complement.
GAGGTGTCGGCTCCGCCGGCACCTCCATCGCGTCATCAGCCGAGATCCACCCCGAACCAGCCAGGGACCTGATGACCGCCACGGCCACCGAACTGCTGCTCGATGCGACCGGCGTCTCGAAATCGTATGGCGCTGTCGTCGCGCTGAAGTCGGCGTCCCTGGCTGTCCGTCCCGGCGAAGTCCACGCACTCATGGGCGCCAATGGCGCCGGCAAGAGCACCCTCGTCAAGATCCTCACGGGCGCCGTCCGCCCCGACAGCGGCCGGATCAGCGTGCGCGGCAAGGAACGGATCGTCCACTCGCCGGGCGAGGCCCGAGCGGGCGGCCTCGTCCCGGTCTACCAGGAGCCGGCACTCATCCCGGACCTGGACATCCGGTCCAACCTGCGTCTCACCGAGACGCCGATCGAGCCCTTCCGTCACTGGCTGAACGAGCTGGGCCTCCAGCACCTGGACCTCTCGAGGATGGCGCGGCGCGTGCCGCTCGCCTCCCTTCGGATCATCGACCTCGCCCGCGCGCTCGCGATCGAGCCAGACGTGCTCATGCTCGACGAGATGACCGCGGCGCTGCCCGCGAACCTGACCGAGCGGGTGCTCGAGGTCGTCGGCCGCCTGCGGGGTGGCGATCGGTCGGTCATCTTCATCTCCCACCGCATGATCGAGATCGCCGCCGTCTGCGACCGGGCGACGGTGCTGCGCGAGGGCGAGACCGTCGGCGTGGTCGACGTCACGCCCGGGTCCGAGGAGCGGATCGTCGAGCTCATGCTCGGGCAGGTCCTCGACGATATGCCCGGTGTCGCCGAGCGGACCGCGGCCGGGTCGGCGACGCACGCCGTCACGCCGCGCATCAGCGCGCGGGGCCTCGCTGCCGGAACCAAGCTCCAGGACGTGTCGTTCGAGCTGTACCCGGGCGAGGTGCTCGGCGTGGTCGCGCTCGAGGGCCAGGGACAGGACGAGCTGTTCGACATCCTCGCCGGCTCCGAGCGACCCAGCGCGGGCGACCTCCTCGTCGACGGCACGGCGGTGTCGTTCCGACATCCCGCCGACGCCATCCGGGCGGGGCTCGTGTACGTCCCCGCGGACCGGGCGGAGGCGCTGCTGATGCAGCGGTCGGTCCGCGAGAACATCGCGTTGCCGTTCACCACGCGCGTACGAACCTGGGGCGTGATCGACGCCCGTGACGAGCGGCGGAAGGTCGATGGCGGCATCGCGACGCTGCAGATCGACACCCGGGCACAGGGCGAGGTCCGCCGTCTCTCGGGCGGCAACCAGCAGAAGGTGACGATCGCCCGATGGGTCGCCGGCGGCGTGCGAACGATGCTGTGCTTTGACCCGACGCGGGGCATCGACATCCGCACCAAGCACCAGATCTACGTGCTGCTGCGAGACCTCGCGGAGGCCGGCGCGGCAGTCCTCCTCTACACCTCCGAGCTCAAGGAGGTCCAGCTGGTCTGCGACCGGGCCATCGTGATCTTCGGCGGCCGCGTCGTGTCGGAGATCGCCGTGGCCGATGCCGATGAGCCGGCGCTCCTCCGGGCCGCCTACAACCTGAAGTCGGACGCCGTGATCCCGGAGCTGGCCGTGGCCGAGGCGGTGGCCGCCGAGGCCACGGCGACCGAGGACCAGGCCGGGACGAACGAGCCCGAGCCCGCGCCGGTCGAGGCCACTCCGGGCGAGACGGGAGCCGACCGATGACCACGGCCGCGGCCCCGCTCGACGCCCGCCGCGCGAGTCTCGCCGAGACGCTCGAAGCCGGCGCCCGACGGAACGCCTGGACCATCAGCCTCATCGGGCTCCTGGTCGGCCTGCTCCTGTTCACCAAGTTCATCCAGCCGAACTACGGCGTCACCGGCGTCCAGGGACTCGCCATCTCCGTGCTGCCCCTCGCCCTCGCGGCGGTCGGACAGGCCATCGTCGTCATCTCGGGCGGGATCGACCTCTCGATCGGGGCGATGATGGCGCTCACCAGCGTGATCTCGGCGACCCTGATGCAGGGCCAGTCCGAGGAGGTCGGCGTGCTCGTCGTGCTGGCCGTCCTCCTGATCGGCATCCTGCTCGGCGCGATCAACGGCAGCCTCGTCGTCCTCACCCGCGTGCCGGACATCGTCGTGACGCTTGCGATGTCCTTCGTGTGGGCCGGATGCGCGCTGCTCGTGCTCAAGACGCCGGGCGGCGGCGCGGCCGCGTGGCTCAAGGAGCTCGTGAGCGGTTCGCTCGGCAACGAATGGATCCCGAAGGCAGCCGTGGTGCTGGTCCTCATCGTCGCCGCGATCTGGATCCCGGTCCGGCGGTCGCGGCTTGGTCTCTCCCTCTATGCGATCGGCAGCTACCGCCTGGCGGCGTTCCGGAGCGGCGTGCCCGTCGGCCGGACACGGATCCTCGCCTACATGCTCACCGGTCTGTTCTCGGCGCTCGCAGGGCTCTCGGTCACGGCCAGCACCGGCATCGGGACCCCGGTTCCCGGCCCGTACACCCTGATGAGCGTCGCGGCGGTCGTCCTCGGGGGCGTCAACCTCGCCGGCGGCCGTGGCGGCGTCTTCGGGGCGCTCGTGGCGGTCGTGGTCCTCCAGCTGATCCGGACCGACATGACGTTCCTCAACATCAACACGAACCTCGCGGTCGTCGTCCAGGGGGTCATCCTCATCGGCGTGGTCATGATCGGCAGCTTCGTCCAGATCCGGCGAACCCGCGCATGACCGGCCTCGCCGACGCGCCCCGCGCCCGGAGTGGCTGGCTCTCGCTCAGCGTCTGGCGGGCGATGTTCCGCGACCGCCCGCTCGTGCCGCTGATCGGGCTCCTAGCGCTCGAGGTCGTGGTCCTGTGGCTAGTCAAGCCCGACATCATCAATCCCGGCTGGGTCGGCGTGACGCTCCGGGCCGCGATCCCGCTCGCGCTCCTCGCCGCGTGCCAGACGCTGACATTCCTGACCGGCGGCATCGACCTGTCGGTCGGCGCGGTGGCCTCCATGGCGGGGTTCGTCGTGGCGACCCTCGTGGGCGGCCCGGGCCTCGGCGTCGCCATCATCGCCGCGCTCCTCATCGCGTCGCTGGTCGGGTTCCTGACCGGTGTCGGCGTCGGCGTGTTCCGCGTCCACCCGCTGATCATGACCCTGGGCATGAGCCTCGTCGTCCTGGGCCTGGCGAACGTCTGGCAGCTGGTCATGGTCAAGACCGGGGCGGGCGTGCCGGCGGAGCTGCGGACGCTCGGGTCGGGCACGCAGTTCGAGATCCTCCCGAACAGCCTTCTGGTCTTCGTGCCGCTCGCCGGGCTGATCCTCTTCATGCTGCGCCGGAGTGGCTACGGCCGCCTGCTGTACGCGATCGGTGACAACCCGGTCGCGGCCCGGCTCGCGGGCGCTCGCTCGTGGCAGGTCATCATCGTCCTGTACGTGCTGTCGGCGATGATCGCCGCGATCGCCGGGTTCCTCTACTCCGGTCTCACGAACGTCGCGAGCGTCTCGCTCGTGGACACCTCGGTCCTGCCGTCCGTTGCCGCGGCCGTCATCGGCGGGACGTCGATCATGGGCGGCCGCGGCGGATACGCGGGCACGATCGTCGGTGCGCTCATCCTCACGGTCCTGAGCGCCCTGCTGACCGTCCTCGGACTTCCGGAGGCCGTTCGCCAGGTCCTCTTCGGGGCGATCATCGTCGTCGTGGCCGCCGCCTACGTCCGGGTCACCAGCGAGACCTGATGCCTTCGGACGGCCAAGGGCCGGCGACCATCGTCAGCGGGAATCTCATCCTCGACGATCGGGTCGTGGCCGGCGACATCGCCATCGAGGGCGGGTGGATCAAGACAGTCGAACTCTCGGACGAGGCCCTCGACGACCTCCCATATCTCGCCCCCGGGTTCGTGGACGTCCATGTCCACGGCTGGGGCGGTCACGACGCGATGGGCGACGAAGCGGCCCTCGACGGCATGGCCCGGGGCCTGCTGCGCCGGGGCGTGACCTCGTTCCTGCCGACCGCGGTGACGGCGCCGATCGACTCGCTCGTCGCCTTCGCCGAGCGCGTGCGGACCTGGCTGCCGGCCGCTCCCGCGGACGGCGCCGAGCCCCTGGGGTTCAACCTCGAGGGACCGTTCCTCGCGCCGGACCGTCGCGGGGCGCACGATCCGACGTTCCTGCGGGTCCCGGCAGACACGCCACGCGAGGCGCTGGAGCCACTCGTCGACGGGCTCCGGCTGCTGACCATCGCCCCCGAGCTGCCCGGCGCCATCGAGCTGATCCGCTGGCTGCGCGGACGCGGGGCGGCCGTCTCTGTCGGGCATTCGGCGGCAACGGCCGAGGAGGCGCGCGCCGGCTACGCCGCCGGCGCCTCTTCGACCACGCACCTGTTCAACGCGATGAGCGGCGTCGACCACCGGGCCCCCGGCGTGGCCGTCGCGGCCCTTCTCGACGACGCGGCCTATGTCGAGCTCATCGCCGACGGCCTCCACGTCGACCGCGCGCTCTGGCCGCTGATCACGCGGCTCAAGCCGCCGGACCGGGTGCTGCTGGTCAGCGACGCGCTCGCTCTCGCAGGCACCGGTGACGGCCGTGGCCGCATCGGCAGCCTCGAGGTCGAGGTCGTGGACCAGCGCGTCACGCTGGCAGGGACCTCGACCCTGGCCGGATCGGTCATCGCGCTCGACGTCGCGGTCGGCAACCTGGTGGCGTCCGGGTCCCCGCTGTCGGCGGCCGTCGCGGCCGCAAGCCGCAACCCGCTCGCCCTGCTCGGGATCACCGATCGTGGCCGGATCGCAGTCGGCCAGCGCGCCGACCTGGTCGAGCTCGACGCCGATCTCAGGGTCCGCCGCGTCATGCGCGGCGGGACCTGGTTCGCCGGCGAGACGCCGTGAGCGGTCAGCGCTCCGGCATCGCCTCGAACGTCCGCTCCACGTCATCGAGCATGCGGAGCGTCGCCTCGGTCACGACCTCGAGGTAGCGCTCGCCGTACTCGGGCGTCGCCTCGCGGGCATCGCCCCACGTCCCCGACTGCGTCGCGCGATGGACCGAGCCGGGCGTCGAGAAGAAGAACGCTGTGTGGACCGGCGCCGGGCTCGTGACCTCGGGGAAGGGCGGCATCTCGGCGTTCGCCCGGTCCAGGTCGACGAGCGCCGGGTCGATCGCGAGCACGGCCGCAGTCTCGGCCCGGTTCGCATGGAGACCGGTCGACGGCCCGAAGTACTCGCCGGCTTGCTCCGCGGTCATGCCGTCCCAGTAGTTGATCGGGAAGGCGCGCACGCCTGACGGCAGCCGGTCGGCCGCGTTCGCACACGCGTAGGCGATCGCGTAGGTGTTGTCGTAGTGGCCGTTGAGGAAGACGATCCGGGTGAATCCGATGGCCGCCAGCGAGGCGCACAGGTCCTCGACGAGCGCCATGAACGTCGGGATCCGCAGGTGCACGACGCCAGTGAACCCGACATGCGGATACGAGAGCCCGTAGTTGATCGCGGGCGCCACCAGGGCGCCGACCTGCGGGGCGACACGGCGGGCGACCTCGGTCGGGACCAGGACGTCGGTCAGGAGCGGTCCATGCGGGCCGTGCTGCTCGGTCGAGCCCGTGGGGACGATGACGGTCTGGTGCTCCTTGAGGAATGCCACGACCTCCGGGTCGGTCATCTCCCCGAGGAACACGGTCGGCGGCTTCATGGCGGGTCCTCCTGCGTCGTCAGGCGATGGTGGTCGTGAGCTCCCCGATCCCGTCGATCCAGACGGTCACCCGGTCCCCTGCTTCGAGATGCCGGTCCGGGCCGAGGGGGCCTTCGAGCCGTGGGGGCGTGCCGCTGGCGATGAGGTCGCCGGGCCGCAGCGTCGCGTGTCGGCTGAGGTAGGCGATCACCTCGGCGATCGAGGTGCGCATCCCTGACGTCCGGCCATCCTGGATCGCGACTCCGTCGATCGTGCACCCGAGCCGCAGGTCCGCCGGGTCCAGCTCGTCTGCGGTCACCACCCACGGACCGACCGGGCAGAAGCCGGGCATCGACTTGCCGAGCAGCCACTGGTCGCCGTCGAGCCACGCGTCGCGCGACGAGACGTCGTTGATGCAGGTGTATCCGAACACGTGCGCCATCGCGTCCTCGAGGGCGACGTCCGTCGCCGTCGCACCGATCACCACGCCCAGCTCGCACTCGGCGTCCACGTTCGCGGTGAGCGAACGGTCCCAGCGAAGGACCGCGTCGTGCCCGGCAACGGACGATGCCGCCTTGCCGTAGATGAGCGGACGTGCGGGACCGGGTGAGACGGGCTCACCGGCTGCCCGGTAGTTCGCGCCGACCGTGTAGATCGCGCCGGGGTCCGGGATCGCCGCGCAGAGGGCGACGGCATCGAGCGGCCGACCCGCGTCCTGCGGCTGCGCGTCCACCCACGCCGCGATCCGATGGAGCCCGTCGGTGCCGCGTGCCGCGATCTCGCGGATCGAGGCACCCAGCCCCGGGTCCGGTGGGAGTTTTAGGCAACGGTCCCCTTCCACGACCGCCACGACCGGCCGGCCCTCATCGAGGATCGTGGCGAGGCGCATCGCTCAGGCGCGCGCCGTGGGATCGGCCAGAAGCGGGGCGACGGCCGTGCGCATGACCTCGGCCATGCCGCCGACGCCCGTCCAGCGCTCGAACGCCATCGCCGCCTGGGCGATGAGCATCTCCGACCCGTTGGCCGCCCGCAGCCCACGCTCGCGTGCCGCCCGGAGCAGCGGCGTCTCGGCCGGCACGTAGACGAGGTCGAAGACCGTCGCGGTCGCGGGAAGCGCCCCGATCGGGATCGTGGCGCCGGGATCCACCATCCCCACCGTCGTTGCGTTCACCGCGAGATCGGCGGCCCGCAGCGCCGCCTCGAAGGCGGGGTCCTCGAGCGCGACCGCCGACCGCTCGCCTGTGCCCACGTCCGCGAATCGCTCGACCAACGCCGCCGCGCTCGCCACCGTCCGGTTCCCGACGGTCACCCGGGACGCGCCCGCCTGGAGACAGGCGAACACGACCGCATGCGCCGCGCCACCGGCGCCGGCCACCACTACGTCCGCGCCCTCGAGCGATCGTCCCATCGCGAGCTCCGCGCCGTCCCGGAACCCCGGTGCGTCGGTGTTGAACCCGACGAGCCGCCCCTCGTCCGTCCGGACGGCGTTGTTGACGGCCCCGATCGCCGCGGCGTCGGGCTCGACCTCGTCCAGGAGACCTGCCACCACCCGCTTGTACGGCGCCGTGACCCCAAGGCCGAGCCAGTCGGGCCCGCGCGCGTCCCGGACCGCATCCGCGACCGCATCGGGCTCCAGCTCGAGCAGCACGTACCGCGCGTCGATCCCGGCCGCGTCGAAGGCGGCGTCATGCATCACCTGCGAGTGCCGTCGCTTCAGCGGCTTCCCGATGAGGCCGACCCGCCGGGTCATCGCCAGGGGGTCGGCGGGCGGCGGACGGGTCCGGCCGTCGCCGGGAACGTGACGTTCGGGATGATCTCGTTGACCCACAGCTTGAGCTGGTCCGGGTCGGGGGTCATCGTGTGCAGGAAGAAGTACTCGACGCCGGCGTCCACGCGCGCCTGCAGTGAGGCGACGACCTCGTCCGGCGTCCCGAAGAGGTAGACCGACTCGAGGTACTCGGGCCCGCGCTCGTTGCTCATGACCTTGAGGAACGCCTCGTGTTGCTCTTCGCGAGCCTTCGCCGGATCGTTCGTCATGACCAGGTGCAGGAAGTTCTCGTGGGCGACCAGCGTGCTCGACGGATCCTTGCCGGCCTCGCGCATCGCGACCTGGAGCTCCTGCCAGTCGCGGGCGATGTCGGGCGGCGGGCAGGTCGGCCGCGGGATCCAGCCATCGGCCCGCACGGTCCGCGCCTTGACCGACTTCACGAACCGCGGCACGTCCGGGGACTTCGGGTCGGCGAGCTGCGATCCCCCGCCGATCCAGAGCAGCGGCCGCTGCGACGTCCGCGGCTCGATGAACACGTCCTCGACGTCGTAGAACTCGCCGTGGTACGTGACCCGCTCTCCCTCGAGCAGCGGCATCATGATGTCGAGCATCTCGTCCGTGCGCCTGCCGCGCTCCGACTTGTGCACGCCGACCGCTTCGTACTCGACCTCATTCCAGCCGACGCCCGCACCAAGGATGACGCGGTTGTCGGACAGGAACTGGAGCGTCGCCAGCTCCTTCGCCAGGATGACCGGGTTGCGCAACGGCATGATCAGGATCGACGTCCCGAGCCGGACACGCTCGGTCGCGCCGGCGGCCACGGCCAGGCTGATGAGCGGTTCGAGCCAGTTCACGCTGTAGAAGCGCTTCGCCGCCAGCAGATGGTCGGTGATGAACAGCGAATCGAAGCCAAGCTCCTCCACCCGTCGGGCGAAGGCCTTGATCCCGCGAGCGCGCTCCGGCCCGTCGCCCTCCCAGACATACGACGGCAGAAAGACGCCGAATCGGCCCACGTCGGTCATGAACGATCCACCTCCGAATGCACGGGAAGCGGCCTCATCGGCCGTGATACTCCGGGTCTCGCTTCTCGAGGAATGACGTGGCGCCCTCGAGCAGGTCGTCTGTCGCGAAGATCCGGTCGGAGGTGTCGAGCTCGGCCGCCAGGCCGGCATCGAGATCCGTCTCCATCGCCAGGTCGATGAGGCGCTTGGCCTCGCGCACCGCCAGCGGGCCGCGCAGCGCGATCTCCTCGCCGATGGCCGTCGCGCGGGCGACGGCTTCGCCGGCCGGCACGACCACGTGGACGAGACCGATCCGCTCGGCCTCGACCGCCGTGAGGACCTTGCCGGTCAGGATCAGCTCCTTGGCCCGCGCCGGCCCGACGACCCGTGGCAGGCGCTGCGTGCCGCCCGCACCCGGCGTGACCGCGAGGCGCACCTCCGGCAGACCGAGTCTCGCGCGTTCCGACGCGACCCGCAGGTCGCAGCAGAGGGCGAGCTCCAGCCCGCCGCCGAGCGCGTTGCCCTCGATGGCGGCGATCGTCGGCATCGGCAGCTCGGCCAGGCGTCGCGCGACGCCAGACTCGAGCTCATGACGCGCGCGGCCGGCGGGGCCCCGTTGGCTCTCGAACTCGCCCACGTGCGAGCCGGCCGAGAAGGCCCGCTCGCCGGATCCCGTCACGACGACCACCCGGACGTCGTCGGGCGCCGCGGCCGCCAGGACGTCCAACGCCGCGCCGAGCTCGTCGAGCAAGGCCTCGGTTACCAGGTTGAGCGGTGGGTTCTCGAGCGTCAGGCGCGCCACCCGTCCCAGCTGGAGATCGACCAGGCCGCTCACGATGCGACGCCGAAATCCGCAGCCAGGCCCATCGGTCCTGTCGCGTAGAGCCGGGTATCCATCGTCCGCAGGTCGTCGGCGACCCGCGGCCGGAAGCCCATCTGGCCGAGGACGTCGCGTTCGACGTCGACGCCGGGCGCCACCTCGATCAGGACGAGCCCATCGGCCTCCAGCGCGAAGACCGCCCGCTCGGTGATGTAGCGGACCTGCTGTCCGCGCTCGCGAGCCAGCCGGCCGTTGAACGAGATCTCCCGGACCTCGGGCACGAACTTGCCGAGGCTCCCCTCGCTCGCGATCCGGACCCCGCCGTCGATCTCGATCTCGAGGCCGCGGGCGGTCAGCGTGCCGACGAAGTTGATCTTGCCGGTCTTCGCGCTGATGTTCGGGAACCCGCCCGGACCGCGGACCCGTCCCTCGAACGCGTGCACGTTGACGTTCCCCTCGGCGTCCACCTCGGCGAACGAGAGGCTCGCCACGTCGAGCCCGCCGCCGTCGTAGAAGTCGAACATGTAGGGCTGGTCGATCATCGCCTGGTAGTTGAACCCGGCACCGCCCTCGTTGCCGGCCACGGGCACGCCGCCGAAGATCCCCTGCTCGACCGTCAGCACGAGCTGGTCGGTGATGCCCTCTTCCCAGGCGACGCGGCCGATCAGCTGGCTGATCCCGAAGCCGAGGTTGCAGATCGCGCCGCGCGGGAACTCCAGCAGCGAGCGGCGCGCGATGATCTTGCGCACGTCAAGCGGCAGCGGCGGCTCGGGCGTGACCGGGCGGCGAAGGGCCCCTGCGTAGTACGGCGAGTCCTTCGTGATGTAGGTCTGCCACTGGTCAGGCTCGACGTAGACGTGATCGACCAGTGCCGCCGGGACCTTGACGTCGCGCATCCGCAGGCTGCCGCGCGTGGCGAGCTGACGGACCTGGGCGATGACGATCCCGCCGCTGTTGTGCGCGGCCATGGCCATGGCCAGCATCTCGCCCTGGACGGCCTCGCCCTCCATGGTGAGGTTGCCGTCCTCGTCGGCGGTCGTGCCGCGGATGACCGCGACGTCGATCGGGAACGCGTGGAACAGCAGCCACTCGCGGCCGCGGATCGTGACGACCTCGACGAGGTCCTCGGTCGTCCGGGCGTTCTGCTTGCCGCCGGTCTGCCGCGGGTCGACGTACGTGCCCAGCCCGACCTGGGTGATCACGCCCGGCCGGCCCGCCGCGATCTCGCGCATGAGCTGGGAGAGGACGCCCTGCGGGAACGAGTACGACTCGATCTCGTTCGCCTCGACGAGCGCCCCGAGCCGCGGCTCGTTGCCGATGTTGCTGCCGATGGTCCGGCGCATCAGCCCGGACAGCCCGAGCTGCGAGAAGCCGCGATCTGCGAAGTCGCCGATGCCGACCACCCGGACCGTCGTCAGATCGCGTGGTCGCCCCTCCGCCGCGAACACCGCCGCGAGCTCGTCGATGAAGCGCTGCGGCAGCGCATGCCCGGCTCCGGAGCCGCCGATGACCACGGTCGAGCCGTCGCGGACCAGCCCCACCGCCTCGTGGACCTCCAGGAGCTTGGTCACGGCATGTAGCCTCCGGCATTGGGGTTGAGGGTCTGGCCCAGGTACAGGCTCGAGGCGTCCGACAGCAGGAAGATGACCGTGTCGGCCACCTCGTCCGCGCGTCCGTATCGCCCCAACGGCATGTCGCGGAGGCGCCGCCGGCCCTCCTCGCTCTCGACGAGATCGGCGGTCATCTCGGTCACGGTGACACCCGGGGCGACGGCGTTCACCCGGATCCCGCGCGGCCCGAACTCCCTCGCGAGCGCGCGCGTCAGTCCGATCAGGCCGGCCTTGGCCGCGCTGTAGGCGGCGGTCTCCGCGATCCCCATCTGACCCAGCCGCGAGGCGATGTTGACGATCGTGCCGCTGCCGCGCTCCAGCATCGAGGGCAGGGCCGCGCGGCACGTGTGGAAGGCGGCGCTGAGGTCCGTGGCGATCACCTCGTCCCACTCGGCCGGTTCGACCTCGAGGAACGGCCCGACCAGCGTGCGTCCGGCGTTGTTCACGAGACCGTCGACGCGACCGAACCGATCGATGACCGCCGCGACCAGCGCCGCCGCCTGTGTGCCGTCCGCGACATCTGCGGCGAAGGCCTCGCTCTCGACGCCCAAGTCCCGGGCGCGGGCGACGACCGCGTCGGCCGCCTCGGGTGACCGGTGGTAGTGCACGGCCACCGAGGCACCCTCCGCGGCGGCCTTCACTGCGATCTCGGCGCCGATCCCCCGACTGCTGCCGGTCACGAGCACCACGCGACCGGCGAGCGCCTCGGCCATCAGGCGGCGCCTTCGGTCGGGCGCCGGTCGGCCATGGTCCCGGGCAGCGTCACAGCCGGTGGCGGGGCGGTCGACTCGCGCATGACGAGCTCGGTCGGCAGCACCTCGCGCCGTGGTCGGGCGCCGGCCAGCTGCCGCTCGGCGAAGGCGAAGCCGCGACGACCGATCTCGTGCAGCGGCAGCCGGACCGTGGAGAGCTTGGGGGCGACCATCGCCGCGGTCGCGATGTCGTCGAAGCCCGCCACGGAGACCTCATCAGGGACCGTGATGCCCAGTTCCGCCAGGCGCTGGAGCGCGCCGAGCGCGAGGAGGTCGTTCGCCGCACAGATCGCGGTGAAGGGCGCCGTGCCCGCGAGGAGCGCGTCGACGCCGAGCACCCCCGCCTCGCGGTTGAACCCGCTGGTCACGACGAGGCGCTCGTCGAAGGCGATGCCCGCATCCTCCAGGCCGCGGCGGTAGCCGGCCAGTCGCTGGCGCGCGACGTACAGCGACGTCGGCCCGGCGAGGAACGCGATCTGCCGGTGCCCGAGGCGCACGAGCTCGGCGACCATCCCCGCGATGCCGCGCGCATTGTCCACGCCGACCTCGGCCTCGCCGAAGGCGTACGGCGAGAGGTGGACCACCGCGGCGCCGTAGCCGCGCATCGCGGCGACGTGCTTGCGCATCTCGGCGTTCACGTCGGGATCGTCGAGCCCGCTGCCCGCGAAGATGAGCGTGGCCGCGCGCATGGAACGGAGCAGGCGCACGTACGAGTTCTCGCGCGCCGCGATCCGGTCCGAGCTGCAGGTGATGACGAGATAGCCGCCGGGCGCCGCCGCATCCTCGACGCCGCGCACCACCTCGGAGAAGTACGGGTCGGTGATGTCGTGGACGACCACGCCGACGACCGGGATGTAGCTCTTGAGCAGGCCTCGGGCCAGGGCGTTCGGGACGTAGTCGAGGGTCCGCGCCGCATCAAGCACCCGTTTCCGGGTCGCCGTGCTGACCGCGTATGGCGCCGCCGAAACGACGCGCGAGACCGTGGCGGGGGAGACCCCGGCCAGGCGGGCCACGTCGGTGATGGATGCCACGCGTGCGTCTCCCTCGCTGCTCAGAACGGGAACGTCGGCGGCTCGCCGCGCACCGTGACCCACTGCCATTCGGTGAACGTGTCCAGGCTGGCCTCGCCGCCGTAGCGGCCGCCGTTACCGGAATCGCCCATGCCGCCGAACGGGATGATCGCCTCGTCGTTGAGCGTCCCGTCGTTGATGTGGACCATGCCGGTCCGCATCCGGTCGGCGACCGCCAGCCCGCGCGACGTCGAGCGCGTGTAGATCGAGGCGACCAGCCCGTAGCTGCTGGCGTTGGCCAGGGCGATCGCCTGCTCTTCGTCCTCGAAGACCGTGATCGGGGCGACTGGCCCGAAGATCTCGTCGGTGAAGGCGGGCATCTCCGGGGTCACCGAGGTGAGCACCGTCGGCCGGTAGAACAAGCCCTCGAAGGTGGCACCCTCGTTCACGACGGCCCCTGCCGCGATCGAGCGCTGGACGATCCCGTCGACCCGGGCGATCTGCTTCTCATTGACGATCGGGCCCAGCTGGACGTCCTCGCGATACGGGTCGCCCAGCCGCAGGCGCTTCGCCTTGTCGGTCAGAGCGCCGATGTACGCATCGGCCACGCGGCGATCGACGAGGTGCCGGCCGGCCGCGAAGCAGACCTGGCCCTGGAACTGGAACGCGGAGAACGCCCCGGCGGCCGCAGCGGCATCGAGATCCGCGTCGTCGAGCACGATGAACGCGTTGTTCCCGCCGAGCTCCAGCGAGACCTTCTTGAGCAGGCCTCCGGCAAGCTGGCCCACCCGCCGGCCGACGGCCGTCGACCCGGTGAACGAGACCACCGAGATGTTGGGGTCGGTCACCAGCGCCTCGCCGACGTCGGCGCCGCCGACGACGACCTGCAGCAGGCCCTCGGGCAGGCCGGCCTCGCGGAAGACCGCGGCGAACATCGCGCCGCCGACGACCGGTGTCTGCGGATCCGGCTTGAGGACGACGGCGTTGCCGAGGGCAAGCGCCGGCGCGACGACGCGCATGCCCAGCACGGACGGCGAGTTCCAGGGCGTGATGGCGCCGATGACCCCGGCCGGGACCCGGCGGACCATCGACAGCCGCCCCTTCACCGCCGACGGCATGAGCGACCCATACGGCTGGGACGGCAGCGTCGCGGCGTTCAGGATCTCCTGGTACGCGAAGTTCGACTCGTGGTGCATCTTGCTATGGGACGCGCCGGTCTCGCGCTGCGTCCACGTGCCGAATTCGTCGCGGTGGGCCTCGTAGATGTCTGCGGCGCGTCGGATGACGCGCGCCCGCTCCTGGTAGTTCGTCGCCGCCCAGGCAGTCTGCGCCTCGGCGGCGGTGACGGCGACGCGCGCAACGTCGTCGGGGGTGCTGCCGGCGACGGTCGCGATGAGCCGACCCGTGGCCGGCTCGCGGTCCTCGATGGGCGCGCCGGTCCCCGGTTCCCATCCCTCGACGAAGGTCCCCAGCCAGCCCGGTGTCCCGGACCCGGTCGTGTCAGGTGCGATCGCGGCCATCATGTCCTCCTTCGGGCGGCGGACCGGCGTCCGTCGACCAGCGCTCGGCGTACGTCCGTGGCGCCCCCACGGCGACAGCGCGCTGCCCGGTCGCCGGGTCCCGCCACACCGGCCCGCGAGCGAGCACGGCGTCGATGAGTCCTTCCTCGAGATATGCCGGGTACTCCCACGATCGGAGCTCGAGAGCCATCTGGCCGGGGTACCCGATCAGGTCCCGGACGCGACGGTCTGTGTAGTAGCCCGCGACGATCACCAGCTGCAGGACCCCGAGCGTCGAAGGCTCGTCACGACCCAGGGTCTCGAGGCGCGCCCCGACGTCGTCACCGAGCTCGGACTTGAGCGCCGCTCGCAGCGGCTCGAGCAGGTCGGGCCGGGCGTTCAGGACGAAACGCAGGCGGTCATCGCCGAGGACGTCGGCCGCCGATGGCATCCCTTCCGCCGCGGGGATGAGCTGCTCCGCGATCGCGCTGAGCGTCGCCCGCTCGGCGGCGGCGAGGCCCGCAAGCGGATCGGACGGGGTCCCCGACGGGCTCGGTCCGGCGGTCACGCCGGCACCTGCTGCTCGAAGCGGGTCTCGACCATGTGGTCGGCCGCCCGCAGTGCGATGGCCACGATCGTCGAGGTCGGGTTCACGCCGGTCGAGGTGACGAAGCACGAGCCGTCGACCACGTACAGGTTCGGGACATCGTGGGCGCGGTTCCAGCGGTCCAGCACGGACGTCTTCGGGTCGTCGCCCATCCGGGCGGTGCCCAGCAGGTGCCAGCCGGAGTAGCGCATCAGCCGGTCGACCTCGATCTTGTAGGCGCCGGCGGCGTCCATCGATTCGGTGGCCCGCTCGATGTGGAAGTCGAGCATCCGGCGGCAGTTCTCGGACATCCGGTAGTGGATCTCGGGCGCCGCGATCCCCGAGGAATTGGTCACGGTCGTCGAGAGCGTGATGTGGTTCGCCTCGTCGGGCAGGTCCTCGGCGAAGAGACCCCAGTTGGCGCCGTGGCCGAGGTGGGTCTTGACGTGGGCATGGTGGTCGGGGCCCCAGATCTGCTCGCCGGCCCGGCTCGGGAGGGCGGTGTTGATCGGCCCGCCAGTGGGCGCCAGGCCCCAGCGCGCGCCACGCACGAAGCCGCGCTTCTCGTCGGTCTCGTAGAACTCGAGCGACTCGATGAGGTCGCCGAACTGGCCCTGCCAGCTCATCAGCGGCTCCTCGAACAGGCCGGCGACGTTCGCGAACGGGTGCATCATCAGCCGCTTCCCGACGAGGCCCGACGAGTTCGCCAGCCCGTCCGGATGCGTCGGACTCGACGAGTTCAGCAGCAGGCGGGGCGTGCCGATCGCATTGGCCGCGACCACGACGACCCGCGCCGGCTCGAAGTGCTCACCGCCGTCCTGGTCGATCCAGGTCGCGCCGGTCGCCAGGCCGCGTGCATCGGTCTCGACGCGTCGGACGCGCGCGCCGGTCACGAGCCGCGCCCCGAGGGCGATCGCCTTCGGCCAATGCGTGAGGTCGGTCGATGCCTTGGCGCCCTCGTTGCAGCCCGACTGGCACGTGCTCCGCTGGACACACGGTCGGCGGCCGTCGTACGGCGTCGAGTTGATCGAGTTGAACTCCGGCCACCAGTGCCAGCCCAGCTTCGTCTGCCCGCGGGCAACCTTCAGCCCGGCCGACCCGATGGGGAGCGGCGGCATCGGGGCGTCCTCTGTGTCGGGTGGATAGGCCGGATCTCCCGGCAGGCCCGACACGCCGAAGTCGCGGTCTGTCCGGTAGAAGTACGGGAGGAGCTCGAAATAGTCGATCGGCCAGTCGTCGGCGACGCCGTCGAGCGAACGGACCCGGAAGTCGGATGGCAGGGCGCGCGGCCAGGCGCCCGCGAAGATGATCGTCGAGCCGCCGACCGCGTTGTACATCAACGGCGAGACCGGCGTGTCTTCCTCGACGATCGGGTAGTCCGCCGTGAGCCCGCGGATGTTCGGGCTGGTCGCCCAGTCCTTGCGGGCCTTCAGCTCCCAGTCGAGCTTGTTGCCCGGGTAGTCCGCGCGGTCCAGCCAGCCGCCCTGCTCCAGGCAGACGACGCGAAACCCGGCCTGGGCCAGCCGCAGGGCCACGACCCCGCCGGACGCGCCGGAGCCGACGATCAAGACATCCGCGGGTTCGCTGGCCAAGGCCGACTCCTCCAACGATGACCGGATGTGGGCGGAGCGAGCCTGCTCCGAACGCCTGCGACCGCCGACGTGGGCGACCGATAGCAAAGGTTCTCTATCGAGGTCTCACGATACCAGCGATCGGCGCTCGTTGCGCAACGATCAGGAGCGGACGAGGACCGCGGCGGTGGGATCCTCGAGCAGTCCGACCTCGGTGAGGACGGTCGCGAGGAATGCCCGTTCCGCGTCGTCGAGCGGCAGCAGGGGCCGGCGGACATTCGCGGCCTCGAGCACGCCGAGGATGCGCAGGCACTCCTTGAGCCGGACCCGGTAGTCGCCGACCGGCGCCGCGAACACGACGTCGGCGAGACGCTGGACCCGCCGGCCGAGAGCCTTTGCCTCGTCGATGCGGCCGGCATTCCAGGCGTCGATCATGTCGACCTGCTCGCGCGTCATCACCGCCCCGAACCCGATCAGTGCCCCGGTCGCGCCGAGCATGAACGACTCGAAGATGAAGTTGTCGTTGCCGGTGAGGAGCGTGATCGGCCGCGGCAGATCGGCGATGAGGTTGACCGTGTCGACGAAGCGGCGGGCGTCGAACGACGCCTCCTTGATCGCGATCACTCCCTCCACCGAGGCCATCGCCCGCAGCGTCTCGGGTGCGAAGTTCAGTCCCGCGAGCGCGGGCTGGAGCTGGAACAGGATCATCGGCAGACCAACCGTGGCGATCGCCTCGTGATAGGCGACCGGCACGCGGACGTCGAGCGGCTCGCTCAGGTAGGCGGGGATCGGGAAGACCAGGAGCGCGTCGGCCCCGGCGGCCTTGAAGTCCGTCGCCTGTCGGACGGCCGCGTCGGTCGATGGCCCGGCCAGGCCGGCCACGATCGGCAGGTCCGTCACCTCGCGGACGACCTGCAGGACGCGGACCTTCTCGTCGTGCGTGAGATGCGGCCCTTCGCCGGTGTCGACGTTGATCGCCAGCGCGACCGGCCCCTGCCCGGCGACCCAGGCGATGTACGAGCGCAGGGCGGCCTCATCGATGCTGCCGTCGGCATGCATCGGCAGGACGGTGGCGGGGATCAGGCCGTCGAGGTTCAGGGTCATGTCCCCTCCGAATGGTTGGCTCCGGTCGTCGTGGCCATCTTAGGTCGCCACGTGCTTTGGCCGCTGGCGGCTCGACCGGCGACGTTGACGCGACTCCAAGGCGCCGATTATTCTCGATAATCGATCAAGCGTCCAATCGGCCGCAACGACCAGCGCCCGCCGCGTCCGCACCCGTTCGCCGCCCGAAGGAGCTCGATGAGGCCGCTCGACATCTTCAACCTGGACGGACGAGTCGCCCTGATCCCGGGCGGTGGGGGCGGCATCGGGTCGGCCTTGGCGGAGGCCTTGGCCGGCGCGGGTGCTCGGGTCGCGGTGGCGGGTCGGACGCGTGAGACCTGCGACGTCACCGTCGAACGGATCCAGGCGGCCGGCTCCGATGGGCTCGCGATCACAGCCGACGTCACGAGCGAGGCGGACTGCGACCGCATGGTCCGGGAGACGATCGAACGGTTCGGTCAGATCGACATCCTCGTCAACGCGGTCGGCGGCGGCGCGGGGAAGGTCCTCCATCCGGCCGAGGCGTACCCGCGCGATGCCTGGGACTGGATCATGGAGCTCAACGTGCGGAGCACGATCGTCCCCACGCAGGCGGTCGCGCGGACGATGATCGAGCGTGGCCAGGGCGGACGCATCCTGAACATCTCCTCGGTGCGGGCGAACCTCGGGATCAACGCCGGCTACTCGGCCTATGTCGCGGCCAAGGGCGCGATCAGCTCGCTGACGCGCCAGTGGGCGACCGAGTGGGCCAAGTACGACATCCGCGTGAACGCGATCATGCCGACCTTCGTCGACACGCCCCAGGTCGCCATGCTGCTCGAGGACCCGGCCTTCAAGGCGGGCATCGTCAACCGCATCCCGCTGGGTCGGGTCGGCGAGACCCGGGACCTCATCGGCCCAGCGATCTTCTTCTGCTCCGATGCCGCCTCGTTCGTGACCGGCCAGGTCCTCGGAATCGACGGCGGCCTCACCGCGACCCAGTAGTCCAGGAGCCACGTCCCTCATGCCGACCAGCACCATCGACCTCGAGCGCCCGACGCCGAACATCTACACGACCACCAAGCTGCGGGGCTGCAACCCGAGCTTCGTGACGACCTCGGACGGCGTCGTGGCCATCGACACGCCCCAGCTCCCGACACGGGCTGTCGCGATGCGCGCCGCGGCGGAGTCGCACGGCCCGATCCGCTACCTCATCAACACCGAGAACCATGTCGACCACATCTTCGGCAACTGGTGGTTCCGGGGCGCCGGCGAGGTCGTGAACCACCAGGCGCTGTACGACATCTTCATGGACCCGAACGCGGCGCTCGACCCCTTCGCCTACGCGCTCGAGGCGATCCCCTCGGATGACCCCGACGGCGCATCGCTCCTTCCCGATCGCGACGACTACTACGCCGCCCTCCCCCGCGGCACCGTGGTGTTCACCGGCGACCTGACGTTGCGGGTCGGCGACCACACCTTCCACTGTCTCTGGACGCCCGGGCACACGCCCGGGCAGCTCGCGGTCCACGTCCCCGAGGAGCGTGCGGTCTTCACCGGCGACACGATCTTCAGCGAATGCCAGACGTGGCTGATGACCTCGAACGTCGACCAGTGGATCGAGGCCCTGGAGCGGATCCGCGAGCTCGATGTGGACTACCTGATCCCGGGCCACGGCCCTGTGCAGTCGATCAAGTACGTGGACACGCAGCGGTCCGTCCTGTTCCAGTGGAAGGCCGCGGTCGCAGACGCGGTGGCCAAGGGCTGGACCCGCGAGGAGACGATCGCCCGGGTCCGCTTCGATGACACGTTCGGCCCGGTCGACGTCGGACAGGGCTACATGATGGATCACATCCAGAACAACAACGCCGGCTCGCTCTGGGACAAGCTGACCGCGACGGGGTACAGCAAGGGCCGCTGAGCCCGCGCGGATGTCAGGCACCGGCCCGGTCGCCGCTACGTCCAGGGGGACGGCAGGTGCGTCAGCGGCTCGCGGTCCGGGAGCACGTCGACCTGCAGGGCCGGGTCGGCGGCCGGGACGTAGCGCTCCTCGAGCCCGAGCTCCTTCAGGACGATGTTCCGTGCCTGGGCGATCGCCGTCGCCTTGTAGAACGCGATCGTTCGGCTGAACCCCTGCCGGCCGAAGCCGCAGTCGCTGGAGAGCACCAGCTTGTCGGCGGGGATGACCTCCAGCGCGCGCCGCACCCGTGCCGCGACGACCGGCGGCATGTCGGCCTGGAGCGTGCGGTGGTTCACGACGCCGACGGCGACCTTCTTCTTGAGGTTCGCGGCGTACGGCTTGAAGAGGTCGATCTCGGCGAGCTGGTTCTCGGTCGCCTCGACCGTCCAGACGTCGCCCTTGAGGCGTTCGAGGTAGATCTCGATCGAGTTCGCGTACGACTCGCCGGTGTAGACCTTCTGCATGTTCGGGTTGCCCCAGCAGGTGTGGATCCACAGCTCGACGTCGTCGAGGCCGTCCACCTCGTGGTTGAACGCCTCGACGAGGAAGTCGAGCAGCTCGGTCTGGTCAGGGTAGAACTGGGCGACGAAGTGGATCGTCGGCTCCTCGATCTGGATCACCCGGGCGCCGGCGGCCGCGAGCTGGCGCAGCTCGAGGTTCATCGCGGTGGCCATGTCCCAGATGAGCTGCTTCTTGTCGGCGAGGTCGTACTCGGGCGTATGGCTGTCGAGGAAGATCGAGAGCACCTGCGAGGAGCACGTCCCGAACTTGACCGGCTTGCCCGCGCGCGCCTGGGCGATCCGCCAGAGCTTCGCGTACTCGAGCGGATTGCGCGGGTCGTGCTCGACCTTGCCGACCACGCGTGGCCAGCGCCACGTCGTCTCGATCTCGTTCATCAGGGTGCCGGGCGGGAACTCGAGGAGGCGGTCGCGCGAGCCCTCGTACTGCAGCTCCTCGTGCTCGAACCCCTTCCAGCGCTGCAAGGGGTAGTGGTGCCACGAGCGGCCGGCGAAGTCCTCGTCGAGGTGGTAGTCGCCGTTCGTCAGGATGTCGAGGCCGGCGCGCTCCTGGTCGGCGATCACCGTGGAGTGCGCGTCGAGGAACTGCTCACGGAAGTGCACGTCGAGGAGCGCGGTGTCCAGCGGCCGACCCCACAGGCCGCCGTCGTACCAGCGCGGCCGCGGCCACGAGCCGGTGACCGTGGCGGGGAGCATCAGGTCCTTGGTGGCCGTGAGCATCGAGCGTGCGCCTCCCTGGTCGAGATCGATCGTACGTTGGCCTGGGATCGTCAGTCGGGCCCTAGGTCCGCTGCTCCTCCTCGAACGGAGACTCGAGGTCCCGGAGGGCCCCTTCGCAGTCCGCGACATCCTGTCGCGCGCATGAGAGCCAGAGCGCCCAGGGGCCCAGTTCCGTGGCGACGTAGTACTGCAGGTAGACGATGTCCTCGCCGCCTGAATCCTGATCGGCCATCTCCAGGCGGAGGGCTTCGCCGAGCTGGATGAAGACGCGCCCGAGGGAGACGATCCGCATCTCCGTCGCGCGCGGATGGAAGCCATACCGCCATCGACTGATCGACGACGGACGCGATTCGGCCATTCTCCTACTCCCGATACCTCAGGCTGGGCCTGCGAGGGCACGCACGGCGGATCATTCCTCGAGGAGACCGTGGCGCCGATGCCCTGCCGCCTCCGTGAGCATACGCTCCGATAGCGGCGTCAAGTCACCTCCGGCCTGGACCGGGCGGCCTGCTACCGTTCGGGAATGTCGACCCGCTTCGGTCGTCGCCAAGCGCGATCGTTCCTCATCGCAACCCTGATGGGCGGCATGATGGTGGCGGGCATCGCGAGTCAGGCCAAGGCAGAGTGCAACCCGTCCGGAGCCGACACGTCGTTCATCCGGACGGCGCCGTTCGCGCAGCGGATCCTGGTCGGGCGCGTCGTCGACGCCCGACCAGACCCGGACGGTCAGGGCCCGGGTACGAACGGGGTGACCTTCACGCTCGATGTGCAACGGGTCCTCCGCGGTCCGTCCATCGCCGAGCTACGGGTCGATCACCTCGAGACCCAGGGCTGCATCCGCTGGTTGTCGGCGGCAGACGGCGATGTCATCGCACTCGCCTTCGAGACGCGCGGCAAGGTGCCAAACCTTGCCAGCGCCACCGCGGCTTGGATCAAGGGCGAGCCACCTCCGCTCGCTCCGTACGAGGTGCTAACCCTCGCCGAGGTCCTTGATGCCGCGGCGGCTCCGCGACCACCCGACACCGCGACCATCGAGGTCAACACCAGTCCTCGGTCGGTGCCGTGGCTCGTCGGCGGCGCGACCATCGTCGGGTCGCTCGCGACGCTGTTGCTGATCGGCCGACGACTGCGGGCGTCTCCCAGGGACTGACAGTGACCTGGGCACGAGGCCGTGGCCGGCGTCTCGTCCCGGCCGCTGAACGACGATCAGGCGCGTCCGGCGGCGACCTCCTCTTCCCGGCTCCGGCCGGCGAGCTGGATCAGGTCCTCGTGGAGCTCGAACCAGATCCCGTGGTAGCTGTCGACGCGTGGCGACGCGACGTAGCGCCCGTCGCCGCCGACGACCGCCTCGAGCGCCCGGCCGAGGCGGACCCCGTAGTCACCCACCCTTGCCCAGTCCTGTCTGAGGGGCTCCAGCCAGGCGGTCGCGTCGGCATGGATCGCGCTCAGGCGGTCCAGGACGCCTCGGTCGTACGCGGCATCTGAGTGGTCGTTGACGACTTGGCCGTCCGCGTCGCGGAGTTGCCAGGCGGTGACGGCCTCCTTCACTTGGTGGTCGAGGTCGAGGAACGCGTCGAGCGCCGCTGTGGCTCGGTCGACGCCCCAGGCCTCCCGCTCGGCATCGCGCAGGTCGTCCGCCCGCTTCGCGCCCGACGCCGTGAGCCGGTACGCGCCCGCGACCGTCGAGACGAGCCCGTCGACGACCAGCTGGTCGAGGATCGGCGCGACCGTCTCCGGGGTCGAGAGAGCCGCGTCGGCGACGCCCTGGGCCGGTGTCATGCCCTTGATCGCGATCGCCCGCAGGCAGTCGTCAGGGGTGACCCTGCGGTCCGCGGCAGGCTCGCTCGTCGGGACGGAGGTCGCCTCTGTCCCGCCGTCGCCGATCGGCACGCCGAGCTCCTTGGCCCAGCCGAGCAGCGTCTTCGCCTCGGACACGACCTCGGTGGTGCCCGGGATCGTCCCCTCGAACACCTCTCCGGTGCTGCCGTCGATCGTGAGGGTGTCGCCGGTCCGCAGCGTCCGCTCGCCGATCACGACCTCGCCGTCGCGGACGTCGATCGCGGCGGCGCCGACGACCGCCGGGATCCCCCAGCCGCGCGCCACGACCGCGGCATGGCTGGCGAGACCGCCGCGGGATGTCAGGATCCCGGCCGCCCGTGCCATCCCGTGGACGTCATCGGGCGAGGTCTCTGCCCGGACCAGGATCGCGGCGGCTCCCGCGTCCGCGGCGACCTGGGCGGCCTCGGGGGTCGTGACGATCGGGCCGCTCGCCATCCCGGGAGAGGCCGGAAGGCCGGTTGCGATCGGCATCAGCAGGTTGCTGCGGGCGCTCGTCGCGGTCGGCGGATGGGCCAGCAGCGACGCGACCCGCTCGACGGCGACCGCGCGGGTGACCGGGAACGACTCGTCCTCGGCCATGTCGCGCGCGATCCGGAGCGCGGCCTGCGGGCTTCGCTTGCCGACCCGGACCTGGAGCATCCAGAGCCGACCGTCCTCGATCGTGAACTCGATGTCGCACAGGTCCGCGTAGTGCCGCTCCAGGCGGTTGGCGTGGTCGCGGAGCTCGGCACCGACCGCGGGCAAGCGCTCGTCCAGGACCGCGATCGGCTCGGTCTGGTGGGTGCCGGCGACGACGTCCTCCCCCTGGGCCTCGAACATCACGTCGCCGAAGAGCGTCGGCTCGCCGGTCGCCGGGTTCCGGGTGAAGAGGACGCCGGTCGCCGAGGTCGTGCCGCGGTTCCCGAACACCATCGCCTGGACCGTCACCGCGGTCCCGAGGTCGTCGGGGATGCCCTCCTTGCCGCGATACGCGACGGCCCGGTCGCTGTTCCACGACCGGAAGACGGCCTCGACCGCGAGCCGCAGCTGCTGCCACGGGTCCTCCGGCACCTCGGCGACGCCGACGATCGATCGGAAGCTGGCCTCGAACCGCTCCCGACAGCTCCGCGCGAAGGCCTCGTCGCCGGCGGTCCGCGCCAACCCGGCGGTCGTGGCGTCGTTCAGCCCCAGGTCCAGGATCGTGTCCATCATCCCGGGCATCGAGACCGGCGCCCCCGAGCGAACGCTGACGAGGAGCGGGTCGGACGCGTCCCCGAAGCGCCGGCCGACCGTCGTCTCGACGTCCGCCATGCGGGCATGGAGTTCGTCATCCAGGCCCACCGGCCAGCCGCTCGCCAGGAACTCCCGACACGTCGCGGTCGTGATCACGAAACCGGACGGCACCGGGAGCCCGAGTTCACGCGCCATCACCCCGAGGTTCGCCGCCTTGCCGCCGACGATCGCGAGAACCTCCTGTGGCGTGCCGGGCGGCGGATCGTCGAGGGCGAAGGTGTAGGTCACTGCGACGCGTCCGGCGGGTCGTCCGGATCCGACGAGGCCGAGGCCTCCTGGAGCGCCCGCCAGACGCGCTCGGGCGTCAGGGGCAGGTCGCGGATGACGACGCCCGTCGCGTCGCGGACGGCGGCCGCGACGGCCGGCGCGACACACAGGAGGGCGCCCTCGCTCATCCCCTTCGAGCCGTATGGCCCCGGGCCATCCTCGTTCTCGATGATGTCGCTCTCCATCCGGAGCGGCAGGTCCATGCTCGTCGGGATCCGGTAGTCGATCGCCCCGAGGTTCCGGATCCGGCCGGTGTCGTCGTAGATGTAGTGCTCCATGAGCGTGTGACCGAGGCCCATGACCGCGGCGCCCTCGTCCTGGCCCCGGACCTGGAGCGGGTTCATCGCCTTGCCGACGTCGGACACCGTCACGTGGCGGGCGATCACGACGTCGCCAGTCTCGCGGTCCACCTCGACCTCGACCGCCGTGCAGTTGAACTCGAAGAAGGCCGCGGTCCCGCCAAGCGGATGCTCCGGCTCCGCCTCCTTGCGCATCTCGCCGATGCCGATGACCTCGCCGCCGAGCCGGCCGAGGCCGCGGATCAGCACGTCGCGGATCGGCAGGACCCGGTCGCCGATCCGGACCTCGCCGCGGTTGACGACGACGTCGCCCTCCTCGACGGACTCGAGCCGGGCCGCCATCGCCCGGAGCTTGGCCTGGACCTCGCGACAGCCGTTGAGGATCGAGTTGCCCATCAGGACCGACGACCGGCTGGCCGACGTCTGCTGGTCGTACGGCACGGTCGCCGTGTCGCCCATGACGACCGTGACCCAGTCGATCGGGGCGCCGAGTTCCTCGGCGGCGATCTGGGCGAAGATCGTGCGGGCGCCCTGGCCCATGTCGGACGTGCCGGCATGGACGATCACGCTGCCGTCGGCGAGCATCCGGACCGTCGAGTAGGAGAGGCCGGTCGTCGGCCCCGACTTCAGCCCGACCGCGATGCCCCGCCCACGCCCAGGGGTCGGTGGAGTCCCCCACCCGATCATCTCCGCCGCCCGCTCGACGGTCCTGGCCCAGTCGCCGTCGGCGGGCGTGTCGCCCGGGATGAACGCCTCCCCTGGACGCGCCAGGTTCTGGAGCCGGAGCGCGACCGGATCGATGCCGAGGACGCGCGCCGCCTCGTCCATATTCGATTCGACGGCCCAGATCTGCTGGGGATTGCCGAAGCCGCGGAACGCGGTCGAGGGCGTCGTGTGCGAGAGGACGCTGCGAGCGAGCACGCGCGCGGCGGGGACCCGGTACGGGCCGTTCGCGGTGTAGCTGCCCTTGGCGACGGTCCGGTCGGCGATGTCGGCGTAGGCGCCGATCAGGTAGTTCGCCTCGATGTCGCGGAACACCAGGCAGCCGTCGGACCGAAAGCCCGTACGGACATCGATCTCCGACGCCCCGCGCCGGACCGCCTGGAAGGTCTCCTCGAGCGTCAGCACCAGGCGGACGGGCCGCCCGGCCGTGAGGGCCATGAACGCGACGAGCGGCTCGTATTTGGCGTGCTGCTTGCCGCCGAAGCCGCCGCCCGGGTCGGGCGCGAACACGCGCACCTTGGCCAGGGGTAGGTGCAACAGTCCCGCGACGACCCGCTGGAGCCAGCTCGGGTGCTGGATCGAGCTCCAGACCGCGATCCCGTCCCCGTCCGGCGCGGCGATGAAGCCGTGCGGCTCGATGGCGAACTGCGTGACCATCGGGAAGACGTAGGTCCCCTCGACGACGACGTCCGCCGCCACGGCGTCGACGTCGCCCCAGCCGTAGTGATGCTCCCGGAGGACGTTCGTGGCCGCCAGCGGGTCGCCCGGCCGGATCGCCGGGTCCTGGACGAGTGGCGCTGCGGGATCGAGCGCCGCGGCGACCGTGAAGACGGCCGGCAGCTCCTCGTACTCGACCCGGACCAGGCGGGCCGCCTCCTCGGCGGCGTCGAGGGTCTCGGCGGCGATCGCTGCGACCGGCTCGCCGTGATAGCGCGTCTCATCGACCGCGAGCACCGGCCGGTCCTGGAACTGCGGTCCGAAGCGCGGCATCGGCTGTGGCAGGTCCGCGGCCGTGACGGCAAGACGGACGCCGGGCACCTCGAGCGCCGCGCTCGTGTCGATCGCGACGATCCGCGCCCGGGCGCAGTCGATGGTCACGAGCTTGACGTGGAGGGCGTCCTCGAAATGGATGTCCGCCACGTACGCCTGGCGGCCGGTGACGCGATCGCGGCCGCCGACCCGGGCCGGAGACGCCCCGATGCCCTGGCCGGTCATAGCTCGCCGGCTCCGGCCGGGGTCGCGCCCGCTCCTGCCCCCGACTCGGCGGCGGCAAGGACGGCCTCGATGATCTGCTCGTAGCCGGCGCACCGGCAGAGGTTGCCCGCGAGGCCCTCCTCGACCTCCGAACGGGTCGGGTGCGGGTTGAGCGCCAGCAATGCCTGCGCCGCGATCAGCTGACCCGGGATGCAGAACCCGCACTGGGCCGCGCCCGTCTCGAGGAACGCCTCCTGCAGCGGATGGAGCCGGTCCCCGGCGGCGAGGCCCTCGACCGTCGTCACGCTCGCCCCGTCAGCCTCGACGGCGAACATCAGGCACGAGTCGACGCTCACGTCGTCGACCAGGACGGTGCAGGCGCCGCACTCGCCGACCAGGCAGCATTCCTTGGTCCCGGTGAGTCCCAGGTCGGCGCGGAGCACCTCGAGGAGCGTGTGGTGCGCCGCAACGTCGATCGAACGGGCCCGTCCATTCACGGTCAGCCCGATGCGCGCGGTCGTTGTCACGGCCGGCCGTTCCGCTCCGCCAGCCGCTCGATCGCGACGGCGACTGCTCGAAGGCCGAGCACACGCAGCATCGCGAGGCGGTACTCCGGGCTTGCCCGCATCGAGCGCGCGGACGGGCTCGCATCGGCGAACAGGGCTTCCAGCCGGTCCATCTTGGCGCGGTCCGGTGCACTCGGGTCGGCGAGCAGGCCCGTGTCGTCGGCCACGAGCACGGGCCGTGGTCCGAGGCTGCCGTAGGCCAGCCGGGTCGTGCCGTCCGCCTGGATCGCGCAGGCAAGCGTCACCGAGGCGAGGTCGTGACCGCGACGGCGCGTCCGCCGGACGTGGACGGAACCGCGCGGACTCCGAGGCGGCGGCAGCTCGATCGCGGTGACGAGCTCGTCGCGAGCGAGCGTCGTGACCCCTGAGCGGACGAAGAAGTCGTCGATGGCGATCCGCCGCGTGCCGCGAGCGCCGGCCACGACCACCGTCGCGTCGTAGACGAGCAGCGCCGGCACGGTGTCCGCGGCCGGGGAGGCATTGCAGATGTTGCCCGCGAGCGTGGCCCGGTTCCGGATCTGCACGGACCCGACGACCGCCGCGGCCTCGGCGAGGGCCCGGTACTCGCTCCGGATGCGCTCGTGGGCGGCGATCTGGGTCATCACGGTCCGCGCCCCGATCGAGAGGCCCCCATCGCGCTCGCGGATCTCGCCGTCGAGCTCGGCGATGCGCTTGAGGTCGACCACGATGCGCGGCTGGATCGAGCCGTCGCGGAGGCGGATGATCAGGTCGGTGCCGCCGGCGAGCGGGCGGGCCTCGGGTCCGTGCTCGGCGAGCAGCGCCACCGCGTCCTCGAGGCGGGGCGGGCGCTCGTACGCGAAGGCTCGCATCGGTCGGCCTAGAGCACCCGGTCCACCTCGTCCAGCAGCACCTGCGGGGTGGCTGCCCGGACGAAGAAGTAGGGACGCTCGGCGAACCGCCGGACGAAGTCGGCCCGTGCCGCGCGCAGGGCGTCGGTGTCGACGATCGGCATCGTGAGACCCGGTGCGAGCAACTCGTTGAGGAGGAAGTAGTTCTGGACCGAGTGGAAGGTCTGGAACTGCCGCTCGAACGGGATCATCTCGGCGCACGACGCGTCGAAGTTGCCGTCGATCGCGGGCACGATCACGACGTCGACGTCGCTCGGCTCGGCGTAGATCTCCCACGTCGGCATTTCGCCGAAGAACTTGTCGACGCCGCGCTCCGGGGCGGCCTTGTCGGCCCGCTCGGTCCCCTCGGTCCGCTTCTTGAGGAACGGCGACTTCGACCCGACGACAGCCCGCCCCGTCTCGTCGATGACGGTGGTCTCGGTCGAGACGAGCATCGCCCCCCGCCG
Organism: uncultured Chloroflexia bacterium; assembly: GCA_963841135.1. GTDB lineage: Bacteria > Chloroflexota > Limnocylindria > Limnocylindrales > CSP1-4 > SPCO01. The sequence goes on along the minus strand of CAWJBJ010000005.1, from coordinate 744,177 downwards.
GCATGCCTCGATCTGGCCCATCGACTTGCCGTGGTTCGACTCGCCGCCGAGAAAGAGGACGGTCTTGCCCCGGTAGCGGACAGCCGACGCGTGGAACGGATGGAGTCCGACCGATTCCATCCGGAGCGCGAGCATCGTGACGACGACCTTCTGGATCGGTCCCGCCGGCCACGGGCCGCTGAACGTCATCCGGCGGCCGTCGTAGGCGATGCCTTTCGGACCGTCCTCCTGCCAGACGATGTCGGGCTCGGCGAGGGTCACCGCGGGCTCGATCCGGACCTCGGCCAGCCGGTAGTCCAGGAAGCTCATGTCCTCGAGGACATGGCTCCGCGGCGCCGTGCCGCGCACGTCGATCCGGAGCCGCGCCGGGCCGGCCGAGAGCTCTTCGGACAACTGGAGGGTGTCGCTCATGGGCTCCTTCGCGTTCTCGGATGATCGACGACGGGCGCCGGTCCGTCATCCGGCCAGCGGCGCGCCATGTTCGCACTGACCTCGTCGAAGTGCCGCCGCAGAGCGTCGACCACCGCATCGGCGTCGCGGCGCTCGAGCGCCTCGAGGATCGGGGCATGCAGGTCCGCCGACCATCGCGGGTCGGCGCCGGGGATCGCCAGGGTGAGGTAGGTCCGCGAGAACGGCTCGAGCGACCGCCAGACCTTGACGAGCGCGGCGTTGTCGGCGAGCTCGACGATCCGCCCATGGAAGCGCGCATCCGCCTCGGCCAGGCCGTGGCCGTCGTCTGCGCGGGCCGCCGCTCGCATCTGCTCGAGGTGGCCGGTGAGCTCGGCGAGGTCGGCGTCGGTCATGCGCGGCACCCCCAGCCGGGCCCCGAGCGACTCCAGGGTCGATCGGACGACATACGCCTCGAGGATCTCCTGCCGTGACGGGAGCCGGACCCGGGAGCCGCGGAACGGGGTGATCTCCACGACCCCGAGCGCCTCGAGCCCGCGGAGCGCCTCGCGGACCGGCGCCTGGCTCGTCCCGAGCTCGCGGGCGACCTTGGTCTCGATGATCCGCGAGCCCGGCGGGTGGTGCCCGTTGAGGATGTCCTCGAGGATCCGGTCCTTGACCTGGTCGGCGAGGACGCTGCGCGAGATCGACTTGGCGATGGCCATCGCTGCCTCAGCGCCCGATCGCGGACGCCGGGTCGCCCGCGGCCTCGGCCGGTTCGCCGCGCAGGATCTCGACCCGGCCGGCTGTCCCATCCACCCTGATCCGGTCGCCCGTCGCGATCCGCTGTGTCGCGACCGAGGTGCCGATGACGGCCGGGATGCCGAACTCGCGCGCCAGGACCGCCGGATGCGAGGTGGTGCCGCCGGTGTCGGTGACGAGCCCCGCGATCTTCGTGAACAGCACGACCCAGGCGGGATTGGTCATCTGGCAGACGAGGATGTCGCCGTCACGGACCTCGTCGAACTCGTCGACCGTGCGGACGACGCGCGCGATCCCCTCGATCGTGCCGGGCGAACCCGCGATCCCCGTGATGATCCGGGCATCGTCGGACTGGGTCTGGTGGAAGCGTTCCGGGTAGCCCCAATTGACGAGGTACGGGAACGCGAGCTGCGACGGGGTGACCGTGCCCACCCAGTCGCGCGGATGGAGACGCGCTGCCGCATCGCGCTCGGCTCGGCGGCCGGCGACGAGGTCCCGGGCCGCGATCGCGTCGGCGCTCCCGATGAGGGCGCGCAGCTCGTTGTAGCGCAGGAACATCACGTCGTCGGGCTGGTCGAGCCGACCGGCCGCGACCAGCTTGCGCCCGACGGCCATCAGGACCAGCCGGACATGGGCGTTCGCGCCCTGGTCGATGTAGAAGTGGTGATCGGGCGTGAGCGGCGCCATGCGCAGGTTGACGGCATTGGCGGCCCGCATCTCCTCGAGCGCGTCCCCGGTCAGCCCCTCGAGGATCTCCCGCGACGCGGCCTCGATGTCGCGGCGCATGGCCTCGATCGCGCTCGGGAAGTCGTAGTCGGTCGTGAGGTAGCCGCGGACGAGCTCGATGACCGGCTCCATCTGCTCCCGGACCGTCGGGAAGATGAACTCGTGGCTCCAGACGGCATGCCAGCCGAACTCGCGCTGGTAGGGCTCGACCCGCTCGGCGATGAACCGGCGGCCGCGCTCGGTCGCCCGGAGCGCCGCGACGATCCCCGGGACCTCGGCTGATCCGAAGGCCGCGTTGAGCTCGGCGTCGTCGCGCACCTCGTTCTTCATCCGCCAGAGCGCCTCGATCGAGTCCCAGTTGCGGTCGGACGCGGAGTTCTGGAGCCGCCCGAGGAGGGTGTCGTCGACGGCGCCGCGGTGCTTCTCCATGACCGCCCGCAGGTTCAGCGTCGCCGACAGCTGGGCGAAGTTGAGCATCCAGTGGATCTTCCAGTGGCGATCATGGATGTCGATGGCGTCCTCGAGGAGGCACGCCACGTCGCCCAGGTCCATCCCGTCGGCGGCGTCGAGGCGCCCCTCGAGGAACGTGAAGTTGCGCTCCATCTCCGGGCGCAGCCGATCGCGCCACCAGTCGGCGAAGTCCCGGCCGTAGACCGGCAGCACGGTGTCGAGATACGCCCCCATCGTCGACGCGAAGGCCGCATCGCGCGGCACCCGGGCGCCGTAGCGGGCGCTGTACTCGGTCGCGTCGATGCGCAGCTCGGGGTCGGCCGGGATGGCCGTCGTGTAGACGTAGCCGTTGACGTTCTTGGCCAGCCAGTCGACCGCGAAGGGCGTTCCGAACCGCCGGAACATGTGGTCGCAGCTCAGCCACCAGCCGCCGATGTCGAAGAACATCGGGCTGACCGGATGGGGGCAGTGCAGGTCGTCGTAGACCCAGAAGAAGTCCCGCTCGACCTCGGACTCCCAGGTCACAGGGAACGTCTCGTCACCCAGGAACTGGCCGAGGATCTCCTCTGTCACTGCCACGGGCGGGTCCTCCGAGATGCCGGCATCAGCCGCGGGTGCCGGCAGGTCATCGATCATCGATTATGATAGCCACCGGCGCCTGAGAGCACCCACGAGGATCGACGCGATGGCCGGTCTGGCGCAACAGGACCTCATCGACAGCCCGCTCCTGCGGACGGTCGCCGATCGCCCCACCGACTACTGGAACGACTCGTGCGCCCTCGATGAGCTCGCGTATGCGGTGTTACGCGGCGCGACCGGCGCCACCTCGAACCCCAGCATCGTCCTCGAGGTCCTGCGCAAGGAGGGCGCCTACTGGACGCCGCGGGTCGCCGAGCTCGCGAGCGCCAACCCCACGTGGACCGAGACGGAGCTGACGTGGGCCGTGGTCGAGGAGATGGCCGTCCGCGGCGCGGCGGTGCTCGAGCCGGTCTTCGTCCGGGAAGGCGGCCGCAAGGGCCGGCTGTCGCTCCAGACGAACCCCGCGAACTATCGCAACACCGAGCTGATGCTCGAGCAGGGGCTCCGGTTCGCGACCCTCGCCCCGAACATGCAGGTCAAGTTCCCGGCCACGCGCGCGGGGATCGCCGCGATCGAGCGGGCCACGGCCGCCGGGGTCAGCATCAACGCCACGGTCTGCTTCACGGTCCCGCAGACCGTGGCGGTCGCCGAGGCCGTCGAGCGCGGGCTCGACGCGTGGACCGCAAGCGGCGGGGACGCGGCGTCCGTCACGCCCGTCTGCACGATCATGATGGGGCGTCTGGACGACTGGCTGCGGGTGCTGACCGAGCGCGATTCGGTCGCCGTCCACCCCGATGCGCTGGACTGGGGCGGGATCGCGGCGTTCAAGCGGGCGTACCGGATCTTCGGGGAGCGCCGCTACCGGACGCGGCTCCTCGCCGCGGCGTTTCGACACCGGCTCCACTGGACCGAACTCGTCGGCGGGGACGTCATCCTGACGATGCCGCACACGTGGCAGGAGCGGTTCAACGCGAGCGGCATCGACCCGGACGACCGCATCGACGTCCCCGTGGACCCGGCGATCGTTCGTGAGCTGCTGGATCGGTTCCCCGACTTCGGGCGCGCCTACGAACCGAACGGTCTTGCCCTCGACGAATTCGACGGATACGGCGCGACGGCCCGGACGCTGCGCGGGTTCATCGGCTCGTACCACGACCTCATCGGGGCGATCCGCGATGTCGTCCTCCCCGACCCCGATCGGCGAGCCTAGGCGTCGGCGTCGGTCTCGGACGTCGCGGCGCCCGCCAGCGCCCGGCTGACGCGGCGAGCGTGCTCACGGTAGGCGGCCTCGAACAGCTCGGCCGATCGCTCGGCCCCGACCACAGCCCCGCTCGTCAGCACGGGTGGCAGCGCTGCCCCCTCGAGCAGGATCGCCGCCGTCTGCACCTTGATCTCGTTGACGATCGCGGCATTGGCGACCGTCGAGCCGGGACCGATCGGGGTGTCCAGCCCGTCGAGACGGACGAGCGCGTCGCCGGGCGGCGTGCACAGGTCGATGACGATGTCCGCGTGGTCGAGGAGCCGGGTCCCGCTCGGGTGATCCGGACGGCCGGCCATCGACTGGGCGACCGAGGTGACTGCCACCGTCGCCAGACCGCGGGCCCGGGCGCCCATGGCCATCTCGATCGGCACGGCCGTCAGCCCGGAGGCCGAGAAGACGAGCATCACGTCGCTCGGCCCGAAGCGGAAGTTGGCGAGGATCACCTCCGCGAGGCCCTCCGTCCGCTCGATGAACATCGCCTGCCGCTGGCCGTTCGCGCCGACGACCTGGGTGTGGAACGTCATCGAGAGCTCGGCGATGGGATGGAACCCTGGGTACGAGCCGTAGCGCGGGAACATCTCCTCGAGCGGGATCCGCGAGTGGCCGGTCCCGAACAGGTGCACCAGCCCGTCGTCGGCGATCGCCCGCGCGCACAGCCGCGCCGCCTCGGCGATGGCGGGCATCTGGCTCGATTCGATCCGTTCGAGGATCCCGCGTGCCTCGGCGAGCCACGCACCGGCGACGGTCAAGCGCCTCTCCCTTCGGGTCCGGACCGCCCGAGGTGGCCGATCAAGATGTCTAGACAGGTGTGCCATCCTAGCGACGCCTCGAAGAGCCCGTCAACATGGACGCCATGGTCGCCGACAGCACGCCCCGCTACCTGGAGATCGCCGACTACCTGCGTCGCCTTGTCGCAGCGTCGAAGCCCGGCGACCGGCTGCCGTCGGAAGCGGAGCTGTGCGAGCGGTTCGGGGTCAGCCGGATGACGGTGCGCCAGGCCGCACAGCTGCTGGCGAACGAGCGGCTGGTCGTCCGTAGGCGCGGCGAGGGCACGTTCACTGCTCCGCGGGTCGTGGCGCGGCTCCTCGGCTCGCCGCTGTCCTTCACCGAGAGCATGCGCCGACGCGGTCTGCGGGCGTCGTCGCGGTTGCTCCACGCCGGGTGGATCGACCCGAGCCTCGAGGATCGCGCCGCGCTCCGCCTGCCCGTGGGCAGCCGGGCCATCGTCATCGAGCGCCTGCGTCTCGCAGATGACCAGCCGATGGCCATCGAACGGGTCGTTGCCACGCCGACGCTCGCCGGCGTCCTCGACGACGACCTGTCCGGTGGCTCGCTCCATGACGCGTTCGAGCGGCTCGGGCGCATCCCGACGCGCGCCCAGGCCCGGGTCTCGGCCCGGCCGGCCACCGATATCGAGCGGCGGCTGCTTGGACTCGACCCCGACGGCGTGGTCCTCAGTGAGCGACGGACGATCGACGACCAGGACGGCATCCCGATCGAGCACACAGAGACCCTCTACGCGGCGGAGCGGTACGAGTTCGAGGCGGTCCTGCAGCGCGGCGATCACGCGGAGGTCTCGTGACGGTCAGCCGGCACCTGGGCCTGGATCTCGGCGGGACGAACCTCAAGGTGGCGGTCCTGGAGTGGGCCGACGACCCGGACCGCGCGACGACGCTGCTCATCCAGGACTCGGGACCGAGTCATGCCGAGCGTGGCCCGGACGGCGTGGCCGCCGTGATGGTCGAGACCGGGCTCGCAGCGATCGAGGCGCATGGCCCGATCGCCACGGTCGGGATCGGGGTGCCCGGTCTGTTCGACCGCGAGAGCGGCGTCATCCACCTCTTCCCGAACTTCCCCGGACCGTGGACGGGCTACCCGCTGAAGGATCGCCTCGAAGCCGGGCTCGGACGCCCGGTCGTCTTCATCAACGACGCGCGGGCCCACACGCTGGCGGAATCGCGGATGGGTGCCGGGCGCGGGTCGCGGACGATGGCGCTCGTCGCGATCGGGACCGGTGTCGGTGGCGGCCTGATCATCGACGGGAAGCTGCACATGGGAACGGGCACCGCCGGAGAACTCGGTCACCAGACGGTCGTCGAAGACGGTCCCATGTGCGGCTGCGGCAATCGAGGCTGCATCGAGCCGCTCGCCCAGGCGAAGGCGCTGACCGCCGTTGCCGGCAAGGACCGGGTCGAGGACGTCGTGGCGGGGGCGATCGCCGGCGACCCGGCATGCGTCGCGGCGATCGACCAGGCGGTCCGCTATCTCGGGATCGGCATCGCGAACGTCATCAACGTGCTGGCACCCGACCGCGTGGTGGTCGGCGGCGGCATCGGGGCGGGTGCGGGCGACCTCATCCTCGAGCCGCTGCGCGCCTCGGTGCGGATCCACGCCCGGATGCTGCCGCCCGACCGGATCGAGATCGTGCCCGCGGAGCTCGGCCCGCTGGCCGGGGCGATCGGGGCGGCCCTGGCCGGGGCGGAGGGCATCTAGCCTCGGCGTCCGGCCTCGGCGTCAGCCCGCGTGGGCCGCGGTCCGCTCCCGGAACTCGTCGAGCATCTCGGCGGTCTTCGTCGCGCCGCACCGATCGGCGCCGGCGGCCATGACCTCGATCAGGGCATCGAGCGTCCGGACGCCGCCCGCCGCCTTCACCTTGACCTTCGGCGAGACCGTCGCACGCATCAGGCGCAGGTCGTCGAGCGTCGCCCCCGACGGCGCGAACCCGGTCGAGGTCTTGACGTAGTCGGCTCCCGCGCGCTCGACGGCGAGACAGCCGCGCACGATCTCCTCCTTGGTCAGATATGCGTTCTCGAGGATGACCTTCACGATCGCCCCACCCGCGTGCGCGGTCGCGACGACCGCGCGGATGTCGGCCTCGACGCGATCGTCCTCGCCCGATCGGAGCCAGCCGATGTTGATGACCATGTCGAGCTCGGTCGCGCCGTCGGCCATCGCCCGCTCCGACTCGAACACCTTCGTCGCGGTCAGGTGCGAGCCATGGGGAAAGCCGATGACAGTCCCGACCAGGACGCCGGACCCGGCCAGCACGTCCCGGCAGACTGTGACATCGGCCGGCCGGGCGCAGACCGAGGCGACCTCATACCGAGCCGCGATCGCGCAGCCCTCGGTCACGTCGTCGAGCGTCAGCTCCGGGCGAAGGAGCGAATGGTCGATGGTCTTGGCGACCTGCTCGTACGTCAGGTCATCGATCGTCAGGGTCTGCATGCCGACAAGCATCGCATGGCCGGCCATGCTTGTCTAGACAACCTCGCTGGCGGCAACCGGACGGTCAGGGCTGGCGCATCTCCTCGGCGTCCCGGATCCGGATGACGGCCGTCGCGCACCCGTCGGCCGTGATGCGCACGACGATCTCCGTCTGGCGGTCCTCCTCCACCGGGAAGCGGTTTTGGCACAGGTCGCCGTTCATGCGGATCGCACGAGGGCCAGGCAACGTGATGAGGTCGAAGGCGGCCCTCTCGCCGGCAGCGACGACCGTCCGGATGCTCGAGTCGTCGCCGGCGCTGTCGGTCAGGACGAAGACCAGGTCGATCTCGGCGCTCGCGGGCTGCGTCACGACGTGGATCCACCCCGGGCCGGGCTGCCGCTCGACGCCCTCCTCGAACGTGGCCCCGGCCTGCGGGGAGCACGAGCCGACGACGGCCAGGGCCAGCGACAGCGCCCCGAGGGGGCGGAGCCCGCCTCGCCCGCCCGACGCCGCGTCAGCCCGTGGTCTCGGTGACACTCCAACCGCCGTCCACGGCGAGAGACTGGCCGGTGATCTGTCGGGCTTCATCGGACAGCAGGAACAGCGCGGCGTCTGCGATCGCCTCGGCGGTCACGAGGCCGCCCGCGAGCGGCTGCTTGGCCGCCGCGTAGGCCGAGGTCAACGGGTCCGCCGAGGCCCGCGCGGACATCGGGGTCGCGACGAGCCCGGGTTCGATCGCGTTGACCCGGATGCCATGCGGTGCGTAGTAGGCGGCCATCGTCCTCGCCAGCGAGACCTCGCCGCCCTTGATGGCGGCGTAGGCGTGGGTCGCGAACAAACGCGGGGAGGGATAGCTCGCGAGGATGCTGCTGACGAGCACGATCGAGCCGCGCGATCCCCCGTCGGCGACCTCCGAGTCCAGCATCACCCGCACGACCTCGCGTGAGGCGAGGAACGCGGGCGTTCCGTTCTGTGCGAGCGTCTCCTGCCAGCCCTCGAGCGGGATCTCGTGGATCGGGCCGTCACCGAACTTCCGGCCCGATCCGCCGGCGACCGCGAACAGGCCGTCGAACCGGCCGAACGCGCCCCGAAGCCCCTCGAACGCCGCGACCGTCGCGGCCTCGTCCCGGAGGTCCGCGGCAGCCCACTCGACGCGGCCGCCGTCCCCGGTGATCGACGTCGCGAGCGCCTCGATCTTCGCGGGGTCGCGGGACACGATCGCCACGCTCGCGCCCTCCGCGGCGAACCGCCGCGCCCCGGCAGCGGCGATCCCGCTCGCCCCGGTGACGACGATGACCCGCCCGGCAAGTCGATCACCCATCGGCGATGTCTACCACACGCGAGACCTCACCGCCATCCAGCACAACCGACAACGCCGGCATGGCCGCCCTCGCCGACGACTTTGACTGTTGCGTGGGGGGTGTCGGCGACCGTACGATGCCACGAACCCGAATCGTTCACGTACGGGGCTCGTCCACGTTCCACTTCGGTGGCTGGATGCAAGAGCCCGCGATGGTCGGTCGGGACGGAGGAAGTGGCATGGCGACCGTGACGTTCGAACACGTCAACAAGATGTACGGCGACTTCCAGGCCGTGAAGGATCTCGATCTCGAGATCGGCGACGGCGAGTTCATGGTCCTGGTCGGACCATCGGGCTGCGGGAAGACCACCAGCCTGCGGATGATCGCCGGACTCGAGGAGATCACCTCGGGCACCCTGCGAATCGGCGATCGCGTCGTCAACGATGTGCCCCCGAAGGATCGCGACATCGCGATGGTCTTCCAGAGCTACGCGCTCTACCCGCACATGTCGGTCCGCGAGAACCTCGCGTTCGGGTTGAAGCTGCGCAAGGTCCCCAAGCCCGAGATCGAGCGCCGGGTCAAGGAAGCCGCCGAGACAATCCAGCTCGAGAAGCTCCTCGATCGCAAGCCGAAGGAGCTCTCCGGCGGCCAGCGCCAGCGCGTCGCGCTCGGCCGGGCGATCGTCCGGGAGCCCGCGGTCTTCCTGATGGACGAGCCGCTCTCCAACCTCGACGCCAAGCTGCGCGTCCAGACGCGCGCCGAGATCGCGCGCCTGCACCAGCGGCTCAAGACGACCGTCGTCTACGTCACCCACGACCAGGTCGAGGCCATGACGATGGGCCAGCGGATCGCGGTCATGAACGAGGGCCTGCTCCAGCAGGTCGGCACGCCCCAGGTGCTGTACGACACCCCGATCAACCGGTTCGTCGCCGGGTTCATCGGCAGCCCGTCGATGAACTTCGTCGAGGTCCACATGGACGGCACGGGCGACGGCGCCCGCCTCGTCGGGCCGGGCGACTGGTCGATCCCGCTCCCCTCTCGCTACCGCGAGGCCGCCACGCCGCGCGCCGGACACACCCTCATCGCCGGGTTCCGGCCCGAGCACCTCGACATCGGCGAGGCCGGGCAGGGCGTCGGGGCGTTCCGCGCGCGGGCCGATGTGGTCGAGTACCTCGGCAACGAAGAGCTGCTCCACATCAACGCGGCCAACCAGGACGTCGTCGCCATCGTCGGCTCGGAGCATCGCGTCCGGCCCGGCGACATCGTCAACCTCGTCCTGCCTCTCGACAAGCTCCACCTGTTCGACGGCGAGAGCGGCCTGACGCTGGCTCCCGACGTCGCGGTCGTCGCCGCCTGAGCGGCGACCGGCCCACAGGCGACCACACGGCCCCGGAGGATCCCTCCGGGGCCGAACTCATCGAGCGCGTGGTCGAGTCGCGCGTCCTGCACAAGGGCCGCTACCTGACGTTCAAGGTCGACACGATCGAGCGTGCCGACGGATCGCGCAGCACGCGCGAGATCGCCGGCCACCCGGGCGCTGTGACCGTGCTCGCGATCGATCCCGAGGATCGCGTGCTGCTCGTCCGCCAGTACCGGGTCGCCGTGGGCGAGCTGCTCCTCGAGCTGCCGGCCGGCACGCTCGAGATCGCCGAGGACGGCACCACCGAGGATCCCGAGCTCGCCGCGCGCCGCGAGCTCGAGGAGGAGACCGGGATGCGCGCGGGATCGTGGCGGTTCCTGACCCGCTTCTACACGACGCCGGGCTTCACCTCGGAGGTCATGTACCTCTATCTCGCCTCGGATCTCACGCCGGCCGAGCCTCGACCGGCTCGGTCCCGACGAGGACGAGCGGCTGCTGCTCGAGCGGGTCCCGTTCGCGGACGCGCTTGCAGCGGTCGAGCGCGGCGACATCGTCGACGCGAAGTCGATCGTCGGGCTCTTCTGGATCGAGTGGCTGCGTCGTGGTCAGGGTCGCTGACATTGGGCCGGTGAGCGAGGCTCGGACCTTCGAGCCCGGGGATGAGGCCGCGATCCGCGCGATCATGGAGGCCTCGCTGGCGGTCGACGCGATCCCGGGCTTCGCGGCCTCCGACATCGAGCGCGCTCTCGTGCGGCTGGTCCCCGACCCGGAGGGCACGGTCGTCGCGCTCGAGTCGGGGCGCATCGTCGGCTACTGCACGCCGCACCAGGATGACCTCACGGTCGATCCGGCGGCGCGCCGCCGGGGCCACGGCCGACGATTGGTCGCCGCCGCGCTCGACACGGTCCGTCGCCGCGGCCTCGAGGACGAGCTCCAGCTCTACGTTCCGCCGCACCTGCCGGGGTCCGTGGCATTCGCCGAGGCGCTCGGATTCCGATATCGGTCCAGCCTGTGGCAGTTCGAGCTGGATGCGGCACGCGACGTCCCTTCGCCCGCGTTCCCGGACGACGTCCGCACGCGCGCATTCGACCTGCTGATCGACGCCGACCTCGAGGTCTGGCTGCGGTTCATGCTCGCGACGTTCGAGGGCCACCCGACCCGGATGACCTGGACGCTGCCGGTGATCCGCCACATCCACGAGGCGCCGAGCTTCGACCCGAACGACATCCTGATCGTCACTGCGGCCGATGCGCCGGATCGGCCGGTCGCCTTCTCGGTGATCCGCCTCGACACGCCCGAGCCCGGCACCCGCACCGGCGAGATGATGCTGATCGGCGTGCTCCCCGCCTGGCGCGGTCGGGGCCTGGGCCGCGCGCTCCTGCGGTGGGGCGTCACGGAGCTGCGCGAACGGGGCGCCGGCAAGGTCGAGCTGTCGGTGGAGGCCCGGAACGAGCGGGCCACCAACCTCTATCGAAGCCACGGGTTCGAGCCGGCGATCGAGTGGCCGCACTGGGTGCTGCCGGTCCCCTGAGCGCGTCCGCGCCCCAGAACCCGCCGCCGTCAGGTCCCGAGGCGTGCCAGCGCGTCGCGGTAGAGGGCGCTGTCCGGGCTGAGCGCGACCGCGAGTCGCAGATGCGTGCCGGCCTCCGCGCGCCGGCCGAGCCGCTTCAGGCTCTGGCCCAGCGCGAAGTGCGCGTAGTGGGCGGACGGGTCGATCTCCAGGAGCGCCTCGAAGGCGACCATGGCGCGCTCGTGACGGCCCGAGTTGTAGTACGCGCGACCGAGCGCTTCGAGGATCGAGGCCTTGCCAGGCTCCAGGCGGGCGGCCCGCTCGAGCACGATCGCGGCCTGCGCATGGTGCCGGCCGTCGAGCAGCTCGTGGCCGCGCTGGAAGAGCTCGTAGGCGCTCTCGCGGTCGTCGTCGGCGTCAGGTTCGAGGGGATCTCGCTCGTGCACGACGAGATGGTCGCACGGACGCAGTCCGGTGTCGTCCGCCGCTCAGGTCTCGCGCCAGGCCGCGAGGTCGACCGGCTTCAACCGCGGCGATTCGGTGAGCCCCGGGATGCGACCGCGCTTCGCGATCGGCTTGCCGTCGATCTCCTTGATGTCGCCGGTGAAGTCGATCGGGGTGGCGCCGCTGATGTACGACCCCACGGCATACGAGTCGACAGGCGCCCCGGCCCCCTTGAAATACGCGATGCGTTCGGGAGTTAGGCCGCCGGAGACCGTGATCTTCACGTGGTCGAAGCCGGCCTGGTCGAGCCGCGCCCGGACCTCGTGGACCAGGTCCGCCGTGACCCGGCCGCGCTCCGACGGCGTGTCGAGGCGGACGCCGTACAGCCGGTCGCCGAGCGCGTGCGCGACCCGCAACGCCTCCTCGGCCTCGTCCTTGAACGTGTCCACGAGGACGATGCGCGGCACCTCGGGCTCGACGTGCCGGTCGAATGCAACGGCTGCGTCGACCGTGTCGCCGAAGATGAGCACGAGCGAATGGGGCATCGTGCCCGTCGGGGCGAGCCCGGCCAGGCGCGCACCCGCGGGCGTGGACGCGCCGACGCACCCGCCGACGATCGCGGCATAGTCGAGCACGTCGGTGATGTCCGGGTGGATGTGCCGGGCCCCGAAGCTGATGACCGGGTCCGGCGCGGCGGCCTCGACGCACTCGCGCGCCGCGGTCGCCCAGCCGGTCGACTGGGCCAGCATCCCGAGGACGGCGGTCTCGTACAGCCCGAACCGGCGATATCGCGCCCGGATGCGGAGGACGACCTCCTTGGGCTCGATCTCGTCCCCGTCCTCGAGGGCCTCGAGTCGCGTCTCGTCGGGATCGCACTGCGCCAGCACGTGGCCGAGCAGGTTCCGGGCCTCGTCGATGCCGCAGAGCACGCCGCGCACGCGCCCGAAGACCTCCATCGTCACGACGGGGTCGCGGCCCTCGCGCGCGAGGATGGCTTCGGCGCGGGCGAAGTAGACGTCGGCTGAGTCACCGGAGAGGATCTCGTGCGACGGTCGTGCACGCTGCAGGCCCATCAGTCGGGATCGGCTCCTCTCTCGCGCGCATCCTGGCCGTCGGTCGGCGACACCGGTTCCGAGGTGGCCGCGAGTGTAGCGTACGAGTCGGGAGCGGCTGCCGTCCCCGCGGCCATCGGGCGCGCCGTCATTGCTTGATCGGGTGGGCATGCATCCGATGGAGCCGGCGGCGACGGTGGCCGCGCACCCACAGGAGGATGAACGCGAAGCCCACCAGCAGGGAGACCGCGAGCAGCAGCAGGCTGATGAGCCGGCCGCGCCCGAGGCCCGCGGCTGCCGACCAGGCTGCCGCCGCTTCGTCGGCCGCCGAGGCGGAGGCCGACAGGTCGCCACGGGCGAAGGCCTCCCGTGCGGCGACGAGATCCGCATCGGGCGTCTCGTCCAGCAGGCCGAGCGTCACGAAGACGTCGCCGGTGACGGGTCGCGTCGCGACGGCGTCCTGGTAGCGCACGATCGCCCGGAGCTCCGCATCGGCCTCGGCGATCGCATCGTCGAACCCGTCGTCGCCTTCGAACGCGGTCCGCAGCGCCTCGGGCGGCTCGAGGCCCGCGGCGGTCGCGGCCGCCTCGACCGCAGTTCGTTGCTCGAGCACATCGGCGGCGAGATCCAGCAGCGCGGAGGCGTCCTCGAACTGCCAGGCGCGCATGGCGTCCCGGATCGGTGCCGGCAGACGCCAGTCGGCGGCGCGGGCGACGACGTCGTCGTAGCGCGTTCGCGCGGCGCCCCGGGCGTCGAGCAAGGGCAGATCCTCGGGGCGGGCCACCCACGTCCGCCACAGGTCGTCGAACGACTTCCCGGTCCGGCTCTCGAGCAGGTCGAGGAGGCCGCGCCAGTCCGGTGGCCCCTCGACGCGCTCGACGGATCCGGCGGCCGGCGGCTGGTAGGCCCCGGTCCGGGCCGCGGCATCGGCCCAGACCGCGCGAAGGCCATCCGCGCCGGCACGCTCGGCCACGGCCCGGGCCAGCGCCAGGCTTGCCGCATACCCGTAGTCCTCGGTGGCCGTCGCCTCGCGACCCACCGAGCCCCACGCGTTGAGCGGGATCCTGGCCTTCTGGATGGCCGCGGTCAGCTCGTCGCCGACGGCCTTGACCTTGAGCGTTCCCGCGGCGTCGAGCCCGTAGTACGAGGCGAACGCCTCGTTCGCCCAGCGGTCCGCGAGGAGCGCTCCGTTGAACCAGGCGTGTGCCGATTCGTGGAGCACGACGAACGAGGTCGCGTAGTACGCGATCTCGACGCGCCCGGCCGAAGGATCGAACAGCCCGGCATAGCCGCCGGTCGAGCGGCTCACGGCTTCCTGCACGACGAGCGGCTCCTCCCGCGGCCACGGCAGGCCGATGGCGTCCCCGAGCACGGGCAAGGCGCGTTCGACGAGGCCCCCGACGCGCTCGTCCCAGGCCGGGTCGTCCGGCCACGAGCGGATCGTCAGCTCGGCGGGCCTCCCGTGGACGACCGGCGAGATCGTGCGGGTCTTGTAGGCGCCGGGCCGGTCGCCGACGAGGAACGCGAAGAACGTGAGCGGCTTGTCCAGGCGACCCGTGCGGAAGACGACCCGTCCCTTCGAGTCGGTCGTCGGGGCGGGGATGCTCCCGGCCTCGACCTCCACCTGGAACCCGATCGGGAAGATGACGGTCGACGAGCTGCCGCCGGTGTCCTCGGTGGCGAACGCCCAGACCGGGAACGACACAAGCGAATCGCCGATCCGGACGTTGCGCGTCGCCTTGCCGCCCTTGTCGGTGATGTAGAACCGCAGCGTGTACTGCGCGGTCTTGCCGCTGTAGATCCGGCTCGCGAGGTTCAGCTGGAGGACCGTGTACTCCTTGGTCTCCTTCGTGATCCGGATCGTCGGGTTCCCGGCGCCGGCCCAGCTGAAGTCGTACCCCGATGCGCCCGGCAGGATGGTCAGGAATGCCTTGTCGAAGTAGTAGCGCCTCGTCGTCGTGTCCTTGAGCCGGTTCGACAGCGTGAGCGACAGCGTCACCCGGACGCGCTGCTTGGTCGGCTGGACCTCGTAGCGCGCGTCGCTGACGATCGTCAGGTCGGGGGTGGCGGCATGGACCTCCTCGACCGGGGTGATCGTCGGCGTGAGCAGCAGACCGAACGCCGCGACGAGCGCCAGCAGGAGCGGGAGGATCCGGTGCGGTCGCCTCATGCGCCCTGGAACTCCGGAAGCCGCTCCTCGTAGCGCGCCAGGAACCCGCCGTTCCTCGATATCCGAGCCGAGTGGTCCGGCGGCCGTCCGCCAAGCCAGAGCCAGTCCTTCGACTCGTCGATCAGGTGGTCGGCGATGCCGAGGATGCGGGCCAGCGCCAGGCCCAGGCGGTCGGCGTCCGCGTCGGCGATCGGAACCTCCACCGCGAGGACCGGCCGCTCGTCCTCGGCGACGCTGAACTTCGCGAACGGGAATTCGTCGTTCCAGCGCAGCAGCTTCCTGTACGACTTGCGGAACATGTCGCTGATCGGGGGCGCGTAGTGGGCCCACGCGATGATCGCCAATGCCGGGTCGAGGATGACGGTCACGCGAAGGTCGAACCGCCGGCGGCCGTCGAGGACGAGGTCCCAGGAGGCGATCCCGTCGCGATCGGCTCGTTCGAGCGGCTCCAGGTCAAGCTCGGCGAGCCATCGCTCGACGTCGGCCGGGCGCACGAGCGGAACGCCCTGGTCGGCGGATGGCATGGCCCGCGGAGTCTAGCCGAGAACCCGCAGGGCGTCTGAGGCTGTGGCGCCAGCTCAGCGGTCCGCGCGGGCCCCCTTGCCGCGGGCGCCCCCGACCGCGGCTGCGGAGGCGGCGCGCCCGCCGCCCTCGACGGGGATCGCGATGGGCTTGCGGGCGGGCGTCCTGCTGCGCGGCGTGGCCTTGACCTCGACCGATTCGCCGCTGCGCACCACGCGGCTCCGGAAGTCGGAGCTCCGGACGGCTGCGGCGACCCGCACGTTGCGCCCGATGCGAACGCCGCGGGGGATCACCGCGCGCTTGCCGACGACCGTGATGCCGGTGTTCAAGCGGCCGGGCTCCTGCTTGTTCGGGCGATCCGGGAACGGGCCGTCCCCGACGAGCGCGCCCTGGCCGACCACGACCTCCTTGTCGAGGATCGAGCGGTCGACGACGGCGCCCGAGCGGATGACCGAGTCGAACATGACGATCGAGTCGCGCACGACCGCACCCACACCGACGCGTACGCCGGGCGAGAGCACCGAGTTGACGACCGTGCCGTCGATGACGCAGCCGTGGCTGATGAGGCTGCGATGGACCTGCGCCGTCGGTCCCGACCTTGGCCGGGGCGCGCTCCTCCGAGCGGGTGTGGATCACCCACTCCTTGTCGTAGAGGTCGAGCTCCGGGTCGTCGACGAGGAGGGCCATGTTGGCCTCCCAGTACGACTGGATCGTCCCGACGTCCTGCCAGTACCCGTCGTAGTGGTAGCCGAACACGCGAGCGCCCGCATCGATCATGGCCGGGATGACGTTCCGGCCGAAGTCGACGTTCTCCTCGGTGAGCCACTGCCGGAGCGCCTTCTTCGAGAACACGTAGACGCCCATCGACGCGAGGTCGCTCTTGGGCTGCTTGGGCTTCTCCTGCCACTCGATGACGCGGTCGCTGTCGTCCATCGCCAGGATCCCCATCCGGGAAGCCTCCGCGAGCGGCACGCGCCGGACGGCGATCGTGACGTCCGCGCGATGGCGTCGATGGCTCGCGAGGAACGGCTGGTAGTCCATCTTGTAGATGTGGTCGCCGGCGAGGATGACGATGGTGTCGCTGTCGTTGTGCTCGATGACGTTGAGGTTACGCAGGACCGCGTCCGCGGTCCCGCGGTACCACTCCGCGACCCGCCCTCGGGCGATGTAGGGCTGGAGGAGCTTCACGCCACCGCGATTGCGATCCAGATCCCACGGCCGGCCCAGCCCGATGTGGTCGTTGAGCGAGCGTGGGTTGTACTGCGTCAGGACGACGACGTCGTCGATCTCGGAGTTGACGCAGTTCGACAGCGTGAAGTCGATGATCCGGTACTTGCCGCCGAACGGCACGGCCGGCTTGGCGCGCTCCTGCGAGAGGATGGACAGCCGCTCGCCTTCGCCGCCGGCGAGGATCACTGCCATCGTTCGCTTCACGCGTCCCGCCTCCCCTGGCTCCGCGTCTGGACGCCGTTGCGTCGCCCTGCGTGGATGCTAGCACGGGGCGCCGCGATGACCGTGAACGGCAAGGGCCGCGTGGTGTGAACGTTTCGTGACACGCGGGCGCGTGTCGGCCGGCCTACAGGAACAGGCGCGGGTTGACGAAGTGGCCCTTGAAGCGGACGGCCCAGTGCAGGTGGGCGCCGGTCGAATGGCCCGTGTTGCCCTCATAGCCGATGACCTGTCCGGACTTGACCCGGCTGCCCGCCTTGATCCCGCCCGGGTAGGCCGGGCGCATGTGGGCGTACCAGGTCTGCAGCCCCTCGCTGTGGGCGACGATGACGATCCAGGCCGGGTCGGAGCCGTCCGCGTAGTTCCAGCCGATGTAGGCGACGACGCCGGAGCCCGAGGCTCGGACCTTCGTGCCTTCCGGGGCAACGATGTCGATGCCGGAGTGGAAGTGCGGGCAGCTCCCCTGCGGCGGCTCCCACGAGAACCCGGTGCACCCGAAGTTCTGGGTCACGTTGCCCGACATCGGCCAGGCCAGCGTGCCGTTGTACTCGGAGGGGATCCGGCCGGCCCGTGACTGCTTGCGGACGATCTCGGAGATCTTCGCGGCGAGCTGCTTCTGCGCCTTGGCCGCGACCTTCAGGGCCTTGGCCGCGTTCGCCTTGTTCCGGGCGATCTTCGCGAAGGTCGCGCGCTGGATCGCGAGGTTCCGGGCGGTCTCCTTCTCGAGCTTGCGGAGCTCGGCCTTCGCGGCCTTGAGCTCGAGGAGGCTCGCATCGAGCGCCCGCTTCTGCGCGGCGGTCTCCTGCCGGAGGACGTTGGTCCTCGTGCGCGTGTCGGCGACGTTCTGGTGCAGCGCGGCCAGCGTCTCCTGGTCCCGCGCGATCTGCTGGGCCAGCGCCTTGTCCTGCTCACCGACGTCGATGAAGGCGCTCATCTCGGTCAGGAGGTCGGTGAACGTGCCGCCCGACAGGAACGACTCGAGCATCGAGGTGCGATCGGTGTCGTAGGCGCTGCGGATGCGCTCCGCCAGCAGGTCCCGGCGGGCTCGCAGCTCGTTCCGCTTGATGAGCTCCTGGCCCTCGATGGCGACGAGCTGCGCGTCCATGACCCCGAGCTGCACGACGAGGTCCGCGTACTTGGCCTTCACGCCATCGATGCGGGCGCCCATCTTCGTGATCTTCTTCTTGACCGCCGAGAGGTCCGCGTTGACGGCGGAGAGCTGCTTGCGCGTGTTGGCGATCTCGGTCGCGAGGCCACGCTGGAGCGCGTTGAGCTCCTTGACCTGTTCCTTCTGCTTGGCGACTTCCTTCGCGAGCTGGGCCTGCTTGTCCTTGGCATCCGTCAGCTCGTCGCCGCGGGCGGTCGGGGCCGTGGCGGGCGCGGCGAGCAGCCCCAGCACGAGGGGGACGAGCAGGAGCGACACCGCGAACCGTCGGCGGGTGTGCCGGCGGCGGGTGGGCGCAGTGTCCCAGCCGTTCGTGGTCGAAGGGACCGATCGGTCGGTTTGGCGGCCTATCACGTTGATGGCGATGTCATCGTGCGAGCAAACTCCGTGGTCGTCGGCGGGCTTGGGGACCCGCGCAGCGTCTGACGGCTACGCCCGCCGGTTCATCGCCGTCCAATCGGGGCACACGACCAATGGACGACACCGGCTTGCGGTGCATCATACCCGTCAAGTCTAGTCAACCGCCCCTGGGCACCCAGCCTGACGTTGGTCCGGGGGGCACCGGGACGGACGGACCACGAGGCAGGTACGAACGGCTGGCCGATCCGAAGACCCCTTTCTAGCCCCGGATGAGCACGGCCCACAGGGCCCCGACGATCAGGAACGGACCGAACGGCACGTACGTCCGCCGACCGATCCGGCGCGTGATCAACAGCGCCAGCAGCACGACACCGGCGGTGACGAGCCCGAACACGACGCCGCCGAGCGCCCGGGTGCCACCCGACAACAGACCGACCCCGACGAGCAACTTGACGTCGCCGATCCCGAACGCGCCCGCGCCGAACGGGATCGAGGGCAGATACAGCACGAGCGGGATCCCGATCGCCGCGGCGAGGGCCCACACGAGATCCTGACCCACGAGCGGGTTCAGCCCGCTCAGGGCGTACGCGAGAGCGACCGGGATGACCGGCAGCGTCAGCTCGTCGGGCAGCATCCGCTGGTCGAGGTCCGTGGCGAGGCCGACGATGAGCGTCACGAACCAGGCGCCGAACAGCCCCATCGCGAGCGGGTCGCCCCAGAAGCGCAGCGGCAGGAGCCCGAGGGCGACGGCGCCGACCAGTGCCGTGAACGCCGTCCGCCAGTCCACGCGACGGCCCGCGGGATGCTCCTCGTCGTGTTCGGGCCAGCGCGTCGCGAACCGGTCGGCCGCGATCCCCAGCGCGAACCCGGCCACGCCGAGCAGCACGGCGAGGACCTCGCGGAGCCCGATCTCGAGCTCGCCGATCGTCACGCGGCGCGCTCCCGGTGTGCCAGGGTGCTCGCCTCGCCGTCCGTGTGCGTCAGTCGCTGCTGGCGCCCGCGAGCGCCAGTTCGACGAGCGTGGCGTGCGAGACGCCCGTCGCGCCACGGGATGCGAACGGCAGGTTCTTGCGGTAGTACCCCGTCCCGGCGATGTCGAGGTGGACCCACGGCGTGGTCACGAACTCGCGCAGGAACAGGCCGCTCTTGATGAGGGATCCGTCGGCCGACCCCGAGTTCTGGAGGTCGCCCGTCCAGCTGTCCATGTCCGGCACGTAATCCTCGATGAGCGGCAGTTGCCAGTACCGCTCCCCTGCCCGGTCGGCGGCAGCCGCGACGTCGTCGTAGAAGTCCTGGGGCTGCCCGAACGCCCCGGTCACGAGGTGCCCGAGCGCGCGCGCTACGGCGCCGGTCAGCGTCGCGACGTCGACGATGTGCGTCGCCCCGAGCCGCTCGGCGTAGGTCATCGCATCGCCCAGGATGAGGCGGCCCTCGGCATCGGTGTTCGTGATGTCGACCATCTTCCCGTTGAGAGCGCGGACGACATCGCCGGGGCGGGCCGAGTGCGGCCCGGGCATGTTCTCGACCGCGGCGGCGATCGCGAGGAGCGGGGTGCCGGGCGCAAGTCGCGCCACGGTCGCGATGGCCGCGATCACGGTGCACGCGCCGATCTTGTCCATCTTCATCTCGTCCATCCGGTCGGACGGCTTGATGCTGATCCCGCCCGAGTCGAAGCAGACGCCCTTGCCGACGATCGCCAGGTGCCGATCGAGCGAATCGCGCTCGCCGACGCCGCCGGAGCGCAGCACGATCATCCGGGGCGGGTTGTCGCTGCCCTGGCCGACCGCGAGGAACATGCCCATCCCGAGCTCTGCCGCCCGGACCTCGTCGATGACGTCGATCCAGAGGCCGTGCTGCTTGGCGATGTCGCGCGCCTCGTCCGCGAGGACCTCGGGGCTGACGTCGTTGGCCGCTCGGTTGGAGAGCGTCCGGGACAGGTTCGCGCCCTCGCCGATGATGACGCCACGCTCGCCGCCGGCGGCGATCGAGTCGGCGTCGGAGCCGCCCGATGCGATCAGGATGAGCTCGTCGAGCTCCGGCGGCGCCGATCTCCACCTCGTCGAGATAGATCGACTTCGGGTCGTAGGAGCCCTCGACCACGCCGCGCGCCACGAGTTCGGCGACGACCTCCGCCGGCTCGCCCAGCGCGTCGATCAGCGGTGGCAGCCAGACGGCCAGCCGAAGGACCGTCCGACCGCCGAGCCGGCGCTCTGCCGCCGCGCCGACCCGAACGACGGTCTCGCGATCGAGCTTGGCGGGGTCTCCGATGCCGACCACCAGCACGCGGCCGCCGGGGAGCTCGCCGCCAGCGGCGATGACCGTCGAGTACCGCTTGCCCTTCAGCTCACCGAACGCGAGCAGCGCGCGAAGCTCGCCGCCGATGCGCCGATCGAGCTCGTCGAGCGGTCCTTCGAACGACGGATCCTCGACGACGGGGATGACGAGGACGTCCGCGGGGACCTCCCAGGGCTGATCCGTGACGACTCGAAGTTGCACGGTGTTGGCGCCTCCGACACGTTCTGATGCCGCGCCGGGCGATCCCGCTCGACGCACGTCCCCGATGGTTGCGGGCAGTGTACCCGCGGCTTCGGCGGGTCAGGGCGTCGCCGAGGGCGCGACCTCCGGCTCGAGCGCGTCGGCGAGATCCGCCTTGGCCTGCTCGATGACGATCACCGCCCGGTTGAGCGCCCCCTGCCCGATGTCGGCCATGATCACGACCATCGCGCGGGCGTCCGGGGGCAGGCCCTGGCGCGCGGCCTTCTCGGCCGCGATCGCCGTGCGGACCTTGTCGGTGACCTTGCCGCCGACCGATGCGAGCGCCTCGTACAACGCCGCGAGCGCCGTGTCGTAGGTCTCGTTGCGATCGAGCCACTGGTCGAGCACGGTCACGTCCACGGTCCGGGCGAGCACGTCACGGACGGCCCGGCTGGCCTTGATCGTATCCGCGGCCGTGGCCAGCGTCTTGATCGCCGTCTTGTACTTCGCGGCCCGGCCCTGCTCGGCCGCGACCCCGACGAGCCGGTCGTGCTCCGCGAGCTGCGCTGCCAGGCGGCCGGCCGCGGCGGCCCCGACCGTGAGCTGGTCCCAGGCCGCCTCGAGCCCATCCGTGGCACTGAGCGCCGCGGCGAGCTGCGCATACCGCCGCCGCACCTGCGGGGAGACGTGAAGGTCGGCGTCGGCGGAGCGGACGAATGGGACCGTGGCGAGGTCGGCACGGATGGACCGTGTCCGCTCGCCGATCGTGCCCAGGAGTTCATCTCCCTTGGCGATCGCGCCATCGACGGTGTCGGGCTGGGCGCTGACCATCGCGGCCAGGGCGCCGCGGGCCTGCGTGCCGAGCGCATCGACATCTGCGGCGAGCGTCGCGAGGTCGCGCTCGTCGGCGTCGAGGCGGATCGTGACCGCGGCATCGTCGGGATAGGTCAGCCCCGGGACGGCCGGTCGATCCGGGCCGGGTTGCATCGCGGCCACCAGCCCCGCTGCGCCAAGCGCGATCACGATCGCGGCCACGACCCAGAGGCCCGCGCTGGCGGTCGCGCGGCCCGCAGCGCCGCGATCGCCGGGCGGCAGTTCGGCGGGCACGACCGGCTCGACCGGCAGGAGCGGGGCGACGGGCTCGACCGGCTCGGCGGGCATGAGCGGCTCGGCGGGCATGAGCGGCTCGGCGGGCATGAGCGGTTCCGCCCCCACGAGCGACTCCGGCGCGGGTGGTTCGGCCGGCCCGCGCGCCTTCTTGGTGCGCCGTCGCCGCTCAGCCATCGACGCCGGCCCGCTGGTCACGTGGCTTCATGCGCAGGTAGCCGAGCGCCCCTTCCATCGGCCGCGGCTCGAACCCGAAACGCTTCGGGATCAGGTCGAGCGGCCCGATGTTGTCGAGGCGGAGCTGTCGGAGCTGGTCCGTGGCGGCCGGGAACGGCAGTCGCAGGACCTCGGCCGTGCCCGCGACCAGCCGGATCAGCGCCACCGGCATCGGGATGATGAGCCGCCGCTTCCCCATGGCGCGGAGGACCTCGCGCGTGATCTCCCGGTAGGTCCAGTAGCGCGGCCCGCCGAGCTCGAACGTGCCGCCGATCGTCGTGTCGTCCGCGAAGCTCGCCGCCACGACCTTCGCCACGTCCGCGCCGTGGATCGGCTGGAACCGGCTGCCGCCGTCGCCCGGGACCGGGACGACGCCCGGAGAGAGCCGCACGAGATCAGCGATGATGTTGAAGAACCCGTCGCCCGGGCCGAACTGGAGCGAGGGCTTCAGGATCGTCCAATCGAGCCCCGACGCCGCGACCAGCGCCTCGGCCTTGGCCTTCGAGCTCGCATAGTGGAGGGTCGGGTCGTCCTCGACTCCCATCGCGCCGATGTGGACGAGCCGGCGGACGCCGGCTGCCTTCATCGACTCGACCACGCTGCGCGTGCCCTCGGTGTTGATCAGCCGAAGCTCCGCGCCGCCGCGGCGGTCGCGCGGGATCGCGGCAAGGTGCAGGACGGCATCGACGCCGGCCATGGCGGCCGATAATGACTCGGGCTTCGTGACGTCGCCCGTGCGGATCTCGACGCGTTCGCGCGACGCGGGCGGGCAGCCGTTCCAGGAGGCGGTCGCCGGCACTCCCCGTGCGAACGAGGGCGACGATCCGATGCCCGTCATCCAGCAAGGCCGGCAGGCTCCAGCTCGCGACGAAGCCCGAGGCCCCGGTGACAAGGATGGTGGACACGGCCGCGGAATCGTAGCATCGGCGGATGAGCGGACCCCCAGAGTCATCCTCGACCCCCTCGCTGGCCCCGACCGGGCCGTCACTCCGACGCCTCGTCGAGGCCATGCCGAAGGCCGAGCTGCACCTGCATCTCGATGGCTCCCTGCGCGTCGCGACCGCGCTGGACCTCGCCCGCAGCCGCGGCATCGAGGCCCCGACGACCTGGGCCGGGATGTCGAGCGCGCTCATCGCGCCGATGCCGTGCCGCGACCAGGCCGAGCTGCTGCGCGCGTTCGACCTGCCGATCGCGCTGATGCAGGATGCCGAGGCGCTCGAGCGGATCACGTTCGAGCTGGTCGAGACGAAGGCCGCCGACAACGTCCGCTATGTCGAGATCCGGTGGGGTCCGCTCCTGCACGTCGCGCGCGGGCTGTCGCTCGCCGACGGGATCGCGGCCGTCTGCGCCGGGGCCGCCGCCGGCGCGGCGCGGACGGGCATCACGGTCCGCCTCATCTGCACCGCCCTGCGCTCGCACGACCCAGCCGCGAACCTGACGCTGGCCGAGACCGCGGCCCGCTTCCGCGACCAGGGATTGGTCGGCTGGGACCTGGCCGGCCCCGAGGCGGCCTTCCCGGACCCGACCATGCACGCAGCGGCATTCGACGCGGCCCGGGCCGGCGGCCTCCGGATCACGCTGCATGCCGGGGAGTGGGGCGGCGCGGCGCAGGTGCGGGCCGCCCTCGCCCTGGACCCGGAGCGGATCGCGCACGGACCGGGCGCCATCGACGACTCCGCGCTCTGTGCCGACCTGACGGCCCGCGGGATCCCGCTGGACCTGTGTCCCAGCTCGAACTGGCAGGCCGGGATCGTGCCGAGCGTCAAGGAGCACCCGCTCGCGCGCCTGCACCGCTTGGGCGTGCCGGTCACGCTGAGCACCGACGACACCACGGTCTCGGACATCACGTTGTCCGAGGAGTACCAGCGTGCGGTCGAGGACATCGGGCTGACGCTGCCGGAGCTCTGGGCGATCGACCGCGGAGCCCTCGATGTCGCGTTCGCCGATGAGGCCACGCTTGCCCCGATCCGCGCCGCGTTCGACGCCTGGGCCGACCCGATCCCAGACGTCAGCGCCTAATTGCCAGGGGCCGGCTCCGCGACGTAGAGGAGCGTCGAGCCGTGGGCTGTCAGCGTGAGCTGGTTCCCATCGATCTGGGCCTGGAAGCCGTCACCAAGCACGGTCACGACGAACCCGTCCTGATCGGCCTGGTCCGCGGGACACTCGCCGGTCGCCGACATCGAGGTGGCAACGATCGCCCCGGTCTGCCTGGTCCAGGTTCCGGTGAGCGACCGACATCCCGTCGAGCCCGTGAACGACCCGTCGGCATCGAAATGGAGTGTGGCTGCGTCGCCGATCGGCGCGCCGTGGACGTCGCCCTCGCCGAGCGCCTCCAGTCGCCAGATCGGCCCGATCAGGTCGGCCGTCGGCGGTGGCTCGAGGCTGACGAAGACCATCTCGACCCCGGGACCGAACAAGGTTAGGCGGTCACCGTCGCGCGTCGCCGACCGGACGAGACCGATGGCGCGCATGAATACCGTCTCCGACGCCATGACGGCGTCCTCGCACAGCTTCATCGTGGAGGCGACCTCGGTCACGCGGAGCTCTCCATCGACCAGGGCGAGTCGCCCACCCCAGCTGTTGCACGCCGAGGTCCCGACGATGCTCGGCGCGTTCACGGTCATGGTGATGTCGAAGTCCTCGACGATCGGGATCGCGACGCCGTCGACCGTGCCGCGCTCCAGTCGCCAATCACCAGTCCCGTCGACCGGGGTCGTCTCGCCGCTCGCGGACGGCGACGGCGTCGTCGACGACCCACAGGCCATGACCGCTACCGCGACCGCGACCGCGACCGCGAGGATCGACGCGGTGAGCCGGCAAGGCCTGGTCATGTCGACAGCACCTCCAGCGCCGCGGCCAGACCGGCGGCATCCGCCGCGACCGCCGTCGGGCGCGCCTCCGGTGGCAGCCCCACGAGCTGGTCGTCGGTCGTGACCCCGGTCAGCATCAGGATCGATCTCGCCCCGACCGCGATCGCCGCGGCGATGTCGGTCGCGACCCCGTCGCCGATCATGACGGCGTCCTTCGCATCCCGCCCGACCGCCTCCGCGGCCAGCTCCAGCAGGTGCGGACCCGGCTTGCCGATCACCAGCGGCGTGACGCCGGTCGAGGCCTCGATGGCGGCCGCCATGCTGCCAGCGCCGGGCCTGAGGCCGCGCTCGGTCGGGTAGACGGGGTCGCGGTTGGTCGCGATGAACCGCGCTCCGGCGCGCACGCAGTCGCAGGCGGCAGCCAGCCGCAGGTAGGTCAGGTTCGGGTCGAGGCCGGTCACGACCGCATCCGGATCCCCGGCCGCGGCGCGGCCATCGATGCCCTCCTGGTGCATGCGCGTGGCGGCGTGGCCGGCCGTGACCACATCCAGCCCGACGTCGCGCAACTCGCGCTCCAAACCGCTGGCGCCGAGGACGAGGACGCGGCGGATGGTCGGCTCGTGGTTCTGGATGTAGAGGGCCGTGGCCCTGGCCGATGACACGACCGTCTCAGGGCTGATCGGCGCGCCCATCGCCGCGAGCCGCGTGACGTAGTCGGCGCGATAGTGCATCGAGTTGTTCGTGACGTAGACGACGTCATCGCCCCTGGCCGCGCGATCGGCGAGGACGGCGGCGACACCGGGCACCGGGTCGACACCCCGGTACACGACACCGTCGAGATCCACGAGCAGCAGCAGACTCACCGCCCGATCGTAGCGGCCGATGCGCCTGAGGGTGGCCCGCACCCAAGCCTGGCTCGCAGATGGACGCGGGCTTATGCACGAATCTGCCCGACCGACCCACCCAGACCCGCGTATTCATGTCGGATGCATACGCCCCGGCCCGGAAGGCCGGGCCGGTCGCCGCGCGGCTCCGCCGCACGCGTCGGCTCGGCCGCCCGCCCTATGCATCCGATGGGCATATCGGAAACAAGGAGGGTCGGCGGCTCGGATTCGTGCATGGGCGGCGCGGGCTACGATGCCGCCATGGGCTATCGATCCGCGGATCCACTCGCGAGCACGGAATGGCTCATGGTCGATGGCCAGAACCTGCTGCATGCGCTCTCGAAGTCCAAGGTCGCGGCGCCCCGGTCCGCGCTCATCGGGCGGCTTCGCGGGGCGGTCCCGCTGCCGATCGCCATCGATGTCGTCTTCGACGGGCCGTCCGAGCCAGGACTTCGCGGCGAGCGGATCGCGTCCGGGCTGCGGGTCCGGTACAGCGGCGCCCGAACGGCCGATGAGGTGCTGCTGTCACTGGTCGACGAGACCCGGGCGAACGACGGTGCGCTCGGGACCGCCGCCATCCTGGTGGTCACCGATGACCGCGACCTGCGCCACGCCCTGACGCTCAAGGGCGCCCGGACGGCGGGCACGGCCTGGCTGCTCGGACGGCTGGAACGCACGGTCCGGCCGACCGGACCGCGCGCGCCGGGGAGGCCGCGCCCGGCCGGAACGCGACCAGCCAGCCAGGGGTCATCTGGTTCGGGCGAACGGGGCGGACCGGGCGGCGACGACGAGTCGGACGACGGGCCGCGGTGGGAACCCGGTCGGGGCGCCACCGTCAAGAAGGGCAACCCGCGGCGGCCGCCGCGGTCTCGCTGATAGGATGCGCGCGTGACGATCATCGAGGCCCTGAACGACATCTGGACGACCATCCTCGATGTCTCGGCGCTCTTCATCATCCCCGACTGGAACTCGGTCATCGCGATGCTGCCGATCCTCATCCTGGTCGGGGTCATCGGGCCATTCGTGACGTTCACGATGCTCGGCTCGCTCATCTACCTGATCCGCAAGCCGCGCGTGAAGGTCACGTTCGAGGACGGTCCGCGGGTGGCCGACGTCGGGGAGGACGGCCGGCCGATCTTCCCGCCCGGACTGCCG
The DNA here is from genome assembly GCA_963841135.1 of uncultured Chloroflexia bacterium. Classification (GTDB taxonomy): domain Bacteria; phylum Chloroflexota; class Limnocylindria; order Limnocylindrales; family CSP1-4; genus SPCO01. The sequence goes on along the minus strand of CAWJBJ010000005.1, from coordinate 716,827 downwards.
CATTGCCGGCGCCACTCGCTGGTCTACCGCTCCGGGCTCGTCCGCTGCGAGCAGGACGGGGAGCTGCTGGCGGTGATCTGCCCGATGTGCGGCCTCGGGCGCGACGCCGCGATCGACACGTGCACCAACTGCGGCCTCGTCCTCCAGGTCAAGACCCGCGCGATCGCCGTTCGCACCTCCGGTCCGCGACCGGGTGGCGCCGCGGCCGCCTGACCGAGGCCGCGCGACCCGGATGACCCTCGACGTCCTCTCCTCGACCCTCTTCTCGGTGGGCGTCCTGCTCATCGCGCTCGGCTTCGCCGCGTCCGTCGGCCATGCCGTGATGCTCGCGAACGGCCGTCGGATGCTCCCGGTCCTGGCCACGTCGAGCGAGCCCGCCTACGCGGGCGTCGTGACGGGCTCGTTCGTGACCGGCCGGACCCGAGGCGCCGCCGCCGGCCCGACCACCGCCGCCTCCCCCACGCCGCTGTCGCGGGTCGCGACCGGGATCACCTTGGCCGCATGGCTGGCGCTCGGCCTGTCGCTGCTGGCGCGGGCGATCGTGGTCGAGCGTGGGCCGTGGGGCAACATGTTCGAGTTCAGCGTCGCGTTCGCGTTCTCGATGATCGGCGGCTACCTGTTCCTCCAGCGCCGCTACGCGATCCGCTCGATCGCGTTCATCCCGACCGGGGTCGCGCTGGCGATGCTCCTGTACGCCTCGAGCCTGCCGTCCGAGATCAAGCCGCTCGTGCCGGCACTCCAGAACGCGCCGCTGCTGACGATCCACGTCGGGATGGCCGTCACGGCCTACGGCATCTTCGCGACGAGCTTCGCGGCGGGCGTCGCGTACCTCGCCCAGGGCCAGACCGATCGCTTCTCGTGGCTGCCCTCGCACAAGGTGCTCGACGAGGTCGCGTACCGCGCGGTCATCATCGGCTTCCCGATCTTCGCGACGATGATCATCCTCGGCTCGTGGTGGGCCTCGATCGCCTGGTCCCGCTACTGGGGCTGGGACCCGAAGGAGACCGCGGCGCTCGTCACGTGGCTGACCTACGCGGTCTACCTCCACGCGCGCAATCAGCGGTCATGGGCCGGGCGCCCGGCCGCACTCCTCTTGGTCCTCGGGTTCGTGATGGTCCTCGTGACCTATTCCGGTTCGCTCTGGTTCAGCGGCCTGCACGCCTACAGCGGCCTCTAGAAGCCAGGCCAGTCGCCTCTATGGCCGATCCCCGGACCTTGGTCCGGATCGGTCGACGCCGGGGCGAGGGCCGCGTCGCCGGGCACGCCCGGCACCGGCACCCCACCGCCACTCGCCGCGGCCGCATCGGCACCCTCGCCCGGCCAGGCCTGCGACCCATCGACGATCGGGCCCCGCTCCTCGAAGAGGCGCGGCAGCGTGAAGAGCTTGCGCTCGAACGGAGCGGCGGCCTCCAGGTTCGCCGCGTCGGCGGTTTCGAAGACCGCCTCCAGCTCCTCGCCGATGAGCTCGCCTCGCTCGAGCAGGGCGGCGGCCACCGCGTGGACCGCGTACTCCTTCTCGGTGACCAGGCGTTTCGTCTCGGTCATGAGGGTCTGGAGCAGGGATTCGGCCATGCGGGCGATCGGCATCGGGTAGGAGAGGTTCCCGCTCGATGGCATGACGAGCAGGCCGTTGCCCATGCCGAAGTAGGCGCAATACGCGAGCGCTGCGGACGAGGCGCCCATCAGGTCGCTCGACGCACCAGTCATCTTCGTGTCGAGGAAGATCTCCTCGACCGCGCGTGACCCGAGCCCCACCATGATGTCGGTCTCGAGCTGGCGCGCGTGCTTGTGCTGCCGCTCTTCCTTGGCGCTCCACTGGACGACGCCCAGGGCGTCGCCGGCGCGGATGATCGAGGCCTTGATGATCCGGTCTTCGGGCTTGAGATAGTGGGCGACGACGGCGTGGCCGGCCTCGTGGTACGCGGTGGCACGCCGATCCTCCTCGGACTCGCCGCGGATCGGCTGCTTCAGGCCCAGCACGCGGGAGTCGGCGGCCGCCAGCCAATCCTTGTAATTGAGGTAGTCCCGGCCGTCGTCGTGGGCGTGACGAGGGCCTCGTTGATGATCGTCTTGATCATCACGGGCGTCCAGCCGATGGAGTCCGCGACCATGAAGTCGATGTCCATGGCCGGGTCGTGGGCCTTCATGTTCAGGTAATGGCTGATGATGTCGCGGCGACCCTCGCCGTCAGGTGCGTAGACGTGCAACATCCGGTCGAGGCGGCCGGGACGGGTCAGGGCCGGATCGAGGACCTCGGGCCGGTTCGTCGCGCCGATGACGAAGATTAGGGGCTTGCTGCGGCACGGGCCCGCGGACGATGCCGAACCAGCGCAGGACCTTGACCCGCCAGCGGTCCTCGACGTGGTCGCCGAGCGAGTCCATCTGGTTGAGCAGGGTGTTCAGACCGGCGCCGCCGCCGCCGAACATGCCCATGCCCATGCCACCGACCGGCATACCAGCCTGGCCGCTGCGAGCGCCACCGATCGAGTCGAGCTCGTCCATGAACATGATGCAGGCGCCGCGCTGTCCGTCGCGGGCGTACTTGCGGCCGAGCCCACGCGCATCGCGGAACAGCTTCATGACCATCAGCGTGTCCATGCCCGATGAACATGCCGCGGAGCGAGCTTGCGTCGATGTAGATGAACGGCAGATTCGCCTCGGCCGCGATGCAGCCCGCAAGGAACGTCTTGCCGGTGCCGGGCCGGCCGCTCAGCAGCATGCCCTTGGGCATCTCACCGCCGAGCTTCTCGAAGTTGCTCGACGCCCTGCAGGATCTTGACCGTGCTCTTGGCGTGCTCCAGCAGGTCCGGCTGCCCGCGGTAGTTCTCGAACGAGAGGCCGATCTGGGCGTCGTCCGGGGTCGACGGTGTACTTCCGCGGTCGGGACAGGAACCAGAACAGCGCCCCGAACTGGATGATCATGAACGTGATGGCGAACAGGAGCTGGACGGCGAGGAACGGCGCCGACGCCAGGAACCCGACCGCCGCCGTCATCAGGCCGCGCGAGCCGTTGAGGATGACGAGGAACGTGATGACCGCGAGCAGGACGATGAGCCGTGTGCGGTTCTTCTCCCACATATACGAGAGGTGCGACAAGAAGCCGCGCACCGCGGTCATCGGAAGTTCACGATCACGCCGTTCTGGGCGTGCACCACGAGGTTGATGACAAGTCCCTGGCCGCCGCCCGCCGATCCGTGGATGACGATCTCCGTCGCCGATCGATCTCCGTCGAGGATGGTGCCGAGGGTGTCCACGCTCGAAATCTCCTGATAGCCCCGCATCTGCAGTTCGCCGGCCAGCAGCCGATACGGGTCGGCAGGGACGGCAGCTCGTAAGGCGTCCGGGTTGTTGGCGGCAAGCGCGGTGATGAACTCAAGCACCGCGGCCGGCGGTTGGACCGCGCTGGGGGAATCTGCGAGGACCGTGGGGTCCTTCGGCTGGACCGCCCCGAAGGTCGTCACGCCCAGGGCGATCCCGATGACGAGCAGTCCGAGCGAGAGCAGCGGGCGGGCGATCCTCCACATCCCCAGGGCAAGGCGTCTCCTGCGACGCGCCGGCGGCGCCTCGACCGGCGCGACCGAGGTGACGGCCATGACCGGGACGACGTCGGGCAGGAGCGGTGACGGATCGGGCGTGGGCGGCTCGATGACCGGCATCTCCGCCGGCATGGCGCCGACCGCGACCTCGGGTGCGGCCTCGGGCGCCACCGGGGGGATCGCCGCGCCCTTGGGCGCCACCGGGGGGATCGCGGCCTCGGGCGTCGGCGGCTCCGGCGTCGTCGAGTCGGGCTGCCGATCGGCCGTCACGGGTTCGCCTCGATCGGGCTCGGCGGCAGGATCAGTCCGACCTGACCGCCGGAGGTCACGACACGCCAGCCGATCAGATCGGCGCTGCCGTCGGGCTTGACGACGTGGGTCGAGTACGCGTGGAGCGCGAGGCCGCTCGAGATGAAGGACCCGAGATGGACGGGTGCATCGACCTTCGCGTAGTCGGTGGTGAGGCGCGTCGCACGGAGTCGCATGTCGGCCGACGCACCCAGCCGTTGCAGCTCTGACTGGTCGTCGGTGACGTACGCGATGATGAATTCACGGGCGAGCGGCGACTCGGCGACCTGCGCCTGGATCTCTGGCTTGGGGCTGTACTCGGCGACGACCGTGGGCACGAGGAAACCGAGCATCCCCCCGATGGCGATCGTGCCGCCGACCCGACCGATCCGCCGCAACCACTTCCGACGCCGTCGCATGCGTGCTGCCCTCTGCGGTGGTGTCCCTGCCGAAGTGTAGACCGCTCGCGGGAGCGGTTCATGAGCCGATGCGCCTCGCGAAAGAGGCTCGTCCAAGTTGGTGTTCGACGCCAGCCCCCGATCGGATGTTCCGGTGCGCCACCGCGCCGGTCGGGGTCATCGCCGAGCGCGGCGTCAGCGCGTCTTAGCGCGTCCTGGTCACCTTGCGGATGCTCCGCGGGGCGTCGGGGTCCAGGCCGCGCGCGATCGTCAGGTGCATGGCATGGAACTGCCCCGCGACGATGGTCGCGATCGGGGCGAGCCACTCGGCGGGCGGCGCGACGATCGCGACCGGCCACGTCGCGAGGGCCAGCGCCTCGGGCACGTCCGAGACGACCGTGAGCTGCGGGTCCAGGTCCTCGCGGAGCCGCCCGAGCTGCTCGGTCAGCCCGGCCGCCGTCGGCCCGTCGCGGACGATCGCGATGACCGGGACGCCCGGCTCGACGAGCGCGACCGGTCCGTGCTCGAAGTCGGCCGCGGAGTAGGGATCGGCGAACACGTGCGCGAGCTCCTTGATCTTGATCGCCCACTCGCGCGCGGTGGCGTACTCGAAGCCGCGCGCGATCACGAGCAGGCGATCGGCGGCCGCGTGCGCCGCGGCGATCCGCTCCATCTCGGGTTCGAGCGCGAGCATCGTCGCGAGGGCGTCCGGGATCGCGGCGACCGCGGCCTGGTCCGCGGCGCGCGCGGTCGGGTCCTCGATCATCGCCGCGGACAGCGCAGCCACGGCGAGCAGCGACGCCGTGTACGTCTTGGTCGCCGCGATCGCCAGTTCCGGTCCGGCCGACAGGTCGAGCGTCCAGTCGGCCCGGTCCGCGAGCGGCGACGACGGATCGTTGGTCAGGGCGACGGTCGGGGCGCCCTGCCGCCTCGCCGCCTCCACGACCGCGACGATGTCCGGCGACGCGCCCGACTGGCTGACCGCGAGCACGAGGGCCCGCCGGAGCGCCGGATCGGCGCCGTAGACCGACACCACGGACGGCGTTGCGAGCCCGACCGTCAGCCCGTGCCGGACGCCCAGCACGTACTGGGCGTAGATCGCGGCGTGGTCCGACGTGCCGCGGGCGGCGATGACGACGTGGTCGATCTCGCGCGCGCGGACCGCGTCCGCGATGGCCGCCACCGACGCCGACTGCGTCTCGAGGAACCGGCGCGCGGCCGCCGGCTGCTCGAGGATCTCGTCGCGAAGGCTCATCGCGGGCGGCTCACGCCCGGACGCCCGCGACGCCATCGACCCGCACCGGCAGCCGGCCGGCGAACGGGATCTCGCCGACCAGCGCGGCGGCCAGCGCCTCGAGCGGCTCGGGGAGGATCGAGTACGTGGCCACGGCGGTCACCCCGGCCGGGTACGTCGCCACGTCCCAGGGCGTGCGCAACGCCACCGCGATGGTCGGCCTGCCAGTAGCGGCGAGCGCCTGGACCAGGGTCGCCTGGCCCGGATGGTGGGCCGCATCGATCGTCCCGACGACCACGATGTCAGCGGTTCCTGCCCGCTCGACCGCGGCCGCGATGTCGGCCTCGGACGGGGCGATCGGCAGCACCAGCTCGTCGACGTTCGGGTGCCGCGTTCGCAGCGCTCGGGCCAGCCCGGGCACGACGAGCGACGAGGTGTCGGCCGGGGTCAGGTCGGTCGGAGTCGGCATCACGGCGAGGATGGTCGCATGCGCGGTGGGGCGGAGGGGCAGGAGCCGCGCATCGTCGCGGACGAGCGTGATCGAGCGCTCCGCGAGCTCACGTGCAAGGGCGCGGTGCGCCGCGCATCCGACGATCGCGAGGTCCGCATCCGCCGGCTCGACCCAGCCGACCCACTGCCGGAGGCCCGCGACCCGCGCGAGCGACGCGTCGAGCTCCCCCGGCTCCAGGACACCCCCGTCCGCGGCGGCCACGAGCGTCGCCTCGATGCGCTGCCGCGCCTCAGCGTCCGCTGCGCAGAGGAACAGGTCCACGCCCGCCCGCGCGGCCGCGATCACGTCGTCCGCCTGCGCGGGTCCCTGGGCGATGGCCCCCATGTCGAGCGCATCGCTGATCGTCACGCCGCCGAACCCGAGCTCCTCGCGCAGGACACCGGTCATGACCGCGCGCGAGAGCGTCGCCGGCCGCATCGAGCCGTCGGCCAGGGCCGGCGCAGCGACGTGGGCCGACATGACGAGGCGAACGCCCGCCTCGACGCCCGCCCGGAACGGCGCCAGCTCCACGGCCTCCAACCGCGCTCGCGAACCACCGACGACCGCGACGCCGAAGTGCGTGTCCTCGGCCGCCTCGCCCAGACCCGGGAAGTGCTTCATCGCGGCCGCCACCCCGGCCCGTTGCAGGCCGCGGATCATCGCGGCGCCGAGTCGACCGACCTCCGCCGGATCGTCGCCGAACGACCGGATCCCGAGCGCCGGGTTGTCCGGGTTGGTGGCCACGTCCATGACCGGGGCATAGACGACGTTGACGCCCATCGCCCGAGCCTCGCGCCCGATCGCCTCGCCGACGCGTTCGGCAAGGTCGGCGTCACCGACCGCGCCCAGCGCCATGTTGCCGGCGAAGGCCGTCGGGCCGTCGCCGAGGGCGAGGAGCTGGCCGCCCTCCTGGTCCGCGGCCACGAGAAGAGGCGCGGGCGCGGCCCGGGGGGAGGCCGCGCCCGCATGCTGGAAGGCGTCGGTGAGCTCGCGCAGCTGTCCCGGCGAGCGGACGTTGTGGTGTCGGAAGATCGTCATCCCCGCGGCCGGTGCCTCGGCCAGTCGCGCTGCGACCCACGGCGGGAGCGCCTCACCCTCGAACGCGAGCATCACCCGGCCGAGGACCGCGCGGTCGGTCACCCCCGTGGTCACCCCTTGACCGCGCCCGCCAGGCCGCGCACGAAGTAGCGCTGGACCAGGATGAAGAACAGGAGGATCGGCACGACCGTGATCGTCACCCCGGCGGCGATCGCGCGGAAGTCGGACTGGAAGAAGCTCTGCAGCGCCGCCAGCCCGACCGGCAGGGTCAGCCCGTCCTTCGTGTGGAGCATCAACGATGGCCACAGGAAGTCGTTCCACGACGTGACGAAGGTGAAGATCGCGACCGCCGCCAGCGATGGCCGGACGATCGGCAACAGGATCGACCACCAGATCCGCCACTCCCCCGCCCCGTCGACGCGCGCGGCGTCCGTGAGGTCGTTGGGCACGCCCCGGAAGGCTTGCCGCAGCAGGAAGATGTTGAAGGCGCTGACGAGGTTGGGCAGGATCAGCGCCGGCAGCGAGTCGTAGTACCCGAAGACGTTGACCGCCAGGACGAAGCTCGGGATGTAGGTCAGCTGGGCCGGCACGATCAGCGTCGCCAGGAGCGCGTAGAAGATCGTGCTGCGGCCGATGAACCGCATCTTCGCCAGCGGGTAGGCGGCCATCGCGGCGACCAGCACGTTGAGCAGCCCCACCGACACCGCCACGATCAGGCTGTTCATGAAGAACGTCGGGATCGGGAGCGTCTCGAGCACGCGCGTGTAGCTCGCGAACGTCGGGTCGCTCGGGAAGATCTGCGGCGGGATCGAGTAGACCGGGTCGTTCGGGCCCTTGAGCGACGTCATCAGCATCCAGAAGAACGGGAAGACCGTGATGACCGCCAGGCCGATCAGGACCACGTACCAGAGCGCGCTCGAGGCCATGGCCCGCCGTCGCGGCAGGCGTCGCGCCCGCTGGCGCTCGGCGAGGGGCGCGGCGATCTCGACCATCGGAGCGTGGCTCATGCGTCTCCCTCCTCGCGCCGTTCGAGGATCCGGACGTTGAAGATCGAGAACACGAGCGTGATGGCGAGGAGCGCGATCGCGACTGCCGACGCGTAGCCGGCGTGGCTGTTGATGAAGGCCTGCTTCCAGAGGTAGAAGACCATCGTCACGCCGCTGTCGAGGATCCCGCCGGTCCGGTTGGTCAGGACGAAGATCTCGTCGAAGACCTTGAGGGCCGCGAGGCTCGAGATGACCGACACGAAGACGATCTGCGGCCGAAGCCCCGGCAGGCTCACGTGGCGGTGTTTCTGCAGGTCGTTGCAGCCGTCGATCCGGGCTGCGTCGTAGAGCTCCTCGGGGATGTTCTGGAGCCCGGCCAGGAAGATGACCGAGTAGTAGCCGACGCCGGCCCAGATCGTGAGCAGCATCGCGATCGGGAGGACCAGCGATGGCGTCGTGAGCCACTGGATGGGCTGCTCGATGAGGCCCCACGACTGGAGGACCCCGTTGAGGAAGCCGTTGCGGTCGAACAGCCAGCGCCAGGCGAGGCCGATGGCGATGCTGCCGCTGACCGCGGGCACGAAGTAGAGCGCCCGGAAGATGTGGATGCCGCGCATGCGGCGGTTGACGACGATGGCGAGCATGATCGAGAGGACGATCAGGATCGGCGTGACCAGCAGGTACACGAACGAGTGCACGACCGCGAGCCGGAACGTCTCGTCCTCGACGAGCTTCGCGAAGTTGTCGAGCCCCACCCAGACCGGCGGCGTCGCGATGTCGTAGTCGGTGAAGCTGTAGTAGACGACCGCGATGATCGGGTAGACGACGAAGATGCCCAGGAGGACCAGGGCCGGCAGCAGGAACGTGTATGGGGTGATCGATCGCTTCCTGGTCATGTCGTGCCCCGTGATCGTACGTTGCGATGCGAGGGTTGCGATGTGAAGCTGGCCCGCCCCGGACGGGACGGGCCAGCGGTCGGTGTCGGACCCGGGGACCGGGTCGTCGAGCCGGTGAGTCCTAATCCAGGAGCTTGTTCGCGTCGGCGACGGCCTTGTCGAGGGCCGCTTGGGGCGCGACATCGTTGAAGATCGCCGACTCGACCGCCTTGCGGACGATGTCGTTGACATCGGCCTTGGCGGGGACGGTCGGGACGATGTCCTGGTACGTGGCGACGGTCTCCTTGGCGAGGGATCGCGCGGCGTCCTCGATGGCGGCCGGGGCCGAGGAGAAGAACGGGTCGTCGTACGCCGCCGGCGAGGACGGGTAGATCGCGACCTGCTTGGCGAACTGGACCATGCTCCGCGAGTTCGTGAAGAACTGCGCGAGGGCGATGGACGCGTTCGGGAACTGGGTGTCCTTCTTGACGGAGATCGACATCAGGCCCTTGCCCGCCACGCCGGACTTGCCGAGCGGCGAGGGGACCATCGCGAGGTTGCCGTAGAGGGTGGCGTTGGTGTCCTTGACCTGGCGGGCCAGGTTCGGACCCGTGGCGTAGAACGGCGCGGCGCCGGCCGAGAAGGCGTTGAGCCCGATGCGGTCGTCACCGGTCAGGACCGTCGTGTCGAGGGTCCCGGCCTTGTTCATGTCGACGTACATCTGCAGCCACGCCACGCCCTCGGCCGAGTTGAAGGCAAAGGACTTGTTGTCGTCGCTGAAGACCTTGACGCCGCCTTCGTAGACCATCTGCGCCAGCAGGTCGGTCACGGTCAGGCGGATCGCGCACTGGGCGGCGGCCTTCTCGAGGATCGTCGCGCACAGGGCGGGCAGGCCATCGATGGTCTTGGGGAACGCATCGACGCTGACGCCCGCCTTCTCCATGATCGCCTTGTTGATCAGCTCGACGTTGAGGCCCTGGTACCAGGGGAACTGGTAGTTCACGCCGTCGATGAGCTGCTGCTTCCAGAGGTTCGGGAAGTAGATGTCCTGGACGGGCTTCGGGACCGTGCTGTCGAGGCCGAGCAGGAGGCCCTTGTCCGCGTACTCGCTGACCCAACCCTCGCTGACCGAGAGGTTGATGACGTCCGGGGCGATGTTCGCCGCGAACGCGTTGTTGAGATCGTCCTTGAACGTGCCCTGGTGGTCTTCCCAGTTGACGGTGACGCCCGGGTAGGTCGCCTTGAACCGCTCGATCGTGGTCTTGATGTAGTCGTCGAACGTCGGCGACAGGAAGAACGTCCAGAACGTGATCGTGGCGCCCGGCTCGATGCCCGTGATGACCGCCTCGGCGGGATCCGGGGCGAGCGGAGCTTCGCTGGCGGGCGGCGCCGAAGCGTCTGCCGAGGCCTCGGGCGAGGTCGATGGGGCCGCCGTCGGTGCCGGCGGGGTCGTGGCGCTTGCCGGCACCGGGGTCGCGGCTGGGGAACAGGCACCCAGGACCAGCGCCAGCAGCGCCGTCAGGGTGATCGCTCGTCGAGTGTTCATGCTCCTCCTTTGCTTCTCCTGTGGTTCCCTCGAGTGGTGGATCGCTTCGTTCGTTCGGTCCGCTTGGTTCGGTTGGCCTGCTTGGTTCAACGGTTCGTGCGGGTCATCGCGTCCTTCGCGCGTCACGCACCTCCTTCCACCGCCGGCGCGGCGACGGGTCCGTGGAGTGCCTGCTGGGCGATCGCGACCGCCCCCCAGGCCCCGGCGTCGGCCCCGACGGGCAGGGCCTCGACGACCCCGGCCGGCAGCAGCTCGCCGGCGGTCGGCGACGCGGCCCGGAGCCGTTCGAGCTCGCGCCGGATCGGATCCATGAAGGGCTCGCCGGCATGCGAGACGCCGCCGCCGAGGACGACCCGGTCGACGTCGTAGGCCATGACCAGCAGGTGGATCGCCCAGGCGAGTCGGCGGCCGACGTCCTCGACGAGCTCGCAGGCGAGCGGATCACGCTCCGCGGCGGCTTCGTAGACGTCCCGAGCCGTGATCGCCGCTGACTCGAGTTGCGCGAGCGTCGACTCGCGGCCCTCGGCGATGGACTCCGTGGCGCGGCGGGCGATGGCCGGGCCCGAGACGAACGCCTCGAGACAGCCGCGCTGCCCGCAGGCGCAGACCGGGCCGTTCGGGTCGAGGATCGCATGCCCGATCTCGCCGGCCAGGCCGCGAGCCCCGCGGTGGAGCCGGCCGTCGAGGATGAGCCCGGCCGCGATGCCCGTCCCGACCGCGAGGTACGCGATGTCGTCGGCCGTGCCGAGGACCCGCCGTCGATGCAGCCCGACCGCGGCGGCACGGGCGTCGTTCTCGATGACGCACGGGCGGCCGAGACGGCGTTCGAGGGCGTCCCGCAGGGCGAGGTCGTTCCAGCCGAGGTTGACCGCGAGCGTCACGTTGCCGGTCAGCGGGTCCACGCGGCCGGGCACGCCGATCCCGACGACCGCGACATCGGTGAGTCGCGCGCCGGCGCCCTCGAGCGCGAGGTCGATGACTGCCGCGATGGCCTCGGCGGCGCCGTCCTGGTCGGTCACGGAGGAGGCGTTCGTGGCCCGACCGAGGACGGCACCGTCCGGGCTGGTGACGAGCACGGCGATCTTCGTGCCGCCGACATCGACGCCGACCACGAGGGTCTCGGTCATGCCGGGCCAGTCGGCGGTGCCCGTCTCGGCCGACCGCGTGTCGGTCGCCGTCGTCATCCGTGCACCGTCAGGCCGAGCTCTTCGGTCAGCAGCAGCGCGCACGCGCCGAGGAGCGTCAGGTCGTCGCCGGCGCCGCCATCGAGGATCCGCGTCTCGCGGGCGAGCGGGCCGAGCGACCGTCGCGTGGCCTCGTCGCGGATGGCGTCCAGCCACGGGGCCCCGAGAACTGTCACGGACCCGTGGACCACGATCCGCCGCACGTCCAGGATCCCGATGAGGTTCGCGACCGCGGCCCCGAGTGCGCGACCCGCGCCGCGCGTGACGGCAAGGGCGGCTTCGTCTCCGTGCGCGGCCGCATCGGCCAGCGCCTGCAGGTTCGATGCCGGAGCACCGGCCGCGGCGGCTGCCCGCAGGATCGAGGGCGCGCTCGCCACGGTCTCGAGGCAGCCGAACCGGCCGCAGTGGCATTCGGCGCCCGTCGGGCTCGACGACGATATGGCCGATCTCGCCGGCGCCATCGCCGTCGCCACCGAAGAGCTCGCCGTCGAGGACCAGCCCGGCGCCGATGCCGCGCCCGATCTTGATCGCGACGAGGTTCTCTGGCCGCTCCTCGCCTTCGAAGAGGTAGGTGGCGATGGCGGCCGCGCGCGAGTCGTTGACGACGACGGTCGGGAGGCCGAAGCGCTCGTGGAGCGTCTGACCGAGCGGGAGGTCGGTCCAGTCGAGGTTGACGGCCCAGCGGATCGTGCCGTCGCCGTCGACGATGCCCGGGCGTGCCGACCCCGATGCCCAGGATCGGCTTGTGCGGGCCGGCGAGGATCTCGTCGATCAGGTCGTGGACGAGGGCGAGCGCCGTGTCGCCATCGGCGCCCTCGACGTCGCGGGTGGCCCGGCGCTGGATGTTGCCTCGCAGGTCGAGCAGCCCGGCCGTGAAGGTGCGCTCGCCGAGGTCGAGCGTGACGACGTGGCGGGCGTCGTCGACGAGCTCGACAAGGGTCGGCGCCTTGCCGCCGGTCGAGGGCGCCTTGCCGGCATCCCGGGCGAGGCCCTCTTGTTCGAGCTCCGCGACGAGCTCGCCGACGCTGGTGCGAGTCAGGCCGGTGAGGCGGGCGATGGCTGCGCGCGAGATCGGCCCGAGGTCGTAGAGGGCGCGGAGCACCAGGCTCGCGTTATGGGCGCGGGTCTGCGCGTGGGTCGCCTTGGCTGGAAACTCCGCGCGGGCCACTCGTGCTCCGATCCGTGCCACTCGTCCTCCGTGAGCCGCTCGGCCGGCCACTCCCTCCGAACTTTGTCCAGTGACTTGGCAAAGCCCGTTTGGCGGCATCCTAGCGAGCCCTCGCCACTTTGTCCATACCCCGGACAAAGAATTGTCACACGCGGGGCGGCTGGTGGTCGCGGCGTCCTCCACCCGGGATCAGGTCAGGCAGGGCGCTCCCGACGCCGACGGCTTCGCACGCGGCCCACGGGAGCCGTCGCGGCGGCTCGAGACGCCGGCTCCCGCCACATCGAGAGCGCCGCCACCGGCCGGTCCGGACTCCCCAGCCAGCCGCGCATCCGTCGGCCGTCCGTGGGGTAGGCGGCGCGCAGCGTGGCGCCGTGGTCGGCGATCCGGCGCGTGTTCGTCCGGCTCTCCGCGACGACGAGCCAGGCGGATATGGTCAGCGGATCCCAGCCTCGCTCCTTGGCGATCTCTCGAGCCAGCCGACGCTTGCGATCGAGCGTGCCGAGCATCTCGCCGACATCGACGATCTCGGTCTTCACCTCGATCACCAGCAGGGCGCGGCGACCCGCGTGCCAGGCGAAGACATCGATGACGCCTCGCTCGCCCCAGATCGAGAACGACACCTCGGGAAGCAGCTCCCATTCCGGGAAGTCGCGGCGCAGCCGCGAGATGATCGACTCGACGAGACGAGCGTGTCGCGCGCTGACCATCCGATCGAGATCGCCGCCGCGCGAACGCACGCGGATCTCGACGCGCAACTCGAGCTGGGCACAGACGCGACGGAGCGTACCGACCGCCACCTCGTCGAGGCGGCCCCGCTCGATCCGGGACACGGTGGACGTGGAGATGCCGGCTGCCCCGGCGACGTCCGCTTGGCGCTTCCGTCGGCGAATGCGCATGGTCCGGATCGCGGCCCCGACCTGCTGGTCATCCATCGCGACGATGGTGAAGAGCGTCCCTTACGTGCCGCTCACCCGGGTCCGGCTCCTCCGAACACCGCCAGATTGCCACCACATGACAGTTAGGCGAACTCTTGCGCCTTGGATCGCCGCGATCGGCTTCGAAGGCGGGCTCGCCACGCACGGAGCGCCGGCCAGGACGTCGGTCCGGGCCCTCGATCGGCCCATCGGCGACGCCGAATGCTGCCTAACTGCCGCCTGATGGCAATCTGGCGCACAAGTGGGCTGACGGCAGGGAAGGGGCACGGGTCACGCCTCGCCCGGCCGCGCCGCCACGTACCCCATACCGCACGTCCGTTCGATTTGATACCCTGTGTACAGGCCGTGGACAAGCCACTCCCCGCCCGTGGACAACCGCCGCGCAACCGTGGACGAACCGCCGCGGAACGTGGACGAACCGCCACGGAACGTGGGTCGAGCGTGGATACGCCCAAACCACCACATCTAGCGGGGGGTCACGCAACCCAACCACTACATCTTGTGGTTTTGGGCTTGACTGTGCCTACCCGCAGGCGTATCGTTTACGGGTCGCCCTACTGAACCGAGAACGCCCGACACGCTCCGACGCCGGCACGATCCGCCGGTCCGGGAGCGGCCCCCAGGACCGATCGGGAGCACAGACGACACGACGATGCGGCAGCTACAGCCAAAGGCACTGGCCAAGCTCAGCCGCCGGGAATCGGACGGAGGAACAGACGCAATGGCTCGTGGGACCGCCAGCACCGCCCAGGCCACGGAACGGGGAACCAAGGCGACCGCCGACGCGGCGACCAGAGCCGCGACGACCGGCGCCACGCACGGCCGCCACGCCGGCCCGTAGGGCGCCTCCTTCGACGGCACCGAACCCGACGGCAAGACCCCGGCCAAGGGCCTGACCTTCGAGCGTCGCTGGACCCGCCCGGACGTCCATCCCTACGACGAGATCACCTGGGAGTACCGGACCGCCGGCATCGCCAACGAGAGCGGCAAGAGCGTCTTCGAGCAGAAGGACGTCGAGGTCCCCGACTTCTGGAGCCAGCTCGCCACCAACGTCGTCGTCAGCAAGTACTTCCGCGGCCACCTCGGCACCCCGGAGCGCGAGACCAGCGTCAAGCCAGCTCATCGACCGCGTCGTCAACACGATCGCGGCCTGGGCCGAGACCCAGCACTACTTCGCGACCGACGAGGACCTCGCAGACCTTCAAGGCCGAGCTGACCCACCTGATCGTCCACCAGAAGATGGCGTTCAACTCGCCGGTCTGGTTCAACGTCGGCATCGAGCAGCAGCCGCAGTGCTCGGCCTGCTTCATCAACTCGGTCGAGGACACGATGTGCTCGATCATGGACCTCGCCAAGACCGAGGCCATGCTCTTCAAGTTCGGCTCGGGCGCCGGCTCCAACCTCAGCACCATCCGCAGCTCCAAGGAGAAGATGGCCGGCGGCGGCACGGCCTCGCGGCCCGGTCTCCTTCATGAAGGGCTACGACGCCTTCGCCGGCGTCGTGAAGTCGGGCGGCAAGACCCGGCGCGCGGCCAAGATGGTGATCCTCGACGCCGGCCACCCGGACGTCCTCGAGTTCATCGATTCGAAGGCGCACGAGGAGCAGAAGGCCTGGGCGCTCATCGAGGCCGGGCTACGACCCGAGCTTCACCGGCGAGGCCTACGGCAGCGTCTTCTTCCAGAACGCCAACCACAGCGTCCGCGTGACCGACGACGTTCATGCAGGCCGTCGTCGACGACAAGGACTGGACGACCCACGCGGTCGTGTCGCCGCGCGAGCCGATGGACACCTACAAGGCCCGCGACATCTTCCGCAAGATGGCCGAGGCCGCCCACGTCTGCGGCGACCCGGGCATCCAGTACGACACGACCATCAACGACTGGCACACCTCGGCGAACACGGATCGCATCCACGCGAGCAACCCGTGCTCCGAGTACATGTTCCTCAACGACACCGCGTGCAACCTCGCCAGCCTCAACCTGATGAAGTTCGTCGACGCGACGACGGCGAGTTCGACGTCGAGGCGTATCGCTTCGCGGCCAAGGTGACCCTCACGGCCCAGGAGATCCTGGTCGACAACGCCAGCTACCCGACGCCGAAGATCGAGGAGAACTCGCACAAGTTCCGCCCGCTCGGGCTCGGCTACGCCAACCTCGGCGCGCTGCTGATGAGCCGCGGCCTCGCCTACGACTCCGACGAGGGCCGGAACTACGCCGCCGCCCTGACCGCGATCATGCACGGCGAGGCGTACAAGCAGTCGAGCATCATCGCCCGCGACCACGGCGGCCCGTTCGCCGAGTACAAGGTCAACGAGGCGCCGTTCCTGCGGGTCATCAAGAAGCACCGCAACGCGGCCTACGCGATCCCGACCGCCGGCGTGCCCGAAGGACCTCCTCGCGCCACGCGACCGAGGTCTACGACGAGGCGCTCGAGCTCGGCGAGCAGTACGGCTACCGCAACGCCCAGGTCACCGTGCTCGCGCCCACCGGGACCATCGCGTTCATGATGGATTGCGATACGACCGGCGTCGAGCCGGACATCGCGCTCATCAAGTACAAGAAGCTCGTCGGCGAGGGCTTCCTCAAGATCGTCAACCAGACCGTCCCGGCCGCCCTGCGCAAGCTCGGCTACGGCGCCGAGGAGGTCGACGAGATCCTCGCGTACCTCAACGAGCGCGAGACGATCGAGGGCGCGCCGCACCTCAAGCCACAGCACCTGCCGGTCTTCGACTGCGCGTTCAAGCCGGCCAACGGCGAGCGGTCCATCCACTACATGGGCCACGTCCGGATGATGGGCGCGATCCAGCCGTTCATCAGCGGCGCGATCAGCAAGACCGTCAACATGCCCGAGGCCGCCACGGCCGAGGAGATCGAGCAGGTCTACCTCGAGGGCTGGAAGCTCGGCCTCAAGGCGATCGCGGTCTACCGCGACAACTCGAAGCGCAGCCAGCCGCTGTCGACCGGCAAGAAGTCGGGCGACTCGACGGCCGACGCCGTCGATTCCGAGGTCGTCGAGCGAGCTGCGCAAGCAGCTGGCGAAGGCCCAGGCCGAAGCCGGCACTCCCCCATCGCCGCCGGCTCCCGTCGGAGCGGACGGCGGTCACCCACAAGTTCGAGATCGCCGGCCACGAGGGCTACATCACGGTCGGCCTCTATCCCGGACGGCCAGCCCGGCGAGATCTTCCTCAAGATGGCGAAGGAGGGTTCCACGGTCTCGGGTCTGATGGACTCCTTCGCCACGACCGTCTCCGTGGCGCTCCAGTACGGCGTGCCGCTGCGCGACCTGGTCAACAAGTTCGCGCATGTCCGGTTCGAGCCGAGTCGGGCTTCACCGGCAACCAGGAGATCCCGATCGCGAAGTCGATCGTGGACTACATCTTCCGGTGGCTCGGCTCGCGGTTCCTGTCTCCGGACGACAAGGCAACGTTGGGTCTCATCGACCGCTCCGCGATCGTGGCGGACGCCCCGGCCTCCTCCCAGGGCTCCGCTGCGATCGTCGGGACTGTCGCGGACGAAGGACCGGGCTCATCGGCCGAGGCGGTCGCTCGCCCACGAGGCGACCACCCCGGCCGCGGAGCCCACGCCGGCCCCGGAGGCGGACGGACAACGCCGCGGACGGCGGAGAGACGCCGACCGCCACGGCCGTGGCCGCGTCCCCGGTCGAGGCCGCCCCGAGTGAGCTCGACGGTCATCGCGACCAACGGCCACACGAACGGTCACGCCGCGAACGGCAATGGCAACGGAGCGGCGAAGGCCGCGGGCAACGCGCCGCGGCACCATCACGCTGAACCTCGGCCAGACCAAGGTCAGCTTCCAGACCCAGGCCGACGCCCCCAGCTGCGCCGACTGCGGCTCGATCATGGTCCGCAACGGCAGCTGCTACAAGTGCCTGAACTGCGGCTCAACGAGCGGCTGCAGCTGAGTTACGCAGAGGTCGCGGGCAGCGCCCAACAGATAGCACGTCCCCAGCCGGGTCACACTCCTGCGGAGACCCCATGTGACTCCCTCAAAGGTCGGGCCTGCCAACCTCGTTGACCACGCGGCGTCTGCCCTAGATGCCAGTCGACCTCTAACTGCAGTCCCGAGGCGCGTTCCTGAAGTGGGCGGGGTCGAAGCGATACCTTCTTCCCGCCATCGTAGACCTGCTTCCGCCGTCGTACGGGAGGTTCTGGGAGCCGTTTCTAGGCGGTGGCTCGCTGTTCTTCTTGCTCAAGCCGAGTCGAGCCGTCATTTCTGACTCGGCCAAGCCCTTGATCGAGACGTATGCAGCGATACGAGACGACGTTGAATTGGTAATCGCCGAATCTACTGCCCCTGAGGCCAGATAAGGATACGTTTTGACCGAGTACGTGCCGCTTCCCGCAAACGTCGGCGGCGCGAGCGGCAAGGTTCATCTACCTGAATCACAACTGTTGGAACGGGCTCTACCGAGTTAATTCTCGTGGCGAATTCAATGTCCCGTTTGGCCGCCCACGGCCCAACGGCCACCTCGACTACGACAATCTCCGTGCTGCTCGATTCCAGCTGTCTCGACAAGGAGTCGCGATCAGATCCGGCGACTTTGCCGAAACCCTTGACGATGTTGCCTCCAACGACCTCGTATTCCTCGACCCGCCCTACGTCACCCGCCACAACAACAACGGCTTCGTCGACTACAACGAGCACCTCTTCGCATGGAAGGATCAGGAGCGTCTTGCCATGAAAGCTGCTGAGCTCGCCGAGAGCGGCGCAACGGTCATCGTCACCAACGCGGACCACGGCGACATCGTCGATCTCTATCCCGGCTTCACGAGAATTGTCTTGTCCAGGTCCTGCTACGCTTGCGAATAATGTGGCGCGGCGAGGTCTCGTGACCGAATTGATCTTGGTGAAGCGAGGTTAGCCCGGTGGCGGACAACGTCCGGCTTGTCGATCCGTCGTTGATTGATCGGAATCCGGAGAATCCAAGGCTGATCTTTCGAGCCGAGGATCTGGCCGCCCTTGAAGCCAGCATCAAGCTCCAAGGCATCCTCGTTCCATTGACGCTCTACTCCGCTGGCAAGCGCTTCGTGATCCTGGATGGCGAGCGGCGGTGGCGAAGCGCGATCAAGCTGGGCCTCCCGACGGTTCCAGCGATTATTCAGCCGGAGCCTACCCGAATGGCCAACATCATGATGATGTTTGCCATTCACAACACTCGACGAGATTGGGATCCGCTGCCCGCCGCATACAAACTCCGGGAGCTTGAGCAGGAGTTCGTCGACCTGAACGGTCGGATGCCGACTGAGGCCGAGCTCGCGGAAGTAGCGTCACTCTCGAGAGGGGAAGTCCGGCGACTAAAGAAGCTTCTCGGACTCCCGGAGCTACCACAGGGAACTGCTCGCCGAGCTCGAGAAGCCCAAGTCGCAGCAGCGACACTGTCGACCATGTCCTCGAAGCGACGCGCGGTGTCGAGTCTCTCGCAAAGCGAGGGATCGTGAACCGGAAGGAGGAGGAGGCCGTGCGTCGGGCCATTGTCGAGAAGTTCAAGACCGGCGTTGTGGTCAATACTGTCGCACCTCGCCAGCTTGCTCGACGAGCCTGTGCTAGTCGAACGCGGAGACGTCCGTAGGTCCGACGCTCACGCCGCCGTCATGAGGTTGGTGTCGGAACCAACCTACTCGGTCGATGATGTGCTTCGGTCCACTGTTGAGCGAGCTGACTTCGAGCACTCCGTTGAGCAACTGGTGGCTCGTCTCCGCACTTACCTGGAGCGTTACCAATCCCGCCGTTATCGCCCTCGCGATGAGCTCGCTGAAGAACTCCGCGCCTTCAAGATCCATGATCCATCGCCTCTTCGGCGAGTGATATGGCGGTCGCGCATACCTCACCGTTCGAGAGGAGCTCTTGGACCTGGCCGACCGAATCGGCGGATGGCCTTGAGCTTCGCGGTTACACAATCGAGGTTGAGGATCGCGCGCTGGGCTACCCGTACACACCGACATTCGTGGGCAGCGAGACCCCGGCAGGACGACCCTTTTTGTCGAGGTAGTCTCCGCGATCCCGATGGACAGGCTCGGCGAATGGGTGAAGTACGCTCGGTCATCGTCGAGAGACACGCGCGTGGCTCTGGGACTGGATGCCGAGCATTGCGCAGGAGTGGTCGCAGAGGATCAGTCCATCCGGACTCTCGGCGTTGGACTTTACGACGTCCCTTTGGACTGGGGGAGTTGATGGAGGTCGCGGCACCTCGTGACCTAGCTGTCAATCTTGAGCTACCCGACGGGACAAGTCTCTCCGGCCAGAGCTCCGCGGTGCTTGGTAGTGCATACGAGCAGTTCGAACGTTCAAACTGGCGCGAGGGTTTCGGGGACGCGTGTCAGGTCGTTGAAGAAGAGTCGAGGCGGTATCTCATCGCGGGCCTCACGACTGGCCGAATCAGTTTGGTGCCGACGAGGAAGGGGCACGTTCCAACGGCTGCCGAGGCCGAGGACATGACCCTCGGGCAGCTTGCCGCCACTTTCGGTCGTATCCAAGCTCCGAATCGGCTTGATGCCACGATCATGGATGCTTTGCGCCGCCTGAATCCTGACCGCATTGGCGAGGTTCACAAGAAGGCCCACGAGACGACAGAACGCCAGCTTCGTGACAACGTTGGGCACGACATGTGGATCGTCGTTGACATCCTGAAGTCCATGCACGGCCTCACGTGAAAGCGAGGCCGACTTCATCGACGTCGATAGCGACACTCAGGTAGGAGACGTCATGGACTTCAACAGCATCCTCATCGGGTCCGAGGATCCGGCGCGACTTGTCGAGTACTACAGCAAGCTGCTCGGGGAGCCCGGCTTCTCGGATGGCGGGTACAGCGGCTGGCAGCTCGGCTCGGGCTGGGTCACGATCGGGCCGCACTCCGAGGTCCATAGCAAGAACGTAAGCCCGGGTCGGAACATCTGGAACATCGAGTCCAACGACGTCAAGGCGACTTCGAGCGGATGAAGGCAGCCGGGGCGATCGTCGTCGCCGAGCCGTACGCCTTCGAGGCCCCGCCCGACGCGACGGTCTCGAACTCGTCGATCGCGACGCTCGCCGACCCCGACGGAAACTACTTCCAGCTCACGAGCCCGATGGAGATGTAGGGAGGGCGACGTTCGATACGACCTGCGGAGCACGTCGTCTGACCGCGGACGGGGAGGCGAAGCTCGGTCCACAGGCCGTCCGCGGCCTCGGTGACGATCTTGTCGGCCGGGGGCGGATTCCCGGCGCGGGCCGCTTCGCGGAGGTCGTCCGAGTTGAGGACCATCGCGCTCTTCTTTCCGAGCTCCTCCAGGAGCGGGATCCGCGGGATCTCGTCCCAGCTGTCGATCCCGGTCGGCGCCACCGACACGATCGACGCGTCGGCATCCTTCAGATAGTTGCTCACGAACGACACCGGGGTCGCGTTGTGGCTGCCGTGGTGCCCGACCTTGTAGAGGTTGACCGTCCGCAGCAGCTCCTCGCTCTCGGGGTCATGGAGGATCCGGTCCCACGTGCCCCACTGGGCGTCGCCCGGGAACAGCATCGTCGTCTCGCCGAAGCGCAACAGGAGGACGAGGCTCGTCCCGTTCGTCGCCTGCTCGAGTGACACCGCCAACGCGAGCGCGTCGGTCTCGCCGGCCTTGGCCACCTCGTCCAACTCGGTGGAGCGGGTTGGGACGAGGTCCTTGTACTTCCTCGGCGTAGGCCTCCGGTTCCTGAAGAACGACGTGAAGGGCAACGGCTCGCCGCTCGCGCCGAGCGCCCGCTCATCGTCGAGGCGAAAGTAGGACTCGCCAGACTGGTGGGTTCATGTCCCGGATCGCCGCCTCGTCCCGCGACGGACCCAGGATCACCACCTCCAGGCCCGGGATGACCTTGGGCGAGAAGCTGCGCGACCGTGGCTTGCCGGGCCGCTGCGGGAGGAAGTAGCGACGCGGTGCGCCGGCGAACCCGTCGTGCAGGGTCGTCATCGCCGCGGCATTCGTGTAGCCGAAGTTGTTCTCGCTGATCTCTCGGATCGCCTTCCACTTCTCGTCGTCGGCAGCGCTGAGTCCCAGAAGGAACTTCGCCCGCTTGGATTGCTTCTCGCGGATCCGGAGTGCCTCCGGCATCGGCGGGATCCTCGGTCCAGGGCAGCCAGACCTCGCCGACCTCGACCTCGTCCCAGCCCTCGAAGCGAAAGCCGGACACATGGTCCAGGTGGTGATGCGTCGCCACGACGACGTCGATGCGTGCCTTTCCCGTCGCTGCGCGGCATTGGGCGAGGATGTCGGGGATCACCTCGCCGGGGATGTCGGCGCCCCGCTGGCTCGCGTTGTGCACACCGCAGTCGATGAGCATCAGGCGCTCGGGACTGCCTCCATGCCCGGGAAAGCCGAGCAGGAAGCAGTCGCCGAACCCGACGGCGTACATCCGAATGCGGATCGTGTCCTCAGCCATCAGCCCGCTCCAGCGTGGAGGAGTGCGAAGTTGACGCGCAGGCGGTTCGTCCCGCGGCGACACGAGTCCGAATGGCGCGCCCGAGGTCGCGCGCCTTCACTTCATCGAGCCAACCCAGAGCTCCTCGTAGCGTTGACTGGCGGCAGCCTGGACGCCCTCCGCCAGGTCGTCGGCAGGCAGCGGCTTGGTGACGAGGTACTCGACCCACCCAGATTCGTCGAAGACGACCGTCGCGGAACGACGGATCACCTGGTCAAGGACCTTCACTTCGATGTCGGGGGCGTTCGCGGGTCCGGCGTCTGGGTGCACTGGACCGTGAAGTTCACGCGTGGGGCGCCGTCCTCGTCGTAGCGGAACGTTGCGCCGAAGTCGTGGACCCGGACCTTCTTACCCGGGGACATCCCGATCGCCTTCGCTTGCGCCTCTTGACTCAGGAATGCCTCCAGCGCCAGCCTGATCTGGACATAGAGCGGCGGCTCCCCTTCGGCGGTGGTGGAGATCAACCACGGATTGAGTTGAAGGGCGTCGACCGACAGGATCGCGGCGCGGATCTCGGTCGGCAGACAGAACTCCTCACCTTCATCCACCGATCGACCAGACGAGGGAGGATTCGCCGAGGGACGGCACGCCCTCCGGATAGATGCCCCTGCGTCGGAACGCGTCGATGAACGCCGTGCGCAAACCACCGCCGTCCGTCGGGAACAGCGCTCGATCGGATGTGACCATCGCCCGCAGGAAGTCGGAGAACGTGACGTCCCGCGGCGGCAGGAAGTCGAACGCGCGAAGGCAGACGGTCAGCACCATCTCGGCGGAACGGATCGCCTCTTTGGCGACCCTGGCGACGAGGTCCGGATGCATCGCACCCGGTCCGAGGATGCCGCTGCCGCCCGTCGCGAGTCGGAGAAGATCGGCGATGCGTCGGTTGTAGACCGTCTTGAAGGCATCGAAGACGGCCGCGACCAGGATCGCGCCGCGTGCGTGCGGCTCCATCTCGCGCTGGTAGCGTGTCGGGTCGGGATTGTCCAGAGCGGACCGAAGCGCGCGCCCGCGCCCGGTGGCGTATCCGAACTGTCCGGCAAGGTCGTTCAGCGGGGTCTCGTCATTGAGGTCCGAGCGGGTCGCTGCGATCGTCTCCTCCACGACGCCGGGCAAGGTGAAGTGAAGGAAGATCGCCGTGATGTCGGCGAGCGCCTCGTGGAACGCGGCAACGTCCCGGTTGGTCCGATCCAGAAGCCCCGGCCGGATCCGGTGGATCAGGGCGTGGGCCACTTCGTGTGCGGCGATGTCACCCGAGAGCGCGGTGTAGACGAACTGACCGGGTAGGTTCTTCCCGGGATTCGTCTCGTCGGCCTGGAAGTACCCGAAGAGGACCGCCTTGAGATCCGGGTCGTAGAAGGCGTTCTCGCCACGGAAGGCGTGCGGATAGAGTCGAAGCCGGCCGCCGAACGGCCGAACGCGTCGACCGAGTGCCTTGTCGAAGGCCTCCAGCGTTCGCATCGCGACGGCGTAGACCATCTGCTGGGCGAACCGCGGGTCACTCTCCGATGGCGGGAGCCCGCCCTGGATCGCCACACGCGTCTGGTCGAGATTCGCCGGCTCGTAGTAGCCGGGCGCCGGCTTGTCGTTGATCCGCCGGCTGCTGTCGTAGTCGGTCACGACGACCCGGGTACCTCGAGGGCCAAACCACAGTGGCTCCCAGGGGATCTCGACCGTGACGACGCCCGGGCCGACTCGTTCGAGAGTGTTGGCGAGCATCGGATCGAACGAGTAGATGCGCAGCGGCCGCCGGGCGGGCTGATCTCGATAGGTCGGGGGGCGCCTCGGTGTGTTCCGGGCGAGCGCCTCGAGCAGCGCGCCCGGCCCGTCGCGTTCAGGTTCGGCGGCTCGGCCTCGGGCTCGGCCCCGGCGTCGCGGCGGCGGCCTCCCCTTGGCCACGGCCTCGGCGGCGGGCTCGCCTTGGGCGACCGCCTCGGCCACGGCATCGACCTGGGCAGCCGCTGCCGCATCGATCGCCGCCGGGTCAGGGACCGCGGGCTCCTCGTTCACGCCCGCCATCGGGGACTCCACCGCATCTGTGACCTCCGTCGACGATGGAAGTCTCGTCCACAGGCGTCTCCGTCACGTTGGCATCGGCCAGTCAGCCCCGCTAGTGGGGGAAACCCTCAGCGGCCTCGCTTCTCGCTGGAACATCCAACACACGGAGGGTCGGTTCGCCGGTCCCGCCCCTTCTTGAGCTGCAGGCGTCGGGAGGCGTCAATGCTGGTCTAGGTGGCCGATCCCTGTCGCCGGGATCGACCACTCTTGAGAACCAGACTCTCTGGCTCGAGCGCCGGCTTCGTGGGCCGCGCTCCCTTCTCGGGATGGACCCAGTCATGAATCTGGAACGCTGGGCAGCCGCAAGTGGGGAGAACCCTACTGGCGCATGGGCCTGCGCTATGGCTTGATTCACACGGCGGATGGCGGTCAAGGGCTGGTCGCGGGCTTCGAACGCGCAGGAATCGCCGAAGCAAGGTCCCCGAGAACCCGTCGCCCGTGCGCATCGGCGGTGGGACCAAATCCCATCTCCGGATCCCGCGGGTCACCCGCCGCGTGTGTGTCCCAACCCCCGACCTAGCCAGTTGAAAGGAGAGCGGTTGTGAACCTCAGCTTAGGCGGCCGCGGGACAAGAAAACCCAAAGAAGCTCGCCTCGGAAACGATCCTGGCGCATTCAGTCCGATCCGCGCCGCCTTGCTGTTCCTCGTGATCCTCTTGATCGCCATCGTGGGCTTCGTCGGCCTGGCTGAACTGTCGAGGAATGGTCTCTTCGCGAACTTCGAGACAGTCATCCTGCTGATCGCCGGCTTCGTGTCGGTGACGCTGCTCCTCTACATAGGGTCCATCGCATTTCGCACGCTCGGTCTGTCGGACCAGGCGGAGGCCCTGGGACTGCCGGAGGGCTCCATTCGAGCGCTCATCGCCATGACCCTGATCCTGATGTTTGCGATCATCGGGGTTGCGGTATTTCAGGCTGGGGAAGGCTCGTCGGCGTCAACGCCATTTGTGTCGACGGGAGTGCCGGAGGACCAGTTGGATCGTTTCACTGGATCCGAGGTCCTGGAAATGGTCCGGGTAAGTCCCGCTCCCGATACGACGGGCAGCGACACCTTCAACGTGAAGACGCGCGCAAAGATGCCTGAAGCCAGTCATGACTTCGGCCTTCAACTGCTGTCAACGGTAAGCACGCTCGTGGTGGCTGTTGCCGGCTTCTACTTCGGGTCTAGGGCGGTGACCGCTGCCGCCGCCGCGACAAAGCCTGACACGAGCGCGAGCATGAGGGTCGTGAGCCCGGGATCAAAGGCGACCTTGACGAGGGACGGGGACATATGGGCACCCGTGGACATCGTCTTGGAGGTTTCGCCCGCATACGTCGATGTGCAGACAAACATCGACGGAGATTCCGAAGGCAGGATTGACCGAACGGACACGGGTAAGTACCGCTATTCGCCAGGCTCGGACCCGGGCGCGGTCGTCCTCGCTACCTTCAAGATGGCTGATCCGTACTCGGCGACCGCGACTGTGGCGTTTACCAAGCCTGCGTAGCTGGCGCGGCCCGCGCGCCCGGCCCGCCGGAGCCGATGCCGATATCGGGAGGGCGAGGCGCGACGCTAGAGATCATTCCTCGACCACGCCCGATACCAGAGAGGCAACCCTTGACCGCCACATCTGGCTGGGTTCGTCCGCGACAGCGTCGACCTCAAGGGGCAGGTTTGAGCTGTCCGCGAACTCGAGGTATCTGACGTTTCGAGTCGAGACCCGTCCGATCCGATCTCCCGATCGAACCGCCCGAATGAACTCGAAACCACCTAGGGCTCTCTCCGCGCTCACGGCAGTGTCGCGGTCGCCCAGAGCGAAGCGGACTCGCGCTTCGGGCGTTTCCATCAACCGCCACGTGGCATACAGGAAGGGTTCGGCCATCGAGCTTGTTCGGTACACGATGCTGGTTCGCTCCTGAACCGGATCCAGCCTGTGGCGAATCATGGCATCGATCGGCTCCAGGTTCAGGTAGGTCCCGATGTCGAAACTGCTGGTTGGGTCGAAGATGTGCCGAATCTGCGTCTCCTCCAGTCGCCACGACGACACATCCGGTGCAGCTGGGACCCTATCCTGGTCGAGGGACGAATAGTCCCAAACGGATCACGCCCGACTCAGTCCAAGCGGACTCAGGAAGGCGCGTCGCGGCATCGAAACGCGCCCTCAGTCGCAGTGGCCCTCGTCGATAGAAGACCACTCCACCATCGGCGGTGACTCGACGCCACATTGGATCGGTGACGCCCCCGTATGCATAGGCTGCGGGACCCGCGAGGTGATCAAAGAGCCGCGCGAGTGGTTCTTCGTCGAAGTCGCTGCGGATGAGGCAGTAGTTGTCAAATGGATCCAATTCGTGGCTGCGCCGACCCCTACGCGGCGTTCACCGATCAGCTTGTTGCCGGCGGTCTGCTGGATGACGCCGGACGATGGGCGTATCCAGACAAAGAGTTCCGTCGTGTGCCGGGATTCGCCATACGGCGCGACCGTGACGATCGCGCGGAAACAGCCCCGAACATCCGAACCGATCAGACTCGCAAGGCTCGTGACGTCGGGTCGCGGAAGAGGCAAGAAACTCACGGTTCGTCCTCGTCAGTCGAGTCAACCCCAGCTGGAGATGGTGCCGCGCGGAGCCACGATCGCGCACCGCCCGTCCGTTGCTGTTCGCTCACCATCACACTGCCGGATGGGGTCGAAGGTTCGCAATGGGATGACGGCGATGTCGTAGCCGTCCCTCAACATTGTGGTTGCCCACTTTCGTGCGCGGTCGTGCTTTCGGCCGCATCGTTGAGGATCGGCGGACAGCTCACCCAGTGGTCTATGTGAATTGGCGCAACGGTCAAGCGACCGTAGGTCTGGTGGCCTGTGAATACGCTGTAGACACGGGTATGAAACCGGGTCCACCAGCCGGAGATGAAGTGGTTCGACTGATTGAAGTCTTGCCGATGCGCTACTGTCGGATCAGCCGGTTCACTGAAGAATTGATCGCTAAGGCCCTTGTCATGCCTTAGTCCGAGATCGCTCCGGACGATGTCGTACACGCTCGCTGGATCAGCCAGCGCGCCGATGAATACCAGGTTAATCGGGTCCTTTAGTTGACCATCGCCCCGTCGATCGGTCGTGAACTCGACGAGGGGCAGAATGTTCGGATCACCCGTCATCCTGGCCACGACACAATCAGCCGGGCGGCAACCACATGCTTCTGGCGTCGAATGGTCACGAGCGGATGCTCAACATTCGTGCAATTTTTCCATCCGGACGGGGAATTCTCGATCGCCAATCCTTCGTGTCAATCCCAAAGCTACGGGATTGTCGCCTGGCGACAGCGTTAGCCAGCCTCGGCATGGTCGTCTCCCCCTCCCCTGCAGTGAGATCGGCAGTTTGTCCGACTCAGTGCCGGAACAACGTCCTCCTGTATCCGCCGTGATACGAGCAAACGCCTTGTCGGCCGCCGGAATGACTGAACGTGTCGTCACGGCATTGCACGACGTAGCCGTTGGTGCTGTCCCAGAAGCTGGGGATGCAGTCAAAGTACGAGCAGAACTCGCTGGGTGGGTTCGTGATCCGTCTTGCCGGCCTTGAAGTCGTATAGCCCAGGGGTTGCCGTACACGCCTGTCGCTTGCGGGACGTACTCGCGGACGCTTCACCGACCACGACTTGCAGGTGGACGTGACCTTGATCGCGCCATCGGTCACGGCCGACTTGTACGGCACGACTCTCCGCCTTCGTCTTGCCAGCCGAGATCTTGAGCGTGAAGCCGTCGCGCCCGTCGCCGTCCGACATGCTCCACTTGACCGTGCACGACTTGGTCTTGCCTGCGGTGCCGGTGACCTTGTAGAGCGCCTTGTCGAACCCGAGCGCGACCTCGGTCCAGGTGTAGGTCTGCTTCTTGCCCGAGAACTTGTGGCTCGTCGGGACGTCGACGGGCGCCATCTCGACGATCGGCGTCGGGGCAGGCTTGGGCGTTGCGGCGGCCGACGGCCACCGGTTCGACAGCGCCGCTGGCAGAGGCTGTCGTCGGCTGGAGCGATAGGGCTCGCGAACCGGCGTCTGAGCGACCGCGCCCGTGGTCGCGCGCCGGCTCGCCGTCGTCGTCGCGATGTCGGCCTCGGTCTTCGTCAGGCTCCCGAGGACGCCCAGGCCCAGGAACACGGCGACTCCGATGGCCACATAGCGCCGGATCGGCCGCTTGCCCGGCGTTACCCAGCCGTTGACTGGCGCGACCGGCGTGGTCGGTGCGTCGAAGTCATGACCGCATGACCCGCAGAAACGGTTCGTGGCGATCCGTGGTTGGCCGCAGAACGGACATGTTTGGGCGGGCACTGCGTACACCGTTGCCCACGGAGCGTCACGCGCCAAGTAGGGAAAACCCTATGGCAGCCTAGCGCGAGGTCAGCCCCGGACGCCGGCCTCCAGCCAGCCCTCGCGCTCGGCCCAGAGCGCCAATTCCGTGCGGGTCGTGAAGCCCCACCGCTCGAAGAGCCGGCTCAGATACGCCTCGACGGTCTTGCGGGCGATGCCCAGGCGGACGGCGATCTCGTCGTTCGACAGGCCTTCGGCCACGAGGCCGACGACTTCCACCTCGCGGGGCGTCAGTGCGCGGGCGCTTCGAACGGAGGCCAGCTGACGGGCCTCGAAGGCCAGTCCGCCCTTCGCCGCCTTGTGGATCGCCTCGACGATCTCGTCGAGGGGCGCGACCTTGAGCAGATAGCCCGCGGCTCCGCGTTTGAATGCCGCCGCGGCGTACTGCGGCCGATCCCACGACGACAGCACGAGGAATGCCGGTGGACCCTCGCGCTGTCCCGGCAGGAGATCGAGCCCGGAGCCGTCGGGCAGGCGAACGTCGAGCAGCACGACGTCGACCTGGCTGTCGGCGGCCAGTGCCTGGCGTGCGCTCTCTATTGAGCCGGCGGTCCATGCGACCTCGATGTCCGGCGTCTGGCGCAGGGCGAGCGCGAGACCATCGGTCACCACGGGATGGTCATCGATGACCGCCACGCGGATCACGAGCGGCTCTCCCAACGGAATCGGACGCAGACGCCTTCGGGAGTCGAGGTCAGCACGCTCGTCCCGCCGGCGGCCAACGCGCGCTCGCGGATCGAGTCGAGGCCGAAGTGGCCGGCTCGCCGAGCCGCCCGAGCATCCTGCTCGCGCGAGGCCGTGACCGTCGTCGCTGATGGCGAGGTCGATCGCCTCGGGCGCCACCGAGCCGCGAACGCCGATGCATCGACCGCCGCTGTGGGCGATCGCATTGGCCATCGCTTCCTGCGTCACCCGGTAGGCGGCCAGTTCGACTTCGGCCGGCGGGCGGCCGGTGGTCGTGAGGTCGTCGACCTCGACAGCGATCTCCCAGACCGGGGAGCCGGCACAGAGCTGGTCCCGCAGGTCCTCGATGGCGGCCGCGAGGCCCAGGTCCACGAGCACCGGCGGGTGCAGCGTCGTCGCCACGTCACGAAGTTGACCGGCCACGGCGCGGAGCGCGTCCGCCTCTCGCTCGGCCCCAGGGACGGCCTCCAGTCGCCGGATCACCCCGGACAGCTCCTGGAGCGGCGAGTCATGGATCTCGCGCGCGAGCCGACCCGCTCCTCCTCGACGGCCCGGATTGAGGCGTCTCGCCGCGCCTGCGACGCGACCAGGCGCTCGAAGCTCGAGACGGTGGCGCGTCGCCAGAACGGGTACACGAGCACGCCGGCGACGGTGACGACGATGGCCAGGCACGGGGAAGCCGCCGAGGATCCCGCCGATGACGATCGCCACGGCCAGTCCGAGGCACAGAAGGTCGACGAAGGCGGGCCCTGATCGGCCTGTCAGGAACTGCCATGATGCGACGGCGGTCGGCGACGGCGGCAAATCCCAACAGGCTGAAGCCGGCCGCGGCCGGCGCCCTCGCGCAGCGTCGACCGCATCGAATGCGCTCGGGGATGGCGATGATCGAAACGACCCAGAGCGCCGCGAGGAGCAGCCCAGCGACGACGGCCACGACAAATCCTGCGCGCCATCGTCCGAATGCCACCGCGGCAAGCGCCGACGCCACGAAGAGCGCACGACCAGCCAGGAGCCCACCGCCCATGGATCCGACGAAGCAACATCGGCTGCGCGGCCAGCCAGCAGCGCGATCGGCAACACGACGCGCTGTCGCCGGATGCCCGCGGTAGGCGAGGAGGCCGGCGAATGCCGGCAAGGACGAGCGCGAGCACCGAACACGGGACGGAGGACCGAAGGTCCTGCGATCGCGTCGCCCTTGCGCAGATCTCGTGTGAACGCCATCCCGCGTCGTTGCGATGGTACCAGCCTCCCTCGGTCGAGTCGATCATCGACCACGTCGTCCCCCGGACGGATGCCGTCTCGCCATGCCGGGCTGCCTGGCTCGACCGACAGGACGTGGCCGCCTGGGTTCTCCGCCACGACTCCCATCGGTCGGGGACCCGAGTCGCGCTCGCCGCAAGGCCAAGCACCGCCAACACGAGCACCACGAGTCCAAGGCCGAGCTGGGTCGCACGCCGCCAGTTCACCGGGTCACCATCGCTCACATCCAGTGGGGAGAACCCTGCCAGACGATAGGGTAGCGCCCGATACCGCCGTTCCTGTCGCGCTCCGAGCGTTGACCTCGCTCATCCATCAGCGATGTCGAGGGGACGAGAACCGATGGAACGTCGGTGGATCCGCGCGCTCGTCTGCGCGCTCGTGTCGATCGTTGTGATCGCAGGCTCGGTGAGCGCAGGGGACAGGGTCTCAGCGACGCTCGGCGGCAAGTCCATCAGTCTTCGGCAGGCGGGAACTCTCTCCTGTCATGACTTCGACTATCCGGTCCTCCGGTGCTATTCGACCGCCTTCGGCGCTCCAGCGGACGTGGCACGCCGGGTCCAGCGGGCGGGTCGCCGCAGTCTCGTCGCCGGATACGTGACGGTCGCTCGAGCACGCCGACCTACGACGGCGCTCAGATGAACTTGTCGACCGACCAGCCATGGCTTTCGAGCATCGGTTGGAACGATCGGATCAGCTCGTTCAAGTCGTTCGGCGCCACTGGACGATTTCGAGAGCACTCCCCTGGCAGCGGCTTCATCTACAACTTCAGCAGCGGCGCTCAGATCTCGTTCCTGAGCGGCACCTACAACGACAAGTTCAGCGCCTTCGACATCAACTGATCCGGGTCGACTCCATCACCCAGTTGACCTCCCAGGTGGCGCCGCCGTCCTCGGAGAAGGCCTGCTCCCAGCGGCATGTGCGGTCGGTGATGTCGGACCAGAGGAAGCGGACGAGGATCGGCCGGCCGTGGAAGGTGTCCTCGGCCATGAACGTGCCGATGCCGTTCGCGAACCCGCCGACGACGGGCGGGTCGAGTTGGCCGGGCGCGCGGCCATCGAGCCACCAGATCGACCACTGGTCGGACGCCGGGTCGTAGGTTCGAAGGGAGATCGCCCGGTACGTGCCGGCCGGCAGCTCGAGGACGTTGTCGTCGATGTTGCCGGCGCCGTCGAGGATGGGCCAGGCGGTCGACGTTCCCTCGAACTCCTGCCAGTCGTCCTTGCCCGCCAGCCGCTCGATCAGTCGACGGTGGTGCACCCGCCAGCTGCCCATGTAGAAGTCGAAGTCGTGGACGGCGGGGCCGGGCTCGGTCGTTTCCGGGGCGACGCCGGAGGCTGTGCTGGACGTCATGTTGTC
The DNA here is from genome assembly GCA_963841135.1 of uncultured Chloroflexia bacterium. Taxonomy (GTDB): domain Bacteria; phylum Chloroflexota; class Limnocylindria; order Limnocylindrales; family CSP1-4; genus SPCO01. The sequence continues at coordinate 685,006 of CAWJBJ010000005.1, read as the reverse complement.
CTCCTCGATGTCAGACCTGTCATGCTCGGTTGTATCCCCTCGGCCGGACATGGCATGTCAGGTTTAGGGCGACGAACGAGGAGGCATCGTGGACTTCAACAGCATCCTCATCGGGTCCGAGAACCCGGAGCGGCTTGTCGAGTACTACACGAAGTTGTTCGGTGAGCCGGTCTTCTCGGAGGGCGGGTACACCGGTTGGCAGCTCGGGTCGGGCTTCGTGACGGTCGGGCCGCACTCCGAGGTCAAGGGCAAGAGTGCGAGCCCCGGCCGGATCATCTGGAACATCGAGAGCAAGGACGTGAAAGGCGACTTCGAGCGGTTCAAGGCCGCCGGAGCGATCGTCATCGCCGAGCCGTACACCTTCGAAGGCGACCCTGCTCCCGAGCCGGGGGCGTCGATCGCGACGTTCGCCGACCCCGACGACAACTACTTCCAGCTCATGAGCCCGATGGAGATGTAGGAACCTACTTCGCGATCTCCCAGATGTGACCGGCCGGGTCGGCGAAGCAGGCGGTCCGGATGCCCCACGGCCGGTCCATCGGGCCGTTGATCAACTCCACGCCGCGCGCTGCGAGCTCGGCGCACGTGGCGTCGACGTCATCGACGGTGATCGTGAACTGCAGGCGTGACCCGGCGTCGGGCGACGCCACGACCGCCGGCCCGATCAACCCCGTCGCCTCCTCGACCTTGAGCAGGTTGATCAGCGTGTTGCCGAAGGCGAAGACCGCGGACGCGTCGTCCTCGTAGTGGATCGGCAGTCCGAAGACCTTCTCGTAGAACGCCTTCGTCGCCGGCAGATCCTCGACGAACAGCGTGATGGCACTGATGCCGCTCACCCACGAACCCATGTGACGCACCTCTAGATCGACCCGCCTTGGAGGCGCGCCTGCTTGGTAGACCGCCCGCGTGGCGCGAACTCATCGGTCGCGCGGACGCCGAAACGGCCCGTCCACGCCGGACGGGCCGTTCGATTCAGGGTGCGACCGACGTCGCGCGGCTCACTCGACCTTCAAGGCTCCGATCATCCCGAGCGCAGCGTGCGGTGCGCCGCTGGCGGGGTCAGGGACGAAGCACAGGAAGGCGTAGTTGCCGGCAGGGAGGTCGACGTCCATCGTGATCGTCGAGCCGACCGCGACACCGGCCACCCCGCCGACGCTGGTGAACGGGGGTGGACCGCTCGGCGCGGCCGTCGACTGGAACATCGCGAGCAGGTCCGTCGCCTGGACGCCGTCGGCCAGCTTGACGATGGTCGCCTCGTGCGGCTGCGGACCCGCGTTGGTGACTGTCACCGTGTGGGGACCGGTCGACAGCGTGTCGAGGCCCACGAAGGCGAAGTCCTGAAGCGTCACGGCAGTGTCACCCGCCGGCACCTCTGCGGTCACGGCCGGCTCGGTCACATCGATCGGCGCCACCATGCCCTTGGCGAGATGCGGCACGCCGTCCGCCGACTGGACGAAGCACAGGAACACATAGGCGCCGGGCTCAAGATTGGCGGTCGTCGAACCGGCCGCGCCGGGCTGCACGCCCGTCGGACCGCCGGCGAGCTCGATCAGCGCGAGCGCGGCGGCCTCGTCACCCTGCAGCGCCGCGGTCAGGTCCGCGAGCGTCTTGCCGTCGGCGAGCTTGGCGACCTGCGCCTGGTGCTCCTCCTGGCCGACGTTCGTCAGGGTGATCTTGGTGAGCCCCGCCGGGATCGAGGCCGGCGCATGGAACTTGAAATCGGCACCTTCGACCGCCAGGTCCTGGACCGTGCCGGCGGGCGCCTCGGACGGAGCCTGGGAGGGTGCCTCACTCGGCGCCTGCGACGGGGCGACGGACGGCGCCACGGACGCGGCCTGGGACGGGGCTCCGCTCGCCGTCGTGCCCGAACACGCGGCCAGGACGATCGCCGAGACAGCGACGAGGACCCCGGACGACCGAGCGCGCAGTGGGCGGCGCAACCGGATCGATCTGAGATGGGCTGGACAATTCAAGGCACACGCCTCCGGGGGAAGGTGGTCTGGGGGTACCTGCATGGTGGGGCATATGGACCGAACGCGCCCGCAGAAGCACCTCCGACTTGCGCCCGTGGCGACAATGTCCCCGCACGCGGGTGCCACCAACCACGGCGCGAGGGACCGCGGGGCAAGTCGGGGAGGCGAAGATGCAGTCCAGACGACTGGCATTGGCATGCCTTGCGATCGTCAGCCTCGTCGTGGGATGCACGGGTGCGGGTGGCTCGGCGGCGCCGAGCCCTGCTTCGATCGAGCCCACGGCGCTGGGGCCCACGGCCTCGCCGAGTCCGGCGCCCTCCTTGCCATCACCGAGCGCGTCACCGGCCGTTTCCGCGGCGGCATCTGCGGGTGTCTTCCCGGAGAAGCCCCAGGATCCGACATTCGATCTCATCAAGGAAACGCCATCCGACTCCGGCACGACGAAGCAGGAATACCGGATCACCTGGGCCGCGCCTGATGGTGAGGCGACGTGGTTCTTCGTCTATGGCGTGGTCGAGTGTCTCCGCGCATCGAAGGCAAACCACGGCACGCCCTGCGTGACCGTCGGGATGAAGATCGACGTGAGCAAGCTCGTCAAGCTCAGCACGGCGTCCGGCGACAAGCGGACAACGACCGTCTCATGGGACGTCGGTGAGATCGGCCTCCCACCCTACAGCGCGATCCTGATCCGGGCGGCCAACGATTTCGGAGACAGCAAGTTCACGATCGTCCACAGCGAGGACGTCTGCTGGGAGTGCACCTACTGACGATCATCGGAGCGTCGAGCGATGAGCGATGAGTTCTGCGACCCGGGCCGGTCTGATGGGTAACCAAGCCACCAGCCGATCGTGAGAGGAGCAGCACCGTGAGCACCGAGTCGACCACCCAAGCCAAAGGCTCCGGCCAGTACGCCGACGTCAACGGGATCAACATCTACTACGAGATCCACGGGGCGGGCCGGCCGCTGGTCCTGCTCCACGGCGGACTCGGGTCGGGCGAGATGTTCCCGCAGTTGCTGACGGCGCTCGCGGCGAACCACCAGGTGATCGTGCCCGACCTCCAGGGCCACGGCCGGACGGCCGACATCGACCGGCCGATCGACGTCCAGCTGATGGCCGACGACATCGCAGCCCTGATCAAGCATCTCGGCCTCGAGAAGCCCGACGTCTTCGGCTACTCGCTCGGCGGCGGCGTCGCCTTCTTCACCGCGACCCGGCATCCGGAGCTCGTCGGCAAGCTCGTCATGGTCTCGACCAACATCCGCCGCAGCGCGATCTACGCGGACATGCTCGGCCAGCAGGGGCAGGTCAACGCCGCCGCGGCAGAGTTCATGAAGGACACGCCGATGTACCAGCTCTACGCGCGAGTCGCGCCACGGCCCGAGGACTTCGGCCGGCTGCTCGACAAGATGGGCGAGGCGATGGCCAAGGACTTCGACTTCAGCGAGGACGTCAGCGGGCTCACGGTGCCGACGCTGTTCGTGGCCGCCGACGCGGACATGTTCCCGCCGGCCCACGCGGTCGAGGTGTTCGCGCTGCTGGACGGCGGTCAGCGCGACGGCGGCTGGATCGGCCGGCCCGCGGCGGGCACGCGCTCGCGATCATCCCCGGGACCACCCACTACAAGTCACGACGTCACGCCTCTCTCTGCTGACGCCGGTCAGCGCGACGGCGCCTGGGGGGCGAGAGCCGGCCCGCGGGCGGGCACGCGCTCGCGATCATCCCCGGGACCACCCACTACAACGTCACCGAATCGCCCGCACTCGCGAGCGCCACGCTGGCGTTCCTGGACGCTCCGAGCGCGTAGGTCGCGGCCGGGCGGTCCGGCTAGAGCTCGGTCCGGAGTCCTTCGCCGGCTGCGTCGGGGTAGCGGGTCGTGAACGGGAACTCCGGATCGCCCTGGAGGACGGGGTCTTCCCATCCCTCGGTGGTCGCGACGCGATAGTCGAACCCGAGCTCGACGTCGGGCCCGTTGGTGACGATGACCCGCGATAGGGCCTCCGCGTCGGGGTGGTGGAAGATCTTGCCGCTCGACGAGACAAGGAACTGCTTGCAGTCCAGCCGCCGGAGCATCGGGAGGCTCGTGTTGTTCCGGCTCCCGTGATGGGCGAGCTTCACGGCCGACACGGTCAGTTGCTCCTCGGGTCCGAGCAGGCGCTCGAGACCGGCCGTGATGGACGGCGCGAAGCCGTCGCCGGTCAGGAGCAGACGCTTCTTCTCGAACTCGGCGAGCACGACGATGCTGCTCCCGTTGGCCGGCTTGTCGTCGGACTTGAACGTCGCCGCGGCCAGGCTTCGGACGTCCAGGCGCTCGCCGAGCGTCAGGTCGATGCCCTTCCGCCTCGCGGCGGTCTCGACGAGCTCCTGGACCTCCGCCTCGGTCCGATTCGCGTCGCGGACCACCTCGACCCACTCGGCACGCAGCTTGCGAAGTGCGCGGTGCCCTGGCGCGAGCAGGGTCAACGTCATGCCGCCATCGAGCTTGTGACTCGGGAGCGGCCCCCTGGCCGGGACCATGACGGCCTCGCCGCCGAACGGCTTGTTGTGCCCACGGACCACGCCGCCGACATGGAGCTCGAGCAGGCGGTCGAGGATCTCGCCGTCCTTGGGACCGAGGATCGCATCGGCGGTCATCGATCCGAGCGGCAGGTCCGTCGTGAGTGGCTCCAGCTGCGGCCAGCCGTTGAACCAGACGTCATCGAAGGTGAGCCCGGCCGGCGGGTCGGCGAGGAACTTGAGGATCCCGCCGATGTGGTCGGTGTCGATGTGCGTGACGATCAGCAGCTCGAAGTGCCGGTCGTCGGGCGCCAGCTGCTCGATGCGTGCTGCGACCGCTTCGGCCGTCGGCGGCGTGCCGCCGTCGATGAGGATCCGGTTCCTGACTCTGCCCTTGCCGTACTCGATGAAGAGGGCATCGCCCTGTTCGGCCGGGAGCATCTCGATCGCGAACATCGCGGTCGCTACGCGAGCTTCCAGTCGGCGTCGCCGTAGCTGGTCAGGCAGAGGGCCATGACCTCCCCCTCGCTCAGGAGCCGGCGACGGGCCGTCAGCAGTACGTCCCCGAACGCCTCGGCGCGACGCCGGCCGGCGCGAGGCCCGGTCCGTGCCGCGAGCTCCTCGACCAGCCTGACCGCCACGTTCGCGGCGTGGCTGGCCGCGACGGTCGCGACGGTGCCGACGACGATCGAGGCGTCGCTCTCCTGGAACAGCACGACGAAGCTCTGGTATTCGAGCCAGGGTAGGACCGTCTCGCAGCCGAGCAGGAACACGAGCGGGCCTGGCCGGTCGTCCGCCTTGCCGTTCGCGTCCTTCCTCATGCGGACGTACGCCTCGCCGAAGCGTCCCGTCCAGACCTGATCCGCGGCCGCGATCTCGAGCGCCGTCTGGTTGGCGCGAACGTTCTTCGCGGTGTGGGCCAGCAGGACGAGCACATCCGGAGCACGGGCCTGGACGTCCGCGACCCAGTCGGCCCAGGTAGTTGCCCGGACCGAGCCCTTCTTCGCCGCCTTCTTCAGGGCCTTCATCACCGCCGTGACGTCGGGGTCGAGGACGCGGTCGCTGTTCGCGAAGAGGGCCGTGGAGATCCCGCCAAGCGTGTCGCGACCGGGGACCGGGATGCTTCGCAAGCCGGCCGCCGCGCCGTCGAGCGTCGGCAACGTCGTGCGCAGCCTGGCGCGCTGCTTGGGACCCTGCGCGTGGCGTTCGATCACGCGGTTCATCGCCCAGAAGCCGATCGGGCAGACGACCGGGATCGCCCCGTCGGCGGCCACGGGCTGATGGAACGTCGCGGGATCGCAGTGCCCGTCGAGAAGGGCCTGCTCCGCGTTCGGGCACATGGTGGCGTCCTGGGTCGGTGGCGGGAAGTCGTACAGGAACTCGATCGGCAGGAAGGCATTGGCGTTCGCGGCGAGGATCTGGACTCGCTGGACGTCGTCGCCCTGCGCCGCGTCGGCCGGCCACTCCGTGAGCAGGCCCTTGCGCATGACGATGCCGTGGTTGGCCAGGGCGAAGATCAGATCGACCGTCGCCGGAGACCGCAGGGTCTTGTAGTCCTCGGGCTTCCGGCCGGCCTGGCTCAGGAGGCCCTGGAGCACTTTGACCTCGTCCTTGATGTCGACCGTCCGGAGGGTCGCCGCCCACGCCCCCGCCGACGCCGTCGCCCTGGGCCGTCCCTCGTCGTCGTCGTTGTGGACGATCGCCAGGTCATACGGCCGTCGCTTGTCGAGGGCGACCATGCCGGGTCGAAGCGTCTGTTCGATGCGCACCCTCAGGCCGGTCCCTGGTCCCGTCCCGGCTCGCGCCGTCGCGCCCGCCAGGTCCGAGGTGATCAGGGCCGTCTGCAGCACGCGGTTGCGGAACTGGACGATGACCCGGCCGCGGAAGCGGCCCTGGCCGGGCGTCTTGAACTCGAACCGGCACGTGGTGCTCGGACCTGCCGCCGGGAGCACGATCGACGAGACCTGCGGCTTGCTGCGGCCGCCCGGATCGAAGACGACGCGCAGCCTGTGCCGCTTGCCGTCCTCTGGCAATGCATCGGGCGGGAGCGCGACCGCGCCACGTTGCCAGTTGCGTCGCGGCGGCCCGACGTGGACGTCGAGGAGGTACGCCGTCAGGGGATCGAGCGCCCCGCGGACCAGCTTCGGCGCTTCGCCGCGTTGCTGGCGGACCTGCGCCTGGAGGTACCGCGCGGGAGTCGGGGCGGGCTTGCCGCGATCTGGCGGCTTGGCCGCTGCGGTCGGCGGCTTTGGAGGTTCCGGCGGCTCGGCCCGTGGTCCGTGGTCGTGCGGGGCGCCTCCGCCGTTGCGGGGCATCCCCCCGCCGTTCGCCGCGTGTCCGCCCCCGTTCGCCGCGTGCTCCCGCCATCGGCTGCGTGCTCCACCGCCGTTGGCTGCGTGCCCCCCGCCGTTGCGCATCCCGCCACCGTTGCCCGCGGGCGGCGGCTCCGCGGCCGGCTCCTCGATGCCATTCCCGCCAGTCTCGGAGCCACCCCCGGCATCCCCGTACCCGTCCGGCTCCATGCCGCCCTGCCCGCCGGCCTCGTACGTCCACTGCACGTGGCTCAGGATGCTGACCGCACTCGCACCCCTGCTCTCCTGCCCGAATGCCTGCGGGTCCTGGAACAACCGGATGATCTCGGTCCGCTTGTACCGGCCGGGACCCAGCGGGAACGAGCCGGGCGGAAGGAGAGGGATCTCGACGATGTCGCCGGGGAACCGTTCCAGCATGTTGACCGCTCGAATGGCCACCTCGCGGACGCCCATCCGTGACAGGTCGCTCGGGTTCGCGATGACCAGTGGGACCGGGCCTGTCGTGGTCGCCAGGCGAAGGGCATGGTCGAGGGTGTGGTCGTGGGACAGCTCCCGGATGAGATAGATGAGCCATTGGGCCTGATCGTCTTTCGGCACCTCGACGACGCCGACGGCCCATGGGTCTGCCGTCTCGGTGAGCTCCTCACGAATGTCGGTGACCGAGAACTCGCCTGTGAGATCGAGCCCGTCGAAGGCGATGAGGCAGGCCGCATCGATGCCATGCGGCACGAAGGCGAGCCACTCGATCGCCTCCCGCAGCGACCACGGGGCCAGCAGGATGTCGCACGGTTCCTCCGGGCCCGACCGGCGTGACGAACTCGATGAGGTCCAGCGCCCACGCATGGTGTGTCTGGGCGAACGTTCGCAGGCGATCGAGGAGGCCCTCCGACCCATCGCCCGGCACGACGGCGACGCGGACCGGCCAATCGAACGCGTATCCGGTGCCCAGCTCCGGGTCCGCGACGAACGACGCCGTGAGACCGCCCCTGGGACCCAGCCACTCGCCGATCTGCCGATGAGAGGCGAGATCGAAGTTCGCGGCCCGGACCTCGAGCGAGGGAGCGCCGTGCGGGTCCCAGCCGGACAACGGGGCGAGCGCGCCGGCCCAGACGTCGGCAAGCGTTGCCGGATCGAGACCGAGCTGCTGGATCGCGTCGACCTTTCCCCTCGCATCGACCACCGGGCTGATCGTCCATGGGATGCGCCGCCGTCCATCGGCGCGGGCGGCAACCAGGCTCGTCAACTCCGCCCCGATCTCGACGCCCTTGACCCAGCGCCGGAATGCGGTGGTGTCACCCGCCTTCGACGCCGCCAGGAGGACGCCGAGCGCCGAGAACGCCCGGCCGAACGACCCGTCATCGAGCGGCGCACCCCACGCGCGGAGGCCGGCCGTGTCGACGTGCCGGACCTTGCCTGTGTGAGCCATCGACGTCGCGTGACCTCTCGTGCGGATCGGCGTCCCGATCAGGTCGAAATGTCAGCCGCTAGTGTCGCTCGGCCGCGTCTCGCGGGTGTCGCGCCCAGCGCACGGTCATCGGGGCTCGTGTCGCTCGCCGTGCGCCTCCGAAGCCAGGGTTTGGCCGCTAGAACCCGCCGAAGTCGCCGCCGCCGAAGTCGCCCATGTCGCCGCCGCCGATGTCGCCCATGTCTCCTTGATCGCCCGATGCATCATCGGTGCCTTCGCTACCGGCATCGCTCCCTGCACCGGCATCATCGGACCCGGCGCCCGCATCGCCACCCTGATCCGAGTCGAAGAACGACTGCGCGATCGCGGTCCCGATGAAGCTCGCGGCGAGGGTCGTGAGGAACCAGCCGCCGAGCCCAGGCCCGGCTCCCGACCCCCACGCCCGTTCGATCGTGCCCGGCTGACGAACCTCGGCGCGCGTCGCGGTCCGCGCCAGCGATGCCGGGTCGTCTCCCTGGATCTCGCTCGCGGGGACCTCGCGCGCCAGCGCTTGAAGGGCCTGGCGACGCTGGTCCGGCGTCAGCCGGGCGAACGCCTCCTCGTGTGCCCGTTCGATGTCCTCGGGCGGGGCCGTCGCGAGCATGTACCGGTAGCGCTCAAGAGCTTGATCGTCTGTCATGGGTTTCGCTCCTCCCCTGAATCCTATCGAGTATCTCGCTCGAGGGCGTCGGGGGGTCCGGACCGACGGCCGAACTGGATACCATTGGCATCACGCTGAGAGGGCCCGGAGCGTGACCGCGAAGCACATCGCATGGTTCAGGTTCAAGGACGACGTCCCGGACGAGCGCGTCGAGGGCCACATGCAGGCCGTGCGGTCGCTCGCCGAGCTCGTGCCGGCCGTCGACGCCATCGAGTGCGGCCGAAGCTACACGGACCGGGCTGCCGGGCTGACGCATTGCATCATCGTCACGTTGCCCGATCGCGCCTCGCTGCCGCTGTACCTCGAGCATCCGGCGCACGTGCCGATCGCCGAAGCGTTGGTCGCCGACATCGCCGAGCTCCGCGTCATGGATCTCGACCTCGGCTGATCGCGACTCGCCCGGCCCGACGATGACGAAAGCCGGCCCGAAGGCCGGCTTTCGCGTCACGGTGGATGGACCGCTCAGTGCGTTCGGGGCGGACTGGCGGGCGAGTCGGCGTTGGCCTTGAACTGCTCCAACCGGCGGAGCGCGTCCGCGGTCGACATCATCTTCGGGAGACCCGAGGATGCCGACTCCGGGACAGTGGAGCGGAACGTCGGTGGCTTGCGGAGGTGGGTCGCCTTCTCCCAGGCATAGGCGAGGGCGATGAGCTTGGGCTCGTCCCACTTGCCGCCGATGAACGAGACGCCGACCGGCATCCCGAACGCGGCGCCCGCGGTGACCGTGATGTTCGCGTACCCGGCGATGGCCGCCGGTGACGAGGAGCCGATCGTGAAGTGGTCGCCGTTGATCAGGTCCGTGGTCCACATCGGCTCGTTGGTCGGCGCGATGATCGCATCGAGGTCGTTGGCGGCCAGCGTGTCGTCGATCGCGTGCTGGGCGATGGACGTCGCGGTCTCACGTGCCTCGATGTAGGCCGGGTCGGTGAGCGGACCCATCGACTGGGCGATCTCCAGGATCTCCTGGCCGAACCACTTGAGCTCCTTGTTCGGATTGGCGTTGTTGAAGTCGATGATGTCCTGGAGCGAGTTCGGCTGGTTCGCCGGCAGCGCGCCCAGGTAGGCGTCGAGGTCGTGCTTGAACTCGTAGAGCAGGGCGGTGAACTCGGGGTCGTATGCCGGCTCGATCGGGATGTCGGCCGGGTCGACGATGGTCGCGCCCAACGACTGCAGCCGATCGATCGTGGCCTCCATGATCGCGTCGGTCTCCGGGCTGAGCCCGAAGTTGCCCTGGCGCCAGACGCCGATCCGGGCCCCCTGGAGCGCGTTCCGGTCGAGGAACTGGGTGTAGTCGGTGAAGACGTGGCCGGTGCTCCCGGCGGTCGGCGGATCGTTCGGGTCCACGCCGGTCATGACGCCGAGGAGGACCGCGGCGTCGGTCACGTTGCGGGCCATCGGGCCCGCGGTGTCCTGCTGCGCGGACAGCGGCACGATCCCGGACCGGCTGGCCAGGCCCAGGCTCGGCTTGATGCCGACGAGGCCGTTGGCGCCGGCGGGACACACGATCGAGCCGTCCGTCTCCGTGCCGATCGTGATCGTCGCGAGGTTCGCCGCGGCGACGACGCCGGACCCGGAGCTGGAGCCGCACGGGTTGCGGTCGAGCGCATACGGGTTGTGGGCCTGGCCGCCCACGCCGCTCCAACCGCTCGAGGACTGGAAGCCGCGGAAGTTGGCCCACTCCGAGAGGTTCGCCTTGCCGAGGACGATCGCGCCCGCGGCGCGCAAGCGGCCGACGATGAACGCGTCGCCGGGCTTGCTGTTCTTGAGAGCCAGGGAGCCGGCCGTGGTCGGCATCCCGGCCGTACCGATGTTGTCCTTGACGATGACCGGGATCCCGAGCATCGGGAGCTCGACGCCGTTGCGCCGGGCGCGATCGGCGGCACGGGCGTCCTCGACCGCGGTCTTGCTGACCGCGATGACCGAGTCGAGCCGTCCGTCGAGCCGGTCGATCCGCTTCAGGTAGAAGCGCACGAGGTCGACCGATGACAGCCGGCCGGCGTCCATCAGGCGTTGCAGCCGGGGGATCGTCGCGGTGTCGAGGTTGATGCCGTGGAGCCGGTTCGACGGCGGGCCTGCGGCCAGACCTGGCGTGACGCCAGTGCCTGCGGTCACCGTCAAGAGCATCAGGAGCGTGAGCAGGACGAGCCAACGACGACCCAATCGAGCCATGGCATGCCTCCCTAACGGGCTAGGCCGCTCTCGCTGATCGGGGATCGAGTTCGCCACACGGGGAACTGGGTCGGGGCGAGACTCCGGGGGATGCGTCGCGGCCCTGCGGCTACCCTGAACCTCGGCGGCAGGGCCTGTCAACCCGCGCGGCGAGGCGAGGGTCAGCCCTGCATCTGGCGAAGGCGCCGCACCTCCAGGACGAGCGAGACCGCGGTGAAGACGATCACGACGGCGATCGAGATGCGGATGCCCAGATTGATCGCCTCGACGAGACCAGGCAGCTCATCGCTGTCCGGCGCCGTCGGACTGAGGACGACCCACCGGCCGAGCGCCAGCGAGATCAGCGTCAGGACGAGGAACACCCCGTCGAATGCCGCCCGGGCGGCGACCCGGAAGCGGACCCACCGCGGTCGGACGAGCGTGACGATCGGGGGGATCAGGGCCACGGCGAACAGGACGCTGAACGGAGCGTACAGGTCGGCCCAGCCCGGGCCCGGCGCAAAGGGACCGACCTCCTGCGGCAGGCCCATCGACCGCAGGAAGGTCAAGCCGATCGCCGCCAGGGCCAGATCGAGCAGGGAGGTCGTGTACGGCACGGCCGCCGGCTTGCCAGAGCCGATCAGCTGGTCGGCGATGCGGTCGAGGTTGCCGTAGTCGTTGATCGGGTCGTTCAGGCCGACCGTCTGTGGGTCCCACGTGTCCGGATCCCTGGCGAACCGCCGGTCCGCGTAGATGAAGATCCCGGTGACGATGGCGAACTGGACGAGGATCGGCACGAGCCCGCCATACATCGATGACCACACTGCCCCGCCACCGACGAGCACGATGGCGACCGCGATGATGGCGGTGATCGCCACGTTGACCGACAGCACCTTGAGGTACGTCGGGAACAGCTCGGGTCCGATGAGCTGGCGCCCGAAGCTGACGGAGCGCGTGTCGCCCCGATAGCGGGCGGCGACCACCATCGGGTTGCCGAAGCGCTTCAGGATGGCGGCCTGCTCCGTCTCGAGCAGCGGTCGGCCGAGCGTGGTCTCCTCGTCCTCGATCTGCTCGCGGAGGTTCTCGGACAACTCGTTGATGACGTCGTCCTGCTGGCCGCGCGGCAGCTGCTCCTTCACCGCGTTCAGATATCGATCGATCAGCGTGGTCATTGTGCGTTCTCCTCGATGATCCGCCGCAGCGAGGCTTCGATCTCGCCGCGTTCTGCGAGCAGCCGGTCCAGGATCATCTGGCCCTCGGCCGCGAGCCGGTAGAAGCGCTTGTTCCGCTTGTCCTCTTCGCGCCATTCGCTGTCCAGGAGACCCTGGCTCTCGAGTCGGCGCAGGAGCGGATAGAGGGTGTTCTCCTCGATGTCCATCCCACGCTCCAGGAGCGACTTGCGGAGCTCGTAGCCGTAGTGCTCGGTCCGCAATCGCGCCAGGACGGCGATGACCACGGCACCCCGCCGCAGCTCGAGCTTCAGGTTTTCGAAGGTGCCGTCGTCGACGCTGAACGGCTTGTCGGTCGTTGTCATGTTCGGTGCACAGTGTGTGGCACACAGTACGTTGGTGTCAAGCCCGATTCCTCGGATGCGAGTGGTGCCTCGCGGGTCGCGGTCCCGGCGCGGTCCCTAGGGCTCGACGCCCTCGCCGAACCGGGTGCGGTAGTCGACCGGGATCAGCGGCTTCTCGCCCCGGGCCTTGATCTGCTGCACGCCCCACGTGTTGCCGTCGGGGTCGGCGAAGCCGAAGAACGTGCCGCCGTCGCGCTCGTCGAAGACCGTGATCTCGCTGCACTCGACGCCGCGAGCCATCAGCTCGTCGCGGGCCTGCAGGGCATCGGCGACGACCAGCTGAAGGCCGCGCATCGAGCCCGGCGTCATCTCACGCTGGGACGGCAGGTCGCCGATGACGATCGAGCAGCCGGAGCCGTGGGGCGTCAGCTGCACGACGTGCATGTGCTCGTTCGTGGTGTCGTGGTCGAGCTCGAACCCGACCTTGTCGCGGTAGAACGCGACGGCGGCATCGATGTCGTTGACGGGCAGCAGGACGACTTCCAGGGTCCAGTCCATCTCGTACCTTCCTCCGGTGGGCGGCCACGTAGTCCGGTCCAGCGTACGGCGGATGACGTTTTCGAATGTAATCGCTTGCCAAACAAGCAGATTCGTGCCACCATTCGAGTGAATCAATCCGCTCGAGCAACAAGCGAATGACGCTCCATTTGACATACATGCCGAACCCTGTCGTTCGAGAACGCCTCGACCGATGGGAGAACGCGGTCCGGCGAGATGCCAATCTCGTCGACGATAACTGGCGGATGTTCGTGGTCTGGTCGGCCGCCCGCAACGCAAGCGTATCGGGAAGCACCGGCATCGAAGGGAACCCGCTCGACGCCGACCAGGTCGAAGCCGTCTTGGCGGGCGCTGCAGTCGATGCCGACGACGAGCACGTCCGCGAGGTCACGAACTACAACCGCGCTCTGGAACTCGGTCGAGATGCCGCCCTTCGACCGGACTTCGAATGGTCACACCAGATCATCCATCAGATCAACGCGGCGGTGATGGAAGGCCTGCCCACTGACACGAGGGGCGACTACAGGGCCGAGGGGGAAGACATCCGGGTTGGCATCTTCATCGGGCCGAGTCCCCTTGTCGTCGCGAACCTGATGGACGAACTCATCGGCTGGCTCCGACGCCACCCCAGGATGTCGCCGTTGATCAGGTCGGCCCTCCTTCACATCAACATGATCGCGATCCACCCCTTCAACGACGGCAACGGCCGAACCTCCAGGATCCTGGCCGCGATGGTCCTGATGCAGGATGGGATCCGCGCTCCAGAGCTCTCCAGCGTGGAGGCGTACCTCCGGAGGAACCGCGACGAGTACCTCGAGGCCCTGAGGACCACCCTCGGGACGACCTACGACCCCGACAACCATCCGGTGACCGACTGGCTCGACTATTACAGCCGGATCTCACTCGACCGCCTGCAGGCACGGAATCGGATGCTGGAGGCGCTCCCGACGGATATCGGGACGATCTACGCCGCCTTGTCCGACGCGGGCGACCCCGTCGAATGGGCGGTGGCACTCTTGGCCGCAACCGTCAGTCATCTGCGGACGGCGCATCTGGCGGAGCTGACGCACAGGTCCGCGCCAGCTGCGAGAGCGGAGCTCGGCCGAATGACGCGGGCGGGGTGGCTACAGCCACGAGGGCAGACTCGTGGGCGTTGGTACGTCCCAAGCGAACGGCTCGCATCCCTTCCGCTTCGTTCGCCACTCTTGGTGCGTCACCTCGCGGCCGGCGAGGACCTCGCGATGTTCGACGAGAACTGAACCCGGCGGTCCCGGGTGTGGGTCTACTCGGCCCCCACGCGCTCGCGGATCAGGCTCCGGACCACGCCGATCGCGAGGTAGCCCGTGAGGTCGTGGTTGTTCGGGGCGGCGTTGTTGACCGCCTCGTCTTCGATGAGGTTGCCCGGCCTGAACTCGTCACGCAGGGTCGCCTCGATCGCGACCGGGTCGAAGCGGTCCGCGAAGTTGGTCCACTCGGTGATGCCGGTCGGGATGGGGTTGGGCCGGCCGGCGCCGTTGCGCAGGCGGTCCTGGACGTTGTCGATGCCGAGCGGACAGCCGACGGTGACCAGCACCTTCGGCCGGCGATCCTTCAGGGCGTCCTCAGACAGGACGTCGTACGTGATGATCGTCCCGAGGCTGTGCGCGACGACGATGTCGGGCTTCGGGCCCTGGAGCAGTGCCAGCCGGACCGGCGCCTGCATCGCGGCCTTGGGCGCGCCGAAGAGGTAATCGACGACGTCGCTCGCGAACCTGCCGACGACCAGCCGGAAGATCGGATCGAAGAAGCCGATCCCGAGATTGCGCGCCGATGAGCGACGCGCCACCCGGTCGGCCTGCTGGTAGAACTCCTTGGCCAGGTTCTTGGCGGCCGTCCGATCACGGGCGGGAACCGCGCCGAGGGGCCGGCCGCGGGAGGTGAGCGTTGCCTTCACGACCATCTCGGCCGCGTCGTCCGGGCTGACCGCCTTGGCGGAGGCGTGCTTCACGGCGGCTTCTCGGCGGGCCCGACCCGCTCCCCCGCCGGAGACGCCCATGCCGCTGCCGGTGGGTGGCCAGCGGACGTCCGAGTAGTGCGCCACGCGCGAGGTCGCCAGCGGGCCGCCGAAGAGGATCCCGTCCAGCTGCTTCTTGAGGTCCGCCGCCGGCAGCTGCTTGCCCGCACCGTGGACGTACACGAGGTTCTTCGTCGCCATCTCGCACTCCCCTCCGGTCAACGATATGCCCGAGACGGCGGGAGTCTACCCTCTCGGTGTCTCCGACTTTCATGAGGAGCGGATGTCGAATGGGCACGACGGCGATGCGACGGGTCGAGATCGTCGCGCAGGATCCGAGCGTCCGACGGGACGGCAAGATCGTCACGGCGTGGGTCACGATCCCGTATGAGGTGGTCGAGCCGGGACCCATGGGCTACGCCGTCCATGTCGTCGACTACGACGCCTCGAGCCAGACGATGTACGACCCCGCGGAGATGGGCACGGCCGAGGAAGTCCCCGCGCCGCCGACCGATCGCATCCTCAGCGACCCGGCGTTCCATGCCCGCAACGCGTACGCGCTGGTCATGCGCACGCTCCACCGCTTCGAGTTCGCCCTCGGCCGGCGCGTGGCGTGGGGCACGGGCGGCCATCAGCTCAAGGTGATCCCGCACGCCTTCGAGCAGGCCAACGCGTACTACTCGGAGGAATCCGAGTCGCTCGTGTTCGGCTATGTCCGGTCGCCGCACGCGCCGACCTTCTTCGGCCTCTCCCACGACATCATCGTCCACGAGACCACCCACGCCCTCCTCGACGGCCTCCGCGACGGGTTCACGCATCCCTCGTCCCCGGACCAGGCGGCGCTCCACGAGGGTCTCGCCGACATCGTCGCGCTGCTGTCGGTCTTCTCGTTGCCGGAGATCCTCATCCCGTTCGTCGACGAGATCCCGGGTCGTCCTGCGGGGAGCCGCGGGAACCGGCCACCGGCCGGCATGCTGGAACGGGACGCCGTCGATCGCGACCGTCTGACGCAGACGGTCCTGTTCGGCCTGGCCGACGAGCTGCGCGGCGACGCCCCGGAGGCGCGGGTCAACGCCCTGCGCCGCTCGATCCTGATCAAGCCTGCGAAGGACCTGCTCGACGAGTTCGAGTTCGAGGAGCCGCACCGCCGCGGCGAGGTCCTGGTGGCGGCCGTCCTCAACGCGTTCCTGGACGCCTGGGTCGACCGGGTCGTGGCCGGCCTGAGCCCGGAGACGCGCTACGTCAGCCGCGAACGCGTCGCCGAGGAGGGCGCGACGATCGCCGAGATCATGCTCACGATGGCGATCCGCGCGATCGACTACACGCCGCCCGAGCACATCGAGTTCGGGGACTACCTCAGCGCGCTGCTCACGTCGGATCGGGAGGTCCGGGCGGACGACACGCGGTATCACCTTCGCGACCGGCTCCTCGCGTCGTTCGCAGCGTTCGGGATCAAGCCGGCCTCGGACACGCTCGGACGGAGCCTGGGAGCCGCCCAAGACACGGCTCGGGCGGTTCGGCACCCACCTGACGAGCCTGCAGGGCGACCCCACCGAGGCGTTCCGCCTCGTGTGGGCGAACCGGGTGCCGCTCGGCCTCGACAAGGAGGCCTTCACCCGGGTCATGAGCGTTCGCCCGGCCTTCCGCGTCTCCCCCGAGGACGGGTTCCACGTCCGCGAGACCGTCGTGGAGGTCACGCAGTACCTCAAGATCCCCGCCTCGTCGCTGAGCGACTACCACCTCACGAAGCCGGATGGCATGCCCGACGACCAGGACGTCGTGCTGCGTGGCGGCACGACGCTGATCCTCGACGAATACGGCGAGCTGAAGTACTCGGTCTACAACCCGGTGCCGAGTCGCAAGGAGCGCCAGAGCATCGATCGCCGCGACCGGGCGCAGAAGCGCCTCGACTTCCTCTGGGAGAACGGCTTCCTCGATGTCGGTGCCTCGCTGGCGAAGAGCCTGCCGTCCCTGCACCGCGCCCGACTCGTCGACGCGGCCCTCGGCAAGGGCCGTGGCACGCGGCCGGTCAAGGCGACGCGCGAGGAGGCGTGGACATGACCCGACCGATCCGCCTCAAGCTCTACGCCTACAACGTCGGCTTCGGCGACTGCTTCCTCCTGCAGTTCCAGTACGCCGACACGTCGATGAAGCACGTGCTCATCGACTTCGGGACGACGAAGCTGCCGACCAGCGGTCCGCGGACGATCGCCGACGTCGCCAAGAAGATCGCCGAGCACTGCGGGGGCAAGCTCGACATGGTGGTCGTGACCCATCGCCACGCGGACCACATGTCCGGCTTCGACGGCACCAGCGGGAAGATCATCGCGGGCCTGGACCCCGAGCTCGTCGTCCAGCCCTGGACCGAGGACCCGGACATCGATCCGGACGCCACCGCCCCGGCCGGCTCGAGCCAACGGGGCCACGCGCTCGCCGCGAGGCGGCGGGCGGCCGCGGTCTCGCTGCGCGACATGCACACGGTCGCGAGCCGCGTCCGGACGCGTGCGGCCCATCTCCAGCAGGCCGTCACCAACGGCCTCGCCGGTCATGTGCCCAAGACGCTGGCGGACGAGATCCACTTCGTCGGCGAGACCAACATCAGGAACCCGGGCGCGGTGCGCAACCTGATGAAGATGGGCAAGAAGCGGGTGTACGCGAGCTTCGGCACGCGCCTGCCGATCGCCTCGGTGCTGCCCGGCGTCAAGGTCAAGGTCCTCGGGCCGCCGACGCTCGAACAGGCGCCCGGCATCGCCAGCCTCGCGAGCAAGGACGCAACGGAGTACTGGCACCTCGCGGCCACCATGTCGCGGCGGGCCGGCTCGGACGAGACCGAGCCGTTGTTCGGCGACGCCAAGCAGGTCGACGTCCCGCAGGTCGCCCAGTGGGTCGTGCCCCAGATCAACCGGATGAGCGCCGAGGAGCTGCTGGCGATCGTCCGCAGCGTCGATGACGCGCTCAACAACACGAGCCTCATCCTGCTGTTCGACATCGGGGGCACCAAGCTGCTGTTCTCCGGCGACGCCCAGATCGAGAACTGGCGGTACGCGCTCTTCGGGGCGCCGAACAGCGCGGAGATCCAGAAGGAGCTCAAGGGCACGGCGCTCTACAAGGTCGGCCACCACGGCAGCCTGAACGGAACGCCGAAGACGCTCTGGAACGGCTTCGACCGGCGCAAGCCGCCCGAGAAGCCCGACCGGCTCCTGACAGTCATCTCCACACTCGGCGGCAAGCACGGCAAGGCCAGCCGCGGCACCGAGGTGCCGCGCAGCAAGCTGATGGATGCCCTCGAAGCGGAGTCGGAGCTGGCGAACACCCAGACCCTGCGCAGCAAGAAGGAGTTCTGGCGCGAGGTCGAGATCCAGTTCCCGCCCTAGTCGCGCGCGGTGCCCTGCTCCCCGGCGTCAGCCTTCGGTGATGACGACCAGCTTGTCGGTCGCCGACTCGGCGCCCCAGACCTCCCCGGGTCGCCCGAGGAGCTGTCGGACGGAGGCTCCGGGGCTGGGCAGCTCGATCGCGTCGAACGTCTCGGTCGCCGGGTCGAAGCGGACGATGGCGTTGGCGCCGAAGTCGGTCAGCCACACGATGTCGCGTTCGTCGACGTAGACGGCATACGCCTGCGGGCGGTCGCCGGGCAGTCGCCATTCCCGCCATGTGCCCGACGCCGGATCGTGGACGCCGACCTGGCCGGCATCCCACTCGCTGACCCAGATCCTCCCGCTCGAATCCGACCAGACGCGCCGGGCGCCCTGGCCCGACGTGGGCGGCTCCTCGATCGCGGCCGCCCGGGTCGCCGGATCGATCCGGGCGATGTGACTCCCCGCGAGCGAGGCGTACCAGACGTCCCCGCCCGGTGTGGCCGTGATGCCGTACGGGCCACGGCCCTCCGGGTCGTCGAAGACGGCGATCTCGCCGGTCGCCGGGTCCAGCCGGCCATAGATGCCCGACTGACCGGTGAACCAGAGGACCCCATCCCCAGCGAAGGCGGCAGTGTTGAGATTCGCGCCCGGCCGGTCTGCCGGGAGCGGGAAGACCCGGACCTCGTCCGTGCCGGGGTCCACCCGGACGATCGCGTTCAGCCCACCGTCGGTGATCCATGGAGCGCCGTCCGGTCCGGTGATGACGCCGTGCGGGGCCGAGCCGTCGCCGAGCGGGATCTCGCGGACCGTGCCGGTCGCCGGGTCGAGATGACCGAGGACGCCCGTCCGCTGCCCCGTGTACCAGACGCCGCCGTCGACGGCCGGGGCGACGTCGTGGGGGTGCGAGCCGCCCGGGACGTCGAACTCGCGCGCCGCGAGCGTGACGGCTCCGGCCGGCCGATCCGTGGCCGGGACGGCCGTCGACGTGTCGGTCGCGGCCGCGGATGCCGCCGGCGAGGCGACCGTCGACCCGGCGGGCGTCGTCGGCGCTCCTGTCGCGGCCGTCGTTCCGCACGCCGCCACGGCGAAAAGGCACGTGGCTGCAACCAGGGCACACCGGGTCGTCGTCCCACCCGGCCGCGTCGAGTTCGATCTCCGCATGGACCAAGTCTGCCGAGTCACCCCGATACCGTCCACCGCGCGCGGAGCCGGGCCTGCCGTACCCGCGCGCTTGCGCGCCGGCACTAGGGTGTGCGCGTGGAGGATCGAACGCTGGGGACGACCGGTGTCGCCCTGCCCGTCGTCGGGCTCGGCACGTGGCGCGTCTTCGATCTGCCTGCGCCGCAGCAGGGCGAGGCCGATGCGGTCGTCGCAAGCGCGCTCGATGCGGGGATCCGGGTGGTCGACACCTCGCCGATGTACGGCCGCGCGGAGGGCGTCCTCGGCCACGCGCTCGGCGAGCGGCGTCACGAGGCGTTCGTCGCGACGAAGGTCTGGACCAGCTCGGCGGACGAGGGCCGCCGTCATCTCTCGCGGCAGCTCGGCTGGTACGGCGGTCGGCTCGACCTGCTCCAGGTCCACAACCTCCTGGGATGGGCGGCGCATCTCGACTGGATGGAGCGGGAGCGGTCCGTCGGGAACATCGGCTGGCTTGGCGCGACCACCTACGACCCGTCGGCCTTCGGCGAGCTCGAGCACGTCATGCGGAGCGGCCGCATCCACGCGATCCAGGTGCCGCTGAACCCGATCGAACGCGATTCGGAGGCGCGGATCCTTCCGCTCGCCGCCGACCTCGGGTTGGGCGTGATCGTCATGCGCCCGTTCGCGCAGGGAGGGCTGTTGCGCCGGCCGTTCCCGCCCGAGCTGGCCGCGGCGGGACTCGGCGGTTGGCCCGAGGCGCTTCTGCGATGGACCCTGGCCGATCAGCGCGTGACACTCGCGATCCCGGCGACGACCCGCCCTGAACACGCGATCGCGAATGTCCAGGCGGCATCGTTGCCGCCGCTGGATCCGGACCTGCGGGACCTCGTCGCGCGGTCAGTGACCGCCTGACGCGCCTCGATCCCCACCGCCATGAAGGAAGCGCGCGAGGAACGTCCGCGTGCGCTCGTCGTGCGGGTTCGAGATCACCTGCTCGGGTGGGCCGATCTCCACGAACAGGCCGTCATCCATGAAGTACACGCGATCGGCAGCCTCGCGGGCGAAGGACATCTCGTGGGTGACGACGATCATCGTCCGACCTTCGTGCGCCAGGCTCTCCATGACCTTGAGCACCTCGCCCACCAGCGACGGATCCAGGGCGCTCGTCGGCTCGTCGAACAGCAGCACCTCGGGTTCCATCGTCAGCGCCCGGGCGATCGCGACGCGCTGCCGTTGCCCGCCGGACAGCCGTGACGGGTACTCGTCGCGCTTCTCGCTCAGCCCGACCTTGGCGAGGTAGCCCTCGGCGAGCTCGATCGCATCCTTCCGCGCCATGTGCTTGACGTGGACCGGTGCCTCGATGAGGTTCCCGAGCACCGTCAGATGGGGAAACAGGTTGAACTCCTGGAAGAGCATCCCCGCCCGCAGTCGCAGCTGGCGGATCCTCGCGCCGGTCTCGCGGTCGCGGTGCCGTCGCAGTGGGTCCGCCTCCACGACGACGCCACCGATGTCGACGACGCCGGCGGTGGGCTCCTCGAGGAAGTTCAGGCACCGCAGGAACGTGCTCTTGCCCGAGCCGGATCGCCCCAGGATGGTCACCGTCTCCCCGGGGTACACGGTCATCGAGCAGCCGCGCAGCACGTGGTGCGCATCGAAGTTCTTCTCGATCGCCGACGCCTTGACGATCGGCACTGCACCAGGCTTGACGAGCTTGCCCGGGGTCTCGGCCGGGTCGATCACATGTTCGATGGCGGACTGGGCTGTCATGGTCGCCGTCCCTGTGTGCGGTCGCCCGTCGCCATCCGGCGTTCGAGACGAGCCTGGAAGAGGGAGAACAGGATCGTGAGCATCCAGTAGATGAAGGCCGCCACGAGGAGGGTCTGCATCGACTGGAACGTCGGGCGCCCGGCGGTCTGCGCTCGCCACAGGAGCTCCTGGACACCGACGACGGACGCCAGCGAGGAGTCCTTGATCATCGCGACGAAGTCGTTGCCGACCGCCGGCGTGACGATCCGGAAGGCCTGCGGGGCGATGATCCGGCGGAACGTCGTGCGCGACGTCATCCCGAGCGATTCGGCGGCCTCGGTCTGGCCGTGTGGCACGGCCTCGATGCCGGATCGGAACACCTCCGTCATGTACGAGCCGTAATTGAGGCTCAGCGCCACGATCGCCGTCGGGATCGCGGGCAGGACGATCCCCGCCTGCGGCAGAGCCAGGAAGATGAACAGGATCTGGAGGAGCAACGGCGTGCCGCGGAAGAACGAGACGTAGAAGCTCGCGATCCCGTTGAGGATCGGGTTGCCGGAAAGTCGGCCCAGGGCACCCATGGCCGCGAGGATCGTGGCAAAGAAGATCGAGGTGACCGCCAGGAACAGCGTCACCGGAACGCCGGTCAGGATGAACGGGATCCACTTCTGCAGGAAGGTGGAGTCGACCGTGACGGTGATGAGGATGAACGCGGCAAGGCCCGCGACGATGACCGCCCAGGTCGCGAGGAAGGCGGCCCGCCACCGACGGCTTCGACGCGCACGGGCCTGCGCGATCTCGGCCACGAGCATCTGATTCGCGGACCGGCTCGCGAGCGAACTGCCGCCGAGTCCCTCGCTCATCGTCGGTGGACCGGGGTCGCGATCACGCCCACCTCACTCACCCTTCCTCCGTTCGATCACTCGCGTGATGCTAATGCGCGCCCGGGCGACGGAATCGCCCGAGCGCGCACGGTCAGCCGATGACGGGTTCGATCAGGACGGCTTCTTGGTGACGTCCTTCTCGAGCCACTTCGTGGACAGGGCAGAGAGCGTGCCGTCGGCGTGCATCTCCGCGACGACCTCGTTCAGCAACGCGACGAGCGAGGCGTCGTCCGGGCCGCTCTTGTCGAGGGCGAAGGCGACGGAGACCGTGAAGATCGGCGGGCCGTCCAGCACGCGGATCGGAGCTCCGCTCTTGACGGCATCGGCAAGGCCGTTCGCATTGGCGACGATCGCGTCATACGTCCGGCCGGCCTGGACCGCCTGGATGCACTCGTTGTCCGTGGGAAGCGCGGTGACGTCCGGTGTCGTCGGCGCGGTCACGATGTTCGGATCGACGATCTCGAGGGTGCCGTTGAGCCACTGCTCGTAGGTCGTCGCCGTGCCCACGCAGAAGGTCTTGCCACCGTCCAGCTCGGACAGCGATGTGATGGCGGAGTCCTTGGGGACCGCCACCGCGCCCGAGTCGTAGTAGTACGGGTCGGCGAAGTCGACGACCTTGGCTCGGCCCTCGGTCACGCTCATCGAACCGATCGAGAGGTCCCAGCGACCGCCCCAGCTACCGGCAGTGATGAGATCCCACCCCGGGGTCTCCCACTGGATGGCGATCTCCTTGCCGACCTTGGCGCTGAGGCGCTTGACGGTCTCCTCGGCCGTGCCGGTGTCGAAGCCCTCATAGGTGCCGTCGGGATTCGCGAACGAGAACGGCTTGTAGTTCGGATCGGTCGAGATCCGGATCTTGCCCGACGTGAGCACGATGCCGAGCAGTGATGTCGGATCCACCGAGGCTGCCGCGGACGGGGCCTCGGAGGCGGCTGTCGAGGGAGCGGTGGACGCCGCTGTCGAAGGCGCGGTCGATGGGGCCGACGACGCCCCGCCGCTCGAACAGGCCGCGGTGACCAGGATCACCCCGGCGAGGAGCGCCATGAGTCTGGTTGATCTGTGCATTCGTTCCTCCAAACGACGTCCGGGTCGCCTCTCGGGTCGCCTCCCGGTTATCGGCAGGGACGCCACATCGGGGCGGCCATCCGAAGGTCGGTACTATCGCACAGGCTTGCGACGGGTCCGGCCCCGCGACTCGCCCAGTGCGCGGGCCTCAGGGCCGGGTGCCGGCCTAGAGGTCCCGTCAGCGCGAGGCTGCCATGGCCGCTCGGATCTCATCGGCGTGCTCCCGGACCCGACGAGCGGCGATCATCGACCGTGGCGTCAGAGGGCCCCCAGGCGTGAGCAGCGTCCAGTCGGTGAGGAGCTCGAGCGGCCGGTCGGCGCGCTCACCGGGCGCGAGGTCGACCGCGAACGGGCGGTTCTCCAGCGTCGCGTCGATCGTCGTCTCGCCGATCGAGTGCGCCGTGAACCACAGGTGCTCCTTCCCCTCACCGTCGGTCGGGTAGCCGAGCTTGACGACGGCGACCGGCTCGAATTCGGCGAACTCAGCCATCGCGGCCCGCAGGACCTCGATCGTCGCCCGTGCTCGCTCCGCCATCAGGTCCGTCGTGGCGGTCGGGAAATAGATGACGAACTGGTCTGGCGGCGGCCGCTGGGCCAGGTGAAGCGGTTCGGGCCGATCGCCGCGGCCGAACCCGAGCACCTTGCGTCCGGTCGGCTCGCACAGGACGGATCGGCGCTCGTCATGGTGCTCCGCGTCGCGGAGCGCGGCCATCCCCGGGTCGGCGTCTCGCATGAAGGCATCGGCCGGCACCATCCGTCCGTCACCGCCAGGCTGGCCGAACGTGAATCGTCCCTGGTCAGGGGCGACATCGCCTTCGAGGATCATCGTCGCGATCGCCCGGATCGGCTCCGAACACGCTTCGACGAACTCCGGATGCGGGGCGACGATGTCGAGGTCGAACCGGCCGAGCTCAGCGAGCCCATGGCTGTGCAGCCATCGGGCTGGGTGGTCGCCGGTCATGTCGTCCGTGACGGCGTGGAGGCAGTAGAGCGCCTCGATGTCTAGTTCCGCGTCGTGCGCAAGCTCATCGTCCAGGGCGGCCCGCGACCACGGCAGCTCCGATGCGATGTCGAGCACCATGACGCCGTCCTCGCCGAGGACGTCGCGGGCGATCCGCAACATGGTCTTGCGGTCGCGCAGCACGTGCCGTCGCTTGGCCGGCACGCGGAGACCAACGCTCGCGGCCGAGCCGGACGCGCCGGACTTCTCCGCGTCGGAGAGGTTGTTCGCGAACCGGATGAAGTCGTCGAGTGCCGGCGACTCGCGGTCGCACCAGAGCTCGGCGCTGCCCAGGGTCGGGTGATCGAGCTGCAACGCCCAGAGCGCGTCGTCGACGCGGCGGTCGCTCAGCTGGTAGCCGAGATCCCGCAGTCGAAGGAACCCGTCGGCCGGCGGCGGTGCCGCGCCCGGGAAGTAGACGGCCGCCCTGCCGGGCTGATCGCGCTCGAGGAAGCCGAACATGACGGAACGATACCGTCCCGCACGGCGACCGAGATGAGCGTCACATCGTATGGCCCGCCCGTCGCTGGGCGACGAGCGGGCCGTGGGCTGGGATTGCCTAGCTTCGGTCGTCTTCGAGGACCGAGAGGATGTTGCCCGACGGGTCGGTGAACCAGGCGATCGCCGGTCCGCCGCTATCGCGCGCGATGCCCTTCGCGTCCGTCTTCGGACCGTCGGTCCCGTTGTAGTGCTGCATCCGGATCCCGGCCGACGTCAACGCCTCGACGGTCGAGTCGACGTCCTTGACCGAGAAGTTCAGGACCGTGAAGACGGCCGGCTGATGATCGGGCTTCGGGTACACGAGGATCGGCGAATCGTCGGAGCCGTGGATCTCGAGCAGCCCGGATTCGACGCTATCGCGGACGTCCAGACCGAGCTTCTCGGTATAGAACCGTCTCGCGGCCTCGATATCCTTGACGGCGAAACTGGAGAACATGCGGGTGCCCTTGAGGATCGGGCGCTCCGTGGTGAGGGTCTGGCCGGTAGCCATGGGTTGCCTCCTTGTGGCACAGGCGAACAAGGATGCCGCGCCGAGACCGACAGGGGCATCAAACCGGTCGGCGTCGGGCCACAGATGCGTTACAGCTCGGCTCACCGTGCCAAGATCGCCGACACGTACCAGGTCGGCGACGCGATGGCCTTTGGTGGCGAGACGGTCGCGCAGCTGGCCGTCGGCTGATGCCCGCCTAGCCTCGCGGTTTCGACGTCCAGACCGGGTCCGCGCCGGAGAGCCATTCCGTGTCGAAGCGGCCGGCGCCATGGATGGCGGTCAGGCGCAGCTCGTCGGTGCCGGTGTTCGTGAAGCCGTGGGCCTCCCCGGACGGGCTGACGACCACATGGCCCGCCTCGACCACCGCGGTCGCGTCGCCGATCTGGAACGTGGCCTGACCGGACTCGACGACGAAGACCTCTGGGTAGGGATGCCGGTGCAGCTTCGGACCCACGCCGGGTTGCGAGTGGACGAGGATGATCGAGAAGCGGACGTCGCCGTGCTCGGCCCCGACGAACTCGTGCGAATGCTCGCTGTGCTCGAGATCGTCGAACCCGATGATCGATCCGCTCTTCGGTGCCATGGTCCCTCTCTCTCGATGCGGTCGCGTTGACGCGACCTCCC
The DNA here is from genome assembly GCA_963841135.1 of uncultured Chloroflexia bacterium. Lineage (GTDB taxonomy): Bacteria > Chloroflexota > Limnocylindria > Limnocylindrales > CSP1-4 > SPCO01. The sequence goes on along the minus strand of CAWJBJ010000005.1, from coordinate 659,103 downwards.
TGCATCGTATCGCCGCGCCTGCCACCATTTCCCCGAGCGCGGTACACGACTTGCGGCGACGTGGAGGACACGGATGAAGATCGGGGCGATCGTTCCCCAGGGCTGGGTCGGCGAGTACGACGGCTGGGAGCCGTTGACCGCCTGGAAGCGCACGTCCGAGGTCGCGCAGCAGGCCGACCGGCTCGGCTTCGACGCGATCTGGCTGTTCGACCACTTCCACACGGTTCCCGTGCCGACCGACGAGATCACGTTCGAGTCGTTTACGTCGCTTTCGGCCTTGGCCGCCCTGACCAGCCGTGTCCGGCTCGGGCACATCGTCATCTGCACTGCGTTCCGCAACCCGGCGCTCACGGCCAAGATGATCTCGACGATGGATTCGATCAGCAGCGGCCGCATGGAGCTGGGCATCGGCGCCGGCTGGAAGCGCGACGAATGGCTCGCCTACGGCTACGGCTTCCCCGAGACGAAGGAGCGGCTGGCGCGCCTCGGCGACGACCTCGGCGTCATCACCGCGATGCTCGGGGGCGACAAGCACCAGCACGCGACGTTCGAGGGCACGTACTCGTCGGTCCGCGATGCGCGAAACGTCCCGAAGCCGATCCAGGGGCCGCGCGTGCCGATCATGGTCGGCGGCAACGGGCCCAACGTCACGTGGCGGCTCGCCGCCAAGTACGCAGACGAGCTCAATCTGGACGGCATGTCACCGTCCGAGGTGGCCGAGGCACTCCCCGTGATCCGGAGTCGGTGCGAGGAGATCGACCGCGACCCGAGCACCCTCGCGATCTCCGTGCATATCTGGGCCGAGACCTTCTCGGTGCCGGGCGCGTCGCGTGCCGAGCTCCTGGCCGGGTATCGCGACGTCGGCGTCGATCGGGTGCAAGGGCTCGATCTCGCCTCGGCCAAGACCGACGAGGCACTCGACGCGGTCCTCGAGGACGCCCGCGCCGCGGGGCTGGAGATCGAGGCGTAGGCATCGACCCCGGCGCACATCGGTAGCGCACGAGTGAACCGCGGTCATTGACAGAACGCCGGCATGTCACTAGACCAGTGACAGGCGCCGCCTGATCGCGGCCGTCCCCCGCCGGAGAGCACCATGTCGCGCATCTCACGCCCGCTCGTGATCGGCGTTCTCTGTGCCATCCCGGTCGCGCTCATCATGTGGTGGTTCGCGAACGCGATCTTCGATCCCGCCGTCGCGGACTCGAACAACGTCTTCAATCGATGGATCGGCATGGGCCCGCTCCGAGGCGTCGCGTTCGGCGTCGGGGCGCTTCTCGCGGCGGTGTACGTCGCACCGCGGATCGCGCGCGAGGACCTCGGCACGTTCGGCGGCCTGTTCACCTTCATCGGGCTCGGCCACGTGGTCGCATTCGTGCTGGTGGTCCTTGAGCTCACGGTCCGGGACCCGGGCATCCTCGACCCCTCGATCGTCGTCTCCTGGCCGGTGGCCTTCCTCGTGACGCTCGCGACGTGTCTCGTGGTCTGGTTCCCGACGGCAGCCGTGTGGGTGGCCGCGGTCCGAAGCCTGACCGTCGAGGGTCTGGTGCCGACCACCGACCTCGAGCGCGCCCAGAGCGAGGCTCTCCGCAACGCCGCGGCACGCGACCACGTGACGATCGACGCGACGCAACTCGGCGACCAGGGTTCGGACCTCTACCGGAACCGCGGCTAGGCGCGATCGCGCCGGTCGCCACGGGCGCCCTATCGTCGCTCAGTCAGCCCAGGCCACCCGCCACACCCGCCAGAGCGCGGTCGGATCCGAGACGGGATCGCCATGCACGAGGCTGAAGTCGGCCGGTCCGCCCTCGCGGATCACGCCGCCGCCGGGTTCGCCGAGCAGCTCGCCACCGCGCCACGTCGCCGCCCCGAGGGCCTCCCACGGTTCGAGCCCGGCCGCGACCAGGCATTCGACCTCCCACGCCAGCTGGTTCGCCCGAGTCGATCCGCCGCCGAAGTCGGTGCCGGTCGAGATCGCGACCCCGGCCGCATGAGCCAGGCGCACCGCATCCTCGGCGCGTGCCTGGCGCTCGAGGATCGTCGTGCGCCCATCGGGTAGCGCGAAGCGCTCGATCGTCGTGGTCGACCCGAAGCCGAGCCATGATCGGAAGATCGCGAGCGTCGAGACCAGCGCAGTGCCCTGGGCCGCCATCGCGGCCGCCAGGTCGGCATCGAGCTGCATGCCGTGCTCGATCGAGTCGACGCCGGCTGCGACACCGACGCGCGCGCCCGCGAGGTGCGACGAATGGGCGGTCACCTTCGCACCCCGGGCGTGTGCGGCCGCGACCACCGGCGCGACCTCGTCGGCAGTCCACGGAGCGACGCCGGGCTCCGGGCCGTCGAGGTACAGCTTGAGGAGGTCCGCGCCATCGTCGAGCTGACCCATCGCCAGCCTGAGCAGGTCCTCGGCGTCCTGCGCCAGCACCGATCGATCGCCGGACATCGTCCAATCGCCGCTGAAGAGCCAGCTTCCCGCGGCCCGGACGTAGGGGCGGTCGACGCGGCCACGCCATCGATCGCGGACGCCAAGGCTCAGGGCGCGCACCCGCCCGTCGACAGGGTCCTCGACGCGGGGCGCACCGACATCCCGGGCCCAGCGGACGCCGGCGCGGGTCATCAGCCGGCCGTTGTGCTCGGCGACCCCCAGGAGCCACTCCGGCGGGTCGTCCATCCGGTCGATCCAGTGCGCGCCGCCGGGCATCGTCAGGTGGCTATGGCAGTCCACCATCCCGGGCACGATCGTCGAGCCACTCGCATCGACGATCTCGACGGGCTGCCCGTCGGTCGTCGCCGGGAGCTCGCCTTCATCGTCGCTCGGACGGATCCACGCGATGACCCCATCGACGACGAGGACGCTGACGCCGACCTGCAGCCGATCCGACCGACCGTCCGCGAGCGCCCCGTCCCGATACAGCGTTGCCACTCAGACATGGTACGGACCGGTGGCCTAGGTGTCTGAGCTCTCCGTGCCGAACGCGGCTGCACGAGCGGCCCGCTCGACCTTCGTCTCGGCTCGCTTCGCGGCGCGGTCCCTCTCGAGGGTGGGGCGGTCGATCCAGAGGTATCGGATCACGAGGATGACCGCCAAGCCGGCGAGCACGGTCACGGGATTGAAGTGCGGCAAGGTTGCCGTCAGCCAATCCAGGAACCCCTCGAGCGGGGATGAGCCGGCCTCGGGTCCGAGGAGGATCGATGCGACCACGAACACCGCGGCAGCCAGGAGGAAGCAGGTGGCCGTCGTCAATCCCGCGACGATCTCGATCCGTCGTGGCCCGCCGAGCTGGTGCTCACGAAATGCCGCATCCGCGGCGCCAAAGACGGTCGCGAAGGCGATGTAACCGAAGATCGAGGAGTCCGTGTTGACCGTGGGGATCAACAAGGCCATGACGACCAGGAGGACCGCCAATCGGACGAGCTTGCCCGGCGTCAATGCGCCCGCAAATCCACTCCGCAACGCGTACTTGCGGATCGTGCTTGCGACCGTCGGTGGTCGCCAGGTCTCGTCAGTCATGTCGATCCTGCCCGCATGAATCAATCGACCCCAGCCTACGCGCGAGCACGACTCGTGCCTTGATGTCCGTGGGCGTGGTCCCACCCAACCTAAGGCATCCGTACCCCCTCGGAATGGGCCTAGTAGGCCTCTCGCGGACCTGGTGCGTCCGCGCCTACCCTGTTGCCGTCAGTCAACGCTTCCCCGCGACGACTGGCCGAACTGGCAAACCCGTCGCGAGGCGGGGACGCAAAGCCACGGGCCTCACGCAGGTAGCCGGGTTGCCGATCAGGAGGTGGGCCGTGGAGGTCCATACACCGCCGCAGGCACGAACCATCGTGCACGCGGTCTTGAACCTTGGGGTGGTGCTCATCGTTCTGCTCGCAGCGACGATGAACGCACACATCTAAGGCTCGAACAGCCGCCCGGCATCGGCCGGGCGGCTGTTTTCAATCCCGATCGCGCGACCGATCTCCACGATGGCCCCTGTCAACGGCAATTTCTGCAAACCCGTTGTCGGATTTGCGGAGAAGGGCGTATAGTCGGGGGGTAGTGCCACGAAAGCGTTCGTGGCCGCATACGAGCACGACGCACTCGGACTCCTCTCACGACTGACGCGAGAACCCGATGAAGGGATCGCGTCGGGCATCGAGAGGAGTTTTAGATTTCGTGTTCAATGACAAGAACCTGACTTGCGCGGACTGTGGACAGGAATTCGTGTTCACCGGGTCCGAGCAGGACTTTTACTCGCAGCGCGGCTTCACCGAGCCGCGACGCTGCCCCTCCTGTCGCGCCAGCCGCAAGGCTGCCCGCAACAGTGAAGGTGGCGGCAGTTCCTACGGTGGCGGATACAGCTCCGGCGCCGGCTATTCCAGCGGTGGCGGCGGTGGCGGCTACGGTGGTGGTGGCGGCGGTTACGATCGCGGTCCCCGAGAGATGTTCTCGGCCACGTGCTCGTCCTGTGGCAAGGAAGCCCAGGTCCCGTTCCGTCCGACCAGCGGCAAGCCCGTCTACTGCAGTGACTGCTTCCGCAGTCAGCGTGGCGGCTGACCCGATCCTCTCGCTGCGGGTCCAACGACCCGCCTCCCAAGCGTGATCCCCGACCCGGGTTGTCAGTCGACCCGGGTCGTTCGATTCCCGCGGCATGCCCGCGGGGAAGGGGCGCGACCCGTGGGCCTAGTTCCGGCGGAGGAAGCTCGGGACGTCGAGGTCGTCGGACATCGACGCGTCGCCGGGGGCGCCGGCATCATCTGGCGGGACCTCCGGTCGGGCGGCTCGGCGGCCGCGGGCCGATGGCTCACGGTCGGCGGGATCCGGTCCCACCCCGATCGGCTCGCGCCCCGCGCGTTCGACGCCACCAGGCTCGGAGCGTTCGTCCTCGTCGAGCGGGCTGGCCATGCGCATCCTGGTCGTGGGGCTGGGGCGTCGTGCGGGATCGAAGCCCGTGGCGACGACCGTGATCCGGACCCAGTCCTTCAGCTTCGAGTCGAGCGTCGCCCCGAAGATGACGTTCGCCTCCGGGTCGGCCGAGGCTCGGATGGTGTCGGCCGCCCGGGTCACCTCGTCGAGGCGCAGGTTCTTGGACCCGCTGACCACGAACAGGATCCCGCGAGCGCCGTCGATCGTCTCCTCGAGCAGGACGTTGGCCACCGCCTGTCGTGCGGCATCCACCGCCCGGTTGACGCCCTTCGCGCGCCCGACGCCCATGAGCGCGGGGCCGGCGTCCTTCATGACCGCGCGGAGGTCCGCGAAGTCGAGGTTGATCAGGCCGGGCACGGTGATGATCTCGAGGATCCCCTGGACGCCCTGGCGCAAGACGTCATCGACGACCTTGAAGGCGTCGACCAGCGACTCGGTCTCAGGAACGACGTCGCGCACGCGGTCGTTCGGGATCGTGATGAGCGTGTCGACGGACTTGCCGAGCTCGACCATCGCGGCTTCGGCGACCATCGCTCGCCGATTGCCCTCGAAGCTGAACGGCTTGGTCACGACCCCGATGGTGAGCGCGCCCTGCGCCTTCGCGATCGCGGCGATGACAGGTGCGGCGCCCGAGCCGGTGCCTCCGCCCAGGCCGGCCGTCACGAACACGATGTCGGAGCCGGAGAGGGCGGCGGCGATCTGCTCCGCGTCCTCCTGGGCTGCGCGCTGGCCCATGACCGGGTCGCCGCCCGCGCCGAGGCCGCTCGTGACGCCCTCGCCGATCTGGAGGCGGGTGATCGCGAACGAACGCGTCAGTGCCTGCGCGTCGGTGTTGCAGGCGATGAAGTCCACGCCACGGGTCCCGGCACGGATCATCTCGTTGACCGCGTTGCCGCCGCCGCCCCCGACACCGATGACCCGGATCGTCCGTCGCGAGTGCGGACCACGCGAGCGGCGACGCGCGCGGCGCCCTGGGAGGACGCCGACGAGCACGCGGGCAGCCAGCAGCGCCAGCAGCGCGCCGATCACGATGAGCGGGAAGTTCTGGGCGAGGACCTCCACGTCCGGCAATCTAGCACTCCCGATGCGCCGCCGGGTACCCAGCCTTAGGTACTACACGCTCGGACGCCAGCCCGATCGTCAGGCGCGGGTCGTCTCCGGGATGCGTTGGATCGAGCGCAGGACGCGGGAGATCGCCACGGCCAACTCGTCGATGTCGGCCTCGGTGGCGATCGCCGGGATCGCGCCCATCCCGCGCGGGGCGAGGTAGAAGCCCTCGAGCAGCAGGCCGAGGAACAGCGCGGCGCCCGTCGACGCGCCGGTCGCGAAGGCGGCCACGCCCTCCCCCGCCCAGACCTGGAAGAGCGACCCCACGGCCGCCACGCGGGCGTCGAGCCCATCCTGCTCGATGGCCTCGACGATATGGGAGCGGAGGCGCTCGCCGTAGACGTCGAGCCGTTCGTACACGTCGGGGGTCAGCTCCCGGAGCGTGGCGAGACCGGCGGCGGCGGCAACCGGGTTCCCGTTGAAGGTGCCGCCATGGCTCACGGCGTCATGGCGGCGGGCGTCGAAAAGCTCCATGACGTCGGCACGCCCGCCGAACGCGGCCAGCGGATACCCCCCGCCGATGATCTTGCCGAGGGTCGTCAGGTCCGGTCGGACGCCGTAGCGCTCCTGTGCGCCGCCCGGCGCGACCCGGAACGAGATGATCTCGTCGAAGATGAGCAGCGCGCCGTTGCGCGCGGTGAATTCGCGCAGGAATTCGAGGAACCCGGGCTCGGGCGCGCGGACCCCGCCGGCACCCTGGACGGGCTCGATGATGATCGCGGCGAGCTCGGCCTCGCGGTCCTTGAGCGCCCGTGCCACGCCGACCTCGTCACCCCACGGCAGGTGCACGACCAGGTCCGACAGGACCTCCGGCACGCCGGGCGTGTCGATCATCACGCCGTCGTGCGTGCCGTGGTAGTAGCCGTCGAAGACGCCGATGAGCGAGCGGCCGGCATGCGCCCGGGCCGCCCGGATCGCGAACATCGTCGCCTCGGTGCCGGAGCTGGTGAAGCGCAGGTGCTCGATCGACGGGACCCGCCTGCGGATCTCCTCGGCGAGCTCGATCTCGGTCTCAGTCGGGGCCGCGAACGCCGATCCGTGCCGGACCTGCGCCTCCACCGCGGCGACGACGGCCGGATGGGCGTGACCGAGGATCAGCGAGGTGTAGTTGCCCAGGAAGTCGCGGTAGACGTTGCCGTCCACGTCTCGGACGCGCAGCCCCTCGCCCGACTCGACGTACGGCGGATACGGGGCCGTGTACACCGTGGTCCGCGTCGAGCCGCCGGGGAGCGACCCGAGCGCTCGCTCGAACAGGGCCCGTGATCGCGGCGTCCGGGCGATGTAGTCATCGACCAGCGACATGCGCGTGGCTACCTCCGATGGTGCGCGGAGTGTCGCACGCCATTCGCCCGCCGGTCATCCATCGGCGTGCCCCGGCCGCTCGAGGTCGATGCCGTCGGTGAGCGTGACGACCGCGGCCCGGGCCCAGGAGCCGGCGGCGCCATCGAGATCGCCGCGGTCGTCGGGATCGAGGCTCGAGAGGAGGCGGATGTAGGAGTCGACCTGGTACAGCGTCCCGACGAGGATCGCGAGCTCGCCCGCCTCCTGGAGGTGGTCGGCGGACAGTGACGAGCTCCAGTGGGCGAGGTACGCATCGCGGAGCGCGCGGCGAAGGTCATGGTCGGCCGGGCGCGTCGCGTAGACGGCGAGATCCACGAACGGGTGGCTGATCGCGGCGTCCGTCCAGTCGAAGACCCGTGGGCCGTCCGGCGTCTCTGCGACGTTCCAGGGATGCAGGTCGCCGTGCACGAGCGTCGGCGGGGGCCCGATCGCATCGAGGCGTTGGCACGCGGCCACGAACGCGTCGATCGATCGGTCCCAGGCGGCGCGATCCTCGCCGGTGAGCTCGACGTCCATCGGCGACCGGTCCGCGAAGTCCGGGAGGGCGTCGGCGAGCGCCGCGAGCGACCGGAAGGGCGCGCCGGCCTCGACCAGCTCCCGTTCCCGGCCGATCCATGCCTGCTGGATGCGGGCATGCGCCTCGAGGCCCGACGACCACGTCGTCGGATCGGCGTCGCCGAGCGTCCGGTCGCCGTGGTCGTACATCAGCAGCCAGCCCGCGTCGGGTTCGACGGCGGCGACCCGGGTGACGAGATCGGGTGTCGCGCTCGCCAGGAGCGCGGTCACCGCCGCCTCCTGCCGGAAGATCGGGGCACTGCACTTGAGGAACATCGGCCCGAGCGCCGATGGCGCGCGCAGGACGACCGAGATCCCCCACAGGTAGACGATCCGCGGCGGCTCGAACGCGGGCGCCTTGAGCTCCACCATCCGCTCGATCATCCAGCGCGACGCCCGGTCGAACCAGCCCGCGATCGACCACGGCGGGTCGCCGGTCGTCGGACCAAGCTCGCGCCGGCCGATCCAGCGCGGCAGGGCCTCACGCAACTCGGGCGGTTCGAGCGTCGCGATCGGCAGGCTCGCCCAGTCGGCCCATGCAAACGGGCTCGGCGCGTCGGCGCCGATCGGCTCGAGGTCGACGATGACCAGCGTCGGATCGGCATCGGGATCCCGCTGGAGGGGATCGATCCGGAGCGCGCGAGGCTGGACGCCGAGGAGCGCCTCGACCGCCGTCAGGCACGCCGGCGTCGTGAAGTCGCGATCAAGCACGAACGAGGGCAGACGAACCGCGGCATCGCTCGACCACTCCGGTGCGGGCACGACCAGCATGGCGCGGCGACTGGGGTGCGGCACCAGCACGACGATCGTGCATTCCCCCTTGGACACGGATCCTCCAGCAGCGGGTGGTCTCGCCGGGTTGCCCGGCCATTCTGCGCGAAGCGACGCGACGGAGATATGCAGTCGCTAGAGTGAGCGCAGGGAGGTGGTTGCCGATGACCGAATCGCCCATCGTCGTGCCCGCCGGAGAGCGTCTCGAGCGGTACGTGGCCGGAGTCAGGTTCGTCGCCCCGGTCATGCCCGCGACCGCATCCGGCGCGATGTTCATCGCGTACCTGCTGCCAGCCCCGGTGGGACGGGATGCGACGACGTCCGTCCTGATCGGCTTGCTCGCGGCGGCGATCGTCGCGGTCGTCGGTGGCGCAGTCGCCATCCCGACGATGCGGGGTCGCGACCGCAACCGCTCGTACTTCGACCTCTGGGAGCGGTACCAGCGCCTGGAGGCGCGGCTCGAGGTCGCGAAGCGCGCCGACCGGAAGTTCCCGACACCGGATGAACAGGCGACGGCGCAGCTGGCGATCAGCGACGTCGAGCGGATCGTGGGCCGGCTCAAGCGTTCGCTGGGGAACGACGGTGCCGGCGAGCGAGCGGCTGGCGACACAGCGGGGTCCCAGGATGCCGAGGACGACATGAGGGGCCTCGGCTATGTCGGCCTGTGGCAGCTCATCCATGCGGCCGAAGAGGCGCTCCTGCTGGTCGAACCCATGAGCGAGGTGATCGCCCAGGCGCTGATCGATCGCCGGCGCCTCGTCGCATCCACCATCCCGCAGGCCCCGGCGCTCCTGGCGATGCAGGGCGCGGCGGTTCGAGGGCTCGACCCGGCGATCGCCGAGACCTACTTCGCCGCCACGGCCGAGTCGGCGGCGGGAGGGCCGGGCCGATGAGCGAGATGACCGCCCGCTCCATCCTGCGAGTCGTCCTGCAGGCGATCAACGAGTTCCGGGATGCCCGTCGCGCCGAGATCGTGCGAGCGCGAAACCGGCTGCTGATGACGATCTTCCTGACCTCGCTCCTTGCGTACGGCATCGAGGTCGTCGTGCTCTTCGCCGGCGCGACGCCGGCGAACCTGCTCGCCGGGATCCTGTTCTTCCTGGTCGGCGCCACGGTCGGGCTGCTCGATCGGCTCCGACGGGAGGCGAAGTCGAGCTCTGCGGTCGACGACTTCGGGCTTTTCGAGGCCCGGCTGCTGCACACGCCGCTCCTGTCTGGGCTTGCCGCGGTCGGCGGCGTGCTGCTCGTCAACGTGGCTCCGGCCCTTGCGACGGCGGTCTCGGCCGATCCCTCGACGGCGGTGAACGCCATCTCGCTCGGGTCGATCTACGACCTCTCGAACGTCGGCGGGATCCTGGTTGCCGGCGTGTTCGGCCTGACGCCGGGCGCGTTCTTCGACGGGCTCCAGAAGCAGGCCGACGTCCTGCGCAAGGACCTCGAGAGCACGACCGCGTCAGGCTAGCCCACCCCGGCACCCGGGCCGCGGCCCCGACGGCGCCCGAGATCGAGCGGCAGTCCCGCCACGCGACGCGCCTTAACGCGCTCTTCACAGCGTCGAGGGCATCCTGTCGAGGTCAACCCCGCGCCCACCGCGGGACACCGTAGATAGGGAGATCGTCTTGCGGAACCACCGTCGACGTCTCATCACGGGCCTGCTCACGATCAGCGCGCTGGGCGCCGGCCTCCTCGTCCCCGCGGCCACGTTCGCGGCATCACCCGCCCCGTCCGCAGAGGCTGCGGCCGTCTGCCCGGACACCCACTGGCCGGCCTCGGTCCAGGGACGGCCCGTCAGGCTGCACGCCGGGGCGCGCGGCGGCGACTACATCTGGCACGACGCCAAGGGCTGGCACCTGCGGGTGACCCACCACGGGACCAAGAAGGTCGTCTTCACGGGCAAGATCGTCTCGAGCGCGCCGATGACCGTCACGCCGTACCGCCTCGAGAACGCCGACGGGATCACGCTCAGTGCCGACAAGCTGACGCTGACCTATCGCTTCCGCAACTACGGTCGGCTCGACGGCCTCGACTTCAAGACCGATTGCGCGCAGCGCCTCGCGATCTCGGGCTCGATGGCCGGCAAGAAGCTCCCGACCAGCCGGATCTGGCTCGGCCGCAACGGCCGGCACCCCCTCGAGAATCGCTTCGTGATCGTCAAGATCAAGTAACCCTCGTCATCCCCGGGGTCTACGGGCGGCGGTCGGCAACGACCGCCGCCCGTTCCTTGTGTCCGGCGGCTCGCGGCGTGCGGATCCCGGGCGTCCTGGGCGTGCCAAGTCGTCGCTAGGAGCGGAACTCCAGGCCGACCGACCCGGTCGCACGCAACCGGCCGTCGAGCGACAGGTCGGCCGACAGTGACTGTTCGACCCCATCGCCGACGAGGTTGAACGAGTCGGCCGGCGCCGAGCATTCGATCGTGTGGCGGCGGCCGTCCGCCCGGAGGCTGCTGAGCCGAACGGCGTAGCCATGCCGCGTGAGCTTGATCGCTCCGTTCAACGGCTCGATCGTCTCCTCCACGTGGCCGTTCTCCGACAGCCAGACGTAGCCCGCCGGCACGTGCAGCGGGCCGCCCCATAGTCGGCTCGACACCAGGAGCGCCTCGACGCGGGCGCCGGGGTCGTCGTCGAAGCCCGAGGCGGAGACCCAGGTCCAGCGTTCCGGGAGCCGTCGACCCCAGTAGTGGGCGACCATCCCGGGACCGCCGAGCTTGAGCGTGCGGCGTCCCATCCGCAGGAGGCCGCGCAGGTGCGCATGCGGTCGTGCCACGAGCTCCATGTCGAACGGATGGAGCGGCCCGAACCAGTCCGGCCGGGGCGCCAGCCGGGGCGCACCGAGATCCCAGCGGACCTCCCAGCGGACGTCGCCTGCGGAGCCGGCCGAACCCGACGCGTCGAGGTGCGAGTCCCCGATGCGGATGCCATCGGGGCCGCCCGACCACGTGGTCGAGGACTCGTGGATGACCGGTTGCACGTCCGGGCGCCAGGTGCTGACGCGGACCTCTGCGGTCCCGAGGTCCCGTCGCACGAGGAAGTCGACGATCGCGCCGCCCTCGGGGGTCGTGACCTTCCAGAACCAGTATTCGAGCGGGGCATCGCGTGCCGCCAGGTCATCCATCGCCCGAGTCTGCCCTACCGGCAGGACTCGCGCACCGGCGCGTGGCACCGGAACCTCGTTCCAGGCGCCGTTCCGACGTGCCAGAATCCCGGGCACTCATCACGAACCGATCGAAAGGGACCATGGCCCAGTTCGACCTCCCGCTCGACGAGCTGCGCGTCTACGCCCCAGACCTGCCGGTCCCGGACGACCTGTGGCCGTTCTGGGAGCAGACCCTGGCCGAGGCGGGTGCAGGTGACGTGGCGATGACGGCGACTCCCGTCGAAACCGGGCTGACGCTCGTCTCGACATTCGACGTCGCGTTCAGCGGATTCGGTGGGAACACGGTGAAAGGCTGGCTCCACGTGCCCGCGGGTGCCAGCGGCCCGCTGCCGGCGGTCGTTGAGTTCGTCGGGTACGGCGGCGGCCGGGGTCTCGCGCACGAGCGGGTCATGTGGGCGACCGCGGGATACGCCTACTTCGTCATGGACACGCGCGGCCAGGGCTCGACGTGGTCGGTCGGTGCGACGCCGGATCCGGACCCGGCCGGTGCGCCGTTCCATCCGGGGTTCATGACCCGCGGCATCCTCGCCCCGGACGACTACTACTACCGGCGCGTCTTCGTCGATGGCGTGCGGGCGGTGGAGGCGGTCCGGGCGCACCAGTCGATCGACGCGGACCGGGTCGCGGTCACCGGGGGCAGCCAGGGCGGCGGCATCAGCATCGCGGTGGCGGCACTCTCGACGGGCGTCGCGGCGGCGATGCCGGACGTTCCGTTCCTGAGCGACTTCCCGCGCGGGATCACGTTGAAGGACGAGGACCCGTACGCGGAGATCGCCCGGTACCTCAAGGCGCATCGGGACCACGTCGATGCGGCCCTGCTGACGCTCTCGTACTTCGACGTCGCGATCCTCGGGCGGCGCGCCACGGCGCCGGCCCTCTTCTCGGTGGGGCTGATGGACGAGATCACGCCACCGTCGACCGTCTACGCGGCGTACAACCACTACGGCGGCCCGAAGGCGATCGTCGAATACCCGTTCAACGACCACGAGGGCGGGCAGGGGTTCCACGATATCGCCAAGATGCGCTGGCTCGCGGAGCGCTTCGGCGGCTAGCTGCCGGGCGTTGGTCGTCTCGGTAGTCTCGGTGCCATCCGACGTCTCACGCAGTTCTCCAGCGACTGGTAAGTGACCGCAGATCGCGCGATCGGGCCGATTCGGGCGTAAACGCCTCCGCCTCAGTCGCCTGGCGGCTACCCGAGAGGCATTCGCCGGCCGGGCTCGCTTAACAGTCGCTCGAGGGCTGGCCGAGAGGCGATATTCGCCGCGCCGCGCTCCGGGTTCAGCGGCGGCGGGTCACCACGTTGTGCGGGAACGTCGGTCCGGGCGGCGCGGGGATCGCCGCGGCGATCGTGGGGTCCGACACGGCGTGGCGTCGGGCCAGCTCGAGACGCAGGCTCTCCTCGCCGCGGGCCATCGCCCAGTGATGGTTCGCCGAGAAGATCGGCTTCATGATCACGGACAGCCGCTTCAGCACGCCCTTCTCGGCGATGACCGTCCAGTCGTAGGTCACCGACGTCAAGGGTCCGCCCGGCACGCCCGCCGGCCGCTCCTCGACGATCGTCCAGATCCCGACGCCCACGAAGTCGCCCTCTGCCTCCAGGCGGAACCCGTGCGGCGGATCCGACTCGGTGACGGTGAACTGCCAGCGGAGCGTGTACGGCAGCCAGCCCTTGGTCCAGAGGCTGACCACCTTGCCGAGACCGCGCTCGTCACCGGGTTGGAGCTCGCGGACGCGCAGGTAGACCGACGGCCACCAGCGCGCCAGGTCAGCGGCATCGGCGAGGACGTCGGTGACCTCCTGGGGCGTCCCGGTCACGTGCCAGGTCGTGACGAAGTGGTAGTCGTTCGACGGCATGGCGGCATCGTACCGGGGCGGGTGCGTGGCAGACTTGGTGTCGTGAGCTATCTCGTCGACCTCGATGCCGTCCCGCCGATCGATGTCTGGGGTGAGGCGGTCCGTGCGCGGTCCGTCAGCGGCGAACGACTGACCCTCGCGCTCGTCGAGCTCGCCCCGGGCGCCATCGTCCCCGAGCATCGCCATGAGGCCGAGCAGATGGGGATGGTCGTGTCGGGGAGCGTCACGTTCACCGTGGACGGCGAGACGCGGACGCTCGGACCGGGTGGCACGTGGCGCATCCCCTCGGATCGGCCGCACGACGTCGTGACCGGGCCCGACGGCGCCCTCGTGATCGACGTGTTCGCCCCGACGCGCGCGGATTGGGAGGCGATGCCGCACATCGCGCCGCGACCGGTCCGCTGGCAACGACCCTGACCCTCGCTCGGCGGACGCGCCCGATCCCGGCCGAGTCGACGCCCGGCCGCTCGACGTGACCGATCCGCCGCCTCGCGTCGTGACGCTCGTGCTCGTCCGACGCGATGGGACCGTCCTCGGTCGCCTTCCGGCATTCGTCGCCGACACACCGTGGTGGATGGACGTCGGGCCCGTCGTGCGCGGCGCGCGCGAGCGGTTCGGGCTCTCAGCGACGGTCCTGCGGCTTCTGGACAGTGAGCGGCCGTCAGCCCATGGCGGCGCCGTCACGTACCTCGCCGAGTTCGACGGCGACGTCGATCCGCTCGTATCCGATGGGACCCTCCGGCCCTGGTCCGGCGCCCTCGCCGAGCACCCGTTGCGCCAGCCTTGGGCGCGACCGGGCGGACCGGACGCGGACCTCGCCTGGGCGACGAGCGTCCTCGCCGACCACGGTATCGCCTTGACCGGAGCGCCCGACCAGGTCCGCTCCTGGAACCTCTCGAGCCTGTGGCACCTGCCGACCGACGACGGGGATGCATGGCTGAAGGTCGTCCCGCCGTTCTTCGCCCATGAGGGCACGATCCTCGAACGACTGGCCGGCACCCCCGTCCCTCGCCTCATCGGGCACGACGGTCCGCGCGTCCTGCTCGCCAGCATTCCGGGCGAGGACCAGTACGACGCCGGGCGATCCGCGCTCCTGGCGATCATCGACATCCTCGTTGGGATCCAGGAACCGTGGCTCGGGCGTTCGGACGAGCTGCTCGGTCTCGGGCTCCCGGACTGGCGATCGGCCGCGCTGGGACCGGCGATCGCCGGGCTTGTCGACCGGGCGGGACAGCAGGTCTCCGCGGATGATCAGGCGACGCTCGCCGCGTTCGTCGACGGCCTTCCATCCCGGTTCGATCGCATCGGGGCCTGCGGTCTCGGCGACGGGATCGTGCACGGCGACTGCCATCCGGGCAACGTCCGCGGCGTCGACGGCGGTCTCGTGCTCCTCGACTGGGGCGATTGCGGGATCGGTCATCCCCTGCTCGACGTTCCGGGGTTCCTCGATCGGATCCGCGAGACGGACAGGGCCGCGGTGCTGGCTCACTGGCTGCAGCGCTGGCGAGCGCACATCCCCGGCTGCGATCCCGAGCGAGCCTCGGCGCTGCTGGCACCGGTCGCCGCTGCCCGGATGGCCGTCACCTACCAGCGGTTCCTCGACGGGATCGAGCCATCGGAGCGCCCGTACCACCGAGCCGACGTCCCCGACTGGCTCGGCCGGACGGCGGCCATCGTGCGCGCGGAGAGCGAAGCAGGGCCGACCTAGACCTGGCGCTCTCGGGGAGTCATCAGGGCCAACGTGGCAGACTGTCGGGCGACAGCCACGACGGCAAACGGTCGATGGAGGTGCTGGTGCGGGAGCGAGGCGTGCAATCTCGGCGAGCCAGGGCGGCTGAGCTCGGAACTGATCCGACCGCATCGCCGCCGGGCGGTGGGCCGGGGTTCTGGCCGAGCCTGGCGATCATCGCGGTGATCGTCGCGACCGCCGGCTGGACCACGGTCGGGGTGCTGCTGGTGACCGATCGCGGCGGGACGGCCGCGGTCCCCTCGGGATCCGAGGAGATCATCGATGAGGAGCCGCCGCCCGAAGACGAGCAGGTCCCCGAGACTCACACGTTCCCCGACCTCGAGGCGCTCCTGCCGGCCGAGGTGACCGGGACGCCGCTGTCGGTCCAGAGCTTCAACGGCACGGAAGTCCTCACCGATGACAGCTGGGGCCAGAGCGTGACCGCGTTCCTGACCTCCGTCGGCAAGACGCCAGCCGATCTCCAGGTGGCCCGCGCCGAGGACCCAGAGGGCCTGATCGATCTCGACAGCATCTGGGCGTTCCGGCTTGCCGGCGTCGAGCCGGAGAAGCTGCGTGACGCGATCATCGAGGGGTGGCGCGCCGATTTCCCGGATCTCCAGACCTCGACCGCGACCATCGTCGACAAGGCGGTCACCAAGGGGTCCTTCGGCGAGGATGCCGTCGGCAGCATCTGGTACATCAACGAGGGCATCGTCTACGACATCGAAAGCTACGACGAGGGGCTCTCGACGACAATCCTCGCATCCCTGGCGCCAGCCTCGGAGGTGCCGTCGGCACCGGCCGCCTCGCCATCCGCCTCGGAGCCGGAGGCACCGTCAGCGTCCGCACCCGGCTGAGGTGTCCGCTTCACGGGAGACGTACACCCACGGCCACCACGAGAGCGTGCTGCGGTCGCATCGCTGGCGCACCGCGTCCAACTCGGCGGCGTACCTGATCCCGCACCTTCGGCCCGGGCAGGACCTGCTCGATGTCGGCTGCGGCCCGGGCACGATCACGGCCGATCTCGCGCGCCTCGTCGCGCCCGGGCGGGCGATCGGCGTCGACTCGGTCGCCGAGCCGCTCGAGATCGCGGCCGCGGATGCCGCGGAGGCCGGCCTGACCAACATGTCGTTCGAGGTCGGCGATGTCTACGCCCTGGCCTTCGACGACCATCGGTTCGACGTCGTCCATGCCCACCAGGTGCTCCAGCACCTCGCCGACCCGGTCGCCGCGCTCGTGGAGATGCGGCGGGTCTGCCGGCCTGGCGGCGTCGTCGCCGTCCGCGACGTCGACATGGACTCGACCGCCTGGTTCCCGGGCGGCGCGATCCTGGATCGCTGGTCGGAACTGTACGGGCAGGTCACCAGGGCGAACGGCGGCGAGCCGAACGCCGGCCGTCGGCTGCTGTCGTGGGCGCACGCCGCGGGGTTCGAGGACGTCACCGCCACCGCGAGCGCCTGGTGCTACGCGAGTCCCGAGGACCGTGCCTGGTGGGGATCGCTCTGGGCCGACCGGGTGACGAGCTCCGCGTTCGCCGATCAGGCGCTGGAACGGGGACTCACGGACCGTGACGAGCTCGCGCTCGTGGCCGACGCCTGGCACGCCTGGGCGTCGTCCCCGGACGGCTGGTTCATGGTGCCGTCTGGCGAGGTCGTCGCACGGGCGGCATGACGGTCCGCCTTGATGGTCCTGGGCCGGCGCCTATCCTTGCCAGGTGAGCCTGCTCCGCCTCGATGACCCCGGCGACCTCGTCGCCCCGTCCCTGGTCGCGGCGTTCGACGGCTGGGTGGATGCAGGCTCGGCGGCGACGACGGCCCTCTCCCAGCTCGCCGACGACGCGCCCGTCGTGGCGACGTTCGACGCCGACCGGATCTTCGACTACCGGGCGAGGCGGCCGCCGCTCGAGATCGTCGACGGCCGGCTCGACGAACTGACGTGGCCGGAGCTCGACGTCCGCCGGATCCGGGTCGCCGACCGCGATCTGCTCATCCTCGTGGGCCCCGAGCCCGACTATCGCTGGCGCGAGCTCGTGACCGACGTCCTGGACCTCGTCGCACGACTCGGGGTCAGCGAGTGGATCAGCCTGGGCGCCATCCCGGCCGCCGTCCCGCACACGCGCTCGGTGCCGATCCTGGGGACGGAGTCCGCGCCGGGCCTGCTCCGGGGCGATGTCCCGGCCGGACCGGCCGGGACCCTGCGGGTCCCTTCGGCCCTCGTCTCGGCGCTCGAATTCGAGGTCGCCGATGCCGGGGTCCCGGCGCTCGGCTACTTCGCCCAGGTGCCGCACTACATCTCCGGCCCGTACCCGGCCGCGTCGCTCGCGTTGCTGGAGGCACTCGGCCGCCATCTCGGCGTCGAGCTTGCCCCGGGCGACCTCGCCGAGGAGGCGAACCAGCTCCGGACGCGCCTCGACACCGCCACCGCGCTCGAGGAGACCACGCGAACGTACGTGGAGCGCCTCGAGGCGATGGTCGACGAACAGCGCCTCCCCGCGGGCGACGACCTCATCGCCGACATCGAGCGGTTCCTGCGCGATCGCGGAGGCGAGAGCACGCAGCGATAGGCGCCCCGGTCGACTGTTTGCCATGTACATGACACCATCTGTCATGGTTCGGCGTATCCTGCCGGTGTGCGAGCCAGTCGCCTGGTCAACCTGCTGCTGATCCTCCAGACGCGCGGCGGTCTCACCGCGTCCGAGCTCGCCCGCGAGCTGGAGGTGTCGGTCCGGACCGTCCACCGCGATGTGGAGGCGCTGAGCGCGGCCGGGGTGCCGATCTACGCCGATCGCGGCCCCCACGGCGGGATCCGGCTGGTCGACGGGTATCGGACCCGGCTGACCGGCATGACCGCCGACGAGGCCGAGGCGCTGTTCATGTCGGGCATGCCCGGGCCGGCGGCCGAGCTCGGCCTCGGCACCGTGGTGACCGCGGCCCGCCTCAAGGTCCTTGCCGCACTCCCGACCGAGCTCCGTTCGCGCGCCTCACGCCTCGTGGAGCGCTTCCACCTCGATGCCGCGGGCTGGTTCCAGTCCAGCGCTCCGGTCCCCCACCTCGCCACGATCGCCGAGGCGGTGTGGGAGGGCCGCCGGATCCAGATCGAGTACGACCGCGGCGACGGCACGGTGTCGCGCCTGCTCGACCCGCTCGGGCTGGTCCTCAAGGGCGGCGTCTGGTACGTCGTCGCGACGAGCGGCGATCAGATCCGCACGTATCGCGTGTCACGGGTCGTCGACGCGGTTTCGCTCGTAGAACGGTCTGGTCGGCCCGATGGCTTCGATCTCCCGACGTACTGGGCCGAATCGAGCGCCGCATACGAGCGCGAGCGGCCGATGATCACGGTGGTCGTACGGCTGCCGGAAGGCCGCCTCGAACGACTGGCCACGGCCGTCGGCTGGCACGCGATCGACACTGCCGATCGCCTCGACGAGCCCGAACCCGATTGGGTCCGCCTGCGCATGGAGCTGCCCTGGCCCGATGAGGTGCCAGGGCATCTGCTCTCGGTCGGATCGTCGCTCGAGGTGCTCGAGCCGCTTGAGATCCGCGAACGGATCATCGCCACCGCGGGGCGGATCCTTGCGCGCTACGAGCGCGAGGGGCCGGTCGTCGTGCGTGCCGTGGGAGCGAGGACGGACGATGCCATCGCCCCGGTCACGCCGCCCGACGCGGACGTGCCGGCCACGAGCGGTTGAGAGTCGTCCACGCCGCCGAGGAGGCGGCGTACCCGGACCGCGGCCGCCGCCTCGCGCTGCCGGTCGGCATCGATGACCCGGGCCAGTTCCAGCTCATGCATGACCACCACTCCTCGACTGATGGCGATCCATCTGACCGCGTCGTCTGGGGCTATCATCTCGCTTGTACATGCCAGAACTTGTCATGTTGGCGAACCGCGATGAGGATGCAACCTTGACCGCCGTGCCGGAGGGCCCGAGTCGAACCGAGCGCTTCCGGGCAGCCGAGCGTCGGATCGCGCTGGTGAGCCACGTGCTGGACGACCTGATCACGGTCCCGGGGACGGCTCGTCGCGTCGGGCTCGACCCGTTGATCGGCCTCATCCCGGTCATCGGCGACGGCATCTCCGCCGTGGTCGGCGCCTACCTCATCGCCGAGGCGTCACGGTTCAAGATGCCGCTGGTCGTGCTGGCGCGGATGGTCGTCAACCTCCTGGTCGACACCATCCTCGGGTTCATCCCGTTCTTCGGCGACGCGTTCGACCTGTTCTCGAAGTCGAACGCCCGGAACCTGGCCCTCTTCCGTCGGTATGCGCTCGAGCCGGACAGCAGCACCAGCGAGCATCGCCTGTTCTTCGTCGGGATCGGGGCGATCCTGCTCGGGCTCCTGTGGCTGGCGTGGCAGGCCCTCGCCTGGCTGATCGGCCTGCTGTCGACCCCGATCCAGCTGTAGGGGTCGCGCCACGGCCCGTGCGTACCCCGGAACGCCGAACGACCGCCCGGTTCCGAAGAACCGAACGGTCATCAAGCCGCTGGATGTCGTGATCGGACCGCCGTGCGGTAAAGATGCCGGCTCCGCCGCCGCCCGGCATCCCGCCGGAGAGTCGACGCGCCGCCGGTCCAAGGTCTCGGTGTCCGGCGTTCCGTTCGCGATGACCAGACGATAGGTCCCGGACCGACCGCCCCGGACCTGCCAAGTGTCCTGTTCTGGGATGGACAGAAGTCATCCCGCTCCGAGGTGCGAGCGCGATGCCGTTGTGATGCCGGCTGCCTTGGCCCGGATGCGCCCGGTAGGGCGTGTCCGTACGATGAGTCGGTCCCGCGTCCCAGTGCGAGGTCCCTCATGTCCTTCGACCCGAATGCCAAGCTCGACCCGGGCCAGGTCAGCGACCGACGCGGCATGGGCGGCCGCGGCGTCGCCATCGGCGGCGGGGGCCTTGGCCTGGTCCTGCTGATCGCCTACACCCTGCTTGGTGGGAATCCAGCGGACCTCGGGCCGATCCTGGAGCCGGGTGCGGTCACGGGGCCCGAGAGCTCCGCGATCGCCACCGAGTGCAAGACCGGCGAAGACGCCAACGAACGTGACGACTGCCGGATCCTCGGCTATGTCAACAGCGTGCAGACGTACTGGACCCAGGAGTTCACGGCCGCCGGCAAGCAGTATCAGCCGGTCGACACCGTGCTCTTCACGGGCGCGACGCAGAGCGCCTGCGGGACGGCTACGGCGGCCTCGGGTCCGTTCTACTGCCCGGCCGACAGGCTCGTCTACCTCGACCTCGGGTTCTTCGAGGAGCTGCGCACCCGGTTCGGTGCGACCGGCGGGTCGCTGGCACAGGGGTATGTCGTGGCGCACGAGTACGGCCACCACGTCCAGGACCTCCTCGGCGTCCTCGGCCAGGGCACGAACGACCAGGGTGCCGAAGGTCGGTCGGTCCGGATCGAGCTCCAGGCCGACTGCTACGCCGGCGCCTGGGCCAATCACGCCGAGGCGGGGATCCTGGCACCGGTGACCGACGCACAGATCGCCGACGCACTCGACGCGGCGGCGGCCGTGGGCGACGACCGCATCCAGCAGTCGACCGGCGGCGGCGTCAACCCGGAGGCTTGGACCCACGGCTCGGCGGCGCAGCGCCAACGCTGGTTCACCAACGGCTACCAGGGCGGCGACCCGAACGCCTGCGACACCTTCAACGGCGAGATCTAGGCCGGTCTGCGCCCCGGCCAGGCCGCGACGCGGCGTCCGCTCGAGCTAGCTGGCGGACGCGAGGCGGCGGTCGGCGTCGGCGATGGCGTCGTCGGGGTCCGCGCCCCGACGCAGGACCGCGATCTCGATCCGGAGCTGCGCAGCGACGGGCGCGTCGTCTGCGAGGGAGCGGTAGCCGCGCTGCACGCGGGATGCGAGGTGCGCGGCGTCGTCCTGGGTCGTCTCGGGCAGGAGCACCATGAACCGGCCCTGGCTCGCGCGGACCGCCCGGTCGGTCTCCCGGGCCTCGCGGCCGAGCACCTCCACGAGCTGTCGCGCGGACCGGTCGGGGTCGGACGGGCCCGCGCCGCCGATCAGGTCGATGACGAGCACGGCCGTCGGCCGGCCGTACCGTGCCTGACGCGCCGCCTCGCGCTGCAGGGCGGCTGTCCAGTCGATGCGCGTCTCGAGGTCGAGCGGTCGTCGCTGGTGGGGTCGTGCCCGTCGCCGCCGTGTGGGCGGACCGTCGAGGAAGGCCTCGATCCGTTCCCCGGCCGCCTCTTCGTGATGGTGATCGGGGAGCGAGAACTTGCGGTGGCGGCGGCGTGCCGGCCTTGGGGCCGACGGCTGGAGCGGCAGGGAGTCATCCGGCGCGTCGTGCATGGGCTGTCTAGGATACCGGCGCTCCGCGTCCAGCGCCGAGAGCGGGACTCAGACGGTCGATGCCACGCGGGTGACGCCCGATTCCGCGAGGCGCGCCTCGAATCTGCGTGCCGCCTGCTCGAGCTCGTCGAGATGCTCGGACAGCCGCGTTCGTGCGGCTTCGGCCGCGGCGTCCAGGCCGGTCAGCTCGAAGATGCCCCAGTGCTTGATGATCGGCAGCAGGACTTCGTCGCGATGGACCCGCAGGTCGTAGATGCCGGCTTTCGCGATCGTGGCGGCCTTGCGGATGAAGTTGGGGATGCCGGCGCCCGGCATCTGGAAGGCGAGGACCTCGTCGACGATGGCCCGCACCGCCGCCGACGGCTCCAGCTTCAGCGCTGCGGCGAGGATGTCGCGGTAGAAGACCATGTGCAGGTTCTCGTCCGCCGCGATCCTGATCATGATCCTGTCCGCGACCGGGTCGTCCGAGTAGCGCCCGGTGTTGCGGTGCGCGATGCGCGTGGCGAGCTCCTGGAACGCAACGTAGGCGAGGCCGTGCAACGTGTCGGGCGCCTCGTGCTCGTATCCCTGCTGGAGCTGCGTCATGCGCCCGCGCTCGAGCGCGATGGGGTCGATGTTGCGGGTCACGGTCAGGTAGTCGCGCAGCACGATCGCGTGCCGGCCCTCCTCCGCGGTCCAGCGGCCGACCCAGTTGATCCAGGCGCCGTCACCCTTGCCGAACATGCCGTGGATGAGCCGGTGGTAGCTCGGGAGGTTGTCCTCGGTCAGCAGGCCGATCTCGAACGCGGTCTGGGCGACGCCCGTCAGGCGCGGCTGGTCGGGTGTCCAGGGCTCCTTGTCAAAGTCGCGCCCGAGCCGGTACGGGATGTAGTCGTGCGGGAACCACTCCTGGGCGACCTTTGCGTGTCGGTCGTAGAGGCGGGCGGCCTCGGGTTCGAGCTCGATGAGCAGCGCGCGTTCGTCGTAGTCGGACATCCAGGCAAGGCTAGGTCGGCGGGCGTCGGCTCCCTCGTGGGATGCATGCGAACCTGCACGAGCGCCCGAGTGAGCCTGCTAGGCTCGCTCGCGATGCGGACCGTGACGGCGACCCGATACGTGACGGCGTTGCGCGAGGGCGGCTCCCTGCCGGGCCTCGTCGAGGCCGATGACGACGGCCTGTACGTCGTCAAGTTCCGGGGTGCCGGCCAGGGTCCGCGGGCGCTCGTCGCGGAGTGGCTGGCCGGTGAGCTGGCCCGGGCCGTCGGTCTCAACGTGCCGGACCTCGTCGCGGTGGAGCTCGACCCGACGCTCGGTGACGCGGAGCCGCACGAGGAGATCCGCGACCTCGTCCATGCCAGCGGCGGTCGTAACCTCGGGCTCGACTTCCTGCCCGGTGCGCTCCCCTTCAGCCCGGCGGCCGCGACCGCCGTCGCCACGATCGACCCGGCGTACGCGGCCGCCGTCGTCTGGCTGGATGGCCTTGTGACGAACCCCGATCGGACCGCCCAGAACCCGAACCTGCTCGTCTGGCACGGCCGCACGTGGCTCATCGACCATGGCGCCGCGCTGTACATCCACCACACGTGGCAGGACCCGGACGCGCACGCCCGGCGCGGGTTCGAGCGGCTCGCCGATCACGTCCTGTTGCCGTTCGCCGGGTCGGTGGCGGATGCCGACGACCGCCTGGCGGGGAGGATCGACGAGGCCCTGGTCGAGGGGCTCGTGGCCGCGCTCCCCGATGATTGGCTGCCCGCCGACCCGCTGGCCGGCGATGCCGACGGCCAGCGCCGGGCGTACGTGCGCTATCTCACCCGGCGGCTGGAGCCGCCGCGACCCTTCGTCGATGATGCCGAGCGTGCCCGTGCCGCCGCGTGACGTGTTCCAGTACGCCGTCGTGCGGGTCGTGCCGCGCGTGGAGCGCGGGGAGCAGCTGAATGCTGGGGTGATCCTGCTCTGTCGATCGCGGCGGTTCATCGGGGCGCGGACCGCCCTGGACGAAGCCCGGCTTGCGGCGCTCGCGCCGGACGTGGATCCGGCCACGATCCGGCCGCACCTCGAGGCGATCGAGCGGATCGCGGCCGGTGACACCTCGGCCGGGCCGATCGCCCGGCTCGAACCCGCCGAGCGGTTCCACTGGCTCGTCTCCCCGGCCAGCACGATCATCCAGCCCTCGGAGGTCCACACGGGCTTCTCGGACGACCCAGCGGCCGAGCTCGACCACCTGTTCGAGACGCTGGTGCTCTAGCCGGTCCGGCGCCGCGGTGTCAGGCCGCCTCGTCGTCGAACGTGATCTCGATCATCGGCGAGTAGGCCGTCATGCGATCCGGGTCCTGGTTCCGCCAGGCATTCGCCGCGATCCAGTCGGCGATCCCCCGGCGCTCCGCCTCGTCGGTGACGATGCGGGCCGTTGCCGGCAGGTCGGCCTTGACCACGCGCTTCAGGTGGAACGTCAGATGCGGGTCGGCCGCGAGGTTGTGGATCCAGGCCCGCGTCCGGTCGGCACGCGGGCTCCCGCTGATGACGATCCGCCCGTCGATGTTGTGGAACACGATCTCGATGCGCCGCGGCAACCCCGTCCGGCGACCGGTGGTCGTGATGTCGATCGTGTGCCCACGGCTGAGCGCGTGCCGGATGCGCTCGTCCACGGCCTAGCCCTTGTCGGCCCTGGCTGCCCGCAGCTCCGCCTTCTTGGCACGCTTGCCGGCCTGGTACGCCGCCAGCGCCTCGGGGGAGTCGACGTCCCCGAGCGTCGGGTGCGACGGCAGCACGGCTTCCCATCCGGCCGGCTGCACGCCCAGGCGCTTCGTGATGATCGTGATGAGCGCCTTGGCCTTCATGTCGCCGATCCCGGGCAGGCCGCGCAGGCGCGCGTCCAGGTCCTTGCCCGACGCCGCCTCGGTCCAGACGCGCGCGGCATCGTTGCCGTACTGCTCCGCGATCGCCGCTGCGAGCGCCTGGACCCGCGCGGCCATCGCGGCCGGGAACCGGTGCAACGCGAGTGGCCGGCGGAAGACCTCCGCCAGCTCGGCCGGGTCCATGGCCGCGATCCTCGCGGCGTCGAGGTGCCCGATCCGGCGGCGCAGCTCGGCCGGCCCGAAGAACGCCTTCTGGACCGTCACCTGCTGGTCGAGCTCGAAGCCGATGAGCAACGCGAGCGGGTCGGTCACGAGCAGCCGGTCGGCCTCGTCGTCACCGGTGAATGGCAGTCGATCGAGCGTGGTCGTCATGGGCGAATGGTAGCCCTGCTACGCTCGGGCCATGGTCGCGGACCGCCGGGTGATCCACGCGCCGCACCTGCTCGACGTCGTCGGCGGGAGCTGGCTCCCACGACCGACGGATCCTCGTCGATGACGGCCGGATCGAGGCCGTCCTCGGACCGGACGACCCGGCGCCGGTCGATGCCGGGCCGGTCACCCTCGCGGGCGACTGGGTCGTCCCCGGTCTCATCGACTGCCATGCCCACCTGGTGGGCGAGATGGAGTACGCCGGCATCCCGGCTGTCGAGGCCTCCGCGGCCCAGGAGGCGATGAGCGGCGTGCGGAATGCGCGGGCGACGCTGCACGCGGGGTTCACGACCGTGCGCGACGTGGGGACGTTCCGGGCGTTCGTCGACGTCGCCTTGCGTGACGCGATCGATCGCGGCTGGACCCCCGGACCGCGGATGCAGTGTGCCGGTGCCTACATCACCGTGCCCGGTGGGGGCGGCGAGGTGACCGGCGATGCGCCGGGCATGGACCTCCCCGACGACCTGCGGTTCGGGGTCGTGCGCGACGTCGGCGACGTGCGAGCCAAGGTCCGCGCCCTGGCCGAGGGCGGCGCCACGCTCATCAAGTGCATCGTGACCGGCGCCGTGCTGACGCGCGGAACGCAGCCCGGCGTCGTCGAGCTCGAGGAGCCGTTGGTCGCGGCCGCGGTCGAGGAGGCGGCACGGCACGGGCTGTTCGTCGCGGCCCATGCGCACGGGACCGAGGGCATCAAGGTCGCGATCCGGGCCGGCGTCCGCTCCGTCGAGCATGGCTCGCTCATCGACGACGAGGGGATCGCGATGCTCGTCGCGAACGGGACCTATCTGGTGGCCGACGTCTACGACGGCGACTGGATCGCCGAGGAGGGTCGCCGGGCCGGATGGCCCGCGGAGACGATGGCGAAGAACGAGCTCACGACCGAGGCGCAACGGGAGGGCTTTCGCAAGGCGGTCCGGGCGGGGGTCAAGCTCGCGTACGGCACCGACAGCGGGGTGTACCCACACGCGATGGTCGCGATCCAGCTCGGCTACCAGGTCCGGCTGGGCCAGACACCGCTCCAGGCGATCCAGTCGGCGACGATCGTCGCTGCCGAGCTGATGGGCTGGGAGGACCGGGTGGGGTCGCTCCAGGCCGGTCGGTTCGCTGATCTCGTCGCCGTCGAGGCCGATCCGCTGTCGGACGTCGAAGTCCTGCGCCGGCCGACGTCGGTGCTCAAGGGCGGCGTGCCGGTCGACTGAGGACGCCTCAGCGCGTCAGGGCCGGCCGCTCGACCAGGATGGACGAGCCGAGCTCGATCAGCCGGCGACCGAGGCTTTCGCGGACGCGGGTGATCGGGCCAGTGGGCGGACCGTCGTCGGCGAGGCGGGACCGTCGGGTCTCGCTGCGGAGCGCGGCCAGCCGCGCGTTGGCGATCTCGAGGGGCAGGTCGAACGTCGAATGTCGGCGATCGGGCGTGTAGCAGGTCATGTCCATCTCCTTCTGGGGTTCTTGTGCCTCGGCCATGGCCTCGGCTGCTGCGAAGTTGTTCATTCGATCACGATCCGGACGCCGTCCCCGTCGTCATCGATGTCGACGATGGGGCCACTGATCCCCGAGACGATCGCCTCGCGGATGCGGTCGGCCGTGGCCTCGGAGAGACCGGGGATGCGGTCCAGCGCGGCACGCCCGAGGGCCAGCGGCACACGCAGGTTGACGACCTTCTGCCCGCGGTCGCTGACCTCGATCCGGATGGCGCGAGCGGGAGCGCGGCCGGACGAGGCGGTCGCGGCGGGCGCCGCTCCAGCCTGGTCCGTGTGGCGGGCGGTCGGGGCGTCGGCGATGCCGGCCCGCGCATCGAGCGCATCGAGGATCGGGCCAGCCTCTTCGGCCGTCAGCCGGCCTTCGGAGACAAGGCGGAGGACGCGCTCGAGGGCTTCGTCAGACATCGGACGACCCGATATCGATCTCCTCGAGCTGGCGACCGGCCTCGGCCACGTCGATCTCGCCGCGTTCGAGCGCGCGCAGGATCGCGAGGCGGGCATCGTCGACATCCGATGGATCGGCATGGTCGACGACGATGGTGGGATTCTCGTCGGACGGGATCACGGTCTCCCCCTGTGCTGGTGGCGTGGGCGGCTGGGGCGCCGCGGGTGCCTTTGGAGGTGTCGGCACGGCCGGCGTGGCGGGTCGCGGCACCGCGATCGGGTTCATGAGGGCCACGTCGCCGGACATCGAGCGGACGGTCATCGTGGGGACGCCGTCGCCGACGATGAACACACGCCGGCCCGGCTTGCCCTCGGTCCGGCCGGGGAGCTCGGAGGTGACGTCGCCGGCGACGGTGCTCGCCTCCAGGCGGAGGCTGCCGGCCAGCGCGAGCAGGATGTCGCCGCTCACCGTGTCGACGGCATAGGGACCGGTGCCGGTGAGGCGACCGGCAAGCCGGACGTCGCCGCTCGTGGTCGTGCCCCGGACGGTCTCGAGGTCGGCCGCCCGAGCGGACAGGTCGCCCTGAGACGGTCCTGGCGGTCACCGAGCACGTGCCGACCGCGAGGATGTCGATATCGCCCGAGAGGGTCTCGATCGCGAGAAGGCCGCTGACGTCCCGCAGGCGGATGTCACCCGACGCGGTGCGGTAGCGCTGGTCGCCGGTCAGGCCATGGACGGTCACCTCTGCACTGGCGCCCTCGACGACCACGGTGGCGCCGGTGGGGACGTCGATCACGAGCTCAGCCGAGCGAGACCGACGTCGCGATCCCTCGTCGAAGGCGCCGATGCCGCCGGCGCGGAGGGACAGGCTGCCCTCGCCGCGCTCGACGTGGACGCTGCGTGCGACATCGCCGTTGGCGCCCTCGACACGGGCGATGGAGCCAGCGACGGCCCGCAGGCGGATGTCTCCGGCACGGACAGTGACGACCAGGAGGCCGGTCGCGCCGATATCGTGCTCGATGCCGGTCGTGGTCGCGTTCATCGCGCGGTCTTCCCGAGCGCCCGGATCGCCGCGGCGGCGTCCTCGGCACTCAGTTCGTGACGGGCGAGGGCCTCGAGGATCCCCTCCCGGCTGGACGTGGCGGCGGTTGCGGTCGTCGGCGTGGCGGCCTCGGGGGCCGTGTCGTCGAGGTCGTCGGCGTCCGCGCGGGCGCCGAAGCCCAGGGCTCGCACGAGCGCCTCCACCCGCGACCGGACCGTGGGATAGCTGATGCCAAGCTCACGCTCCATCTCGCGCAGGTTGCCGCGCGAGCGCAGGAAGCTCTCGAGCAGGGCCAGCTGATCCCGGTTCAGGCGGCCGAACCGGCCGACGCTGAAGTCGCCCTCGAGCGTGGTCCCGCAGCTCCCGCAGTGGAGGCGCGTGACCGCCAGCTCGCTCGAGCAGACGGGACACGTGGAGATGACGTCATGTGCCATAGCTTGGTCGTTCCTCGTAGCTGTTAGCACTAGTTGTAGTCGGTGCCTTTCACTTTGTCAATACCTCTTTTCACTTTGTAGCATCGGGATGCAACATCGGTCGGCATCAAGTGGCGGTCTGCGAGGACATGTCCCGCCATCGGGGGTCGTCGGACGTCCATGCGTGGCGAGCGCGTTTGCCGAGCGCAGGAACGGGCGTCCGTCAGCAGGCCGGGGACGGCCGCGGCCCGAGACTGCAGCGCAGCGAGGTGGTCACGTCGGCCACGCCGCGATGGACGGAAAGGAGAGCCCGATGACCGCACAGCAGCAGATCCTCGCGACGGATGCCTTCGGCTTCCTGCCGTCGGCGCTGGTCGTCCTGCTGACGATCCTCGCGATGCTGGGAGTCGTCGCCCACGCGGCGATCGCCTAGCCCCGCGACCGCACCACAGCACTTCCCGGCCCCGGTGGGACGATCGTCCCGACCGGGGCCTCCGCATGTGTGGGCCGAATCGAAAGGCCCGGCGCTGGGGCGCCGGGCCGTCAGGGTGGCGTTGCCGGCAACGGCGTCAGCCGGCGCGAACCTGTGCAGCGGTGAGCGAGAAGTCGCCCACGAGTGAGTGGTAGTACCGCTTGGCGGCGTACGGATCCATCCAGACCCGGGCGCCGGAGGTCCGCGACGACGCGAACGTGAAGTCACGCGTTCCGGTCCACGCGGGATCGGCCTTGAAGACCTGGGCCATCGTCCGGTTCGTCTTCAGGAGCGAGCGGAGGATCGACGAGATGCTGTCGATCCCGTTGGCGAACACGGCCTTGGCACCGGCTGCCAGGAACCCGGCTCCGTAGTTGTCGGCGCGCTTCTTCGCGGTCGACTTGGCCGGATTGGCGCGGCCCCACTCCGAGTTGCCCGACGCATAGCAGAGCCGGTTCAGGATGACGACGGAGTTGCGGGCCAGGTCGAGGCGCTTCTTGATGTACGACTCGCCGTAGTACTTGAGGTTGCTGTTGCCCTCGCCCGACGCCCGGTTCAGGCCCAGGCCGTCCTTGCGATCCGCATAGAAGGCGCCGTATGGGCTGGGGTGCCCGTTCCCGTGGCCCAGGTAGATGAAGATGTTCGCGCCCTTGGCGGCGGCCTTCACCCTCGTCCACGTGGCCTTGGGGCTGTACAGCTCGACGACCTGCGCGCCATAGCTGCGCGCCTGGGCCGCGTACTTCTTCGCGCTCTTGATGTAGTTGCCGGTGCTGGACCCGACCGGGCCGACCACGACGACGACCTTGACGCCGGCGGCTGCTGCGGGCGTGGCCGTCGCGGACAGTCCGCCGACCGCGATGACCAGTGCGAGGACCGACATCGCCAGGAGGCGAAGCGATCGGTGGGATGACGCCCGCTGGGCGCCGCTGGGCCGGACCTGCAAGACTCTTGCCTCCTCCCTGCCGGAACGTCGTGCGGGGGCACGACGACGGTGGGTGTTGGCCGCCAACGGCAGGGCGAGCGCGAGGCGTCGGGACGGACAGCCCCGGCGGTGAGCGTGGGGCGGTCAGTCGAGGCGGATGGATCGGGTGAGCCGATCCGGGGCAGCCGAGCGCGAGCACTCGACGTGATGACAGGGATCCTGCCGTGGGGGCGGCGGTCTTCTGTTGTGCCTGTCTGTCGGTGGGCCTGGGTGGCTGACGCGCAGTATGGCAGCCTGGAACGGGCGCTGCCGACCCCCACGAAGGGGCCACGCATCCGCGGAGATAGGTTCGATGCGCGAGCGCACCACCGATATCGGCTATGCTCGGCGCGGCCTCCGACCAGTGTGCCCATGCGCCACCGGTCCACGGCGGCCGCCGTCGCGCTCCCGCGCCCGCGCTCGCGACGGGGCCCACGCAGGAGCTCACGTTTGACTTTCGACTCGCTCGGCCTCTCGGCCGATCTCATCAAGATGGTGGCCGAAGAAGGCTACGAAACCCCCACTCCCGTCCAGGCAGCCGCGGTCCCGCTGGTCCTCCAGGGTCGCGATGTCCTCGCCGCCGCCCAGACGGGGACCGGCAAGACCGCCGCATTCGTGCTCCCGATCCTCGACCGGCTCCGGATGCACGCGAACACGAGCTTCTCGCCGGCGCGCCATCCCGTTCGGGTCCTGATCCTCGTCCCGACGCGTGAGCTCGCGATGCAGGTCGACGAGAGCGTGCGCACGTACGGCCGCACCGTCCCGCTGCGCTCGGCCGTGGTGTACGGCGGGATCCCGATGGACCCGCAGATCAAGGCCCTCCGGGCCGGGGTGGAGATCCTCGTCGCGACGCCCGGCCGGCTGCTCGACCTCGTCGGACAGAAGGTCGCGAACCTCGGACAGGTCGAGATCCTGGTCCTCGACGAGGCCGATCGGATGCTTGACATGGGCTTCCTGCCCGACATCCAGAAGATCATCGCGCTGCTGCCACCCAAGCGCCAGAACCTGATGTTCTCGGCGACGTTCTCCGACGACATCCGGCGCCTGTCGGGCACGATCCTGCGGGATCCGGCCACGGTCGAGGTGGCGCCGCGCAACGCGACGGTCGAGGCCGTCAAGCAGCTCGTCTACCCGGTCGACCGCGATCGCAAGGAGGAGCTCCTCGCGCACCTCGTCCGCACGTACGACCTGCGCCAGGTGCTGGTCTTCACGCGGACGAAGCTCGCCGCCAGCCGGCTGGCGTCAAAGCTGGATCGCGAGGGTCTGGACGCGGTCGCGATCCACTCGGATCGCTCGCAGCCGGAGCGGACGCGCGCGCTCGAGGGCTTCAAGACCGGCGAGATCCGGGTGCTGGTCGCCACCGACGTCGCCGCGCGCGGCCTCGACATCGAGGACCTGCCGGTCGTCGTGAACTTCGAGCTGCCGTGGAACCCGCAGGACTACATCCATCGGATCGGCCGGACCGGTCGCGCGGGAGCCACGGGCGAGGCCATCTCGCTCGTCTGCATGGACGAGGTGGACCTGCTGCGCGGCATCCAGCGGATGCTCAAGGTGGCGATCCCCTGGACCGTCGAGGATGGCTTCGTTCCCGACCGGTCGGTCGAGGCGCGACCGCTCTCGATGCGCTCGGGTCATGCGCGGACGGGGCCGGAGCACCACGCCCACCGCAAGCCGGTTCGATCGGCGGGTCGGGTCGGGAGCGGCCGCCGGGGCTAGGTCGCGGCCGGAGCGGCGGGTTCCGGTTCGGCGGACGCGCCCTCGTCGGCCGCGCTCGTGACCGGAGCCGGGGCGCCCGCGGACAAGGTGGGCGGAGCCAGGTCGGACTCGTCCATCTCCGCACCCGGGAAGAAGAAGCCCAGCATGATGTTGGCGGCGACCCGGTCGACCCCGTAGCGATTGATCAGCGCGTGCGCGACCGCGACCGTCTCGTCGTCGTCGCCAACGAGGCCCAGCCGGACGTCGCGGAGCATGACGAACTCGCCGCTGGGGCGGGTCAGCGCGCGGCCGGGGTCGAACCCGGGGAGCGTCGGCAGCTCTCCGGCCACTTCGTACGGGCCGACGATGAGACTGATGTTGTGCCAGGCGGCATGCATCGAGAGGAAGGGATCGTCGTCGGACACGACGATGAGCACGTCGTCGATCGGCAGCGTCATGTCGCCGGTCGCCTGTGCGGCACCACCGTCGAGCGGCTGCCAGGTCGTCCCGGCAAGGGTCAGTTCGGTCGTGGTCTCGAGCTGATCGCGCAACTGCCCGGCATGCTCGACCATGCCGCTCGCGACTCCTCCGACCATGTAGGCATCCACGCGGATGGGCATGCAGGTCCCTCGGGCGTTGCCGAACTGTGCGCCAGACGTCCCGTTGCGGGTATGAGTCGTCCGTACCCGATCCCGGCATCCGGAGGTACCCGTCGCCCGGCCGGTCGGCTGCTTCGGCCGCCGCGGAGCCGGTCAGAGGGGGTCGCGACAGCCGACGCAACCGCCCATGGTCCGGAGCAGCGCCATCCGGAGCAGAGAGCGCGCGATGACCGACGGGTCGGAACGGCTCTGGTTCGTCACCACCGCGATGGCGATCCGCTCTCGGGGCAGCCAGCGGACGACCGCCCGAAAGCCCAGGAGCCGTCCGGAATGCCCGAGCGACGGATGTCCGTCGAAGGTCACGGCCTGGACGCCGAGGCCATAGGGGACCGGCTTCCCGTCGGCCGTCAGCGCCACATCGCCGATGATGGTCGCGAGGGCGCCAGAGTCGAGCACGTCGCCGCCGTAGAGCGCTCGCACCCAGTGGACCAGGTCGGTGGGTGTCGAGGCGAGGGATCCGGCCGCGCCTGCCGCGGTCACGACCGACGTGAAGGGTGCCATGTGGGTGCCGTCGCTGAGGTCGACCGGTCGGAGCTTCGTGCTGGCGCCATCGAAGCGATACCCGTGGGCAACCGGGCCGCGCGGCGAGCCGTTGATCTGCTCGAACGTGTGATCGAGCTCCAGCGGCTCGAAGAACCGATCGCGGAGCTGGGCCGAGAGCGATCGTCCGCCGATGCGCTCGGCGATGAGTCCCAGGAGCAGGTAGTTCGTGTTCGAGTAGTGCCAGCCCTTGCCCGGCTTGAAGTACGGCTTGCCGACGTAGCGGAGCGCCCGCTCGGCGTTCCAGGTCCGGCCGCGGTCGGACAGCAGGGCCTTGTCGATCTTGGGATCGAGGAAGAAGTCCCGCAGGCCGCTCGTGTGGTCCAGCAGCATGCGCACCGTCACCCGCCGGTCGACGAAGACGCCGGGAAGGTAGCGGGTCACCGGATCCTCAAGCCGCAGCTTCTCCTCCCCGGCGAGGGCCATGATCAGGGCCGAGGTGAACGTCTTGCTGATGCTCGCGACCGCGAACGCGGTGTCCGGCTCGACGCGCTCGCCTGTCCTGACGTCGGCGAGGCCGCTCGTCCCGACCCAGGTGGTGTCGTCCGGGAAGAGCACGGCCACGGACACGCCCGGGATGCCGTCCCGGACGCGCAACCGGTCGAGCCGCCGCTGGAGGTTGTCGCGCAGGTTGACCGGGGACGGCGGCCGGACGCCCTCCCCCACCCGTCTGGCGAGGAGCTGGTCGGGATCGACCGCTCGCGCGCTCGGCACTGGCCCGATGACGGCGAAGGCAAGCGACAGCGCGGTGCCGAGGATCGCCGCGAGCCGAATCGACGCGACGCGGCGACGCCGGGGCGGCGGGGCGGACGCGCGAAGCGGCACGCGGTCCGGCGGTGTTCGACGGGGCGCCATGACGTGCGCACGATACCCCGGAGGAGTCGCGGGTACCATCGAGCCCATGACCACCGATCGAACCGCCTCCGGCCTGCTCCGTACCGTCGGCCTGCTCCCGGACGGGCCGGTCGTGTGGGGCCGGTCGTTGCCCCCGGCCGGCGCCGGCGTGTTCATCGTCGAGCTGGCCGAGCCGCGAGCCGCCGCGCCGCTCGAGCTGAGCCGGGTGGGCAAGTGGCTCGAGCACGTCGAGGGCCTCCGGCTCGACGGCGAGCGACCCACCTCGCGCGCGCTCGCGGCGCGCCTGGCCGCCTTCTGGCTGCCGTCGGCGCCGGTGATCTACATCGGCTCGACCGGGACCGCGATCAGCCGCCGGGTCGCATCGATCGTCGCGACGCGGCTGGGCGATCGACGGCCGAATTCGGGCGGGCACTGGCTTCACGCCCTGGCGATGCCGCCCGGGACCCGCGTCTGGTGGACCGCGACGAAGGCGGTCGAGGAGTACGAGGACGCGCTGTTCACCGCCTTCGCCGATGGGCGTCCCCGCGGCCGAGCGAGCCGCACTGCACGACCAGGCGACGGTGCTCCCGTGGGCCAATCTCCGGCGTCCGACCGGCGAGCGCAAGCAGACCGGCCTGACCGGCTCGCTCATCCCCGAGCCGATCGCGGCGCCGACGCCGCCGACCCGTGTCGTCCAGCTCCCCGACGGCGATGCCGACGGCGTGGACGGACAGCCACAGACTCCGCCCCTCGCGAAGCGGTCCCCGGTCCGCCGGCCGGCCGCACGGACCGCCGCGCGAAGCCCAGCGCCGGAACCGGCCCCTGTCGCGACCGCGGAGGAAACCGGTGCCCTCACGCCCGACGGCGCGATCCGCCTCCAGGCCGAGCTCGGCATGCTGCAGGCCCGGCGTCCGGAGGTCGTCGGTCGCATCCGGACGGCCAAGGAGCTCGGCGACCTGAAGGAGAACTCGGACTACCACGCCGCACGAGCGGAGCAGTCGTTCCTGGAAGGTCGGATCCAGGCGATCGAGGCCCGGCTCCGGACGGCGGTCATCGTCGAGGCGCCGGCCGCGGGCGCGCGGATCGGGCTGGGCTCGGTCGTGCGCATCGAGACCGACGGGGACACGATCGACTACACGATCGTCGGGACGTCCGACTCCGACGTCGCGGCTGGCCGGATCTCGTCATCCTCTCCGGTCGGACGCGCCCTCCTCGGCCGCGCAAGCGGCGACGAGGTGGTGATCACGACGCCGGCAGGAGAGAGGCACTACCGGATCGTTGTCAGTCAGTTAGGGCGCGGCTGGGCCGCCCGTATCGCGGCGTTGCCGGCTGCGCGCGCTCGCTCACGCACCTTGGGGTGCGCTCGCTCTCGTGCTCTCCGGCGCCTTGCCCTAGGCACGGCCGAGCCGCGCCGAGGCGGCTGACCGTCGCGTCAGGCCTTGGGGCTGTCGACCAGCTTGTGCTCGACGGCGTACAGCGCCGCCTGCGTGCGCGACGCCAGGCCGAGCTTGCCCAGGATGTTGGACACGTAGGTTCGGGCGGTCCGCTCGGTGATGAACAGCGTCGAGCCGATCTCCTTGTTGCTCATGCCCTGGCCAAGGAGGCGGAGCACGTCCTTCTCGCGATCGGTCAGCGGCTCGGCGAGCTCGTCGTCGGGCGACTTGCGATTGCGCATCCGCTGGGCGAGCAGCCGGGCGACCGCCGGGTCGAGGTGGACCTCGCCGGCGAACGCGGCACGGATCGCAGCCGCGACCTCCTCGGCCTCGGCGTCCTTGAGGACGTAGCCCGACGCGCCGGCCTCCAGGGCGGCGGTGACCTTCTCCTCCTCGATGAAGGAGGTCATGGTCACGATCTCAGTGTCCGGGCGCTCGGCCTTGATCCGGCCGATCGCGGTGATCCCGTCCATGTTCGGCATGAGCAGGTCCATCAGCACGACGTCCGGCTCGAGCCGGCGGGCCACGGCGACGCCCTCGGAGCCGTCCGATGCCTCGCCGACGACCTCGATGTCGGCCTGGAGGTCGAGGAACACCCGCAGGCCCATACGGACGACGGCATGGTCGTCCACGATGAGCACGCGGATCTTCTGGGGTCTGACACGGGGTCTCCCGGCGCCGGGGCGCCATCGTCTGGCATGCGAGTCGGGGTCGAGATCGAGTCTATCAAAGCGGTTCCCCTTGGTGGTCAGGTCAGCTCGGCGGGCGGCACGGCGGCCTCGATCGCCGAGATCAGTTCGTTCGGTCGGAACGTCTTGCGGATGAACGCGTCGGCGCCGGACGACCGCGGTCGGGTGCCCGTCGCGATCGGCGGTCGCCCATGACGACGATCCGGACGCTCGGGCGCCATGGCGCGGAGCCGCCGAATGAAGTCGAGACCGTGCTCGACGTCCGGCAGGCGCGGATCGACGACGACGACGTCGGGCCGCATCGAGGTCACCATGCTCCAGCGCCGTCGCCGGGCCGACCGGCGCCCCCGACGACGGTCAGCCGGCCGCCGATCCCCAGCAGGCCCGCGAGGCTCTCGCAGATCCGATCGTCCGCGTCGACGACGAGGACTCGGAGTGGCGCTGGCCCTGGGTCGGGGTCGTGCATCCCCGTCATCGTGGCGGGCCGCGGCCGCGAACGCGGGAACGGACTCTTGCCGAGGTCGGGACTCGGCCGAACGACGATGGTCGGCCTACGTCATCGGTCGCGGATCGACGGATCCGGGTCGCGCACGCGCGCTGCCGCCGACGCCCGCTCCGCGCCCGGACCGGCGGGACCGCGACCGCGTCCGGGACGACGACCTCGATCGTCGTGCCCTTGCCGGCCACGCTGCGACAGCGCGAACGACGCCCCGATCCGGACGGCCCGTGCCTGCATCCCGGCCAGCCCGAGGTGGCCGGCCGGGACCTGGTCGGGGTCGAACCCCTTGCCGTCGTCCTCGATGCGCAGCCGGACGCCGCTCGCGGCCGCGGCCGACCTCGACGCGGACCTGGCTGGCCGCCGCGTGCTTGACGACGTTGTGGAGCGCCTCCTGGGCGATGCGGTACAGGGCCTCCTCGACCGGCAGCGGCAGCCGCTCGTCGCCGAGCGTGCTCTCGACGACGACCGGCAGCCCGATCCGACCCTGGAGAGCGGCCGTGTGGGTCTTGAGCGCCCGGGTCAGCCCGTCCTGCTCGAGGTTGCCCGGGCGGAGCTCGAAGATGAGCGCCCGCATCTCCGCGAGGGCCTCGCGCTGGAGCTCGCGGAGCTGGGTCAGCTGCGTCCGCGCGGCGTCGGCGTCGCGGTCGAGCAGCATCTCGACCGAGCGCGACACGAGGGTCATCGAGAAGAGCGCCTGGGTCACCGAGTCGTGCAGCTCGCGGGCGAGGTGCGCGCGCTCCTCGCCCGCCGCGAGCTCGCCGGCCTGGCGCCGGAGGTCCCGTTCGAGGCGGTCGCGATCGCTGACGTCGCGGGCGGCCCCGTGCGCGCCGACGAACGTGCCGTCGTCGAGCATCCCGATGCCGTTGATCTCGACCTGGACGTCGTGGCCGTCGGCGTGGCGGAACGGCAAGCGGGAGCGCTGGACGACCGTCGGATGACGCGACAGCCACTTGAAGCGGACCTCGACGTCGCGCCGCACCTCCGGGGCGAAGACCTCCCAGTACCGGCGCCCGACAGCTCGGCGGCGGTCAGGCCGAGCATCGATCTCCGCCGAATCGCTGACGAAGGTGAGACGCCCTTCCGCGTCGGTCACCCAGACCAGGTCCGGCGACGAGGACACGAGGTAGCGATAGCGCTCCTCGGAGTCCGCGCAGCTCCCGCTGGAGGCGCTCGCGCTCGCCGATGTCGCGAGTGGCGCCGTGGATGCCGGCGAACTTGCCGTCCGGTCCGACGATGCCGATGGCATGGACCTCGACCGGGGTCAGGCGGCCGTCCTTGCCGATCAGCGTCGATCTCGGCGACCTGCTGGGTGGTGGGGTCGGCGACGAGCTTCTCCCAGCGGTCCGCCGGCGATCGGCAAGGTCTCGGGCTGGACGAGCATCGAGAAGTGCCGGTCGACGAGCCTCGCTCGGCGGGTAGCCGGTCATCGTCTCGATGGCCTCGGAGATGAACGTGAACTGCCCGTCGGCGTCGGTCGCGAAGACCACGTCCGGCGAGTTCTCGACGAGGAAGCGGTAGCGCTCCTCGGACTCGCGCAGCTCGCGCTCGAGGCGCTCCTGCTCGCTGAGGCCGCGCGCGGTGCCCTGGACGCCCGCGAACTTGCCGTCCTCCCAGACCGAGACCGACGAGATCGCTGCCGGGAAGACCGTCCCGTCCCGGTGCTGGACGAGGTAGCGGAAGCGGCGGACGACGTCGTGCTCTTCGCGCTGCGCCTCGAAGTTCGCGAGCGCCTCGGGCAGCGACTCCTCGGCGGTCAGGTCGGCGAAGGTCATCCCCACGACCTCGGCCGGCGTCCAGCCGAACAGCGCCTCCGACGCCTTCGGCCATGAACATGAAGCGGCCCTCCGCGTCGGCGCGGTAGATGACGTCCGGGCGTCGTCTGGACGAGCTGCCGGAAGCGCGCCTCGGACTCGCGCAGCTCGCGCTCGAGGCGGTCGCGCTCGCGCATGTCGCGGACCGAGCCGTTGGCCCCGGCGAACGACCCGTCCTCGTCGAGGCGTGCCATCGCGATGAACTCGGCCGGGACGGGCTCGCCGTCGGCGCCGCGCAGGTTGACCCGGCCGCGCAGCTCCTGCGATCCGGCCGCCATGCCGGCCGACCAGTCGAGCTCGGCGACGTCGCGCGACGATTCGTGCACGAGCGACCCCGAAGTGCTGGCCGAGCAGCTCCTCGGGTCGGCGCCCGGTCAGCCGCTCCACGGCGTCCGAGAGGAACGTCAGCCGGGCGTCCGGCCCGACCGACCAGACGAGATCCGGCGCGTTCTCGACGAGGAACCGGTAGCGCTCCTCCGATTCGCCCAGGCGCGTGAGCAGCGTCGTGTTCGTGATCGCGATGGCGGCCTGGTCGGCGAGGCCCTGGAGGAGGTCGAGCTCCTCGGCGCAGGAAGTCGCGCGGCGTGCGCGGACGAGACCGCGAGCGTGCCGATGACCTCGCCGCCGGGGGCGCGGAGCGGGGCGGCCGCCATCGCCGCGCAGGCCGAGGCGCTCGGCGACCTCGATGTCGTCGGGTTCCTGCGGGATCCGCGGGTCGGCGAGGTAGTCGACCGTCGAGACCGGCAGGCGCTGCTCGGCGGCGAGGCCGTTGATGCCGCCGCCGAGCGGGAACTGCATCTCGAGCAGCCAGGCCCGGGTCGCCGTGTCGGCGCCGCCGGCCACGACGACCGGGACGCAGGTACGTGCCGTCCTCCGACATCCGCGTCAGGTGGGCGCCGTCGGTGCCGAGCAGGCGCTTGGCCTCCTCGACGACCCGATCGAGGATGACGTCGGGCTCGCGCAGGGCGGCGATGCGGGCGGTGATGTCGCGCAGCGAGCGCTCGGTCTCGGCGCGCAGGGCGACCGCTCGCCGCGAGCGTTCCAGCTCCTCGATCAGCCGGGCGTTCGTGATCGCGATCGCGGCCTGGTCGGCCAGCCCGCCGAGGACCGCCTCGTCGATCGGCGTCGAAGGCGTGGCGCTCGTGGCGATAGACCTCGATCGCCCCGAGCGGGCCCTCGTCGCCGATGATCGGCGCGACGATGAGGCTCGCCGATCCCGGTCGCGATCGCCATCTCGTCGGCCTCGTCGACGTGGACGAAGTCCGCGGACAGGTAGTCTCCGGCCGTGATGACCCGGCCTTCGGCCATGGCCTTGCCCGACAGGCCCTCGCCGAGCCGCAGGAGCCGCGTCGAGCGCACCGCATCGCGCTGCGGCCTCGGTCAGGCCGGCGTCGTAGGCCGGGATGAGCACCCCCTCGATCGGGTCGAACTCGTCGATCACCGCGCCGTCGGCCCGCAGCAGGCGGAGCGCCTCGTCGACGATCCGCTGGAGCAGGTCGCCCGGTTCGCGGATGGCGGTGATCCGGGCGGCGATCTCGCGCAGCGCGTGCTCGGCCTCGGCCCGGCGCTCGATGACCGCGCGGGACTTCTCCAGCTCCTCCATGAGGCGGGCGTTCCGGATCGCGATCGCGGCCTGCGTGGCGAGGGCGGTCAGGACCTCGAGGTCCGAACCGTCATAGGCGCCCGGGACTGCGCGAGACCACCGAGATCGTCCCGATCGGGCCGTCGTCGCCCGACAGCGGCGTGGCGATGACCGCCCGGATGCCGACCTGCCTTGATGAAGGCGTCGATCTCCTGGGTGTGGTCGAACCGATCGTCCGCGAGGTAGTCGCGGGTCAGGATCGCCCGCTGCTCGGCGAAGGCCAGCCCCGCGACCGCCTGCCCGGGCTTGAGGCCGCCGGTCTTCGCCCAGTCGGGCATCACGGACATCGCGTCGCCCGCCGGCGTACGACCAGCGCAGCGCGTCGATCTCCGGGTCGAACTGGTCGATCCGCGCACCGTCCGAATCGAGCAGCCGGGCGGCCTCGTCGACGATCTTCTGGAGGACCTCGGCCGGGTCGAGGATCGCCGAGACGCGGGCCGCGATCTCGCGGAGCGTCCGCTCGGCATCGGCCGCGCCGGGCGATCTCGGCCCGTGACCGCTCGAGCTCGTCGATGAGCCGGGCGTTCGCGATGGCCACGGCCGCCTGGTCGGCGAGGGCCGCCAGCAGGCCGGCGTCCGTCGACGTCGAAGGCGTCATGCCGCTCGGAGTAGGCGTTGACGACGCCGAGCACCTCGTCGCGATGGATGAGCGGGGCGGCGATCACCGAGCGGATCCCGCTCTCGCGCACGAAGGTGTCGCGGTCGGCGCTGTGGGCGAATCGATCGTCGTCGAGGTATTCGCCCGTCCAGGCTGGCCTCCGGCTTCGTGATGGCCAGCCCGGACACGCCGACGTTCGGGTCGACGCTCGACGTCCTTGAGCAGGTCCGAGGTTCGCCTGGCGTTCGGGCGCTGGACTGATCGCGGTCGGCCAGGCCTCGGCCATGCCCTCGCCGTCGATGAGATCGATCGTGACGCCGCTCGCCTGCAGCAGCCGTGCTGCGGCGTCGATGACCGACTGCAGGATCTCGCCCTGGTCGCGCATCGCGCTGACGCGGGCGGCGATCTCGCGCAGCGTCCGCTCGGCATCGGCGGTCTCGGCGAGCTCCGACTGGGACCGCGCCAGCTGGTCGATGAGGCGGGCGTTCGTGATCGCGATGGCGGCCTGGCTCGCGAGCGCCCCGACGAGGCCGGCGTCGGTCTCGTTGAACGCGTCGCGCTTCTTCGAGTAGACCTCGATGACGCCGAGCGGGCCCGGCCTCGCCCGTGATCGGCGCCGCGATCATCGAATGGAAGCCGGTCCGCTCGTAGAACTCGGTCGATTCGGGCGACGGCGGGAACTGGCTGACGAGGTCGTCGCCCGCGACGACGACCCGGTCCTCGGCGACCGCAGTCCCGGTCGCTCCCGACGCCGACCGAGATCCAGAGCCCGGCGCGCTCCTCGTCGGTGAACTGCCCGCCGAAGCCCGTCGTCGTAGGTCCAGTGGAGGTTGCCGGTCGCCGGGTCGAGCAGGTCGAGGATGACGCCGTCCGCCCGGACCAGACGCCCGGCGTGCTTGACGACGTCCTGGAGGATCTCCGACGGCTCGCGCAGGACCGTGATCCGGGCCGCGATCTCGCGCAGCGCCTGCTCGCGCCTCGGCGCGCCGGCCGAGCGCGTCGCGCGAGCGGTCGAGCTCCTCGATCAGCCGTGTCGTCGTGATCGTGATCGATGCCTGGTCGGCGATGGCGACGAGCAGCGCGGCGTCGGACTCGGCCCAGGCATCGCGTGCGGCGCGTGTAGATCGGTCAGGGCGCCGAACGGCCCGGCCTCGCCGACGAGCGGCGCGGCCATGACCGAGCGGATCCCGACGCGCCGCACGTAGGCGTCGCCGAGCGCGACCGTGCTGGAACGCGCGGTCCTTGACGTAGTCGCCGGTCCAGGCCGCTCGTCCGGTGGCGACGGCCTTGCCGGAGATGCCCTCGTCGAGGGTCTCCTCCGGGTCGTCGGGCCAGTCCTCGTCGTCGGGCCGGCTTCGTCGCCCGATGCGTACGCCGGCCGGAGCAGCTCCAGGCGCCGGGTCGATCGAGGTCGATCCGGGCGCCCTCGGCCGGCAGCAGCCGGGCGGCCTCGTCGACGGCTCGCTGCAGGACCGCCGGCAGGTCCGCGGCGGCGCTGATCCGGGCCCCGATCTCGCGGAGCGACCGCTCGGCCTCGGCGCGCTGTGGCGAGCTCCGACCGCGAGTGGTCGAGGGCCTCGATGAGGCGCGCATTGGCCATGGCCGCGGCGGCGTGGTCGGCCAGCGCGCGGACGAGCGCGAACTGCGACGGGCTGAAGGCCGACGCGCCGCGAGCTGAACGCGCCGAGCGCCCCGAAGACCTCGTCGCCCGTAGACGAGCGGGGCCGCCACCATCGAGCGGATGCCGATGTCGCGCGACGACCCGGTCCGGATCGGGCGCGTGGTCGAACGCCGGGTCGGCGAGGTAGTCGTCGGTGTGGACGACCTCGCGACGCGCGACGGCGCTGCCGAACATCCCGGTCCCGATCGGGAGCCGGATCGAGCGGACCCAATCACGGCTGCGGGCGCTCTTGATGCCCGCGTCGTGCGCGAACCGCAGATGCCCGGTCGTCCGCGGTCGAGGAGGTAGACCATCGCCCCGTCCGCCTCGAGCAGGCGCGCGGTCTCCTCGACGGCCGCGATCAGCTGGTCGTGGATCTCGCCGTGGCCGCCATCGGGATCGCGTCGCGCCGCGGTCGCGCCCTCGCCGCGTCACGTCCGGCAGCGGTCGACGCGCCGTTCCTTCCGACCTTGGCCGTCGCCTGGCCGTTCTTCCCGTTCGTTCCGCTCTTCCCGTTCTTGTCGGGCGCGTCCGGCGCGTCGGCGGCCCGGCCGTCCGGCTGGACGGCCGGCTCGGGGGC
Source organism: uncultured Chloroflexia bacterium (assembly GCA_963841135.1). GTDB lineage: Bacteria > Chloroflexota > Limnocylindria > Limnocylindrales > CSP1-4 > SPCO01. Next base: position 616,737 of record CAWJBJ010000005.1, on the reverse strand, counting down.
GTGTCGGCGACGGGCGCGCGACGGCGCGGTGTTCGGGTGGCCACGCTCCGAGGATACGACGGCTCCGCGAACGCGGGCATCGCCGTTCGGCCGTGGTCGTCTACGTCATCCGGCCGATGGATCACCCGGCACGGGTCGAGGCCGGCTGGCGGCGTCCGTCGCCGCCGATGTCATGTCGGCCGCCCACCGTCGAGCCTCGGCCGGGCCGCCGACGATGCTCCCCGACAGCCGGCACCCTCGCCGGCACCGACATCATCGCTGAGGTCACACGCCAGATGTTCGCTTCCCGAACCGCGCTCCGCCCCTCCGACGTCGCCCTCCGCGCCCTGATCGTGGTCCTGGCCCTGGCCACCGGCTACATCCACTCGACGCTCGGCGGGCTGCTGTTCACCCTGAACGCCCTGGGCTATGTCGTCGCCGCCATCGCGATGGTCATCCCGCTCGCGCTCGCCGTCCGGTTCCGCTGGGTCGTCCGCCTCGGCCTGATCGGCTACGCGGCCACGACGATCATCGGCTGGGCCATCCAGGGCCCGTACTTCACCACCGCCTACATCGCCAAGGCCATCGAGGTCGCCCTGATCGTCGCGGTCGCCATCGACTTCGCCCGCCACGACGGCAACCCGGTCGCGGTCGTCCGCCGCGAGCTGGCCAACTTCGCCTCGTTCGTCGCGCACCCGCGGCACGGCCGGCGCCGGCGCCTAGTCAACCGAACCCCCGACCCCGAAGGAGTCCCGCCGACATGAAGCGCCTGACCCTCGCCCTCGGCCTGCTCGCGCTGGCCGCCGTCCTCGCCGCCTGTTCAGGCGCGTCGGCGGGCTCCTCGAGCCCCGCACCCTCGTCCGGCACGCCCGCCGACATCTCGCTCGTCGTCGCGAAGGACCTCAAGTTCTCGCAGACCCAGCTGTCGGTGAAGGCCGGCACGGCGTTCACGATCGACTTCGACAACCAGGAAAGCGCTCCGCACAACGTCGCGATCAATGACGCCGGCGGGGCATCGGTCTTCAAGGGCGACATCGTCGCCTCGGCACGAAGGTCACGTACGCCGTCCCGGCACTCGCCGCCGGCACGTACGACTTCCTCTGCGATGTCCATCCGGACATGAAGGGCCAGATCACCGCCCAGTAGTCGCCCCGTCGAACGCGAACCGCGAAGCCCCGGCCCGTCCGGGGCTTCTTGCTGTCCGGGATGGCATCATCCCTGAGGACGTCTGACGACCTGACCGACGTTCGTTCCCCCGTGACGCGCTCAGGAGTCCGTCCATGCTCGAAGTCATCGACCTCACGAAGCGATATGGCCCGGTGGTCGCGCTCGATGGCGCGTCATTCACCGCAGCGCCCGGCCGGATCGTCGGCTTCCTCGGCCCCAACGGCGCGGGCAAGACCACCACGATGCGCTGCATCTTCGGCCTCGCCAGGCAGGACAAGGGCGAGGTCCGCTGGAAGGGCACCGTCGATCGATCGCGACGCGCGGCTGCGGTTCGGATACATGCCCGAGCAGCGCGGCCTGTATCCGCGGATGCGGGTCGCCGAGCAGCTCAGCTACTTCGCCCAGCAGCACGGGCTGAACGGCCGGGACGCGAATGCCGCCGCCGCCCGCTGGCTCGAGCGGATGGGCCTCGGCGACCGGGCGAAGTCGAAGCTCGAGGAGCTCTCCCACGGCAACCAGCAGCGCGTCCAGCTCGCGGTCGCCCTGGCCCACGATCCGGAGCTGCTCGTCCTCGATGAGCCGTTCTCGGGTCTGGACCCGATCGGCATCGCGACGATGACCGAGGTCGTCCAGGAGCGCGCGGCGGCCGGGGTCGGCGTGATGTTCTCCAGCCACCAGCTCGACCTCGTCGAGGATGTCTGCGAGGACGTGGTCATCATCGCCCGTGGGCCGGATCGTCGCTGCGGGGGCGATCGACGCCCTCAAGGCCGCGTCAGGCCGCCAGCACCTCGAGGTCGAAGTCGCCCGGATCCGGCGGCACGTGGCTCGATGGCCGCAGCGACCTGACCGTGCTCGAACGCGTCGGCGACCGCGTGAAGCTCCTCGTCGACCGGTCGGTCGACCTCGACGGCCTCCTCCGGCTGGCCCGCGAGGCCGGCGAGGTCCGGACGTTCTCGTACCAGCCGCCGAAGCTGTCCGAGCTCTTCATGGAAGCCGTCACACCCGACGGCGTCGGTCAAGGAGGTCGCGTGATGCCCCGCTGGCGAAGCATCTGGCTGGTCGCTCTGCGCGAGATCATCGAGCGTGGCCGGAGCCGCGGATTCATCCTGAGCGTGCTGTTCACGACCGCGATCGTGGTCGGCTCCTTCCTCGTCCCGGCCCTGCTCTTCAGCGACGACGATGCGGACAAGATCGGCGTCGTCCAGCCGCCGCCGCCGGCCCTCGAGAGCACGATCCAGACGATCGCGTCCGGGGCCGATCACGACCGATCGTCCTGATCCCCTATCCGGACCGCGCGTCGGCTGACGCGGCCCTCGAGCTCGGGCGAGGTGGAGGCGGCGATCGACGTCCCGGCCGACCTGTCCGGGCCGGGCTCCGTCGTCTACAAGGAATCCCCGGACCAGATCCTCCAGAGCATCATCGGGTCCGCCGTCGTCGGGCTGCGGGTGAATGCCGTGCTGGACGGCACCGACGTCGACCAGGCGGCCCTGGCGGCCGCACAGACCGCCGCCCGGGGTCGTGGAGCTCGAGCCGCAGACCGAGGCCGACGATGCGACGTTCCTGGTCGCCAACATCGGCGCGGTCCTGATCCTCGTCGGGATCTTCAGCTTCGGGTTCACGGTCCTGACCGGCGTGGTCGAAGAGAAGCAGAGCCGCGTCGTCGAGGTCGTCCTCTCGACCGTCCGCGCGCGCGACCTGCTGATGGGCAAGGTCCTCGGGATCGGCGTCCTCGGGATCGTCCAGCTCTTCGTGTTCGTGGCCGCGGCGATCGTGGCGGCCCAGGCTGACGGGCCAGCTCGTCCTGCCGACGACGACGGCCGGGGCGATCGGGCTCCTCGCGGTCTGGTTCATCCTCGGCTACACGCTGTACTCGACGGCACTCGGGCTTCCTCGGCGCCCTCGCGTCGAGGATGGAGGAGGCGTCCAACGCCTCGACGCCGGTGACGATGGTCGCGATGATCAGCTACTTCGTGGCGATCTTCGCGGTCGTCGACGACCCGCACAGCCTGGTCGCGACGATCGCCACGTTCCTGCCGCCGTCGGCACCGTTCGTGGTCCCGCTGCGGGCCGCGTTCGATGCGATCGCGCCCTGGGAGATCGTCCTCGCGCTCGTCATCACGGTCGCCGGGATCTGGGTCCTGTTCACGATCGGGGCGCGGGTCTATGCCGGCGCCGTCCTCCAGACGACGGGGCGGATGAAGATCCGCGACGCGTGGCGGTCGGCCGGGGAGTAGCTCCTGGCGGGCGGCTCGGCCCGGAGCTCAGTCCAGCGGCTCGAAGAGCCCGGGCGTGCCGCCGGCGTGCCAGAAGACGCACGCTCTGGCCGGCGAGTTCGCCTGACCGCGCCCGCGCCACGAGGGCGGCGAGCGCCTTGGCCGTGTAGATCGGGTCCACGAGGATCCCCTCGGTGCTCGCGAGGAGGCGCATCGCCTCCTCGGCCGCGGCGGTCGGGCGGCCGTATCCGTCGCCGAGCTGCGAGTCGTCGAGGACGATGGCGTCCGGGGAGACCGACGGCGCGCCGGCGAACCGCGCGAGATCGGCGACCTGTGCCTCGATCGAGGGCCGGAGCTCAGCAGCCGGCCGGGCGACGCCGACGCCGACGATCGGGCCGTCGACGTCGTTCGAGGCGCTGCTGGCGACGACCAGCCCGGCCTGCGTCCCGCCGGTGGCTGATGCGAGGAAGAGTGTCGCTAGGCCGCCCGAGCGGGAGGTCGCGGATCTGGTCGATGGCCTCGAGGCCGGCGGTCAGCTGGCCGTACGTCCCAGGCAACCCCGAACCGCCCACGCCGATGGTGTACGGCCGGTGGCCGGCGCCACGCACCTCCTCGACGACGCGCGCCACGACCTCCTCGCGCTCGGCGCGGTCGGCGGTCGCGAGCTGGTGGACGGTCGCGCCGAGGATCTCGGCGAGTCGGACCCCGGGCCCGGGTGGATCGACGGGCGGGCCCGACAGGACGAGATGGACCGCGAGTCCCGCCTTCGCGCCGGCCGCCGCGGTCAACCGGCAGTGGTTCGACCACCGACGCCCGCTGGTCACGAGCGTGTCGGCGCCCTCGGCGAGCGCCGCCCCGATGAGGTACTCCAGGTTCCGGACCTTGTTGCCGCCGAACGCGAGGGGGAGCAGGTCCTCGCGCTTCATCCAGACATGGACGTCTCCGCCAAGTCGCTCTGAGAAGGACGGGACGGCGTGGAGCGGCGACGGCTTGTCGAACAGCGTTGAAGCGCGGCGGCTCGGGCGACGGCATGGCGCCGATGGTAGCCCCGTATCATCGGCCCATGGCCACACGGATCACCCCGGCGGACCGGCTGACCAACGTCGGCCAGCACGCCGGCATGGAGCGCTCGATCGCGATCTCGGCGCCACTGGTCGGGTCGCAGCGGCTCTACTCGTCGATCGTCTCGACCGCGCCCGGCGGACAAGACCCGGATCCACCACCACGGGACTGCGAGACGTCGATCTACATCCTGTCCGGACGAGCCCGGTACACGTGGGGGCCGACCGGTCTCGAGCACACGTTCGATGCCGATGCCGGCGACTTCATCTACATCCCGGCGGGCGAGATCCACGTCGAGGAGAACGCGTCGGCGACCGAGCCGCTCGTCGTGGTCCTGACACGCAATTGCCCGGACTCGCACGTGGAGTACCTGGACGGCGGGCCCGACGGCTCGCTCGACGTGCCGGCGCCGTGCTGAGCGAACGCCCCGCCGCGTGACCGGCTGGCGAGACCGACCGCTCGCGGACCTCCTGGCGGCGTTCCGTCTCGACGGCATCCCCGAGCGGCCGTTCCCCGACCGATGGCTGGTCCGGCTCGACGTTCAGCACGCTCGAGCGCGACGGCGAGCGGTTCGTCGTCAAGCGTGTGTCGCCCGAGCGCGACTGGATCGTCCGCGCCACCCGCGACGACGAGATCCGCGAGGCCTGGCTGGCCGGCGTCGGGCTTCGGTCGCAGGACTGGCTGCCCGGCGCGGCTGGACGGGTCACCGTGCCGTACCTCGGCGCCGCCATCGACGAGGACGGGAGCGCCGTGATCCTGATGCCCGACCTGTCGACCGAACTGGTGGCCTGGGAGCGACCGACGCACGAGCCCGCCCTTGGACCCGAGGCGACCGACCGCCTGCTCGACCGGATCGCGTTCCTCCACTCGTTGCCCTGGAGCGAGGTCCTGATGGCGCAACGCGAACGGGCCGGCGCGCCGGCGCCGCCGTGGTGCCCGCTCCCCGAGCGGCTGACGCTCCTGACGCGCCGATCCGCCGCGGCCTACGCCGCGGCCGGGAACCCGGTCGGCGAGATCTTCCTGCGCGGCTGGGACGGGTTCGACCGGCACGCGACGCCGGCCGCGCGCGACCTCCTCGAGCGGCTGGGCGACGATCCGGAGCCGCTCGTTCGCGCCCTCGGACAGCTGCCGTCGGTCGGGCTACACGGCGACATCAAGCTCGCCAACGTCGCCCTGTTCGACGACGGCGGGGTCGCCTTCATCGACTGGCAGATGACGCTCCGGGCGCCGGTCGCCGTCGAGCTCGGCTGGTTCATCGTCACGAACAGCGCCGAGCTGCCCTTCCCGCCGGAGGACATCCTGCGCCGCTACCGCGAGTCGCTCGGCCGGGCCGTCGCCGAGGAGCGATCCGGCGTGCCGCGGCACGATCTCGACGGCCTCGTTGGCGACTGGGCGGCGCAACAGGACCTGGCCGCGATCGTCGGGCTGCTGCTGCGCGGCTGGCGGAAGGGCCGCGACACCGACGACGGGGCGATCCTGGGCTCAGGGGTCGCGCGCCGCGGACGACCTCGCCTGGTGGTGCGCTCGCGCGGTCGAGGCGGCCGAGCGGCGGCTCTAGGCCGTCACGCAGCCGGGTCAGGCCGGAGCGGCGAGGTCGCGGCGCGGGAAGATGACGAGGGCGGCCCCGACGGCGAGGGCGATGACGATCGCCGAGCATCACGAAGTCCGCCGGTGTGGGGCAACCCCGCGAGATCGGCCTTCGCGTCGACGTAGTGGAACAGCGAGTACGGCTGGAGCCACTTCGCGTCCGGCCACAGCGAGCCGAGGACGTCGAGGAAGTACGAGACCAGCACGACCGCCAGGCTGATCCCGATCGCCGGCGTCAGCCGGTCGAACGAGACCGACGCGAGCAAGGCGATGGCGCCGAACGCCCAGAACAGGAGCGTGCCGTTCAGCCACATGAGCCAGAGGTTCGCCGACGCCCAGCTCAGCCGCACGTCCGGTCAGGGCGCGACCCGATGAGCGCCCCGGCGACCAGGGCCGCCGACCGCGACCGCGATGAACGCCGCACCGGCGACCGCGAGCGTCAGGTAGACGCCTCGCCGCGAGAGCGGCCGCGACAGCAGCACCTCGAGCGTGCCGCGCTGGCGCTCGCCCGGCGATGGCCGCGGCCGCGAACCCGACCGCGAAGACGAGGTTCAGCCCGACCGCGATCGGGTGGACGAAGCCCGAGCGCGATCGAGCCGGTCAGGCTGAAGATGTCGCCGCCCCCGAACTGGGCGAACTGCGGCGGGATGGCGCCGCTGTCGAAGAGCTGCTGGAACTGCGCGCCGAATGCGTCGTAGACGATCGGCAGGACCGTGCCCCACAGCAGCAGTCCGGCCGCCACGATCAGGAGCCGCCAGCGGTTCGCGCGCCACGTGTGGGCCAAGCAGCGCGCGGTTCATGCGGACGCCGGCCAGCGGAGGCGCCGGATCCTCGTCGGGCTCGTAGAACTCCATGAACGCCTCCTCGAGGCGCGCCGGCTCGATCGTCAGGTCTGTGATCGGGGCGCCGGCGATGGCCGCCAGGAACGGGCCCACGTCGCCTTCGAGGCGGCAGGTGACGAGCCCATCGGTGACGCGCAACTCCGTGACGCCCGGGACGCCCTCGAGCGCCGGCGGCGGGCCTGACAGCCGCAGCTCCACGTTCCGCTTCCGCCGGGCGAGGAGCGCGGGGATCTCCTCGAGCGCCACCAGCCGCCCGGCCCGGACGATCGCCACGCGGTCGCACACGCGCTCGACCTCGGACAGGATGTGCGACGAGAAGAAGATCGTGCGTCCCGCGGCGCGGAGCTCGTCGAGGATCTCGTAGAACGCCCGCTGCATGAGCGGGTCGAGGCCCTCGGTGGGCTCGTCGAGGATCGCGAGCTCCGGATCGTGCTGGAGGGCCTGGACGATGCCCAGCTTCTGGCGCATGCCGCGCGAGTAGTCGCGGACGGTCCGGCGGAGAGTCCGCTCCGACAGCTCCAGGCGCTCGACCAGCTCGGCGCGGCGGATCGGCGGGCGACCGGACAGGTCGGCGAGCTCGTCGAGGAGCCGCTCCCCGGTCAGGCCGTCCCAGAAGGCGATCCCGCCGGGCAGGTAGCCGGAGCGACGGCGGATGGCCACCGAATCGCGCTCGGTGTCGAGCCCGAGGACCGTGGCGCTGCCGGCCGTCGCGTGGAGGAAGCCCAGGAGGAGCCGGATCGTCGTGCTCTTGCCGGCCCCGTTGGGCCCGAGGAACCCGAAGATCTCGCCTTCCCGGACCTCGATCGAGAGATCGTCCAGCGCGCGCGCCTCACCCGATCCCGAGTACCGCTTGCTGAGGCCGTGCGTCTCGATCGCCGTCATCGGGCACAGTATCGGTCAACCCAGTCCGCCGAGGAGACCAGTCGATGCCGAAGACCGTTCCAGAACTGCCCGGGATCGAGGCGAGCCCGCTCCCGTTCAGCCAGGTCGTGGAGGCGAATGGCCTCGTCTTCCTGGCCGGACAGGTCGGCAGCCGACCCGGGACATCGGTCGCCGTGCCGGGCGGCATCGAGGCCGAGACGCGCCAGATGCTCGACAACGTCGGACGCCTCCTGCACGCCGTCGGGCTCGACTATCCCGATGTCGTCAAGGCCACCGTCTACCTGCGCGACTTCGGTGAGTTCGCCGCGATGAACACCGTCTACCGCGAGGTGTTCCCCACCGAGCCGCCGACGCGGGCGACGGTCGGCGTGACCGCGCTCGCATCGGACTTCCGGGTGGAGATCGAGGTGATCGCCACTCGCTGAGCGATGCGCCCGCCGCCGATCGCAGCGGGCGCTCGTCACTCGGTCAGCGGACGGCGAACTCGTCGACCGCGACCATCGGATGTCCGTGGGTGCCCAGGACCTCGATCGTGAGGGTGTGGGTGCCCTTGGCGCCGAAGGTCTTGCTGTAGACCGCGACGTGGGCCGCGAACCCCGTCCGGTGCAGGTTGACGGTCTTGACGACCTTCCCGTCGATCGAGACGCGCGCCTTGCCACGGGTCGGCCCGACCGGTCCGTACCAGACGACCTTCTTGCCGGTGAAGGTCAGCGTGGCCGTGGCCCCGGACTTGGTCGCGTACTTGACGCGATCGCCGGCGTAGCCCTCGTGCCGCGCGGACTTCCAGCTGCCTGCGTAGGTCACGCGGCCGTTCTGCTCGGAGTAATGCGAGACCGGTGACTTCGGCTTCGGCTTCCCGACCGTCGGACCGGGCCCCGGCGCCTTCGGCATCTTCGGCGAGGCCGTCGCGTAGTACTTCATGACCTTGTTGACGTACGCGGTCGCGTACGACGACCAGCCCGACGGCCGCGAGGAGCCCGTCAGCCACCAGTAGGCGACGCGGCGCCAGGTGCCGAGCCACTTGTACAGGTCGCGGAACTTGCCCGCGGCGACCTTCTCCTGGTTGGCCGGCGTCTGCTTGGCCTTTGAGTTGCCCGAGGTACTTCTTCGCCCAGGAGGGCCAGTTCGACGGCATGATCTGGTACTTGCCGTACGCCCCAGAGGTCTTGTTCTTGGCGGTGTAGCGCCCGCCGGATTCGACGCGACCGATCGCGTTCATGAACTTGCCGAGGCCCGGCGGGTTCTTGGCGAGCGTGACCTCGGGGCCGGCGACGGTGAACAGGATGGCCATCGCGAGGATGGCGACGGTGACCGCCTGACGGCGGTATGACCGGACTGGCAATGCGGCTCCTTCCTACCGAGTCGGCGCGGTGAGCACGTCGAGCGTCGGCTTGTCGGTCGGAGCGAACCGCGAGTTGCGGCCGCGGCTTGGGCACTCCGGCGGCGACTGGGGCAGGTCCACGCCCGCGCGACCCGTGTCGCGACGGAGCCTGGGGGAGGGCCTAGGGTAGCGAGGTCCCCGCCTCCCGGCAACCCCTGTCGGCGGGTCAGTCGGTCGGCACCGACAGCGCGCCGAGGAATGCCGCGACACGATCGAGTGCGTCGTCGAGGACGGGCTTGAGCGTGTGCCCGAGCCGCGGGTACGTCACGAGTTCCGCGTTTGCGAGCAACGAGACCGAGCCACGCAGGAGATCGATCTTCGCAAACGGGTCGGCCTCGCCCGAGAGCAGCAGGACCGGGCAGCGGATCGCCGGCCAGTGGGCGATCCGGGCATCGGTCCGCTCCGGCGCGCCGGGCGGGTGGAGCGGGTAGCTGAAGCAGACCACGGCGATGTACGGCGAGTCGGGCTCCGCCGCGGCGAGGCTCGCGACGCGGCCCCCGTACGACTGGCCGCCGACGGCGACATCGTGCTCGGACGGGACCACGGCGTGGAAGGCTGGGAGGGCATCCTCGGCGCGGCGCGTGGGCAGGTCGATGGCCTGCGCCTCGATCCCGCGGGCGCGCAGGCCCCGGACGTGGGCTGCCATGCTCGTGGCGTTTCCGCTCGCGCCGTGACCGATGAAGAGACGCACACCCATCACGGAAGCGTAGCCTTGTCGTGGGAGGTTCGGATGGGTCCGAGGTGGTCCCGTCGGGTGATGGCCCCGTCGGACGACGCTCGGCCATCGTCACTCCCGAACCGCGAACGCTCGAGGAACATCGTTGCACCGCCGACCTGATCGCCACGCCGACCGCCCGTCCAGTCGCGCCCATGCGCTGCTGTGGGCTCTCGCCCTGTCCGCCCTCGTCGGTGTGGGTGGGGCGATGGGCGCCGGCGGCGCGAGCGCGGCGGAGCCCGCCGATCCCACCGCGACTCCCACGCCGACCCCGACTCCCACGCCGGCGCCGCCGGACGGACCGACGGTCCTCGGCCCGACGGTCACCTTCCACGGGCGCGGCTACGGGCACGGCGTGGGGATGTCCCAGTACGGCTCGCGCGGCCGGGCACTCGAGGGCCAGGCGACCGCCGACATCCTCGCGCACTACTACCGTCGAACGACGCTCGGGACGCTCGATCCGCCGCCCGCCATCCGGATCCTCGTCCTCAGCCGGCTCAAGACCTCGAAGGCAAAGCCGCTCGTCATCTACGGCCGACGGACGAGCTGGGGGATCGACGGGATCGACCGGGTCTTTCCGGCCGACGCCCGGCTCACCCTGACGCCCACCACGAAGGTCATCGGGTCACGGGCATCGACCTCGTGGCGCCTCCGGGTGTTCGACCCGTCCGGCGTGAAGCTGCTGAGCGTAGCCAGGACCAAGGCGTTCGTCGTCCGGGCGACCGAGGCGACCGGCCGGCTCCAGCTGTGGTCGAAGCCGAGCACCTACGACCAGTACCGTGGCACGCTGCGGGTCATCCCGAAGACCACCAAGCCGACCGTCAGCGTCGTGAACCGTCTGGCCCTCGAGCTGTACCTGCGCGGCGTGGTCCCCGCCGAGATGCCATCGACCTGGCCGACGGCCGCGCTCCAGGCGCAGGCGATCGCCTCGCGCTCGTATGCCGCCCGCAAGCTCCGGCCCGGCGTCTCCTACTACGACACCGTCGACGACACCCGCTCGCAGGTGTACCGGGGCTCGAAGACGGAGCGCAAGACCGCCAACGCCGCGATCGCGGCGACCGCGAACCAGGTGCTGATGAAGGGCACCTCGGTGGCCAACACCATGTACCACTCGACCGGCGGCGGCGGCACCGAGCACAACGAGAACGTCTACACGTCGGCCACCGGCAAGAAGGTCGCGGGCAAGGTGAGCTACCTGCGCGGGTCGATGGACCGGCGGCCCGACGGATCCGCGTACGACGATGCCGCCCCGTACGCCACATGGCGCACGAAGACCTACACCCGTGCCCAGCTCAGCGCGTGGTTCGCGGCCGATCCGCGCACGGACGTCGGCGACCTGACCGCGTTGGACCTGCGCTCGCGCGGGGTGTCCGGACGGCTGATCAAGGTGACCCTGATCGGGTCCGAGGGGTCGAAGACCGTGTCGAGCGCGGTCTTCCGCTCAGTCCTCAACGCCGGCCGGCCGGCCGGCGACCCGATGCTGCGCAGCACGCTCTTCGACACGAAGCCGGTGCCGTAGTCGGGTATCGTCCCGCCACGGTGATGAACGACGAGCGTTCCAGGTGCTGGTGGTCGGGCGCGGAGGGCTCGAACCCGGACCCCCTGATGGTCGCCTACCACGACGACGAGTGGGGCACGCCCGTCCACGACGACGTCGAGCTCTTCGAGCGGCTCGCGCTCGAGTCGTTCCAGGCCGGGCTCTCGTGGTCGACGATCCTGCGCAAGCGAGAGGCGTTCCGCGCGGCGTTCCGTGGCTTCGATCCCCAGGTCGTCGCGGCCTTCGACGATGACGATCGGGCCCGCTTGATGGCCGACGCGGGGATCGTCCGCAACGGCGCGAAGATCGACGCCACGATCGGGAACGCCGCCGCGTTCCTCGAGACGGCGCGCGAGTTCGGCTCGTTCGACGCGTACCTGGCGACGATGGTCCCCGGCCCGCCCGGCCGACTGCCGCCGACCGCGGTCTCGGGGAGCATCCCCGCGACGACGCCCGCGTCCGATGCCCTGTCCGCCGACCTCCGACGGCGCGGCTTCCGGTTCGTCGGCTCGACGATCGTCTACGCGTTCATGCAGAGCGTCGGCCTCGTCGACGACCACCTCCCCGGCTGCTTCCGGTACCGGGGGTTAGGCGCGACGGGCCGCTGAGCCGCGCTTAGAGGTCTCGGCGGGAGAGGCGCCACGCTGCGAGGCCTAGGACGATGACGACCCAGGCCACCGACCAGGCGATGAACGGAAGCGGCGGCGGCTCGATCGCATAGAACGGGTTGGCTTCGAGCGCGCGCTGGCCACGCCCGACCGCCACGAGCGCCGCCAGCGGCGGCTCGAGGCCGTAGACGACGCCGCGCCACAGGCCGTCGCTCGGCAGCAGCCAGCGGCTCGCCTCGGCGACGCTCGCGAGGGACTCGATGTCGAATGCGGCGGCGACCGACGCCATCACGCCGGCCATCCAGCCGATCCCGAACGCGACGACCGCGATCGCCCCGGCGCCCATCGCCGGCAAGACGGTGCCGAGTGCCAGCGTCAGCGTCAGCAGGATCAGTGCCTGGGCGGCGAGGAACGCGAGCGCGAGGACCGGCTCGGGCGGTCCGAAGCCCGAGATCACGGTCACGACCAGGATCGCGAGCGCACCCGACGCGATCGTGTACCCCACGGTCACGGCCGCCAGCCCGAGCCAGCGACCGAGCAGCAGGTCGATGCGGCGCAGCGGACGGGCCAGGAGCGCGAGCGCGACGCCTGACTCGATGTCCGAACCCACCGCCGGCGCGCCCAGGAAGGCCGCGGTCATCGCGAGTACGAAGCTGAACATGAATGCGATGAGGATGAGGACCTGCGAGACGCCGATCCGGATCTGGAGCTCCTCGACGCCGTCGATGCGTGCGAGCGTGACGAGGCGCTCGACGCCGAGCGCGACGAGCAGGACCGAGACCACCGTCAGGCCGATCAGCAGCCAGATGATCCGGCGGCGGATCAGTTCGCGGATCGTGAGTCGGGCGATGACGATCATGGGGCCGGGGTCTCGCCCGGGGCGTGGTCCGCGGCAACGAGCTCGAGGAACCGCGCCTCGAGCGATCCGCGGCCGGGCTCGACGGCGTGGACCCGGCCACCGGCACGCCACGATCGCGGCCACGAGCTCGGGGATCCGTTCGGGTTCGAGCGGGCGGAACGAGAGCCACTCCCCGTCGTCCTCCATCGGACCGAGTGCGGCCAAGCCCGCCCGCCTCGCTGGGTCGAGCCCGTCGACCCGGATCCGCACGCCGTCCCCGGCGATGACCTCGTCGAGGGTGCCCGACGCCACGATCCGGCCTCGGTTGACGATGATCACCCGGTCGCAGACCTGTTCGACCTCCGTCAACAGGTGCGAATTCAGGATGACCGTGGCGCCGCGGGCGCGTGCCGCCCGCACGATCTCGCGGACCTCGACGCGTCCGACCGGGTCGAGCGCCGACGTGGGCTCGTCGAGGAGCACGAGCTCCGGGTCCCCGAGGAGCGCGACCGCGAGCCCGAGACGCTGCTGCATACCCTTCGAGAAGCCGCCGACGGCGTCATCGGCGCGGTCCGCGAGGTCGACGTGCGCGAGGGCATCGGTCGCTGCCTGCCGCCGCGTCCCGGCCGGGAGACCGGCAAGCTCGGCGTGGAGGTGCAGGACCTCGCGGGCGCGGAGCCACGGCTGGTACCGGAAGAGCTCGGGCAGGTAGCCGATCCGACGGCGCACCGACCGGTCCCCGAGCGGCGCCCCGAGGATCCGGCCGGTTCCCGAGGTGGCGCGGGCGAGTCCCAGGAGCAGCTTGACGGTGGTGGTCTTGCCGGCGCCGTTCGGCCCCAGCAGCCCGACCAGCTCGCCACGGCGGACCGTGAGGTCGAGCCCGTCGAGGGCGACCGTCCGGCCATAGCGCTTGACGATCCCGACGAGCTCGATGATCGGGTCTGACACGCTAGCTGTCACAAGGAGGTCTGAAGGTCTGGCTCAGCGAACGGTCGAACCCTACGAGGAGCTGGATCACATGATCACCCTGGATTGTCCCTGGTGCGACGGGCCGATGGCCCTGGAGACGGGCGCGGCCGACGCCGCGTGCGACGGTTGCTCGGTGCGCGTCGAGCTGGCACCCGATCCGGTGCCCGCCAAGGCCGCGCTGGCCGCCTGAGTGACGACCGCCGGGTGACGGCGGTGACGGCCGTGACGGCGATGACCACGGGCATGGGCCCGATGGTAGCCATGCCAGCCGCGGCGTGAGCGAGCATCGATTCGAGCCGGGGCCTGACCGCTAGGATGCGGCGATGGACCTTGCCCACGGATCTGAGGCGCTCATCCGGGCCGGCCGACGGCTGGGTACCCGCGGGCTGATCGCGGCCGGCGAGGGCAACCTGTCGATCCGTCTCGATGTCGACCGGCTGCTGGTCACGCCCACCGGGCGTCGCAAGGACGAGCTGGAGGCGTCCGACCTCGTCGTCGTCTGGCTCGGCCATCCAGATCGCGAATCCCGGTCGCCGTCGGGATTGGCGCCGACGTCGGACCTCGAGATCCATCTCGCGGTCCATGCCGCTCGCCCGGACGTCGGCGCGGTCGCCCACGCCCATCTGCCGGCCTCGATGGCCCTGACCCTCGCCGGCGAGCGGCCGGACCCGACCGCCCTGCCCGAGACCGCGTTCCATCTGCCGCGGCTGCCCCTCGTCCCGTACGGGGAGATGGGCAGCCCGGAACTTGCCCGCCGGATCGCGGCCGCACTCACGGAGGGGCCCGAGCCGTACCCGGTGGCGGCGATCCTCGAACGCCACGGCGCGGAGGCGGTCGGTGGCGACCTCGACGAGGCGGTCGACCGGCTGGAGCTGGTCGAGGTGCTGTGTCGAGCCTGGCGGGATTCGATCCTGATTCGCGCCGCACGGGTCGGGCTGGGTATCGTGTGACGGTCGCAGTCATCGTTCGTCGGAGGGAAGGATGAACACCCGCGCCTATCTGGCCGAGCTCCTCGGCACGTTCCTGTTCCTGACTATCGGCTACGCGTCGGTCGGCGCGATCGGGGCCTCGGGCGTGCCCACGCCCGGGCTGCTCGTCGTGCCGTTCGCGTTCAGCTTCGGCCTGCTCGCAGCGATCTTCGCCTTCGGGCACGTGTCGGGCGGCCACTACAACCCGGCCGTGACCGTGGCCATGGTGCTCGACGGGCGCACGCGGGCGCCCGACGCCGTCGGCTACATCATCGCCCAGCTGATCGGCGCGATCGGCGCGGGCGCGGTCGTCCTGATCGTCCTGAGCCAGGATGCCGTGAAGGCGGGGGTGACGAAGCCCGGGACGGGCGTGTCGGACATCGGCGCCTTCATCCTCGAGGTGATCCTCACGGCAGGCTTCATCGCGGTGATCCTGGCCTCGACCAAGCGAGCGCCGGCCCTGGCGGCGCTGGCGATCCCGCTGACGCTCGTGGCGATCCACTTCGCCGCAGCGACCCTCAGCGGCGCCTCCGTCAACCCCGCCCGCTCGATCGGCTCGGCCGTCGTCGGCGGCGATCTCGGTTCGCTCTGGATCTACATCGTCGCCCCGATCGTGGGCGGCGTCGTCGGCTGGGCCGCGTTCCGCGTCATCGACGAGGGCTGGGAGGCCCCAGCCGCCTGACCGGCTAGAGGTCTTCCTGGCTGAACCGGCGGGCGTTGCCCATCTGGCCCCACACGCGGGCCTGGGTCACCGCGAGCATCTGGCGGACGTGGTTCCGGTCGTGGTGGACCCATTCGCCCAGGAGCTCGTCGACCCGCAGGGCGCCGACCTCCGGGTGGATGCCGACACGCGACAGGTCGACGGCCTGGAGCCCACGAACGAGCGCGACCCCGTCGCGGCGCAGGCCGTCGAACTCGTCGGCGAGCTCGGCCGCCGGGCGCAGGTCGTCGCGCCGCGCCTCGGCGACCGCGGGCGGGTCCCAGGCCTCGAGGTCGGGCGGGATGTCGGGCCGGTCTTCAGCGAGGATGCGCCGGATGCGTCCGGCGAAGCCGCGCCGCTCGGCCTCGATCAGGTGGCCGACGCACTCGTTCGCACTCCACTCGCCGGGCGCCGGGCGCCAGCCAGCTTCGGCGCCGAGGGCGCGGAGCTCGGCCACGACGGTCGCCGCGGTCGCCGCGAGCAGGTCCGCGACCGCGGACGGTGCGAGCGCGGGCAGGGCCGGCGCGTCGGCGGACAGCTCGGACGTCATGGCGGGGGCGGTACGGGCTGTGCGGGCGTTGCGGGCGGAGCCGGTGGTGGGGCCACGGTCACCGGGGCGGGTGCGTCCGTCAGGATGGGTGGCGCCACCGCGACCCCGGTCGGCATGACCGGCAGCGACCGACCGCCCTCGGCGAGCCAGCACGCCGCGGACTGACCGCCGCCGACGTCGAACAGGGGCGGCTCCTCGGTCCGGCATCGGTCGAATGCCAGCGGACAGCGTGGATGGAACCGGCAGCCGGATGGGATCCGGGCCGCGTCCGGGGTCTCGCCGACGAGGATCGTGCGCTGCGGCCCGTCGCCGCTCGGCGGGTCGGGCGTCGGCGAGACCGACACCAGCGCCGCCGTGTACGGGTGATGCGACGACTTGATGACCCGATCGGCCGGCCCGATCTCGACCACGCGTCCGAGGTACATCACGGCGATCCGGTCGGCGATCACCCATGCGAGCGAGAGGTCGTGGGTGATGAAGAGATAGGTCAAGCCGCGCTCATGCCGCAGGTCGAGCATCAGTCGCAGCAGCTCGGTCCGGATCGACACGTCGAGCATCGACACCGGCTCGTCGGCGACCACCAGCTCCGGCCCCATCACCAGGGCGCCGGCGATCACGACGCGCTGGCGCTGGCCGCCGGACAGCTCGTGCGGGTAACGGAAGGCGAAGTCGGCCGGCAGGCCCGCCGACTCGAGTGCCGACCGCACGCGCGCCTCGCGCTCCGCGAGCCGTGGCACGAGCCCGTTCACCTCCAGCGGCTCCGAGACGAAGTCGTGGATGGTCTGCTTGGGGTTGAGGGTCTCGTAGGGGTCCTGGAAGATCAGCTGGACGCGGCGGCGATACGCGCGCAGCGCCTTGGTCCCCCACAGGTTCGTCACGTCCGCGCCGTCGAACGTGATCTTGCCGGCGGTCTGCTTCGTGAGCTTGACGATGACCCGTCCGGTCGTCGTCTTGCCCGACCCGGACTCGCCGACCAGGCCAAGGACCTCGCCGCGCTCGATGTGGAGGTCGATGCCGTCGACCGCGCGGATGGTTCCGCCCGGCCGGCGCGCCAGGGTGTCCATCAGCCCGCCCCGGATCGGGAAGTGGACCTCCAGGCCCTCGACGCGGACGAGGTCGCTCACGACACCGCTCCGGGGGTCGCACCCGGGCCGGCTGCCGGCACGGAGCCGCCGCCCGGCATCGACCCGGCGCCCGGCACGACCAGCCCGGGCTCGGACGGCCGCGGCAGCGCGATGCCCCGGCGGGCGGCGACATCGGCGGCACTGATCAGCACGCCCCCGTCCTTGCCCGGCGGGTGGAGATGGCACGCGACCCGGACACCGTCGGGGAAGGCCACCTCGGGCGGGACGACCGTGCGGCAGACGTCCATCACGAACGGGCATCGTGGGTGGAACCGGCAGCCCTCCGGTGGGTTCCGCAGGTCGGGTGGCGAGCCCGGGATCGTGTCGAGGCTGCGGCGGTCGGCCTGGATGTTCGGGAACGCGCCGAGGAGCTTCTGCGTGTAGGGATGCCGCGGCGCGGTGAAGATCTTGCTGACCGGGCCCTCCTCGGCCACCTTGCCGGCGTACATGATCAGCGTCCGGTCGCAGGTCTCCGCGATCACCGAGAGGTCGTGGGTGATCAGCACGAGCGACAGCCCCAGCTCCCGGCGCAGCCGCTCGAGGAGCGCGAGGATCTGGGCCTGGACCATGACGTCGAGCGCGGTGGTCGGCTCGTCGCCGATGACGATCGCGGGGTCGCAGGCGAGCGCCATCGCGATCATCGCGCGCTGCCGCATCCCGCCCGAGAGCTCGTGGGGATACGCGTCGGCACGCTTGCGCGGGATGCCGACCAGCTCCAGGAGCTCGGCGGCGCGCCGCCGCGCGCGATCCTTCGGCTCGCGCAACCGGATCTCGATCGGCTCGGCGATCTGCACGCCGATGCGCTGGACCGGGTTCAGCGCGTTCATCGCCCCCTGGAAGACGATGCTGATCTCGCGCCAGCGGTAGCGCCGGAGCTGTTCTTCGGTCTTCGGGACGAGATCGATCCCGAACAGCTTCATGCTGCTGCCCTTGCGGATCCGGGCGTTCGACGGCAGCAGGCGCACGAGCGACAACGCGGTCGTCGTCTTGCCGCAGCCGGACTCGCCGGCGAGACCGAGCGCCTCGCCGTCGTTCAAGCGGAAGCTGACGCCGTCGACGGCCTTGACCCAACCCGAGTCGAGCTTGAAGTGTGTCCGCAGGTCCTCGACCACGAGGAGCGGCGCCGCCGGATCGGCCTGCTTCGGGAGCGGCCACTGGCGGCGGCCGCGGGCGGCGAGCAGCGCGGTCTCGGTCGACTCGCCGTCGCGTGCCGCGCGTGCGGCGGACTCGTGGGCCAGGGCGGCCTCGGCGGCGATCTCCGCCTCGCGGGCCTCCTCGACGTCCATCTCGTCCGTTCGATCGTCGCCCCGAGCCAGCTCCTCGGCCAGCCGCAGCTCGTCCCGTCGATCGGTCATCGCCGCGTCCTCGACTTCGGGTTCAGGATGTCGTCGAGGGCATTCCCGACGAGCGTGAAGGCGAGCACGACCAGGACCACGCAGACGGCCGGTGGCGCGATGTACCACCACGCCCCGAGCCCCGGCGCGCCGGCGCCCTGCGCCGAGTCGAGGAGCTGTCCCCACGAGGGCGAGAACGGGTCGCCCAGGCCGATGAACGAGAGGCTGGTCTCGGTGAACACCGCGGTCGCGAACGTGATGACCGCCTGCGCCACGATGAGGTTCACGACGTTGGGGAAGATGTGCCGCCGCATGATGTGCGCCTGGCCGCTGCCGATGACCCGCGCGCGGTCGACGAACATGCGCTCGCGGATCGAGAGCGTCTGCGATCGGATGATGCGGGCGGTGGTCGCCCACGAGGTCAGGCCGATCACGACCACGATGACGAGCAGCGTGGCGCGAAGCCCGAAGAACTGCGCCTCGACGCCGATGATGTCGAGGATGACCGGCGCGAGGATGATCGCGAGCACGAAGGTCGGGAGGACCAGGAAGAAGTCCGTGAGGCGCATGAGGGCGTTGTCGATCCTCCCCCCGACGAATCCGGCGACGACGCCGATCAGGGCGCCGACGAGGATCGTGATCAGCGTCGCCATGAGCCCGATCGACATCGAGATCCGCGCGCCGTGGACCGTCAGGTTGAGCATGTCGCGGCCGAGCTCGTCGGTGCCGAACGGGTGCGCCGCCGGACGGCGGCTCGAGCGTGAGCGCCGTCGCGGTGGTGACGGTCTCCAGCGGGCCGACGAGCAGCTGCGGAGCGATCGCGAGGACGCTGAAGAAGAGCAGGATCGCGAGCCCGAGGACGCCGTCA
Organism: uncultured Chloroflexia bacterium; assembly: GCA_963841135.1. Lineage (GTDB taxonomy): Bacteria > Chloroflexota > Limnocylindria > Limnocylindrales > CSP1-4 > SPCO01. The sequence continues at coordinate 597,413 of CAWJBJ010000005.1, read as the reverse complement.
GCGCGGCCGGCAAATCGACGCGCGAAGCCGCGGGCGTTCTTGACCCGCAGTCGCCAGCGCTCGGCGCGGAGACTCGAGGCGACGGCCGCCGGCGCGGTCGGGGGCAGCGGGTTCGCGGTCGCGCTCACGACCTGACCCTCGGATCGAGGAAGCCGTACACGACGTCCGCCACGAGGTTCGCGATGACGACCGTGATCGATAGCAGCATGAACACGCCCTGGAGCACCGGGTAGTCGCGCGAGGTCAGCGCGTCAACCGCGAGCGTACCCGAGCCCCGGCCAGTTGAAGACGACCTCCGCGGTGATCGCTCCGGCGACCACATAGCCGAGGTTGATCGCGATGATCGTGACCATCGGGAGCATGGCGTTCGGGAATGCGTGGGAGCGGAGCACACGGCTGTCGGTCAGGCCCTTCGCGCGGGCGGTCTGGACGTAGTCCTCGGACTTCGTCTCGATGATCGAAGAGCGCATGATGATCGAGTAGCCACCGATCAACCCCAGCGACACCGTCGTGAGTGGCAGGACCAGGTGCCGCGAGAAGTCGAAGAGCTGATCGACGAAGGAGGGGTACGTCGCGCCCGACCGTCAGCATCCCGGACGTCGGGAACCAGCCCAACCCCGCGGCGAAGATGATGATCAGCGGCATCCCGATCACGAAATACGGCATCGAATAGATGATCAGGCTCACGCCGCTCCCGATCCGATCGACCAGGCTGCCTCGATTCCATCCCGCCCGCGCGCCGATCGCGAGACCGACGATGATCGAGATCAGCTCGCCCAGGCCGATGAGGATGATCGTCGGCCAGAAGCGCTGGCCGATGACCTCGGTGACCGGCGTGCCCCGGAAGAAGAACGAGTAGCCGAGGTCGCCCTGGAGGGTGGCCTGCGTGAAGCCGACTAGCTGGTCAGGGATCAGCGGCTTGTCGAGGCCCCATTCCTTGCGGACCTCCGCGATCTTCTCCTGCGTCAGGTACTGGTTGCGGAGCAGGACGCGTTCCGGCGAGCCGGGCATCATCCGGAACAGGATGAAGTTGAGGAAAACGATCGCGATGATCGTGAGGATCGCCTGGGAGCCCTTGCGGGCGAGGTAGCGGCCGCTCATCCCGACGGCGAGCTAGCGGGCCGCGCCGGTCAGGCTATCGAGGTCGAGGATCGGGTTGGCGGGTGGCCCGCCGAAGCGGGCCGACCCGGTCACTCGTCCTCGTCCACAGCCGCGGCCGCGGTGCGACGCCGGCTGTACCAGACGAGACCGACGGCCACGACTGCCACGAGGGCGGCCAGCCCGGCCAGGAGCGGGCCGGTCGAGCCGGCGTCGGACGTCGGTGGTGTCGTGGTCCCGCTGGGGGCCGGCGTGGCCGCCACGGCCGAGGCGCCCGGCGAGCCGGACGGTGCCGCCGCCGACGGCGCGGGCGTCGGCTCAAGCGAGGCATCTGTCAGCTTCGTGTACTGGAGCGTGCTGTACGTGAAGAACGGCACGCCATTCTCGGTGGGCTGGTTCTGCCAGCCGGCGAACCGGTCGGTCCGATACGCCTCGGTGTTCGAGTCGTAGTACAGGATGTCGTAGACGGCCTCGTCGTAGATCAGGTTCTGCATCTCGGCGAGGATCGTCTTGCGGGCGTCCGCCGTCGGCGCCACCAGCTGGTCGTCGTACATCTTGTCGAACGCCGGGTTGCAGTACTGGCTGTCCGACGAGTTGCCGATCTGGTCGCACCGGAAGATCTGGAGCAGCCCGTTCGGATCGATGCCGCCGCTCCAGCCCCACAACTCGATGTCGTAGTCCGCGGTGTAGCCTTCCCCGCCCTCGGGCGGATAGATCTTCTCGGTCAGCGTGGCCGAGCTCAGGACCTGGGTCGTCACCTTGACGCCGAGCTGCCCGTACCACTCCGCGATGAACTGCGCCGCCTTCGGATAGTTGTCGTCCGAATCGGGCATGAACAGGCGGAGGTTGATGATCTTGCCTTCCTTGTCGAGGCGGTTCCCGCTCGCGTCGAGCGGGTATCCGGCCGCGTCGAGCTTCTGCTTGGCCAGCTCGATGTCGAAGGTCCGCGTCTTCGTCGGTTCAACGTGCCACTTGGTCAGGACCGGCGGCACGATCGTCGTGCCCACGTCGCCGTAGCCGAGCAGGATCCGATCGACCAGGGCCTGGCGGTCCACGGCGTACCCGAGGGCGTCTCGGAACGCCGGGTCGAGAAGCGCCTTCGTCGAGGGCCCGCCATCGGGGATCGTCTTTCCGGTGCTTGCGCCGTAACCGTTGAACGCGAGCTGTGTCCAGCCGTTGGCGCTTCCGACGACCGTGGCGATGTTCGGCTCGGTCTTGAGCTGGTTGAGCTGTTCCGCGTTCGGCCCGTGCGCGTAGTCGAGCTCGCCCGCCTTGAGCGCCTGGACCATCGTGTCGGCGGTCTTGTAGATGACGAGGTCCACCTCGTCCGCGAATCCCTGGTCGCCCCAGTAGTTCGGGTTGCGCTGGAGGCGGATGAACTGGCCGGTCTGCCAGTCGACGGCCTGGTACGGGCCGCTGCCGACGAGTGGCGGGGTGAACTTGGCCTTGCCGATCGTCTCCCAGGTCTCCTTGCCCCAGATGTGCTTGGGGATGATCGGGAGGGCGATCTGGAGCACCCGGTCGGACGGGTCGTCGGTGGTGGCGACGAGGGTGTTCGCGTCAGGGCAGCTCACAGCCGTGACCTTCGCGTCCTTCATCGAGGGCTCGAGGTAGCCCGCGCCGAGCGAACCTTCGTTCTTGATGGCGTCGACGCCGAGCTGCCACGAGAAGCACGCGTCTTCGGCCGTCGCCGGCTCGCCGTCCGACCACTTCATGCCCGGCCGGATGTGGAACGTCCAGGACTTGCCGTCGGCGGCTCGCTCCCAGCTCTCGGCGAAGCCCGGGACCGGCTCGAGGTTCGGGCCGGAATCCGTCATGTAGTTGTAGGTGAGACCGAATGCCTCGTAGCCGACGACCAGGATCGTGGCGTAGGGATTCAGCGAATCGAGATCCTGCGTCGTTCCAACGCGAAGGACGACCGGATCGGCCGCCGCGACCGGCGCCGCACTCGGGAGCACCAGGGCGGCGATCAGGGCCCCTGCGCCAAGGAGTCGAACCAGGCGCGCGCGCATGGGAAGTCGCATTCGAATCTCCTCCATCGGGATCCGTAGCCTCCCCGGATCGCCGAGACAACCGCTTCGAGTGGCGGCACCATGGCACAGGCCGCGGACCGGCGCAAGGCCGGTGTGCACCGTGCGCCCCTAGACCATCCAGGAGGTGGCCGGCTCGGCCTCGAGGAGGATCGGCCGGTCGATGCGGAACCGCTCGAGTTCGCCCGCCGACGGCGTCGCCCCATCGAACGCCAGCTCTGCAGCGATCCGCCCGAGGACCGAAGCGAACTTGAAGCCATGCGCCGCCCCGAGCAGCACCGTGACGTTCGGCGCCTCGGGCAAGCGATCGACGACGAAGTCCCGGTCCGGGGTCAGCGTGTAGAGGCAGGTCTTGGTGTAGATGTCCGGTCCGACCGCACCCGGCAGGTGCCGGGCAAGGAACTCGCGGACGTTGCGGTAGGCGGTCTCGTCGCGGTCGAAGGTCCGCGTGTCGGTGGTCGTCGGCTGGCCGCCACAGTCCTGGGCGGCCTTCGGTCCGGCTTCCCCGTACGTCGGGAAGCCGTAGAACGACGGGTCGTCCATCCAGATCCAGACCGGGAACCGATCCGGGCCGAAGGCGGCCGGGTCCGGCGCCGCGACGTAGGTGACCTGTTCCTTGGTGATCGTCAGCGGCAGCCGTCGACCCAGCGGCTCCAGCAGCTCGTTGGTCCATGCGTCGGCCGCGACCACGACGTGACCCGCGCGATGGGTCAGCCCGTCGACGTCCACCTCGACCTCGTCCCCGACCTGGCGGATGCCGGTGACGCGCGACCGGTCGAGAAGCGTCGCGGCGCGCTGCTTGGCCAGCCGCAGGTGTGCAGCATTGCCCTTGAACGGATCGGCCAGGCCGCCCTGCGCCTGGAACATCGCGGTCGTGCCCTCGTCGAGCCGCCATTGCGGCCAGCGGTGCATCACCTCGGTGGCGTCCAGGAGGTCGAACGGCACGGCCTCGGCTGTCAGGCTCTCGGTGTAGTCGGCCTTCGGGATCGCCGGATCGGCCGGCCACAGGTCGAGGCCGCCGGTGACGGTCACGACGCGCTCGTCCGCCTCGGCCTCCACGACGGCCCACGTCTCGTAGGCGCGCTTCGCCAATCGAACGTACTCCGGCCGGTGATACGAGAGCCGGATGATCCGGCTGTGGTCGGCGGACGCCCCGTTTGCGTGCCCGAACTCGAACCGCTCCAGGCCCAGGACCCGGGCGCCGGGCCGGGTCGAGGCCCAGTACGCCGCGCCGGCGCCCAGCGCGCCGAGGCCGACCACGATCAGGTCCCACTCACGTCGCATCGGGCCGATGGTAGGGCGAGCCGTGGCCTGGCCGCGGCACCGTTCCCGAGCATCGCCGTGCGCACGACCGTGTGCTATGGTGTGCGCATGAACGTGCGCACGAATCTGCTCTTACCACAGGAACTGGTCTCGGAGGTCGATCACTTCGCGGGCGCGCGCGGTCGAAGTCGATACGTCGCCGAGGCGCTCGAGATGCGCCTGAAGCGCGATCGGCTCCGCGAGGCCATCGAAGCGTCGGCGGGCATCTGGAAGGACCATCCGCTCTTCCCGACCGACGAATTGGTCGTCGAATGGGTGCGAGCCGGACGTCGCGAGACCCACGATCCCTGGCTGGACGAACGATGACGCGATATCTCCTGGACGCCTCCTTCCTGATCGACCATCTCCGTGGCGTCGTCGCTGCGACCGAACAATTCCGCGCCCTCAACGAGGGAGGTGAGAGCGCGATCGTCTGCGATGTCGCAGCCGCGGAAGTGTGGTCGGGTCGCCGATCCGAGCATCCCGAGATCGAGCGACTGCTTCGATACCTCGAGTTCGTCCAACCGGGGCCGGCGACGTCTCAGCTCGCGGGGACCTGGCGTGCAGATGCGCTCGCTCGGGGCAGGACGCTGGACATACCCGATGCACTGATCGCAGCGAGCGCCTTCCACCTCGGCGCAGTCGTGTTGACGCGCAATGTCCGCGACTTCGAGCTGACCCCCGTCCGCGTCGAGACCTACTGAGCGAGCGGGTCGACGGCGGCAGTCGCCGCCACGGCCGCTGCTGCAAGACGAGCCAGCGCCACGCGCTGGATCGCGAGCACGGTCATCGCGTCGGTGATGCGACCGTCGAGGGTCCGGGCCAGCACCTCCTCGAACGGCAGCCAGCGGATCTGGAGCTCCTCGCTGCCCTCGGGTGCCGACTCGCCATGCTGCAGCTTCGTCGCGAGGTAGAGGACAGCGAGCTCGTCGGTGACCGAGTTGGAGAGGTGGACACGGGCGAGCTCCTGCCAGTCCGCCGCGTCGATGCCGGTCTCCTCGCGCAGTTCGCGCTGGGCACCGGCCAGCGGGTCCTCGCCCTCGGGCACGCCGCCCTCGGGGATCTCCCAGGCATACTCGTCGAGCGTGTAGCGATGCTGCCCGACGAGCGCCACGCGATCGCGATCATCGATGGCGACGACGCCGGCCGCGACGTTCCGGAAGTGGACGACGCCGTAGATGCCCGGCTCGCCGTCGGGTCGGACGACCTCGTCGTGCCAGAGCGTGAGCCATGGGTTCTCGTAGGCGACCCGGCGGGAGCGGCGTGTCCATGGGCCGTTGCGGACAGGCGGATCGTCCATACCGGCATCGTCGCACGCGCCGGGCGGTGGCGTCCCCGCCCGGCGAGCCGCCCGTAGACTCGCGGGCGTGACCACCGGCATCGACCCCGAGGCCGCCCGACCGGCCAGCCAGCCCCGCCATGGCTTCACGGTCGCGTGGGACGTGAGGATCCCGACCCGCGACGGCACGGAGCTCTCGGCCAACGTCTGGCGCCCAGCCCCGTCCGAGGACGGCGCCGTGCCTGACGGACCGGTCCCCGCCATCCTCGAGATGATCCCGTACGGCAAGGACAACTGGCGGCGCAACGCCGACGTCGGGCGCGGCGAGTGGTTCGGGGCACGCGGCTACGCCTTCGTCCGGATCGACGTCCGCGGCACCGGGTCGTCGGCCGGCGTCGCCCTCGACGAGTACACCGAGGTCGAGACGCGCGACGGGTTTGACGCGGTCGAGTGGGTCGCGGCGCAGCCGTGGTGCAGCGGTGCCATCGGGATGTGGGGCATCAGCTACGGGGCGTTCACGTCGATCCAGGTGGCGAAGCTCCGACCGCCGCACCTCCGGGCCATCGTCCCGGTCCAGGGCACTGACGACCGCTACGCGACCGACGTCCACTACATCGGCGGCTGCGTGACCGCGAGCGAGCTGTCCCAGTACGGCGTCAGCCAGGTGGCGATGAACGCGATGCCGCCCGATATCGGGCTCCGCGGCGACGGGTGGCTCGAGGAGTGGCGGGCGCGCCTGGAGGCGACGCCGCCGTGGCTCATCGGCTGGCTGCGCAACCAGACCGACGGGCCGTACTGGCGCCCCGGATCACTCGCCCCCGACTACGACGCCATCGAGGCCGCGATCTTCAACATCGGCGGGTGGTGCGACGCGTACGTCGACTCGGCGTTCCGGATGCAGGCCCGCTGCACGGCGCCGTCGCGGACTCTTGTCGGCAACTGGGTCCACGGCTGGCCGCACGATTCCAACCCGGGCCCGAACCTCGACGAGCTGCACGAGGTCGTCCGCTTCTTCGATCGCTGGCTGAAGGACGAGCGCAACGGCCTCGATGACGAGCCGGCCGTCGTGTGGTTCGAGCGCGACTACTCCGAGCCGGAGCCGTTCCCCGAGGCGTGGCCGGGGCGGTGGCGGGCGACCTCCGCGTTCCCGCATCCAGGCGGCTGCGGCCCGCGAGTGGCGGTTTGACGGCGGCGAGCTCCCGCTGGTCGGGCGGCTCGTGGATGAGAGCGTCGACGTCGCCGAGGGCGTCGACTCGTACGAGCATCGGGCCACCCGCGGTACCCGGTCCGCGCTGTCCTGGGGCGCCGGCGGGATGCCGAACGGTCTGGCTCGGGACCTCCGGCCGGACGACGCGCTCGGCCCGACCTACACGAGCGACCCTCTCGCGGAACCGCTGTCGATCCTCGGCGAGCCCGTCGTCGTGCTCCACCTCGCGGTCTCGGCGCCGGTCGCGACTGCGGTGGTGCGCCTCACGGACGTCGCCCCGGACGGGACCTCGTCGCAGGTCAGTGCCGGCATCCTGAATCTGACCCACCGACGATCCGACGTGCACCCCGAACCAATGGAGCCGGGGCGCATCGAGGAGATACGCGTGCCGTTGCGGCACGTGGGCTACCGGTTCGAGCCGGGGCACCGGATCCGCCTCTCGCTCGCATCGTCGTACTGGCCCGTCGTCTGGCCGTCACCGTCTCCGGCGAGGTTCGAGCTCCATCGGGGCGGGGCTGCGCCTTCGCGGCTGGTCCTGCCGGTCATCCCGGCCGCCGGCGGTCCCGGCGACCTGGCCGTGCCCCCGTTCAAGACGACGCCGCCCGACGTGCGGTCGGTCGGCGGCGAAGGGGAGTCGGACCAGCCGGCCTGGCGCATCGAGGAGGACGTCATCGCCGGCACCGTCACCGTCACCATCCATGACGGAGGCGAGGACGTCCTCGAGGACGGACGGCGACTCTATGCGGCGGAGACGCTGCGCCTGACCGCGTCGGACAAGGATCCCGCATCCGCCCGGCTGGAGGCCGACGTCGTCTATCGCTGGCACGAGATCGAGCACGGGATCGAGATCCGCGCGCGCAGCCTCCAGACGAGCGACGCCGCGGCGTTCGACCTGTCGGTCGACCTCGAGGTCGACCTCGACGGCGAGCGCCTGTTCGAGCGGTCATGGCAGGAGCGCATCCCGCGCCAGCTCGTATGAGTCGCGCCGTAGACTGCGCGCCATGAGCCGTCCCAGGATCTCGGCCAAGGCCGCGAGCTTCACCGAATTGGTCATCCGCGAGATGAACCGGCTGGCGGTCCAGCACGGCGCGGTCAGCCTCGCCCAGGGGTTCCCGGACTTTGCATGCCCGCCCGAGCTGAAGGACGCCGCGGCGAGGGCCGTCCACGACGACATCAACCAGTACGCGATCACCTGGGGCGCGAAGGCCCTCCGCGACGCGATCGCGACATCGACGCCGGCTCACTTCCCGTCCTGGGACGCGATCGACCCCGAGACGATGGTGACCGTGACCTGCGGCGCGACCGAGGCGATGGTCGCGGCGATGCTGGGGCTGCTCGACCCGGGCGACGAGGTCGTCGTCTTCGAGCCGTACTACGAGAACTACGGCCCCGACGCGATCCTGTCCGGCGCCGTGCCGCGCTACGTCACGTTGCATGAGCCCGACTGGTCGATCGACCCGGACGAGCTGCGAGCGGCTTTCGGGCCGCGCACCGGCGCGATCGTCGTGAACTCCCCGCACAACCCGACCGGCAAGGTGTTCACGCGCGCGGAGCTCGAGCTCATCGCCTCGCTCTGCATCGAATACGACGCGCTCGCCCTCACCGACGACATCTATGAGCACATCGTGTTCGAGGGCGAGCACATCCCGCTCGCGACCCTGCCCGGGCATGGCCGAGCGGACGGTCTCGATCCACTCGATGTCGAAGTCGTACTCGGTCACTGGTTGGCGGATCGGCTGGACGATCGCAGCGCCCGACCTGTCCATCGGGATCCGGCGCGTCCACGACTTCCTGACCGTCGGGGCGGCCGCGCCGCTCCAGGCCGCCGCGGTGGTCGCCCTCGGGTTTCCCGCGGCCTACTACGACCAGCTCGCGGCGGACTACCGCGCGCGGCGGGACCTGCTGCTGCCGGCCCTGCGGGCCGCGGGCTTCCGGCTCGACGAGCCCGACGGCGCCTACTACGTGATGACCGACATCCGCGACCTGACCGACGAGGACGACGTCACCTTCGCGATGCGGCTCATCCGGGAGCCGGGCGTGGCAGGCGTGCCGGGTTCGTCGTTCTTCTCGCGACCCGAGCTCGGCCGGACCAAGCTGCGGTTCGCGTTCCCGAAGCGCACCGAGACGCTGGAGGCGGCGGCGGAACGATTGGCGAGGATCGGCGCCCACGTCTAGCCGCATGGCGACCTCGGCGCGCGCGTTCGTCCTGCGTCACACCCGCCTCCAGCCGGTGCCCGGCCTCGAGGCGATGCGACTCCACCTCGCCGGGGACGTCCTGGCCCTGTGGCACGCCGTGCAGACCGAGACGAACGACCCGGACGCGGCGTTGCCGTACTGGGCGTTCGCCTGGGGCGGCGGTCTCGCGATCGGCCGGTACCTGGAGGACCACCCAGAGGCGGTGGCGGGCAGGCGCGTGTTCGATCTCGCATCCGGATCCGGGCTGTGCGCGATCGCGGCGCTGCGTGCCGGCGCCGCCGAGGCGACGGGCGCCGACATCGATGCCTTCTCCGCCGCGGCCATCGAGCTCAACGCTCGCGCCAACGGCTGCCGCGCAACGGTCGTGGCTCGCGACGTGCTTGCCGAGGAGCCGCCCGAGGCGGATGTGATCCTCGCGGGGGACTGCTGGTACGACGCCGGCCTCGCCGAGCGGGTCCTCCCATGGCTCCAGCGGGCGCGCGAGCGCGGCATCGCGGTCCTGGTCGGCGACCCGGGCCGGCGCTACCTCCCGACGAGCCAACTGGTCGAGATCGCCTCCTACGAGGTCCGGACGACGACCGAGCTCGAGGATCTCGACCGCAAGCGTGCCGGCGTCTACGAGCTGCGGCCAGCCGAACAGGCCTAGGCGGCCGGGACGGAGCGGTCGACCTCTCGCAAGGCGCCCGTGATGACCCGCCTGGTGCTGTCGGTGTCGTACCGTCCGAGCGGCTCCGGGTCCACCACGTGCTCGGTGGTGGTCCCGCCGTGGCGTGCGAAGAGGATCGGATAGATCGCCCCGCTGCCGTCGGAATCGAGCGTGAACGCGACGGAGTCCGGCCCGCCGGCATCGAGGACGTGGGCCAGGGGCTGGACGCCGTCGTCGCGCCAGCCGCCCGCCGGGTCCACGGCGAGGACCCGCGCGAGGTAGCCGCGCTGATGGAACAGGTCGGCTGCCTCGGCGAGCTCGCGGGCGACGAACGAAACGGCGTCGTCAGGCGAGATCGCGCGCCGCTCATCCTCGATCCCGAACCCCGTCCGCGCGATGTACCCGGCGAGCACCCGGGCGTTGTAGCGCGCTCCATGGACGGCCCCCGAATTCGCGGGGATGCCGTGCCGCCTCAGGCCACGGGCGGCCTGGCCGAGCGTCCCGGCGGCGAAGACGCCGGGCAGGCTCTGGCTCTCCCACCAGGGATCGAGGGCCGGCAGACGGCTTGCGCCATACGTGAGGAGGCCCAGGGCCGGGAGATCGCGCAGCGGGGCCACGAACCCTGTCGCCGAGATGACGTCGTCGACGGCAAGCGCAACGTCACCGCCGCCATCGCTCCGTCGCAGGCGTATCGTGAGCGTCCCGTCGCCTGCTCGGTCGAGCCGGTCGACCGCGGCGTCGAGGATCGAGACGCCGCCGCCCAGGACGTGGTCCTCGTACGGCTGGACGTAGCGCGCCCGGACCCCGACCAGCGACCGCGTCGTGATCGACAGCTTCGTCGGCGACGGCGACACGAGGATCAGCTGCTGGGCCCAGGGCAGGAGCCCCGTGGCCAGCTCGAACCCCGAGTTCTGCTTGCCGATGATGCACACGCGCCGCCCCGCATACGTCTCGGCGGAACGGACATCCGCGTAGTGATGCGCGTGCTCGATGCCCGGACTCGGCGGGGTGAAGGGCTCCGCGACCCCGACCGCGAGGATCAGGCGAGCGCACCGGTAGAGGCCGTCGGTCGTCTCGAGCTCGAACCGTGAGCCATCGGCATCGGGCGGGTCGATGAGGCGTGTCGATCGCCATTCGCAGTCGTAGCGCACGTCGATCGCTGCACGCTCGGCGAACGTCGCGAGGTTCGCCTCCATCTCCGGCCGCGACGGGAAATAGGACGTGCCGTCCATCAGGTCCGCGGCGATCGCCCGTGTCGCGGGCTCCTCGCCGAGCAGGCTGTTCCAGTCATAGCGCTCGTGCGCGCGCGAGCCTCGGTCGACCGGAGCGTGTGGCTTGGTCCACGACAGCAGCCGCTGGAAAAGCGGCCAGCGGCGGAACATCCCTCCGGGCGCCGGATCGGCCGAGAGCACCGCATGGGGGACGCCGAGCCGCCGCAGGGAGTACGCGACCTGGAGGCCGCCGGGGCCGCTCCCGAGCACGATGACCGGATAGGTCCCGGGCGGGAACGGCCGCGTCAGCCCCGCCATCGGTTCGCGGCTCGGAGCCGGCGGGCCAGCACCTGGAGCATCCGGTACATGACCCTGGGATGCGCGACGAGGAAGGTCTCGACGGCCGGGCCGGGCAGGACGAGGCAGCGCAGGGGACGCAGCGCCACGACGTCCGCGATCGGCGTCTCGCCGAGGAGGATCGAGACGTCCCCGAAGAACTCGCCGCGACCCAGGCGCGCGCGCTCCGTCCCGTCCACGATCACGGCGGCCTCTCCGTCGAGGATCACGTAGAAGCCGGACCCGCTGATCCCCTGCCGATGGATCCGCTCGCCCTCGCCGAAGACCACCTCGTCGAACGTGTGGACGATCTCCTCGAGCTGCGGCCCGCCGAGGTCCGCGAACAGCCCGAAACCGGCGATCGCATCGATCAGTTCCTCGCGATCGGCCATGGGCCTCCTCGGCGCTGCGGGCGGGGCGGGATGTCGAAGGCATCGTGCCACGCCGGGTCGCCCGTCGCGCGACCGCGGCGATGTTGACGCCCGCCGCTCGGGCGGCGCAGCATGAAGCCCCGTCCCGCCCCGGAGGATCGATGGCACTGACCCAGGATCGCCGCGCCACCCTGCTGGCCGCGACTCCGCTGTTCGCTGACGTCGACGCCGCCGGTCTGGATCGGATCGCGGACCGCGCGGTCGAAGTCGGACTTCGTCGCTGACCACGTCATCGCCCGCCAGGGCGAGATCGGGACCGGGTTCTTCATCGTCGTGAGCGGCGCCGCACGAGTGGTCCGGGATGGGTCCCAGATCGCCACCCTCGGTCCGGGTGAGTTCTTCGGCGAGCTGTCGGTCCTCGACGGCCTGCCCCGGGTGGCCCAGGTCATCGCCGACGGCCCGACCACGTGTCTCGCCCTCGCCTCGTGGGACTTCGAGTCGGTCGTCCGCGACGAGCCAGCGGTCGCGCTCGCGGTCATGCGGGGTCTCGCCCGGCGGCTGCGCGGCGTGACGGAAGGGTCACACCACTGACCCCTGAGCGGTGGATGACCCTGCCCCGATGACCGACGCGCGACCGGCGGTCGCAGCGACCGCGACCTTCCTGTTCTCCGACATCGAGGGCTCGACCGGGCTCGAGGAGCGGATCGGCACGGCGCGCTACGCGGAGCTGCGCGAACGGCATCGGGCGTTGCTCCGGGCCGCGTTCGCGGCGCACGGGGGCTCCGAGCAGGGCACGGAAGGCGATTCCTTCTTCGTCGTGTTCGGAAGTGCCCGGGAGGCGCTCGCGGCCGCGGTCGAGGCCCAGCGGGCGATCGCCACGGAGCCGTGGCCGGACGACGCCTCGATCCGGGTCCGGATGGGACTCCACTCGGGCGAGGCGAACACGGCCGGCGGCAGCCTCGTCGGCCTCGACATCAATCGGGCGGCACGCATCGCGGCGGCGGCGCACGGCGGTCAGATCCTCGCCTCGGACGCGACGCGCGCCCTCGTGACCAGCGCGCTTGCGGACGACGTGATCCTTCGGGAGCTGGGCGAGTACCGGCTTCGTGACCTGCTCGCACCGGAGCGGCTGGTGCAGGTCTCGGCGAACGGCCTGGCCTCGGCCTTCCCGCCCCCGCGGACGCTCGACGCCCGGCCGAACAACCTCCCGACCCAGCTGACGACCTTCGTCGGACGCCAGGACGAGCTCGACGCCGCGCGGGACCTCCTCGATTCGACCCGGCTCCTCACGATGACCGGACCCGGCGGGACCGGCAAGACCCGGCTCTCGCTCCAGCTGGCAGCGCAGGTCGCCGACCGGTTCCCCGACGGCGTCTTCTTCGTTCCACTCGAGCCGATCCGCGATCCCATGCTCGTCGCGCCACGCATCGCGGCCGCGGTCGGGGTGATCGAGGGCGGCACACGGCCCGTGCTGGAGCTCCTCACCGAGTGGCTGAGCACACGACGGGTCCTGCTCGTCCTCGACAACGTCGAGCAGGTCATCGAATCCGCGCCGGTCGTCGCCGACCTCCTGCGCGCCGCCGAAGGCCTCACGGTCATCGCCACCAGCCGCGCGCCGCTGCGGGTCTCGGGCGAGCAGGAGTACCCGGTCCCGGGCCTTCCGACGCCGCCCGATCCCACCGAGATGACCGGGCTCGACCGGGTGAACCTGCCCGGCGGCGAACGGGGCCTCGACGCGGCCTCTGTCGGGCAGTACGCGTCCGTCCGCCTGTTCATCGAGCGCGCGATGGCGGTCAAGCCCAGCTTCGCGGTGACCAACGAGAACGCCCCGGCGGTCGCGGCGATCAGCGCCCGGCTGCACGGCATGCCGCTGGCGATCGAGCTGGCCGCGGCGCGCATCAAGCTCCTGTCGCCCGAGGCGATCCTCGCGCGGCTCGAGCATCAGCTCGATGTCCTTGCGGCGGGCGCCCGCGACCTGCCCGTCCGCCAGCAGACCCTTCGCGGCGCGATCGCGTGGAGCTACGACATCCTCGACGAGCCCGGACGCCGGCTGCTCGATCGTCTCTCGGTGTTCTCGGGCGGCCCGGATCTTGCAGCGGTCGAGGCGATCTGCGGACCGGCCTCGGAGGTCGGCGGCGAGGTCCTCGACGGCGTCATGGCCCTCGCCGACCAGAGCCTCGTCCGGATCGAGGAGACGGCGGATGACGAGCCACGGGTCCGACTCCTCGACACGATCCGCGAATTCGGCGCCGAACGGCTCGACGCGCGCGGCGAGACCGACGCGATCCGGACGCGCCATCGCGACTGGTACCTGGCCTTGGCCGAGGACGCGGTCCCCGAGCTCTCGGGTGCCGACCAGCGCGTGTGGCTCGACCGGCTCGAGATGGAGCATGACGACATCCGCGCCGTGCTGGACCGGGCCGTCGCCCGCCCCGAACCGGACGTCGCGATCCGCACAGCCTTCGCGATGTGGCGCTTCTGGCAGAAGCACGGGCATCTCGGTGAGGCGCGCCGCCGGCTCGACGCCATGGCCGCGGCCGACTGGTCCCGGCAGGACCCGAGGCTCCGAGCACGGCTCATGGAGTCCCTTGGCGGGGTCTGCTGGTGGCAGGGCGACCTGGCCGCGATGCGGGTCCACTACGAGGAGGCGCTCGCCCTCTGGCTCGAGATCGCCGACGAGCACGAGCTGGCGAACGCGTACTACAACGCGTCGTTCGCGTATGCGATGGACGGGAACGCGCTGATGGGGATCGTGCCGGACCCGGAAGGCATCGGGCTCCGCTACATCCAAGAGGCCAGGCGGCTCTTCCACAGCGCCCGGGACGAGCGCGGCGAGGCCAACGCGCTGTGGGCCCTCGGCAATCACGCCTACTTCCGCGAGCAGCCCGGAAATGGGGAGGAGCAGTTCCGCGAGGCCCTCGAGATCTTCCGACGGACCGGCGATCGGACGATGGAGGCCTGGGCCCGCCACATGCTCGGCAGTGCCCTCACGCGGAAGGGCGACATCGAGGCGGCTCGCGGCCACATCGTCCACGCCGTCCGGCACTTCCAGGACGCCGGCGACGCGGCCGGGTTGACGTTGACGCTCGACGACCTCTCGGCGCTCGCGATCGCCGATGGTGACCTCCCCCGGGCCGCGCGGCTGCGCGGCGCGGCGCGCAACCTGGGCATCGAGACCGGGACGAACCTGCGGGCGGTCGTCGAGGACGCGTTCGACCAGGGCATGCGGCCGGGGATCCGCGTCCGGATGTCCGAGGAGGATGTCGAGCGCTTCGGTGCCGAGGGCGCGGCGATGACGCTGGACCAGGCCATCTCGTACGCGCTCGAGGGCGCGCGGCCGGAGGATGTGGATGCCGCCGACGCCAGCTGAGCCCAACCCCGACCCGCCGATGCCGATGCTCGAGCTGATCGACGCGGACGGCGCCGATGCGGCCCCGCCGGCGCTCCCGGACCCCGCGGCGTTGATCCTCACGTGCGCCAATTGCGGCGCCGCGATGGACGAGCGCAAGTGCAAGCTCGTCTGCCGATGCGGGTACTTCCTCTCCTGCTCCGACTACTACTGATCCGCGCGACGGCGGCCTGATCCGGCGCGCGATCCAGGTGCGGACGGCGCGGGCGGCCCCGACCGGACACCTCGGCTAGACTGGCCATCGATGGCCGCCGAACCCCTCCCTTCGAACCCCGTCACCCCGACCACGCCCGCCGCAGGCGCTGGCGCCGCGCAGCCCCAGCGCGACAAGACCGGGATCCCCAAGAACCCGGGCCGGCGCGACCTCGGGATGAAAGTGACCCTGCTCTTCCCGGACCGCGAGATCGTCGAGCGCTCGTACGTCCCGATCGTCTACACGGCCTGCCGGACCTGCTATTCGGAAGAGGCGCCCGAGGAGATCTACCGGCGGGCGCTGGCAGGCGACTTCGACCCGGTCAAGATGCAGAAGCTGATCTCGTCGGTCATAGAGTCGGGACACGGCTCGACGATCGAGCACATCGTCTTCACGTTCGCCATCACCGGCGTCTCCCGAACCCTGTCCCATCAGCTCGTCCGGCACCGGGCGGGCGTGGCGTTCGACCAGCAGAGCCAGCGCTACGTGAAGTTCAAGGGCCAGGCGACGATGCTCCCCCACTCCATCGCCGAGGGCGATCCCGCCCTGCGCGAGCGGTACGAGTCGCAGATCGAGGATTCGCTCGAGCTCTACGGCGACATGCTCGAGGCCGGGCTGCCCGGCGAGGACGCCCGGTTCGTCTTCCCGAACGCCGCGCGGACCAACCTCGTCATGACGACCAACCTCCGGGCACTCATCCACATGTCGGGACTGCGCCTGTGCACGATGGCCCAATGGGAGATCCGGCGGCTCTTCCAGCTGATCCGCCACGAGATCTTCTCGGTCTCGCCGTTCCTGGGCTCCTTCCTGGCGCCCAAGTGCGTGCCGCTCGGCTACTGCGACGAGTTCAAGAACCGCGACGAGCACTGCCCGATCCGTCCGCACAAGGACCGGGTCCTCGAAGCGTGGGCCGAGAAGGCCGCGGCCGCCAAGGCGGCCGGACGGGACCTGCCCCAGGCCTGAGCCGGGCTCAGCCGGGCTCGGCCGCCTCCAGGTCCGAGACGAACCGGCGGATCACGCGCGCGAGCCGCGGGCCGGCGACAGCCCCCGCCTCCAGCACTTCCTCGTGGGTGAGCGGCGACCCTGAGTAGCCTGCGCCCGCGTTGGTCACCAGCGACACGCCGCACACCTCGAGCCCCACCCAGCGCGCGGCGATGCACTCGAGGACCGTCGACATGCCGACGGCGTGGCCGCCCAGGCCGGCGTACATCCGGACCTCGGCCGGGGTCTCGTAGTTCGGGCCGGTGAGCCCGACGTAGATGCCCTCCTCGAGCGACACGTCCTCCGCCTTGCCGGCGGCGTGCAACCGCTCGCGGAGGCGGGGGCTCCAGGCGTCGGTCAGGTCGGGGAACCGCGCCCCAAGGTCGTCGGCGTTCGGCCCCATGAGCGGGTTCTGACCGGTCAGGTTGATGTGATCGCGCATCACCATGAGCGTGCCAGGTCCGAATGACGGATCGAGGCCGCCCGCGGCGTTGGTCAGCACCACGACCCTGGCCCCGAGCCGCTGGAACAGCAAGACCGGTTGCACGACCAGGCCTGGGTGGTTTCCCTCGTACAGGTGGAACCGGCCCTGCAGCATCACGACCGGACGCCCGGCCAGCCTGCCGAGCAGCAGGCGACCGGCGTGCCCCGGCGCCGTGGCGGCAGGCCAGCCCGGCAGGTCGGCGAAGGGGATCGCGACCGGGTCCTCGAGGTCGTCCGCCAGACCGCCGAGTCCCGAGCCGAGGACGATCCCGATCTCGGGGACCAGCGGGGTGAACTCGCGGACGGCCGCCTCCAGCATCGCCAGCCGTGCCGGTTGGCCGGACGGCGGGATGGGACGGGTCGGATCCAGTCGCTGGCCGGCGTCGGCGGGAAGCGGAAGATCGGTCATGCGGACCTCCAGGAGGCGCATCCCAGGGGTTGCGGCCGTGGGCCCGCAGGCTTCGTCGGCCCGACGGAAGTATCGACACCGGGATGCCGATCACGTCCCGTCGGGCACGACCCGCGGGGGCCGTGGTGAGACGACCACCCGAGCCGGGCAACGAAGCGCCCGAAGCGACCGGCGGCGGACCGAAAACCCTTGATGCGATCTCGGTTTCTTCGTTCCTGTCGGCCCCTTCGGGCAAGACCTACGGTACGGGCCGGGTCGTGGACGGGTCAACGCGGTTATCCACGAAGTTCCGATGGCGCCGCCGGATCGTATCCACGAAGTTCCCCTGGGCTGTGGACAAGGTGTGGATGAGCGCGCGCGAGCGGCGGTCGAGCGGCGGTGGCCGCCTGCCTGGAGCGCCTCGGAGCCGCCGGTCAGCCGCCCATCGCGAACATCTCGACCTTGGGCAGGGACGAGTCCGATGTCGCCGCGGATCGCAGCTCGGAGTAGCGGTCGCCTCGCCGCGACCACACCCCGGCGATGAACGCGGCCAGCTCCTCGTCAGTCGCGCCGCCGCGGATCACCTCGCGCACGTCGGTGCCCTCGACCGCGAAGAGGCACGTGTAGAGCTTCCCCTCGGCCGACAGGCGCGCGCGCGTGCAGTCGCCGCAGAACGGCACCGTGACCGACGAGATCACCCCGAACTCGCCGCGACCGTCGAGGTAGCGCCAGCGATCGGCGACCTCACCGCGGTAGGCCGCGTCGGCCGGCTCGACCGGCCATCGCGCCTGGATCAGCTCCACCAGCTCCGACGCCGGCACGACCTCGTCGAGGCGCCAGCCGTTCGAATGCCCGACGTCCATGTACTCGATGAACCGCAGGATCACCCCGGCGTCGCGCGCCCAGGCCGCCATCGGGACGATGCTTGCCTCGTTGATCCCGCGTCGGACGACCATGTTGACCTTGACCGGCGCCAGACCCGCCTCGATCGCCGCGTCGATCCCGTCGAGCACGCGCTCGACCGGGAAGTCGATCCCGTTCATCGCGCCGAAGACCTCGTCGTCGAGCGAGTCGAGCGAGACGGTCACCCGCCGCAGCCCTGCCTGGGCGAGCGGTCGCGCGAGCGCCCGCAGCGCCGAGCCATTGGTCGTGAGGGTCAGGTCGATCTCGCCGCCGTCGGGCCGGCGGAGCGCCGCCAGCATCCCGATGAGCGCGGGCAGGTCACGCCGGACGAGCGGCTCCCCTCCGGTGATGCGCAGCTTCTCGACGCCCAACCCGACGAAGACCCGCGAGACCCGCTCGATCTCCTCGAACGAGAGGACCTGGTCCTTGGGGAGGAATTCGTAGTCCCGGCCGAACACCTCCTTCGGCATGCAGTACGTGCAGCGGAAGTTGCATCGATCGGTCACCGAGATCCGCAGGTCGCGCATGGCGCGGCCCATCGTGTCGCCCAGACCGGGTCGTTCGTCGAACGCCGCCGTGAGTTGCATCCCGGTATCGTAGCCCGCCGCCTCGCAGACGACCCCCGGTCGATCATCTGGCGCTCCGCCGCAACACCCCGACTTGCGCCGAAGTCCGGGCCACCCGCCGGTACCACCGGCTCACACCGCTGGTACCTCTAGCGAACTGCACCGGACCAACCCCCGCTGGCACGATGCCTCCACGTCCCGGATGCCCGGCCCCCCAGGCCGTCCGCCCTCGACACGACTCGACCGACCGACAGAGTTCACATCTTGACCAGCGAGGATCCCGACGCCATGGCACAGACGGACACACGACCCGGCTTCCGGCTTCCGTGGAGCTCGGACCGTCCCGACGCTAGCGACCCCACGGGTGCCGCTACCGACGCGTCTGCCGCCGGCGACGCCCCAGCGACCGAGGAGAACGAAGGCCCCGACATGATCGACGCCTCGCACGCCGTCCAGGACACTGACGCGACCGCATCGGTCGCCGAGCCGGCCGAAGCTGCCGAGGCCGCCGAAACGGAGCCCGCGGTCGCGTCCAGCGCGCCCGAGGAGGCCCCGGCCACCGCCGCGGAGCCGGCCCCCGCCTCGACGAAGTCGGTCAAGTCCACGAAGTTCCTTGCCGACCTGACCAAGGCCATGCAGGCCACTGCCGAGGCCGCCCGCAACGAGACCCTCGAGCGCTTCAACGCCGACGCGAAGTCCGCGACCGAGAAGGTCCAGAGCGGTGCTTCCGAAGAGATCGCCGAGCTGCGCCGCGCCGCCGATGACGACGTCGCCGCGATCCGCGAGTGGTCAAAGGGCGAGATCGCCCGGATCCGCGAAGAGACCGAGACGCGCATCAGTGCCCGCAAGTCCTATCTCGAAGGCGAGCTCGAGGGCCATGCCGGCGTCGTGGATCGACGCGTCGAGCGGATCAACGCCAACGTCGCGGCCTTCGAGGCCGAGATGGCCGCCTTCTGTGAGCGCCTGTTCGCCGAGGGCGACCCAGCCAAGTTCGCCGCGATGGCCGAGCAGATGCCTGAACCCCCGAGCTTCGACAGCGCCACGATCGAGCCCGCCGCCCTGATCGGCAATGCGCCGTCCGCGGCCGTCGAGGTGCCCGAGGCCGAGACCGAACCCGAAGCCGCCGTCGAAACGGTCGAGGCAGCTCCCGAGGCCGAGGCCACCGTCGCGGTCGAGGAGACCCCGGCCGAAGCCGTAAGCGAGACCGCCGCCGAGGCGT
This sequence comes from uncultured Chloroflexia bacterium, assembly GCA_963841135.1. Taxonomy (GTDB): domain Bacteria; phylum Chloroflexota; class Limnocylindria; order Limnocylindrales; family CSP1-4; genus SPCO01. Next base: position 577,595 of record CAWJBJ010000005.1, on the reverse strand, counting down.
CCTCAGAGACGGCCGACGCATCGGAGTCCGCCACCGACGCGCCCGAAGCGACCGAGGATGAAACACCGGCTCCGGTCGCCGACGATGACCCGCGCATCGCGATGCTCAGCCTCAGCCCGGATTTCGCCGCAGCTGAAGCCGAAGCCGAGATGTCGGCCACCGAGACCGAGGATGCCGTCGAGGATCCCGCCCAGGAGATCCCGACGATCGCCGAAGAGGTCGTGGCCGCCCGCCTGGCCGGCCTGGTGCCGCCAAGCGACGCCGGTGAGCCCAGCGAGCGCCTGACGACCAAGGTCGTCGTGAGCGGTCTCGTCAGCGTGGCCAGCATCGCCGCCTTCAAGCGTGGCGTCGCCCGCACCCAGGGCGTGGCCTCGGTCGGCGTGACCTCCGGCCCTGACGGCGAGTTCGTCTTCATGGTCAGCCACAGCCCAGCAGTCGACCTCAAGGAGATCATCGTCGGTCTGCCCGGGTTCGGTGCCCGCGTGACCGGGGAATCGGAGGACGGCTTCGTCGTCTCCGCGCGCGACCCCGAAGCCCACTGACCCATCGACTGATTCGAGAGGAAGCCAACTTGTCCCGACCTGCCGTCGTCGTCGCTCTCCCACAGGCCGAATCTGAAGCGGTCGTGGCGGAGCTGGCGGCTGCCGGCTTCGAGGCATTCGAGATCCACGGACCCGCGGAGCTCGAGGAGATCCTGGCCAAGCGGACCGATGTCGCGGTCGCGATCCTCGATGGTGAGACCGACTTCGACGAATCGCTCGAGTACTACGCGGCCCTCCACGAGGGCGAGACGTCGATCCCCGCGCTCATGGTCGTCTCGATGGACTCATTCGACCGGCTGGCCGGCTCCTCCGACGCCGTCGAAGACGAGTACCTGACGCGACCGTTCACGTCCGACTCGATCCGGTGGCGCGTCGAAGCGATGTGCATCCGGCGGACGACCGTCGACGACGGCAGCGGCCCGATCCTGCACGACGCGAACGTGAAGATGGAGGGCTGGTCCGACCATAACGGAACGATCGTGGTCGTCTTCAACCCGAAGGGCGGCGTCGGCAAGACGACCGTGGCCACCAACCTGGCCGCGACGCTCCAGACGCGCCGGGGCCGCTCGGTCCTCTTGATCGACGCCGACACCGTGACCGGTCACGTCTGCACCTCGCTCGGCATCGATGCCGTGCGGACGGTCGCGGACAGCTGGCGCGACGAGGCCGAAGGCGGCCCGCCCGAGACGCTGGTCCAGATCGCCTCGGCCCACTCCTCCGGCATGAAGGTCATCTCCCTCACCGACTCGCCCCTGAACATCGAGGTCCTCGATCCGGTCCGCGTGGCGGCCGAGATCGCCGCCTCGCGCGGCGCGTTCGACGTCATCGTCATCGACCTGCACCCCTCCTACAGCGCCATCAACCAGGCGATCTTCGAGATCGCGGACAAGATCCTCGTGCCGGTCACGCCGGACGTGCCCGCGATCCGGGCCGCGGTCCAGCTGCGTGACGTCGCGATCAGCGAGGGCTATCGCGAGCGCCTCTCGCTCGTCATCAACCGAGCCAACAGCGGCGTCGGCGTGCAGGACATCGAGCGCACCGTCGGGATGCCGGCGCTCGCGCTCATCCGCTCCGGCGGTCTGCTCTTCGTTCGGGCCGCGAATGAGGGCCGCACGGTCATCGAGATGTTCCCCAAGGAACGGCTCGCGACCGACTTCGACGGACTCGCCGACGCGATGTTCGGTGTCGCCCAGACGGCGACCGCTGGCTCGAAGCAGGGGCTGCGGCTCTTCGCTCGTCAGAAGGAGACCGCGGGCGCCCGAGCCGGCTAGCGGCTAGCGCGTCCCCGATGCCGCGTCCCTAGGACGCTGCGTCGTCCTTCTCCTTCGCCCCGGCCGACAGGTCCGGAAGCGGTGACGCCACCTCTCCGGTCGAGCGATCGACCTGCTCGACCCCCCGCAGGTACAGGCGGTTGACGAGGATCACGTCCGCATCGGTCCCGATGACGCGTTCGCCCAGCGAGGCCCGCGCATAGACGACCGGCACGAACATCTCGCTCGAGCGATCGAGCAGCCGCGACGGGTCCGTTCCCGGATAGAGGTTGACGGTCCCGATGATCCGATACGGCGGGGCCTCGAGGAGCAGGTCGTACGCGACCTTGTGGATCCGATGCGCGGCCGCTTCGTCCGTGCTCATCGTCGGCAGCGACGTCTCCCCGGCGAGCACCAGGATCAGGTCATAGGGATCGATGGCCTTGAGTCCGGGCGCCTCGCTGAACGCCTCGGATCCGTCGATCGGCGCCCACTGGACCTCTGTGATGTCGATCGGCTCGCGCCGGTTCAGCGTGTCCGAGAGCCGGCCGTCGACGAGCATCCGGCCCACCAGCCGCCATTCCTCGGTCAGGGCGTCGAAGGGGACACCGCGACCGCTGCCGGACGGGATCGGCGGTGCCGTGGTCAGCGCCGCGGGCTCGCCGGCCGAGGTCGCGCCGGCCACGCCGGCCGCCGAATCGCCGTCACCGGACGAGGGCCTCGTGCCGGGCGGCGGCATCGTGACCGGAACCACGGGCGCGGGGTCCGGGACGATCTTCTTGCGCTTCAGGAAATCGAAGGGCACGTCATTCCTCCGCGGACCCGCTGTTGGACCGGATGGTCTCCACGACCGTGGTGTCGGCGAGCGTGGTGGTATCGCCCAGGGTGCGACCCTCGGCGATGTCTCGGAGCAGGCGCCGCATGATCTTGCCGGAACGGGTCTTCGGCAGGTCCGGCGTGAACATGAGGAACTTCGGCTTCGCGATCGGGCCGATGATCTTCGAGACGTGCTCGCGCAGCTCGGCGGCGAGCGCGTCGTTCGCTTCGACGCCCACCTTCGGGATCACGAACGCGAAGATCGCCTGCCCCGTGACCGGGTCGTTCTTGCCGACGACCGCCGCCTCCGCGACGTGCTGGTCGTCGACGAGCGCGGACTCCACCTCGATGGTGCTGATGCGGTGTCCGGAGACGTTCATCACGTCGTCGACCCGTCCGAGCAGCCACAGGTAGCCCTCGGCGTCGCGCTTGGCGCCATCGCCCGCGAAGTACTTGCCGGGGAAGCGGCTCCAGTAGGTCTCCTTGTAGCGCTCGGGGTCGCCGTAGATCCCGCGCAGCATCGCCGGCCAGGGGCGGGTCAGGACGAGGTAGCCCCCGCCACCGAGCGGGACGGAGTTCCCGTCGCCATCGACGACGTCCACCGCGATGCCCGGGAACGGGAACGTCGCTGAGCCCGGCTTCGTCGCGGTCACCCCGGGGAGCGGGGTGATCATGATCATGCCGGTCTCGGTCTGCCACCAGGTGTCCACGATCGGTGTCTTGCTCGCCCCGATGTGCTCGTGATACCAGAGCCAGGCCTCGGGGTTGATCGGCTCGCCGACCGTGCCGAGCACCCGCAGCGACGACAGGTCGTGCTTCGCCGCGTACTGCTGGCCCTGCTTCATGTGGGCCCGGATGGCGGTCGGCGCGCAGTACAGGATCGAGACCTTGTAGTCCTCGATGATCTGCCACCAGCGCTCCCAGGTCGGGCTGTCGGGCGTGCCCTCATAGAGCACGCTCGTCGTCGCGTTCGCGAGCGACCCGTAGACGATGTAGCTGTGGCCGGTGACCCAACCGACATCGGCCGCGCACCAGTAGACGTCGTTGGGCTTGATGTCGAAGACCATCTCGTGGGTGAAGCTCACGCCCAGGAGATAGCCCGCCGTCGTGTGCATGATGCCCTTGGGCTTGGCCGTCGTCCCCGAGGTGTAGAGCAGGTACAGCATGTGCTCGGAGTCGAGCGGGACGGCCGGACTGTCGTCGGACTGGCGGTCCACGAGGTCGTCCCACCAGACATCGCGGCCGTCCTGCATGGCCGTGCCGCCGTCGACGGCATCGCCGAGCCGCCGGACCACGAGGGTGTGCTCGATCGTGGGCGTCGTGAGCAGCGCCTCGTCGACGGCCGGCTTGAGCGGTGCCGGCTTGCCCCGCCGCCAACCGCCGTCCGCGGTGATCACGAGCTTGGCTTCTGCGTCGTTGATGCGGTCCTGGAGCGCCTCGGCGCTGAAGCCGCCGAAGATCACCGTGTGCGGCGCCCCCAGGCGAGCGCAGGCGAGCATCGCGATCGGGAGCTCGGGGATCATCGGCATGTAGATCGCGACGCGGTCGCCGGTCCCGACACCCAGCTCCTTCAACGCGTTGGTCGCCTTGCAGACCTCGCGCAGCATGTCCGCGTAGGTCAGCGTCCGCGTGTCCCCCGGCTCGCCGACCCAGTGATAGGCGACCTTGTCGCCCAGCCCGTTCGCGACGTGGCGATCGAGGCAGTTGTAGCTGATGTTCAGCTTGCCGCCGGTGAACCACTTGGCGAAGGGCAGGTCCCACTCGAGCGTCGTCTTGAACGGCTCGAACCAGTCGATCCGCTCGCGGGCCAGCCGGGCCCAGAAGGCCTCGAAGTCGGCTTCCGCTTCACGGGTCAGGTCGGCCGTGGCATTGGCCTGGGCCGTGAACGCCGGGTCGGGCGGGAATGACCGATTCTCGGCGAGGAGGTTCTCGATCTCGGGAGTGGCGGAGGATGGCTCGACGCTCACGTGTCCCTCCATCGTCGGGTAGATGACCGGGTCGGTCTGCCCGGACATTCTATCGAGCCGCGCGGTGCGGTTCCGCACCAGGGTCCGCTCCGCACCCGGTCCGGCGCTCACTCGTCGGGGATGAGCTCGTCGTCGGTCGGAGCGCCGCCGGGCAGGTCCGGGGCGTCCGGGTGATCCGGGTCCCGGGCGAGGACCACGCGCTGGGGCCGCGGGATCTCGATGCCGTTGGTAGTGAGGGCGTCGAGCAGGCGCTTTCGGAACTCGCCCGCGGCCGCCCACTGGTCGGCCGCCCGCACGGTCCCGAGGATCTTGAGCGTCACCCCGAATTCGCCGATCGCCTCGACGCGCTCGACCCTGGGCGCCTCCATGATCCGGCGCTTCCAGAGTGGCTCGCCCGCCATCTCACGACCGAGCTCGTTGACCACCGCGATCGCCTTGTCGATGTCCGTGCCGTACGCCACCGTCACGTCCTGGTTGATCCGCGACCAGACGCGGGTCAGGTTGGACGCCACCTTCACCTCGCCGTTGGGCACCGTGTGGACGACCCCGTCGAGATCGCGCAGCGTCGTGCGCCGCAGCGTGAAGTCCTCGACCGTGCCGGCCACGCCCGCGATCCGGACGACATCGCCCTTCGCGTACTGGTTCTCGACGAGGATCAGCGCGCCCGTCAGGTAGTCGCGAACCATGCTCTGCGCGCCGAAGCCGAGCGCGATCCCGAAGACGCCGAAGCCCGCGACGGCCGGTCCGATATCGAGCCCGAGCTTGCCCAACAGCATCAGGCCCGCGATCACGATGATGAAGAACTGGATGGCGTTCCCCACGAGCGTCTCGAGCGTATCCATCCGCTTCTTGAGCTCGACGACGCTGAGCTCCTGGGCCGTGCCCTCGGTGGCCTCCCGGTCCAGCAGGGTCTTGACGACGCCATGGACGAACAGCCGTGCAAGCCGGAGCGCGACCAGCGCGACGATGACGATGAGCAGGAGCGGCAGCACGTTGAGCCGCACGAAGTCGACGATGTCGGTCCACTGCTGCTTGGTGAATTCGGGCATCGGGAAAGGGTAGCGACTCGGGCCGTCTCCAGCCCCCGCAGGCCGAAAGCGCCCGGCGCGGGTGAGCCCGGCCGGGCGGCGCGGGTCAGCCGGGGGCCACGCTCGCGTCACGAGCCGGGAAGACCGATCCGTCGAGGACGCTGCGATCTCCGAGCGGCTGCCCGAGCTCGATGACGATCGGCATCGATGGATTGCCGGGGCAGTCGGCGCCGCCGGGCTTCTCGCTGACCGTGACGATGACGACGACCGAGTCGTCGTCGAACACCACGACCGGCGGCCGCACGCGCCCGACCGGCCGTTCGCCGCTGGCACAGGCGCGTTCGCGGATCAGGCCCTGCAGAGTCGTGGCGTCCGCGGCGGGCGGCGGTGCGTCCGGGTCCAGCCAGAAGTCGGCCGGCCAGACTCCCTGCGGCAGTGCGGGCTGGAGCTGGCAGGCGCCGTAGCCACCGACGGTCCAGCCGTCCGGCCCGAGCGCCGCGTGGACCATGACCCATGCAGGGTCGCCCGGCCCCATCGCGACGAACACGACGCCGGTGGGATCCGTCGCGACCCGGTGCCAGCCGTGGTCCGGGAACATGTCGGGGTCGCCGTCCTCGGCGATGACCGACGTGAGGATCGCCGCCGCGGCGTCACTCTCGAACTCCGCGAGCCCGATGCCGGCGAGCGCCGCGGCCGGGAAGCGCTCCGGGCCGCTGCAGGTGAGGATGACCGTCGGGTCGGCGATGGGCAGGGGCGTGACAAGTGGGGTCGGCGCGGCCGTCGCCGGCCGTGGCTCGGCCGTCGCGAATCCCGGCGGCGTGGGCTCGATCGAGGCCGGCGCGCCCGACGGCCGTGCAACGCCACAGCCGATGACGAGCACGATCGTCACCGATACGACGGCGATGCGTGTCAGCACGACGGCGACGTGAGTCCCCACGCCGCTCCGACGGGCCACGGGGCGGCGTGGTGACGGCCGGCGGTCGCGTCAGTCGCGCTTGGGCCGGTGTCCGGCCTCAGGCGGTGGCTGTCGTCGGCGTGCGTGCTGGTTCGCGCTCGGGGACGGTGCCGCCAAGGCGGACCGAGATCGCCGCCGCGGCCTCGCGCGCCTGGGCGGCGAGCTCGGGAACGCGGCGCGGGGTCAGCCGGAAGGCCGGGCCCCAGATGTCGACTGCCGCGATCACGTTGCCTCGTGCATCGTGGACCGGGGCGGCCACGGCGTTGAGGCCGAGCTCGTACTCGCCGATGGCCGTCGCGTAGCCGCGGCGCCGGATCCGGGCGAGCTCCTCGAGGAGCGGCTCGAGCTCGGTGATGGTCCGCTCGGTGAACGTCACCAGACCGCGACGCACGATGCGCAGGACCTCGCGCTCGGCCAGGGCCGCGAGGAGGACCTTCCCCGACGCGACGCAGTGCAGGGGTGTGGCACGCCCGGTCCAGTCGCCGACCGCGATCAAGTTCGGGCCGTCGACCTGGGCGACCGCCAGCATCGACTCGCCATCGAGCACGCCCAGGCCGGTGGTCTCGTGCGTGAGGCGCGCGAGACGCTCGAGCTCCGGCAGCGCGATGCCGCGCAGGTCCAGCGTCCGCTCGGCGCGCTCCGCGAGCCGGATGACGACGAGCCCCAGCCGGTACTTGCCGGTCTCATCGTCCTGCTCGACGAGGCCGCGCTTCTGGAGCGTGGCCAGCAGGCGCGAGGCCGTGGACTTGTGCAGGCCGAGGCGTCGGGCGAGCTCGGTCACGCCGGCCTCGCCCTGACTCTCCCCGAGGGCCAGCAGCAGGGCAGCCGCCCGGTCCACCGACCGGACCGCGTTGCCATCGAGGACCATGTCTTCCCCTCGCTTCCGTTCAGCCCGCGCCGGGCGATGACATGCCGCCGTGCGGGGTCGGCGATGCTCCGTGATGGGCGCGATCCTCGAGTGCTGCATCCAGCGAGTCGGAGAACGCGGTGAGGACGCGATCGATGTGATCGCCCTGGGCGTGCGCTTCGCACAGGAACCAGGGCTCGCGCGAGTCGGGCTCCGGCATGGCGCCGCGCACATGCATCCCGATCGCGATCGCGTCGTAGAGCTCGTGGTCGGTGGTGGCCCAGTCGCGGTATTCCGAGGCCTCTTCCTCCCGGAACATGATCCCGAACATCGACGGGTGTCCGGTGAAGTGATACGGGATGCCGACCGGGTTGAGGATCTCCTTGAGCCCGTCCTGGAGACGACGCCCGGTTGCGTGGATCGTCTCGAGCGCGTCGGTCTCCTTGAGGATCGTCAGCGTCTTGACTGCGGCGGCTGCAGCGATCCGGTTGCCGGCGTACGTGCCGCCATGGCTGACCTTGTCCGGCAGGACGCTCATGACCTCGCGCGTCCCGCCGAATGCCGCTGCCGGATAGCCGTTGCCCATCGCCTTGGCGTACGTGGCGAGGTCCGGGGTGATGCCGAAGAACTCGGCGGCGCCGCCGCGCGCGAACCGGAACCCGGTCTTGACCTCGTCGAAGATGAGCAGGATCCCGAATTCCTCGGTGAGCGCCCGCATCGCCTTGTGGAAGCCCGGCTTGGGCATGATCCCCTGGGCGTTGCCGAGCACCGGCTCGACGATGACCGCGGCGATCTCGGACCCCTGCTCCTCGAACAGCCGGCGCAGGAAGTCGATGTTGTTGTAGCGGGCCGGGATGATGGTGTCGGCGACGGCGCCCGGGATGCCCCGACCCCACGCCAGCGCGACCGGCTTGTCGGCGTCGCCGAGCTCCGACATGTCGTCCGGACCGACGCTGATCAGCGCGTAGTCGTGGACGCCGTGGTACTGGCCCTCGAACTTCACGATCTTCTCGCGGCCGGTGTAGGCCCGGGCGACGCGCATCGCGTGCATCGTGGCCTCTGTGCCCGAGACGGTCATGCGGGCCATCTCGACCCAGCCGGTGAGCTCGCAGACCAGCTCGATCGCGCGGACCTCGTCCTCGCTCGTCAGGCTGAAGCTGACCCCGCGGCGCATGCGCTCGTTGACGTAGTCATCGACGCGAGCGTCACCGTGTCCGAGGATGACCGGGCCGTAGCCCATGCGCAGGTCGACGAACTCGTTTCCGTCCAGGTCCCAGACGAGCCCACCCTTGCCGCGATCGATGTAGATCGTGTCGTCGCCCCACGCCCGGAAGTTGGAGTTGGTGCCGCCGGGCATGTGCTGCAGCGCGCGCTGATAGAGCTCGTGCTGGCGGTCTCGCGGGATCGACGGGGTCGGGGGAGCAACGGGCTCGGTGGCCATGAAGGTCCTCTGCATGCGGGTTGGGGCGACCCGGTCCGTGGGACAGGAGTTGCGTGGAGTGGGACGGGTGACGCGCATCGTGCCATATGGGCCTCGGCGGCGTCAACGCGATATTCGTCGGACCAATGACACACTCCTGCGAATCCCGTACGCCATGGTCAAACGACGCGATGTGATGCGCGTCATTCCGCCGGGTGCTTCCATGACGCGGATGGCACCATGCACCGGATGCACACACCCGCTGGACCGATCAGCTACTGGCTCCGCGAGCCGGAGGCTCCCGCGGAGCCATCGCTCGGTGCGGGCGAGGAGAGCGCCGTCGACGTCGTCATCGTGGGCGCCGGATTCACCGGTCTCTGGACCGCGATCGCCCTGACCGACACGGACCCGTCGCTCCGGGTGGCGGTCCTCGAGGCGGAGGCCGTGGCCTTCGGGGCAAGCGGGCGCAACGGCGGCTTTTGCGAGGCGAGCCTGACGCATGGACTCGCCAACGGCATCAAGCACTTCCCCGACGAGCTGGAGCGTCTGGAGCGCGAGGGGATCGAGAACCTCGCGGACCTCATCGCCTTCACCAGGGAGAACGGGGTCGACTGCGACCTCGAGGAGACAGGCACCCTCTCGCTCGCGGACCAGGCCTACCAGGTCGAGGAGTTCCGCGAGTGGGTGGACGAGGCCGCCCGATACGGCGAGCACCTCGAGTTCCTGGACCGGGCCGCCGCACAGGCCGAGGTCCACTCCCCGCTCTGGCACGCCGGGCTGTACCGACCGCCCGGGCGGGACATCCTGGTCGACCCGGTGAAGCTGTGTCGGGGTATCGCCCGCGTGGTGCGCACCAGGGGCGTGCGGATCCACGAGCGGACGCGGGTGAGCGGGCTCGAACGGGTGGCCGGCGGCGTGGTCGTCCGGACGTCGGGCGGGGCGACCGTCCGGGCCGGCCACGTGGTCGTGGCGACGTCGGCGTACTCGGGCTGGCTACGGCGGCTGTCGCCGCTGTTCGTGCCGGTCTACGACTACGTGCTGGTGTCCGATCCCCTGACGCCCGGCCAGCGAGCCGCGATCGGCTGGGAGCGGCGCCAGGGCCTGTCGGACGGGAACAACCAGTTCCACTACTTCCGCCTGACCGCCGACGACCGGATCCTGTGGGGCGGCTACGACGCGATCCACCACTTCGGCAGCCGCGTCGCGCCGGAGCTGGATCGCCGGCCGGCCACGTTCGAGAAGCTCGAGGTCCAGTTCTTCCGCGCGTTCCCGCAGCTCGAGGGGCTCCGCTTCCCGTACCGCTGGGGCGGCGCGATCGACACCACCTCGCGGTTCACGGTGACGTTCGGGCAGACGATGGGCGGCCGGGTCAGCTACGCGCTGGGCTACACGGGCCTCGGCGTCGGGGCGAGTCGATGGGCCGGCGGCGTCGTGCGCGACCTCATCCTGCGACCCGGCGAGGACCGCCTCCGCCTGCGGATCGTGACGAGCCCGCCGATCCCCTTCCCGCCCGAGCCCTTGCGGTCCATGGCGGTCGAGACCGTGCGGCACGAGCTGGACCGTGCCGACCGCAACGAGGGCCGGCGCGGGGTCATCCTCCAGACGCTCGACGCCCTCGCGCCGCGAGCTTGCCGCGCCGACCGCTGCCGGTCCCTGCGCCGATCCCAGACCGTCCGCCACGAGCTTGACCGCGCCGACCGCAACGAGGGCCGGCGCGGGGTCATCCTCCAGACGCTCGACGCCCTCAGCATCGGCTTCGACTCCTGAGCCGCGGCAACCCGGCGTCAGGCCGGGGTGGCCACCCAGTTCGGGAGCTCGCGCGAGAGCGTCGCCAGCGGCAGCGATCCATGGCCGAGGACGGCATCGTGGAACGCTCGCAGGTCGAACGAGGAGCCGTCCCGTGCCGAGAGCTCGGCCCGAAGCCGCTCGATCTCGCGCTGGCCGACCTTGTAGGTCAGCGCCTGGCCCGGCCAGCAGATGTACCGGTCGGTCTCGATGACCGCGTCGGTCTCGGACAGGCCAGTCTTCTGGAGGAAGTCGATCGACCGCTGGCGGTCCCAGCGGAGCGCGTGCAGCCCGGTGTCGACGACGAGCCGGGCCGCGCGCCAGGCCTGGGCGTCGAGCATGCCGAACCGCTCGGCCTCGTCGCGGAAGAGGCCCATCTCGTCGGCGAGCCGCTCGCTGTACAGCCCCCAGCCCTCGACATAGGCACCGCCGACCATCCGCGCCCCGAGTCGTCGGAACGTGTTGAGGTGCGGGTTCTCCATCTCGAGCGTGATCTGGAAGTGGTGGCCCGGTGCGGCCTCGTGATAGGTCGTCGTGGCGAGCTTGGTGTACTTGCGGCTCGGGAGGTCGTAGCCGTTCGCGTAGTAGATGCCCGGGCGGGAGCCGTCGGCGGCCGGCGGGTAGTAGTAGGCGAACGGGGCGTCCTTCTCCTTGTACTCCTCGACGGGACGGACCTCGCAGCCGGCCCGGGGAAGCACGCCGAAGTAGCGGGGCGCCGCGGCCATCGCGCGCTCGATGTCCTCCGCGGCGCGCTCGACGAGCTCGGCCTTGGTCGTGGGCGTGTTCGCCGGATCGGCGTCGAGGGCCGCGCGATAGGCCGCCGTGTCGTCGCCATGCCCGGCCTCGCGGGCGATCTCGCGCCGCTCGAGCTCGATCTGCTCGATCTCCTCGAGCCCGGTCCGATGGACCTCCTCGGGATCAAGGTCGAGCGTCGTCCAGCTGCGGATCGCGGTCCGGTACAGCTGATCGCCGTTGGGCGCCGACCAGATGCCCGGCTCCTCGCGACTGGCGTGCCGGTACTCGCCGCGCAGCGTGTCCAGGAAGGCCGTGTCGGCCGGGATCACCACGTCGCGCACGATCTCGCGGATGCGCTCGCGGTCGGCGTCGGAGGCGACCTTGACCATCGAGGGGATGATCGCCTCGTCGATCGGCACCGAGAGCATGCGCTCGACCTGGGCGATCGTCCGCTCGGTCACGATTCGCGGTGCGGTCAGGCCCGAGTGCATGCCGTCGACGAGGATCTGCGAATTCGCGGCCATGAACGCCGGATAGGCGTGGAGGCGTCCGATGAAGGCCTCAAGTCCCTCGGGCGTGTCGGCCGGCTGGAACTGCGTCATCTGGGGCAGGAGCTGCTGCGGTCCGCCCATCTGGTCGACGACCCGCAGCTCGTGGAGGTGCTGGTCGTCCTCCTCGATGTTCAGCTCGGCGATGACCAGCAGCATGTCGCGCGTGATGCGCTCCTCGGTCGGCAGGCCGTCGGTCGGGATGGCCCGCGCCTCCTCCGCGGTCCGTTCCATGAGCGTGCGGGCCTTGGTGCGGCCCTCCGGCCCCGGGTCCTCGAGGCGGTCCGCGTAGCGCGGGTCGCCATAGAACGTGGCGGTCGTGGGGTTCAGCTCCAGGATCGCTTCCCAGAAGCGGTCGGCCAGCTCATCGACCGGCGTGGCCGCATGCTCGGGCGTGTTCACAGAAGAGCCTCCTGTTGCGCGTCCACCTTGGCGCGGCGCGGGCCGCTCGATGGGTGCTGCGGCATCGCGGCCGCGTCGGGACAGCGGCTTGGGAGCCGCCCTAGGGCGACTAATGTAGCGCCGTCCCGTCTAGCCCGTGTCGGGTCGGCGACGGGCCTCGTCAGCCCCCGAAGAGGGGCATCTGCTCGCCGCTCCGCTCGATCATCGGATCGAGGCCGAGGTATGGCTCCAGCTCCGCAAGGTCGGGCTTCTCGGTGTCGAGGAACCGGCGCAGGTAGTCCGACTTGACGATGTTGAAGCCACCGTCCTCGAGCGCCGCTCGCAGCAGCGGCGACCGGCCGATCTTGTAGCGCACGAGCTCGGTCCGCTCAGGGGCGATCACGAGGAACCGGACCAGCGAGTCGTTCGGCGGGATCCGGGCGTGCCGGCGGAGGAGCGGCTCACCCAGCATCGCCGTCCATTCGACCTCGAAGAGCAGCGCGACCTTGCCGCGGACGTACCAGATGCAGTCGACGTCGGCCAGGTCCTCGGCCGGGCGGCTGATGGCGCCCAGATAGGCCTGCTTCTCACGCTGGTCGAGGCGGTCGCCGAGGAGCGTGCCCTTGGTCCGCCGGTTCTGCTCGCGCTGGGCCAGCCAGACCCGGAGACCGAGGCGATGCCCGGCGTCGGCGAGCGTCGCGAGCAGGTCGGTGTGCTCCTGGCTGCGGCGCAGCAGGTCGTCGGTCGTCACGAGGCGATCGGGGGTGCTCGCCATGCTCCGATAGCTCTCGAGGCAGGCCCGGACGAGCCCCTCGTCAGGCAGGTCGTGGCCGGTGAAGAGCGTCGCGATGCGCTCGAAGAACGCGGCCTCCGACAGCGGCCCGGCGGTCGAGAGGAGGCTGAAGACGGCCCACTCGACCCGGTCCGCGAGCGGGATCGCGGCGGCTTCCCGGTCCTTCGGATCGCCCAGCCACCAGCGACCGGGCTCGATCTCCACGAGGCGCGAGTTGCCCGGTCGGGACATCTCGTCGCGGACGAGGGCCAGAAGCCGATCGACCGGATCGGGCGACGCCTCGCCCTGCGACGCGACGCGCAACGAGCCCGATCGAAGATCCGGCGGCGCGCCGACCGCGCGATCGGCACGCGAGCCCGGGCGCGGGGGATCGGGTGCGTCGGCGGGATCCCCACCCGGTCCCGACCTCGAGCCACGCCCGGTCGGGCCGTCGGGCGCTTCGTCCACCTCGAGCCGGTCGGACGACCCGGGCCCGTCCCCACGATCGGTGGCGAGGCCGCGCGCGGAGTCCACCGTGGCCAGCCGTCGAAGCTGGCCGGCTCGATCGAGCCCCACGAGGACCTCTCCGAAGAGCCGTTCGTAGCGGGCCGGCTCGCCGCGGGCGCGCAGCGTCTCTACGGCGGTGTCGGTCACGGTCCGCGCCGCCTCAGCGGCCGAGAACGGTCGCGCGTCGAAGCGCTCCGGGGCGGAGAAAAGGCCGGGACCAGGCACCAGGTCCGGATCGCCGGCTCCACCCGGGAGCGCGGGCAGCGAGACGTTGGACCGGGTCCGTGCCGCGGGCGGCCGAGACGAGCCTGGCGGGAGGAACTCGACCGATCCCCCGACCTCCTCGTCGCCGTCGGCGAGCCGGGCGCTCACGAGCCGATAGCCGGCGCTGGCCCCGCCGAGGACCGCGGCCGCCAGGCCTTCCGTGCCGCTGTCGGCCAGCAGGACCGCGCGACCGTCGCGGGCCATGGCCGGTGCCGCCGCCTCGAGCGCCCGGCCGATCGTCACGGCCTGCCAGCTCCATGGTGCCCGCAGCGAGGAGCCCGCAAGTGCGTCGATCGGGAGCAGCGACGCCGCATCGCGGCCGAGCACCCACGACGTCGCGTGGTACGCGATCCCGAGTCGCTCGAGGCCGGGCCGGACCGGTGGCTGCCCCAGGACCAGGCGTATCCGGGGCGCGGGCGCGCCACGGCCGAGCGCATCCGGCTGGTCGTTCAGGACGCGGAGACCGGACGGGCTCGAGAGCGCGAGGACCGCGGTCGCGGTCCCCTCCCCGAGGCTCCGGAGGTCCTCGCCGAGCCGTGCCTGGAGCGGTCCGAGCGCTCCGCCCTCGAGCCGCTGGACGAAGCCGCGGACCAGGCGGACGGCATCCTCGAAGGCGAGCCAGGGGTTTCGCTCGCGCCACTGGTTCGCCGAGGGCAGGCGGACGTGGCCGCCGTTGATCCGCAGGTTCGCGATCCGTCCGTTCGTGAGCGCCAGCCGGCTGGCCGGCATGATCGTGTGCAGGAACGCGAGCCGGAGGGCCGCCAGGACGGGGGCGGCGCGAAGGTCGCTCTCGATGCGGTCGAGGATGGCCGACAGCCCGACGAGCTGGCGCGGCGTGTGCAGCGCCAGCAGCTCGTCGACGAGCAACTCGGCCCCGTCGACCGGCGCGAACCGGCCGCGCAGGCTCGCCCGCACCTCGTCGACGCCGACGTCGGCGGCGATCCTCGCGAGATCGTCGTCATCGAGCGGCCCGGAGCGCTGCTCCGACCCGCCGCGCTGATCGCGGCAGACCGTGCAGCGGTAGTGCCGGGCGATCGGCTTCGCGGCGGATGGATCGGCCGTCGCGGCATCGACGCCCTCGTCGAGTCCCCACACGATCTCGTCGACCACGAGCATCCGGCCGCACGTGGCGCAGCGCGTGGCGTACTGGTCGCCGAGAGAGACCTTCAGGCTCGACTCGCGGCGCGGCGAGGCGGCCATGCCCTGGAACGCCGCGTCGAGGTGGCGGACGTCGGGCGGCCGCAGGACCACCTCGGCGAGCATCCGCGTCAGCGGCGTCGACTCGAGCGAGACCGCGCGGCGCTGCCGGTCGACCGCCGCCCGGGCGACCCAGCCACCGCGTCCGAAGAGATCGGCGACGACGTCCCCGGAGCTCGAGTGCAGGTCGATCCGTGCCGCGACGAGGCCCGGCGGCGGCGGCGGAGCCGCCTTCTCGAACGCGGGCAGCGAGAATCCGGGCTGGACGCTGGCGGGTGCCGACCGACCCCTCATCAGCAGATGCTACCGGACGGGCGCCAGCAGCTGGCCAGGATCGATGCGGTCATGCCGAAGGCGGGCCTTACGGCTCGTCGAGCTCGTCGGGCTCCTCTTCGAACGCCTCGTCGGTCGTCGACTCGGGCGGCAGGACGCGGTCGAGGTCCTCGATCTCCTCGTCCTCCTCGTCGTCCTCCAGGTCGTCCTCGAGGTCCATCTCCTCGCGCACGAGCGTGCCCTTCGTGTACGGGCGCAGGTCGGTCGACTTGGCGGCGGTCGGGAAGCTGACCTTGCCGTAGTTGCGCGGGTCCTGGAAGACCTCGCGGATGATGATCCGCACGTCCTTGTCGCCGAGCGACGTGACACCCGCTGCGTACTTGTTCCCGTCGGCGATCAGCTTCAGCAGACGGGCCGCGACGCGCGGCTCCACGACGCCGATGCGGACCCCGTTGCTGATGGCGATCAGCCGGTTGTCCTCGGGGACGAGCTCCACGTTGTCGCCGGGGTTGACCTGCGCCAGCTGGCGGGGGTCGGGCAGGTCGGTGAGGAACGCGAACCCGGTCTTGCCGGTCTCCTCGACGAAGATTCCGACCGGGGCCTTGCTCCCCTCCTGGGCGGGCACGGTCTTCTCGCCGGCCGCGACGAGCAGCATCTTCAGGCGATCGATGTTCCGCTCGGCGATCCGGTTCGTCGGATCGAGCGCCAGCGCCGTCTGGTAATGCTCACGGGCCGAGGCCAGCTCGCCGAGCTCCCAAAGCGCCTTCGCGAGACGGTTCTCCGCCTCGGCGTCGGGACCGAGCTCGAGCAGCTTGCGGTTCGTGGCCGCGGCGTCGGCCCACTGCGCCGCGGACGCGTGGGCGATTGCCTGGTCGGCCAGCTGTCGCTTCTGGCGCGTGAGGTTGACGGGGCTCTGGACGGTCGTCTCGACGTCGGGTGGGAAGGTCACGTGGGGCTGGTCCTTTCGGGCGCGCGGCGAAGTCGGGGCTGTTCGGGATCGGGGCGCGCGACCACGGCGAGGCCACTGCGCGGGCATCGCTTTCTAGCACCGTCCGGGCGGCGCGTCAAACGACAGGACGTGGCGGAGGTCGCTGGACGCGGGTCCGACAATGATCGGGCGTGCCCCTGCGAGAGGAGATCCGCCGCATGGCATCGGACATCTTCGCCAAGATCGACGGCATCAAGGGCGAGTCGCGAGACAGCAAGCACAAGGACGAGGTCGAGGTGCTGTCCTGGTCATGGGGCGTGACGCAATCAGGCCCCACCGGTGCGGGCGGCGGCGCCGGTCAGGGCAAGGCGAGCTTCCATGACTTCGACTTCACGCATCACATCGACAAGGCGTCGCCCTTGCTCCTCAAGGCGTGTGCGACCGGACAGCACGTCAAGGACGCCACGATCACCGTCCGCAAGGCGGGCAAAGGCCAGCAGGAGTTCCTGGTCATCAAGCTCAGCGACATCCTCGTCACGAGCGTGAGCGAGAGCGGCGCCGGCGACGGGGCCGGCACGGCGGAGGCCGTCTCGCTGCACGCGTCGAAGGTCGACCTGGAATACCGGGCCCAGAAGCCCGACGGATCGCTCGATGTCGGCCTCCACTTCACATACGACATCAACGCCAACAAGGAGGGCTAGCCGCCGGCGGGCGTGGTCAGCCGCGGAGCAGCAGGTTCCAGGCGACGGCGATCACCCCGAGCGCAGCCAGCAGGACCGTCTGCCAGATCCAGTTGATGTCCCGCCGTCGTGCCGGCGACGCGCCGTGGAACGCGTCCCAGAGGTAGAACGCGAGCGTCAGCAATGCCGGGCCCATGAGACGGGGGATCGCCATGGCCCGGAGCGCGGCCGCCCCGATCGCGATCGCCGCCGCATAGGTGACCGCTGACCAGAGCGCATCGCGAAGCGTGGCCAGGCGCAGCGAGGCCGCGCGATAGCCGAGGAGGAACGCGATCGCAGCGTCGCCGGCGGCCAGGATCAGCAGATCGGTCTCGGGGATCGGTGGCGTGACGCCGCCATCGGCCGTCGGCTGGACGAGGCCGCCGGGGACCATCGCCGCGACGCCCGTGAACCCGAGGAAGCCCACCAGCAGGATCGTGATCAGGAGCGAGGTCCGGTCGGCGGCCGAGAGGTCCTCCTGATCCGCGTGGATCTTGGCCTCGATCGCCAGCGACCGGGCGACGAGCAGGCCCGTGACGAGCAGCGCCGGGGCCAACCAGAGCCCGAACGGGACGAGGCGGATCGCCCCCAGGCACGCGACCGCCGCGACCGACGGGAGGATGAGTGACTCGATCGGGACGCCGACCGAGGCACCGACTGGGTGCGCCTCGTCGGCCAGCACCTGCAGGGTCCCGAACAGCATCGCGATCAGCAGCAGCACCGCGACCAGCCACAGCGCCGGCGGCTCCAGGAGACGGGACAGCCCGACGACCGTCATCGCCGCCAGCGCCAGGTCGCGGCGGCCGCTCCGGTCGTCCATCGAGGCGATGGTACGCGAGACGTTCATCGCGCTCGGTGCCTCACGCTCGGTCCGGCTTGGCCGCGACCCAGGCGAGCAGGTCGTCTCGCGATCGGGTGTTGAGGACGTTCCCTGGCTCGACCCAGGCTCGGCGCGCCTGACTGATCCCCCACCGGACGTAGTCGAGCTCGCCGGTCCTGTGGGCGTCCGAATCGATCGAGAGGATGCAGCCGTCGGCCACGGCGCGGCGGGCGCGCTCGACCGCGAGGTCGAGGCGGTGCGGAGACCCGTTGATCTCGAGGGCCGTGCCGGTCCGGGCCGCCTCGGCGTAGACCGTGTCCCAGTCGAGGTCGAGGTCGTCACGGGTCCCGATCATCCGACCGGCCGGGTGTGCGATGACGTCGACGTGCGGGCTGCGGATCGCGTTGAGCGTCCGCTTCGTCAGCTCCGCACGCGGCTGGCGTCGCGACACGTGCAGCGAGGCCACGACGAGGTCGAAGGACGCGAGGAGGTCGTCCTCGTAGTCGAGCCGCCCATCGGCGCGGATCTCGAGCTCGCAGCCGTGGAGCAGCCGAAAGCCGTCCGCCGGCGTCTGTGGCGGCGCCGTGCCGGCGGCCTCCTCGGCCGCGTACCGGGCGTTGAGCGTGGCGATGATCTCGTGCTGCTCGGCGACCTGCTCGGGACGGAGGCCACGGGCGATGGCCAGGGACTGCGTGTGATCGGTCAGGACCTGGTAAGCGTATCCGCGCTGCCGCGCCGCTTCGGCCATGACCTCGATCGCGTGCGTGCCGTCGGTCCAGTCCGAGTGCGTGTGGAGGTCGCCCCGGAGGTCGCTGACGTCGATGAGAGCCGGCAGCCGGCCGGCGAGGGCCGCCTCGATCTCGCCCGTGTCCTCCCGGATCTCGGGCTCGATGAACGGCAGCCCGAGGAACGCGTAGGCCTCGGTCTCGCCAGGGAACGTCCGCAGCTCGGCGGCGTCGCCCGTCAGCGGCTCTCCGTCCTCGCCGATGCGCAGGAACCCCTTCTCCGACAGGCTCCAGCCCTGGTCGCGGGCCCGGGCCCGCAAGCGGACGTTGTGCTCCTTCGACCCGGTGAAATGGATCCGGTAGGTGCCGGCCTCGCCCGGCGGCATGACCATCAGGTCGACCTGGGGTCCGCGCATCAGCCGGACAGCCGCCTTGTAGCCACCCTGGTTCACGATCTGGTCGACGATCCCGAGCGACGTGAAGCGCCCGATGAGGGCCCCGGCGTCGTCGGTCTCGGCGAGGAGATCGAGATCCCCGATCGACTCCCGCTTGCGGCGGAACGATCCGGCCGGCTCGATGCCCCGGAGCCCGGGCGTGTCGGCGAGCGCCGTGATCATGTCCTCGATCTGCTGCTCCGCGCGGTCCAGGAGCATCCGCCGCGGCGTCGATTCGAGCCGGTCGATCCCCTCGAGGACGAGCGTCTCGGTCCGCTCCGACAGGCCGCGCAGGCCGCGCAGCAGGCCGGCCTCGGCGGCCGAACGCAGATCGTCGATCGACTCGATCTTGAGCTCGGCGTGGAGCTGGCGGACGGTCCTCGGCCCGAGACCGGGGATCTGGAGCAGGGCGACCAGGCCTGGCGGGATCTCGGCCCGCAGCTTGTCGTAGAAGGCCATCCGGCCCGTCGTGGCGAGCTCGGCGATCTTGTCGCTGATCGCGGCGCCGACACCCGGGATCCGCGGCCGCGTCCCCGACCGATAGGCGGCCACGAGGTCGACCGGGCTCCGCCCGATCGCATCGGCGGCGCGATGGTAGGCCACGGTCTTGAACACGAGCTCGCCCTTGACCTCGAGCATGTCGCCGATCGCATGGAAGATGCGGGCGAGGTCGCCGTTGGTCAGGGTCGGCTGGGCGTCGTCGTGGTCGTCGTCCGGGACGTCGTCGTGCGCGTCGTCGACGGGGTCATGGGTCACCGCCCGATGGTAGCGGCTCGACGGCGACCACCCGGTCGCGACGCGGCTACGCGGCGACGACCCGGTCGCGTCCGGCGCGCTTGGCGCGATAGAGCGCCTGGTCCGCGATCTCGACGAGGTCGGTGATGGGCTGGTCCGGCCGATCGGCCACCGCCACGCCGACCGAGACCGAGACCGAGGCGATCCCGAGCCGCGACAGGTCGATCGCCGCGACGCTCTCGCGCACGCGCTCCCCGATCTCGATGGCGACCGGCTCCGTCGGGTTGCGCAGGAGGACGACGAACTCCTCGCCGCCGTAGCGCGCCGGGACGTCGTCGTCGCGGACGGCCCCGACGATCGCACGGCCGACCTCCTTGAGGACGTCGTCCCCGGCGGTGTGACCGAATCGGTCGTTGAGGTCCTTGAAGCGATCGATGTCGACCATCAGCACGCCGACCACGTCGTCCGCGCGTCGCCGCCGGGCGAGCAGGCCGCAGAACTCGTCGAAATAGCGGCGATTGGGCAGGCCGGTGAGGGCATCTGTCGACGCCTGGAGCTCCGCAGCCCGATGGGAGCCGGCGCGTGACAGCGCGGCCGAGGCCTCGTGGGCGGCGCCCTGAAGGAGTCGCCGCGTCATCCCGGACCAGGGCTCCGCGGATCGCCGCGAGATGACGATCGCGCCGACGACGCCCTCGGACGAGCGAAGGGGTGCCGCCAGCATGTGCGTCAGCCCGTAGGCGCTGCGAACCTGCTCGGCGATTCGATCGGCGGTCGCCTGGGCGGACCGGTTCGCCGTCGACGCGATGGATCCGACGCGTGCCGGCAGGCCCGCCGGCATGCGACCGCTGCGGACGATCGGTCGATCCAGGCTGGAGGCCGACAGCTGGGTCGTCGAGGGCGACACGCCCGAGCGCGAGCTGATGAGTGTCGCCTGGAGCGTGGTCGCATCGGGACCGCGTCGGGCGATGACGATGTGGTCCGCGCCGGCAGTCTCCGCAAGCTCCTCGACGATCGCACCGAGGATGGCATCCTCGGAGATCGATCGCGACAGCCCGGACAGGATCCGCGCGAACGACTCGGCCTCGGCGCGCCGACCCGCCTCGAGGTCCGCGACCGCACGCCGATGGCGAAAGGCCGCGACCCCCACGAAGAGCGCGAGCGCGGCGACCACCCAGTCGAGGAGGCGCCCACCATCGACGACGAGGCGCGCCACGAGGAGGGCGGTGAGGAGGAGGAACGCGTCGGCGAAGATCCACCAGGAGCGTCGGAGGCGCTGGTCTGGGATCAGACCGTCGCTCGTCCGGCGGTTGGGGGATTCGGTCACGTCGGATATAGAGGATGCGGGTCGGCGGCGGTTCCGTCCAGCCCGTCGGCCTGGTACTGCCGGCCCGGGGCCGGATAGTACGTTCGTCCTAGTGGGCTCAGGCCGCCGGTTCGGACGCCGCTGCGGCGTCGTGGCCGCCGCTGCGCTTGACCTGGTAGAGCGCCCGGTCGGCCGCGAGGATCAGGTCCGTGGCCGTGCGCCCGTCGAGCGGGAACGTCGCGACGCCGATCGACGCGCCGATGGGGACGGGTCCGCGCTGCTCCCCCACGAAGGGGTTGTCCCGGAACGCCTCGAGCATCCGGGTCGCGGCGGCGTGGGCGTCCTCGGCATCGGTCTCGGGCAGCATGATCGCGAACTCGTCGCCGCCGTAGCGGGCGGGGATGTCCGATGCCCGCAGCGTCGAGCGCAGGAGCTCGGCCGTCCAGGTCAGGACCCGGTCGCCGAACAGGTGGCCGAAGGTGTCGTTGACGAGCTTGAAGTCGTCGAGGTCCAGCATCAGCACGCTGAGCGGCGCCCTGGCGCGCTGGGCCCGGACCACCTCCTCGCCCAATCGCTCGTGCAGGAACCGGTGGTTGTAGAAGTTGGTCAGCGGGTCCCGGTCGGCACGGTTGCGCGCGTCCTCGTACAGGCGTGCGTTCTCGAGCGCCATCGCGGCTTCGTTCGCCATCGTCCGCGCCAGCTGCAGCCGTTCCGCGTCCCAGGTGATGACCGACCGCGAGAACAGCTCGACCAATCCGATCGACTGGCCCTTGGCCACGAGCGGCAGCATCGCGAGGACGTGATTGCCCTCCTGCTTGAGGAGCGCCACCTCTGCCGAGTCGGCCGACGGGTCGCTGGCCTCGATGATGACGGTGTCCTGCCGCTCCAGGACCCGCAAGGTCTCCGGGTATCCCGAGACGTCGTAGAACGGCGTCAGGGTGTGCGCGATCGGGTAGTAGCCCAGCGAATCGACGCGACCTGCGGGTCGGTCCCAGTAGCTGATCGCGCACTCGTCGACGCCCATGGCCAGCGCGAGATGCCGTGCCATGAGGTTCGCGACCTGCCGCGGGTCGAGGCTCTCGGACAGCTCGGCGCTCATGTCGAGCAGCCGACGCAGCTCACCGGCGAGGTCCTGGGTGCGGGCGAGCAGGCGGGCCGACTCGACTGCCGTGGCGGCCTGGTCGGCCAGGATCGTCAGCACGCGGAGGTCATCCTGGTCGAACTGCGCGACACCGAGCTTGGAGAGCGTGATGACGCCCACGATCGCCTGGTCGTAGCGCATCGGGACCACGAGCATCGACTCGTCGACATCGTCGGTCCCGGCGATCGTCGCTCCACGTGGGTCCGCGTTCGCGTCGTCGATGAGCAGCGCCTCCCCGTGCTGGGCGACCCAGCCCGTGAACCCCTCCCCGAGCCTGCAGCGCAGGAGCGCCATGTCCACCTTCTCGTACGCGCCGACGGTCCCGGCGAACGCGATCGGCACGACCGCATCCGTGCCCTCGACCACGTACACGCGAGCGTTGTGGTACTCGATGATCCGCCGGGTCTCCTCGACGACGGTCCGGCCGATCTCCTCGACCGAGCCCGCGCGGCTCAAGCGAGCGGACGCGGCCTGGAGGACGCCGAGCTGGGCGGCGCGCGCCTCGGTCTGCTCGAAGAGCTCGGCGTTCGTCAGGGCGATCGCCGCGTGCGTCGCGAGCGTCGTGATGAAGGCGACGTCGCCGCTCGTCCAATCGCGTGGCTCGATGGTGACGGCGGTCAGGGCGCCGATCACGCGGTCGTGGTGGATGAGTGGCGCGACGAGCTCGCCGGCGAACTGGATGATGTCCGGGTACTTGTCGAATCCGAAGGAATCGATCTGGCGGACATCCGGGAAGGCGAGGACGCGACCGGTCCGGAGCACCTCGCCGACCCAGCCCTCGTCCTGTCGGAAGCTCGGCAGGCGGGCGGCCTGTTCGTCGGTGAGCCCGGCCCACGCGGCGACGTCGAGCCGTTCCTCGCGGAGGATACGGATGGTCGTGGAGTCGGCACGGAGCGCCCGTCGCGTCTCGTCGACGATCGTGCGGAACAGCTCCTCGCGATCGTGGGACTCGGCCAGGCGCTCGGCGATGCCAAGGACGGAATCGAGACGCTCGGCGAGCTCGACCTCGAGCGAACGTCCGGTGGCGTTCAGTGGTGGTGGGACCGTCACAGCCTCGCCACCGAGCAGTCGACGGAACAGCGAGGGCCCGGCCGCCGGGCGGGGCAGGTCGGCCTCACCCGGCCCGCGCGTTTCGGGCAGGCGCTCACCAAGCTGATGCTGCACGCTCACGCTCCGATGGTGGCACCGGGGTCACGTTCCGGCGGCGGACCATGCGTCCCGACCGGCGTGGTACGGACGTACGGTCGGGAGGACCGACGGGCGCGGCCGAACGCGCTCCGCCAACGCGCGACGGGGCCGAACCTATCATCGGCGCGATGACCGACCGCGCGCGCCATCGGTGGACCTGGCTGGCCTTGTCGGCCATCGTTGCCGGCTCGGCCGCGCTCCGGCTGGCCGGCATCGCGCACGGCGCGCCATACGTCTATCACCCCGACGAGTGGGTCGTCGCGAAAGCCGCGATGCGGATGCTCGACGACGGGGCGCTGCTGCCGCCCTGGTACTACTACCCCAGCCTGCTCAACGAGGTCTTGGTGCCGGTGGTTCGCGTCGTCCATGCGATCACCGACGTCTCGCTGGCGACCGAGCCGCCCTGGGGTCTGCATGGCATGCGCCAGATGGCCTGGAGCGATGCCCTGCCGGCGCAATTCCCGTACTTCCTCGCCGGCCGCGCCCTGGTCGCGTCCCTCGGGGTCGCGACCGTGCCGGTCGTGTTCGCGATCGGCCGGCGGGCGGGCGGCACGGCCCTGGGTCTCATCAGTGCGGCGATCCTTGGCGCCTCGGTCCTCCACGTCGTCCACAGCGGCTTCCTCACCACGGACGTGCCGTTGGCGTTCCTCGGCGCCCTCGTGCTCTGGGCATCGGTCCGCTTCCTCGACGAGCGGCGGCTCCGCTTGCTGGTGCTCGCCGGCCTCGCGACCGGTCTGGCCGCCTCGACGAAGTACAACGGCGCGGCGCTCGCCCTGGTCCCGGCGCTCGCCTGGCTCATCGGCCGGCCGTCGACGTCCCCGGACCCGGTGCCGCTTCGAGTCGCAGTGCCTGGTGCCGCCCTGGCGTTCGCCCTCGCGGCGATCGTCGGCACGCCGGCCGCCGTCCTCGATCCCGGGGCGCTGCTCGCCGGGGTCGGGCTCCAGGTGGATGCGTACGCCGTCAGCGGGCTGATCGGCAACAGCTCGGGCGGGCCCCCGGTGCTGGGCAATCTCGGGTACTACCTCACCTACCTCTGGAGCATCGGCCTCGGTCCGGCGATCGTCACGCTCATCGTGGTCGGGACCATCGTGGCGATCCGCCGCCGGTCAGGCTCGGATCTCCTGCTGCTCGTCTTCCCGGTCGTCTACCTGCTCATCGCGTCGATCCCGATCATCCGGTTCGAGCGCAACCTTGTCGTGATGCTGCCGTTCCTGGCCGTCCTCGGCGGCATCGGCGCGATGCGACTCTCGGCGCTCCTCGCGGCGTCGCTCGCGAGAATCGATGCAGCACGATCGTGGGATCGCGTCGCACTCGCGGGCGTGGTCCTGGTGTCAGGCCTCGCGACTGCCCCGCTCCTCGCGACGGCGGTCGCGTCGAACGTCGCCGCCGACACGCGGACCGTCGCCCTGGAGTGGATCGCGGCCAACCTCCGCGGCGAGGGCCGCATCGTCCGCGAGCGGTACACGCCGCAGGTGGACCAGGCGACTGCCCCGACCGACTTCTCGGTCGACCTCGTCGCGCAGCCGCTGGACTGGTATCGGGGCAAGGGCTATCGATACGTCATCGCCAGCGACTACTCCTATGCCCGCTACTTCGCCGGCGACTACCCGACGCAGCGGGCGGGATACGAGGCGATCCTCGCGCTGCCGGAGGTCCACCGCGTGGTCCCCGGCGCCGGCGTGTCCGGACCCACGATCCGGATCTTCCGGCTGGACCCGTGAGGCGCTCCGGCCGATCTCAGTGCCGGTGCGACTCCACGGGCTCCGTCGCGGTCGCGTCCGCGACCGGGCCGCGACCCGCCTGGCCCCCGGTCTCGACGGGGTAGCCGGCCGCCTGCCAGGCGGGGAAGCCGGGCGTGACCCAGGAGACATCCGTGAACCCGGCGGAGCGCAGGAGCGACGCCGCGATCGAGGCACGGAACCCTGAGGCGCAGATCGTCGCGATCGGCCGGTCGCGCGGGAGGTCGGACAGCCGGTCCGGCAGCGATCCCCCGTTGATATGCCAGGCGCCCGGCACGTGGCCTCTCCCGTACTCGGATGCCTGCCGCACGTCGATGAGCAGCGGCGCCGCGGCCGGGTCCCCCGCCAGGTCGGCGGCCAGCTCGTCGATCGTGCGCCGGCCGCTCGCCTCCACCGGGCGTCCAGACTCGGCCCAGCGTTCGAAGCCGCCGTCCAGCCGGCCGGCGACGTCGTCGTGGCCGATGCGCAGTGCTTGTCGCATCAGCTCGTCGATGTCCCCGTCACGCTCCACGATCAGGACGATCGGCTGATCGAGGTCCACGACCCAGCCGAGCCAGGTCCCGAAGTGCTCATCGAGCGGGATCGAGAGCGAGCCGGGGATGTGCCCCGCGACGTGGGCGGCGGCCGGTCTCGCATCGACGATGAGCGCGCCCCCTGCCACCGCGGCCTCGACGGCCTCCACCGAGAGCGCCGCGGGCTGCGGGATGGTCCCGCCGAGGGGGCGCGGACCGGCCTGGTTGGTGGGTCGCATCCGGGCGAAGTACCGCGGGATCGCAGGCTGGCCGGCGAGCAACGCCCGGGCGAACGCGTCGGCGTCCATCGGCCGGAGCAGCGCGTTGTAGCGGCGCTCGAAACCGATGGTCGTCAACGGCGTCGACGCGATCCCGGTCGAGCAGAGCGAGCCCGCCCCGTGCGTCGGGTGGACGGCCACGAAGTCCTCCATCGAGAGGATCACCTCGTGCAGCGAGCGATGCATCTGACGGGCGTACGGGATGGCATCGGCTTCGCCGAGCAGATCGGTCCGCCCGACCGCGCCGACCAGCAGCGACCCGCCGCTGAACAGCGTCACCGGCTCATCGGCGCGCGTCGTGTCCGCGACCGCGTAGACGACGTGCTCTGGCGTGTGGCCGGGCGTCTCGAGGGCCGTGAACCGCAACCGGCCGATCTCGAGCGTCTCGCCGTCCCCGAGCCCGCGATGCTCGTAGCGGAGCTCGGCTCCGCCGCCGATCGCGTGGGTGGCCCCGGTCAGCGCGGCCAGCTCCCGGCCCCCGGAGACGTAGTCGTTGTGGAGGTGCGTCTCGACGACCGCCTCGATCCGGACGCCCTGCGAGCGGGCCGCCTCCAGGTAGATGTCGACGTCCCGGCGCGGATCGACGACCGCGGCGACGCCAGCGTCGTCATCGACGACGAGGGCCGACAGGTGGCCGAGGCCGCCGATCGAGAACTGCTCGATGCGCATCGCCGGGAGCGTAGCACCGTGGCCCGACGGACGGACCTGCCCCCCGATGCTAGACTCGGCTCCGGCCCCAGATGGCCATCCCCGTGACCCCCAACCGGAGATGACAGCGTGACCGACAGGATCCTGATCCTCGGCGGCGACGGCTACCTGGGATGGCCGACCGCGATGAACTTCGCCCGCGCCGGGATGCGCGTCGCCGTGGTCGACAACTTCGCCAAGCGCCAGTGGGAACTCGAACTCGGCGTGCGCCCGCTCTTCCCGATCCCGACGCTCCACGAGCGCGTCCGGGCCTGGCGCGAGGTCACAGAGGGCGACATCGAGCTGTACGTGGGCGACCTCACCGACTACTCGTTCGTCGAGTCGGTCGTGCGCGGCTTCCGCCCGGACACGATCGTCCACTACGGGGAGCAGCCGTCGGCGCCCTACTCGATGATCGACGTTCGGCACGCCGCCTACACCCAGGCGAACAACGTCATCGGCAACCTCAACGTCCTGTTCGCGATCCGCGACATCGACCCCGAGATCCATCTGGTCAAGCTCGGGACGATGGGCGAGTACGGCACGCCCGACATCGACATCGAAGAGGGCTACCTGACCGTCGACCACAACGGCCGCCAGCACACGTTCCTGTACCCGAAGACGCCGGGCTCGATGTACCACCTCTCGAAGGTGCACGACAGCCACAACATCCATTTCGCCTGCCGGATCTGGGGCCTGCGCGCCACCGATCTCAACCAGGGCGTCGTCTACGGCGTCGAGACCGACGAATCCGCGCTCGACCCGCGGCTGGCCACGAGCTTCCACTACGACGAGGTC
Organism: uncultured Chloroflexia bacterium; assembly: GCA_963841135.1. Taxonomy (GTDB): domain Bacteria; phylum Chloroflexota; class Limnocylindria; order Limnocylindrales; family CSP1-4; genus SPCO01. The sequence goes on along the minus strand of CAWJBJ010000005.1, from coordinate 550,301 downwards.
TTCGGGACCGCGCTGAACCGGTTCTGCGTCCAGGCGGTGATCGGCCATCCGCTCACGGTCTACGGCAAGGGCGGCCAGACCCGCGGCTACCTGAACATCCGCGACACGGTCGCGTGCATCGGTCTCGCGGCGGCGAACCCGGCGGACCCGGGGGAGCTGCGCGTCTACAACCAGTTCACCGAGCAGTTCAGCGTGCTCGAGCTCGCGGAGCGGGTGCGTGCCGCCGCCGAGCACCTCGGCTGGGACGTCGCGATCGAGCACACCGCCAACCCACGCAAGGAGCTCGAGGAGCACTACTACAACGCCAAGCACACGAAGCTCCTGGGCTTGGGCCTCGAGCCGCACCTGCTCGGCGAGGAGCTGATCGACACCATGCTCGCCAAGATCAAGGCGCACCAGCACCTGATCGACCCGGCCACCCTCATCCAGAACGTCCGCTGGGTCCCGGAGACGTCGCGCGAGTCCGTCCGCGTCTGACGCGGCCGACGACCCCATGACGCGCACCGTCCTCGTCACCGGGGGCGCCGGATTCATCGGCTCCAACCTCGCCGCATGGCTGGCGGCTCGGGGCGACCGCGTGCGGATCCTCGACGACCTCACGATCGGCCAGCCGGCGTACCTGGCGGGCACGCCACACGACCTTCAGGTCGGGTCGCTCGCCGACCCGGCAGCGGTCCGGACCGCCGTGACCGACGTCGATGCCGTCGTCCACCTCGCGGCCCGGGCCGGCATCGACGACTCCGTCCGCGACCCGCTCGGCACATTCGAGGCCAATGTGGCCTGGTCGGTGGGCCTCCTTGACGCGGCCCGTCACGCGGGCGTCCGGCGCTTCGTGTTCGCCTCATCCAACGCGGCCGCCGGCGACCACGAGCCGCCGAGCGACGAGACCGACCTCCCGCATCCGCTGTCGCCGTACGGCGCCTCCAAGCTCGCCATCGAGGCGTATGCGGGGGCGTATGCGGCGACCTACGGCCTGGCCGCCTGCTCGCTGCGGTTCTCGAACGCCTACGGGCCGAACTCCCTGCACAAGCGGAGCGTCGTGGCAGCCTGGCTGCGATCGGCGATCGCCGGGGAGCCGATCACGATCCACGGCGACGGGCAGCAGACCCGCGACCTCGTGTACGTCGACGACCTGGCGGCGGCGATCACGGCCGTGCTCGACGCCCCCGAGGACGTCGTCGCGGGCGAGCTGTTCCAGGCCGGCACCGGGGTCGAGACCACGATCGAGCTGCTCGCCGAGACGGTCGGGCGGGCGGTCGGGCGGGACCTCGAGATCATCCACGGACCGGCGCGTGCCGGGGACGTGCGTCGCAACGTGGCTGCCGTCGACAAGGCGGCCCGGGTCCTCGGGTATCGGGCCGCGGTCCTCCTCGAGGACGGTCTGGCGCGGACGGCCTCGTGGTTCAAGACGGCGCTCGGCGAACCGGCCCTCGCCGGGGTGATCCCACACGCCGCGTCCGGCTCGGAGTGAGCGCAGCCGGCCGATGAGCGGGTTTCCGGCCGACGACGCGGTCGGCGCACCGACGGCGTCCGCGCCGCCGGCGGTGACCGGGCCGTCGCCGTTGTTGCGTGACGCGCTCGTCACGATCGTCACCCGGTTCGGGCTCGCGATCCTGATCTTCGGGACAGACATCGCGCTCGCGCGCCTGCTCGGTCCGTCGGCCAAGGGTCGCTTTGCGCTCGTCCTGCTCTACTCGCAGCTGGCCGCGTTGCTCGTCGGGTTCGGGATGGACCAGGCGCTCGCCGTGGTGGCCGGCCGCGACAAGAAGACCGCCCGGCGCGGGATGGCCAACGCGCTCCTGTGGACCGCCGTGGTCGGCGGGTTCGCAGTCGTGCTGTCGGGCTGGCTGTACGGCCTCCCGACCGACGCCCGACCGAACGGGCCGCTGGCGAGCCTGATCCCGAACCTCTCGGCGGCGCAGTTCACGTACGCGGCACTTGCCCTGCCGGGCGAGCTGTTCTTCGCGATCGGGCTGTATGCGCTGCTGGGCCGCAAGCGCGTGGTGTCATACAGCCTGATCCGGGTGGCGCGCCGCGGGCTCCTCCTGCTCTTCGTCGTGGCCGCCGCCGCGATCGCCCGGCTGAGCCTGGACCTGGCGCTGCTCCTGAATCTCGTCGCCCTGGGCGCGACCGGCGCGTTGATCCTGTGGGTCGCCGCACGGGACGGAAGCCTCGGCCTGCGGCCGTCCGTGCCGCTCATGACCGAGGAGCTCAGGTTCGGCGCCAGGTCGCTGCCCGGGGCCCTGGCCGAGCGGCTGCAGTTCCGCTCAGATTCGTTCCTCGTCAACGCGATCCTGGGCGTCCGCGAGACCGGGATCTACTCGGTGACGAGCGGCCTCGCCGAGACACTCTGGTACGTCCCCAACGCCCTCGGCACGGTCATGTTCAGCCGGGCCGTCGACCCGAAGACCGATGCGGGCCGCATCGCCGCGGTGCTGACCCGGACCACGATCGCGGTGGCGGTCATGACCGCGATCCCGGCCTTCATCTTCGGTCCACGGCTGGTGCGGTTCGTGTACGGCTCCGCCTTCGCCGATGCGGGCGTCGCGTTGCGCCTCATCCTGCCGGGGATCGTCGCCTACAGCGTGGTGGCGGTGCTGTCGCGCTACATCGTCGGGCGCGGTCGCCCGGGGGTGGGCACGTCCATCCTGCTGGCGGGTCTCGCGATCAACATCATCGCGAACCTGATCCTGATCCCGGCCCATGGCATCCGTGGCGCCGCCGCAGCCTCGTCGATCTCGTACGTCGCGACCGCGGCGCTCACCCTCGCGTGTTCCACCGGCTGTCGGACCGCGGCTGGCGCGAGACGCTCGTGATCCGCCGCTCCGACATCACGGCGCTCATCGCGGCATTGACCGCGATCGTCGGGCCGGCTGACGGGTCGGCGACACGGGCCGCTCGTCGGGCTGCGCGGCGGCGAGGGCGCTGCAGATCTCGTCATCGGCGAGCGCGAGCCTGGCGAGGAGCGCTGAACGTGGGCATCCGTCTCGTCGTCGTCGACGACAACCCGCACGTCGCCTGGGAGGGGCGGGTCCATCCCGTCAATGCCACGTTCCAGCGGTTCGTGGCGGCCGTGCTGGACGTGCCCGGCTCGCCGGTCGCCTCGATCACCTCGTGCGTTCCGCTGCGCGCCGCCTCGATGACGCCGGCCACCCTGGCCCTCGACCCGCGGATCTCGGTCGTGGGCACGACGCCGTTCGACGGGATCGCCGGCTACCTCCGGCATCTGCCCGGCCTGCTCGGGGCGAACAGGGCGACACTCCGGCACGCGATCGGTGAGGCCGACCTGCTCTGGCTCAAGGTCCCGGCCTCGAACGCGACACTGGCCGCGGTCATCGCCCGCCGTGCCGGCACACCACGGTTCGTCTGGGTCGCCGGCAGCGCGACCGACGTCGCGGGTGCGCGGTTCGCCGGCGCGAAGCGCGTCGGCGCCGCGATGATCGGGATCGGATACGACGCGATCGGACGGCTGGCGGGTGTCGGCGGCCATCGCCTCGTCGTCGGCAAAGGGTTCGTCGAGGGGGACGGGATCGTCGCGAGCCTCGTGGAGCCGCACGAGCTTCGCGACCCGGGCACGCGGCCGTGGCCGCCCTCGGCCGCCCACGCGGCGAAGGCACGGCTCGTCTGGGCGGGCCGCCTTGCCGCCGGCAAAGGCCTGGAGTCGCTGATCGAGGCCGTGGCGCACGACCGGGCGCTCGAGCTCGAGGTCCTCGGTGACGGGCCCGATCGCGATCGCCTGGTCGCGTTCGCAGCGTCCTCGGGGGCGGGCGACCGGGTCCGCTGGTCGGGGCACGTCGCCGACCGCGAGACCTACCTGGACCGCCTGGCGGCGGCCGACGCGTTCGCCTTCCCCTCGCCCGCCGAGGGATTCCCCAAGGTCGTGCTCGATGCGTTCGCGGTCGGGCTGCCGGTTCTCGCGAGCAGCGCCGGCACGGTGGGCGAGCTCATCGACGCCGATCTCGTGGAGCGGATCGACGGCCCGTCGGCGGAGGGGGTCGCCGCCGCCTGGCGACGGCTGAGCGCGACCGATCCCGCGGCGGTGGACGATCGGCGGCGCCGGGCCCACGCGCTCGCCGCCGATCACACGCGGCCGGCCGAGGCTGCGCGGCTCGTCGAGCGCTGGCGGAGCTGGTGGCCGGACCTGCCATGGGAGCGCTGAGCGCGTAGGCTTCTGCGCGTGCTCGCCGGAATCGTCTTCTGGGTCTCGATCCTCGCTGCTCGTCTGGGTGTACCTCGGGTACCCGCTCGTCGTGGCCTTCCTCGCCCGCACCAGGCCGGTCGTCCCGGGACGCACGAACGAGGCCCCGACGCTCTCGGTCGCCATCGCGGTCCACGACGAGGGGGCTCACATCGCGGATCGGATCGAGGACGTCTTCGCCCAGGCGGACTCGGGCGCGCGCATCGAGGAGGTCCTCGTCGGCTCCGATGGCTCGACGGACGACACCGAGGCGATCGTGTCCGCGATGGCGGCGCAGGATCCACAGGTCCGGCTCGTGGCGCTCCCGCGGGGCGGCCAGACCGCGACCCAGGCCGCCCTGTTCGACGCGGCGCGCGGCGACGTCGTCGTCCTGACCGATGCCGAGACCCGCTTCGCGCCGGGCTGCCTGGCCGCACTCGCGGAGGCGCTTCGCGACCCGCGGGTCGGATGCGCGACCGGCCGCCTCGAATGGCGCGACGAGGGTGCCACCGCGACATCGACGCAGGAGGGCCTGTACTGGCGCTACGAGCGGCGCGTCCGCGAGCTCGAGAGCCGGGCTGGGGTGCTGACCGCGGTCACGGGTGCGCTCCTGGCGGTGCGTCGCGTCGTCTACCGGCCGGTCCCGCTCACCGCGTCGATGGACCACCTGCTGCCCCTGTACGTCCGCGAGGCGGGTGGCCTCGTCGTGTACGTCCCGACTGCGGTGGCGACGGACCGCCCGATCAGCGGCCTGCGCGAGCAGTTCCGCAACCGCACGCGCACCGCGACACGCGGCATCCGGGCCAACCTCTCGATGATCCGCAAGCTCGCCCCGTGGCGGCACCCCGGCCCGGCGCTCGCGATCTGGTCGCACAAGCTGCTGCGCTGGGCGACGCCGTGGTTCATCGCGCTCGCCGCCGTCAGCGGGGCGTGGCTCGGGATCGTCGGGGGCGCGCAGGCCTACCTCGCCGCGCCGATCGCGGTCGGCATCGGGCTGCTGCTGGCCGGTTTCGCGCACCTCGTGATCGCCACCGGCCGGCGCCCGCCCCGGCTGATCGCGTTCGCCCGCTCGTTCACGGTCGTCAACCTGGCATTCGCGCTGGGCTGGCTCAACGTGATCCGGGGCCGCGGGATCGAGATCTGGCACCGCGCGGAGTTCCGAGCCGAGAGCTAGGGCAGGCGGAGCGTCACGTCACCTTCTGCAGGACCAGGTGGACGAAGGTGTAGCGTCGATCGTTCCAGTCGATCGTCGGCTCGCCCGCATCGAGTTCAACGGGACCGATCGGCTCGAGCCCGAGCGCCGCGGCATCGGCCAGCAGCCGGGCGATCTCCTCGCGACTGAAGATCGTCCAGCTCATCCCGAACATCGAGCGATCCGTCGTGTCGAGCTTGTCCGGCCAATAGTCCGTCGAGGCGATGAAGATGCCGCCCGGGGCGAGGACGCGCGAGACCTCGACAAGGAGCTCCGGCCCGCGCCATCCATGCTCGATCGTCGAGATCGCGGTGATCGCGTGGCACGACGCGTCGGGGAGGAACGGCATCGTATGGAAGTCGCCCACGTGATACCGGATCCGGTCCCGCCGCGGGGCGATCGCCAGATCCGGGTTGAGGTCGACGCCGTCCAGCTCCAGGTACCCCAGCCGGGCCAGCGCGAACAGCACGGCCGAGTTCTCCGCCCCGAGGTCGACGACGCGCTGGGTCTTCGACACGTGCCGCTCGATCGCCTGGATGGACCGCTCGACGTCCCACGACTTGATCATGTCCGGGCGTCGCGGCCGGTGGCGGGTGCGCCAGGCGAACCGAAGGCTCCAGAGCAGGTCGCCGTCGCCGCGGCGCGGCTGCAGGCCACGGGCTCGCAAGCGATCGGCTGCCGCGTCGATGTCCGAGCGACGCTGCAGGACCGCGACGCTCATCGCGATGACCCGATGCCGCTCGGTCGCAGGATCGAGCGACCGCGACCCCAGGCGATCGCCAGCGCGCCCAGGCCGAGCAGGCCGGTGATCGCGGTCTGGACCAGGAGCCTGCCGAGGCCCTCGAGCGCGCCGACCTCGACGATCGCCCAGGCGAGCCCGGCGATCGCGGCGCCGGCCAGCAGTCCCGCGACGGCCGCGGTCAGGGTCGCGCCGACGCCGACCCCGATCCGGGCTCGGACCACGAGGGGCAGGACGATCCCGTTCGAGACCGTCACCGCGACGAACGACCCGAGGGCCGCGCCGACCGGCCCGACGAGCAGCACGAGCGCGACGCTGAGCAGCAGGTTGCCGAGGGACTCGATGAGCACGATCGGGGCCAGCAGCGTGTGTCGATCATGGGCGATCACGACCAGGGCGAGGATGTGGGCCGGGATGTGCACGGCCCACGTCGCACAGTAGATGGCGAAGACCGTCCCGGCCAGCGGGTCCGCGCCCGGGACCCAGAGCTCGAGGATCTCGGTGCGCGACGAGGCCAGGAAGAGGAACGCGCATCCGCCCATCAGCCCGGCCGACAGGAGCGCCCGTCGAAGGAGGATCGGCGGGCGACCCGGCTGGCGGCGTTCCTCTTCGACGAAGACCGGAAAGAGCACATCCGTGGCGACCGAGAGCAGCGAGACAGCCAGGATCGGGAGGCGAGCGCCGATCGCGATCGCGCTCGCCGCCGCCGCGCCGGTCACGGCCCCGACCACGAGAACGTCCGTGGAGAAGCTGATCTGCGAGGCGATCGAGATCACGATCAGGGGCCCGGAGAAGCGGAGGACCGTCCGCAGGTACGTCCATCGGGGGCGCCGGGGACGCGCCGAGAACCACGGCACCGATCGCCGCACGAGCACGAGCTGGGCCGCGCGTCCGACGCCGTGCGACACCAGCTGCGCCACGGCGGCGCCGACGAGCCCCATGACGGGCACGAGCGCGATCGTGAGCGCGACCCCGGTGGCGACCTGGGCCGCCGACGACCCCATGATCGCGTCGTAGCGGCGCCGACCCCGGAGCAGCCCGGGCAGCGCGCTCGTGCCGATGATCAGGCCGAAGTCCGCGGCCAGGACCCACGCCGTGAGGCGTGCCTGCTGCGCATCCGCCTCGGAGAGTCCGAGCAGGATGCCCGGCACGAACCCGAGCACGAGCCCGACGAGCAACCCGACGACCCCGAGCCCCAGGTACAGCCCGTGTGCGGTCGTGACTTCCACCGCCGAATCGTCCGGCTGGGTGGCGTGGGCCGCCGCGGCGCGGATCACCAGGAGGCCGAGGCCCGCGTCGAGGACCAGGAGCGGGGTCAGGACCGCGGTGATCGTCACCCAGGCTCCGAAATGCTCGTCGCCAAGCTGCGTCACGAGGTACGCGGTGAGCCAGATCGTGTAGACGCCCGCCAGGGCCAGGCTGCCGACGTTGAGGATCGCCTGTCGGCCGATGGTGCGGACGCCGGTGTCCGCCGGGCTGCCGTCGACCGGCGCCGCGTCGGGACCGGTCATGAGGCGCTCGTCGGGCGGGATCGCGTCACTCGTCATCCGATCGCCTCGCCGAAGACGGCCACGACGCGCGGGCTGATGACGGTCCAGGCGAAGGTCGCCGCGTACGCCCGGCACGCGTCGCGGTCCGGAGCCGCGCCGGCGAGGCCGCGGTCGATCGCCGCAGCGATCGCGTCCGGATCCGGCGACACCAGGGCCTGCTCGTCGAATCCGCCGACGAGGTCGAGCAACCCGCCCACGGCCGTCGCGACCACGGGGGTCCCGGCGGCATAGGCCTCGAGCGCCACATAGCCGAAGCCCTCGAGCTCGCGCGTCGGGACGACGCACAGGTCACCGGCCGCGTAGACGGCCGGCAGGTCCCCGTCCGGAACGCGCCCGAGGAACCGGACCCGGTCGCCGATCCCGAGGGCCCCGGCCTGAGTCTCGAGCGCCGCCAGCTCCGGACCAGACCCGGCGATGGCGACCACCGGCCGACGGTCCGCGGCCAGCCTCGCGACGGCTTCCAGCAGCAGGTCCAGGCCCATCCGCCGGACGAGGCGACGCACGGTCACCACGAGCGGCCCGTCAGGTGGAAGGCCAAGCCGGCGTCGGGCGTCCGCGCGGTCCAGGACCTGTTCGTAGGGACGCAGGTCGATCCCGGCGGGGACCACCCGGATCCGGTCGCGCGGCACGCCGTATTCGGCGACGAGCAGGTCGCGATAGGCCTCGGACAGGACCATGCATCGAGCTGCCGACCGATAGACGCGCCGCTCGATGAAGCGGCGCATCCGGGTGCTCAACGGCCACGACCCGCGCAGCTCCGTCGCCTCGGCTTCGCGTGCCCACGGCCCCTGGAACATCACCACGATGGGGATCCGCAGGGCGCGGGCCGCGAACACCGCTCCGACCCCGTCGAACGCGAAGTGGATGTTGACGATGTCCGGTCGCTCGCGCGCGAGGGCCCACGCGACCTGTGGATGGAAGACGAGGAAGCGCCGCAGCGTCCGACCGACCTGGCCGGCGACGCCCGGCACCACGTAGCGGCTCGCGTCGATCGAGCTGGCCGAGGTGAGCACGCGGACCTCGTGCCCATCGCCGCGAAGCGCATCGACCATCCCGCTGAGGTATCGAGCCGAGCCCCCGGCCATCTCCGAGAACGTCGCGAGTCCGACGACCAGGACCCTCACCCGGTGACCACCAGGTAGGCGGCATCCATCGCCTCTGCCACCCGAGCCGGGGCGTACCGCTCTGCCGCAGCCACCGCCGCCGACGCGTGTCGGGCCGCGCGGTCCCGGTCGGCGACGGCCGCGCGGATCGCCTCGGCAAGAGCCCGCCCGTTCATGCCGTCGGCCAGGTCCGCCATCGACTCGTCGACGAGCTCGAGCACGGACCCCTGTCGGAAGCCCACGACCGGTCGCCGGGAGACCATCGCCTCGACGATGACGCGTCCGAACGGCTCGGGCTCGACGCTCGTGTGCGCCAGGACATCGATCTCGCGGAATGCCTCGGACGGGGAGCGCGTCCCGAGGCGCCGGATGCGGTCTCGGGCCGGCGATCCGTCGATCCGTCGCTCGAGCCACGATCCGTAGCCGTGGTCGGACTGGGGGAACCAGACATCGCCGACGATCGCGAATGCGACGTCGGGATGGTCGGTGAGGCGCTCCGCGGCGTCGACCAGCAGGTGCGGCGCCTTCCAGTCGGCGATCTGGCCGATGAACCCCACGATCGGGGGGCGCTTGCCGTCAAGCCACGGCGTCTCCAGCGAACCGAGCTCCACGGGATCGATCGCGCTCGGGACGATCCCGATCCGGCGGCTGCGCGGCAAGAGCCCGACGGCCAGGTAGTGCTCCGCCAGCCAGTTCGAGAGCGCGACCGCGTGGGCCGCGCGGCCGATGCCGAGGCCGAGCGCGCGCCTCAAGACGGGTCGCGCCGGGACGTCGTCGCGAAGGTGCCAGATCACGGGGACGCTCGACCCGATCGACGCGGCGGCAGCGACCAGCTGGCTCTTGCGCGTGTGGGCGTGCACGATGTCCGGCCGGACGCGGCGCAGCACGCGACGCAGGCGGAGGGCGGCCATGACGAAGGCCGGGATCAGAAGGACGGCACTGGCGAGCCCCGTGTCCCGGCTGGCGTCGGTGTAGCGGCTCGACCAGCGGAGGTCCAGCGTCAGCTGGTCCGCCTCCCGCAGCGCCGCCCGAAACGCCCCGTTCCGCCCGACGCCGACGATCGCCTCGTGGCCCCGGGCCCGCTGGGACCGGGCCAGCTCCAGGACCGAGCGCTCGGCGCCGCCCAGGACCGGGCTGTGGTCCAGATGGAGGATTCGCATCAGGCTCCCGGGGTCCGGACGACCCGGTAGAAGACCTCGTCGGGATGCAGGCTGGCGGTCTCGACGTCGGCGGGCATCACGTCTCCGACCCGGAGGGCGACGGGGGTGAGTCCGTGCGCGACGAGACGGGCTTCGAAGTCCGACCGGCCATAAAGGCGGACATGGTCAGGCTGGCCGTAGTGCTCGGCCCGGACCTCCGCAGGGGCGGTCGCGTAGCGCTCGTCCGTGGCACCGTCCGATAGTGGCACCTCGAGAAGGGCGACGCCGTCGGGTCGAAGCACGCGACGGATCTCGGCCATCGCCGCGGCGTCATCGGGGATGTGCTCGAGCACGTGGTAGACGATGACGAGATCCCGGTCATCGTCCGGGAGGTCGAGCGAGGTCAGGTCCATGCGGCGCATGGCCGCTCCCTCCGCTACATCGATCGAGAGGTAGTCCGGGTGCCGGCGGCGGCCTTCGGCCTCGAGGACCGGGTCGGGCGCCACCGCGAGCACCCGCAACGGGCGATCGAAGAACGCGGTCTCGCGGACCAGGTAGATCCACAGCGCCCGATGGCGCTCGAGGGACCCGCAGGAGGGGCATTGCGCGTCCGGTCGGCGCGCGACGCCATATGGAGCGAAGCGGGAGACCGTCGTCCCGCAGGTTGGGCAGCGCCGTTGCGTCCCCGGATGGCGGATCTGCCAGAGCGCGAGACGGAGTCGATGACCCGGACCGATCATCGGTCGGCTCGACCGGCGTCCGCGAGGGCGGCCTGGACGGCCGCGACGGCGACCGGACGGTCGTACTGCCGCAGGACCCGAATGAGAGCCGCGTCCCGCAGCGAGTCGGCGAGGCCGGGTTCACGCCAGAGGCGCACGACCGCGGCAGCGAGCTCGGTGTCGCTCGTGCCGACGAGGACCTCGACGCCCGGCTCGAACGCGAGCCCTTCGAGACCCTGCGGGGTCGTGACGATCGGCACGCCCGCCGCCGCCGCCTCGAGCAGCTTGAGCTTCGTGCCACTCCCCCACTCCAGCGGAGCCACGAGCGGACCGGCCGCGGCGAGGTCTGCGACCGCATCGGCGACGTCTCCGCGGAGCTCGACGCCGGGTGTCGCCTCGGCCAACCGGCGCAACGCGTCCGGCGGGCGCCGACCGATCAGCGACAGGCGCGCATCGGGTTCCGAGCGGCGCACGAGGGGGTGGATGCGTTCGACGAGGCGCGTCGCGGCCCGCAGGTTCGCGCCGTGGTCGAAGGCGCCCAGGTAGGCGTACCTGCCGCGGTCGGGACGGGACGCGCGATGGCGTTCGAAGGCCGCCGCGGGGACGGTATTCGGGATCACGCGCGTCGCGACGCCGGTCGCTGCCCGGTAAGCCGTCGCATCGTCCTCGGTCACGAACCAGACCTCATCCGCATAGCGCGCGACGTCACGTTCGACATGGGCCAGGACATACGCGTCGATGACCGCGCGGACCCGATCCGCCAGCGGGTTGGGAGCCTGCCGGCGCAGCCGGGCGTCGCGGAGCCGCAGCTCGGTCAGATCGACGAACAACCGGGGTGACAACGGTCTGGCCGCCTTGAGCAGGTCGCCGTACAGCGGGTACCCCATGATCGTCACGTCGGGACGGACCTCGGCGAGCGCCTCGGACAGCCGTGCCAGCGCACCTGTCTCGATGAGGTGCTGCTGGAAGACGTGCCGCCGGTGGACGATCGCCCGGAGCCGCTTCGCCAGACGCGCGCCACGGGAGCGGGGCCACGGCATACGCTCGATCCTGCTGCCGACCGGCAGGTCCCCGGCGTCGGGCTGGATCGCGAACGGGAACGCGATCAGGCAGACCTCGCCGACCCCTGCCGCCGCCTCGAACGTCGCCACGTCTCGCAGCCGCCCGCCCGCCGTCGCGGGCCACGGCGCATCGCCCGTGACGAACGCGATCCTCACCGCACTGGCGCCCGGTCTCCTGGGCCGGAGAGACCGATGGCCACGCCGATCAATGTCCCGAGGATCACGGCTTCGGCGGTCGCGAACGGATAGGTCCCGAAGAACTGCATCCCGACCCAGGTCGCCAACCAGGCCGCGAGCCAGGCGACGACGAGGCCGGCCTGTGTCTCGGGCCGCGAACGGATCATGCGCCACAGGCGAAGTGCGACAACCGCGAGGGCGGCGATCAGGAGGCCGACGCCGATCACGCCTCCGGAGAGGCCCACCGAGAGCCAGAGCGAGTTCGGGTCGCGGACGCCGACGGCGTCGGCGACATAGCGCGGGCTGTCCGGGTCGTGGACCGCGGACTCGAAGGTGCGCTGTCCCGGGCCGACGAAGAGCGAGCGCGGGGTCTCGGTGATCATGGAGAGCGCCGTCCGCTGCATCGTCAGGCGCAAGGCCGTGGAGCGCTCGGCCGAGGCCTCGATGGCCGCGGCCTGTTCTCCGACGGACAGCCCGGGCGTGCTCGGGTCGACCGGTGGCACCAGGCGGCGAAGGCCGACCTGGTCCACGACGAGAGCGCCCGCGAGGACGACACCCGCGATGACGGCCGGGGCGAGCAGGACCGCCCAGCGCTCGCGACCTGCCGGCCGTCCCCGGCTCGCCAGCTCCACGATGGCGACGGCGGCCAGGCCGATGGGCAACCCGATCAGCCCGACCCGCGAGTACGTCCAGACGATGATGAGGCTCGTCGCCGCGACCGTGAGCCCGCCCAGCAAGGCGACGACCCGGTCGCCGCGGCGGATCCCCCAGCCGGTCATCACCGCGCCGAGGATCCCCGCGAGGACCGCGAAGAACGCGAGGTAGTTGACGTGGGCGAACCACGCGGCGACCCGTGGGATCGTCGGATCGCCGCTGGGGAAGTGGAGGGGCGGCGGGGCGACCGTGCCCAGGATCGCGTCCTCCATCCCGGATTGCGGCCGGAAGAACGACCACAGGGCCGCCAACGGGTCCGCCTGGTCGAGCCCCGGGTAGGTGGACCGCTCGATCACGACGCCGACGGCCGTGAACGCGAGCGCGATGAGGACTGTCCGGACCAGCAGCACGCTGGTGCGGGCCGGCGCGACCCGCGCCGCGATGTACGCCGCGAACAATGGCCCGCCGAGGAACACGGCGTACCCCGCGGTCAGCTTCAGGTCACCGGTCGATCCACGCAGCGCCGATGCGACCAGGAACCAACCGGCGTATGCGGCGAACAGCCCGAGACCCCGGAGGTCCGCTCTGGACACGAACCGCCACGGCCGCGTGAGGAGCGCGAGGCCGACGCCGGCGAAGGCCAGGATCTTCGGCGGGGTCAGGTCGACGACCGAGGTCTGGACCAGCAGCTGCAGTGACAGCCACCAGGCGACGGGGAGCCCGACGACGACGCCGAGCACGAGGAGACTGATCACGCGCGCATCGGTCCATCGTTCGACGCGCTCGTTGACGATCGTGGGGCGCTCCCGCGACGGCGCGTCCTGCTCGACGCCATCGCTCAGTGCCGCCACGCCGCCCCCGGTCCCGGCGGCGTCGGAGGTCGGCCATGGGTCGGACACCGGGCCATGATAGGACGCCCCATCCACGATGTGCCCGTCGTGCCTGCTAGGCTGCCGCCGATGCGCATCGGCCCCATCGGTCTGCACCGGCCCGAGCTGCCCGCTCGCTATCAGGGATCGTGGCGCGCGCCGTTCCATGAGCGGGTGGAGCGCCTGCTCCAGCCGGGCATGACGATCCTCGACGTCGGTTCGGGCCGGTACCCGACGATCCCCCCGGAGCTGCGGCCCGCGGGCGTGACCTACGTCGGGCTCGACATCTCCGAGACGGAGCTCGCGATGGCCGGCCCGGGCGCCTACGACGAGACGAGGGTGGCCGACGTGACCCGCCGCCTCCCCGACCTCGAGGGCCGGTTCGACATGATCCTGAGCTGGCAGGTCCTGGAGCACGTCAAGCCGTTGCGCGTCGCCTTCGACAACATGCACGCCTACCTGCGGCCGGGCGGGGTCTTCGTGGGGCAGTTCTCCGGACAGCTCTCGTACTTCGCCCTCGCGAATCGGCTGATCCCGCATCGCCTGACGGCGTGGCTCGTGAGCCGCTTCACCGAGCGCGAGGCCGGCGCAGTGTTCCCGGCGACCTTCGACGCGTGCCGGGACAGCCGCCTGCGGAAGATCCTCGCGCGCTGGAGCTCATCCGAGATCGTGCCCCGCTACACCGGGGCCGCGTATCTCCGGTTCCTGCCTCCGGCCCAGTGGCTGTACCTCAAGTACGAGGACTGGGCCATGCGCACGGGCCGCCGGGACCTCGCGACCCACTACCTCGTGGAGGCCAGGCGCTAGCCGTCCGCCCGGCCGTCCCGCCCGGCGGCCCATCGGTACACATCCCAGGTCTCGGACGCGACATCCGACCAGGATCGCCCCGAGGCACGCAGCACGCCGCCGGCCACGAGCGATTCCCGCCGGTGCAGCGCGTCCTCGAGCCCGGCCGAGATGGCCACGGGATCGAGCGGATCGACGAGGATGGCCGCGCCGCCGGCGACCTCGGGCATCGACGAGGTCGCGGAGGTCACGACCGGGACCCCGGCCCGCATCGCGTCGAGGATCGGGAGGCCGAACCCCTCGTACAACGACACGTAGGCGAAGACCGCGGCTCCGGCCAGGAGCGTCGAGAGCCGTTCGGGCGTCACGTACCCCGCGACGTGGACCCGGTCGGCGACCGGGCTGGCCAGCAGCGAGCGGCGCAGGGCCTCGCCGCGCCAACCGGGGTCCCCGACGAGGACCAGGCGGACCGACGGGTCACGAATCGCGAGCAGCTCGAACGCCTCGAGCAGGCGGGCGTGGTTCTTGCGCGGCTCGAGCGTGCTGACCGAGAGGACGTAGGGGTCCTCCCCCAGGCCCAGCTCGGCGCGAGCCTCCTCGATCGCACCTGGCGGATCGCCGGCCCCGATCCCGCCGATGTGCGTCGAGCCTGCATGCGGGACGACGACGACGCGACGACCGGAGATGTGCAGCAGGCGCCGGAGCTCCCGCCGGGTCGCGTCCGACGGCACGATCACGGCGGCCGCCCGGCGAGCCGAGAGGACCAGGAGCGGCGCCGCCACGACACGCAACGGCGGGTGGAACTGCGGGTACCGCAGCAGGGAGAGGTCCTGGATGGTCAGCACGAACGGGCGACCCGGGCGGATCGGCGCCACGGCATTGGTGAAGTGCGCCAGGTGCGCGCCGACATGCGCGACGTCGCGTCGGGCGCGGCCGAGGAGCCACCGCTGGTGCCCGCCGCCGGCGAGCCACGTCGCGTCGGCGACCGCGTGTCCCGCGGCGGCCAGCGGTCCGTCCGGGCGGACGCCGATGAGGCGGATCCCCTCCGGTTCCCGGGCGATGAGTGCTGTGGCCAGGTCCCGGACATACACCCCGACACCGGTCGGCTCGCGGCGGGCGGGGGCGGCATCGAAGGCGACACGCAGTCGACGGTCGTCAGTCCGCGGCACGCCCACCTCCGGAACCGTGGGGTCGAGGCGGGACCGGACTCGCGCACCCATCGGACGTCCCGTATCGTATCGGCGTCCCGAGGATCCAGGAGGACCTCACCGCCACCCCGTCACGGAGTCACCCGTGTCAGACGTCGCCGTCCCCCTGACCGTCATCGTCGCGACCCGGCAAGGCTGGCCGACGATCGCCCCGTGCATCGGCTCGCTGGTGGAGCAGGTCGGCGAGGTCGGCGGTGAGCTGCTCGTGCTCGACGCGAGCGAGGGCGACGTCCCGGACCTCCAACCGCACGTCCGATGGATCAAGCAGCCCACGTCGATGTCGGTGTTCGAGCTCCGGCACGAGGGGTACGTCCGGTCGCGGGGCGAGATCGTGGCGATGACCGAGGACCATTGCCGCGCCACGCCCGACTGGTGCCGACGCGTCCTGGAGATGCACGCGGAGCATCCCGAGGCTGCCGCGATCGGCGGGGCCGTCGAGAACGGGACGCCGGAGCACCTGATCGACTGGGCCGCGTTCGTCGTCACCCAGATCCCGTACGTCGCGCCGCTCCCGAACGGTCCGGTCGCCCGGACGACCGGCGCGTCGAACATCTCGCTCAAGCGGCGCGCCGTGGAGCGCCTGCCGTCGCATCCCGGCTTCGGGACCATCGAGCTCTTCGATCTCGCCGCCATCGTCGAGGACGGCGACGTCCTGTACCAGGACGACTCGCTCGTGATCATCCACGACCAGTCGATGGGCGTGCGGGGGACCTCGGCGGTCGAGTTCCACAACGGCCGGGCGATCGCGGGGTTCCGCAAGGGCGTCATGGACGCGACGCGACTGGATGCGGATCGGCGGCGCAGGCGTGCTGCCGTTGTACCGATCCGCCCGCGCGATCATGCGGGCGTCCGCGCAAGCGCGTCCCGCGGCGATCGGTCATGGCCTCGATCCCGTGGATCGTCTGGCTCGAGTACTGCACCAGCGCCGGCGAGGTCCTCGGCTATGCCACGGGCCCCGGCGACAGCCCCCGACAGCTGCGTTGACGCGCGAACGTTCGGCGGCCCTCGTCCACGACTTCTTCATCCAGGACGGCGGCGCGGAACGGTGCGCGGTCGAGTTCGCCCGGCTGTTGCCGACCGCGACCATCGAGACGACCTTCTTCGACCGGGTGCGATTCGAGGACCGCATCGACCCGGCGCGCGTGCGGACGTGGGGCCTGCAGCGCCTGCTTGGCCCGACGCGTCGCTTCCGGGCGCTGCTGCCGCTCTATCCGATCTGGTTCATGACCCGGGACCTGCGTGCCTACGATCTCGTCCTGTCGAGCTCGGTCGCGTTCTGCAAGTCCGTCCGGACGCGGCCGGACGCGATCCACGTGAGCTATGTCTACACGCCGATGCGTTACGCCTGGGACCTCGACTCGTACCTCGCGGGCAGCAGCGTCTCGGGACCCGGTCGGATCGCGGCGAGGACCATCCGGCCGCTCTTGCGCCGGTGGGACCGCATGACCGCGAGGCGGGCCGGAGTCATCGTGGCCATCTCGGAGACCGTCCGCGATCGGATCCGCGTGGCGTGGGGCCGGGAGGCCGTCACCGTGATCTACCCGCCCGTCGACACCTCGGAGATCGTCCTGTCCGATCGCGACGACGGCTTCCTCCTGGTCGCCGCCCGCCTCCTCGCCTACCGGCGGATCGACCTCGCGGTGGCGGCCGCAACGCGCCTCGGACGCGAGCTGATCGTCGTCGGCGACGGGCCGGAGCGGGAGCGGCTGTCGTCGGCGGCCGGGCCGTCGGTCCGATTCCTTGGCCACATCGAGCGGGCTGCGCTCGTCGACCTGTTCGCTCGCTGTCACGCGTACCTCGTGCCGGGCGAGGAGGACTTCGGGATCGCCCCCGTCGAGGCGATGGCGGCGGGCAAGCCCGTCGTCGCGCTCCGGGCCGGCGGCGTCCGTGAGACGGTCGTCGACGGCGTCACTGGAGTCCTGTTCGACCGGCCGGAGGTCGACGACCTGGTCGACGCGCTGGGCCGCCTCGATGCGATCGCCTGGGACCGCGCGGCGATCCGCGCGCAGGCGGAGCGCTTCGACACCTCGGTGTTCCGCGAACGGTGGCGAGCACTCCTCGGCGGGATGGGCGCAGGCCCCCTGCTAGACTCCGGCGGATGACCAAGACCGCCCTCATCACCGGCATCACCGGGCAGGACGGCTCGTATCTCGCCGAGTTGCTGCTCGAGCAGGGCTACCGCGTGGTCGGCATGACCCGGCGCTCGAGCACCGCGAGCAACGAGCGCATCGCGCACCTCACCGGACGCATCGAGCTGCTCCAGGGCGACCTGCTGGACCAGGCGTCGCTCGTCGAGGCCCTCCGGTCATCGAGCCCGTCCGAGGTCTACAACCTCGCCGCGCAGAGCTTCGTCCCCACCTCGTGGAACCAGCCGGTGCTGACCGGCGAGTTCACCGGGCTCGGCGTGACCCGCATCCTCGAGGCGATCCGGCAGGTGGACCCGACGATCCGCTTCTACCAGGCGTCGTCGAGCGAGATGTTCGGCAAGGTCCGCCAGGTGCCCCAGAACGAGGAGACCCCGTTCTATCCGCGCAGCCCGTACGGGGTCGCGAAGGCGTACGGGCACTTCATCACCGTGAACTACCGCGAGAGCTACGGGCTGTTCGCCGTGTCCGGGATCCTGTTCAACCACGAGTCGCCGCGGCGCGGGCTCGAGTTCGTGACGCGCAAGGTCACCGACGGCGCGGCACGCATCGCAAGCGGCCTCACGACCGAGCTCCGGATGGGCAACCTCGATGCCAGCCGCGACTGGGGCTTCGCCGGGGACTACGTGAAGGCGATCTGGCAGATGCTCCAGCAGCCCGAGCCCCGCGACTACGTCATCGCCAGCGGCGAGGTCCACTCGGTCCGCGAGCTGTGCGAGCTGGCCTTCGGGCGCGTTGGGCTCGACTATCGCGACCACGTGGTCGTCGATGACGTGCACCTCCGACCGGCCGAGGTCGATCACCTGCAGGGCGATCCCAGCGCGGCGCGACGCGACTTCGGCTGGGCCCCCGAGGTCGACTTCCGGAGCCTGGTCGAGATGATGGTCGACGCGGACATGGCCCGCGTCCGCGGCGAGGTCGCGTCGTCCGCCAGTCCGGCGCCGGTCGGCTAGACGCGCCGGGCGAACGTTGCGCGTCGCCATCACCGGAGCACGTGGCTTCGTCGGGCGGTGGCTGACCGCCGAGCTGGAGTCGGCAGGCCATGCGCCGATCGAGCCCGAGGATCGGCTCGACGTCCGCCGACCAGCGGAGCTTCGCTCCTGGCTCGACGCGACCCGGCCGGACGCGATCGCCCACCTGGCCGCGGTCTCGTTCGCGCCCGACGCCAGGGCCGCGCCCGCCGAGGCGTTCGAGGTGAACGTGGGCGGCACGATCGCGCTGATGGAGGTCATCCGCGGGCTCGATCCGGTCCCGGTCACGCTCGTGACGGGGTCGTCGGAGGTCTACGGCATTCCGGACCCGGACGCCCTGCCTCTTCGGGAGACGAGTCCGCTGGCGCCGGCCGGACCCTACGCCCTGTCGAAGGCCGCGCAGGAGGCCATTGCGCTCGCGTATGCGTCCCGCCACGGCCTGCCGGTGGTGGTCACACGGGCGTTCAACCACATCGGCCCCGGACAGCGCGCCGACTTCGTCGTCCCGGCCCTGACCGAACGGCTCCTCGCGGTCCGCGACGGCACGGCCGAGCGTGTCCGGGTGGGCAATCTCGACGTCCGGCGCGACCTCACCGACGTCCGCGACGTGGTCGTCGCCTACCGGTCGCTGCTCGAGGGCCTCGGCAGCGGCGCGATCGCCGCGGGCGGCGCCGTGTTCAACGTCGCGTCCGGGACCAGCATCGCGATCCGCGAGGTCCTCGAGCGGCTGGCGGAACGCGTCGGCGTGCCCCTCGCGGTCGAGGTGGACCCCGACCTCGTCCGGTCGACCGATGCGCCCGAGATCCGGGGCGACGCCTCGGCGATCGAAGGGGCCGTGGGCTGGCGACCGGCCATCCCGATCGACCGGACGCTGACCGATATCGTCTCCGCGGCGGTCAGCGCAGCCAGGTCTTGAGCATCACCCGCAGGAACCCGAGGCCGTAGCGCAGGTCGGTGCCCTTCTTCGAGCTCCCGGCGGTCCGGCGGCGGATCGTCACCGGCACGTCGACGACGCGCAGCCCGGCCCGC
This sequence comes from uncultured Chloroflexia bacterium, assembly GCA_963841135.1. Taxonomy (GTDB): domain Bacteria; phylum Chloroflexota; class Limnocylindria; order Limnocylindrales; family CSP1-4; genus SPCO01. The sequence continues at coordinate 530,783 of CAWJBJ010000005.1, read as the reverse complement.
GCGGCGCCGAGGAGCAGCTCCGGGTTGTGGAACTGGTCCTCGGTGAACGCGATGTCGGCCAGCCGTGAGGCCCGGATCGCCCGGTAGCCGTTGGCGATGTCGCTGACCTCGGTGCCGCCGATGAGGTTGATGAGCCGCGTGTAGACGGTGATGCCGGCATCGCGCGCCTTCGATGCGCCCTCGCTCTCGCCCTCGGCCATCCGGCGGGAGCCGACCACGAAGTCCGCCTCGCCCGCGACGATCGGCTCGACGAGTCGGGTCATCTGCGCGGGATCGTGCTGGCCGTCCGCATCGAGCGTCACGACGACGTCGACGCCCAGGCGCTCCGCGACGAGGTAGCCGGTCTGGAGCGCCGCGCCCTGGCCGCTGTTGACCGGGTGGCTGACGACGTGCGCCCCGAGGGCGCGGGCGACCTCGACGGTGCGATCGCGTGAGCCGTCGTCGATGACGAGGACATGTGTCGCGAGTCCGGCGACCTCGGTCGGGACCTCGGCGAGGACCGCCGGCAGGCTGTCCGCCTCGTCGAAGGCGGGGATGCATACGAGCACCCCGCCCCACGGCTGGCCGCGCGCCCATTCGAGCTGGGCGGCCGACAGCGCCCGGACGAGCCGGCTCACGCGCTGGTTGGCGCGGTCGGCCCGGCCGAGGGCGTAGAAAACGAGCAGGTACGAGACCGCGGTCGAGACGACCAGGACCGTGACGAGCCGGCCGAGCGGCTCGCCCTCGAGACCGAGGATGTCCTGGATGGGTCGGACGAGGTCCGGGAAGAGCGCGACCGCGAACAGGCCGATCGCGATGACGAGGAGGCCGCTGGCGGGGACCCGGCTCCCGGCGCCGCGGCGTCGGAGCCGCCCGATCGCCACCAGCAGGAGGACGACCGCGAAAGCCAGACCGGCGATGCGCAGGAGGCTGATCGGCATGCGCGGCCAGTGTACGCCGCGTGCCAGCCCGCCAGCCGAGGGTCGTCTAGGCCGGGGCCGCGCCCCCGTCGATCGAGGGCTCGGTCGCAGCCGCCGGCTCGAGGGCGGACGTGTCCCCGGTCCCCGCTGCGTCCCCGTCTGCCGGTCCGGCGCCGAGGCTCCGCGAGCGCTCCGCCAGGGCCAGGCCGACGCCCACGACCGAGAACGCGACCGCGCTGACGCGGATGAACAGCAGCGGATTGTTGAACGAGGCCGCGATGACCCAGCCGAGGAAGCCCGCCAGCAGACCGGTCCCGAGCCACCCGGGGATCCTCGCGAGCGACCGGGCTGTTGCCAGCACGAAGGCGATCCCGATCAGACCGACGACCGTCCCCTCCTCCGAGAAGAACCGCAGCCATTCGTTGTGCGGCGACCCCATCAACGGGTCGCCGAACGCCGGCCCGAGCTCGCGGTAGGCGAGATAGCCCTGACCGATCAACGGTTCGTCCACCCACATCTGGGCGGCGGCGCCCCATGCCTGGATCCGGTACTGGTCCGTCGCGACGAGGATCGTGCCGGGAACGACCTGCGCCGGCGTGGTGGCGCTCCGCAGCTCGAGGTATCTCGGCAGCAGGATGGCGCCAAGGATGAGGCCGCCCACGAGCGCGACGATCCCGAAGGTCCGGCGGATCCGCCACGCGGCGACGACGATGAAGGCGTAGGCGCCGAGCAGCGGTGAGCGGCTGTAGGTCAGGTAGTGCGCGACCAGCAATGGAACGAGGCCCACGAGGGCGAGCGCCTTCAGCCGGAGGTCGCGCACGAGGAGCACGACGGCCGCGAGGACCGCGGTCGGCACGATCAGTTGGGCGGACAGCGCGTTCGGGGACGGGATCGTGCCCGACAGCCGCACCCCGAAGTCCTTCCAGAACCCGAGCCACTCGAGCCTGCTGCCCGAGACGAGTCCCGGCGACGCGTACTCGGCGAGGCAGATGAGCGCACTGGCGACCGCGACGACGCAGGCGACGACGATCACCCGCAGTGCGCCGCCGCGCGCGGTCCAGGCGGCCACGATCAGCACGATCACGGGCGCGGCCATGTTGTTGTACCAGCCCCCGGCCGCACGCCAGGCGAACTCCTCGGGGAAGCGCGCGAACGTGTTGGCGAGCCCCAATGCGGTCCCGATCAGCAGGGCCAGCCCGAGCCAGACGGCCAGGACGGGCCGCCAGCGGAAGCGGTCGAGGGCGATGCGCACGAGGACGCCGGCCGCGAGCGGCAGCAGGATCAGCTCGCGCGCCGAGAGGGTCCGGGCGACCGAGTCGGGCTCGAAGGCGACCGACGTGGCGACGAAGATGACCAGCCCGGACAACGGCGCCACCAGGGCGAGGGCGCCGGCCGCGATGACCCAGATCGCGTAGATGCGGCCATCGACGCCGGCCGTCGTGCGGACGACGAACCACAGCGCGACCATCGCGACCTCGACGATGAGCGCCAGGCGCCAGCGCGCGGCCGCAGCGCGAGCCTCGCTCCAGATCGCTCCGTAGAAGTCCGGGATCCCACCCAGCGGGCGGCCTTCGAGAGTCGTGGCGGCGGACAGGGCCATCGGGGTCAGTCTAGCCAGCGGATGCCGTCCCGCTCGTCACCTCGAACAGCAGGAGGCGTTCCTCGCCGAACGTCCGGACGAGGCGGAGCCGCTCCTGGGCCCGGAGCCCGTCGACGTCGGTGGCGAACAGCAGGTAGCCGCCGAGGTCCGTGCCGTTCGGTCCGGCCGTGGCCACGAGCAGGTGGGTGACGCGCTCTCGCTCGAGGAAGGAGGCCGCGCCCGCGGACCCCGGGTCTCCGAACACGACGCGCGCCCCGAGGCATAACGCGGTCGACTCGGCGAGGAACCCGGCGTTCTCGAGGTAGACCGCTCGTCCATCCACGATCCCGACGCGGTGCGCGACCGCCGCCAACGCCCCGTCGGTGTAGGCGTTGGTGAGGATCCGGGCGTCGGCGGGCAGGTTCGCGTCGAGCCAGCGGTAGGCGTCGTAGCCGGTCTGGCTCAGGGCGGCGTCCCCGTCGTCGGCGCCGGCCGCGGCCAACGGCGATGCCGAGACCGCGCCCGCCGTCAGCATCGCGAGGAGGAGCCCCGCCGCCAACGCCCGGCCGCGGCCGGGCAGCAGTGCCCGCCAGCCCGGCGCCAGCAGGCGTCCCGTGACCCAGAGCAACGCCGTCATCGCGATGACCGGCAGGAAAAGCAGGTACGGCATCAATCGACGGCCCGGCGTCCTCTGCGGGACGTACGTGTCCGAGATGGCGAAGAGCAGGACGCAACCGACGATGAGCAGGCCGCCGAAGAGCGCCCAGCCCAACACGAATCGGCGCCGCCGGGCATCGAGGAACGGCCACGCCAGGAACGGCGCGAGCAACAGGAGGCCGAGGACCGCGAGCCCCGACCGAAGCCGGCCGTCGAGCCCCGGCCAGATGAGGGCCACCGAGCGCGGCAGGAGAAGCGTGTCGGTGAACGCATCGGGCGGCTGGGCGCCGTCCAGCGCGGGGGCGACCGAGGCCGTGTAGAAGTCCCAGGTCGGGTCGTCGGTGAACGTCCAGCCCGCCGGCACCTCGCCGGGCCGGCCCCGCTCGGTCCCGGGATCCGGCGCCGGGCGCGCTCCCCCCACCGCGTACCCGAGGACGCGGCTCTCGCCGGTCAGCGCCCAGCCGGCCGCCGCCCCGAGGACGACGCCCCCGACCACGAGGACCGCGGCCATGGCCGGAGCCGCCAGCGTCCGGGCTCGCCAGCGTCCACGGAGACCGAGGCGCGCCCGTCGCCCGCCCGGCGCGACCACGAGGCGGGCGATGGCGATCCCGACGAGGGCCGGCGCGAGGATCAGGAACACCTCCGCATGACTCAGGAACACGAGGCCGCACGCGACGAGCGCGACACTGAACGCGCTCCGGCTGCGCTCGGCGAAGGCGCGGTCGGCGACCCAGAGCGTGAACAGAGCAAGGACCAGTGCGACGGTCTCCGGGCGGTAGCCGTCGAACTTCTGGTCGAGCCGGACCGTGCCGAAGAGCAGGGTCGCGCCGAGCACGGCCGCCCAGCCCGACACCCAGCGACGGAAGAGCAGGGTCGCGAAGAGGAGACCCAGCGCGAGCGTGATCAGCCGGTAGATCTCGAGGTCGACGAGCAGGCCACCCGGCAGGAGCACGAGCGCCGCCGCCGTCTGCGCGGTCACCGGCAGGTAGTCGGTCTGGAACGGCCGGCTGGCACCCCACTCGGGCAGCTCAGCAGGGATCGCGCCTCGGGCGGCGACCTCCTGGGCGAGGTTCGCGTAGTACCACGTCGTCGAGCTCTTCGGAAGCAGGTCCGGGAAGGCCGCGGCCGCCGATGGCAGCACGACCAAGGTCCCCGTCAGCACCAGCCCGGCGGCGGCGCCCAGCCACCACCGCCGGCCCCGTCGCGAGGGCCGCGCCAGAGTGGGCGGATGGAGCAGCACGCCGGCCGCCGTCAATGCGACCGCGGCTGCCAGGATGACCGGGGCCGTCAGGACCCCGAATCGTGCGAGGACGGTGCATAGCAGGAGGGTCGCCAGTAGACTGACGCCGGCCGCTCGACCGAGGCGTGCGAGCGGGGTCGAGGCGCCCGGCAGGACCAGTGGCCCAAGCGCGGCACCCGGCAGCAGGAAGAGGAGGATGCACACCATCGTCGCCCAGACGGCGGAAGCCACGAGCGCGATGGGGTCCATGGAGCGTCGGTCCTACCTCGAACAGGGCGCGTGACCAGCGACCTGGCGGTCGGCCGCCGCGTCTCGGGATCGCACCGGAGTGTACGACAGCGCCTCGCCGCCATCCCCCGCACCGAGCAAGGACTCATCGTCGTGCTGCTCGCGGCGATCGCGATCCACGGGGCGAGGATGCTGGCCCCGTTCTTCGCCCGGGGTGACCTCCTGTACCACTGGGGGCTGACGCAGACGATCCTGCTTGGATCGTTCCCCCCGGAAGGCCCGTACGCCGGGCTCCCGGCCTACTATCCGCCCGGGTTCCACGTGCTCCTGGCGGGGATCTCGAGGCTCACCGGGCTGGACGTGCCGGCGGCGACGACGCTCCTCGGCATCGCGTGGCTGCCCGTCATCCCCGTGGGGGCCTACCTCCTGACCCGGCGCCTCACCGGCCGCCGCGACGTCGCGCTGGTGGCAGCCACCCTGACGGCGTTCGGCGGCGGGTTCGACGTCTCCGCGGACCGTCTGTGGGTCAACTCGATGTTCATGGTCGGCCAGGCCTTCGTGCCGGTCTATCCGCGCGACCTCGTGTTCGGGATCCTGCCATTCGCGATGCTCGCGTTCCTGAACGCGACGGAGGGCCAGCGCCGATGGCTCGGATGGGCCGTCCTGGCCGGAGCGCTCCTCGGCATCTGCGGGCTCATCCAGATCCAGCTCCTGATCCCGGTTCCGCTGGCCCTGACGAGCCTGGTCGTCGTGACGGCGCTGCGACACCGCGCGCGTATCGGCACGCTGCTGATCGCCTTGGTCGCCACCGGCGTGACGGCGCTGGCCTTCGTCACCCCATGGCTGCTCTACGTCATTGGGACGATCCGGAAGAACGGCGGGTTCTCGATCGACTCGTCGGAGGACCTGCTGCCCGTCCGGATCGGGTTCTGGCAATACCCGATCCAGTTCGGCCTGATCCTGCCGCTTGCCGCGATCGGCGCGGGCGTGGTCCTGTTCCTCCTGCGCCGGACGACCGGTCCCGATGGAGACAGCGAGACCAGGCGCTGGGCGCCGCGCCCAACGGAGGTCGCCGCGCTGCTCCTGCCCTGGTGGCTCCTGCCGTTCACGCTCGCAGTGCTGTACCAGCCGACCTGGCCGCTGGAGGATGCCCTCCGTCCGCAGCGGATGTGGATGGTCTCGAGCCAGGCGGGCTTGATCCTCGCCGCCATCGGACTCGTCGCGCTCGGGGACCACCTGCTGCGTCGCCGGCCGTCGGCGTCCCGCCTCCTCGTTCCGGGCCTGGTCGTCACGCTGCTCGTTGCGTGCCTCCCGGCGACCGTGGCGACCGAGCGCCTCCTCTGGACGATCTGGTCCGATCGCCGCTACGCCCACCTCCAGCTCGGACCGGACCGCGTGCCCGAGATAGCCCGCCTGCTCGACGTCACGGGCACGCGTCCCACGATCCTGAGCTACGAGGACTGGTCGTCGCTGATCTGGTACGAGACCGGCGCCTCGGTGGTCGCCGTCCTGCCACCAGGCTACGCCAAGCTCGCGTTCGATCCCGGCGTGTTCACCGGGCACGGCCAGGCCGACCGCCGCGCCGACCTGGCGAGCGCGTTCCAGGGGGACGCTGCGGCACTCGCGAGCGTCGCCGATCGATACGGGGCCGGGCGGATCGTGCTCGCGCGGCGCGGTGCCGCGGTCGGCCTCGTCAGCCGCCTGGCCGCGCTCGCCGCCACCGGATCCGGCGCGACCGCGGGTCCGACCCGGATCCTGCCCGGCAACGGCTGGGACGGGGTCGTCCTCGAGCCGGGCGGCAGCATCGGGTTCACGCAACTCCCGGTGGGCCAGCCGATCGATCTCGAGATCCGCGTGCTGCCCAGGCTCACCGGCGGCGCGGGCGACGGCCCGGCCGGGATCGAGACCGGCGACCCGGATGCGCCGGCGATCACGCCGGTCGAGCCCTCCGGCGGCTCCCTCGGCCCGGGTGGCGATCCGTCGGCCCGCCGGCTCCGCGTGCTGGCCGGCGACCGACCGGTCGCCGAGATCCGCGTCCCGTTCACCGGCAGCGATGACTTCGTCGTCGTCGGCGCACGGGTCGAGCTGGCGCCGGGTGAGCCCCTGGTCCTCGTCGGGGACGACCGCATCGCGATCCAGTCGCTGACCGGCTTTGTCGCCGACCCGGGACCGCCGGCCGGCTGGAGCGTCATCAGGGACACCGCCGATGCGGTCGTCTGGGGCCGGGTGCCGTGATCCGGATCCTCCGCCATCCGCTGGTTTGGGGCACGGTCTCGCTCGTGCTGCTGGCGCTCATCGCGTGGCGGGCGAGGCCATGGGAGCTCGGCGACCGGCTCGACGCGAGCGACCTCCGCCCCATCCTCGGCGCACTCGCGCTGAACGTCGTCATCGTGCTGGCCTGGGCCGCACGGTCGGCTGGTCTCCTCGCGGCGGCGGGGCGGCCCGTGCCGGTCGGCCCGCTCATCCCGATGACCGCCTTCGCAAACACCATCAACAACGTCACGCCCGGGTCGGTGGGCGAGCTGGCACGCCTGTACCTGCTCCGGGCGCACCACGGCGTGCCCTATGCCGTCGGCGGGGCCGTGGTCCTGATCGAGCGCCTCGGGGCGATCGCATACCTGGGCACCAGTGCCGCGATCGTGTGGGCGGGCTGGTCGTTCGGGTGGCCGGCCGCCCTCACCATCGGGGCGCTGGTCGTGGCGGTCGCGCTGCCCAGCCTGTTCTACCGGCTCGGCGGCCGTCCGTCGGCGCTCGTCCGCGCGATCCCGCTCGGCTGGCTGCTGGGGTCGGAGCGCTGGGAGACGGCCGGGCGGGCCATCCGCCGCCTCGACGACACCGTGGCGAGCCTGCTCGGCCATCCGGGGCGCGCACTCGCCTTCGCCGGGTGGACGGCGGTCATCTTCGTCGCCTACACGGGACAGCTCATGCTCGTGGCGGCGGCACTGGGTCGCGACCTCGACCCGGCCGTGGCGTGGGGCGCGCTCGGTCTCGGGATCGTCGCCGGCGTGCTCTCGCTCCTGCCATTCGGGCTCGGGAGCACCGACCTCGTCGTCGCCGGCCTGCTTGGCGTGGCGGGCATCCCGCCCGAGGAGGCGGTGGCGATCGTCTTCGGCTACCGCGTGATCTCGACCCTGCCGCTCGGGCTGCTCGGCGTCGCCTCGTATGCGTTCCTCTCGGCCGCCCTCCCCGCGGGTGGCGCGGATGTCGCCGCCCGGGCCGCGAGCGAAGCCTTGGGCCAGGAGCGGACGGCGGAGGACGCGCTGTGAGCCTGCTCGCCGCGTTCCTGGTCGCGGCGTCGTTCGGGGCGTCAGCGCTCCTCGTGGTGCCCGCGGCTCGCCGGACGGGGCTCGGGTTCTGGCATCCGGCCGTGGTCTGGCTTCTGCTCGACGCGGTCTTCTTCGGTCTCGGCAGCTTGATCCTGGCGCTCGGCGCTCGTCCCGGACCGGCGCTGTACGTGGCCGCGTGCACCCTCGCGCTCGGGGCGGCAGTCGCCGTCGGTGACCGGATCGCGGCCGCTCGCACCAGGGTCACCGCCGGAAGCCCCGCGGACGAGCGCCCGCTCACCACTGGCCCGTCCGATCCCGCACCGTGGCGGCTCTGGGTCGCGGTCGGGCTCGCGGTCGTGGGGCTCGTGGCGATCGCCCCGACGATCATCCGTGTCGGGCTGCCGTTCCTCGCCGGCGACATCACCGGTGCCCGGAGCGAGCTGACCGGCCTCCCCGTGCAGGAGCTGCGCGTCGCCTTCCCCGCGCTCGCGCTCGGCCTGCTGCTGACGACCGGCCCGCGCCGGCGTCGTCCCTGGCGGATCGCGTCATACGGGGTCATCGGCGGCACTGCTGGTCTTCGACCTCGCGCTGGCGAGCCGCTATCTCGCCGCCGAGCTGGTGGCGGTCCTGCTGGTCGGGATCGGGTTGGCGCGATGGCGGATCCCGATCCGGGCGCTCGTCGCCCTCGGCATCGCCGGGACGCTGCTGTTCGGGAGTGCCCAGATCCTGCGCGCCTACGATCAGGCGGCCGGTCGCGAGCTCGCCTTTGCCGTGGAGCGCACGGTCAACCGCATCGTCCTGATCCAGCCGCGCACGCTCGAGGCGCTCCAGGACGTCATCCCGCGGGAACAGCCCTACTACGGCGGGTTGACCTGGGCGCGGCGCCTCGGCCCGCTCCTCGGGCGTGACGACATCCCGAACCTCGGCTACTGGATCTATCCGCGGCTCTTCCCCGATCAGGATCCGCCCGGATACCTCGCGCCCGGCATCGTGGGCGAGGCATGGGCGAACTTCGGACCGGCGGGGGTCGGCCTCTTCGCGTTGCTGGGCATCGCGGTCGAGCGCCTCGGGGCACTCGTCGCCAGGCGCCGCCGAGCGACCGGCGACGTCATCGCCGGCGCGCTGGCGGTCGTCTTCGTGGCACGGACCCATGCCCTGGGGATCAACGGTCTCGCGATCCTCCTGGGGCTCGTCGTGGCGTGGCGGCTGCTCGCAGCGCGCGACGTGGCCGGGCTCTGGCGGGACATCCGGACGGCGCTCACGTGGCGAGCCTGACCGACCTGCGCCGGCGGGCCATCGAGGACCGGACGGTGGCCGTCGGTCTCGTGGTCGCGATCGTCGCGGTCGTCCTGGTTCGGACCGCGGTGCTCGGATGGACGCCGGTCGCGCCCGACGACGCCCGCTACCTGTTCGTCGGCTTGTCGGTGCTCAGCGGCGATGGACCCGTGACGCCATCCGGCACGACCTTCCTCCTCCGTTCACCTGTGTACGGCGTCGTCCTGGCGATCGGGAGCTCGGCGATCGGGGGCGATCCCATCACGGGCGCCGAGGTCGTCGCCCTCCTCCTGGCGGTGGCCTGCCTGATCGGGGCCATCCGACTCGGTTGGCTGCTGGCGGGACCGGGCGGCGCCGCGGGGACGATGCTCGCGCTCCTCGCCATCCCGATCGTCTGGCGGCTCGTCGGCTCGCTGCGGATCGATCTGCCGCAGACCGCCGGCGTGATCGCCATCCTGGTGGTCGCCTGGCGCCCCACGACCCGACGCTGGGCCGTTGCCGGCGTGCTCCTCGGGCTGACCATCCTCGTCAAGGAGACCGTCCTGCCGTTGGCGCTGCTGCCGCTCGCGATGATCGGTCTCGAGTCGCCGCGCCGCATCGCAACGTTCCTGGCGGCCTACCTCGCGGCCGCGTTCCTCACGGCAGCCTGGTGGTGGGCCGTGGTCTGGTTCGACGCGGGGGTGCTCTTCCCGCTCAACGCGATCGGGGTCATCGCCGGCCGCGACGTGGGACTCGACCTGCGGATCGCGAGGGCGGCGCTCGTCCTGGCCGCGATGATCGTCGCGTCGTGGCTGGTCGTGCTCACGCGTGCGCGGGTCGAGCGCGGGCCGCGGCTGCTCGCAGGTGCGGCCGTCGGCCTGGCGCCAGCCGCCCTGTACGCTGCCTCGCAGGGACTCAATGCGCGCAACTACGCCGGACTCGCGGTCCTCTCGGCCGTGGCGATGGGCGCGGCGGGCGCGTGGTCGGTCGCCTGGGCCCGGAGCCTTCTCGAGCAGCATGGCGGTCGCTCGGGGGCCCTCGCCGTCCACCGCCGCTCGATCGCGGCAGCCCTCGCGGTCGCTCTGGTGCTCGGGGTCGTCGGCGGGATCGCGATCGGCCAGCGCGCAGCCGGCCGGCCGGCGACGGCGGGCACGACGGACGAGCTCGCGGGCTGGCTCCGGGCGAACACGACCGACGGCGACCGGATCGCGATGACGTTCCGCGATCGCGAGGCGATGTCCCTCCGGCTATTCGACTCGGTGGAGATCGCGAACCTGTCCCCGGTCCGGGTCGACCCGGCGGACGACCTGGCGGATGTCCTGTGGCTGGGACTCCGCGATCGCCAGCTGTTCGGCTACCGGCGGGCGACGTGGACGCGGGCGCTGACGCGGCCGCCGGTCCGCTACCTGGTGCTTGCCGGGCCGCACCCGTTCACCCCGGATGATCTCGCCGCCGAGTTCCTCGCCGGTCGCGTTCCCGGCGTCACCCCAGCCGTGACTCTCGAGGATCGCCCGGACCGGGCGCTGGCCTTCGCGGTCGATGCGACGAAGGCGGCCGCCGGGCTCGATGCCGTCCCACTCCATGCGACCGGCGCGGCCGCCCTCGCGTGGCTCGACCTGGTGGTGGCGGCAGAGGGCGAATTGGTCGCCGTCGCCCGGTTGCTGGCGGTCGAGCCGATCGTGACCGGCGCCGATCTCGATGCGCTCGTGACGCGCCTTGGCGCCGCCGCCTGCGTCACCCGCGACGAGCGCCCGGACGGGGCGATCGAGGGCCTCGCCGGGGCCGTCCGCCTGCGGCCTCCGGAGGCGTGCCGCGGTTGACGGACGCGACTGATGGTGCGAGCCTGCACATGACCCCCGTACCCTTCGGCGAAGCCCTTTCGCGGCATACCCGGACCGAGTCGGCGCTGCCATCCTTCTGGCACGACCAACCTCGCGTAGCTCCGGAGCGACCGATCGCATGACAAACCACGCCCCCCGCCGGCACCGACTGAACCGCCTCGTGGCGCCCGCCGTCCTGGCGATCCTGGCCGCCGCCACGCTCGGTTCCGCGACCGCCAGCGCGGGCATCGCCCCGCTCGCCACGAAGGCCGAGAGCGGCGTTCGCGGCGCATCCACGGCCACGCCGATGGTGCTGCAGAACGTGGCGCTCGCCGACCTCGCCGCGAACAAGCGCGGGATCTGCAACGGCGGCTTCACACACGTGATGAAGAACGCGGCCGGGCCGAACAATGCGCGGAACTACCTCGATGCGGCGCTGCGCTGCGGCCTGAAGGTCATCTTCCTGTTCCCTGACACGGTGAATCACTCGACCGGCAAGGTCTATCCGTCACGGGTCGCCAAGTGGGTCAACATCGTCAAGGCTCACCCGGCGCTGTTCGGCTACCTGACGGTCAAGGAGCCCTCCTGGAACCACATCACCTCCGGCGAGGTCCGCTCCCTCTACTCGGCCTTCCACAAGGCGGACCCGAACCACCCGGTCCTCGCCCTGTACGGCGACATCCCGCACTTCAACCAGTCCGGGAACCTCTGGGGCGCCGGCAAGGCCGACATCCTCATGGTCGACTGGTATCCCGTCGAGACGAACCGCAACGGCTGCTCGCGGACCGGGTACGACGTCCAGACGACCGGACCGAAGCACCTGAAGAACGTCCGCGCCGTCGTCGACCGCAAGACGCCCGGCACGCCGATCTGGCTCATGGTCCAGACCCACAAGAACCTGGCCCCGGCCTGTCACAAGAAGCAGCGGCCCACCGAGGCCAAGCTCCGCAAGCAGGTCCGCGATGGCTTCGTCTACGGCAAGGTCTCAGGCATCGCGTTCCACACCTTCGACAACTCGGGCTACCAGAGCGACCAGCGCCGCGACCCGCAGATGGTCGGCTGGATGCGCACGATCGCGAACCAGGTCCACGCCGGCACCTTCCAGTAGAGACTGCGCGCCGCCGTCGCAGCGCCTCGACGCCGCCGACGGGTGCGTCAGGAGTCGGGTGCCCCGCTTGCGCCCGGGATCGCCGGCGCCAGGCTCGGCGCGATCGACCCTGACGGGACCACCGTCGCGGGCCACGTCCCGAACGGCCGGACCTTGGGGAAATACTTCTTGATCCAGGTCTTGCACTTGGCGTAGACCAGGTGGTAGTCGTAGCCGCTCGCGCGCACCGCGCAGGCCTTCGGCCCGAAGACGACCTTCTTGACCTTGTCCAGCTTGACGGTCTTGTAGAGCTTGAAGAGATCGGTCGCCCGGCTCAGCGGCAGATCCGTGCGGACCGTGTCGCGTGCGGCCTTGATGAGCTTCGGCAGGTCGTCGAGCCCGCGTTTGCGGACCTTGCTGAACGCGGCCATCACGAGGATCTGCTGGCGGCGCGCGCGACCGAAGTCGCTGTCGCCCTTCCGGCTGCGCGCGAAGATCAGGGCGTCCGCGGCGTTGAGATGGCTCTTGCCCGCGGGCAGGCCCCAGCCGCGCTTGTGGCTGTTCACCCAGTACAGCGCGTCGTAGTAGGGCTTCTGCAGGCGGATGTCGACGCCGCCGACGGCGCTGACGAGCTTCTGCACACCGGCGAAGCCGATGAAGACGTAGTTGTCGATCTCGAGATCGAAGGCGCGACCGACCGCCTTCATCATGTTGGCCGCGCCACGGTTCGTCTTCGCCTGCAGGTACTGGTAGAGGCCGTTGATCTTGCTCCCGTACGTGCCGCGCTCCGGCAGCGGAAAGTCGACCACGTCGCGAGGGATGCTGAACCCGGCCGCCTTGCCGGTCGTGGGGTCCACCGAGACGACCATGATCGCGTCGGTCCGATTGCCCGGGTGGGCAGGGCGGTAGTCCGAGCCGAGCAGCAGCACCGTGAGGCGCCCGTCGGTCCCGAGCAGCTCGTCGGCGGCGGCAGGCGTCGGCAGGGCAGAGGCACTGGCCGAGGGTGACGGCAGGGCGGCAGGCGACGACGAGGGGCTCGGCGGGGCATCGGTCGGGAGGGCCCCGATCGGATCCTCGGATGGTCCCGGAGCGGTGGGGGGAGGCGCCAGCAAGCCGACGGCCGTGACCGCCACAGCGGTGACCAGCACGACCGGCAGGACGAGCCCGCCAAGGGCCACGGCCCGGGCGGCAGATGACATGTCGGCCCAGGCGGCCGTGACCTTCCCCATGGCATGACCCTACCAGACCACCCCAGAACGAACACCCGTACGATGGTCCCGCGCTCGGGATGGACGCCGCGGCCAGGTCGAGCCGGTACAATCGGGCCTGACTCACGCGCCCTGGTGGAGGACCGGACACTGATCCGTCGTCACGCCGCGGCCTTGCATCTGGCCTTGATGCTCGCGGACGCCGTCACAGCGTTCGCCCTGTTCATCGGCCTGTCGATGGTTCGCTTCGGGCTCGACAGCTGGGAGCGGGTCTGGGCCTCGGCCGGGATCGACGCCCGTCTCGCCGCCGTCCTCTACGGGCTCGCCCTCGTGGTCGTGCTCTGGGTCCAGGGCCTGTACCGCCTTCGCGTCCGATGGTCCCGACGCCGCGAGGCCCTCGACGTCCTCTTCGCCGTCCTGCTGCTCGCGGTCGTCGTCTTCACCGCGCTCTTCCTGTTCAAGCTTCCGAACGTCAGCCGGCTCTTCCTGATCCTGCTGTTCCCCTCGCAGGCGATCCTGACGATCGCGAGCCGGACGCTCATCCGGCTGATCTTCCTCAGCCTGCGCTCCAGCGGCCGCAGCGTCCGGTACATGCTCATCGTCGGTGCCAACGAGGCCGGCGAATCGTTCGCCGACCTGCTGGGACGGCATGCGGAGCTCGGTCTCGATCCGATCGGGCACCTGGCCGGCCCGGAGGATCGCGCGAACGGCGACGACGGGCGCGTGCGGCGGCCGGTGCTGGGAGACCTCCACGAGATCGAGGCGATCCTGCACTCGACCGTGGTCGACGAAGTCGCGATCTGCCTGCCGGTCGGCGAGCGGGCGATGGTCGAGCCGATCGCACGCCTCTGCGAGGACGAAGGGCGGGTCGTGCGGATCCCCATCGTCGGGCCGGGCCTGATGCTGCCCGGCGGACGCATGGAGGAAGTGGAAGGCGTGGAGGTGCTGTCCCTGGTCTACGGGCCGGACCGGACGCTCGGCATGCTGGCGAAGCGGGCCATCGACGTTGCCCTCGCACTCACCGGGCTGGTGCTGCTAAGCCCGCTGCTGCTCATCGTCGCGGTCGTCATCCGGCTGCGCGACGGAGCGCCGGTGCTGTTCCTGCAGGAGCGGGTCGGCCTGCACGGCCGGCCGTTCCGGGTGGTCAAGTTCCGCACGATGGTGCCCGATGCCGAGGAGCGCCTGGCCGAGCTCGAGGCCCTCAACGAGATCAGCGGTCCCGCGTTCAAGGTCACCGACGACCCCCGGCTGACCCGGACCGGGGGCTGGCTCCGCCGGACGAGCATCGACGAGCTGCCCCAGCTCTGGAACGTCCTGCGCGGGGAGATGAGCCTGGTCGGTCCGCGGCCACCGTTGCCGAGCGAGGTCCAGGACTACGACATCTGGCACCGCCGGCGCCTGTCGATGCAGCCGGGCATCACGGGTCTCTGGCAGGTCGCGGCGCGGCGCGAGGCCGACTTCGACCGCTGGGTCCGGCTCGATCTCGACTACATCGACCGCTGGTCGCTGTGGCTGGACGTCAAGATCATCCTGCGCACGATCCCGGCCGTCTTCACCGGCGAGGGGCGCTAGGGGCGCGTCGCGGCTAGGGCGCCGTCGAGGGCGATGCCGAGGGGCTGGGGGCCGCCGGCGGCTCGTAGTACCGGCTGTCCGTCCCGAACAGGCTGACGGAGAGCTTGGCCAGGCGCTTCATGTCGAGCTTGAGGATGTAGATGCCACCGGTCGTGCTGAGCGGCGGCCGATTCGAGTAGGGCGCGTTGAGCACCTTGCGGGTGATGTTCTCCTCGTCGACGCGCTGGGCGATCTCGAGCATGTCGCCCAGCCGGTCGGCCGGGAAGTTCGTGATCAGCGTGTCCTTGGCGTCGTTGAGGATGTCGGGCAGCTTGGGCAGCATCGCCGGGTCGGTCAGCTTCTCCTCGAGCGCGATGAGCAATTGCTGCTGACGGCGGGCGCGCGAGAAGTCGCTCTCTCCGATGCCCTTGCGGGAGCGGACGTAGGCAAGCGCCTCCTGTCCGTCGAGCTTGTGCTTGCCCTTCGAGAGGCGGAACCCGATCCGGCCGTCGGTCCAGCCGCCGTACACCGGGTCGTTGATGGCCTTCGGGTTGTTGATCGTGACCCCGCCGACGCGGTCGATCATCTTCGAGAAGCCCTCGAGGTCGACCGCGGCGTAGTAGTGGATCGGCACGCCGATGAGGAAGCCGAGCTCGTTCACCAGCGTCGGCAGGCCGCCGTCGGGGAACTCCTTCTTGTGGTTGTTGGCGTAGGTCATGAGCCCGTTGATCTTGCCGACGAACGTCTTGCCGTTGGACAACGGGAAGCGCGCGATGTCGCGCGGGAAGCTGACCATCGCGACCTCGCCGGTCTCCGGGTCGACGCTCACGACGAGGAGCGTGTCGGTGAGGGCGTGGTTGCGGGTCTCGGACGAGTCGATGCCGGTCAGCAGGAAGGTGATCCGCGACTCTCGCGTCTCGGGCGTGACGGCGGGCGTGGCGACGTAGCCGGCCGCGGGGCTGCTGGGGCTGGGTTCGGTCACGACGTCGGGGCCCTGCTGGGCCACGAAGATGTGCGAGCCGGCCTCGTACGTCCGCCACGCCCAGCTGGCGGCGAATGCGTGGACGACGATGACGACCAGGGCGAGGCCGGCGAACGTCGCGACGGGTCGAGGCTGGCGCCATGACCGGTCGCGTTCGGCGCTGGTCAGGGCGTCGCCCATCGAGATCAGGCGCCACAGCCCGAGCAGGCCGATCAGGACCAGGATCGTCAACGCCGTCGATGGCGTGAACAGGCTGAGAAAGAGGCTCGCGGCGCCACCCAGGACCTGGACGAGCACGACCGCCGCCACCGCCGCGACGGGCAGGGCGAAGATGACCGCGCTCCGTACCGAACCGGCGTACCACTGACCGAGGCCGGGCCAGAGGAAGGAAAGGAAGGTTGCGAGAGCCGGGGATCGACGTCGCCGAACCCCGGAATATCCGTCACGCAAAGCGGCGCGAGTCTAGCACGAGGGCCCCTCCAGCCCTTCGGGGGCGGTGACCCAAGGCACCTCGTCGGACACGCCTCAGCCGTGCTCCCTGTACCCTGTCGCGGTGGAAGCCCCCAGGCGTCGAGTCACCGTGATCGGGGCCGGGTATGTCGGGCTCGCCACGGCCATCGGCCTCGTCGAGGCCGGGCACGACGTCGAGCTCGTCGAGACTCGGCCGGATCGCCTGGCGGCGCTCCGCGAGGGCCGCTCCCCGATCCATGAGGCCGGCCTGCCCGACGCCCTGGCCCGCGCCTTCGAGCGTCGCGCGCTGCGCATCGCCAAGACGACGAGCGCGGATGCCGAGGTCATCCTGGTCTGCGTCGGGACGCCGATCGGGCCCGACGGTCGAAGCGACCTTGGGCAGTTGCGTGGCGCGCTCTCGCAGCTGACGGCGCCCGGCATGCGACCGGTCCCGATCGTCATCCGGAGCACGGTCCCGCCCGGGGCCACGCGCCGGACGGCGGCAGCCACCGGGGCCCCCACGACGCACCTCTTCACGAACCCCGAGTTCCTCCGGCAGGGCACGGCGCTCGCCGACGTCGCGGCGCCGAACCGGATCGTCATCGGGCGATTCCCCGACGCCGACCCCGAGGCGCTGGCGGCGGTCGTGGGCCTGTACGACCGCCTGACCGCCCCCGTCCTGGTCGTGGACGTCGAGGCCGCCGAGCTCATCAAGAACGGCGCCAACGCGTTCCTCGCGCTGAAGTTGTCGTTCACCAACGAGATGGCCGCGCTGGCCGAGGAGTACGGCACCGACATCGAGGAGGTCCTCGGAGGGATGGGCCTGGACCCGCGGATCGGGTTCGACTACATGCGCCCGAGCTACGGGTTCGGCGGGAGCTGCCTGCCGAAGGAGCTCCAGGCCCTCGCCGTTGCCGGACAGGACCGCGCGCTGCCGATGCACGTGACGATCGCCGCGGCCGAGGCGAACGGCGCGCAGCAGCAGCGCTTCGCCGACCGCATCGAGCGCATCCTCGGTGGCTTCGCGGGCCGGCGTGTCGGGCTCCTCGGCCTCGCGTTCAAGGCCGGGACCGACGACGTCCGAGAGTCACCGGCGCTCGCCCTCGCCGGGCGGCTGATCGACGGCGGCGCGGACCTGTGCGCCTACGACCCGCAGGCTCGGGCGAATGCGGTGCTGCAGCTGCCCGCGCTCTCGATCGCGGGCAGCGCCGAGGAGGCGCTTCGCGATGCCGACGTGGCGGTCATCGCCACCGAGTGGCCGGCGTTCCGGGAGCTCGACTGGGCCGCCATCAAGGCGAGCATGCGGACGCCCCTGGTGATCGACGGGCGGCGTCTGCTCGACCCGGTGGCGATGCGCTCGCTGGGATATCGCTACGTCGCGGTGGGCACCGCGTCGGACGAGGCGCCCCCGCTCACATCATGACCAGGCCGCCGTCGACGGCGAGCACCTGGCCGGTGATGTAGGCCGCATCGTCGGAAGCCAGGAAGGCGACGGCGCTGGCCACCTCCTCGGTCGTGCCGAACCGCCCGAGCGGCGTTCGACTGGTGATCTCATCGAGCAAAGGCTGCGGCAGGTCCTGGGTGAGCTCGGTCAGGACGAAGCCGGGCGCCACCGCGTTGACCGTGATGCTGCGCGATGCCAGCTCGCGCGCCGTCGCCTTGGTCAGGCCGATCAGCCCCGCCTTCGCCGCGCTGTAGTTCGCCTGCCCGATCTGCCCGGCCTGGCCCGAGACCGAGGTGATGTTGATGATCCGCCCGCTCCTGGCCTTCAGCATCGGGCGGGTCACGGCCTTGGTCATCCAGAACGCCCCGAAGAGGTTCGTCTCCAGGACGTCGCGCCAGGCCTCCTCGGTCATCCGCATGATGAGGTCGTCGCGGGTGATGCCGGCGTTGTTGACGAGGATGTCGATCTTGCCGTAGGCGTCGATCGCCGCCTTGACCGCGGACTCGGCGGTCGCCGGATCGCGGACGTCGCCCTGGATCGCCAGGCCGCGCCGACCGAGCCCCTCGACGACGGCCACGGTCTCGGCGGCCGCGGCCTCGTTGCCGCGGTAGGTGAAGGCGACATCGGCCCCCTGGGTGGCGAGCCGGGTCACGATCCCGCGCCCGATCCCGCGCGACCCGCCTGTCACGAGCGCGATCTTGCCGTCGAGCTCGATCACGCGTGAACCGTCCGGTGGGCCGGCTCCGGCTCGCCCGGCACGACATCGTCGAGCGGCACGTCGACTCGCCCGGGCTGCGCCATCAGGGCGGCGAGCGCCTCGGGGATCGGATCGACGGAGTCCCAGTCGACCGGCAGGCGGACTGTGACGTCGTCGGGCTGGACCGCGGCGTCACCGGCGATCCCGCGGGCCGGGTCGGCCGTCCATTCGATGGCCACTGCACCGGACGTGAACCCGGCGCCGAAGGCGACGAGCACGATGCGGTCGCCGACCTTGATCCGGCCGCCGTTGACCGCCTCCGCGAGCGCGATCGGCACCGACGCGGCGGACGTGTTGCCGTACTTGTCGAGGTTGACGAACATCCGCTCCATCGGCAGGTCCAGGCCCTTGGCGACGGCGTCGATGATCCGGATGTTGGCCTGGTGCGGGATGAACAGGTCGATGTCATCGGGCTGGAGGCCCGCCCGCTCGATCGCCGCCAGCGCCGTCGAGGCGAGGGTCCGCGTCGCGAACCGGTAGGTCTCCTTGCCCTCCATCCGGATGTAGTGCTCGCCCCGCGCGATTGTCTCGGCGGACGGCGGGCTCTTCGCGCCACCGGCCGGCAGCCAGATCATGTACGCGCCCTGGGGCTCGGTGGTGAGCTCGATCCCGAGCCCGCCGCCGGGCTCGTCCGAGGCGGACAGCACGACGGCCCCGGCACCGTCCCCGAACAGGATGCAGGTGTTGCGGTCCGTGTAGTCGAGGAACCGGGTCAACAGCTCGGCGCCGATGACGAGGACGTGCTTGGCGAGACCGCTCGTGATGTAGGCGTGGGCTGTCGAGTAGGCGTACACGAACCCGGAACAGGCGGCTGAGACGTCCATGGCCGCGGCCCGCGTGTTGCCGATCGCCTCCTTGACGAGGGCCGCGGTGGACGGCATCCAGTAGTCGGGGGTCAGCGTCGCGAGCAGGATCAGGTCGATCTCGTCCGGGTCGATCCCGGCCGTGCGGATGGCCCGCATGGACGCGACGGCCGCCATCGACGCTGTCGTCTCGTGCGCGGCAGCGACCCGTCGCTCACGGATGCCCGTCCGGCTCACGATCCACTCGTCGGAGGTGTCGACCATCCGCTCGAGGTCCTTGTTCGTCAGCACCTGCGACGGGGCATAGCGGCCCCAGCCGGTGACATGGGCGTGCTTGGCGGGCTGGCTGGCGGACGGGCTCACAGCGGTTCCACCTCCACCAGCGGCTGCTTCGCCTTGACCAGGGTGCCGCTCTCCGGGATGACGCGGACGACCCGGCCGGCGAGGTCCGACTTGATCTCGTTGAACAGCTTCATCGCCTCGATGAGCCCCACGACCTGGCCCACGGCGATCTCGCCGCCCGCCCGCACGTACGGCGCCGACCCCGGCGCAGGGGAGGCATAGAAGATCCCGGTCAGCGGGGCCTTCACCGACGGTCGGGCGAGGAGCGCCGGATCGCGGCCGGCGGTCTGCGGTTCGCCGCTCCCCGGTCCGGTCGACCCGGGTGCCGCGGTCGCGCCCGGGACCGGCGCCGACGAGGCGCCGACCGCCACGGGGATCGCGGCCGGCTTGCGCAGGACCAGCCCCGTCGCGCCGGATTCGACCTCCAGCTCCGAGAGGTCCGAGCGGTCGAGCAGGTCGGCCAGCCGGTCGATGAGCGCCAGCAGCGCGACGTCCGCGTCGTCGCGCGGCGACGGCTCCTCCGCGACGGGCGGCGTGCTCGGCGCGACGGGCGTGCCCGCCGCATCCGCCGGGGCGGCGTCGAGGGCCGGATCGGGCATGGGGACCACGTCGTCGGTCATGGCTCCCACCGCTGGAAGATCAGCGCGGTGTTCTGGCCGCCGAACCCGAAGGAGTTGCTGAGCGCGATCCGGATGTCGTGTCGCGCCGCGGTGGTCGGCGTGAGGTCGAGGCCGTCCGCGGCCGGATCCGGGTCGACGAGGTTGATCGTCGGCGGCACGCAGCCGTCGCGGATCGCCAGGACGCTCGCGATGGCCTCGATCGCCCCCGCCGCGCCGAGCGTGTGACCGAGCATGCTCTTGTTGGCCGTGATCGGGATCTGCCCGACGGCATCGCCGAAGATGGTCCGGATCGCCTGGAGCTCGGCCTTGTCGCCTTCCGGGGTCGACGTCGCGTGCGCATTGACGTGGTCGATCTCGTCGGGCCGCAGTCCGGCCTTCTCGAGCGCCCGCTGCGCAGCGCGCACCGCGCCGATGCCGCCGGGCGCCGGCAGAGTGATGTGCGACGCGTCGGCCGTGGCCCCATACCCGACGAGCTCGGCGAGGATCGGCACGCCGCGGGCCTGGGCATGCTCGAGGGCCTCGAGGATCACGACACCGGCCCCCTCGCCGACGACGAACCCGTCGCGGCCCTGGTCGAATGGCCGCGACGCGCCCTCGGGGTCGTCGTTCCGCGTCGACAGCGCACGCATCGCCGCGAACCCGCCGACGAGGGCCTCGTAGATCCCGGCCTCGGCGCCGCCAGCGACCATCACGTCGGCATCGCCCCGCCGGATGATCTCCGAGGACTCGCCGAGCGCGTGGCCACCGGTCGCGCAGGCCGAAACCGTCGTGAAGTTGGGGCCGGTCATGCCGAAGTTGATGGCGACCTGCCCGCTGCCGATGTTGGGGATGCCCATCGGGATGAGGAACGGGCTGATCCGGTCCGGACCGCGCAGGGCGTTCGTCGAGAACCCCTCGATGAGCGTCCCGACGCCCCCGAGCCCGGTGCCGAGGATCACGCCGGTCCGTTCGGCCAGGTCGCCCTCGAAGCGTTCCGGCAGACCGGCCGCATCGAGGGCCTCCCGCGCGGCGACGAGCCCGAACTGGATGTAGCGGTCGGTCCGGCGCTGGTCCTTGCGGTCCAGAACGTGGCTCGAATCGAAGTCGCGCACCTCGCCGGCCATGCGGGAGGTCAGACGGGACGGATCGAAGGCCTCGATGGTCCGGACGCCGGAGCGACCGGCCAGGAGACCCTCCCAGGTCGAGGCCACGTCGTTGCCGAGCGCGGTCACCGCGCCCATCCCGGTCACGACGACCCGGCGACGGTCGGTCATCGGACCAGTTTGCCCGTTCGGACCGTGGCCGCGCGGTACACGTCGCCCGGCAGCCCGCGGGCGGAGATCGCATTGGCGACCGCGAGGACGTCGAACTCGGTCCGCTTGATCTCGGTCGTGACGTTGCCACCGACGAGGTCGAGCAGCGCCCAGGAGGCGGTCGGGTCGCCGTCGAACACGTAGCCGGCGGAGCCGTCGTTGACGATCACCTTCCAGCCGAGGTCGCGCACCTCGGGCAGGTGCGTGTGGCCGCAGGCGATCACGCGCGCATCGGTCCGGGCCGCTCGCTCGAGCGTGACGTTGGCATCGAGCACCTGGTCGAAGCCCGCCGTCTGGGATCCGGGTGAGGCGTGGCAGACGAGGACCATCGTGCCGTCCTCGGCGTGGACGCGGCGCTCGGCCGGCAGTCGTCGGAGCCACGAGACCCGCTCGTCGCCGAGCGCGTCGTGCGCCCACTCGGCCGCGGCCTGGAACGTCTCGGGGACGCCGTCGGTCATCCAGGGAAAGGCGGCGGCGTAGTCGAAGTCGGCGACCGCGATGTCCGTGTTGCCGGACACGATCATCGCTCCGTCCGATTCCATCTCGCGAAGCGTGTCGACGACCGCGGCCGGGTCGGGGCCGTTGAACACCAGGTCGCCCGCGACGGCGACCACGTCCGGCCGCGCGGAGCGGATCGCGGCACGCACGGCGTCGAGGGCCGAGGCGTTGCCGTGGACGTCGGAGAAGACCGCCATGCGGGTCATCGCAGGACCCCTTCGCCCGGGATGATGAACGAGAGCGTCGCCTGGCAGGCGATCTCGCCGTCGACGGTCGCCACGCCGCGGCCGCGTCCGAACCGGCCGCCGAGCTTCTCCATCGTGACCTCGAGGCGCAGCGTGTCCCCCGGCACGACGATCCGCTTGAAGCGCGTCTCGTCGATGCCCGCGAACAGCCCGATCCGATCGCCGAAGCCGGGCTGCTTGGCCACGTAGACCGCCATCGTCTGGGCAAGTGCCTCGACCTGCAGGACGCCGGGCATGACCGGCAGCCCAGGGAAGTGGCCGCCGAAGAACCACTCTGTCGCGGTCACGCCCTTGATGCCCACGATCCGCCGGGCCTCGGGGTCGTACTCGACGATCCGATCCACGAGCAGGAACGGCCAGCGGTGCGGGATCAGCGCCTGGATCTCACTCGAGGAGTGGACCGTCGTCGGCGCCACGACATCGGGCGGCGCTGGGACCCGCGCGCCATCGGTCTCGGCGTCGGGCGGGGCGTCGGGCGGGGCGTCGGTCACGGGCAGCTCCTGGTCATGTGGCGTTCAGTCTGGCCGTCGGGGGCGGTGGCACGCGACGAAGTCTGTGCAGGTCTGCATCTCGATCGGCGTCAAGATCCCGGCCAACGCGGTGGTCACGTCCGGGCGGCGGCCGCCAGGATCGCCGCTCCTCCGACGCGGTCCAGCAGGTTCGTCGTGAACTTGCCGTCGAGGAAGCTCTCGTTGCCGAGAAGCGCCTTGTGGATGGCCGTGTTGGTCACGATCCCGTCCACGACGAGCTCGTCGAGCGCCACGCGCCCGCGGGCGATCGCGGTCGCCCGGTCCGGGCCCCACACGATGAGCTTGCCGAGCAGGGAGTCGTAGTACGGCGGCACCTCGTAGCCGGTGTAGAGGTGCGAGTCCATGCGCACGCCGGGGCCACCCGGGGCGTGGTAGCGCTCCACCACGCCGGCGCCCGGACGGAACTCCTCCGACGGGTCCTCGGCGTTGATCCGGAACTCGATGACGTGACCGCTGAACGAGACATCGGCCTGGCTGAAGCCGAGCGGCTCCCCGGCTGCGATCCGGATCTGCATCGTGACGAGGTCGACACCCGTCAGCATCTCGGTCACCGGATGCTCCACCTGGATCCGGCAGTTGATCTCGATGAAGTAGAAGCTGCCGGTCCCGTCGACCAGGAACTCCAGCGTCCCGAGGTTCTCGTATCCGGCCGCCACCGCGGCCTTGATCGCCCGCTCCGCCAGGTCGGTCCGCGCCGTCTCGGACAGGGCCGGCGTCGGCGCCTCCTCGATGATCTTCTGGTGCCGGCGCTGGACCGAGCAGTCGCGCTCGCCGAGGTGGACGCCGTGCCCGTACCGGTCGACCGCGATCTGGACCTCGACGTGGCGGTTCTCGTCGAGCCACTTCTCGAGGTAGAGAGAGTCGTCGCCGAAGGCTGCCTTCGCCTCCGAGCGGCACACGCGAAGCGCGGACTCGAGCTCGCGCGGCGTTCGGACCATGCGCATGCCCTTGCCGCCGCCACCGGCGGAGGGCTTGATGAGCACGGGGTAGCCGATTCGCTCCGCCTCGCCGAGCGCGTGCATGTCGTCGCCGAGCATCCCGGTCGATCCCGGGATCGTCGGCAGGCCGTGTTCGCCGAGCAGCCGGCGCGTGCCCTCCTTGCTCGCGAATCGCTCGAGGACCGTCGCCGATGGGCCGATGAACGTCAGGCCGTGGGCGGCCACCACCTCGGCGAAGCCCTCGTCCTCGGACAGGAAGCCGTAGCCCGGGTGGATGGCATCGGCACCGGTCACGAGCGCCGCCGAGATCACGGCGGGGGCCAGCAGATACGAGCGCGAGGCGTCGGCCGGACCGATGCAGATGGCCTCGTCGGCGAGCAGGACCGGCAGCGAATCGCGATCGGCCTCGCTGTAGGCCACGACCGCCTCGACGCCGAGCGTGCGGCAGGCGCGCATGATCCGCAGCGCGATCTCGCCCCGGTTGGCGATGAGGATCTTTCGGAACACGCTCAGCCGTCCGCGACCGGCGCCATGGCCAGCTCGATGACGATCAGCTCCTGGCCGTATTCCACGGCATCGCCCGATTCCACGAGGCTGGCACCGACGACGCCGTCGACTGGCGCGACGACCTCCTGCGAGACGCCCAGCACGTCGATCCCGCCGAGGCGGTCGCCGGCACGGACCCGGGTCCCGGTCTTGGCCTCGGCCCGCGGCTGGAAGACGCCGACGGCCGGCGACGTGGCCACGACCCGGCGGCGATCCGCGCCGCCGTGTCCGTCACGACCGTCGCGCTCCTCACGACCCGGCCCGACCGGCGTCAGACCGGTGCCGACGTTGCCATGGGCGTGCCCGCCCGCACTCCGCCCGGACCGCTCGGCCTTGCGGTCCTTGCCCGCGCCCTCTGGTGGCCGGCGCAGCCGGACCTTCCACGACCCTTCGCGCACCTCGAGCTCGCCCAGACCCGTGGCGGCCAGCTTGGCCATCAGGGACGGCAGCAGCTCGTCGGCGAGGCGGTCGATGTTGGCGTGGTCGGCCGCGCGGGCCGCTGCACCGCGGACGACGCGACCATCGGGGGACGGATCGGACACTCCCTAGACCTCCTCGCGGGCCGGCGGCTCGTCGCGCGACCACGGACCGGTGGCACCGGCAACGGTCCGCCGGCCGGGATCCAGCAGGTCGCGCAAGCGGTCCCCGAGCCCGCGACCGGACGGCGGCGGGATCTCCGGCAGTTCGGCCTCAGTGTAGGACCCCAGCGCCCGGTAGCGCCGATAGCGTGCCTCCACGAGTTCCTCGACCGTGAGCGCGGACAGCGCGCGGAGACGGTCCACCACGATCGCGCGGAGCCGGCGCGCGGTCTCGGACGGCTCGGCGTGGGCGCCCTCACCAGGCTCCGCCACGACGATGTCGATGACGCCGAGGTCACGCTGCTCGGCGGCGGTCATGCGCATCGCCGCCGCGGCCGCCGGGGCCTCGTCCGAGGTCCGCCAGAGGATCGAGGCGCAGCCCTCCGGGCTGATGACCGAGTAGACCGCGTTCTCGAGGGCGATGACGACGTCGCCCACGGCGATCGCGAGCGCCCCGCCGGAGCCGCCCTCGCCCGTGATCACCGCCACGATCGGCGTGCGGAGGCGTGTCATCAGGGCCACGGACCGGGCGATCGCCTCGGCGATGCCGCGCTCCTCGGACTCGGCGCCCGGGTGGGCCCCTGGGACGTCGACGAACGTGATGACCGGCAGACCGAAGCGTTCGGCCAGCTCCATGATCCGCATCGCCTTGCGATATCCCTCCGGGTGGGGCATCCCGAAGTTGCGGCGGATGTTCTCGTCGGTGTCCGCGCCCTTCTGCTGGCCGATGACCGCGACCGAGCGGCCGTCGAGCCGCGCGAGGCCCGCGACGATCGCCGCGTCGTCACCGAACAGGCGGTCCCCGTGGAGCTCGACGAAGTCGTCGGTCATCGAGGACACGAACTCGAGGGTCCGGGGCCGTCGCAGGTTGCGCGACAGCTGCACCCGGGCCCAGGCGCCGTCGGATGTCCCCTCGACGATGGCGTCGAGGACCGCCCCGGACCCGTTGGTCGAGGCACCCGACGGGGCAGCGCCACCCTCGATCGGTCCCGTGCCGTCGCCTCCCGCGAGCTCCCCGACCCGCTCGGCCAGGCTCGAGAGGAACGACAGCGGCCGGAAGGCCGGGAGGTCGTCGTCGACCGGTTCGACCGGTTCCTCGGCGTCGCGGGCCGCCAGAAGTCGCAGCAGGTGCATCAGCTCGTCGCGCAACGCCGGCCGGGCGACGACCCGGTCGATGAACCCGTGGCTGAACAGGAACTCCGAGCGCTGGAAGCCCGCCGGCAGCTCCTGCGCGATCGTGCCGGCCGAGACCCTGGCCCCGGCGAACCCGATGAGCGCGTTCGGCTCGGCGACGTTGACGTCGCCCACCGCCGCGAACGACGCGAAGACCCCGCCGGTCGTGGGGTCCGAGAGGATCGAGATGAACGGCACGCCTGCGGTCCGGAGGCGCTCGATCGCCGCCAGCGTCTTGGCGAGCTGCATGAGCGCGAGCGTTCCCTCCTGCATCCGCGCCCCGCCCGATGCGCTCACCACGACGAGCGGGATCCGTTCGGCGAGGGCGTGCTCTGCGGCGCGCGTCACCTTCTCGCCGACGACGGCACCCATCGAGCCGCCCATGAAGCCGAAGTCCATGACGCAGATCGCGACCGGGCGGCCGCCGACCGCGCCCGTGCCCCAGACCGCCGCGTCGCGCATGCCGGTCGCGGCCTGGGCCGCCGCGATCCGATCCGGATAGGCCTTCTGGTCGACGAACACGAGCGCATCGACCGACTGCAGCCCCGGATCCCTCTCCGACCACGTCTCGGGGTCGAGGAGCTGCTCGAGGCGCGACGCGGCCGACAGCCGGAAGTGGTGACCGCAGGTGGGACAGACCCGCATGGCCTTGTCGAGCTGCTTGTTGAAGACCTGGGTCTCGCACGAGGGACACTTGGTCCACAGGTCGGTGGGGTACGCGTCCCGTCGGGCCCGGAACGAGGGCAACTTGAGCGGCATCAGGTGAGCCTCGTCCGGGCGACCGCGCGGACCGCACGGGCCATCGGCGTCCTCACCGGCCGGCGCAGGCGCCACGCGACGTAGGCCGCCCCGGCCAGCGACAAGGCCGCCGACGTGATGGCGCCGCCGATCAGGAGCGGACGGACCGCATCGGCCTCGCCGGGCCGGGCGTTCCCGACGGAGCCCGCGGGTCGCAGGGGGTTCGCCACGGCTCCCGGGACCGCCGGCAGCGTCACGACGACCCCTTCCGCGCCCGCGGCGGCCGGCAGTCGCCGCGCGTCGGCGGCGGCGGCGAGCCGGTTCGAGAGCGCCTCCTCGAAGCGGAACGAGGGATGGAGCCGCGGCAGCCGGGCGAGGCGTTCGGCCGTGACACGCAGGATGCCGTCCGGCCAGGCTGCGGGCACGGCCGACGGACCGGGGACGGGCATCGCCAGCAGCGAGTCGAGATACCGATCCGTGATGAGGGCCTCGATCTCGGTGCCGTCGCGTCCGGGCGACGCGAGGCTCACCGGCCGTCCTCGCCGAGGTCGCGCGCGACGCTGCGGAGGGCGCGATGGATCAGGACCCGCACGGCCCCTTCGGACCGACCGAGGATCCCGGCGATCTCGGCGGTCGACATCTCCTCGACGAACCGGAGGACCAGCGCCTGGCGTCGATCGCCCTTGAGTCGCCCGATCGCGCCGAGCGCGGCGCGGACCTGGTCGCGGCTCGTGACGTCCGCCTCGAGGTCGAGCGCGTCGGCCATCCCCGCCGCGGCCTCGAGCGGCGCTTCAGGTCGCCGCCGAGCCTGGCGACGCCGATCGGCCACGACGTTGCGGGCGATCTGGAAGAGCCAGACGCGGAACGTGGACGCCCCATCGCCGTCATCGGGCATGGCCCGTTCCTGGAACGTCGGCAGGTGCGTGAGCGCCGCCAGGAACGTCCGTTCCGTGGCGTCCTCGGCATCGTGCCGGTCGCGGAGCTCGTAGGCGGCGTAGCTGTACACCTGGGCGACGTACTTCCGGTACAGGGCCTCGAACCGCGTCGGGTCCGCCTGCGCCGCCTCGACGAGCGGGCGATCCCGATCGAGATGGACGACGCGTCGGCGCCCGACCTCCTCCGGTCGGCCTACTCTCCACAACGCCGGGCGGGCCATCGCGTTACACCCCGCTCGCGGCGGCGGTCGCGAGGCGAACGTGACCGACCTCGCCGACGAGCACCTGCCGGGCGCCGCCGGGCGACTCGGCATCGTCGACCACGAGCGCGCCGGTCGCCTGGTCCACGCCGATCGCCGGGCCGGTCCAGGCGGTGCCATCCGGTCCGTCGATCCGGACGAACCGGCCGGTCGTGAGCTGGCGGTCCGCCCAGCCGGCGGCGTCGAACCGGCCACCCCGAAGCGAGCCGATCCGGCTTTGGAGGCGGTCGACGAACGCGGCCCCCAGGGCGATCCGATCGATCGGCCGGCCGCCTGACACCTCGCGCAGGGACGTCATCGTGTCCACCAGGTCCGCCGGGAAGTCCTTCGCCGCCCAGTCGGCGTTGATCCCCAGCCCGATGATCGCCCGCGGATCGGGTGTCCCGAGGCCGGACGTCTCGCCGAGCACCCCGGCGAGCTTTCGGATCCCGCGCCCCGGCCGCTCGACGACGAGGTCGTTCGGCCACTTCAGCGCGATCGTCCCGGCCCCCACGTCGGCGACGGACTCGGCGGCCTCGGCCATCGCGAGCGAGGCGACCGCGGCCAGGCGCCAGATCCGGTCGGGGGGCAGCCATGTCGGCCGGAACCCGAGCGAGAGCAGCAGGGCGGCACCCGCCGGGGCCGTCCATGAGCGACCGTCGCGGCCCCGCCCGGCGGTCTGCTCGTCGGCGATCGCGAGACACACTTCGGGCGTCCCCTCGTCCAGCCACTCGCGCACGACGTCGTTCGTCGAACCGACGACGCCGAGGCGCATCGAGCGAGCGAGGAACCGGTTCATCGTGGGGTGCCGCTCACGACGGCCTCAGCCCGCCGCGGCGACGTCGATCGGCTCGGGCCGGGCGAGTTCGAATGCATCGTGGAGCGCCCGGAGCGCGGTCTCCAGCTCGGCCTCGGCGACGATGCAGGTGATCCGGACCTCGGAGGTCGAGATCATCTCGATGTTGACGCCGGCATCGGCGAGCGCGGCGAACATCCGCGCCGCATAGCCCGGCGCGTTGTGCAGCCCGGCTCCGACGATCGAGACTTTCCCGACGGAGGCGTCCGTCGTCAGCTCCCGCGCGCCCAGCTCGCGGATCAACGGCTCGAGGACCTTCTTGCCGCGCGCGAGCTCCACCCGCGGCACGGTGAAGGACAAGTCGGTCGAGCCGCCGTGCCCGACGTTCTGCACGATCATGTCGATGTTCACGCCCGCCTCGGCCAGCGGCTCGAAGATCGCGCGGGCGACGCCCGGCCGGTCCGGGACGTCCACGATCGTGACCTTCGCGACGTTCCGGTCGTGGGCGAGGCCACGAACCTTGTTGCGCTGTTCCACGAGCGGGTCCTCCCTGATGAGCGTGCCGGGAGCGTCCTCGAACGAGCTGAGGACCTCGATGACGACGTCGTTGATCCAGGCGAGCTCGACCGCCCGGACCTGCATGACCTGGGCGCCCTGGTGGGCGAGCTCGAGCATCTCCTCGTAGCCGATGACCGCCAGCTGTCGAGCGGCCGGCACGAGGCGCGGGTCGGCGGTGTAGATGCCGCGCACGTCGGTGAAGATCTGGCACCGGCCGGCCCGGAGCGCGATGGCGAGGGCGACCGCGGTCGTGTCGGTGCCGCCGCGACCGAGCGTGGTGATCTCGTCGAGGCCCTCGCCCTGCCCCTGGAAGCCGGCGACGATGACCACCTTGCCGGCCTCGATCTCGGCGCGGATCCTGCGCGGCTCCACGCCTGCGATCCTGGCCCGGCCGTAGCGGCCGTCGGTGGTGATCCCGGCCTGCGGCCCGCTCAGGCTGATCGCGGCCACGCCCAGCCCGTGGAGGGCCATCGACAGGAGCGTCGCCGCCTGGTGCTCGCCGGTCGCGAGCAGGACATCGAGCTCGCGCGGATCCGGCTCGTCGGTGATGGCCGCCGCGAGCCCGAGCAGCTCGTCGGTGGTGTCACCCATCGCCGAGACGGCCACGACGAGGTCGTTGCCCGCGGCGCGCTCACGCGCGATCCGCCGCGCGACGCGCTTGATCCGGTCGGCGTCGGCGACGGATGAACCGCCGTACTTCTGGACGAGGAGGGGGGCAGGCATTCGCCGGGCATTCTACCGCCCGAGATCGCGGTTCCCGAACGAACGCGAGAACGGGACCGCCCGGCCGGGCGGTCGACCGGCCGGGCGGAGGAGGCTTCGCGAGCGCTAGATGCAGTCCGCTCCCATGGTGAACGTGAGGGTCGTCATGCCCGGGGCGTTGATCGTCCCGGTCCGACTGGTGCCCTCGTCGACGATCTCGGTCTGCTCTTCGCTGCCACCGCCGGCGACCACGACGGTTCGATGCACGGCCGGCTGCGAGCCGGCTGCGGTGAGGTCGATCGTGAAGGTCACGGACGCGCCACCGGGGGCGTTCCCGTTCATCACGGTCATGACGATCTTGCCGACGGCCCCGTCGCAGAACGAGAAGGCCGAGGCCGCGGGCTCCGCCGGCGCGTCGCAGTCGATGCTCCGGGTGAACGAAGCCGCAGTCATGCCCGGCGCCGCGACGGTCACCGTGCGTGCCGTGTCCTCGTCGACCGGGACATCGAGGCTCCGCACCTCCCCGCCGTTGAGCGTGATGTCCATCGCGTAGGCCGGCTGCGAGCCGGTCGCCGGCGAGGTGACGTGGAACGTGATCGATTCACCGCCGGCGGCGTTGTCGTTCGTGAGCGTGACGCGGATCATGCCCAGGCCGTCGACGCACACCTGGCCGACCGTGGCGTCGGGCTCGGGGTTGGCGATGCAGTCACCCGTGCGGGTGAAGGACTGCGAGAACCCCGTCCCGGTCACCGTGACCGTCCGCGCGCCGTTCTCGTCGACCGGGACGTCGAGCGACGTCGCGCCGTTGGCGGCGACCGTCACCGACTGGTTGAACGCGGGCTTCGCCCCGGCGGCCGGCGCCGTGACGGCGAACGTGAAGGACTGCCCGCCGGCGACGTTCGCGTTCGTCAGGCCGACGCGGACGACCGCGGCGGTGCCGACGCACGTGGACGCGGCGCTTGCGCCGGGGATCGCGGCTGGCTTCGGCGTCGGATCCGGTGTCGGGGTCGGGGTGCCGCCGCGGCAGTCGCCCTTGAGCGGGACCGTCGCCACGTAGCCGCCGTGGGACCAGCCATGCTGAGCGTACCGGCCGGTCGCCGGATCAGGTCCCCACGGACCGGCCTTCACGCGCAGCACCAGGTGGCCCTTGGTGTTCCCCGGCAGCGTGAACGAGCCCGACGCCGACGGGAACTGGCGTGTCTTGCCCTTGATGACGACGCCGGTCGTCCGGGCCGCGGTCAGGGTATGGACGCCGGCCACGTGCTTGATGCGGCCGTGCCAGCCCAGCCGGTAGCTGAGCGTGATGCCGGGCTTCTGGTTGAGGCCACGCCAGGCCGCGGCAGTCCCACCCGAATCGGTGGTGCCGTCGGTGGCGACCCATGAGAGTGCACGCCAATCGATGACGTAGCGGCCATCGACACAGGTGGCGGATGCCTTGACCGACGCGTGGTGCGCGGCGACGGACGGCGCTCCCGCGAGCGTGGCGAAGAGGAGGAGGAAGACGATCGGCAGACCGCGTGCCGCGGTCCGGGCTCGGCGTGAAGAGGTGAAGCGCACGCGACCCCCCTGACGATATGCAGCCTCCCGCGAAAGGGGTGGTCCGTTCGGAAGGCGTTGATTCCCCGAGCACCCCTGCCAGGGAGGCTACGAGTCCTCGAAACGCTCCACAATGTGCATAACGCCCCCTAGCCGCCCGCCCGACAGGATGTGGCGCACGCCGGCAACGTCGCCAACCACCGCAGACCGCACTCGAGGGACGCAGACCGATGTGCTTCGATCTCGACAGCCGACCGCCCATCGCGCCGATCGCCGGAGGCGCCCTCGACTCGGAACGCGTGACCCTGACCGCCGCCGACGCCAACCGGCTGGCGGCGTTCCGAGCCCGGGCGACGAACCCGACCGGAGCCGGTGTCACGATCCTGCCCGACGTGCGCGGCCTCCACCCCTTCTACGAGGAGCTGGCGCTCCGGTTCGCCGAACACGGGATCGACGCCGTGGCGATCGACTGGTTCGGCCGCACCGCCGGCGACGAGGCGCGGGGCGACGGCTTCGAGTACATGCCGCACGTGGAGCGGACGACGTGGGCGGGCATCGCCGCCGACATCGCGGCCGGCGTCGAGGGGCTGCGGACGGTGGATGGTGGCCGGCCCGCGGTCTCGGCCGCCTACACGATCGGCTTCTGCATGGGCGGGCGGATGTCATTCCTGGCGGGCACGCTCGGACTGGACCTGGCGGGCGTCATCGGGTTGTACGGGACGCTCGTCGGGCCGTGGCGGAACGATGCACCCGCGCCGGTCGACATGGCCGCCTCGATCGCCTCGCCGGTCCTCGGTCTGTTCGGTGGCGCTGACAGCGGGATCACGGCGGAGGCGATCGCGAGCTTCGATGCGGGCCTCTCCGCTGCCGGCGTCGACCGCGTGATCAAGACATATCCGGGCGCGCCGCACAGCTTCTTCGACCGGAAGGCGACCGAGTTCGCCGATGCCAGCGCGGACGCCTGGTCGCAGATCCTCGAGTTCATCGGATCGCGCGGGCGCTGACCCGGGGCACGAGACGACCCGGCCTGGGCGCGCGGCTAGGAGCGGCCGATCACCTTCGCTCCGGTGTTGCGCGGCTCGACGACCAGCACGCGTCCCGGCAGGTCCACGTCGGCCGCGGCCGCCCCGAAGGCCGCCTCGATCCGGGTGATGCCGGCCATGGAGTCCGCGAAGGCGAGGATCGTGGAGCCGGCACCGGACAGGCACGCGCCGAGCGCCCCGGCATCGCGGGCCGCCGCGATGAGCTGCGGGAGCTGGGGGTAGGCCGCCGCCCGGTACTGCTCGTGGATCCGGTCGACGGTCAGGTAGCGGAGCAGCTCGTAGCGACCGGTCGCGAGCCCCGCCACGCCGAGCGCCACCGCCCCGAGGTTCGCGACGGCATCGGCCAGCGGGACCAGCTCGGGCAGCGCGCGGCGCATGTCCTCGGTCTCGAGCCGGAGCTCCGGGATGAACAGGACCGCGCGCAGGTCGCGCGGGGCGTCGAACCGGACGGCCTCCACGCCGTCAGAGGTCGCGGAGCTCACGGTGAACCCGCCGAGCAACGCGGCGGCGGCGTTGTCGGGGTGACCCTCGATCGCACTCGCTAGGCGCAGGAGCTCGGTGTTCGAGAGCGGCTCGCCCAGGAGCGCGTTGCCCGCGACGACGCCTGCGACGGTCGCCGCGGCCGACGAGCCCAGGCCGCGATCGAGCGGGATCTTGTTGTGCATGACGATCCGCCAGCCGACGCCGGCCGGCAGCTCGCCGCGGGCCGCCTGGAGGGCCGCCTCGAGGCCCCGGACGAAGCGGTTCTCGCGGTCCTCTGACAGCTCGTCGCGGCCTTCGCCATCGACGGTCAGCTCGATCTGGCCACGGCTCCAGCCGCGGACCTCGAGCTCGACGCGGTTCGTCAGCGCGAGCGCGACGCCGAGGCAGTCGTACCCAGCGCCGAGGTTGGCCGAGGACGCCGCGACCTCCACCGTGATCTTCCGACCGTCGAGCTCGGCGAGCCAGTGCGCGACCATCGCCCCTACCAGCCCAGCGCCACGGCGACCGAACCCACGGTGGCGTCGGTCTCGATGATGGCGGGCACCTCACGCTCGGCGGTCGTCGGGTCCTTCAGACCGTGACCGGTCAGGACGCACACGATCAGCATATCGGGGTCGAGCTCGCCTGCGGCGGCCGCCTGACGCACGCCCGCCACGCCCGCCGCCGATGCCGGCTCGCAGAAGATCCCCTCGATCCGGGCCAGGTCGCGGTATGCCGAGAGGATCTCCTCGTCGGTCACCGCCGCGATCCGTCCGCCCGAGGCGTCGCGGGCCTCGATCGCGAGGGTCCATGAGGCGGGGTCCCCGATCCGGATCGCGGTCGCGACCGTCTCCGGCCGGTCGACCCGGGTCCCGTGGACGAGGGGTGCAGCGCCAGCCGCCTGGAACCCCCACATGCGGGGTGTCGTGCCGATGAGGCCCGCCGCCGCGTACTCGCGGAAACCCGCCCAGTACGCGCTGATGTTGCCCGCGTTGCCGACCGGGATGGCCAGCACGTCGGGCGCCCGGCCGAGCTGGTCGCAGACCTCGAACGCACCCGTCTTCTGGCCGTCGAGGCGGAACGGGTTGACCGAGTTGACCAGCGTCACGGGGTGGTCGTCCTGCTCGGCGAGGGCGCGCACGATCGCGAGCGCCTGGTCGAAGTTGCCGTCGATGGCCACGACCCGGGCGCCCGCCGCGAGGGCCTGGAGGAGCTTGCCCATCGCGATCTGCCCATTGGGCAGCACGACGATGACCTCGATGCCCGCGGCCGCCCCGTAGGCCGCCGCCGAGGCCGAGGTGTTGCCGGTCGAGGCGCAGACGATGGCCCGTGCACCCGCCTCGACCGCCTTCGCCACGGCCACGACCATCCCGCGATCCTTGAACGATCCCGTCGGGTTCTGGCCCTCGACCTTCAGGTGCAGGTTCCGCAGGCCCATCGTGTCGCCGAGTCGACGGGCGTGGACGAGCGGCGTGTCGCCTTCGCCGAGCGTGAGTGCGGGCGTCGCGTCGCCGATGGGCAGGTACCGGCGGTACCGCTCCATGAGCCGCGGACGGACCATCGACGGCCCGGCGAGGTCAGTCATCGATCGGGTACCGGACGCCGCTCGTCGTCTCCAGGAACGGACCTGGCCGTGCCTCGGCCGGGGCCTCGGACGCCCCGCTCGCCGACGGTCGCGGACCCCACGTGGATCCTCCGCCCCGGGCGATGGCGATGAGGTCGCCGAGCACCGCGGACGACGTCGCGGCACCGCCAGCGCCCGGACCATCGAAGGCGACGCGCCCGACGGGTGTGGCGTCGATCTCGATCCGGTTGCGGACGCCCGACGTGCGCCCCAGCGGCGAGTCGAGCGGCAGCGCCGTCGGCAGGACCGACGCGCGGACGCCGTCCGCCCCTTCGCGAGCCGCCGTCGCGAGCAGCCGCACGATCCGGCCCTCGGCGCGCGCCTCGCGCTCGTCGGCCAGGCTGACGGTCGTGATCCCAGGGCCCGCCGACCCGCCGACGCTCGCCGGTCGTGTCGGGATCGTGGCGGGCTCGAGCCAGCGATCGAAGGCGAGCCGGGCCAGGATCACGAGCTTGTTGACCGCGTCATGGCCCTCGACATCGCCCGATGGATCGGCCTCGGCGTAGCCGAGTCGCTGGGCCTCCGCGAGCGCCGACGCGTAGTCCTGGGGCGCCTCGTCGTCGGTCATCGCGGTCAGGATGTAGTTCGTCGTCCCGTTGACGATGCCGCGGACGCGGTCGATGCGGTTGCCCGCCAGGTCCGATGCGAGCGGGCCGAGGACCGGGATCCCGCCGCCGACGGCGGCCTCGAACCGCAGCGCGGCGCCGTTCCGCCTCGCGCTCGCCTCCAGCTCCGGGCCGTGATGCGCGATGACGTGCTTGTTGGCCGTCACGACGCTCTTGCCCATCGACAGCGCGGCCGCGATCAGCGTGTGCGCCGGCTCGTCGCCCCCCATGAGCTCGACGATGACATCGGCCTCGTCGTCCGCCACGAGGTGGGCCGGCGCGTCGGTGAGGAGCTCGGCCGGCAGTCCGCGCTCCACGGCGCGGGCGACGTCGCGGACTGCGATCCCGGTGAGCACCAGGGCGGCGCCGTCGGCCGGGCGCAGCTCGGCGGCCCGCTCCAGGAGGGCGCAGACGACCTCGCGGCCGACGGTCCCGGCGCCCAGCACGGCGACGCGCAGGGGGGCGCCGCTCATGGTCGGGATCGGGCGGGTCGCGGCATCGGCGGAATGGTAGCCGACGCCGAGCGACGGCCGAGGGGCGAGGTGGGTCGGCTACACTCGCCGACGATGACGACGGAGTTGGCCCCCTCGCCTGCCGCCGCGGCTGCGGCCGCGCCGAGGCCGCGCATCTTCTCGGGGATCCAGCCGTCGGGTGCGCCGCATCTCGGCAACGACCTCGGCGCGATCCGCAACTACGTCCGCCTGCAGTACGAGTACGAGGCGATCTACTGCATCGTCGACTACCACGCCCTGACCAGCCTCCACGACCCGGGCGTCCTCCGCCAGCGCACGCGCGAGATGGCGGCGACGCTCATCGCGCTCGGGCTGGACACGGAGCGATGCACGCTCTTCGTCCAGTCCCATCGACCGGAGCACACCGAGCTCGCCTGGCTGCTCGCGACGGTCACCCCCGTCAGCTGGCTGGAACGCACGCCGACGTACAAGGAGAAGAAGGCCAACCAGCCCGACGACGTCAATCACGGGCTGCTCACCTACCCCGTCCTCCAAGCGGCCGACATCGTCATCTACAAGGCGTCGCTCGTGCCCGTCGGCAAGGACCAGGCCGCCCACCTCGAGCTGTCCCGGGAGATCGTCCGGCGCTTCAACGGGCTCTATGGCGACACGTTCCCGGAACCGCAGCCGGTGTTCACCGAGGCGCCGATCGTCCTCGGCACCGACGGCGTCCGGAAGATGAGCAAGTCGCTCGGCAACACCATCGAGATCCTCGCCGAGCCCGACGTGATCCGGGCACAGGTGATGAGCATGGTGACCGACACGAAACGCATCCTACGCACCGATCCTGGCCGGCCCGAGGTCTGCAACGTCTGCCAGCTCCATCGGTTCTTCGGCGACGACTTCGAGGAGATCTGGGACGGCGAGCGCACGGCCCGCACCGGCTGCGTCGATACGAAGAAGCTGCTCGCGAACCGGATCATCCACCACTACGCGCCGGCGCGAGAGCGCTACCTTGCCTTGATGGGCGACCCGACGGGGCTCGAGCGCATCGTCGAGGAGGGCGCCGAACGCGCCCGGCCCATCGCCGAGGCGACGATGGACGAGGTCCGGGCAAGGATGGGGCTGCGCTAGGGGCCGGATCCGGACCAGCCACGGAGGAGCGAACGATGCAGGAGGTCCAGCCCGCCGCCCGGGACTCGCGACTGGTGCGGATCATCCTGGTGCTGGGCGCCGTCGCCCTCTTCTTCATTGTCATCGGCCAGCTCGCGACCTTCCTGTCGTTCTTCAGCGACATCGTGCTGACGTTCTTCCTGGCCTGGCTGCTCGCGTTCATCATCAGCCCGGTCGTGTCGCGGATCGTGGGGGCGGTGCCGCGGCTGCCGCGGGCCCTGGCGACGGTCATCGTCTATACCGGCGTGGTCATCGCCCTCGTCCTCGTCGTCGTCCTGGTCGCGGGAGCGCTGGCCACGTCGATCGGGGAGTTCGTTACCACGATCCCCCAGATCCGCGAAGACCTGCCGGCCATCCTCAAGCCCTGGCAGGACTGGCTCGGGTCGGTCGGGCTGGGCCAGATCGATCTCGTCGTCCAGGCGACCGCGATCCTCGCCAACCTGGACGACCTCGCCGCCGTGCTGGTCCAGCCGCTCCAGCAGATCGCGGTGGCCAGCGTGAGCGTGCTGGGCACGATGCTGATCGTGTTCTTCCTCTCGATCTACATGGTCGTGGACCGCGACCAGATCATGGCGTTCCTGTTCCGGATCGTGCCGCCGACCTACGCCGAGGAGGCGCGCCTGCTCCAGACGTCGGTGTCGCGCTCGTTCGGCGGTTTCCTGCGCGGCCAGGCGCTCATGGGCGGCATCTACTTCATGGTCGCGCTCGTGACGAATGTCGTGATGGGGCTGCCCTTGGTCGCGCTGACCTCGACCTCGTCAGGCATCCTCCAGGCGATCCCGTTCTTCGGCCCGTTCCTGTCGTGGGCGCCGCCGGTCATCGTGGCCCTCATCTTCAAGCCCGAGGCGCTCGTGCCGACGATCGTCCTGATGCTCATCGGCTGGATCGTCGTGATGAACGTCCTGCAGCCGCGGATCATGCAGGGAGCCGTCGGCATCCACCCGATCGTGGTCCTCGGGTCGGTGCTCATCGGGTCACGGGTCGCGGGCGTCGCCGGCGCTGTCTTCGGCATCCCGATCGCCGCGGTGGTCTCGGCGTTCTTCTTCAACTTCCTCCATCGATCGTCGGGCGACCGGACCGTCGCGGGCCGCGCGGCCCGCCGCCTGAGCGAGCGTGACGGCCGCCCGGTCCATGTCCCGCGCGAGCCGGCGCCGGGCAGTGCGGAGGACATCGAGGAGCTCGCCGACGACGAGCCCGAGAGCGCCGGCACGTGACCGACGACGGCACGCCCGACATGACCCGGGAGCGGGCCCGGACGGAGCGGCGCGATCTCGACAAGGAGCGCGGCGAGCCGCTGGCCGGCGGTGCCGCGCGGGGCGGGCCGCGGGCGCTGCGGACGATGGCCCGGCCGCTCGGCGAATGGAGCAGCCGCCCGCGCATCCTCGTCACCAACGACGACGGGGTCGAGTCGCGCGGCCTGCTCGCCCTGAAGGTCGCGCTCGACGACTTCGGGGAAGTGACCGTCGTCGCGCCCGACACGAACCAGAGCGCGGTGGGTCACCAGAAGACGCTGATGCGACCGCTGCGCGTGCGCGAGCGGACGCTCGGCGACGGGTCCCTCGCGTATTCGGTGGACGGCTCGCCGACCGACGCGGTCAGCCTCGCGTTCCTCGGGTACTTCGGGCACGGCTTCGACCTGGTCGCGTCGGGGATCAACTACGGCGCGAACCTCGGCGATGACATCACCTACTCCGGGACCGTGAGCGCCGCCATGGAGTCCGTCATCAACAACTGCCCGGCCTTCGCGATCTCGCAGGAGTACTACGAGCATCCCGATTTCGCCCTGGCCGCGGTCGCGGCGAAGACCGTCGCGCGGAACATCCTCGAGCATGGCCTGTCGCGCGGCGAGCTCGTCAACATCAACGTGCCCGCAGTGCCGATCGAGGAATGCGAGGGATTCGAGATCACCCGGCTGGGGAAGCGCGTGTACCAGGACCAGCTGATCGAGCGCCTCGACCCGCGCGGGATCCCGTACTTCTGGATCGGCGGGCCACCGCCGTCGGGCCAGGCCATCGTCGGCACCGACTTCCATGCCGTCGTGAACCGGCGGATCGCGGTCACGCCGATCCACCTCGATCTCACCGGCCGCCGGCTGCTCAAGCGCCTCCGCACTTGGTCGTGGCCGCTGGACGCCGAGCTCAAGGCAGCGACCCAGGGCGATGGCGAGCACCACCCGCCGTTCGAGGCCGGCGCCGACCGCGGCGCCTGACCGGGGCGCCGGAGGGCACTACCATGACCGGGCGGCGTCACGTGTCGCCGGACGCTGGAGGAGCCCGACCATGGACGACCTGGCGAACCTGGCGAACCAGATGGGCGCGTCCGGCAGTACGGGAGCCGGTGGAGCCGACCCGAGCGCGATGCTCGGTGGCCTGGCTCAGGCCCTGCAGGGCGAAGGCGGCCTCGACGGCCTCCTCGGCAAGCTCCGGGCGGCAGGCCTCGGCGACAAGGTCGACTCGTGGATCTCGACCGGCCAGAACCAGGGGATCGCCCCGAACCAGCTCGGCGACGCGCTCGGGCCAGACACGCTCGACAAGATCTCGTCCGGCACCGGGATCGACATCGCGGCCATCCTGCCGATGCTCGCGGCGTTCCTGCCCCAGATCATCGACATGCTGACGCCCGACGGATCGACCCCGGCCGGCGGCCTGAACGGCGCGGCAGGATCGATGCCCGACCTCGGCGGGCTGCTCGGTGGGCTGGGCGGGATGTTCGGCGAGAAGAGCGGCTGAGAGTCCGGGACCGGGGCTAGAGGGCGCCGGCGGCGGCCGGGCGGAGCAGACCCGCGCCGAAACCCTGGAGACCGCGAGCGATCGGCTCGCCGAGCCACTCGCGGAGGCTGGGTCGTCCGAGCGGCGGCTCCTCGATCGAGACCGGTGGCGCGCCGACGACCCGCACGCTCTGCGGGATCGACCGGCCATGCCAACCCAGGTAGTGACTGGGCGTGATCCGCACGACGAGCGGATAGGTCTCGACGTATTCCTCGGTCGTCAGCCCGATGCCGGCCATCTGGGTGGCGTACTTCTCGAGATGCGCCGCGGGCAGGAGGTCCCGCGTCGGCGCGTCGAGCACCTCGGCGCGGCCCTCGAACAGGCCGATGTCGAAGTCCTCGTCGGGATCGCCGACGCCGAGCATCACGGTCGAGCCGGCGCGGATGTTGCGCACCTTCTGGGCGTTGGGCTTGGAGAAGATCAGGAGCGAACCGCCGTCCCACCAGAACCAGACCGGCACGATGTGCGGCGTCCCGTCGGGGCGGACGGTGGACAGCCACACGATCGGCTCCTCATCGAGGAACCGCCGGATGCGGGCGACGGCGAGCGAGTACTCCATGACCGGAGCATGTCGATCGCTTGCGTCGCGGCCTACTGACCGCCGTCGCGTGCCAGGCATCGACATCTGACGATGCCGACCCGTCGTCCGTCGCGGGCGACGTTCGTTCCCGGCCCCTGTCAGCGCAGCGTCTTCGTGGCGAAGGCCTCCAGGCGATCGAGCGCGACCGGCAGGTCGATCCGCCCGAGGCCGAGCCGGAAGTGGTTCCCGGGATGCCCGAACACGGACCCCGGCAGCAGCAGCACGCCCTCGCTCTCCACGAGGCCGGCGGCCCAGTCGTCGATCCGCACGCCCGGCACGGTCAGGCGCGGGAAGCCGATCGAGCCGCCGCGCGGGCGGACCCAGGCGAACCGGTCCGACCAATCGGCGAAGAACTCGTCGAGGCGGGCGAGGTTCGCGGCCACGATGCCGTGCGATCTGGCCAGGATCCGGTCGCGGGCCCGCAGGGCGATGAGCGCGAGGATCTCCGAGGGCGCGGACGAGCAGATGGTCGTGTAGTCCTTGAACGCCGCGCAGCGGGCGAGGAGATCGCGGTCGTGGCTGGCGAGCCAGCCGATCCGCAGCCCGGCCATCGCGAAGGACTTCGACATGACGCCGAGCGAGACGCCGCGCTCGTAGGCATCGGCGCCCGCGGTCAGGCGGTCGGCCGGCTCGAACTCGAGGAATCGATAGACCTCGTCGGCGAGGAGATGGATCCCGCGCGCCGACAGCTCGGCCGTGAGCGCGGCCCACTCGGCGCCGGACGGCAGCATCCCGGTGGGATTGTGCGGGGCATTGACCACGACCAGGCGCGTGTCGCGCGTCAGGGCGCCCAGCAGCCGGGGGACATCCAGCGACCAGCCGTCGCGTTCGTGCAGCTCGTGGAGCGCGACGTCGGCCCCGGTCGCCCGACCGATCTCGTACAGGCTCTGGTAGCCGGGCCATGTGACGACCGCGTGGTCGCCCGGACCGAGCACGGTGTTCACGAGGCAGAAGATCGCCTCCTCGGCCCCGGCGAACGTCAGCACCTCGTCCGGCTCGATCGTCTCGTAGAGGGCGGCGATCTCACGGCGCAGCAGCGGATGCCCGGTCGACTCCGTGTAGCCGAGCGTCAGGCCGTCCCACAGGCCGCGCGCCTCGTCGTCGGCCATGGCCAGCAGGTCCGCCATGGCGACTCCCTGCACGTCGGACGCGCAGAGGAGGTGCTCGACGGCGAACTCCCAGCGGGCGAAGTAGCGTTCGAGGGCGAACTCGGCGATGCGCATCGACGCATGATGGGGCACGATGCCCGTCATGCATGCGCAGATCGTCCTCGCCGGTGTCCCGACCGCCCTCGGCGGTCATCTCTCGGGCATGGAGGGCACCCCCGCCGGGCTGCGCGCAGCGGGGCTCGCGGAGGCGATCCGGGCACGACCCGGGCTCGCCGCCCTGGACCTGCGCGATGCGGGCGATCTCGTGATCGATCCTGGCTTCCAGCACGATGACGACCGGCGGGCGAAGAACCGCGCGGCGATCGCCGAGTTCCTGCCGCGCGAGGGCGCGCTCATCGCCGGCATCGTCTCCGACGGCGGCCGCCCGATCGTGCTCGGGGGCGACTGCACGGCCCACGCCGGCGCGATGGCCGGGATCCGCCGGGCGAGACCGGGCGACCGGTTCGGCATCGCCTGGTTCGATGCACACGGCGACTTCAACACGCCCGACACCACGCCCTCTGGCAACGTCTGGGGCATGCCGTTCGCCATGATCTGCGGACGCGGCGACCCCGACCTGGTCGCCGCCGCCGACGGACCGACCGTCGACGAGGACGCGGCGCTCCTGCTCGGCGGGCAGGTCCTCGACGAGCCGGAGTCGCGGGCGCTGGCGGCGTCCCGAGTGACCCACCTCGGCGCCGGGATGCTCGGCACGCCCGGCGGGCAGGCGGCCCTGCGTGGCTGGGCCGATGCTGTCGCCGGACGCCTGGCCGGCATCTACATCGCGGTCGACATGGACTGCCTCGACGGGTCAGATGGCTGGGCGGTGACCTTTCCCGAGCCCGACGGTCTCTCGCTCGAGACCGTCACGCTGTCCATCCGCGCCCTGGCCGGCGCGATGCCGGTGGTCGGCGTCGGGGCGACGGGGATCACGCTCGCCAACGGCGACGTGCCGAGGATGGTGGACGCGGTCGCGGCGCTTACGGAGGCCGCGCTCGGCGACGCCCGGCCCTAGCCGCCGACGACCACCAGCGACGAGCCGAGGTCACGAGCGGCCTCCTCGGAGGCGACCTCGGCGACCAGCAGCCAACTCGGGTTCGCACCCGGGTCGACCACGATCGCCCACGACCCGTCGTCGGCGGCGATCAACGTCCCGTCGAGGTCGCCGAACGGCGCCGCGCCGAGCGTCGACCCGCTCGGGACGCAGCCGTCGGGGTCGCCGCAAAAGGCGCCCTCGCGAAGGGTGAACGTGGCGTCGTTCGGGCCGCGGTAGCTGATCTCCAGCCGGCCGCCACCGGCGAGTCGGTACCGGCCGGTGACGATGAACCAGCCCTTCGGCAGCACCGGGCAGTACACGGTCCACGCGACCGCCGCGGCGGCGTCCGCGTAGAAGGCCTTGTTCTTGGCGTTGCCGCTGCACGCCGCCGCCGGACCGGTCCCGGGCGACGCCCCATCGGTCGGATCGGCCGTGGGCTCGTCGCTCGGCTCGTCGGTGGCGTCCTCGCTGGGCTCCTCGATGGGCGTCTCGGACTCGCCGGGCTCGAGGCTCTCGCCGGGGTCCGTGCTGTCGCCCGGATCGGCCGACGCCGCGCTCGAGGGCGTCGTGGAGCCGTCCGGCGGCGTTCCGCTCGCCGAAGATGCGCCGCAGGCGGCCACCATCGCCGCGACGAGCAGGAGGACGATCGAGGGGGCGCCGCGTCGAACGGGACGATCGCGTCCCGGCGCGGTCGTTCGAGGTCGCGTCACCGGCCGAGGGTAGCATGCACCGCCGTTCGGCAGGGTCAGCGCGCCAGTCGTCGTCCAGGCAGCTCGAGGCGCACGAAGCCCGCCGGCTCGAGGAGGGGGACCGCGTCTGGCGAGCGGTCGCCGGCGATCGCCAGGGCGACCCGGAGGGGTCCGGCGTGTGAGACGAGCACCGTCGGCACGCCCGTCTCCACGAGGTCGCGCCAGGCCGCAGCGACGCGATCGGCGAAGGCGACGGCACGTTCGCCGTCGGGCCAGTCGATCGCCGTCTCGCCCCGGCCGAGACGTGCCGCCAGGTCCGGATCGACCGCGGCGAGCTCGTC
Organism: uncultured Chloroflexia bacterium; assembly: GCA_963841135.1. Taxonomy (GTDB): domain Bacteria; phylum Chloroflexota; class Limnocylindria; order Limnocylindrales; family CSP1-4; genus SPCO01. The sequence goes on along the minus strand of CAWJBJ010000005.1, from coordinate 487,371 downwards.
GAACGTCCGGCCATCGGCGAGTCCGAAGTCGGCCTCGCGCCACCGGTCGTCGAACACGACGGGCGCGGCGGAAACCGTCTCGGCGATCGCCGCCGCCGTCTCGCGCGCCCGTCGCGACGGGCTCGTGACGATCCGGACGTCCGCGGGCAGGGTGGGCCCGAGCGTCGCGGCCAAGCGTGCCGCCGCGACCCGACCGGAGGCAGACAGGGGCGGGTCGCTGCGCCCGCAGTAGCGACGACCGGACCAGTCGGTCGCCGCGTGGCGGACCAGGATCAGTCCCGCTGCGGATCCCGTGGGGCCGATCAGGGACGCTCCCGCTCGTCGCGCGGATCGGCCCCGATCGGCCCGGCGACTGCGGCGTCGGCGAACGTCGCCATCCCGTCGCGAACGGCCACGGCCGCCCCCAGGAGACCGATCGCCAGCGCGGCGCCGGTCCCCTCGCCGAGTCGCAGGTCCGAGATCGAGGACCGGCTCGAGGCCCAGGTGGTCGAGGATGACCGCGTGCCCGGGCTCCGGGCGAGCGGTGGCCGGCGATGACGCGGGGCACGATCGCGGGCTGCAGCGCCGCAGCGACCAGCGCGGCGGAGCCCGTGATGAAGCCGTCGAGAACGACCGGGATGCCGGCCGCGGCCGCACCGGCGATCGACACCGACGAGCACGCGCGATCTCGAGGCCGCCGACGCGCCGCGAGCACGCCGATCGGGTCGGACCGGTCCGGCGCGTTGACCGAGATCGCCCGTTCGATCGCGGCGACCTTGCGCCGGACCCGCCGCGCTGTCGACGCCGGTCCCGCGGCCGGTCACGAGCGCGGCCGGACGTCCCGTGAGCACGGCCGCGATCGCGCTGGCGGCCGTCGTGTTGCCGATCCCCATCTCGCCGACGCCGAGGAGGTCGAGTCCGTCCGCTCGCAGCGCTTCGACGACATCGATGCCGACCCCGATCGCGCGGAGCGCCTCGGCTCGCGTCATCGCCGGGCCCAGCGGTCATGTCGGCTGTGCCGGCGCGGATGCGTGCCGAGATGACGCGGCCGCCGCGCTGCGCATCCGGCTCGACCGAGGGGATCGGGCCGGCCACGCCGGCGTCGACGACGATGACCGCCGCCCCGACCTCCGCCGCGAGCACGTTGATCGCGGCCCCGCCGGCGAGGAAGTTGGCGACCATCTGCGGCGGTGACGTCCGCCGGGTAGGCGGAGACGCCCTGACGCGTGACGCCGTGGTCCGCCGCCGCGACGACGATCGATCGCCGCGCGATCGGGGCATCGGTCCGACCGGTGATGCCGGCCAGCTGAACGACCAGCGCTTCGAGCCGGCCCAGGCTGCCCGGTGGCTTCGTCAGGCGGTCGAGCCGCGACTGGGCGGCGGCCATCGCGGCGGCATCGAGCGGTCCGATGGCTTCGAGGACGGCCGCCAGTGCCCGTTGGTCCGCGGATCCGATGGCCTCCCGGGGCGCGGCTGCGTTCGTCATCGCAGCCGGACCGGCAGTCCCGCGACCATCAGGACCGCCTCGTCGGCCATGGCGGCGATGCGCTGATGGGTGATGCCCGACGAGGTCGCGGTACGCCCGCGCCCCGGCATGCATCGGCACGATGCCGGAGCCGACCTCGTCGCTCACGACGATCACCGGGCCCGGGTCGTTGCGGCGATGGCCTCGAGCGCCGCGGCGACCGGACCATCGAGGAGCGGGTCGATCGGTCCGGGCTCGTCGCCGAGGATCGCGCTGAGCCAGAGCGTCAAGCCGTCGATGAGGGCGGGCTCGCCGGGATCCGTTCGGCGCAGCGCGTCGGCGAGGTCGCCGTCCGACCTCGATCGTCGGCCATCGCCGCCGGGCGCTCGCGCCGGTGCCGGGCGATGCGGTCGTCGAGCTCGGGGTCGCCCGGCCAGGCGGTCGCGAGGAACCAGGCGCGGCCCTCCGCCGGCCAGCCGCGACGCGGCGGCGAGCCCGTACCGGCTCTTGCCGCTGCGCGTGCCGCCGAGCGCGAGGATCAGCGGGCTCGCCAACTCGACCTCGTCCGACTCGACGCCGTCACGGCGTGGCGATCGCGCAGGCGGCGAGCGTGGCGACCAGCGTGAGCTCGACGGTCGCTCCCAGCGTGTCGCCGTCGAGCTGGCCGCGCATGGCCACGATCGCGAAGCCAGCGACGACCCCGCTGACGATCCCCGCCGTAGACCCGATCGCCGGCGCTGGAGAGCCGGCGACGACGGTTGTGACGGCGACGACGCCGATCACGGTGGCGAGGGCGATCGCGACATCCGCGATGCCGACCCGCGCCGCGAACCAGGCGCCGAGCCCGCGGTCCGCCGCACGACGGCGTGCCAGCCACGAGAGGACCACCGGCGCCATCCGCGAGGTCGCGGCGCCCGCGACGCATGCCGCGGCGGCAATGCCCGGCCCGGCGATCGCCAGGCTCGACGAGGGCCGCGACCTGGCCGGCCAGCACGAGTACCGAGCGCGACCGCGCCCCCCGACCCGATCGCCGGGTCCTTGCGCGCCGCCTCGGCCCGGTCGCGATCGACGCGCGAGCAAGGCGTCGGCCGTATCGGCGAGGCCATCGAGGTGGAGCGCGCCGGAGACGACCGCCATGACCGCGACGGCGGCGATCGCGCCGAGGAGCGGCTCTGCCGCGCCCAGGACCAGGATCGGGATCGCGCCCGCGAGCGCCGACGAGCGCTCCGACCAGGCCGAAGGCCGACGCGCCCGACGCGTCGATGTCCCCGACGCTCTTGCGCGACCGGCGAGGCCGTGTCAGCAACGCGAGCGCGGCACGGAGCTCGGCCGCCGATCCGGCCGGGGATCGCGCGCGCCCCTCCGTCGCGGGCGACGACGGCGATCCGCACGTCAGGCCGCACCGACCGGCAGCCGGACGAGGGCCGGGTCGACGCCGAAGACCTCGCGGATGCGGCGGGCGTCGAGGGTGTCGCTCGGGCGGCCCGTCGGCGACGATCCGGCCACGATGCATCACGACGATGCGCGGGAAGAAGTGCGCGGCGAGCGCGAGGTCGTGGAGGACCGCGACGATCGTGCGTGCCGTCGCGCTCGTTGAGGTCGACGAGCAGCTCCATGACGTCGACCTGGTGCCGGATGTCCAGGTGGGCGGTCGGCTCGTCGAGGACGAGGATCGGCGCGGCCTGGGCGAGGGCGATCGCGATGAAGACGAGCTGTCGCTCGCCCATCGAGAGCTCGCGGCAGTCGCGGTGCCGGAGGTGGCCGACGCCGACCCGGTCGATCGCCGCCGTGACGGCCGCCCGGTCGACGGGACGCGGGCCGCTCAGCGGCGGCTCGTGGGGCAGCCGGCCGAGGGCCACGACGTCGTCGACGCGCATCTCGAACGGCAGCTGGGCGAGCTCCGGGACGACCGCGATCGCCCGGGCGACGGCCCGGCGGTCGAGCGAGCGCGAGCGGCTGCCCCTCGTGGCGGATCTCGCCGGAGCGCGGCGCGAGGACGCCGGTCAGGGCGCGCAGCAGGGTCGACTTGCCGGCGCCGTTCGGGCCGACCAGCGCCAGCCGCTCGCCGCGCGCCGATCGAGAGGTCGACGCTCGACGAGGATCGTGCGGTCGCCGTAGGCGACGGTCAGCCCGACCGCGCGACAGGATCGGTTCGCCGGTCACAGCTCGTACCCGGAACGCGTGCGGGCGAGCAGGAGCAGGAAGAACGGGCGCGCCGATGAGCGCCATGACGACCCCGACCGGGATGTCGCCGACGAGCCGCGCGCCGAGGTCGGCGGCGGACGAGGAGCACCGCGCCGACGAGCGCCGAGAGCGGCACGACGCCGGCGCGCCGTCGGCCCGACCAGCAGGCGGACGACGTGCGGCACGACGAGCCCGACGAAGCCGATGAGCCCGCTGATCGCCACGGCGGCGGCGGTCGCCATCGACGCGAGTGCCGAGGAGGATCCGTCGCTCGCGCCGGACGTCGAGCCCGAGGTGGCTGGCCGCCGTGTCCCCGAGCAGGAACCCGTCGAGGACCCGGGCGCGCAGCGCGAGGACCAGGCACGCCCCGAGGATCAGCGGCGCGGCGACGGCGAGCCGGATCCACGAGGACCCGCCGAGACCGCCGAGCAGGAACGAGAAGATCTGGCGCAGGTTCGAGCCCGACACGTACATCGCCATCGTCAGCACCGCCGCCAGGACCGAGCCGACCGCGTAGCCCGTGAGCAGCAGCCGGGTGAGGCCCCCGGCCGCGCCCGAGCCGCCGACGCGAAGCACGAGGTACGCCGTCCCGAGCGCGCCGGCGAACGCGAGCCCGTGGAGCAGGCCGAACTCGACCACGACGAGCCGGACCGGGATGCAGCACCGCGATCGCCGCCCCGAGGGCCGCACCGGACGCCGTCCCGAGGACGTACGGGTCGGCCAGCGGGTTGCGGACCAGCCCCTGGAACGTGGCGCCCGCCACGGCCAGACCGGCGCCGACGACCATCGCGGTCAGCACCCGCGGCACGCGCAGGTCCCAGACGATCGTCTCGGTCGCCTCCGACCAGGTCCGTCCGAGGTCGAGGCCGAAGGTCCGCCACAGGATGACCCCGACCGTGTCGCCGGGCCCGATCGCGGACGGAGCCGAGCGTGACACCCGCGACGAGCAGGATCCCGAGGACGACGAGCCCGCAGACGGCGATCAGCGCCCGGCCGCGCCCGGATCCGGCCGGCGAGACCCGCCGGACCGAATCGTGGCCGAGACCGCCGACACGGACACCCCCGTTCCTATGGCGCCGGCGGGATGACGAGGTCGGGGTAGATCGCCAGGGCGAGGTTCCGCAGGCCGAGTGGCCAGCCGCGGGCCCGGGCGGGTGATCTCGGTGTCGTTGACCGGGCGGATGTCGCCGTTCTTGACCGCGGTCAGGACCTCCCAGCCGGTCGCGCTTCGCGACGATCTCGGGCGTCGGCGCTGTAGAACGGCGTTCACGCCGAGCGAGGATGACCTGCGGGGTCCTTCTCGATCAGCGTCTCGAGCGGGATCTCGTACGTCACCGGGTCGCCGGTGATGATCGTCGACGCCGGCGAGCGCCGACCATCTCGGCGAGGAACGAGCCCTCGGCCGGACCGTAGATCTGCGCCGGTCGTCGTCGAGTAGCCGACGTCGTAGAAGACGCGCGGCTTGGTGGCGGCCGCGGCCGCCGCCGCCGTGGCGGCGTCGGCGATCGTCGTCATCTCGGAACGCATGTCGTCGGTGAGCGCGGTGGCCTCGTCCGCCGGCACCGGTGGCGGCGCCGATCAGCTCGATGTCCTTGTAGACGCCGTCGACCGTCGGGGCGTAGACGACGAGGACCGGGACGCCGAGCGATCGCGAGCTGCGTGATCGCGTCGGCCGGCGTGAAGCCGAGGCCGCCGGCGATGACGAGGTCGGCGTCCGAGGCTCGACGACCTTCTCGACGTCGACCGTGGCGAAGGTCGCGACATCGGGCAGGGCGGCCGCCTCGGTCGGGTAGTCGCTGCCGTCGTCGGTGGCGACGACGCGGTCGCCGGCGCCGAGGGCGAACAGGATCTCGGTGTTGGCCGGGGTGAGCGAGACGATCTTCTGCGGCTCCGCGGCGATCTCGACCGCGGTCCCCTCGTCGTCGGTGAGGGTCGCCGGGAACTCCGGGACCGGCGTCGGCGAGGCCGTCGACGGGGCGGCGGTCACGACCGCCGTGCTTGGGGCAGGCGTCGTGGCGGCGCTGGGCGATGCGGCCGTGCTGGTGCAGGCGCCGATCAGCAGCGCAACGAGCGCAAGCGGCGCGAGCCTCGAACGGTGCGGTGAGATGACGGTGGACACGCGAGAGCCTCCGGATAGCGGGTGGGATCGCGAGGGGTCGCGAAGAATCGCGAACCCCTCGCTTCGAACGTGTCGAAGGGAGGGGTCTATCCGGTGGCGTGCACGGTCCTGCCTACCTTTCTCTCGAAGGTTCGAGCATGCACCGTGGGGTCGGCGACCGGACTTCCGCCCTCGGAGAGGGCGGTCACCGTAGCGGGACTGTGCCGGAATCACACCGGCTTCGCGACCACGCGGCGTTGGATCTAGTTGTGCGCCGGAGCGTAGCACAGGGCTCGCTCCCCGAGCCGTCGGCCGACGCCGGATAAGCGCCCGATAAGCGCCGCCTGCCAGCGATGCCCGCCTCGCCTCCTCCCGCCGTCGCTACCGCCGGGGGAGGTCACAACGATGGTGGAGCGTCGATGGCTGCGGTCGGTCGGTCCCGGCGTCATCGCGCTGGGCGCGATCGTCGCGATGGGTTCGTCCGTCGGGGCGGCTCGGGACCGCGTCTGGACGCCGCTGGCGTGCGTGGGCGGTGGTGCGGCGCGGGTCGATGCCGTGCGCGCCCAGATCGCGATCAGCGTGGCGGATGCGCGGCATCGGGGCGTGGATGCGCCTCGACCCGACTCTGGACGCCGACGGGGCACTCTGACCGGCCAGCGTCTGGCGATGGGCGTCGGCGACGCAGGGAGCCGACTCGCTCGATGGCCTTGCCGGCCGAGTCGTTCGCGGCCGGGCCGTTCGGGCGGCTGCTCCTCGTCGGGCGCGGATGACGGCTCGCTGTCCCGCCTGTTCACGATCGACGTGGCGACCGGCTGCACGTCGCTCGATCGCCGAGGAGCCCGATGTCATCCGGCGCGCGACGATCGCGCCCGACGGCGACGCCGTCTTCGAGACCCGCGTCGACCGGACGACGCCGGGCCGACCTCGGCGTCTGGCGGCGGCCGCTCGACGGCACTCGGCGCCGCCGCGCGGATCCTCGCGCCGATCTCGCGCGGACGGACGGTTCGGTCGGACGTGGTCGACGGAGTTCGCCTGGTCGCTCGAGGGCGACCGGCTCGCGGTCCAGTCGTGTGGCGAGATCGCCTGTCGGACGCGCGTGCTCGATCCAGTGCCTGGCGGCCGAACCGGTCCACCTCGTCGCCGACCCCGGCCTCGGGCCGCTCGTCGGCCTCGCCGGTCACGGCTCGTCGCCTACGCCGCCTGCCGCGGGCTCCCCTGCCCGATCGCGTCGGTCGACGTCGCCTCGGGCCAACGAACGCCGCTCAGCCGAGGCGGCCGGTCTCGCCGTCCTGTCCGGCTCGGGCGACGGTGCGCGGCTGGTCCACGAGGTCGGCGCGGGGTCCGGGCGACGGCTCCGATCGGTCACCCTCGATGGCCGGGGCGCGGTCGATCTCGGTGCCGCTCCCCGACGGACTGCGACTCACGCCCGATCCGACGCGGTCACGCGACCGGCGCCCGAGCTGCCGCCCGACTGGGTCCTCCTCGCGCCGGACGGCCGTCCCTCGCTCGGGACGACCGCGATCGAACCGCGCCCGACCCTCCGCCACGTCCCGGACGGCGCGTCCGTCCCGCTCGAGGAGGTGACCCGATGATCGCCACGTTCCAGGCTCGTCATCGACGGCGCGGCGATCGGTGCCTCGCTGGCGGTCGCTGCTCCTGACCGCGCGGTCTCGACCGCCGACCGCCACCGGCCACGGCCCGGACCCGGTCCTCGGCGGCCCGCTCTTCGGGCAGAACCAGGCGCTCGCTGTTCGACTGGCGATCGGGCGCCGCGCCGCCGGCCGCGATCAAGACGGCGATCAGGGCGGCGGCCGCGGACGCCATCGTCGACCCGCGCCTCGAAGGCGGCGACGTTCGCCTACGACGCGGCCGGCACGAACCCGATCGGCTACGGCGTCGGCGCGACGTGCGGCGTCAACGGCATCGCCTGCTTCACGCGCGACGCGCCGGACGGCTTCACGATGTGGCTGCGCGAGCAGGGCCATCGTCTTCGACTGGGGCACGCTCAAGTGGTGCCAGTCGTACGCGACACCGCCGAACGGCTGCTACGACGCCGAGACCATCGCGCTCGACGAGTTCGGGCACGTCGAGATCCTCGACCACCACGCGAACTACGCCGACGAGCGCGACTACGCGGACGCCGTCGTCCAGACGGTCTCGCGGGCCAAGCCGGAGAGCCGGCTGGAACATGCACGCGTTCGGCGCCGTGCGACGTCGCCACGCTCCAGCGCGAGTACGACGTGCCGAGCGCGACCGCGAAGTACTCGACCTGCCTCGACATCTCGACCGCGCTGACGCTCGCGGCCGCCCCGACGTCGGTCGCCGTACGGCGGCACCGCGACGCTGACCGCCACCCTCAAGGTCGCCGACGTCGCCGCCTACGAGCGGCTGCGCGGCAACCCGTGTCGGGCCGGACGGTCACCCTCCAGCGGCGCGCGCGCCGGCGCGACCGCCTGGATCAACGTCGGGACGATGACCGCCGGCAGCTCCGGCACGTACACGCTGGCGATGCAGCTCCAGTCGCCGACCGAGTTCCGTGCCAGTCTTCAAGACGCCCACGGACGAGGGTCTGAACGGCGACACGTCCCCCGCCGTTGCGGTCGCGGTCGGCGGCTGCACCTCCCCGCCCTGCCCGCTGGTGGCGCCGCCCGCCGCCCTGTCCCGGCAGCCCGAGCCATGAAGGGAGTCGACCAGTGAACCGCCGCCCTGCCCAGGTGATCGCCGTCGTCGCGTGGATCGTCGTCGCCTGCGGGCCGGGCTCGAGTCCGGTTCGCCTCGAGCCCGACGATCGCCGCGTCTCCTGCCACGTCCAGTCCCCCGCCGGCGACGCCTGGCACGGCGGCCGCGAGCGCGCCGACCAGCTTCCTCCCGCCGGATGCGTCGCTGGCCGCGGAGGGCGGCGATCCGGTCGTCGGGCAGCTCGGCTCCTACGCCTGGGGGGATGGCGGCTCGGACAGCCCGTGGCTGCCGGGGGCGCCGGTCGCGGTCGGGGCCGGCGAGCCACTCTTCGTGACCCTCGCCGACGGGACCGGGATCGCGGCGTGGACCGCCGTCCGGGCGCCGGCCGGTGCCACCAGCGGGGCGGGTGCGGTCGACGCCGGCACCGGGACGGGCGCGATCGCCTTCACGGTCGACGAGACCGGGCCGATGGACGGTGGCCGTGACGGTCGAGCTTCGTCGGCGGCGGGTCAGCCGTCTGGTACTGGCAGCTCGAGGTGACCTGATGGACGCGCCGATGCGCCGCGGTCGCCGAGCCGGGGCAGGTCAGGCGGTCGGGACGGCCTCGCCCATCGACGAGAAGATCGAGACCTGGGCTTCCTCGGGCAGCATCACGCCCATGACCTTCTGGAGGGTCAGGAGGTGGACGCACGATCCCCAACTCTCGAAGTAGTGGCAGGTGCATCGCCACTGACCGGCGTCGAGACTCGACGTGGTGCGTGTCGTTGTCGCCGCGGAAGGTGAGCGAGAGTCGATCGATGGTGATCCGATCGAGCTCTCGCGCGTAGCGATTCGCCTTCTCGACCTTGCCGATCAGGGAGCTGTGCATCGCCGTGCTACCTCCGTCGCCCCACTGGGGCGCTCACGGGGCCGCCGTCCGGTCATGCACCTCGACCGGTGATGGCGGTCGCGTGACCACAGGGTACACCCGCCGCGACCGCCGGGTCACCCCCGGAAATCGTCCTGTCGCGACCCGACCACCGGCGCCGTACGGGGCGTTCGTCCCCTCGCGCCCGAAGTCGTCCTCGAGCCGGATGACGTCGTCGAGCTCGGGCGTCGACACCTCGATGAGCTCGCAGCGCTCGATCGCCTCGTAGCGGTGGATCCGGCCGGTCGGGACGCGGCGGTGGTCGCCCGGCACCGAGCTCCTCGTCCGGACGACGCCCGTCGTCGTCCTCGAGGTACAGGCGCAGCCGGCCCGACATGACACGAGGATCGATTCGTCCTTGATCTCGTGCCGCTGGAGCGACAGCCGCTTGCCGGTCTCGATGACCAGGATCTTGCCGACGTACCGGTCGGTGTGGGCCCAGATGAGCTCGTGGCCCCAGGGCTTCTCGACGCGGGTCCCGGAGCCGTCGTCGTCGGTCATGTGCCGCGGACCAGCCGCTCGCCGGCGGCCAGCATCGCGTCGCGCGATCGGCTCGAGGTCGCCTCGGTGTAGACGCGGACGAGCGGCTCCGTGCCCGACGCCCGGACGAGCAGCCACGAGCCGTCGGCGAGGAAGAACTTGAAGCCGTCGTTCGGTGTCGAGCGGCGACGGTCCGGGCGACCGGCTGCGCCGGCGAGCTCGGTCGGCGCCTGCTCGCCGCGAGGTCGACGAGCAGCCGCCGCTTGGTCTCCGGGTACTCGGCTGCGCTCGACGTGGACGTCGACGCGCCGGTAGAACGACGGCCCGGCGATCTCGTGGAACTGCTCGATCGCCTTCGACACCGGCCAGCGCCCGGCGGCCTTCTCGCGCAGGAACAGGTCGAGCAGCAGCAGGTCGGCGTAGACGCCGTCGCGCTCGGGCAGGTGCATCCCGAAGCCGAAGCCGCCCGATTCCTCGGCGCCCATCATCGCGCCGGTCTCGATCATCTTCGGGCCGATGAACTTGAAGCCCGACCGGGGTCTCGTGGGTCTCGATGCCGTAGTGCTCGCCGAGGCGCGCGGCCATCGAGGTGTTGTTGACGCTGACGACGACCGGGTCGCGCAAGCCGCGGTGCTCGGCGAGGTAGTACATCAGCAGGCCGGTCACCTGGAGCTGGTGGATGAACGTGCCGCGCTCGTCGGCCGCGCCCGCCCGGTCGGCGTCGCCGTCGAGGAGCAGGCCGAGGTCGTAGCCGCCGCCCGCGAGCATGCCGAGCGCCTCGTCGATGTTCGGCCGGATCGGCTCGGGGTTGACGCCGCCGAAGTACGGGTTGCGCTCCTGGTGGATCTCGGTCGACCCGGATCCGTGCCGCCGGCGAGCAGCGCGGCTGATCCAGCCCGCGCCGGCGCCCCACATCGGGTCGACGAGGACGCGGACGTCGGCCGCCCGCAGGGCATCGAGGTCGACCGTCCGCCGGACGAACCGCTCGTAGCCGTCGAACGGATCGAACCGCTCGACCAGGCCGGCCGCCTCGGCGTCGGCGAGCGGCCGGCGCTCGATCGCGTGCGCCGCCGTTCACGGCGAGGCGCGCCTCGATGACCGTCGAGGATGTCCGGCCCGGCCGCGGCGCCGGTCGGGGCCTTGACCTTGAACCCGTTGTCGACCCACGGGTTGTGGCTGGCCGTGATGACGATGCCGGCCGCCGCGCCCCGCTCGACCACCTCGTACGAGCTCATCTGGGTCGGGACGGCGTGCGCGGCGAGGACGACCGGGATGTCGTGCGCGAGCGAGCACCTCGGCGGCGGCGGCCGCGAAGTGCTCCGACGCGAACCGCCGGTCGAAGGCGATGACGACGCCCTTGGCCTGCTCGCCGCGCTCGACGACGTAGCGCGCGACGCCGTCGGCGCAGCGGCGGACGTTCTCGAAGGTGAACTCGTCGGCGATCCGCGCGCGCCAGCCGTCGGTCCCGAAGACGATGGTCGTCGGGCGCCGGCGCTCCGGTCGTCGTGGTCACGTCAGCCTCCCGGTTCGGAGCAGCGCTCGATGAGCTCGACCGATGCGCCCGCTGGTCGGGCGCCGCCCCGCGAAGGACGGCGATGGGCTGCGTCGCGGTCATGCTACCGCGCTCCAGCGGGGCGATGACCCCGAGACGGCCGCCCATGCGGCGGACGATCAGGTCGTCGGCGTCCGACCTCGACGGTCTCGCCGGCCTGGACGACCGCGCCCGTCGCCGCGCGATCCGAGCGCGCCGAGCAGCGCGGTCCACGAGCCGAGGTCCGACCAGCCGACGTCCATCGACGCCATCACGACGCTGACCGTCGCGCGCCGCGCCCTCCATGACGGCGTAGTCGATCGACATCGCCTTCTGGATCGATTCGTAGGCGCGCTCGAGCATCGCGGGCGGCCGAGGCCATCGGCCCGATGCGTCTGGACCAGCCCGGTGTACCGCTCGAGCGCGGCGCGGATCGCCCGCCGCCGCCACAGGAACATCCCGGCGTTCCAGGCGACGCCGGGCTCGCGCTGGAGCTGCTCGGCGCGCGCCGGGTTCGGCTTCTCCTCGAACGCGCGGAGCGGGTAGGCGCGCAGACCGGCGATCTCCTCGCCCCGGTCCGCGGCCGGCAGGAGGTAGCCGTACTCGGTGGCCGGGCGATCGGCCTGCGACGCCGAGCGTGACGAGCGGGTCGTCGATGCCGAAGGCGCCGGTCGCGAGGTGGTCGGCCGCCGCCCGGAGGACGTCGCGGAAGACGTCCTCGCGCTCGATCGTCTGGTCGGCCGGCAGGACGAGCATCACCTCGTCCGGCGGGCGATCGATGGCGAGCGTGGCGAGGGCGATGGCCGCGGCCGTGTTGCGGCCCAGCGGCTCGGCCAGCACGGTCACATCGGGGAGCTGCGTCGCGGACCAGCCCCTCATAGCGTCGATCGGTGACGACCGTGATGTCGTCGGTCAGCGGGCGCAGCCGGCGAGCCGTCGCCTGGAGCAGGGACTCCGGTCGCCGAGCAGCGGCAGGAAGGGCTTGGGCCGTTCGGGGCGGCTCAGCGGGTGGAGCCGGGTCCCACCACCGCCGGCCATGATGACGCGCGTACATGCGCCACCCATTCTAGGGGCGGGGTCGGGTCCCCCGAGTCACCCGTTCGCGGGGGCGTCGGTCACGAGGACGTACTTGTGCTCCCAGACGACCTTGCGCGTCCGCTCGTGGTAGTAGCCGTAGACCTTGCGGAACGACGCCATCGACATGTAGCGGTACTTCCACGGGTCCCGCGAGCCCGGACCCAGCGGCCCGTGGACGTAGAAGCCGAGGATGCGTCTCGCTTGTCGGCGCTGGCCTTGTAGCCGAGGACCACCCAGGCGTGGGTCCCGTGGTGGACCGTGATCCCGACCGGGTGCTTGGTCTGGTCGATGGCTCGGGCGATGGCCTTGATCGCGGACGTCTTGGAGGTGTACGCGTACCACTGGTAGGGCATGCCGGTGTACTTGCGCAGCGCCCACGCCCAGCCCTGGACGTCGTTGCCCTTGGTCTTGTAGCGATACCGGTTGTGGGCGCGGATCTGCGAGTACAGCGCCTTCTGGCGCGAGTAGCTCGTGTTCGACGTGCGGCCGATGAGGTTCCACATCGACTGCGTCGCCGCGGGGACGCACCAGGTGTTCGTGTACTGGCGGACGACCGTGCTCGAGCGGTACAGGTTGATCGCGTACGGGGCGGGGACGGCGGTCGGCTCGGGGTCGGCTCTGGCGTGGCGGTCGGCTCGGGCGTCTCGTCGTCGTCGTCGTGGTCCCCCGGGACCGCCGGCGCGGTGGAGGTCGGCTCGGCGGCATACGCGGCCGTCAACGGCAGGATCGAGAGGCAGACGACGGCGAGCAGTCCCGACCGCAGGACGGCGGTCAGGCGTGCGCGAGGGGCTTGTTCCAATTCATCGAGTCGCATGGCATCCGGTGAGCGGAGGCACCCGACGGTCGGGCGAACTCGTGCGAGTATCGCGTCTGGGCGATACGGCGAGGAGGACCCGATGGTCCCCGACGCGGGCAGGACCGGATGGTCCGGTGCGACTCGGCGCAGGCCTTGCATCCGCATTGCAGTTTGCGCCTGGATGGTCACGGCGCCTGCAGTCCGGCGCCCCCGCTAGAAGCTCGGCGGCGTCAGGCAGAAGAGGACCGTCGCCGGGTCGTCGCCGCGGTTCATGTTCCAGTGCGGGAGCCGCGACGGGAAACGTGATCGCGTCGCCCTCGCGCAGCACGTAGTGCTCGTCGCCGACCCACAGGTCGAGCACGCCGGCGAGCACGACGACCACCTCCTCGTCCGAGTCGTGGGTGTACGGCTCCTCGCCGGTGCCGCCGCCGGGCTCGATCGTCGACATGATCACCTGGAGCCGGCCGGCCATGTTCGACGTCAGGAACTCGTCCACGGACTGGAGTCCCGGGTAGGCGACGCGCCGGCGCGCCTCGCGCCGGACCACGCGTCCGCTCGCCGGCTCGTCCGCGAACAGCTGCGCGATCGAGAGGTCCAGGGCACGGGCGATGCGCTGGACGGTCGCGATCGACGGGCTCGTCACGTCGCGCTCGACCTGCGACAGGAAGCTCTCGGTCACCCCGGCCTGCTCCGCGACCTCGCGGAGCGTGCGCCGCCGCGCCTGGCGGAGCGCCCGGATGCGCGACCCGAGCTGCAGGTCCGTCTCCATCGTCCCTCCCGCATCGCGCCGACCGGCGACCGACTGAAGTATAGGTACAGTCGACTGCGGTCTGTGTCCCGGTGGACCGTCAGAGGACTGCGAGATTCGCACCAACGCCTGCGTTGACGAGGCCGCGCTTCGCCCGTACCATCGGCCCACCTGTAGCGCTGCTACAGGGAGTGCTCAGCGCCCGATCGTCCGCCCCCGAGGACCGCCGTTGACCGCATCCCTGTCGACTGACGCCGCCGCCGCGCCACTCGCGACCGCCTCGGGCTTGCCCGGATCGGCCGGCGGCCCCGCTGCGAACGCCGCACCCGACGTCGAGATCCTGGACGTCACCAAGCGCTTCGGCGACGTCACCGCCGTCGACCGGATGACGCTGCGGATCGCGCGCGGGGCGTTCTACAGCCTGCTGGGACCCTCGGGCTGCGGCAAGACGACGACGCTGCGGATGATCGCCGGGATTCGAGCAGCCGACGGAAGGCGAGATCCTCCTCGACGGCAAGCCGATCGCCGGCGTCCCGCCCTACAAGCGCAACGTGAACACGGTCTTCCAGCACTACGCGCTGTTCCCGCACATGGACGTCGCCCGCAACGTCGGCTACGGCCTGCGCCAGAACAAGGTCGGCAAGGCCGACGAGGAGCGACGGGTCGGCGAGGCGCTGGCCCTCGTGCGGCTCGTCGGGCTACGAGCGACGGCGCACGTGGGAGATGTCGGGCGGCCAGCAGCAGCGCGTCGCGCTGGCGCGGGCGCTGATCAACCATCCGACGGTGCTCCTCCTCGACGAGCCGCTGGGCGCCCTCGACCTCAAGCTGCGCAAGGAGATGCAGCTCGAGCTCAAGGCCCTCCAGCGCGAGGTCGGGATCACGTTCGTGTACGTGACCCACGACCAGGAAGAGGCGCTCACGATGAGCGACGTCATCGTCGTCATGCGCGACGGGCTCATCCAGCAGATGGGCGGACCGACCGAGCTCTACGAGCGCCCGGTCAACCGGTTCGTCGCGGATTTCATCGGCACGTCGAACTTCACCTCGGGCACGGTCGAGTCCGTCGACCCGACCACCAGGCGCGTCGTGGTCCGAAGCGAGCGTGGGCGCGGTCCTCCACGGATCGGCCACCGACACGTCGGCGAGCCTGAGCCCGGGCCAGTCCGTCACGGTCGCCACGCGGCCCGAACGGCTCGAGGTCGTGCCGACGGGCACGCAGGACGCGGAGACCGGCTGGTCATCCGTCACGGGACGCATCCACCAGGGCACCTACCTCGGCGACCAGACCGAGTTCCGGGTGCACACCGACCAGGCGGGCGAGCTGATCGTCCGCCGCCAGAACGCGACGGGGGCGGAAGCCAGCCTTGGCCTCGGGCCGGGCGATCCGGTCACGGTACGCTGGCGCGACGAGGCGAACCTCGTCCTCGCCGACTAGGTCAGAGAGCGCATCCGCGGACGCGGATCGGAGGAGGCAAGCAACGTGGCTGAGCAGGATCTCGACGCGATGCTGCGACGGATGTCGCAGACCAGGATCAATCGACGGAGCTTTCTTGCGGCCGCCGGGCCTGACCGGGGCGGCAGCGGCGCTCGCCGCCTGTGCCAGCGGGGGCACCGCGAGCACGGCACCAGGGTCGGTGGCGCCATCCGCCTCGGCCGGTGGCGCGGCATCGGCGGGCCCGACGGCTGCCAGCAGCTTCGCGGCGGCGGGTCCCATCGAAAAAGAGCTGTTCATGTACAACTGGAGCCTGTACATCGACCCGGACAACTACAAGGCGTTCCAGGAGGAGTTCGGCGTCGAGACGTTCCAGTACGACGTCTACGCCAACAACGACGAGCTGCATCGCCAAGCTCCAGGGCGGCGCGTCCGGCTACGACATCGCCTCCCCGACCGCCGAGTACATCCCCGGGATGGTCGAGGAGGGCTTCATCCAGAAGCTCGACCTGAGCCGGATCCCGAACGTCAAGTACATCAACGACAAGTTCAAGAAGCTGTGGTGGGACCCGACGGACGAGTACCACGTCCCGAAGGACTGGGGCACGACCGGCATCCTGTACCGCGGGAAGCTCGTCCCGGATCCGCCCCAGACATGGGCGCGAGTTCCGCGACTACGTGAAGGGCGAGGGATCGGGCAAGACCGTCTTCGTCGACTCGATGGGCGACGTGATGGTCTTCCCGCTCAAGATGCTGGGCTACTCGCTCAACTCCGTCGACCAGGCGGAGCTCGAGGAGGCGCGCCAGGTCCTGCTCGACGTCGCGCCGCACATCCTCGCGCTCGACTCGGACAAGTACGGCGACAAGCTCGCGTCGGAGGAGGCGAACGTCGCGCTCGGCTGGACGGGCCCGCTCTTCCAGGTGCTCGCGACGGACGAGACCGCCGATGCCGGGTACGTGGTGCCGGGCGAGGGATCGCTCTTCTGGCTGGACACCTGGGTGATGCTGGCCGACGCGCCGCATCCGAACGCCGCGTACGCCTGGCTGGACTTCATCCATCGGCCGGACGTCCAGGCCAAGGAGACGAACTACAACGGGTACGCGACCCCCAGCGACGAGGCCAAGAAGCTCGTCGACCCGGCGGTCCTCGCGAACCCGGCGGTCTTCCCGCGCTGACGCGCTCTTCGACAAGCTCGAAGGCGCCCAGGACACGTCGGGCAACACCCAGCGCAGCGACATCTGGGAGGAGTTCAAGCAGAAGATCGGCGGCTGACGGCCGCGCGATCTGGGCGGGAGCCGGATGACGAACGCGGCGCTCGCCGAGCCGGGGACGGGGTCGATCGGCGATCGACTCCGCAGTCGGCTGTTGACCACGGCCCTGTTGCTGCCGGCGGGGCTGTGGTACGTCCTGCTGCTCGTCCTGCCGCTGGCGATCATCGTCATCTTCTCGTTCGGCGACGCGCGCCAAGAACGGCGGCTACGAGCCGGCCTTCGTCCTCGACAACTACCTGCGCGCGATCGACAAGTCCGAGCCCTTCGTCACCAGCCTGCAGATGTCGATCGCGGGGACGATCGGCTGTCTCCTCGTCGGCCTGCCGCTCGCCTACTTCATGGCGACGCGTGCCGGTCGGCGCAAGGGCCTGCTGGTCCTGCTGCTCGTCATCCCGTTCTGGACGAGCTTCCTCATCCGGACCTACGCCTGGCTGATCATCCTCGGGCCGGGCATCGGTCTGGCCGGTCAGCTCGAGGACTTCACCGGCGGCCGACCGCGTCCAGATCCTCGGCACGCCGTTCGCCGTCCTGATCGGCCTCGTCTACGGCTACCTGCCGCTCATGGTGTTCCCGCTCTACGTCACGCTCGAGCGGATGGACCGGACGCTCGTCGAGGCGTCCAAGGACCTCGGCGCCGGCCGCTGGGCGACCTTCCGCCAGATCACGCTGCCGATCGCGCTGCCCGGCCTCGTGACCGGCAGCATCCTCGTCTTCATCCCGATGATGGGCGAGTACGTCATCCCCCAGATCCTCGGCTACGGACGCACGTACCTCATGGGCAACGCCCTCGTCACGGACTTCCTGGAGGCACGCAACTGGCCGTCTGGATCGGCGCGGGCGGTCTTCCTGATCCTGATCATGATCGTGACGATCGCCGGGCTACCTGTGGTTCGTGAACCGGGGTCGCAAGACCCGTGAGGTCAGCGTCCTGTGACCGCACCCGCGGTGACCGCCGACACCCCTCGCACCACCGGCCGGCCGACCGTGCAACGGCGGGCGGACCGTTGGGCCGGTGTCGTCGAGGGCTATTTCCGGGCCCACACCGCCCTCGTGTACGCCTTCCTGTACGTGCCGATCATCGTCGTCGTGATCTTCGCGTTCAACGACACGACGACCGTCGACCAACCGCTGGGGCGGCTTCACCTTGCGCTGGTTCGAGGTCGCCGCTCACCGACCAGGTCGTGCTGAACTCGCTGCGCAACTCGTTCGTGATCGCGATCCCGAACGCGCATCCTCGCGACGGCATTCGGGACGATGGCGGCGCTGGGGCTCCAGCGCGTCGGCAAGCGGATCCGGCTCGCGTTCGACACGCTCACCTACATGAGCGTCATCGTCCCCGAGATCGTGATCGCGCTCGTCGACCCTCGTCCTCTTCGCGACGGGCTTCGACGTGTTCCAGGCCGTCTTCGGGGTCAAGCTCAACTTCGGCCACGCCACGATCATCGCCGCACACGTGCTCTTCAACATCGAGCCTCGTCCTGCTGCTCGTGCGCGCCCGTCTGTCCGGCATGGACCGATCGCTGGTCGACGCCAGCGCAGACCTGTTCGCCACCCCGTGGCGCACGTTCCGCCAGATCACGTTCCCGCAGCTGCTCCCGGCCATCGTCGCGGGCTTCCTGCTGTCGTTCACGTTCAGCTTCGACGACTACGTGATCACGTCGTTCGTCTCGGGACCCGGGTCCTCCACCCTGCCGCTGTTCATCTTCGGCCAGGTCAAGCGGGGGGTCACGCCCGAGACCAACGCCGTGGCCACCCTGATGCTGGGCTTCACGCTGCTGCTGCTGTTCGTAGGCCAGTTCGCGCTGTCGTGGCAGGCTCGCCGGATGGGCCGGCGCGGCGAGGGCATGTCGGCGGTGGTCACGGACCGCTGACCGATCGCAGATCCGGGCGGTCGCGTGCGCGCCTAGCCGGCCGCGTTGGCTCCGACGGCGTTCGGCTCGGGCAGCCCCGCGTCGGCGGCCAGCAGGGCGGCCTTGTCGGTGCGCTCCCACGGCAGGTCCAGGTCCGGCCGGCCGAAGTGCCCGTACGCGGCGGTCTGGCGGTAGATCGGCCGGCGCAGGTCGAGCGCGGCGATGATCGATGCCGGTCGCAGGTCGAAGTGGCGCTCGATGATCGTCTGGATCTCGGCGTCGTCGATCCGGCCGGTCCCGAACGACTCGACGCTGAAGCTGATCGGACGGGCGATCCCGATGCCGTAGGCGACCTCGACCTCGAACCGGTCGGCGAGCCCGGCCGCCACGACGTTCTTGGCGACCCAGCGGGCGGCATACGCGGCCGAGCGGTCGACCTTCGTCGGGTCCTTGCCCGAGAAGGCGCCGCCGCCGTGACGGGCCATGCCGCCGTAGCTGTCGACGATGATCTTGCGCCCGGTCAGGCCGGCGTCGCCCATCGGACCGCCGGTGACGAACCGCCCGGTCGGGTTGACGTGCATGACCGGGTCCGTCTCGCGCAGCTCGCGCGGGGATCGTCGGCAGGATGACCGTCTCGACGATCTCGGAGCGCAGGCGCTCGGGCCGGACGTCCGGATCGTGCTGGGCGGAGACGACGACGGTCCGGACCCGCTTCGGGATCGCCGTGCTCGTACTCGACGGTCACCTGGGTCTTGCCGTCCGGTCGCAGGTAGGGCAGCTGGCCGGACTTGCGGACCTCCGCCAGCCGGCGCGCCATCCGATGGGCCAGCGCGATCGGCAGCGGCATCAGCTCGGGCGTCTCGCGGCAGGCGAAGCCGAACATCATCCCCTGGTCGCCGGCACCGAGCTCGAACGCGGGAGCGGCGTCGTCGCGGACCTCGAGCGCGGCGTCGACGCCCTGGGCGATGTCCGATGACTGCTCCTTGACCGAGACGAGCGTTCCGCACGTCAGGTAGTCGAAGCCGTAGTCGGCCCGCGTGTAGCCGATGTCGCGGACGACGTCGCGGACGACGGCCTGGAAGTCGACGTAGGTCGTCGTCGAGATCTCGCCGAGGACCATCACGAGCCCGGTCGTGGTCGCGGTCTCGCAGGCGACCCGGGCGTTCGGGTCTTCCCGGATGATCGTGTCCAGGATCGCGTCACTGATCTGGTCGCACATCTTGTCGGGGTGGCCCTCGGTCACCGATTCCGACGTGAACAGGTACTGCGGGGCGTCGACGATGCTCATGCCGGGGTGGCGCCTCCAAACGTCTCGTGGGTCGGCAGGGAGCGTAGCACGGGACCTGCCCGGACCGGCGCGGGGCGCCGACTGTCAGACGCCCGAGCGGACCGCCTCGAGGTCCAGGTCGCGCTCGACGCGACGGAGCGCCTCGTCGCCGATCACCCCGTCGTCGCGCAGCGCGATCACCGCCTCCCGCTGGGCCGAGACCACCGCCTGGCGGATGGCCTGGTGGTCGAGCTGCTCCTGGTCGGCGGCGTTCGGCTCGTCGTCCGGACCGGGCAGCGCGTGCTCCGCCTCGTGCTCGAAGCGCGAGCGCAGCTGATCGACCAGCTCCAGGTGGTCGGCGAACTCCTCGGCGAGGGTCGTCGAGCCGGGCGAGGGCGGCGTCGACCGCCGCCTGGCGGGCGACGACCTCCTCGCGCGTCGACGGCCGGAGCCCGCCACGACACCGAGCTGCGCGGATGAGCCAGGGCAGGGTCAGGCCCTGCCCGACCAGCGTGGCGACGATGACGCAGATCGCGAGATACATGATGAGGTCGCGCTCCGGGAAGTCGAGCGGCAGCGCGAGGGCGGCCGCGAGCGAGACGGCCCCGCGCATGCCGGCCCAGGACACGACGAAGACCGCCTGCGGCCGAGGCGCGGTCTCGCGTGCCCGGATGCCGGCGCTCAGGCGCCGCGGGATGTAGGTGAACGGGAAGACCCAGACGATCCGGGCCACGATGACGATCAGGCTGACCAGCGCGCCTTCGGCGATCAGCTCGCGCGGCGGTCCGGCTCGACAGCCCCTCCAGGACGCCGGGAAGCTGCAGCCCGATCAGCATGAACACGAAGCCGTTGATCAGGAAGATGAGGACGGACCACACCCCCTGGCCGGTCAGCCGGCCGTCGGGCGAGAGGACGCGCGACGCCCTTCCGGCCCGCGATGAGCCCCGCGGTGACGGTGGCGAGCACGCCGCTGACGCCAACGGACTCGGCCGCCAGGTAGGCGGTGAGCGGGCGCAAGGAGCGACAGGACGATCTCGAGCGTCGGGTCGCCGGTCCGCCGCCAGGCCGTGGTGATCAGCCATCCGGCGACGACCCCGACCACGATCCCGCCGAGCCCCACGATGACGAACGACACGCTCGCACCGACGAGCGAGAAGGCACCCGCCGCCGCGCGCGATCGCGACGCGGTAGGCGATGAGCGCCGAGGCGTCGTTGATCAGGCTCTCGCCCTCGAGGATCGTGACGACCCGTGGCGGCACGCCCAGCCGGCGCAGACGGCCGTCGCGGCCACCGCGTCCGGCGGGGCCACGATGGCGCCCAGGGTGAAGGCCGGGGCGCCGCGCAGCTCGGGGATCAGCGCGGAGACGACGACGCCGACGACGACCGTCGTGAAGAGCACGAGCCCGATGGCCAGCAGCCCGATCGCCCGCGCGTTCGCCTTGAAGTCGCGGATCGGCGTGTTGAAGCCGGAGCCGAACAGGATCGGCGGCAGGAACAGCAGGAAGACGAGGTCGGGTTCCAGGTGGACCTCGGCCAGCAGGTCGGGCGCAACCTGGAACCCGAGACCGCCGAGGGCGAGACCGCCGAGCACGAGCAGGATCGGATACGCGACGCCGATGCGCCTCGCCACATAGGCCAGGCGCGGTCGCCACGACCAGCAGCAGCATGACCAGCTCGATCGGGCCGAGTTCCATGGGCGAGATCCCTGTCAGCGGTGGGTGGTGGACCGGTTCGCCGTCAGGTGGCCGGCACGGCGCGGCGATCGCGCCGCTCGCGCCACTCGGCGAGGCCGGGCAGGTCGAGCGGCTCGATGTCGTCGGCCGGCCTGAAGCCGAAGACCGCGCCGAGGAACGCGAGCCCCGCCTCCAGCGAGCGCCGTGATCGCCGCGGCGCCCCGGAAGCCGTGACCCTCGCCCTCGAAGCGCGAGATACGCATGCGGGATGCCGATTCGCCGCGAGGGCCGCGACGATCGCCTCGGCCTGGCTGGGCGGCACGACCTTGTCGTCGAGGCCCTGGAGGACCAGGACCGGGCACGAGATCTCGTCGAGGTAGTGGATCGGGCGAGCGCTCCCGGTACGTGGTCGGCGGCCTCCGGGTACGGTCCGACGAGACGGTCCATGTAGCGCGACTCGAACTTGTGCGTGTCCCGCGCCAGCGTCTCGAGGTCGCCGATGCCGAACTGGCTGATGCCGGCGGCGAAGACGTCGCGGAAGGCCAGTGCCGCGAGCGTCGTGTAGCCGCCGGCGCTGCCGCCCTCGATCGCGAGGCGCTCCGGGTCGACGTCGCCGCGCTCGACGAGGAAGCGGGCGGCGGCGATGCAGTCGTCGACGTCGACGACGCCCCAGCCGCCCTCGAGAGCCCGGCGGTACGCCCGGCCGTAGCCGGTGCTCCCGCCGTAGTCGACGTCGACGACCGCGATGCCCCGGCTGGTCAGGAACTGCGATGTCCAGGTCGAGCGCGGTGGACGCGTTCGACGTCGGGTCCGCCGTGCGAGCGCACGACGAGCGGCGGCCGCTCCCCGTCGGGGCCGCGTGAAGGCGGGGTTCGCCGGCGGGTAGTACAGCGCGTGGGCGGCTCGACCGCCGGCCGACGGGAACGCGATCGGCTCGGGGATCGGAGATCGCGCCCGGATCCGGCGTCGATCGTCGTCGACCGGCGCAGGACGCCGGACGGCGCCAGCGTCGTCGGGTCGAAGGCGACGACCATCGTGGCCTCGGCCGGCGAGCCGGCCAGTGCCACGATCCGCTCGGCGCCGACGCGCAGCGCCGTCGAGCTCGGTGAAGGCCGACGTCGACCTCGCCGACGAGCCGCCCGGGCCGGACGTGGATGAGCCGGTCGCGGCCGCCCGAACGGGCGACGGCGACGATCGAGCCGTCCGGCAGGAAGCCGTAGGACGACCGGTCGAAGATCCAGGCCGGGTCGGCGAACTCGGCCTCCATCGGGGCGAGCGGCTCGAGCCGCGGGCCCGTCCGACGAGGCGGTACAGGTTCCACCAGCCGGTCCGGTCGCTGACGAGGTGCAGCGCTCCGTCGGGCGACCACTCCGGCTGGACGATCGACTCCTCCGGGCCGCCCGCGGCCAGGTCCGATGGGCCCGAGCGACCCGTCCTCGGTGACCGGCGCCGACGCGCAGCCGGGTGGCGTCCCAGGGCATGTCCGGGTGGTCCCACTCGAGCCAGGCGAGCGCCGTGCCGTCGGGCGAGAGGCGGGGCGAGGCCAGGAAGTCCGGGCCGCTCGACCAGCACGCGCGGCTCGCGCTCGCCGTCGAGCGGCGACGTCGACGATCGCCGCCTCGGGCTGGCCCTCGGCGCCGTGGTCCTCGCGGACCGCGAGGAACCGGCGACGGACGCGGTCGAATCGCAGGTCGGCGTAGCGGTAGCGGGCCCTCGGGCGTGATCGGCACCGGCGCCTCGACGCCGGGGTCGAGGCGGTACAGCCGGCCGTCGGCGATGTTCGAGAAGACGACGACGCCGCCGGCGACGACGTACGAACCGCCGCCGTACTCGTGGACCCGCGTGCGGACGTCGAAGGGCGGCGGGGTCAGGTCGATCGTCGTGCCGTCGCCCGACCGGCGCACGAGCACGCGCCGGCCCGCCTCGGCCGGACGGCCCTCGATCCAGTAGACGTCGTCGCCGTCGATCCACGGCTCGGCCAGCCGGACGACGTCGCGCGACGAGGTCCTCGACCCGGATCGGCGACGGCCCAGCTGCCGTACGGCGCGACCGTCGGCCCCGAGCCACCGTCAACCTCGCTGGGCCCCTCCGCGGACGCGCTGTCGCTCGGATCGACCGACCGCGGTTCGAGCGGCTCCTCCATGTCGCGGATCCCTATCCCGTCGTGCGCGAACGCGACGCCCGCTCAGGTCCCGTGCTGCCAGGAGGCGACGTACGCGGCCTGTTCGGCGGTCATCGGCTCGAGCTCGATGCCCGAGCGCGGCGAGCTTGAGGCGCGCGACCTCGGCGTCGATCGCCTCGGGGACGACGTAGACCTTGCGGCTCGAGCTCGGCGTGGTGGCGCGCGACGTACTCGGCGCGACAGCGCCTGGTTGGCGAAGCTCATGTCCATGACCGCGGCCGGGTGGCCCTCGGCCGCGCCGAGGTTGACGAGCCGGCCCTCGGCGATCAGGTTGAGCTTCTTGCCGCCGATGTCGAACTCCTGGACGTTCTCGCGGACCTCGCGGACGTGGCCCTCGGCCAGCTCGCGGAGCGCGGCGAGGTCGAGCTCGGCGTCGAAGTGGCCGGAGTTGGCCATGATCGCGCCGTCGCGCATCGCCTCGAAGTGCTCGCGCCGGAAGACGTTGAGGTTGCCGGTCGCGGTCACGAACAGCTCGCCCCAGCGGGCCGCGTCGGCGTGGGTCATCACCGCGTAGCCGTCCATCAGCGCCTCGAGCGCGCGGACCGGGTCGACCTCGACGACCGCGACGTGCGCGCCGTGGCCGGCCATCCGCGACGCGATCCCCTTGCCGACCCAGCCGTAGCCGGCGACGACGACCTTGCGCCCCGCGATGAGGATGTTCGTCGCGCGCAGGATGCCGTCGAGCGTGCTCTGGCCGGTCCCGTAGCGGTTGTCGAAGAGGTGCTTGGTCTGGGCCTCGTTGACCGCGATGACCGGGAAGCCGAGCGCGCCGTCGGCGGCCATCGCCCGGAGCCGGATGACGCCGGTCGTCGTCTCCTCGGTGCCGGCGAGGACCTCGTCGACCTGTCCGGCCGCGTCGCTGTGGAGCAGCGACACGAGGTCGCAGCCGTCGTCCATCGTCAGCTGCGGATGCGTGTCGGCGACCGACTCGAGGTGCGCGTAGTAGGTGTCGCGGTCCTCGCCGCGCCGGGCGTGGACGGCGATCCCGTACTCGGCGACCAGCGCCGCGGCGACGTCGTCCTTGGTCGACAGCGGGTTCGAGGCCGCGAGCACGACCTCGGCGCCGCCGGCCTTGAGCGTGCGCATGAGGTTGGCGGTCTCGGTCGTGACGTGCA
Organism: uncultured Chloroflexia bacterium; assembly: GCA_963841135.1. Lineage (GTDB taxonomy): Bacteria > Chloroflexota > Limnocylindria > Limnocylindrales > CSP1-4 > SPCO01. The sequence goes on along the minus strand of CAWJBJ010000005.1, from coordinate 462,636 downwards.
GGCACGCCCCGATGCGCAGGCCGTCGAGCGGGCGGTCGCGCTCGAAGCGCTCGCGGATCAGGCGCAGGACGGGCATCTCGCGCTCGGCCCATTCGATCCGGCGGACGCCCTCGGCCGCGAGGCCGAGGTCGGTCACGTCGTGGGCGGGCAGGGTGGTGGTCGAGGTCATCGGGGGTCGGTCTCCTTGCGGGTGAAGAGGCGGCGCAGCGGCGCCGGCGAGGTCGGACCAGGGCGAGCCGAGTCGATGGATGAGGCGCTCCTCGAAGCGGACGTGCTCGACGAACCCGAGCCGTCGATAGGCGTTGAGCGCGGGCGGGTTGTCCGCCCGGACGTTGAGGACGACCTGGTCGCACGTCCGCAGCAGGTCGGCGGTCACGGCGCCGGTGACGGCGGTCGCGAAGCCGCGCCCACGATAGTCCATGTGGGTCAGGACGTTGCCGACGACCGCCAGCCGGGCGGCCGGGCTGACCACGTGCGTGCCGGCCGCGGCGACGAGCGGGCCGTTGACGCGCATCGCCGTAGTAGACGCCGTCGGCGATCGGCGCTCGAGGGCAGCCACGACGCGAAACCCGAGCTGGTAGAGGCGGTTGAGCTCGCCGATCTCGACCGGCAGGAGGCGCTGGACCGTCGCCGGATAGGGCCGGAAGTGCGCCCGGTCGACCCACATCCGGACCATCGGCGGGCCGGGGTCGACGCGGTAGTGCGCTCTCGACCGCGGGCAGCATCGTCCGGGCGCAGCGGCGACGTAGGCGGCGCGCGGCCGGATGAGGTCGCGCAGGACCGCCGCGATGCCGTCGGGTCGGCCCATGACGAAGAGCGGCTGGGGTGTCGGCCCGTTGTACTCGAGGACGAGCGCGACGACGCTCGTCGCCGTCGACGCCACGCCCCAGCGGGTCCGGCCGAACTCGCGCTCCTCGAGGTCGCAGATGCGCGTAGGCGGCGTAGAGCCGGTCGCGCTCGAGGAAGTCGCGCAGGAGCGCCGCGGTCGGTCGTGGCGCGGGCGACGACGTCGTCCCGCCGGCCGAGGGCGACGGTCGCCATCAGCCGACCGCGGCCTCGACCGGCGTGCGAATCGAGCCGATCGTGGCCAGGCTGCGATGCCCAACGCTCGATGGCCTGCGCGGACGCGGCCCGGAGACCCGCCTCGAACGGCGCTCGCACGACGCCCTCCTCGGTGACGATGCCGGTGATCAGCTCGGCCGGCGTGACGTCGAACGCCGGGTTGCGCACCTCGGTGCCCGGCGGGGCGATGCGCACGCCGCGGACGACCAGCGACCTCGTCGGCGCGTGCGCTCCTCGATCGGGATGGCCGATGCCGTCCGGGCGTGTCGAGGTCGACCGAGCTCGTCGGCGCGGCGACGTAGAACGGGATGCCGTGGCGGGCCGCCAGGACGGCCAGCGTGTACGTGCCGACCTTGTTGGCCGTGTCGCCGTTGGCCGCGACCCGGTCCGCGCCGACGATCACGACGTCGACCTCGCCGCGCGCCATCAGGTGCCCGGCGGCGACGTCCGGGATGAGCGTGTGCGGGCACGCCGGCCTGGGCCAGCTCCCAGGCCGTCAGCCGCGCGCCCTGCAGGTACGGCCGGGTCTCGTCGACCCAGACGTGGATCGGCGCGGCCGGCGTGGTGCGCCGCCTGGACGACGCCGAGCGCGGTCCCGAACTGGCCGCAGGCGAGCGGTCCCGTGTTGCAGTGGGTGAGGATGCGCAGCGGCCCGTCGGTCGGGCACCGGCAGCGCCTCCAGCCCGAACGTCGCCAGCCGGCCGTGGTCGGTGGTCGCCTCGAACACGATCGCGTCCGCCTCGGCCCGGATCGCGTCGGCGATGGCGTCGCCGTCCTCGGACGAGGTCGCCGATCGGCCTCGTAGCGGGCCATCATCCGGTCGACCGCCCAGCGCAGGTTGACCGCCGTCGGCCGGGACGTTGATCAGGGCGTTCGCGCCGCCGCGGAGCGTGGCCCGGCGGGCGTACGGCCGGGCGTCGCGGACGCGTTCCGCCGACAGCGCCAGCCCGATCGCCGCGACCTGTCCGATGGCCGGCGCGCCGCGGACGATCATCTCGCGGATGGCGTACGCGACCTCGCCCGCGGACTTGGTCTCGACCTCGACGAGCGCGTCGGGCAGCCGGCGCTGGTCGATCAGGTAGAGCGCGCCGTCGTCCTCGCGGAACGGGGTGCGGAAGCCGGCCGGGGCGTTCGGGGTCGGGTCGGCGACGCCGAGCATGGCGGCGCCGGCGTCGGGGTCGAGGATCGCCGGCCGCCGCCTCGGCCGACGCGCGCTGGAGGGCCTGGGCCGCGCCGACGACCGTCGCCGCGCGTCTGGACCAGCTCGCCGGCGAACTGGCGGAAGAAGCGTCGGCGTCCGAGGTCGACCGGGACCGGCGCCAGGGGCGTCGGCGTGGATCCGGCGGGCGTCGTCGAGCCGTCGTCCGGAATCCGTTCCGGTCCTGGCGTGCCGTCCCCGCGCGAGTCCACCGATCCGCTGCTCCGTGCCGGCTAGTACTTGATGACGCTGGTGACCCTGCGGCCGTCGAGCCGATCGCGGCCCTTGAGGAACTCGAGCTCGACGAGGAAGGCCAGGCCCGACGACCTCGCCCTTGAGCCGCTCGACCAGCTCGATCGTGCCCTTGACCGTGCCGCCGGTCGCGAGCAGGTCGTCGACGATGAGGACCTTCTGGCCCGGCTGGATCGCGTCGCGATGGATCTCGAGCGTGTTCGAGCCGTACTCGAGCGCGTATTCGACGGTGATCGTCTCGGCCGGCAGCTTGCCCAGCTTGCGGACCGGGACGAGCCCGGCGTCGAGCAGGTAGGCCATCGGCGCGCTGAAGATGAAGCCGCGCGACTCCATGCCGACGACGATGTCGATCCGCTCGTCCTTGTACGGCGCGCAGCATCAGGTCGATCGCTTCCTTGTAGGCGGCCGGGTCCTTGAGCAGCGTCGTGATGTCGTAGAAGAGGATCCCGGGCTTCGGGAAGTCGGGGATCTCGCGGATCTTCGCGCGCAGCTCCTCGGCGGACACGGTATCGGGACCTCCATCGCAGGGCGGCGGGCGTCGCGAGTGGGGCGGGCGCAGGCCGGCTCGAAGTCTACCGCAGGCGGACTGGGCCGTCCAGCGAGCCGCGTCGTCAGCCCGGGGTCGAGCCCGTCGAGGTCGCGAGGGCCGGCGATGGTGCGACCTCGACGCCCCGGCGCAGGCGCCGCGTCAGGAGGAAACCGCCGATCCCGACGGGACCGCGACCGCGAAGGCGATCGCGAGACCCGGCTGCGAGCCGCCGGTCGCGCGCAGGCTCGCGGCGATGATCGCGCCCGAGACCCCGGTGCCGAGCGCCGTCCCGAGCGATGTCCGTCAGGCGACAGCGCGCTCGTGGCGGTGCCCTGCGTTCGCCGGTGACGCCTCGCGCAGGACGATCAGCGCGAGCGGCGAGTAGGCGAGGCCCATCCCGAGACCGGCAAGGGCGAACGTCGGGATCGCCCAGGCGACGTGCACCTCGGGGAGCAGGATCGAGCCGAAGCGACACGAGGCCGACGACGGTCACGAGGAACCCGGCCCGGACGAACCGCGCGGTCGGCCAGCGGCTGGCGTAGCGTGCCTGGATCCACGACCCTGCGGTCCACGAGATGGTCGCGGCGGTCAGGACGATCCCGGCCGACGACCGCGGAGAGACCGCGGCATTCCTCCAGGGCGAGGGACACGTAGGCGTCGACGGCGAAGAACGTGAAGGTCAGCACGCCGCGCAGCAGAACGGCGGCCGGCAGGATCGGTCGTGCCGTGAGCGTCCCCGGCGGCGTCAGACGCCGGATCGCGGGCGACCCCGAGCACGAGACCCGAGCGCGACGAGGCCGACCGTCGGCACCAGGTCGCCCATGGTCAGGCCCGACCGTGACCAGTCCCGCCCCGGCTGCCACCAGGAGCGCGTTCGGGAGCCGCCGGCGGTCCGACGGGTGACGCCTCTGTCGCCGATGCCTCGACGGCATTCGCCGGGACCGCGACCAGCGCCCGGATCGTGAGCAGTCCCGCGGCGGCGATCAGCGGCAGCAGGCCAAGGAAGACGTAGCGCCAGCCGAGGGTCTCGCCGACGACTCCCGCGATGGCCGGGCCGAGCACGCCGGGCAGGACCCACGCGGTCGAGAGCGTCGCGAACATCCGCGGCCGCAGCCGCTCCGGCAGGCTGCGCCCGATCGCGACGTAGGCGATCGGCGGGATCGTCCCGGCGCCCAGACCCTGGATGAACCGGGCGAGCGACCAGCACCTCCATCGTCGGCGCGAGGCCCCCGACGAGCAGACCGATCGCGAACAGGCCGAGCCCGGCCGCGAACGGCCGGCCGAGACCGCCGCGGTCGATGAGCGCCGCCGACGACTGCGATCCCGATGAGGGAGCCGAGGAAGAACGATGTGAAGACCCAGCCGTAGAGCTCCATCCCGCCGAGCTCGCTCGCGACGATCGGCATGACCGTGGAGACCGCGAGCGCCTCGAAGGCGACGAGGGTGATCGTGAGGACCAGACCGACCGTGAGTGCCCGTCGTCCGGGCGACCACAGCCCATCGGCGCCGACGGCGCGACCGGGATGCATGCCCTATAGGATGCCGGGCCGGCGCCCGATGCGCCTCGGCGGCGTGTCGCACCGCCCCATCGACGTTCGTCGGGGGGCGGCCTAGCACATGCCTGTGACGGACCGGACCTTGTCCACGGTCAGCGTCGCACGCGCCCGGGCGATCGCCCGCCGGCGCGCGGTCGCGGACAGGCCCGTCAGCCGGTCGAATCCCAGCAGGGCGGCGCCCAGCACCGGCGGGGCCTCGAGACGCTGCAGGCGAGCGAGTGGTGCCTCGGCATGGATCGCCCGGGCGATCCGCACCTCGAACGCCTCGTCCTTCGCGCGGAACACGCCCCCTGCGAGCACGACATCGACGTCGCGGCGCACGAGGTGGAGCCGGCGGATGATCGCGAGGGCCATCGTCGCGACCTCGTCGGCCTGCCGGTCCAGGATCGATCGCGCGACGCCGTCCCCACGGGCAGCGGCCGCGAAGACGACCGGCGACAGCTCCCGGACGCGGGACGCCCGCAGTCGTCCGTGCTCGATCGCCTGGGTCACGTCGACCGGTCGGGCGAACCCGAAGTGCTCCGGGACCAGTCGCTCGAGGCTGGTCCGCGGGCCCCGTCCGTCACGCGCTCGGACGGCCGCGCCGAGCGCGGTCATGCCGATGTCGCCGCCGCCACCCCAGTCACCCGAGATGTCGCCGAGCGCGGTCAGCCGGGCCGTTCGGCCGTTCGGGGCGATGCCCGCCGCATTGACCCCGGCGCCGCAGATGACCCCGACCGCCCAGCCGCGGTCCGAGCCGGCACGCACCGGGGCGAACGCATCGTTGACGACGAACGTCTCGCGTGCGACCCCGGTGCCCTCCAGGGTCGCGGTCAGGCGCCGGTTGTCTGCGGGAGCGTCGGCGCCGGCCAGCGTGTAGGACCCGACCTCGGCGGGCAGGTCGTGACGGATCCCTGCGCGCCGTCGGGCCTCGCGAACCAGCGCGAGCAGACGTTCTGTGCCGACGTCCAGACCGACAGCCTGATGGGAGGTCGTCGGACCACGAACGGCGGCGAGGAGCCGCCCATCGCGAGACAGCAGCGCGAGGTCCGTCTTCGAATTGCCACCGTCGACCGCCAGCACGGCCGGGGCCTCGGCCCGCGGCCCCTCGGACGGGCTCACGCCCAGTTCGGGCTGGCCGGGACTTCGTCGAGCTCGTCGATCCGGACGAATCGAGCGCCGGCGTCGCGGAGGCGGGCGACAGTCGCCGGCATCGCGTCGAGCGTGCCGACCGGCCAGGCGTGCAGCAGGATCACCGTCCCGTCCCCGTGTGCCAGGGTGCCGGCCACGAGGTCGGCCTCGATCGCGGGCCCGTCGCGGGCCGGCTCCCAGTCCTCCGCGGCGACGTGCCAGCCGACGTTCCGGTACCCCGAGGCCACGACGGCGGCGAGGACGCGCGGATCGTCGGCGCCCGCATCGAACGGGCAGCGGAACCACGGGCGCGGGTCACGACCCGTGGCGGCCTCGATGGCCGCGGCCGCGTCGGAGAGGTCCGTCGCGAGACCCGCATCGGTCAGGAGCGGCATCCGCGCATGGTAGTGCGAGTGGTTGCCGATCAGGTGCCCGCGATCGGCGATCGAGCGGGCGACCGCGGGATACGCCTCGGCCCACCGGCCCTGGACGAAGAACGTGGCTTGGACACCGAGCTTGGCCAGCGTCTCGAGCAGCGCCTCGGTGGTCCCCGCTCGGTTCGGGCGGTCGGGATGCTCCGCATCGAACGTCATCGCGACCCGGAACGGCGCTGACGACGGTCCTTCCGGCACGAATGGGCCTACTTCTCGACGCCGGTGATGACGATCCCACGCGTGAAGAACCGCTGCGTGAGGAGGAACGCGATGACCGGGATGACCAGCGTCATCAACGTGCCCGCGGCGATCAGGCCCGGGTCGCGGTAGTGGACGCCGTTGAAGCGCGACAACCCCAGCGCGACGGTCTGCAGCTCGGGCTTCGCGGAGAGGTAGATGAGCGGACCGAAGAAGTCGTTCCACGTGTAGACGAGATGGAAGATGGCGACGGCGATGACCACGGGCCATGCCTGCGGCAGGAGCACCGAGCGGAGGATCCGCATCGGCCCGGCGCCGTCGATCGCGGCGGCCTCGTCCATCTCCGTCGGGATCGTCATGAAGTACTGCCGCATCAGGAACACGTCATAGGCGTTCGCGAAGAACGCTGGCACGAGCAGCGGCAGCCACGTCCCGACCCAGCCGAGCTTGGAGAAGATCGTGTAGGTCGGGATGATCGTCACGGCAGCCGGCAGGAAGATCGTCGCGATCAGGAGCGTGAACAGAAGTCCCCGACCGGGGAACCGGAACCGGGCGAACCCGTACGCCACGATCGTGCACGAGAGGATCGTCCCGATCGTCCCGATGATCGCGATCGCGATCGTGTTGAACAGCAGCCTCGGGTAGTCGAGCAGGTCCCAGACCTCGCCGAAGTTCGCGAAGTTCGGGGCGAACACCCACAGGCGTTCGAGGGTCCGCCATGACCCTTCCCAGGTGATCGGCGGCACGTCGGGTGCCGCCGGGTCGACGAACGTGCTCTGCGTTCGTCCGGCCTTCAAGAGCGCCATGTCCTTGACGACACCGTCGATCGGGAGCTTGAACAGCTCGAGGTCCTTGCCCTGGTACGAGAACGTGGCCGGGTCGGCCGGATAGAGCGGTGAGCCGGAGGCGCCGATCTGCTCCGTGGTCTTGAGCGAGTCGCTCGCGGTCCGCATCAGCGGCGAGAGGAACGCCGCCAGGGCCGTCACGGCCAGCAGCGTCAGGGCGAAGGAGCGGACGTTGTCGCCCCGCTCACGCGGCTGGCGTCGCTCCTCGGTCGCCGCGCGGCGCCGCGAGCGGAACGGACGAGCGGCCGCGCCCAACGCGCTCACCGGGCCTCACCCGCGTAGTAGACCCAGCGTCGGGCTGCCCCGAACAGCACGAGCGTGATGAGGAGCGTGATGGCGAAGAGCAGCCACGCCAGCGTCGCTCCGTACGACATGTTCTGGAACAGGAAGAAGTTCTTGTACAGGTACAGGTTGTAGAAGAGCGTCGACCCGCCCGGCTCGCCGGTGCCGTTCTTGAGGACGAGCGGGACCAGGAAGTACTGGAGCACCTCCACGACGGAGAGCACCAGCGTGTAGAAGATGACCGGCGAGATCATCGGGATCGTGACGTGACGCAGGCTGGCCCATGCCCCGGCGCCGTCGATTCGCGCCGCCTCGTACAGGTCCGTCGGGATGCCCTTGAGACCCGCCAGGTACACGATCATCCCGGCGCCGATGCCCCAGACGCCCATCAGCACCAGGCCCGGATAGATCCAGGTGGTGCTCTCGAGCCAGTCCGGCGGATGGTCGACGCCGATGAGGCGGAGGAACCCGTTCACCCATCCGCTGTCAGTGCCCAGCATCCCGCCCCAGATCAGCACGCCCGCGACGAACGGCACGACGTAGGGCAGGAAGAACAGCACGCGGAACAGGCCAACGCCCTTCAGGTGCCGCGAGTGGAGCAGGAGCGCGACCAGGAACGGCAGCGTGACCGCGACCGGCAGCGCGATCGCCGCGTACTTGAACGTGACCAGCAGCGAGTCCCAGGTCGTCCGGTCCGAGAGGAGCTGTTCGTAGTTGCGCAGCCCGACGAACTGGAGCGGCTCCGCCTGGGCGAGATTGATGTTGGTGAAGGTGAAGATGAGCGTCGCGATCATCGGGAACGCCGTGAAGGCGACGAACCCGATGATCCACGGGGCGATGAAGAGATAGCCCCAGCGTGCGCGTTTCCACGAGAGCCCCGACATGCGGGGGACGAGGCGACGAGGGCGCGCGACGCTGGGGCTCGCCATCGGACGGGTCAGCCGGCCGCGTCGAAGATGGCCTGCAACTGGGTCTTGAGGTCGGCCATCTCGGCGTCAAGGTCGAGACCCGGTGTGGCCTGCCACTTGGTCCCGAAGGTGATGACGAGGTCCAGGGACTTGTTGTAGTCCGGCATGAACGACTCGAAGTTCGGGACGTCGGCGAAGTCGACGCCCGCCTTCGCGACCGCCCAGTCGACCTTCTGCGGATAATCGGCCCCCAGGGCCTCGAAGAAGGCGTCCTGCTCGGCCGGCCGGGCGGGCATGCCGCCGTACGTCTTGAGCAGTTCGGCCGAGCCGTCGCCGAGCAGGTACGTCAGAACCTCGAACGCCTCGGCGGGATGCTTGGTGTCCTTCAGGATGCGGAACGTGTCGGCGTTGAACGCGGCCGTGGTCTGGCCCTGATACGACGGTGATGCCGCCAGGTCCCAGTCCTCCCCGGCGTCGCCGACGCCGTAGGTCGACCAGAGGTAGTTCTGGCTCATCGCCACGTTGCCGGTGAAGAACGGGTAGTCGCTCGGGTTGAAGTCCGTGCTCTGGAACTGCGGCCCGGTCATCGAGACATGGTCCGTCCAGATGCCGGAGTAGAAGGACTTCCATGCCTCGGCCCAGGCCGCGGGGATCTGGGCGGTCTTGCCGTCATCGCCCACGAGGAGGCCGGCCTTCCAGTACGCGCCGGTCTGGCGCAGGTCGTCCCGCTGCGGCTCGAAGCCCCACTGGACGATCTGCTCGGCGTCGAAGGCCGGGTCCGTCGCGTCCTTCCCGTTCTTGTCGACGGTCAGGAGCTTGGCGACCGTGCGGACGGTGTCGTAGTCCCAGGGGACCGTCGAGCCGTCGGGCATCGTGTATGTCGAGTTCCAGGCGTGCGGAGGCTCGGCCAGCCCGGCCTCCTCGAACAGGCCCTTCTTGTAGAACAGGGCGGACGGGAAGGTCGCGAAGGGGATGCCGACCTGGCCCTCCCCACCGACGCTGTAGAGCGAGACCGTGCTCTCGGGGAATTGGGACATGTCGTAGCCGGTCTGGTCGATGAGCGGCTGGAGGTCCAGCCATTGCCCGTGGAAGGCGTTCGCGCCGCCGATCCCGACGGGTCCGACGATGTCCGGGCCGTTGCCCGAGCCGATCTGCGTCGCGAGGGCGTCGCGGGCGCCGGCGTACGGCACCGCCTCGAAGGTCAGCTTGATGTTCGGGTGCGAGGCGTTGAAGGCCTCGGCGACCTTCTGCTCGACCTCGACCTGCTCCGGCGCGTCGCCGCCGCCAAGGCAGCAGAACCAGCGGATCTCGACGACGCCGCCGGTGGCGGCCGAGGCCGCGGTCGTGGGCGCGACGGAGGGAGCGCCCGATGCCGCCGCCGAGCCGCTCGGCGTGGACGTTCCGCCGCAGGCGGCCGCCACGAGGGCGATCACGGCGATCAGGGCTCCGATGCGCCCGAATCGTGGATCCATGGACGACCTCCCGTGACGATCAGGTCGCGACCGGGCGACCGGCGATCTCGTAGCCATGCCGTTCCTCCTCCTGGTTCCGGTCCTCCGCACTCATCCAGTGCGGTCGAACCACCACCCGCTCCACGTAGTAGCGGGTCCGATCGCCACGCACGAAGGTCCGGCCGAACTCGACCGGACGGCCCTCCGCGGTGGATGCGATGCCTTCGATGAGCAGGGCCGGCGTGCCCGGCCGGCGCTCGAGCAGCCGGGCCTCGCGGGCCCGGAGCAGGACCGGTTCGAGGACCTCGCGCGCTCGTGCGATCCGCACCCCGTACCGTTCGGTGAGCAGGTCGTAGAGCGAGCCGTGCTCCAGGTCCGAGGCCAGCAGCCCGGGGAAGCGCTCGGCCGGCAGGTGGACCTGCTCGAGGAGCAGGGGCTCCCCGTCGGCGAGGCGCAGTCGCTCCAGGTACAGCGTCGGCGAGCCCAGCTCCAGGCCCAGGGCCGTCGCGACGGCCTCGCCGGCCGATTCGGGTCGGGCGGCGAGCAGCCGCGTCGCCGGATCGTGCCCGCGGAGCTGCATCTCCTCGGTGAAGGAGAGCTCGCCCGCGAAGTCGCGATCGATCCGCGGGTGGAGGACGAACGTGCCACGCCCGCGCGTCCGCTCCAGTCGCTGCTCGCGCGTCAGCTCGCCGAGCGCGCGACGGACCGTGATGAGGCTGCACCCGTAGCGCGACGCGAGGTCGCGCTCCGTGGGGAGGCGGTCACCCGGGTTCCACTCGCCCGCATCCAGGGCCGCGCGCAGGTCAAGATAGACCTGGTGGTGCAGCGGGATCGGACCGAGCTCGAGTCGGAAGCGGGCCATCGGGCGGGGCGGACCTCGGGCGACGTCTCGGGATTCCGGGGTTGTACCGTCGACGAATGCTGATAACGTTATAAGCATTGGTGTCAAGCCCCATGGGTCGGACCCATGGATCCAGCGAGGGACGATGGGCCTCAAGGTCGCCGTCATCGGCGGAGGAAGCACCTATACCCCGGAGCTCGTGGAAGGCTTCGAAGCCCGGCGCGACCGGATGCCGATCGACGAGCTGGTCCTCCTCGACATCGACCAGGACCGGCTCAGGATCGTGGGCGGCCTCGCCCAGCGGATGCTCGATCGGCTCGACTGGACTGGCCGGCTGACCTGCACGGCGGACCGTGACGCGGCGATCGACGGCGCGGACTTCGTCCTGATCCAGCTCCGCGTCGGCGGGCAGGCGGCCCGGCTCGTCGATGAGACGCTGCCGCCGACGTTCGGCGTCGTCGGCCAGGAGACCACGGGCGCTGGCGGGTTCGCGAAGGCCCTCCGGACCGTGCCGCTCGTCCTGGAGCTCGCGGAGCTCACGGCCCGCCGAGCCGCGAAGGACGCCTGGATCGTCGACTTCACGAATCCCGTCGGGATCGTCAGCCAGGCGCTCATCGACGCGGGGCATCGGGCGATCGGGCTCTGCAACGTCGCCATCAACCTGCAACGAGGGATGGCCGAGCGGTTCGGGGTGTCGCCCGAGCGCGTCCAGCTCGAACACGTGGGGCTGAACCACCTGAGCTGGGAGCGCGCCGTCCTCGTCGACGGCGTCGACCGTCTGCCGGAGCTCATCGACCGGGATGCCGACGACCTCGGCAAGCACGTCGGCGTGCCCGGCGAGATCGTCCGCGCCCTCGGCGCGATCCCGTCCTACTACCTCCGCTATTACTACCAGACGCGCCGGGTGGTCGACGAGCAGCGGGCGGGCCACACGCGCGCCCAGGAGGTCATCGACATCGAGCACGAGCTGCTCGAGATGTACCAGGACCAGGGCCTGGCCGAGAAGCCGGCCCTGCTCGCGAACCGCGGCGGCGCCTACTACAGCGAGGCCGCGGCACAACTCATCGCCTCCTTGCACGACGGCGCCGGGGACGTCCAAGTGGTCGACATCCGCAATGACGGTGCCCTGACCGACCTCCCCGCAGACGCCGTCGTGGAGATCCCCGCCAGGATCGATCGGGATGGCGCTCATCCGCTACCGCTCGGTCGGATGTCCGCCGACATGCGCGGCCTGGTCCAGGCGATGAAGGCGTACGAGCAGCTGGCGATCGAGGCCGCGACGACCGGGAACCGCGAGGTCGCGCTCCGGGCGCTCATCGCGAACCCGCTCGTGGCCGACTACGACATCGCCGCTCCCCTCCTCGACGCGCTGCTCGAGGCGAACCGGTCGCACCTGCCTCGCTTCTTCGCGGAGGCCACGGCCGGCTAGCGCGGCCGCCCCGGCATCGGTTCGCGGGCGTCGGCGAGGAACGTGAACGGTGGCACGCCGCCTACCATATGGTTCGTGACGCCAGCCGGACCGATCGCCGCTTGATCAACGATCCGTTCGCGGCGGCCCTCGTGATCGCGGCGGGGGTGGTGGCGGGCACGGTCAACACGATCGTCGGCTCCGGGTCGCTCATCAGCTTCCCGACCCTGCTGCTCCTCGGCTATCCGCCGCTGGTCGCCAACGTCTCGAACACGCTGGGCCTGGTGCCGGGCGTGCTCAGCGGCGTGGTCGGCTACCGGCGCGAGCTGGCCGGGCAGCGCTCACGGGCAATCCCGCTCCTGGTGGCCGGCGGCCTTGGCGGGCTGACCGGGGCGATCCTGCTGCTCGTCCTGCCGGAGGCGGCCTTCAACCGGATCGTGCCGGTCCTCATCCTCCTGGCCTGTGCGCTCATGGCCATCCAGCCGCGACTCACCGCCTGGATCGCCGAGCGGCGGGCTGCCAGCGGATCGACGCCGGCCCACGATGGCGGGCCCCTGCTCCTGGCCACGGTCTATGCGACCGGGATCTACGGCGGCTACTTCGGTGCCGGCCAGGGGATCATCCTGATCGCCCTGCTGGCGATCCTCATCGCCGACGACCTGCAGCGCCTCAACGGCCTCAAGAACGCGATCGCCGTCGTCATCAACGCCGTGGCGGCCGTCCTCTTCATCGCGGTCGCCCCGGTCGCCTGGGAGGCGGTCCTCCTGCTGGCGATCGGCGCCATCGCCGGCGGGCAGATCGGCGCGCACGTCGGTCGCCGGATGTCCCCGGTCGTGCTGCGGACGGCGGTCATCACGATCGGTGTGATCGTCGCGGTCCGGCTGCTGCTCGCCTAGCGGCGACGGCCGGCGGCCGTCAGTCGAAGTCGAACAGGCTCCGGCCGGCGGAGAACTGCAGGACCAGTCCGCACCGCCGGCACACCATCAGCACGAGCTTGTGGCTCGTCAGGCCCCAGCGCGAGTCCATGCGCCCTTCCTCCTGGTCGAACTCGACGCTCTCGCACAGCGGGCACTTCAGCACCGGACGGGCCTGTTCCTCCGCTTGGTCCCAGCGTCACGTCGCCTCCTTTGCCGAGCGCAGCCCGCCGAGCCCATCGCCCGACGCGTCCTGCAGCCGTGCGATGACGGCTTGGGTCAGGGCCCACGCCCGCGCCGGCACGGAGCGGCGCCCGGAACCGGACCTGGTTCGAGGCGAACGTCATGTCGCCGGCCCGGACACCGGGCAGACCCCCATCCCCGAGCAGCCGCATCGCGGTCGCCCGCGACAGGCTGGCGGCGAAGCGGAAGATCAGCCAGCCCTCCTCGCGCGAGATCGAGGAGATCCCCACGGTCTCCGCGACCAGGCGGAGCTCGGCCACCTCCACGAGTCGGACGACCCGCGCGGGCATCGGTCCGTAGCGATCGATGACCTCCTGGCGGAACGCGGCCAGGTCGCCCGCCGTCCGGGCCCGGGCCAGCCGCCGGTAGAGCTCCAGCTTCTGGGCAACGTCGGGCACGTAGTCGTCCGGGAGCCGCGCCTCGAGCGGCAGGTCGATCACCGCCTGCGGCGCCTCGACGATGGGGGCGCGGCCCTCGCTGCGGGCCTTCTGCTCCTCGACCGACTCGGCGAGCATGCGCGAGTACAGGTCGAACCCCACGGCCGCCATGTGCCCAGACTGCTCGCCGCCGAGGATGTTGCCGGCGCCGCGGATCTCGAGGTCCGAGAGCGCGATCTGGAACCCGGCGCCAAGCTCGGACGCGTTGAAGATCGCCTGGAGCCGCTTGCGCGCCTCGTCGGACAGGCGCTCCCGCCGCCGGTAGAGCAGGTAGGCGTAGGCACGGCGGCTGCTCCGACCCACCCGGCCACGCAGCTGGTAGAGCTGGGCGAGGCCGAGCGTGTCGGCCCGGTCGATGACGATCGTGTTCGCGTTGGGGATGTCGAGCCCGGACTCGATGATCGTCGTCGAGACCAGGACGTCGGCCTCGCCGTGCGCGAACGAGAGCATGACCTTCTCGAGCGCGCCCTCGGCCATCTGACCGTGGCCGACGACGAAGCGGACGCCCGGCAGCATCCGGCGGAGCTGTTCGGCCTGCGCCTCGATCGTCTCGACGCGGTTGTGGACGTAGAAGACCTGCCCGCCGCGGTCGAGCTCGCGCAGGATCGCATCGCGGACCAGCCCGGCCGAGGCCTCGGCGACTCGGGTCTGGATCGGCAGCCGGTCCTCGGGCGGCGTCTCGATCGCCGAGAGGTCGCGGATGCCGGCGAGGGCCAGGTTCAGCGTCCGCGGGATCGGCGTGGCCGAGAGGGTCAGGACGTCCACCTCGTTCCGAAGCCGCTTGAGCCGCTCCTTGGCGGCGACGCCGAACCGCTGCTCCTCGTCGACCACGACCAGCCCGAGGTCCTTGAACCGGACGTCCTTCGACAACAGGCGGTGGGTCCCGATGACGATGTCGACGGTCCCATCCGCGAGGCCCTCGAGCGCGGCCGCCTGCTCCTTCGCGGAGACGAACCGGGACAGGAGCCGGACCTCCAGCGGGAACGCCGCGAAGCGCTGGCTGAACGTCTCCTGGTGCTGCGCCGCGAGGACGGTGGTCGGCACGAGCACGGCGACCTGCTTGCCGTCCTGGGTCGCCTTGAACGCCGCCCGCAACGCGACCTCGGTCTTGCCGTAGCCGACGTCGCCGACGACCAGCCGGTCCATCGGACGGACCTGTTCCATGTCGCCCTTCACCTCGAGCGATGCCCGCATCTGGTCGGGGGTCTCCTCGTACGGGAACGACGCCTCCATCTCGGCTTGCCAGGGCGTGTCCGGGGCGAAGCTGTGTCCGCGGGCGCGTGCGCGTGCCGCGTACAGCTCAAGCAACTCCTCGGCGAGATCGGCCACCGCCCGCGCGACGCGTTGCTTGGCCCGGAGCCACTCCGCCCCGCCGAGGCGGGATAGCGTCGGGCGCTCGCCACCGGCATAGCGCGTGACCCGGGCGATCTGCTCGACCGGGACGAAGATGCGGTCTCCGCCGGCGAACGAGAGCTCCAGGTAGTCGCGATCCTCCCCGGCGCCGCCACGCCGCAGCATCTGCTCGTAGCGCGCGACGCCGTGGTCGATGTGGACGACGAGGTCGCCAGGCGTGAGGCGCTCCAGGATGTCCCGCGGCACCACCCGCCGGAGCGCCCTGGGCCGGCGGACGCGGACGGTCCCGAACAGCTCGCGGTCGGTGACGAAGGTGAGCCGGTCTGGTCCGCCCGTGAAGCCGCCATTGAGGCTGCGGTCCACGAGCGCGACAGCACCCGGTGGCGGCGCGGTCTCGATCCGGTCGAGGACGGCGACGGGTTGCCCGGCCTCCTCGAGCAGGTCGGCCAGCCGCGCTGCCTGATCCGAGGCAAGCACGATCCGGTCGCCGTCCGCGCGCCAGCCCTCGACCGCGTCCACGACCCCGGCCGCCCGACCGAACGGGAGGGCGGGCTCCCGCCATCCGAAGAGATCGCCCGACGACAGGGAGCCGCGGGCCATCGCGCTGCCCTCGGGCGGCTCGGATTCCCAGGTCAGCTCGAGCGTCCGCGACGCGACCAGGCGGCTCTTCCAGTCGCGCGGCGGCAGGTACGTCGACGGCCAGTCCTTGGGGAGGTCGCCCGACTCGACCAGCTCGGTGCGCCGCTCGTCCGCCTGGCGCCACAGGAACTCGGCCGCCTCCGCGATGTCCCCTGGCTCGTCGAGGATCACGAGCGTGCCGGGGTCGAGATGGTCGAGGCCCGTGGCCGGCGCCAGCTGGGCGGCCCAGACCTCGGCGGCATCGCCCACGGTCATAGCCCGCGTCTCGCCCGCGGTCGCGAGCGGCCGGAGATCGTCGGCGGCGCCCTCGAAGCGCTCGAGGTCGGCGAGGAGCCGTTCCGGGAGCCTCCCCGCGGCACGGCCGAGTCGCTCGCGGATCGCCGCCGCGCCGCCCGACGGCAGCAGGAACTCGGACGCGGGGAGGAGCACGCAGTCGTCGACGGTCCGGACCGTCCGCTGGTCGGTGGGATCGAAGGCCCGCAGCGAGTCGATCTCGTCCCCGAAGAACTCGGCGCGGATCGGCAGCGAGAGCGACGGCGGGAACACGTCGACGATCCCGCCGCGTCGCGCGAACTCGCCGCGACCGGCGACCTCGGTCACCGGCACGTACCCGAGCTCGAGGAGCTCATGGAGCAGCGCGTCCTGATTCAGCCGGGCGCCCGAGCGGAGTCGGCGCGGATCTACCGGAAGGTCCTCGGGGGCGATGGTGTGCTGCAGGAGGGACTGGACGCCCGCCACCAGCACCCGCGCCCGGCCGCTGCGCCAGGCGGCGAGGGCCGCGACCCGCGCCGCGGTCTCGTCGGCGACCAGCTCGCTTCGCTCGTAGGCCAGCGCGGTGCGCGGCTCCAGCGTGGTCACGGCGTCCGGATCGCCGATCCACGCCCCCAGCTCCTCCGCCACGCGGTCGCCGATCTCCGCGTCCCGCGCGATCCAGACGAGCCGCTCGCCGGTCCCCGCATGGGCCAGCGCGGCTGCCAGGTAGGACTTGGCCCCGTGCGGGACCGCTACCAGTCCGACGTGGCGACCGACCCGCCGACCCTCGTCGTCCGCGCGGCCCAGGCGCTCCCGCAACGACGTGAACGTGCCGGTCTCCGCCAGCAGGGGTGGCAGCGAGGACAGGTCGGGCAGCCGGTGGCGGCCGCGCGCCCGGGCCTCCGCCTGGGCCTCGCGACGCTTCGCCTCCTCGGCGCGGGCCTGGGCCGCCCGGAAGTCGTCGACCTCCGCGTCGACCTCGGCAACGTCGAAGTCGACCTCCGTGGCCGCTTCGGTGGATCTCGCGAGGGCATGACGCGCGGCGAACTCCTCGGCGACCTGCTCGGCCAGACGGCGATCCCGGCCGCGCCGGCCGCGGAGCGGCGGCGTCGTCGACTCAGGCATCGGGATCCGCCTTCGGCCGCAGGACGCGGCGCCAGCCGGTCCGGGTCTTGCGGACGCCGTCGGCGTCGGGCGGCCCGTCGACCTCGCCCGGCGCTGCCAGGCGGTCGGTGTCTGCCGGTCGGAGCTCGAACTTGTTGAAGGCGTTGGCCGCCTTGCTCGTGCCGTCACGCGCCCACGCCTCGACCGCGTCAGCGGCCGCGTCGATCAGCTCTTCGAGACGCTGCCGCTCGTCGGGCTCGAACCGGGACAGGACGTGATCCCGGCCGTTCCGCGCCGGATCGCCGATCCCGACCCGTAGCCGGCTGAACTTCTCGGTCCCCAGCTCCTCGATGATCGAGCCCAGCCCGTTGTGACCGCCCGCGCCGCCGCCCTCCCGGAACCGCAGCTTGCCGAACGGCAGGGCGAAGTCGTCGGCCACCGCCAGGAGGTCGGTCAGCGGGGCGTGCTCACGCGCGAGCACCTTGCGCACGGCCTTGCCCGACTCGTTCATGTACGTCAGCGGCTTCACGAGCGTGATGTCGAGCCCGCGATAGCGCCCGAGCGCCACGTTCGAGGAGTCGCGTTGCCGGCCCCGGCCGCTCCAGCCGGCACGCTCCGCGAGCTTGTCGACCACGAGCCAGCCGACGTTGTGGCGCGTCCCGGCGTACTGCGACCCAGGGTTGCCCAGACCCACGATGACCTTCAACCGAACCTCCGCGGACACGACGACAGGGCCCGATCCCGTCCGACTCGGTCGGCGGGAGGGCCGTGTCGCGATGGTAGCCGCGTCGGTCAGTCCGCGCTGACGATCACCGTGCCCTGCATGTCCTGGGCGTGGAACGCACAGACGTACGCGTACGTGCCCGCGGCCGGGAAGGCGCGATCCACGGCCTCGCCGGGGGCCAGCACGAGGCCCGGCGACGCCTCACCGTCGAACTGCACCGAGTGCGTGAAGTTGTCGGAATTGGTCCAGGTGACCGTGTCACCGAGGTGGATGACGATCGCCTCCGGGGCGAAGCGGTATGACTTGGGCAGGTCCACGCCCGTCGTCGGGACCGGCGATGCGTCCTGGCCGGCCGACGCGCACGAGACGACGAGCGCGGCCAGGACGACCGACCCCACGAAGCGTCCGGGGAACGTCAACCGGCGGTGCCGACGTTCGGGCGGGCGACCCGATACACCGTCGCCGAGAAGATCAGGATGAATGCGAGCAGGTTCAGGACCTCGCTGATCGTGTGGGCGAACAGGAACGTCGTCCAGTCGAGGTGGTAGGTCATGTAGCTGATCTCGGCGATCGCGAACAGCGAGAAGCCCCAGCCGAGCCCCGACTGGCCGGCGGCGAACGAGCGCTGGGCGAAGAATGCGCCGATGAGGAACGCCGTCACGTGGATCGCGAGGAACACGATGGGCGGGACCTGGTTGACGAAGTCACCGAATGGCATCTCGACCTCCCTGTTGCTGTGTGCCTCGGATGAGGATCAGGACGACCGTGGCGATCATCGAGAACAACCCGGCCAGATGGGCGATCTCCTCGAGGTCGGGGGCCACCATCGCGTGGGCCACGAGATCGAGGCCGAACGATGCGACGAGGGCGGTCACGCCGATCCACACGGGCCGGACTCCGTTCCGAGACTCTAATGCTAAACAGGACTAGTTATACGAGGACCCAGGACGACTGTCAACCATGCGCGAGCCGTGACTCGCGTTAGACTGGGCGCCATGGATGCCACGCCGATCGAGGAGCGCCTCGAAACGATCGCCCCGCTCGCCGAGCCGGTCCGCCGGGCGCTGTACCTGTACGTCATCGGTCGTTCCGAGCCCGTCGGTCGCGACGAGGCCGCGGCGGCGACCGGGATCGGTCGGGCGCTGGCGGCGTTCCACCTCGATCGCCTGGTTGCCGCGGGCTTGCTGACGCCCGAGTACCGGCGTCTGTCCGGCCGTACAGGGCCTGGTGCCGGTCGCCCGGCCAAGCTCTACCGACGGGCCGATGGTCAGGTCGAGGTCACGATCCCGGAGCGCCGCGACGACCTCGTGGCGCAGCTGTTCGCCATGGCCCTCGATGCGGACCGGCTCGGGATCGCCTCGAGCGGCCCGACCCTCGAGCGTGTCGCGCGCGAGTACGGCGTCGCGCTCGGCGACGATGCGCGGCGTCGGGCCGGCCCGCGGCCCTCACGCGATCGGCTGGCCACGGCGGCCCTCGGGGTCCTCGCCGACTCGGGCTTCGAGCCGGCGCTCGATGGCGGCACGATCCTTCTGCGGAACTGCCCGTTCGATCGCGTGGCCCGCGACCATCGCGACCTGGTCTGCGGCATGAACCGATCGATCATGGACGGGCTCGTCGCGGGCCTGCGGTCCAGCGGCCTCAGCGCCGTGTTCGATCCGGAGTCGGGCCGCTGCTGCATGACCCTCGTCACCGCGGGCGCGCGACCGAGCTGAGTCATCGCCCGAGGAGTCGACCCTCCAGGGCGCGCATGGCCGCCTCCTCCTGTTGCTCGGCGTGATCCATGCCCATCAGGTGCAGCGTCCCGTGCGCAACGAGAAGGCGCAGTTCGTCCGCGGGAGACCAGCGCACGTCGCCGGTCTGGCCGCCTCGGCCCGCCTCGGCCTGTTCGACGGCTCGTTCGACGGACACCACGATCTCGCCCAGCTGGAGTCGGCGACCCGGTGGAAGCGGAAAGGGATGCTCGGACAGGAGCGGGAACGAGAGCACGTCTGTCGGGCCGCGCTTGTCCATGAACCTGAGGTTCAGCTCGGAGAGTTCCGCGTCGTCGCTCAGGATCAGACCGATGGATGCCGGACGAGGCGCGGCGGTTGCCTCGAGGGCGGCGACGATCGTCGTCGCGAGCTGCGAGATCGGGAGCGGCGGTCGGACCGCCTCGCGCACCACGACATCGATCCGCCACGGAGGCCTGTAGATACTGCGCATCACGGTCAACGGTAGCGTGGGAGATCGCCCTCGGATGGATGCGGACGTCGTCGTCATCGGCGCGGGCCTGGCCGGCTTGACCGCGGCCCGAGACCTCGACCTCGCGGGCGACTAGGACGCGGCGGGGCCGCCTCCGCCGCCCGCCGCCCGCCTGGCCTCGAGGTCCACGACCTCGCTCTGGGGATAGGCGATCCGCGTGTGGTACATGCCGAGCAGCTGCCCGACGAACGCCTCGCGGATCAGCTCGAGGTCGCGCAGCGTCAGGTCGCACTCGTCGAACTGGTTGTCGGCGATCCGCTCCTCGATGATCCGCGCCACCATCGCGCGGATCGCGGGCTCGTCGCGCGCGGTCAGTGACCGGACCGACGCCTCGACACCGTCGGCGAGCATGATCAGGGCAGCCTCGCGGGTCTGGGGCTTGGGCCCGACATGGCGGAACGTCCGCGGATCCACCGCCGCTGCCGCCTTGGCGCCCTCGGCCGTCGAGAGACCGCCGTACGGCTCGGCCGCCCTGCTCCTTCGCCCGGGCGTAGAAGTAGCTCATGATCGCGGTCCCGTGGTGCTGCGGGATGTAGGCGATGAGCGCCTTCGGCAGCCGGCTCTTGTAGGCGAGGTCGATGCCGTCGGCGACATGCTGCTTGAGGATCTGGGCGCTGACCGCCGGGTCCAGCTGGTCATGGATGTTCTCGCCACCGGCCTGGTTCTCGATGAAGGCGATCGGGTTCGCGAGCTTGCCGATGTCGTGGTAGTAGGCCGCGACGCGCGTGACCAGCGGATCGGCCCCGACCGCCTCCGCGGCGCGCTCCGCGAGGTTGCCCACCATCAGGGAGTGGTGGTACGTGCCCGGCGTCTCGACCAGCAGGCGCCGGAGCAGCGGCTGTGACGGGTTGGCCAGCTCGAGCAACTGGAAGACCGTCAGGATGCCGAAGACCGAGCCGAGGACCGCGAACGTCCCGACCGCGGCGATACCCGAACCTCCGGCGGCGATCGCCGAACCGAACCACAGCTCGAGCACGCCCCGGACGTCGCGCGCACCGAGGAGCGAGAAGATCGTCACGACCGCGGCATTGACGACGAACACCGTCGCCGCCGCCTGGACGAACACCTGGAACCGATCGCCCCGACGGATCGCGACGATGCCGGCCATCCCGCCCAGGAAGACGTAGGTCGCGAACTCGAGGGAGCCGCCGTTCACGGCCCCGCCGATGATCGCCACGAGCGCGATGACGACGGTCGCGAGCGACGCGTCGAGCAGGATCGCGATGAGCATCCCGATCGCCGCCGTCGGCAGGAAGAACTGGAGGATCGAGCGGCCGGCCGTCAGCTGCAGCGCGATCGTGGCCCCGACGACGCAGGAGGCCGGTCAGGACGAGCGCGTTGTCGCGATGCCAGAGCTTCGGGCGGAAGCGCCACATCCAGCCGAACATCATCCCGACGATCAGGACGGCGAGCAGGAACCAGCCGAAGAGGCTCGCGACATCGGGCCGCGCCGGGCCGAGGCCGAGTGCATCGATCTTCTCGATGTCCTCGTCGGTCAGCCGCTCGCCGGTCCGCACGATCACCTCGCCGAGGAGGATCTCGACGCGGACGGGCATGACGTCCGCGGCTCGCCGATCCCGCTCCTGCTCGGTCAGCTCGGCATCGAACGATGAGTTGGGCACGACCAGCGGGCTGATGAGCGCCGCCGCCAGCGTTTCGCTCCGCCTCGTCGAGGCCGCCCGCCATCAGGCCGGCCAGGCGCGTCCGCGTCTCGGCCACGGCCGTGTCGAGCAGCTGGGTCCGAAGGAGTCGAGTCGAGCACGCGCGCGGATTCGGTCCGGACGATCGCCCAGCGGCCGGGCTCGAGGCCGACCAGGGTGGCTCGCTCCTCGTCGGACAGGTCGAGGACCGCGGTCTCGAGCAGCGTCGCGCGCTGCTCGTCGGGCAGGTCGGCCGCGAAGGTGGTGTCGACCCGGGCGACGCGTCGCTCGAACGCCTGCTGCTGCTCCATCGCGATCGCGGCGGCGTTCTCGGTCGTGAAGTCGTACTGGGGATCCACGTCCTCGCGGGCGGCGTTCGCGCTCGGCGTCGGTCCGGACGGCGCTCTCGAAATCGAGTGCCTTGGGCGCGATGATGTCGCGCGGCGCGAGGTCGCCGACGACAACCGAGATCGGCTCCTGGGGAACGATGTCGGCGCCCAGGATGGCGGTCAGCGCCGCGACCAGGATCCCGGCGGCGAGGACGAAGCGAACGGCGTCGCGGCGGGTGAATCGCGCGAACGCGTCGAGTCGCTGGGTCAGCATGGGATCGCGTCCGGTCGGGTCATCGCGGGCTCAGTGGGTCCCGCCGTCGTGGGCGGCGAGGTCGGCCTGCGCGAGCGCCGCCGCGACCATCCCGCTCACGACCTTGCCGTCAGCGCGGCCGCGGGTCCGCGGCGAGAGCCAGCCCATGACCTTGCCGAGGTCCCGGGCGCTGGACGCGCCGGTCGCCTGGATCGCCTCGTCCGACGAGGGCCGTGAGCTCGGCCTCACCGAGCGCCTCCGGCAGGTAGCTCGCCGCAGGATCTCGATCTCGGCCTCTTCCTTCGTCGCGAGATCCTCGCGCCCGGCGCCACGGAACGCATCGACCGACTCGCGTCGGGTCTTGACCTCGCGGGTCAGGACGGCGAGGTACTCGTCGTCGGTCAGCGGCGTGCTGCCCTGGCGCTTCTCGACGTTGTAGGCGGCGTTCGAGGCCATGCGCAGCACGTCACGACGCAGCGCGTCACCGCCGCGCATGGCGGTCGCGATGTCGGTCTGGATGCGTTCTCGAAGGGACACGGGTCTGGCAACCTCGGGCGGCGGTCGGACCGACTTCGTCGGCCTGGTGCCGGGCGCCCGCCGGGGGCGCAGGGCTGGGCGAATGCCGGCGGGCAGGTGCCCGCACGTGGCTCAGCCGGCCTGCGTTCGGGCGTTCTTCTTGCGCTTGGCTTCCTTGCGCTTGCGCTTCACGGAGGGCTTCTCGTAGTGCTCGCGTCGGCGAGCCTCGGCGAGGATGCCGCTCTGCTGGATCTTCTTGTTGAAGCGACGCAGGGCGCTTTCGAACGTCTCGTTCTCTCCCACTCGGACTTCAGCCAATCCCGGTTCACCTCCTCGGGCCTGGTGTTCGCGAGGTCGCGTCCGGTTGGCGGCCCACCAGCTTCGACGCGTGCTCGACGGAACCCCGCCGGAGCCGCCGGAGTGTAGCCGAGGGTCTGATGCGGGTCAAACGTGGCGAGGCGGGTCTGCCTAGGTGGGCAATCGCTGTCCAAGCACGAAGATCCAGTAGGCGTCGAGCGCGGCCACGACCGCCCAGAACCCGACGATCAGCGTGGGCCGGCGCAGGAAACACTTGGTCCACGAGACCCCGAGCGTGATCGAGCGGGCGTACAGCGCGATCGCGGCGATCGCGACCACCAGGACGAAGACCGGCGGCGTCACGAGCCAGGCGATGAGCCCGACGGTGCCCATCCGGCAGAAGGTGAAGGCCAGCCGCTCGTACTTCTCCGGTCGGCTGAGCGGCGGGCGGGTGTAGGAAGCAGGGCCCGGCATCGTCGACGGATTCGCCGTGGAGACTGGTCATGACGCGCCCGCCGATGCGCGTTCGGGCATGTCGAGTTGGACGAGACGGGCCGCCGGCACCATCCCCGCCGACGTCCGCCTCCGAAGCTCGCCGAACACCTGCCGCGCGCAGAACGGGATCCGAACCGGGTTCGCCTCACCATCGCTGGAGCCGACATGCACGCAGCACTGCTGCAGCCGCTCCACGTTGAGCGTCCATGGGTCCATGAACGTCTTGATCGACAGGCGCTTGACCCGGAGGGCGATGTCGTCGACGGGAGCGGACCCGCGGTCCGTCAGCCAACGCCCCAGGCTCTTGATGAAGCCCGACACGCCAAGGTCGCAGACCTCGCAGATGTCGAGGAGATAGTCGATGACCTCACGACGACTGACCATGGCGGTCTCGGAGAGCAATCCTGTCAGGGACTCCCACAGCGCATCGTCTGGAGCGAGGCGGTTGCCGAACACGGCCATGCGCTCCTTGAGCCGATCGCGCCCGATGAGTCCGACGATGGAGCGATGTCGCCCGTCGTCGCCGCGGATGAAGTACGTCAGCGACGAGCAGTCCGGGTGGCTGCACGGCAGGGCGATGAAGTCGGCCGGACCGACTCGCTCGCCGGTCTGCTCGCCCAGTCGCCTGATCGTCCCGGTCGTCGTCGCACGATCCATCGGGTCGATCGGGTTCGTGCGTCCGGTCGTGAACATGGGCTGGATCGCCACTCCGGCGATGTAGTCGGTCGCGAAGGCATGGTCGACAACGGCGCCGACCTCGTGGTCGTTGACACCCTTGGCCACGGCCATCGCGAGCGTGGTGAAGATCCGCTCGCCCGTGAGCCGGCGTATCGCTTCGGCCTTCACCTCCCGGAGGTCCTCGCCGCGGTGGAACAGGTGGGTCTCCAGCTCGAAACCGTCGAATTGGAGGTAGACCTCGACCCGGTCTCGGAGCCGGGCGAGTTCGGCGAGGAAGCGGTCGTCGCGGGCGATGCGGATGCCGTTGGTGTTGATGACGACACGGGTCACGTTCCGCTCGGTCGCGGCGGCGATGATCTCGGCGATCTGGGGATGCACCGTCGGCTCCCCGCCCGACAGCATCAATGCGTCCACCCGCCCGCCCTCGCGTTCTATGGCCGCGTCGAGCGAGCGGAGGATGTGCGGCAGGCGGGCATGGCGATTGATGCCTGGGCCGCTGTCGGCGAAGCACGTCGGGCAGTGCAGGTTGCAGTTCTCGGTGACGTCGATGAGCAGGATGCAGCTGTGCTGTGTCTGGAGGTCGCCAAGTCCATCCATGTAGCCCATCGGGATCGGGCGGGCATTGCCCACGGTGTCGGGAGTGATCTCCCGCGTCGGGATGCGCCACTGCTGGAGGTCCTCCCACAGCGCGTGATCCTCCTCGTAGAGGCTCGTGACCTCGCCATGGCCGCGGCGACAGATGCGCCGCAGGTACACGGCGCCATCCATCGCGACAAGATTGCCCTGGAGGACGTCCGTCTCGTAGTCGATCTCCCGGTCGGGATCCTCGCTGAAGCATCGCCCGCACACGGTGAGCACCATCCGGAGCGGGAGGTAGGGCCGAAGCGCGAGCATCAGCGCACCGGAAGCGTCGGCAGGCAGAGGCCCGCGACGGCGATCAGCAGCAGGAGTGGGACCGTCAGCAGGATCGCGAGCGCACGACCGACGCGGTCGGCGTCCGGGCGCATGCGGTAGACCCACGCCAGCGAAAGCCCGAGTGCGACCAGGAGCGAGATCGACAGGACCGTCTGCAGGCCCGGACCCATGTAGCTGTTCTGGGATGGGATCACCAGAAACTGGATCGCGAAGAACACCCAAACGAGCGCGTAGCCGAGCAGGACGATGATCCTGGCGCGTGACCTGACCGGTCCGATGGCGTCCTGGCCCCGTTCCCGCGCCTCGGCGAGCAACATGCCTGACTCGATCTGTTCGGGGGTGTAACCCGCTACCGACGCGGCGCGCGTCAGTGCCTCGGGCGTGAAGGTGTTGCGGTTCCGCAGAAAGTATTCCTCGAGGCTCTGATCCCATGCCGTCGGTGCCGAGGGCTCTGCCGGCCGGGCGATCGCAGCTCCTTGGGGTGGTGGCGGATCTGACTCGGTCGGCGGCGCCGGGTCCGGCCCGGCCTCATCCTCCGGTGGCCGCGGTTCGCTCATCCAGCCTGCCCTCCTATGCGGGGATGACCGGTGCCGACCGGGCCGCGGCGCTCGGTCGCGGTGGTGGCGGCACCCGATATGCATCTCGACGAAGTTGACGAGCGAAGTGCAGGACGAGGAGTCCGACGAGCGGGATGAGCACCCATTGCGGCCCGGTCAGGCCGAGCGCCTGGGGCTCGTTGGCGCGCACGAACTCGACGAGGAACC
Organism: uncultured Chloroflexia bacterium; assembly: GCA_963841135.1. Taxonomy (GTDB): domain Bacteria; phylum Chloroflexota; class Limnocylindria; order Limnocylindrales; family CSP1-4; genus SPCO01. Next base: position 436,768 of record CAWJBJ010000005.1, on the reverse strand, counting down.
GGAAGATGCCGGCGGCGAGAAGGTACAGCCGCACGCCGTCCCCGGGGACCGGGATGTGATCGCGGAACCGGAGGATCAGGGCGATGGCGAAGAGGTTGAACGCGATCTCGTACAGCATCGAGGGATGCATCGGGACGTCGCACCCGGGACAGCGGGCGAACGCGGCGGCGGCCGCGGGGCTGACGCTGACGCCCCAGGGCAGTGTCGTCGGCGTGCCGAGCGGCAACTCCGAGAGGAAGCATCCGACGCGGCCGATCACGCTGGCGACAGGGATCGCGAGCAGGTAGCAGTCACCGGTGGAGCGGGTGTAACCGAAGGCTCGCTTGGCCAGGACGATGGCGAGGTACCCACCGGCGAGCGCGCCCAGGATGCTTTTGCCGCTGTGCTCGATGACCTCGCTGAGCGGCCGGTCGGCCAGGGCCGCATAGACCTCGAGGTGCTCCCATGAGGTGACGACCCGGGCCCCGATCGCTCCGCCCAGCACGGCGGCAAGGGAGATCCAGACGATCGGCCCGCCAAGCCAGCCACGGCCGCGGAGCTCGCGGTAATAGATGGCGAGACCGACGGCGAGCGCAAGGACAGTGAAGGCGTCGTGGGTCGCGATGGCGAACGGGCCGAGCGACAGGATGGGGATCATCGGGGGCACCCTCCACGGGCCGGACACGTCCTACGCTACCACCCGCCCGTTGGCCCCTCGTCCCGGTTCGGGCCGCCCCTCGGCCGCAGATGGGCGGGAGGCCTCGATGTAGCATCGGCGCGTGGCCACCCTGCTCGACCTGCTGGAGCGCGCCGTCACCCGCTACGGCGATCGGCCGGCGCTCGGGTTGCGCCGCGACGACGGGACGACGATGCACTGGAGCTTCCGCGAGCTCGACCGTCGGGCGCGCATCGCGGCCTGGCGCCTGCGGGCGCTGGATCTCGAGCCCGGCGACCGGATCCTGACCTGGTCGCCCTCCACGCCGGAGCTGCCGGCCGCCTACTACGGCGCGATGTACGCTCGCCTCGTCATCGTGCCGCTCGACCTGCGCATGTCGGCCGACGCCGTCGAGGGCATCGTCCGGGCATCCGGTGCCCGCCACCTCATCCTCGGGACCGGGCGCGACGCGCCGGATCCGCGCGAGGCGCGCCTGACCGACTTCCCGACCACGACCGTCGAGGCCCTGTCGGCCGAGCCGGATCCGGACGATCCGCTCTTCCCGCCCGACTGGGAGGTCCGCCAGGCGGCATGGGGGCGACCGACGCCCGAGCGAGATCGTTCGAGCTGGTCTTCACGTCCGGCACGACCGGCACGCCCAAGGGCGTGGTGCTGACCCACGACAACGTCGTGGCCTCGATCGAGAGCGTTCCATCGGATCATCCCGCCGATGGAGCACCGGCTCGTCTCGCTCCTGCCGCTCTCGCACCTGCTCGAGCAGGCGGTCGGGCTGTACTACGCGCTCGATGTCGGGGCCGACATCCTCTATGTGCGCAGTCGCAATCCGCGGGTGATCTTCGATTCGCTGCGCGACCATCGCGTGACCTCGATGGTCGTCGTCCCGCAGGTGCTCGACCTCTTCTGGAGCGCCATCGAACGCGAGGTCGACAAGCGCGGACGGGCGGCTGCGTTCGACCGCCTCCGCCGGATCGCCCGCCACCTCCCGGTCGCCATCCGACGTCGGCTGTTCGCGAGCGTCCACCGACAGCTCGGCGGGCACTTCCGACTGTTCCTCTCGTCCGGGGCGTTCCTGCCGCCGGCTCTGCAAGGCGCCTGGGAGGACCTCGGCGTCACCGTCCTCCAGGGTTACGGCGCGACCGAGACCGGCACGGGGACCTGCACCACCCTCGAGGACCACGGGCCCGGGACGGTGGGCCGGCCGCCGGAGGGGATCGAGATGCGCCTCGCGCCCGACGGCGAGATCCAGTTCCGCGGCCGGACCGTGTTCGGCGGCTACTGGAACGCCCCCGAGGCCACCGCCGCGGCGTTCACCGAGGACGGCTGGTATCGGACGGGCGACATCGGCCACCTCGATCGCGGACGGCCGCCTCATCCTCTCGGGCCGGACCAAGGACATCATCGTCCTGCCCAACGGGTTCAACGTCTACCCGGAGGACATCGAGAACGCCCTGCGCATCGCCGGCATCCGCGATTCGGTGGTGGTCGAGACGCAACCCGGCCGGATCGAGGCGGTCGTGCTGGGCGCGGTCGGTGAGAGCGACCCGGCGACACTGCGCGCGACGGTCGATGCGGCCGTCAAGGCAGCCAACGCCACACTCGGGCCGAACCAGCGGATCGCGGGCTGGCGGCTCTGGCCCGAGGAGGACTTCCCACGCACGCACACGCTCAAGGTCAAGCGCGCCCCGATCCGGGCATGGGTGGCCGCCGACACGCCGCTGCCGGTCGCCTGACCCGCGACCCTCGACCGGACCTCAGCCGACGGGGTAGCCGATCCCGAGCGTCTCGAGCGCGGCCTGGATCCCCGGCGCGCTCGGGTCGTTCGCGGCCTGCGGCAGCCAGTCGTAGACGATCACCGTCGTGCCGACGCTCCGGATCACGTGCACCGTGCCCTGCGGCGTCTGGATCTTGCCGGGACCGGTCGCGAGGTAGCGCTGCTGTTCGGCGGCCGCCTCGGCGGCGCGTCCGGGCTCGACGAACTCGTAGACGACGATGATCCCCTTCGTCGGATCTTCGGGGAGCGTCACCTGGTAGACGGCCCGCGGCGCCGTGGCCAGGAGCGGCGCCTCCGCCGGTCGGTAGGGCGACTGCACGTCGCGCAGCACCAGCTGATGGGCACCGAGCGCGGTCACGAGCGAGGCACGCGTCTGCGCGACGGCCGGAGTGACGGTCTGGGTCGGCCCGATGGTCGATGCCGGGAAGGTCGTGACGGACCCGCCGGCTGGCGCGCAGCCCACGATGAGCGCGGCCACCAGCCCGAGTGAAGCAGCCAGCCGGACGACGGCGACGGGCCGTCCCGACACCCTCTGGCCCGCGCGAGCGCGCTCCGTCGCCGTCATCCCGGCGGCCACTCGAACGGCCGGCCGCCCATCAGGTGGAGGTGCAGGTGGTCGACGGTCTGGCCGCCCCACTGTCCGACGTTCGTGACGATCCGATACCCGCCATCGGCGATGCCCTCGTCGACCGCCACGCCCGCGACGACCGCGAACAGCCGGCCGAGCAGCGGCCCGTCCGCCTCGGTCAGGTCGGACGCCGACGCGATGTGCAGGCGCGGGATCACGAGGATGTGGGTCGGTGCCCGTGGCGCGATGTCGCGAAACGCGATGACGAGGTCGTCCTCGTAGACCTGGGTCGAGGGGACCTCGCCGGCGACGATCCGGCAGAACAGGCATTCGGCGGGCACGGCCCCTCCTTCGGTCACCACAGCACCGGCTTCGAGCTCATCAGGAACCCGATCGTCCCGACCAGCCCGGCCATCAGGTACGAGACGTAGCGCTGGCGCCTCGCGCGCTCCTTCCAGACCGCGTCATCGGCGGCGGCCTTGATGCCGATGAGCCGGCGCAGGTTCGGCCGCTGCATGAAGAACGCGATCGCCAGGTTGATGAAGTAGATCGTGAGCGCGAGCAGCAACCACGGCTGCTCGAGGACGGTCGGCCCCAGGGCGGTCACGAGACCCAGGCCGGTCAGCGCCAGCCCGCCCCCGAGGATGAGCGTGCCGTTGCTCTGGGCCCACAGCAGGGCGCGCACGACCCGACTCTCGGAGTCGACCGTGGCTCGCCGCGTCCGGAGCGCGAACGGCAGCAGGATCGAGGGCAGGAACAGGCCGATCGCCAGCGCGATGTGCGTCACGAGCAGCACCGGGAAGAGTGCGGAGGGCATCGTCGCGATTGTAGGGTGGTCGGGGCGTCAGGCCGGTCGATGGGCGTCGAGCGCGACCCACTCGCCCTCGGCCGTGCGCCGGTCGACGATTAGGCCTGCTCCCTCGAACGCCGTCCGGACCTCGGCCTCGCGGTCGACGAAGATCCCCGACGCGACCAGCGAACCGCCAGGCCGAAGCTCGTCGTGGAGCGCCCCGGCCAGGGGCACGAGCACGCCGGCGATCAGGTTCGCCAGCACGACATCGAACGGTGACTCGCCGGACGGCAGGCTTCCGGCCCGGGCCGTGATCCGCCGCACCGATCGATTGCGCCGCGCGTTGGCGGTCGTCGCCTCGATCGCGATCGGGTCGGTGTCCACGCCGAGCGCGCTCCGGGCACCCAGCCGCACCGCCGCGATCGCGAGGATCCCGCTCCCGCAGCCGACGTCGAGGACGCGGGCGCCCTCGAGTCCGCCCCGGTCCGCGAGGGCCTCCACGCGCGGCCAGGCAGAGGCGGGTCGTGGGATGCAGCCCCGTCCCGAACGCCATGCCCGGGTCGAGGGCGAGGACCACATCGTCGGGCGAGCGACGGTGACGCCGCCACGTCGGCCGGATGACGAGCCGCCGGCCGACCCGCAGGACCGGGAAGTACGCCTTCCAGGCCTCGGCCCAGTCAGCCTCGTGGACGAGCCGGGTCTGCAGGTCGCCGATCGGGCGCAGCCCGAACGCCTGCAGGTGGCCGAGCGCCTCGGCCACCTCGGCCACCGCCCGGTCTGCCGCGGCCCGGTCGCGCGCCGGCACGTACGCGCGAACGGTCGCGGGCCGGCTCGGATCGATGCGGGCGCCGAGGCCCTCCTCGACCAGATCGAACGCGGGTTCCACCGAGGTGCCGCCGGGTGCGACGCGGCCCAGGATCTCGCTGACCGCCTCGACGGCTTCCACGTCGGCCTCGACCGCGAGCTCGAGCCACGCGCCCGCCGCGCCCTCGTCGCTCCGGCCGGCCGTCACCCGAGGCCGAGCTTCTCGCGCAGCCCCCCGGAGCCGACCTCGTCGCCGGTCTCCTCCGCGTAGTCGTCGAGCAGCTCGCGCGCCCGCTTGGACAGCTTGGTCGGAACGTCGACGTTCGACCAGCACGTGGAGGTCGCCCTTCGAGCCGGCGCGCCGGACATGTGGGACGCCCTTGCCGCGCAGCCGGATCTCCGTGTCGGGCTGCGTGCCCGGCTTGATCTCGACCTCCTCGTCGCCGTCGACCGTCGGGACGCGTGACCCTCGTCCCGAGCGCCGCCTGCGCGATCGAGACATCGGCCTGGTAGTAGAGCTCGGTCCCGTCGCGCTTGAGCGAGGGGTGCGGCGCGACGTGGACGGCCACGTACAGGCTGCCGGCAGGGCCCCCGCGCGGCCCGACCTCGCCTTCGTTCGAGAGGCGGATCTGGTGGCCCTCGTCGATGCCCGCGGGGATCGAGACCTGCAGCGTCCGCTTGCGCTCCGTGCGGCCGTCGCCCCTGCACGTGGCGCACGGCGACTCGACGATCCGGCCCTCGCCGCGACAGCGCGGGCACGCGCTCACGTTGACCATCTGCCCGAGCATCGTCTGGCGCACGCTCCGGACCTCTCCGCGGCCGTCGCACTGCCGGACAGGTCGTCGCCTCGGTCCCCTGCCTGCGCGCCCGTCCCGTGACACGTCTCGCACGGCTGGGCGACCCGGAACTCGATCTCCTTCTCCGTTCCCTTGACCGCCTCCTCGAACGTGATCCGCAGGTCGTAGCGCAGGTCCGCACCCGGCTGCGGCCGGCCGCGCCGCGCCGTCCCGGTCCCGGCGCCTCCGAAGAACGCGTCGAAGATGTCGCGAGAAGCCGCCGAAGCCCTCGAACCCGGCGCCCTGTCCGGGGCCGTCGACGCCGGCCCGCCCGAACATGTCGTAGCGCTGGCGGCGCTCCGGGATCGGACAGGACCTGGTAGGCCTCGTTGATCTCCTTGAAGCGCGCTGGCGCGTCGGCATCGGTGCTGACGTCGGGATGCCACTGCTGGGCGAGCTTGCGGAAGGCGCGCTTGATCTCGGCGTCCGACGCCCCGCGCTCGACGCCGAGGACCTGGTAGAAGTCGCGCTCCGTGGTCGCCATCGACGACACAGGATACGGGAGGCGGCGTGCGGCGCCCACGGACGCTCACCGGCGGCCGCCCGCGCGGTATCGTGCAACCCTCCCGCGGCCGCAGACGGAGCCTTCCGATGGACGTCCAGCCACGTCTGACGGTCGCGCTGACCGTCGACCACGACGCGATCTCGGACGGCGTCCGTTCAGGGAGGCGAAGTCGCTGCCGGGTGTCGCGTTCGACCGACTCGACCGATACGTGAGCCGTTCGTTGCCGCCGGACCCCTGACGACCGCCCACCGACCGACCCATGGCTAGCGGGCCGACTGCGCTCGATCCATGGCGCGTCGGATGACCGCTTCGAACATCGCTGAGGTCAGCCGTCCCGTGAAGGTGTTCTGCTGACTTGGGTGGAACGATCCGAGGAGGACGTAGGGCCCGATCGCCACCTCGGCGCCGTGGCCGAAGCGCGGCTTCGGGCGAACGACGTGGCCCTGGCCGGCGACCACCCGGAGCGCGGCGTCCCAGCCGTACTGCCCGAGGGCGACGATGACCCGGAGCTTCGACAGCAGCGCGATCTCCCGGGCGAGGAACGGCGCACACGCGTCGCGCTCGTCGATCGTCGGCTTGTTGGCAGGCGGCGCGCAGCGGACGGCGGCGGCGATATATGTGTCGGTCAGCGTCAGCCCGTCGTCCGCCCGGCGGGACGCCGGACGGTCGGCAAGACCGGCAGCGCATGCAGCGCCGCCCAGAGGAAGTCGCCCGAGGCGTCGCCGGTGAAGACCCGGCCCGTCCGATTGCCGCCGTGCGCCGCCGGGGCCAGGCCGAGGAGGAGGATCCGTCCGTCCGGATCGCCGAAGCCCGGGACCGGCCGGCCCCAGTACGGCTCGTCGCGGAACCGCGCTGACCTTCTCGCGCGCGACGAGCTCCCGCCAGGCGACGAGGCGTGGACACCGCCGGCACGCGACGATCTCAGCGGTGAGCGCCGCGAGCGCGGCCCGGTCCGTCCGCCGTGCGATTCCTGCTCCGTGTCAGGTCCCCGATCGCCTACTTGAGCAACAGCTTGTCGAGCCGCCGCGACACGACGATCAGCCCCGCGATGCCCATGAGCAGCAGGTACACGATATGGAACAGCAGCACCGGACGCGATCTCGCCGACCGTGAGCGCCCGGATGAGATCGACGCCCTGGTAGAGCGGCGTCAGCTGGACGATGACGCGCAACGCCTCCGGGTACGTCTCGATCGGATAGAACGTCGCCGAGAACAGGAACAGCGGCAGGATCACGAGCTGGATGAGATCGAAGTCCTGCCACGTCTTCATGAACGATGTGGCCGCCATGCCGACCGCCCCGAACGCAAAGCCGATGAGGAGCGCGGCCGGGATCGCCAGTACGACCCACGGCGACACGACGAGACCGAGAACGACCATCACGACCATGAACCCGATCGCGTAGAGCCCGCCCCGGATGAGCGCCCAGATGAGCTCGCCGACCGCGACATCGCCCGGCGACAGCGGCGTCGAGAGGATCGCGGTGAAGGTCTTGTTGTAGTTGAGCTTGAAGAAGAAGTTGAACGTGCTCTCGCTGATCGCCCCGTTCATCGCCGAGCTTGCGAGCAGGGCCGGAGCCACGAACAGCTGGTACGAGATCGGCTCGCCGCCCGGTCCCGGGATCGTGCCGATGAGCGCACCCAGGCCGAATCCGATGCTCAACAGGTAGAAGAGCGGCTCGAAGAAGCCCGACAGGATGATGATCCAGCCGTGCTTGTAGACGAACAGGTTGCGCTCCACCAGCCGGAGCGACCGGCGGCTGCCGATCAGCAGGCCCGTCGTGAGCGGGAACGCGGTCATCCGCGCACCAGCTTCGCGCTGATGGTCCGGATCGCGAACCACGTCCCGACGCCGATGAAGGCGAGGAGCACGAGCAGGTGCACGATCGCCAGGGCCGGCGCCTCGCCGATCGTGCCGAGCGACAGCCCGCGCGTCAGCACGACCCCGTGGTACAGAGGCGTGACCCAGGCCAGCGGCTGCACGATCGCCGGCAGCGACTCGACGGGATAGAACGTCCCTGAGAACAGGAACAGCGGCGTGATCCCGAAGCGGAACAGCGCGTTGAACTTGTTCGGGGTCTTCTGCGTGGCCGAGAAGGCCATGATCGGCGCGGCGAACGCGAGTCCGGTCAGGATCGCCGTCGGGATGGCCAGCAGGATAAGCGGGGACGTCGCGGCCCCGAACGCGACGATGATCAGCGTGAACACGGTCGCGACGAGGGCCATGCGCGCTCCGATCCAGGCGAGATTGCCCAGGGCGATGTCCCGGCCGTCGATCGGCGTCGCGTACATCGCGTGGAACACCCGCGACCAGACAAGCCCAGACATGATCGGGAACGCGCCCTCGAACGCCGCCGACTGCATGCACGTCGCGGCGAGCAGACCGGGCGCCAGGAACGCGAGGTAGGAGACCCCGCCGAGCGACGGGTTGGACGACCCGTCGACGTAGGACCCGAGACCGAGGCCCATCGCCGCGAGGAACAGCACGGGCGTCAGGAACGAGCTGAAGATGCTCGCCCGGAAGGTGCGCCGGTAGCTGAGGAATCGATGCTCAAAGACCCGTCCGGCGCCCGAGCCACGGCCGGTCAACGCGGTCATCACTCGACCAGGGATCGACCGGTCAGGTGCAGGAAGACGTCCTCGAGCGACGAGCGACGGACCAGCACGGCCTCCGGCTCCAGCCCGCGGGCGTGTGCCGCCGCGACCGCCGCCTCGCCGTCGTCCGCGTAGAGCAGGACGCGGTCGGGCAGCCGCTCGATCCGCTCGGCCAGGCCGTCGAGGCGGCCATCGAGCGTCTCCTGGACGCCAGGCGCGAAGCGCAGCTCTGTGACCTCTCGGGTCGAGTAGCGCGCGATCAGCTCGCGCGGGCTGCCCTCCGCCACGATCCTCGCCTTGTCCATCACGACGAGCCGGTCGCAGAGCTGCTCGGCCTCGTCCATGTAGTGCGTGGTCAGGACGAGGGTGACGCCTCGCTGCTTGAGCCGGTACAGCCGATCCCACAGCAGGTGGCGGGCCTGCGGGTCCAGGCCCGTGGTCGGCTCGTCCAGCAGCAGGACATCGGGCTCGTTGATCAGGCTCCGCGCGATGGTGAGCCGCCGCTTCATGCCGCCGGAGAGCTCTTCCACCTGGTCGTTCGCGCGTTCGGTCAGCTGCGCGAAGTCGAGCAGGTCGTCGGCCCGCTTCGCGCACTCGGCCCTCGACAGCCCGAAGTAGCGGCCGTAGATGAGCAGGTTCTCGCGCACGGTCAGCTCGGTGTCGAGCGTGTCCTGCTGTGGCACCACCCCGAGGCGGGCGCGGATCTTGGACCCATCGGTCATCGGGTCCAGCCCGATGACCCGCAGCGTGCCGGCCGTCAGCGGCGAGACGCAGCCGATCATGCGCATCGTCGAGGTCTTGCCCGCGCCGTTGGGCCCCAGGAAGCCGAACGATTCGCCGGGCGCCACGTCGAAGTCGACGGCGTCGACGGCGGTGAAGTCGCCGAATCGCTTGGTCAGGCCGCGGGCGTGGATGAGCGAGGAGGTCGACGCCGAGTCGGGAGCGGGCACCGGCGCCGACACGAGGGTGTCGGGCATGGGGCCGCATGGTACCCCTCGGACGTCCTCGGTGCCCGTCTTGTCCGGGTCAGTCGGCGGCCTGCGAGATGTTCACATTTCGGAAATCCGTCCGCGCGATACTCCCCGCGAGCCGCGTTCTTGTCGGCGACAGAGGGAGGGCACGTTCCTATGTCCAATGGTCGCGTTCGGACCTTCAGGCATTCGCGCCTGGCCGCGGTGCTCACCGCGCTCGGCGTCACCATCGCATCGAGTGGGCTGGCCGTCGTCCTTGCCGCCAAGGCGGACACGATCGGCACCGGCGAACGGCCGGTCTTCATCCCGATCACGCCGTGTCGCGTCATGGACACGCGGCCGGCGCCGAACACGGTCGGGCCCCGCAGCACCCCGATCCCTGCGAATTCGACCTATTCCATCGTCGTGCTCGGCGCGAACGGGAACTGCGTGATCCCGGCCGACGCGGTCGGTCTGAGCATGAACGTCACGATCGTCAATCCAACGGCTGTCTCGTTCCTGACCGTGTTCCCCTTCGGCGCGCCGAAGCCCCTGGCATCGAACCTGAACTGGACCGCCGGCCACGCCCCGATCGCGAACGCGGTCACCGTGCGGATCGGCACCGCCGGCAAGGTGTCCTTCTTCAACAACAAGGGCAAGGTCAACGTGGTCGCCGACATCGTGGGCTACTACGTCGATCACCGTCATGACGACATCACGGGCGCGAACATCATCGACGGCTCGATCCACGGTGACATCGACATCGAGGACAACACCATCACGACGTTCGACATCGCAACCGACGCGATCGACTCCGACGAGGTCCTTGACTTCGGCCTGTCGAACCAGGACATCGGTGTCCTGTTCGCCCAGGTGAACGCCAACGGCACGATCGCCACCTCGAGCGGCGGCGTCACCGGGATCCGGATCAGCGCCGGGGCCTACGAGGTCGACTTCGCGCGAAACATCTCGCTCTGCGCCTACGTTTCGACGCAAGGCGAGGCCGGCGTCGGTGGTGCCAGTGGCGCGATCACCGGTGTCACTGACCGAGCGGGCAACGCCGAGGCCGTGTTCGCGACGACACGCGATGCGGCCGGGACGCCGACCGACTTTGCCTTCCAGTTGATCGTGGTCTGCTGATATGGGACGGCAGCTAACCCTCACCGCCCTGCGAAGGTCACCGAAACGCCGGCGTGTGCTGCGCGTGACGCTTGGCGTCGCCGTCCTGGCGATCGTCGCGGCCGGCAGCGTCGTGGCACAGGGACCCGTCCAACCGGACGGTTCCGAGCCCGCACCGCCGTTCGTCGAGCCGGAGGTTCTCCCGCAGCCGGACGGATCCGAGCCGGCACCGCCGTTCGTCGAGCCGGAGGTCCTCCCGCAGCCCGCCAACCTCCATCCGGACAGGACCGGCCCGTCGACACAGGTCTCGGGACCGCACGAAAAGGCCCAGGGCGTCGACGGCCAAGGAGGCTCGTCGAGCAAGCGCAAAGACACTGGCGGGGTCAATGGAGCGGACGCCCCTGGCGGCCGCACCGACTGACCGAACCGGTCATGCCCGGGTGCGAGCGCACGACGCGCCGCACCCGGGCTCTTCTTGGTGGCCACCGGCAGTCAGAAAAACTGGCTACACAGCGGTAGCATCATGTGGTACGATGGCGCGGCAGAACCCTCGACCAGGAGCCGTCGCCATGGCCACCATCCCCGCGCCAGTCTCGGAACTGCTCGAGCACGCCCTCGTCGCCGAGCTCACCGTCGTCGATCCGCAGGGCCGACCCGTCACCTACCCCCTCATCCCGCTCTGGGATGGCGAGCGCATCTACATGACGTCATCGAGCCTGTTCAGCCGGAAGCTCGAGCACATCCGCGCGGACGCGCGGGTCTCGGTGTCCATCACCGATCCGGTCGCGGTCGGCGGCCGCACCGACCGGGCGACAATCCAGGGCGATGCGCGGATCATCGAGGACGACCCGCACGGGGGTTGGGAGCGACTCCTGCCGATCTGGGAGCGGAAGGAGCCCTCGATCGTCTACTTCCTCAAGGCCCGCGTGGCGCTGCCGCTCTTCTTCGAGCGCGCCCTCATCGAGATCACGCCCAGGCGGGTCCTCTACTGGTCCGATGGGAGCCCGGCGAGCGCGCCGGTCGTGACGGTCCTCAGCGAGGAGGCCGCGTGATGCGCAGCACGCCAGAGCTCGACGCACGGACCGGCCTCGAGAAGCTCGCGACCTATCCCTACCAGATCCTGTCCTGGGTCGACTTCGCCGGGTATCCGGTCAGCGTGGCCGTCGACGCCCGGATCGACCTCGCGGGCCGAGCGATCCGGTTCGAGGCACCGGCGGGCCTCGTCGTGCCGACCGATCGCGACGTCTCGCTGACCGGCTCGCACATCCGCCCGCAGCCAGGCTATGGCTACGACGAGCGGCGGCACGTGACCGTCTGGGGACCGGCGTCGATCGACGGCGGGACCGTCAAGGTCGAGGGCCACAGCGCGTGGGGCTGGGACGAGGCCGAGGTCCCGTTCTTCGAGTACTCGGAACGGTCGATCGGCAAGTCCCGCAAGTACTTCGACGCCCTCTCTGCCGAGCGCGGGACGCCGGTGAAGCCGCGCCTGACGCTGGGGTTCCTGACCCTCCGCACCACGCGCCTGCCGTTCCTCACCGCGACCATCGTGCCCGTCGCGCTGGGAATCTTCATCGCCGCCTCCGACGGCCGCTTCGATCTCGTCGCGGCCCTGCTCACGATCATCGGGGCGTCGTTCGTCCAGCTCGGCCTCAACGTCGCCAACGACGTCTTCGACACGATCCAAGGCGCGGACGACGCGAACGTCACGCCGACCCAGTTCTCCGGCGGCTCGCGCGTCATCCAGTACGGCCTGGTGACGCTCCGCCAGATGGCCACCCTCTCGACGGTCTTCTATGTCCTCGCCGGGGTCATCGGCCTGATCCTGCTCGCGACGCATGGCTCGACGGCGCTCCTCGTCATCGGGGTCGTGGGCTTCGTCGTGAGCCTCGGGTACACCGCGCCGCCGCTCAAGTTCGTCTATCGAGGCCTCGGCGAGATCGCGGTCGCGGTCGGGTTCGGGCCGCTGATGCTACTTGGCGCGTACGTGGTCCAGACCGGCGGCGCGCTGGCCTGGGAGCCGGTCGTGGCATCGATCCCGGTGGCGCTGCTCGTGGCGCTGATCCTGTATGTCAACGAGATCCCCGACCGGCGCGGCGACGCCCAAGCCGACAAGCGGACCCTGCCGGTTCGCTTCTCGAAGGCCGCCGTCATCGGCGGCTACAACCTGGCGGCCGCGGGAGCCTACGCCGCGCTGTCGATCGGCGTGGCGGCCGGCGTCCTGCCGGTCCCGGCACTGCTCATGCTGCTCACGATCCCGCTGGCGGTCCGCGTGTCCCGCGGCCTCGCTCCCAACTACGACAACCCCTACGCGCTGATGGCCGTGATGGGCGTGAACGTGAAGCTCCACCTCTACGCCGGGCTCCTGCTCCTGGCGGCGTACGCACTGGTCCTCGTGGCCGGCGCGGTCCTGCCCGGCGTGGACCTCTTCATCGGCTGAGCCACGGCGGGTCGGGCGCGATCCGCGGATAAGCCGTCGTGAAGCGCCCGCCCCGACACTGCCCGGATGGATGCCGTCCGGTTCGGGTCTGACGTCCGACTCCTTCGTGCTCGCAAGGGCTGGACCCAGGCACGACTCGCGGCCGAGGCCGGGGTCTCGCGATGGGCGGTCGGCACCGTGGAGTCTGGCCGCGGACCCCATCTGCGCACGGAGGACCTCGTCAGGATCGTCACGGCCCTGGGAGCGTACCTGTCGATCCGGATCCAGTTCCAGGGCGAGGCGCTCGACCGACTGCGCGACCGCCGCCACGCGATGCTCGTCGAGTCCACCGTCGCGCGGCTGCTGAGTCGCGGCTGGGACGTGGCGACAGAAGTCTCCTTCAGCGTGTTTGGAGAACGCGGCTCGATCGACATCCTGGCGTTCCATCCGTCGACCGGGACCCTGCTCGTCGTGGAGGTCAAGACCGTGGTCCCCGATGTGGGCGGCATGCTCGCCACCATTGATCGCAAGGCTCGGCTGGCACCGGACCTGGCCCGGGCGCGGGGCTGGGACGTTCGCTCGGTCGCCCGACTCCTCGTGATGTCGGAGTCGACCACGTCTCGGCGGCGCATCGCGGACCACGTGGCGACGTTCGAGAACGCGTTCCCGACGCGCAACGTCGCCGTCACGAGGTGGCTGCGGGAACCGGCCGGCGCGATCTCAGGGCTTCTGTTCTTGCCAGTTACTCGTCAGGGCAGCACGCGGCAGGGTCGCGACCACTCGGTACGCCCCGGCGACCGTGATCCACGCACGGTCGCCACGTAGAGGCGACCGATCCGGGAACCAGTCCTGCCCATCTGCTCGTGAGAACAGCAGGTGACGAGGATCTGTACGGCCCGTGCCGCTAGGACGAGCATCTGGCAAGAATTCGGGCTCGGAGATGCCGCAATTCGGCTCCGCGCGGGCCCGCGGCCGCCGCCTCGGCCCGCGGCGCGCCCCGCGGCCACGGTCCGGGCCGCGGGACGAAACGAGCCCGGACGCCGCTCGGCGCCCGGGCCCTGTCTTCACTCGCTCGGTTGAGGCCTAGACCTCCTTGAACTCGCCCTCGACGGTCTCCTCGCCGGCGCCCTCGGCACCGTCCGCGGCCGCGTCGTCACCGGGGCCGTCCGAGCCGTCGGGCCCGGCACCGTCCTCACCGGACGCGCCGTTCGTCGACTCGCCGGCTCCGGCTGCTCCGGCCTGGTTGGCGGCTGTGCCGACCCGGTAGAGCGTCTCGGTCAGGGAGGTCATGCCGCTCTTCACGGCATCGACATCGGAGCCCTTGAGCGCCTCGCGCAGCGACTCGACCTTGTTCTCGACCTCGATCTTGTCCTCGGACGAGACCTTGTCGCCGAGGTCCTTGATGGTCCGCTCGGCCTGGAAGGTCAGGGCCTCCGCCTGGTTGCGGGTCTCGACCTCCTCGCGCCGCTTGCGGTCCTCCTCGGCATGCTCCTGGGCGTCGCGGACCATCTGGTCGACGGCGCTCTTGTCGAGCATCGAAGAAGCCGTGATGCGGACCTGCTGCTCCTTGCCGGTCGCCCGGTCCTTGGCCCGGACGTCGAGGATGCCGTTCGCGTCGATGTCGAACGTCACCTCGACCTGGGGCACGCCTCGCGGCGCCGGCGGGATCCCGTCGAGGATGAAGCGGCCCAGCGTCTTGTTGTCGCTCGCGAAGTCGCGCTCGCCCTGGAGGACGTGGATCTCGACCTGGGACTGGCCGTCCGACGCGGTCGAGAACACCTGTGACTTCGAGGTCGGGATGGTCGTGTTCCGCTCGATGAGCTTGGTCATGACGCCACCGAGCGTCTCGATGCCCAGCGACAACGGGGTCACGTCGAGGAGCAGGACGTCCTTGACGTCACCGGCGAGCACGCCGGCCTGGATCGCGGCGCCGATCGCCACGACCTCGTCCGGGTTCACGCCCTTGTGCGGCTCCTTGCCGTCGAACAGCGCCTTGACCGCATCGGCGACCGCCGGCATCCGGGTCATGCCACCGACGAGGATCACCTCGTCGATGTCGCCGGGCTTGAGTCCGGCGTCCTTGAGAGCCGCGGTGACGGGCCCGGCCGTCTTCTTGATCAGGTCGGCGACGAGATCCTCGAGCTTGGCCCGGGTGAGCGTCATCACGAGGTGCTTCGGCCCGGCGGCGTCGGCAGTGATGTACGGCAGGTTGATCTCGGTCGAGGACGTCGAGGACAGCTCGATCTTCGCCTTCTCGGCCGCCTCCTTGAGGCGCTGGAGGGCCTGCTGGTCCTTGGCCAGGTCGATGCCCTGGTCCTTCTTGAACTCGGCCAGCAGCCAGTCGATGACGCGCTGGTCGAAGTCGTCGCCGCCGAGGTGCGTGTCGCCGTTGGTGGCCTTGACCTCGAAGACGCCCTCGCCCAACTCGAGGATGGAGATGTCGAACGTGCCGCCGCCCAGGTCGTAGACGGCGATCTTCTCGTCGCCCTTCTTGTCGAGGCCGTAGGCGAGGGCGGACGCGGTCGGCTCGTTGATGATGCGTTTGACGTCGAGCCCGGCGATGCGGCCGGCGTCCTTGGTCGCCTGGCGCTGGGTGTCGTCGAAGTAGGCCGGGACGGTGATGACCGCCTCGGTGATCTTCTCGCCGAGGTAGGCCTCCGCGTCGGTCTTGAGCTTCTGGAGGATCATCGCGCTGATCTCTGGCGGCGTGTAGACCTTGCCGTCGGCGGTCTTGACCGCGACGCCGTCGCTCTTGGGATCCTTCTCGACCGTGTAGGACACGAGGCCGATGCTGCGCTTGACCTCGCCGTCGTCCCAGCGACGGCCCATGAAGCGCTTGATCGAGTAGATGGTGTTGGCCGGGTTCGTGACCGCCTGGCGCTTGGCCAGCTGGCCGACCAGCCGTTCGCCGGTCTTCGTGAAGGCCACGACGGAGGGGATGGTCCGACCGCCCTCCGCGGATGCGATGACGGTGGGCTCGCCACCCTCCATCACGGCCACGACCGAGTTCGTGGTCCCGAGGTCGATGCCGATGATCTTGCCCATGCTGCTGCTGTCTCCTTGGTGTCGTTGATTCAGGAAGAGGTGTGGCCGTTGAGGGGGCCGCCCGGCGACGTTGCCTCACCCGCCCGATCGGGGTCCTCGCCGGACCCTGCGGGCGGTCCCGCGACCGCGACGAGCGCGGGCCGCAGGACGCGGTCGCGAAGCCGATAGCCGCGCCGGAGCACCTCGACGATCGTGCCCTCCGGCTGGCCGGCGTTGGGCACGGTGACGATGGCGTCGTGCTCTCGCGGATCGAACTGTCCGCCGGGCGTCGCGTCGATGGAGCTCACGCCCTCGCTCTCGAGGAGCACGCGAAGCTTCCGGTCGATGGCGGAGATGCCCTCGAACCACGGGTGGCCGGCGATCTCGTCGGGGCGCGCCTCGATCGCGAGATCGAAGTCGTCGGCGACGGTCAGCACCTTGCGGAGCAGGTCTTCGCTGGCCAGGCCGAGGTCGCGGTCACGCTCCTCGGCGGTCCGGCGCTTGAAGTTGAGGAACTCGGCGCGTTCGCGCTGGAGGGCGACCACGTAGTCGTCCGATCCCTTCCGAGCCTCCTCGAGCTCGCCCTTGAGGGTCTCGATGTCGGCGAGCAGCTTGGCCGGCGAGATGTCGATCTCGTCGATGCGCTGCTGCGCTCGTGTGCGGCGCTCAGGCATAGAGATGGTCCACCAGTTCGTTCATCAGGCTCGAGACGAAGCGGACGGTGCCGATCGCCTGGGAGTAGCTCATCCGCGTCGGCCCCAGGACCCCGACGACGCCGATCGCCTGGCCGGGCCGGCCGTACGGGGCGAGGATCAGCGAGACGTCGCGCATCTCGATCGGCTGGTTCTCGTGGCCGATGAAGACCCGGATCCGCCCGGAGTCCGCGATGTCGCCGACGAGCTGGCCGAGGTACACGCGGTTCTCGAGGGCCGAGAAGACGCGGCGGAGCTTGTCGCTCTGGGCGAATTCGGGCGCGTCCATGACGTTGAGGAGGCCGTCGCTGAAGACCTCTTCGATCGCCTCGCCGTCGTATTCGCGGACGATCCGCGCGACGCGCTCGCCGATGCGCCGAGCGAGGGCTTGCAGCCGGTCCTCCTGGTCGAGGTGCTCGACGACGGTCTCCGCCTGCGACGCGGTCTTGTCCGCGAGGCGGTCGTTGAGGAGGCCCGCCACCCGGTTGAGGGTGGACTGGTCGATCGAGTCGTCGTCGGCGAAGTTCACCAGGGCCTGCTTGATGGCCCCCTCGCGCAGGACGAGGATGAGGCTGGCCATCCGCTCGTTGATCGCGACGAGGTCGATCCGCCGGACGTGGGCCGACCGCGGCTTCGCGGGGGTCGCCAGGCCGGCGGAGCGGGTGATGCTCGCCAGGGTGGTCGCCGCGAGGCGGAACCAGTGCTCGCTCGCGAACTCGACCTGGCCGAACTGGTGGCGGATCATCAGCTGCTCGACGGCCGGCAGCGGCACCGCGTCCACGATCGACTCGACGTAGAACCGGTATCCGGCATCGGTCGGCATCCGCCCGGCGGACGTGTGGGGGTGCGTCAGGAGACCGGCTGCCTCCAGGTCCGCGAGGATCCCGCGGACGGTGGCGCTGGACACGCCGAGGCCATAGCGCTCGACGAGCGCCTGTGAGCCGACCGGCGTGGCGGTCGTGACATATTCCTCGATGACGGCCCGAAGGATCGCCTGTGCGCGAAGGTCCAGGGGGCCGATAGGGCGGCTGCGTCGCACCAGGGTCGGTCTCCCAACGTGGTTAGCACTCTCACCCGGAGAGTGCTAACGAGGTGCTGGCATCGTAGCAGCGAGCCCTCCCGAGTGTCAACGTCGCCTGGGCCGAGACGGACCGTCCGTGAGCACGAAGTGACGCGGTGGCGGGGTGCCGGCGCGGCGTCCAGGGCAGCCCTGCGTCCGGGGGATCAGACCAGGCGGGCGAAGAGCTCGTTGGACAGCAGACGCCCGCGGGTCGTGAGGATGACCCGCTCGTCGGTCGTGACATCGAGCAGCTCCGCCGCCAGCGCCCAGCCGAACACCTCCGCGAGGGGCGGCTCCCGTGACGCGGCCAACGGGATGCCCGTGTCGAGCCGCAGGCCCAGGATGAGCTGCTCGGCGGCCGCGGCGCCGAGATCGATGGGCTCGGAACCGCCCGGCGGGAGCTGTGGGGCAGAGCCGTCGGGCGGCGTGAGAGCGCCGACGTACCCGTCGAGCCGGGCCGCGTTCCAGCGCCTCGTCGCCCCGTCGAAGGCATGAGCCCCCGGGCCGACCGCCTCGTGCGACCGTCGCTCCCAGTAGGTCAGGTTGTGCCGGCTCTCGTGCCCCGGCCGCGCCCAGTTGCTGATCTCGTACCCCCGGAAGCCGGCCTCCGCCAGACGGACCACCGCGTGGTGGTACTGCGCCGCCGCGCGGTCCTCGTTCTGCGCCGGGGCGGCGATCTCGCGCCAGCGACGCGCGCCGACCGCGGTCGGCAGGTGGTCGCCATCCGGGCCTGTCAAGCCC
Organism: uncultured Chloroflexia bacterium; assembly: GCA_963841135.1. GTDB lineage: Bacteria > Chloroflexota > Limnocylindria > Limnocylindrales > CSP1-4 > SPCO01. Next base: position 418,245 of record CAWJBJ010000005.1, on the reverse strand, counting down.
TCGGCGTCGGGGTCGTCGAGGGTCAAGGCGTACAGCGAGAGGTGGTCCGGCGTGAGATCGAGCGCCGCGTCCAGCGTCGCCATCCAGCCGGCGACACTCTGATCCGGCACGTCGTACAGCAGGTCGAGGCTGACCGACCCGATCCCCGCCCGCCGGGCTTCGGCGACCGCATCGGCGACGTCGCGCGACTGATGGCGACGGCCGAGGCGACGGAGCTGCCCGTCATCGAGCGACTGCGCCCCGATGGACAGGCGCGTGATCCCGGCCTTCGCCCAGCCGGCGGCATCGCCGCGTTCGTCGGGGCCAGGATTGGCCTCCAGCGTGACCTCGGCATCGTCGGCGAGGCCGTAGCGCCTGCGGATCCGGTCGACGAGCGAGGCGATGACGTCGGTCTCGAGGAGCGACGGCGTCCCGCCGCCGAGGTACAGCGTCTCGAGGGCGGGTCGCGCCCGGCCGTAGGACGCGTCGAGGGCATCGGCCCGCAGGTCCAGCTCGGCCTCGAGGGCCGGGACGAACGCGTCCACCCGGGCGCGCGGTCCGCGCGCGGCCGAGCCCGCATAGACCACGAAGTCGCAGTACGGACAGAGCGAGACGCAGAACGGGATGTGGACGTAGAGCGCGACGGGCGGCCGGGTGGTGGCCGTGACCCCGCTGCGCCCCGCGCCGTTCATCGCTCTCGCGACCCGATGACCCGCCAGCCCTCTGGCGTCCGGCGGCGCTTCTCGATCTCCTCCTCCTCGCGGCCGCGCGGCTTCGTCTGCCCGGCATGCCCGGTGCACAGGAACACCGCGAATCGGGTGATGGCGTGGCCGAGGAACGCCGCCGCGATCCCGCCCGTCGCAGCGGTCAGCCAGCCGCCGACCAGCCCGGTCGCGAGCGCCATCAGCAACAGATAGCGGTCCCGGCCCGGAGCCCCGAGCCGCGTCGTGAGCGTGTACAGGAGCGCCTGGACCAGGTTCGAGACGGTCGGGTCGAGGCCCGTGCTGAGCAGCAGGCCGAAGAGGGCGCCGCGAAACGCGGCCTCGTCGATGAATGCCGTGGTCGTCGAGTTCAGGAGCGCGCCCGGGTACGACCACGTCTCCGGGAAGCGGATCCGGTGGTAGCGCACGGTGGCGAAGGCGATCGCGAATGCGACGCCGGCGAGGCCGTAGGCGAGCCCGCCCATGACCGCCCCGAGCCGGTCGCCCGAGCCGAGGAAGAGGTCGCGCTGCGGAGCGGGGTGGACGAACAGGATCGCGATGGCGATGCCGATGCCCAGTGCGTACCAGGCCATCCGGCGGCGGACCTTGGGTCGCTCGCCATCGCGCGTCGCTTCGTAGTACTCGGCCGTCCCGAAGCGTTCGGCGTCGAGGCGCAGCATCGCCAGGAGCAGCGTCAGTCCGATCGTGATGAGGCCGCGGGCCCAGCCGAAGAAGTCGTCCACGGCCGGCGTCTACCCCTCGCCCATCCGGAGCATCGCCAGGAACGCTTCCTGGGGGATCTCCACGGAACCCACCCGCTTCATGCGCTGCTTGCCCTCTTTCTGCTTCTCCAGCAGCTTGCGCTTGCGCGTGATGTCGCCACCGTAGCACTTGGCGAGCACGTTCTTTCGCATCGCGCGGACGGTTTCGCGCGCCACGACATTCGAGCCGATCGCCGCCTGGATCGGGATCTCGAACATCTGGCGCGGGATGAGCTCCTTGAGGCGCTCGGCGAGCTGCCGCCCGATGGAGGGTGCCCGCTCGCGATGGACGATGAGCGAGAGCGCGTCGACCGGCTCGCCGTTGACCAGGATGTCGACCTTGACGAGGTTCGCCGGCCGGTAGCCGAGCTCCTCGTAGTCCATCGACGCGTAGCCCTGGCTGCGGCTCTTGAGCTGGTCGAAGTAGTCGACGATCAGCTCCGCGAGCGGCATCTCGAAGTGCAGCACGACGCGCGTCGGATCGAGGTATTCCATGTTCACGAACGTGCCGCGCCGGTTCGTCGAGAGCTCCATCAGCGGCCCGATGTAGCCCGACGGCGTCACGACGCTGAGCGTGACCCACGGCTCCTCGATCACCTCGATCTCGCTCGGATTCGGGAGGAGGGCCGGGTTGTCGACCACGACCTGGCCGCGGCCGTTGGTCAGGATGACGTGGTACTCGACCGACGGCGCCGAGGCGATCAAGTCGAGGTCGAACTCCCGCTCGAGGCGCTCCTGGACGATCTCCATGTGGAGCATGCCGAGGAACCCGCAGCGGAACCCGAAGCCGAGGGCCACCGAGCTCTCGGGCTCGTACGTGAAGCTCGCGTCGTTGAGGTGCAGCTTCTCGAGTGCGTCGCGCATCAGCGGGTAGTCCTCGCCCGACACCGGATAGATGCCCGCGAAGACGAGACTCTTCGCGGGCTGGTAGCCCGGCAGCGCGGTCGCGGCGGGCCGGGTCGCGCTCGTCACGGTGTCGCCGACCTGGGCCTCCCGGACGTTCTTGAGTCCCGTCGCGACGTAGCCGACCTCGCCCGCAACCAGCTGTCTGACCGGGACGAGCTGCGGGCGGAAGACGCCGAGCTCGAGCGGTTCGGCGGTGACCCCGCTCCCCATGAGCCGGATCGGCTCGCCGTCGCGGATCGTTCCCTGCGCGAGGCGGACGTAGACGATCACGCCCTTGTAGGCGTCGTAGTGGCTGTCGAAGATCAGGCCCTGCAGCGGTCCCTTGGGGTCGCCCTTCGGCGCCGGGATCCGCGCGACGATCGCCTCGAGGATCTCGGGGACACCCGTCCCGTCCTTCGCCGAGGCGAGGATGACCTCCTCGCGAGGGATCGCCAGGACGTTCTCGAGCTCATCGATGATCGTGGCCGGGTCGGCCGAGGGCAGGTCGATCTTGTTGAGGACCGGGATCAGGGTGAGGTTCTCGCGCATGGCGAGATGCACGTTCGCCAGCGTCTGCGCCTCGATGCCCTGGGTCGCATCGATCACGAGGATCGCGCCCTCACAGGCCTGCAGGCTGTGGCTGACCTCATAGGCGAAGTCCACGTGACCGGGCGTGTCGATGAGGTTGAGCCCGTAGACGAGGCCGTCGTTCGCGGTGTACTCGAGCCGGGCGGAGCGGGCCTTGATCGTGATGCCCTTCTCGCGCTCGAGGTCCATCGAATCGAGGACCTGGCTCGTCATCTGCCGGGCATCGATCGTGTGGGTCATCTCCAGCAGCCGGTCCGCGAGGGTCGACTTGCCGTGGTCGATGTGGGCGATGATCGAGAAGTTGCGGAAGCGGTCCTGCGGGATCGTCAAGCGTCGCCTCGGTCCGTCGGGGCCGTTGGGCCATGGTCCTGCTGAAGCGCGTAGACGTGGCCGTCGGGAGCGCGGAAGAACAGCCAGCCGAAGCCATCGAGCTGCGGGTCGTCGAATGCGTCGGCCGCCCAGACGATATCCGCCACGATCTCGATGTCCGCAGCGACGAGCTCGTCTCGGGCAGCAGGCAGGTCGTCGACGGCGAATGCGACAGTGGGTCCGGTCACGGTGGCGGGGAGAAGACGCTCGTCGTATCGACCGGGACGGTAGACCTCGACCAGGTCTCGGTCCCCTGATTCGAGGTGGAAGACCGCCCAGCCGTCATCCCGATGTCCGGTCTTCAGCCCCAGGACATCTCGCACGAAGACCGCCATCGCATCGAAGGAATTGGCCTGTACGCCCATGAAGGACAGTCGTCGGATGTGCACGTTGGAGCCTCCAGGCCCTGTTCGGCCTCGTTCGGATCATGCCGGGAATCGGGCCTGATCGCCGCCCGGGCCGGGGCGATGATCGATGTGGACGGAAGCGCAGGCGGTCCTGCGGGATGGTCACGGGGCGGGAGTGTAGCGGGGATGGATGACCGGGAGGCGGTCAGGCCTGGATCGCCCCGAGTGCGCTGACGCCGATCACGACCAGGGCGACACCGACCACCTGGGCCCGGCCCAGTCGCTCGCCGAACAGCAGGAACGCGACGACCGCGACGATCACCGCGAACTGTGAGCCGAGGACGGCGACGATCGCGATGCTTTCGCGGGCGCCCCAGGCCGACGCCATCGAGCCGAGGATCTCGCCGACGCCCGAGATGACCACCAGCGGGAAGACGGCGCGCGTGAGCCGGAGCCGACCACTGAGCAGGAGCGGCAGGGCGATGACGACCACGCCGACGACGCGGGCGCTCAGCGCTACCCAGGCGACCGGCAGCACGGCCGCCGACCGGCCGCTGCAGTAGAGGCCGACGCCGAAGACGAGCGCCGCGGCGATCGCCAGCAACGCGCTCTTCCGGGCGTCGCCGGGTAGGACCGGCGGCGTGTGCGACATCGCCGAGGGGACCGGCGGCCCGTCGAGCGCGTCAGCGACGAGACCCGTGTCGCCGGCGGCGACGTCGGTCGTTCCCCGATCGAAGGACGAGAGCACGACGCCGACGGCGATCACCGCGAGCATCGCCCCGGCAGCGAGGCCGATCGGGTCGCCGAGGAGGACCGCGATGAGCGCTGCAATGGCCCCCTCGGTCGCGACGATGGGTGCGACGATCGAGGCCTTGCCGATCTGGAGGGCGGCATACACGAGGCCCAGGCCGGCGACGTAGCACGACCCGGCCACGAGCACCAGCACGACCGTGCCTGGCTCGACCGTTGTCGGCGGCGGCTCCAGGAAGGCGAGCGGCAGCCCGACCAGGCAGCCGATGACCATCACCCAGGCCAGCACGACGCGCGACCCGAGCATCCGGCTCGAACGGGAGGAGGCGAGCGTGGCGGCGCCCCACAGTGCGGCGGCGGCCAGGCCCCCCAGGATCGCGGTCACGCGGGGCAGTGTGGCGGGTCCGGGCCTCGACCGCGGGAGGAGTCCGCCGACCGAGCTGTGCTACCATCCCGCTTCGCGCCAGGCGCCCATCCCAGCGCCGCCATGCCGTCGATCATCCGAACACCTGAGGTCAGCCCACCTTGGCCAAGACGCCCCGCACCTGGACGGGAGCTCGCACGCCGTCAGGACTCAAGCGAGTCCGCCAGGCCGCGAGCCGCCACGAAGTCCTCCAGCCGCGCCGCAGTGCCGCGAAGACGTTCGTCGCGAAGGCGCTCGCCGTCGCCGCCGGTCCCGCCGCGTCCGCGGACGATGCGACAGCCGCGCTCATCGACGCCCTCAGCGCGCTCGATCGCGCCTCGAAGGCGGGCGCGATCCATGCGAACGCCGCAGCCCGCCGCAAGTCGCGCCTCACCCGCAAGATCAATGCCGCCCTCGGGGGCGCGCAGGTCCAGGCCGGCGGCCACGTGACGAAGTCCACCGGCAAGATGGCCGCCCAGAAGGCCGCGAAGGCCCGCATCGCCGCCGGCAAGGCCGGCAAGGCCAAGGGCGCCCAGACCGCCGCCGGCAAGGCCCGCGCCGCGCTGAGCAAGACGGCTCGCGCCGAGGCCGCCGCCGCGAAGGCCGCGGCGTCGAGCGCCGCCGAGACAGCGCCGGCCAAGGCCGCTCCCGCGAAGGCGGGCGCAGCCAAGGGCGCCGCAACGAAGGGCGCCGCGGCCAAGAAGGGCGCGACGAAGGCAGCCCCGAAGAAGGCCGCAACCGCCGCCAAGACCCCGCCGAAGGCGACCGCGAAGGCGGCCCCGAAGGCGAAGAAGGCGACCGCCAAGTAGCCGACACGCCCGCGCGAACCTCGACGCCCCGGTCACGGCCGGGGCGTTCGGATTCCTACTCGAAGCACCACCCGCGTTCGCTCTCGAGGGCGCGACGTTCATCGGCCGTGACCGCGACGACGAAGGCCGTCTGGTCGAATGCCCGGTATGACTCGAACCGGCGGCCCGATGACGCGATCAGGTCATTGATGCCGACCAGGATGCCGAGGTCGATCCAGTCCTCGAGAACGGCAGGTCGCAGCGTCCGCTCGACCCCATCGATCTCGAAGGTCACGGTCACCGGCCCGTCGAACGAATCCCATGCCTCGGTGATGTCCGTCGGATCGAACGATCCCACCGAGATCGCACCCCATTCCGCGATGGTCGTCTCATAGACGCGGTTGTCCTCGGTCACGTCGGCTTCGAGGTCCCGCCACCAGACGCGGTCATGGTCCTGCTCGGCGACGAACAGGTCGATCAGCGGATCGTCCGGGGTGACCTGGCTCCCCCACGCCTCCTCGATCGAGGCCATGACATCGGCTGCGACGGCTTCGTCCGTCGCAGCGGCTCGATCGGCGAACCAGCCGGTGGCACGAAGCGCCGCGACCCGTTCCGCCACGGAGTCGTCCGACTTCGTGGGCATGCCGTCGGCTGCGCAGGTCGACGTCGACGGGCTCGTGGGACGCGGGATGTCGATCCTCGTCGAGCCGAGCCCGGGGAGCTCGACGAAGTCGCTCGGGTCATCAGCAGCCCCGGACGAGCCGCACGCGCCACACACCAGCCCCCCGAGGAGGATCGCGACGGCCCACCTCACGCGGATGGGGTCACCGCGTTCTGTTGCGTGGTCTCGGGCTTCGGGCGGAAGACGCCGTACAGGCCGCCGCCGATGAGGCCGCCCACGACCGTCAGCCCGAACACGCTGCCGGCGGTCCCGAATTGCTCGCCCCAGTAGAACGTGGTGAACGAGGCGGCGTCCGACACGCCGATCGCTGTCATGTCCGGCCCCCGGCCGGCATCCAGGTAGCGCTGGTACACGCAGTCCGCGCCGGCCTGGCACGTGAGGGACCCGCCCTGGCCGGGATCCCGATAGCCGTTGTCCGCGTAGAAGAAGAGCGCCTTGATGCTCAGCAGCAGCAGAACGGCGGTCAGGCCGGTCACCACGCTGGCGAACAGGGCATTCGAGAGGATCCGCGGCCACGGCCCGAACCGGCGGTTCGACCGGGCGTTCGCGTAGTAGCCGATGAGCACGCCCGACGGCAAGGCGAGGAGCCAGACGACCGGCTCGATCGGGATGAACAACAGGAAGCTGACGCCGATCGTGATGGCCATCCCGATCCCGACATAGGCCGCGGCGATCGCGCCGCGATCGGCGATGCGGCTCACGAGCCGGACGGGACCGCCGTCGCCTCGGGGGCATGGCGCGCCGGGCTCGGGACACCCGAGAGCGCGCGCCGACCCAGGTATCGGGCGCCATCGCCGAGCTCACCATCGATGCGGAGCAGCCGGTTGTACTTGGCGACCCGCTCCGACCGGGACGGTGCGCCGGTCTTGATCTGCCCGGTGCCCATCGCCACGACGAAGTCGGCGATCGTCGTGTCCTCGGTCTCCCCCGACCGATGCGAGACGACCGCCGACCAGCCGGCGCTGCGGGCGAGCTCGATGGCCTCGATCGTCTCTGTCAGCGTCCCGATCTGGTTCAGCTTGATCAGCACGGAGTTGGCCGCGTGCGCGTCGATCGCCCGACCGATGCGCTCGGTGTTCGTGACAAGCAGGTCGTCGCCGACGATCTGGATCGTCCCGCCGAGCCGCTCGGTCATGGCCTGCCAGCCCGACCAGTCGTCCTCTGCGAGGCCGTCCTCGATCGACACGATCGGGTAGCGGGCGGCCCAGTCGGCCCACAGGTCGATCATCTCGCCCGAATCGAGGGTCCGACCCTCCTTGGCGAGGACATATCGGGTGGGGGCGTCGCCGCCACCGCTGCCGGGTTCGACGAGCTCGGTCGTCGCCGGGTCCAGCGCGATCGCGATGTCGATGCCGGGCCGGTAGCCCGCGCGCTCGATGGCCCGCAGGATCACCTCGACGGCGGCCTCGTTCGAGGGCAGCGAGGGGGCGAACCCGCCCTCGTCGCCCTGGCCGGTGCCATGTCCCTCGTCGTGGAGGATGGCCCGGAGGGCTGCGAAGACCTCGGCGCCTGCCCGGAGCGCGTCGGCGAACGTGGCCACGCCGACGGGCATGACCATGAACTCCTGGAAGTCGGTCGAGTCCTGGGCGTGCTTGCCGCCGTTGAGGATGTTGAACATCGGGACCGGCAGGGTCCGCGCGCCGACGCCGCCCAGATAGCGGTAGAGCGGCAGGTCGTATGCCGCGGCGGCAGCGTGGGCGACCGCGAGGGACACGCCGAGGATGGCGTTCGCCCCCAGCTCGGCCTTGTTCGGCGTCCCGTCGAGATCGCGCAGGACGTCGTCGATGCCGGGCTGATCGGAGGCGTCGAGGCCGTAGATCGCCGGACCGATCGTGTCGGTGACGTTCGCGACCGCCTGCAGGACGCCTTTGCCGCCGTAGCGTGCCGTGTCGCCGTCCCGCAGCTCGACGGCCTCGTGGGCGCCCGTCGAGGCCCCGGACGGCACCGCGGCACGGCCCACCGACCCGTCCTCGAGGATGACATCGACCTCGACGGTCGGGTTGCCTCGCGAATCGAGGATCTCACGGGCGTCGACGACATCGATGGCGGTGTTCACGTAGGCACTCCGGTCACGGCTTGGCTTTCGTCTTCGTCCTGGCGGCCTTGGCCCGCGCCGGGGCGGGCTTCGCGGACTTGGCCGGCGCCTTCGCGGGCGCCTTCACGGGCTTGCCCGAGGTCTTCGCGGTCGCCTTCGGCGCGGGGTTGGCCGTCGCCTTCGGCGGAGCCTTCGCGGTCGCCTTCGCCGCGGGCTTCGCGGTGGCTTTCGCGGTCGCCTTCGCCGCGGGCTTCGCGGTCGCCTTGGCGGTCGTCTTTGGCGGAGCCTTCGTGGTCCCCTTCGCGGTCGCCTTCGCCGCGGGCTTTGCGGGTGCGGCGGCCGCCCTCGTCGCCGTCGCCGCCGTCGGCTTCCGCGGGGGCTTCCGCGCCGGCGCGGGCTGCGGTCGGTCCAGCAGGATGCTCACGCCGGGCAGCTCGCGGCCCTCGAGGAATTCAAGCGACGCCCCGCCACCGGTCGAGATATGGGTCATCCGGTCCGCGAGGCCCTGCTGGGTGATCGAGGCCACGGAGTCGCCCCCTCCGATGACGACCGTCGCGCCGGCATCGGCCCGATCGGCAAGCATGCGCGCCACGGCGTTGGTGCCGTGCGCGAACGAGGGGATCTCGAACACGCCCAGCGGACCGTTCCAGAACACGGTCCGCACGTTCTTGAGCGCCTCGACCATCAGGTCCTGGCTGGCCTGACCGAGGTCCACGATGTGCCAGCTGGCCGGGATCTTCTCGGCGGGCAGCGTCTTGTACTCGGTCCCGCGGGTGACCTCCTTGGCCACGATGACGTCGACCGGCAGGACCACCCGGACGCGCTTCTTCTCGGCCGCGGCCATGATCCGGCGGGCATCCTCGACCCGATCGGGCTCGGCGAGGCTCTTGCCGACCGCCTTGCCCTGGGCCAGCAGGAACGTGTTGGCCATGCCGCCGCCGAGGACGAGCATGTCGACCTTGTTGATCAGGTTGTCGATCACCTTGATCTTGTCGGACACCTTGGCGCCGCCCAGGATCGCGGCGAACGGCCGTTCCGGCGCCTCCAGGAGCTTCGAGAGCATCTGGAGCTCACGCTCCATCAGCAGGCCGGCATACGCCGGCAGGTACGCGGCGATCCCGACCGTCGAGGCGTGGGCTCGGTGCGCGGTCCCGAACGCGTCGTTGACGTAGAGATCCGCATACGAGGCGAGCGTCGCGGCGAACGCGGGGTCGTTGTTCTCCTCCTCGGCGTGGAAGCGGAGGTTCTCGAGGAGCAGCAGCTCGCCCGGACGGAGCCGTTTGACCGCGTCCTCGGTGCCGAGCCCCAGCGCGTCGCCGCTGACCGGCACGTTCCGGCGGATCAGCTCCGAGAGGCGCTGGCCGACCGGCCGCAGTCTCAGGCCGTCCTGGACTTTGCCGTCCGGTCGCCCGAGGTGACTCGCGAGTACCAGGCTGGCGCCGGCGTTGAGCAGCGTGGCGATCGTCGGGATCGCGGCCCGGATCCGGGAATCGTCGGTGACCTTGCCGTCGGCGAGCGGGACGTTGAAGTCGACGCGGACGAAGACCCGTCGGCCGGAGACGTCGACGTCCCGGATCGTCAGCTTGTCGACGGGGTGGGGCTTCAAGTCGGGTCAGGCCGGGACGGGCAGGCGCGCGGCCACGAGGGCGATGAGGTCCGCGACGCGGCAGCTGTAGCCCCACTCGTTGTCGTACCACGAGATGACCTTGACCATGTTCCCGCCGAGGACCATGGTCGAGTCGCCATCGATGATCGAGGATCGCTCGTCGCCCTTGAAGTCCATCGAGACAAGCGGCTCGTCCGAGACGCCGAGGATGCCCTTCATGGGTCCCGCCGCGGCTGCCCGGAACGCGTCGTTGAGCTCCTGGACGCTGGTGTCGCGCGTCACGGTCGCCGTGAAGTCGACGACGCTGACCGTCGGCGTGGGCACGCGCAGGCTGAAGCCGTCGAACTTGCCCTTCAGGTCGGGGATCACCAGGGCGAGCGCCTTCGCGGCACCGGTCGTGGTCGGGATGATGTTCTGGCCGGCGCTGCGCGCGCGACGCGGGTCCTTGTGGGCGACGTCCAGGATCCGCTGGTCGTTGGTGTAGCTGTGGATCGTGTTCATCAGCCCCTTCTCGATCCCGACGAGGTCGTGGACCACCTTCGCCGCGGGGGCGAGGCAGTTCGTCGTGCACGAGGCGTTGCTGATGATGTGGTGGGTCGCCGGGTCGTACGTGTCGTCGTTGACGCCCAGCACGATCGTGATGTCCTCACCCTTGGCCGGGGCGCTGATGATGACCTTCTTCGCACCTGCGGTGAGATGCGCCCGGGCCTTCTCGGCGTCGGTGAAGATGCCGGTCGATTCGAGGACGATGTCGACGCCCAGGTCGCCCCATGGGAGCGCCGCGGGGTCCTTCTCGGCGAGGATCCTGATCTCGCGCCCATCGATGATGATCGAGTGGTCGCCGGCCTCGACGGTACCGTCGTAGGCGCCGTAGGTGGAGTCGTGCTTGAACAGGAGCGCGTTCATCTCGGCGTCGACGAGGTCGTTGACGGCGACGACCTCCACGTCGGGGGCGCGCTCGATGAGGGCCTTGAGCGATTGGCGGCCGATCCGGCCGAAGCCGTTGATGCCGACGCGCGTGGTCATGGTCGTGCAACTCCTTGCCATGCGGATCCGTGGCGGACGCCGAACCCCGGGTTCGACCGCACTTCGATCGTCAGCGCGGTCGGCGACTTGCGTGCATCTGCCGTCCCGCGGAAACACCATCGTACGCTGTCGGGCCCCGGATGGAAGGGTACGACGGGGTTGCGACAGGGAGCCGAGCCGCCGCCGAAACGGGCGCATCGGCTCTTGACGGAGCACAAGGGAAGACCCCCGCCGGTCTCCGACGGGGGTCTCGGGCTTCGCGTCGCGAAGGGTCGGGGTCAGCCGCCGATCTTGAAGACCTTGCCGCCGCACACGGGGCACGTCCCCTGGAGCGCAGCCTTGCCGTTCTTCATCGTGATCCGCTGCGGATTCTGGACTTCGACCTTCTTCTTGTCCTTGACGCAATAGGCCTCGGCCATCGGGCTCCTCCTAAGTCCTGTTGGAGCGTCACGAGAGCCTTCGTCTCGCATCCGCCCTGGGCTACCGGTGTTCGCGTGGGTTGGGTTCGCTTGGGCTCCGAGTGTTCAACCGTGCCAGAGGGACGGTCGCCAGCGATCCGTCCCGGCGTCTTGCTTCTGGCGATCCATCTCGGCGAGGACGAGCAGGCTCTCGAGCCCGGTCTCGACACACGCCGCCTCGGCCGCGTCCTTGGCATCACCGCTGACGAACTCGCCTGTCGTCCGATTGGCATACACCGCACAGACGACACCGGCTCGACAGCGCGCAAGGGTGGCGAGCACGAGGAGTGCCGACGCCTCCATTTCGAAGTTCATGACGCGCTGGCGCGCCATCTCCTCTGCAAGGTCAGGGTAGCGGATAGGTAGCTGCGGGATCGGGCGCCCTTGCGCACCAAAGAAGCCCGGAGCCGTGGCCGTCACCCCGACGTGGTAGCGGTAGCCCAGCCGAGCCGCCGCCTCGATCAGTGCCGCGACCGCCTCGTAATCGGCGACCGCCGGGTAGCCATCGTGGACGAAGAAGCTCGTGGTCGCCTCGAGGCGGACGGCTCCGGTCGTGATGGCGAGATCGCCGAGCTGCATCTCCGGCTGGAGCGCCCCGCAGGAGCCGACCCGGATGAAGGTCGGGCGGGTCGTGATGGCCAGGATCTCCGCCACCACGATCTCGACGTTGTCCGTTCCGATACCCGTGGCCACGACCGACACGCGTTGACCGCGATATCGGCCGGTGACCGTGGAGAACTCGCGATGCCTCCGCTCCAGCTCGATCGAATCGAATCGCGTCGCGATGCGGGCGGTCCGATCGGGGTCACCGGGGAGGAGGATGTACTCGGCCAGTTCCCCCGGGCCGAGACCGATGTGGTATTGCCGTTCGCCTTCGGGGATCGCAATGCGGCGATCCGAGGGACTTTCGACGCGGGTTTCCGCGTTCGGCAAGACCTATCCTCACGCTCAGTTTGCTGTTCCGCAAGCGCGAAACTCGGCCGAGGATAGTCCTGCGCTCTCACGAGCGTCAAGCGGAGTCGATCGTGCGTGGATCGTGCGTGGCCGTGCGTGACGACGGCGGGCCTCCCCGGCCGGTCCCCGGCGCGGCCGCTGCTGGGCCCTCCGATCCGGCCTGACCGCCGACGAACGTGGCCAGTCGCGAGGCCATCCGGGTGGCCAGTCGACCTTGCAGATGCCGCCGCCGGAGGACCGTGACGGCCAGCGATGCGACGGTCACGAGGACGACCGTCCCCAGGCCCGCGAGACCCGCGTCCAGACCGGGCAGGTCACCCAGGCCTGCGGAGGTGGTGTCGCCGTTCGCACCGGCGTCGGACGCTGCCGCCGGCGACGTGTCGGGGCCACCGGTGGGGTCGGGGGCGATCGGGTCTCCGGCAAGGGCGACGCCGGCGGGATCCGTGACGATGACGGTCCAGCCGCGGTCCGTCGACTCCACGCGACCGACGACGTTGATCGCATCGCCCGGCGCGATGAGCGGCAGGAGGTCGGCGGCGGCGCCGTCGAGGCTGATCGGGCCCGTCGCGGTGCCGTCGTCGAGCAGGAACCCGCCCGGCACCAGGTCGCCGACGAGCCCGCCCACCCGGACGGTCCGCCCGGCGAGCGTCGCGAGATCGGCGAGGTTCGCATCCGGGGCCGTGGCGAGCGCACTCCCGGCGCCGTTCGCGACGGTCCCGGGGCGACCCGGAACGGCGCCCGGCTTGGTCGAGCCGGCGCCGCTCGCGGGCTTCGAGGCTGCCCCGGCCGAACCGGACGAGTCCACGCGCAGATCGCCGCGCCCACGGGGCAAGATCGAGAACCGGCGGTCCGTGGCCGATGGATACGGCCGGCGGACGATCCCGGTCACGGTGGCAAGACGCCCGCTCACCACCGATCCGACCGGGATCCGGGCACCGGACTGCCCCACGACCACGACGCGGTCGCCGCCCACGACGAGCTCTGCCCGCCAGCGGTCGCCGAGCTTGTGGACCGTGTCGATGCGGCCGCGCACGACGACGAGGCGCCACTCATGGCTCTCCTTGGGCGACGCATAGAGGGTCATCGGCGCCGGCACCGGCGACGAACCCAGCCGCTTGACGGCGTCGGCCGAGATGCGCGGGGCGCCGTAGGCACGACCGACCTTGCCCTCGACGCGGACCCGTGATCCGACGGCGGGCGCGCTCTTCTCCGGCAGGCGGATCTCGATCGCCGCCGGTCGCGTCCTGGACGACGATGAGCCGCCCGGACCCATCGAGCAGCGTGACCGGCGCCGTCACGATGCCGACGATGGCGACCGTGCGGTCGATCAGGCCGCGGGCCTTGGCGATCGTGGTCGTCGGAAGGCTGGCGGTCGGCTTCGGAGTCGGCGAGTGCGAGCCGGACGGCTTCGGCGAGTGACTCGAGCCGGGCGTGCCGCTCGGGCCCGGATCGGGGCCCGCGGTGCGAACGAGGTCGGCCGCGTCGCGCGCCCACAGCCGGTAGCCGTCGAGCGCGCCGGCCCTCGTGGCACGCTGGCCGCCGATGCCGATGACCTGGTAGGTCGCACCGACCTGGAACGCGTCGAGCGTCACGCCGCTCGATGAATCGGTCATCACCTTGACGGAGGACATGCCCGGCCGCTCGAGCACCAGGCTGAGGTCGCCGCTGGCCGCCTTGCTCGGCCTGGTCGCGAGTCGACCAGTGACGACGAGCAGTCGCCCATCGGTGTCCTCACCGAGACCGGGCGAGCCCAGGACGACCGGGGTCGGCAGCACGTCCGCGCCGTCGGTCGAGATGCCGTCAGCGGCCGGGCGGATCTCCAGCTGCCCGTACGGAGCCGCGAGCGGGCCATGGACCACGATGACGGTCCTGCGCGCCGGCGCGACGGTTCCGGTCGGGAGACGGACGGCGATGCCCGCGGTCGCGTCCCCGATCGTGAGGAGCAGCGGCGTGCCCGTGCGTCCGGCCTCGGCGGTCACCACCCCTCGTGCCGTGACCACGGTCCCGACTGCGTGGGAGCGGATCGCCGCCAGCGAGGGCGGGTTCGCGGTCGCGGTCGGGGTTGCGCTCGGTGGCGGGGAGGGACTCGTGCCGGGTGGAGGCGTCGGAGTCGGGCCGGCGCTCGGCGGCGGACTGGTCGTCGGGCGCGGTGTCGCGGTCGGGGTCGGAGAGGGCGACGGGCTCGGCGGCGGCGTCTCGATCGTGAAGTCACCGTCGAGCGTCGCGTGCACGCGGTAGCCCCCGATCCCCGTCCCGGAGCTGTCACGCTGGCCGAGCGGCCCACGGACGGTGACGATGTCGCCGGAGACCGGGCTCAGAGCGCCGAGCGCCGCCGGACTGATCACGGCCCGGACCGGGCCGCTGCCGTCATCGACCGTAAGGCCGAGCCCATCGCTCAGGGCATCGGGCGCCGCATCGACGGTGCCGCTGATCGTGACGAGCGAGCCTTCGTGGGATTCGCCGGCCGAGCCGGTCGCCACCGAGGTCGCGCTCGGGAGCTCGGCGATCGGACCGGCGACGACGTCGGCCTCATCGGCACGGAGGACGCGCTGCGCGAACCGCGTGCCGAGGGTCCCGGCGATGCGCACCGTCGTGCCGGCAGGCACGGCCGACACGACCGCGGTGTCGAGGTACACGCCGATCCCGCCGGTCGTGTCCTGGACGAACGCCGTGCGCCCCGCCTCGAGCGCGCCGAGCGCCGTCGTGAGCGTGCCCTCGATCGTTGCCTCGGCGTCATCCGGCAGGGCACGGGCGGCCGCGACCGAGATCGCAGCTGGGATCGGTGTCGGGCTCGGCGTGGCGGTCGGCGCGGGCGTGGCCGTCGGGCCCGGCGTCGACACAGTCGGCCCCGGCGTCTCGGTCGGGGACGCGGTGGGCACGGCGGTCGGCGTGGGCGTCGGGACAGCCGTGGGCGTGGGCGTGGGTTCGACCGTGGGCGTCGGCCCGGGCGCCGGGACCGGCGCTGCACCAAGCCCCTGCGGCGTCGGTGCCGCCTGGACGAACCAGTCGAGTGCGTTGTCATTCGTGTCCCAGCCGTTGCCGGCCGGGCCACCAGGCGCGCGCTCCAGGCTCGACCCCGCCGGCGGCGCGAGGGCGCTGGTCCCTTCGACGAACCCGCTCGCCGCGTCGCCCCATCCGACCGCATCGATCGGTGTGCCACCCACGGGCCGCACTGCCAGGGCCCCGCCCGTCGCGGCGAAGCCGCCGGTGTAGGTCAGGTCGGCGGACGCGGCATGCAAGCCCGCGGCGTTGGCGAGCAGGACCCGCCGTCCCGACTCGAGGATCGTCGGCGTCGTCCAGGTCGCCTTGCGCGTGACAGTGGATCCGGAGGAGGTCGCATAGACCACCTCGAGGCCGTTGAGATCGACCGGCCCGGGTCCCTGGTTGGCGACCTCGACGAACTCGTCGGACGCGGAGGCGCCACCGGTCTGGAGCTCGCTGACGACGAGCCTCGAGGTGGGCCAGGCCACGGCCGCGGCGGCCGCGAACGGCACGGCGGCTGCCGACAACGCTCCCACCATGAGCACGACGAGGGCCGACGCGATGCGTCCCGACCGGGCACGATCCATGACTGACCTCCCGGCGGGACTCGGGCGGCACGCATGGCGAGAGACCCGTTGTAGCAGGCCGTCCTTCACGCCGACTCACCACGCGCTCACTCCACCCTCACCGGCCGCTCACCGGGCAGCTATCGACTACGATGGGCCGCACCGCCGACGCCGAGTTCACAGGAGAGACCGTGGCCCGCGCCAAGAGGACCGATCGCGCCGAGGCGCGACGACGCTATCGCGCCGAGTTGGCCGGCCCCGACGGCCTGGACGACGAGGGGACCGAAGCCGAAGAGGCCGCTCCCCCGTCGCAAGCCGGGCGAGGACGACCCTCTGCCGGGAAGCAGACGACGCAGCCCGTCCAGACCGGTCGCATCGGGATCCGGGCGGCGTTTCGCCAGTCGATCCACCCGCTGAACGTCCGCGACGATCTCGCGACCTTCCCGGGTCTTGTGACGCACAAGGCGGTCTGGGTTCCGGCTCTCCTCACGCTGATCGCGGCAGTCCTGTTCGCGGCGACGCCGAACCAGTTCTCGTATCTCCTGATGCAGTACTTCCTCTGGGCGCCGCCGATCGCCGCCGTGTTCATCGGAGGGTTCCTCGCGCCGCGATCCAGCTGGCTCATCGGCGTCGTGCTGGGCATCCTGGCGTCGCTGTTGTTCACGATCCTCCTGGTCAGCGGCGTCTACAACCAGTCGATCGCGACGATCATCGGCGCCACACCGACGCCAGTCGACGCGACGATCCCCGCGAATCTGTACCCGGTGACCATCGTTCAGTGGTTCGTCACCTCGACCGTTGCGGGGGCCCTGTTCGCCGCAGGGGCGGCCTGGTACCGACGGTTCCTCCAGCTCTCGAACCCCAACCGCGGCCGGCAGGCGCCACGCCGCGGCGGGAGCGGTGCGGGTCGATCCCGGTCCTCGGGGACAGCGAAGACCCGCTGACCGCGCCGTCGAAACGGGTGAGACGTCAGCCGAGACGACGCATGCCGGCATAGCCGGTCTGACGGACGCCGTCCGGGCGTTCCGGGCCACCGGCCGCGGCGGCCACCTCGGGGAGTGGCTGGACATGGTGCGCGATCACGTTCACGACCGAGCCCTCGCGTTGCAGCTCCCCGTCGACGAGCAGGAGCGCGTGCCGGCGCACCACCGACCGCAGCCGTGCCCAGGTGTCGGGCCAGAGCGTGACGTTGGCCATCCCGGTCTCGTCCTCCATCGCGAGGAAGACGGTCCCCTTCGCGGTCATCGGATGCTGGCGGGTCACGACCAGGCCACCGATGCGGACCGGCCCCGGCCGGCGTTCCGCGAGCGCCCCGTTGGTCACCGCGCCCAGCCGGTCGAGCGCGCCGCGGAACAGCCCCACGACCTGGCGCTTCGCGTCGAGCCCGATCACCGCGTAGGCATCGCCGATCCGCTCCGATTCGGTCAGCGGCGGCAGCTCGGGCGCCTCGGTGGCGGGCAATCGCAGGTCCAGCGGCCGGCCGGCGGCCGCGCCACGCTTGCCGGCTGCCCGGCCCAGGGCGCGCAGCGCCTGTCCGTCGACCCGACCGCGTGACGCCCCGGCCACCTCGCGGAGTTGCCACAACAGCTCGCGACGGGGCCGCCCGAGCGAGTCCAGGCCACCGGTCCGGATGAGCCGCTCCAGCACCTCCTCGGGCAGCCCGGTCCGTTCGACGACATCGACCAGCGACCCGTACGGGCCGCGTGCCAGCTCCCCGTCGAGGGGCGCCTCGTGCTGCTCGCCGATCCCCTTGACCAGGTGGAGGCCCAGCCGGACGCCCCATCCGGCGGTGAGCTCGGGCGTCCAGCGATCGCGCGCGGCCGCGGCCGGGACGACGCAGGCCGGCGAGCGGATCGGCTCCGGTCGCGCCTCGATGCCGGTCCCCTCGGGCAACGGCTCGCCGTGCCGTCCCACCCACTCGGTCGTGGTCTTGTACGAGGACGCGTTGATGTCCACGGGCAGCACCGAGACGCCGTGGCGCTTCGCGTCGTTGACGAGGACCTCCACCGGGTAGAAGCCCATCGGCTGGGCGTTGATGAGCCCGACCAGGAACTGGGCCGGATAGAAGAGCTTGAGGAAGGCCGATTCGTAGGCCGTCCGGGCGAACGCCGCCGCATGCGACTTGGCGAACCCGAAGCTGGCGAAGGCGGCGACCTGGCGGAACAGCTCCTCGGCGGTCGCCTCCTCCATCCCGGGCTGGCGCATGGCGCCCTCGACGAACTGGCGATGGAGCTTCTCCATCTCGTGGCTGGAGCGCCACGTGCCCATCGCCCGCCGGAACCCGTCCGATTCGGCCGGGCTGAAGCCTGCGACCTCGATGGCGACGCGCATGACCTGCTCCTGGTAGAGGATCACGCCCATCGAGTCGTTGAGGACCGGCTCGAGGCTGGGATGGAGGTACGTCACCGGCTCCAGGCCCTGCTTCCGGCGCAGGAAGGGGTGGACGGCATTGCCCTGGATCGGACCCGGCCGGATGATCGCCACCTCCACGACCAGGTCGTCGAGGTTCTGCGGCCGCGACTTCGGGAGGGTCTGCATCTGCGCCCGGCTCTCGACCTGGAAGACGCCCACGGTGTCGGCCGCCTGGAGCATCTCGAACACCTCCGGGACGTCCTCGGGCAGGCGGTCCAGGTCGAGGCACACCGCGCAGTCGTGCTCGATGAGCTGGAGCGTCTCGTCCATCGCGGCCAGCATCCCGAGTCCCAGCAGGTCGAGCTTGATGAGCTTCAACGTCTCGACGTCGCGCTTGTCGAACTGGACGACGACCCGATCGACCATCGTGGCCCGCTCGATCGGCGCGATGTCGATGAGCGGCGCGGCCGTCACGAGCATGCCGCCCGAGTGGATGCTGAGGTGGCGGGGGAAGCCGTCGATCCGGGCACAGAACTCCAGCCAGCGCTCCCAGTCGCTCATCCCGACCGTCGAGCCGCCGCGGGCCTGCGGGCGGCGGCTCCGGCTCCACGCGGGCGACCGACGAGTGGCCCGCTGACCCGCCACGACCCATCGTCGACGTCGACGGGGCAGGTGGATCCCAGTGGTTCGGCCGTCCCAGCTTGTCGGTCCGTCGCGGCGGCGGCTCGAGCCTGGCCGCTCTCCGGATCGATCAGCCGGCCGGCCACCATCGCCGGCGGGACGAGCCGGTCGCGCTCCGCGGCGTAGCCCGTCCCCTTCCCCGCTCGCAGCCAGGCGACGCTCGCGGGCGTGTCCCCGGGACCCCCCTCGTCGTCCGTCCTGCCGCCGCCGCGAAGCGCGGTCCGTGGCGCCAGCTGGTCCGGGAGTATTGCCCCACCGCCGCGCCGGACGGCGCCGACCGGCGTTGCCGCCTCCGCCTGCTCGGCGGTCTGCTCGGCGGTGTGTTCATCGTCCCTGAGCCATGCGAACGGTCGCGGTGCGTTCGGGTCCTCCGGCTCCGGTGGCTGGCGCCAGGGCGGCACCTTCCCGACGAGCGGGATCCGCGTGTTCAGCTGGCCCATCCCGTCGACCAGGCCAAGCGCCTCGGCGGCCTCGGCCGCGCGGCCTCGACGGGGAGTTCCTCTCCCGTCCGTCGGAAGAACTCGGCGAACCCGCCGTCGGCCTCGAGGTCGCGTCGGACCATCACGCTGTCGTACGTCTCGAGCGCCTTCGCCACCCGGTCCACGAGCGGCCGCGGGAACCCCAGCGCATAGCCCACCTCGCGCACCGCCGAGCGCGCCCGGTAGGTGACGAGGTTGCAGACCATCCCGGTGTGCTCCGGTCCGTAGCGGTTGTAGACGTACTGGATGACCTCCTCCCGCCGCGCCGAGCTGAAGTCGATGTCGACGTCGGGGTAGGTCGTCCGGCCCTCGTTGATGAACCGCTCGAACAGGAGGTTGTGGCCGATCGGCTCGACCCGGCTGATCCCGAGGGTGTAGGCGACGATCGAGCTCGCCGCGCTGCCCCGACCCTGGGCCGGGATCCCCTGCTCCCTGGCGAATCGCATCAGGTCCCAGCAGATCAGGAAGAACTCGGCGAGCCCGGCCCGCTCGATCACATCGAGCTCGTGGGCGAGCCGCTTGACGACGGCCGAGGTCAGCGGGTGATAGCGCCTCCGGGCGCCGGCCTAGCACAGCTCCGACGAGATACGAGAACGGCGTCTCCCCGTCCGGGACCGGGAAGCCCGGGAAGCGGTACTGCTCGAACCCGAGATCGACCGAGCACGACGCCGCGAGCTCCACCGACGTCGCGATCCCCTCCGCCCACGCCCGGGCCGTCCGCCCCTCCCCGACGCCCGGCGGCATCGCCGCCAGCTCCTCGCCCGGACTTCAGGAACGATTCGCCGTCCGGGCGGCGCAGGTCGCCGAGCGTGTCGAGGGTCCGGCCGTGGCGGATGGCGGTCAGGACGTCGGCCAGCTCGCGGTCCTCGGGCCGGGCGTAGTGGACGTCGTTGGTGACGACGACCGGCAGGCCGAGCTCGTCCGCGAGCGCCACGGCCTCGGCGACGAGCCAGTCGTCGTCGGCGAGCAGGTGGTGCGAGAGCTCGATGAAGAAGCCGCTGGTCGCTGCCGCCTCGCCCCGCCCGAAGATCGATCGCGTACCGCTCCGCGACGGCGCGCGCGCCCGGCCGGTCGCCCACCCGCAGGCGGCGCGCGAGCTCCCCGTCGCGACAGCCGGACAGGGCGACGAGGCCCTCCGTATGCTCGGCCAGGAGCGCCTGGCTGAACCGCGGCACGCCCTTGGTCCCGGCCATGTTCGCCCGCGAGATCAGCCGGCACAGGCTCCGCCACCCGATCGCGGACCGGGCGAGCAGCACGAGATGCGGTCCCGCGGCCGCGCTCGCCGATCCCGCGCAGGTCCTCCTTGACCGGCTCGCGATGACCGGGCAGCCGCATCCGCTCCGGCCGCGGCCGCGTCGGCACGCCCTCCGCCACCGGATCGGCAAGCGGCGACGTCCCATCCTCGCGCCGGCGCGGCCGGCGCCGTGCCCGGCGCGGCGCGACGACGATCCTGCCCGGATCCGCGACGGCCGGGTCGAGCAGCTCGATCTCCAGCCCGATGACCGGGTGCAGGCCGACCGCCTCGGCCGCCCCGACGAAGCGGACCGCGCCGTACAGCCCGCGCATGGTCGGTGACGGCCAGCCCGGTCAGCCCCAGCTCGACGGCCCGCTCGACCAGGTCGTCCGCGGGCGAGGCGCCATCGAGGAACGAGAAGTTGGTGTGGCAGTGGAGTTCGGCGTACGGGGTGGGTGCCACGGGTCGCTCCGCTCGATGGGCCGGCTGACTGGGGGCTGGTCAGTATAGAACATCTGTTCTAGTCTGACAGGCCGTCCGGTCGCGGCCCGGGACGAACGTCGGATGGACATCCGCGCTCGAAGGGAGTTTCCTTCGCAGATGCGATTCGCCCGACCGCCGCTCCGCCGACTCGCCCCCCTCTGGCTCGCCGCCGCATTCGCGGTCACGCTCCTGCCATCCGCCGGACTCGTCGGAGGCGTCGTGCAGGTCCGTGCCGCGACCGAGATCCGGCCACGCGTCACCGGCATCAAGCCGCTCAGCCACGAGGTCTACGGCTACCTGCCCTACTGGCGCCTCGATGCGGGGACCGTCGACCGGATCCGCTACGACCTCGTCTCGACGATCGCGTTCTTCGGACTCGGCATCAAGTCGACCGGGGCCATCGACCGCAACTGGGTCGGGTACAAGGAGTACGTCGGCGAGCCGGCCGCGGCCGTCACCAACGCCGCCCACGATCGCGGCGTGCGGGTCGTGCCGACCTTCCAGCTCTTCGACTCCGCCGCCGGTTACCCAAAGATGACCAAGTTCCTCAAGAGCCCCGCGGCCCAGGACCGGTTCATCGCCGAGGCGCTCGACCTGATGGCCGAGCGCAAGGCCGACGGCGCCGGCCTCGACTTCGAAGGGGTCCCCGCCCTCAACCCGCTGGGCAAGTACTACATCCCGTTCGTGGCCAAGTTCCGCGCGGCGATGAAGGAGCGGTTCCCCGACTCGACCCTGGTCAACGCGACCTCGGCCGGCGCGAGCGAGCGGATCATCAAGGGCCTCGTCCCGCTGGTCGACTACCAGATGGTGATGACCTACAACTACCGCTACTCGGGCTCGTCGATCGCCGGCGCCGTCGCGCCGCTCGACCATGCCAGTCGCAACGTGAAGATCCACATGGCCCGGATCCTGCAGTGGGCCCCGCCGGCCAAGGTGCTCCTCGGCGTCCCGTACTACGGATACAACTGGCCGGTCACGAGCAAGGCCGCGAACGCGGCCGTGCAGACGAACAAGAAGAAGTTCGGTGCCGTCAAGAGCGTCACGTACGCCACCGCGCGGGCCTTCCTCGCGGCGCATCCCACGGTGAAGCGGCGCTACGACGCGCTCGAGGGCAGCGCCTATTACACGTACTGGTCGACCAAGTACAAGACCTACCGCCAGGTCTACTTCGATGACGAACGCAGCCTGGGCGAGAAGTACGACTACGCGCTCACGAGCGGGCTCGGCGGGGTCGGCATCTGGACCCTCGACAACGACCGCGGCTACGACCCGCTGTGGAACGTCCTTCGCGACAAGTTCTACGCGCCCGTCCACGCGGTGAAGGTCGGCGGCAAGGTCGGGACGATCGCCCGCAGCGCCGGCGCGGTCTTCGCCAACGTGCGCGTCAGGGCCCGCGTGACCGGGACCGTCCCCGAGCGTGGCTCCTGGAAGTGGACCATCCGCGATCAGGCGGGAAAGCTCATCAAGTCGGGCGTCTACAAGAAGCAGACGCTGCTTCCGGGCCGCCTCGTCAAGCACACCGTGCGCCTGAGGCTCGGCCTCGCCAGCAGCCTGAAGGCCGGCACCTACATCCTCCGCGTCCGCTTCATCCAGTCGAAGACGACGTGGCGTTCACCGGCCATCGAGTTCCGCCAACCGTACTGAGCCCAGCCCCGGACGAAATCCGGGAAAAGATCTCACGAGAACTCGCAACATCTGGGCACCATCTGGCGTCTCACGGCCATGCACACGCCCATTCGACCGATCGCAGGCATCGCTCTTCGGAGTGCCGTGCTGGTCGCGTTGGCGATGATGCTGATCCTGGTCCTGCTGCCGGCGGCGCTTTCCGTGCAGGCGTCACAGACCTAGGTCACCACACAACGTCTCGGTGCCTGGGGGCCTCGGGACGATCGGCGGCGGTCGACTGCGATGGTCGACACGCTGACCCGTCGGGGAGCCGGTGAGCGACTCGCCCGACCTACAGGACCCCGTCGCTTGGGGGCGACGGGGTCCTGTCATGTTCTCGGCAGGCGAACCGGGAGGCTCCGGACGGAAGGGGCCTCCCTTACACTTCATCGTCATCGCTGGAGGAGACGTCATGCCGCTCTATCTGACACGGTTCAGCTACACGCCCGAGACCTGGGCCCGGCTCATCAAGAACCCCGAGGATCGGCGGGCTGCCGCAGAGCAGTACATCGAGTCCGTCGGCGGCAAGCTGCACGGCTTCTGGTACGCGTTCGGAGAGCACGACGGCTACAACCTCTTCGAGGCTCCCGACAACGTGTCGATGGCTGCCGTCGCGTTGGCGATCGGCGCCGGGGGCGCGCTCAGGTCGGCGGAGACCACCGTGCTGCTCAGCGTCGAAGAGACGCTTTCGGCCCTCGGCAGGGCGCAGTCGATCAAGTACAAGGCGCCGGGCAGCTAGCCTTCATCGGTGACCGTCCGCGCGATCCGCCTCGCCGGCTCCCTCCTGCTCGTCGTGTCGGTGGCGGCTGCATGCGGTTTGGCGGCACCCACGTTGTCTCCTTCGGCGACCGCGACACAAGCGTCATCGAGCCCGGTCGCACGCGCCTCGGCGCCGGTTGACACGGCCGAACCGGTCGAGACGCTGCCCGGGGAGACGGGCGGGCCGCCGCTCGAGGGTCAGACCGAGACCGAGTGGGGACGGATCTGGGACACGCTGCCGACCGGGTTCCCGAAGTACCCAGGCGCAGTCCTCTCAGAGGAGACCGTGACCGGCCCGGCGAGCGCCGTCTATTCGGTCGAGGGTGGCGAGCCGGCGGAGATCGCGACGTGGTACCAGGGTGAGCTGGAGATGGCGGCCTTCAGCACGGAGGCGCTCTCGGGGCCTCTGGAGGACGGCGGCTACGTCATCGATTCGACCGGGCAGGATCCGCGCTGCCGGCTGTCGGTGACGATCGCGCCGCTGGGCGGAACGACGACACTGACGGTCCTATACGGAGCTGCCTGTCCGCACGACTGAGGCCCATGATGGTGCGCGGCGACAACAACGGCCAAAGCCGCGTATCCTGACCGCAGATCGCCGCGGGGACGATCCGGAGAGCCTGGGGGAGGCGCACCGTGCAGAGAGCTCGACCGCAAGATATCGGCGCCCTCGTCCTTGTCGTGGGCCTGTTCCTGATCCTCTTCGTCGTCACGCTGACGCTGGGGACGCCCGCTCGCTGACCCCCGCGAGGATCACCTCGATCCCCGCGTCGTAGGCGTCGTCGACGTCGCCGCCCAGCCGGAATGCGCCGGCGAGCTCCATGCTCACGAACCCATGCGCCCACGCGGCGACCGTCCGCGCCGCCGCGAGCGCGCCGGCCTCCCCGCCCAGCCGAGCCATCGCTTCCACGATCGGCAGCCCGACCGCCGCGGCCGCAGCCTGGTCCGGCTGGAAGTCGGGCGGCAGGTGCGCGAACAGCAGTCCGTAGCCGTTGGGATTCGCCCGGACGAAGCGCCGGTAGCGGGTCGCGAGCGCCCGGAGATCGGCCTTCGCGTCGTCGGTGGGCCTCCCGGCCAGCGTCCTGCCCAGATCGGCGGTGACCGCGTCGGCCACGGCGCGGATCAGCGCCGCGCGGTTCGGCACGTGCTTGTAGAGCGACGGGCCGCGGACGCCGACCCGATCGCCGACGCGGGTCATCGTGACCGCGTCCAGCCCGTCCGCCTCGAGGATCTCCCGGGCGGCGGCGAGGATGGCGTCGCGTGAGGTTCGTGCTGGCGCGGGACTCATGCGCTCGATAATAGCCTATTGACATTAGCCATGAAGGCTATAGAGTGTAGCCATCGAGTCGGACGGAGCCGACCCAGGGAACGCCGAGGAGGCCACGATGACCGCACTGACAGCCACGATGCATGAGGCGCATCGAGCCTCCGCCGCCGAGACGTCCGGGACGACGATGACGGTCTCGGCCTGGATCAAGCCTTGGCTCCGCGCCGAGGGCGCGGCGACCTTCGCGGCCGGTCTCGCGGGCTTCCTCTGGCTCGGGATCCCCTGGTACCTGTTCCCGCTGGTCCTGCTCATCCCGGACGCGTCGGCGATCGGCTATCTGCGCGGACCGCGGGTCGGGGCCATCGTCTACAACCTCGTCCATGATCTGGCCGCCGGCATCGCGGTCGCGGGCATCGGCCTGGCCGTCGGGTCCGTGCCGATCGCCGCGGCCGGCGCGATCCTCGTCGCCCACAGCGGCATGGACCGGATGGCCGGCTACGGCCTGAAGCTCCCGAGCTCGTTCAAGGACACGCACCTGGGTCGGATCGGTCGCGATCGCTGACCAACCCTCGTGCAATCGGACCGGACGCCGCGGCGTCCGGTCCTTTCCATGTCAGTCGTAGAGCCGTTCCAGGTGCCACGTCCCGTCGATGCGGTCGAGGTAGACGAGCGCGAGCCAGCGCTCGCCGACGACCTTGACGTAGTCGCGGGCGATCGGGTCGCGCCACCACGCCTCCTCCACCCGCCAGCGGTTGCAGACCTCGACCGGCTCGCGCCGGCCGTTCCAGCGATGACGACGGGCTGCCCCGTCGCATCGAGTCTCGACCTCGATCGCCGGGTGCTCGCGCAGCAGCCGGGTCATCCGCCGGTCCCCGGCTCGCCGAGACCGACCGAGCGCCACGTCCAGCGCGCCTCGGGCAGCGGCGCCTCGGGGTCGGTGCAGCGCGACCCGCCGGACGCGGTCCTCCCCGAACGTCAGGGCGAGCCGGGCCAGCTGCCAGCCGAGCCGCGCGTCGCGGGCGGCCTGTGGCACGAACAACGGGAGCTGCTGACCGGCCGCCGGCGCCGTGCCGGCCAGCTCCAGGTCCAGGCGGGCCACCGCGGCCGGCGGCGGGTCGCGCTCCAGGCGGGCGAACAGCAGGCGCTCGATCGCCTCGGCGTCGGCGGTCGGTTCGGGGAAGCGCTGCTCGACGGTCAGCTCGCGGCGCCGTCCCGGCGCGGGCGAACGCGAGGTCCAGCTCCAGGCGCAGGTTGCGCCCGGGCCGCGGCCAGGCCGCGCGCCAGCGAGCTGGCCGGTGAGCGCGCCGGCGAGCCGGTGGAGGACGAACCGGAGCGGCTCGAGCTCCTCGACGGCGGCTCGATCGGCAGGTGCAGGGCCAGGCGCTCCGGGCGTCCGGCGCGGCCGGAACGGCTCGGTCTCCTCGCCACGCGCCCGGGCGTGGAGCCGCGCGCCCTCCTCGCCCGAACCGGGCGACAGCGCGGACCGGGCGAGCTCCGCCACGGCCCCGATCCGGCGCAGGCCGAACCGGGTGAGCCGGGCCCGGACGTCGGGGTCCGTGGTGAGCAGGCCGGACGGATACGGGGCGAGGAACGCGGCCTCGCCACCGGGCGCGACGACGATCGGGCGATCCGGCGCGGGCGTGGACCGCGGCGATGGTCGCCGCGAAGCGCGTGCCGGCGATCCCGGCCCGGAACGAGGTCCCGGCACCGCCCGGGAGGCTCGTGGCCAGCGCGGCGGTCAGCCGCTCGATGAGGACCGGTTCGGGACCCCACAACGGCTCGAGGCCGTCGATCTGGACCTCGAACAGCCCGAACGCCGCGTCGCGCCGGATCGGTCGCTCCCGGCGAGTCCCGGGCTGAACGCGGCGAGCGCCTCGAAGGCGGCCTCGGCCGCCGCCCGGTCCGCGTCGGGATCCGGATCGATGAAGGTCGCCTCAGGGACGAGTCGATGGGCGCTCCCAGCGGGATCCCCCGCCGGACGCCGAGCGCCCGGGCGTCCGGGTTCGCGTCGATGACCGGGCCCGGATCCCACGGCCGGCCGCCCAGCACGAGCGGGCCGGCGGGAAGGGCTCGGAGGCGCGGGCCAGCGCCAGTTCGAGCGGGAGATGCGGCCGGTAGAGGTGGAGCAGTCGCATCGCGGTCGGTCCGTTCGAATCGGTGGCGGGGGCCTTGTCGGCGGTGGGGATCGCCTCGAGGAGGAGGTCGTCCCGGCGGAGGCAGGCGTCGCGCTCGCCGCCCTCCGCGTAGAGGATCCGGAGCGTCGCCCGCCGCCCCGGCGGGCCGTATCGATTGCGCGCGACCAGCGCCTCCGTCCGCTGGCCGACGATGTCGCGCCCGAGCCGGATCCACGACCGGCGGGCGAGCTCGAGCCGGATGCCGGTCGACTCGGCGACGGCGGTCGCGAGGCCGCCGGAGAGCCCGGGCGCATCGAGGATCAGGAGCAGGGTCTCCGCCCGACGGGCGAGCGCGGCGAGTCGATGGAGGCGGTCGGCGATCCTTGGCCGGCTTGTCGGTCTTCGCCAGCCGGCCGCCGGGCAGGTCGAGGACGAGCAGGTCGACCGAGCGCCCGGCGAGCAGCGCAGCCCGCGATCGAGAGGCCCTCGTCCAGGCTGGCCGGGCGTGATGACGACGAGCCACTCGAGCCGGACGCCGCGGGCGACCGCCTCGACCGGGTCGAAGCTGCGCGACAGGTCGAGCCAGGCCACGACCGAGCCCTGCGCCTGGGCCTCCGCGGCGACCCGGAGCGAGAGGGTCGTCCGGCCGCTGGAGCCGTCGCCGCGGATCGCGACGCTGGCCGACTTCGGGAGGCCGCCCGGCCCGAGGATCGCGTCGAGCGCGGCGAAGCCGGTGTGGATGACGCGGTCGTCGTCGAGGTGGCGGCGGGCTCGTACCGTGGCGGCTTCGAGCGTGGTCCGATGCGACCGCCGGCTCAGGCGCCAGGGCCAGTGCCCCCATGACCCGCGGAGCTGCGGCACCCCATCGAGCCCGGAGGCCCGCGACAGCGGCGTCCACATCTCCACGAGCGGTCGACATCGGACGTCTAGATTAGAACATCTGTTCTAGTCAGACAAGACCCGTAGACGCAAGTCTCGCGGCGTCGTCACCGCGTCCGATCACGGCCGGGGCCTAGCGTCGCTCCCCTACCATGCTGCCGATGCCCGCTCCCCGACCGAGCCGCGTCCCGAGCGACCGATCCTCGTCGTCGACGACGACGCGAAGATCGTCCGGCTCGTGCGGACCTACCTCGAGCGCGACGGGTTCGCGGTCGTGACCGCCGCCGACGGGCCGGCCGCGCTCGACGCCATCGAGACCCACCAGCCGGCGCTCGTCGTGCTCGACCTGATGCTCCCCGAGCTGGACGGGCGGGCCGTCATCCGCGCCGTCCGCCGCGACGACGAGGCGGCCGCGACGCCGATCCTCATCCTGTCGGCGCGCGGCTCGACCATCGACCGGATCGCCGGCCTCGAGGACGGCGCCGACGACTACCTGCCCAAGCCGTTCTCGCCGGCCGAGCTCGTCCTCCGCGTGAAGTCGATCCTGCGGCGCGCGACGCCGCGGCCACGGCCGCGCCTCGAGCGGCGCCGCCGCCGACCGCCGCGCGCCCGAGCCGATCATCCGCCACGGCGACCTCGTCCTCGACCCCGACCGCCACGAGGTCCGCCGCGGCCGACCGGCCGATCGACCTGACCCGCGTCGAGTTCCGGCTGCTCGCAGACGATCCTCGCGGCCGACGGCCGGGTCCTGTCGCGCGACCAGCTGCTCGACGCGGTCTACGGCCACGACGGCGCCGAGGTCCTCGACCGGACCATCGACGTCCACATCGGCCGGCTGCGCGACAAGCTCGGCGACGACGCCGAGCGCCCGCGCTACGTGGCCACGGTCCGCGGCGTCGGCTATCGGGCCGCGCGCGTCGATCCGGCGACCTGATCGGCCGCGGGATCGCGGTCCGGATCGCGCTCGCGGCGCTCGCGTCGGCGGCGGTCGGGCTGGTGATCCTCGCGGTCGGCGTGGCCGTCGTCGGCGCCGACGTCTTCACCGCGCTGATGGTCGAGGCCGGCGACTCGGCCGATCACGCGCGGGCGATGTACGACGAGTCGGTCACGGCCGTGGTCGTCGCCGCGTTCGTCGCTGGCGGCGCTGGCGAGCGTCGTCCTCGCGGTCGTGCTCGCGCGGATGCTGGCCCGGCCGCTCGCCGAGGTCGGCGCGCGCCGCCCGGCGCGATCGCCGAGGGCGACTACGCGGCCCGCGTCCCGCGCGAAGGCCCCGAGGAGCTCGCCTCGCCTCGCCGATTCGTTCAACCAGATGGCCGCCAGCCTCGAGCGCC
Source organism: uncultured Chloroflexia bacterium (assembly GCA_963841135.1). Taxonomy (GTDB): domain Bacteria; phylum Chloroflexota; class Limnocylindria; order Limnocylindrales; family CSP1-4; genus SPCO01. Next base: position 389,121 of record CAWJBJ010000005.1, on the reverse strand, counting down.
AGGAGGCGATGCGCCGCGACTTCATCGCCAACGCCGCGCACGAGCTGCGCACGCCGCTGACCAACCTGCAGGGCTACCTCGAGGCGCTGCGCGACGGCGTCATCACGGCCGACCGGGCGACCTACGAATCGCTCCACGAGGAGGCCGATCGGCTGGTCCGGCTGTCGCGCTCGCTCGATGCGCTGGCCGAGGGCGACGCCGCCGTCGGCGCCGCCCGCGGCGATCGAGATCGACCTCGCGGCGGCCGTCCGGATCGGCGCTCGACCTCGCGCAGCCCGTCGCTCGAGCGGGCCGGGCTCGACGGTCGCGCTCGAGGTCCCGGACCGCGCTGCCGGCGCGGGCCGAACCCGGACCACCTGGCCCAGGTGCTGGCCAACCTGCTCTCGAACGCGGCGCGCTACACGCCGGCCGGCGGCACGGTCACGGTCCGCGCCGAGCGACGGCCCGGCCGACCTCCTCGTCTCGGTCGTCAACACCGGCGACGGGATCCCGCCGGACGACCTCGAGCGCGTGTTCGAGCGCTTCTACCGCGTCGAGAAGTCGCGCGACCGGGCGCGCGGCGGCGCCGGGATCGGCCTGGCGATCGTCAAGCAGCTCGTCGAGGCGGCCGGCGGCCGGGTCGGCGCCGAGTCGCGGCGACGGCCAGACCCGGTTCTGGTTCAGCCTCCCGGCCTGACGCCGTCACGGGCAGCCCGATCGCGATCATCCCGACCGCCACGCCGACGAGCCCGACCCACTGGATCGGCTTGAGCCGCTCGCCGAGGAACGCGACCGCGACGAGGATCGTGACCGCCGGACCGAACGACGCGGCCAGGCCGACCATCCAGGTCGGGGCGGATCTCGAGGCCGATCGCGAACGCGATGAGGCCCGAGCACGTCGAGCACGCCGGCCACCACGATCGCGCCGACGATCCGCGGCGCTCGACCAGGCGGGCCCATCGACCGGTCGTCGTCCTCGACCGCTGGCCGTCCGCGCGCAGCACGACGAGCACCGACGATCGACGTCGCTGCATTGATGCCGCGGGCCAGTGCAGTACACCTGGAGCCACTCCATCGTCTCGAGAGCGATGTCGGTGACCATCGTCATCAACGCGAAGAGGACGAGCGCGACGATCGAGAAGACCACGCCCGGCCCGGCGAACCGCGTCGCCCGCCAGCCGCCTTCGAACGCGACGCCGGTCAGGACGACGCCGATCGTCGCGATCGTGGCGCCGAGCGCCTGGAGCGGTGGTCAGGTCTCGCCGCGGAAGACGACCGACAGGACGACCGTCAGGCCGCCGTACGCCGCGACCACGCCGCTGACGACCGAGATCGGCCCGATCCGCAGCCCGGTGAAGTAGGCGAGGTACGCGCCGGCGCCGATGAACCCGAGGAGCGCGGCCAGCACGAACGACGCCCGGGTCGGTCGGCAGATGGCGTGCCGGTGATGAGCGCGAGCGCGACGAACATGATCGCGCTCGACGAACTGCATGCCGGCCGTGACCCGGAGGCTGCCGATGACGCCGGCTCGCGAGGGCCGTGATGACGTCGAGGGTGCCCCACGACAGGGCGGCACCGAGACCGGTCAGCAGTCCGAAGGGCATCGACGCAGCCTACGGGGCGCGTCTCCCCGGCCGGTCCGTGGTTCCGCCTACCGCGTCGAGGTGCACGGGGGTCGCCCGTCCGATCGCGCGAGCGTCGCGTGCTAGACTCTGCCACCGGTCCGGCCCCACGTGCGAGACCGACGCCCGTGGGGATGTAGCTCAGCTGGAAGAGCACCGCGTTCGCATCGCGGGGGTCAGGGGTTCGAGTCCCCTCATCTCCACCACTTCCGTCACCTGACGTTCGGTCTGCGCGCGCGCAGGCCGATGAGTTGCGGCTCGTCCGATGGTCTAACCAACGTCGACCCGAAGCGAAGGAGGATGACCATGAAGCTGACCGCATCGATGATGCTGACCGTGGACGGCGTGTACCAGGGCCCCGGTGGCCCCGATGAGGACCGGCGCGGCGGGTTCGAGCGCGGCGGTTGGACCGCGGCGCACGCCGACGCGGACATGTGGCCCTTTCTGACGTCCATGTTCGAGCGTGCGGATGCGCTGCTGCTCGGACGCAAGACCTGGGAGATCTGGGAGCCGTACTGGCCGCTCCACGACGATGGCGATCCGGTCTCCCATGGCATCAACGTCCTGCCCAAGTACGTGCCCTCGACCACGCTCAAGGACCCGACGTGGCAGAACACCCACGTGATCGACGGCGACGTCGAGGCGGCGGTGCGCGAGCTCAAGGCGAAGCCCGGGCGCGAGCTCCAGGTCCACGGCAGCGGCGAGTTGCTCCGATGGCTGCTCGACCGCGACCTCGTCGACGAGCTCAACATCCGGCTCTACCCCGTCGTCGTGGGCGACGGCCTGCGGCTGTTCCCGGAGCAGGGGCAGACGCACGACCTGACACTCGTCGAGTCTCGGTCGACGTCGGGCGGCGTGACTCTCCTGACCTATCGACCTGCCGGGCGGGCGACGTTCAGCAACGCCGGCTGAGGGACGCGGAGCGATGAGTCTCGAGCTGATCAACCCACCGGAACTGCCCACTCCGGCGAGCTACACCCAGGTCGTGGTCGCGACCGGCAGCCGCCTCGTGTTCGTCTCGGGACAGGTCGCCGACGATGGCGAGGGGAATCTGGTAGCGCCGGGCGACCTCGCCGGTCAGGCTCGCCAGGCGTTCGCGAATGTCGGTCGCGCCCTCGCCGCCGCCGGCGCCCGCCCGGAACAGGTGGCAAGGATCACGATCTACGTCGTCCACCATCGGCCCGAGTACCTGGACGCCATCTCGGAGGCCAGGGTGGCGGTCTTCGGCGACCACAAGCCGGCCGACACCCTGCTGGGTGTCGAGACCCTGGCCGAGCCGGGCTACCTGATCGAGGTCGAGGCGATCGCCGTCATCGACTGACGGGATTCGGAGACTCGGCTCGAAGGCTGTGCAGGCATGCCCGCGCGGCGACCTCCGGCATCGGCGATCCGTGCCGAGCGGTTGAACCAGACGGTGGCGCGGGCATCACCGCTGGCGTCCTCAGCCGACACGAATACCGCGCCGAGCCGCAGGAATCGCTCGTAGAAGCCGCGCGTACCCGCCATCCCACGAGTGGTGAAGAACGCTTCGTCCTTCGCGTCGGCGCGGGAGCGCAGCGCGCGGGCCGCGGCGTCGATGTCGAGGGCATCGGCAGTGCCTCCTGGGATCGCGATCAGGATCGCGTTCGATGCGCTCGGGGGCAGCTGTCGCAGCTTGGCAAGCAACGACGAAGCCAGTCCGGTCGCGTCGAGCATGCGGTGCGGCCGCGTGACCTCCAGGTTGAAGCTCCGCGAGCCACGGAAGGTGACCGTGAAGTCCGGGCCGGTCTTCCCCGAACCGTAGGCCTCGAAGGCCAGCTCGATGCGGCGATCCGCCAGCAGGAGCCACGCGGTTCTCAACTCCGCTCGGACGTCCCGCAGCGCCTCAACGTCCCTCGCGGTGCGGAGCTTCTTCCGGATCTTGTCACGGTGCGCCTCCGCGAAGTCGCGGAACCGCGGGGAGCCCGCCAGCCACCCGAGCAATTCCTGAGCCATGGGATCGCCAGGGTCGCGCTCGTAGAGATGGCGCGCGAGTCGCTCGATCGCGGTCCCCGGCGCGGCTGCCACCCTCTCGCTGCGACCGGCGTCAGGACGCGGACGGCACCAGTCGGACTCGTCGGTGGACGACGGAACCCGCGAGCCGGTCGTGCAGGCCCTGCTTCCGATCATCCCGGGCCGTGGTCCAGAGGAGGATCAGGTCCCACACGACGATCGCCGCGGCGAGCACCCAGGCCGCGAGCGAGATCGACAACAGCAGGGCGCCGAGGAGCCCCCACCACGCCCCCAGCAGGACCCAACGGACCAGCGCCTGGCCCGGTCGGAGCCGGCCACCGTCCGCCTCGCGCTGGACGGCGATCCCGAGCAGTCGCTGACCGAGCGTCCCGCCGAGCGCGAGCCAGCAGCCAACGAAGTAGACACCCGAGATTGCCGTCGCCACGAGGGCGTTGATCAGCGCGCGCCCCTGGTCGACCGACGCCCGGACGCCGTTCGCGTCGGCCGCCGGCAGGGTCGAGCCGAGCACTCGTGACAAGAGGAACGCCGCGACGAAGATCACGATGCCGACGAGCACGCCATCGATGAGATAGGCGACCAGCCGCGACGCCGCGTCGGCGTACGCGACCGTCTGCTCCTGTCGCTGCGTGAGCGGGCGCCCCGCGGGAGCGGAGGCGTCGTCGATCATCCTCGTGCCTCGTGCTGCGGATGGGAACAGGATAGCGGCCGGGTCTGCCCACGCGCACGCTCTCAGCCGGTACTCTGTCGCGGTGTTCGTAGAGGCGCAGACGGTCCCGGCTGACAGCGTGATCGAGGCCGACCTGTGCATCGTCGGGTGCGGCGCGGCCGGGATGACCATCGCCAAGGAGCTCGCCGGATCGGCGGTGCGCGTCGCCGTCATCGAGAGCGGCGGCCTCGAGTTCGACGAGGCGACGAGCGAGCTCAACGTCGGCGACGTGGTGGGCCTGCCGTACTTCGACCTCCAGTTCGCGCGGATGCGGTTCTTCGGCGGCTCGACGAACCACTGGGGCGGCGTCTGCCGGCCCCAGGAGGCCGGCGACTTCGATACCCGGGATTGGATCCCGCACAGCGGCTGGCCGATCGTCCGGGCCGACCTCGATCCGTACTACCCGCGGGCGGCCGAGACGGTCGGCCTGAAGGTCGCGGAACGGCCGCTCGACGAGTGGCGGGAGCGCAGCCGGTATCCGATGCTGCCGTTCGACGCCCAGCGGATCGCCACGGTCGTCGCCCAGGTCGTGGAGTCACGCGAGCGGAGTTTCGCGCCGCGGTTCCGCGAGGACCTCGAGGACGCGTCGAACGTCACCGTCTACCTCCACGCCAACGCCATCGAGATCGAGACCGACGCGACCGGCGCCCGGGTCGATCGCATCCACGCCGGCACCCTCGAGGGCGGACGATTCGCGGTCACGGCCGGGCAGTACGTGGTCGCCACCGGCGGCATCGAGAACCCGCGGCTCCTGCTCTCGTCCGACCGCGTCCGGCCGAACGGCGTCGGCAACGACAACGACCTCGTCGGGCGCTACTTCCTGGAGCACCCGCGGTTCGACGCCGGGGTGATCCTCCCGACGGATCGGCGGCTGCAGATCGGGTTCTACCAGGTCCAGGACGTGCCCGGCGCCTCGATCCTGGGGTACCTCAGCCTCAGCCACGAGGCGGCGCAGGCCGAGCGCCTGGCAGACGTCCAGATCCGCCTGACGCCGGTCTACGACCCCGAGGTCCAGGCGTCGCTCGACGCCGCCACGGTCGAGAGCCTGCGCGGGCTCCTCGATGCCGTCCGTGGCCGGGGCGCCGGCAGCTTCGGCGAGGACCTCGTGCGCGTGGCAGGCGACCTCATGACCTGGCAGCAGGCCGTCATCGGCGGCGGGCCCATCCCCGTGCCGCTCCCCGAGGTGGTCGACGAGCTCGTTCGCCATGCCGGCGACGACGACATCGAATCGATCCTCCCGGTCGCCCTCGGCGACATCGCGACGATCGGCTACCGCGAGCTCGCCGGCGGCCTGCCGATCGCCGGGATCTCGATGTCGACACGCATCGAGCAGATCCCGAACCCGGACAGCCGGGTCCGCCTCGGGACCGAGCGTGATGCCATGGGTATGCGGAGGGTCGAGTTCGACTGGCACCTCACGGACCTCGACAAGCACAGCGTCATCCGGACGCTGGAGCTCCTCGGCGCCGAGCTCGGACGGACCGGTCTGGGGCGCCTTCGCGTCGACATCACCGAAGGTGCGGACTCCTGGCCGGCGGACCTCGAGGGCGGCTACCACCACATGGGGACCACGCGGATGAGCAACGATCCGACCACGGGCGTCGTCGACAGCGACTGCCGGGTCCACGGCATCGACAACCTGTACATCGCGGGGAGCTCGGTCTTCCCGACCGCGGGGTCCGGCACGCCGACCATGACGATCGTCGCGCTGGCCCTGCGCCTCACCGACCATCTCCGGACGCGGCTGGCATGAACCCCCGACGGTTCCGGGCGATCTCGCGCCGCTCGTTCGTTCGGGGCGCCGTCGGGCTGACGGCGGCGGCCGGCCTGGCCGCGGCAGCGGGCGGCAGCCTGCTCGGACGGGGTCGCCCGGCCACGCCGGCGCAACGGCTCGCGTCCGTGGTCGCCCACCGCGAGAGCGCGGTCGCGGTCGGCCGCGCGGTGCTTCGCGCGCGTCCGTCCGAGGCGGACATCGCGGTCCTGCTGGCCGCCCTCGGGCAGACGGTCCCGGGCCTCCCGCGACTCCTCGCGGAGGGCAGCGACGACGATCTCCGAGCGGCGCTCGACTCGGCCAGCCGGCGGGACTTCGCCGAGTCGGGTGACGGCCTGATCCGGGTCCAGGGCTGGGTCGCGTCGCGGACCGAGGCGCGCGTCTGCGCGATCATCGCGCTGGCCTAGCCGACCGACCTCATGCGGGTCTTCATCGTCGGACTCATGGGCAGCGGCAAGTCCACGATCGGGCGCGCCCTGGCGCGACGCACCGGCTGGCCCTACGTCGACAACGACCAGCTGGTCCGCGACGCCACGGGTCGCTCGGCGCCGGAGCTCGAGGCCGAGGGCGGCGTGGACGCCCTCCATGCCGCCGAGATCGAGGGGTTGAGGCACGCCCTGACCCTCGACCCGCCGGTCATCGTAGGCGTCGCGGGCTGGGTCGTGACCGATCCCGAGCTCCGGGCCCGGATGCGCGACGCGGGCCGGGTCGTCTGGCTGCGAGCCAGCCCGGAGACGCTGCTGATCCGCTCCGGCTCCGGCAAGGGCCGGCGCAAGGACGCGCTGTCGCCGGACTGGATCCGTCGCGTGTCGGCCGAGCGCGAGCCGCTGTTCGCCGAGATCGCCCACCTGGCGATCGATGTCGACCGACGTCGGCCACGTGAGATCGTCGAGCGGATCGTCGACTTCCTCGGGGTCGATCCGAACGCGGCTGAGCGTGCAGGAGGAGCGGCGAAGCAGGGTTTATAATGGCTTGATAGCCGAGCGGCGTTCCTGCTCGGCGAGTGGCCCGCGGGGGAGGCCTGTGTCGCGTGAAATAGGCTCGTTGGTTGAGCCCACGATCCTCGTCGTCGATGACGACCCGGATCTTCGAAAGCTCATGGTGCTTGCGCTCCACCGCGGCGGCTACGAGACGCGACAGGCGGGCAGCGGGGAGGAAGCGCTCAGCCTCCTCAAGCGCCAGTCGGTCGACGCCGTCGTGCTCGACGTCGCGATGCCCGGCCTCTCCGGGATCGATGTCGTCAAGGCCCTCCGCGCCGATCCGGAGACCGCGACGCTCCCGATCCTGATCATCACGGGCTCCGGAGACCACGAGACGGTCCTGCAGGCCCTCGAGGCCGGGGCGGACGACTTCGTCTCGAAGCCGGTCCGGCTCGACGAACTGGTCGCCCGGATCCGGGCGCACTTGCGGACGGGTGAAGCGTGGAGCAGCCAGGTCGAGGCGGAGCTTCGCGGGCGGGCGGATCTCGTCGGCGTGCTGGGCGGGCTGTCGCTCTCAGCGGACTCCGATGACGCTGCGGCGGCGCTCGTCGCGGAGCTCGGTCGGAGCGCCGGGTGCGAGTTCGTCGGCGTGCTCCAGATGGCCGAGCACGGGCACCTGACGGTCCTCGCGACCTACGACGAGCAGGGCGGCGTCCAGCGAGGCGGCACGATCTCCACCGATCGCGAAAAGTACTTCCTGTCGCGCGTGCGGGACGGGCCCTGGGTCGAGATCGTCGGCTCACGGATGCGGGATGAGAGCGCCGACTGCGTTCTGGGCGCCGAACGTGGAGCTCGCCGCCGGGGCGCCGATCTTCGCCGGGACGAGGGTCGTCGGGATCCTGGTCACCGGACAGTCCCGGGTCGATCCCGTGAGCTCGCCGGCTCGCCAGTCGAGGCTGCTCGCCGCGGTCATCGACTACGCCAACATCCTCAGCGTCGCCGCGGGTCCGTCGATCGCCGCGCACCGTCGGCTGACCGAGACCCGCGCCCGCCTCGAGCGGGTCATCGCGACCCGCGCCTTCTACGCCGTCTTCCAGCCGATCGTCGATCTGGCCGGCCGGAGCGTCACCGGCTACGAGGCCCTCACGCGGTTCACCGACGGCACGCCACCCGACATCCGGTTCGCCGAGGCCGCCGAGTACGGGCTCGGCGTGGAGCTGGAGGCGGCCGCGATCGACACGGCGCTGCAGGCGGCGAGCCTCCTCCCGATCAGCGCGCCGATCTCCCTCAATGCCTCGCCCGCGCTCGTCATGGACCACGACCGGATCGCGGCGTCACTTGCCCTCGCCAAGGAGCCGATCGTCCTCGAGCTCACCGAGCACGCGCGGATCGAGGACTACGAGGGGCTGCGGAGTGCCCTCGCGTCCTATGGCAGCGGCGTTCGACTCGCCATCGACGATGCGGGCGCGGGGTACGCCAGCCTCCGCCACATCCTCGAGCTCCGGCCGGCGTTCGTGAAGCTGGACCTCAGCATCGTGCGCGGGATCGAGAGCGACCAGGTCCGGCAGGCGCTGGTGTCGGGGCTCGTGTACTTCGCCGGCAAGACCGGCTCGGCGATGATCGCCGAGGGCGTCGAGACCGAGGCCGAGGCGGGGATCCTGAACGATCTCGGGATCGAGTTCGGTCAGGGGTTCCTGTTCGGGCGCCCGGAGCCGGTCGTCTCCGGGATGGCCGACGAGCATCGCGGGTGAAGCCGGTGATGGGCCGCAGCTAAGCCGGCGTGGTCACGATGCCGGGCATGAAGACGAAGGCCCAGCGGACGACGAAACCGACCAAGGCCGAGCGGCGTGCCCGTCGCAGCGACAGAGAGCGGTCGCGCCGAGGAGGCGAGGGCGACTGGGAGATCCTCCCGCTGGCGGGCACGGTCGATCCGGAGATGGTGCGGCGCGCCAGAGAGGCGTTCATCGGGTTCGACCCGAGCGGCCCGTGGGAAGGCGTCGCGCCGTCGATCATGCCGCTGCTCAAACGCGTGCGACACCCGTTCCCGGCGCCGGCCGCGCCGATCCACCTCCGCGTGCCGCCCGGCGTCTGGACCGGGTTCGGGATCGACGTCGGGCCGATGTGGGCGCACGTGTCGCGGGAGCTCCAGACGCGCTGGGGCATCGATGACGCAACGCTCCTCGGCACCGCGCTCGAGAACCTCCGGCGCCGCGCGGTCGACGAGCCGCCCGTGGTCGAGTCGGCGACGTGGCGCGGGACCCCGATGACCGTGATCCAGGCCCAGGGCTGGGGGTCGGCGCTCGTGCTCGCGCCGGATCGCCTCGGTCCGATGCTCGGCGACGAGCCCCGAACGCTCCTCACGCCCGTCCGGAACGCGCTGATCGGCCTTCCCGACGAGGTCGACCTGGACCTCGCGGTCGCGATCTGGCAGGTCTTCGCCGAGGGCTCCTCCGACGAGCTCGACATCGATCCGCTGCGCTGGACCGGTTCGACGGTCCTGGCCTACGACGACGAGCCGTCCTCGCTGCTCGACTGACCGAGGGCGCCGTGCAGCTCCAGGGCGTGGTCGCGGAGCCAGTGACGCCACGTCACGTGATCGGGCCGACGCTCGGCGACGAGCGCCCAGAATCGCGGGCCGTGACCGAAGATCCGCAGGTGGGCCAGCTCGTGGATCACCACGGTCTCGAGCGCCTCGGGCGGGGCGAGGACGAGCCGCCAGGAGAACGACAAGCGCCCGTCGACGCGAGGCACTCCCCCAGCGCGAGCGTGGGTCGCGCAGGGACACACCGGTCGGCTTGGTCCCGAACGCGTCCGCGTACCGGGCGACGGCCCGCTCGATCTCGGTCTTCGCCCGTGGCCGGAACCAGGCCTCGAGCACGGCCGCGATCGACCGGCGATCGGCAGGCGCCCGGTGGACGATGAGCTGGTCCTCGGTCTCGCCGCCGACCCGTTCCACGCTCGAGCGTTTCAGGCCCGCCCGCGCGGGCACGATCCGAAGGCGATGCAGGTCGCCCCGATACCGGATCAGGGCGCCGTCCTCGAGTCCGCCTCGGGCCGCCAGCTCGTCGCGGGCGTCGGCGTGCCGCGCGAGATGCCGGCGGAGCCATCGGCTCCCGTTCGCCGAGGAACGTGGTCACGTGGCGCTCCGGGTCGGACCATCCCCGCCGACCGGCCGCCGGCACGGTCACGACGACGCCCCGGTCCGGGTGGATGACGACGCGCAGCGTCCGGGCGCGCGGCGAGCGACGCAGCGTGTACGGGACGGGCCCGCCCGGCGAGGCGCGCGATCGCCGGCTGCTCGGTGGCGCCGGGGGTGGAGCGGGTCACGCGCCCCGTCGAAGGAGCCGGCCCGGCCGCTGCCCGGTCTCCTCGCCGTCCCGCACGGCGAGCTGGCCGTTGACGACGACGTGGTCGATGCCGGTCGGGTGGCGGGCGGGCTCGCAGGTAGGTCGCCTCGTCCGCGACGGTCGCCGGATCGAACACCACGAGGTCGGCGATGCGACCCGTCGCGCACGATCCCGCGGTCGCGCAGGCCGAGCGCGGGCGGCCGGCACGGAGGTCAGCTTGGCGACCGCGGTCTCGAGCGACAGCGTCCCGCGGTCGCGCACGTACGTGCCGAGCACACGGGCCGTGGACCCGTAGGTCCGCGGATGCGGTCGCCCGGCGTCGAGGATCGGGTGGCCCGGGCGACGGCCCTCGGCATCGGTGCAGACCGCGATCCAGGGCACGGCCATGATCGTCTCGACGTCGGCCTCGTCCATGCAGTCGATGACGACCGAGACGTCGAGCCGGTCGTCCATCAGCGCATCGAACGCGAGGTCCGCGGGCTCCGCGCCGAGCTCCTCGGCGATGTCGGCCAGCGACCGGCCCGCCCAGTCCGGATGGCTGGCCGCGTAGCGAGATGCGGATGCCCGGACCAGCCGGGGTCGGCGGCCACGTTCTCCCAGCCCGAGATGCCCGCGGTCCATCTCCTCGCGGACCCGGAAGCGGACCTCCTGGTCGCCGAGCGCCGCGACGCACTCCTCGACCCCGAGGCCCAGCAGGGCCGGTGGCAGGACGATGGCCAGCGTCGTCGCCGCGGCCGTGTACGGGTACTGGTCGGCGGCGACGTCGAGGCCCTCCGCGCGGGCCGCCTCGAGGACGCCGACGGCCTCGTCGGCCCGACCCCAGACGGTGCGCGACCCGCACTTGAGGTGCGAGACCTGGAGCCGGGCGCCGTCGCCCGGCCGCGCGGACCGCGGTGAGCGCCTCGTCGAGGGCGTCGAACAGCCCGGCGGCCTCGTTGCGGATGTGGCGTCGCGTACAGGCGCGCCGTGGCGTGTCGCGGCACTCACGAGGGCGGCCATCTCGATCGGGCCGGCGTGCACGCCCGGGCGCGTAGATGAGCCCCGACGAGAGACCGATGGCGCCTGCCTCGATGGCCGCCTCGACCTCGGCGACCATCGCGCGCAGCTCCGTCGGCCGTCGGCGCCCGGGCCTCGGCTCCGAGGACCGAGCCGCGGACCGTGCCGTGCCCGACGAGGAACGCGACGTTCGGACCGAGCGGCTCGCCCTCGACCTGCGTCGAGGTACTCGGCGAAGGTGCGCCAGCGCGCGGTCAGGGCGTTCGGACGGAGCGAGAGCTCCACGAGCTCGCGCCCGACCGGCGTGATCGGCGCGAGCGTGTCGCCGCAGTTCCCCGAGAGCTGGGTCGTGTAGCCCTGGCGGAGGTGGCTGACGAGCGCTCCGTCGACGAACAGCGAGCCGTCCGAGTGCCCATGCGGGTCGATGAAGCCCGGGCGCCACGGCCCGATCGCTGACATCCAGCTCCAGCGCGACCTCACCGCTCGCGACGACGCTGACAGGTCGCCGACGGCGAGGATCCGGTCGCCAAGGACGCCGACGTCGGCGCGCCGACCCGGGGCTCCGGTGCCATCGATGACGGTCCCGCCGCGGAGGAGCAGGTCGAAGCCGGTCATTCGGCCATGGTGACACGTCCGACCAGCCCCTCCGACCCAGGCGGTCGCCACGGGCGTCGCCGCGCGAGCGCGATCCGTCGGGCGACTAGCCCGGAACGCCCGGTTCGCGCGTCTATCCTTCGAAGCGGCCGACCGATGGCTGCCGACGAGGGGACCGAGGATGGATCGATGACCGTCGAGGCTCTGCGCCGTCGCAGACCCGAGACGCTGGACGAGTTGCTCGCGGCGCACGGTCGCGAGCTCCAGGCCGTGGCCTTCCTGATCCTCCGGGACCGGCCGGCGGCCGAGGACGTCGTCATCGAGACGCTCCTGACCGCATTCGAGCGGGCGGGGCAGGTCCGCGACGATCGCGCGCTCCGTGCCTGGCTCCTGCGGGTTGCCACGAACAAGGCCCTCAGCGTCCGGCGGACCGAAGGTCGAGTGTTCCGCCTCGATGTCGTCCCCGATCGCGGGGGCACACGCGACATCGCGAGAGACGCGACCGACTCGCATCACGCTGCTCGACGGCGTCGCGACCCTGCCGCTCCAGATGCGTGCCGCGGTCGTCCTGCGCTACTACGCCGACCTGTCGGTCGACGAGGTGGCCGTGGCTCTGGGCAAGAGCCCCAACACGATCAAGGCGCAGCTCCAGACCGCGCTCGACCGACTCCGTGTCCACCTCGCCGAACCCATGACCGTGAGCCCCGTGGAGATCCGCCATGCATGACAGCCAGCTCGAAGACCGACTCCGAACCACGCTGCGCGCCGAAGGCGATGAGCTGTCGATGACGATCACCGCCGCCGAGCTCCAGCGCCGGCTCGTCGTGCGCCAGCGACAGTCGCGCGGCCGGACGCTCACACTCATCGCGGCCGTCATCGCCTTCGTGGCCGTGGCGGCGATCGCCGGGATGTCGAACGGCTGGCTCCGACTTCCGGCCGTCGGCGCGACAGCGAGCCCGTCGTCGACGGAGACCCCGCGCCTCAGCGCGGGGCCCAGCGAGACGCCGGCCGCCACTGAGACGGATCCATCGGCGTCGTGCACGACCATCGACCCGTCCACCATGACGGACGGCATCGACATCCTGCTCCAGTCCTCGTCCGACGCATCCAGGGTGTACGTCGGGAACGCAAGCGCGTTCCGCATGGGCGACAGGATCTCGGGCGCCACCGGCAACTTCGCCGACGCGGACGCACTCAACGAGCCCGTGATGGTCGCCAGCCCCGGGAACTCGCTCCTTGTGAGCGGAGCCTCCGTCGCGGCCTGCCTCATCTCGCTCGAGGCAGACGCTGTGCCGATCGGTCAGCTCGACGGGGACCCCCTGCCGTTGGCACCCGGCTTTGCGATGCCTTCCACACCCACGGCCAGTTTCAACCCTCCGCCGGCGGGGTCATGGGTCGTGCGGATCCTCGCGGGCTTCGAGACGACCAGTGGCGAGGCGTGGAGTCAGGCGTTCTTCAACGTCGACGTCGTCGACGCCACCGCGACGCCCGAGCCCACCCTCGGCCCGCCTCCGTCCCTGCCCGATGACCTGGCGCGGACGGCCTGGCTGCACGTCAAGGGAGACCTGTACCGCTTCGGGCAGTTCGGATACGGAGGATGGGGCACGACGAACCCGGGCATCCGGTCGGCCAGCGTCGACGGCGAGCACGTCGCATATGTCGCCGACGACGGCGTCTCCCGCCTCAGCGTCTACCCGGTCAAGGACCAGAGTCCCGATGCCATCGGTCCGACGGCCATGGTCGACGCCCAACCCGGCGACAGGATCGGCCGCGCCTGGCTGGATGATCGACACGGTCAGGTCTTCTACTCGGTCGGTTCCGAGGAGCTCGCCTCGGGCCTGACGTTCCACCGGCTCGGGATCACCGATGGCGATCAGGCCAACACCGTCGTCGCCACCGTGGCGCCGCCGTTCGACATCGACGGGCCGCCTCTCGGCGGGATGAGTGCCGCACTCTCCGCAGACCGTTCGGCCTTCGTCATCGAGGCCTGTGTCGACCCCGGCCGCTGCGAACTCACGATCATCGATACGACCACGCTCAAGAGCACGACCGTGACCGTCACGACCGATCGGAGCGTGTGCGAGATCATCGGGATCGTCGATGGCCAGGTCTTCACCACCACAGCCGACGTCTGCCAGGCCGACTTCAACGGCGCCCCCGGCGCGATCCAGGTCGTGCCGATCACGGGTGGCACCGCCAGGACGGTCATCAACGGGTACGGCTTCGATGCCTTTGTGATCCCCACGAAGGACGGTCCTCGGCTCGTGTACACGCAGGACGTGAACGGCTCGGGCCAGTCGCTCTGGATCGCGGACCCGACGACCGGCATGGGCACGGTGCCGCTCGATGCCTTCAAGCCCTCGGGGTCGACTCACGTCGTGGCCGACCGGTCCTCGAATCTGCCGCCCGGCTGGCTCCTCATCCGCCGCGTGGACCAGGACGGCAATGGCGTCTCGGTGCCGCAGGTGATCTCGGTCGACACGGGCGAGACCCACGACCTCCCGAACGTCCCGCGCTGAACCGTCGCACGGTGGCCCTCTGGTAGACTCCGCCTTCCGTGGGGCTATAGCTCAGCTGGAAGAGCACCTGCATGGCATGCAGGGGGTCCGGGGTTCGAGTCCCCGTAGCTCCACCATGACGCGACCGCCGACCTCACCCCTCGCCGGCGGCGGGGGGTGACCCGTATCCCGAGGACCGACCGTGACCGAGACCGCCGACAGCCGAACCAGGATCGAGCGCTACGACCCGACCGACGATCGAGCCGCGCTGGCAGGCGCGCTGGGCGGAGCTCGGCCTGGACGAGACGGACCTGCGCGACGAGTCGAAGCCCAAGTACTACCTGCTGACGATGTACCCGTACCCGTCGGGCGACCTGCACATCGGCCACTGGTACATCGTGACGCCGACCGACGCGCTGGCGCGCTTCCGCCGGATGCACGGCTACAACGTGTTCTTCCCGATCGGCTTCGATGCGTTCGGGCTGCCGGCCGAGAACGCGGCGATCAAGAGCGGCGGCCACCCGTTCACCTGGACGATGGCGAACATCGAGAACGATGCGCCGCCAGTTCCGGACGATGGGCGCGACGTTCGCCTGGGAGCACGAGGTCGTCACCGCCGACCCGGCCTACTACCGCTGGAACCAGTGGCTGTTCCTGCGGTTCCTGGAGGCCGGGCCTGGCCTACCGGCGCGATGTCGCCGGTCGACTGGTGCCCCAACGACGGGACGCTGGCCCGCGAGCAGGTCGAGGGCCCGGACCGCCGCTGCTGGCGCTGCGGCGCGCTGGTCGAGAAGCGCGACCTGGAGCAGTGGTTCCTGCGGACGACCGCAGTACGCCGACGAGCTGCTGCGACTTCGACGGCATCGACTGGCCGGAGCCGATCCGGATCCAGCAGACGAACTGGATCGGCCGGTCCGAGGGCGCCGAGATCGACTTCGAGACCGCGCCGGACGACCACCAGCCCGGCGGCGACGATCCTGCGCGTCTTCACGACGCGGCCCGACACGCTGTTCGGCGCCACGTTCATGGTCCTGGCGCCGGAGCACCCGCTGGTCGAGCGGCTGACCGCACCCGGACCGGCGCGCCGAGGTCGAGGCCTACGTCGACGCAGGCCCGCCGCCGGACCGAGATCGAGCGCCTGTCGACCGACCGCGAGAAGACCGGCGTCGCGCTCGGCGCGGACGCGATCAACCCGGTCAACGGCGAGCGGATCCCGATCTTCATCGCCGACTACGTGCTGGCCGGCTACGGCACGGGCGCGATCATGGCCGTGCCCGCCCACGACGAGCGCGACTTCGCGTTCGCGCAGCAGTTCGGCCTGCCGATCCGGCGCGTCGTGGCCGCGCCCGGGCGTGGACGCCGACGCGCCGATGGACGACGCCTACGTCGCCCACGCCGCGGGCGAGCGGCTGGTCAACAGCGGCCGCTTCGACGGCCTGCCGGCCGACGAGGGCGGCAAGGCCATCGTCGAGTGGCTGGCCGAGACCGGCCGGGCCGAGCCCAAGGTCACCTACCGCCTGCGCGACTGGCTGATCAGCCGCCAGCGCTACTGGGGCACGCCGATCCCGGTCATCTACTGCGAGACGCGACGGCATCGTGCCGGTCCCCGACGAGGACCTGCCGGTCCTGCTGCCCGAGACCGTCGACTACCACGGCAGCGGCGACAACCCGCTCAACCACGACGAGGCGTTCCGTCAACGTCGACGTGCCCGACGTGCGGCCAGCCGGCGCGGCGCGAGACCGACACGATGGACACGTTCGTCGACTCGTCGTGGTACTGGTTCCGCTACCTGTCGCCGCACAAGAGCGACGGCCCGGTCGACCGCGCGATGGTCGAGCGCTGGACGCCGGTCGACCAGTACACCGGCGGCGCCGAGCACGCCGTGATGCACCTGCTGTACAGCCGCTTCTTCACCAAGGCGATGGCGCGACATCGGCCTGATCGACCGAGCGCGAGCCGTTCAAGCGGCTGTTCAACCAGGGCCAGATCCTGGGCGCCGACGGCGAGCGGATGTCGAAGTCGCGCGGCAACGTCCAGGACCCCGACGAGCTGGTCCGTCGCTACGGCGCCGACACCGTCCGGCTGTTCCTGATGTTCATGGGCCCGTGGGACCAGGGCGGGCCGTGGAGCCCGACCGGGATCGGCGGCGTCCATCGCTTCCTGAACCGGGTCTGGACGCTGGCCCTGGACCCGAACGGCCGCGAGCCGGGCGACCCCGAGTCCGGCGTCGCTGGCCGGCCGGCGAGACCGAGGCCGACTGCCACGGCGACGCTCCGCGCGCGCCGCCCACCGGACGCTGCGCGACGTCACCGCGGACTACGAGGCGTTCCACTTCAACACGATGATCGCGAAGCTGATGGAGCTGTCGAACACGCTGTTCCGCTATCGCGGGACGCCGATCGCCGGCGGACGCCGAGTGGGACGAGGCGATCCGGCTGCTGCTGCTGATGCTGGCCCCGGCGGCGCCGCACATCACCGAGGAGCTGTGGAGCCGGCGGCTGGCGGCGGCCGGCGCAGCCGTGGGCGTCGATCCACACGCAGTCGTGGCCCGAGGTCGACGAGTCCGCCACGACGGAGTCGACCCGCGAGGTCCCGGTCCAGGTCAACGGCAAGCTGCGCGACGCTGCTGACCGTGCCGATTCGACATCGACAAGGACGAGCTCGAGGCAGCTGGTCGCTGGCCACCCGAAGATCGTCGCGGCCCTCGCCGGCCGCGACGCCGCGACGCGTCATCCACGCGGGCGGCAAGCTCATCAACATCGTCGTCCGCGACTGACGGTCGATCGCCGGTGCGCTTCGCGGGTCCCGACGGGTCGTGCCTTCGAATGCGCGCCTGTCGGCTACGAGTTCTGGAGGATGGGGCGACTCGGCTGGTGCGAATTCGATCCTGCGCCGCCGATGGCCTGCGTTCGACCACGACGCGAACTGGCTGGTCATCGCCGTCACGGCGAGTCGACGGCGACCGGAATTGGTCCGTTCCGTCACCCGTGCCTACGCACCACGGAGCTCCAAAGCTTGGCCGCCTGGTTCGACGCCATCGCAGACGGCAATGTCGACACCGACGAAATCCACTTCATCGAGCCGAACCTTGCGTTTCGGAAGGTTTCCGACCAGCGCACCGGAATCACGATCCGAGTCTCGTTCGAACTGGAGGCACGGCCTCCATGGAGACGTGAGGATGACTGGGGGTCGGTGTGGCTCGAGTTTCCAGTGACTTCACAGACCCTCACGGCTGCGGCCGACGACGTTCGGGATGACCTCGAACGATTCCCCGAACGCTGGCGAGGGCTCGTCTAGAATCGACCGAGACGCGGCGACCCGTCCCTGGAGGCCATGTGACTGACGTTCGACTTGGCGCGCTCTGCTGGAACCAGTACACGACCTGGCCCGACCTGCTGGCAGCCGGGCAGCGTGCCGACCGCCTCGGCTTCGACAGTCTCTGGACCTGGGACCACCTCTACCCGATCGTCGGCAGCCACGAGGGTCCGATCTTCGAGGGCTGGCTGACGCTGGCGGCATGGGCGCAGGCGACCGAGCAGGTCCGGATCGGGCTGATGGTCGGGGCGAACACGTTCCGGGAGCCGTCGCTCACCGCGAAGATGGCGACGACGCTCGACCACATCTCGAACGGCCGGGCAATCCTCGGCATCGGCGGGGCGTGGTTCGAGACCGAGCACGTCGCGTACGGCCTCCAGTTCGGCGACGGGTTCCCGGAGCGGCTGCGCTGGCTCGGCGAGGCTCTGCCGATCATGCGCGGCATGCTCCACGGCGAGCGGCCGACGGCGGCCGGGCCGCGCTACTCCGCGAAGGCCGTGCGCAACGACCCGCCGCCGATCCAGGAACGCCTGCCGCTGCTGATCGGCGGCGGCGGCGAGAAGGTCACGCTCAAGCTCGTGGCGAAGTACGGCGACGCGAACAACGTCGGCGGCGGGATCGCCAACGTGCGAACGCAAGGAGGCGATCCTCCTCCAGCACTGCGAGACCGTCGGGCGCGACCCGTCCGAGATCGAGCGAACGAGCGGCATCGGCTCGGTCGTCATCCGCGACTCCCGCGAAGAGGCGGCTCGCGTCCAGAAGGCCATCTTCGAGCGCAACGGCAAGGCCGACCTCTGGACCGACCAGCCGGTCGGCACGCCCGAGGACGTCGCCGAGCGTCTGCTCCCCTACCTCGAGCTCGGCTACCGCCACCTCATCGCGCGGTTTCCCGTCGCCGCACGACGAGGAGTCGATGACCCGGCTCGCGACGGAGGTTCGGCCGATCCTGGAACGCGCCGGCTGACCGAGCGGCCGGAGCCGCGACACGGCGTCAGTTCTTGGCGGCCACCTTCGCGCGGTGGCGCGCGGCCTTCGCCCGGTTGCCGCATGTGGCCATGTCGCACCAGCGGCGGCGACCCGTGCGTGAGGTGTCGTAGAAGACCCAGCGGCACGTGTCGTTGTCGCAGATGCGGATCCGCTCGGGATCGCCTGCGGTCAGCTCGGTGACCAGGGCCTCGGACAGTCGCGCCAGCGCATCGTCGACCGGATCGCCGACGTGGCGGTGGTCGACATGCACGCCGTCGGGCGACGGCGCGAGCTCGATCACCTGGCGGGCGTGGAGCGCCCTGTTGATGGTCGCGAGCGCGTCCTTGCGCGCAGCCCGGTGCTCGACGACCGAATCGGCGACCTCGCGGAGCGCCGCGCGCACGGCATGGACGCGTTCGAGGTCCTTGGCCGCGACCCGCGGCCGGGAGACGGCCTCACGCCGCAGGCGATCGGCGCCCTCGCGATGGATCAGGCCGTGGTCGGCGAACCAGGCGAGGACGCCTTCGAGGGTCGGCAGACCCTCGCGTGGGAAACCATCGTCGTAGTCGAGGGTGTTCAGGAAGTCGAAGGTGATCTCCACGTTGACGTCGTGGGCGTGGCCCGGATCGAGGGCGTGGAGGGCGGCTTGCGATTGCATGATGTAACCACTTTAGACCACTTGACAGGTTACGCGCAAGAGGGTACTGTACGAGTAACCGATAAAGAACTCTTAAAGGGTTATCGGGACGCAAGGACAAGGAGGTCCGAAATGGAACCAATCGTGATGTTCGTCGGCCTCATCGCGGCCTTCCTCGTGGTGGACTTCGCCGCGGTCAACTGGGGCGCGGACTCCCGCGACGGCATGACCGACGACCACCGCCGGTAACTCGCATGTCGACCACGCGAACCCTCGACCACCGATCGCTCACCCAGGAGACATTCCCCATGCATCCCATCGCCTTTCTCGCCCTCGACATCGCCGCGGACCGCACCCGCGAGATGGATCACCAGCGGCGCGTCGCGCTCGTTCAGGCCGGTCTGCCGGTCCGTCCGTCGTGGCCCCGTCGGGCCCTCGCGAACGCGTTCGCGTTCGTGAGCCGCACGTCAGCCGGCGCCGACCGATCGCCTCGACTCGTACGTCGCGGACGATCTTCGCCGGACCCTCGCCCCGACCAAGTAACCTGTGCTCCATGAGCACGACACCGACACCGATCGGGACCGCCGCGGTCTCGTGGGGACCTGATCGGATCGACCTCTTCACGGTGGATGAGTCCAGTGGGCTGATCCACCGTTTTCTCGTGTCCGGCACCTGGTCCGAGCCCGAGTCGCTCGGCGGGACGCTGGCCTCCGCGCCGGCAGCCACCGCGTGGGGCATCGACCGGCTCCAGGTGTTCGCGGTCTTCGACGACGGCGCCTTGTGGAACCGCTATTGGGACGGCACCTCGTGGCATCCGTGGGAGTCGCTCGGCGGCGAGCTGACCGGCACGCCTGCGGCGTCGTCGTGGAGCGCCGATCGGATCGACGTCTGGGCGCCCGGCCGTGACGGGACCACCTGGCATCGCTGGTGGGACGGCACCCGCTGGGTCGACTGGGAGCGGCTGCCCCGCTAGGTCGCCCGGTGTCTCGGCTCGTATCCTTGCGGACGATGACAACGCACCCCATCCATCACGCCGACCCTGGCTTCGCGCGCCCGCCGGCGGCGGACATCGCCGACGCCGTCGCGCGGTGGATCGACGGGCTCGACCCGGCACAACGCGCCCGAGCGACCTTCCCCTTCGAGACCGACGAGCGGTTCGTCTGGGCCTTCACGCCGGGCGAGCGCAAGGGCCTCGCGATCGCGGACATGTCACCGCCCCAGCGGGAAGCCGCGATCTTGATCGTGACCGCGTCGATGAGCGAGCGAGGCGCCCGCGAGGTTCGCGCGGTCATCGCGCTCGAGACCGTCCTGGGTGACCTCGAACGCCACGGCGGCAAGCCCGGCTGGCCGCGACGCGACCCGGAGCTGTACTGGTTCGCGGTCTTCGGCGAGCCCGGCGGGGACTCACCATGGGCCTGGCGGGTCGGCGGCCACCACGTCGCGATCACCGTCGCCGTGGCGGATGGCCTGGTGATCGGGAGCGCGCCGTCCTTCCTCGGGGCGAACCCGGCGACGATCCCGAGCGGGCCACGCGCCGGCGAGCGGACGATCGATGGCGAGGAGACCCTGGCGCGAGCCCTGCTCGCGAGCCTGAAGCCCGCGCAGCGCGCGATCGCCATCGTGGATCCCGTCGCGCCGCCCGAGATCCTGAGCGGCCACGGCCGCCGGGCCGACGTCCGGGAGATCGCGAGCGGGATCCGCCACGAACAGCTCGAGAGCGGGCAGGCGCAGGACCTCGAGCGGCTCATCCGCCACTACCTGGGCCGCGCTCGGCCGGACGTCGCCGACGCCGGAGTGGGAGCGGATCCGCTCGGCCGGGCTGGCGCCCGTGACGTTCGCCTGGGCCGGTCCGGATGCGCCGGGCCGCGGCCACTACTACGCGATCCGCGGACCCGAGTTCCTCATCGAGTACGACAACACCCAGAACGGCGGCAACCACATCCACTCGGTGTGGCGCGACCTGACGAACGACTGGGGCGAGGACCTGCTGGCCACGCACTATCGCGGGCAGCACTCAGGCGGTCAGGAGCGGCGACTCGTCGGCTAGTAGCCAAGGGCCACGGCCATCACGCAAGTGACTTGCAATGACTTGCGTTGATATGCGTACCATTGCCGCATGACAAGACGACTCGCGGACGTCGCGCGCAAGGTCGGGGTCAGCGAGGCGACCGTCAGCCGCGTCCTCAACGAGAAGCCCGGCGTCTCCGAGTCGACCCGCCAGGCGGTGCTCACCGCCCTCGACGTCCTCGGCTACGAGCGTCCGACCAAGCTGCGCGGCGAGCGGGCCCGCCTCGTCGGGCTCGTGCTGCCCGAGCTCCAGAACCCGATCTTCCCGGCCTTCGCGGAGGTCGTCTGCGGGGCGCTGGCGCAGCAGGGCTTCACCCCGGTCCTGTGCACGCAGACGGTCGGGGGCGTCTCGGAGGCCGACTACGTCGACCTGCTCCTCCAGCAGCAGGTCTCGGGTGTCGTGTTCGCCGGCGGACTGTACGCGCAGGCGGCCGCGCCGCACGGCCACTACCGCGCGGCTGGCGGAGCGTGGGCTGCCGACGGTCCTCGTCAACGCGGCGATCGACGGGCTCGGCTTTCCGCGGGTCTCGTGCGATGACGCCGTGGCCGTGGAACAGGCGATGGGCCACCTCATCTCGCTCGGCCACACGCGGATCGGCATGCTCCTCGGAC
Source organism: uncultured Chloroflexia bacterium (assembly GCA_963841135.1). Classification (GTDB taxonomy): domain Bacteria; phylum Chloroflexota; class Limnocylindria; order Limnocylindrales; family CSP1-4; genus SPCO01. The sequence continues at coordinate 367,098 of CAWJBJ010000005.1, read as the reverse complement.
CGGTCGACCACATCCCGTCGCAGCGAAAGCTCGAGCGCGGCCGGGTCGTCGCGAAGGCGGCCGGTCTGACGCTCGGATCGGACGACGTCGCCCACGCCCTGTACTCGCTCGAGGCCGCGCAGGCCGCTGCGGTCCGCCTGCTCGCCCGGGGCATCACCGGCATCGTGTGTGCCAGCGACCCGATGGCGCTCGGCGCGATCCGGGCCGCACGGCGCGCCGGGCATGAACGTGCCCGGCGATGTGTCGGTGGTCGGCTTCGACGACTCCGCCCTGATGAACTGCACGGAGCCGCCGCTGACGACGGTCCGCCAGCCGATCGACGCGATGGGCCGGATGGTCATCGAGCTGCTGAACGGGCAGATCGCCGGGACCGCCGTCCCCCACGAGGAGCTCCTGTTCGAGCCCGAGCTCGTCGTCCGCAGCTCGACTGGTCCGCCGCTGCCTGAGGCGCGACCTCGATCCGAGCGCCGTCCTGTCGCGTCTCTCCTAGTTTCTGTCAAGTTCTTGCATTACTTCGTCGGATACGCTACGTTGCGCGCCCGGCCGCTGAACCGTTGCCGCTCGGGCACGGCGCCGCGACCCCCGACGAGGTACCAGCGTGACCGACCGGGCCGTGGCCGACCTCGTCGATCCCCGCCCCGCGACGTTCGAGTCGACCGGCCCGAGCGCGGTCGCCGCGCTCACGGACGACCCGACCTGGTGGCGCAGCGCCGTCATCTACGAGATCTACGTCCGCAGCTTCGCCGACGGCAACGGCGACGGCACCGGCGACCTGGCCGGCGTCCGATCGCGACTCCCCTACCTTCGCGACCTGGGCATCGACGCCATCTGGTTCACGCCCTGGTACGTGTCCCCGCTCGCCGACGGCGGCTACGACGTCGCCGACTACCGGGCGATCGATCCGGCCTTCGGCACGCTCGGCGAGGCCGAGGCGCTGATCGCCGAGGCGCTCGAGCTGGGGATCCGGACGATCATCGACATCGTCCCCAACCACGTCTCGGACCGGCACCCCTGGTTCCAGGCGGCGCTCGCCGCCGGCACCGGGCTCCCCCGAGCGCGACCGGTTCTGGTTCCGACCGGGACGCGGCGCCGACGGCGACGAGCCGCCGACCGGCTGGCGATCCGAGTTCCGGGGCACGCCCTGGAGCCGGACGACGAACCCCGACGGCAAGCCCGGGCGAGTGGTACCTGCACCTGTTCACCGCCGGAGCAGCCGGACCTCAACTGGGACCACCCGGACGTCCGCGCCGAGCACGAGGCGATCCTGCGGTTCTGGTTCGACCGCGGCGCGGCCGGCGTGCGCATCGATTCGGCGGCGCTCCTCGTCAAGGACCCGTCGATGCCCGAGGTGCCGGACCGACCCGGCGCCCGGCGAGCCACCCGACGCAGGACCGCGACGAGCTCCACGACATCTACCGCGCCTGGCGGGCCGTCGCCGACTCCTACCCCGGGCACCGCGGATGCTCGTCGGCGAGCTGTGGCTGGAGGACATCGAGCGGTTCGCGAAGTACCTGCGGCCAGACGAGCTCCACACCGCGTTCAACTTCGACTTCATGGCGCGGCCGTGGCAGGCCGCGGACCTGCGCGCGTCGATCGACGCGACCCTCGCCGCCCACGCGCCGGTCGGGGCGCCCGCGACCTGGGTCCTCTCGAACCACGACGTCACCCGCCCGGTCACGCGCTACGGCCGCGCGGACACCTCGTTCGCGTTCGGCCGCAAGCGCTTCGGGGTCGCCGACGCGATCCGCAGCTCGGCGATCGGCGGGCCCGGGCCGCGGCGCTGCTCACCGCGGCCCTGCCCGGCTCGCTCTACATCTACCAGGGCGACGAGCTCGGCCTCGACGAGGTCGAGGTCCCGCTCGACGAGATCCAGGACCCGATGCACGACCGGTCCGGCGGCGTCGACCCGGGTCGGGACGGCTGCCGCGTCCCGCTGCCGTGGAGCGGCGACGACCGCGCCGTTCGGGTTCAGTCCCGCCGGAGCGACCGCGTCAGCCGTGGCTGACCCAGCCGGGCCACTGGGCCGACGCTGACCGTCGAGGCCGAGGAGGCCGACCCCGACTCGATGCTCCACCTCTACCGCGCGGCGCTGGCGATCCGCCGCGCCGAGCCGCGGTCTGGGCGACGGCCCGTTCGCGTGGCTCGCAGTCCGCGCCCGACGTCCTGGCGTTCGCGCGCGGACCGGGATTCGTGAACCTCACCAACCTGTCGGAGACGCGACGTCCCGCTGCCGCCCCACCGGGGCGTGCTGCTCGCGAGCGCCGATGTCTCGGATGGCCACCTTCCGCCCGACGCGACGGTCTGGCTGCGCCCGGACCCCGATGCGCCGGCGGGACCAGCCTGGAGGTAGCACCACGACGAACGACGACGCATGTTTGGCGGCGAGGACAACGTCGCCGCGACATCGGAGGATTGGAGTAGCACGCCCATCGTGGGAAGGATGAGAGGAGCACACGCGATGCGGTCCGACGACCCGGCGCTCGCCGTCGGTCCTGGCGGTCCTCGCCGTCACCATCGCCACCATCGTCGCCGCCTGTGGCGGCACCACACCCAGTAGCGCCCCAGTCGGCGGCGGCCAGCGCCGCCCCGAGCACCGCGGCCAGCGCCGCGCCGAGTGCCGCCGAGCGCGAGCCCGTCACGATCACGGTCGGCGCGCTTCGCCCGGGCGCGACCCAGGAGGCCGTCGACGCGCTCAACCTGCAGATCAGCGAGTTCGAGGCCAAGTACCCCTGGATCACGGTCGAGCCCGAGGAGTACAACTGGACGGCGCCGACCTTCACGGCGGCCCTCGCCGCCGGCACGCTGCCGGACGTCTTCACGATCCCGTTCACCGACGGCAAGGGCCTGATCGCCCAGCACCAGATCGTCAACATCGACAGCCGCATCCGCGCGCTCGGACTACGCCGACAAGTTCAACCCGAACGTCCTCGTCAACGGCCAGGATGCTGACGGCGCGATCCATGCCGTCCCGACCCAGGCCTATGGCATGTCCCTCACCTACAACCGCACGCTGTTCACGGCGGCGGGCCTCGACCCCGACACGCCCCCCACGACGTGGGACGAGGTCCGCGCCGCCGCCAAGACGATCGCCGAGAAGACCGGCGTCGCCGGCTACGCCGAGATGGCCACCGAGAACACCGGCGGCTGGCAGCTGACGACGTCGACGTACGCGCTCGGCGGACGGATGCAGGAAGTCGGCGCGGACGGCAAGGTCACCGCGACCGTCGACAACGCCGCGACCAAGGCCGCGCTCCAGCGCCTCAAGGACGATGCGCTGGGTGGACGGCTCGATGGGCTCGACCTTCGACTACGCTTGGGGCAGCATCAACCAGGCATTCGCGTCGGGCCAGATCGGGATGTTCACCGGCGGCTCCGACCTGTACACCGCGATGGTCCAGAACAACAGCCTCAACCCGGACGACTACGGCGTCACGATCATCCCGCTCGAGAACGCCCCGACCGCCGGGGTCCTCGGTGGCGGCACGCTGGCCGCGGTCAACGTCGTCACCCGGGAGGAGGAGCGCGACGCGGCCGTCGACTGGATCGACTTCTACTACATGCAGAAGCTGCTGACCGAGGAAGGCGCCATGGCCGACGCGGCAGCGCTCAAGGCCAACAACCAGCCGGTCGGCGTCCCGTCGCTGCCGATCTTCGACAAGGCGACCTACGACGCCTCGCAGACGTGGATCAAGGACTTCATCAACGTCCCGGTTGCCCAGATGACGCCGTTCACCTCGAAGATCTTCGATCAGCCGATCGTGACCGAGCCGACGGCGCACACCCAGGAGCTCTACGCGGCCCTCGACCCCGTCGTGCAGGCCGTGCTCACCGACAAGAACGCCGACATCGACGCCCTGCTCGATGCGGCCAACAAGCAGATCCAGGCCATCCTCGACGCGGGCTGAGCCCCGCTCCACCATCGGGCCCCGGCGCCGCCGGGGCCCACTTTCCTTGTCACCCGATGGCGGACGGCATGAGCGCGATCGACCAGGCGATGCCGAGCCACCGAGCGGACGACCCGGCGCCGAGCGACACGGCTTCGGCTGACCCGCGATGGGCTGAGCACGTTCGTGTTCCTCGTGCCGCTCCTCGTCGTGTTCGGGCTGTTCTCCTGGTTCCCGATGCTGCGGGCGTTCGTCATGAGCGTGCAGGAGACCAATCTCGTCTCCGAGCCGACGTTCGTCGGTCTCGAGAACTTCGCCCGGGTCCTCGCCGACCCGCAGTTCGGGATCGCGGTCGCAAACACCGCCTGGTTCGCGCTGCTGGCGCTGGTGTTCGGGTTCCCGATCCCGATCATCCTCGCGGTCCTCATGAGCGAGGTCCGGCGCTGGCGCGGGCTCTACAGCGCCCTCGCCTACCTGCCGGTCGTGGTCCCGCCGGTCGTGTCGGTCCTGCTGTGGCGGTTCTTCTACGACGCCTCGGCGCACGGGGTGTTCAACACGGTCGCTCGGCTGGGTCGGGGTCGGGCCACTGCCGTGGCTCCAGGACTCCGGGACGGCGATGCCCGCGATCGTCATCGAGGCGACCTGGGCGGCGGCCGGCGGCACCGTGATCATCTACCTCGCCGCGCTGCTCGCCGTGCCGCCCGAGCTGTACGACGCGGCCGAGGTCGACGGCGCCTCCATCTGGCAGAAGATCCGCCACATCACGCTGCCGCAGCTCCGGACGATCCTGTTCGTGACGCTGATCCTGCAGCTCATCGCCACCGCGCAGCTCTTCACCGAGCCGCTCCTGTTCACCGGCGGCGGGCCGGCCAATGCCACGCTCACCGTGCTGCTGCTCATCTACCGCTACGCCTTCCAGAACAGCCTCGGCGGCGACTACGGGATGGCCGCGGCGCTGAGCCTCATGCTGGCCGCCTTCCTCGCGGTGTTCACCGCGGGCTACTACCGGCTGACGCGGTCGTGGAGCAAGGAGTCGTGATGCGCCTGCGCCGGGCGGGTTCGGCCCGGGGCTCCGCGGCGCCCGCGCGGGCGGATCGCGGGATCATCTCCGCGGCGGACTGGCGCCAGCGCGCGCATCCGCCGCCCGGTCCGGCTCCTCCACATCGCGACGCTGGTCTTCCTGCTGATCGCCGGCCTGGGGCCGCTGCTGTGGATGATCAAGTCGTCGATCACCCCGACCCAGGACACGCTCCGTGCGCCGATGGCGCTGTGGCCGAACGGGTTCGAGCTGGAGCAACTCGCCAGGGCGTGGTCGCGCACGCACATCGACCGCTACCTCATCAACACGGTCGTGATCGCGGTCGGGTCGTGGCTGATCCAGATCGTGGTCGCCACCACCGCCGGCTACGCGCTCTCGGTCCTGCGGCCCCGGTTCAGCGGCGTCCTCACGGGGCTCGTCATCGCGACGCTGTTCGTCCCGCCGATCGTGCTGCTCGTGCCGCTGTACCTGACGATCGTGGACGTGCCGGTCCTGCACTGGCGGATGATCGACTCGTACTGGGCGGTCTGGCTGCCCGCGGGTGCGAGCGCGCTCAACATCCTCCTGATGAAGCGCTTCTTCGACAACCTGCCGCGCGAGATCTTCGAGGCCGCCCGGACCGACGGCGCCGGGCCGTTCCGGCTCTTCTGGTCGATCGTGCTGCCGATGTCGCGCCCGATCGTGGGGGTCGTGTCGGTGTTCGCGGTGATCGCGACCTGGAAGGACTACCTGTGGCCGCTGCTCGTGCTGCGCGACCCGGACATCCAGCCGCTCTCGGTCCGGCTGCCGACCCTCCAGCCCACGACCGATCTCGGCGTGTTCATCGCCGCGCTGACGATCTCGAGCGTCATCCCGATCGCGCTGTTCCTGCTCTTCCAGCGCCTCTTCCTGCGCGGCGACGGCCTGAGCGGGGCGCTCAAGGGCTGACCGCCGCGGCGATCGGGAGTCGCCGGGTCACCTGACCGCGGCCTCCCAGCCGTCGAACTCGCCGCCGAGGCGGTCGGCGATGCCCTGGAACAGGTCGTCCGCAGCCTTGACACCTTCGATGTCCAGGAGGGCGTCCGGCTTCTCGCAGATCATCGACCAGTGCGTCGGGTACTCGGGGAGCGGATCGCGGACCTCGCAGGTATAGCCGGCCGCCCGGCCCTCGACCGCCCCGGCCTCGGCGACCTCTTGACTGTCGAAGTACGAGTAGTACAGGGCATGCCGAGGCTTGGTCAGGTCCGCGCCGTTCTTCATCATCTCGCCCAGCAGCGCGATGTCCTTGTACTTGAGCCCCGTGACCGGCGAGCGGGCGTTCAGATCGACCGGCTCGTCGTCTTCCTTCTTCTTGCGCTTGAACAGGAACATCCGGTCTCCCTTCCGTTCGACGCGACCCCACGATGCTACCGAGCCGGGTCAGCGGATGTCACGCTTCCGTGCCGTTCGGCGCGCAACAAGATAAGCCGCAGCTAAGAGTCGCTCGCTACCGTCCCAGCAGACGTCTCGCCGCGTCGGTAGTGCCCCCGAAGTGGCGAGACGTCGCGTCATGACACGACGTCGACCCGCCGAGTCGTTCCCGCCGGGGAAGGGCGAGCATGGACCCGAACCCCATGCCGTGGCGCGTCATCGAGGCCTCGTCGTCAGCCGGCCCGCCTCCGGACACGGGCTCGGCTGACCCGACGCCGCCCCGTGTGTCCCGCGGCGCGATCGCCGCGGTCTGTGGCGCGGTGCTCCTCGCGGTCGGCGCATTCGTCCTGGCGTTCGGGTCGGGGGCCGCGGGCGACCTCTCGGTGGCCGGCGGGACGCCACTCGATGCGCCATCGACGACCGAGCCAGGGCCCGGCGCTGGCGGTCCAGCCGAAACGGCGGGTCCCGACGGATCGCGACTGGTCGTGGTCGAGATCGTCGGGGCGGTCACTCGTCCCGGCGTCTATCGAGCTGGCGCCTGGCTCACGTGTCGGTGACCTGGTCGACGCGGCGGGTGGGTACGGGCCGCGCGTCGACACGGAGCGAGCCGCTCAGGCGCTGAACCTCGCCGCGATCCTCTCGGACGGCGACCAGGTCCGCGTCCCGTCCCGCGACGACGCCGCGCCGGTGGCGGGCCCCGGATCCGGCGAACCGGGCACGGGATCGGGAGCGGCGGCGGGCGGACTCGTCGACCTGAACCGTGCCACCGAAGCCGAGCTCGATGCGCTGCCGGGCATCGGGCCCGTGACCGCGGCAAGATCATCGCCGCGCGCGAGGAGGCGCCGTTCGCGACGGTCGACGACCTGCGGACGCGCAAGCTCGTCGGCGAGAAGACCTTCGAGCAGCTGAAGCCCCTCGTCACGGTCGGCTGACGTGCCCCGCAGCGGCTGGCTCGCCGTCGGGGCGATCGCCGCCGCCTGGGCGGTCCCGGTCATCGGCTGGTCGACCGCCGCGGCGACCGCGCTCCTTGCGGGATGCTGTCTGTCGTTGACGTGGTGGTGGTCCCCGCGGCGGGCCGTCCGCTCCGGGCTCGTGGTCCTCGTGGGGTCGGCGCTGCTCCTCGTCCGCCTTGCGATCGGGCCTGCGGCTCCCCCGCCCGCCGAGGTCGTGCCCGATGGCCGCGGGCCGTGGGCGTTCGAGGTCGAGGCGGTCGGGGCGCCGCGCGACGGCAAGCAGACCGCGACGCTGCGCTCGATCGGTGGCGACGAGCCAGCGCGGATCCGCGTCGCCGCGACGCTGCCCGCGCTACCCGGAGGTCGTGCCGGGCGACCGCCTGACGATCGAGGGATCCATCCGACCGCGTCCCGACTCGCCGTACGGCGAGTACCTCGAGCGGATCGGGGCGATCGGCACGTTGACCGCGCGATCGATGTCGGTCGAGCACCCTCCGGCGGGTCCGATCCAGGCGATCGGGGCCGCCCGACTCGCGGCGGCGGCCGCGCTGGCGACGGTCCTCCCCGAACCGGAGGCCGGGCTGGCCGCCGGGATCCTGATCGGTCTTCGCGATCGGGTCGACCGCGACCTCGCCGCCGCCTTCACGACGGCCGGCGTCAGCCACGTGGTCGCGATCTCGGGCTGGAACATCGCGATCGTGGCCGCGGCGATCGCCGCCCTGGCCGGACGGATGCGTCGGCGGCGTCGATCGGTCCTGACGATGATCGCGATCGTCGCCTACGTCGCGTTCGCGGGCGCCTCGGCCGTCGGTCGTGCGTGCCGGCGCGATGGCCGGGCGTCGTCCTGCTCGCGCGCGAGATCGGGTCGCGCCGGCCGAGCTGCGGCGGCGCTCGGCTGGGCGGCGGTGCTCCTGCTCATCGCCGACCCGGCGCTCGTCCGCGACGCCGGCTTCCAGCTGTCCGCCGCTGGCGACCGCCGGCCTGATCGCCTGGGCGACGCCGCTGACCGCGTGGCTCGACCGGGTCGGGCGAGGTCGCCTGCCGCGCTGGCTGGCCGAGAGCCTCGGCGTGTCGCTCGCGGCGCAGGCCGCGACCCTCCCCATCGTGCTGGCGTCGTTCGGGCGGCTTGCGATCCTCTCGCCGGTCGTCAACCTGCCGTCGTGCCGCTGGTCGCGCCGGCGATGGCGGCCGGCCTCGTCGCGATGCTCGGCGGGTTCCTCGTCGCGATCGGCGCTGCCGCCGGTCGTCGGCAGCGTTCTCGCCGCGCCCGGCTGGGTCCTGCTTCGGCTCATGATCGCGATCGTCGACGCGATGGCCGGGCTGCCGTTCGCGAGCGTCACGCTTCCGGGCCCGGCGGCCGCGGTCGCGGCGATCGCGACGCTCGTCGCGCTGGCCGCCGTCCATGCGCGCTGGCGTGGCCGCGCTCGCCGGCCGCGTGCGCCACCGCCGACGTCATCGAGCCGGAGGCCGCGGTCGCGTACGAGCCCGCGACGCCTCGATCGTCGCGGCGCGACTCGGGCGGCGGTCGCGGCGCTCGTGATCGCCATCGTCGTCGCGGGCGCGGTGGTGGTCAGTCGCCCGACCGGCGTCGCCCGGGTGACCGTCCTCGACGTCGGGCAGGGCGACGCGATCCTCGTCGAGGGATCGCGCGGCGGCCGGCTCCTCATCGACGGCGGCCCGGACCCGGACCGGCTGCTGGTCGCGCTCGACCGGCGCATCCCGCCGTGGGACCGGCGGATCGACGCGCGTCATCCTGTCCCACCCGCACGAGGACCATGTCGCCGGGCTCGCGCTGCTGCTCGACCGCTACGAGGTCGCGTCGCGTCTTCGAGCCCGGCATGCGCGGACCCGGGCCCGGCTACGCCGCCTGGCTCGTCGCGCCTGACGACGACCGGGCGCGCCGCATGCGGCTCGGCCTGGCCGCCGGCGACCGGCTGGACGTCGACGACATCGACCTGCGGGTCCTGTGGCCGATCCGCGGCCAGGTGCCGGCCGAGCCGACCGACGGCGGGACCGGCATCAACAACGTGTCGGTCGTGCTGCTCGGCGCCGTCGGCGACTGCCGGTTCCTGCTGGCGGGCGACGTCGAGGAGGACGATCGACCCGTCCCTCCTCGCCGACGGCCTGCCGCGGCTCGACCTCCTCAAGGTCGCCCACCACGGCAGCCGGACGGCGACGACGCAGGCGTTCGTCGATGCCGTCCGGCCGCGGATCGCGGTCGCCTCGGCGGGGGCCGGCAACCCGTACGGCCACCCGGCGCGAGCCACGCTCGATCGACTGGCCGCGGCGGGGGCGCGCGTCTTCCGGACCGACCGCGACGGCACGGTGGCCGTCGACGTTCGAGCGGATCCGGGCTGACCGTCCGGGCCGAGGGCGGGCGGACGGTCGCGGCGTCCGTCCGGGCGTTCGGCACGCGACGCCCGATCGCTCGCGCTTCCTGTGCGCCGATCCCGGTCGACGGCTCTCGCTGCCGGAGCCGGACGCCGCCGCATGCCGATCGAGCCGCCGTTGCCCGTCCGGCGCGGCCGGCGGGCCGACCGTCGGGTACCATCGAGCCGATGACCGTTCCCGGGGCGCGTGGACGCCGCCTCCCTCCTGCTCTCCCTGGATCCGCCGCCCTGGTTCGTGCGGCACGCGCGCGCCGTCGCCGAGGTCGCGGGCTTCCTGGCGGCGCGGATCGACGGCGCGCGGGATCGCCGGTCGATCGGCGGCTGGTCGAGGCCGCGGCGCTGCTCCACGACGTCGACAAGGTCCTGCCGGCCGACGATCCGGCCCGCGGCGCTCCCCCACGGCGACGGCTCGGCGGCTGGCTGACGCGGCGCGGCCACCCTGAGCTGGCGCGGGCGGTCGCGGCCACCCGGTCACCCGCCTGCTCGACGGCGAGCGCTATCGCCGCTGGGCGGCGTTCGCGCAGCCGCGAGGAGCGGATCGTGGCCTACGCCGACAAGCGCGCCGGGCCAGCGCCTCGAGTCGATGGACGCCCGGTTCGCCTCGTGGCGGCGGCGGTACCCGCTCGGGACGGTCCGCGAGGGACCGCGCGCGACGGTCGGCGCCTGGGACGAGTCAGCGATGTCGGCGGTGCGTGCCCGCGCGGCGCGGCTGGAGGCCGACGTCTGCCGGGCGGCCGGGATCACGCCGGCCGAGGTCCGGCGGCTGCCCTGGACCGGAGCGGCGCTTCGGGCCGCGCGCGCGGCGGCTGCGGCATGACGACCTCGCCGCTCGCGTACCTCTGGGGCGACGACGACCTGTCGCTCGGGCGCGCCGTCGAGCGGTTCGCCGGCGCGCTCGCGACCGAGGGCGGCGCGCCGCTCGAGCGCTGGGACCTGCGCGGCGAGATCGGCCAGCGCGACGCCGCAGCTCGCCGCAGCTCCACGAGCGGATCGCGACGCCGGTCATGTTCGGTGGCGGGACGCTGGCGGTCGTGACCAACCCGGGCGCGCTCGTGCGCACGACGGTCGGCCGCGACGCGGTCGCTCGCAGCCGATCGGGTCTGCTCGCGCCCGGGAACGCGCTGGTCTTCGTCGAGGCGACGAAGTCGGGCGCCAAGGGCCCGTCGCAGAAGCGCTGGCCGACGCGGTCAAGGCGGCCGGCGGCACGCGTCCGGCGACTACCAGTCGCCGAAGGGCGGCGGCGCTCGCCGGCTGGATCGAGCGCGAGGCGCGCGAGCGCGGCCTGCGCCTCGGCCCCGGGGCCGCCAAGGAGCTCGCCGAGCGCGTCGGCGGCTTCGTCCAGCAGAACGACGCCGAGCGGCGGTACCAGACGCGCATCGCCTCGATGGAGCTCGACAAGCTCGCGCTCTACCGCGAGACGCGCGCCGGTCACGGTCGACGACGTCCGCGCGCTCGTCGCCGAGGCCGTGCCCGGGCTCGGTCTGGGCGCTTCGTCGACGCCGTCGGCGAGCGGCGAGACCGAGTCAGGCGCTGGCGGCTCCTCGAGCGGCTGCTCGACGGCGACCGCCGGAGCCGGTCCTCGCTCGCGGTCCTCCACCGGCGCGTGCGCGAGCTGCTCGAGCTCGGCGATCGGCTGGCCGCCGGCGCCAACGCTGCCGCGACCGCGGCCAAGGCGATGGGCATCAACAGCGAGTACCGGGCCGGCACGCTCGCGGCCCAGGCGCGGAACTGGACGACCGACGAGCTGGCCGACGCGCTCGACGGCCTCGTCGAGCTCGACGCGATGGTCAAGGGGGCGCCCGGGACGTCGGACGGACGCGGCACAGCGTCGGCTGGCGTTCACGCTCTGGGTGATGGATCACACGACGCGCCGCGAGCGGCGCACGGCCTAGACCGGCCGCGTCAGGCCGGGTCGGTCAGCCCGCGGACCAGGCCTGTTCCTGGACGACGAGGTCGCTCTCGATGGCGAAGACGCAGCGGCCCTCGCCCAGGTCGAGCAGCTCGATCAGGTCCGGATCGATGTAGAGCTGCGAGCAGTCCTCGCACAGGCCGCCGGGGATGCCGAAGCACAGCCGCTCGCTCCGGTCGGGCAGCCGGAACGTCGTGTCGAACCGGGTCGTGATGAGCCGGCGGCCACAGGCGGGGCAACGATCGCGGAGCGCGGACATGCGTGGATGGTGGGGGTCGGTCCTCGTATCCCGGCATGACCCGACGGTACCCCTGCTCCTCCGGCAGAAGGCCCCCTTGCTCTCGAAGCGGCGTCACTGCACCCGGAGGACGGTCTTCGCCTCGGACCAGTGCTTCTCGAGGCCGTAGTAGTCGCGCTCGGGCGGCGTGAAGATGTGGACGATCACCGACCCGAAGTCGATCAGGACCCAGTGCGACGCCGGCGTGCCCTCGCGCCCGATCGGCTTGACCTTCTCGTCGCGCAGGGCGCTGATGATGCCGTCGGCGATGGCGTCGAGCTGGCGCTCCGACCCGCCCGAGCAGATCACGAAGTAGTCGGCCAGCGTCGTCAGCGGCGCGAGCTCGAGCAGCACGATGTCGGCGGCCTTCTTGTCCTCGGCCAGCTCGACGATGCGGCGGGCGAGGTCCAGCGGCGGACGCTCGGCCTTGGGCGCGGCGGGCCTCGCGACGCGGCAGGCCGTCGGCACTCGGGGCGGTTGCGCGCTTGGTCCGGATCGCCGGGTCGGTCACGATCGATCAGTCCTCCTGGTGGTCTCGGTACAGCCCATGGTCGCCGATATAGGCCGCGACCGCATCCGGGACGAGGTAGCGCAGCGACCGGCCGGCGGCGGCCCGCGCGCGCAGCTCCGAGGCGGACAGGCGGAGCCGCGGGCCGTCGAGGAAGACGACCCGGGCACGCGCTCCGGGGAACTGTTCGCGCGAGCGAAGCCCGGGTCCGCGTCCGGGTAGCCGTCGCGCGGCGCGACCACGAGGCGGGCGAGCTCGAGGACCCGCCGCGGCTCGTGCCAGGTCGGCAGGCCGACGAACGCCTCGGCCGACAGGATCAGAGCGTCAGGTCCGGCCGCCGTCGGCTGCGCGCAGCGCCTCGAGCGTGTCGACCGTGTACGACGGGCCCGGCGCGGTCGAGCTCGATGCGGCTCGACTGCGAAGGCCGGGTTGCCCGCGATCGCGAGCTCGACCATCGCCAGCCGGTGCTCGGCCGCGGTGATCGGCCGGCCCGGCTTGTGCGGCGGCTCGCCGGCCGGGATGAACAGGACCCGCTCGAGGCCCAGCGCGTCGCGGGCCGCCTCGGCGACCGCGAGGTGGGCGAGGTGGATCGGGTCGAACGTGCCGCCGAAGACGCCGAGCGAGCCGGGCACGACGGGCGCCGGCGCCGCTCGGTCACGCCGCTCCCAGGGCTGCGCCTCCCACTCGAGCTCGGCCGCGCCGATCCGCACGAGGTCGCCGGCGCACGATCCCGGCCCGCCGCAGCTCGGCGTCGATCCCGAGCCGGGCGAGGTCGCGCTGGAAGCGCTCGGCCGACTCCTCGACGTCGAAGTTGGTCTGGGCGGCGATCCGCTCGATGCGCTTGCCGCGGACCCGGAACGACGCCGTCCTCGATCGCGCTCGACGACGAACCCGTCGCCCATCGCCTCGATCCGGTGGACGACGACGCCGGACGGCTCGGGCGGCGCGGCGAGCTCGGCGACGCGTCGGGCAGGAGGTCGGCGAGGCGGGCACGGAGCGTCGCCAGCCCCTCCCCGGTCGGCCGCGGAGATCGCGACGACCGTCGAGGCCCTCCTTCGTGCGGGCACGCTCGAACGCCGGCCACGCGTCGCGGGCCGCGGGCAGGTCGAGCTTGTTGAACGCGACGAGCATCGGCTTCTCGAGCAGCGCCGGGTCGTGGGCGCGGAGCTCCTCGCGGATGACGTCGTAGTCCCACTCCGGGTCGCGCGACGATCCGTCGACGACGTGGACGAGGATCCGGGTCCGCTCGACGTGGCGCAGGAACGCGTGGCCCGAGGCCGGCGCCCGGTGCTGGCGCCCTCGATGAGCCCGGGCACGTCGGCGATCGTCGGGCGCCGCTCGTCCTCGTCGCCGAGGTCCATGACGCCGAGGTTCGGCTCGAGCGTCGTGAACGGGTAGTCGGCGATCTTCGGCTGTGCCGCGGTGAGGGCCGCGAGGAGCGTCGACTTGCCGGCGTTCGGCAGCCCGACCAGCCCGATGTCGGCGATGAGCCGGAGCTCCAGCCGCAGCCAGCGCTCCGTCGCCGGGCTCGCCCTTCTGGGCGTGCTTGGGCGCCTGGTGCGTGGCGGTCTTGAAGTGGGTGTTGCCGAGCCCGCCGCGGCCGCCGCGCGCGACCATCGCCTGCTGGCCGACGGCGACGAGGTCCGCGACGAGCTCGCCGGTCTCGTCGTCGTAGACGCCGGTGCCGGGCGGGACGTCGAGGATCAGGTCGTCGCCGGCCTTGCCGTGGCGGCGCGCCCGCGTCGCCGCGGCCGCCGGGCGTCGCCTTGAAGTGGCGCTTGTACCTGGAAGTCGCGCAGGGTGGTCTGGCCGGCATCGACCTCGGAGGTAGACCGAGCCGCCCCGACCGCCGTCGCCGCCGTCGGGTCCGCCGCGCGGGACGTGCGCCTCGCTGCCGGAAGGTCGCGGCCCCGTCGCCGCCGTCGCCGGCGCGGACCCAGATCTTCACGCGGTCGAGGAACATCGCGGGCATTCTCGCACGGGGTTCGCCGGCTTCGGCCGGCGGCCGTTGCGGGATCGGCCTAGAGGTACGACGAGCGGGTTGACCCGCGTGCCGCCGTTCCAGACGGGCCCTCGCCAGACCTCGAAGTGGAGGTGCGGGCCGCGTGGCGTTCCCGGACTGGCCGACGCGCCCGACCTGCTGGCCGCGGCCGACGTGCTGGCCGCGGCCGACCGGACGGCCGACATGTGGTTGTACGTCGTGTACAGCCCGGAGCCGTGGGCGATCCAGACCTGGTAGCCGCCGCCGTTGCTCTTCCAGCCGGCGAAGATCACGGTGCCGCTGCCGCCGGCGCGGACGCGCGAGCCGTAGTCGGCCGCGATGTCGATGGCGTAGTGGCCGTAGTGGTAGTACTGGCTGATGTAGTTGCCGCCGCCGACGACCGGCCAGGCGAACTGTGCCGCCGGTGTAGCTTGGTGGGCGGACGGACGTGCGAGCCGCCGCCGCCGCTGCGCGGCTTGGTCGACGGTCGTGGCGCTTGACGGGCTTGGGCGTCGGGATCGCCTTGCCCTTGGCGCCCGGCACGACCAGGACCTGGCCGACGACGAGGTTCGGGTCCGTCGAGCTCGTTGGTCGTCGACGATGTCGTGCCTTGTCGACCTTGTACTTGGCGGCGAGCGCCGTCGAGCGTGTCGTTCGCCGTGACGGTCACGACGAGGCCGCTCACCGGCGGGATCGTCAGGACCTGGCCCAGGTGGAGCTCGTCCTTGGACTTCGAGGTTGTTCGCCCACCACAGCGTCATCATCGAGACGTCGAACTTGTCGGCGATGCCGGTGAGCGTGTCGCCCGACTTGACCTTGTAGGTCCGCAGCAGGTCCGCTGCCGTCCGCCACGGTCGTGTCGACCGCGACCGGCTTGAGCAGCGTGCCGTCGTCGAGGAACGGGCCGGTGATGCCCGCGATCGTCACTGTGGGAGCGCCGACGCCGGTCGCGACGCCGCCGCCGAGATCGGGATGGCGCAGGTCGACGCCGATGACGCCGTCCGAGACGGTGGCCGAGCCTGCGTCCTCGTACCCGTATTCGTCGTCGAAGGGCTCGTTGCGCTCGAGGCCGGCACCGCCGCCGACCGCGATCCGGGGACCGTCTCCGTCGCCGGTGGTCCCGCCGACCGGTCCGTTCGGACTCGGGCTACCGGCCGAGACGCTGATGACCGAGGCGCCGAGCACGATGCCGGCGACGGCCAGCCCCACGACGCGATCCGGGCCGAGCCTGGTGAGCAGGCCGACGCGCTGCCGCCGTGCGGCGTGCTGGATCGATCGAGCGCGGTACCGGGGGGTGGCCAGGCGCACGGCCTGCGTCTGCGGATGCGAACGCGTGGTGGCTCGTGCAGCGGCCGCGACCGAGCGGATGGAGCTGCGCACCTGTCGTGCGACAGCCAGGCTCCGGGTCTGGAGCAACATCGCGGGATCGGATTCGAGGATCGGGGGCCGGCGCAGGCGTCCGATGACGCGCTGGAAGCCGACCGACGCGTTCAGCAATACGGTCTCCTGGCGTTTGGACGGTCAGAAGCGCTGGGGAACGCCACTTGGCAGATTGCTGATCGGCGACCGTCCGGGGTCGCGGTCTCGAGCTGGGGGTCTCTTTCGCGGCCGACGCCCGCGATGCTGCGGGCTTACGACATCGATTGCGAACGGTACCACGCACGTTGCAACCGTGACAAACCGAGCGTGCGTGGCAGGACCCGATCCGTGCGTGAGGGGTCGAGATGCAGGGGCTCGGGAGCGCGTCGGGGCGGGCCGCTGAGCGGGCGCCGGTCAGGCGTCGAGGCTCTTGGTCAGCGTCGAGAGGAACTCGGCGTTCGACTGGGTCTTCGAGAGCCGGTTGAGCAGGATCTCGATGCCCTCGTTGGCCCCGACCGCCGACAGCATCCGGCGCATCGTCCAGACCATCTTGAGCGTGCCCTCCTCGAGGAGCAGCTCCTCGCGGCGGGTGCCGGAGCGCTGGACGTCGATCGACGGGGTAGATCCGCTTCTCGGCGAGCTTGCGGTCGAGGATGAGCTCCGAGTTGCCGGTGCCCTTGAACTCCTCGTAGATGACGTCGTCCATGCGCGAGCCGGTGTCGACCAGGCACGTGCCGATGATCGTGAGCGAGCCGCCCTCCTCGATGTTCCGCGCGGCGCCGAAGAACCGCTTCGGCGGGTAGAGCGCGATCGGGTCGAGGCCGCCCGACAGCGTCCGGCCGGACGGCGGCAGGGCCAGGTTGTAGGCGCGGGCGAGGCGCGTGATCGAGTCGAGCAGGATGACGACGTCGCGGCCGGTCTCGACCTGGCGCTTGGCGATCTCGAGGGCCATCTCGGCGACGTGCGTGTGGTTCTCGGTCGGCTCGTCGAACGTCGAGCTGATGACCTCGCCCTTGACGCTCCGACGCATGTCGGTGACTTCCTCGGGTCGCTCGCCGATGAGCGCGACCATGAGGAGGATCTCGGGGTAGTTGGCGCTGATGCCGTTGGCGATCTGCTTGAGCAGCATCGTCTTGCCGGCCTTCGGCGGGCTGACGATGAGGGCGCGCTGGCCCTTGCCGAGCGGGTTGACGAGGTTGATCAGCCGCTGGCTGAGGTTCTTGGGGTCGGTCTCGAGGTTGATCAGCACGTCCGGGTGGACGGGTGTCAGGTCGCCGAAGACCGGGCCGGCGGCGGGCGGTCTCGGTATCGACGCCGTTGACGGAGTCGACCCGGAGCATGCCCCAGTACTTCTCCGCCTCGCGCGGGGCGCGGACGGCGCCGGCGACGCGGTCGCCGATGCGGAGGCCGAAGCGGCGGACCTGGCTGGAGCTGACGTAGACGTCGTCCGGGCTGGGCAGCAGGCCGTGGCGGCGCATGAAGCCGAAGCCCTCGTCGACGATGTCGAGGATGCCGCTGGCGTAGGCGTGGCCGGCGCGCTCGGTCTGGCGCTGCAGGATCTGGTCGACGAGGTCGTCCTTGCGCTCGCCGGTCGTCGGCGTCGAGCTCGAGCTCCTTGGAGACCTGGCGGAGCTCGGCGACGCTCATCTCGCGGAGGTCGCTGACCTCCAGGTCGTTCCGCTCGCGGGCGGCCTCGAGCTCCTGCTGCTCTTCGTATTCGGTGACGGGGGCGCGGCCGCCGCCTCCGACGGGGTTGCGTCGGCGAGGACGCCGGTTTCGGGAACGGTCGCGCTGATCGGGGCCTGGTCCGGGCATATGGGTAGGGGTCACCTGTGGGAAAGGGCTTGCCGGCTCACGATGAGGCCGGGGTAGCGTGGGGGCCGAGCGGGCGATCTGCGCGCGAATCGAGTCGCAGCGTCAATGCCGGTCGGGACACTTGGAGCATAGACGCGCCGGAGCCGGAGCGTCAATAGCCCTCTTGCTAGCGGCGATCTCCCGGCGGCCGACGAACGCAGCGCGGCGCCGGCCAAGGGGGAGTTCAGGCCTTGGCGGCTGCCGCTGCGCGGGCGCCTTCCCAGTCCTTCTTGAACTGGACGATGCCCTTGTCGGTGAGCGGGTGGTGGACCATCTGCTGGAGGACCTTGAACGGCACCGTCGCGACGTGCGCGCCCGCGAGCGCGGCCTGCGTCATGTGCAGCGGATGGCGGATCGAGGCCGCGAGGACCTCGGTGTCGAGCTCGTGGATGGCAACGATCTCGGCCAGCTCGCGGATGACGTTCATGCCGTCCTGGTTGATGTCGTCGAGCCGGCCGACGAACGGCGACAGCAGGCTGGCGCCGGCCTTGGCCGCGAGCAGACCCTGGTTGGCCGAGAAGATCAGCGTGCAGTTGGTCTTGATGCCCTCTTCGGCGAAGCGGCTGATCGCCTCGAGGCCGTTCTCGCTCATGGCGACCTTGACCACGATGTTCGGCGCGAGCGTCGCGAAGTGGCGGCCCTCCTCGAGCATCGTGTCGACGTCGTCGGCGACGACCTCCGCCGACACCGGTCCGTTGGTGATCCGGCAGACCTCCTTGAGGATGTCGTCGTACGAGCCGCCGACCTTGGCGTAGAGCGTCGGGTTGGTCGTGACGCCGTCGAGGACGCCCCAGCGGGCGGCGGTCCGGATCTCTTCGAGGTCGGCGGTGTCGAGGAAGATCTTCATCGGTCGAGGCTCCTAGTCGTTTCGCGTCAACCGTGATAGTACGTCCGACGCGCGTCGGGCCCCTTGACGGGCGTCAGGCCTGCCCGGCGCCGACCTCTTCGCCCGCGGGCTCGGGCGTGGGCGTGGGCTTGGCCGCAACCCTGGCGGTCGGGGCGTGCTCGGGCTCGGCGGGCGAGGCGAACACGGGCTCCCGGCCGTCACGGACCGCGAGCGCCGCCGAGACGAACCCGTCGAACAGCGGATGCGGGCGCTCGGGCCGGCTCTTGAACTCGGGATGGAACTGGCTGGCCACGAACCACGGGTGGTCCTTGAGCTCGACGATCTCGACGAGCCGGCCGTCGGGCGACTGGCCGGACAGCAGCATGCCGGCCGCCTCGAGCGTCTGGCGGTAGCGGTTGTTCACCTCGAAGCGGTGGCGGTGCCGCTCGTAGATGACCTCCTGGCCGTAGACCGCGGCGGCCTTCGAGCCGGGCGTCAGCTTGGCCGGATAGAGGCCCAGGCGCATCGTGCCGCCCTTGTCCTCCATGTCGCGCTGGTCGGGCATGAAGTCGATGACCGGGTGCTCGGTGAACATGTCGAACTCGGTCGAGTTGGCGTCGGCCGAGCCGACGACCTCGCGGGCGAACTCGATGACCGCGCACTGGAGGCCCAGGCACAGGCCGAGGTACGGGACCTTGTGGTCGCGCGCGTAGTGGGCGGCGAGGACCTTGCCCTCGATGCCGCGGTGGCCGAAGCCGCCCGGGACGAGGATCCCCGCCGCGCCGTCGAGCCGCTCGTGGAGGTTCTCCTTGGTCAGCGCCTCGGAATCGACCCAGCGGACGCGCGCATCGACCTCGTGCGCCCAGGCCGCGTGCTTGAGCGCCTCGGTGACCGAGAGGTAGGCGTCGGGCAGCTCGATGTACTTGCCGACGAGCGCGATCTCGAGGATCGGCTTGGGCGCCTTGATCCGCTCGACGAGCGCGCGCCACTCGTCGAGGTCCGGCTCGACGGTCTCGTCGCCGAGGCCCGAGCTCGCGGACGACGAGCTTGCCGAGGCCCGAGCGCCTCGAACATGAGCGGCACTTCGTAGATCGTGTCGGCGGTCTCGGCCGGGATGACCGCCTCGGTCGCGACGTCCGTGAAGAGCGCGATCTTCTCGCGGATCTCGTCGGGGACCGGATGGTCGGAGCGCAGGACGATGACGTCGGGCTGGATGCCGATGCCGCGCAGCTCCTTGACCGAGTGCTGGGTGGGCTTGGTCTTGAGCTCGCCGGTCGCGGCCAGCGCCGGGAGCAGCGTCACGTGGACGTACAGGACGTTCGCCCGCCCGACGTCCTTGCGCATCTGGCGGATGGCCTCGAGGAACGGCAGCGACTCGATGTCGCCGACGGTCCCGCCGACCTCGACGATGACGACGTCCGGATCGCCGTCGCGGGCGACCCGACCGATGCGCTCCTTGATCTCGTTGGTGATGTGCGGGATGACCTGGACGGTGCCGCCGAGGTAGTCGCCGCGGCGCTCCTTGGCGATGACCGCCTGGTAGATGCGCCCCGTGGTGACGTTGCTGAGCTGGCTCAGGTTCTCGTCGATGAAGCGCTCGTAGTGGCCGAGGTCGAGGTCGGTCTCGGCGCCGTCGTCGGTGACGAAGACCTCGCCGTGCTGGTACGGCGACATCGTGCCCGGATCCACGTTGATGTACGGATCGAGCTTCAGGATGGAGACCCGGAGACCGCGGGCCTTGAGCAGGCGACCGACGCTGGCGGCGGTGATGCCTTTGCCGAGAGAGGAGGTCACGCCTCCGGTCACAAAGACATACTTCGCCATGGGTCAGGTCCTCCGGGGTTTTTCTGATGCTATCGGAAAGTGCCCCTGAAGTCGAATCCGAGGAGGCGCCGCGTGGAGTTCCGGGACGTCGTGATGAAGCGCCGGGCGGTGCGTCGTTTCGAGGAGGGCGGCGTCGGGCGCGACGTCATCGAGCGCATCGCGCGGCTGGCCCAGCGGACCCCGTCGGCCGGCTTCAGCCAGGGCCAGCGGGTCGTCGTCGTGACCGACCCGGCCGCCCGCCGTGCGGTCGCCCGGATCTGCGGCGAGGAGCAGTACGAGGCGGACTTCGGGCCGTGGATCAGCGAGTGCGCCGTGCAGTTCATCCCGTGCGTCAGCGAGGCGATCTACCACCGGCGCTACCAGGAGCCGGACAAGGTCGACGAGAACGGTGCCGAGATCGAGTGGCCCGTGCCGTTCTGGTGGGTCGACATCGGGGCGACGATGCAGAACATCATGCTGGCCGCCGTCGACGAGGGGCTGGGCTGCGGCTTCGTCGGGCCGGACATCGATGCCCTGCGCGGCTATCTCGGCATCCCCGACGAGTTCGTCCCGATCGGGGTCATGCCGGTGGGCCGGCCGCTGGCCGACGTCCGCTCGCCGAGCCTCAAGCGCGGCTGGGTCCCGTTCGAGTCGTTCGCACGCTGGGAGCGCTGGGACTAGCGCGCCGCGGCTCGCCGGTCGGGCGGCGGCCATGCGTCCCGCGGCGGGTCCTCGCGGCCCTCGCCCCAGACCTCTGGGCCGCAGAAGAACGGGTGTCGAGCCGGACGCGGCAGCGTCGACGGATCGGCACGCCAGGCGGCGAGCGTCGCCTCGAGCCACGTCTCGATCTCGCTGAACTCCGTCCAACGCTGGAACGGCCAGCCGGCCTCGACGCAGATGCGCACGAGCGACCGCTTGGCGAAGACGATGTCGCTGTAGCCCGCGGCGTAGCGGTCGCTCTCACCGTCGCCGATGAAGAGCACGGCCCGGCCAGCGGCCTGGTGGTCCAGGACGCGCTGGCGCTTGCAGGTGCCGCACACGAAGCAGGCCGGGTGGCCGTTCGGATACTCGATCGACGCGCGGCGCCCGGCGAAGACCGTCCGGGCCGTGATGACCGGGAGCTCGCCGACGCCCAGCGCGCGCAGCGCCGGCTCGATGAAGAAGCCGAACCCATCGGACACGACCTCGACCGGGATGCCCGCCGCCTGGGCGGACCGGACGAACGGGACGAACCCGGGGTCGTGCGGCTGCACGGCGGCCGTGGCGAGCAAGTCCGCCGGGTCCGCATCGACCATCGCCATCTCGAGGGTCATCAGCCGCCGCGAGCCCATGAGCCCTGCGTCGTACGCCGCCGCCTCGGCCTCCCAGCCGCCGCTCACGTACTCGGCCATGACCGTGTCGGACACGTCGGTCAGCGCGATCGTCCCGTCGTAGTCGACGAGGATGGCCAGCGGCGGCGAGCCGGGCTCCAGGGCAGGGACGGGTGGCGCAGCGCCGGGCATCGACATCGGATCAGGCCGGCCGGCCGTGCGGCGCCCGGGAGCGGCCCGCGCCGAGGCGCGTCAACGCGACGCCAGAGAGGATCACGATCCCGCCGATCACCTGCCCGAGGCGGATCGCCTCGCCGAGGAAGATGAACGCGAAGACGATGGCCAGGGCCGGGACGAGCGTCTGGAGCGCGGTCACGCGGGTCGGGCCCAGCTTCCCGATCCCGTGCATCACGATGACGTTCGAGACGCCGGCCGAGAGCGCCCCCGAGTAGAACACCGCGAACAGGCTCGCGAGGCCGAGCGCCGCCGTGTCCACGGTCGAGAGCTGGAGCACGCCGGGGATCGCCAGCAGGGCCGTGCCCGCGACCGTGGCCCAGGCCGTGGCGCGCAACGGCGAGTGCCGGCGCAGGACCGAGCCGCCGAACGCGCTGTAGATCGCCCAGCACAGCGCGGCCAGGAGCGTCACGAGATAGCCGAGCGGCGTCGCCCGCCAGGTCGAGCCCGGCGCCGGCCCCGACGACCACGATGACCCCGGCGAACGAGACGATCGCCCCGGCCAGCTTCGGGATCGTGAGGGTGTCGGAGCCGACCGCCACGGCGATCAGGGCGGTCAGCACCGGCGTCGCGGCGATCAGCACCGCCGAGTCACCGGCCGAGATGCGCCCGAGCGCCGTCGTCCAGAGGATCTGGTAGACGCCGAAGCCGAGGACGCCGAGCAGCCCCAGCGGTACGAAGTCGCGCGGGCTGATCGCGATCGTGCCCTCGCGCCAGCGCAGGAGCGCGAGCAGGATCAGCGAGGCGAGCCCGAACCGCAGGAACGAGAACCCGACCGGCGGCAGGACGTCGAGCACGCCCTTGACCACGATGAAGTTGCCGCCCCAGAAGACCATGACGACGAGCACGCCGATCTCGGCGAGGCGCCGCTCGGTGGCTCGGTCGCCCTGGCGCTCGGCGGACAGATCGACGCCCGCCGGTGTTCCGGCGGGCGTCCTGCGCGAATGGTCCGTGGGGCCGGTCGCCGTTCGCTCGGCGGCCGGTTCGGGCGAGTCGATCAGACGGTCTCGCCGTCGAGCTCGAGGATCTCCTCGTCGGCCTCTTCGGTCAGCTTGAGCCAGACGAACAGGCCCGCCAGCACCACGAGCGGGATGACGATGAGGGCGGCCAGCGTGATGCCGAGTGCCACCGCGACCGTCTTGAGTGCCTTCATGTCGGTACCTCCAATGCTGCCCGGGATCCACTCCCGGATGTCGTTATCGCTTGGCTTTCCCTTCGGACGCCGTCTCCGGGTAGCGAAGGCTGGGGCCCTTCGAGACCAGGCTCTCGATGTCGTCTCGGGTGAACTCGGTGAGCTGATGATGGGTGCCCGCCTGGCCGGTGAGCATCAGGCGAAGGACGAAGGCGCCGTCCTGCTCGAAGAAGAAGACGTCCTGCGGCTTCTGCTCGTCGACGTAGCGGCCGATGACCCGGAACGCATTCTCGTACCGGCCGGCCTGATGGGGCGGCGGCGGCGGCTTTCGGCCGCGACGGGCGGAAGCCTCCTCCATGAACCGCGCGATGTCGTCGTCGACGAACGTCAGGGTCTCCTTGAC
The DNA here is from genome assembly GCA_963841135.1 of uncultured Chloroflexia bacterium. Taxonomy (GTDB): domain Bacteria; phylum Chloroflexota; class Limnocylindria; order Limnocylindrales; family CSP1-4; genus SPCO01. The sequence continues at coordinate 343,847 of CAWJBJ010000005.1, read as the reverse complement.
GAGCGTGCCCATCGTGTCGCTCCACGTCCCGGTGTTCGTCCCGGAGATGACCAGACCCTGCACGATGAAGCCGTCCGGCGCCTCGACCAACAGGACGTCCCGCATGCCGCGCTGATCGATGAACGCACCGATCGAGCGGAAGACCTCCTGGAAGTCCTGGCGTGGGCTGCCCTCGTAGATCCGCATGCGGGTCGTCCTCCGTCAGGAGCCTGTCGTCCGGTCCAGCAGTCCGCGATCCTTCGCACGACGCTCACTTGCCCGGAAGATGCCAGTGGCGGCGAGTGTAACGAGCGCCCCGGTCGCGAGCAAGGCGAGGACGATCGTCAGCGCGTCCGGGGCGGTGCTTCCGGTGACGGCGGTCCACAGACTTCCGGCGCCGCCGACACCGGACATGCCGTCCGGGAAGATCGCGATGCGGACGCCTTCGATCCACCACGTCAGCGGCGTCAGCAGCCCGAAGGCCTGGACCGGCTGGGGCAGCACGGACAACGGGAAGACGGCGCCGCTGACGAGGAACAGGGCCCCGGCAACCGCCTCCGGGTAGTGCCAGGAGTCCTGGCGCGTCTGGAGGCACACGGCGGCGAGCAGCACGCCGAACGAGATGATCGAGCCGAGGCCGAGCGCCATGACGATCGCGAACACGAGCCAGGAGATCGCGATCGGGTCGAACCGGAGGCCGAGGACGACGATCCCGAAGGCGATCGTGATCGCCGCGCCCATCGCGCCGACCGCGATGCGCGCCACGCCGCGGCCGAGCAGGATCACCAGGAAGTCGCTCGGGCTGACGTAGAGGTACTTCAGCATCCGGTAGCGCTCGCGGTCGTCGAGGATCGACCAGGCCAGTCCCGCGATGCCGGCCATGACGAACGACCAGAGCGCGGTGCCGACGACGATGAAGCCGCGGTACTCGGGGCGCGACCCACCGCTGATGATGTCCAGCATCACGACGAGGATCAGGGCGGCCGAGACCGGCTTCGCGACCGAGTAGATGAAGAACAGGATCGGGTCGGTCCAGTTCGCCTCCATCTGCCAGCCGAGCTTGGCCGCCGTTCGGAAGCTGCGCCAGTCGTCGGCGCAGCCCGCGGCCGCGCGTCCGCGTGGCGTCGAAGCCGCCCCAGACCGGCGCGTCGAGGCCGACCGGCGGCCCGACCGATCCCTCGCCCGAGGTCATTGCCATCGGATCGAGAGACGGCCCTCGCGCCGGGCCATCTCGCTCCAGCGCCCGGAGCATCCACCGGGCGGCCAGGACGAACACCACGCTCATCGCAACGAGGATCAGCGCCTCCGTCTCGGGCGGGAGCGTGCCGAACGGCAAGGCGGCCTCCGAGAACGCCAGCTGGCGCATGGCGTCCAGCCCCACGGCCAGCGGGATCGTGGCGATGGCCAGCGCACCGAGGAGACCGAGCCGACCCACGGGGAAGTTGAGCCCCGAGACGAAGTACACGGGCTCGGTGAACAGCTCCGTGAGCTGGTTCGCCTCGCGGCCCCAGACCAGGAACAGGCTCGCGAGCATCATGCCGAGTCCGTAGAGGGCGGTGAGCGTGAGCGCGAAGACGATCAGGAGCAGCAGCCATTGATCGACGGCGAACGTGACGCCGTACACGAACGTCGAGATCACCAGGATCACGAGCGCCCGGCTCGAGCTCATCACCATGCCGCCGACCGCCATCCCGAGCAGGACCGACATGATGCTCATCGGCGCGGCGAAGTAGAGCTCCAGGTTTCCCTGGCTCTTCTCCCAGTACAGCTGGCTGGCCATCATCCAGATGACGTTGAGCCAGAACGCGGTCATCGCGCCGCCCAGGACCACGAACCCGATGTACTCCGGCGGGGCCTGCAGCGAGCGATACACGAACACGTAGGCTGATGTCGCGATGAACGGGAGGAGGATCTCGAAGGCGACCCAGGACTTCTCGCGGAACAGGCCCGTCACGCGCGGGTAGGCACGGCCGCCGATCGTCCGCAGGTTCGTCAGGAAGACCTGGCGGCGGCTCCAGTCGGCGGCCTCCGCCGGGCTCGCGGTCCGACGGTACTCGTAGACGGACATCTCAGACGAGCTCGCTCTCGGCCGGCTCGCCGGCCTCGTGCTCGGCCTGGTCGAGGGTCCGCGCCGGCGTGGCGCCGTCACCCGGCGGATGCCGGCCGTTGTCGGATCCCCTCTGTCGCGAGCCGTCGTCGTCGAAGCCGCGGCCGACCAGCTCGACGAACACGTCCTCGAGCGACGGCTCCGACTTGCGAAGGGCGAGGATGTGCGCGCCGAGGCCACCGAGCGCCTGGACCACGCCGCCCAGCGCGCCGTCCTCCTCGAGCACCAAGTTAAGGCTGACGGTCTGGCGATCCTCCGCCTCGTCGGCGTCGGCTGCGGGCGCCGCGGAGACGACGCCGGGCAATCGCTCGAGCGCGTCGGTGCCGCCGTCGAGGTGGTCCAGTTCCAGGCGGAAGATCGACTCGCGTTGCACGCGATGCTTGAGCTCGTCCGGCGAGCCGATGGCCAGGATCCGGCCGTGGTCGACGATGGCGATCCGCTCGCACAGCTCGTCGGCCTCGGCCATGTAGTGCGTCGTCAGAAGCACAGTCCGGCCGGGCACCGCCGCCTTCCAGGACGTGACGAGCTCCCGGACCGACCGGGCGGCGGCGACATCGAGGCCCAGCGTCGGCTCGTCCAGGAACAGGATCCACGGATCGTTGAGCAGGCCGCGCGCGAAGTTCATCTTCTGGCGCTCGCCGGTGGAGAGCGTGCTGACCCGCTGCTCCGCCTGTTCGCTGAAGCCGACGGCCTCGATCAGCTCGTCGACCCGGCGCCAGCCGTCCTTGCGCGGCAGGCCGTAGAACTGGCTGAACATCCAGAGCTGCTCGCGGACGGTCAGGATGCCGTAGCCCGACTGCTCCCCGCCCGCGACCATGTTCATGATCCGCCGGATCCGCTTGACGTCCCCGGCGACATCGAAGCCGAAGATCTTCGCCGTGCCGGCCGACGGCAGCAGGAGCGTGGTGAGGATCTTGATGAGCGTGGTCTTGCCGGCGCCGTTCGGGCCGAGCAGGCCGAAGAACTCGCCGGGCGCGACGTCAAGATCGATGCCGTCGAGGGCAACGACCGGCGTGGGCTTCACGTTGTAGATGCGGCGAACGCCTCGTGCCTCGATGGCAGGCGGGCCGGACCAGACGGACATAGGGGTCCCCGGGAAGGAGCCTCTGGAAGGACCGGAAGGATACCACCGGGTCGGAGCCCGCGAGGTCGCGCGGGGTCCCTGGCAGGTGCCGGTCTATCGCCCGACGGACGCGAGGGTCGCGGCGATCTCGCCCGCCACGCGTGCGTCGTTGACGATGAGCGCGGTGTTCGCCCGGACCGAGGCGCCGTCGGTCAGCTCGGCGACGCGCGCGAGCAGCCACGGCGTGAGGGCCGGCCCGCGGACGCCCGCCACCTCCGCGTCATGGACCGCGCGCTCGACAGCGTCCCGGGCGACGTCGTCCGGGAGTGCGTCGTCGGCCGGCACCGGCACGCAGAGCAGGATCGCGCTGCCGAGCCCGAGGGAGAGGTGGTTCCCGGCCTGGTGCGCCGCCATCGTGACGTCGGCGACATGGTCGGGAGCCGGGATGCCGGCGGACCGGGCGAAGAACCCGGGCAGGTCCTCCTGCCCGATCGACAGGACCGGCACGCCTCGGGTCTCGAGGTATTCGAGCGTGGCCGGGACGTCGAGGATGGCCTTCGGGCCGGCGCAGACGACGGCCATCGGCGTCCGGCCGAGCTCCTCGAGGTCCGACGAGATGTCGAGTGACGGCGCGACGGCCGACCCGGGCTCGCCCAGCGCCCCGCGATGGACGCCGCCGATCCCGCCCGTCGCGAACACGGTGATGCCGGCCGCGTGGGCCGCGATCATCGTGGCGCTGACCGTCGTGGCCGCCCAGTCCGTGGAGAGCAGGGCCGGTCCGAGGCTCGGTCGGGCGGCCTTCCGGACCGAACCGGCGGGCGCCGTCGCGAGGGCCATGAGGTCGGACTCGCGCAGCCCAACCAGGATCCGTCCGGCGTGGATCGCGACGGTCGCGGGCACCGCGCCCGACGCACGGACCGCCGCTTCCGAGGCCTGGGCGACCTCCAGGTTCGCGGGGTACGGGAGGCCGTGGCTGATGAGCGTGGACTCGAGCGCCACGACCGGACGACCCTCCCCGAGGGCGCCGGCGACCTCGGCGGCGATGACCAACCGGTCGGCAAGCATCCGCGAAGCGTACCGAGTCGGTCCGTCCCACGACACGGGCGGCTGCGGCGTCACCGGTCGCCAGCAGACGCCGCCCGGCTACCCTGAGCCCGATGCCGACCCGCCCCTTCGTCCCCGAGGACATCCGCCGCCAGGCGATCCTGGAGGAACACGACGTGTCCGCCGACGGCCGCGTGGCAGTCGTCGGCCGACGCACCGTGCGCAGGAACCACTACGAGGCGCATCTGTGGGTCGTTCCGCTCAGCGGCGATCGCCCGGCACGAGCCCGGCGGCTGACGAGCGGGGCGGTCCGCGATCGCTGGCCGCGGATCGCCCCCGACGGACGCACCGTCGCCTGCATCCGGCACGTCGAGGGCGCGGAGCCAGGCACGTCGATCCGCCTCGTCGGGATCGATCGTCGCCGTGTGCGACAGCTCACGCGTGGTGCGCACGGGGAGATCTCGGAGCTCGCCTGGTCGCCCGACGGGACGCGGCTGGCCTACGTGGCGGACGTTGATCCGCCCCGCTTCCTCGTGGGCGAGACCACCCCGATCGGGACGAAACCCCGTCGAACGCCCGAGGCGCCGCTCGCCCGGCACATCACGCGCACGGACTGGCGGTACGACGGCGTCGGGCATCTCGATCATTGGGCGCATCTCTTCGTCGTCGACGCCCGGCCGGGCGCGCGGCCCCGCCAGGTGACCTCGGGCGATTGGGGCGTGTCGGGGATCGACTGGAGCCCGGATGGCCGGACCGTCGCGTTCGCCGCCGACCGCGGCGACCAACCGGACCTCCGCCCGCGAGCGACGATCTGGGCCGTCGATGTCGACGAGCCCGGCGCCGAGCCGCGCGAGGGACTCGCCCCGGGCGGGTACGCCACCCAGCCCGCCTTCTCCCCGGACGGCCGGTGGATCGCCGCGGTCGGCATCCTCGAAGACGATGCGCTCGACGACGTCAGCCCGAATGTGCTCGTCGGACGGAGCGGCGGCCGCGGCAAGATCCGCCAGCCTGCCCCCGACCTCGATCGGCCGATCGGCAGCTGGGTGGACTGCGACCTCACGGGCTGGCTGGTCGACGGCCGGACGCGGCCGATCTGGGTGGGATCGGACACGATCGTCGCCGTCGTCACGCACCGGGGACGGTCGCACCCGCGAGCCTTCAGCATTGATCCGGCGACTGGCACGGGCCGCGGGGTCCGCGTCATCGCCGACGGCGACATCGTGACGCACTCGCTGGCGGCGTCCGATGACGGCCTCGTCACGTGGCTCGGGACCGACGGCGTGCGGGCGATCGAGCTGTCGACCGCTCGCCTCTCCGACGCGTGGACCGAGCCACCACGCGCCACGAGGCGGACGACCATCGGGTCCTCGTGGCAGGCCCGTCACCCATTGCCCGTCATGACCTTGGTCCAGGCGTCCGGCACGGGCGGACCGATCGACGTCTGGGTCGCCTCGCCGCCCGACGCCGGCAGCGCCGCACTGCCCACCGTCCTCGACGTCCATGGCGGACCGCTCGGGGCGTGGGCACCGACCCCGCACACCGAGGTCGCGCTCCTCGTCGCGCGCGGGTATCGCGTGATCCTGCCGAACATACGGGGCAGCGCCGGGTACGGCCGCGGCTGGATCCGGCCCCAGCTCGGCGACTGGGGCGGCGTCGACGCGGATGACGTCCATGCGGCGCTGGACCACGTGATCGGGCTCGGACTCGTGGATCCCGAGCGTCTCGGCGTCCTCGGGCTGAGCTACGGCGGCTTCATGGTCCATTGGCTGATCGGGACGAGCGATCGGTTCGCTGCCGCGGTGTCCGAGAACGGCGTGGCAAACCAGATCAGCGCCTGGGCGAATTCGGACGGCGGTCCCGAGTACAACCGCGTCGCCCTGCTGGGCGACCCGACGTCACCCGCTGGCGTCGACAAGCTGTGGCGCCAGTCGCCGCTCTCCCACGTCGCCGACATCCACACGCCGCTCCTGATGTTCCAGGGCGAGGCCGACCTGCGCTGCCCGCCCCAGGACAACGAGCAGCTCTTCATCGCACTGCGCAACCTGCGCCGGACCGTCGAATACGTCCTCTACCCCGAGGAGTTCCACGTGTTCTCGTCGTCGGGCCGTCCGGACCGGCGCATCGACCGCCAGACCCGGATGCTCGACTGGTTCGACCGGCACCTGCGGGCTTGACGACTCCGATCTAGGCGAGGGCGAGCTCCGCCCGCGGCGTCGACAGCTGGCGAGCCGCCGCTCGGTGGCCGGCGAGCGCGGCACGATGGAGCGACGCGGGCAACGACCGACCGGCCGCCCGGGCCGCGAACCAACCGACCAGGAACCCGGCGTCGAAGGCATCGCCCGCTCCGGTGGAGTCAGCAGCGGTGAGGTGCTGGGTCGCGACCTCGAACCGGAGCTGCCCGTCGCCCTCGCTCGCGAGGACCGTCGCGCCCTTGGGCCCGCGCTTGACGACGGCCACCGGCGCATACTCGAGCAGGCCCTCGACCGCGTGGCGTCCAAGCAGCGCCTCGGCCTCCGATGCCGTCGCGAACAGCAGGTCCGGGGCGATCTCCGCGATCAGCGACCGCGCCGCGCGCCGGCCCTGGGCGAGCAACGGACCGATCGAGGCGAGATCGACGCTGACGAGCGCGTTCTCCGCCCGGGCGAGGGCCAGGCCTCGACGGCCGGCCAGGCCCAGCGGCTCGCCGAGCAGCGAATAGGCCGGGACGTGGAACGCATCGATGCCGCGGAACCACGCGGGTCGCAGGTCGTCGGGGTCCAGCTGATCGGCTGCGCCGCGATCCGCGACGAAGGAGCGCTCCCCGCCGGGCGCCACCAGCACGCCGATCCGCCCGGTCCTCGCGCCCGAGACCCGGCTCACGCGGAGCGTGACCTTGTCGGCCCGGACCGCGTCGACGAGCGCCCGGCCGGCCGCATCGCGACCGACCGCGGCGATCAGGGTCGATCGCGCGCCGAGCCGGCCCAGCCAGCGGGCCGTGTTGGCCGCCGACCCGCCCTGGACCAGGGCGACGCGACCCGGGACGTCGGTGCCGGCCTCGAGCGGGCGGGCGGGCGCCAGGACCACATCGAGCATCAGGTCGCCCAGCACGACGATCCGCGCGAGTCCGACGACCGAGCCGCGGCCCGGGCGACGCGGCCGACCGGGACGGCGCGGTCTGGATGGTCGGAGGCGGGGCATGGCTCGATGGTAGTCGCGCGGTCGAGGCCGAAGCTGGACCTACAATGACGGCCCCAGTCGAGCGACCCTGCCGACCCGCAACCAGGTCCCAACCGGAGTCCCCATGACCACCGTGACGCCCGACCTCGACCGCCTCGCGATCGACACCATCCGGACCCTCTCCATCGACGCCGTCCAGCAGGCGAACTCCGGGCACCCGGGCGCCCCGATGGGCGCCGCCCCGATGGCGTACGTGCTGTGGACGCGGTTCCTGCGCCACGCCCCGACGCATCCGGACTGGCCGGATCGCGACCGGTTCGTCCTGAGCGCCGGCCACGCGAGCATGCTGCTGTACTCGCTGCTCCACCTGACCGGCTACGACCTTCCCGCTCGAGGAGCTCAAGCAGTTCCGCCAGTGGGGCAGCCGCACGCCCGGGCATCCCGAGTACGGGCTGACGCCGGGCGTCGAGGCGACGACCGGCCCGCTCGGCCAGGGGTTCGCGAACGCGGTCGGGATGGCCATCGCCGAGCGCCGGCTGGCGACCGAGTTCAACCAGCCCGACGGTGACATCGTCGACCACTGGACCTACGTCATCGCGTCCGACGGCGACCTCCAGGAGGGCATCGCGTCGGAGGCGGCGAGCCTCGCCGGCCACCTGCGGCTGGGCAAGCTGGTCGTCCTGTACGACGACAACCACATCCAGCTCGACGGCCCGACGGCGATGGCCTTCTCCGAGGACGTGGTCGCGCGCTTCGACGCCTACGGCTGGGACACCCGCCGGGTCGAGGACGGCAACGACCTCGCCGCGATCGAGGCGGCGATCGAGGCGGCCCGGGCCGACGACCGGCCCAGTCTGATCGCGGTCCGGACGCACATCGGCTACGGCAGCCCGAACAAGCACGACAGCCAGAAGGCGCACGGCTCGCCGCTCGGTCCGGACGAGGTCCGGCTGACCAAGGAGGCCTACGGCTGGGACCCGGACAAGACGCTTCTACATCCCCGACGATGCGCTCGCGGTCTTCCGCGAGGCGGTCCCGACCGGCGAGCGGCTGGAAGCGGAGTGGCGCTCGCGCCTGGACGCCTACGCCGCGACGCATCCGGACCTGGCCGGCGAGTTCCGGCGGCGGATCGGCGGGTGAGCTCGCCGGCGGGCTGGGACGCCGACCTCACGACCTACGAGGCCGGGACCGAGGTGGCCACGCGGAACGCGAGCCAGGACGCCATCCAGGCGCTCGCGCCGCACCTGCCGGAGCTGTTCGGCGGCGCCGCGGACCTGTCCGAGTCGAACCTGACCGACGTCAAGGGCGAGCCGAACTTCAGCGCCGACGAGGCCGGCCGCAACCTGCGGTTCGGGGTCCGCGAGCACGCGATGGGCGGCATCGCCAACGGGATCGCTTACCACGGCGGGTTCATCCCGTACGTGGCCACGTTCCTGACGTTCAGCGACTACATGCGCGGCTCGGTCCGGCTGGCCGCGCTCTCCGGGCTCCACGTCGTCGTACGTCTGGACGCACGACTCCGTGGGCCTTGGCGAGGACGGCCCGACCCACCAGCCGGTCGAGCACTACGCGGCCCTCCGCGCGATGCCGAACCTGTGGTTCACGCGGCCGGGCGACGCGAACGAGACCAGCGCGGCGTGGGCGGCTCGCGATCGAGCGGCAGGACGGACCGGTGGCGCTCGCCCTGACCCGCCAGAAGCTGCCGGTCCTGGCGGGCACGGACCGAGAAGGCCGCCGAGGGCCTGCGTCGCGGCGGCTACGTGCTGCGGGATGCGTCTGGCGGGTCGCCTGCAGCTCATCCTGATCGGCACGGGCTCGGAGCTGCAGCTCGCCTTCGTGGCAGCCGAGCAGCTCGAGGCCGACGGCATCGCGACACGCGTCGTGTCGCTCCCGTGCTGGGAGGCCTTCGACGCGCAGGACCAGGCATATCGCGACTCGGTCCTGCCGCCGGACGTCCGCAAGCGGGTCAGCGTCGAGATCGGCGTGTCGCTCGGCTGGGAGCGCTGGGTCGGCGACGAGGGCGCGATCATCGGGCTCGACCACTACGGCGCGTCGGCGCCCGCCGGCACGATCTTCGAGCACTTCGGCTTCACGCGCCGAGCGCGTGGCCGACGTGGCTCGCAAGGTCGTCCGCGACGGGCTGCACGGCCGGATCCCGACGGTCGACGGCGGCCACTTCGGCGGCGAGCACCCGACCGTGGGTACCGGCGACCCGGGCGTCGCGCGAACCGGGAGCTCAGATCCGGGCCACAGCTAGAGCCCACGCGCGCCGTATCCTAGGACCACGATGCGCGTCGCCTTCGCCGCCGATCATGCCGGGGCCGAGCTCAAGGACGCCCTCCTGCGGCGACTGGCGGACGCGGGACTCGGTCACGACTGGATCGATCTTGGCGGCGACGGGTCGGACCCGAACGACGACTATCCGGACTTCGCGCAGCGTCTTGGGCAGGCGATCGTCGCCGGTGACGCGGACCGGGGCATCCTGATCTGCGGGTCGGGGGTGGGCGCATCGGTGGCGGCCAACAAGATGCGCGGCATCCGCTCGGCTGTCTGCCACGACACCTATTCCGCGCACCAGGGCGTCGAGCACGACGACATGAACGTCCTGACGCTGGGCGCCCGGGTCATCGGCCCGGAGCCTGCGTACGAGTGCGCGGTCGCGTTCATCGGCGCGTCGTTCTCGGGCGAGGAGCGGCACCGCGCCGGCTCGGCAAGGTCCTCGCCATCGAAGCCGCGAAGGGCTGATTCGGCCGGGAAACCTGCCCGTCCGCGCGGCCGTACCATGAGCAGCCGACACGCCGCTGCGAGGCAATGCGGCACGGACCGATCACGATCCGTTCACGAACCCGTGCCTATCCTTCGGAGGTCACGATGACCGACCCCACCTCGATCGCCACCGCGCCCGCCCGGTTCAGCCTCGGCGATGCCGCCGCGGCCTACGACGCGGCGGTGACACGGGCGCGCGACGAGGATTGGGCGACCCGGCTGTTCGACCGTGACGTGACCCTGTGGTCGGCTGATGAGCGCGTCCAGGCCGAGATCGCCGAGCGGCTCGGCTGGCTCGATGCCCCGACGCACTTCGCCGACAACACGGCGGCGCTCGAGGGATTCGGCGATGCGGTCGTGGCCGAGGGCTTCACGCACGTCGTCATGGCCGGCATGGGCGGCAGCAGCCTCGCCCCGGATGTGCTCCACAGGACGTTCGGGAGCCAGGACGGCTATCCGGAGCTGCGCATCCTCGACTCGACCGATCCGGCCTACGTCTCGGCCGTCGCTCGACGACCTCGACGCGCTGCGCACGCTGACGATCATCGCGAGCAAGTCGGGCACGACCACGGAGCCGCTCGCGTTCCTCGCCGAGACGTGGCAACGCAATCGACGACGCGCTCGACGCGATCAAGCACCACCCGTACGAGGGACCGGGCGGCCTCATCGCCGCCATCACCGACCCGGACAAGAGCCTCGACGCGATCCCCCACCACGACGACTTCCGCGAGGTCTTCCTCAACCCGCAGGACATCGGCGGCCGGTACTCGGCGCTGACCTACGTCGGTCTGGTGCCGGCATCGCTCATCGGACTCGACCTCGACGCCCTTCTCGCGTCGGCGATCGCCATGCTCGGCGCGTGCCGCGAGCCGGACCCGGCGGTCAACCCAGGCGTCTCGCTGGGCCTCGCCCTCGGGGTACTCGCGAAGGCCGGCCGCGACAAGCTCACGTTCCTCGCCGACGACGACATCGCCAGCTTCGGGGCGTGGGCAGAGCAGCTCATCGCCGAGAGCACCGGCAAGCGCGGCACGGGGATCGTGCCGGTGGACCTGGAGCCGCTCGGAGCGCCCGACTCGTACGGCACGGATCGGGCGTTCGTCCGGATCGTGCTGGCCGGCTCGTCCGACGGCGGTCGGGACGCGCTGGCGGACTCGCTCGAGGCGGCGGGCCATCCGGTCATCCGCATCGTCCTCGCGGATCCCGATCGACCTCGGCGCGGAGTTCGTCCGCTGGGAGGTCGCGACAGCCATCGCGGGCGCGGTCCTCGGCATCGACCCGTTCGACCAGCCGAACGTCGAGGAGGCCAAGCAGCTCACCCGCGACGTCCTGGCCAACGCCGGACGTGGCGACGCGACCTCCGAGGCGATCGCGCCGCTAGCGGAGGGCGATGGGGTGGCGCTGTACGGCGACGCGGCGTTGCGCCTCACCGGCGTCGACGGCGGCATCGAGGGCGAGCTGGCCCGCCATCTCGCCAGGCGAAAGCCCAACGCCTACCTCTGCCTCCAGGCGTTCATCGCGCCGACGCCGGCCCGCGACGCGGCCCTGTCGCGGATCCGGGCGACGCTGCGGGATCGGACCGGACGGGCGACGACCGCCGGCTACGGTCCGCGCTTCCTGCACTCGACCGGTCAGCTCCACAAGGGCGGCCCCGCGACGGGCTGGTTCATCCAGCTGACCGCGGACCACCCGGCCGACCGGCCGATCCCGGGCTGGCCGTACACGTTCGGGCAGCTCATCGACGCCCAGGCCGCCGGCGACTTCGCCGCGATCGAGTCCCACGACCTGCCGATCGTGCGGGTCCACCTCGGGGCCGACCCGGACGCCGGGCTGGCGGTCCTGGAACGGGCGATCGAGGCGGCCCTGCAGGCCGATCGGGAGGGCTGACCCAGATGCGCATCGGCTTCATCGGACTCGGCCGGATGGGGGCCAACATGGTCCGCCGGCTCATCCGCGACGGGCACGAGGTCGTGGCCTACAACCGGACGCCCGAGAAGACGACCGAGATCGCGGGCGAGGGCGCCATCGGGTCGTTCTCGATCGCCGAGCTGGTCGAGAAGCTGGAGAAGCCGCGCGCGGTCTGGGTCATGGTCCCGGCCGGCGACGCAACCGAGGCGCAGATCCACGAGCTCCTCGAGCACCTCGAGCCGGGCGACACGATCATCGACGGCGGCAACACGAACTTCCACGATGACGTCCGCCGCCACAAGGACCTCGCGGAGAAGGGCATCGAGCTACGTCGACGCGGGCACCTCGGGCGGGGTCTGGGGCCTCCAGGTCGGCTACTGCCTGATGGTCGGCGGCGACGCCGATGCCGTGACGCCGCTCGAGCCGGTGTTCAAGACGCTCGCGCCCGAGGGCGGCTACCTCCACGTCGGCGGTCCGGGCGCCGGGCACTACGTGAAGATGGTCCACAACGGCATCGAGTACGGCCTGATGCAGGCCTACGCCGAGGGCTTCGAGATCATGCACGCCGGCGACTACGACCTCGACCTCGGGGCCATCTCCGAGCTGTGGATGCAGGGCTCGGTCGTCCGGTCGTGGCTGCTGGAGCTGCTGGGCCATGCGTTCAAGGCGAACGGCCAGGACCTCGAGCACCTGAAGGGCTGGGTCGCCGATTCGGGCGAGGGTCGCTGGACGGTCCAGGAGGCCATCGACCACGACGTGCCGGCGCCGGTCATCACGCTGTCGCTGCTCACGCGCTTCCGCTCGCGGCAGGAGGATTCGTACGGGGCCAAGGTCCTCGCGGCGCTGCGCAACGAGTTCGGCGGCCACGCGGTCAAGACGGAGTAGCGACGATGGCGGCCGGTCGCGCCAAGGGCGCCGTCGAGACCCCGGTCAAGAAGCCGGCCGGGAAGCCCGGCGAGTCGCCGGCCCCGGCCGAGGACCCCGGTCCGGACGACCTCCCGGCCGACCAGCCGATCCCGGCCCGGCCCGCGCCCCGCCCCAAGGACGCGCCGAGGACCATGAAGGACCTGCGCGAAGCGCGCCAGGGCAAGCGTGCGTCGCGGGCGAAGCCGACCGAGAACGTCCTGCGCAAGGGACTGCGCCTGGAGCGCGTCCCGGATCCGAGCGTCCTCGTCCTGTTCGGCGCCACCGGCGACCTGGCCCATCGCAAGGTCCTCCCCGCGCTCTACCAGCTGTGGCGGACGAACCTGCTCCCCCACGAGTTCCTCCTCCTCGCGGTCGGGCGACGTGAGTTCGACGACGAGGCCTTCCGGAAGGAGATCCGGACGTCGCTCGAGCAGTTCAGCCGGGTGCTCCCGCTCGACGATGCGGCGTGGGGCTCGTTCGAGCAGCGGATCCAGCTACCACCGCCTGGACTTCGGTGACGCGGCCGGATTCGACGCCCTGGGTGCTCGGCTGGACACCATCGACGAGGAGCACGGGACGCGCGGCAACCGGCTGTACTACCTCGCGACGCAGCCCTCGCAATTCGCCGAGATCGTCGGCCAGCTGGGTCGGGTCGGCCTCGACCACGAGCACCACGACGGCGGCTGGCGCCGGATCGTCATCGAGAAGCCGTTCGGGCACGACCTGGACTCGGCCAAGCGCCTCAACCGCGAGGTCGGCAAGGTCTTCCGCGAGTCGCAGGTCTACCGCATCGACCACTACCTGGGCAAGGAGACCGTCCGCAACCTGCTGGTCTTCCGCTTCGGCAACGGCATCTTCGAGCCGCTCTGGAACCGGCGCTACGTCGACCACGTGCAGATCACCGTGGCCGAGTCGATCGGGATCGGCAACCGCGGCGCGTTCTACGAGGAGACGGGCGCGTCGCGCGACGTCCTCCAGAACCACCTCCTCCAGCTGGTCAGCCTCATCGCGATGGAACCGCCCGCGACCTTCGAGGCCGATGCCCTGCGCGACGAGAAGGTCAAGGTGCTCCGTGCCATCGCACGACCGACGCCGTGCCGATGTCGTCCGCGGCCAGTACGGTCCGGGCTGGGTGGCCGCCACGCGCGTCCCGGGCTACCGCGAGGAGCCCGACGTCGATCCCGCAGTCCGAGACCGAGACCTTCGTGGCCGCCCGGCTGACGATCGACGACTGGCGCTGGTCCGGCGTGCCCTTCTACGTCCGGACGGGCAAGCGCCTGCCGAAGCGCTCCACCGAGATCGCCATCCAGTACCGCGAAGTCCCCCATCGCCTGTTCCGGAGGCCGCGGTCGACCCCGACCCGAACCTGCTGGTCATCCGCGTCCAGCCGGACGAGGGCATCATGCTGCGCTTCGGCGCCAAGGTCCCGGGGCTCGGCATGGACATCCGCTCGGTGACCATGGACTTCACCTACGGCTCCGCGTTCAGCGTCGACTCGCCGGACGCGTACGAGACGCTCATCCTCGACGCCTTGCAGGGCGATGCCTCGCTGTTCACCCGGGCGGACGAGGTCGAGGAGGCGTGGTCGATCGTCGACCCGTGCATCGACGCGTGGGCCAACGAGCCGGCACCCGCCTTCCCGAACTACGAGGCCGGCACCTGGGGACCGCCGGAGGCGGACGAGCTCCTGGCCCGCGACGGCCGTCGCTGGCGGCGGTTCTAGGTCGCCGCGATGGCGGTCGAGACCCCGCTCAAGGTCGGCGAGCCGGTCCTGCGCTTCTCGTCGCGGGCGCACAGCATCGCCGAGATCGAGAGCGAGCTCGCGCGCATCTGGGCGAGCCGCGACCTGACGACGACCATCGAGGGCGAGCCTGCCCGCCACGTCGCGGCCCGGACCAGCGTGATGAACCTCATCGTCATCGCGCGCCGGCCCGAAGCTCGCGGAGCACTGCGCGGCGACGATGCAGGCACTGACCGGCCAGCACCCGTCCCGGACCGTGATCATCCGATCGGCCGATCCGGACGGCCCGTCCTGGCTGGACGCGCGCGTCGAGGCGCACTGCATCCTGCCCCGGGAGGACGCCCCCGAGACCTGCGCCGAGATGATCCATCTGGCCGCGGGCGGCGAGGCCGGCCAGCACCTCGCGGCCATCGCGACGCCGCTCATCGTCCACGACCTGCCGGTCTCGATCTGGTGGCCGGGCGAGCCACCGTTCCGGACGCGCCCGGCACGGGACCTCTTCTCGCTCGCCGACCGGCTCGTGGTCGACGCCTCGACCTGGAGCGGCGACGGCCTCGAGCGCCTGCGCGAGATGGCCCAGCTGCTCGAGACCACCCGGATCGCGGTCAGCGACTTCGCTCTGCTCCGACAGGCGCGTTGGCGCGAGGCCATCGCGTCGATCTTCGACGACCCCGACTTCACGCCGTACCTGCGCTCGCTGCGCCGGGTCGCCGTGACGTACGGCACGCACGACGAGACCGGCGCGCCGGGCTCGACCAATCTGGTCAAGCCGGTCTACCACATCGGCTGGCTCGCCTCGCGGCTCGACCTGAAGGTCACCAAGCCGCTTGCCGTGGTCGTGGGATCGGGCTCGAGCGCGGCGGCGAGTCGCACCGCTCGCGGACCCGGCGCGAAGCCGACGCTCGGCCGCGGGATGACCGCGACGCTGTCGGACGGCCGGGCCGACGTGTCGGTCGTGATGCGGCCGGTCGCCTCGACGATGCCGTCCGGGACGACGTTGCGGGTCGAGCTCCTCGCCGAGCGGCGCGGCTCGGAGTTGCGTGCCGACGTCACCGCCGAGGCCGAGACCGTCCACGTCCGGGTCTGGCTCGACGGCGTGGAGGCGCTCGATCGCCGGTTCCTCGCGCGACGGATGTCCGAGGTGGACCTCCTCGGGCAGGCACTGGAGGCGAGCGGCCGCGACGCGGTCGAGAGCGGAGCGCTCGAGGTCGCGGCGGCACTCGTCGCGCCGCGCGACGACGAGACCGTGTCGGGGGCGTCGGGTGCCTGATCCCGGCGAGGCCGAGATCGTCGTGACCGCCGACCTCGCGACCGCAGCACTGGAGGCGGCCGGGCGGATCGCCGGGACGCTCGCCACATCGGCCTCGGAACGCGGCCGGGCCGACTGGGCCACGACCGGCGGCTCCAGCGTCGTCGGGATCTACCGGGCGCTGACTGAGTCCTCGCTGATGGACCGGGTCCCCTGGGATCGCCTGCACGTCTGGTGGGGCGACGACCGGTACGTCCCGCGCGACCATCCACTCTCCAACGTCAAGCCGTTCGACGACATCGTCCTCGGCATCGGCCGCAGCGAGGAGGGGGTCGCGGGCGGGGCTCCGGCCGGGGCGCCGATCCCGATCGAGCATCTCCACCCGTTCCGGACGACCGAGGCGATCGGGGGCGCCCGCGGGCAGGAGTGGTGCGCCTCGACGCTGGCCGACGACCTTCGGGCCGATGGGCCGCCGGTCGCCGAGGGCTGGCCGGCCTTCGACCTGGTCCTGCTCGGCGTCGGTGGCGACGGCCACCTGCTGTCAGTGTTCCCGGGCTCGCCGGCGCTCGACGCACCGGACCTCGCGATGGCGATCCCCGCGCCGACCCACATCGAGCCGCACGTCCCGCGCGTGACGCTCAACCCGGCGATCGTGGGCGCCGCCCGGCAGGTCCTCGTGGTCGCGACCGGCGCCGACAAGGCCCCGGTCCTCGGCGAGGTCTTTGGCACGAGGCGCGATCCGCGGCGCTGGCCGGCCCAGCTCGCCCGGCGCGCCGGCGCCACCTGGATCCTGGACGAGGCCGCGGCGGCGAGCCTGCCGGGACGATGATCCCTACCCGGGCGGCACGTACCGCTCGAGGTTCGATGGCGGTCCGCCGTCGCCGTACCAGCTCTCGTCGGGCAGGAGCTCGACCGGTTCGTCGAAGAGGCCACGCTCGATGGCGCGGAACGTGTTGACCGGCGTGATCGAGGGGTACAGGAGGTCACGGACGCCGTCCGGCACGAGATAGGCGTTCAGGATCGACATCCGCTCGCGGACGACCTCCTCGTGCGGGACGCCGGCCTCGTACCGGGTCGACCACGACCCGTGGTCGCCCTGCAGGATGATGATCGGGCGGGTCGTCGACCGGGCCAGGATCGCGTCGATCACCTCGAGGATCCGGTGGTCCACGTAGCGGACCTGTTCGAGGTACCCGCGCTCGTTGGCCGCGCCGCCCCACTGGCCGCGCAGGACCGAGATGTCGAGCACCACGCGCCCGTTGCGATCGAGGACGTACGGCGGATGGGGCGCCACGATGTGCGCGAGCGCGAACGTCGGACGCGCATCGGCGGCGATCGTCTCGAGCGCGTCGAACGCGGCGCGGTGGTAGTCGGCGATCGACGGGTGGGGAACGAGCCCGCGGAGGATCGACTGATCGACGAGCGCGGCCTCGTACTCGTTCGCGAACGATGACGACGCGCCGACCAGCTCGTCCGCGATCGGCGAGCCGGACGTGCCCGCCCACACCGTGCGCGTCACCGCGTAGCGGTAGCCCCGATCGCGGAACCGGGCCGGGACGGCCGCCGATCGGATCAGCGGCAGGTAGGCGCGGTACGGATCCGACCGGGCGATCTCCTCGGTCAGGTACCGCTCGTTCAACGACGACGACAAGGACAGGTACGTGTACGGGTAGTTCGCGGAGCTCCGATCGGCGACGAAGAAGCCGCGCGCTTCGAGCTCGGCGAGGAACGGGCCGTTGTCGAACCCGTAGTGCGCCGCGAGCATGTCCGCACGCGCGTACCCGTCGAGGACCACGTAGTAGACATCCGGGTGGGCGGCGTCGTCCCGGGCCAGCTCCGGCACGGACCGGGCGCCCGGCGTGGCCTCGGCCGGCACGGATCCGCCGCCGCCCTCGTCGAGGCCCCCGGGGCCGGCATGGTCGAGCCCCAGCGACAGGTCTGCCGCGGCGCCGAACGGCCGGACGACGCCGAGCACGATCAGGATCACGGCCCACAACCCGATGGCGCGCGCCAGCCGACCGAGTCCGCCGCCACGGCCGCGGCGAGTGAGGACCGTCACCGCGACGACCACCAGCCCGAGCGCGACCAGGTTGGCCACGCGGACCAGGACCGGGCCGCGCCCCGGCTCGCGACCCAGGACCGCGGAGATGAGGTCGAGCTCGGTCCCGAACGCGAAGACGGCCACGAGCGTGGCCGACGCCAGCAGCGCGGCGGCGCCGAGGTCGCCGGTCAGCGCCCGGAACGCGGCGGCGAGGACGAGCGCCGCCAAAGAGACCACGACACCGGGCGCGACCATGACGGCGGGCTCGAATTCGGCCCGATTGCCGGACCACAGCCAGACGAGCGGCGCGAGGCCCACGGCGACCGGGGCGGCGATGGTCGCAAGCGCTGCGATCGTCGGGATGCGGGGCCGCAGCGGTCGTCCGGTCGTTGCCGCGGGGGTGGGAGGCGGGTCCGTCGCGAGGTCCATCCGCTCCCACGCTGCCGTCGCGGCCGCCGATCCGCGACCCGTCCCGATGCTAGCAGCCGGCACCGGCCGGCGAGGCGGGCGCGACCGGCTACGCTTCGGCTGTGACCGATCCCGAGCCCTCCTCGTCCGTCGTTTCCCGGGACGGCACGCCGATCGCGGTGTTCACGTCCGGCACGGGACCGCCGCTCGTCCTCGTCCATGGCACGGCCGGCGACCACACGACGTTCCGGGTCGTCGGGCCGAGACTGGCGCCGCACGCGACGCTCCACGCGATCGACCGTCGGGGCCGCGGCGCCTCAGGCGACACGGCGCCGTACGCCATCGCCCGCGAGTTCGAGGACGTCGCCGCGGTCGTCGAGGCGGTGGCCGCCGAGACCGGCGGGCCCGTGACGGTGTTCGGGCACTCCTACGGTGGCCGGGCGGCGCTCGGGGCGGCGCTGCTGACCGAGCGCATCGGCCGGGTCATCTCGTACGAGGGCGCGCCGACCCCGCCCGGCGTCACCTACCACCCCGAGGGCCTCGACGCGGCATTGCGTACCCACCTCGATGCGGGTGACCCGGCCGCGGTGCTGGCGGCGTTCATGACGCGGGTCGTGGGCATGACCGACACAGACCTCGCGGCCTACCGGACCGATCCGGTCTGGCCACTGCGGGTCGCGGCGGCGCCGACGATCGTTCGGGAGCTGGACGCGGAGCTCGATCCGGCGGCGTCGATCGACCGGCTGGTGAGCGTCCGCCAGCCCGTGCTCCAGCTGCTCGGCGGGGAGAGCCTGCCACCGTTCCACCAGGCGACGATCGCGCTCCATGCCCGTCTCGCCGACGCCCGGATCGTCGAGATCGCCGGTGCGCGACATGGGGCGCATCACACCCATCCCGATGCGGTGGTGGCCGCCGTGCTGGCGTTCATGGCAGACGATGCCGCCGCCATGCGAGACTGACGACATGTTGCAGATGGACATCATCGGTTGGATCGTCGTCGGCTTCCTCGCCGGCGCCATCTCGGGTGCGCTGATGGGCGGCAAGACCGCCCGGGGCTGCCTGCCCAACACCCTGGTCGGCATCCTCGGCGGGATCGTGGGCGGCTGGCTGGCCCAGCAGATGAACCTGGGCCAGGTCCAGGGCTTCATCGCCGCCGTCCTCGTGGCCATCTTCGGCTCCCTCGTCGTCCGGCTCGTGCTCAACGTGGCCAGCCGCGACTGATCGCATGGGCTCGGGAACCACGTCGGGTACGATCGACGCATGACCGACGCCCCCTCGAAGGATCCGTCCGCGGCCACTGACGAGCGACCGTATTCGCCCGGCCTGGAAGGCGTCCTCGCGGGAGAGACGTCGCTCAGCAAGGTCGACGGCGTCAACGGGCGGCTGCTGTATCGCGGCTATCGGATCGGGGATCTGGTCGAGCATGGGACGTACCCGGTCGTGGCGAACCTCCTGTGGACAGGCGACTGGGATCCGACCCAACGGATGCCCGGGTTGCCGGTGCCCGACGCCGTCCTGACCGTCCTCCGCGCGCTGCCGAAGACGGCCAAGCCCATGGACGCGCTGCGGACCGCCGTCTCGGCCTGGGGCGCGACGCAGACGCTCGAGTGGCCGCCCACTGCCGAGCAGGCCCGCGCGCTCACGGCGACATCACCCTCGATGCTCGCTGCCTTCGCCCGCCTGCGGCATGGACTGGACCCGATCGAGCCGGATCCTGGCATGGACCTGGTCGAGGGCTTCCTGTACCAGCTGACCGGGTCGCGCCCGGACCCAGGGAATGCGCGGGCGCTCGATGCGTACTTCATCGTCGGCGCCGAGCACGGCTTCAACGCATCGACCTTCACCGCGCGGGTCATCACCTCCACGCAGTCCGACATCGCGTCGGCGGTCGCGGGGGCGATCGGCACGATGAAGGGGCCGCTCCACGGCGGGGCCCCGTCGGAGGTCGTCGACCAGCTCAGCCAGATCGGCTCGCCGGAGCGAGCCGAGGCCTGGCTCAACGAGGCGATCGACAAGCACGAGCGACTGATGGGCTTCGGCCACCGCGTCTATCGCGCGTACGACCCGCGCGCCGCCGCGCTGCGCAAGGTCGCCGAATCGATGCCCCAGCCGCCCGAGTGGCTGGCCCTGGCGATCGCGGTCGAGGACGTCGCGCTCCGCGTCCTGGCCGAGCGGCACCCGGAACGGGCGCTCAAGACGAACGTCGAGTTCTACGCAGCGCCCGTGCTCCAGGGCGTCGGCCTCTCGCCGGACCTGTTCCCGGCCACGTTCTCGCTGGCCCGCCACGCGGGCTGGACCGCGCACGTGCTGGAGCAGGCCGCCGACAACCGCCTCATCCGCCCTGACGTCCGCTACGTGGGCCCCGCTGAGCGCGACCTTCCGAGCTGATCGCGATCGGCGTCGCCGCCGATGCCTACAGCCAGCCGCGCCGCCGGAACAGCACGACGAGCACCAGCAGCAGCACGGCCATCAGCGCGATGATCGCGAAGAACGTGACCGCCAGGCCCTCGCCCGGGAAGTGCACGTTCATCCCGAAGATGCTCGCGATCAGGGTCAGCGGCAGGAGCACGACGCTCGCGGCCGTGAGCACGCGGAACGAGTCATTCAACCGGTGCGATAGGACGGACTCGTTCGTCGACTCGAGGGCCTCGACGACCTCCTTGTAGTTCTCGAGCGTGTCCCAGGTCCGTTCGGCGGCGTCCGAGATGTCGTCGAAGTAGATCTCGAGCTCTTCCTGGAGGTAGCGCTGCTTGGTGCGCTCGAGGTCGCGAAGGACCGCGCGCTGCGGGCGGACGATCTTGCGGAAGTTGATGATCTCCTGCTTGGCCTCGGACAGCTCGCGGACGATCTCCGACGAGCGGCCCTCGAACAGCTCGTCCTCGAGCCGCTCCAGCTTGAGTCCCATCTTGCGAAGCATCGGGAACGCGGCGTCGACGCCCGTGTCGACGATCTTGTAGAGCAGGTAGCCCGAGCCCTTGGAGAAGACCTCCTCGCGGAGATCGTCCTTCTCGCGGTAGCGCTCGAACATCGCGGCCAGGGGCGGCAACGGGACGTTCGGAAGAGTGATCAGGTAGTCCGGCCCCAGGAACAGGTCCAGCTCGGCGGTCATGATCCGGCCGGTGTCCTTGTCGAACAGCGGGAAGTGCAGAACGATGAAGACGTAGTCGTCGTACTGGTCCAGCTTCGGCCGCTGGTTGCGCGAGTACACGTCCTCGTAGTCGAGCGGGTGGAAGTCGAAGTGCTCTTCCAGCCAGTCGCGGTCGGCGCTCCGCGGCGACTCGATGTGGATCCAGCGCAGGCCGGACGCCTCGATGATGTCGGGTGCCGCGACATCGATGGGCAGGACCGCATCCGGCAGACCGGCGGCGCGGCGCGAGCGCGGTCGAGGCAGCGGACGAGGCAGCGCGATGTTCGGCACGGCGACATCGTAGCCCTCCCGGCCCATGCGCGGACCGGTACGGACAGGCCACTGGGTCCGGGTCGGCGTGCGGGGAGGGGCCGTGCGTCAGGTGCGGGGCGGGACGTCGAGCCAGCCCTCCCGAAGGGCCCGGGTGGCCAGCTCGGTGCGGGATGAGACGCCGACGCGCTCGAACACGCGCGCGAGGTGCGTCTCGACGGTCTTTGCCCCGATCCCGAGCGCACTGCCGATCTCGTCGTTGCTGCGCCCATCCGCCACGAGCCGGACGACGTCGTGTTCCCTGGGCGTGAGGCGGATCGCGCCGGTCCCGGGCCGGACCGCGAACGAGAGACCGCCCGCGGCCACCCGCCGGATCGCGTCGAGCAACTCGGGGAGTGGCGCGGTCTTGAGCACGAACCCGGCCGCGCCTAGCTTCAGGGCCGCCTCCGCGTACTGCGGATAGTCGTAGGCCGTCAGGACGATGACCGCCGGCAGGTCCCGCTCGCCGGTCAGCAACCCGAGCCCGCTCTCGGTCCCGAGGCGGATGTCGAGGAGCAGGACGTCGACGGCCGTGCGGTCGGTCAGGCCCGCGGCGCGGGCCTCGTCCAGCGAGGCCGCGACCCCGACCACCTCGACGTCGGCCTGTGAGCGCAGGAGTGCGGCCGTCCCCTCGCCCACGACCGGATGGTCGTCGATGACGCCGATCCGGATCAGTGCGCCCGCCAGTCCAGCTTCACGTGCGTGCCGCCCGCCGGCCAGCGCCGGATGTCGAGGATCGCGCCGATCGCCTCGGCACGCTGCTGCATGTTGACGAGGCCGAAGTGCCCGCCGGGCTCGGCCGTCTCGCCGGCGCCCGGCTCGATCCCCGGTCCGGCGTCGTCGATCGAGAGCGAGGCGCCGGCGGGTGAGGTGCTGTAGCGCACGACGATCGGCGGCTTGCCGTGCTTGACGGCGTTCGACAGCGCCTCCTGGGCCACGCGGAAGAATGCCAGCTCGACATCCGGCGGCGGCCGCTCGCCATCGACCCGCTCCAGCCGGACCTCGCCCCCGGCCAGGCGCTCGATGCGCAGCACGAGCCAGTCGAGCGCAGGCCCGACGCCAAGGTCGTCGAGGATCGGCAGGCGCAGGTCGCCGCAGATGGCGCGAAGTCGATCCGAGACGGTGCGGGCGATCTCGGCGCCCTCCGTGTCGCCAGCGGCATCGAGCCGGTGGACGAGCAACGTCAGCTCCTGGAGCGCGTCGTCGTGGATGTCGGCCGCGACGCGTGCCCGCTCCGCCTCGGTCGCGGCGACGACGAGGTCCCGCTGAAGCGTGGCCCGCGTCGCAAGCCGCGCCAGCGGCCGGACGGTGAACCGGCCCGCCAACAGGACGACGGCGAACCACAGCTGGAGCGGGATCAGGTACGGCGCCATGTCGGTCGCGAGTGCCATGAGCGGCGTGACGCCGACGACCGCGTACTCGGTCGACTCGAGGAGCCGTCCGCTGGACGCCGCGGCGCCTCGCCACCCGCCGGGCTGGATGGGACCCGCGGCGGCCAGGCCCGGGATGAGCGGGATCGCCCCGACCAGGGCCCACCGCGCGACACCCTGCCCGACCCACGCCTCCCCACTCGCGACCGTGATGGCGAGGAGCGCGGCGCCGATCGTGCAGGCGCCTACGATCATCGTCACCAGCCGTCGTTCCTCGTCCTGGCTGATGTGCTCGATGAGCGCGACCGCGAGGGGCACCATCGCCAGCACGGTCACGACACCGCCGAAAGCCACGACCAAGGGCACACCGCTTGCCGCAAGCGGCCGGATGAGGAACGGCACCGCGGTGGCAGCCGCGAGCGGGATCGCCAGTTGCCGGAGGCTCTCTCCCGCACGGCCGCTGCCCAGCCACCAGCCGACGAGCATCAGCAGTGCCACCCCCAGGGCGAGCGACGGGAACGTCTCGCGGAACCTCGTCAGGCCATCGTCGTACATCGACATGACCGGCCACTCGTCGCCCACGCCCTCCTCGAGGTCGGCCGGATGGATGGCCGACAGGTCGAACACGGGTTCCACGATCAGCGCGTCGCGCAAGGCCGGATCGATCGGCAGGACCGTGGGCTCCGCCGGCTCGAGACCGATCGGCTCGAACGGCGGCGTCTCGCCGGTCACAGGGTCGGGGGTCGGCTCGATCTCCGGATACACGAACTGCGGCAGCCGGATGAGCTCGACGCCGCTCATCTGCGTGACGATCATCCCGGCGCGGATCCCACTGCGACTGGCGATGCTGTCCGTGCCGACATCGCGGACGATGACGCGCCCCTGTTCGTCCACCCCGAGCCGGATCCCGGCGTCGTACGTGCCGATCGCCAGCGTGCCGGCCCCCAGCACGAGCGCCACGAGCGTGATGCCGATCGCGAGTGGATCCCGGAGCCGGCTGATCATGCCCAGAACCGTAGCAGAGGCCCACGCCGTTCCGGCGTCCGGTGAATCCCGGAACGGCGTCGGGGGATGACCGCACTGATTCGTGGCATCGCCGCCGCCTACCATGCCGACGAGCGACCCATCTGGGGCGGACTGCACATGAGGACCCGATGGCGATCCTCGAAACGCATGACATCGGCAAGCGCTACGGCCGACGCCGGCCGTGGGCCCTTCGTCACCTCGATCTCGCCGTGCCCGAGGGGAGCATCACCGCCCTCGTCGGCCCGAATGGTTCGGGCAAGTCCACGCTGCTCAAGGCCTGGGTCGGGTTCGAGCGGCCGACCGAGGGCCGCCTGACCGTGGATGGGGTCGACCCGTGGAAGGACCGCGCGGGCGCGATCCGACGGATCGGGTACGTCCCGCAGGCCCCGTCGCTCTACCGCGAGCTGACGGTCGACGACCACGTGGAGCTGGCCGAGACGCTCCGGCCGGGCTTCGATCGCGCCCTGGCCCTGCAGCGCCTTGACGATCTGGCCATCCCACACACTTCGCGCGCCGACGAGCTGTCGGGGGGACAGCAGGCGCAGGTCGGGCTGGCGCTCGCGCTGGGGGCGCGGGCGCCGGTCCTCCTGCTCGACGAGCCCCTGGCGAGCCTCGACCCACTGGCGCGGCGAGAGTTCCTGCACGTCCTTATCGATGCAGTTCGTGGGCCCGGGGCCACGGCGCTGCTCTCGTCTCATGTCATCACCGACATCGAACAGGCGTGTGACCGGCTGCTGGTGCTGGGTGGCGGCGGGATGTTGCTCGATCTCTCGATCGCGAGCGCCCTCGTCGAGCACCGGGTGCTCGACGGGGATGGTTCCGCTGTCGGAAACGGGGGCGGGTCGCTCGTCGGGGTCTTTCCAGGACCGTCGGGCGAGCGGCTGCGTCTCGTGCGCGGCGCAGGCGACCATGGCCGGGCGGCCACGCTCGAGGAGGTCGTCCTGGGACACCTGGCGGCGGCTCGTGTTCCGACCGCGACTGCAACGGCAGGCCGCGCCGCATGATCCGCCAGGAGGTGCGTTTGACGCTGCGGCTGCAGCGATTCGAGCTGTTCTCCTTCGGGATCGCGCTCCTTGCCCTCGTCATCGCCGGATTCGCCGGCTCCGCCTACGTGAACGGGATCCGACCGGGGCCCGAATGCCTCCAGATCGACGGGAGTGCACCCACGACGTGCGACGCCGCCCTGCGGGCATGGAATTCGGCGGTCCAGGTCATCGGCGGCCTGATCCTGACGCCGACATTGCTGGTCGCCTACGGCGTCGGCGCCTTCCTCGGGGTGCCGATCGTCGCCCGTGAGCTTGAGCGGGGCACCACCCGGCTCGCCTGGTCCCTGGCGCCGTCACGCTGGCGCTGGTTTGCGGTTCGTGGGCTGCCGATCCTCGCGATCGTCGTGGTGCTGACCTTCGCCGCCGGCGCCGCGGTCGATCAGTTCTTCGGGGCCAGCGTCCAGGGCGAGGACCCCGCGGCGTCGTTCACGCTATTCGGGGCGCGCGGTGGCCTTCTGGCGGCTCGGGCGGCGTTCATCTTCGCCGTCGCCGTCACGGTCGGGGCCGTCGTCGGTCGAGCGCTGCCGGCGCTGATCCTGACCGCGCTCATCGCCACCATCGGTCTGGTCGGCGGGGAGGCCGTCCACCAAAATCTGGTCCTCCGGAACGAGGCTTTCGCGATCCCGTTGGACGAGTCAGGCTTCACCGATCGGGGGTACCTGTTCTTCGACACCCGGTTCCAGCTGCCCGATGGCACCCTCGTCAGCTGGGAGTACTTCGGCGGCGAGGACCCATACGACCAGGATGGGAATCCGCTCTATCCCATGTTCTCGATGGTCGTCCCCGGCAGCCAGTACCGGTTCGTGGAAGCGCGTGAGGCGCTGGTGCTTGCCGGCGGCACCGTCGTCGCATTGCTGCTCGGCGGGCTCGTCGTCGCGCGCCGCCGACCCGGCTAGGCCGGCCCGGTCACGCGACCCGGGCCGTCGGCTCCTTCACCGCCGACGGGTCCTCGCGGCCGCGGGCTGCGACCACCAATGTGCCCAGAAGGAGGATGAGGCCCGCGACGATGAACGGGCCCGATACGCCACCGACCGAAGCGACGCCGGCAGCGACCGCCGGGCCGATGGTTCCCGCGGCGTACAGCGGCAGATAGACGAGGTTGAGCGTCGCCGAGCGGCGTTCGGGCGGGACCTGGATCGCCAGCAGGCCGAAGACCATCGCGCTCACGGTCGCCGTGGCCGCACCAAGGACGACGGCGAGCAGCGCGAGCGACTCCACCGACGGCACGAACGGCATGAGCAACAACACCACGCCGGCGCCCCCGAGTGCCGCGAGGAGGACCGCTCGAAACCCGATGCGGTCGCCGATGACGCCACCGAGCGGCGACACGAGCCCACCCACGAGCGCAGCCGTGCCGGCCACCAGCCCCAGCGCCGAGGCATATCCGGGACCCGGGCCGGTCAGGACCTCGACCAGCACCGGGATGTACGGGCGGCTCATCTGCACCGCGAGGTAGGAGACCCCGAAGATCACGAAGGTCCGGCGCACCGATGGATCGGCGAGCACGCCGCGGACCGCGCCGAAGGCCAGCGTCAGGACCCGGCCGGTCGGCACGACCTCGGGGCGGACCTCCCTCGATCCGAAGGCGACGAGCAGGGCCGTGCCGATCGAAAGGGCTGCCGAGGACCAGAACACGCCCGAGATCGACCAGCCGGCTCCGTCGATCAGGATCCCCGCCAGGATCGGGCCGACCGCGAACCCGATCGGCCCCGACGCCCCGAACAGGGCGATGGTCGTTCCCAGCCGCCGCGTCGGGGTCACGTCCCGGATGCCCGCGAGCATCACGCCGGTGTTGCCGAGCTGTAGCCCGATGAGCAGCATCGACAGCGCCAACTGCCACGGCTCGCGCGACAGCGCCACGCCGGCGAAGACCACCGCCTCGACGAGCGCGCTCCGGACGATGACGGCCTTGCGGCTGTACTTGTCCGCCCAGACGCCCCACAGCGGCACCAGCGGCAGGCCGACGACGAAGACGAGCGCGCTGAACAGCCCGACGAACGCGAGGCGGTCCGCCTCCGCGATGTCCATCTCGCGCAGGTAGGCGGGCAGCAGCGCGAAGATCTGGCTGACGCCCAGCCCTTCGACCATCGATGTCACCCAGAACACCGCCACGAGGGCGCGCCAGTCCTGGGTCGGTCGGGTCGACGGGGAGGGCGCGCTCATCGCGCCGGCGGCGGGCATCCGCGGAAGCCTACTGGAAGACCTGGCCCCGCCACAGGGCCGCCTGCGACAGGCTGCCGGACACACGAAAGCGCCCGAAGGAACTGGTGGGACACCGAGTGTTCAGCGGGTCCAGAGGCTCCAGCAAGCCGTAGTCCCTGGTCGCTGCCGGGTCCCTCGCTCGCTGGCCTTGCGGCCCTCGAACCCGGTTCCCGGGACCACCTCGGGGATCGCTCCTCGTTGTGGTCTGGCGGTTCACTCCTGCCCCTTCGGGCAAGACGAAATGTACGGTCCGGGGGTAGAGAACCACAACGGGCTTATCCACGAACTTCGGATAAGCCCGGCTGACCTTATCCCCGAAGTTATCGACGGTGTGGACGGGTTGTGGATACTCGTCGCGGGAGGTGACCGATCCATGGCGCGTCTGCTTGCACGACTCGTGGCCATCAACGACCGCTGGGCGAGGCCGCTGGGCGACTTCAACCACCGCTGGCTCTCGGCGCTGTTCGGGCCGATCCGGCCGGTCCAGGACTTCCTGCACGGTCGGTGGCTGGGCCACCCGCTCCACTCGGCCACCACGGACATCCCGATCGGGACCCTGCTCCTCGCGGTGATCCTGGACGTCGTCGATCAGCGCGCGGCTGCCGACATCGCCGTCGTGGCCACGATCGTCTTCATGGTCCTGTCCGCCGGGTCGGGCCTGGCCGACTACACGACCACCGACGGCACGGCACGGACCCGGGCGACGACCCACGCGACGCTGATGACGGTCGCTCTCGTGTTCCTCATCGTCTCGCTGGTCCTGCGGGCCGGCGATCCGGCCGACCGGATGCTGCCGATCGTCCTCGGGATCATCGGGTTCGGGCTCGTGACAGCCGGCGCGTTCGTCGGCGGCGACGTCGTCTACGCCTTCGGGAACATGGTCAGCCGCCATGCCTTCCGCGGGCCGGGGACGAAGTGGGTCCGACTCGATCTCGGCGACCTCGCGGACCTGGCCGACCTGGCCGAGGGCACGCCGATGAAGGTCAAGGCCGGCATCAACGACCTCGTCCTGGTCCGGCTGCACGAGCGCGTGTTCGCGCTCCATGCCACGTGCGCCCATGCCGGCGGTCCGCTCGACAAGGGCACAGTGGTGAACGGCTGCCTTCAGTGCCCGTGGCACGGCGCCCGCTACCGCCTCGAAGACGGGCACGTCGTGCGTGGGCCGTCCCTGTACGACCAGCCCGCCTATGAGATCCAGGCGGCCGAGGGCGGAGGATACGAGGTCCGTCGGATCGCCTCGTAGTGGCCTCTCTCGAGCTCGTCGACCCGAGTCTCGTCGTCCTCATCGGCCCAGCGGGGTCGGGCAAGTCCACGCTCGCCGCGCGCCTGTTCCGGCCAGACGAGATCCTCTCGTCAGATGCCTACCGCGTGCTTGTCCGGGGCGACGAGCGGGATCAGACCGCCACCGGGCCCGCGTTCCGACGCCTCCACGGCGACCTGGCCGTCCGTCTGCGCAAACGACGGCTGTCCGTGATCGATGCCACGAACCTGACGCGCCAGGCCCGTCGTGCCCTGCTGGCCCAAGCGCGCCGCGCAAGCATCCCCACCGCGGCGATCGTCCTCGACCTGCCGCCGGCGGTCGTCCATGCCCGCAATGGCGCCCGGCCACGGGTGGTGGACCGCGACGTCGTCGAGCGTCACCTCCTCGCGCTGCGGGCTCTCGTCGACGAGGGTTCGCTCGCCCACGAGGGCTTCGATCTCGTGGTCGTCCTCGACGACCCGGCACAGGTCGATGCGCTGACGCTGGTTCGCCGGCCGGAAGCTGGACCCTAGCTCGAACCCGCTCCGATCAGCGCGATGGCGATCATCGCCACGACGATGCCGGTCGCATGCAACCGGTCGATGCGCTCGCGCAGGATGACGGCCGCCAGGACGATCGTGACGACCGGGTAGAGCGACGAGAGCACCGACGCCACCGCGAGCGCGCCCGTCTGGACTGCGAGCAGGAACGCAACGTCGCCAAGGATCAGGATGCCGCCGATCGCGGCGAGCGGGGGGAGCTGGGACCGCGACGGTCGCCAGGGACTTCGTGTCGCTGCGATCACGACGGCGACCAGGAAGGCCTGCGTCAGGCAGATGGCCGTCACCGGCCCGAGGACCGACTCCGAGCTGACTTGCGCGATCGCGACCTCGAACACGCCAAACGCCGATCCCGCGATGAGGGCCGGGCCGAGACCGGCTCGGCTGCTGCCATCCCCGGTCTCCCACGACACGAGGACGACCGCGACGAGGGCGACACCGATCCCGATCGAGACGAGGAGCGGCGGGCTGCCCTGGAGGACGATGCCGGCGATCACCGGGATCGTGGACGCCAGGACCGCAGTCAACGGCGCGATGAGGCCCATGGTTCCGACCGCCAGCCCGCGGTACAGGGCAGTGGTGCCGATCCCGCCGAAGAGTCCGGCGATGAGGCACCACAGGAGATCCTCGGATCCCGGGACCGCCTCGCCGGCCAGCACGGTCAGGAACAGGGCCATCGCGCCGGCGACCGACTGGGAGACCAGCACGACCCCGAGCACGGGGGCGCGGCGAGACAAGAGGCCACCGCCGAAGTCCGACGCGCCGAAACCGACCGCCGCGACCAGCCCAAGGACCACGGTCGCGAGCGCCGGCTCCAGGATCACGGTGGCGCCCCGCTGCCCAGGCCGATCAGCGTGATCGCGATGACCGCGAGAGCGATGCCCACCGCGTGCGAGCGCGTCACCCGCTCGCGCAGGAGGACCGCGGCGAGGACGACAGTCGTCACCGGATAGAGCGACGACACCACCGACGCGATCGCGAGGGCACCGCTCTGCACGGCCAGGATGTAGAACCCGTTGCCGGTCATGTCGAGGATCCCGATGACGAGGATCCCGGGCACGAGCCGGCGCGGCGGGCGCCAGGCGCTCCGCGTCGCGAGGATCACCACGACGACCAGGAGCGCCTCCGAGGTCCGGACGACCGCGAGCGGCCCGAAGACGTGGCCGTCACTGATCTGGGCGATCATCACGCCGAAGAGCCCGATCGCAGTCCCACTGAGGAGCGCGAGCCCGAGTCCCGCGCGACCGCCGCCCTCGTCGGCCACCCGCGACACCAGGACCACCGCGACGAGCGCCACGACGATGCCGATCATCACCAGCCGATCGGGCCAGCCTTCCAGCACGATCCCAGCTACCACCGGGATGACTGCGGCCAGGACGCCTGTCACCGGCGCGACGATCCCCATCCGCCCGACCGCGAGACCGCGATACAGCGCCACGATCCCGATCCCGCCCGTGACGCCCCCGAGCAGGGACCAGCCGACATCGATGACGGTGGGGAGGCTCTCCGCCCGCGCAAAGGCCACGACGAGGGCCAGTGCCATGCCCACGACCTGCGAGATGAGCACGACGCCCAACACCGACGTCCGCCGGCTGGCGAGCCCGCCGCCGAAGTCACCGCTCCCCCAGGCGAGCGCCGAGACCAGGCCGAACAGGATCGTCGCGGTCGCGGGGTCGGGTCCGATCAGGGGCTCGATCCTTCGGGCGGCGCCGCGTCATCGACGGCCGTCGGTCCGGGCAGCTCCACGATCGCATCGGCCACGCTGTCGTACCGGTCCGAGCACGTCAGATAGATGACCTGGAAGTCGGTCGTGACGCCCTTGAGCAGGGTGAGCGCGCGCGCCGCGCGCGCGTCGTCGAGCGTGACGAACGGATCGTCGAAGATCAGCGGCGGCCGGCGGTCGCCGGTCACGAGCCGGACGAGACCCAGTCGGGCCGTGAGGAACACGAGGTCGAGCGTTCCCTGGCTGAGGGCCGAGACCTTCACCCAGTCCCGCTTCTCCGGCGCCCGGACCTCGATGTCGAGGGTTTTGTCATCGACACGCACGTGCCGGTACCGGCCGGCCGTCGCGGTCTCGAGGTCGCGGACCATGCGCTTCTCGAGGTAGCGCGTGGCCGACTTCATCGTCGCCTGCTCCGCATTGACGATCATCTCGAGCGTCTTCGTGTAGACCCGCTGCCGACGCAGGAGCGCCGTCAGCTCCTCCTGCCAGTCGGCCAACGATTCCGCGTGGACCGCGACCTGTTCCGCGTCGACCGGGTTCGCCTCGACGCGCGCCCGAGCGTTCGCCTCGTCGTCACGGGCGCGTTCGAGGGCGAACTCCTGGTCGCGGACCTCGACCTCGAGGCGCTCACGGGCGCGCGGCTCCTTCGCGATCGGGCCGAGCCCCTCGAGCGCGCTCCCCTTCTCCGAGATCTCCAGTGCCGCGGCGTCGCGCATCGGGACGAGCGACTCTCGCGGCTGCTTCCCGACCAGCCCCTCGAGCTGGGCGGTGAGGACGTCGATCTGCGCGACGTGCGCCTCCTCACGCGCGAGCAGGTCCTCGGCGGTCGCCAGGTCCTCGAGCCCCAGCGTCCCGAGCCGCTGGACCATGTCCGCCTCGACGGCCGTGAGCTCGGCTTCGATCTCGGATCGACCGCGGAGCCGCCGGTCGATCTCCGTGTCGCGGAGCTGGGCCGTCATGTGGTAGGTGCGGCGCATCCACAGCGCGACGACCGTGAGGATCACGCCGATCCCGCCGATGACCGCGCCGATCAGGCTGGGGACGCTCCCGAGGGTCGCGACCTTCAGGAGGTCCGCCACGATCGTGCCTCCCGCGATGAGCACGCCGATGATCGTCAGCGCGATGCCCCAGCGCGACAGCGGCCGCCAGCTGGGCTCGGCCTCGACCTCGAAGGACACCGCGGTCTCGCCGGACAGCGCCGCCCGGAGCTCGCGCGCCTTCTGGTCGAGCTGGCGCAAACGCTCGACGCCAGACCGGACGACCGGCAGCGGGTTCGCCGATGGGTGGCTGGCCGCCAGCACGGCGACCTGTCCGTCGACCTCGACGGCCCGGCGGAACCGCTCGTAGCGGTCCTGGGCGGCGTCGCGCTCGCTGGCGAGCCGTTCGGCCTGCCGTGCCTTCTCCAGCATGCCCCGGCGCTCGGCCAGGATCCCCTCGGACGTGGCCCGCTGCTCCAGCGCGCCCGCGAGGGTGTCCCGGTCCCGGCTCAGCTGCGCCAGGGCAACCTCGCCCTGCTCGAAGGCCGCGGCGGATTTCGCGACCTCGGCCTCGGCGATCTTCAGCCGGCCGGGGTTCTTCTCGCCCTTCGTCTGGAGGTCGTGCAGCGCGCGATCGAGCTTGCGCTTGGCGCGGCTCGTGCCGCGGTCGCCGCCGCTGATCGAGGCCTGGAGCCGGTCGCGCAGGGCGCCCTCGTCGTGGCCGAGATCCGCCAGCTCGTGATGGCGGACCGACGCGGTCGAGCGGAAGAAGGCCTCGGTCGGGATGCCGGTCAGTTCGGCGAGGACCTGGTCGGCGAGCGCGGGGTCGGCGATCGACTGGCCGTCGTAGTCGAGCTTGACCGTGCCGCGCGATCCCGCGAAGGTCTTCTCGAGCTTGCCGGTCTTCGCGCCGTCCTCGTCGTCCTGCTCGAAGTCGATGGTGATGACCGATCGGGTGTCGGCGGCAGCATCCCATGGTCGGAGCGCATCCAGGTCACCGGCGGAACTAGTCACGCGCCGCGTGATCGCCAGCTCGATCGCCCGCTGGATCGTCGACTTCCCGGCCTCGTTCGGTCCTCGGATCACGGTCAGGCCGGGGGCCAGGTCGACGGCGAGGTGGCGGTAGCGCCGGAAGTCGTGCAGCTCGAGCCGCCGGATCCTCACAGCGACACTTCGTGCCCGGCGAGCAGCAGCCGGCCGAGGCGCAGCGAATCGCGCAGCTCGGCGGCGTCCGCGGTCCCGCCAGCGGCCTCGAGCTCGGCGATGCGCGCCTCGAGGTCGCGGATGAAGGCGCCGACCACGGTGTCGGGCGAGGGCAGGTCGCCCTCGGTCAGGGCGGGCATCGAGACGTCTCGGACGCGGACCTTGAGGAACGACGCGGCGAGCGCCGGCCTCGATCTCGTCGATGTGGAGATCGAGCTCGTCCGGACGGACGCCGACCACCCGCACGTCGAGGACGAGGTCCGGATCGGCCCGCTTCGCCAGGCTCTCGATGAGCGCCGCCTGCGTCCCGACGCGCGCCGCATCCGCCTCGAACCGCTGGAATGTCGTCCGGCCGACGACGCGGTCCTCGATCGTGACCGTGCGCTTGCCGTCGACCTCCTCGAGCTCGACGAGGAGCGCCTTGCCGGCGCGGTCCTGGTCGAGCGCCACGGCCTCTGGCGCGCCGGCATACGCATACGCGACCGCGCCCGCACGACCCTGCTGCGTGGAGTGCCAATGACCCAGCGCGAGGTAGTCGAGCCGGCTGCCGGCGATCTCGTCGCTCGTGATGACGACCTCGTCGCGATCGGTCTTGCCCGGGATCGCGATCGAGCCATGGACCAGCCCGACCCGCCACGTGGCGCCGTCGTGGTCGGTGCCGGCGTCGAGACCGTGGAGCGGGCTGACCGGTGCGCGCTTGGTGTCGAAGACGCGTCCGTGGACGATGACGTCGAGGGCCGCGAGGTGGACCTTCTTGACCTCGGGCGTCAGGACGGTGACGAGGTCGTCGCGATCCGTGCTGCCGGCCATCGTCTTGAGGTCGTAGGCGCGGTAGATCGAGGTCCGATCGTAGACGTCGTGGGTGCCCGGGATGATGACGGTCCGGATCCGGGCCATCGCCAGCCGCTTCAACTCGGCCGCCACGCGCTCCACCGAGCGCCGCGGCTGGACGTTCGAATCGAACAGGTCACCGGCGATCAGGAAGAGGTCGACCTTCTCCGCGAGCGCGAGCTCGACGGTGGCGTGGAACGCGGCGAACTGACGCTCTCGTTGGGCAGCGGCCTGCGTGCCAAGATCGTCGTGACGCGCGCCGAGATGGATGTCCGCGGTGTGGATGATCCGTAGCATCCGGTTTTCGGCGGCCCTCCCTGGTCGGTCACGATCCGGGCGACACGACCGGGGCCGTCGGCTGGCCCGATCGGGCCGCAGCGCGGCCCGCGGGCTCAGCGCGAGCGAGGCGCCCCCATGACTCCCCGCTCGCCGCCCCGAATCTCGTGGCTCATTGTGACAGGTACGGTGTCACGGCCGCCAGCCCGCCGGCCGATCGCGACCGTTCACGACCCGGATCGCAGATGCGTCGTATCATGCGCGGCCTGACACCCGGTGCGCCCCGAAACAGGGAATCCACATCGGCACCTTGGGTCGCGCGGCCCCGGCTTCTCTCGCCAGCACACGCACGCCCCGTCCGCCGATACGGCTGCCCTCGGACGCACGAAGACCGAGCAGCGTGCCCCCGGAGGAGCAAGTGACCTACGTCGATCGAACCCTTACCTGCGTCGATTGCGGAGTGGAGTTCATCCACTCGGCGGCTGATCAGGAGTACTACGTTGAGAAGGGGTTCACCAGCGAACCGAAGCGATGCACGAGCTGCCGCGCCAGCCGGCGCGCCGCCCGGGATCCCGGCTCCGACGTCCGGGACATCGGCGGTCCCCGCGGCTACGAGCGCGGCGACGACCGGCCCCAGCGCGAGTACTTCGCGGTGATCTGCTCCTCGTGCGGCAACCAGGCGCAGGTCCCGTTCAAGCCGCGGATGGACCGCCCCGTGTACTGCTCGGACTGCTTCCGGACCGTCCATCCGGGCTGAGCCCGAGAGTCCTAGATCCGGAACGTCTCCCCGGCACGATGACGCTCGCGTCGCCGGCCGCGCCACACGGTGACGCGCGCCGCCCCGAACACCTGCCACGAGCCGTCGCGACCGATGACAGCCGTCTCCTCGTCGATGCCGAGGACCACAGACCCGCGTGGCGCCTGGAGGGCGACGAGCGCGGACATCGGTTCGGGCCACGCGTCGTAGTGGGGCACGACCGAGGTGCACGGCGCGAACCCGAGCGCGGGATGCCAGCGCACCGGGAACGGCAGCATCCGAGCGCGCAGGTCGAAGACGTGACCGGACAGCGCCATGGCACCGGCCGAGCATCCGGCGAGGACCGCGCCGCGCTCGTGGGCCGCGATCAAGGCCTGCCCGACCGCGCTGCCTGCGAGCACCTTCAGCAGATAGCCGGGCTTGCCACCCGACAGGTAGATGAGGTCCGCCTCGCCGACGGCCTGAGCGGCCGCGGCATCGTCCGCGTCACTGCGGTCGCGGACCAGCACCGGCTCGACTTCCGCGCCGAGCTCTCCGAAGTGGGCGACGCCCATCGACGCCCACCGCGAGAACGTGTCCTCGCCATCGGGGAACGACGCGGTCGGGATGATCGCGACGCGGGGTCGTCGGCGCCCGGTCGCGGCCAGCAATTCGAGGTCGAACGCGGCCATCGCGGGGAGGAACTCACCGGCGCCCACGAGCGCCACGGGTCCGGGCACGCGCAGAGTCTAGCCCGCACTCCTTGTCCTCGCCGTCATGGACTGCGAGACTGACCGACCATGACCGACCGCCAGCGCTGGACCCTCGTCGCGACGATCATCGGGTCCGGCACGGTGTTCCTGGACGGGACGATCGTGAACACGGCGCTCCCCAAGATCGGACAGGAGCTGCCGGCCACGCTCGTCGGGGTCCTGGAGGGGCAGGCGTACGTCGTCAGCGGCTACCTGGGCGTCCTCGCCGCATTCCTCATCCTGGCCGGCGCGCTCTCGGACCACTACGGGCGCCGTCGCGTCTACGCGATCGGCCTGGCCGGCTTCGCCGTCTCGTCCGCGTTGTGCGGGCTCGCACCGAACCTCGAGTTGCTGGTCCTCTTCCGGCTTATCCAGGGGGCCGCCGGAGCGCTGCTGGTCCCAGGCTCGCTGTCGCTCATCACCCAGGCGTTCGAGGGCGCGGAACGCGGCCGCGCCTTCGGAATGTGGGCGGCCTCGACCTCCGCGCTGACGGTGCTGGGCCCCATCGTCGGGGGGACCCTCGTCGACACCATCGGCTGGCGCATCGCGTTCCTGATCAACGTCCCGCTGCTCGCACTCGCGCTGTGGGTGACGCTGCGCCACGTCAAGGAGTCCCGCGACACCGAGACGAGCACCGGCTTCGACTGGCTCGGCGCGATCGTCGCCGCCCTGGCGGTCGGCGGCCTCTCGTTCGGCCTGATCCGCGGGCAGGCCCACGCCTGGGCGGATAGCGCGGCCTGGATCGCGATCGCGGTCGGCGCCGTGGGGCTCGTCCTGTTCCCGATCCTCATGGCCGTCCGCCCGAACCCGCTCGTGCCACTCAGCCTCTTCCGATCCCGGGCGTTCACCGCGATCAACCTCGCGACGTTCTTCATCTACGGGGCCCTGTACGTCACGTTCGGATACCAGAGCCTCGTCCTCCAGGGGGTCCTCGGGTACACGGCGACGGGTGCCGCCATCGTGGGCCTGCCGGTGGGCATCTTCCTGTCGGTCCTCTCGACGCGCGTCGGGACCGTGGCCGGCCGGATCGGGGCACGGCCGTTCCTGGTCGCCGGGCCGCTGTTGATGGCGGCGGGCCTCCTCTGGCTCGCCCGCCTCCCGACCGATTCCGAGCCCTGGAAGGCCGCGATCGAATCGCCGGCGACCCTGATCCCGCCGATGGACGTCCTGATCGACATCGAGCCGTTCGTCCTGCTGTTCGGGATCGGGATCGCACTCGTCGTCGCACCCCTGACGAGCACGCTGATGAGCTCGATCCCGGAGCGCTTCTCCGGGCTCGGGTCGGCGATCAACAACTCGATCTCGCGGGTGGGCCAGCCGCTGCTGGGGGCGATCATCTTCATCGCGATCAGCGCGACGTTCTACACGGCGCTCGGCTCACTCGGGACGGACCTCGACACGTCGTCGCCGGAGGTCCGCGCCGCCTACCAGCCGCTCAACCCGCCACCGGCCGATGCGACCGACGAGCAGGCCGAGGCCGCCAAGCGAGCCTCGATCGACGCCTTCCACCTCGCGATGCTCGTGTCGGCCGGGCTGCTGGTCGTCGGCAGCGCCGTGTCGTGGTTCGGGCTCCGACCTGGACCGTCGCCCGCCGAGGCCCCGACGTCACCGGGCGCAGCGGGCGCCGGCTAGCAACCGTCGGGGTCCGGGACGTCAGCCGCGAACCCGGAACGGCTCGCCGTGGCCGGGGATGACGATGTCGGCCGCGGCGAGCACGCGTTCCCGGCCGCGCTCGATGGCGGCCTGGTCGGCGCCGAGCGGGTCGATCTCGGGCGTTCGGTCCGCGTGCCACCACAGGTGCGTCAGCGCGTAGGTCGCGTCGTCGGCCTCGACGAGCAGGGTCGCGTCCTCCTCCGTGTGGCCCGGCGTCAGCCACAGCTGCGCCTTCGGGGAGAGGCGGTACCCGTCGCCGTCGTGGTCGAGCCACAGGTCATCGCGATAGCGCGCCCAGAAGTCGACGACCTCCGCGTTCGGGAAGAGGGCGATGTTGACCGTGTGATCGGGGTGGTGATGGCTCAGGAAGACATGCGTCACCGCATCGGCGGAGACGCCGAGCGCCGCGAGCGGGTCGAGGATCAGCGAGCGGCGCGCGACCATGCCGGGATCGGCGACGATCAGCGCATCCCCATCGCGGATCAGGCTGATGCTCGAACCCACCCGGTCGGTGGCGTATCCCGCGTGGAGCAGATGGACGGAGGTCACCGATCGATCCTAGCGGGCGCCCGCGAGGCCGAGATGGCCGTCGCGGCACGTGCGATGGTCCCGCGGCAGCCGCTGGTCCGATGCGAGACTCCGGCGCATGAGCGACGACCGACCCGCCACTGATGACCGACCCGCCGACCTCGTCCTGACGGGCGGCAGCATCGCGACGATGGACGCCGCCCGGAGCTGGGCGAGCGCGCTCGCCGTCCGCGACGGGCGGATCGTCGCGGTCGGTCCGGATGCGGCCGTCCGCGGGCACGTCGGGCCCTCGACCCGGGTCATCGAGCTGCGTGGCCGGACCGTGACGCCCGGCTTCCAGGACGCCCACGTGCATCCCGTCGACGGTGGCCTGACGATGCTGCGCTGCGACCTGCACGAGGATGCGCAATCGGGCCCGGGCTACGACAAGATCGACGCATACGCACGCTCCCATCCGGACGAAGCCTGGATCCGTGGCGGCGGCTGGTACATGGCCGCGTTCGAGGGCGGCACGCCCCGACGCGAGGACCTCGACCGCATCGTGGCCGACCGGCCGGTCTTCCTGGCCAACCGCGATGGCCACGGCGCGTGGGTCAACACCCGGGCGCTGGAGCTCGCCGGGGTGACCGCCGCGACCGCCTGACCCGGCCGACGGCCGGATCGAGCGCGACCCCGACGGCAGCCCCTACGGGCACCCTGCACGAGGGCGCCATGGATCTCGTGGCCCGCTTCATGCCCGACGACACGCCGGCCGACCTCGAGGAGGCGCTGCGCCTCGGCCAGCGCGCACCTGCATGCGTTCGGGATCACCGCCTGGCAGGACGCCATCGTCGAGCCCGACACGCGAGGAGCGGGCCTACGTCGCGCTGGCCTCCCGCGGCGAGCTGACCGGGCGCGTGGTCGGGGCGATGTGGTGGGAGCACCACCGCGGCGCCGAGCAGATCGAGGAGTTCGTGGAGCGTCGGCGGGCCACGGCCATCGGCCGGTACGCGCCGACGAGCGTCAAGCTCATGATGGACGGCGTCCTCGAGAACTTCACCGGCGCGATGCTCGAGCCGTACCTCGACGGCCACGGCGGGACGACCGACAACCGCGGTCTGCTCCAGATCGATCCCGAGGGCCTCAAGACCTGGGTCCCGACGCTCGACGCCCTCGGGTTCCAGCCGCACTTCCACGCGATCGGCGACCGCGCGGTGCGCGCGTCGCTCGATGCCGTCGAGGCGGCGCGACGCGCGAACGGCCCGTCGGACACGCGCCCGCACATCGCGCACATCCAGGTCATCCATCCCGATGACATCGGGCGGTTCCGCGAGCTCGGCGTCGTCGCGAACGCGCAGCCGCTCTGGGCGGCCCACGAGGACCAGATGGACGTGCTGACGATCCCGTTCATCGGCGAACGGTGGCGCTGGCAGTACCCGTTCCGGTCGCTCCGGGCCGCCGGCGCGGTCCTCGCGATGGGCTCGGACTGGAGCGTCTCGAGCGCCGAATCCGCTGTGGGAGATGGAGATCGCGGTCGAGCGTCGAGCCCCCGCCTGGTACTCGGGCGAGCGGGAGGTCTTCCTGCCCGACGAGCGCCTCGATCTGATCGATGCCCTCGCCGGGTTCACCTCGGGTTCGGCGTACGTGAACCACCTCGACGATGTGACCGGCACCCTCGAGGTCGGCAAGTACGCCGACTCGCCGTCCTCGATCGCGACCTGTTCGATCGCGGCGGCCGGCGGCCTCGCTCGAGGCGCGCGTCGTCGGGACGTTCGTCGAAGGCGTCGCCGTCTACGAGGACGCCGCGCTCGACGGCTGAGCGAACGTCCGAGCCGGCATGGACGCATGACGATGCCGGATCGGGTACCGACGTCCGTGTCTCGCAGATCCCGTCACGGGCGATGCTCTCCCTGCGCACCGGATCAACCGGGCGACAGAAAGGAGAGGACCACGTGAACGCCTACGCGATCTTCGCAGTCAACGAGCACCTCGAGTACCTCATCGACGAAGCCGCTCGGAACCGGACCGCCAACGCCGGCAAGCCCAGCCTGCGAGCGCGGATCGCAACGGCGGTCCAGAGCCTCCGCCTCACGGTCGCGACCGCGACCTACGAGACGAGCTCGATCCTCCCGAAGCTCGAAGACTATCCGTACCGGGGCTGACTCCTCCCTCAGCCTCGACCTTCCTCCCTCCCAGCACGACGACCTCCGACCCCTCCGGCGGAGGTCTTCGTGTGTCCGGGACGGTCCGGGCAGGTCGGCCGGCTCGTCGACGTCGACGAGGCGACGCGCGTCCGGGTCGTCGCGTCGCCACTCGGTCTCGGCGACGGTCGCCATCGGCATGACGCGCGGGCAGGGCCCGAAGCCGTCGCTCGCCCGCCGCGAGCAGGTCGTGGACCGCGGTGGTCGCGGGCGCCCGGCGCAGCGCCATCGGCAGCGGCGGCCGATCGTCACCGGCCGCCAGGACCGCGACATCGGCACCCGTCGTGGCCAGGCACCGGACGAGATGGGCCAGGACCTCCGGCACGACCGTCGGCATGTCGCCCGCGACGACGATCACGATGTCGGCCGTGGTCGCGGCCAGCCCGGCGGCAACGCCCGCGAGCGGCCCTTCGAACGCCCGCTCGTCGTGGACGGTCCGAACGCCCGGTCGGGACCTGGCGATCCGAGTCGGGCGCGACGACGACGATGACGTCCAGGGCGATCTGCCGGACCGCGTCGATCGCGTGATCGAGCAGCGGGCCGGCCCTCGAGCGGCTCGGCGAGCTTGTCGCGACCGAACCGCGACGACCGGCCGCCGGCCAGCACGATGCCCCGCGACCGATGGGCCGCGGGTCACGCCGAGCCTCGGTCGGCGGGGACCCTCGCCGCCTGGGGCCTCGGGCTCGTAGCCTTCGCAACGGGCGCCTTCGGTCCCGGGACATGGCCGGCGTCGGTTCGACGCAGGATGCCGCGCCGGTCGAGGTCCTCGAGGATCGCCATCACGTACTTGCGGCTCGTCCCGGTCGCATCGCGGTAGGCGGCGGGCGTGAGCGGCCCGTGCCGCGCACATCGCCAGCGCCCGGGCGGCGAGGTCGCGGTAGGTCGACATCGCGTAGGCCAGCTCGGGGCCGAGGACCGCGATCCGGCCGCTGCGCTCCAGCTCGCGGATCCCGGCCGGAGGACAGGCCGCGGCACGGGCCGCCTCGGAGAGCGGCGGCGGCGCCGTGGACGGCCAGCGCTCGCTCGAGCCGGTCCATCGCGGACGCGACCGTGCCGGGTCCGGTGGCGCCTCCGCGGTGCCGGGGAGCCGCAGGCGGTCGGCGGTCCGGACCAGGCGATCGGCACGGACCTCCGTCTCGATGACGCCGTCGGCGGCCCTGGCCGCGTCGTCCCGTCGGAGCGTCGCGACCCGGCGGATCGCCCGGCTCACCGCGGTCCGAGCGGCCGCGAGCGAGGCGTCGGTCGCGGCGCCCGCGCTCACAGCGGCGACGGCCGCCGCCACGCCCACGTCCGTGACATCGGGTGCGAGGGCCACCGTGCCGCCGAGCGGGAGCGCCCCATGCAGATCGAGGCGAGCGGTCGTCGCAGCGGTTTCGTCCCCATCCGCGATGGCGCCAGCCAGCGCACCGAGGCGTTCGACCGTCTGCCGGCGGCGCGACACGCCCCGTGGCGGCTCGACGTCGAGGACCGCGCCGCCGACGATCGGCTCGTTGCCGCCGGACCGCCGCAGGACGAATCGATCGCCCGGGGCGACGGCCACCGGCTCGGTCAGCCGCAGGATCGCGAGGGCCGTGCCATCGGGAAGGTCGACCGCGTCGCGACCGGCCCGCCCGATCACGGCGTCGACGGCCGCCGTGCCGAGGTGGAGACGCGCGCGAGTCCGGTCCGGCAGCACGATCCGGAGCCGGACGAGCAGCCGGGAGCTCGCGACGACCGCCGGGTCGGCGGTCAGGACGACGCCGCGGTGCAGCCCGGATCCCTCGACCCGCCAGGTTGAGCGCGGTCCGCCCCGCGCCGGCGGACGCCACCGCCGCCCCGTGGACCTGGATCTCGCGGACGCGAACGACCGCGGCGCCCGGGACCGTCCGCAGCGACGTGGCACGGTCCAGCCGATCGCCGCGCAACGTGCCAGTCACGACGATCCCGCGACCCTTGATCGAGAAGACGCGGTCGATCGCGAGCGTCGGCGGGACCCGCGGCGCGGCCGCCGACCGCGCGACGACGGCATCCCGGATGCCGACCAGCGCGGCCTTCATTTCTTCCAGGCCGGCGCCGGTGACGCCCGAGACCGCGAGGACGGGGCTGCCGGCGAGCGACGTCCCGACGAGCCGCCGCCGCACCTCCTCGATCACTGCTGCCACCCGGTCGGCCTCGACCGTGTCGATCTTCGTGACGACCACGACCCCGACGTCGACGCCGAGCGCGTCGAGGAGCGCGAGATGCTCGAGCGTCTGGGCACGCGGACCGTCGTCGGCCGCCACGACCAGCAGGGCGGCGTCGACCTCGCCGGCCCCGACGAGCATGTTGCCGACGAGCTTGTCGTGGCCTGGGACGTCGACGAAGTCGAGCTCGGTGCCGTCGTCGAGCGCCAGGTGGGCGTAGCCGACGTCGATCGTCATGCCCCGACGACGTTCCTCCGGCAGGCGGTCGGCATCGATGCCGGTCAGCGCCCGCAGGAGCGTCGTCTTGCCGTGGTCGATGTGCCCGGCGGTGCCGATGACGACGGTCATCGACCGGTCAGGACCCGCCCGACGGCCGCGGCGAGCTCGGCGTCGCGCTCGGGTTCGACGGTCCGCACGTCCAGCACGACGCGCCCGTCATCGATCCGCCCGACGATCGCCGGCGTGCCCTGCCGGAGCGTGCCGAGCAGCCGAGCGGCCGACCGGCCCGCCAGCGCCACGCCCCAGGACGCGAGGGTCTCGCCGGGCAGGGAACCGCCACCGACCGTCGAGCGGAGCTCGACCACCGAGGCGCCTTCGCCGAGCAGCGCGGCCACGGCCTCCGCCCGCGCGTCGGAGCGTCTCGGGTTCGGCCGCGATCATGCGCCAGA
The DNA here is from genome assembly GCA_963841135.1 of uncultured Chloroflexia bacterium. GTDB lineage: Bacteria > Chloroflexota > Limnocylindria > Limnocylindrales > CSP1-4 > SPCO01. Next base: position 300,913 of record CAWJBJ010000005.1, on the reverse strand, counting down.
CCGGGATCGTCTCCACCGCCCGGCCGGCGCGGTACAACCCGAGGGTCACTGCGACGCCGGCCAGTGCCAGCTTGTCGGGTCGCATCGCGCGGGCCAGCGGGTCACGGCGCATCCGGGCGACCAGGTCGGCCCGCCCCACGACGAGTCCCGCCTGCGGGCCTCCGACGAGCTTGTCGCCGCTGAACGTGACGACGTCCGAGCCGGCCGCCAGCCGTTCCGACGGCATCGGCTCGTGGACCAGGCCGTACGTGGCCGTGTCGAGCAGGGCTCCAGAGCCCAGGTCGTCGATGACGATCGCCCCGTGGCGATGGGCGAGCTCGGCGACCGTCGCCGGGTCCGGCGCCTCGGTGAAGCCGGCCATCGTGAAGTTCGAGGGATGGACGCGCAGGACGGCGCGGGCCTTGCCCTCGGCCAGCGGCGCCTCGAAGTCCGCGGCACGCGTTCGGTTGGTCGTCCCGACCTCGATGAGGCGGCGCACCGGCGCGGCGGATGATCTCGGGGATCCGCACGCCGCCGCCGATCTCCACGAGCTCGCCGCGAGAGACGACGACCCCGCCGCGTCCTGCCAGCCCGACCGCGAGCGCGAGGGCGGCGGCGTTGTTGTTCGTGACGAGCGCGTCCTCGGCGCCCGTGAGCGCGACGAGGTGCTCCTCCGCCGTCCGGACGCGCGAGCCGCGCCGACCCGTCTCGCGATCGAGCTCGAGCAGCAGGTAGCTCGAGGCGAGCTCGGCGACCGCTCGCGCCACCTCCTTCGGCCACGGGGCGCGCCCGAGATTCGTGTGGACGATGACGCCGGTCGCATTGATGACCGGCAGTGGACCGGCAGCGGCATACCCCTCGAGACGCGCGACCACGTCGTCGGCCAGGGCGCCGATCGGGCGCGCCGCCCGTCCATCGGCCAAGCGCGACCGCTCCGCGTCGATCTCGAGGCGGGCTGCGGCGACGCTCATTACCGGATCGCGCGCCACCTCTCCGGCCCGGCGACGGATCTCGGCGAGGACACGCTCGACGCTGGGGGGTCGTGGTCGCTCGGTCGGCTTGGACGGCATCGGGTCTCCCTGGCGGGAGCGCGTGGGAGTCGAACCCACCGCGCCGCGCCGAGCGCCGCGCCACTGGTTTTGAAGACCAGGGGACCCACCGGGACCCGACCGCTCCCGGCGCGATGGTAGCCGCTGGCCCGCGCGCCCGCGGGCGGGGATCCACCCGTATCATCGGAGGGTGACGACGCTCGACGCTCTTCCGGCGAACCCGCTTCGCCTGACCGAGCTGACCGACTGCGGGGGTTGCGCCGCGAAGCTCGGGGCGGACCTGCTCGCGGACGCGCTCAGCGGTCTAGGCGCCGAGGCCGCCGCAGCGCCCGACGCGGCGTTGATCGCGGGGCTCGACCCGCCCGACGACGCCGCCGCCTACCGGATCAGCGACGACCTCGCGATCATCGGCACGCTCGACTTCTTTCCGCCGCTCGTCGACGACCCCCGCACGTTCGGCGAGATCGCCGCGGCCAACGCCCTCTCCGACGTCTTCGCGATGGGTGGCCGGGTCCTGTTCGCCCTCTCGATCGCCGCGTTCCCCGAGGACCTGCCGCGCGACGTGCTCGCCGAGATCTTCGGCGGCGCCTCGTCCAAGGTCCGCGAGGCCGGCGGCACGCTGGCGGGCGGGCACACGATCCGCGACCCGGAGCCCAAGTACGGGCTGGCGGTCATCGGCGCGGCTCACCCGGATCGGCTGCTGCGCAAGGGCGGCGCCCGGCCGGGGGATCGACTGCTGCTGACCAAGCGGCTCGGGACGGGTGTCCTCGTGTCGGGCTCGCGGCAGGGCAAGGCCGCCCCGGAACACCTCGACGCCGCCATCGACCAGATGCGCCGGCTCAACCGCGCGACGGCCGAGGTCCTCGTCGCGCACGGCATCGCCGCCGCCACCGACGTCACGGGGTTCGGCCTGCTGGGCCACGGCCTCGAGATGGCGCGCGCGTCCGGCGTGCGGTTCGTGCTCGATGCGGCCGCACTCCCCGCGCTCGACGGCGCGCTCGACCTCGCCGCGGCCGGGGTCGAGACCGGCGGAGCCGCCCACAACCGCCGCTTCGTCAAGCCGTTCCTGACCGTCGGCGACGGTGTCGCCCGGGAGCTCGTGATCCTCGCCCACGATCCACAGACGAGTGGCGGCCTGCTGGCGGCGATCCCGCCCGACCGGGCGGACCTGGTCGGACGGGATCTCGCGACGGCCGGTGTCGACCATCGGTGGATCGGCCGCGTCGAGGAGGGCGACACGGCCGTCGTGCTCAGCTAGGCGCTACTTCGGGGTGATCTGGACCGACTCCACGATCGTGCGCAGGTCGGCACGGTCGGCGTCCGATGTCTCCGCGAAATCGAACACGTCGATGACGACGCGATTCCCGTCGACGTCGAGGATCCAGACGCGATCGTGCTCCCCGGGGAGCGCTTCGCGGGTGGTGCCACCCGCCTTCCAGCGCACGAACTTGGGGAGTCCGCATCCGGTCAGATCCGCCGTGTAGTCCAGGTATCGCCCGCTGTACCCGTCGAGCGTGACCGGCTTGTCCTCCAGGAGCCTCGTATTGGGCTGGCTGGCGAGCAGGTCGGCCAGGTCGTCGACGGTCGGACCGAGTGGTGGATCCATGTAAGGGCCCGCACATGGGTCCTGCTTGGCGTTGTCAACCTTCCAGACGGTCACCCCCATCCCATTCGGGGGGTCGGCAGAGTGCTTGAACCAACCCTTTCCCGATACGCCGACGTCCCCCCATAGCTTGAACGCCGTCGTTGCCGTGAATTCGAGCCGGACGGCGAACAGCCCGTCGATGCTCAGGTTGGCCGGGGCGGGAGACGGCGAGGCCACGGTCACCGACGGTTCAGCGGTGCCTGTCGGCGTTGGCGTCGGGCTCGGACTCGGGCTGGCGCCGACGCCCAGACCGGATCTGCCGGGCAGGAGCTGTAGCGCCCCGAACCCGACGACAACGATGGCGACCGCCGCGATCGCGACGCGCGTGAGGTTGGACATGTTCGGTTCCCTCCACGGGCCGATGACGGCCCGTTGGCGTGTGTGTTCGATGTGGTCGCGGACCGCGTCATAGGTCCGCTCGGGCAGCTCCGTGGGTCCGGCGGCGAGGAGCGCGTCGATGAGTCGGTCGGGTTCGCGTGGTGAGGTCATGCCAATCGCTCCTCGGAGACCGGGGTCGTTCGGGAATCGGCGTCGATGCTCGCTCGCATCGCCGCCGTGGCGTGGTGCAGACGCGACTTCACCGTCCCCAGCGGGATGGCGAGCCGCTCCGCCACCTCGGCCTGTGACAGACCGAGGTAGTGATGGAAGACGAGGACCGCTCTCTGCTCGATCGTCAGCCTCCGGAAGGCCCGCTCGAGCTCGTCGCGATCGTGGATGGTCAGGATGTCGCCGGTGTCGCGAGGCCCGTCGGCGTGCAGGATCAGCAGCGGGGCTGACCACATTCGGCGACGCCTGGCCGCGGCGTAGCACTCATGGGTCAGGATGCGGTGAAGCCAGGGTTCGAACCGGTCGGGATCCCGGAGGGTCCGCAGCTCGCGCCACGCGATGATGAGTGCGGCCTGGACCGCGTCTTCGGCCAGGTCGCTGTCGCGCAGGATCCGATACGCGATCGCCATGCATCGGTCGCCGACCGTGCGCGCCAGGGCGTCGAAGGCCTCGTCGTCGCCCCGTTTCGCGCGGTCCACCAGTGCTCGCTGCACCCTCACTCCTTCCGAGGTCGGCCCGGCATGGGCACGATCACATCAGATAGAGGTGGCTCGGGGGTCGGATGGTTCTATCACGGGGCTGGAGACCCGATCGGCCGGGGCGCCCGATCCGGCGCGCCGCCAGGCGACCGCGAGGGTGACCGCGGCGGGGGCGAGCATGACAGCGGTCACGAACGACGAGGCGATCCACACGATGTGGTGCGCATACGGCTCTGATCCGCTGAAGTCCGCTTCGGGCGCGATCGCCAGCACCACGCTCGTCGTGAACCGAGATGCCAAGAGGTTCCAGGCGACGTGGACGGCGAGGGCCGTCCCGAGGGCGAGGCCCAGGGCGACGATCCGGCGACGTCGCGACCCGCGTCCCAGCGCAGACCCGAGCCCGGCGCCGGTGAGCGCGGCGGTCACGGCGTGGAGGCCGAGGCCGAACAGCCCGAAACGGACGGCGATGGTCGTCCCGTAGATCGTGCCCATGCCGGCCGCGTACTGGATCTGCAGGTTCGCGCCGGCCTCGACGAGCGTCGCGCCGATCCCCACCAGGAGCCCGACGACGATGCCCTCGCGGACGCCGAAGCGCGGCCGCACGAGGAAGGCCACGGCGGCGACGGCGAGCAGCTTCACCGGCTCCTCTACGGCCGGCGCGACAACGACCGCCACGAGGTCGACCGGGTCACCCGGGCGCCCTCCCGGGACCAGGTCGAGCCCCACGACGATCGCATCGTTGACCTGCGCCGCGACCAGGAAGCCGAAGACGCCGGCCAGGACGGCCAGCACGCCGGCGCCGAGCCGGACGGCCGTGCGACCCCCGAGACGGCTGATGAGGGCGAACGCGGGGCTCGCCACGATGAGGCCAAGGGCGATGGCCATCAGCGCGATCCAGATGAGGGCGCCGGCGTCCGGCGGCAAGGGCGGGCCCTCGTCGCGAAGGTAGGCAGCGAGCCAGTTGCCGTTGACGAAGACGAACGCGAGGTCGGCCAGCAGCAGCCCGACGATGAGCCATCGCCAGCGTCGGTCCGCCGTCATCGGCGCCGGTCCCATGGGTCCATCGGTCGCCCTCATCGCCGCATGCTACGGCCGGAGGGTGCCGCGCTACACTCGAACGGTCGTAGTCCGCAGGAGGCCACCGCGTGGCGAAACCCTATGTGCGACTGACCCAGCCCCTCGTCCGCGACACGAAGGGCGGCGAGCTGCGTCCCGCGACCTGGGACGAGGCGCTCGACCGGACCGTCGCCGGGTTCCGCGCGGCGAAGGCCGCGCACGGCCCGACGACATTCGGCACCTTCAGCTGCTCGAAGGCGACCAACGAGGTCAACTTCGCGGCTCAGAAGTTCAGCCGGACGATCCTGGGCAGCAACAACATCGACAGCTGCAACCGCACCTGACACGCCCCGAGTGTCGCCGGTCTGGCGACCGTGTTCGGTGCCGGTGGCGGCACAAGTTCATACCGTGAGGCCGAGGAGACGGACCTGATCGTCCTGTGGGGCAGCAATGCCCGCGAGACGCATCCGATCTTCTTCCACCACCTGCTCAAGGGCGTCCGCAATGGCGCGCGCCTCTACGCGGTCGACCCGCGCCGGACGTCGTCGGCCGAATGGGCCGATGCCTGGCTCGGCCTCGACGTCGGCTCCGACATCGCGCTCGCCAACGCGATGGCGCGCGAGATCATCGCGGCCGGGCTCGAGCACCGCGAGTTCATCGAGCGGGCCACCGACGGGTTCGAGGCCTACAAGGCCAAGGTCGAGTCGTACACGCTCGAGTACGCCGAGCGCGAGACCGGCGTCCCCGCCGAGGCCATCCGCGAGCTGGCCCACGCGTTCGCCACGGCACCGCGCGCGATGATCTGCTGGACGCTCGGCATCACCGAGCACCACAACGCAGTCGACAACGTCCTCGCGCTGATCTCGCTCGTTCTCCTGACCGGTCACGTCGGTCGCTACGGCAGCGGCGTGAACCCGCTCCGCGGCCAGAACAACGTCCAGGGCGGCGGCGACATGGGCGCCCTCCCCGACCGCCTGCCCGGGTTCCAGCACGTCGAGAACGACGCGCTCCGCGCGAAGTTCGATGCGGAGTGGGGCGTGCCGGTCCCGCCCACGCGCGGCTGGCACCTCTCGGGCATGTTCGACGCGATGGAGCGCGGCGACCTCACAGCCGTCTACTGCATCGGCGAGAACCCCGTCCAGTCCGAGGCCGACCAGAAGCGCGCGATCGGGCTGCTCGAAGGGCTCGACTTCCTCGTCGTCCAGGACCTGTTCCTCACCAAGACCGCGGCGCTTGCCGACGTCGTGCTTCCCGCGACCGCCGCCTGGGCCGAGGCCGAGGGCACCGTCACCAACTCGGAACGGCGGGTCCAGCGGGTGCGCAAGGCGGTCGATGGGCCGGCGGGCGCCCGCGACGACCTGGCGATCATCTTCGAGCTCGCGAACCGGATGGGCGCGGCCTGGGGCGATGCCGATCCGGAGCGCGTCTGGGACGAGGTCCGCCGCCTCTCCCCGGTCCACGCGGGGATGACCTACCAGCGGCTCGAGGAGCTCGGCGGCCTCCAGTGGCCGTGCTACGACGAGGCGCACCCGGGCGAGCTGTTCCTCCACTCGCGCCTGTGGGAGGACCCGGTGCCCGGCAACCGCGTGCCGTTCGTGCCGGTCGACCACGACCCGCCGGTCGACAAGCTCGACGCCGACTTCCCGATCCGCCTCACCACCGGGCGACGGCTCGATTCGTACAACACCGGCGTCCAGACCGCGGGCTACACGTCGCCCTTGCGCCGCGGCGAGTCACTCGACATCTCGCCCGAGGATGCCGAGGCCTACGGCCTCGTGGACAGCGAGATCGTCCGCGTCGTGTCGCGCCGCGGCCAGGTCGAGGTGCCGATCCGGATCGACGAGTCCCTGCGACCGGGCCTGACGTTCATGACCATGCACTTCCAGGACGAGGTGGCGGTCAACCTCCTCACGATCGACGCCACGGATCCGAAGTCCGGCACGGCCGAATTCAAGGCCACGGCGATCCGCATCGTGAAGCTGCCCGAACCGGCCATCGTCTGACCGGGCGGCCTCGCTACACTCGCGGCAGGAGGGACCCCAATGGCCACGTCCACACCTGCGTTCCATGTCACCCGGGACCAGTTCCACCTGGCCTGGGACCCGGCCATCCCGGCCATCGCCCAGGTGCCGTCGGGGAGCATCGTCACCTTCGATTGCCTCGATGCCAGTGGCGGGCAGATCACGGCCGAGTCGACCGTCGCTGACCTCGCCCAGCTCGACTTCTCGAGGGTCGACCAGGTCAACGGGCCGGTGGCGGTCGAGGGCGCCGCGCCCGGTGACACGCTCGAGATCGACCTGCTCGACTTCCGCCCGGCGGACTGGGGCTGGACCGCGAGCATCCCCGGGTTCGGGCTGCTCGCCGACGACTTCCCCGACCCCGCGCTCCGGATCACGCGGCTCCCCGGCGTCGGCGGCCGCGCCGAGTTCCTGCCCGGGATCCGCGTGCCGGTCGTCCCGTTCTGTGGCGAGGTTGGCGTGGCGCCACCGGACGGCCCGCGCTCGACGATCCCGCCGGACGTCCACGGCGGCAACATGGACACCCGGCACCTGACGGCCGGCGCCACGCTGTTCCTGCCGGTCTTCCACGAGGGGGCGCGGCTGAGCGTGGGCGACGGCCACGCGGCCCAGGGCGACGGCGAGGTCTGCGGCACCGCCATCGAGACCCCCATGGAGGTCACGATCCGGCTGACCGTCCGCAAGGACCTGCACCTGACGGCGCCCGAGTTCGTGACCGCGCCGGGCGAGGCGGCCGACCGCCCCGTCGGGCGCCGCTATGCGACCGACGGGGTCGGGCCCGATCTGCGGGTCGCGGCCCAGGACGCGACCCGCCGCATGATCGACTGGCTCGGCCGCGAGCACGGGCTCGCGGCCATCGATGCCTACTTGCTCTGCAGCATCGCGATCGACCTGCGGATCAGCGAGATCGTGGACATGCCGAATGTCATCGTCACGGCCCACTGCCCTCTGTCGATCTTCGACTAGGTCTCGCCCATCGCCTCCCCGATGCGGGCCATCGCGTCTGCGTTCCGGGCGCGGAGCCAGAAGTACAGCGCGACGCCCAGGATCATCCAGACAAGCACGAGCAGCGGGACGATGTTGTACGGGGCCGTGAGCGCCGGCACCGGGATGTTGAGGACCGGGATCGTCAGGCCGCCGAGCACCGACAGGAATGCCGGGATCATCAGCACGACGCCGAGGATCGGGATCACGAGGTGCTTGAGCGGGTTGAACTCGTCCCGTCGCTCGCCGAGGTAGAACCCGATGGCGGCCAGGTTGACCGCGATGTACATCCCAGCGAAGAGCAGGCCCAGCGCATAGCCGATGAAGACATACGTCGTCAGCGGGCCGCCTGTGGCCTCACCCTGGAACACCATGCCGAGCAGGACCGCCAGCACGATCCCGAACGCTCCCTGGAAGTGGACCGCGTTGACGGGCGTGCGGTGGACCGGGTGGACGGCCGCGAACCAGCCGGGCAGCAGGCGCCCACGCCCGAGCGAGAAGATCGAGCGCGTCGAGGCGATCGCCCCGGCATTCGCGTTTGCGAGCGAGCTGTTGATGATCGCGAACGTCACCAGCAGGCTGCCGATGCCCGGCAGGACCGCCTCGGCCATCCCGCCCCACGGGTTCGCGTCGGCGAATCCGAGGAAGTCCGCCTGCATCCGATCCGGGCCGAAGTACACCGTCGCGGCGTAGTAGCAGAAGATGTAGAAGAGCCCGATCAGCAGCGCCGAGAGGATGACGGCGCGCGGGATCGTGCGCTTCGGCTCCCTGGTCTCCTCGCCGAGCGGCGCGGCCGCCTCGAACCCGACGAATGCGAGCAGGCAGAACACCATGCCCTGGAAGGCCGGCAGGAAGTCGCCGTTGGCAGGGATGAACACGGCGGTGTTGACCGGCGCCTCCGCGTTCGCGATCAGCAGCACGGCGAAGACAGGAAGATCCCGATCTCGATCACACCCAGCACGACGCCGGTCCGAGTCGAGACACCAATTCCGCGATAGATGAGGTACCAGACGGCCAGACCGCAGAGGACCGCGAGCGGCAGCCAGAGAAGGTCGTTGCTGAAGCCGGTGATCTCGGTGATGAACGCCGCCCCGAACAGGCCGAACGACGCGTAGAGCGCGGCCGGGATGATCGGCTCGGCGAGGGTGAAGGCCCAGGCCATCAACCAGCCGGCGAACGAGCCAAGCCCCCGGCTGACGTACGTGTACATGCCGCCCGCCGAGGGCAGGTGGCGGGCGAGCTGGCCGACCGAGTAGGCGGTGAACAAGGCCGCGATGAGGGCGAAGACCACGGCCAGTGGCGTGATCCCGCCTGCGAGGGTCGTCGCGAACCCGATGGAGAGGGCCGTGGCGACCGCCGGCGCCATGTGGGTGATGGACTGGAACAGGACCTCGGTGAGCCCGATCGCTCCACCTTCGAGGCGCGTCTCGCTGGAACCGGCGTCGCCGTACGAGGCTGACATCGCCATGCCCTCCGCTCGCGTCGCCGGCGACGGTGCCTACGTCGCCGTGGGCGCGCGAGTGCGAGCATCCTATGCCACTTGTCGAGTGCGAAACGCTCGATCCGGTCGACTCGCGCCGACCGTAGACTCTGGCTGTGGATAGCGGAACCGAGACCACCGCAGACGGACTGCTGGTGGTCGAGCCGGACGGGGGCGACACGTTCCCGAGCCTCGACATCGTTCGAAAGGTCCGCGCGAGCGAGACCGGCGGTCATTGGGGCGCTGTCGTCGTGACCGGCTACCCGGGCGAGGGCGGCCGGACGCATAGCCACGACGATGGGCACGAGGCGTTCTTCATCCTGGAGGGTCCGGTCGACCTGCTCGGCGCGGAGAGCGTGACGCGACTGGAAACAGGTGCCTTCGTCCTCGTGCCGCCGGGCGTCGAGCATGGCCTCCGAATGGTCGGCGACGGGGTCTCGCGCTGGCTGGCGATCTGGCCACCGGCGCTTGACGGATTCCCCGATGCGGCCGAGACCGCGACCCGCGACGGTGCCGGGCCCGACGCCCTGGCGGCGATCCGACGAGGACACGGGGTCAGCCCCGGGCGCCGCCGCTAGGAAGGGCTCCTGCAACATCACGTCGTGATCCACCCTGCGTGGCTACACTCGGGCGCGATGGACCTGCACGTCATCGGGCCGCTCGCGTCGCCCGCCGAGCGTGCCGCCGTGGACACCGTCCTCGGACCGCCGCGAGTCTCGGCTGGGTCGGCGGGGCACGCAATATCGCGGATCGACGGCCACGCGTCGCGCGGCGGCCACGCCGCGCGCTCGCGGCGACGATCTCGCTGCTCCCGGCGCTGCACGCGGTCCAGGGCCGGATCGGCTGGATCAGCCAGCCGGCGCTCAACTACATCTGCGAAGCGGCTTGCCGTGCCGCCCGCCGAGGCCTACGGCGTCGCGACGTTCTACGCGCTCTATGCGACCAAGCCGCGGCCGCCGGTCGTGGCCCACGTCTGCGACGACATCGCGTGCCGGCTCGCCGGTGCGGAGCGGATCTGCGAGCGACCTCGAGCGAGGCCGTCGGGCCGGCCGGGCGACGCCGGCCCGCGACGGACAGGTCGACGTGGCTCCGCAGCCCGTGCCTCGGGCTGTGCGACCTGGCGCCGGCGGCGATGATGACCACGGTCGCCGGCGAGGACCGCCGCGACGTCGTCAGCGTCGGCGCCCGGTCGATGCGCGCCGGGAGTCCGTCGGCGCGGCTCGACGGCTCCGACGCGGGCCGCGCGTCGCCCGAGCGTCGCCGATCCGCGGCCAGGCCGCGGCGACACGACCCGATCGCCGCTGCTTGCGGCGCGATCGGCGTCGTCGACCCGCCTCCCTCGACGACTACCGGGCGCACGGCGGCTACGCGCGCCCTCGCCAAGGCGATCGAGATCGGCCCCGAGGCCGTCATCGCCGAGGTCACCGCGTCGAAGCTCGATGGGTCGCGGCGGCGCGGCCTTCCCGACGGGTCGCAAGTGGGCCGCCGTCGCGGCCCAGCCCGCCCAGCCCCACTACCTCGTCTGCAACGCCGACGAGTCCGAGCCCGGCACGTTCAAGGACCGCGTCCTCCTCGAGGGCGACCCGTTCGCGATCGTCGAGGCGATGACGATCGCCGCCTTCGCGACCGGTGCCGAGCCACGGCTACCTCTACATCCGCGGCGAGTACCCGGAAGCGGAGGCGCGCGATCGCGCGGCGCGATCGAGCGCGCGCGCGAGGCCGGCCTGCTCGGGGCCGACATCCTGGGCTCGGGCTTCGCGCTTCGACATCGAGCTCCGGCGCGGCGCCGGCGCCTACATCTGCGGCGAGGAGACGGCGCTGTTCGAGTCGATCGAGGGCAAGCGCGGCGAGCCGCGCAACAAGCCGCCGTTCCCGGTCGAGGTCGGGCTGTTCGGCAAGCCGACGGTCGTCAACAACGTCGAGACGCTGGCCAACGTGCCGCTGATCCTGGACGATGGGCGGCGAGGCGTACGCCGCGGATCGGCACGGAGGGCTCGACCGGCCCGAAGCTCTTCTGCCTGTCCGGCCACGTCGCGCGGCCCGGCGACGTACGAGGTCGAGTTCGGCGCGACGCTGCGCGACCTCATCGACCTCGCCGGCGGCGTGCCGGGCGGCGCGCGAGATCCGGACGATCCTGCTCGGCGGCGCGGCGGGCGTCTTCGTCGGCCCCGACGCGCTCGACATGCCGCTGACGTTCGAGGCGACCCGCGCCGATCGGGGCGACGCTCGGCTCGGGCGTGATCATGGTCTTCGACGAGACCGTCGACCTCGTCGACACGCTGCGGCGGATCGCCCAGTTCTTCCGCGACGAGTCGTGCGGCCAGTGCGTCCCGTGCCGGGTCGGGAGCGTCCGCCAGGAGGAGCTGCTGGCCCGGCTCGCGGCCGGCTCGCGCGTCCGCCCGCGCGAGGAGGAGCTGGTGCTGCTGCGCGAGATCGGCCAGGCGATGCGCGACGCCTCGATCTGCGGGCTCGGCCAGACCGCGTCGTCGGCGATCGAGTCGGCGCTGCGGCAGCCGGGGCTGGTGGCGCTGTGAGCGACGGCCTCGAGCATGGATCGCGATCCCGGCGCCGGATGCCGCGACGCCGCACGCCGGCCAGGCGCCCGGCGCGCAGCCGCTGACCGACATCCTGCTCACGCCCGCCGGCTCGGGCGTCGCAGCCGCCGACGGCGCCCGCCGGTCGAGGCGCCGCCGCCGATCGAGCTGACGATCGACGGCGCGGCCGTCACGGTCCCGGCCGGCACGACGATCCTCGGCGCCTGCCGCGCAGCAGGGCATCGACACGCCGACCCTGTGCTACGCCGAGAACCTGACGCCGGTCAACGTCTGCCGGGTCTGCGTCGTCGAGGTCGACCGGCTCGCGCGTGCTCGTGCCGGCCTGCTCGCGCAAGGTCGAGGCCGGGATGGAGGTCCAGACCGACTCCGAGCGGGTGCGCACTGTCGCGCAAGGTCGTGCTGGAGTTCCTCGGCTCGTCGGTCGACGTGTCGCTCGCCGGTCCGGCGGTGCCCGACGGGACGATCCGCGTCGTACATGCGAGCGCTACGGCGCGGACGCCGACGCGCTACGGTCCGCCGGCGGCGCCCGCCGGCGGCCGGCGAGCGCGACGCGCACGAGCCCGGCCACCACCACGCGCCGGCGGGCGACGCGACGGCGGCGACGGTCGCCCAGCCGACCAAGATCGACAACGACCTCTACGTCCGCGACTACTCGAAGTGCATCCTCTGCTACAAGTGCGTCGAGGCGTGCGGCGAGGACGCCCAGAACACGTTCGCGATCGCGGTCGCCGGGCGCGGGTTCGACGCCCGGATCTCGACCGAGCAGGCCGTGCCGCTGCCCGAGTCGGCGTGCGTGTACTGCGGCAACTGCATCGGCGTCTGCCCGACCGGCGCGCTGATGGCCAAGCCCGAGTACGACATGCGCGCGGCGGGCACCTGGGACGCGTCGGCAGCAGACCGTGACCGAGACGATCTGCCCGTACTGCGGCGTCGGCTGCGCGGTCGAGCTGCACGTCCAGGACGACAGGATCCTCAAGGTGACCTCGCCGCTCGACTCGTCCGTGACCGAGGGCCACCTGTGCATCAAGGGCCGGTTCGGCTTCGAGTTCGTCAACGAGCGGCCACCGAAGGACCGCGCATCGCGCGGAGGCTCGGGCGGTGACCGACCGATGTCGACTGAGCCCTTCGCCAGGATGTTCCCGTCGGAGGGCCCTAACTAGGCACCTTGGGGGACGGGGCGAGGAGTAGGCTTCGGCCATGGCCGAACCGCAAGCCACCGCCAGCGAACCTGCGACGCGATACCGCGATCTCCTTCGCGAGGTCGACCGGCGGCACCGTGGCCGCCGTCGTGGCCGTCGCGGCCTGGGGGACCGTGCCGTCGACGACCGTCCGATCGGGCGACGTCGCCGCCGACAGCGTGCCGATCGGACCGGCGCACGTTCATGCCGGCCACTCGCGTTCGCCGTGATCGGGCTCGTCGTGGGCGTCCTCGCGGGAATCACGTTCGCGAAGCCGCGGGGCGGCCGTTCGATGGACCGGTGGATCGCCCTGGCGCTCCTCGCTCCAGCCGTCGTCGTCGGCTGCTTCGTCGAGCGTTCCGTGACCGGCTTCGGCGGGCCGGCGCTCTGCATCGGGCGAGGAATGGCTGTGGCTCGACATCCCGGCCGCGTCCGCCCGGTTGGTCGTCGCCTGGCTGAGCGCGACCGGAGTCGTCTACGTGCTGGGACACGCGATCGCGAGACTCATCCTCTCGACGCGCGGCCACCAGGCTTGCCGGCATGGGCGAGGATCCGGCCCGCTGACCAGCCGCGACGCCGAGACGGATCTAGCCCCAGCCGCTGAGGTCGCGCAGGTCGATCCGGCCGTCGTGGGAGTAGACGTTGAAGCCCGTCGCCGCGGAGGAAGCCGACGAGCGTCACGCCGAGGCGCTCCGCGGTCTCGATGGCGAGGTCCGATGGCGCCGACACCGCACAGACGATCGGGATGCCGGCCACCGCCGCCTTCTGGACGATCTCGAAGCTGACCCGCCCGGACACCATGAGGATCCGGTCGTGGAGCGGCATGCGCCTTGGCGAGGACCTGCGAGCCGACCAGCTTGTCGAGCGCGTTGTGCCGACCGACGTCCTCGCGGATCGCGATCAGCTCGCCGTTCGGCGCGAACAGCGCGGCCGCGTGGAGGCCGCCGGTCTCGTCGAACGCCCGCTGGGCCGCGCGGAGCAGGTCCGGGCAGCGCGAGGATGACCGTCCGCGACACCACCGGTCCGTCGGGCAGCGGGTCGCAGCGGAGGGCGACCTCGTCGATCGAGGCCTTGCCGCAGATGCCGCACGACGCGGTCGCGACGAAATGGCGCTCGGCCACCTTCGAGTCGTCGAACGGCTGCGACAGCCGCACGACGATGGTGTCGTCCGGCTGGCTGAGCGACGCCGGGTCGCCACCGGCGGTCGAGATCACCTCCGGGCCGTCGATCAGGCCCTCCGTCCGCAGGAACCCGACCGCGAGCTCGGCCTCGTGGCCGGGCGTCCGCATCGTGACCGCGACCGCGACCGGCGTCCTGCTGCGGGCCGGCCGCGCGGATCTCCAGCGGCGCCTCGCCGACGACCCGGTCGTCGCGGACCTCCAGCGACTGGCCCCGGACCGCGATGATCCGACGGCTGGTCACGTGGCGGACCGGCAGCAGCGGTTCCTCGGTCACGGACACCTCGTCACCTCGAGCGTGCGGCCGAACGCGGTCAGCGCATCGCCGGCGGTCCTGGCGGCCTCCGCGGCCCGCGCAAGCGCCGCCAGCGAGTCCAGCCCCGGCGCGGCCTTGGTCCAGGCGATGAACCGGTCGGCGGCAGTCCCGTACGCCGCGAGCATCGACCCGGCAGCATGATGCGCATCGGTGTAGCACGCCGCGGGGGGATGCTCGCGCAACCAGTCTCGCTCCGAATCCACGAAGTCAAGGATATCGACCGCGGCCTTGCGGACGGCGTCCCGATCCTGGTCGTCGATGCCGGCGGCGAGGGCATCGTTTTGGGTCTCCACAGTCGTGCGATCGTCGTTCGCGCGCACCAGGAACTCGGCGTACGCGAGGCGGGGATCACCGGTCGAGAGCACCTTCGGCGTCGGCTCGGGCGCGGGCGTCACGGCGGGCGTCGGGGTCGCGGAGACCTCGGCCGCTGCAGTCGAGGATGACGTCGGCTCACGGGGCGTGCCGCTGGCCGCCTGACCGATCGAGGCGTCGGCGCTCGGCTCGGGCGACGTCCCGGGCGGATCGGCCGGTCGACGGGTGGTGGCCGCGGCCAGACCGCCGATGACGATGACGGCCACGACCACGAGCCCGCCGGTCAGCACGCGGCGTCGATCGGTCATGCCGCCGAGTGTACGAGCCGATGACGTCGACCGGGTCCGGCGGCCATCATGGGCGGCATCATGGCGACGAGATCGACGCTGTCGGCCGCGGAGCGCGCGTTCCTCGCGGAGGCCAGGACGGCCGCGCTGGCGACCATTGATCCGCACGGGCGGCCACGACTCGTGCCGGTCTGCTTCGTCCTCGATCCCGGCGGAGCGGTCATCCACACGGCGCTCGACGACAAGCCGAAGCGCGTCGACGACGTGCGGCAGCTTGCCCGCGTGCGGGACCTCCTCGCCCGCCCGGACGTGACGATCCTCGTCGACCGATGGGACGAGGACTGGGCCAGGCTCGCGTGGCTCCGCGTCGGCGGGCGGGCCGCTCTCCTGGAGCCGACGCAGACGAACGACCACGCGCGCGTCGTCGCCGCTCTCCGGGAGAAGTACCCGCAGTACGCGGATCACGCGCTCGAGGTTCGACCCCTGATCCGGATCGCGGTCGAACGCGTGACGAGCTGGGGAGACCTCGATGGATCGTGACGTCATGTGGCTCGGGCGCGAGTGGCCCGGCGCGGAGTTCCTGTCGATCCGGACGACCACCGACGGAATCAGTGCCGACGGCACGATCGCGGCGATGATCGAGGGCCGGCCGATGCGCCTCGCGTATCGGGTGCGATGTGATCCCGAGTGGCGTGTCCGATCCGTGGAGGTCGACGCCAGCGACGGCCGTCGGCTGGCGCTCGACGCCGATGGGATGGGCAGCTGGACGGACGAGACGGGTGCGGCCGTCGAGGCTCTCGCGGGTTGCATCGACGTCGACATCCGCGCCACGCCATTCACGAACACGCTGCCGATCCGGCGTCTCGGTCTCCGGGCGGGCGAACGCGCGGACCTGCGGGTCGCCTTCGTCGACGTTCCGGGGCTCGACGTGTCGCCGATGGACCAGCATTACACGTGCCTGGCCGGGGGCGGCGACGGTGGCGTCTACCGATACGCCTCCGGCGACTTCCAGGCGGACCTGCAAGTCGACCCCGACGGTCTCGTGACCGACTACCCGGAGGGCTGGCTCATGGCCGACGCGTCAACGACGGGCGGCTGAGGGCGTCCAGCGGTTCGGGCCTTCCTCGATGGCGACGCCCAGGTGGTCCAGCAGGTGCTGGGACGCCGCCGCGATCTCGGCGATGGCGCCCTCGAACGCGTCGTGGTTGCGTGCGCTCGGCTCGCGGTAGCCGCTGATCTTGCGGACGAACTGGCGGGCGGCGGCCTCCAGCTCACCGGTCGTGGCTGCAGTCTCGGCACGACGGAGGGTCTTGATGCTTCGGCACATGGCAGTACGGTACGACGACTCGGCCCGAGGCGCCCGGCACTGCGATACCCTCGCGCCATGCCCGATCCCGCGGCCGTGATCGCCGCCCTGCGACTGCGGGCCCATCCCGAAGGTGGCTGGTTCACCGAGACGTGGCGCGCGCCATCGGCCGACGGCGCGCGCCCGGCCAGCAGCGCGATCCTCTACCTGCTCGCTGCCGGTGAACGCTCTCACTGGCACCGGGTCGATGCGGACGAGGTGTGGCAGTTTGCCGCCGGCGACGCGCTCGAGCTGTCGGTCTGGGCCGACGGCGCAGGGTCGGTCGACGTCCATCGACTCGGCGCAGACGTGCTCGCCGGCGATGCGCCGCACGTCGTCGTGCCGGCCGGCGACTGGCAGGCGGCCCGACCGCTCGGCTCGTGGACGCTGGTCGGCTGCATCGTCGCGCCCGCGTTCGAATTCGATGGCTTCGAGCTCGCCGCTCTCGGCTGGGAGCCACCCGTCTGATGGCGCCGCCCGAGGTCTCGTTGCGCCAGCTCAATCGGACGACGCTCGCGCGACAGGGCCTCCTCGATCGGCTGACGGGCCCGGTCCCCGAGGCCATCGGCCGGCTGGCCGGACTCCAGGCGCAGCACGCGAACTCGCCGTACATCGCGCTGTGGTCGCGGCTTGCGGACTTCGCGATCGAGGATCTCGTCGGCGCCCTCGACAAGCGGACGGTCGTCAAGGTCACGCTGATGCGCTCGACGCTACACCTCGTGGCCGCGGCGGAGTACGCCACGCTCGAGGGCGCGGCACGGGGCAGACGGTCCGAGGTCTGGGCGCCGATCGTGCGCCGATCCGGCATCGACGACGTCGCCCTCCACGAGCTGCTGCTCGGATTCGCGAAGGCGCCACACACCCTCGCCGAGCTCGAGGCGCTCATGGAGCAGGCAACCGAGGCCACCGGGACCTCGCTCCCCGACCATGTGCCGGGTGGCGTCGCGCGGGTGGCGTTCCGGATCGCGAGCGGGCGCGGGGGCCTCCTCCACGTCCCGCCGAGTGGGCACTGGCGCTCGCACGGCAAGGCACGGTACGTGGCGGCCCGGGTATGGCTCCCGGACCTGGAGATCCCGGACGAGGAGCCGGCGCTCGAAGAAGCGGTCGTGCGCTACCTCCGCGCCTACGGTCCGGCGTCGGTGGCGGACTTCGGCCAGTGGTTCGGGGTGCGCCGCGTCCCGTCGAATGCCGCGGTCGAGCGGCTGGGCGACCGTCTGGTCCGCCTGCGGGCGCACGACGGTCGCGAGTTGCTGGATCTCGCCGATGCCGAGCTGGCCACCGGCGACGAGTCCGCCCCGGTGCGGTTCCTCTCCCGTTGGGACAGCCTGTTGGTCAGCTACGAAGCGCGCCTTCGGATGCTCGCGGACGAGCATCGGCCCGCGGTCTACAAGAAGAACGCCGACATCGTCGCGTCGTTCCTCGTGGACGGGTTCGTGGCGGGGACCTGGACCTCCGAGAACGCGAAGGGCGTGGCGGCGATCGACCTGCAACCCCTCGAGAGGCTCGGCAGGACGGCTCGTGAAGCCCTGACCGAGGAAGCCGATCGACTCATCCGGTTCATCGAGCCGGAGGCCGACCGCCACGACGTGCGGTGGATCGAGCGCTGAGCGGCCGTCAGCGCGGACGCGTCTCTCCCATCCGGACGAGCACCACGAGTCCCGATGCCGCAGTCAGGACGGCGATGACCCCGATCGCGAAGGGCATGCCCGCCCGGTCGGCGATGACGCCGGCGACGATGGCCCCGGCCGCGAAGCCCAGGTCTCGCCACAGCCGGTAGACACCCACCGCGGCGCCCCGCCAGGAGGGGGCGGCGACGTCGGCCACCGCGGCGAGCAGGGTCGGGTAGACCATGGCCGTGCCCAGGCCGAGCAGGGCTGCCGCGAGCAGCCACACGAGGAACGTCGTCCCCGCGGCGATCAGCCCGATGGCACCCGCCTGGAGCAGCATCCCCGCGACGATGAGCCCCTTGCGGCCGATCCGGTCCGAGAGGGCGCCGGTCCCGACCTGGCCCAGACCCCAGACGGCCGGGTAGGCGGCCGCGAGGATGCCGACCTCCGCGACGGCCAGGCCGTGCGAGGCGTAGAAGAGCGGCAGCAGCCCCCACGCCATGCCGTCGTTGAGGTTGTTGACAAGCCCGGCCTGCGACGCCGCCGAGAGCGACGGGTCGCGGTACGAGGTGCGCACGAACACGGACCGCCACGGGAGGTCCGGCTTGCTCGACGTCTCGAGCGCCGACGTGTGCCCGCGTCTCACCCACGAACAGGACCGAGAGGCCGAACCCCAGGCCGGCGAACGCCAGCCCGAGGAAGAACGGCGCGGGCCGGAGACCGGCCTCGGCGGCGATGAAGCCGGTCGCCAGCGCGGTCAAGGCGACCGCGCCGTACCCGGCCGCCTCGTTGAGCCCCATCGCCAGCCCGCGCCGGGCTGGGCCGACCAGATCGATCTTCATGATGACCGTGCTCGACCACGCCAGGCCCTGGTTGATCCCGAGCAGGACGTTCGCGACGATGACCCAGCCCCACTCGGGCGCCCAGATGAGCAGGAGCGGCACCGGCAGCCCGAAGAGCCAGCCGGACACGAGGACCGGCTTCCGGCCGTAGCGGTCGGCCAGTGCGCCGGCCGCGAGGTTGGCGAACGCCTTGGTCACCCCGAAGGCCAGGACGAACGAGAGGACCGCCGTGAAGGCGGTCAGGCCGAAGACATCGCGGGCCATGAGGGGCAGGACCGTTCGTTCCTGGCCGATCATCCCGCCGACCAGGCCGTTGACCGCGACGAGCAGCGAGAACTGCCCGGCGTTGGCGCGGAGACCGAGGGTCGGCAGCGAGACTGTCACCGCGGGAGTATGCGGCGACCGGCGATCACGGAGCCGGGCACGACGCCGGCTCGGGTCAGCCGCCTTCGCGCATGCCCCATGGCGAGCCGTACGCCGTCAGGAGGTCCAGGAACGGGACCGCGTCGAACGCCTCCGGCCCGAGGACCCCGGTGCCCGACCACGTCCCGGCGGCGAGCAGCTCGAGGGCGACCACCGGGTTGATCGCCGTCTGCCAGACGACCGCCTGCGAGCCGTATTCGCGCATGGACCACTCGTTGTCGACCACGTGATACAGGTAGACGGCTCGGGGCTGGCCGTCCTTCCCGGTGCCGGTCACCCATGTCCCCGCGCAGGTCTTGCCGTGCATCCTGTCGCCGAGCGTGGCCGGGTCAGGGAGCGCGGCGGCCACCACGTCCCGGGGCGACACCTCGACGCCACCGACCCGGAGCTTGTCGGTCTTGTCGAGGCCGAGCTTGTGCAGGACCTGGAGCACGTTGATGAACTCGTCGCCGAGGCCGTACTTGAACGTGACCCGCTTGGCCTCGACCCAGCGCGGGATGAGGAGGACCTCCTCGTGCTCGACGTTGACGCACTCGACCGGCCCGATGCCCTCGGGGAAGTCGAATGTCTCGGGCTCGCTGAATGGCGGAGTCGTGAACCAGCCGCGGTCCTTCTCCCAGACGACCGGCGGGTTGAGGCACTCCTCGATCGTGGTCCAGATCGAGAACGACGGCGCGAAGTCGTAGCCATCGACGACGAGGTTCGCGCCGTCGCGGACCCCGACCTCGTCGATCTCGCTGAAGAGGTGGTCGGCCGCGTACCGGGCGAAGACGTCAGACAGTCCGGGCTCGACGCCGATGCCGACGAGGGCCAGCCGTCCTGCGGTCGTCCACGCATCCGCCTTGGCGAACTGCTCGTCGCCGAGCTTCACGCCAGGTTCGGCGTGCGGGCGATCCGGGTGTGGATGGGAGAGCGACATCGCCATGTCGAGGTAGTCGGCGCCCGCCGCGAACGCGCCGTCGAAGATCGGCATCACGAACCGCGGGTCGACCGCGTTGAGGACGTGGGTGATCCGATGCTCACGGGCAAGGGCCGCGACGTCGTCGGCCTTCGAGGCGTCCACCCGCGCCGCCGTGAACCGGGCGTCGCCGCCGAGCTTGGCCACTGTCCGTTCGGAGCGCGCCGGATCGTAGTCGGCGACGACGATGTGCTCGAAGAAGTCGCGACGAGCGGCGATCGGGACGACCGAGCTGCCGACGCCGCCTGCCCCGACGACGAGGATCCGCATGTCACGTGCCTCCGAACCATGGCGACCGAGTCGCTAGTGTGCACGCCGCGGGCACGAGCCTTCAGCCGTCCTTCGCGTACCGCCACTCCATGGCGCCGGTGTAGCAGTGGTTCAGCTTGTCGCAGAGGCCATGGGAGAGGTCCCAGACGCGCCCGCTGACGAACGGTCCGCGATCGATCACGGCCGCCGTGACCACCCTCCCGTTCCGCGGGTTCCGGAACTCGATCAGGGTCCCGCAGGGCAGCGTCCGGTGCGCGACACCGACCAGCCCGACCGTGAGCTTCTGGCCGCACGCGGTGCCGTTCCCGTACAGGCCGGGCCCGTACCAGGAGACGTTGTCGTCGTATCGCCACGGGTTGCGGCTCACGGACTCTGCCTTGGCTTGGGGCAGGGCAGCACTCGGCCGAGCCTGCGGTGGCTCCGTTCGCTGAGCTGGCTCGAATACCGTCGAGCTGGGATCCAGGTTCCCGTCGGAACGGGCCCCCGGATCCAGGGGTTCAGTCGTCATCGCCGTCCCGCGGACAGCCGCCGCCATCTCCACGTCCCTGAAGAGATCGGCGTCCGGCTGGTCGAATGGGCTGGGGCCCTGTGAGCCGGCCGGACCGGGGACGGCGACGCGTGGCAAGCACGGCGATGAGCGCCACGCTCGCGACGACCCTGGGGTGTCGCACGTCTCGACGACGGTAGCATCGATGCCCTTTGACGACCGTGGGACCGGCGGCCCGGGACCTTGCGAAACCGTGACAGACTGCACCCGTGCCCACTGGAACCTACCCGATCCGCGGGCCGTTCGACCTCGTCCGAACGCTGGCCCCTCTTCGTCGCGGACACGGCGATCCGACCCTCCGGCTGGCGCCCGGGCGGGCTTGGCGGACGACCCGCACGCCGGACGGTCCGGCCACGGTCGCGCTGTCCCATGTCGGCGGCGAGATCCGGGCCGAGGCATGGGGACCCGGGGCTGATCGCGCCTTGTCGGACGTGCCCGCGCTCCTCGGGCTCGATCGCGAGCAGCCGCCGATCGGCGACCACAACCGCCTCGTCCACGACCTCGCCCGCCGGTTCGCCGGCGTCCGGCTGACCCGCTCTGGCGCAGTGCTCGAGGCGCTCGTTCCGGCGATCCTCGAGCAGAAGGTGACCGGCGACGCGGCCCGCCGGGCGTGGCGCATGCTCATCGCGGAGCACGGCGAGGCGGCGCCCGGCCCGACGACCTTCCGGCTTCGGCTCCCACCGACGGCGGCGACCCTGGCCGCGCTCCCCTACTACGCCTACCACCCGTTCGGCGTCGAGCAGCGCCGCGCCGACGTCGATCCGCCGCGTCGCGACGCGGGCCGCCTGGCTCGAGGCCATCACGGAGCTCCCGCTCGAGGAGGCGCACGGACGGCTCACGGTCGATGCCAGGGATCGGGCCATGGACCGCGGCCGAGGTCGCGGTCCGCGCGCTTGGCGACCCGGACGCGGTCAGCGTCGGCGACTTCCACCTGCCGAACCTCGTGGCGTGGGCGCTGGCCGGGGAGCCGCGCGGCGACGACGCGCGGATGCTCGAGCTGCTCGAGCCGTGGCGCGGCCAGCGGGCGCGGGTCGTCCGCCTGCTGGAGCTCAGCGGCATCCAGGCGCCGCGCTACGGTCCGCGCCTGACCCCCCGCCGGATCGAGGACAGCTGAGCCGCCCCGTCGCCGCACGCGGGTACACTCCCCGTTCGAGAGCACGGAGAGCCATCACGAGCGTCGCCACCGATCCAGTCAGACCTGCCGCCGCGGGGACGACGGGCACCGCCACACCGGCATCGCCCTTCACGCGGACGACCCGGCTCGCCCGCCTGACCGACCTGCTCCGCGAGCGGATCGTCGTCATGGACGGGGCGATGGGCACGCTCATCCAGAGCTACACCCTGGACGAGGCCGACTACCGGGCCGAGCGCTTCAAGGACCACCCGCACGACCTGCGCGGCGACAGCGACCTGCTCTCGCTCGTCCGGCCGGACATCGTGCTCGCCATCCACGGCGCCTACCTCGATGCCGGCGCGGACATCATCGAGACGAACACCTTCACGGCGACCCGCATCGCGCAGGCGGACTACGGCCTGGGCGACGGTCGTCCGCGAGATGAACCCCGAGGCTGCCCGCCTGGCCCGCCAGGCCGCCGACGCGGCCGAGGCCGCCGAGCCCGATCGGCCGCGCTTCGTGATGGGCGCCCTCGGCCCGACGAACCGGACGGCGTCGATCTCGCCCAAGGCGGAGGACCCGGGCGCCCGCAACGTGACGTTCGACGAGCTCGCGGAGGCCTACCAGGAGGCGGCCGAGGGGCTGATCGCCGGCGGCGCCGACCTGCTCGTCATCGAGACGATCTTCGACACGCTCAACGCCAAGGCCGCGATCTTCGGGGTCGAGGCCGCCTACGACGCGGCCGGCGACCGGATCCCGCTGGTCATCTCCGGGACGATCACCGACGCGTCCGGCCGGACGCTCTCGGGCCAGACGGTCGAGGCGTTCTGGACCTCGGTCGATGCACGCTCGCCCGATCGCCGTCGGGCTCAACTGCGCGCTCGGCGCGCGCCAGCTCCGCGGGCACATCGCGGACCTCGTCGCGCATCGCCGGGCTCCCGATCAGCGCCTACCCGAACGCCGGGCTGCCCGAACGAGTTCGGCGGCTACGACGAGCAGCCCGAGACGACCGCGCAGCTCCTCGGCCAGTACGCGCGCGACGGGCTGATCAACATCGCCGGCGGCTGCTGCGGGACCACGCCGGCCCACGTCCGGGCGATCGCCGAGGCCGTCGCCGGCATGCCGCCGCGCGCCGCTGCCGGTCATCGCAGCGCAAGACGCGGCTCTCCGGTCTCCAGGCGCTGACGATCCCGCAGCCCGGCGGCGTGTTCGTGAACGTCGGCGAGCGGACGAACGTCACCGGCTCGCGCAAGTTCGCCAAGCTCGATCCTCGAGGACCGCTACGACGAGGCCGTGGAGGTCGCCCGCCAGCAGGTCGATGCCGGCGCCCAGCTCATCGACGTGAACATGGACGAGGCGATGCTCGATTCGGTCGCCGCGATGACCCGGTTCCTGAACCTCATCGCGTCGGAACCCGACATCAGCGTCGTCCCGGTGATGGTCGATTCCTCGCGCTGGGATGTCATCGAGGCCGGCCTGAAGTGCATGCAGGGCCGCGGCGTCGTCAACTCGATCTCGCTCAAGGAAGGCGAAGAGCCGTTCCTCGAGCACGCCCGGCTGTGCCGCCGGTACGGGGCGGCCGTCGTGGTGATGGCCTTCGACGAGCAGGGCCAGGCGGACACGGCCGACCGCAAGGTCGCGATCGCGACCCGCGCACTCCGGCTGCTGACCGAGGTCGTCGGATTCGAGCCGGAGGACGTCATCCTCGACCCGAACATCTTCGCGATCGGGACCGGGATCGAGGAGCACGCCGGAGTACGCCGTCGCCTACATCGAGGCGACGCGCCGCATCAAGGCGAGCCTGCCGGGAGCGCTGGTCTCGGGCGGCGTGTCCAACGTCTCGTTCTCGTTCCGGGGCAACGACCCCATCCGCGAGGCGATCCACTCGGTCTTCCTGTACCACGCGATCGCGGCCGGCATGGACATGGGCATCGTCAACGCCGGCGCCCTCGCGATCTACGACGACATCGAGCCGACGCTGCGCGACCTCGCCGAGGACGTCGTGCTGGACCGCCGTCCCGATGCCACCGAGCGGCTCCTCGCCGTCGCGGACCAGTACGCCGGGGAGCGGGCCAACGCGGTCGGGCCCGGTGGCGACGCCCTGGCCTGGCGGGAGCTGCCGGTCAACGAGCGGCTGACCCACGCGCTGGTCGAGGGGCTCGATGCGTTCATCGTCGAGGACACGGAGGAGGCGCGCCAGGCGGCGACCCGTCCGATCGAGGTCATCGAGGGTCCGCTGATGGACGGGATGAACGTCGTCGGCGACCTGTTCGGCGCGGGCAAGATGTTCCTGCCCCAGGTGGTCAAGAGCGCCCGCGTGATGAAGAAGGCGGTCGCCCACCTCGTGCCGTTCATCGAGGCCGAGCGGGAGCCGGGCGCGGCCCGGACCGAACGGCCGGATCGTGATGGCCACGGTCAAGGGCGACGTCCACGACATCGGCAAGAACATCGTCGGCGTGGTCCTGGCCTGCAACAACTACGAGGTCATCGACCTCGGCGTCATGGTCCCGGTCCAGCGCATCCTCGAGACCGCGCGCGAGGTGGACGCCGACCTCATCGGGCTGTCCGGGCTCATCACGCCCTCGCTCGAGGAGATGCGCCACGTGGCCGGCGAGATGGAGCGCGAGGGGTTCGAGCTGCCGCTGCTCATCGGCGGCGCGACCACCTCGCGGACCCACACTGCCGTGAAGATCGAGCCGCAGTACCACGGGGCGGTCGTCCACGTCGCCGATGCGTCGCGGGCGGTCGGGGTGGCCGCGGCGCTCGTCGACGTGGATCGGCGCGCTGAGTTCGCGGCCGGCATCCGCGAGGAGTACGAGACGGTCCGCCGCGAACGGGGCGCCCGCGAGGAGAAGATCGCCCGGCACCCGGTCGCCGAGGCGCGCCGCCAGCGCCTCGTCATCGACTGGACCGACGTGGTGCCGCCGCGGCCCGACGTTCCTGGGCGTCCGGACGATCGCCGACCACCCGCTCGAGGAGCTCGTCGAGCGGATCGACTGGACGCCGTTCTTCGCGACCTGGGAGCTCAAGGGCCTCTATCCCGGCGATCCTGTCGCACCCGGTCATGGGCCCGGCCGCCAGATCCCTGCACGAGGACGGCCTGAACGCTCCTCGACCGCATCGTCCGGGAGCGTCGCCTCCAGGCGAACGGCGTCGTCGGGTTCTGGCCGGCCAACAGCGTCGGCGACGACATCGAGCTGTACACCGACGAGCGACGGTCCGGGCGCTTCGGCACGATCCACACGCTGCGCCAGCAGATGGTCAAGCCGCCCGGCCGCCCGAACCAGGCGCTGGCCGACTACACCGCGCCGCGCGAGACCGGCATCGTCGACTACGTCGGCGGGTTCGCCGTGACCGCGGGGGACGGCCTCGAGATCGCTGGTCGCTGAGTTCAAGGCGGCCAACGACGACTACTCGGCGATCCTCGCCAGCGCTCTCGCCGACCGCCTCGCCGAGGCCTTCGCGGAGCGCCTCCACGAGATCGTCCGGCGCGACCTGTGGGGCTATGCCCGCGACGAGTCGCTCACCAACGAGGACCTGATCGCGGAGCGCTACCAGGGCATCCGGCCGGCGCCCGGCTACCCGGCGTGCCCGGACCACACGGAGAAGGGTCCGCTCTTCGACTGGCTCGAGGCGCGCGCAACGGGTCGGGATGGAGCTGACCGAGTCGTTCGCGATGCTGCCCGGCTCATCGGTCAGCGGCTACTACTTCTGGCACCCGCAGGCCGCCTATTTCGGGCTCGGTCGGATCGGGCACGACCAGCTCGAGGACTACGCGCGGCGGAAGGGGATGACCGTCGAGGTCGCCGGCTCGCTGGCTCGCTCCGAACCTCGCCGAGGACTGAGCCAAGGGTCGCCGGGAACCGTTCTGGACAGTTCGTCGTATCGTGAAACGATGCTGTCCCGGCCCTCGCATGCGCTCCGCCGCCTCGCCGCGACGCTGTTGGTCGCCTCGCTGCTGCTCATGGCGGCGCCGTCCGCCGACGTCGGCCGCGCGTGCGCTACACGCTCGATGTCGGGCGCCGCGCGCGACTTCGTGGCGCAGACGAACTTCGTCCAGTGCGTCGGCGCCAGCATGCAGATGATGCTGAACATGATCGAGCCCGGGCGCGACCGCACCGCGAAGACCCAGCTTCGCCTCCAGAAGCTCGCCCGTGGCCGGAGCGGTCCGCGGCCCGACGGGTCCATGCGCCAGGGCGCGAGCGTCGTCGGCTGGGCGGCCGGCCTGAACACCGAGGGCGCCGGCCCCTACAAGCTGGCCGGCGCGAAGACGATCGACGAGGCGTTGAAGATCGCCGCGAAGGCGATGCGCCAGACGGGCAAGCCCGTCGGCCTGCTGATGTGGCACGGCCGGCACGCCTGGGTGATGAGCGGGTTCCGGGCCACCGCCGACCCGCTCGTGACCGACGACTTCACGGTCACCGCGGTCATGGTCGAGGACCCGCTCTATCCGTACGGCTCGAAGGTGTGGGGGCGCAGCCCCCGCCCGGGCGAGGCGCTCAGCGTGAAGGAGCTGGGTCGCCAGTTCGTCCCGCGCCGGAAGCGCTCGAACTGGAACTTCCAGCGCTGGGGCGCGAACCTGGCTGGCATGTACGTCATGGTCGTGCCCTATCAGGTCGTGCGCCTCGTGCCCGATTTCGCCGGGTTCGCCCCGATCCACCGCTAGGCGCGATACCGGCGCGACCGCCTCGAGGAACCGCTCGAGCCCCTCGGGGGTGTTCGGATCGAGCGCCGCGATGACGTGGTCGGCACCCGCCGTCGCGTGGGCGGCCAGGCCCGCCGCGATCTCGTCCGCGTCACCTGACAGCGCCTGCCCCTCCTCGTCGGCGCCGAGGTCGGGGTAGCGCACGTTGACGCCGACCGTGATGGCCAGCGTGCTCGGATCGCGTCCGACGCGTCCGCACGCGTCGGCGAGCTCGCCGCGAACCCGGGCGAGGCGCTCGTTCGGCAGCCCGAACCAGGCGAGGTTCCAGGCGTCCGCGTGGCGGGCCGTGAGCTCGAGCATCCGCGGACCCTTGGCCGCGACCAGGATCGGCAGGTCGACGCGCGCTGGCGGCCGCAGGAACGCGTCGCGTGCCTGGACGTACGTCCCGTCGAGGTCGGCCCGGCCCGTGCGGATGAGGTCGCGGATGATCGTGAACGCCTCGTCGAACCGGCTCACCTTGTGGTCGATCGGGAACCCGAAGGCCTCGAATTCCGGGTCGTGCCAGCCCGCCCCGATGCCGAGGACCAGACGGCCCTCGCTGATGTGATCGAGCGTGGCCGCCATCTTCGCGAGCACGGCCGGATTGCGGAAGGCTGTGCACATGACGAGGGTCCCGAGCTCGACTCGACGGGTCGCATCGGCGACGGCGGCGAGGACCGTCCAGCACTCGTGGAGACCGGTCTCCTCCCCGTCGAACCGGAACAGCAGGTGGTCGTAGACCCAGAGCGAATCGAGCCCGCCGGCTTCCGCGGCGACGGCCATCTCGCGGATGACCGCGTACGCGGGTGCGCCACCATCGCCCACCTCCTCGATCGGTAGGACGATCCCGATCCGCATCGCTGTCATGGGCCAACCTCCGCCACGCTCCGGGGAAGCGTATGGCACGCTGACCGCGGCGACAGCAGAAGGCCCAGGCGGTATGCCCGGGCCTTCGATCGAGGAGACCGCACGATGGGTCAGGCGAGCTTGCCGGCCGGTGGGATGTTCGGGTTCAGGCGGAAGAAGTTGGCCGGATCGTACTGGCGCTTGATCGCCGCGAGGCGCTGGTAGGTGGCCGGCGGATACGCATCGCGGACGCGGTCCTCGCCTTCCGCCCCGACGAAGTTCGAGTAGACGCCCGACGCCTTCGGCGCCAGCGCGGCGTGCAGGGCCTCGGTCCAGGTGCGCTCGACCTCGTCCATGGCGGGATCCGGGTAGTGGTCGATGATCGCCACCAGGATCGGGGCGTCTCGATGGGCGAATGCCGTCTCGGTCGAGGCGACCCGGGCCATGGCGCCACCGAGGACGCGGACCTGGACCATCGCCGTCGGGGAGGCCACGGACATCGCCGAGAGGATCGTCTCGACGGCGGCGTCATCGAGCTCGTCCATGAAGTGCGAGCGGACGACACCACGGCCCGGGGTCGCGGCCTCGGCCGTGAAGCCGTAGATGCCCGGGTACGGCATCGGCATCACCACCTCGGCGATCGGCGTCGCGACCGCGCGGAACGGGTCGAGTGCCGTGTTCCCATCGGCGGGGTCGCCGCTCCACACGAACAGGATGACGACGGCCTGCTGGCCGACTTGGTCCTCGGGGACGAACGGGGCCGGTGGGAGCGACATGAGGACGGAGATCGTCGTCAGCTCCTCCGGGGCGCTCGAGGCGATCGGGACGAGGCTCCGCAGGACGTCGGCGGTCGCCGGCATCACGAGCGCGCCGCCGAGCACCATCCCGACGGGGTAGAGCTTGAACTGGAAGCGCGTCACGACCCCGAAGTTGCCGCCGCCGCCGCGGACCGCCCAGAAGAGGTCCTGGTGCTGATCGGCGTTGGCGGTCAGGAGCCGCCCATCCGCGGTCACGATCTCGACGGCCTGCAGGGCATCGATCGTGAGGCCGAACTTGCGCACGAGCCAGCCGATGCCGCCGCCGAGCGTCAGCCCGGCGACGCCGACCGAGCCCGCGTCGCCGAACGGCGTCGCGAGACCGTGGGCGGCGGCCGCATCCGAGTACTCCCCGGCGGTCAGGCCCGGCTGGGCCCAGGCCGTCTGGCGCTCGGCATCGATGTGCAGTCCCTTCATGCTCGAGAGGTCGAGCACGATCCCGCCATCGACGGTGCTGTGACCGGCCACGCTGTGGCCGCCGCTCCGGACGGCGAGCGACATCCCTGCGTCCCGTGCCAGGACGACCGTGCGCGCCACGTCGCCGGCACCTGCCGCCTTGACGATGAACGTCGGGCGCCGATCGAACATCGTGTTGTGCGCGAGTCGGGCGGTGTCGTACTCGGGGGCGCCGGGCATGATCAGCTCGCCCTGGAGCTCTGCGCGGAAGGCCGCGAGGTCGTAGGGGTCGGAGAGATCGGGGCGGCGGGAACGGAACGCTTCCAAGGCCGTGCTCCTTGTGGGGGATCGAGGGAAGAGCGGGGGCTCACGGCCATGGTCGCGGCGCCGCGGGGGCCGCGGCAGCGGACGGGCGTCGCAGGTTCGGGATGGACATCCGTCCAGTCACGCACGTCAAACACGCCGGACTATCGAACCGCGCCCTCGAGCATGCCGATCGCTGCACAGTCGTCGGCGATCGACTCGAGAAGGCCTGGGTCGGACACGGCGCCGAAGCCCTGGACGATCGCTCGCCGGAGGCCCAGGTCCGCGTATGCGCGCAGACGATCTCGCCGTGCTGGGCCTGGCGCGCGCCGCGGCCTCTCCCCAGATGTGTACCGAAACCCCGAGCGTCTCGGGCTCGCGGCCGATCTCGACACAGCGCTCCCGGATCAGCGGCAGGGCCCGCTCGACGGCCTCCGGCGTCAACGCGTCGAGGTTGAGCTCGTCCGCGAAGCGTGCGGCCAGCCGCCAGGTGACCTTCGGGCCGTTGCCGCCCACCACGATCGGAAGGTGACCCTGGACCGTCTTCGGCTCGTGGATGGCGTCGAGGACATGCGCGTGCTTTCCCTGGTACGTGGCGCGCCCTGGCCGCAGCATCCGGGTGATGATCTCGAGGTGGTCGGCCAGGATCGCGAGCCGCTCAGGCGCGTCCGGGAACCCGTATCCGTACGCCAGCCACTCGTCCTCCTTCCAGCCAGCCCCGATGCCGAGCTCGACCCGACCGCCGCTGACCACGTCGAGGGTCGAGATCATCTTCGCGGTGAGCGCCGCGTTGCGATAGGCGGCGGCCAGGACGAGGTGTCCGAGTCGTGCGCGCGTGGTCGCCGTCGCGATCGCCGTCAGCTCCACGAACGGCTCGAAGATCGGCGCCTCCTCGGGCGGAGGGTCCACCTGGAAGTGGTCGTAGACCCATAGCGACTCGAACCCAAGCGTCTCGGCGGCCCGCGCCGTCGCGACAGTCCGGTCCCACGCGGTCGAGGCGTCCAGACCGAGGTACTCCCGGTCGCAGCCCTGTGGGAGGGTCAACCCGATCTTCATCGCGCATCACTCCACGGTCCGTAGGTCGCCACGACCCGGTCGTGGACCTCGGCGATCGTGGCGTCGTCGATCGGCCGGACGTCCGCGATCGAATACCACAGCCCCGCTTCGCGCACGAACGAGTGGAGCGACCGCATCGCGGCCGCCGCGTCGTCCCAGGTCACGCCCATCGCCTCGGGACGGATGTCGACGCCGACTCGATGCAGCGCCGCGAGCATCTCGTCGGTGCCTTCGCCATGGAGCATCGATCCGAGGACGATGCCGAGACCGACCGGCTGGCCGTGGATGAAGTGGCGGCCGGTCAGGCGCTCGAGGGCGTAGAAGAAGAAGTGCTCGACCCCCTCGATGTGGCGCGGGTTCCAGCCGGAGGCATGGAAGGTCGCGCCGCCCCAGCGATGCGCTTCCATCAGCGTCCGGACGCCGGCCTCGGTGACGTCGTGGATGTCGTCGAGCGCACCGAGGACGGAATCGAGCCGCTCGCGCGCCTGGCTGACGAGGCGCTCGTCGTACGGCCAGTGTGGCTCCTCGTGGCCCGTGTCCCGTGCGAGCCGCCAGTCGAGATGCGCCGTGTGATAGCACAGGATGTCGCCCACCCCGGCGCGGTTGAGCGTCGCCGGCGCGCTTGCGATGACGTCGAAGTCGACGTACACCGCCTCGGGCACGACCCAGCCGAGGTACCGGACGAGGCCATCTCGACGGAGACCGGCATCGATGGCCGAACGGCGCATTGACGGTCATGGCGGTCGGGACCTGGAACAGCGGCAGTCGGCGCCTCCAGGCGAAGAACTTCGCCACGTCCAGCGCCTGGCCGCCCCCGAGGCCGATGACGCTCGCGGGCTCCCGCGAGCGCGTCGGAGGCGGCCTCCAGGTCGCGCGACCTCCAATGACGTGACGAGGTGGACGCCCGCCAGGCCGTCGTCGAGCCGGTCCGCGAACCGCGGCCAGAGGTCGTCCATCGTGACCACGAGGTACGGTCGGTGGACGAACGCCGGCAGCTCCTCGACGAGGTGCCGTCCGTAGACCGTCAGGAACTCGCCGCCCATCAGGCGACCTGCCGCGTGGCGCTGGCCATGATCCGTTCCTCCGTCGCGTCCGCCCGGTCCAGGGTCGCGCTGATCCGGCCCTCGCGCATGACCACGATCCGATCGCTGACCCCGAGGATCTCGGGCAGCTCGGATGACACCATGACGATCGCGACGCCGCGCGCGGCGAGCTCATGCAGGAGCGCGTAGATCTCGCGCTTGGCCCCGACGTCCACGCCGCGCGTCGGCTCGTCGATGAGCAGGATCCGGCATCGCGCATGGAGCCACTTGGCGAAGATGACCTTCTGCTGATTGCCACCGGACAGGTTCTGCACGCGCGTCCTTGGGCTCGGTGTGCGGATCGAGAGCCGGTCGATGTGGCCGGCCACGGCGACGCCGCTCTCGCGTCGCGCTGATGACGCCGGCCGGAGCGATGTCCTGCATCCGCGAGATCGTCACATTCGTCGCGACCGACTGGCGGAGCAGGAGGCCATCGGCCTTGCGGTCCTCCGTGAGCAGGCCGATGCCCAGCGCGATCGCTTCCTGTGGGGAGCGGATCCGGACTGCTTGCGCCGAACACGACCACGGACCCGGCATCGATCGGGTCGGCGCCGTGGAGCGCGCGCAGGATCTCGGTCCGACCGGAACCGGCCAGGCCGGCGATGCCGAGGATCTCGCCGGCGCGGACGGTCAGGTCGATGTCGCGGAACACCCCGGCCCGGGTCAGACCGCGAACCACGAGGACGGGCTCTCCGGTCGTCGACTCCGTCCGGGTCCCGTAGATGTCGCCGAGGTCCCGGCCGACCATCAATCGGACGAGGCGGTCGGGGGTCATGTCGCGGGTCGCCTCGGTCGCGACGACCTGCCCGTCCTTCATGACCGTCACCCGGTCCGTGATCCGGAACACCTCGTTGAGGCGGTGGGAGATGTAGATGAATGCGACGCCCTTCTCGGCCAGTCGATGCATCACCCGGACGAGGCCGTCCAGCTCCGCGTCGGCGAGGACCGCGGACGGCTCGTCGAGCACGATGATCCGTGCGTCCCGGGAGAGCGCCTTCGCGATCTCCACCATCTGCCGGCGCGCGACGCTCAGCGAGCCGACGCGGGCCCTCGGGTCGAGATGCAACCCGAGGCGCTCCGACACGATCGCGGTCTCCTCGGAGAGGCGGCGGCGATCCACGATCCCGGCCCGCGTGGTCGGGAGGCGGCCCATGAAGATGTTCTCGGCGACGCTCAGATGCGGCGCCAGCGACGGTTCCTGGTAGATGACCGCGACGCCGCGGCCGATCATCTCCTGCGGTCCGGCGGACCTCGATCGGCTCGCCGGCGACGTGGATCTCGCCCGCGTCGCGCGCGTAGGCCCCCGACAGGATCTTCACCAGGGTCGACTTCCCCGCCCCGTTCTCGCCGACCAGCCCCAGGATCTCCCCCCGGCGAACGGTCAGATCGACGGCACGGAGCGCGTGCACGCCAGGGAATCGCTTCTCGATGCCACGCATCTCGAGGACGGTCATCGGGTTCGGGGTCGTGGGGCTCGGGCGTTCGGTCATGGCTCCGGATGGCTGGTGTGCAGTTGTGGATCGAGGGCGCGACGGAGGAGAGCGCCGCGCCCTCGATGGGATCGGCCGGCCGGGGCCGGCCCTGAGCTCAGAAGCCCTTGCCGATCCACTGATCGACGTTGGCGGTGTCGATCGTGTTCGTGGGCAGAACCCACTGTGGCTCGATGGTCTCGCCCGCGAGCAGCTTCTGGGCAGACTCGCAGCCTTCCTTGCCGGCGTTGTCGTAGGTGAAGGTCACCACGATCTTGCCGTCCTTGATCGCCTGGATCGCTTCGTTCTGACCGTCGATGCCGACGACCTTGAACTCGGCAAGCCGCCCGGCGGTCTCCAGGGCCGCGACGACACCGAGCGCCATCGCGTCGTTGTGGGTGTAGATGACGTCGACCTCGCCCTCGCCGTACTTCTGGAGGAGGTCGTTCATGGCGGTCAATGCCTTCTCGCGCTTGTAGTCGCCGTCGACGGTGTCGACGATCTCGACCTTCGGGTCGTTGTCGGTCAGCCACTTGACGAAGTCGTCGTGGCGGTCGGTGGTCGCGGACGACCCCTGCGTCCCCTGGATCTCGATGACCTTGCCGCCGTTGCCGCCGAGGATGGTCTTGGAGACGTATTCCGCGGCGGTCCGGCCGATCAGCTTGTTGTCGGCGCCGATGTGCTGGGTGACCGGGATCGATGACGCCGCGGTCGAGGGTGATGACGGGGATCCCCGCGGCCATCGCCCGCTTGGCGGCCTCGTTGAGCCCGACGTCCGTGTTCGGCGTCAGCAGCAGCACGTCCACCGGGCGCCCGATGAACTCGTCGACGTGACCGGACTGGACGGCGTCGTCGCCCTGGGCGTCGGAGATGATCGTCTCGGCGCCCGGATTGAACTCCTTGCAGAAGTCGCGGACGTTGTTGTTCTGGTTCGTTCGCCACTCGTCGCCGCCGTTGGCCTGCGAGAAGCCGATGACCCCGCCTCCGGCCGCCGCGCTCGTTGCCGCGGATGGGGCGACTGATGGGGCCGCGGATTGCGCCGCGGATGGGGCGGTGCTGCCACCGCTGCTGCTGCAACCGATCAGGACGATCGTCGCCCCGATGGCCAGGCCGATCTCATGAACCGGGACACGCTCATTGCCCTCCTTGCTGGATCTCTGCGGAACTGACTCCTTCCCGGCGCCGCCGTGCGGCGCAACCGCTCCGCGGCCCTCGAGCCGCCATCGGTCACGGGCTCACCTGCCTTCCTCCCGGACCCTCGTCCGCCGCTCCAGGAGCACGGCGCCGAGGATGATCAGGCCCTTCACGATCTGTTGCGAGAAGGGCGACACGCCGAGGAGGTTCAGGAGGTTGTTCATCGCGGCCACGACCGCGGCGCCGATGACCGTGCCGCCGACGCCGCCCTCACCACCGAACAGGCTCGTCCCGCCGATGACGACGATCGCGATCGCGTCGAGCTCGAAGCCCGTGCCCTGGGTCGGCTCGGAAGCGGCCAGCCGAGAGACCACGATCAAGGCCGCGACCGCGGCGCAAACGCCGCTGATGACGTAGGCGCTGAAGACCGCACGGTCCGTGTCGATGCCCGACAGGCGCGCAGCCTCCCGGTTGTCGCCGACCGCGTAGATCTGACGGCCGAACGGCGTGAACCGCAGCACGAACCACGACAGCGTCGCGATGCCCAGGAACAGCAGGAGCGGGACGGGCACGCCGAGGACGTCGCCGCTGCCGATCCAGGCGATGTCTGTCCGCGTTGTCCCCGGCGCGGATCGGCTTGCCGTCGGCGAAGGTCAGCGTCACGCCTCGGGCGATGACGAGCATCCCCAGGGTCATGATGAACGGCTGGAGCCCGCCCTTCGTGATGCCCAGGCCGTTGATCGCCCCGACCGCGCCTCCGATGATCAGCGCGAGGAGGATGGCCAGCGGCCACGGCACGCCGTTGGCCATCGTCGCTGCAAAGGTGATCGCCACGAGCCCGAGGACGGAGCCGACCGACAGGTCGATGCCCGCCGTCAGGATGACGAACGTCATGCCGACGCCGAGGATCCCGACGATCGATGCCTGGCGGGCGACGTTGGCGACGTTGCTGACCGTCAGGAAGTGCGGCGACAGCGCGGCCCCGACGACGATGAGGATGACCAGCGCCAGGAGGATCCCGTGGCCACGGATGAGGCCGAGGAGCCCACCGCGCCGGACCCATCGACGGACGGAGCGCCACCCGATCGACGCCCTCCGGCGGACTCGTCGTCGTCTCGAGGTCGGTCATCGTCGGCCGTCGATCACTCGTCATCTACCTCGCGGTCCATCCGCCGTCGACCAGGAGCGTCGCTCCCGTGACCAGCGACGCGGCCGGCGATGCCAGGAAGACGACGGCCCCTGCCACGTCCATCGGGTCGCCGATCCGATGGACGCCGGCGATGCGCTCCACGACATCCGCCTCGAAGGCCGGGTCGGCGAGATCGGCGGCGGTCCCGCCGGTCCGGATGAAGGTCGGGGCGACCGCGTTGACCGTCAGGCCGTATCGACCCCACTCGACGGCCAGACAGCGTGGTCAGATGGGAGACCGCCGCCTTCGAGAGGCAGTAGATGGACTCGGTCGGCAGTGCCACGAACCCGGCCTGCGAGCTGAGGCTGACGATCCGGCCGTAGCCCTGGCCGATCATCACGCGTCCGGCCGCCTGGCTCGCGAAGAACACACCCTTGACGTTGACGTCGATCGTGAGGTCGAAATCCGCCTCGTTGACGGTCTCCGCCGGGTTGGAGGGGCCGAGGCCGGCGTTGTTCACGAGGATGTCCAGCCGTCCGAACCGCTCGACGACCGAGGCGACCGCGGCCGAGATCTGATCCAGGTCGCGCACATCCATCGGGACCGACAGCGCGCGACGACCCATCGCCTCGATCTCGGTCACGAGGTCGTCGGCCGTGCCGTTCTCGCGGAGGCCCAGCGCGACGTCGGCCCCGGCATCAGCCAGGGCGAGGGCGATCGCCCGACCGAGGCCGCGCGCCGCGCCCGTGACCAGGGCAGTCTGCCCGGTCAGCGCAAAGCTCGGAAGCTCTGCCACGCTCCTCCTCCTGGCGTCTGGGCCGCTTCGATGATATGGATCTGGGGGAGGCTCATCGCTCAGGCTTATCGATAAGGCTTATCGTTTGCGCTTGACGATGAGCGTCGAGAAGATATACTCGCGCCGGACGTTTCGTCAAGCAGTTCGGTGGGTCCGGATGCGATCCAGGGCCGCAGGGGAAGGAACGACGCAAGACGTGAAGACGCCGAATCCCAACCCGGCGACGATCACCCTGCGGGACGTCGCCCACCGGTCCGGCGTCTCGATCACCACCGTCTCGCGGATCCTCAACGGTCGGGAGAGCGGCGTCCCGATCCGGGATGAGACCCGGCAGCGCGTGATCTCGATGGCCGCCGAGCTCGGCTACAAGCCGAACCTGCTGGCCCGGGGCCTGCGCGGAAGCCCCAGCTCGCTGCTCGGCGTGATCGCTCGTGACGTCTCGGATCCGTTCCACATCCAGATCCTGCGCGGCATCAACGAGGCGTCGCGGGCGCGAGACTACCGGCTCTTCCTGGGCCATGTCGACTATCGCCCGGACGTGGCTTTGAGCTACGCCTCCATGTTCGAGCACTCACACGCGGACGGCATCATCGTCATCGGTGACATCGACGGCGGGGATGAGACGCTCGACCAGCTCGCCAGCCGCCATCGCTACGTGGTCGGCGTCACGGACCGCACGACCCGGCGCCAGATCCCCGGCGTCTACGGCGACAGCGTCGTCGGCACCCAGCTCGCGATGGAGCACCTCTGGGAGCTCGGCCATCGGGCCATCCTGTGCGTGTCGGACAACCGAACCTACGACGGGCGCCTCCGCATCGAGCTCTACGAGCAGTACATGCGGGCGCACGACGTCGCGGATCAGATCGGGGGTCTTCATCACGGACCCGGACCCTGCGCCGAGCCTCGAGATCGGGCGGCGGATCTTCGCGTCACTCGATCGGGAGCGCGGGCACACGGCGATCTACGCGACGTCGGACACCATCGCCATCGGTCTCATGCAGGCGGCCTTCGAGGCGGGCATCCGCGTGCCGGAGGACCTATCCATCATCGGCTTCGACGACATCGACTTCGCGGCGTTCACGGTGCCACCGCTCACGACGATCAGCCAGTCCGGCGAGGAGATGGGGAAGATCGCCGCGGAGGTCCTCTTCGACATGATCGCGCAGGGCCGGCACCGGTCTGAGGTCGCGGACGTGGTTCTGACCCCGAAGCTGGTGACTCGGCGCTCGGCCGTCCCGCTCACCCGGTAGCGCCCTCGGCGATATGCGCCCAGCTCAGGTCGCGGGCCGGTGGCGGTAGAACGCGAGGTGCTCAGGCGGCAGCGGCGTGTTCCCGAGGATCAGGTCGGCGGCCTTCTCGGCGAGCATCATCACCGGGGCGTAGATGTTCGCCGTTCGTGACGTACGGCATCGCCGAGGCGTCCACGACCCGCAGCCCGTCGAGGCCGTGGACCCGCATCGTCAGCGGGTCGAGTCACCGACTCGCCGTCGATCGCCCATGCGCGCCGTGCACGACGGATGGAGCGCGGTCTCGGCGTCGCGCGCGACCCAGTCGCGGATCTCGTCGTCGTCGGTGACGGCCGCGCCGGGCGACGTCTCGCCGCCGTTGTAGGGCGCCATCGCCGGCTGGTTCGAGGATCCGCCGCGCGACGCGGACGGCCTCGACCCACTCGCGCCGGTCCTGGTCGGTCGAGAGGTAGTTGAAGCGCAGCGCCGGATGGTCGTGCGGGTCGGTGGTCTTGAGCGTGACCGATGCCGCGGGCGTCCGAGTACATCGGCCCGACGTGGACCTGGTAGCCGTGGCCGGGCGCGCCGGCCGTCCCGTCGTAGCGGATCGCGAGCGGCAGGAAGTGGAACATCAGGTTCGGGTACGCGACGTCGTCGTTGCTGCGCGCGAACCCGCCGCCCTCGAAGTGGTTGGTCGCCCCGGGCCCGCTGCGCAGGAACAGCCACTGCGCCCCGATGAACGGCCGGCGCCATTTCTGGGTCGCGGTCGGCTGCATCGAGACCGGCTGCAGGCTCTTGTACTGGATGTAGACCTCGAGGTGGTCCTGGAGGTGCGCACCGACGCCGGGCAGGTCGGCGACGACCGGGATGCCGAGGGCCTCGAGGTCTCGCCGCCGGGCCGACGCCCGACAGCAGGAGGAGCTGCGGCGTGTTGATCGCGCCGCCGGCACAGGATCACCTCGCCGGCGCTGGATGCGTCTCGGTCCCGCCGCCCTGGCGCTCGATCTCGACGCCGACCGCCCGCCGGCCCTCGAACAGCGATCCGGGTCACGAACGTCGACGTCCGGACCGTGAGGTTCCGGCGGCCCATGACCGGATGCAGGTACGCCCGCGCGGCGCTCAGCCGGCGCCCGCGGTGGATGTTCCGGTCGAACGGCGCGAACCCTTCC
The DNA here is from genome assembly GCA_963841135.1 of uncultured Chloroflexia bacterium. GTDB lineage: Bacteria > Chloroflexota > Limnocylindria > Limnocylindrales > CSP1-4 > SPCO01. The sequence goes on along the minus strand of CAWJBJ010000005.1, from coordinate 262,640 downwards.
TGGCGGTAGCCGTTGACGTCGTCGGTCAGCGTGGTAGCCGGCCTCCTGCGCACGCGGCGAAGAAGGCCGTGAACAGCGGGTTCGTGGCCGGACCGCGTTCCAGGACCAGCGGCCCGTCGTGCCCCCGCCACGGATCGTCCGGCGCGGCCGCGAGGCAGGTCTCCATCCGCTTGAAGTAGGGCAGGCAGTGGGCGTAGTCCCAGGTCTCCATGCCCGGGATCGGCCGCCCAGCGCTCGTAGTCGAGCGGGTTGCCGCGCTGGAAGATCTGGCCGTTGATGCTCGACGAGCCGCCGAGGACCTTGCCACGCGCGTGGTAGATGCGCCGGCCGTTCATGAACGGCTCGGGCTCCGACTCGTACATCCAGTCGTAGAAGCGGCTGCCGATCGGGAACGTCAGGGCCGCCGGCATGTGGATGAACGGGTCGATGCGCCAGTCGGAGCGGCCCGCCTCGAGGACGAGGACGCGCGTGGCGGGGTCCGCGCTCAGTCGATTGGCCAGGGCGCTCCCCGCCGAGCCGCCGCCGACGATGATGAAGTCGTAGCGCGTCTGTCCCATCGTGGGCGCGATGCTAGCAGCGCCGCTCTTCGGCCCGGGACGCGCGCCCGCTTGACGGTGCCGCCGTACCATCGAGGTCCAGCCGAACGGAGGATGACCGCCGGATGCCCCACGGACTCGGACGCGCCGCCGATCGTCGTCACCTGACGATCGCGTTCTGCATCGCGCTCGGGCTCCTCGTGGTCGAGGTCGTCGGCGGGATCGCCGCGAACAGCCTGGCGGTCCTCGCCGATGCCGGACACGTCCTCACCGATGTCACCGGGATCGGCCTCTCGCTCGCCGCGATGTGGATCGCCGGCCGGCCCGCGACGGACGGGCGCACGTTCGGCTACTACCGGGCCGAGATCCTGGCCGCGGTCGGCAATGCCGTCCTGCTGGTCGGGGTCGCCGCGGTCATCCTCGTGTCCGCGATCGGGCGCCTTGACGATCCGCCGGAGGTCCAGGGAGGGCTCATGCTCGCCCTCGGGGTCATCGGGCTCGTCGGGAACGGCGCCTCGGCCCTGCTGCTGCGCCGCAACCACGCGGGCTCGCTGAACGTGCGCGGCGCATACCTGGAGGTGCTCGGCGACCTCATGGGTTCGGTCGCGGTCATCGTGGCCGCGGTGCTGCTGTCGCTGACCGGCTGGCAGGGGGCCGACGCGGTCGCCTCGATCGTCGTCGCGCTGCTCATCGTGCCTCGCACCGTGGCCCTGCTGCGCGAGGCGATCGACGTCCTGCTGGAGGCGACGCCCCGCGGTCTCCGCCTCGAGATCGTCCGGGCGCACATCCTCAGCGCCGAAGGCGTCGCCGACGTCCACGATCTGCATGCGTGGACGATCACGAGCGGGCTGCCGGTGATCTCGGCGCATGTCGTCCTGAGCCCAGGCGCCGAACCCGCCCGCGTGCTCGACGAGCTGTGCGCCTGCCTCGCGGGGGACTTCGACGTGGAGCACTCCACGTTCCAGCTCGAGACCGTCGACCGCCGTCGACTCGAGGTCGCCGCGCACCTCTGAGGGGTCGTCCCGCGACCGGTGCGTAGCCCGTTCGGCGGAGGGGACCGTGGACCTTCGGCAGGTGGACGCGTGCCCCCGGTTCCAGCACGGTGTGAAGAGATCCGGTCGGCAGCCCGGATGTTCCTCGCGTCCTGGTGCCATGAGCAACGTCGATTTCACGAAGAGCCGCATCTACATCGCTGACGATGTGCTGGCCAACCGCGAGTTGCTCAAGGCGATCCTCGCCAAGGGCGGCCTCACCGATGTCCACGCATTTCCGGACGGTCTGACGCTGCTGGACGCCGTCGATGCGCGCGAGCCGGACCTGATCCTGCTCGACCTGCGCATGCCGATCGTGGATGGCCATGAGGTCCTTCGTCGACTGAAGGAGCGTCGAGCCGAAGACGGGTATCTGCCGGTCATCGTGCTGACGGCCGAATCGAGCCCGGAGGCCCGCCGACTGGTGCTGCAGGGCGGGGCCAACGACTACGTCACGAAGCCATTCGACTCCGGCGAGGTCATCCTGCGTGCCAGGAACCTCCTCGAGACACGGCAGCTGCACCTCGCGCTCCGGTCACGCAACGCCGACCTGGTCGGGCAGGTGGCCACGGCCACGCGCGACCTCTCGAACCGCGAGCGGGAGTGGGCCGACGTCGCGATGTCGCTGAGCCAGCTCGAGACCCGTGACACCGCCGAGGCGACCGCCCAGGCGATCTGCGAGGAACTCGGCAAGATCTCCGGGCTGACGACCGTGATGATCATGGCGCTCGATGCCGCGGGCCAGGCCGTGCCACTGGCGCTCGACGGCGTGTCGGACGTGCGGATGAGCGTCAACCGGCCGGTCCCCGAGAGCTTCACCGACCTGTGGCGCGATCGCATGGGCCCCGCGCCCTGGGTCGGCCCCTGGCAGTCGGCGTTCGGGACACTGATGCTGCGCGGCCCCGAGGACAAGCGGACCGCGATGGCGATGGTCACGTTGCAGTCGAGCAAGGGCATGCTCGGCGCCCTGTGGGCGGCGACGACCGTCGCGAACGGGACCGCTTACCTGAAGGAGCGGCTGCCCATCCTCGAGTCGTTCGGAGCAGTCGCCTCGGCCCTTCTCGCGCCGGGCATCCTCGAACGTCAGCAGCGCGGGGTCGTGCGTGGCCGGATCGAGGCGATCCTGTCCGAGCGCTCGTTCACACCCGTCTTCCAGCCGGTCGTCGACCTCGCGACCGGGGGCACCGTCGGGTTCGAGGCCCTGACGCGGTTCCAGGACGGGACGCGCCCGGACCGACGCTTCGCCGACGCATCCGCGGTCGGGCTCGGGTTCGAGCTGGAGACGGCCACGCTGACGGCCGCCCTCCGAGACGCGGTCTCCTTGCCGCCCGACGCCTGGCTGAGCCTGAACGTCTCGCCGGGGTTCCTCCTCGCCGGCGACCGATTGCGCGACGTGCTCGACGCGCGACCGCGCGACGTCGTGCTGGAGATCACCGAGCACGTCGCCATCGAGGACTACGAGGCGTTCCGCCGGTCGGTCGCGACGCTCGGTGGCGATCTTCACTATGCCGTCGACGATGCGGGCGCCGGGTTCTCGAGCTTCCGGCACATCCTCGAGCTCCATCCAAGCTTCGTGAAGCTCGACATCGGACTCGTTCGCGACATCGATTCGGACGAGATCCGCCAGGCGCTCGTGGCCGGGATCGTGTACTTCGCGCGACGGAGCGGCTGTCGCCTCGTCGCCGAAGGGATCGAGACGATCGCCGAGCGAGCGATGCTGCAGTCGCTCGGGGTCGACTTCGGCCAGGGATACCTGCTCGGCCGACCCGCTCCCATCGACGCGATCGGCATCACCGCGGCCGGGCCCACAGATGCCGTGATCCCCCTCGCGCGGCGTTCGACCATCCAGGGACGAGCGTAGATGGACGCGATCGATGTGCTCGGCGTCCTCGTCATGGGCCTGTTCGTGGTCGCCTTCCTCGGCGCGGTCGTCGAATACGTCCGGCGCCGCGACGCCATCAGCCGGGACGTGGCGCTCATGTTCAGTCCGTTCGTCGGGCTGCTGATCCTGGCCGTCTGGGACTACCTCGGTGGCAAGCCGCCCGAGATGCTGGGTCTGGCCGCCGTCCTGCTCTTCCTGCTCCAGCCCGCGTTCGCCCTGCACCTGGTCTCCCAGGTCCGGCCGGTCGGGCGGCGGGCTGTCGTCGGTGCCGCCGGGTTGATCGTGCTCTCGGTCATCCCGGCTCTGGTGCTTCGGCCCGTGCCACCCCTCCTCGCACAGCTTCCGATGGTCGCCTTCGTGGCCGTGGAGTGCCTGGCGGCCGCCTACCTGATGCTGGAATCGCGACGACGGCGCGGACCCGGCGCCCGACGGCTGGCGATCGCCGCGGGCTCGACGACGCTCTTCGCCGCAGCGCTGCTCATCTCCGGGGCAAAGGCGATCAATCCAGAGGTCGCCGACGTTGCGTCGATCGGCTCATTGGGCCTCGCCCTCTTGGCCGGCTGCGGGTATCTCGTCGCCTTCCTGCCGCCGGCGGCGATCCGCCAGTTCTGGCAAGCGAGCGCGACCGTCGGCTACCAGCACGCACTGCTCTCGCGCTCCGGGGACACGGTCGAGCGGCTGTGGCAGGGATACGCGGAACTGGCCTCGAGCGTCACGGGCGCGTCGTGCGCGATCGTGTCCGCCCAGGACGACGGGGACGGGACCGTCCTCGCCGCGGTCGGCCTCGACCTGACGTCGCCGCCGCTCGCCGATGCGCCGAGCCGGCTGAGCGACGTCGAGGCCACCTCCGAGCGCGACCTGACGAAGACGCCATTGCCCGCCGGATCGCTGCTCGGCGAACTGGCAGGGCGAGCGCAAGCCCGGTTCGTCTCGCTCGTCCCGCTGTCGGCATCCGGCGTCACGACGCCATCCACGTTGGTCATCCTGTCCTCGCACCGCAGCCTGTCCCATGCGTCCGACCTCGAGCTGCTCGCCACGCTCGGGACCCAGACCGCCATCGCCGCCGAACGGCGAGCGATCGTCGCCGAACAGGAAGCGCTCGCGGCGCGTCTCGCCGCAGACCGTCGAGGCGCTTCGAGCTGCCAGCCAGGCCAAGAGCGACTTCCTGGCCTCCATGAGCCACGAGCTGCGCACCCCGCTGAGCGCGATCCTCGGCTTCAGCGACCTGATGCGGGGCGAGGAGCTGGTGGACGGGAGCGTCGACGGTGCCGCTGGAGTGGGTCGGAGCACATCCACCGCGGCGGAGAGCACCTGCTGACCCTCATCAACGACGTGCTCGACCTCTCCAAGGTCGAGGCCGGTCGCCTCGACCTGCGGGTCGAGACGTTCGACGCTCGCGCCGGCGGTCGCGGAGCTCCTCAACGGCGTCAAGCCGCTGGCGGAGCGGAAGCACCTGCGCCTGCGTTCGACGGTCGCAGCCGATGACGGTCGTCGCCGATCGGGGCCGGTTCCGCCAGATCCTCTACAACCTGCTCTCGAACGCGATCAAGTACACGCCCGACGGTGGCGAGATCCGCGTCGAGGCCGAGGATGCCGCCACCGAGGTCCGGGTCACGGTCGCCGACAACGGCGTCGGCATCGCGGCGACGGACCTGAGCCGCGTCTTCGAGGAGTTCCGCCAGGTCGGTGCCGAGCAGCGATCGCGTCGGCGGGACCGGCCTCGGTCTCGCGCTGTCGCAGGCGCCTCGATCGAGGCGCACGGCGGCCGGATCGACCTCGAATCGACCATCGGGATGGGGAGCCGCGTTCACCGTCTCATTCCCGAAGCCGATGGCGCCCGATGACGAGCGACCAGAGCCTCGCCGATCAAGACTTGGCCACCGGCGAGCCGGCCGCGGACGCGTCCGAGATCCTCGTCATCGAGGACGACCCCAGCGCGCTGCGACTGCTGCGCGAATACCTCGAGCCGGTCGGCTACCGGGTCCGGGTGGCGTCCGACGGTGAGCAGGGGCTCGCGATGGCCGCCGAGCGGGCGCCGTCGGCGATCATCCTCGATGTCCTGCTCCCGGGGATCGACGGGTGGGAGGTCCTCCGTCGCCTGAAGGCCGATGCGACGCTCCGCGACATCCCGGTCGTGATCGCGACCGTGGTCGACGAGCGCGACGTCGGCCTCGCGCTTGGCGCGGTGGATTATCTCGTCAAGCCGGTCCGGCGGGACGCCCTCATGGCGGCCCTTCGCCGGAACACGCTCCTGTCGGCATCAGCCGGGCGACGGCTCCGGGTGCTCGCCGTCGACGACGAGCCGGCCGGGCTGGCCCTCATGAGCGCCGCACTCGAGGACCAGGGATACGACGTGGTCCTCGCGTCGGGCGGACGCGAGGCGCTCGAGCAGGCCCGGAAAACAGAGATGGACCTCATCGTCTGCGACCTGGTGATGCCGGACATCGATGGGTTCGGGGTCATCGCAGCGCTGAAGGCCGACGCCCGGACGGCGGCGATCCCGATCGTCATCTGCACGGCGCGCGACCTGTCGGAGGCGGAGCGGGCCGAGCTGCATGGGGACATCCTCGGGATCGTCGACCAAGGGCGTCGACGCACGCGACGGGCTGCGCGCCTGGCTCGCCGAAGCCATCCCGGTCCGACCAGCTGACCGCGTCGCCGCCGATGCCTGACGCCGGGAGCGGACGGACCCCGCGTCATCCTCCACGTGGAGGACGAGGCGCCGAACCGCGCCCTGCTCCGGGCCGTGGTGTCCCGAGCATCCGATCAGATGGTCCGCGACGCGGTGGTCCTCGAGGCACACGACCTCTCGACGGCCCGGGCCCTGCTCGCGCAAGGCGACATCGACCTGCTCCTGCTCGACGTCCGGTTGCCGGATGGCAATGGCCTCGACCTGGCCCGCGAGATGCGCGACGGCGTCCTCGCACGACCGACGCGAGTCATCGTGATGAGCGCGAGCGTGCGGCCCGCCGAACAGGACGACGCGATCTCAGCCGGCGCCGACGAGTTCGTCTCGAAGCCCTACGACCCGAAGCAGCTGGCTCTGTTCATCGCCGACTGGCTGCTGGCCAGCCCCCTTCGCGCCTGACCCGCCGACGCGGGCGTCTCAGCCCTTGACGCGGAAGGTCGCGGCGTCGCTCTTCCTGGACAGCAGCTTCTTGCCGCCGACCGTGTAGATCCGGATCGTGACGTGGTACCTGCCCAGGCGTCGCGCCGATGAGACGTAGAAGGACGGCTTGAAGGCTCGGACGACGCCGGCCTTGAACGAGCGCGCGTCGTAGGCCTTGCGGAAGACGCGCTTGCCCTTCGGGTCGTAGATCCGGATGTCGACCATCGCCTTGGTCGCGCGCGACGCCCGGACGCGGACGGTGAGCGTGACCGAATGCCTGCGGGTGACGCTCGCCGGCTTGACGGACGCGCTGCGGGACCAGGCGACGGGCGGGTTCGGCGGCGGCCCGGCGACCGGCGGCGCGGGCGTGCCCGCGACGAGGCTCAGACCGCCCGAGGCGTAATACGCCCTCGCCCGCTCCCTGAAGTACCCGCCATCGTCATCGGCCGAGGTCGCGACGCGCGTATTGCCGTTGATGGCCGCCGGGTTGGTGACGCCGTCGCCCTCGCCGTCGCAGGCGCAGGTCGTGCCACCCGCACCGCCGCCGAAGAGGAGGGCGATGACGCCGGCGTCACGCCAGAGCGCGAGATGCGTGCCACTCGGGTCCTCGAGGAACCACTCGGCCCGGTTGTCCTGGTAGTGGCCCCACGTGTTGTCCTGCGACCGCATCTTGGTGTTGCCCAGCGGGATCTGCCATACGACGACGCGATGACCCGTCGCCGGCGACGTAGCCCTCGATGAATCGGGCGTAGCGCACGAAGTCCGCGCCGTCCCATCGCGATGCTCCGCCGTCGCCGTAGACGATCTCCTTGAACGCGGCGTCGCGGTCGGCGATATCGGTGAACGTCAGGTCGAAGTCGGCGCCCGAGCGACTCGTAGAAGTCCGCGGCCCTGCCCGCGAGCTCGTCCACCTGGGGGTCCGGGCTGTTCGAGTAGGCGATGTCCCACATCGTCCCCCACACCGAGAGGTGGTAGGCCAGCACGACGTTGGGGGCGAGCTGGTCGCGGAGGCGCACGATCGCTCGGGCGAACCCGGCGGCGTTGTTCGGCAGTCCGGCAAGGGCCGCGATCGCCGGAGCTCGCGACGGCGGCCGGGACGGTCGCGGCGTCATCACCGGTCGAGGCCTGCTCGATGTAGCCCCACAGGTCCGGCTCGACGTGGAGGACCACCGGCGTGTCGCCGGCCGCGCGCTCGAGGAACAGGCGGAGGTCGGCATACCAGGCGGCCATCGTCGCCGTGTTCGCGAGGTTCGAGAGGTCCTTGGCCTTCTCGTCGGCGCCGGTCGCCGGGGTCGACTGCAGCAGCATGTAGTAGGGGAAGACCGGGGTCATGCCGTTGGCGACCGAGTCCTCGATGTACCACGACACGAACTGGCCGTCCTCGTTCCACGTCGCCCAGCCATCCCCCGTGTTCGCGCCGCCGGCGAGGTACTGGTAGCGGAACTCGAACGCGGCGGACGCCCGGAGCGCGGCGGCCCCGCCCGGAGCATCGGCGAGCCCCAGCTCGAGGCGGTTCGACGGCCACGCGGGCGGCAAGGCCGGCAGCGCGGTGGCGGCCCGCGTCGTGGCGGCCGGGGCCGTCAGCAGACCGCCGGCGACCAGCGCGGCGATGACAGCCAGGTGCGGCAAGCGTCGGATGGTGAGAACCTCTCAGCGTCGACCCATCCTCGTCGCGCGATCGGCTCCTGTCACCCCCGACGCACGTCCCGCCCGGGGCCGTACCAAGGGGTGTGCGTTCGGGCCACGCGGGAGCGGGACGCTGTTACGCTCGGCACACATGAGCGACGTTGCGTCCGGCCCGGCCTCGGTGCGGGTCTTCGAGGCCCTCGACACCGCGACCCGTGCGGTGGCCGGCCTGCTCTCGGTCGATGACGTCCTCCAGGTCATCGTGGACGAGGTCCGGCCGCTCGTCGGCGCGCAGTACGCCGCGCTCGGCATCGTCGACGAGCTCGGCTTCATCGAGCGCTTCATCACGAGTGGGCTCGACGGGGAGACGCGGGCGCGGATCGGGGCGCTGCCGCGCGGCCACGGCCTGCTCGGCCTGATCATCAAGGAGAACCGCGCCGTCCGGATCCCGGACCTCAACGTGGACCCACATCGATACGGCTTCCCGCCGAACCACCCGCCGATGACGACGTTCCTCGGCGTCCCGGTCGACGTCAAGGGACGGTCGGTCGGCAACCTGTACCTGACGAACAAGGACGGCGGGGCGCCGTTCACCGAGGCGCGACCAGGATCTCGTCGAGTCCTTCGCCCGCCATGCCGGGATCGCGATCGAGAACGCCCGCCTGCACGAACAGGTCCGCGGCCTGGCCGTCCGTCGATGAGCGTGACCGGATCAGCCAGGACCTGCACGACGGCATCATCCAGAACCTCTATGCGGTCTGGCCTCTCGCTCGAGGACGTGCCCGACCTCATCGACCGAGGACCCGGCCGAGGTCGTCCGACGCGTCGAGCGGGCGATCGTGAGCCTGCACGACACGATCCGCGACATCCGGAACTTCATCTTCGACCTGCGGCCGGACCTCCTCGGGGCCTGTCCCTCGCGGACGGGCCTGGTCGGCGCTGGTCGGACGAGTTCCGGCACAACACCATGATCGACATCGAGGTGCGGGCGAGATGATCCCGGCTGGGAGCCGCCGGTCGACGTCACGGCGCACATCCTCGGGATCGTGAACGAGGCCCTGAGCAACGCCGCTCGTCATGCGGCGGCCTCGCGGATCTGGGTCGACGCGTCGCGCGGCCCGGGCGGGAGCCTGGTCGTCACGGTGCGCGACAATGGCCACGGCTTCGATGTCTCGACCGGCGCGACCCTGGGTCACCAGGGGCTCGCCAACATGCGATCCCGGGCGACCGGGATCGGGGCGATCGCTCGAAGTTTCGAGCGATCCCGGATCGGGGACGGCCATCTCGGTCGTGGTCCCGGCGGCAGGCGATCGATGAGGGACGGCATGCGATGACGACCGAGCAGACGGCACCGGCGGTCCTCACCGTGGTGGTGGTGGACGACCACGAGGTCGTCCGGCAGGGCCTCGTCGCCATGCTCGACCGGCGACCGACCTTCCAGGTGGTGGGCGAGGCCGGCAGCGTCGCCGAGGCCATCGAGGTGACCACGCGGTTCCAGCCCGACCTCGTGATCATGGATGTCCGCCTCCCCGACGGCTCGGGGATCGAGGCGTGCCGGGAGATCCGGGAGAGCCTTCCCGAGACCCGCGTGATGATGCTCACGAGCTATCCGGACGAAGAGGCGGTCCTGGCCGCGATCATCGCCGGCGCGAGCGGCTACCTGCTCAAGCAGGTGCGAGCTCGCGACCTCGTGACGGCCCTCGAAGCGATCGGCCGCGGGGAGTCGCTCCTCGACCCGGCCGTGACGGGCAAGGTCCTCGAGCGGATGCGCCGGATCGCGACCTCGGACCACCCCGATGAGCTCACCGCGCTGACCCAGCAGGAGCGCAAGATCCTGGCGCTCGTGGCGGACGGCAAGACGAACAAGGAGATCGCCGCGGAGATCTTCCTGTCCGACAAGACCGTGAAGAACTACGTGAGCTCGATCCTGGGCAAGCTCAACCTCGAGCGTCGAGCCCAGGCAGCGGCCTTCGTCGCGCGGCTCAACAGCCACCCGCGGGAGTGATCCGCGGGGCCGAAGGGCCCGCTACTCGAGATTCTCGGCTCGCGCCTCGTGCGCCAGCCGGTCCCGGAAGTCCGGATGGGCGATGGCGATCAAGGCCTTCGCTCGCTCGCGCAGGCTCCTGCCGAAGAGCTCGGCCACGCCGTACTCGGTGACGACAGTCCGGACGTGCGCCCGCGTGGTGACCACCCCGGCACCGGGCTGCAGGATCGAGGTGATCCGCGACGTGGTGCCGCCCGCGGCCGTGGACGGCAGGGCGATCACCGAGCGGCCGTGTGTCGCCAGCCCCGCGCCACGCACGAAGTCCATCTGCCCACCCACGCCGGAGTACATCCGCTGGCCGATCGAATCCGCCGCGACCTGGCCCGAGAGGTCCACCTCGATGGCCGAGTTGATCGCGACCATCCGCTCGAAGGTCCGGATGACGTGGGTGTCGTTCGTGAAGTCGACGGGACGCATCTCGACCATCGGGTTGTCGTGGACGAACTCGTAGAGCCGCTTCGATCCCATCAGGAACGCGGTGACGATCTTGCCTCGATTGCGCTCCTTGCGCGATCCGTTCACGACGCCGGCCTCGACCAGGTCCACGACGGCGTCGGTGAACATCTCCGTGTGGATCCCGAGGTCGCGCTTGTCCCGGAGGGCGAGCGCGGTCGCGGCGGGGATCGCCCCGATCCCGAGCTGGAGGGTCGCTCCGTCCGGGACGAGCTCGGCGACGAACTCGCCGATCTGGCGCTCGATGGCCCCGATCGCGCCCGGGGCGTGCTCGTACGGCGGCTGGTCGACCTCGACTGCGAGGTCGATGTCGTCGACGTGGATGAAGCTGTCACCGAGCGTCCGCGGCATGGCCCGGTTGAACTGGACCACGACGACCTTCGCGGCGCGGACCGCCGCGTGCATCGCCTCGACGCTGGTGCCCAGCGAGCAGAAGCCATGCCGATCGGGTGGGGTCGCGTTGACGAAGACTGCGTCGATCGGGAGCGCGCCCGATTCGAACAGGCGGGGCACGTCCGACAGGAACACCGGCACGTAATCGGCACGGCCTTCGTTCACGGCGGCCCGGGCATTCGGCCCGATGAACAACGCGCGGTGCCGGAAGTGCGGCGCCATCGCCGGCGCCAGGTGCGGTCCCGGTCCCTCGATATGCAGGTGGATCATGCCGACGCCGCGCAGCTCCGGCGCACGCGCGACCAGGGCATCGAGCAGGATCGATGGCGTGGCTGCGGCGCAGTGGAGATAGACCTGGTCGCCTGACCCGATGCCGGCGACGGCTTCGGCCGCGGTGACGGTGCGCATGTCGCGCAGTCTAGGTGACCGTCTCCCGCCGTCATCGTGCCAGTCGGACCGGCAACCCGTGACGCACGGCCCGCGCCGGCACATCTGTCCGGGTGGCACGATGCGAGCATGCTGGATGGAAGCCGGACGGCCGACGACGCAGGCGAGCATGCCCGGTCGGCCGCCGACGTGCTGTCGGCCCTTGGCGTCGACCCCGCGATCGGCCTGGCGGCCGCCGAGGTCATCGAGCGGCGGGCGGCCGGCGGCAGCAACGAGCTCGAGGCGGTCGCGAGCCCCACCGTCCTCGGAGCGATCCGCCGGGCCATGTCCGAGCCGTTCGTCATCCTGCTCGGGGTGGCCGGTATCCTGGCGGTCCTGCTCGGCGAGGTCCGCGACGGGCTTCTGGTCCTCGTGGGACTGCTCCCGATCGTCGGAGCCGATGTCGTCACGAGCTACCGATCGGAGCGGGCGCTGGCGTCGTTGCGCGACGCGACGGCGCCGCAGGCACGCGTCCGGCGCGACGGCGGGGCGCTGCTGGTCGCGGCGGCGGACCTGGTCCCCGGCGACATCGTGCTACTGCGCACCGGCGAGGTCGTGCCCGCGGACCTGCGGATCACGCGGACGGCCAGCATGCTGGTCGATCGCAGCCTCCTGACCGGCGAGTCGGTGCCCGAGTTCGTCTCGATCGATCCGGATGCAGCGGCGGCCACCGTGCCCGAGCGTCGCTCGGTCGCGCTCGCGGCCACCGCGGTGGTCGGCGGGCACGGGGAGGGCGTCGTCATCGCGACCGGCCAGGCCACTGAGCTCGGCCGGATCGCCCGCGGCCTCGCGACGACCGAGCGCCGCCGGTCGCCGCTGCAGCGCGAGCTGGATCGCCTCGTCCGGATCCTGCTCGTGGTCGCGATCGGCCTCATCGCGATCACGGTCGGGCTCGGGTTCCTCCGCGGCAACCCGGCCGGCGCGAACCTCATCGCGGGCATCTCGGCGGCGATCGCCGCGATCCCGGAGGAGCCGCCCGTGCTCCTGGCCGTGATCCTGGGTCTCGGTGCGTTCCGCCTCCTCCGCCGGGGCGTCCTGGTGCGTCGATTGAGCGCGGAGGAGACGCTCGGCGCGGTCGACCTGATCATCACCGACAAGACCGGGACCCTCACCGACAACCGCCTCGCCGTGCGTGACATCCTGACCCTCGAGGGGAGCGTGCCCGATCCCGAAGCGCGCCGCGCCCTGATCGCGACCGCCGTGCGCGCCGAGGAGGACGCCTGGCATCTCGGGTCCGGATCGCCGCCGGGATCCTTCACCCGCGCACTGCTCGAGGCCGCCGAGGCACTTGGTGGCGTCCCTGGCCTGGACCCGCGACGCCTGCGATCCGGCGATGGCCCGACGGACAGGCGTCCCTACTCGATGACCCGCTCGACGGCCGACGACGGGCGCACGGTCGAGCGCCTGGTGATCGGGGCCCCCGAAGCCGTGCTCGCCCTCCCGATCGCTGCCAGGGTCGATGCGACGGCCTGGGAGCGCGTGGTCGAGCGAGAGGCGAGCGAAGGCGGCCGCCTCCTGCTCCTGGCGCGGGCACCAGGGAGAGGTCGCTGGGAACCGCTTGCGATCCTCGCGTTCGGCGACAACCTGCGCCCGGGCGTCCCGGAGGCGATCCGGCTCTCCGCGACGGCCGGCATCCAGACGATCGTCGTGACGGGCGACCACCCCGCCACGGCCGCCGCCGTCTCCCGCGCCGCGGGGATCGTCAGCGGCGACACCGTCCTGGGATCCGACCTCGCGACGTGGAGCGACGAACGGGTGGCCGCGGACCTCGGGCGGATCGCGATCGTCGCCCGGGCGGTGCCCGAGGACAAGCTCCGGCTCGTCGACATCGCGCGGCGCGCCGGCCGAACCGTCGCAGTCACCGGCGACGGGGTCAACGACGCGCCCGCGCTGCAGCACGCCGACGTGGCGGTCGCGATGGGGAGCGGGACGGCCGTGGCCCGCGACGCCTCCGACCTCGTGCTCGGGGACGACTCGTTCGCGACCCTGATGTACGGCCTGCGCGAAGGCCGGCGCATCGTTGCGAACGTCCAGAAGGGCCTGGTCTTCATCGTCTCGACCCACGTCGCCCTGCTTGGGTTCATCCTCATCGCGACGCTCGCCGGCTTCTCCCAGCCGCTGCTGCCGATCCAGATCCTGTGGCTCGAGCTCTTCATCGATCTCGCCACGTCTGTGGCGTTCGAGCGTGAGCCCGAGGAGCCCGACGCCATGGCCCGGCCGCCCCGGCGGCGCGACCGGCCGCTGCTTCCGGCGTCTCTCCTGGCCCGGATCGTCGGCGCGGGCGGCTTCACGGCCGTGGCGGCCCTGGTGCTGATGATGACCCACGACGGCTCGCCGGATCACGTGCGCTGGCTGGCGTTCAGCTGCCTGGTGGTCGGGCAGGTGGTCCGAGCCTACGGCAACCGAAGCCTGACCCGACCGGTGTCAACGCTGCGACCCAACGCCCTCCTGGCGGGCGCCGCGGTCATCGTGCTCGCGATCCAGGTCGCGATCCCGCAGATCCCGTTGCTGGCCGAGGCCTTCCGGGCCACGCCGCTCTTCGCCAGCGACTGGCTGCTGATCGCGGTGGTCGCGCTGGCGCCGGCCATCGTCGCCGAGGCCGTGCGCCGGGCGACCGGCTGGCAGTGGGTCGCCTGACCACGGGACGGCGGCGGTCAGGCCCCTGGATGACGAGCCTCTGGCGGCCCATCGACATGCCACCTGGATGACGTTTGGCACCTGCCCACGGAGCGGCGCGACTGCGACGATCGAGGCATGCCAGCACCGGAGAATCCGATCGTCACGCACGCGTTCAACTTCGTCGGACGCGGGGCCCTTGGCCTCGTCCAGGCCGGCGACGGCGACCCGCTGAACTGATCCGGACCTGTGGCGCCTGCCGTCGACGATCGATGCGTGAGGCCCCGGGCCACCCGGCCCGCCATCTTCGTGCCTGCCGGCACCTGCCCGATGCGAGGCCCGCCCTCCATGCTGAGGCAACCAGCGGACCAGGGCACGGAGTATTCGTCGTGGTGGATCGAACGATCGGGATGACAGCCAGCCTCGGCGACGCTGCGCCCGGCGATCGCGCCGACCGCGGGACCGTCTCCCTCTCGACCGAGGAGCACGTGCTGGTGGACCTGGCGCGCGTGCGAGCGGTGCTCGAGGCGGGTGACTGGCTCGGCGAGGAGATCGACCGCGACGAGCACGGGACCCGACGCTTTGCGACCGACCTGGTCCTCGGGGTCGGATCCGAGCGCCCCGTGACCTTCCGGCGATCGATGATCGTCTCGCTCGGCCCGGTCGGTCGCCAGGCCGACGGGTGGACGATCCCGATCGAGTGGCAGGCGGCCGCCCTCACCCCCCTCTTCCCGGTCTTCGTCGGCCGCGTGCGTGTCGGAGCCGAGCGGGTCGCCATCGACGGCCACTACGCGCCGCCCTTCGGGCTCCTGGGCGTCGCCCTCGACCGCGCCGTGCTCGGGGTCGCCGCCCGCGCGACGGCGAAGGTCATCCTCACCAGGTTCGTCCGGGCGATGCCCCACACCTGACGCGGCCGCAGCGCGCCCCGTCGGTCGACCGGTCCGCAGTGGACCGGAATCCTTCCACTGATGCACGGGACTCGTGGGTCCAGGCTGGCCGGACGGCAGCCAACTCACGCTCGGACAGGGATACCGCCTCGCGCGCCCAGCATCGATCGAAGAGTGGGCGCACGCGGCCCTCCGGCGTGTCCGCTGCCGATGCTCGGAAACATCGTTCCGCTGCGGCGACCCGCCTAGCCCGACGTCGCCAGGCGTGGCTCGTCACGCGGCAGCCCGCTCCCCAACACCCTTTTCGCATCCTCTCCCTTGCGTTTCCTGGCAGGTATGCGTATACTTCTACGTATATCCTGCCTCACACGATGGGAGTTACGATGCTGTGGTGCCGAACAAGACCATCTATGTCTCCGACGGAGACCTTCCCCTGTACCAGCGCGCGCAGGAGCTCGCCGGCGACAACCTCTCCGCTGCGATCTCGGCCGCCCTCCGTCGCTACGTCGATGTCGAGGAAGGGCGGAAAGAGGGGTTCGACGAGATCACCGTTCGCGTCGGCCCTGGCAACGGCCGGAAGGTCCGCTTCACCGGTGTCCTCCTCGGTGAGTGGATCAACACGTCGTATAGCCGGGTCGAGACGTTCCGGGTGTACCGCGGTCGCACGGGCAAATTCGTCGTCCACATCGAACGCAGTCCCGACTACCCGATGCTCAACGCCGAGGGCAAGCCGGCCGGCTGGCGCGGCTATCTCGGGATCGGGGAGATCAGCTACGGCAATGTCCCCGCGGAGTCGACCCTCGAGATCGTCGCGACCGTCGAGGAGCTTCGCGACCGCATCCCGCAACAGCTCTACGACCGGATCGCCGGCTCGGCCGAGCAGCCCGCTGTGGAGGATCTCGACATCTGATCCTGCGTCACGCCGGCCACTCGGGGAGGCGTGGCATGACGACCATCCAGTCCCGGGTGGCGATCCGGGCCAGCGGGCTGCGCAAGTCGTACGGGAAGCAGGTCGTGCTCGACGGCATCGACCTCGAGGTCGTCGAAGGGACCGTGTTCGCCCTCCTCGGACCGAACGGCGCCGGCAAGACCACGATGGTTCGCATCCTCTCGACGCTGATCTCCGCCGACGGTGGCGAGGTGCAGGTCGCCGGTCACGACATCGCCCGCGAGGCCGACGCCGTCCGTGCCGTCATCGGGGTCACGGGCCAGTTCTCGGCGGTCGACAGCCTGTTCACGGGCGAGGAGAACCTTCGCCTGATGGCGGACCTCCGTCATCTTGGCAAGCAGGCGGGTCGCCAGCGAGTCCAGGAGCTTCTCGAGAGGTTCGATCTCGTCGAGGCGGCCGGCAAGCCTGTGTCGACCTACTCGGGAGGCATGCGCCGCCGCCTCGACCTGGCGATGACCCTCATCGGCGACCCGCGGATCATCTTCCTCGATGAGCCGACCGCCGGACTTGATCCGCGCAGCCGACGTGGCATGTGGCAGACGATCAAGGAGCTCGTCGCCGACGGCGTCACGATCTTCCTGACCACGCAGTACCTCGAGGAGGCGGATCGACTGGCCGATCGCATCGGCGTGCTCGATCGGGGCGTCTTCGTGGCGGAAGGAACACCCGAAGAGCTGAAGCGACTGGTCCCGGGCGGCCATGTCCAGCTGTCGTTCACGGATGTCGCCGAGCTCGATCGGGCCGCACATGCGTTCGATGGCGCGGTCGCGCGACGACGAGTCGCTGACGCTGCAGATCCCGAATGACGGGGGGATCGGCTCGCTCCGCGCGCTCCTCGACAAGCTCGAGGCCGATTCGATCGATGTCGGCGCGTTCTCGCTGGCAGACCCCCGACCTCGATGACGTCTTCCTGTCGCTGACCGGCGACGACCTCACCGAACAGAAGGTTGCCCACCGATGACTGCGTACTCGTTCGTCCTCGCCGACTCGGCCACCATGCTCCGGCGCAACCTCCGGCGGATGCGCCGCTATCCTTCGCTGACGTTCTTCATCGCCGGCATCCCGGTCATCCTGCTGCTGCTGTTCGCGTTCGTCTTCGGCGGCGCACTCGGGGCGGGTCTCGGGGAGCTGTCGGGCGGTCGGCCGGAGTACATCGCGTACGTCGTTCCGGGGATCCTCGTCATCACCGTGGCCGGCGCCGCCCAGGGCACGGCGATCTCGGTCGCCATGGACATGACCGAGGGCATCATCGCCCGGTTCCGCACGATGGACATCGCACGCGCATCGGTGCTGACCGGCCACGTCGTCGGCAGCGTGATCCAGACGATGCTCGCGATCGTGATCGTCATGGTCGTCGCCGTGCTCATCGGTTTCCGTTCCACCACGGGTCCGATCGAGTGGGTCGCGGCGACCGGCCTGCTTGCCCTTGCGGCGCTGGCGATCTCCTGGCTCTCGGTCGCGCTCGGCATGGCGAGCAAGAGCGTCGAGACCGCGAGCAACCTTCCGATGTTCCTGGTGCTCCTGCCGTTGATGGGCAGCGGCTTCGTCCCGACCGACTCGATGCCGGACGGCCTGAGCTGGTTCGCCGAGAACCAGCCCTTCACGCCGCTCATCGAGACCCTGCGCGGCCTCCTCCTGGGGACACCGATCGGCGACAGCGGCGTGATCGCCGTCGCGCTGGTGCGTCGTGATCTCGATCGTCGGCTATCTCTGGGCGCGACGGCTGTACGACCGCAGTCCATCGTCGTAAGGCGCGCGCGACGGCTCTAATGGCCGGTGCCAACCGGTACCGATGGTCCTTGCCGTGGCCGCGGCGCGTGGGTAGCGTGGCCTGTGCCACCCGCCTCAGGAGTCGATCGCCCGATGCCCCACCCGCGCCGCACCGCCTTCGCCCTCGACCTTCGTGCTCGTCATGCTCGCGATCGTCCCGCCGGCGACGGTCGCGGCCGCCGGCCGGTTCACCGACGACAACGGGTCGAGGTACGAGAAGGCGATCGAGGCGGTCGCCGCCGCGGGCGTCATGCCCGGCTGCACGACCCGCCACTTCTGCCCCAAGACCGTGGTCACGAAGGGCAAGATGGCCGCCTATCTGGCGCGCGCGCTCCACCTCAAGGCGACGGTCAAGACCAGATTCCGCGACGTCCCCAGCTCGCTGAAGACCTACGTCAAGAAGGTCGTCGCGGCCGGGATCATGGACGGCTGCACCAAGACGCGCTTCTGCCCGAGCACGCCGATCACCCGGGGACGGATGGCCGCCCTCCTGGTCAAGGCGCTGCACCTGAAGGCCACCGGCACGGGCACGTTCAAGGACGTCCCGAAGCGCCACAGGTTCGCGACGGCCATCGACCGGCTGGCCACGGCCGGACTGACCGTCACCTGCGCGAAGGGCCGCTTCTGCCCGGACCGCAAGATCACGCGGGCCGAGACCGCCGCGTTCCTCGCCAAGGTCATGGCGCGCACCGTCGTCACGCCGCCGCCCCCGCCGCCGGGCAATCCCGGCGGCGGCTCCCCGATCCCGCCGGAAGCGCAGCCCGTGGACACGACGCATCCCGACCACGTCGTCGGAACGGGCACCCCGGCGAGCTGCACCGGCGCGGCGGTCGCGGCCGCGGTGGCCAAGGGCGGGATCATCACCTTCGCCTGCGGACCGAACCCGGTCACGATCCCGATGACCGTGACCGCCAAGGTCTTCAACGACCAGCCCGATGTCGTCCTCGACGGGGGCGGCCTCGTCACGCTCGACGGACAAGGGGCACGCCGGATCCTGTACCAGAACACCTGCGACCCGGCGCAAGTCTGGACGACGAGCCACTGCCAGGACCAGGACCACCCCATCCTGACCGTGCAGCGCGTGGTCTTCGCCAACGGCAAGGCGTCGGGCACCGAGACGATGGATGGCGGCGGAGCGATCTTCGTGCGCGGCGGGCGGTTCCGGGTGATCGACAGCCAGTTCTACGGCAACCGCTGCGCGCCGACCGGGCCGGATGTCGGCGGCGCCGCGATCCAGGTCTTCTCGCAGTACCACGGCCTCCCGGTCTACGTCGTCCGGAGCACGTTCGGCGGGTCCGGTGACCGGCGCAACGAATGCTCGAATGGCGGCGCCATCTCCAGCATCGGCGTGTCGTGGACGATCCTCGACAGCCTGTTCGAGGGCAACCGCGCGATCGGCACGGGCGCGAATCCGGCAAAGCCCGGCACGCCGGGCGGCGGCAACGGCGGCGCCATCTACAACGACGGCAACGAGATGCTCCTGCACGTGGGGGGCACGCGCATCGAGGGAAATACCTCGAACCATGAGGGCGGGAGCGCGATCTTCTTCGTGAGCAACGACCGATCGGGTTCGGTGGAGATCGTGAACTCGGTCCTGCGCAACAACACCGGCGACGGCTTCTCGACCCACCCGGGGATCTTCTTCCTCGGCGACTCGATCACCTTCACCGGCTCGACGGTCGAGTAGGCCCGCCCGGGCTCAGTCGTCGAGGGAGGAGACGAACCACCATCCGGCGTTCAACCGGATGTGCCTGAACTCCAGGGGTCCCCCGTCGACCTTGGGCTCGACGTCGTCGGGGTCGTACACGTACTCCCAATAGTCGGGATACGGGTGCGCGGCGTGGAGGAATCGAGCGGTCCGCAGACGGCCATCCGGCCCGATCGCGCTGCTCATCCGACGCGATGGAGCATTGGCCGCCTCGATGGCATCCAGGACGCGGGCATGGTCGACGCGGGCGACGTCGTCGAACGGACGCGCATCCCCCGGCTGACAGCCCTCGCCGCCATCGAAGAAGCCGCCGCGCGCATAGATGATCCACGCGCACCCGCCCTCAGCGGTGAATGCCGTCACCCCGAGCTCCCCGAGGAGTGGCACGACCTGGTCCAGCCGTCCCGATTCGGCGGCCATCTCCGCCGGGCCTGGGAGCGGCTTGCTCCCCGCGCAGGCGGTGACGAGAAAGATCGCGGCCAGCCCGGCCACTGCCATCGTCCGCAACTGTCGCACCATGATGTCCGGACCGTACGCGGCAGAGCCCGATCCGGTCAACGGTCGAGAAGCCGTCGGACGGCATATGCTCGGTCTCGATGGACACCGTCGCCCTCGTCACCCGGCTGCTCGACGTCATCGAGACCGACATCGCGGCCAAGACCCGACACGGGGTGGCGGGCGGCAACAAGCTGTTCGGGGCGGCGATCCTGCGCAAGTCCGACCTGTCCGTGGTGATCGCCGAGACCAACAAAGAGACCGAGAACCCGCTGTGGCACGGCGAGATGCACGCCATCAAGCGCTTCTACGAGCTGCCCGCCGACGAGCGCCCGGCGACCAAGGACTGCCTCTTCCTTGCCACGCACGAGCCCTGCTCGCTGTGCCTGTCGGGCATCACCTGGTCGGGGTTCGACAACTTCACCTATCTCTTCAGCTACGAGGACACCCGGGACAGCTTCGGCATCCCGCACGACATCGCCATCCTCAAGGAGGTCTATGCCGTGCCCGACCCAGAGACCGGGACCGTCTCACCCGATCGCCCGCTCTACAACCGCCGGAACGCGTTCTGGCAGAGCCACAGCATCATGGAGATGATCGCCAGCCTCGGCGGGGCCGATCGCGAGTCGTTTGCCGCGCGCCTCGACGCCATCAACGCCTTCTATAACGACGCTTCGGCGATCTACCAGGAGGGCAAGGGCTCGAAGGGGATCCCCCTGGCCTGACCTCGCTCTTCCCTTGGGCCGGAGGCGACGAATCACGCCTGGACCGCGGCTCGAGGATGACGACCGCGGTTTCCTGCGGCGGCGCGCGGGCCGTCGGGAAGCTCGACCATGGTGTCGGGGTTCGCCTGGAGGTTGAGCCACCCGCGATACTCGCGGCCATGAAGGTCTATTTCGCCGGTCCGCTGTTCACGACGTCCGAACGCACCTGGAACGCCGAAGTCACCGCCGCTTTGCGGGCAGCCGGCCACGAGGTGTTCCTGCCGCAGGAACAGGAGCCTGGCAAGGACGCGGCGGGGATCTTCGCCAACGATGTCGGCGGGATCGACTGGGCCGATGGGCTCGTGGCGATCATGGACGGCCCGGATCCCGATTCCGGCACGTGCTGGGAGGTGGGCTACGCGTTCGGCCTGAAGAAGTGGATCGTGCTGGTTCGGACGGACATCCGCGGGCCGGCCGGCTCGGCCGGCGACTACAACGCGATGCTCACCGAGGCGGCGACGATCCGGATCGACCTGCCGGCGGCGTCGACGGTCCAGGTCATCGCGACGATCCTCGCTGCGCTCGGCCGTCTCGACGCGCGAGCCCCATCGAGCTCGGGTCGAACGTAGGTGAGTTTGGTCGGGGCGAGAGGATTTGAACCTCCGACCTCATCGTCCCGAACGATGCGCGCTACCAAGCTGCGCCACGCCCCGACCGAGGGAGCCCGTTGTGCAGGGCTTGCGGATGATAGCAAACGCGACCCGAAGCGGCCGCCGGCCCGATAAAGGTCCCATCGGAGCCCGGACCTCCGCCTGCCTGACCGATCGGCCGAGCGGACGCTACCGTCGCACCCAGCGGCGCCGGGGGGATTCTGGCGCCGCCGCTTCCCTCTCTTGATGCCCGGCCTGCGCGGCCGGCTGCCCGGTCGCGGGGATCGGCGCCGAAACCGCCGGTTGACCTGCGGACGTACGGTTCGACAGGGACCCGGGACGCCCGCACCACGGTCGTCGGCCGGATCGAGGGGACAGGAGGACCAGCATGACATCCACGCCCACCGGATCGGTCATCCGACTGGCGGCCGCGGCCGGCATCGTCGCGATCCTCCTGACGGCCTGCACGACATCCGGTGGGGGCGCGTCCTCCGGCCCGAGCGCCGCTCCGTCGGCTGCGGCCGGTGCCTCCCCGGCTGCCTCGGCGAGCTCCGGCGGCGGCAAGGGCGGCGGCGACTACTCCGACGAGTACGCGCCTCGCTCCGCAGCCCCCGCGGCCTCGGCCGATCCGGCCGCCGGCGCCGTCACGGTCGGGCTGGCCAGTGGCCCCGATGGCGACTACCTGACCGGGGTGGACGACCTCACCCTCTATGTCTTCGGGAACGACTCCGCCAACACGAGCACCTGCGACGGCGACTGCGCCGCGACCTGGCCGCCGTTCACGATCGCGCCCGGAACGGAGCTCCTGGCCGTGTCCGACGTCACGGGGGCGCTCACCACCATCTCGCGGGCGGATGGGTCGATGCAAGTCGTCTATGCAGGCTCGCCGCTCTACTACTACGTCGCCGACACGGCCCCGGGCGACACCAAGGGGCAGGGCATCGGAGACGTCTGGTTCATCGCGAAGCCATAGCGGCATCCATCGACGGGGCGGCGGCACGCGGGAGGGCCGCCGCCCTGTCTTAGTCGATGAGACTGGCCTCGTGGTCGGCGTTCGAGCGGGCGCGCTGGTCCGCCTTGATCGGCACGGTCCCGAGCGCGGCGAGGATGAACGCGCCGGCCATCAGCCAGAACACGATCGGCACGCCGAGCGATTCGCCGGCGAGGTCGATGACGACCCCGTAGAGGGCGACCCACAGTGAGCCGACGCCGAACGCCATCGTGAAGTAGAGCGCGTACGACGCATCGCGGAGCGATGGCGGCGCGATGTCGGCGAGAAGTGCCTGGAGCTGCGGGCTCTCGGCGAAGCTGAACAGGCCCATCAACGCGATGCCGACCCACAGCCCCACCAGCGACGAGCCGGCCAGCAGGAAGACCGCGAACCCGATGGCGCCCCCGAGATAGACGCCGATGATGACCGGCTTGCGCCCGACGCGGTCCGACAGCCAGCCCGCGACGAGCGGCATCGGGACCGAGAAGACGATCAGGACGCCGTACATGAGCCCCGACGTGGCGACGTCGAGACCGATGACCTTCGTCAGGTAGATCAGCGCGAACAGGTTGACGACGCCCAGCCCTCGGCCACCGCCGCCCAGGGCCGACGTCACGTACAGCCAGCGCAGGTCGCGGTCGCGCAGGATCCGTCCGAATGCCGAGCGAACGCTGCCGCCCGCGAGGGCAGCGGCCCGGTCCGAGCCGCGCTCACGGACGAAGAGCAGGATCGCGATGGCGATGGCGATCGCGGGCAGGCCGAACGCCAGCGACGCACCGCGCCAGCCGTACGCCAGGATCAGCGGAGCCCCGATCAGCGCAACGATCACGGTGCCCACGTTGCCCCCGGCGATGTGGGCGCTGATGGCGAAGCCGCGGCGCTCCGGCGGGAACTGCTCCGCGAGCAGGCCGTTGCCCACCGGGTGCTGCGGCGACCCACCGATCCGCCAGACGATGTTCGGGATCGCGAAGGTGACGAAGCTCGTGGCGAGCGTCTGGAGGGCGATGCCGCCGCCGAACAGGATGCCGCCCGCGCCGAGGAGCACCCGTCGACTGACGAACCGGGTCAGCGCCGCGTACGTGAACTGAACGAGACCCGACGCGAACGATCCGATCGCCGCGAGGAAGGCGACCGCCTCCACCCCGACACCGAACTCGTCGATGATCTTGAGGAAGACCAGCGGCAGCAGCACGGCCTGGGCGTGGTTGACGGCGTGCGCCATCGACAGCAGGCCCAGCGACCGCGTCGGGTGGATGTCGACCGTCACCTCGACATCCTGACGCATCGCCGGGCCGTGCCGCGGTCGATCAGGTCACGGGCGCGAGCCACACCGGGTAGTCGCGGATGGCCTCGGGCCGGCCGTCCTCGGCGGAGTTGAAGTACGTCCGCAGCGTGCCCCACTGGGCCTCATCGACGTCGTAGCGGAGCGTGACGTCGAATGTGCCGCGGCAACCGGAACCGCACGTCGCGGTGGTCATCTCGTCGACGAGGCTCTGACCTGACCCGTCCAGGATGGCGATGCGGAGCGTCGCCTCGAAGGTGTTGGCGTTGCCGGTCACGCGGGCCGGGTTGCCGATGGCGGCGCCCCACGCCGGGCGGTCGACGAAGATCAACGGCAGGAGATCCTCGTAGTCGTCCCGAGCCTGCGGCCCGTCGAGGACGATGCCCTCGCTGCCGAAGGTCGTGACCGTCCGTCCCTCGACCTGGAACAGGACCGCATGGACGTTCCCGAACTGGGTCAGCGTGAAGACCACCTGGCCGAGACGATGGAACGCGGACGCGCTGCCACCGCCTGATTCGAATTCGTTCGAGAGGTCGACGGTCGCGATGCCGTCCTTGATCGACAGGCCGAGCAGCCGGGTGCCGGCCGGGATCGCCGTCGACAGGTCGCCACCGCTCTCGCGGACGGCCTCTCCGTCGAGCAGGACGCCCATCGCCGACCGGGCGACGCCGACGCTCTCCGGAACGTCGAGCAGTGTCGGCACCAGGCCCTCGATGCGGGGGTCGCCATCCAGGACGTAGTAGGCGCGAACGACCATCGTCGCGGCCGGCTTCGACGGCTTCGGGGTCGCCGAGGGCCCGGATGGACCGGTCGTCGGTGCAGTGGACGGATCGGGGGTGATGTCGGGCTCGATCGAGGCGACCGGTGTCGCGGTCGCGGATGGCGGTGGCACGGTCCCGACACTGCCGCTCGAGGCGCACGCGGCCATGACGATCGCCAATGACGCGACGGCGAGGATGGAGCGGGGATCCCGCAGTGTGCGGTTCATCAGGTTGACTCCCTCGTGATGGACGATGGAGCCCCAGCGTCGGGGCCGCGCATCGCCATCGCATCGCCGGCTCGTAACGATCCGGCAACAGCCAGCGGCACCACGACCTCGAGGCGCAGGCCGCCGCCCTCGCGGTTCGTCGCCCGGAGGGAGCCTCCGAGGAGGGCTGCATGCTCGGCGGCGATCGCGAGGCCGAGCCCGCTGCTGCCACCATGGCGTGACGCGTCGACCTTCGAGAAGCGCTCGAAGATGCCCTCGACGCGATCGGGCGGCACGCCAGGACCACGGTCCGAGACGGCGATGGCGAACTCGTCGCGTCTGACGGTCAGCTCGATCTCGACGTCGGTACCGCCCGCGTGCTCGCGGGCGTTGTCCAGGAAGTTGCCGACGATCCGGTCCAGCCGCCGCGGATCCGACTCGACGACGACCGATGGCTCGGGTGGCACGAACCGGGCGTCCGGCAGCCTGGCGGCGACCACGGTGCGGATCAGCTTCACGAGTTCGACCGGCTCGACCTGCACCTGCTCGACGGCCGCATCGAAGCGCGACAGCTCCATGAGCTCCTCCACGAGCGACCGGAGCCGGCCGACATCCCCGACGAGCATCTCGGCGGCACGGCGGCTCTCGGGTGGGAGCTCGTCGAGGTGTTCTCCCACGATCGACGCCTCCGCCACGAGCGCAGCCAGCGGCGTCCGCAGCTCGTGCGAGACGTCGGCCACGAACCGGCGGTTCTGCGCCTGCGCCGCCCGCAGGCGGCCGATCGTGTCGCCGAGGGCATCCGCCATGTGATTGAACCGCTCGGCCCAGGTCCCGAATTCGTCCCGGGACGTGACCGGCACCCGGGCCGACAGATCGCCGCGTTCGATCCGCTCGGCGGCCCGCCCAGCCGCCTCGACGGGGGCGAGGATCCCACGGGCGATCAGCCGTGCGGCGAGCAACGCGAGGACGATCAGCAGGACCGCGCCTCCCGCGAGCGCGAGTCGCAGCTGCTCGATCGCGCCGCTGATCTGGCTGACGTCGCGCACGAAGTAGACGATCGGCCCACCGTTGGCTGCCCGGCCGCCGACGACGAGCGACGGCACATCCGACACGTCGGTCCAGAGGTAGCCGATCTGGCCCTGGTCGACGAGCCGCACGACGTCGGGTGGGAGCCGTTGATAGAGCTCACGGAACTCGCTGTCGGAGAACACGACATCGTCCGGCCCGCCGCCGAGGTCGATGATCGACCCGACCTCGCGGCGCTGGAACGTCTCGACCAGCCCGCTCCGGGCGACATCGTCGGGCGTCGCCCCCTCGGGGAGCTGCCGCTCCGGCACGGTGACCGACAGGTCGAAGCCAGCCTGTCGGGCCGCGTCGGCCAGGGCCTGCTGATGCAGGCGCGTGTCGACGAAGACGGACGCGCCGACCCCCAGCACGGCCGCGGTCAACGCCACGAGGGCGACCAGCGTGACGGCGATCCGTGCCCGGATGCCACGGAGGCCAGGCACGACCGGGCCCTACCGGACGGCCTTGTAGCCCGCCCCGCGGACCGTGAGGACGAGCTCGGGAGCAGCGGGATCGGTCTCGATCTTGGCCCGCAGCCGCCCGACGGCGACATCGACCAGCCGAGAGTCGCCCAGGTAGTCGTAGCCCCAGATCCGGTCCAGCAGCGTGTCGCGAGCCAGCACCTGGCCGGCGTGCCTCGCGAGATCGACGAGCAGGTCGAACTCGGTGCGGGTCAGGGGGATGTCCCTGCCGTCGCGCGCGACCGTCCGCCCCGCGATGTCGATGACGAGCGGCCCGAGCCGGAGGTGTGGCGACGCGTCCTCGGGAGAGCGGCCGACCCGCCGGAGCGCGGACCGGACCCGGGCGACGAGCTCGGGCACCTCGAAGGGCTTGCGGACATAGTCGTCGGCACCGGCCTCGAGACCGACGACGACATCGATCGTGTCGGCGCGCGCCGTCAGCATGACGATCGGGGTCGTCGAGGTCCGGCGGATCGCCCGCGCAACCTCGAGACCGTCGAGGCGCGGCAGCATCACGTCGAGAAGCACGAGGTCGTACGGCTTGGTCTCGAAGCGCTCGAGGCCCTCTTGGCCGTCGTCCGCGGTCTCGACCAAGAACCCGGCGTTGCGCAACCCGATCGCCGTCACCTCCCGGATGGAAGGGTCGTCCTCGATCAGCAGGATCGTGGCGTCCACGGGCGGCAGTATGCCAGCCGGCCCGTCCCGCCCCGGACCCTCGGCCGGGCTGCGGCGGCGCGCCGCCGGCGGCCAGAGCGAAATGGTCGCGTCAGAACTGGAAGAGCAGCTCGCGGTACTTGGGCAGCGGCCAGAGGTCGTCGGCGACGAGCGTCTCGAGTTCGTCCGCCACCCCGCGGAGGGCGCCCTGGGCCGGGATCACCTTGTCGACGAAGGCGCGCGCCTCCTTCTCCACGGTCCCCGCCTCGTGCGCGGCATGCTGGGCGTGCTCGAGCGCGTCGATGGCCGCGACGAGATCGTCGGCGAGCCCGGCGACCCTGTCGGCCACGGCCCCGATGCCCTTCGAGGCGGAGGCCGCCGCGAGGCGGCCGAGATACGCCGCCGTTGCCGGGAGGATCATCGTCCGGGCCATGTCGAGGGCGCAGCTCGCCTCGATGTTGCTGACCTTGACGTAGCGCTCCCAGTTGATCTCGACGCGCGCTGCCAGCTCGCGCTCGGAGAGGACCCCGAACTTCGAGAACAGCTTCCTGGCCTTGGCCGTGGTCAGCGACGGGAGGGCGTCGACGGTCGTCCGGTTGTTGGGCAGCCCGCGTTCGGCCGCCTCGGCATGCCACTCCTCGGAGTAGCCGTTGCCCTCGAAGAGGACCTGCTTGTTCGCGCCGACGACCTTCGAGATGATGCCGGTCAGGCCGGCGAAGTCGCCCTTCTTGAGCTTCTCGAGCTCGTCGGCGAGCTGGGCGAGCGACTCGGCGACCGCGGTGTTGAGGACCGTCTGCGGCCAGTAGATCGGGGCCGACGAGCCCACCGCCCGGAACTCGAACTTGTTGCCGGTGAAGGCGAACGGCGAGGTCCGGTTGCGGTCGGTTGCGTCCTTGGGCAGCTCCGGCAGCGTGGTCGCGCCCAGCTGCATCGAGCCACCCTTCTTGGACGTCGCGGCCGCGCCCTTCGCGAGCTGCTCGACGACGTCCTCGAGCTGCGAGCCGAGGAAGATCGACATGATCGCCGGCGGCGCCTCGTTGGCGCCGAGGCGGTGGTCCTGGCCCGCGTCCGCGATGCTCGCGCGGAGCAGGTCGGCGTGCACGTTCACGCCACGGATGACGGCCACGAGGAACGCGAGGAACTGGGCGTTGGCGTGCGGATCGTTGCCCGGGTCGAGCAGGTTCTCGCCCTCGTCGGTGCCCATCGACCAGTTGTTGTGCTTGCCCGAGCCGTTGATGCCCGCGAACGGCTTCTCGTGGATGAGGAACGTGAGGCCGTGCTGGCGCGCGATGCGCCGCATCATGCTCATGACCACCATGTTGTGGTCCGACCCGACCGACGTCGGCTCGTAGACGGGCGCCATCTCGAACTGCCCGGGCGCGACCTCGTTGTGACGGGTCTTGGCCGGGATCCCCAGGCGCCAGAGCTCGCGGTCGAGATCCATCATGAACGCGAGGATCCGGTCGCGGATCGAGCCGAAGTACTGGTCGTCGAGCTCCTGCCCCTTCGGCGACGGGGCGCCGAAGAGCGTGCGGCCGGTCAGGACGAGGTCCGGACGCTGCTCGGCGAGGCGGCGGTCGACGAGGAAGTACTCCTGCTCGGGCCCGATGTTCGTGAAGACCCGCGTCGCCGTCGTGTTGTCGAACCAGCGCAGGACCCGCAACGCCTGCTTGCCGAGTGCCTCCTGCGACCGCAGGAGCGGGATCTTGTGGTCGAGGGCCTCGCCGGTGTACGACACGAAGGCGGTCGGGATCGTGAGCGTGACGCCGTTGGGCTCGACCTGGAGGAAGATCGGGCTGGTGACGTCCCACGCGGTGTAGCCGCGGGCCTCGAACGTGGCGCGGATGCCGCCCGACGGGAAGGAGCTGGCGTCGGGCTCACCCTGGACGAGGTTCTTGCCCGAGAACTCCGCGATCGTGCGACCGTCGCCGATCGGGTTCAGGAAGGAGTCGTGCTTCTCGGCCGTCGCGCCGGTCATCGGCACGAACCAGTGGGTGTAGTGGGTGGCGCCGCGCGCCATGGCCCACTCCTTCACGCCGTGCGCGACCGCGTCGACGATCGCCGGGTCGAAGGGCTCGTGGCCCTCGATCGTCCGCCGGAGCTTCTTGAAGATCGGCTTGGCGAGGAACTCACGCTGCGCGTCCTCGTGGAACACGTACTGGCCGTAGATGGCCTGGCCGGCGTGCTCGAAGTGGTCCTGCGTCGAGGCGACCCTGTGGGTGGCGATCGCGGCGATGGCCGAGTGACGTGCGGTCATGGCTCTCCTGTCAGTGCCGGTTCCAGGTTCGCTGACACGGTACCAAGGACTTGGGTTGCGGTTCAGCACCAGCCGGTCTGGCGCACCGTTGTGCGTCGAGCACAACCGTTACGGGATGGCGGCCCCGGCCGGCCGGCGCGCCGCGACGAGATCGTCAAGCAGCGTCCCGAATTCCCGTTCGACGTCGACGTAGCGCTCCGAGCGCCACACGATGCCCAGCCGGCCGTCGCGCGTCAGGCGCGTCCACACGCGGCGTCGCGGCAGGTAGAACGAGATCGTGATGCCCGCGATGAGGCTCAGGAACGCGAGCCAGACGATCCCCTGCCCCGGATCGTGCTTGGCGATCAGCAACGTGTACTCCGAGACCGAGGCCAGGGTGATCGACAGGCCCAGTTCGTCCGAGACCCGCGTCTCGCCGATCCCCAGCTCCGCGCCCGCATAGTGCTGAGGCTCCATGGTCCCGTTCGGCCCTTCGACCAGGCGGTACGGCAGGACGACCAGGCTCCCGGTCCCGTCCGGCCGGCGATCCAGCAGCAGCTGGAGGCCCAGGTCGCGACCCGGTACCGGCAGGATCCCGTATGGCCGGTCCTCGGCGGCATCGGTCATCGGGACGGCCCCGTCCCACAATGGTTTGCCGTCGGCATCGAGCACGACGAGGTGCGGTGCCGGGCCGAACCCGTTCTGGTGGAACGTGTACCCGCCGATCGAGAGCGGGTCGTTCACCCGGATGGTCTTGCGGGCGATCTCCTGGCCGTCGCGATAGACCGCGAGGTCGGTCGTGAAGTCCGTGGCCTGGCCGGTTTCGAAGCCCGGCGCCGAGAAGGCCAGGTTCTTGACCAGCAGGAGCCCGGGCGTGCCGATCGGCTGGACCGTCAGCGACTCGCCCTCCGGGACCACCAGGCCCTGCTCGTCACCGAGACGCGACGTCACGGCGGCCGCGACCAGGAACAGCACGAGCCCGGTGTGGGTGAATAGCGTCGCCATCTTCGTGTACTGGTGGCGGTCGCCGTAGAGATACGTCGAGCCGTCGTCGGCGGTCGCCTCGCGGACCTTGAACCCGCGGCGTCGGAGCACCGCGCGGACGCCATCGGCCGTGACGCCGTCCATCGCCGCGCGATCGAGGAGGCGCGGGTCGAAGAACGGCTCGGGCTGGGCGACGCGCACGTCGGTGACGCCGCGCCACAGGCGGGGCGTCCGATCGAGCGTGCACACCACGATCGAGACGACGAGGATCGTCAGCCCGGCGCTGAACCAGACCGAGCGGAACATCGAGAAGACGCTGAGGCGTTCGAGGACGTCGACGAGACCCGGGCCCAGCAGCGCGTCGTACCGGGCGTGGATCGCCTCCATCGCCATCGCGTAGTCCCCGGCCGAGCGGAACGCGAAGTCGGGCAGCTGCCGGATCGTCATGCCGACGACGGCGAGGAGGACGAGGACGATGATCTGGGCGACGGCGAAGTCGACCGAGGTCAGCAGCCGCCACAGCCCCATCCCGACGCGGGCCAGGGCGTTCGGGCCGACCGGTCTGGTCGAGGCGGCCGAGACGACCGCCGGCGTCGCGATGTCCCGCTCCTAGACGACGGCCGAGGTCGCCGCCGGATGGCCCGAGGCCGAATCGTCGGCGGCCACGGCATCGACCTCGGCATCATCTCTTGCGTGCCGAGCCGCAGCCAGCGCAGCCGCGAGGTCCGCCTCGAGATCCTCGACATCCTCGAGGCCGACCGACACCCGCAGCAGGCCGGGCGTGATCCCCGCGTCGAGCAGCTCCGACTCGCGAGAGCTGCCGCTGTGAGGTCGACGGCGGGTGCACGACCATCGTGTGGACGCTGCCAAGGGATGCCGTCAGCTCCGGCAGGCTGAGGTTGTCGATGATCGCGCGGCCGGCCTCCCGGCCACCGGCGACCTCGAATGCGAGCATCCCGCCCGCCGCACCGGTCCGGAACAGGCGCTGGGCGACCGCGTGCTGCGGATGGCTGGGGAGACCCGGGTAGAGGACGTTGCGCACGCCCTCCTGACGTTCCAGCCACCCCGCGAGTGCCGCGGCATTGCGGCTGTGGCGTTCGGCCCGGACGGCCAGCGTGAGGATGCCGCGCAGGACCAGGAACGCATCCAGCGGCCCGAGCGTGGCGCCGGTCTCGATCTGGACCCGCTCGACCTCACTCACGAGACCCGTCGGACCCGCCACGACGCCGGCGATCAGGTCGCTGTGGCCGCCCAGGAACTTCGTGGCCGACTCGACGACGAGGTCCGCGCCCCACTCGAGCGGCCGGCAGACGTACGGGCTCGCGAACGTGTTGTCGACGACGTAGGTCGCGCCATGGCGATGCGCGATCTCCGCGAGCGCGGCGTGGTCGCTGACGAACGTCGTCGGGTTGGCGATCGTCTCGGCGTAGAGGACCCGGGCGGGCCGCGCGGCCAACGCGGCCTCGACGGCACCGGGATCGGTCATGTCGACGAGCTCCACGTCGACGCCGAAGCCGCCGAACGTGTGGAGGAGCTGCGTCCGGGTCGAGCCGTACATCGCCACCGGGGCCACGATGCGGTCGCCGGTCTTGACCAGCGATGCGAGCGTCGCGTAGATCGCGCCCATGCCCGACGCGAGGGCGACGCCCGACTCGCCGCCCGCGAGCTCCGCGTAGGCGGCGCCCAGGGCGCTTGTCGTGGGATTGGAGATCCGGCTGTATGCGAACCCGGACCGCGGGTCGCCCGCCACGCGGCCCAGCTCGTCGGCGTCGGCCGAGGCGAAGGTCGCGGTCTGGTAGATCGGCACGCTCGTCGGCGTCTGGTCCGGCCGGGGGATCCGCGAGGCCGCTCGGATGGCACGGGTGGAGAAGCCGCGCGTGCTCGACGCGGGCCTCGTCTCGGGGTCCTTCACGGCCGGATGCTACACCGGACCCGCCCGATGGGCGTCCCCTACGTGCGCTCGACGGACACCGGGATCCCGGTGACGCGATCCTTGCCGGCGCGCTTCGAGGCGTACATCGCGCCATCGGCGCTGATCATCAGCTCGTCCGTGGTGCGGCCGTCGTCGGGGAAGCTCACGACACCGACCGACAGCGAGGGCTGAGGGCTGCCGGGCGGCAGGCCCAGCTGCATGGCGCGAACGCCGAGCCGGATCTTCTCCGCGAGGACGAAGGCGCCCGGTGGGATCGGTCTCGGGCAGGAGCACGACGAACTCGTCGCCTCCGTAGCGCGCGGCCGTATCGAGCTTGCGGACCCCGGACATGATCACCTCGCCGACCCCGTGCAGCACGCGGTCGCCGTGGAAGTGCCCGAACCGGTCGTTCACGGCCTTGAGCTCGTCGAGGTCCATCATCAGCAGGCAGAAGCCACGACCCGAGCGGGCCGACCGGGTGATCTCGCGCTCGATCGCGGCGAAGAAGAATGTCCGGTTGAACAATCCGGTCAACGGGTCGATGGTCGAGAGGCGGATCGCCGCGTCGCGCGTCCGGCGCTGCTCGCGGGCGATGACCATCGCCACGTAGGCGAGCAGGATCAGGGCCGTCAGGTCCACGCCGATGATGGCTCCCTCGGCCGCCTGCATCTCGGTGAGCGGCGAGCCGGCGAGGACGCCCGTCAGGAACCCGAGGGCCGCGACCACGGTCAGCCCGACCGTCACGAGCGAGGACACGACCAGGGCGGCCCCGGCGACGATGAGGGGGAAGGTGAAGAAGAACGGGCTGTGGACGCCGCCGGTCAGGGCGACCAGGAACGTCGCGGCCGTCAACGCGACGGAGCCCTCCACGACGAACCGGCCGGGTCCGAGCGCGTCCGACGGCAGCAGATCGTGCACGACGATCACGAACAAACCGGACAGGGCGAGCAGCACCAGGATCGCGGCCTGCGTCGAGGGCCAGAGCCCGGTCACGGCGACGATCGTGGCCGTGGTCATCAGGAAGATCCAGCTGACGATCCGGACCACGCGGTCGTAGGCGGGCCGGGCATCGGGGTCCATCGGGTCGTCGATCATCCCGCTGACCACCGCGGCCTCGGTGATCCGCGCGTCGACCGGCTCGTAGGGGTCGGCCGCGCCAGTCCGTCGCTTCCGGCCGGCGAACGAGGGGTAGATCAGGGCGGCCATCAGCAGCAGGTTGGCGACGACCGCCAACACGATCAGCCCTAGGACCGCCTCCAATGGCAGCAACGCCCGCGCACTCCTCTACCGCGCAGGGCGTCGCCTCCACACGCGCCCCGCTCTCGGCATCTTATCCGCTCGACCCCTTCGCTCCCGTTGGCGCGACCACCCGCGGTGCGGTGATGCACCGACTTCGTTTCGGCGGCTAGCGCGCTCCCCACTGGTACGTCTGCTTGACCAGCCGCAGGTAGACGAACGTCTCGGTCTCGCGCACGCCGTCGATGGCGCGCAGGCGTTCCGCGAGGAAGCGCAGGAGCGCCTCGTTGTCCTCGCAGACCGTCTCGATGAGCAGGTCGTACGTGCCGGCCGTGATCACGACATAGTCGACTTCGGGCATCGCCGCGAGCTCTTCTGCGACCGCGACGAGGCGGTCGCTCTGGCAGCGCACGCCGACCATGGCCATCTGGTGGAAACCGAGCTTGAGGGGATCGGTGACACCGACGACCTGGAGGATCCCGCGCTCGATGAGGCGGTTCGTCCGTGCGCGGACGGCGGCCTCAGACACGCCGAGCTCGAGCGCGATCTGGGTGAACGGCCGGCGACCGTCGGCCTGGAGGTGCTCGATGATCCGCTTGTCGAGCGCGGACACCTCGTCAGCGCGACCGGCGGTGGCGCGAGGGCGGGCGGGGCGGCCCGGTGCGGTCATTGGGCTGGCACCTCCGCGATCATGGCGCTGGCGACTCCTTGGTGGCCTCCGCTTGTCGGTCGGGGATCGAGACCGGAACGATCGTTCGCGTCTTCAGCGGCGAGAGCATCGGGTCGAGGATCTCGACCAGCGAGGCAAGAGCCGCGAGCTCGTCCGCCTCGGGCTTGCTGGGCCGGACCCCGGTGGTGGTCGGACCCCACTCGACGAGGATGTTGAGACCGATGAACGCGATCGGCGGCTCCCCTTGGGCTGGCTTCGCGCCTACCTTCCACGGCTTGGCCTTGGCCAGCGCCTTGCTCGAACTGTACTCGCTCACGACGAGCGGCCAGTCGTGATACGTCGCATTGATGCGCCTGACGGGTTCGCGACCCTCGCCCCCCGAGCCGGCGTTGCTCGCCTTGATCTTGAGCCCGGCCTTGTCGAACGCGCGGAAGATCGCATCCACGGCGGCCGGCTCGGACAGGTGGACCGGTGGCGGACTGGGTGACGCGGTCGGGATCGGTGTCGCGGGGCGGGGTGACGCGGACGGCGCGTTTCCCCCGCACGCCGTTGCCAGCGCACAGGCGATGACCAGGAGCGCGAGCCCTCGGCGTCGCCCCCGAGGCGAACGATTCGAATCTCGCATGGCCAATCGAACGCTAGCACGCAGTTCGCGCTCTGCATCCCTGACGATTGTCCCATCCGACACTCGCCGGTCAGCCGCGATCGAGCTCCTGAAGCGCCGCTCCGACCGCCTGGATGGACTCGAGGGTGATCGGGTCGAGCACGAGCTGCACATGGGAGATCCCGGCGGCCGCGTACGCTCGCAGGCCTGCGGCGATCACCTCCGGCCCACCCTCGAGCGCCGTTGCCTCGGCCGCGGCGTAGTCGCCCTGGAGGCGTCCGGTGCCGCCGGGCAGCCGCACGAGCACCGCGACCGTGCGCTCGACGTCGGATGGGTCGCGCCCGACGTCCCGGCACGCCTCGTCCACGATGTCGCGGAGCCTCGCGACGCCGTCCGGGCGGTTGCCGATGTCGGCGAACCATGAGTTCCAGGCGTCGGCGTACGGCATCGTCATCCGCAGCATGCGAGGGCCGTTCGACCCGATGAGGAGCGGCGGCCCCTCGGGCCGGGGTCCGCGGGGCGACAGGACGCAGTCGCGAGCCTGGTAGAACTGCCCGTCGAAGTCGATCTCCCCCTCGTGGAGCAGCGTCCGGATGATCGTGAACGCCTCCTCGAAGCGATCCACCCGATGGTCGTACGGGAACCCGAACGCCCGGAACTCTGTCTCGTTCCATCCGGCGCCCAGGCCGAGGATGAACCGTCCCCCGCTGATCTCGTCGATCGTCGACGCCTGCTTCGCGAGGAGCGCTGGGTTGTGGAAGTTCGTGCAGGCCACCAGCGGCCCGAACTCGACGCGCGAGGTCACCGCCGCGATGCCGGCCATGACGGTCCAGGCCTCCCACGGCCCGCGCGGCGGACGAGCCTCCCAGCGGTAGAGCAGGTGCTCGCCGACCCACACGGAGTCGAAGCCGAGGTCCTCGATGGCGCGGACCATGTCGAGGAGTTCGGGCCAGCGGACCTCGCGTTCGACCTCGGGGAGCTGGACCCCGACCTTGAGCGGGCGACCGGGCATCGCGGCCTCAGCCGTGAGCGGCGACGGCGCCCGCGATGGCGCGCACGTGGTCCGGCGTGCTCCCGCAGCAGCCGCCGACGATCCGGGCGCCCGCCGCGCGCATCTCGACGACCTGGGCCGCCATCGTCTCGGGATCCGCGCGATAGACGGCGCGCATGTCGATCAGCTCGGGCATCCCGGCGTTCGACTTGGCCACGAGGACGACGTCGGGCGCCGCGGCGTGCATCTTCGTGATGACGGGGATGAGCTCGTCCGGCCCGTTGCCGCAGTTGCCGCCGACCGCGTCCGCACCCCAGGCGTCGAGCGCCTCGACCGCCTGCTCCGGCGTGACGCCCATCATCGTGTGGCCACGGGTGTCGAACGTCATCGTGGTCACGAGCGCGATGCCCGGAGCGGCCCTCCGGACGCCCTCGATGGCCGCCTTGATCTCGGAGAGGTCGGACATCGTCTCGATCCAGATGAGGTCGACCCCGCCCGCCACGAGCGAGGCGGCCTGCTCGCGGAAGATCTCGACCGCATCGTCATAGGCGAGCGTCCCGAGGGGCTCGACGATCTCGCCGGTCGGGCCGATGTCGCCCGCAACGAGCGCCGTGCCGCCGGCCGCGTCCACCTCGGCGCGCAGCAGGATGGCAGCAGTCCGGTTGAGCTCGTCGACCCGATCGCCGTGGCCGCTGAGGCGCAGCCTCGCCCGGTTGCCACCGAACGTGTTGGTCAGCACGATCTGCGAGCCCGCCTCCAGGTACCCGCGCTGGATGCGGCGGATGACGTCGGGGTGGGCGAGGTTCCAGACCTCCGGCGGGTCGCCGAACTGGAGACCGTTCGCGAACAGCATCGTGCCCATCGCTCCGTCGGCGACGATCGGTCCGCCCTGGTCGATGAGCGCCCGGAACTTCGCACTCGCCTTGCCGCCGTCGAGCGCGAGACGCGTCGCGCGGTCGGGGAATGCCGTGTGATCGACCTCCGTCGACGGGCCGGGCGGATCGGGCGCATGCCCGTTCGACCCGTTCGCGGCACGTGCGGCGGCGGCATCCAGTCGTCGGGCGCGAGTCCCTCGTCGAACGCTGTCCATCGTCCGCATCATAGCCATTGACAGCGCCCGACCGGCTCGGGCACCCTTCGCCCGATGCATCGCCACGACGCGCCGACGACCGCCGCCCGATCGCAGCAGTGGCCCGCGAGGGCCCGCTCGACCTGATCCGGTGCGCCCGAAACGGGCGCCGTCGACCACGGTGAGAGGAACACCCTCAGCACACGGCTGAGGGTGTTTTCATGTTCCCAGGAGGAATGAGATGGATCCCGCGCTCCTCGTCAGGGGCTTCGCACTCGGCTTCGTCATCGCGGCGGGCGTCGGCCCGATCTCGCTGCTCGTCATCCGTCGCACGCTCGCGGAAGGGCGGGTGGTGGGGCTCGCGTCCGGGTTCGGTGTGGCCACCGCGGATGCGACCTACGGCGGCATCGCCGCGTTCGGCCTGTCGGCGATCACCGACGTCCTCGTCGGCGGCCGGCGGGTGCTAGGCCTGGTCGGCGGCCTGTTCCTGCTCTGGCTCGCCTGGAACGCCATCCGGTCGCGGCCCGGCGCCGAGGCCGCCGTGACCGAGCGCCGCGGCGGACTGGTCGGCGCCTACCTCTCGATCCTGGGCCTGACGCTCGCCAACCCGATGACGATCCTGTCGTTCGGGGCGCTGTTCGCGGGGTCGGGACTGACCGGGTCGAACCCGGCCGAGTCGGCGATGATCACGCTCGGAGTGTTCGCCGGATCGACTGCCTGGTGGATCGTGCTGACCAGCGCCATCGCGGTCCTGCGATCGCGGGTCACGCCGCGCTGGCTGAGAACGGTGAACATCGTCTCGGGGATCACGATCGGGGCGCTGGCCATCCTGTCGATCGTGGCCGCCGTGCGCGGCTGAGCCCAGGCGGGCTCGTGGCGGTGACGACGGATGTTGCCGCCAGGAGCGAGCGCGGCTACGTGCGGACGTAACTCATCGGGAAGTCGATCTCCCACTGATCCCCGGCGTCCCCCATCCCACGCTCCCAGCGGCCCTCGATCGACTGGCCGTCGGCCGAGATCTCGCCGATGTAACGCTGGTTGAAGCCTGGGCCGTCGGGCCCGTTCCAGTCCTCGCCGGGCGCTCGCCAGATCGTCCAGGTGGAGCCCTCGAGGCTCATCATGAACAGCCGCTCGACCCCCCGGCTGTCGAAGTAGTGCATCGGCTGCGGCTCGCCGTCGGGGGCGCCGCCGATGATCGAGATGCTGTCGGGCAGCTCGGCGGGCTCGCCCACGGAGCTGAGGACGACGAACTCGCCCATGCGCTCGACCTTCGTCTCCACGGACATCTTCATCGGAGGATCGATCGGCAGCTCCCCTTCGCCGTGCCACTCGCCGATCAGCGCCTCGAACTGCTTCATCGTCGGTCTCCTCTCCGGGCCACGAGGCCGTTCCGGGTCACGAGTCGGCCAAAACGCCCCGTGGTGACAGCTAAGCGCACAAACGTGGCCGTGCAGGCCCGAATCCGGGCCTGCCGCGGGCGCCCGGCCGTGACCCGTGCGTGACGACCCGATCCGGAGAGCCGGTTCGTCACGACGCGAGCTGAGAAGTCGGCCCAACTGTCTTGGCGGGTCGTTTTGGCAGAGTCTTCGCCCGAGCCAACGTCCCGCGTGCCGTGCTTCGGGGTCCTCGGCCGCCGAGCCAGCCTCGCGGGGCAGCGGAGCTGGTCGGGGAGGCGGGACTCGAACCCGCGATCTCGTGCTCCCAAAGCACGTGCGTTGCCGACTACGCTACTCCCCGGGCGCTGGCCATCATACGGCCCAGCGTCGTGAGGGCCCGAGCGACCGACTCGTGGCAGGCGGGCCCCTAGAGGACCGTGCGGCCGGGGATCATGCCCTGCTGGAGCTCCGTCGCGGCCACCATGTGCCGGCGGTTGAGGAGCGCGAAGGGGTAGCGCGAGACGATCCGGCGGTCCGCGAGCGAGCGTGTCCGGACGTCGGTCATCGGGATGAACAGTGGCTCCGACGACTCGATGTAGCGAGCCAGCTCCGCGCCCAGCGGGATGTGCACGTTGCCAGTCAAGGTGTGCCCCGGGGTGACCGCGATGAGCGTGTGGACCTGCTTCGTGATGCGCATCTCGCCGCCGCCTTCGTCGTCCACGCGATCCTCGAGCGCCTGGCCGATCAGGGTGACCTCATCCGGGCTGACCCAGATGTTCGGAGTGGTCACGCGGGTCGGCTCCCCGTTGCGACGCAGGACCGTCGCGTCGCGCAGTTCGAGCAGGCCCTGATGGTTGTTCACGAAGTCGGAGAGCCGACGGTGGAAGCCGATCGACACGACGCCCGCCACCCGCAGGTGTGGCCCGATCAGCTCGATCTCGATGGCCGCGCCCTGGACCGGCTGGCTGATCATCGGCCGGAGCGGGCCGACCAGGAGCTCCTCCAGGTGTCGTGAGGCGTCGCCGTCCAGCTCACGGTCGGGTCGCTCGGCGGTGGGTCGGCGGGTCGCAGCCTTGCCCGGCCGCTCGGCCGTCCGGCGCTCCTTTGTCACGGTCGTGGTCGCCATGGGTCTCCTCGCGCGTCCTCCGCGCATGTCCACCGGCCTGGGGGTCAAGGCCCGATCGTTCTTGTCAGATCGATCATCGGTCGAAAGCGCCGCCGACAGGCCCATCCGATGGTCCCGGTCGCGTGAAGCACTTCGCACCAGACCGCACCCAACGCCATCGGACGGGACCTGCCATAGACTCCGGGCATGCACTGGGACGCGATATGGGTCCATTCAAGCGAGTGACGCGACCGCGGCAAGGGCCGCAGGCCGACTCGGCTGCCGAGCGCAACCCGCGCTCGCAGGCGCACCCGATGCCGGCGGGCCTGCCGACGCCGACGCCACAGGACCAGCCAGAGCCGACCGCACGCGACGCCGTCCCGGTCATGGCGACCCCAAACGAGGCTGCCGTCACCCCGGACACGCCCACCGGGACGCTGACGTCCTGGGCGACCCGAGTGCCGGATGGCGCGATCCCGGTCGATCCGGCGTCG
Organism: uncultured Chloroflexia bacterium; assembly: GCA_963841135.1. Lineage (GTDB taxonomy): Bacteria > Chloroflexota > Limnocylindria > Limnocylindrales > CSP1-4 > SPCO01. The sequence goes on along the minus strand of CAWJBJ010000005.1, from coordinate 223,264 downwards.
CCTCCAAGCCACGCATGGACGGCCGAGGAGCAGCCGTACGATCGGCTCGACTGTCCCGCCTGCCGCGTCATCATCCGCGAGCTGCCTGAGGCCATCGCCACGTGCCCGAGCTGCGGCGAGACGATCCGGGTGCTGCAGTGCCCCGAGGGCGTCCGGCACCTGCTCACGGCTGCAGAAGCGACGGCGTTCGACGGGGACTGGGGCTCCCTGCATGCGCGGCGTCGGCACGAGGAAGCCGTTCGTCGGAATGAGGCGGCGCTTCGTGCCCGGCGAGCGACGCTGGCCTCGTACGCGGAGCTCGGAGTCCGCCTGGTCGAGCTCCGGACGTCCGCCGGCGCCTGTGCGGCGTGCCTGGCTGCGGCGGGTCGGCCGTACCGTCCGCGAAGCGCCCCGGACCTTCCCATCGCCGGGTGCACACACGAGTTCTGTCGCTGCGTCTACGCCCCGGCGAGGCCAACGCCGTCGCGGCGCTGACGACGGCTCGCGTCACGCCCTCGGGTCATCGCCCGTCACAGGTCAAGACGCCGGGCGATCACTGGCAGGCTGATCGATCGCCCGGCGTCTCCATGCCACGGAGGCCATTCGGGCGCTAGACTCGGTTGCGGCCGCGGGGCGCCAGATGCCCCCCAACGAGGACTTCAGCCCGCGTGCATGCCCGCCGGATCCGGCCTGACACCGGACCCACCGACCGTCGCCGCCTCGCTGCGGCCGGCCTGTCGGCAGTGCTCCCGGGGCTCGGCCAGGCGTTCAACCGCCGCCGCCGGCTCGCCCTCTGGTTCGTCATCCCCTCCCTGACGGTCCTCGCCGTCGCGCTCCTCGTGATCCAGCTCCAGTCCCCGACCCGTCTCGCGGCCTGGGCGATCGCGCCGTCCGTGCTGAACGCGCTCCTGCTGTTGAACCTCCTGGTGCTGGTCTGGCGGCTCGCGTCCGTCGGCCAGGCGTTCCTCGACACCGGGCGGCCCGGACCGACCGGCCGCCTCGGGATCACGGGCATCGCGCTGATCGCGCTCGTGGTGACGGTCCCGCACCTCCTCGTCTGGCAGTACGGGTCACTGGCCGGCGACGCGTTCAAGAACGTGTTCGGCGGCCAGGTCCTGAGCGCGACCGGCGGGAATCCGACGCCCGCGCCGGCGCTGACCGAGCGGGTCAACGTGCTCCTGCTCGGCGTCGACAAGACGGACGAGCGGACGACGACGTTGACCGACACGATGATCGTGGCGTCGCTCGATCCGGTGGGGCACACGGTGTCGATGGCGTCCGTGCCGCGCGACCTGGTGAACGTCCCGCTCGGCAACGGTGACCTCTACGGACCGAAGCTCAACTCGCTGATGTCCTACGCCGATCGCCACCCCGACGAGTTCCCCAAGGGCGGGATCCGGACGCTCCAGGACGCGATCGGGGCCATGCTCGAGATCGACATCCAGTACTACGCCAGGGTGGACTTCGCGGGGTTCGTCGCCATGGTGGATGCGGTCGGCGGCGTGGATGTGAACGTCAAGAAGAAGGTCCGGGCGCCTCGGTACGACGGCTTCGGCCTGGAGACGACCGGGTTCGTGGTCCGCAAGGGCAAGCACCACTTCTCCGGGGCCGAGGCGCTCGCCTATGCGCGCATCCGCAAGGGGGCCGGCGAGAGCGACTTCACGCGCGCGGAACGCCAGCAACAGATCCTCCTGGCCCTGCGGGACCGCGTGACGCGCGGCGGCAGCATCCTGTTCGAGCTCCCGGGGCTGCTCAAAGCCGTCGGCGACACGGTCAAGACGGACATCCCGATCGACCGGCTGCCCGAGTTCGCCGCGATCCTCGACGAGGTGGGCGGCAAGGGGTCCGTGGTCCGGGCCGTCCTCGGCCACCCGCTCGTCGACGCGAAGCAGACGCGCTACGGCGCGTCGCAGGTGCCGAACCTCAAGAAGATCCGCGCGGTGGCGGCCCGCCTCTTCAGCGCTCCGGGCACGCCTCCGACGCCGTGGCCGACGCCGAAGCCCACCAAGACGCCAAAACCGACGCCAACGCCCTGATCCAGGCGCCCGTGGCTTCAGGGCGCCGGTGGCGCCTCCCAGCGCGGGGCCGGCGGCGTCCACGCCGCGAACCGCTCGAGCAGCGAGTCGAGGTCCTCATCGACGGCGATCAGCGTTCGACTGTGCGGCGTGAGGAACCCGTCCTCCACGGCCCGGTCAAGCCACCTGAGCAGCGCGTCCCAGAAGCCACCCGGTCCGAGCAGGCCGATCGGCTTGGCGTGCAGGTCGAGCTGGGCCCACGAGGCCACCTCGGCCAGCTCCTCGAGGGTGCCCAGCCCGCCGGGCAGCGCGATGAACCCGTCGGACAGCTCCGCCATCGTCGCCTTGCGCTGATGCAGCGTCTCCACGATCCGCAGGTCCGTAGCGCCCCGATGGGCGAGCTCGCGATCGACCAGGCGGCTCGGGATCACCCCGATCACCTCGCCGCCTGCCCCGAGGGCCCCGTCAGCCACGGCGCCCATCAGCCCGACCCGACCGCCGCCGTACACGACGCCGATCCCGCGCGTCGCCAGGCCGGCGCCGACAGACCGGGCGAGCGCCGCGAATGCCGGGTCGTTCCCCGGACTCGCTCCACAGAAGACGCAAATGCGCCGCAGGGTGGCCATGCATCAACCGCGAAAGCTAGCCAGGTGGCGTCGCATGCCACGGGCCGCCGCGGCCCGGTGCGAGATCGCGTTCTTTGCTTCAGCCGTCCACTCGCCCAGGGTCCGTCCCCCCGGAGGCTCGGAGCGCGGCTCGAAGATCGGGTCATAGCCGAACCCGCCACTCCCCTTGGGTGCATTCGCGATGCGCCCGCGCAGGCTTCCCCGGCTGAACGTCAGGGCGAGGCCCCCGCGCGGCCCGACCGCGCCTGGCACGGCCAGCGCCAGCACGCACACGTAGCGCGCGCCGCGCTGCTCGGGCGGCAGGCCTTCCAGGGCGGCGAGGAGCTTGCGGTTGTTGTCCTCGTCGGTGGCATGCTCGCCCGCGTAGCGCCGGGTCCGGACGCCCGGCCCGCCACCGAGCGCATCCACCTGGATCCCGGAGTCGTCGGCGAGCGTGGGCAAACCGGTGGCCGAGAATCCGACGCGGGCCTTGATCGCAGCGTTCGTCTCGAACGTCTCTCCTGTCTCCTCGGGGTCGCTTTCGACCCCCATGTCGTCCAGCGAGACCACGACGCCCTCCGGGAGATGCAACAACTCCCGAAGCTCGCGCAACTTGTGCTCGGATCGGGTCGCGATGAGCAGACGGGGGCGCGGGGTCGCGCGACGGCTCACCGCTTGACGGTGGCGAGGATCGCGGCCTGTGCCTCGAACAGCCGGGCGAGGCCCGCGTCGGCCAGGTCGATCAGCTCGTTCGCGGCGGCCCGGTCGAACGGCTTGCCCTCGGCGGTGCCCTGGAGCTCGATGTAGGCCCCCGCGTCGGTGCCCACCACGTTGAAGTCGACGTCGGCGCGCGAGTCCTCGGAGTAGTCGAGATCGAGCAGCGAGACGCCGTCGACGATGCCCACCGACACCGCGGCGATCTTGGCCACGAGGTGGCGATCCATGCCGTAGGTGATGAGCGCCGCCGCGAGCGCGACGTAGCCGCCCGTGATCGACGCCGTCCGCGTGCCGCCGTCGGCCTGGAGGACGTCGCAGTCCACGGTGATCGTGCGCTCGCCGAGCTTGGTGAGGTCCACGACGCCGCGCAGCGACCGTCCGATCAGGCGCTGGATCTCATGGGTGCGTCCGCCGATCCGGCCCTTGGCGGATTCGCGATCGGTCCGCTCGGCGGTCGCGCGCGGCAGCATCGAGTACTCCGCGGTCACCCAGCCCGTGCCCTTTCCGCGCAGGTGCGGCGGCACGCGGTCCGCGATGGTCGCAGCGCACAGCACCTGCGTGTCGCCCATCTTCACGAGGCACGAGCCTTCGGCCCACTTCTGGACGCCGAGCGTGAAGCTGATCGGGCGCAGGTCGCGCGGTCCGCGGCCGTCCGCCCGGACGGCCTGCCGGTTGCCGATGGTCATCGTGTCGCCTCCTCGGCCTTCGCTGCATCCCATAGTGCATCGAGCGCAGGGAAGTCGAGGTCCCGCAGGGCCACGCCCTTCGCGGCGGCCTGCCGTTCCACGCTGCCGAACCGCCGACGGAACTTCGCGTTGGCCGAACGCATCGACGCCTCCGCATCGATGCCTCGCTTGCGGGCGACGTTCACGAGCACGAACAGCAGGTCGCCGAACTCCTCGGCCCAGCCCGCGTCGTCGCCGGCCGCCTGTGCTTCGCGCAGCTCCTCGGTCTCCTCGATCACCTTGTCGAGGACGCCATCGAGCGACGGCCAGTCGTAGCCCAGGTGCGCGGCCCGCTCCTGCATCTCGCGGCTCGCGGCCAGCCCCGGCAGAGAGGCGCTGATCCCGTCGAGCGCGCTCTTCGAGCCCGGGGTCTCGCCGGCGTCGGCCCGCTCGGTCGCCTTGATCCGCTCCCACTGGCGGTTGACATCGGACGCGGTCGCGGCCTCGGCGTCGCCGAAGACGTGCGGGTGGCGGCGGACGATCTTGGTCGCCAGCGCGGCCTGGACGTCGGTCAGGTCGAAGACGCCCTCCTCAGCTGCCAGCTGCGCGTGCAGCACGACCTGGAGCAGCAGGTCGCCGAGCTCGTCCGCCAGCTCGGGCGTCGCGCCGGCCTCGAGTGCGTCATAGACCTCGTATGCCTCCTCGAGCAGGTGGTTGCGCAGCGATTGGTGGGTCTGCTCGCGATCCCAGGGGCAGCCGTCGGGCTGCCGCAGACGGTCGCTGATCCAGGGCATCGCCCAGGGCCCGGAGACGGCCGCCTCGGGCGCGAGCGGCGCGACGTAGAGCGGCATCCCGAGATCCGCGAGCGTCAGGGCGCCGACCGTCGTCCCCTCGGAGGCACCGAACCGGCCGACCGCGTGGTCGTCGGGATAGAGGCGGGCGAGCACCGACAGCGGATCACGACCGGAGGGTCCGTGGCGGCCGGCCAGGGGCGCGGGTGGAGCGGGGACGTCGGCGGGATCGGCCGCGGTCAGCCGGAGCAGTGCCGCCGGCACGAGCAGGACGGGTCGCGACGGCTCGATCGGCGTCCCGATCAGTCGCTCGGCGGCGACCAGCTGGAGCCCGGCAGCCGCATCCAGCCCCCAGCGCAGTCGCGCCTCGGCCAGGAGGGCGTCCAGCACGGGTTCGCCCGCTAGCTCGCCGGGCCGGAGATGGTCTCGTCTCGCGTGATGACCACCGCTTGCTTCTTCTGCGTGTACCAGTTCGAGAACGCCGAGGCCTTGATCTCCTCGAGCTGCTTGCCCTCCGGCGTCCGGACCTCCTCGGCGGACACCTTGAACAGGTACTCCCCGTCGGACACGACGACGACGACGTCACTGGTCTTGCCGATCGACGTGGCGAAGATGGCGTCGGTCAGCTGCTGCTGGAGCTGGCCCTTCGCCACCCAGCCAAGGTCGCCACCGTGACCCGCGGTCTCGGCATCGGAGTTGTCGCGCGCGAGCGTGGCGAAGTCGGCGCCGCCGTCCGCCTTCGTCTTGAGGCCCTTCAGCCAGGCGTCGTCGGTGGGCCGGTACATGATCTGGATGATGTGCCAGCCGAAGGCCGACTTGATCGGCTCGAGCAGCTGGCCGGGCTGCAGGCCGGGCTTGGTGATCGCGGCCAGGAAGTCCTTGTCGACGCCGGTCATGCTCGAGTCGAAGTACGGCAGCTTGCCGCCGGTGCCCGTGACGCCGCGGGCCGACTCCTCGTCGCTCTCGCTCCGGGCGATCGAGTCGAGCAGCGTCGGGTCGGCCTTGAGCTTCGCGTACGCCGCGCGGGCATCGGCTTCGGCGGCCGCCCAGGACGGGTCTTCGGCGGGGATCTCGCCGGCCGAAGCCGCGGAGGGGTCGTCCTTGGGTGCGTACAGGATGTGCCGGCTCTTCACGGCGTCCATCGGCGGTTCGTTCTGCGCTTCCTGGATGTAGATCTCGCTGACCTGGCGTTGCGGTCCCGCCTTCGTGGCGTCGGCGACGATCTTGTCATCGAGCTTCTGGTGGATGACGTCGCCCGCGACGACCGTCCGGTACTTGGCCAGGTCGATCTTGCGGTCCACGATCTTGTCCTGGTAGGCGCTGTCGACCGTCTCGGGGGCGATCTCCGTCGCCCGACCGATCCGGTAGATGCCGTCGTCGCCCTCGATCACCGCTGTCGGCGCCCCGGCCGCGGCGGCGAACACCGCCTCGATGAACCCCGTGTCGGCCTGCGTGTCGTCCTTCTGCAGCCAACCCAGATCGCCGGCCTGTGGCGCCGTGGACGCATCCGTTGAGACGGTCTTGGCGACCTCGTCCCAGGCCTTGCCGCCCTGGAGGTCCCGCAGCGCCTGGTCGGCCTTGGTCTTCGCGGCGGTCTTCTGGGCGGCCGTCGGGTCGATGGACCCCTGGTCAACCTCGGGCTTGACCTCGATGACCCACGCGTGACGCTGCTCGGGGACCGTGGCCTCGGTGACCAGGCGGGCATCGATGTCCGCCTCCGCGACCGTGATGCCCTCCCCGGTGGCCAGCTTCGCCTGGAGCTTGGTGTCGATGACGCGCTCGAGGGCGATCGCGACGAGTTGCTGCTTTTGCTGTGAGATCGCTCCCAGCTGCGCTTCCGACTGGGCCGTGGTCATGCGGCCGGCGAGGGTCTGGGTCCGGATCCGATTCTCCGCCTCGTTGAGGCGCCAGGACTCGATCGTGTAGCGGTCCAGGAACTCGTCCTTCGTGATGGACTGGCCGTCGACGCTGCCGACCGGCGCGAGATGGTCGTTGTACCAGGTGAGGCCCGCCGCGATGACGAGGATCACGACAGCGACGACGACGACGACGCCGAAGCCGATGTTCATGTAGAAGCTGCGTCGGTCCCGGCTCTCCCACGAGGGGCGATGCGCGCGCTTCACGACGGGCTTGGCTCGAAACGTCATGGGTCGAAGGAAGTCCTGTGGCGTGGTCGACCGGCTGACGCCGGGCGTGGATGGGGCGCGTATCGTACCGCACCATCGCCCGCGTGCCGGGTGAGACGGATCGCCCGCGCGATCACGCAGGCTTCTGGAGCGCCGGGAGCACGATCTCGTCGACGAAGCGCGTCGTAGCCGCGCCGTCGGCGACGTCGAAGGCGGCGCGCCCGAACGTTTCGACTCGTTCGGCGTCGAAGACGCCGTCGCGGATGTACCGGGCCACCGCGTCCGTGGTGTCGAACACCGGCCCAGGGACGCCGGAGCGGTAGTCGAAGTAGAAGCCCCGCTCGCGCTCGTAGGCCTCGTGGTCCGGTGCGAAGAACACCATCGGCCGGCCGAGCAGCGAGAACTCGTAGATGACGCTCGAGTAGTCGGTGACGAGGAGGTCGCTGGCGAGCAGCAGGCCGTTCACGTCGGGGTGATCCGAGACGTCGATGGCGAAGCCGGCAAGCGCGGGATCGATGGGATCCCGAGCGCGGATGAACGGGTGCAGCCGGACGAGCACGACGTGGTCATCACCGAGGACGTCGCGCATCCGGTGGAGGTCCAGCGACTCGCCGGCGCGGGCGTCGATGACGCTGTCGCCGCGGAACGTGGGCGCATAGAGGATGACGCGGCGTCCGTCGGGGATCGCGTAGCGCCGGCGGACGTCGGCGATGGTCCCCGCGATCCGTTCCTCGCCGAAGAGGACGTCGGTGCGCGGGATGCCGAGCCGCGACACGAACCGCTCGAGCGGCAGCCGGAACGCCTCCGCGTAGTGCGGCGCCACCGAGGCCGACGAGACGAGGCACATGTCGTAGTTGGAGTGGATCGCGACTCGGTCGACGAGCGCCTCGTCTGCGCCGAACGACTTGCCCAGCACGCTGTACCCGAACTGCTTGAACGCCCCAGACGCGTGCCAGGTCTGGACGATGGTCGTCCCGCGGCGAGGGCGGACGACGTAGATCGGGAAGAAGTAGTCGTCGACGATGAACAGGCGCGCACGGGCAAGGTGGTAGCCCGCCCCGAATCCGCGCGCCAGGGAGGCGAGCCGGCCGCGACGGCCGCGCGTCGGACGATGCGCGAGCGACACGACGGGGACCGCCGGGTGCCGGCCTGCCAGCGCGTCGCGGATGATCGCGAGATTGCCGCGCAGGACGGGGTCGTGGGCGGTCGCGAGGACGACCCGCCGGCGCAGCGGCAAGACCCGGCCGAACGCGAACCCGGCACGGATCACCCAGATGCGCGCCTCGAGCAGCAGGGCGCGGATGGCGCCGCGCGATCGCGTCACCGCTCGAGGATCAGTTCGATGACGCGGTCGGTCGCGTTGCCGTCGAAGTGGTCGAGGTGCGACGCGCGGAACGCGGCGAGCTTCTCAGGCTGGTAGTCCTCCCGGCGGATGGCATCGAGCATCTCGTCGAACGTCCGGACGATCCGTCCCGGGACGAAGTCCACGTAGTCGACGTAGAAGTCGCGGCTCGCGACGTACTCCTCGAGGTCATAGGCGAAGAACAGCATCGGCCGGTCCTGGGTCGAGAACTCGAAGACGACCGACGAGTAGTCGGTGACGAGCAGGTCCGTCGCGAAGAGCAGGTCGTTGACATCGACCGTCGCCGACGAGCCGTCGATGATCCGGTCGCGAAGATCCTCCGGGATCTCGAGGGGGTCGCGAACGAACGGGTGCAGCCGGATGATGCAGACCGCGTCCTTCTCGACGCACAGCGCGTGCAGCGCCGCGTAGTCGAGGAGCTCGGTCGGATACGTCGCGCTCTTTGCGCCGTGCCCGCGGAACGTCGGGGCGAACAGGATCGTCATGCGGCCGCGCGCCTCGGGGAACGCCTCGTACGCCGACTCGCGGCCCGCCTCGCGGGCCCGGGGGTCGAAGAACCGGTCCATCCGCGGGATCCCGGTGGGGGCCACCCGCGACTCCGGGATGCCGAATGCCTCCGCGTAGAACGGGACCTCCGTGTCCGAGCTCACGATCGCGTGCGTGTAGTTCTTGTGGACCTGCGAGTACGGGCTCGGACCCCCGGGCTTCCCGACCCGGCTGTAGCCGACGGTCTTGAACGCGCCCCAGGCGTGCCACAGCTGGATGATCCGGACATCGGGGTCGTCGACGCGGTAGATGACCGGCTGGTAGTCGTCGATGACGATGACGTCGGCGCGGGCCAGCAGCCATGGAAGCCGCACGCGATCGAGCAGCGGCCGGCGTTCGGTGATGCTCGACTTGAACAGCGTGATGAGCTCGTACTCGCGGTCGAGGCCGCGTTCGACCATCCGATCGTGGACGATCTTGAGGTTGCCCCCCAGCTCCGAGCGGGAGTCGGAGCTGAACAGGATCCGCCGGCCGTTCCGGCGGGTGACGGCGCGAAAGAGCCGGAACAGGAAGCCGAACAGGCCGACGCGCACGATCCGGAACGGACGGAGCAGCAGTCGCCGCCACGGCGAGCGGGTCTGGGCGGGCAGGCCCCAGGCCTCGTCGACGTCCTCGATGCGCACCTCGAGCGTCATCGACCCGTCGACCGGATCGATCGCCGGCGTCGCTCGGAACTCGCCGCGGCTGCCAAGGACGAATTGGCCGCCATCGCGCTCGGCGTCGAGGACGATTCCCGGCGTGGCCACATGGACCGGGACGGCGCCCTCCCCGACCGCGGCCGGGCGCTGGACCAGCCGCCAGCGGCCCGGTGCCAGCGGCAGCTGGCCAGGCCCCTGCATCACGTTGAACCGCAGGCGAAGCCGGTCGCCCTCCAGCGTCCCGCGGGTCGGCGCCATCTCCATTGGCCCCATCCCGTCGGACCCGTCAGACCCGTCGGCCTCGTGGCGGAGCCGGAACGCCATCGGGTCCGTCCCCGCATCCGCCCGTGCCTCCAGGATCCACTGGACGCGTTCCCAGGCGAGCGAGACGAGGTCGATGCGCGGCACGTCGAAGCCGGCGTCCTGTCTGGACGAATGCGACAATGGCCCTTCCTTTCGGCTGGCGATGATACGCGGGGACGGCCGGGGCGACCGCGGTCGGGATCCGCCGGCCGGCCATCGCCCCCGGCGTCCGACGGTGACATCGGGCGTAAGCTCTGACGCGATCAGCCACAGCGAGTCCGAGGCAAGCGCGACTGATGCAGATCCACGCCATCCTCCTGGCCGGCGGCGACGGCAATCGCTTCGGGGCGGAGATGCCCAAGCAGTTCGTCCGCCTCGCCGGCGAGCAGATCCTCCTGCGCAGCCTGCGGAGCGTGGCCGCCGCCGGGATCGACCGGCTGGTCATCGTCGCGCACCCGGACTGGGTGTCCGAGACGGAGGCGGTCATCGCCGCAGCGGGGCTGACCTTCCCGGCATCGGTCGTCGCGGGTGGCCGGACACGCAACGAGAGCACCCTGAACGGCCTGCTGAGCCTCGACGCGGCCGATGACGACGTCGTGGTCGTCCACGACGCGGTCCGGCCGCTGGTGCCGGTCGAGGTCATCGTGCGGGCGATCGAGCCGGTCGCGAGCGGCGTCGCGGATTCGACGGACACCGTCATCCCGAGCGCGGACACCCTCGTGATCGTCGATGGCGACCGCGTCATCGAGATCCCCGATCGCTCCCGATACCGCCGCGGCCAGACGCCGCAGGTGTTCCGCAAGGGCATCCTCGCCCAGGCGTACGCGGCGGCTGCGGCGGCCGGCGACCTCGCGGCCACGGACGACTGCAGCCTCGTCCTGCGCTACGTGCCGGGCGCCCGGGTCATGGCCGTCGCCGGCGACGAGGTCAACCTCAAGATCACGACGCGGATCGACCTCGTGCTCGCCGATCGCATGCTCCAGATGCGCACCGTCGCCCCGACGGACGATCCGGCTCCCGTCGCAGTCGATGACCGGGGCGCGCGTCTACATCGTGGGCGGGACGAACGGGATCGGGCTTGGCATCGCGGACGAGGCGCGCCGCCAGGGCGCGCTGGTCGAGGTCGATGGGCGCTCGCTGGGCCTGGACGTCCGCGACTACGCGGATGTCGCGGCCCACGTCGAGGCCGCCGCGGCGCAGATGGGCGGGCTCGACCACGTCATCGTGACCGCCGGCGTCCTGCGCATCGGGCCCGTCATGGAGACCGAGCCGGCGGATCTGGCCGAGGTCATCGACGTCAACCTGACCGGCACCCTCAACGTCGCCCGGGCGGCGCATCCGCACCTGCGGGCGAGCTCCGGCTCGCTGACCGTCTTCGCCTCGAGCTCGTTCACCCGCGGCCGCCCCGACTACGTGGCGTACTCGGCGAGCAAGGCCGCCGTGGTCAACCTGGCGCAGGGCCTCGCCGAGGAGTGGTGCGATGACGGCGTTCGCGTCAACGCCGTCAGCCCGGAGCGGACCGACACGCCCATGCGCCGGCGCGCCTTTCCCGAGGAGTCGCGCTCGGGCATGCTCTCGACCGAGGAGGTGGCGGCCGCCACGCTCCGGTTGATCGGGTCCGGGCTCACCGGCCAGGTCTTCGACATCAAACGGCACGACTCGCTCCCGACCGGTCCGTCGGACGAACCCGAGCCGGTCGCGACGGGGCGCACCTGAACCGCCTCGAGTACCTGCTCTCGAGCGGCGTCCTGCGCCTGCTCGGCCTCGCGTTCTCGATCCTGCCGATCCGCCGTCGGCGGGTCGTCCTGGCCACGGCCCGCGTGGCGACGCTCGAGGGCAACCTCGCCCACCTGCTCGCCGCGATGCGGGCCCGCGACCCCCAGCGCGAGTACGTCCTGCTGCTGGAGCCCTACAGCTACGGCCTGCTCGGCAAGGTCGCCTACCTCGGCCGGCTGATCCGCGGCATGTACCACCTGCGCACGGCCGGCCTGTTCATCGTCGACAACGCCTACCTGCCGATCCACGTGGCGCCGCATCGGGCCGGGACGACCGTCGTGCAGGTCTGGCACGCGGTCGGCGCACTGAAGCGGTTCGGGGCGGACACCCTCGCGCCACTTGCCGAGCCCGAGCGCACGTTCCTCCATCGCCACTATGACTACGTGGTGGCCACCGCCGAGAGCGCACGTGCCCCATACGCCGCCGCGCTGCGGACGCCGGTCGAGCGCGTGCTGGCACTCGGCTCGCCGCGGACCGACTTCTTCCTCGACCCAGCGGCCATGGCCGCGTCGCGGGCGCGGCTCCTCGCCGCGCATCCCGCGCTCCAGGGCCGCCGGGTGGTCCTGTACGCACCGACCTTCCGCGGTCGTGGACGGGCCAAGCGCGCCTCGGCGGGGCTGGATGCGGTCCGCCTGCGCGAAGCCCTCGCTCCGGACCACGCCCTGGTCCTCAAGACACACCCGAACCTGGACCCGTCGGCGACGGCCACGCGGGGCTACGACGTGGTCGCCGACCCGGCGTCCGAGATGAACGACTGGCTGGGGCTCGCCGACATCCTCATCACCGACTACTCCTCGTCGATCTTCGAATTCGCCCTCCTGCGACGCCCGCTCATCCTGCTCGTGCCGGACCTCGAGGCGTACGAGCGCGACCCGGGGTTGTACCTCGACTACCGGACCGACATGATCGGCACGCAGGTGGCCGACACGGACGGGGTCATCGCGGCGATCGAGGACGGACGGTTCGACCTGTCCGGCTACGACGCATTCCTCGCCCGCCATGTCGCCGCCGACGGCCGTGCCAGCGCCCGATTCGTGGATCGATTCCTGGAGGGCGGTCACCCGGAGTCGAGGTGATACCCTTCGCCGCGATGTCCGCCACGAGTGAAGCTCCGGCAGCGTTCCACAACGCCGCCGGATCGCCGGGTCCGCTTGCGCTGATCCGCGAGGGCATCTCGGACATCCGCTCCCGTCGCCGCCTCGTGCGGTACCTGGTCCAGGCCGACATGCGCCGGCGCGGCGCGGACACGCTGCTCGGCAACTTCTGGTGGGTCCTGGACCCGCTCCTCCAGATGGTCGTGTACGCGATCTTCATCACGATCGTCGCCCGCGGGCACGGGATCGAGGACTATCCGCTCTTCATCTTCGCGGCGATCCTGCCGTGGAAGTGGTTCAGCGCCTCGGTCATCGACGCGACCGGGTCCGTCGTCAGCCAGGAACGGCTGATCAAGCAGATCCAGTTCCCGAAGATCGTGCTGCCGGTCGCCGCCACGACCGCGGGCGTCGTGGGGTTCGCCTTCGGCCTGGTGCCGCTGGGCCTGCTGCTGCTCATCTACGGCGACCGACTGTCGCCGTTCGTCCTGCTCGTCCCGGTCATCGCGGTCGTCCAGTACGTGTTCACGCTCGCGATGGCGCTCCTGGTCGCGGCGGGGAATGTCTTCTTTCGCGACCTCGGCAACGTCTCGGGCCACGTGCTGCGCCTGTGGTGGTTCCTCTCGCCAGGGCTGTACAGCCTGACGTTCCTCGACCAGGTGAACCTCGTCCAGCAGTACCCGATCATCAAGACCCTCGCGGAGGCCAACCCGTTCGCGATCCTGTTCGGGGCGTACCGCACGGTCATCTATGGGACGTCGGACGGTCCGCCGGGCTTCCCGGACTGGACGTCCCTGGCGGTCCTGGGCATCGCCAGCCTGCTGTTCCTGGGCGTCACGACGGTCATCTTCAAGCGTCTCGAGCCGAACTTCGCGAAGGTGCTGTGACGACCGTCCAGAGCGGCCCGCCGCCGATGCGGCGTGGCGGCGAGCACGCCATCGCGATCGAGGACCTCGGGGTCATGTACGACCTGCGGTTCAATCGCAAGACGACGATCCGCGGGGCGTTCGGGCAGATGGTCGGGCGCGGGTCGACCGAGCAGTTCTGGGCCCTGCGCCACGTCTCGCTCCGCGTGATGCATGGCGAATCGCTCGCGGTGATCGGGCCGAACGGAGCGGGCAAGAGCACCCTGCTCCAGGTCCTCGCGGGCATCATCCGGCCATCCGAGGGCGCGGTCGACGTCCGAGGCCACGTGTCGGGCCTCCTGACGCTCGGCGCCGGCTTCGACCGGGATTTGTCCGGGCGCGACAACATCCTCCTCGGTGGCGCGTTCCTCGGGCTGGACGACGCCGTGACCCGCGAGTTGCTGCCCTCGATCATCGACTACGCGGAGCTGGGCGATTTCATCGATGCGCCGCTCAAGACGTACTCGTCGGGGATGCGGGCACGCCTCGGGTTCGCGATCGCGACCTCGGTGGATCCGGACATCCTGCTGCTCGACGAGGTGCTCGCGACCGGCGACGCCGAGTTCCGGACGAAGTCGAAGGCGCGGGTCATCGAGCTCGCCAAGTCGGCCAAGGCCGTCGTGCTGGTCACGCACGACATGGCCTGGGTGACCGAGTACTGCAACCGGGCCGTGCTCATCGAGCGCGGTGCGCTGATCCTCGAGGGTGAGCCGGCCGAGGTGGTCGAGCTCCACAAGCGACACTCCGAGGAGGCGCGTGCCCGCCGGATCGCGGCTGCGGAGGCCGCCGGCGTCGACCCGCGGATCGTCAAACGCTGAGCGCGCCCTCGGACACGACCGGGCCGCTGCGCTCGGTGAGCGAGTCGTCGTCGGGGACGTAGGCGTAGCGGCGTCCGCAGCGGACGCAGGTCAGGACCGGATCGATCGCGTAGCGCTCGACCTCGGCCGGCGCCGGCGCGCCGTTCGCATCGCGGAGGCGGCCGCCGCACGCGCAGACCCAGCCGATCCGTCGGGCCGGGCTTCCGGCCGCGAGGGCATGGGACCCGATGCTCCGGGTGACGACAGAGCCTGCGCCGACCGTCGCGAAGCGGCCCACTGTGCACCCAGCGAGGATCACGGCGCCGGCGCCGATCGAGCAGCCATAGGCGAGCACGATGGGCTCGATCTCGCGATCGACGTCCCGGGCGATCTCCCCTTCGGCCGTGATCGCGCGCGGATAGCGCTCGTTGGCGAGGATCGCGTCGGCGCCGACCAGCACGCCGTCCTCGATGACGGCTCCCCGCTGGATGATCGCGCCCTCCTGGATCTGCACGCGGCTGCCGACCTGCACGCCGTCGTCGACGACCACGTGCAGTCCGATGCGCGTCTCGGAGCCGATCGCGACCGCCGGTCCGAGTCGGACATGGGCCGAGACGACGGTCCCGCGACCGACCGTGACGTCGGTCCCGAGCGTCGCGCTCGGGTCCACCTGGGCGGATCGGTCGATCAAGGTGCGCTCCACATACGGTCCAACGGGTCGGGGCGCCGAGTATAGACCCGGCTCCTCCGACGGCCGTCGCAGCCGGCCGGTGCCCTCGATCAGCGCCGGCGGAGCAGGCCGATCAGCACGCCGGCGACGGCGCCGAAGGCGAGCGCCCCGCGCCAGTCCAGGACCGCCTTGACGTTGCCGTCCACGTTGCGTGCGACGAGCAGGAAGACGCCCGCGGTGCGCTCGAAGGTGGCGCGCCCGGTGACGACCGTGCCGATGACGCCCTGCTCGAAGCGCAGCTCACGGGCGAGCACGTTGCGCACGAAGCCCTGGCTGACCCGTGCCTCGCTGGCGATCGCCACGCCGATGCCACCCATCTCGACCGAGATGCGGTCGCCTCGAGCGATCCCGATGCCGCCCTGGCTCACCGCGACGTCGGTCGCCTGGACGCGGCCGATGCCGCCTTGACGAACGTCGACCTGTTCGGCCCGGGCCTCGCCGATCCCGCCCTGGGTGACGCTGACCGCGCGGGCATCGACCGCGTCGTAGCCACGTCCCGTGGTGGTGGCGACCGCCGCCCCGGATGGGACGCTGTCGACGCGGGTGGTCCGCGGCTTGAGGGTCGGGACTCCCGTGGCGCTCGATGCCGCGGTCGCGGCTCGCGCGGCAGCGGGCTTCGGCGCGGTCGCGGCCTTCGCCTTGGCGGCCGGGCTCGACGCCTTCGACGCGGCCGCCGTGGGCTTCGCGCTCCCGGTCTTCGCCGCGGCCGCACGGCTCGAGGTCGGCTTCGACTTGGGCGTCGCCGACTTGGTGGTCGGCGGATCGTCGGTCGGCTGGCGGTCGGCCATTGGGGCGTCCTCAAGTGCGGGCAGATCGGGTCGCCGCGATGGGCGCGGGCTCGTCGTGTGCGCTCAAGCGTACGCCGGGTCCGTCCGAAGCGCGAGAGCCCGTGATCGGCTGGACGCTCCGATTCGAAGCGGCTGGTATCCTGCGCCAGCGTTGCGCCGCCCGTCCCAGTCTCGGGGTCCGGTCGCTACGCGGACGAGGGGCAGATCGACGGTGGTCAGTTCGATGACGTCGAAGCGATGGGCGGCGGTCTTTGTCGTGGGCGTGGCCGCGGTCGGCGGTGCCGTCGGCGTCGGCCTGCTCGCGGCCGGGGCCGTGGGTGGGACCGCGTCGGGCAGCCCGCCGCCGATCGCGGTCGCGTCACCCACCGCCGTGCCGACGCTGAGCCCGACCCCCGTCCCGACCCCGACCCCGGTTCCCACCCCGACGCCCACGCCGACCCCGGTCCCCACGCCGACCCCGGTCCCGGCGCCGCTGACCGGCCGCATGGTCACCGCGAAGATCGCGGCCCGGCACCCTATCGCGGTGATGATCGACGACCACTCGGCAGCCCGGCCCCAGGCCGGGATGGCCTCCGCGTCGGTGGTGTGGCAGGCACCGGCCGAAGGCGGCATCCCGCGCTACATGGCGATCTTCCAGGACGACCTGCCCGATGCGGTGGGCCCGATCCGGAGTGCCCGCTACTACTACATCGCCTGGGCGGCGGAGTGGCGAGCGACCTATGTCCACGCCGGTGGCTCGCCGCAGGCGATCAACACCCTCCGCGCGCAGGGCAGCGGTCAGCTGGTCTACAACGCCGACGAGTTCCGATACGGCAAGTCGTTCTACCGCTCGCACGAGGCTGGACGGTTCGGGCCGCACAACCTCTTCGCCAAGGGATCGACGTTGCGCAACCTCGGCAAGCGGATCGGCGCGAAGGACAAGGACTACTCGCCGGTCTGGCAGTTCGCGCCGGACGCCCCGATGGACGCGCGGCCGTACGGCGGCACGATCCAGGTCAAGTACCCGACGAGCACGATCAAGTACAAGTACGACCGCAAGACCAACACCTATCTCCGCTCGGTCACCAAGGAGCCCAAGGAGACCGACGCGAGCGACGGCCGGCGGATCGCGCCGAAGAACGTCGTCGTGATGATGATGTCGTTCGGGCCCCTCAACGACGGCCATCCGAACAAGCACCGCCTGGAGGCGAAGGTCATCGGCAGCGGGGTCGCCTGGGTCTCGACCAACGGCCGGACCATCAAGGGCACGTGGAAGAAGACGGCGCTGACGAAGCCGACCCGCTTCTACGACTCCAAGGGCAAGGAAGTGACGCTCACCATCGGCCAGACGTTCATCCAGGTCATGCCGCTGGGGTCGCCGGTGTCCTTCACTGCCGGCTCCGACACGCCTCCCGCGACGGCCGCGCCGTCGGCATCCGCGTCGCCCGCCGGCTGACACCGTCCGACCGCGTCCCGGCGCCCGATCGGCGCGCGGCGCCCGCCGTTCACCTCGCGCGGCGGATCCCGACCTCGGCGTAGATCGCTCGGGTCTCGCGCGCCACGTCCGCCCAGGTGCGGCGCTGCCACGTGGCGCGTTCGCGGGCGTTCGCAGCGATCCGACCATGCACCCGGTCATCGGCCCAGACCGTGCGGAGCGCTACGGCCAGGCGGTCGGGATCACGCGGCTCGACGAGGATCCCGGCGCCCCCGACGAGGTCGGACAACGCGCCGACGGAAGACGCCACGACCGGCGTCCCGCAGGCGATGGCCTCGATCGCGGTGAGACCGGTCGCGTCCGAGACCACCGGCAGGATCGCCGCGCGGGCGCCGCGGACGAGGGCGGCGACGCCGGCGGCCGGCAGGTGCGGGGCATAGGTGAGGCTCTCGCCGATCCCCTGCCGACCGGCCGCCCGGGCCAATGCAGCGCGGTCCTCCGGGCTCGCGCCGACCAGCAGGATCCGTGGCGGCCACGCCACATCCTCGGGCAGCCCGTCGGGTCGTCCGGCCTCGGCGAGCGACACCAGCGCCCGCAGGAGCGTGGCGAGATCCTGTCGCGCGTCGTAGCGCCCCGAATAGACCAGGTAGCGATCCGGGAGCCCGAGCCGCTCGCGCTCCCGTGCCGCATCCCGATCCGCGGCAGCGTGGTCCTGGCCGACGCCCTGGCCGAACCCCGCGCGGGGCGCGAGCGGGACGACGCGCAGCCGGTCGCTCCGGACGTGGAGGAGTCGGCGGGCGAGGATCGCGACACTCTCGCTGGACACGATGACCGCCGCCGCCTCACGCAGCAGCTGGGCACGCAGACGCTGACCGAACCGCGCCGCCACGGATCTGGCGAAGGCGTCGGGGAGCTCCCACGGGGCGAGGTCGAGCACCGTGGCCACGACCGGCAGCCCCGACGCGATCGGCGGCGACCCGGTCCCGGCCGTGTGGTAGACCGCACCGGCCGCCCCGCTGCGGTCCGCTCGCCACGCAGCTCCGAGCGATGCCCCACGCAGCAGGAACGGATCGACGGTCAGCGCCCCGGAGCGCAGCAGCCTGGTCGGCGGAAGGAGGCGCCGGCCGACGACATCCAGCCGCCGGTATCCGACCGTGGGGTCGTCGAGGTCGCTGCGCAACAGGAAGGCGAACGACTCGCCCGCGAGTGGCTCGGCATCGAAGGCCCCGAGCAGTCCGTCGAGGTAGGCGGCCGTCAGCGGGGCTCGGTCCGGCTCCTGGATCGGCCTCGCATCGAGCACGACCCGCACGCCCGGCGATCCGGGCACGGCATCGGTCTCGCGCAGCGTCTGCCTGGTGTCGCCGTGCGGTGTGGGCCCGGCGAGCGGCGCGGGCCCGGCCGGGGGCCTGGGCGTGTCGGGCGGGCTCGAGTCGACGTCGCCCGAACCGGGGTCGGTCGAGGCGACCTCGGTCGCGTCCGGGTCGGTCAAGACCGCGTTCGCCGGCGCAGCAGCAGCCGGTTCCGGAGCTCCTCGGCGCGGAGCTGGACGACCACCACGAGGGCCTCGAAGACGATCCGCCGGGACATCTTGCTCTGGCCGACCCGGCGATCACGGAAGATGATCGGGATCTCCACGATCCGCGCCCCACGGCGGTCGGCACGGAACGTCATCTCGATCTGGAACACGTACCCGCCGGCATGGATGCCGTCGAACGGCACGCCGGCGAGGGTTTCGGCACGCCACGCCTTGAAGCCCCCGGTGAGGTCACGAGGGCCGAGGCCAAGGACCGTCCGTGCAAACACGCTGCCGCCGCGCGAGATGATCCGGCGGCCCAGCCCCCAGTCGACCACGCCGCCGCCCGCGGTGTAGCGCGACCCGATCACGAGGTCCGCCGAGCCGTCGCCGATCGGCGCGATCAACCCGGGGAGTGCCGCGGGATCGTGGCTGAAGTCGGCGTCCATCTGCACCACGCAGCGTGCGCCGCCGTCCAGGGCTCGACCGAAGCCGTCGAGATACGCCCGGCCCAGTCCCTGCTTCGAGGGGCGATGGAGGACGTGGACGCGCGGGTCGGCCGCGGCGAGGCCATCGGCCAGGTCGCCTGTGCCATCGGGGGAGCCGTCGTCGACGACCAGGAGCGTCGCCGCCGGGAGGACCTCGAGGATCGCACTCGACATCGGTCCGATGTTCTCGGCTTCCTGGTACGTGGGCAGGACGACCCAGACGCCGGCACCGGACGCCGATCCCCGCTCGGGACCGTCGGGCAGCGTCGGATCGGGGCTGGTCATGGCGGGCAATGGTCGTGGCGGGTCAGGGTCAGTGGACCTGGACCGTGACGCTCCTGGAGAAGCGGGTGGTCCCGAACTTGCTCGTGGCCGTCACCATGATCGTGTATCTGCCGGGCGCCACGTAGGCGCCGGCCGCGGTCTTGCCCGTCCACGTCCAGCGGTAGGTCGCGGCCTTGACGGCCCGGTTCGACCAGACCGTCCGGATGAGCGTGTCACCGCGGTAGATCGCGACATCGACCTTCGCGGACCGTCGGAAGGCGATCACCGCCTGGCTCTTCTGCTTCGCTCTCGGGTCGAAGGCGCCGTCGGTCCACCGGACCGACGCGATCGTTCCGTCGACGAGGATCGTCCGCTGGACGACCGTCCGGTTCCCGGCCCGATCGCGACCATCCACGCGGAAGGTGTAACGGCCGGCGGGCACGAACGCCCCCGCGGCCGTCCGGCCGGTCCACGACTTCTTCCAGCTCGTCTTGCCTGTGAACGACCAGACCCGGACCGACGTGCCCGTGCTGTTGCGGATGCGCACGACGCCCGTCACGCCGGCATTCGACGTCCACGAGAGCGGCAGCGTGTCGATGTGGCCGTCACCGTCAGGCGAGAAGTAGCCACGTGACGCGGCCGAGGTGACTGCCGCGGGCGTCCGGTCGACGGTCACCGTGAACCGTCGTTCGGCTCGGTTGTTCGAGGCGTCGGCCGTCCACAGGGTCAGCCGGTAGGTGCCGTCCTTGACGACGGCGCCCGATTGGTTCTTGCCATCCCACGTGACCGACGGGCTCCTGCCGGTCGCCGCGCCGCTGCGCACGGTCGCCCCGACGGTCGCGCCGCTGACCGGCTGGACGGCGAAGCCCCAGCTCGTCAGCCCGGTCGCGGAGAGCCTGGCCGTCGTGGTCTCGAGCCGGCCGTCACCGTTCGGCGAGATCAACCCCGCGGAGATCGATGCGCTCGTGATCGTCGGGGGGACCGAGTCGGTGATGAACTTGGCCTTGATCGCCGAGTACAGGTCGGTCCGGCCGCCGTCGTAGCCGAGTGCCCAGATCCCGGCGCCGCGCAGCCCGTAGTGGTTCACGAGGTCGTACTTGGCCTTGATCGCGGTCGCGTTGTCGTAGTAGAGCTGGCGCCAGGGCTTCACGCAGCCGTACTTGGCCGTGCAGTTCTCGCGGCGGTACACGGTCCAGGCGACGCCTTCGAGCGCGTCGTAGTTCTTGCCGTACTTGGCCGCGTAGTCGCGAGCCGTGTCGTAGGTGACCGTCGTGGACGCCCCGTACTTCGTGCCCGAGATGTTCTTCGCGTGGAGCTTGCTCGTCGAGGTCGACCAGGCACGCCCGTAATAGGGCACGCCGAGGATGACCTTGGACGCCGGAGCCTCCGCGAGATACGCGCGGATGGTGTCCCGGATGTCGTACGTCGGCCCGCCGATCGGGGCGATGGAGCCGACCGGGCTCGACGAGGCCGATCGATAGTCGTAGCCCATGATCACGACCGCGTCGGCGCCACCCTTGGCGGTCGCCGCTGCGATCGGGTAGTTGCCGATCCAGCCGGTCGCGTCGAACGTAACCTGGTAGCCCTTTGCCACGGCGTTCAACGAAGACCGCACCTTGCGCACGAGCGAGGTGAATTCGTCCGCGTACCCCGATGCGATCGGCTCGAAGTCGAGGTTGACGCCGTCGGCGCCGCGGGCCCGCACGGCCGAGGCGATCTGGGTCGCGAGGTTTGCCCGCGCCGCCGCGCTGCCGAGCAGCTTCTTCTGGCGGGCGAGGCCGGTCGTGGTCCACGCGAAGCTCTGCACGGTGAGGACGACGCGTGCGTGGCTGCGATGGGCCGCGTTGATGACGGTCGTCATCCTGGCGCTGGTCCAGCCGCTCCAGCCGACGGTCGTGGTGCCGTCGCTGTTCTTCTTGAGCAGATTGCCCTTGCTGTCCGCGCCGACGCCGAAGTAGGCGACGGTCGAGATCTTCTCCCAGTCGAGCCGCGTCGAGCTGTCGCTGAGCTCCCAGTACGGGAGGAAGCCGAAGACCTCGCGACGGAGCGCGCCGGGATCGACGGCGGCGGCGGGCTCGACCGTGGCGGGATCAGCGTCCGGGGACCAGACGGCGCCGTCGGCCTGGACGACAGATGCCGGGTCGACGATCGGCGTGTCCACCCGCGGCGCGATGGGCATCGCGACGCCCGGCGGTCCGTTGGGGGCGGCGCGGAGGGCCTTGCCGGTCGCCGAACCGGCGGGCAGCGCACGGGGCCGCGCCCCGTCGACCGTCCATCGATCACCGGTCCGCGGTCGGAACGGCACGGTGACCCGCCCGCCCGCGGTGAACGTGGTCCGGTCGTTCCCGTGCGCGACGGCCTCTTCGTACTGGATCGTCGGCCGGAGACCGGCAGCCCCATCAGCGGGCGGTGAGGCGGCGAGGACCGCGGCAGGCAGGAGTCCGCCGGCCAGGGTGACTGCCAGCAGGGCGGCCAGCGACCGAGGTCGGGGAAAGGCGGCCTTCCGGAGGCGTGGAAGCATCGGAGGAGCGGTCCTCATCGGGCTGCGGGAGCCTCAACGGTAGTCCCGTGGCGCAAGGCCCGACAACGCGACGATGGTCCGGGGGTGACTGGTACGGTGTGGCTGGGTGCGGAGGAGTGCGGTCGTCGCCCGGCCGGACGACGTGGCCCGGCTCGCGATCAGTGGATCGCGTACGCCCGGCTGGTCTTCTGGCGGTGGCCGTCCTTGTCGGATGCGGCGACCTTGAACGTGACCGTCCCGGCCTTGGCCTTGCCGCCGCTCTTGAGCGTGATCGTGGCCTTCCACTCGTACGTCGAGACCTTCGTCATCACGACGCTCCACGTGGCCTTGCCAGGCTGCTTGACATAGAGGCGGGGCTTGGTCGAGAGCGGCTCGGCCGAGGTCGCGCGCACCGTGACCTTCTGGCCGCGCTTGGGGGTCGAGTCGGAGGCACGGATCGCGAAGGCCCGCATCGTGAACCCGACGGCCTGGCTGACCGTGGCAGAGCCGTCGCTCGCGGTGACCACCGAGCTGTATGAACCGGTCGGGAGTCGCGTCCCGTCCGTGCGCCGTCCGTCGTAGACCCGCGTCCATGTGCCGGCGGCTGTCGGTTGCGCGTCGAGCAGGGTCGCGACGACGGCGCCCGACGCGTCCACGATCGTCCACGTCACGGTGGCCTGGTGCGCGAGCCGGAAGCCGAGCGTAGTCGTCTTCGCGAACCGGTCGTCGTCCTGCGGGTAGAAGAGGGCCTTCGAACTGGTCAGGAAGCCCAGCGCGTTGGCGATGCGCACCGGCCGGCCGACCGAGGTGCCCTGGTTGCCGACCGCGTCGCGCGGATGGAGCCGGACCTCGTACAGGCCGTCCGGTGCGATGTGTCCGGCGTCGTCCTTGCCGTCCCAGGTGACCGTCGATGCGCCGGCCTTGACGGTCATCGTCGACCGTCGGATCTCGCTCCCGTCGCCGTCGAGGACCCGCCACACGATGGAGCCGGCCTCGGCGGCGGTCGCCGTCCACGACACGGTGTCGCGCGAGCCGTCGCCGTTCGGCGCGAACCAGGGTTCGACGCTCGCGTCGGGCGAGACGGCGGTCAGCTGGGCCGGGACGGTGTCGATGGCGATCGTGCCGGTCTCGTGCAGAGGCGCGTTGTCCCAGTCGTCCTCGGCGTCGATCGAGTAGGCGTAGGTCCCATCGGGGAACGGCGTGCCGCCATCGAGCCCGTCCCAGTCGACGTCGAAGTCAGTGCCGCTACCGGTGGCCTCGTGGACCACGGCGTCACCGCCGTCGCGGATGCGCACGCGCCAGTCGACGGTCTCCGAGAAGCGGCCGGTCAGGTGCGCCACCTCGAACCGGTCGTCGCCGTTGGGCGAGAAGGTGCCGCCGCTCGTGTCGACGGCCCAGACCTGCGGCCCGCGGCTGTCGCGCGGCAGGAGGTCGGCGACGGACATCCAGCCATCGATCGAGGGATCGTCGATGCCCGCGATCCGGACCGAGGCCGTGCCGACGGACGTGGCGACGAGACCGCTGGCGACCGCCCGGAGGCGCGCGCCCGCGGGAACGGTCTCGGGCGGTTGCCCGCTGCCGCCGTCGGGGGTCAGCGCGGCATCGTGGTACAGCCCGCCGCCCGTCGTCACGACCTGGGCGTTGCCGGGCACGACGAGCGTGGTCGGGTCCGTGCCGGTGTCGGCATAGGTCGCGCCGGTCACCTCGTCGGTGGTCAGGCCGGGCTTGGCCACGAGCGAGCGGTAGTAGCCGCTCGAGGCACCGTCGGTGTCGGTGTAGGCGGTCGCGCCCGCGGTCCGGGTCGACGGGAAGGACTTGACGTGATCGTGGAAGTTCGGGGCGCTCTGCCAGACCTCTTCGATCGTCGCGTGCGTCGTGAACAGGCCCCGGATGTAGGACTCGGGCCCGCCGTGGCCGTCGGCGATGACGGCCTGCACGCCGGCCTTCATGAAGCCCGCTGCGAAGTTCGAGACGCGCTTGCGGGCGGTGGTCTGGCTGGGGGCCTTGTCGCCCGGCTCGGAGTTTCCCGACGCGTAGCAGAGGTGGTTCAGCAGGACGACGGCGTTCGGCGCGAGATCGAGCGTCGCGACAGACGGCTCACCGTAGTACTTGGTGTTGCTGTCGCCATTGCCGGCCGTCGCGTTGAGCCCGAATCCGTCCTTCGTCTTGTACTCGGGGTCGTATGTGTACGGACTCGGCCAGCCGTTGCCGTGGCCGAAGTAGATGACGATCGACGCGCCCTTGGCCGCGGCCTTGACCTTGGACCACGTCGCGTTCGGGCTGTAGACCTTGACGACGTTCGAGGTGTACTTGATCGCCTCCGCGTAGGCCGAGTTCGCCTTGGAGCGGTACGAGGACGTCGCGCCGTGCGTCGCGCCGACGATGATCACGACCTTGGCGCCAGCCGGAGCCGCGCTCGCCGCGGGCGCGAAGGCGCCGAGGACCGCGAGCATGGCGAGGACGAGGATCGCGACGGTTCGGCGCACGAGGACTCCAGAACGGGGGCGTATTGCCCTCACCGTCGTCGCGGAGCCCGGCGGCCACAATCGCGGGATGGTCCGGGCGCTCATAGGCCCATCGGGGCGTCCCCGAGTGGCATGGTACGGAGCGGTGTGGTCCGGTCAGGTCGCCGTGTGGCGCAGACGCACCAGCAGCTCGGCCAGTGGCGGGTTCGTGCGGTCGCGGTCCGAGAGGATCGGACGTCCGTCCGGCGTCCCAAGAACGGGCGGCCACGGGACCCCGACGGACGGGTCGTCCCAGGCGAAGCCCAGCTCGTCGCTGCCGTCGTACTCGTTCGTCACGAGATACAGCAGCCGCAGCGGCTCGAGCGCCAGGAACCCATGCGCGACCCCGCTCGGGATCACGACCCAGTCGTCCTCGGCCAGCTCGCGCGTCTCCACGCTCGCCGTCTCGCTGCGTCCCTCGACGACCGGACGGACGTCGACGAGGGCCACGAACGCTCGCCCGGACGCGACGATCCAGTAGTCCAGCTGGCGGCGATGGCAATGCAGGCCGCGCAGGACGCCGGCCGCGGAGGTGGAGAGATTGGCCTGGACGAAGGTGGGGCTACCGCCGACGGCCCCGGCGTTGGACGGGTCGATCTCGCCGAAGGCGCTCGCACGCCACAGCTCGCGGAACGAGCCTCGCACGTCCTCGATGCGCTCGATCGCGCCGAAGCGCACACCGGGCAGGGCCGAAGCCGGACGCTCGGGGCTCACGGCGCGACCCGCTCCCGGCGCCACGCACGCTCGAGAGCCGGGTCGTAGTCCGCCATGGCGTCCGGCCACGGTCGGAGCGGCTCGCCGGTCGGCAGCGGCGTGGCGGCCAGCACGCCCCAGCGGGGCGGCGTGGACGCGCGCTCCCACGTCGTGCCCGGGACGTGCTCGATGGTGACCGGGATCGAGAACCGCGCGACGATGTACTCGGCCCAGAGCGCGCGCGTGGCGAACAGGTCGTTGACGACGTGATGGACGCCGGCGTGGGCGTCCTCCGAGAGCAGCCCGACGATCGCGTCCGCCACATCGGCCGCGAATGTTGGGGTCCCCCACTCGTCGCCGACGACCTTGAGCGGCTCGCCGGCGGTCGCGGCGCGATCGGCTGCCTCGAGGATCTTGCGCGGGAAGTCGCGCCCCGGCGGCCCGAACAGCCAGGCCGTCCGCACGATGCCAAGCCGGCCGCCTCGATCGGCCCGCGTGGTGTCCGCGGCGGCGGCGAAGGCTGCGGTCGCGGCGCGCTCGCCGGCCAGCTTCGAGGCCCCGTACGGGTTCGCCGGCGACGGCGGGTCGCTGGGCGCATAGCCGACGCCGTCGTTGCGCCGGCCATCGAAGACCTCGTTCGTCGAGATCGCGACCATGTCGATCCCGCGCTCCGCGCAGGCCGCCGCGAGGACGCCGGTGGCCTCGCCGTTCCGTCGCAGCGCGAGTCCGGGGTCGCGGGCGCAGCCGTCCACATCGGTCCATGCCGCGGCGTGGACCACCACCTCGGGCCGATCGCGGTCGAGGGACTTTCCGACCGATCCGGGCGCGTCCAGGTCGAAGGCCGATCGGTCCCACGGCAGCGGTCCGCGAGGCCCGGTGAACGGCGCATCCGCGAGCGCCGCGACGAGCGCGCCTCCCAGCCGACCGGTCGCGCCGGTCACGGCGACTCGCATCAGCCGCCCGGTCGGTCGTTGGCGCTGGTCGTGCCGGCGCTGGTCGTGCCGGCGCCGGTCGGCTCGGCGCCAACGGGCTCGGCGCCACCGGGCTCGGCGCCCGCCAGCCTGGCCCCGTACTGGCGTTCGTAGTACGCGTCCCAATCGCCCGAACGCGCGGCCCGCCACCAGGCCTCGTTGGCGACGAACCAGTCGATCGTGGCCGCCAGGCCGTCGGCGAATGCGGTCCTGGGCCGCCAGCCGAGCGCCGCCAGCCTGGACCCGTCCATCGCGTATCGCCGGTCGTGGCCGGGGCGATCCTCGACATGACGCACCAGGGACCAGGGCTTCCCCAGGCGATCGAGCAGGAGCTGGACCGTGTCGCGGTTGGCCATCTCGACGCCGCCGGGCAGGTTGTAGGTCATGCCCGCCTCGCCGTGGCGCAGGGCGAAGTCCACGCCGTCGGCATGGTCGGAGACGTAGAGCCAGTCCCGGCGCTGCAGGCCGTCGCCGTAGAGCGGCAGCGGACGATCGTCGATCGCGTTCGTGATGAAGAGCGGGATCAGCTTCTCCGGGTGGTGGTACGGCCCGTACGTGTTCGACCCGCGCGTGACGACGGCGTCCACGCCATGGGTCACGACGTAGCTCCGCACCAGCAGCTCACCGGCCGCCTTCGCCGCGGCATACGGCGAGCGAGGGGCGAGGGCGTCGTCCTCACGAGATTCCCCGGTCTCCACCGAGCCGTAGACCTCGTCGGTCGAGACCTGCAGCAGGCGCGGCCGGTGCTCCGCCGTGCGGCACGCCTCCAGCAGCACGTGCACGCCGATGACCCCCGTCCGCAGGAACGCCTCCGGATCGAGGATCGAGCGATCGACGTGCGACTCGGCCGCGAAGTTGACGACCCCGTCCGCCTCGGCCACGAGCGGGGTGACCACCGCGGCGTCTGCGATGTCGCCGCGGACGAAGCGCAGGCGCGCTGCCTGCTCCGGGTCGTCGCGGACGGGCGCGAGGTTGGATTCGTTGCCCGCGTACGTCATCTTGTCGAGCACCGTGATCCGGGTGCCGTCGCGCCGCGCGAGGACGTCGCGGACGTAGCAGGACCCGATGAATCCCGCGCCGCCGGTCACGAGGATGTGGCCGAACTCGCGACCGGTCATCGGCGCGGTCAGTCCTTCGGGCGCTCGACGGGTGGGGCGAGCCGGCCGGCCGCGTCGTCGTCGCCCGCCAGCTCGGCGGCGCGCATCAGCGAGGCGACCGTGCCGGCGTCCGCCCAATGGCCGTCGTAGACGCGGCTGAACAGCCGGCCATCGGGGATGTAGTGGTTCAGGACGTCGGTGATCTCGAACTCGCCGCGTCCCGACGGCGCGAGGTGCTCGATGACCTCGAAGGCGTCGGGCCGCAAGAAGTACACCCCGATCGGGATCAGGTCGCTCTTGGGGACCGCCGGCTTCTCTTCGAAGCCGAGGACTCGCCCCTCCGCGTCGAGCTCGGCGACGCCGAACCGCTCGGGGTCGGGGACCTGGTACAGGAGCGTGCCGGCGCCATGGGGACCGGCGTCGAACTCGGCCGCGACATCGGCCAGGGGCCGGCCGCGCAGGATGTTGTCGCCGAGGATGCAGCAGAAGGAGTCGTCGCCGACGAAGCCACGGGCGAGCCCGATCGCGTGCGCGATCCCGAGCGCGCCGCGCTGGTATCGGTACGTCAGGTCAAGCCCGAAGTGCGACCCGTCCGCCAGCAGCTCCACGACGTCGCCGACGCTCTTGCCGCCGACGATGACCATGACCTCGCGGATGCCCATGCCGGCCAGCGTCTCGATCGGGTAGTAGATCATCGGCCGGTCGTAGATCGGCAGCAGGTGCTTGTTGGTGACGATCGTGAGCGGAAAGAGCCGCGTCGCGGTCCCGCCGGCGAGGACGA
The DNA here is from genome assembly GCA_963841135.1 of uncultured Chloroflexia bacterium. Taxonomy (GTDB): domain Bacteria; phylum Chloroflexota; class Limnocylindria; order Limnocylindrales; family CSP1-4; genus SPCO01. The sequence goes on along the minus strand of CAWJBJ010000005.1, from coordinate 195,204 downwards.
TACCCTTCATTCGCTCCGAAGCGTAGCAGGGGACGCTGGCGCCGAAGCGAGGAGCGGACTGGCGACCCGCGACCCGGGGTGTCGCCTCTTCTCGTCGCCTCGCGGAGCGTCTTCTCGTCGCCGCTTCTGGTCGCCGCTTCTCGTCGCCGCTTCTCGTCGCCGCTTCTCGTCGCCTCTTCCCGTCGCCCAGCGGCGCCTCTTCCCGTCGCCCAGCGGCTGTACCGACGAACGAGGCGTTGGCGCGTCCTGCTCCTTCGCCGTGCGCGTCGTCGGGCGACCCGGATGACGAAGCGATCGGCCGAACGGACGGGCTCCGACGCCGACTGCGTCGCCCGCCGACCGAGCGTCGAACCACGTTCGACGCTAACGCCGCCTGGCGACTGAGGGGGCCCGCTTGGCGACTCAGGCGCAACGCGCCCGCGGCTCGCCGACGCCACCTCCGCCGAACGAAGGAGCCGCCACGCCCGTGGCTCGCCGGGATACGTGTCGACTAAGTGACTCGCGCCAACATGGGTGAATGACCGCACGCGACCGCCGTCTCGATCGCGCCCTGGCGACGTCCCGTCGCCTGGCCGCGGCGGTGATCGCCGACGTCCGTGACGCCCGATTGGGCGCCGGCCTGAGTCAGGCGGAGGTCGCGCGCGCCGTTCGGATCTCCGCCAGCCAGGTCGCGCGCTTCGAACGCGGCGCCGTCCACGACATCCGCCTGGAACAGCTGTGTCGGCTGTGCGCGGCGGTCGGCCTCGAGCCGAGCCTTCGCCTCTATCCCGATGGACACCCTGTCCGTGATGCCGGACAGGTCCGGCTGCTGGAACGACTTCGCTCGCGCACCTCGCCTGCCCTGCGCTGGCGTGTCGAGGTGCCACTGCACGGACAGACCGACGGGCGCGCATGGGACGCCTTCCTCGATGGCACAGGCTGCACGGACGCGATCGAAGCGGAGACGCGGCTACGCGATCTCCAGGCGATGGAGCGGAAGATCACGCGCAAGCTTCGCGACGACCTCTCGGTTCAGCACGTGATCCTGCTGGTCGCCGACACGCGTTGGAATCGTCGGGCGCTGGCCGAAGGCCGCGAGGGTCTTCGAGCGCAGTTCCCGCTGGACACTCGGGAAGCCCTCGTGGGACTCAACCGAGGACGATGTGCCGGCGCGAATGCCGTGGTCGTGATCTGAGCATCACTTCTCGTCGCCGCTTCTCGTCGCCTCGCGGAGCATCTTCTCGTCGCCCAGCGGCTGTACCGACGAACGAGGCGTTGGCGCGTCCTGCTCCTTCGCCGTGCGCGTCGTCGGGCGACCCGGATGACGAAGCGATCGGCCGAACGGACGGGCTCCGACGCCGACTGCGTCGCCCGCCGACCGAGCGTCGATGGAGCTTCGACGGTAGCGCCGCCCAGCGACGCGGCGACTCGGGGGACAAGCGTCGTCGCGGCGACGCGGCGACTCGCCTGCGGCCGCTCGCCGCCGGCGCGAGCCAGCGTACCAGCCGGGCCTCAGGGCTTGGGCGTCGCTGCCGACGAAGCGGGGGCCGGCGTCGGCGTGAAGCACGGCTGCTCGCCGACCGGCAGCGTCTCGCCGTCGCTGCAGTCGACCGGCTGCTGCTCGATCGGCGGCAGGCCGCCCTCGTAGTCGAGGATGACCAGGACGTACTCGAGGTGGTCGAGGTCCGCGGTCGGCTTGAGGAACGCGGTCTGGACGACATCGTTCACGTCTCGGCGGACATCCACCACCTGGCCGATCAGCAGGCCTTTTGGATACGGCGAGCGGATCCCGCTGGCGAGCGTGAGGCCGGCCGTCACGACCTCGTCGTTCAGGCTGACTCGGACGCTCGAGTCGATCTGGCGCATGACGAGCACGCCGCCCAGCTCGCCGACGACTTCGCCAGTCCCCGCGGTCGCGGTCAGCTGGCCGATCACGGTAGACTCGGCGTCGGCGAGCAGCACGACCGTGGCGCTGTCCGGCCCGATGGCCGTCACCCGTCCGGCCAGCGCGCCGCCATTCGCGATCACGACGTCGCCGCTGGCGAGCCCATCGTCGGTGCCCTTGTCGATGGTGACGAGCCGCCGGAACTCGCTCGACTCGCGGCCGATGACGGACGCCGCCGTCGTCTTGAAGTCGAAGCCGCTCTGCAGCTGGAGGAGCGCGGTCAGCTGGTCGTTCTCGCGCTTGGTCTCCTGGAGCCGGGCGTTCTCGTTGGCCAGTCGCGCGTTCTCGTCGCGCAGGGCGGCGTTGTCGATGCGCAGTCGGTCGACCTCGGTGATGGCCGCGCCGATCGACGCGATCCCGCCCGCGACCTCGTCCAGCGCTCCCTGGATCGGCCGGAACGCGAAGCCGATGCCGTTCTGGAGCTCGCGGACGCCCGGATTGGAGGAGAAGGCCATCATCAGGAGGGTGACTGCCAGCAGGACCATGTAGGCGATCCCACGCCGGCGGGCGGAGCGGTTGGCGAGCAGCGAGGTCATGCTCGATCCCCTTGCTGGTGTCGGCTCAGCGAGGCGGCCGCGAGTACGTCTCGGCGACGAGCACGCGATCCATGCCGTCGAGTTCCTGGAGGACGATGCCGGTCCCGCGGACCACGCACGTCAGCGGGTCATCGGCGATGTGGACGGGCATCTGGGTGGCCTCCGCCACGCGGCGATCGAGGCCGGCCAGCAGCGCCCCGCCGCCGGCGAGGACGATGCCCTGGTCCATGATGTCGGCCACCAGCTCCGGCGGCGTCTCCTCGATCGTGTCCTTGACTGTGTCGACGATCTGGGCGACCGAGGGCTCGATGGCCTCGCGGATCTGGTCGGCGCCGACCTCGACGCTGCGCGGCAGGCCGGTGAGCAGGTCGCGGCCGCGGAGCGTGACGCGCTGGGCGTCCCACTCGCCCGGGTACGCGGACCCGATCGCGATCTTGATGTCCTCGGCCGTGCGCTCGCCGAGGAACAGGTTGTACTCGCGGCGGGCGAATGTGACGATGTCCTGGTCCATCTCGTCGCCGCCGATGCGGATCGAGCGCGAGACCACGATGCCGCCGAGGCTGAGCACCGCGACCTCGGTCGTGCCGCCGCCGATGTCGACGATCAGGCTGCCGGACGGCTCGCTGACCGGCAGGCCCGCGCCGATCGCGGCCGCCATCGGCTCCTCGATGAGCCGCGCCCAGCGGGCGCCCGCGTTGAGGGCAGCGTCCCGGACCGCGCGCTTCTCCACCTCGGTCACGCCCGACGGGATCCCGAGCAGCATCCGCGGCCGCGGGATCAACCCGATCCGGTCGTGCACCCGGTTCACGAAGTACTTGATCATCTGCTCGGTGACGTCGAAGTCGCTGATGACGCCGTCACGCAGGGGTCGGATCGCGATGATGTTGGCCGGGGTCCGGCCGACCATCCGCTTGGCCTCCGCGCCGATGGCGAGCACCCGGCGCGTCTTCGCGTCGATCGCGACCACCGACGGCTCGCTCATCACGATGCCACGGTCCCGCACGTGGACCAGCGTGTTCGCGGTCCCGAGGTCGATCCCGATGTCGCGCGAGAAGAGGCCGAGGATGCGGTCGAACATGCTGGGAGGCGGTCCTTCGTGGTGTGTGGTCGGGTTCGCGGCACTGGCACCGGAGCTGGTGGCGGCGCGGTCCCGTCGGCGTCCGGGGGCTGGTCGCGCGGGCAGGGCGGCAAGCCCGCGCAGTATACCCGCTCGTTCCGGCCACGCCGGTCGGGCGGTTCCAAGCGCGGGAGATCAGGCCCGGACGCCCCGTCCGCTCGGGGGTGCGGCCGGCGCCGGCCGGTCGAACGCCACGCCGCGGTCACGCAGGGAGACGTAGGCGTCGTGGCCGATGACGAGGTGGTCGAGCAGGCTGATGTCGAGCAGCCGGCCGGCCGCCAGCGCCTCGGCCGTCAGGTGCAGGTCGTCCGGTGACGGCGTCGGATCGCCCGACGGGTGGTTGTGGACCATGATCACGCTCGCCGCATTCAGGCGCACCGCGTCCCGGAACAGCTCGCCGATGCGGACCAGCGAGGCGCTGACGTTGCCCTGGTAGACCGTGGTGACGCGGATCACGTGGTTCTTCGTGTCGAGGATCACGACCCTGAGCTCCTCGCGCTCGAGACGGCCCATCTGGAGGATCAGGCGGTCGGCCACGTCACCGGGGCCCCGGATCGACCATCGCGCCGCCGGCCAGTCCGCCAGCAGCCGGCGCCCCAGCTCGAAGGCCGCGACCAGCTGCGCGGCCCGCGCCTCGCCGATCCCGCTCAGCCCGGCCAGCTCCAGGTCTGTGGCCCGGGCGAGTCCCGTGAGCCCGTCGTAGCGGGCGAGGACGTCGGCCGCGAGATCCACCGCCGATCGGCCGCGGGTCCCCGATCCCCAGACCAGGGCGAGGAGCTCCGCGGCGGTCAGCCCGGCCGCCCCGCGAAGGGCGAGCCGCTCCCGTGGCCGCTCCGTGACCGGCATCTCGCGGATCGCGCGTCCCGCGACGCTCGCCTGGGACGGATCGGCCACCGCGGCACCTCCGGGACGTCGGCGCGGGTCATCGCCACGCTCGCTGGTTGGGCGTCCCCGGGCCCGGACGACGGGAGCCCGCCGATTCCCCCCGCCATCCGGACCTCGAGGACGGGGCCAGACTACCGGCGGCCCCTCACCGGGGACTCACCGGCCGCTTCGTCGCGGCTCACGGCGGACGAGGCTCACGGCGGGACGGGCGGCGTGATCTCGCCGAGCACGAGCAGGATGCCGTTGAAGGCCATGTGCAGGCCGAGCGGCGCCCAGATCGAGCCGGACCGGACGAACAGCCAGCCGAGGGCGAGGGCCACCGGGACCCGGGTCGCGAAGCCGACGACGGCCAGCCCGAATGCCCCCTGGGCATCGCTTCCGCTCACCGTGAGGATGTGCGCGATCGCGAACACGAGCGCGGCGCGGATGAGCCCCCGCCGGACGCCGAGCGAACGGACCCAGGCGGTCGTGGCGAAGCCCCGGAACAGCAGCTCCTCTCCGATCGGGGCGAACACCGCTCCGGCCGCGAACTGGAGGAGGAAGCCCACCGGCTCCCCGACCGGTGGAAGCGGACTGACCGGCTTGACCGGGAAGAGCTGCAGGAGCACGGCCAGGATCGGGAGGGTCGCCACGATGACCGGAGCGGACCATGCCGCGCCCCTCAGGAGCTCGACGAGTGCGCGCCGATCGGGCCGACCGACCCCCATCTCGGCCCAGGTGAGCGCGCCGGCGTCGACGACGAGCAGCCGGATCAGGCCGGCGTAGACCAGGGTCTGGACGACGATCGAGAGCAGCGTGCCGATCGGGCTGTCGACCTTGAGGCCCAAGGCGACGATCGGCTGGCTCAGCACGATGATGGCCACGAGGGACACCGGGATCGCGGCTGCGAAGACCAGCAACGGCGATGGCCCCTGGTACGGCAGGACGCCCCGCACGCGCCGTTCGATGCCCTGCGACCCCGCGCCGGCGACGAGACCGATCGAGAGCACGACGAGGCCGACCAGGAGGAGCGCGATCGCACCACCACCGGCTCGTGACATCGCCCCGATGACGACGATGCCCAGCCCGATGATCGTGGCCAGCCAGCCGACGACGAAGAGGGCCGGCGCCGAGCGACCCTCGATGGTGAACGTGCTCGCGCCAGGCCGCGGCGGGGGCGTTGGCTCCAGGTCGGGTCCCGCCCCGTCGGGCGAGGTCAACGCTCTGGGATCGGATCCTGCGCGGCCGCCTTGCGGGCGTTGGCCCCCGCGGCCAGCGGCGTCCGGACGGACGGGCGGATCTGGGAGGGTGCCGAGGCCGTGGCCGCGATCCGACCGCCCGCCTCACGCCGGCTGGGTTCAAGCACGGCTGCCGCGATCTCGCGTCGCTCGAAGTCCTTGCCGCACCACGCGCAGAGCGACCAGTCCATGCCGACGAGCCGGCTGCAGTTCGGGCAGACGCGGTTCAGGCGAGTTCGGCAGCTGGGGCAGATGATCCACTCGTCGTTGATGCGCCGGTCGCAGCCCGGGCAGTGGTGGATGGCATCGACCTCGGCGAGCAAGGCCTCTTCGGCCAGGTTCCGCTCCCACACCTCGCCGATCTTCTCGTGGGGTCGGATGATCTTGTAGACCCAGACCGCGAAGATGAAGAAGATCGGCGTGAACAGGATGATCCCGGCCGCCGCGAGGTACGGCAGGATCACGTTGTCGGACCGCTGCTGCATGTCGCGGAACGCCCAGTAGGCCGTGGCCAGCCAGATGACGATCAGGTACAGGCCGATCAGTCGCAGGCCGAGCTGGACGACCGGGCTGCCGAAGATGCCACCGATCGTCTCGCCGATCTGGCCGAGGATCTCATCCATGCGGCTGGTCAGGTGCCTCCGTGTCGCGCCGAGGGGGTCGATCGGCCCGGTCCAGGCCGGCTGCCGGCCACGTCCGGCGCAGTGTAGCAGGGGTCATCCGAGGCCTCGGTGGGTGTCGGCGATGCGTGGATCGGGCCTGCGGACCGTGGAATCGCGCCCGGAATCCGTCAGACGGTTCAGTCGTCGACCGCGTGACGGTCACGTGCGACGACGAGGACGCCGATCACGGTCAGCAGGAACGCGCCGGCCATCACCACGATCACGCCGATGCCGGCCCCCAGTCCGCCGATGACGTACGGCTCGACGAGGCCGAGGCAGAAGACGCCGAGGATGAGACCGGCCAGGCCGGAGCGATCCCCGACCGGGATGCCGTTCGGGATGACCGAGACCGTCAGGATGGCGAGCGCCCAGAAGAGGACCAGCACGAACCCTGGGCTGGCCAGACCCCACGCATTGAACAGGCCCTCGGCGCCGCTGGAGCCGATCACGACCCTCGACCAGGGCATGAACATCCCGAACGCGATCAGGCCGGCACCAGCGGCGGTGGCATAGCCGACGACCTTGTCCTGGCGGGCACGGTCCCAGCCGGACACGACACCCGGGGCCTCGGGCGCGTCACCCGCGTCGCGGGCGTCGGGGGCGGGCATCGCACGTGGATCCGCCGTGGCGGCCGCCGCCGCCGGGGCCGGGTCGGGCAGCGTCGCGGGCGCCATCGACGTGCCGGGCGGCAGGTAGCCGCCGTCCCCGATCGGCGTCGCAGACCCTTCGACCGGCGTCTGGCGGATCGAGGTGGGCTCGAGCGGCGTGGCTGGTCCACGCGCGACCGACGGCGCAGGCGCGGGATCGTCGGACGCGGCGACCGGCAGGACCTGGCTCTCGATCCGCGCGGGCGTCATCGCCCCTGGATCAGGGTTGCCGACTGGCGCCTCCGCGCCCGCCTTCTTTCCGGCCCTCGATGGGCGGATGGCGCCGCCCGACACGGCCGCGAGCAGCGCACCGCATGACGGACAGGTCAGTTGGCCGGACCGGACGGTCTCGCCGCAGTCCGGGCAGACGAGCGTGCGAGGAGCCATCGTTCACCTCGAGATCGGCGCCCGCGCGGGCGGGTCCCCTACAGCGTGCCAGACCCTCCGCCTGCAATCCAGTCCCCCGGCCGACCGACGCCAGCCGCGGCGACCACCCGGCGACCGCGGACGACCGCGTCGACCGTCCAGGCCGCATGTCGCCAGGCCGTGAGCAGGCCCGCGAGCGCAAGCCCGCCTGCCCAGAGACCGATGAAGACGAACAACATCACCATCGCGACGACGCCGTCACGATCGACGAGCGCGTCACGCAGCCCTCCCCATGCGACCGAGACGGCACCAGCGGTGGGGACGAGGATCAGCAGGAACGCCGCGGCCGGGATGGCGAACACGACGAGGGTCCGGATCGGGTGGCGGACGACGTCGGTGACCGCGCCCCACAACGCACCGACGATCGGTGCGCCCTCGAGGACGATCCGACGGGCGGCGATGCCGCCGATGACCTCACCGGCGAGCCAGACGATGAGGACGACCGCGATCGCGTCCGGGACCGCGCTGACGATCCGCCAGACGATCGGGGTTGTCACGTCGAATGGCTGCGTCAGCTCCCGGTACGTGACCGAGACGATGCGTGCCGATGCCCAACCGATGACCAGCAGCAGCGGGAACAGCATCGCCATGCGGGCGGCGAGGATGCGCAGTGCCTGGCGCGTCGTGTCGAACGCGTGAGCGGGTGGCCCGCCGACCTCGGCCGGAGGCGGGAGGGTGCCATCTCCGGTCGGGGCCGCCGCCGCGACATCCTCGTCCCGCGCGACGATGCCGATGCACTCGACCTCGATCGCCGCCGCCGCGAGACCTCCGAACACGATCCAGACGATGGCGCCGGCGATCCCGAGCGCGAGGAGCACCGCGAGGCCGACGGACAGGCCGCCGAAGACGAACTCCACCAGCCTCGGCCCGGCCAGGTTCGCCAGGCCGACCGGCGTCGGCAGCACCAGGATCGGGATCACGAAGGCGACGATTCCGCCCCGGACGAGGAACCCGGCGAGCGCCAGCATCCACAGCACCGGATGGGCCAGCGTCGCCAGCAGGGAGCCGACGAGGGTCGCCCCCAAGGTCACGGCGCGGGGCTGGGGGACGCTCCGGGCGCCAGGCCGAGCCCGGGCGCGAGTTGGTCGAGTCGGTCGAGCGCCGCCTGGACCCGGGCGATCTCCACGCCGTATCGGGCGAAGTCACCCGCTCGAAGCGCGGTCTGCGCCAGGTCGAAGTGGAGGTTCGCGTAGGCGATCAGGCCGGCGATGTCGGTCGGCAAAGGCTCCTCGGGTCCGCTCGACGGTGTCGGCCCGGGCGACGAGCCGGGTGTGGGCGACGGACCGGTCGATGGCGTCGGTGTCGGCGTCGGGCCGCCATCGCCGGACTCCGCCCGAAGCAGCAGCCCGATGGCCTCTCCCAGGGTCGAGCCCCAGACGACGTTGCGAGTCGATGCCACGACGATGCGCTGGAACTCCGGGAACGACACCGCGGTCGATTGCAGGTACACGGGCTGGAGGTACATCAGCGATTGGCCGATCGGCACCACGATCAGGTTGCCGCGGATCACCTTGCTGCCCGACTGGTTCCACAGCGAGACCTGCTGGCTGATGATCGGGTCCTGGTCGATCCGGGCTTCGATCTGCGTCGGCCCGAACACGGTCGAGTCCGCCGGGAAGCGATAGACCCGCGTCGCGCCGTAGTTCGGGGCGTCGTTGCGCGCCGCGATCCAGGCGATCATGTTCGGCCGGTTCGTCGGGACCATCGGTTGGAGCAGGAGGAACTCGGCGCTCGATTCGCCTGGCATCCGCATCACGACGTAGTAGGCCTCAGATGGCAGCGTCTGGTCGCTCGTGGTCCCGGTGGGCACCGTCCACAGGTCGTCGTTGCGGAAGAACTGCTGCGGATCGGTGACGTGGTAGCGACCGAAGACGTTGGTCTGGACGTTGAAGAGCTCTTCCGGGACGCGCAGGTGGTCGCGCAGGCCGGCGGGCAACTCGTCCATCGAGGTGAACAGCGTCGGGAACACGCCCTGGTAGGCCCGGATGATCGGGTCGGACGGGTCATTGACATAGAACCGCATTGTCCCGTCGTAGGCGTCGACGGTGATCTTGACGCTGTTGCGGATGTAGTTGAACTCCGCCGAGCCGAGCCCCGTCGACTCGAGCGACTCGGTCGCACTGAACGCCTGCGCGTTCGGGAAGCGGTCCGACGTCGTGTAGGCGTCCTGGACGTAGACCAGGCGACCCGATCCGTCGATGACCAGATACGGATCCTTGTCGTAGCGCAGGAAGGGTGCGATGCGCCCCAGGCGGTCCGAGAGGGACCGGTGGAAGAGCAACTGGCTGTTGCCGGTCACCTGGTCGCTGATGAGCAGGTCGAGGTCCCGGAACCGCACCGAGAACAGCAGCCGCATGAGGGTGCTGTCGATCTTGACCCCGGTCGTGCCCGTCCAATGCGTCTCGGTCCCGGCGGCCGCGGAGTCGTCGCCCTCGCCGGTGGGATAGTCGAACTCGGCCTGCTGGGCGCCGACGACGACGTAGTCCGTGTCGCGTTCGCCGAAGTAGATGCGCGGCTGGGTGATCGGCGGTGCGCCCGCCACCGACTGGGGCGGCAGGTTGCCGATGAACAGGCGCGGTTGGCCCTCCCCGGTGACCTCGTTGACCGGCACCATCGCCACGCCGATGCCGTGCGTGTACACGATCCGCTGGTTGACCCAGCCAGTCGCGCTCGGGTTCTGGTCGATCGCGAGCTCGCGGCCGGAGAGCATGACCTGGCGCTGGACGTCGTCGATGACGTAGCGGTCCGTGTCGACGTCGTGGAAGGTGTAGTAGCGCCGCACGGTCTGGAGCTGGTCGAGCGTGTCCTTGAGCGGCCGGTAGTCCCAGAGCCGGGCGTTGCGGAACGTGTCCTCCTCGCCGTCGACGAGCGACTGGGTGACCTCCGCGTCGCCCCGGAACGGCCGGTCCTCCCAGCGTCCGAGGTCGTACGCGACCCGCGTCATCGCGATGTTGTTCGCGATGTAGGGCTGCTCCTGGACGAACTGGTTCGGCTGGACGGTGAACCGCTGGATGGCTTCGGGGTAGATCGTCCCGATCACGATCGATGCGAGGAACCACACGCCGAGTGTCAGGCCGAGCGGCCAGATCTGCCGGGTCAGCGCACCTCCGACCAGGAAGGCCGCAGCCAACCCGGAGACGACCGTGAGGACATCGAAGGCGAAGAACTGGGCGTGCTGATCGGTGAAGGAGACGCCGGTCGCCACGCCGCGCGTGCTGTAGACCAGCTCGTACTTGTCCAGCTGATAGCCGAAGGCGACCGACAGGAGGAACAGTCCGCCCAGCACCGCCAGGTGCATCCGGACCGGGGTGCTGAAGACCAGGCCGCCCCGCGTCGCGCCGACGATGTACCGGATCAGGACCACGATCAGGGTCGCTACGACGAGCCCGTTGAACAGGCCCTGCACCAGGCGCAGGAACGGCAACTCGAACAGGAAGTAGCCGATGTCGCGGCCGAAGACGGGGTCGTTGACGGCCGGGGCGCCGGCTGCCGCGAACGGCACCTGCTTCGCCCACAGCATCACGGTCTCCCACGCCGCGCCGAGCGAGCCCCCGATCGTGATGGCCAGGAAGACGGCGAAGACCGTCAGGGCCATGCCCGCGAGGGGCGTGAGATCCGGGATGTCGTCCGCCTCGAAGGTGATGGCTCGTGGCTCGCCGAACCCGCGCGGACGGCCCGATCGATTGCCGGCGCTCGCCTGCGCCGCCTCGTTCACGCGGTCGATGAGGCCGCGGAGGCTGCCGGCCCCTTCGCCAGGCTGTGGGCTCAGGCGGGTCGCCAGCCACAGGTTCACCAGCAGGATCAGGAGCGCGAGCAGGAGCCCGCCGACGAACAGCCCGGTCTGTGCCCCGAGACGGGTCCAGAAGACGTCGTCGAAGCCGACGCTCGCATACCAGAGGGCGTCGGTCCACAGGTCGATGCCGAAGCTGAACAGCACGATGAACGCAATGACGATCCCGATCCCGAGGCCCAGGCCGATCCGCCGCCCGGCGCCACCGGCATCGCGACCGTCGTCCGGTCCGCCCGGCGAGCGCCGGCGGGGAGGTCGCTCGTCCGTCCGGCGAGCGGGTCGCTCCCGTTCGAGGCGTGTGGGCTCGCCGGTCTCGTCGGGATCGGGATCTGGGTCCTCGCTCGAGCCGTCGCCGTCTCCGCCATCGCCACCGGGCGGGCGATCGTCGCCGCGCTCCGGCGGCGTCTCCCCGCGGGCCTGCGCCTCGCGACGGCGAAGCTCCTCCATGAAGTCGTCGAACATGTCCCGCATCGTGGCGCCGAGTCTAGCGGTGTTCGGAGCGGAGGGGATCGGCGTGGGCCGTCACGGTCGGCTCAATCCCTCGACCGAGCGTCGGAACGCGGCGAGGACGGTCTCCGCCAGCTCGTTCTCGCGCATCGTCGCCACGCGAGCCGGCTCGAAGCGGAAGGCCGCGCGGATGGCCGCGGGCGCGCGCCACGGGCGGGTCGGGTCGTCAGGTGGCGCGATGCCCCCCAGCCTGAGCTGGAGGCGCCCGGCATCCTCGAGGATGAACCCGGACAGCGCGCCGGCGACGGCCGGCCCGAGGCGAGCCAGCGGCGGATCCGGAGGCGGGCCGGCGACAGGTGCAAGGTCCACGAAGCTCACGACGCCGTCGTCATCGACGACCCACAGCATCGTCAGCCACCAGCCGTCCGGGGCGTCGGACGGGCGGCTCATCCCGGCTCTCAGGACGCGATCGCCCACCCGCACCTCGTGCTCGCGCAGGAACGACGGGCCGGGCGACGGAAGACGGTCGGGCACGGCCGCAGGATAGCGGCCGCGTCGGCTCAGGCGGGCTTTTCGACCTCGGCGTCCTCGGCGGCGGCCGTGGACTCGGCCTCGACCGGCGCGGCCCCACCTGATTCGTCGTCGGCGCCCTCGGTGCCGAGCGAGGTCAGGCCGGCGGCCTCGGCGAGCTCGGGCGGGATGTTCAGGCGACGGCCTGACGCTGCGGCGTCGGAGAGGATCGCGTCGGCCTCGGCCTGGAGGTTCGCGAGGTCGGCCTCGATCTCGAGCTTGAGCATCTCGCGGCGAACCTCGATGTCGGGGAAGGCCACGGCCTTGGCATCGCCGGGCCGGATGGTCTCGTCATCGGACTCGCCGCTGAGCCACGAGAGCAGGCGGCTTCGCGGCTTGGGGGGCTTCTTGGCGCGGACGATCGCCTCGGCGTCGATGGCGGTCAGGCCCGGGAGCTGCTCGGCGATCTCGCCCTTGAGTGCGGCGCCACAGGACGGGCATGTGTCGGCGTCGGCCGTGGAAAGGGGTGCCGAGCACCAGGGGCAGACCGGCGCGGCGCTCACGTCGGCGGAGTTGGAAGGTTCGACCATGTCTCGAATGCTACCGCGCGCGCGTAGCCCTGGAATACCCCACAGGTCCGGGGGTACTCGTCGCCGAGCGGGCTACTCCCACTCGATGGTCGCTGGCGGCTTCGAGGATATGTCGTAGACGACGCGGTTGACGCCCGGGACTTCGTTGACGATGCGGGAGCTGATCTTGCCCAGGACGTCGTACGGGCAGCTTCGCCCAGTCGGCGGTCATGCCGTCTTCGCTCGTGACCGCTCGGATCGCGACGACATTGGCGTACGTCCGGCCATCGCCCATCACGCCGACGCTCCGGACCGGGGTCAGGATCGCGAAGCTCTGCCACAGGCTCCGGTACAGCCCGGCCGCCTTGATCTCGTCGATGACGATCCAGTCGGCGTCGCGCAGCGTGTCGAGCCGCTCGGAGGTGACCTCGCCGATGATCCGGATCGCCAGCCCGGGTCCGGGGAACGGCTGTCGTTGCACCATCGCCTCGGGCAGGCCCAGTTCCATGCCCGACCTTGCGGACCTCGTCCTTGAAGAGATAGCGCAGCGGTTCGATCAGCTGGAACCGGAGGTCTGCCGGCAGCCCGCCGACGTTGTGGTGGGTCTTGATCTTCTGGGCGGTCTTGGTCTCCGACGTCGCCGACTCGATGACGTCCGGGTAGAGCGTGCCCTGCGTCAGGAAGTCGATGCGTCCCAGCTTGGCCGCCTCTTCCTCGAAGACCCGGATGAACTCGTCGCCGATGATCTTGCGCTTCTGCTCCGGGTCCTCGACCCCGGCCAGGCGATCGAGGAACCGGCCGCGCGCCTCGACCATGACGAGGTTCATGCCGAGGTCGCGCTCGAAGGTCACGCGGAGCAGCTCCGATTCCTTCTTGCGCATCAGGCCGTGATCGACGTAGATGCAGGTCAGCCGGTCGCCCACGGCCCGGTGGACGAGCGCGGCCGCGACCGCCGAATCGACGCCACCCGAGAGCGCGCAGATCACGAGCCCGTCCGAACCGGTCTCCGCCGCGTGGCGGTCCACCCGCTCCCTGATGCCGGCCACCGTGGTGTCGATGAAGTTGGCCGCCGTCCAGGTCTGCTCCAGGCCGGCGATGTTCACCACGAAGTTGCGCAGGACGTCGCGGCCGCTGGGCGTGTGGACGACCTCGGGATGGAACTGGATCCCGTAGAGGCCTCGCTCGGGCGCCGCCAGCCCCGCGAACGGCGACGAGTCCGTCTCGGCCGTGGCCCGGAAGCCGTCCGGCAGCCGGGTGATCGAATCGCCGTGGCTCATCCAGACCGGCTGCTGTCGCTCGATGCCGGTGAAGAGGCCATCCTCCTCGGTGATCGTCACGCTCGCGGGCCCGTACTCGCGGCGGTCGGTCGGCAGGACGTCGCCACCGAGCTCGAGAGCCATCATCTGGGCCCCGTAGCAGATGCCCAGGACGGGGATCCGGCCGTGCCAGATCGCCGGGTCCGGGCGCGGGGCATCGGGGTCGTACACCGACATCGGGCCGCCCGAGAGGATGATGGCGCGGGTCCCGCGCCGTTCGAGCTCCTCGTAGGTCGTGTCGTGCGGCAGCAGCTCGGAATAGACATCGAGCTCTCGGACCCGCCGCGCGATGAGCTGCGCGAACTGGCTGCCGAAGTCGAGGACCGCCACGGTGCCCGGAGCGGTCGCCACCGCCCCCAGCGGGAGGTCCTCGGCCGACCGGTCGGCGGTCGGGGCGTTCAGCGCGGTCTCGAGATAGACCTCCACCTCGGCGTCGTCAGGGGCCAGGACGCGATGGCCCGCGTTGGCATCCTCGCCATGGACCGTCTTGCCCCGCTTCCTGGGCTCATCGGCCGTCCGCCCGGCCGCCGGACTCGCCGACTCGTCGGTCGCCTCCGCCATCCTCGATGCACCCTCCGCTCCGTCGCCGCCTGCCGGCAAGTGTACCGGTCCGGGGTAGGTGGCCCGCGGTCAGTCGCGGTTGCGCATCGCGTCGGCGGCCATCTCCAGGTAGCGGTCCAACTCGGCCGCGACGTCGGTCGGCGGCCCGACCTCGGCCAGCGCCGCGCGCATCTGGAGCAGCCATGCATCGCGGGCCGCCGGCCCGATGGCGAACGGCTGGTGGCGCATCCGCAGCCGCGGGTGACCGCGCTCCTGGTCGTAGGTCGTCGGGCCGCCCCAGTACTGGGCGAGGAACAACGTCAGGCGGCGGCGGGCGCCGTCGAGCGTCGGTTCGGGGTAGAGGGGCCGGAGGATCGGGTCGGTCTCGACCCCGTCATAGAAGCGGCCGACGAGGGCTTCGAAGAAGGCCATTCCGCCGGCTCGATCGTAGAGGCTCGTCGCCGGCGACTCGGTCACGCCGGAGAGTCTAGCGAGGTCGGCGGACCCGTCGGCGCGATCGGTCTGTCGTTGCCATCTGCGAGGCGGCCACGTCCAGCAGGAGGAGGGCGCTGAGGGTGATCGCCAGGAGACCGATGGCATCCATGACTGGAGTATCCGCGGCAGGTCCGGCGCGGGTCACCCAGCGAACGTCCCATCGCGCACCGGACATATGACGTAGGGATCGGCGACCGCCGGTGGGACTGTCGGAGCCGCGCGGGGCGCCGACCGTCAAGTGCCCGCGGCAGACCCCAGGCGCTGCCGGAAGGCCTCGAGATCGAGCGCCGCCGCCCGACGGACCTGCGGGGTCGCGATCGATTCCAGCATCCGGTATCGAAGCGGCAGTCCGATCCGCAGGTGCCACGTCAGCCGTGTGACCGCGCCGTCCGGGAAGAGCGCGGCATCGATCTCGACGCTGATCCCGTCGGCGTCCTTGCCGGAGACGGCGAACCGGGTCCCGGGCTCGATCGCCGCGACCCGGGCATCGAGCGTGCTCGCGCGGCCGGCGACACGCTGGTCGATCCGGAGACGCGTCCCCTCGACGAGCGGCCCGGGGTCGAGTCGCTCGACGCGAACGATCCCGCTCGCGATCAGCCACTCGGGCCAGCGCTCGATGTCGGTCAGATGCGCGAACACCTCGGCCGCCGGCCGGCCGATGGAGACCTCCAGGTCGAGCGTGATCGCCATCAGTCGCGCACGACCGGCCGAAGCCGGAACGACGGTCCGCGGCCGAGGTCCTCCGAGGGGGTGCCGTAGCGGAGGATGAGCGCTCGGATCGCCCGGATGTGGTCGTCACGGTCGAGGCGCTCGGCGACGGCGTCCCAGGCTCGGTCGGCGGTGACGACGCGACAGGCCGGGTCCGCCTCCAGGTTCCGGGCCCACGCGGCGGACTCGCTGTTCGCGGCCACCAGGACGCTCCCGTCCGGTTCCTGGATGTACCCGATCGTCACCGTGCGGGTCCGGTCGCTCGTTCGGCCGCGGGTCTCGAGCCGGATGACCCGACCGGTCGCAACGAGCTCCTCTTCCATCGGGTCACGAGTCGCCTGGCAGCGCCGCGCGGGCTCAGGCGGCTGCCTCCAGGTCGACGTCGCGGCCGTCGAATGTGCCGGTCACCGAGGTCGCGCCCTCGCCGTCGCGCTCGTAGTGCAGCGAATTGTCGCCCGAGGTCAGGTCGAGCTCGAACGAGCCCGCCTCGTCATCGGTCTCGCCCTTGCCGGTGATCGGCAGGTCGGGCGTGAACTCGCAGGCGTGGAGCCGCACCTCGGTGCCGGTCGCCATCGCCGAGTACGTGATCGAACCGCCGTGGTCGCATCCGGCCGTGACGTCGTCGCCCTCGAAGTAGATGAAGTCGAAGCTGTTGAAGATCTGATCGTCGACCGACGCCGACAGGGCGAGCGCGTCCGTGTACCCCGAGGCGTTCGGTGGGGCGATGGCCGCGTACGGATCCGCGAGATCCCAGATGCAGGTAGTCACCCGCGTGGACGGCGGAGTCCGATCGACGAGCCAGGCGGTCATGAGGTCGTCGGGACACGCCTGGCCCCAGGCATAGATGACGTGCGGTCCGCCGACCGCCTGGATGAAGTAGGCATCGGCGAGCCGCGAGTAGATGCGCATGCCGTTCGCGATCGGCGTCGCGGGATCGGTCGTCGAGGTCAGGATGAAGACCGGGTAGGGCGGGTCCTGGATCGCGGCCGGGCGCTCGGTCGTCGCGCGCGCCGTCGGCCAGTACAGGCACGGGACGTCGCCGTAGAACCCGGTCTCGAGGCGGGTCTCGTTGATGCCGGCCGCCTCCGCGTCCGCGATCCAGGCGTCCAGACGGGCATCGGGATCGCCGGCACCCGGATAGAACGCGTAGTCCTGGCACTCGACCGCGTAGTACATGGCGTCCGAGTAGCCCGGATCCACCTCGGCCACAAGCGTGTCCTGGTCCAGCCCGACCGCGCTGTACGCGAGCTTGGCGATCGGGACGTAGTCCGCGCGGGAGGCGGCCGCGACGGCCCGCTGCAGGAGCAGACGGTCATACGAGTAGTAGAGCGCGTTGAACGCGGCGTTCTCGAGGTCCGCGTTCGTCAGCTGGCGCTGCACGGTCGTGCCATTGGACAGCGTGAAGTCGAACGTCAGCGGACCCGTGTCGAGCTTCGTGGCGAGGGCGTCGTAGGCCGCGAGGGCGTCTCCGCCGGCCACGTCGGCCGCGCAGGTCTCGTCGGCCGTGCAGGCCGCGAGGGTCGCGATCAGGGTGTCCTCGGCCGAGCGCGCGGCCTCGACGTAGTAGGTGGGGCCGTCGACCGTGAGGTCCACCGGTCCGTCGACGTAGAGCGTCGCGATGCGATCGGGATGCGCGGCGGCATAGGTCTGGACGAACTGCGTGCCGTAGCTCAGCCCGTACAGGTCCATCTTGTCGACGCCGAGATAGTCGCGGACGGCCTCGAGGTCCTCGACGGCCTGCGTCGTCGCGTAGAAGGGGAGGTCCGCCTCGGCCACGCCGGCCTCTGCGATGCAGTCCGTCACGAAGGCCCGGGCCGCGCCGGCTGCGGCGGTGCGCTCGGCCGGGATCTGGGGCCGTGCCGCGGACAGGTAGTACGCAGCAGCCGCCTTCGTGCACTGGATCGGGCCGGACCGCCCGATGCCGCGCTGGTCCATGTAGACCATGTCGTAGGCCTCGGTGATCGAGGCCGCGTAGTAGTCCAGGTAGCTGTCCGAGTCGGGGATGTCGCTGTAGCCCGGCCCGCCGGTGATCTCGACGTAGGTCCCCTTCCTTTCGCCCGTCGCGCGGTGGATCGCGAACGTGATCTCCCAGGTCTCGCCACTCGCGGCCGCGAAGTGGTCCTTCGGCACGGCCAGCGTCACGCACTCGAAGGTGGTGAGACAGGCCTCCTTCTTCACCAGGGACCAGGAGGCGGTCGCCGCCGACGGCGCCGGCGATCCGGAGGGCGAGGCCGACCCGTTGGCGCCCGAGCCCGAGGGCGACGCCGCGGGAGATCCTGGGGCCGCTGACCCGCCAGCGGACGGCGCCGCCGACGATCCGGCGGGCGCCGGGCTCCCGGACGGGGGCGCAAAGGTCCAGCCGGCCGACGCCTGGGAGCCGCAGGCCGACACGAGGAGGGCGACGAGCAGGAACGCGATCGGGCCGGCGAACCGGGAGCGTCGAGCCGAGGGCACGCCCGTCATGACGGGGCGTGCGATGACGCGGATGGGACTCGTGGTGCGCAGCAGGTCAGCGGCCGCGCTGCCAGGACTTGCCCTCGGTCTGCGTCGACGGCGCGTAGACCATCTCGACGCGCTGCATGTCGCGGATCGTGCGGGCACCGAGGGCCGCCATCGACTGGCGGAGCGCACCGACCAGGTTCTCGCTGCCGTCGGTCACGTGTGCCGGGCCGAAGAGGATCCGCTCCAAGCTGCCGACCGTGCCGACCTTGATGCGCGTCCCGCGCGGCAGCGTCGGCGAGGGCGCCGCCATCCCCCAGTTCGTTCCGCGGCCGGGCGCCTCCTCGGCGCGGGCCAGCGGGGAGCCGACCATCAGGACGTCGGCGCCGGCGGCGATGGCCTTCGCCAGCTCGCCACCGCGTCGCATGCCGCCGTCGGCGACGACGGGGACGTACCGTCCGGTCTCGCTGAAGAACGCGTCCCGTGCCGCGGCGACGTCGCTGATGGCCGTCACCTGCGGGACGCCGATCCCGAGCACCTCGCGGGTCGTGCAGGCCGCGCCGGGCCCGACGCCGACGAAGACGGCGGCCGCGCCCTGCTCCATCAGCGCGAACGCCGCCTCGGCGTTGGTCGTGTTGCCGACCGCGACCGGGATCGGCATGTACCGGGTGAAGTCCTCGAGCGACAGCGGGTCGTACTCGGTCGCGAGATGGCGGGCGCTCGAGACCTGGCTCTGGACAAGGAACAGGTCGGCGCCGTGCTCGGCGCAGAACGGTCCGAATCGGCGCGCCGCGGCCGGAGTCGCTGCGACGGCGGCCTTCGAGCCGGCGGCGTGGATGGCCTCGAGCCGCGCGGCGATCAGGTCCTCGCGGATCGGCTCGCTGTAGGCCTCCGCCAAGAGGTCGTGGACCTGGTCGTCGGGTGCCGTCGCGATCCGCTCGAGGACCGCGTCGGGGTCGTCGTAGCGGGCCTGGACGCCTTCGAGGTTCAGGATCGCGAGACCGCCCAGTCGCGCCAGCTCGCCGGCCATCCGCACATCGGCCACGGCGTCCATCGCCGACGCGAGGATCGGGATCGCAAGCTCGATCCCGGCGAAGACCTGGGCGAGGTCGACGTCGCTCGGTTCGATCGTGTCCGTGCCGGGGGCGAGGGAGACGTCCTCGAATCCGTAGGTCGGTCGGATCGTGTCGACCTTCGAGCGGAACACGCGCCGCTGCGCCGCTGCCGGATCCGGGGTGTGCGCCGTCGCGGGTCGATCGATCACGTGGCCCTCCTGGGCCGCCTCGCGGTCGGGCCGCCCACAGCCCCGAGTCTACCAGCGAGCCTCACCGTCGGAGGGTTGCGACACGGGACCGCCTCGGCGATGCCGTCCGCGGCCGGTCACCGGTGCGCGGCCGGTCACCGGGTGCGCGGCCGTCGCTCCCCATCGAGGGTCAGCTCGAACCAGGCGGCGCGCACAGGGTCGGACAGGTCGTCCCGGATCCGTTCGATCGCCGTTCGATAGCCGGGCCAGACGACCTCGCGATGCGCGTCGCCAAGCGCGAGCCAGCGCGCCTCGTCGTGCTCGTGCGAGAGCCGCGGCTCGACGCCCTCGACCACCCGGACCGCGAAGACGGCCGCGGTGACGATCGCGTCCATCGATGGCTCATGGAACTGGTTGACGAGGTCGAGATCGAAGAAGGCGTCGATCGCCGTCCCCTCGAAGTCGGTCTCCTCATGGAGCTCGCGCAGGGCGCCGACCGCGACCCGCTCCCCTGCCTCGAGCGAACCCGAGACGCACTGCCAGAGCCCGGGCAGGATCCGGCCCGCCGAGCGTCGCATCAGGAGGACTCGGGGGCCGCCGCGCGGTCGTCGGGACGGAAGATCCAGCAGTCGACCAGTCGGGCCGGAACGGGCTCACGGGTCGCGACGCCGGCCCGATCCGAGGGTCAAAGTCGCTCGAACCGCTCCACCGGCAGGACGAAGACGGTCGCACCGCCCACCTCGACCTCGAGCGGATACGGCATGAAGAACTCGCCCGGCTCCATGATCGGCGGCATCGGGTTCACGACCTGCGTCCGGGACGTGCAGTTCTCGCGGACGATGCCCAGGATCTCCTCGACTTCGGCGTCCTCGACCCCGACCAGGATCGTCGCGTTCGACTGCTTGAGGAAGCCGCCCGAGCTGTGCAACCGGGTCGCCCGGAACTCCTTGTCGAGCAGGGCATCGACGAGAACGCCGGCGTCCTCGTTGTGGACGATCGTGACGACGAGCTTCATCGCGCGGAGTATCCCCGTCCCGAGCGACCCGGGTCAACGCGTTTTCGACGGGTGTACGATGCCGGCTCCGACCGAACGAGTGCGTGCAGGAGTACCCGTGGCCAACGACGGACCGAACCGCGATCCCCGCATGTCCCTACCCGTGGCCATCGCCGCGATCGCGGGCACGGACGACCTCGACACGGCACTCGAGGCGATTCTCGGTACCGCCGATGCGACTCTGGCGCCGTCGATGGGCGCCGTGGTCATCTCCGACCCGGATCGCGCGGGCCTGCAGCTCGCCGCCGCGCATGGCCTTGACGACGCCGGGCGCTTGACGCTGGCGGCCGAGATGACCGACCCCACGCACCCGTTCAGCGTTGCGACCGTCAGTCGCGCCCCGGAGTTCGACCGACAGGCCACATCGGGCACGGGGTCGGGGTTCGTCGGGGCCTACCTGCCGTTGCTGACCACCAACAGTGGCATCGAGGTCGCCCTCGGTGCGATCGGCTTCGGGTGGCCGGCCCCGCACGAGTTGAGCGACGCGGACCGCGAGACGCTCACGGCGCTCGCCGGGTTGGCCGCGATCGCGCTCGACCGGGCCCGCCTGGCATCGACCGCCGCGGAGCGCTCGGAGTGGTTCGAGCGGATGGCCCACAGCGACCCGCTCACCGGGCTCGCGAACGAGCGGACCGTCGGGCGGATCCTCGAATTGGAGCTGGCCCGTGCCGGCCGCCAGGGCGGCGAGGTCTCCCTCGCGATGTTCGACATCGATGGCTTCCAGGCGACGAACCGCGACAGCGGGTTCGCGGCCGGCGACGACGTGCTGCGGCGGGTGGCGGCCGTGCTGGCCGAATTGGTCAGGCTCGTTGACACGGTGGGTCGGATCGGCGGTGACGAGTTCGTGCTGATCGCGCCGGGCTCGGCCGGTCAGACGGTCGCGCAACGGGTGCTCGACGGGATCGCGGCATTGCCGGCCGTCGCCGGGCAGACGATCTCGGTCTCCGCGGGTGTGTCCACGTTTCCGGCGGACGGGGCCGACGCCGATGCCCTCATCGCATCGGTCACGGAGGCGCTGGACCGGGCCCGATCGGCCGGCCGGGGCAACGTGGCGGTGACGGAACCCGTCGCCGAGGCCTAGCCGCGGCCACTCCCCGAGCGAGCCGCCGCGGGCGCCGCTAGCCGGTGGCGGAGACGGTGGTCCCGAGCGAGATCGGCGTCGACGATGGCGCGGTGGCGCCCGGACCCGGCTCCAGGGTCAAGGCAAGCACCACGCCGGGTGCGGCGGCAACGCCGGTGGTGGCGTAGAACGCCGTTCCGGCACTGCCCACGGTCGCGCCGCCCAGCGGCAGCGGCACGCCGTCCGCTCCGATCGCCCACGCCTCGTAGACCTGCGTGCCCGAGGTGGGTGCCAGGTCGCGCACCGCCATCGCCATCTCACCGCTCGGGCTCATCGCGGCGAGACCGCGTGGCCCGCCGCTCGCCGCGGGCGCGAGCACCGCGGTCAGCGCGCCCGGCTGGCTCGCGACATCGAGGACCGCGGCGACCTGACGTTCGTAGCTGTTCGCCGTGCTGACCTGGCCCTGGAGCAGGAGGTTCCAGCCGGCCAGGACGCCGATCACGAGGACCGCGGCGATCCGCAGCGCCCAGGTCGCGGGCGATGTGCGACCAGCCGGTCGCGCGGCACGGGTCTGTTCGCTCGGGAACGGCATGGGAGCGCTGACGCGCGGCGCGGGCGCGGCCGAATTGGATGTCGTGTCGGCATCGACGGTCGCGGTCGCCGTGGCCTCCGGCGCGGCCGCACGCCGCGCCGCGAGATCGGCCGCGGCGGCCGCCATGATCCGGCCCTTCAGGGCCGGCGAGGGCTCCAGCTCCGGGATGGACGCATCGAGGGCGGGCAGCACCGACCCCACCTCCGCGATCTCCGCGTGCGCGTCCGAACACGAGGCCAGGTGGCTGCGCACGGCCGCGTCGGCCGGATCGAGCGCGCCAAGGACGAACGCGCCCGCGGACTCGCGGACGTCATCGCACGTCAGCTCGATCGGGCGCATGGGATCGGTCATGGGGCGCCCGACTCAAGGCCGTCCGGGGCCGACCCTTCATCGCCGGTCAGCGTGCGGCGCATGGCGAGGAGGCCAAGGCGCATGCGGCTCTTGATGGTCCCCAGCGGGATACCCGTTCGGGTCGCGATCTCCTGCTGCGTGAGTCCACCGAAATAGGCGAGCTCGATCGCCTCTCGCTGCACGTCGGAGAGGACGGCGAGGGCGCTCCGGACCGCCTCGGCGTCGAGGCCGGCCTCGACCTCGGCCCAGACGTCGGGGAGTCTCAGGGCCGGCGGCGGGATCGCTTCGCGTTCGGGCAGCTCAATGGTCGGACGGCGACGGCGGATGGCATCGATGGCGCGGTGATGCACGATCGCGAGCAGCCACGTCTTGACGCTGCCCCGGGCCTCGAGGTAGCGGGCGGCATTCCGCCACGCGCCCAGGAAGGCATCCTGGACGACGTCTTCGGCAAGCGTCACGTCGTTCGTGATCCGGTAAGCGATCGAGTAGGCCATCGTCTTGTATCGGTCGTACAACTCTTCAAGAGCATCCAGGTCCCCATTCGCGATCCTTGCGAGCACGGCTCGATCCGCCGCGTCCATCGGCGTGGCGGTTCGAAGTCGCAGCGGCGCTCGGGCGTCGCTCATGTCATTGTGCGTTGCAGCGGCCGTTTCGGTTCACCGGCGCGGAGCATCCGGTCAACGGCCGCCGCGACTTCGGCGGCCACATCGTCCGACGATCGAGACGCTTCGACGATGGCGAACCGGCTCGGCGAGGCCTCGGCGAGGGCGAGAAACCCGTCGCGGACGCGTCGATGGAACTCGAGGTCGAACTCGGCTTCGAAGCGCGTCACGTCGCCTGGTGCCTTCCGCGCCAGCCCAGCCTCGACCGGGAGGTCCAGGAGGATCGTCAGGTCCGGAGCGAGGCCGCCCGTGGCGACCGACGCGAGGGACTCGAGCACCTGGAGTGAGACACCCGCACCATAGCCTTGATACGCGAGCGTCGAGTCCGCGAACCGTGCGCAAACCACGGTCTGCCCGCTGTCGAGCGCAGGCGCGATCACCTCGGTGACGATCTGCCGGCGCGCGGCGTTGAAGAGCAGCGCGTCAGTCAGCGGGTCCGTTTGCGAGGTCGATGCGGTCCGTGCCAGGAGCAGTTCGCGCAACCGCTCACCGAGCCAGGTCCCCCCCGGCTCGCGGGTGACGAGGACGTCCTCGCCGGACGCGCGGAGATGCTCGGCAAGGCGTTGGGCCTGGGTCGTCTTGCCGGCACCGTCGGGGCCTTCGATGGTGATGAACCGGCCACGTCGCGCGTCGGTTCCGGGACGAGTCACGGCCCGAGTGTAGTCGACAGCGGGCGCACATCCGGTCGCCTCGGCGAAGCCGCCCGCTCCATCATCCGTTCTCAGCCCGAGCGCGTACCCTCGCCACGATGGGACGTCGACGCGGCCGCATGCCGCACCCCCGGATCCTCCTCTGCGCCGCCCTGGCGGCGTCGATCGCGGCCGCCCTCGTTCCAGCGGTGGCATTCGCCCATCCGCTCGGCAATTTCACGATCAACCATTACGCCGGCGTCAGGGTCGAATCCGACCGCATCCTGCTCGACGTCGTCATCGACCATGCCGAGATCCCGACCTTCCAGGCTCGACTCGACCTCGACACCGATGGCGACGGTGAGCTGTCCGATCCAGAGATCGACGATGGGCGGAAGGTCCTCTGCGAAGGGTTGCGATCGTCGCTGGACGTGCAGGTCAACGGTGTCGCCGCGCCGCTGACGTTGTCCGAGGCGGGGCTGGCGTTCCCGCCGGGCGCCGGCGGTCTTTCGACCATGCGCGGGGTCTGTGGGTTCCGGGTGGATCTGGCGACGCCGCTCGTGACAGGGACGACCATCTTGTTCGCCGACCGCTCGTTCGCCGAGCGGCTCGGTTGGCGCGAGATCGTCGTCACCGGGTCGGGTGTGTCGTTGGCGGCCGCGGACGGCAGCGACCTCGCCCCCGCGAGTCTCTCGAAACGCCTCACCAGCTATCCCGAGGCGTTGCTGACGCAGCCGCTCGCTCATGCGTCGCTCACCGTCACGACCACGGTCGGCGGTCCGATCCTGCCCGCGCTGGACATCGCCGATGCCGGCCCGCTCGACGTCGTCTGGACGGAGCCCGATCCTGGCCATGTGGGCGTGGCCAGCCCCGATCCGGCCGCTTCCGCCTCGCCGACGCCAGCGACGATCGCCAGTCCCGTGCCGGCTCCCCAGGCGAGCCCAGCCGTGGCGGCTGTCGTGCCGGGTGGGGTCAGCGCCGCGGACCTGCCGGCGATCTTCCGGTCCGCCGACCTCACGCCGCTGGTCCTGCTCGTGTCGCTCCTGACGGCCGCGGGGCTGGGCGCCGGCCACGCGCTGACCCCCGGCCACGGCAAGACGCTGATGGCGGCATACCTGGTCGGGACCCGCGGGCGGCCGCTGCATGCGCTCGGGCTCGGGCTGTCGGTGAGCGTGTCGCACACCGTCGGGATCCTGGTGCTCGCGGCCCTGGTCGTCGGCGCGCAGGGTGTCCTCGCACCCGATGTCGTCGTTCGCACGGCGCCGGTCGTGGCCGCGATCTCGATCGTGGCGATCGGCGGCTGGATGCTCTTCGGGGAGCTGCGCCGTCGACGCGCCGCTCGGGCAGTCGCCGGGTCGCACCCGCACGATCACGACCACGGGACCGACCATGATCACGCGGCGGAGCACCCGCACGACCATGAGGCGGGGCACCCGCACGACCATGAGGCGGGGCACCCGCACGCGCATGAGGCGGGGCACCCGCACGCCCATGCTGACGACCACGCTCACGAGCATCCGCATCCCCACGAGCATCCGGATCATGACGGCACCGGCGAACACAATCACGGCGGCGTCCGCCACAGCCACCTGCCGACCGCCGGGTCGACGATCACGTGGCGCAGCCTCTTCGTGCTCGGCCTGGCCGGCGGCCTGATCCCCTCGACGAGCGCCCTGCTCATCCTGCTGGGGTCGATCGCCGCCGGCCGTCCCGCATTCGGGTTCGTGCTGGTCGTCGCGTTCGGGTTCGGGATGGCGGCGGTCATGGCCGGGATCGGGCTGGCGATGGTCTTCGCCCGTGGCCGCCTGGACCGGATCGGCTCCGGTTCACCGCTCGGGCGCGTGACCGCCTACGTGCCGCTCGCCGCGGCCGTCCTTGTCTTCGGACTCGGGCTGTACCTCACCGCCCAGGCGATCGGCGGCTCCCCGACCCTCTGAGGCGGTCCCGCGGGCCGTCGCAGCGCGGCGCGTCCCCAGCGACGGATGACGATGGCTCGGCTCGACGCCGACGGCGATTTGCTCGCTCCATCACGGCACGGAGGAAGGGTCGCGAACGTGGTCATGACGAGGCCGGCTCGACCGCCGACCTGGTGATCAACGTGGCCGCGACGGGAGCGCGCTGGCAGTCTTCGCCACATGGCTCGTCCCAGAACGCGATAGTGATAGGCACGTCCATCAGATCGCCGAGCTGGCCAAGCGTGACACGCACCGTGTTCCCCGCGGCGAGAGCTCCCCGTTCGACCTCGGACTCCTGGAGCGCGCGGCACGTCTCGAACCGCTCGGGCTGCCACCCCGTGACGCGGTAGTAGTAGATCCGGCCGGTCCCGTTGGCCACCTCGACCGTGGCACGGTCGACCGACGACACCGTGATGCCCGGGATGCCGACGAACTCGTATGGCGGCCACAGGACGCCGGGGCAGAACGTGGCTGCCGCGACGGGCGACGACAGGGCGGCCGACGGTGACGGGGCGGCCGACAGCGCCGCGTCAGGCCTGATCGACAGGTCTCCCGTCGCGCCCGGTGCGCAGGCCCCGAGGACGACTGCGAGCAACGCCAGTGAGACCGTTGATCTGCGCATACGGCCGAGCCTCGGCGATGCCTGGCCCGTGGTCAAGCGCCAGACGCCACGACACCCGGACCACCGACCGGAGTCGGCGAGCCCGGGTGCCAGGGCGGCGGGCCCGACCGCAGCCGGGGCACGAGGCCCCGACCGCAGCGAACACCGCCTCACATCACAGCGCTTCGTGATGGTCGTGCGAGTACCCCTGATTCGAGGTCGAGAGGTACGGGAAGCTGCCGAGGAACGGCAGGTCGTTCTTGCTCACGCCATCACCGATGAGGTTGTTCGGCGTGTTGTTCGGCAGGCCGAACAGGCCGTTGAGGGTCGCGCCGTAGCCATCGGCCACCGCGCGGAGCTCCATGTCGGTGACGTCGTCACTCGGGCGCCGGCCATTCGGCCAGGCCGCGAGGTCGGCGGCATCGTCATAGAAGGCACCGAGCCGGCGGCACGCGCCCACGTCGTCGTCGGCCGGATCCGCGGTGCACGGGGCGATGCCCGTGTTGAGGCGGAGCAGGTCGGCACGAACGGGACCCGTGCTGTTCACGCCCGGGATGCCCTGGAGCAGGATCAGCGAGAGGTCGGTCCGCCCCGTCGTCCGAGCATCGGGGAGGGTCGGGTACAGGAAGTTCACCAGGCCGGCGAGTTCCGGCTTCAGGTAGTACTTCTCGAACTTCGAATCCTTGCTCGGATGCGTGGCGTTCCACTTGTCCTTGAGACCGCGCGGGATGATGACCTCGTTGATCAGCGGGTTGGCCATCCGCGAGACCTGGCGCCAAGGCCCGCGATGGACCTCCTTGCCGTCCAGCGTGCGAACCGACTCGCGTCGCTCGAAGTTGGCCGCCCAGATGCCGAGGACGGCGCGGTTGTCGTTGGCGGGGAAGATCTGACCACCCTTGGTCAGCTTCTTGATCGGCACCTGGAACGCGATCGTCAGGACATTGTTCGCCTGGAGGTCATCGATCCCGGCGCTGTCCGCGAGGGGGATGACGTGGGCGCTGTTGAAGGGGCGCAGGCCACCCAGATCGAAGATCGATCCGAGGTCGACGAAGAACGGATCGTCGCGCTGGCCGGCGAAGGCCTTGTAGCCACCGGGCAGGGTCTTGACCGCACCGGCCGCGGTGGTCGCATAGCTCGGGTTCGAGCGGGGACCGACGTTGGTCGGGGAGGTCGGCAGATCCCGTCCGAGGACGGTCTGATCGCCGTTCTCCTTGATGCGCGTGACTGTGTACGTCTGGCGCACGTTGAGATCGGCGTCGTTCACGCCCGTGACCTGGTTCGTGTTGTACAGGAACGTGCCCTGGTTGCGAACCTTGGTCTTGAACGTGAAGCGGTAGGTGATGTCCGCCTTCGCGTCGCGATCGTTGTCGATCTTGATCGTGTAGCGGGCGTTCGGGTCGAATTGCCAGAAGTTGGGACCACCGGCCGGGTCCTGCATGGGGCTGACGTTGACGACGAAGTTGACCTTCGTCGCGTCGTTGCCGTCGACCCAGGCGTAGACGTCGGTGTGGTCCGTGGCGGCGTTGGCCGCGGTGAGCGGCGCTTCCCGATGGGAGGCACCGAAGACCGGAGCGGCGGTGGTCGCCAGGATGAGCAACGAGCCGGCGATCCCGACGGCTCTTGCGGTTCTTCGCACGATGGAACACCTCCAAGGGGCAAGGACGATGGGTGGACGGGTGACGGAGAAAGGGTCCGGACCAGGCTTCGTCAGACGTGCCGCGGGTGGTACGCAGCGGCTCGCCGCGGGGATGAGTCGCGGTTCAGGAGCGACGTCGACGCGGCGTCCCGCGAGCCGTGACTCCGCTGCGATTTGATACGTCATCCGCCGTAATGCCCCTCGTCGCAACCCTCTGCTAGGCTCCGCGGTCCATGCGAGACCTGACCGAACGCGCGCTCGACACGGCCACTGCCCTCGGCGCGAGCTACGCGGACGCTCGGGTCGTGCGCCGGCTCGACGAGAGCATCGCCATCAAGACGGGTCGCGTGGAGGGGGTCGCCTCTGGCGAAAGCGAGGGCTTCGGCGTGCGCGTCCTCGTCGACGGCGCGTGGGGCTTCGCCGCCAGCCACATCCTCACCGCGGTCGAAGCGGACCGGGTCGCGGGCGAAGCCGTCCGGATCGCGCGGGCATCGGCCACGGCCCTGCGCGACCGGGTCGTCCTCGCCGACCGGCCGGCCGCCACCGGACGCTTCGAGACGCCGGTCGTCGACGACCCGTTCGCGGTCCCGCTCGATCGCAAGATCGGCGACCTCCTCGCCGCGGACACGGCCGCGAGCCGCGTGAAGGGCATCGCCTTCACCGAATCGATGTATGCCGCGCAGCGCGAGTGGAAGACCTTCGCGGCCACCGACGGCAGCTTCACCGAGCAGGTCCTCACCCACGTCGGCTCCGCGATCGAGGCCAACGCCGTCGAAGGCGACGAGCACCAGCGCCGGTCCTTTCCGGACGCGGGCGGGGGCTGGAACGCGGCCGGCTACGAGTACATCCGAGGACTCGGGCTCGCTGAGCAGGCCGAGCCCCTGGCCGAGGAGGCCGTCGAGCTGCTGTCCGCCCCGCAGTGCCCGTCGGGCCGGTTCACGATCATCCTCGACCCGTCGCAGCTGTACCTGCAGGTCCACGAGTCGTGCGGGCACCCGACCGAGCTCGATCGCGTGTTCGGGACGGAGGCGTCGTACGCGGGCACGAGCTTCCTGACCACCGACAAGCTCGATTCGGGGTTCCGATACGGATCCGACCTCATCGACATCGTCGCCGACGCGACCGCCCCCGGCGGGATGGGGACGTTCGGCTGGGACGACGAGGGCGTCGAGGCGCAGGCGGTGCCCCTCGTCAAGGAAGGCATCTTCGTCGGCTATCTCAGCAGCCGGGAGACGGCGCCCCGGATCGGCCGGGCCAGTGGCGGCGCGATGCGCGCCGACGGCTGGAACCGCATCCCGCTCATCCGGATGACCAACATCAACCTGCTCCCGAAGCCCGGGATGAGCCTGGACCAGATCGTGGCCGACACCGACGACGGGCTGTACCTCGCGTCGAACCGCTCCTGGTCCATCGACGACCGGCGCCTGAACTTCCAGTTCGCCACCGAGGTGGCCTACGAGATCAAGGGCGGGAGGAAGGGCCGGCTGTTCAAGAACCCGACCTACACCGGGATCACGTACGAGTTCTGGCGGTCCTGCGACGCGGTCGGCGACGCGAGCAGCTACGTGATGCTCGGCACGCCCAACTGCGGCAAGGGCGAGCCGGGGCAGGTCGGGCATGTCGGCCATGCGGTCCCGGGCGCCCGGTTCCGCGACGTCCAGGTGGGCGTGGGCAAGTGGTAGGCCCGAGGGTGCCCAGATGATCGACGACCGCGCGCACGACGCCCTGCGCCTGGCCGAGACGGCCATCGCGCTGGCGGAGGCGGAGGGCGCCACCGAGGCCGAGGCCCTCGTCATGTCGGAGGAGTCGGCCCTCACCCGGTTCGCGAACAGCCAGATCCACCAGAACGTCGCGGAGACCAATGTCGTCGTGAACCTGCGGTTCGTCGTCGGCAAGCGCGTCGGGGTGGCCTCCAGCGGCCGGGCCGACGACGAGGGGCTGCGCCGGCTGGCCGCGAATGCCGGGGCGATCGCCCGGGTCGTCGAAGAGCTCGAGGACTGGGGCGGCCTGCCCGGACCGACCATGGCCGAGGACGTCGACGCCGGGTACAGCAAGGGCACGGCGGCGGCGAGCCCCGAGTCGCGGGCCGACGGCGTGCGCCAGGTCATCGCCGCGGCCGACGATGCCGGGGTCACCGCGTACGGCTCGTTCTCGACCGGCACCGAGACGATGGCTGTCGCCAACACGAAGGGCGCGCGGCAGCACGGCACTCGGACCGTCGCCCAGCTGCTGACGGTGTCGATGGGACCGGACGGCGGGAGCGGCTATGCGGAGAGCGCGGCCGTCGACAGCACGACGATCGATGCCGCGGCGCTCGGCCGCGAGGCGTCGGCGAAGGCACGCGCGACGGCCAACGCGGTCGCGGTGGTGGCGGGCGACTACCCCGTCGTCCTCGAGGAGTACGCCGTCGTCGACATCCTCGACATGCTCGGGTACCTCGGGTTCAGCGCCCTCGCGGTCCAGGAGGGCCGCAGCTTCGTCGAGGTCGGCAAGCGCATCGGCAGTGACCTGGTGACCATCGCGGATGACGGGCGCGACCCAGCCGGCCTCCCCTACTGGTTCGACTTCGAGGGCGTCGCGAAGCAGCGGGTGTCGCTCGTCGAGGCGGGGCTCTGCCAGGGCGTGGTCTACGACTCCCAGACCGCGGCACGCGACGGCGTCGCATCCACCGGCCACGGCCTCCCGTCGCCGAACTCGTATGGCCCGTTCCCGCTGAACATGGTGATGGAGCCCGGCAGCGTGTCCCGCGACGATCTCGTCGGTGGCCTGGAGCGTGGCCTCCTGGTCACCCGGTTCCACTACACGAACCCGGTCCACCCCAAGCTCGCGATCGTCACCGGCATGACCCGCGACGGAACGTTCCTCGTCGAGGACGGCAAGATCGTCGCGCCGGTCAAGAACCTGCGGTTCACGCAGAGCTACCTCGATGCGCTCGGCGGGACCGTTGCGGTCGCGAGCGACCGGCGCACGCTGAAGGGGTTCCTCGGCGGCGTCGTGGTGCCGGCCGTCCGCATCGACGGCTGGACCTTCACGGGCACGACGGAGCACTGACCGCCGCGGGTCGGCTACGCTCGCGCTCCTGAGACGACCACCGGAGGACCGATGCCCGCGTTCGATGTCGATGCCCTGCGCGCCGAATTCCCGGCCCTCGCCCGCGAGGAGAACGGGCGACCCGTCGCCTTCCTCGATGGGCCGGGCGGCACCCAGGTGCCACAGCGAGTGATCGACGCCGTCGTCGACTACTACCGCGACTCCAACGCCAACGCCGAGGGCGCGTTCGCCACGAGCCGTCGCTCCGATGAGATCGTCGCGGAGGCGCACGCCGCAGTGGCCGACCTCCTCGGAGCCGGCTCGCCCGAGGAGGTCAAGTTCGGCCAGAACATGTCGACGCTGACGCTCCACGTCGGCCGCTCGATCGGTGCGACCCTCGGCCCGGGCGACGAGATCGTCGTCACGACCCTCGACCACGAGGCGAACGTCTCGACCTGGAAGGCCATGGCCGCAGACCGGGGCGTGACCGTCCAGCAGGTCGACATCCACCCGGACGACGTCACGCTCGATCTCGAGGATCTCGAGTCGAAGCTTGGGCCGCGGACGAAGCTGGTCGCGGTCGGCTACGCCAGCAACGCGGTCGGCACCGTCAACCCGGTCAAGGAGATCGTTGCGCGGGCCCACGAGGTCGGGGCCTTGACCTATGTCGATGCAGTCGCCTACGCGCCGCACGGCCCGATCGACGTGCGCGACCTCGACACGGACTTCCTCGCGACGTCGGTCTACAAGTGGTTCGGGCCGCACCTCGGGGCGCTCTACGGCAAGGCCGAGGTCCTCGAGAGCCTCCCGGTGTTCAAGGTCCGACCTGCCCATGACCGGTTCGAGAGCGGGACCCAGTCGTTCGAGTCGATCGCG
Source organism: uncultured Chloroflexia bacterium (assembly GCA_963841135.1). GTDB lineage: Bacteria > Chloroflexota > Limnocylindria > Limnocylindrales > CSP1-4 > SPCO01. The sequence continues at coordinate 163,287 of CAWJBJ010000005.1, read as the reverse complement.
GGCACGCTCGCCGCCACCGACTACCTCCGCGACGTCGGCCGCTCGTACGGCGATGTCACGGGGGCCCCCGGCGCGGCCGACGCGAGTGAGCGACGCCGCGAGCTGGTCGCCGGGATGACCGCGATCATGGCCTACGAGCGCGAGCTCGTGACCCGGCTCATCGACGGCCTCGAGCGCATCCCGGGCGTGCACATCCACGGCATCACGGACCGTGCCCGGTTCGGCCAGCGGGTGCCGACCGTGTCCGTCTCGATCGACGGCGTGCATCCGCGGGCCGCCGCCGAGACCCTCGGGCGGGCGGGGATCTACGTCTGGGACGGCGACTTCTACGCGACCGGGCTCATCGAGCGCCTGGGCAAGGCCGATGCCGGCGGCGTGCTCCGGATCGGGCTGGTCCACTACAACACGGCGGCCGAGGTCGACCGCACGCTCGAGGCGCTGGAGCGGATCGCCGCGGCGTGAACCCCGTTGGCGCGTGACGGCGTGACGCGGCCGACCATCCAGGCGCAGCTGGCGCGCGGCTTCGATCCAGTCGAGCTGCGGCGGATCAAACGGCTCTGGGTGCGGCACTCGATCGCGGAGGAACGGCGCGACGTCGACGGACTGATCGCGACGCTGGCTCCCGCCTGCCAATACGAGGTCGTCCCGACCGGACAGGTCTGGGACGGGCATGACGGCGCCAGGGCCTTCTACACGGAGCTGTTCACCGCGTTCCCCGACAACGCGTTCGCCTTGTCCGAGATCGTCGTGGGACCGCAGGGCGTCTTCGAGGTCGCGACGTTGACCGGCACCAACAGAGGCCCATGGGCCGGCGCGCCGCCGTCCGGTCTGCCGATCCGCCTCGAGGTGCTCATCCTGTTTCCCTGGGACCCCGCCACGGAACGGTTCCGCGGGGAGCGGATCTGGTTCGACCGAGGCGCCCTGTAGTTGCTCTTTCGGCCCGCGCCACGCATCATGCCGCCGGGCCGGCGGGTGATCGGCCAAACATTTGGGGGACCCCCATCCATGATCCGATCCACACGCGCGACGCTCGGCGCCGCGCTGCTCCTCCCGCTCGCCCTGGTCATCGCCGCGTGCGGCGGCACGACGCCGGGCGCGACGCCCACGCCGACCCCTGTGGGCGACGGCAACGGTCTGCCCACGCTCCCCGTCGGGGCGCTGCCGTCGTTCGACCTCGGCGCGCTGACCGGGGGGATCCCAGGCCTCGACTCATATCGCACGGTCTTCAGCACCGACGGCGTGAAGTCGTACGAGAGCGTCGTCGTTACGAAGCCCGAACTCTCGAAGCACATCACCACCTTCGAGGACGACGGCTCGGTCGATCAGCAGATCATCGTGATCGGCAAGGAAGCCTGGACAGCGGAAGGGGCCGACGGGACGTTCACCGCGGTCCCGGAGCAGCTGGCCACCACGATGCTGCTCGCCTTCGACCCGACCCTGATGCTTGCCGGCTACTCGGGCCTTGACTGGGCACGGACCGCGGACGACCAGGGCACCGAGGACAAGAACGGCGTCAGGGCGCGGCACCTCAGGCTCGATCCGACCACGATCGTCGGCGTGGGCGTCAACATGCCGGCGGGCTCGGCCATCGACGTGTGGGTCGCCGAAGCGGGCTACATCGTCGGCTGGGAGATGTCCGGGTTCCCAGGCGAGGGGAACATCTCGATCCAGGTCACGAACGCCAACGACCCGGCGAACAAGGTCGAACGACCCGCCTGACTGTTCCGGTCAGTCCCCGATCTCGGGCCCGGCTTCGGCCGGGCCCAGTCCGTTCCGGAGCCACCACCCGAGCCCGAGAGCGCCGACGGCCGGCACCGCGGTCCAGGCCGTGAAGACGAGCAGTGTGATCGTGACGATCGCCTGGACGTCGGCCGCCGCGCCGATGCCGGTCTCCAGCCGGTCGGCCAATGCCCCGACACGTCCACCCAGGGCGGTCAACGCCACCGCGTTTCGGTCGAGGGCGCCCTCGTTGTCGACGAGGCCGGCGGCGACCGTATCGAGTTTCGTGTCGAGGCCCTCGAGCCCGGTCGCGATCTCTGAGACGACGTCAGCGGCGCTCGATAGGGGCCGGTTGCCCAGGATGTTGATCCCGCGGAACTGTGCCTCGAGGTCCGTGAGCCGGGGCTTGACCCCCCGGATCGTGTCGGCGGCCTGACCGACGGTCGACGCGGTCCCGCTGAGCGTGCCCGAGAAGGAGCCCGCGGTGGCACCCGTAACTGTCAGCACGTTCGCGGTCTCGTTCAGGGTGGCGACGACCGCATCGAGCTGGACCGAGGCTCGATCGGCCAGCGCGCTGATCCGCCCACCTGCCCAGACCAGCGCCACGAGCCCCAGGATCGCCACGATCAACCCGATCGCACCGTAGATGAGCAGACCGTTGCTCAGCCGCCGGAGTCCACGTCGGAGACGGACCGGACGGCGTGTGCTATCGGTCACCGTTGCCCCGCTCATCGCCGGCTCAATCGAGCGAGGACGGGACGTCGCAGGCCGGCCCTTCGAGCCGCAGCGCCCGCCCGATCTCGTGGCGATGACCGGCGATCGCGTCGTAGCCGGCCCCGACGACCCAGCGGAACGGCGCGATGCCGCGCCACGGGTCCAGCAGCCCGCCGCCCGGGAGCTCGTGGATGATCGCCAGCGCGGCATCCCCGCCGGCGAAGACCGACCCATCCGCGGCCACGACGTGGAGCGCGGACTCCAGGGGCGACTCCGCGGCCGCCGTACGGATCGACGGGTCGTCCGAGTCGGGCGCCGACTGGAGCGGCATCATCGCGAACCGGCCGCGACGGTCCCACCGGCGCAGCTGTCGGACCGTCGCCTGGCACAGGCCGCAGTCGCGGTCGTACAGGACGGTGAGGACCGGCGCGTCCACGACATCGGCGGCGCCGGTCTCGAGCCCGAGGTCAGCCACTGGCGGTCACCGCCAGCTGCTCCGCGCGGCGTCCGGGTACAGCCGCACGCGCCGATAGGGCTCCCGGCCGCGCGACCGCGAGACGAGGTTCGCGCGCTCGGCCATCTGGTGCTGGAGCCGGCGGATGTAGGCGTTCTGCGGTGCCAGCTCCACCGGTTCGGACGAGGAGAGCACGGCCCCGATCGCGTCCTCGGTCTCGCGCAGCGCGGCCTCGCGCGGATCGATCTCGAGCGAGAAGATCGAGGTCAGGCTCGACTGCATCTGCGGGATCGTGTTGCTCTTGAGGACGTAGATCGGCATCGCCCGATCCTCGGCGTCGCGGAGCATCGGCGTCTTCTGCTTGTACTCGTTCTTGAGGGTCATGACGACGTCGGCCTCGTCGACGTCCCGGGCGATCACCACGGGGAGCTGCAGGTCGCGGATCGCCTGCTCGAGGCGCTTCCGGCTGATGCCCTGGGGCAGGATCCGAAGCGTCGGCAGCGGCGAGCCGCCGGGGACGAGGACCGTCTCGCCGTGGGCGCCTTCCTCGACGCCCAGCGGGAGCGAATCCTCGTCGTCGTCCTGGAGCTGGTCGGCGTTGACCGGCCCGGTCCCGTCCTCGGCCTTGAGCGCGTTGAGCGCACGAGACGCCTGGTCGCGCCAGGCCTTCTGGCGGTCGAGCTCGCGGGCCTCGCGAGCGCGGGTCTCGGCGCTGGCCGCCGAGCCGGCACGCTCCAGCGGCCCGCGATCCGCGATGTCCCCGACGATGAACGGCGCGTCGGCCCCGGGCGAGCCCGCGAACCGCTCACCGGGCATCACGCCCGATGCGCCGCCCTCCGATGTGCCACGCGATGCCGGCTCACGGCCGGACCCGCCCCGCGTCTGGCGCCAGCCGCCCGATGCGCCCGGGCGATAGCCGGGCCGGTACGCGCCGCCGCGGTCCGCCTCGCGGTAGCCGCCGGTGCGATAGGCGCCGTCGCCACGCCAGCCGGGCTCCATCCGCCAGGGCGATCCCGTGCCGACGAGACCGGCGAACCGCTCGGCCCCGAGCTGCTCGCGCGGGCGAGGGCCGCGGCCGGCCCTGCGATCGGTGGACCCCCTCCTCGTCCCGCCAGCGCAGCTCGGGCGCGACGGCGTCCCCGCGCAGCATGGCGTCGACCGTGTCGGCGACGTCGCTGTGCACGGCCACGCGCTCCCGGTCCTGGATCTCGACGATGACGTCGAACGTCGGTGGTGCCTTGCGCTCCAGCACGCTCTTCTGCGTTCGCCGGCGGCGGGCCTCCTCGTCACCGAGCGTGACGCTCTGGATGCCGCCGATCAGGTCGGACAGGGTCGGGTTGAGCATCAGGTTGTCGAGGTTGTTGCCGTGCGCGGTCCCGATCAGCTGGACGCCGCGCTCGGCGATCGTGCGCGCGGCCTGCGCCTCGAGCTCGGTGCCGATCTCGTCGATGACGATGACCTGGGGCATGTGGTTCTCGACCGCCTCGATCATCACCTCGTGCTGCATCGAGGGCGTGCGGACCTGCATCCGCCGGGCCTTGCCGATCGCCGGGTGCGGGATGTCGCCGTCGCCGGCGATCTCGTTCGACGTGTCGACCACGACGACGCGCTTGCCCATGTCGTCGGCGAGGACCCGGGCCGCCTCGCGCAGCATCGTGGTCTTGCCGATGCCCGGCCGGCCCATGATGAGGATCGACTTCCCGCTCTCGACGAAGTCATTGATGATCTCGATCGTGCCGTATACGGCGCGCCCGATCCGGCACGTCAGCCCGACGACCTTGCCGTTGCGGTTGCGGATCGCGCTGATGCGGTGGAGCGTCCGTTCGATGCCCGCGCGGTTGTCGTCGCCGAACGTCCCGATGTGCTCGACGACGAAGGCGAGGTCCGACTCGCCGATCTCGCGGTCGAGGAGCGAGACCTCGGAATCGGGGAAGCGCGCCTCCGGGCGGCGGCCCAGGTCCAGCACGACCTCGATGAGGTCCGTGCGGTCCGGCAACGCATGGACGGCCGCGACGATCTCGGGCGGCAACGCGCCCAACAGCGCATCGAGGTCGTCCATCGATTCGAGCTGGCGGTCCTCGTGGCCCACGTGGTCCTCCATCAATCGACGCTCACCGCACCCCGGCCGGCACGAGGGCCGGTTCCGCGACGCGGACAAGGGTTTCCTTCATCAGCAATGTCACGCTGGCGATCGAATCGAAGCCGGCGTCCTCCAGGCGCCGGTCGACCGGTGACTCGTAGGTTCGCACGGGCGCGATGACGCCGTGTTCCGAGTGACGTTCGGTGTCCTTCGCGGTGCGTGCCGCGATGACCCCGAGCCCGAACGAGACGAGCGCCGACGCGTCCGCGTCGGGCTTCGCGAGGACCTTGAGGTAGTGCGGCTGGTCTTCCTTGGCGACGCCGACCTGGAGGAAGCCGCACAGGTCCGTTCCATCCCGTCCGCCGTCGGGCGCAACCTGGACGAAGCCCTCGACGTCGGCGAACCGCAGGATCGGCGCGAGGCTCGAGCGGGGCACCCGCCAGTGCGTGCCCTGGCGCTCCCAGTCGGGGAGGCGGATCGCCTCGAGCCGCGCGACTGGCATGGGCGTCGCCGAGGCATACAGCCGGGCCAGGGCGAGCGCGTCGAGAGGGACGGCGGGCCGGATCCCGGCCGCGAGGGCGCGCTTGTCGGACCACGGCGCCGGCAGCGGCCGTCCCGCGGGCCGGGCGAGGATCCGTTCCTCCCCGTAGCGCATGAACCCCGCCTGCATCAGGAGCTCGACGTTGCCGTCGACATCGGCGCACGCCACGTGGAACCGCGCCGCTCCCCGCTTCCCGCCCTCGCGCAGGAGCTGCTGCACCAGCCGGTAGCGGATGTCGCCCGCATCGGACATGCCGACGGCGTCGAGCTCCACGATCGTCCACTCGTCGCGGAAGGATTCGCGCTCGACGCGGACCAGCCCGGCGAGCCGCCCCTCCTGCTCGTAGACGTACATCAGGTCGTTCGGGCGGAACGCCCCGAGCGGCAGGCGGAACAGGCTGAACACGCCGATCGGGGGGCCGCTGAGCGGGAGTCCCAGCGACCGCGTGTCCGCGCCATCGGACTGACAGAGGCGCGAGAGCTCGCCGAGCGCGGCGAGGTCGGTCAGACGCGCCGGCCGGACCTTGCCGCCGACCCGAGTCGTACGGGGCTCGGTCATCGGGGCAGCCTCGCCCGACGCGTCGGGTGCGGGCGGCGGCCGGAGCCCTCGCCCGGATCGTCGTGCTCCGCGGCCATCGTCGCGACGAGCCGGTGGAACCGGGTCTCCCCGGCGAGCTCGGGGTGGAACGCGGTCGCGATGACATTCCGCTGCCGGACCGCGACGACCCGGCCGTCCTCGAGCCGGGCGAGGACGTCGACGTCCGGACCGGTCCGATCGACGATCGGGGCGCGGATGAAGACCGCGTGGACCGGTGTGTCGCCGAGGATCGGCACGGGCAGCTCCGCCTCGAACGAGTCGAGTTGCCGGCCGAACGCGTTGCGCTCCACCGTGATGTCGAGGAGGGGCAGGATCGGCGACTCGCCACCCGCGATCTCCGACGCCAGCACGATCATCCCGGCGCACGTGCCGAAGAGCGGGGCGCCGGTCTCGGCGAGATCGAGGATCGGATCGTGCAGGCCCCAGCGCTCGATGAGCTGACGCATTGTCGTGCTCTCGCCGCCGGGCAGGATGAGCCCGCTGACGCCCTCGAGATCGGCCGGCTCACGCACGCGGACGCCCTCGACGCCGATGGCGCGGAGCGTGTCGAGGTGCTCGCGGAAGGCCCCCTGGAGGGCCAGGACCCCGATCCTCATGAGTTGGAAACCGTCACGATGTTCAGCACGCGCTCTCCAAGGTCCGTGGCAGGAGTTCCGCGTCGCCAGCGGCCCGAGGATCTACCAGCCGCGGACGGCGAGGCGCTCCTGATCGGGGATCTCCTCCAGGGCGATGCCCCGCATCGGCGCGCCCAGGCCCTTGGAGACCTCCGCGATCTTCTTGGCGTCGTCGAAGAACGTCGTCGCCTGGACGATGGCGTTGGCCATGCGTGCCGGCTCCTCGCTCTTGAAGATGCCCGACCCGACGAAGACGCCCTCGGATCCGAGCTGCATCACCAGGGCGGCATCGGCCGGCGTACTGATCCCACCGGCGACGAAGTTCACGACCGGCAGCTTGCCGTCGGCCGCGACCTGCTTGACCAGCTCGTACGGGGCCTGGAGCTCCTTGGCCGCCACGAAGAGCTCGTCCTCGCGCATCGCCTGGAGCCGGCGGATCTCGCTGAGCACGTCGCGCAGCTGATGCACGGCTTCGACCACGTTGCCGGTGCCGGCCTCGCCTTTGGTCCGCATCATCGCGGCGCCCTCGTTGATGCGTCGGAGCGCCTCGCCGAGGTTCCGGCAGCCGCACACGAACGGCACCTTGAAGGCGTGCTTGTCGATGTGGTTGTGCTCGTCTGCAGGCGTGAGCACCTCCGACTCGTCGATGTAGTCGACGCCGAGCGCCTCGAGGACCTGGGCCTCGACGAAGTGGCCGATCCGCGCCTTGGCCATGACCGGGATGCTGACCGCATCCATGATCCCCTCGATCATCGAGGGGTCGCTCATGCGGGCCACGCCACCGGCCTTGCGGATATCGGCCGGCACGCGCTCGAGGGCCATGACGGCGACCGCGCCGGCATCCTCGGCGATCTTGGCCTGATCGGGGGTGACGACGTCCATGATGACGCCGCCCTTGAGCATCTGGGCGAGACCGGTCTTGGTCGCCCAGGTCGACGTTTCGACGGTCATGTGGGCTTCGATTCCTTTGGTTGGTCGCGCTCGGTTCGCCGGCCGGGTCTGGCCCCGGGGTCCTCGCCCGTTCGAGTCGGCCGAGCCCCGCGCGCGTTCCGATTATGGCACGAGGTTGGCAAGACTCCCATCGGCGAACGTGAACCGGGTCATGTCGTCGGGGAACACCGACCAGGCGAACGCCTTGCGGGGGTGGAGCTCCCACAGGCCGCCCTGCTTCCAATGCGCCTCGCTCGCGACGTAGTCGGGCTTGTATTTGGCGTATCCCGCGAGGATCCGACCCGCCAGCGGCGCCTTGGGGGCAACGAGCTCGCGCGCCGTCCCTTCGACGGTGACGACCTCGTTCCCGAACTCGACGTGGATCGCGAGCTGCGGGTTCGCCCGCAGGTTGCGCTGCCAGCGCGTCGGGCCGCCCTCGACGTACCAGAGGCCGTCGACCCACGCGCCCCAGATCGGGATCAGGTGCGGGGCTCCATCGGTGCCCGCGGTCGCGAGCCAGTAGATGAGCGCCCGTTCGAGACGCTCGCTCGCCCACGACCAGGACAGGATGCCGTCAGTGCTCTCGGGGATGCCATAGCCGGGGACGTGTGGCCGGTCGGCCGTCGGTTCGGTCATACCGCGATGCTATCGCGAGACGGTCCGGACGACTCCAGACATCAGCTTCGTCGCGCGGCGGGCGGCGGTCGGTGACAGGCGCGAAAGCGCATCGACCAGGCCCAGCACGTCGTCGTCGTCGAGGCCACCGAGCAGATCGAACAGCCGGAGGATCGTGGCGTCCGGGACGCGGCCGAGCAACTGGAGCGACCGCTCCAGCTCGCGCGGCTCGAGTTGCGGGACGAGCCCCACGGCTCGATCGAACAGGCGAACGAAGACGAGGAACGCCGCGAGCCAGTCGTGCAAGGCAGTGAGCTCTTTGTCGTCCGGGTTGGCCGCGGCCGCGGCCGCGGCGTCGCGGGCCTTCTCCTCGAGGACGGCGACGATCGGGTCGCCCTCCCGTACCTTGCGCTCCGCGATGACCCGCCCGAACCACTGCCAGTGGTCCCCGACCGCGAGGTAGGCCACACCGGCCGGCCCGCGCCTGCCGACGCGCCGGGGTTCCTTCACTCGCTCGACGATCCCCCACGACTCGGCCTCGGCCAGGGCGAGACTCGCTGCGCGGTGGGAGAGGCCGAGCGCCTCGCGGACCTCGCGCTCGGTCAGCGGCTCCTGGCGCGCCATCAGGTAGGCCTGGACGCGCGCGATCGCGGGCGTGACGCCCCACGCAGCACCCATCTCGCCCCACGCCTCGGCCAGCTCGAGGCGGATCGCCTCGGCGGTCTTGGGACGATGACCGTTCGAGGACGAGCGCCCACCGGCGCCGCCAGCGGGAGCGGAAAGTTGCGACTTGACAGTAGCGAGTTCTTGCTTCATAACTTGCTATATCACGGTAGCAGCTTAGGCGGCATCATGGCAACCAGTTCTCTCGAACATCCTGGACCAGTGCGGACGTCCGCCGCAGGTCGCCTGGGCGCGCTGGCGGCCGTCACGCCTATCGCGATGTTCGTCGCGTGGATCGCGATGACCGGCTGGACTGGCAGCGTCGGCAGTTTCGTGCTGGCCCTTGCCGAGATCGGGATCGGCGCCGTGGGAGCCGGATGGATCATCGGCCGCTTCATCGATGGCACCGCCAGGCGCTGGTTCATCGGCTTCCTGACGTATGGAGTCGTCGGCTGGCTGGTCGTGCTGCCGATCAATGCCGCTGGGTCGACGTGGGCGGCGTTCGACGCCGGGCAACTGACGGGTCCGAGCGATGTCCTGCTTTCGGCGGCCGGTTACCTCCTCAGCGGGGCCGTGGTCTCGCTCTACGGATTCGTATACCTGCTGCCATTCGGAGCGGGCTGGAGTCTCACCATGGCCGTACTGCGGCGCGTGACGGTCGCATGAGCGTCGTCGTTCCGTTCTTCGTGATCGCGCCTCTGGTCCTGGTGCCGTTGGGGTTGCGCCTGCTGGCGATCGCGAGCGCGGGCGCTGAGCCGCCTCGGCTGGCGCGGTCGGCCGCTGTTCCGGCTGCGCTCCTGCTGACGCTGAGCTTCATCCTCGAGCCTGGTCTCCTCGCGGCAGCGCTGTCGCTCCCATGGCTCGGCGTCACGGCGAGCATCGCGCTCGCAGCGGGTCTCCGTCTCCTGAAGGATCAGGACCGGTTCCGCCCGGACGTCCGGCACGCCACCGACGCGGCCGTCGCGTTCCTCGCGGTCGGCGCGACCTTCGCCACGATCGATCGACTGGGCGCGCGACCGCTCGACTTCGCCCCGGAGGTCATCCTTCTGACCGCCGTCCACTTCCACTTCGCGGGCTTCGTGCTGCCGCTCGCCGGCGCGCTTGCCTACGGCCGCCTGCCGTCACGCTGGCTGGAGCTCGCGCTCGGCGCGGTCATGTTCGGCATCCCGATCACCGCGCTCGGCTTCCTCGGGGTCCCGTACGCGAACTGGATCGGCGCGATGCTGACCTCGATCGGTGGCTTCGGCATCGGAGCCACGACCGTTCTCGTCGCACGTCGCCTTGACCCTCGTCGCGCCCGGATCCTCGCGGTCCTCGCGGGTGGCAGCCTGCTCGTGTCGATGCCGATGGCCGCGATCTACTCCACGGGCGTGCTGATCGGAACGAGTTGGCTCGACCTCGCCACCATGGCCCGCGTCCACGGAACGCTCAATGCCCTTGGCTTCGCTCTTCCGGTCATCCTCGCGTGGACGCTGACACGACCCTGGTCTGCCGAGTCGCGGCGCTCGGCCGCTGTTCGCAGGAGCGCGACGTGATCTCGTTCCGACTCGAGACGCGCATCGACGCGCCGATCGACCTGGTCTTCGAGCTCGCACGCGACGTCGGGTTCCATGCGCGATCCATGACGTCGAGCCAGGAGCGGGCCGTCGCCGGCCGGATGACCGGCGCAATCGAGCTCGGCGAGACCGTCACCTGGCGCGCCCGGCACTTCGGGTATTGGTGGACGCTGCAGAGCCGGATCACCACGATGAACCCGCCAACCGAGTTCTCCGACGAGCAGGTCCGCGGTCCCTTCGCCTGGTTCCGCCACGCCCACCGATTCGAGGCGATGGATCGCGGGACGCTCATGATCGACGACTGGCGGCATGCGTCGCCGTTCGGGCCGCTCGGCTGGGTCGCAGATCGACTCGTGCTCGGCCGCTACATGCGCCGACTGCTCGGGACGCGGAACGCCGCGCTCAAGCTGGAGGCGGAGGACCTGGCCGCTCGTCGGTCCGCGCTGGCCGCGAGTCAGCCCGCGCCGGCCGCCGCGAGCGCCGCCTGGACGGCAACGAAGAGCGGCAGGTTCGGGTCGACCTCGACCTCGCAGGAGGCGATCCGCTCCGTGCCGGACGGCGCGCCGAACTCGTAGATGACCTCCTGACCGTCGAAGTTCACCGGGCACTCGCCGGTGAACGGGTGGCTCTTGAGGATCGCGAAGTCGGTCGTCTTGATCGCCGCATCGAGGGCCGTCAGCACCTCCGGCGGGACCTGGCCGAGGGCGGCCTCGGCGGGCGCCAGCGAGTGCACCCGCCCGTCGCGCTCGATCGCGGTCTTGGAGCCGCACGGTCCGTCGATGCACTCCCCTCCGCGCGTCTCGACGGTCACGAGGGCCCCGGTCCCGGTCGCCGCCGACGAACCCGGCAGCGCCGGCACGCTCGAACAGGCAGCGAGGACGAGTCCGACCAAGGCCAGGAAGGGCACGGCGAAGCCGTTGGGGCGGCGAAGCGTCTGCATGGCCGCCGGACGAGCGCGGCCCCGCGTCGGTTCCCGTGGCGAGGGACTATCCTCGCGGCCATGCCCGTCCTGCGCAGTCGCCTGGACCCAAACGCCCCGGAGACGCGGGCCAATCACGACGCCATGTGCGACCTCGTCGCCGACCTCCGGGCGCGGCAGGACGTCGTGGCCGGGCGTGGCGCCGGAGGCGATGACGCGTCGATCGACCGCCACCGAGAACGCGGCAAGCTGCCGGTCCGCGAACGCATCGAGCGGCTGCTCGACCCGGGCTCGGCGTTCCTGGAACTCTCGCCGCTCGCGGCCAACGGCCTGTACGACGACGACGCGCCGGGGGCCGGCATCGTCACGGGTATCGGCCGGATCGAGGGCACGACCTGCGTGGTGATCGCCAACGATGCGACCGTCAAGGGCGGCACGTACTACCCGATGACGGTCAAGAAGCATCTACGCGCCCAGGAGGTGGCCCTCGAGAACCGGCTCCCCTGCCTGTATCTCGTGGACTCCGGTGGGGCGTTCCTTCCCCTACAAGCCGAGGTCTTCCCCGATCGCGACCACTTCGGGCGGATCTTCTACAACCAGGCGCGGATGTCGGCTGCGGGCATCCCGCAGGTCGCACTCGTCATGGGTTCGTGCACGGCGGGAGGGGCCTACGTGCCGGCGATGAGCGACGAGACCGTCATCGTCAAGGGCACCGGCACGATCTTCCTGGGCGGCCCGCCCCTGGTGAAGGCCGCGACCGGCGAGGACGTCACGCCCGAGGAGCTCGGCGGCTCCGATGTCCACACCCGCCTCTCCGGCGTCGCGGATCACGAGGCGCTCGACGACGAGCACGCCCTGGCCCTCGGCCGGTCGATCGTGGCCAACCTGAATCGCAAGACCCCCGAGCCACCGTGGGATCGGAGGACGCCAGAACCGCCTGCGGTGGATCCGGACGGGCTCTATGGCGCGGTATCGCTCGACCCGCGTCGTCCGATCCCGGTCCGCGAGCTGATCGCCCGGCTCGTCGACGGCTCGCGCTTCCACGAGTTCAAGCCGCGCTACGGCGAGACCCTCGTGACCGGGTTCGCGCACCTCGCCGGCTACCCGGTCGCGATCCTCGCCAACGACGGCATCCTCTTCAGCCAGTCTGCCCTCAAGGGCGCGCACTTCATCGAGCTCGCGTGCCAGCGCAAGATCCCGCTCGTCTTCCTCCAGAACATCACCGGGTTCATGGTGGGGCGCGAGTACGAGGAGGCCGGCATCGCCAAGGACGGCGCGAAGCTCGTGACTGCAGTCGCGTCGGCCGAGGTCCCGAAGTTCACGGTGCTCATCGGCGGGAGCTTCGGCGCCGGCAACTACGCGATGGCCGGGCGCGCGTACCAGCCGCGGTTCCTGTGGTCGTGGCCGAACAGCCGGATCTCGGTGATGGGCGGGACGCAGGCGGCCCGTGTCCTCTCGACGGTCCGTGGCGGCTTCGCGGGCGATGCCGAGCGCGACGCCTTCGAGGCGCCGATCCTCGAGACATACGAGCGCGAGGGGTCGCCGTACTTCGCGACGGCCCGGCTGTGGGACGACGGCGTCATCGACCCGCTCGACACGCGGCGGGTCCTCGCGATGGGCATCGAGGCCTCGCTCCACGCCCCGATCCCCGAGACCCGCTTCGGGGTCTTCCGGATGTGAGACGGATCCTCGAGGTCGTGGTCCGGTAGCATCCGGGCATGCCCCATGTCAGCCGCCTGAACATCGCGCCGGTCCGCAGCCTCGGACTCGAGTCGCGCGACTCGATCCGCGTCGAGGCCAACGGCGTTGCCGAGGATCGCCGCTTCTTCGTCACCGATGCGAACAACCGGCTCGTCGATCAGCTGATCGCGGCCACGATGGTCCAGGTCTCGGCCTGGACCGATCCCGACGCCGCGGTGCTGCGCCTGACGTTCCCCGACGGCCGGGTCATCGAGGATGACGTCCGCCTCGGCGACCACGTCGAGACGCCGATCCACGGGCGGACCGGTGTCGGCCACGTCGTAGACGGGCCGTTCGCGGACGCGCTCGGTGCGTTCCTTGGCAAGGATGTCCGGGTCGTTCGCTGCGACCGGCCCGGCGGGACGCGGATCAAGAGCCCGGTCACGCTCGTGAGCGACGGCTCGCTCGATGCGATCGGGGCTGTCCTCGGGGTGGGCGACGTGGATGCTCGTCGCTTCCGGATGCTCATCGAGCTCGATGGCGGCGGTCCGCACGAGGAGGACACCTGGGTCGGCGGCCGGATCGCCCTCGGCGAGACGATCCTGCGCGTGAGCGGCGCCGTGCCGCGATGTGCGATGACGACGCACGACCCCAAGACCGGTGAGCGGGACCTCGACACCCTCCATGCCATCAAGGAGTACCGCGGCCTGGTCGACGGGAAGGACCTGATGTTCGGCGTGTATGGGGAGGTCGACCAACCCGGCACCATCCGCGTCGGCGATGTGGTGACCGTGCTGGGGTCTCAGCCCGGCTGATTCCGCCGCTTCCTGGCCGCCTCGGCCTCCGGGCTGATCCAGCGCCGCACGACGACGACCCAGCTGACCGACGCGATGACGATCAGTGGCGCGATCCGCGCGGCGGCGATGACCCCATCGCGCAGGACGACGCCGGCCATGTCGGCGGCGGTCGCGGTCGCGTCGCGGGTCGGCGTCGGATCCATGGCGAGGACGAGCCACGTCAGGACGAACGTCCCGAGCATTGCCGAGGTGACAGCGAACAGCGGCGCCCCGACCCCGATCGCCAGACCGGCGCTCGCCGCCGACATGCGCGAACCGAGGGCCGCAGGCGTCAGGCCGGCACCGAGCAGGGCCAGGCCGGGCAGGGCCAGCACCAGGACCCACAAGCCCGAGCCATTCGGGGCGCCGAGGGCCTCCGGGGGCTCGATGACGATCGAGACCGCCACCACGAGACCGAAGTAGGCACCGGCCAGGAGCCCGCCCCGGCGGGAGGCGCGGATGAGGGCAAGCCGCTGGCCCGTCGGATCCGGCGACCAGTTCGGGTCCTTCGGCGAGATCATGCTGGGAGGCCCGTCGGATGCGGTCGCCGAGGGACCCGGGCGCGACCGTCGGCTGGGGTCGTCTCGATCTCGTCCAGCCGCATCCTTCGAGCCTAGTCCGCGAACCGGCCGCCAAGGATGACCCAGACAGGGCAACACGCTCCGCCCGAACGTACTCGTCACGGACCTGCATGTGGACGCGCGTGGCGGTTCGCAGGCTCGCTAGGATTGGGCGGATGAGTCCCCCCGTCCGCCTCGAACGCCAGGGTCCCGCGGGCACGATCGCGCGCGTGACGCTGTCGCGACCGGAGGTCCACAACGCCTTCAACGCGTCGCTCATCGCCGAGTTGCGGACCATCTTCGCCGCCCTGGCGCGTGAGTCGCCGGAGGCCCTGCGTGCCGTCGTGGTGGCCGGGGACGGTCCCTCGTTCTGTGCCGGCGCCGACGTCGATTGGATGCGCGCGGCGAGCACCCTCGATGTCGAGGGCAACGAACAGGACGCGATGGGCATGGCCGACATGTTCGAGACCATCGACACGTGCCCCGCGCCCGTCATCGCCCGGGTGCACGGAGCGGCGCTCGGCGGCGGGATGGGGATCTGTGCCGTCGCCGACCTCGTCATCGCCGAGAGCGGGACCCGGTTCGGGTTCTCGGAGACGCGGCTCGGCATCCTGCCCGCGGTCATCTCGCCCTTCGTGATCGCGAAGATCGGCGAGAGCCACGCCCGGGCGCTGTTCCCGGGCGGCCGCCGGATCGACGCGATACGCGCACAGCGGATCGGCCTCGTGCATGAGGTCGTCGAGGGCGAGGAAGCGCTGGATGGGGCCGTCGATGCCGCCGTTGCGGACCTGCTGCTCGCCGGACCCACTGCGGCTCGGGCGGCAAAGGCGATCGTCCGCGAGGTCCGCGGCCTGGGCCACGGAGCGGCGAAGTGGCACACGGCCAGGGTGATCGCCCGCCAGCGCGTGACCGACGAGGCACGCGAGGGATTTGCCGCATTCGACGAGAAGCGCCGCCCGAATTGGGCGCCGGACCAGGACGCCGACTGAGGACCACGACCGCCTCCGCCGACCTTCAAAGATGCGACAATCGCGACAGTCATGACCGAGGAACTGGCTCCAAGCGAGGTCGCCAAGCGCCTGGGAACGTCAACGCGCACGGTCCAGCGGTGGATCGAGCGTGGTGTGCTGCCTGCACGACGCGTTGGGGGCCGTTGGCGTGTCGCGTTTGACGCGTTCGACGCGTCCAACAAGCCTGTCCGAACCTCGGCGACGACGATCCACACGCTGTTCATCGCCAATCGAGGCGAGATCGCGCGCCGCATCGAGCGCACCTGCGACCGGCTGGGCATTCGTGTCGTCGTGCCCCAGACGGACGGACGCGACGCCCTCGACCTCCTCGACGCCGAGGCCGTCGTGCGAGCGGCGGTCGGAGGCGGCGTCCGACGCCGTCCATCCGGGCTTCGGATTCCTCGCCGAGAACGCCGACTTCGCTGAACGGGTCATCGCCGCCGGCCTGCGCTGGGTCGGTCCGCCGCCCGAGGCCATCCGCACGATGGGCGACAAGGCGGCTGCACGACGGCTGGCGGTGTCGCTCGGGATCCCGGTGCTTGCCGGATATGACGAGGACGACCAGTCCGACGATCGCCTCACCAAGGCCGCCAGGAAGATCGGCATCCCGCTCCTGATCAAGCCCGCGGCCGGCGGCGGCGGCAAGGGGATGCGCGTGGTCCGTGACCTGGCGCGCCTTCCCGGACGCGCTTGGCCGCGTCCCGTCGCGAGGCTCGCGCGGCGTTCGCGGACGACCGGGTGATCCTCGAGCGGTTCGTCGAGGGCGCCCGCCATGTCGAGGTGCAGGTGCTCTTCGATGCCCACGGCACCGGCGTCCATCTCGGCGAGCGCGACTGCTCGATCCAGCGTCGCCACCAGAAGATCCTCGAGGAGAGCCCGTCGCCGGGCGTCGAGGACGGACTTCGGCGCCGTCTCGGCGACGCCGCGCTGGCGCTCGCGGCGCGCGGTCGGGTACGTGAACGCGGGCACCTGCGAGTTCCTGATCGACGATCGGGGCGAGCCCACCTTCATGGAGATGAACACCCGGCTCCAGGTGGAGCACCCGGTGACCGAGCTCGTCACCGGC
Organism: uncultured Chloroflexia bacterium; assembly: GCA_963841135.1. Lineage (GTDB taxonomy): Bacteria > Chloroflexota > Limnocylindria > Limnocylindrales > CSP1-4 > SPCO01. The sequence continues at coordinate 146,733 of CAWJBJ010000005.1, read as the reverse complement.
CGCGACCTCGTGGCGGACCAGCTCCGGATCGCCGCCGGCGAGCCGCTGGGCATCGAGTCCGCCGACATCCGCCCCTCCGGCCACGCGATCGAGGTCCGCCTGTACGCCGAGGACGCCGAGGACGGGTTCCTGCCGGCGATCGGCCGAGTGGAGGCGCTCCGTTGGCCGGCCCGGGATGACGTCCGCATCGATGCCGGGATCGACGTGGGCACCGACGTCGGCGGCCGGTTCGATCCGATGCTCGCCAAGATCATCGCCTGGGGCACAAACCGGGATGAGGCGCTGGCCCGGCTGACCGCCGCGCTCGACGACATCGTGGTCCTCGGCCTCGTGACGAACCTGCGATTCCTGCGCTGGCTGGTCCGGCAGCCGGTCGTTCGCGATGGGGCCGCGCGCATCGACACCCTCGATCGGATCTGGCCGCCGGCCGACTGGAGCGAGCGCGCGCAGATCCCGGACGCCGCGTGGGCCGCTGCGGCCGGGTTGCTGCGCCGATCGGGCGTCACGGAACGGAGCGACGATCCGTGGGCGGGCGGCTGGCGGGTCAACGCGGCGCCGCGGGTCCGACTCGAGGCGGGAGGCATCACCCGGTCGGTCGCGCCGGACGAGCCGACACCGGCGGACGCCCTTCCCCCGTTCGAGGCCGTCACCGTCGACGGGACCGTGCACGTCGACGTGGCCGGTCGCAGCGTGGCGTTCGCGCTGGCCCCGGCGCCCGACGTGGATGCGCGCCGCGGCCTCCGCCCGCCTGCGGCACGGACCGGGGAGCGCGTCCGGCCCGACCCGTCTCGTCGCGCCGATGCCCGGCTCCGTGCTCACGATCCACGTGCGCGAGGGCGCGACCGTCGCGGCCGGCGACCCCATCGTCACCCTCGAGGCCATGAAGATGGAGCATGCGGTCGTCGCCCCGCTCGCCGGTCGCTTGACGGAGCTGCGGGTGAAGGCGGCCGACCAGGTGACCCGCGGCCAGGATCTCGGACTCATCGAGCCCTGACGCGCCCGGTTCGGGTACGCTCCCCGACGTTCGAGTACCGGAGGCCCATCGATGGCACAGCCGCCGCTCCCCAAGACCCGTGACGCGCTCCTCGCGCTGCATGCCGAGACACGGCGGCGGCGAAACGAGGCCGCCCACAAGAGCGAGGAACAGGCGGCCGCGATCGATCTGCTCGGTCGCATCGAGGTCGAGATCGCCCGGCTCGAGCGGGCGATGGATCCGCCGCGGGTCTGAGCCGAGCCTGCGATGACCGTGGGCGAGCACGTCAGGATCTACGAGGTCGGGCCACGCGACGGCCTGCAGAACGAAGCCAACCCGGTCCCGACCGCGACCAAGACGCGGTTCATCGAACTGCTTGCCGACGCCGGCCTTCGCGAGATCGAAGCCACGTCCTTCGTCTCGCCGCGGGCGATCCCGCAGCTGGCCGACGCCGACGAGCTCATGGCGGCCTTGCCGCGTCGAGCCGGCGTGCGTTACCCGGTGCTTGTGCCGAACGAGCGTGGGCATGGCCCGAGCCGAGGCCGCGGGCGCCAATGCCATCGCCGTATTCACCGCCGCGACCGACGCGTTCACGGGGGCCAACATCGGGATGACGATCGCGGAGTCGCTCGCGGCGTTCGAGCCGGTCCTCCGTCGCGCGGCGGACCTCGGTTGGTGGCGGCGCGCCTACGTCTCGACGGCGTTCGGCTGCCCATACACCGGTCGCGTCGAGCCGTCGGTCGCGGTGGATGTCGCGCTGCGGCTCCTGGCGCTCGGCGTGGATGAGGTCTGCTTCGGCGACACGATCGGAGTGGGCGTGCCGGGCCAGGTCGCGGCACTGACCGGACTGGCCGTCGAGGCCGGGATCCCGACCGATCGCATCGCGTTCCACTTCCACGACACGCGCGGCACGGCGCTGGCGAACGTGGCGGCCGGTCTGGACGCCGGGGTCCGCGCCTTCGACTCCTCCGCGGGCGGAACCGGCGGCTGCCCGTACGCGCCCGGGGCCGCGGGCAACCTGGCCACGGAGGACCTCGTGTACCTCCTCGACGCCTCTGGCTGGGAGACCGGCGTGTCGATCCAGGGCGTCCTCGACGCCGCCCGGTTCATCACCGATGCGCTCGGGAAACCGCTCTCGACGAAGGTCGGCCAGGCAGGCGGCTGGAACGCGGAGACGGGCGCGTCGATCGGCCGCGGCTGACCGTCGGCGCGTCCGCCCCGCACGTCGCGAGCACGAACCCAACTCTCTGCTATCGTCCGCGCGATGGACGGCGTCGTTCTCGTTCTGAACCAGAACTACGAGCCGCTGAACGTCTGTAACCTGCCTCGAGCCTTCCGACTCCTGTTCGGTGAGAAGGCCGAAGTGATCGAGTACGACCACCAGGTGATCCGGACGCCGCGGACGGAGTTCCGCGCGCCCTCCGTCATCCGCCTCCAGCACCTCATCCGCCGACCCCGACCGCGGGTCAAGCTGTCGCGGCGCGAGATCTTCGCGCGCGACCGGCACGTCTGCCAGTACTGCGGCCGCCAGGCCCACGACATGACGCTCGACCACGTGGTGCCTCGCCATCGCGGTGGCGGTCACACCTGGGAGAACCTCGTCACGGCCTGCAAGTCCTGCAACCATCGCAAGGGCGGCAAGACGGTCGACGAGGCCCGGCTGCGCCTGCTCCGGCCGCCGTTCGAGCCGCGAAACGACATCTACTCGCTCTTCACGCCATACCTCGCCGACGAGAACAACGAGGCGTGGAGGACGTACCTGTTCCTGGGACGGAACTGACGGCGGGGACACTCGGGGACACGGTCTCGGCCGGGATCCCGGCGTCGGTGCGGGATCTGCTCGCGACGTTCTGGGCGGCCGGGTACGCCGCGTATGTCGTCGGCGGCTCGCTGCGCGACATCGTCCTCGGTCGCGTCCCCCATGACTGGGACCTCGCGTCCGCGGCACTGCCCGAACAGGTCCAGGCCCTGCTGCCGGACGCCGTTTACGAGAACCAGTTCGGGACCGTGGCCGTGCGTCACGGCGACGATGTCTTCCAGATCACCACGTTCCGGTCCGACCACGACTACGCCGACTTCCGACGACCCCACCGGATCGAATTCGGCGACACCATCGAGCTCGACCTCGCACGCCGCGACTTCACCTGCAACGCGATGGCGTGGGGGGCGCGGGCCGACCGCGCCGCGACGCCCGGACTCGTGGACCCGTACGACGGTGTCGCGGACATCGGCGCCCGGCTGCTCCGGGCGGTCGGCGACCCGGCCCGGCGGTTCGAGGAGGACGCGCTGCGCATGGTGCGTGCGGTCCGGCTGGCCGCGACGCTCGGCTTCGAGGTGGAGGCCGAGACACTGGCCGGGATCGCCGCCCGGGCCGAACTCGTGACCCACCTGTCGGGGGAACGGATCGCGGCCGAGCTCGACAGGCTGCTCACGGCCGAACCCCCCTCGTCCGGCCTGCGGCTCCTCGCCGAGACGGGCCTGCTCGCGGGCATCTCGCCCGACCTGGCCGCGCAACGTGGCGTCCCGCAGAACAAGGTGCCGGGCGAGGATCTCTGGGATCACACGCTGCGGTCCGTGGATGCGACCTCGGCGTCCCGGCCGCTCGTCCGGCTCACCGCCCTCGTCCATGACATCGGCAAGCCGGCGACCTTCGCCGATGGCCACTTCCTCGGGCACGAGACCGTCGGCGCCGACCTCGCAGGGGCCCTGCTGGAGCGACTTCGCGAGCCGCGGGACGTGCGCGAGCGCGTCGTCCACCTGGTTCGCAACCACATGTTCAGCTACGAGCCCAACTGGTCGGATGGGGCGGTCCGCCGCTTCATCGCGAAGATGTCGCTCGATGGGACCGCTCCCGAGGCGATCGATGAGCTCCTGGCGCTACGCGCGGCGGACAACGTGGGCTCGGGACTGCCGCCGGATGCCGGCCGGCTCGAGGAGCTGCGGACGCGGGTCGCGGCGGCACTGGCGGAAGGCGTCGTCCTCGACCGGCGCGACCTCGCGATCGATGGCCGGGACCTGATGCAGGAGCTGGATCTTCGGCCCGGACCGCGTCTCGGTCGGATCCTCGACACGCTGCTGGAGCGGGCGCAGGCAGATCCCGCCATCAACGACCGCCCGACGCTCCTGCTCCTCGCCCAGGGCATGCTCGGAGACGAACCGTGATCGAGCTCCTCCTCGAGGCCGAACGGGCGATGGAGATGGGCCGGATCGACGCGGCCGAAGCGCTGTATCGACAGATCGTCGAGGCGGATCCGCGCAACGTGATCGCGGTCGTCGGGCTGGCCCGGGTGACCCTCGAACGCGGCGACGAGCGCGGCGCGCTGTTCACGGCGCTGCAGGCCCTGGCCCTCGATCCCGAGAACTCGGCCGCGCAGCGGATGGTCACGCGCCTCGAGGAGATCCTGCGCTACCGCGCCGAGGCGGCTCCGGGTCCGGCGGCTGTTGGACCGGCGACGACTGAAACGCCGACAGACGATCCGCCGGCCCCGGCGTCCTCGCCGTCCGACGAACCCCAGCCGGCTCGCCGCTCGCTGCTCGGTCGGATCACCGGCCGCTGACCCGCCGGCGCCCTTCTCGGGTAGGCGATTCGACGTACTCGCCTGGCTCGGCGAATCCCAGTACGGTCCGGATGCCGCGGGCACCTGTGACGGCGATCGGACCGCAGGTGCCAGGTGTCCCACCGTCGAACCGTCATCTCCCTGAGCTCGTTGGGTGCGGCGGTGCTGACCGCCGCCATCGCGGTCCTGTGGCCCGCTCCCCGCTCCGTCGGGCTCGCCGACTACCTCGGCTGGTCCGATACGCGGACGCCGGAGCTCGCCGTCCGGGAGGCTGCGTGCCGTCCAGGGTCGCATCGCCCGCTGCATGGCCCGGCTCGGACTGCCGTATCGCGAGCACGCCGAACCTCCTCCGACTGTTCCGGACGCCGACCTCGGACCAAGGGAATGGGCGGCCAGGTGGGGGTTTGGCATCTCGACCTCGGTCGGTGCCCCCGTCGAGCTCCCGCCGGTCGCCGATCCAAACCTCGCCTACATCGACTCGCTCCCGGCCGCCCGTCGTGAGGCGTATCGCGCCGCTCTGTTCGGCAACGGCGCGTCCCCAGGCTGCAACGGCGAGTCCAACGAGGCCGTCTACGGCCGGCACGACCGGCTGCTGCGTCCCCTGGCCACCGAGCTCGCCGACCTCGAACGACGGATCGCCGAGGACGGACGGACGATCGAGGCGGACCGGCGATGGCTCGCGTGCATGTCGGGCGGGACGTTCCGCCCGTCGAGCCGTCGCGGCTTCGGGCGCGAGGCGATCGCGTTCATCTCTGCCCGCCTCGAGACGGTCACGGGGCCGCCACCCGGCCGCGCAGACGCCGACCCGGACGCACTCGCCGACCTGCAGCGGCTCGAGATCGACCTGGCGGTCCGCGGCACCGACTGCATCGAGCGGGCCAGGGGGCTCGACGAAGCCGTGCGCCTCGAGCACGAGGCTCGGTTCATCGACGAGAACCACATCGCCCTCGACGACATCAAGGCGCGGGCGGTCGCCCTCGACGAGGCGCTCGGGCTCACGACCGGCGACTGACGAGGCGCGCCGATCGGTACGCCTGCCCGCCCGGCCCCGTATCGTTCGAGCCATGACACGTATCCTCGTCACCGGCGGAGCCGGCTATGTCGGGTCGGTGTCGGCCGCGGCGTTCCTCGCCGCCGGCCACGAGGTCGTCGTGGTCGACGACATGACCACCGGGCACCGCGCCGCCGTCCCTCCTGCAGCGACCCTGCACGTCGGCACGTACACGGACGCCGACGCGATGAGCCGGCTCCTCGCCGACGAGCGCATCGAGGCGATCCTCCACTGTGCCGCGCGCTCCCTGGTCGGCGAGTCGATCGCGGAGCCCGCGAAGTACTACCGGGACAACGTCGCGGGCGGCGTGGCACTGCTCGAGGCGGCACGGACGGTCGGCGTCGCGCGCGTCGTGTTCTCGTCTTCGGCCGCGGTCTACGGCACGCCCGATGCGACCCCGATCCCCGAGGACGCGCCGCTCCGACCGATCAACCCGTACGGCGAGACGAAGCGGACCTTCGAGGCGGCGCTCTCCTGGTACGGCCGGGCGTACGGGATGCGCGGCGTGAGCCTCCGCTACTTCAACGTCGCGGGTGCAACCGACGAGCTCGGCGAGGACCACGACCCCGAGACCCACCTGATCCCCAACGTCCTCGCGGCGGCCGAGGGACGCCAGGCGCTGACTGTCTTCGGCGACGACTACCCCACCCCGGACGGCACCTGCATCCGCGACTACATCCACGTGGAGGACCTCGCGGACGCCCATCTGCGCGCGATCGAGGCCACGGCCCCCGGCGACGGGCGGACCGCCGAGTTCCTTGCGTGCAACCTCGGGATCGGTGGCGGCTTCTCGATCCGCGAGGTGATCGCCGCCGCCGAGCGAGCCGTTGGGCGCCCCATCCCCGCGACGATCGGACCCCGACGCGAGGGCGATCCGCCGGTGCTCGTCGCCTCGGCCTCGCGGGCCGCCGAGGTGCTCGGCTGGCGGCCGGCGCACCCGTCGCTCGACGAGATGGTCGGCTCCGCCTGGGCCTGGCGCCAGCGCTTCCCGGACGGCTACCCGGACTGAGTCAGCGCGGCTCGATCGGCGCGTTGGCCGGGGCGAGCCGCTCCGGGGGCACGACCGGCTCGGCGTGTGGGCCGCTGTCGGGGCCGTCGTCGCCACCGGTCCATCGATCGCTCACCGGCCAGACGAGCCACAGCCCGATGAGCATCGTGACGAGCAGGCTGACGATCGCGATCTGGTAGGCGCCGTTGCCGAGCGAGTCGATGAAGAGGAACACGATCACGCCGTAGAGCAGCTGGCCGATGACCTGCGAGCCCTTCCCGACCAGCCCGTACAGCCCGAAGAACTCCCCGAGCCGGGCCGGCGGCGACAGCCGGATCATGAACACCCGGTCGGCGACCTGGACGCCGCCGAGGCCGCTTCCGAGGATCGCGCCGGCGACCACGAAGATCGCGATCCCGGGCGTCGTCCCGCTCAGCCCGAGCGAGACGACGCCCAGCAGCAGGCCGACGACCCACGACGCGAGGACCACGATGAGGGTCCGCTTCGGGCCGTACCGGTCGACCAGCCAGCCCCAGCCGAAGCTCGCGACGATCGCCACGACCGTCAGGACGACCGAGGTGATCAGCCATTGACCCTGCGTCAGCCCGACCGCGCGCACCGCCACGACGCTCATGACGACGATGAGCGTGTTGACCGCATCGCTGTAGAAGAACCGCCCGACGAGGAAGCGCAGCAGCCCGGGCACGGTGCGCGCGTGCGCGACCGTGACGCGGATCTGTCCGAGCGACGATGTGAGGTCGCCGAGACGCACCCGCGTGGTCGCCGAGCCGGGCGGATCGCGCACGATGAGGAAGATCGGCACGGCGAAGATCGCGAAGAGCAGACCGGCGATCAGGAAGATCGGATCGGGCGTCTCGGTGATCCCGAGCAGGATCAACGTCACCGCCGCGAAGATCGTGCCCATGTACCCGACGCCGACGCCGATGCCCGAGAGCTTGCCGCGCGTCTCCGGGTAGCTCACCGACGAGAGCGTCGCGTCGTAGTAGATGAGCGCGGACTGGTAGGCGAAGTTCGCGACCGTGAAGAGGGCCGCCCCGACGAGCGCCGGCGACGGCCCGATCAGCAGCGTCGGCACGATGGTCAGGATCGTGAAGAACAACAGGAACGGGAGACGCCGGCCGCCTCGATCGCTCAGGGCGCCCAGGATCGGCGAGACCAGCGCGTTGAGCCCGACGCTGATCGCGATCGCCAGTCCCTGGACCAGTTGGCCGGGGCCCTGCCCGAACCGGCTGTCGGCCGTGAGCCACAGGCCGAGGGCGGTCGAGACGATCGCGTAGCTGAAGATGGTGTTCGCGAAGTCGTAGAGCGACCATGCGACCGGAACGGCCGCCCGTCCGCTCGGCGTGAGACCCGCCAATCCCCGGGACCGAGCGTCGCTCGCCACGAGCCGATGATAGTCGCGGTCCCGAGGCCGATTCGCGCCGTCGGGCGCGGCCGCCCGCTACGATGGCGGCGATGAGCGCCCTGACGACCGTCCGAGACCTGCGGCCACAGGCCTTCGGATCGAAGTCGCCCCGCCAGGTCCGGGAGCCGATCGTCGAACCCGTGTGGCCGGGGATCCGGGTCCTGGCGGCCGTGGACCGCTCCCAGGACGGCGGCGCCTCCACGCTCCTCGCCAACGAACGCGGCGAGCGGGTCGCGGACCATGCCGCCATCGAGGCCGCGCTCGCGGAGGCGGCGCGAGCGGAGACGCTCATCGTCGATGGCTACCTCACGAAGCAAGTGGGCCACGACGGCAGCGGCGTCTACACGGGCGTCGAGGCGCAGGTCTCGACCGGCACGTTGGTCGCCCAGGGCCTCCTCGGCAGCCGGCGCAGTCGGGCTGCGGAAGACGCCGAGGCGGCGGAACGGGCGTTCGCAGAACGCTCGTTCGGGCCAAGCGATGTCGTCGCCCTCGTCGCGACCGACGTCCTCTGGCTCGATGGCGAGCCCCTGTTCGACGTGCCGCTGCTCGAGCGCAAGCGGCTGCTCGAGTCGGCGCTCGACGAGTCCGACACGATCCGCCGCGGGATGTTCGTGCGGCCCCCGATCGAGACCTGGATCGGCTCGTGGCGGGCGCTCGGCTTCAGAGGGATCACGTTCAAGGCCGCGAACGGGCGATACCGCCCGGGATCGATCGCCGACGACTGGAGCACCGCGTCGATGCCTCGCCGCTGACCGTCCCGGCGCGGCAAGCGGGGAAGCGGGATGGTACGGTGAACCCGTGCCCCAGACTGCCCTCACGCCGGCGATCCGCGATGTGATCTCGCGACTCGGCCGGGCCGACATCATGGTCGGCATCCCGAGCTTCAAGAATGCCGCGACGATCGGCTACGTCGTGCGCGCCGCGCAGGCCGGCCTGGTCCAGTACTTCCCGGACCTCCACCCGGTCGTCGTCAACTCGGATGCCGGCTCGCCCGACGGCACCGGACGGGTCGTCCTCGAGACCGAGCCGCCCGATTACGTCGAGCAGATCCTGCTCGTCCGGCCCAACCACAAGCTCGAGCGGGTCAGCCTGACCTACCCCGAGATCGAAGGGGTCGGCGGCAAGGGCGCGGCCCTGCGGACGATCTTCGAGATCGCGTCGGCGCTCGAGGTCCAGGCGCTGGTCGTGGTCGACAGCGACCTGCGCTCGATCGTGCCCGAGTGGATCGAGCTGCTGGCCGGGCCGATCCTGAAGGGTGGCTACGACTTCGTCGCTCCCCTCTACGCCCGCTACAAGTACGACGGCACCATCACGAACACCGTCACCTACCCGCTGACCAGGGCGCTCTACGGCCATCGCATCCGGCAGCCGATCGGCGGCGACTTCGGCGTGTCGGGCGACCTCGTTCGCCACTACCTCGAGCTCGATGACTGGACGCCTGAGATCAGCAAGTTCGGCATCGACATCTGGATGACGACCTCGGCGCTCGCTGCGGGCTTCGCGGTCTGCCAGACCCGCCTCGGCGCGAAGATCCACGACCCGAAGGATCCTGGGTCCGACCTCGGTCCGATGTTCCGCCAGGTCGTCGGGACGATCCTGCGCCTCGCCGACCGGTACGCCGACCACTGGCTGCCCATCACCGGCAGCCACGACGTGCCCTCGTACGGGTTCGAGCGGATCATCGAGCCGCCACCGCTCGAGGTGAACACGCTGCGGCTCCTCTCCGAGTTCCACGCGGGATCGCTGACCCTCGCCGACACATGGCGCTCGATGCTCGCCCCGGCCACCGTGGCAACGGTCCTCGAGCTCGCAACGGAGGCCGGCACGCTGGCCGACGCGGCGCGAACGAAGCTCGGCATCGGCGGGGACGTGGCGTCGACCACGGCGAGCACGCTCGAGATGGCCGAGGCGGTCAGCTCCTTCCACTTCCCCGACGACCTGTGGGCCCGCGTCGTGTACGACCTGGTCGTGACGGCCCGGCGCGTGATCGCGGCCGACGGCACGGGTCCGTCGCTGGAGACCTTCGTCGCGGCGCTGGTCCCGATCTACTTCGGGCGCGTCGGCAGCTTCATCATCGAGAACCGGCACGTGCCGACCGAGGACGCCGAGGAGCGCGTCGAGCGGCAGGCGAGGGCCTTCGAGCTGCTCAAGCCGTACCTCGTGGAGCGATGGGACGCGTCGCCCGCATGAGACTCGACCGATGACCAGCAGGCCGCCTCTCCCCGCGCGGATCCTCATCCCGGTCGCCAACCCGATGACGGCGGAGGAGCTGATCCGCCTCGGGGCGGCGATGCTCGACCCCAAGCATGGCGACATCTCGGCGCTGGGCATCGTGGAGGTGCCCGAGGGGATGCCCCTGTCCGAGGGCGCGACCCGGGCCCGCCACGCGCGGCGGCTCCTCCAGCGCGTCCTCGACTACGCCCCGGACGGGACGACGATCCACCCGATCGTGCGCATCGGGCGGCATGCGGCAGAGGGCATCGTCGAGGCGTCGGCCGAGCAGGAGGCCGACCTCATCATCTTCGGCTGGGGCGGTCGAACCGCGACCGGCCGCGACGGGAACGGGACGTCGGTCTTCTCGCCGACGATCGACGAGGTCGTCCGCGACGCGCCGTGCGACATCGCGGTCGTCAAGCAGCGCGGCTCCAAGGAGATCAAGCGGATCCTCGTGCCGGTCCGCGGCGGCCCGCACGCCGAGCTGGCGATCCGCTACGCGGAGGCCATCGCGCGCTTCCACGACGCGACCGTCGTCGTCCTGCACCTCGTGCCGCCGGGCATCACGCTCGCGGTCCGCGCCCAGGCGGAACGGGCACTGGCCGGGTTCGTCAAGCAGCATCTCCACGGCCGCGGCGAGGCGCTCTTGCGCGAGGCCCCGAACGTCCGGAACGCGATCCTGCGTGAAGCCGAGAAGGCCGACCTCGTCGTCATGGGTGCGTCGGCCGCGCCGGGCGGGTCGGACGGGGAGAGCCACCTGTTCGGGGCGCTGCCCGAGGCCGTCGCCGCGCGCGCGAAGCCGTCGGTCATCGTCGTGCGGACGCGCGAGGCGATCGCCCGCAGCACCTTCGACCAGCTCGCCGCGCGGGCCGAGACCCTCGCCGCGGCGGACCGTGCGGCCGAGGAGGCACGGGCGGTCCCGATCCGCGTCGAGCGCTGGTTCGGCGAGTCGAACTTCCACCACGCCGAGTTCGCCGACCTGCGCCGCCTCGTCACGCTCAAGGAGAAGCAAGGGCTCACGATCAGCCTCGTCCTCCCGACCCTCGACGAGGAGGAGACGATCGGACCGATCGTGCGCCGGGCCATCCGGGAGATGGTCGGCCGCGTCCCGCTGCTGGACGAGATCCTCGTCATCGACTCGGCCTCGACGGACCGCACCCGCGAGATCGCGGAGTCCGAGGGGGCCCGCGTCGTGCAGCATCCGGATGTCCTCGCGCGGTACGGCTCGTTCAAGGGCAAGGGCGAGGCGCTCTGGAAGTCGCTGTACGAGACCACCGGCGACATCGTCATCTGGGCCGACACCGACGTGAAGAACTGGCACCCGCGGATGGTCTACGGGACGCTCGGCCCACTGCTGCACGAGCCGCGCCTCCAGTACGTGAAGGGCTACTACCAGCGTCCGATCGTCGAAGGCGGGGTGCTCACCGAGGGCGGCGGCGGCCGGGTCACCGAGCTGGTCGCGCGCCCGCTGATCAACCTGTTCTACCCGGAGCTGTCGGGGATGATCCAGCCGCTGGCGGGGGAGTACGCCGGCCGCCGGTCCCTCCTCGAGACGATCCCGTTCTTCACGGGGTACGCGGTCGAGATCGGCCACCTCATCGACGCGGCGGAGCGGGTCGGCATCGAAGGACTCGGCCAGGTGGACCTCGAGCGACGCGTCCATCGGAACCAGGAGCTCGAGGGCCTCTCGCGGATGTCGTTCGTGATCCTCCAGGCCGTGATGAGGCGGCTCGAGGAGCGGCGCAAGGCCCGTCTGTTCGCGGAGATGGGCTCGACGATGAAGCTGCCCCGGAGCGGCCGCGGCCGGTTGTCGCTCGAGGTCATCGAGCTCGCCGACCAGGAGCGGCCGCCGATGGTCCGCATCCCGGAGTACCTCGAGCGACGTCGCGCCGCCGGTGTCATCGCGACCGCCGATCCGACCGCGAGGTAGGTCGGGCGGCGGCCCACGGCCCGGAGTCGCGTTTGCGGGGCTCCACCGGGCCTGTTTCCCGTTCCCGGCGCCCCACCGGCCCCCGTCGTCCCGTTCCGGGGCTCGCCAAGACTCCCAGCCTTAACTCTCGGACTACGCCGCCTCGATCGCCCATCCCAGGGCGGATGGAAGCCGCCTCGCGCGTAGCACCACGCTCGAGGAGCCAGGCCGCCGCATCGTCGGGCGCAGCGCTGGCCCCGATGTCGTCCCGATAGCGCCAAGATAAGACTGTGAGTCTTAGGAATGGGTCCATCGATCGGCGTGACCGCGTCGGTGTGGCTCGCGAGCCGATCATCGAGCGCCTCGACGTCGCCGGGTATCTGGGCGCGATCCCGGCTCTCGCCGATCTGCTCATGGACGCGGTCGACAGCGGAGCATCGGTCAACTTCCTTGCCGGTGTGACCGCGGACGAGGCCGCCGCGTGGTGGAGTGACCGCGTCGCCCAGGTCGCGGACGGCTCCATCACGGCCCTGGTCGCGCGCGACTCGGACGGCCGTGTCGTCGGCTCGACGCTCATCATCCGGTCGCGCAACCCGAATTCGCCACACCGAGCGGAGATCGGCAAGGTCCTCGTCCACCGACAGGCGCGTCGCCGGGGGATCGCACGCGCCTTGATGGAAACGGCCGAGACGATCGCACGCGACGACGGTCGCTGGCTGCTGATCCTCGACACCCACACCGGCAGCGAGGCCGAGGCCATGTACGTGGCGCTTGGATGGCAGCGTGCCGGCCAGATCCCGAACCACTCCTTGACGGCAGACGGCCGGCTCAATGCGGCGACCTACTTCTGGAAGGACCTCCGATGACGGCCGGCACCCGGCCGTGGACCGTCCTCATCGCGCCCGACTCGTTCAAGGGCTCGCTCACCTCGGTCCAGGTCGCACGGGCACTGGCCGACGGCTGGGCGCGTGCCCGCCCTGACGACGAGATCGTCCTCTCGCCACTCGCCGACGGCGGCGAGGGCACGCTCGAGGCCGTGGCGGCGGCCGGGGGCTGGGCGTGGGTGACAGCCAGCGTGCGCGACCCGATCGGCCGCCCCATCTCGGGGCGCTGGCTTCGCTCGGACGACGGCTCCGCTGCCGTCATCGAGATGGCCGAGGCATCCGGTCTGTCGCGGCTCCGCCCCGACGAGCGCGACCCGATCGGCGCATCGACCGCGGGCACCGGGGACCTGATCAACGCGGCGTTGGACGCCGGCGTCCGATCGATCGTGATGGGTATCGGCGGCAGCGCCACGACCGACGGCGGGCGGGGCATGCTCGAGGCGCTCGAGGCGACCGACCCGACGCACCTGGCCGGGACCTCGCTCCAGGTCGCCTGCGACGTCTCGAACCCGCTCCTCGGTCCGGCCGGAGCGGCGGCGACCTACGGTCCCCAGAAGGGCGCGACCCCCGACGATGTCGCGACCCTCGACGCGCGGCTGGCGGCTTGGGCCGATGGCCTCGACGCGCGGACCGGTCGCCAGGAGCGGGACACGCCGGGCGCCGGCGCCGCCGGTGGCCTCGGGTACGCCTTCCTCGCAACGCAGGAGCGATTCGCCTCGTTCGCCCTTCGCCCGGGCGTGGAGCTGGTCATGGAGGCCACCGGCTTCGCCGAGAAGCTCGCGCGCGCGGACCTCGTCATCACCGGCGAGGGCCGGATCGACGCGCAGACCGCCTTCGGCAAGACCGCCCTCGGGGTCGCCCTCCGGGCCCAGTCGGCCGGCATCGCCTGCATCGCGGTCGGCGGCGGCGTGGAGCCCGATGGCATCGATGCGCTCGCGCTCGTCGGCGCGGTCGCCGTCCCGGTCACCGAGCGTCCACAGACCGTGGAGGCGGCGATGGCCGCGGGCGCGGCCCCGCTTGAGCGCTGCGGCGAACGCCTGGCCCGGCTCGTCGATGTCGCCGGGAGGGTCGCACCACGATGATGCCCGAACCGCCGGCCCGGCGGCCGAAGCCGAAGCCACGGCCGCAAGAAGCGTCGCTTCTCCGACCCCGCGCGCACGTACGCGAAGCGTCTCGAGCGCTACCGTCCCGGCCTGGTCACCTACGTCCTCGACGGTCTCGCGGGCATCTACGGACGCGAGCCCTGGGAGCGCCGCCTGGACCCGACCAGCGAGCTGATCCTCACGATCCTCACGCAGAACAGCGCGGACACGAACGCCGAGGTCGCGTTCGAGCGGCTCCGCCAGGCGTATCCATCGGGGTTGCCAGCGCAGGCGCACAAGCCCGGTATCGGCTGGGGTGGCGTCGGACTGCCCGATGGGGCGCCGCCGGACTGGGCCAGCGGTCGAGTTCGCACCGATCCCCGAGCTGGTCGAGGTCATCCGGCCGGGCGGCCTCGCCAACCAGAAGGCGCCGCGGCTCCAGGCGACCCTGCGGTTCGTCCGCGAGGAGCGCGGCGACTACTCGCTGGAGTTCCTCGGCGAGCTGACGGCCATCGATGCGCGCGACTGGCTGACGCGGATCGACGGCATCGGCAAGAAGACCGCGTCGGTGCTGCTGCTCTTCTGCTTCGGGCTCCCGCTCATGCCGGTCGACCGGCACGTGGAGCGCGTGTCCAAGCGGATCGGCCTCATCCCGGCCAAGGTCAGCGCCGACGGGGCGCACGACCTGTACCTCGCGATGCTCGAGCCCGACCAGATGTACGAAGCCCATGTGAACCTGATCCATCACGGTCGTGCGATCTGCCAGGCCCGCCGGCCGGCGTGCCAGATCTGCCCCGTCAGACCACGGTGCCGATTCGTCGATTCGAAGGCGCCATAAGGTCCGGTCCGGACCTGTCCAGTGTGAATCCGTGCGGCACGCTGCGGTGCGTGCCGTCACCGCGATCCGCCGACCCCGTACCGACACGGTACCTATGCCGGTACCTATGCAAGGTAGCGGGCAAGCTGTGGATGCGGTACTCCTTGGACACATGTCGAGAGCGTCGGGGATCCCGCTCATTCGACGGCGACCCAGTCCTGCCATCACGGGGGTGGCCGAGGGTGCCGTACACGCCCGCCGATCAAGGCGATCCGGGCGTGGTCAGACGCTGGTCGAGTTCTCCCTGGTCTTTCCCTTCTTCATCATCCTGCTCTTCTCCGTCATCGAGTTCGCCTTCGCGCTGAACGCGATGCTCTCGGTCGACTTCGCGACACGCGAAGCGGCGCTGGCCGCCTCCGAGGCCGGGAACCAGATGAACGCGGACTGCTCGATCCTCCGGGCCGTCGAGCGCAGCATCGAACCGCCGGCGGATGACCGCCGGATCACCGAGGTCCGCATCTTCAAGGCGACCGCCAACGGAGCGCCAGTCAGCCCGGTGCGGGAGATGGTCTACACGCGCGGCGGCGCGCTCGACTGTCCGCTGGCGGACGGAACGCCAGCGACCCTGCCGTACACCTACGCGTCGGGGAGCTACACCTCGGATACGCGCTGCAGCTCCCTCGCCGGGTGCGGCGTCGGGTCCCCGACCGTCGACACGATCGCCGTCGAGGCGACGTATGACTACCGCTGGCACACGCCGCTGCCGAACATCGTTCCGACGTCGGGCAGCGGATACATCATGACCCAGGGCAACGCCATGCGGATGGAGCCGGTCCAGTGATCCGCCGCGCGACGCTCCGACGCGCCCGGAGCCATGACGGCACGCACGGCCAGGGCCTCGTCGAGTACGCGATGACCGTCCCGGTCTTCCTCCTGATCCTGCTCGGGATGCTCGAATTCGGCTTCGCGTTCGGCCACCACCTGACGATGGAGTACTCGACGCGCGAGGGGGCCCGCACCGGCGCATCGCTCGCGAACGGCTCGCCCCAGGTCGCCTGCGGCGTCGTCGACGACAACGTCATCGCCGCCGTCCAGCGCGTGCTGACCGGCGCCGGCTCACAGGTATCGCTGGCACGGGTCGGCGAGATCCGGATCTACAAGGCCGACGCCAACGGGCGGGAGCAAGGTCCGGTGAACGTCTGGCGGCTGGGTGCCGGACCCGTGGTCGATGGGGCCCAGTTGCAGTTCCGTCTGGTCTCGGCCGGCTGGAACGCCTGCGGCCGCAAGAACGTGGCGATCGGCGCCAGTGACCGAGTCGATTCGATGGGCGTGTCGATCACGTACACGTACGACATGGTCACGCCGCTCGGCAGCCTCATGGGCATCGTCGGCAACGCCCAGCTGGACATGTCCGACCGAACCGTCATGTCCCTGAACCCGGACTGAGCGAGGGATCCGAGATGAACGACTGCGCGATGCCCAAGGCCCCATCGAGGAGCGCCGTGCCCGGACCGTCCGCCGCGACCGAGGACGGGCCTCGCCGCGCCAGCAGAGGCCAGGTGGTCGTCATCTTCGCGGGCGCCCTGATCCTCCTGATGATGATGACCGCGATCGTGGTCGACGTGTCCTGGTACTGGGTCAACTCGCTCCGCGTCCAGCGCGCGGCCGACGCGGCCGCCCTGGCGGGCGCGGTGATGCTGCCGAACAAGGCGGCCCAGGCGTACACGCTCGCCTACGAGGAGGCCAACAAGAACGGCTACCCGAACGGCGGCGGCAACATCGTCACGCCCGTCGTCGATCCCACCAACGATCGCCGGCTCAACGTCACGATCCATGCCCCGATCGGCACGTTCTTCATGCGCGTCATCGGCATCGAATCGATCGGGGTCACCCGGACCTCCAAGGCCGAGTTCACCCTGCCAGTGCCGATGGGCAGCCCGCAGAACTACTACGGCGTCGGCTTCTACGAGGGGCGCGTCTCGACGACGACCCTCGTGCCCGCCAACACCGACTGGCAGCCCGCCGCCACCGTGGTCAGCGGCGGCCAATGGACGAACCCCGACCGCGTGTTCTCCAACAACAATCAATACGCCACCGAGTCCACCAACAACGATCTCCAGCGCTGGTCGTTCAACAATCTCCAGGGCCTCATCCCGAACAACGGCACCCTCGTCATCGATGGCCTCGAGGTGCGCCTGACCGACACGAGTCTCACCGGGACCGGGGCCGACACGAACTGCCGGCTGGTCGTCGAGACATCATGGAACGGCGGCACCAACTGGTCGGCCAATGTCCAGACCCCGCCGCTGTGGGTCGACGCGAACCATGATCAGACCGTTGGCAGCAACTCCAGCACATCGGACTGGGGCGTCCACAACTGGGTCCGCGGTGACTTCTCGACCGCGAACTTCCAGGTCCGAGCGACCTGGAGGGACGGCGTCAGCGGTTGCGCCTCGACGCAATCCGTCCAGATGGACCTCCTCGAGGTTCGCGTCCAGTACCACACCAGCACGACGTCGTGGGTGACGCAGGTCCTCGACGTCCCCGATCCGATCACCGCGGCGCCGCTCGCCTCGCAGGGGTTCTGGGGCGCGATCTTCACGTCCGGCGGCTACCGGGAGAACGGCGACCGGTACGCTCCCTCGATCCTCGGCGGAGGCACCGGTGCGCCATCTGGGAGCGCCAACCCTGACTACGATCCCAACGGGTACGACTACCTGATCGAGGTCGGGCCCGGTGGGGACATCCGCCTCTTCGACCCGGTCTTCTGCGCGACCGGTGACAACGGCCACAGCGGCTCGTTCGGCGCCGGCGACCACTGGACGAGCCCGACCGCAAACCTCCATGCGGCCAGCTTCACCGGCGGTCCGGTCAGCGTCACGTACACGCTCTACGACACGAAGGGCACGCTCGCCAATCCGGGCGATGACGGCGCCCCGTACCTCGCCCCGCTCGTCTACGACCCGGGGACCAAGACGCTCGGCGACTTCAGCGGCGCCTTCGGGACGCCCGGCAACGATCTCGATGCCGATCGCCTGGACTGCTCGACCCACCCCGCGCACAACAAGTGGGTGCAGCTCGCCAGCGGCCTGCCTGCCGGCTTCTACCGGCTCAACGTCAACACGAGCCTCGACCCTGCGAACCTCAATACGGGCGCCGAGAACCTGTTCTCCATCTGGGTCAAGGCGTCGAGCGGCAACGCGCGCGTCTACGGCAGTGGCCGGATGGCCGCCTACACCAACCTCGACGGTGGCAACCAGGCCTTCTACTTCGCACAGATCGAGAAGGTCCACGCCGGCAAGCAGATGGAGATCCAGCTGTTCGACCCGGGTGAGGCATCCGGCAACGCATTCCTGCGGTTCCTGAACCCCGACGGCAACAGCTACCAGTACGCGACGTTCGACTGGGTCTCCGACGACGGTCGATCCGGCAACGACGTCACGGTCCTCCAGACCTCGGCGGGCGGGCCGCTCTTCAACAACCGCCTCATCACCATCACGATCGACCTGCCCACGACCTACGGATCCGTAGGCCTGAACCCGCCCGGCGACCTCACGACCGAGGAGGGCTGGTGGCGGATCGAGTACAACATCGCCCAGGCCAACGACACCACGACATGGCAGGTCACGATCCGGGGCAACCCCGTCCACCTCGTCCTGCCGTAGCCCTGACGACGTCCGGGGGTAACGCCCGGTCGACGCTCGGCGCCTGACGCCCGGCCTCGGCCGGGCGTCACCGTTTGTGCAGCACACCGCACCGCATCGACGTGTGGTGGTGCGCGGCGCCAACGAATTCGACCAAACGGCCGGTTTCGCAAGGTGCTGGGCAAGGTACCGCGCAGTACTTTTGCCGTCCGATGCGACCGGTACTTTCGTCCCGCTAACGAGCGGATCCAACGACAGACCAGCCGCCGGGTTTGTAGGGGGACCTGGCAGTGATGACGACGACGAACCGCCCGAGACGGGCGCCAAAGAACGCAAGCGGGCGACGGCTCCGGATCGGGCGACGGCGCGAAGGCCAGTCGCTCGTGGAGTTCGCCGTGACCCTCCCCGTCTTCCTTCTGCTCCTCGCCGGCATCGTGGACTTCGGCATGGGGCTCTATTCGCAGATGACGATCATCAACGCGTCCCGCGAGGGCGCGCGCCTCGGCATCGTGGAGCTGAGCGTCGCCACCACGCCCGGCGAGATCGCCGCGGCCAAGGCCAAGATCGTGACCAAGGTCTCACAGGCCGCGAACGGCCTCGACGTCGACACGACGGTGACGTGCGTCCCGGTGGCCTGTGCCCCCGGTGACCCCGTGATCGTCCAGGTCGACTACCAGTACCGGATGCTCTGGCCCCTGGCGTTCGGGAACCATATCGGACTGTCCTCGACCGTCCAGATGCGGATCGAGTAGATGCCCGCCATGAAGCGATCGAGCACCCGGCCCAGCATCAAGAACCTCAAGACGCGACGCGAGCGGAAGCGTGAGGGCGGTCAGATCCTCGTCCTGTTCGTCCTCGCCATCGTCGTCATCATGGGTTTCACCGCCCTGGTCATCGACGTCGGACTTGTCCGGAACGCCAATCAGAACCTCTGGAACGCCCTCGACGCGGGCACCCTCGCCGGTGCGAGGGACCTCCCCGGTGATCCGGACCTCGCGAGCGCGAACGCGCTCGAGTATGCCGAAGCGAACTTCCCCGGCGGCCTGCCACCGGGCGTCACCGTCGGCTTCCGCTGCATCATCGGGAGCGTCGCCGGCAATCCTCGGATGTCTGATGTCCCGGGAGTCTGTAACCCGGGTCCTGGCGCCACATGGATGTGCAACGCCAAGATCTGCGCGGCCGTCTGCGTGCCTGGCCCGACCACTTCGTGCAATGCGATCGTGCTCGAAGGCACGGCGACCGTGGGGTACCGATTCGGCAACGCCGTCGGCGTGTCGAGCGGGTCGACCAAGAACGTCCTCTCAGCCGCCTGCAAGGGCCCATGTGGGGTCAAATCATCCGACCCAGTCGACCTCGTGCTCATCGTCGACCGGACCCCGAGCATGGAGGCCATCGACGTCACGAACGCCAGAAGCGCCTCTCACTCGCTCCGCTCGACCTACTCGCCCGACGACCAGTGGATCTCGTTCGGGATGATCGGCCCGAGCCTGTCCGGCACGTGCTTGACGGATCCCGACCCGGTCCTCGGCAACAAGGACCTGCGCCGATGGGTCCCCGTGCCGCTGAGTGGCATCGGGGCGCCGATCAACGAGGACTACAAGAGCTCGAGCAGCACGCTCGCCAGGAGCATGACGTGCTTCACCCGCTCGAGCAATACAGTCGCGACCGACCTCGAGGACCCCATCCGGGCTGCGGCCGCGGAATTGGCACTGAACGGTCGACCGGACGTCACCAAGGGAATCATCCTGATGTCGGACGGCCAACCGAACAACTCCGTGGATGGCGGGAGGTTCTCGACCACCTACAACTATTGCGAGCAGGCGAACATCGAGGCGACGGCCGCCAAGAACGCCGGCATCATCATCTTCACCGTCGGCTTCGGCCTCGACGGCCCTGACAACATCAACTGCCTGGACACGTCCGGCCCATTCCGGGGCAGAAAGGCGACAGCGCTGCTCGCCTCGATGGCCGTGGACTCCCTCGACGACCACGGGTGTCCAGGCACCGAAAACGACGACGACGATCACTACTTCTGCGTGCCGAAGACCGACGGCGCGAGCGCTGACCTGTCGAAGATCTTCAAGAAGGCCGCCAACGCCCTCGTCGGCGGGACCAAGCTCATCCAGTTGCCCTGAGCCGAGGGGCGTCCTCGTCCGGCAGCCGCAGGTGTTGCGCAACGCCAACGAGAATCTCGCAGAACGCCCGCTCTGCAAGGTGACGGGTAAGGTGCCATACGGTACTTTTGGGCTCCTATGTCACCAGTACGTTCGTCCTACTCCAGATGGCGAAGGCCGCGTCACCGATCGAGGGGATCGGGACGCGGCCAATCGCTCGTGGAATTCACTCTTGTCTTTCCGTTCTTCCTCATCCTTCTCTTCGCGGTCATCGAGTTCGCCTTCGCCCTGAACGCCCTCCTGTCGATCGATTACGCGAGCCGACAGGCGGCGCTCGCCGCCGCTGAGGGCGGCAACCAGCTCGGCGCGGACTGCTCGATCCTCCGGACCGTCGAGGAGAGCGTCCAGACCCCGGCCGATGCCTCACGGATCACCAACGTGGTCATCTTCAAGGCCAATGCCAACGGCGTCGCGCTTGGCCCCCAGGTCACCTACACCCGGAGCGCTAGCGCGGCCAAGCCATGTCCGCTGCCCAACGGCACGCCGGCGACGCTGCCCTACAGCTTCGGGGGCGGTTCGTACACAGAGCTGACGCGCTGCAACGTGCTGGCCGGGTGCGGGTCGAGGACGGTCGACACGATCGGCGTCGAGATGACCTACGTCTACCGCTGGCACACGCCGCTTCCCAGCCTGTGGCCCACCGGCGGCACCGGCTACACGATGACCAAGGGCAACTCGATGCGCATGGAGCCGGTCCTGTGAGCGGCCTCCGGCGGCACGTCGGGCCTCGCCCGCGACGGAACGGACAGAGCGCAGTCGAGTACGCGATGGCCGTGCCCGTGTTCATGCTGATCCTGCTGGGCATGCTCGAGTTCGGGTTCGCCTTCTCCCACCATCTGACGATGGAGTACGCGACGCGCGAAGGCGCCCGGACCGGCGCGGCACTGGCCAACGGGAGTGGCACGTTCACGTGCACTGGCGTGGACGACGACAACGTCGACAACCAGATCATCGCGGCCGTCCAGCGCGTCCTGACGGGCGCGGGCTCCCAGATCAACATGGAGGACATCGGGACGATCCGCGTCTTCAAGTCGACCGCGGCCGGGAACGAGTCCGGCGGCGCCGATGTCTGGAGCCGCGGCACCGGGCAGACGGTCGACGGCGTGCGGCTCCGCTTCCAGAAGACCGGCGGCGGCTATCCCTGTGCCTCGCGTGACAACAGCGCGCCTGCCGGTCAATACCCCGACTCGATCGGCGTCTCGATCACCTACGACTACCAGTTCATCACCCCGCTCGGCATCGTCATGGGCATCGGCGGCGACGCCAGCCTGCACATGAGCGACAAGACGATCATGGCCCTCAATCCCACCCCCCAGTGAGTGTGCATCGACCGATGATCTCGCCCTTCAGACGACGTCCCGCGACAGGTGACGGCGACCAGCGCTCCGGCAGCCGGGGCCAGGTCATCGTGATCTTCGCCGGCGCCATGCTCCTCCTCGTGATGATGACCGCGATCGTCGTCGACGTGTCCTGGTACTGGGTCAACTCGCTGCGCGTCCAGCGCGCGGCCGACGCCGCCGCGATGGCCGGCGCGGTGCTGCTGCCATCCGACAAGGCCAACGCCTACGACCGGGCTCGCCATGAGGCCACCCGGAACGGCTACACCGGCGGGGTGAACGGCGTCTCGATCTTCACGATCGCCAAGACGACGACGCCGCGGCGGCTCGATGTGACCATCAACGCGACGGCCGGGACGTTCTTCATGCGGATCCTGGGGATCGGCGAGATCCCGATCAGCCGCAGTGCCTCGGCGGAGTATGTCCTGCCGGTGCCGATGGGCAGCCCGCTGAACTATTACGGCGTCGGCTTCCTCCGGGACGCGATCACCAAGACCGTCGTCACCACGCAGACGACGTTCCCCGATCGGGACACCGGCCTGCGAGCGGCAACCGTGGCCACGCCGACCTCGGCGACCACCGGCTGGTCGTCGCTCGACACACCGGTGAACAACGCGAACCTGATCGACGACATCGAGGACAACGACAGCGACTACGACTTCACGACCACGAACGGTCGCCAGCAGCAGTTCACGACGTTCGGGATGACGTTCCCGCTGACGAACAACGCGACGGTGACCGAGACCATCAACGCCATCCAGGGCATCGAGCTCGAGTTCGAGGACGTCCGTCTCTCGTCGAACTGCAGCAATCAGAACTCGAACAACAACCGGTCACGGATCCGAGTCGACCTGAGCTGGAACAACGGGACCAACTTCACGACGATGATCGACGGACCGCAGCTCGACGATAACAACGACGACTTCACGATCGGCGACGACAACAGCCTCTCCGGCTGGGGATCGCATACCTGGAACGTCAACGACTTCTCGAATCCGAACTTCCGCGTGCGGCTCACCGGAGTCAAGGGGCAGTCCTGCAACTCGAGCACGCAGGTCCGGGTCGACCGGATGCGGGTCATCGTCCACTACGAGGTCCGTCGGGTGGAACGGATCACAACCACGACGACCGAGATGGAGGACGACATCCCCGTCGTCTCGCCGTACGGCGAGGTCCTCGACAACCCGCAGGGGTTCTGGGGCGCCATGCAGAGCCAGGGCGCTCCGAACATCCAGGGCGACGCGTACATGACCAAGTACGAGTCCCGACAAGGCGGTTTCCCGCCGAACAACGTGGACGGGACCGATCCCGATACCGACTACCGCTGGCCGGACATGTACAGCTACGGCATCGAGATGCCCCCGAACTCGTCCGGTGGCGAGGTCTGGATCTTCGATCCCGGCTTCTGCGACGCCTCGTCGCGATCGGGGACCGGCGAGAACTGGACGATCGGCGGGTCGAACGGCAACAGCAGCCCGCAGCCGGTGAGCGCGTTCTACACGCTCCAGGACGCCGGGGTCGACCTCTACTCGTCCGAGGACGACGGCACGAAGTTCAGCACCAGCTCCGGGAACACGTTCCGCCGCCTGAACCTCACCGACGACGACGTGATCGACGAGCTCATCGACGAGGACGAGCTCGACAACGACTACGACAACGACCGGAGCTCGGCCGGCGACTGCGGCGACCAGAGCTGGCACTACGACGCGGGCGACTGGGAATCAAGCTCCCCGGACTCCCCGCGGCGCGGCTGGTACCGCCTCGGGTCCGGCCTCACAGGCGGCCCGAACGGCACGGTCTATCGCCTGCACACGTACTCCACCGACCCCAACAGCCTGAACGATCAGAACAGCACGACCGCGCTCAACGCGTTCGCCGTCTACGCCCGGGCCAACGGCACGGTCAAGCCACGCGTGTACGGCCTGGGGGCGATGGAGGCCTACGTCCGCCTGCCGGAGAACCGCTCGTCGACCTTCTATCTCGCGCAGATCGACAAGGTCCACGCGGGCAAGACGATGATCATCAACCTCTGGGACCCGGGCGACACGGCGCCGCTCCGCGCGACGCTCGAGATCCTCGCACCCAACGGCAGCAACTACGCGCCTACCAGGTTCAACTGGCGCGCGGTCCGCGGGACCGTCGACGGCAACGCCGCCTCGTGCACGACGACGGGCACCGGCGTCTTCTCCGTCCAGACACATCCAGGCGGTAGTACGAACGGCACGTTCAACGGCTGCTGGCTCACCATCGAGATCGCCATCCCGGCGACCTACGACGCACCGCACCCGTCCTCAGACAGCGTCACCCCCGAGGGTGGCTGGTGGAAGATCCGCTACAACATGGGCTCGTCGTCGAGCGACGACCCGTTCAGCACCGACCTGACCACCTGGCAGGTGAGCATCCGCGGCAACCCGGTCCACCTGGTGCTGCCATAGGGGGTCCGGGTGGTCCTTCGAATCCGATGCGCTGGAGCACCGGGATTCGCGCAGATCGGCCTCCCGATCACTGTCAACGAGGCTGATGGCGGACTAGAGTAGCCGTCAGGTCGCATCGAAGGATCGGAAGCACGTGACTGACGTCGAGAAGCGAGTTCGCAGACTGGGGCCCCTGAAGCTGGGCATCGTCGCGCTCGCGGTCGTCGCGCTCGTCGTCCCGGTCGTGGCCGTGATGGCCGCGTCGCCCGATCCGTCGACCGCGGCACCCGCGAGTTCGGCGGCAGCCACTCCGAAGGCTTCGGCCTCGGGTGACGTGAAACGCGACGATGCCGCCAAGCCCGACAAGACGAACAGGAACGACGGCGGTCGCGATGGCCTCAAGGGCCTCGGCGGGTCCGGCGGCTTCGGCGTGGGCCGCGGCGGCGTCACCATCACCGCGATCGACGGCTCGAAGGTCTCGCTCAAGACCGCCGATGGCTGGACCCGGACGATCACCGTCACCGCCGACACCACGATCACCAAGGGCGGCCAGGCCATCAAGATCGGCGACCTCGATGTCGGCGACGCCATCGCCTTCCGGCAGAAGCGCAACGACGGCGGCACCTACAGCATCGTCGCGATCGTGGTTCCGACCCCGAAGGTCGCCGGCGAGGTGACCGCCGTGACGGCGTCGAGCCTCACGATCAAGGGCCGAGGGGACAAGACGCGAACGATCATCCTGAACGGGTCGACGGCCTATGAGCTCGGCAAGGCAAAGGGCGCCAAGTCCGACGTCAAGGTCGGCTCCCGGGTCGTGGTCCAAGGCACCGTCAGCGGCGAGACGTTCACCGCCCTGACCGTGCACGTCGCCCTGTCGACTGCGTCGGGCGAGGTCACCGCGAAGTCCGCGAACTCGATCACCCTCAAGCGCCGGGATGGCAAGACCACCGTCATCCACCTCTCATCGAAGACCCAGGTCAAGGTCCGCGGCAAGACGGCTGCGACGATCGCCGACATCGCGGTCGGTGACCGTGCCGAGGTCGCGGGAACGACGCGGGCCGACGGATCGCTCGACGCGCTCAACGTACATGGTCGCGCGCCACGGACGAACGACTCGAAGAAGGCGCCTGGCGCCTCGACGACTCCCGGCTGACCGCCCGCCTCGGGCGCGCGTCTACAATCGGGATCATGGCCTGGAACCCATCTGGCGACCCGTTCGCCTCCGACGCCCTCGCGACGACTGGTCGTCAGGAGGAGCTCGAGCTCGTCGGGACGCACCTGCGGGTCGTCGGGACGATCGCCCTGGGCCGGTTCGGGCGCCTTTCGGACCTCATCAACGCCTCGAGCGGGTACGTCCGCGTGCGCAACGCGCGCCTGCTGCTCCGGAACGGCGACCCGACGAACCTGGTCCTGCCCGAGATGATGGTCGACAAGGACGAGATCTCGTTCATCGCCCAGGTCAATCCCGAGAACCCGGGACAGGCGTGGGGGATCGCGGGCGCCGGCGCAGCCACGGACTTCGGCGGCGATCCGGACCTCGACCGGGCGCCGCGCCAGTTCGTCATGTTCACGCCCGGACACACCGTCACGGGCTACGTCCACGTCTACGGGGAGACGGACCTCGCGGGCTTCGTCGAGTCGTCGGATCTGCGGTTCGTGTCGGTGGTCGATGTCACGACCCGCTCGCTCGCCGATCGCCGCGTCATCAGCCACTACAAGTTCGTGCTCATCAACCGGACTCAGATGATCGCGGCCTCAGAAGTGGGCCGGAAGGGCGACGTCTCGCCCGAGGACGTCCCCGAGCTCTAGTCGCGTCGGCGCGCGCTCGGCGGGGCGCCGGCCTCGGTCACGTGCCGACGTAGGCCGCGAGGTGCTCGCCGGTGAGCGTGGAGCGGGCGGCGATGAGGTCGGCGGGTGCGCCCTCGAAGACGATCTTGCCGCCGTCGTGACCAGCGCCCGGGCCCAGGTCGATGATCCAATCGGCGTGCGCCATGACCGCCTGGTGGTGCTCGATGACGATCACCGTCTTGCCCGAGTCCACGAGCCGGTCGAGCAGGCCGAGCAGATTCTGGACGTCGGCCAGATGGAGACCGGAGGTCGGCTCGTCGAGGACGTAGACGCCGCCCTTCTCGCCCATGTGCGTCGCCAGCTTGAGCCGCTGCCGCTCGCCGCCGGACAATGTCGGGAGCGGCTGCCCGAGGTGGATGTAGCCCAACCCGACGTCGGCGAGCCGGACCAGGATGGTGTGGGCGGCCGGCGTCCGCGCCTCGCCGGCGCCGAAGAACGCCTCGGCCTCGGTCACCGACATCGCGAGCACCTCGCTGATGTCGCGGCCGCCGAGGTGGTACTCCAGCACCGATGCCTGGAAGCGCCTGCCCTCGCACTCCTCGCAGATGGTGGCGACACCGGCCATCATCGCCAGGTCGGTGTAGATGACGCCGGCGCCGTTACAGGTCGGGCAGGCGCCCTCCGAGTTGGCGCTGAACAGCGCCGGCTTCACGCCGTTGGCCTTCGCGAACGCCGTCCGGATCGGATCGAGCAGTCCTGTGTACGTCGCGGGGTTGCTGCGCCGCGAGCCCTTGATCGCGCCCTGGTCGATCGCCACCACGCCGTCGCGATCCGACACCGAGCCGTGGATCAGAGAGCTCTTGCCCGACCCGGCCACGCCGGTCACGACCACCAGCACCCCGAGAGGGATGTCGACGGAGACGTCCTGCAGGTTGTTCGTGCTGGCGCCCCGCACCTCCAGGACGCCGCTCGGCGTGCGCACCGAAGACTTGAGGGCAGCGCGGTCGTCCAGGTGCCGCCCGGTCAGCGTGTCGCCCGCGCGCAGCCCGACGACGCTGCCCTCGAACACAACCTCTCCACCGGCGGTGCCGGCGCCCGGGCCGAGGTCGACGACGTGGTCGGCGATGTCGATCACCTCCGGCTTGTGCTCGACGACGAGCACCGTATTGCCCTTGTCGCGCAGCTGCAGCAGGAGGTCGTTCATCCGCTGGATGTCGTGGGGGTGCAGCCCGATCGTGGGCTCGTCGAACACGTAGGTGACGTCGGTGAGCGACGACCCGAGGTGGCGGATCATCTTGGTTCGCTGGGCCTCGCCGCCCGAGAGCGTCCCCGATGCGCGGGCAAGGCTGAGGTAGCCGAGCCCGATCTCAACGAACGCATCGAGGGTCTGGCGCAGTCCGGTGAGCAGCGGCGCCACAGACGGCTCGTCGAGCCCGCGGATCCAGTCGGCCAGGTCGCTGATCTGCATCGCGCACGCGTCGGCGATGTTGATCCCCTTGATCCTTGAGGACCGGGCGCCCTCGTTGAGCCGCGTCCCGTCGCAGTCGGGACAGGTGGTGAACGTCACCGCCCGCTCCACGAAGGCCCGGATGTGCGGCTGGAGCGCCTCGACGTCCTTGGACAGGAACGACTTCTGGATCCTCGGGATCAGACCCTCGTACGTCAGGTTGATGCCCTCGACCTTGATCTTGGTCGGCTCCTTGTGGAGCAGGTCGTGGAGCTCCTTCTTGGTGAAGTCGCGGATCGGCTTGTCCGGGTCGAAGAAGCCGGCCCCGCTGAAGATGCGGCCGTACCAGCCCTCCATGCTGTAGCCGGGGATCGTGAGCGCCCCCTCGTTGAGCGACTTGCCCTCGTCGTACAGGGCGGTCAGGTCGAAGTCGGTCACGTTGCCCATGCCTTCGCAGCGCGGGCACATGCCGCCGGTGATGGAGAAGCTCGCGCTGACCGCCTTCTTGTTCCCGACGGTGACCGCCCCGGACCCACGGGCCGAGGCGATGTTGAACGAGAACGCCTGGGACGAGCCGATGTGCGGCTGCCCGAGTCGACTGAACAGGATGCGCAGCATCGCGTTGACGTCGGTGGCGGTCCCGACGGTCGAGCGGACGTTGGCGCCCATCCGCTCCTGGTCGACGATGATCGCGGTCGTCAGCCCCTCGAGGAGGTCGACGTCCGGCCGGGCCAGCGTCGGCATGAAGCCCTGCACGAAGGCGCTGTACGTCTCGTTGATCATCCGCTGCGACTCAGCGGCGATCGTGCCGAAGACCAGGGAGCTCTTGCCCGAGCCGGACACGCCGGTGAACACCGTGAGCCGGCGCTTTGGGATCTCGACGCTGATGTCCTTGAGGTTGTTCACGCGCGCGCCCTGCACGCGGATCCGATCGTGGTTGTCCGCCGCATGCGGCGCGGGCGACAGCGTCTCGGTGCTCGTGGCCGTGCTCATCCAGTCTCCATCTGTGACGCGGGGGTCGACGCGCCTCCTCCGTCGGCGTCGCCTGTCCCGATTAAACCAGCCTCGAGCCGTCCGTGCGATTCCCGATCGTCGCCGCGGCGGCGGCAACGCCCTCGGCGGCCTCCGACGTCCGCGGGCGCGTGGTCCGCTGCTATCCTCGCGACATGCTCAGCGGCGGATCGTCAGGTGGATACGGCGCGGCCGCGCCCCGGATCCTCATCGTCGATGACGATCCCGACCTCCTGGTCCTGCTCGCGGACCAGCTCCGGGCCGACGGCTACGAGATCACGACCGCGCGCGATGGCGTCGAGGCGTCACGGCGCCTGGAGACCGCCTGGCCGGACCTCCTGATCATCGACATGATGATGCCGCGCCGCGACGGGCTGTCTCTGGCGCGCGAGATCAAGGCGATCGCCGACCTGCCGATCATCGTCCTGTCCGCGATCGACGCGGCCGATTCGAAGGCCGACCTGCTCGACGAGGTGGCCGAGGACTTCGTCACCAAGCCGTACCACTACCCGGAGCTGCGCGCCCGGATCAATCGCGTGCTTCGTCGCCTCGGTGACAAGGTCCCGCGCCGGAGCCTCATCCTCGGGCCGGGGCTGACCCTGGACCTCCACCGGCGCGAGGCCACCGTCGCCGGCAGCGTCGTCAAGCTGACGCCGACCGAGTCGAGGCTGCTGTACGCGCTCGCCGCGAACCTCGGCAAGACCGTGTCGACCGACACGCTGCTGGTCCGCGGCTGGGCCGAGACCGAGGACGCCGATCCCTCGTACGTCTGGGTCACGATGCGCCGGCTTCGCCAGAAGCTCGAGGTGGATCCGAACCGGCCCGTCCACCTGCTCACCGTGCGCGGCGTCGGGTACCGGCTGGTCGCGGCCACGTCGACGCGGACCGGTCCCTCGGCGGCGAGCGGCGGCTGACGAGCGTGTTCGACGACGCGGCCGACGAAACGCGGGGGTCGAGAGCGTCGGTCGAGCCCGAGGGTGAACGCGGCCTGCACTTCGCGTTCCGGACGCGTCTCACGATCGCGCTCATCGCGGCGGCCATCCTGCCGCTCGCCGGCTTCGGCTTCCTGCTCCTGCTCATCGGCAGCGGCGAGGAGCTCGATGCGAACGTCGGCCGCCTGCTGCTCTTCGCGCTCGCCATCGTCGTGACGCTCGCGATCATCACGTCCTACCTCCTCGTGGCCGACCTGACCGCCCCGCTCCGCTCGATCGCCGCGGCCGTGGACCGGGTGTCGGCGGGCGACCTCTCCACCCCGATCCGGGTGGCCGGCGACGACGAGCTCGCGCAACTGGCGGAGAGCCACAATCGGCTGGCAGCGGACCTGGAGCGGCGCAACCGCGAGCTGGGCCGGATCCTGGCCGCGATCGAAGCGGTCTCGCCGCGCGATGGCACGGACTTCCTCGCCTCGCGCGCCGCCGACGACGCGAAGCGCGCCTTCGGGATGATCGATGCCGCCATCTACCTGGGCAAGCCATCGGCCGTCCCGATCGAGGACACGGTGCCGGGCGAGTCCCGTCCCCTGCGTGCTGTCCTGCGCGCGGGCGGCGACGACCTGGGCGTGCTGTTCGGCCGGCTCCCGGCGACGCGCCGCTGGGAACGCGCGGACCAGGACCTCCTGGACCTGTTCGCCCACCACGTCGCCATCGCGGTCCGCAACGCCGAGCTCTTCGGACAGGTCGAGACCCAGAACGCCCAGCTGATCGAGCTCGATGCCGCGAAGGACGACTTCCTGCGCGGGGTCAGCCATAACCTCCAGACCCCGCTGACGAGCATCCGGGCCCATGCCGATCACCTCGGGACCGATCGCCCGGACCGGCGGCTCGGGATCATCGCGGAGCAGTCGGAGCGGCTGTCGCGGATGGTCAGGCAGCTCCTCACGGTGACCCGGCTCGAGTCCGGAGCGTTCCACCCGCGGACCGAGGTCGTGGCGCTGGGCTCAAGGGTCCGCAAGGCCTGGGAGGCGCTCGGCGTCGACGACGTCGGTTTCGCGATCGACGACCGGAGCGAGGGGTGGCTGGCGATCGCGGACGCCGATCAGCTCGACCAGGTCCTGTGGGCCCTCCTCGACAACGCCCTCAAGTACGGCGGGCGGAGCCCGGTCGAGGTGGTCGCCGCGGTCGACCCGGAAGCCTCGCGGTTGCGCGTGACGATCATCGACGGCGGGCCCGGCGTGAGCGGGGCCGATCGCGAACGGCTCTTCGGTCGGTTCGAGCGCGGCGATCACATGAACGAGCAGGGCAGCGGCCTCGGCCTGTACGTGTCGCGGGCGTTGTGTCGCGCGATGGACGGCGACCTCGTGCTGGAACCGCCGATCGCCGGTCGCGGCGCGGCGTTCAGCATCTACCTGCCGGGCGAGCTCGCCACGGAGGGGTAGGCCGGGCTGACGCGCGTCCGCGTCAGTCGGAGTGCGAGTGCGGCGCGGACAGGGTGCGGGCCTCGCCGGAGAAGGCTCGTGACGAACTCCAGATGACGCCGAACGGGTCGCCACCGATCAGGGCGGCTGCCACGGTCCCGACCAGGGGCCCGAGCAGGAAGCTCACGCCGAAGATCGCCGCCACGAAGTTCGCGACATACCAACCCGCGAAGAACCAGAGCACCGCGGAGAGGACGCGCTTGTTCATACGGGCAAACTGACATCGACGCCACGTGGTCGTCAGTAGACGTAGGTCCCGCCGACGGACGCCACCGGTCCTATCCGCCCAGCCGGTAGGCGTCCGGGCGTCGATTGGCGAGGGCCGGGATCTGGCGGCGGACCGCCGCGACGCGATCGATCTCGAGCTCGGCGCGGACGATCGAGACCGCGTCGGGCGCCTGTGCGATGACCGTGCCCCACGGGTCGATGACCATCGACCGACCGAACGCCGGGCCGCCGGGCGGCCCGCCGACCTGCGCGGGCGCGATGACCCAGGCGCCGTTCTCGATGGCACGCGCCCGGAGCAGGACCTCCCAGTGGTCGCGGCCGGTGCGCTCGGTGAAGTTGGCCGGCACGGTCAGGACCTCGGCACCCGCCAGGGCGAGCGAGCGATAGAGCTCGGGGAACCGGAGGTCGTAGCAGATCGACAGACCGATGGTGACGCCGTCCACGTCCGCGACCACCGGCCGATCGCCGGGGCTCACGCGTGCCGACTCCCGGTCGGCGGGTCCATCGTCGACGGCAACGTCGAACAGGTGGACCTTGCGGTACGTCGTCTCGATCGACCCATCCGGACGGATCAGGACGCTGGTGTTCCAGGGCCGGTCCGGATCGTCGGACGCCTCGGCCAGGCTGCCGACGAGGATCCAGGCGTCGTGCCGCCGCGCGACGTTCGCGAACGGCACGGTGTGC
The DNA here is from genome assembly GCA_963841135.1 of uncultured Chloroflexia bacterium. Classification (GTDB taxonomy): domain Bacteria; phylum Chloroflexota; class Limnocylindria; order Limnocylindrales; family CSP1-4; genus SPCO01. The sequence goes on along the minus strand of CAWJBJ010000005.1, from coordinate 114,692 downwards.
TCGCCGGGGATGGGTCGGGCAGACGCACGGTAGCCGTCGTCGCCGCCTCGATATTGCAGGTACTCGGGCAGGGCGACGAGGCGCGCGCCACCGGCGGCGGCTTCGTCAGCCAGATCTGCAGCGCGGGCGATGTTCGCGTCGACATCACCTGTGGCGTCGAGCTGGACGAGGGCGACCGGCAGTCTCACCCGGTCATCGTAGAAGGTCAGCGGATGCCGGTGTCGTACTGCAGATCGATGTCGGACAACGCCCCCGCCCGGACCGTGACCGAGAGGCGGTCCGGTGCGCCCATCAAGCCGTCGACCGACTGGCCCTGGACGGTGTAGTCGCCGGCGGGCAGCTCGAGTGCGAACGAGCCATCGGGGAGCGTCGTCACCTTCCCGACCTCGGCGCCGGACGCGTCAGTGACGACGATCTCCGCGCCAGCCACGGGACGCGGCGCGCACGCCGCGTCGCCAGGTCGTTCGACCGGGCAGATCGGACCGGCGGTCGCGCGGCCGGTGATCCCCGTGGCGCCGGTCGATGGAACGGGCAGCACGTCGGCCGGGATGGGATCGCCGCCCTCGGAGAGCAATGTCACCGCCCCATCCGGCGCGACGGCATACGTCCAGGTATGACGCTCGATGCAGCCGGACGGACAGTCGCCCCAGCCCATCTGGATCATGACCACGAACGCGCCCACGCCCGATGCCGGACGAGCCTGGTACCAGGCCGCCTGCCCGATGAGGTCGGGGTCCTGCGGCGCGATGCCGGCGAACCGCGGTTCCACGACGACGATGGCCGCCATGGCGGCCTCGGGGGTCGTGATCGGGAGGGGTGGTCCACTCGGAGAGGCGGCCGGCGCGGGAGTCGAGGAGGGTGGCTGCGAAGCCGCCGACCCGCTGCACGCGGTCAGAACGAGGGTCAGGACGAAGAGGGTGGAGAGCGCCGAGGAACGGGAGCCGCGAGGGTTCGACATGCCGCAGCGACGATGATGCACCCCTCCGGGTTCCGTGGCTCGCCGGAACGACGCCACGCAGGACTGGACGAATGTCGATGTTCGTGGCGCGCGGATGACGATGTGGCGTCCACACTGGAGAGCGCACAGTCGAAGCCTGAGCCACCGACGAGGGACACCGACATGACCACGCTCCGACCGACCCGACACCGCCTTTCGATCGCGTTGGTGGTCGCGGCGACGGCCGTGGTCGTCGGCGCACAGCCGGCGCTCGCCGTGACGTGGGGAGGCGAGGTCCGGATCACCGATACCCACACGCTTCGACCGACGCTGCGCCGCACGGGACCCACGTCCGCGATCCTGGTCTGGCAGCAGGGGCAGACGCTGTACGCGAAGCGCACCGGCGACGGCGGTCAGACCTGGTCGACTCGCACGACCGTCGCGACGAGCCTCGCGGTCGGCTGGTCCGTGGCTGCGTCCGGCGCGTCCGTCGACGTCGTCTGGGTCCGACAGGTGCCCGGCAAGGAGCCGATGCGCCTCTACTACCGGCGAAGCCTCGATGGTGGCGCGACGTGGCAGGCACGCAAGGCCCTGACCGGAGCCACCTCCCGCGTGGCCGATGCGGCGGTCGCCCGACACTCGAATGGGCAGGTCAGCGTCGTCTTCACCGGGTACACGACGGGCAAGATCTACATCCGATCGAGCGCGAACGGCGGGACCACGTTCGCGGCGAAGCGGCAGCTCGCGAGCACGGGCAACGACGAACCCGGGCGGATCGTCACCTACCGATCCGATCCCGCCGTCGCGATCGCGGGCGGCATGACGTACGTGGCCTACACGTCGGACCACGACACGATCTCGGTCCGCCGGTCGGCGACCAGGGGTCGGACCTGGTCCGGCCCCACGATCATCACCCGCTCTGCGACCCAATCCGAGCTTGCCCTCGCGGCGGCCGGGAGCAAGGCCATCCTCGGCTACACCATCTCCGCCGCGGGGCGCATCAAGACGGTCTTCCGTCGGACGGTCGATCAGGGCGCCAGCTGGGCGGCGCGCCGATCGTTTGCGACGCTGGGCGCGGGCGAGTTCAGCATGAGCCCGCAGTTCGCCTACAAGGGCGGCGTGCTGGGCGTGGTCTTCAAGTACGGAAAGCCCGGGGCATCGCCGGTCTGGTACCGGGAGAGTGCCGACTTCGGGGCCACCTGGTCGGCGCGCACCCGCGTGAGCCTTGACCACGGTCCGATCACCGACGTCGAACCCGGTGGCGTGGCGGTGCTCCACGGCATCCGCCTCGCCGGGTACAACCAGAACCGCCTCGAAGGCGCCGACGGGATCTGGGTCCGCCGCGCGACACCCTAGTCGGTCGCGACGGGAACGCGATCGGCGAGTGCGGTGTATGGAGAGCAGCAGACAACTCGCTCCCCATGGAGGCCCACCCGATGCGCCGACACCTCGCCCGCAGCTTCCGCATCCTCGCGGCGCCGCTCCTCCTGGCCATCTGGCTCATCGCCGTGCCGTCGGCGTCGGCAGGCAACCCGTGCTTCCACGGCTACGAGATCCCCGCGCCGACCACCGAGTCGACGACGCAGATCAAGCTGGCCGACTGCGCCTTCGGGCCGACGATCGCCCGCGTGCCGGTCGGCGCGACGGTCACGTTCTTCAACGGGCCCAACTTCACCCACCTCATCACCGGCGCGTCCCAGGCGTGGGGCTCACCCGATGTCGAGGTGCAGCCGATGACCCACACCTCGTACCGGTTCGACACGGCGGGCATCTATCCCTATGCCTGCGCGCTCCACCCCGGCATGGCGGGGGCGATCGTCGTCGGCGATCCGGCGCAGGCGGCGGCGGACACGAGCGATGGCGGTGCGACGACGGCGGTGGGCGGCGGTGATGACGTTGCGCAAGCGGCCGCTGCGTCGAACACGAGCGGGGCGATCGGCATGCTCGCGGCCGTCGGAGCCGGGACGATCGCGGGCGTGATCGCGGGCGCCGGTGCGGTCTGGCTGGTGGTCCGACGCCGGACGACCCGAACCCAGCCGATGCTCCCGACCAGCTGACCCGACGAATTGACCGACGCCGCCAACTCGGCGTCGGTCCTCACCGCATGTCGGGCCCCAGAGGATGCAGGACGGGAAGGTGCCCGATGAACCGGCGCCCGATCAGGAACCTCCGCGTGTCACCTCGGGAACGGCCGTGAACCCTGGCGACCGGGCCCAACCGTCCGGCGTCCCGTCGACGTTGCTGCCGGCCGGATCGCCCGGGGCCGGCCATGGTGCCGGCACAACGCGTCCGCCTTCACGGATGAGGAGCGCGTCGAGGAAGGTCACCCCGTACTCGAGGACGTGGTCCATCGCGAACGACTCGCGCTCGAGCCACCACTCGGCGCCGTAGAACGCATCCTTGCGGGCGACTCGGTCGGCTTCGTCCACGAAGCTGCGCATCCAGACGAACGTGTTCGTGCCGGGATCGACTCCCGCGTACTCGACCCGGATGCCGTGCGGGTCGTGCTGGGCGGCGGCCTCCTTGAAGAACGCCAGCCACGACTCCATCCGTCCGGGCTTGATCCGATAGCGCCGCAGTTCCGTGATCATGCAGACCTCCAACTGACCGGGTGAGTCTGGCACGGATTCCTGACAGGAACTGTCAGGTTCACGAAATCAACCCGGCGCCCGTTCACACGGTCACGACCACCTTGCCCCCTGGGTGGCCCTCCTCCAGGTGGCGCATCGCCGCGGCGGTCTCGCGGAGCGGGTAGGCACGGTCGACGACCGGGGCCAGCTTCCCGGCCTCGACCAGCTCCTTTAGGACGATCAGGTCCGTCTTGCGGCGCTCGGCGAGGAACGGCAGCATCCGTCGACTCCCGAACCGCGAAAGGACGGCCGCAACGAGCGGGCGTCGCAGCGGCGCGAACCAGTTGCCCGCGGGAGCGCCCACGACCACGAACGTCCCGCTCGGCTGCAGAAGCCGTCGGAAGGCAGCCACAGGATGGTTCGCCGCGACGTCGAGGATCAGGTCGTAGCGGACCTCGCCCTTCGTGACGTCCTCCTGGGTGTAGTCGATCACCCGGTCGGCCCCGATAGATCGGAGGAGCTTGACATGCTCGGTCCGGCACACGGCCGTCACCTCCGCCCCGAACGCCTTCGCGAGCTGCACCGCGAACGTGCCGACGCCGCCTGCTGCGCCGTTCACCAGGACCCGCTGCCCGGCCTGCACGTGGCCCTTGTCGCGGAGGGCCTGGAGCGCGGTGAACCCGGCCATCGGGATGGCGGCGGCCTGCTCGTACGTCAGGTTGGCGGGCTTCAGCACGAAGTTCTCCACGCCGGCGCAGACGTACTCGGCGAGGGCCCCACCGCGCTCACCGAAGACCGCGTCGCCAGGTCGGAACTCCGTCACGTTCTTGCCGACCGCTTCGACATCGCCGGCGAGATCCACGCCGGCGATGGCTCGCGTGGGCTTGCGCAGCCCCGCGGACGTGCGGACGACGTACGGGTGTCCCCGCATGACGTGCCAGTCGAAGGCGTTGAGCGAGGCGGCGCGAACGCGCACGAGCACGGTGTCATCGCCGACGGCCGGCTTCTCGACCGTCGTGAGCTCGAGGACGTCCGGTGAGCCGTACCGGCGATGGACGATCGCGTTCATGGTCCCGGGTGTCGCCGGCGCGTGGGTTGCCATCGGGTTCTCCTTGGTCGGAGCGACGCTCCGCTGTCGTACGCTGTAAGATGGTCGTACTGCGTAAGATTGTCAAGACAGTGATTCGCGGGACGACCGACAGCGGAGGACGGATGGCGACCCAACCCGACCCGGGCGCATCACCTCGGATCCCGATGAGCCGCGACCGCGTGATCCGGGCCGCCATCGACCTGGCCGACGCCAGCGGGCTCGAAGCCCTGAGCATGCGCAAGCTCGCCAAGGCGCTCGGGGTCGAGGCGATGACGCTCTACTACTACGTTGCCAAGAAGGACGACATCCTCGACGGCATCGCGGAGCTGGTCGTCAGCGAGATCGAGGTGCCGTCCGCTGGAGCCGACTGGAAGGCGGCCTTGCGGAAGAGCGCGATCTCGTTCCACGAAGTGCTCCTGCGCCATCCGTGGGCGAACGGCCTGATGATGTCAGTCGATGTCGGGCCGGCACGGATGCGGTACATGGACTCGGTCCTGCGGCGACTGCGGGAGGCAGGGTTCTCGGCCGGGATGACCCATCTCGCCTACCACGTCCTCGACAGCCACATCGTCGGATCGACGCTCTGGCAGGCGGGGTACGCGGCCCTTCCCCAGGACCTCGATGATCTCGCGGCCGACTTCCTCCGCGACCTTCCTGCCGACGACTACCCGTTCCTGGTGGAGCACGTCGAGCAGCACCTGTCCCCCGCCCCGGATGGGGGTGATCAGAGCGAGTTCGAGTTCGGCCTGGATCTCATCCTCGATGGTCTCGAGAAGTTGCGCGACGGAGCCTAGCGGGTCCGTTTCAGCCGGCGGCGCGGAGGCGCTCCAGGCCATCGAGGATCAGGTCGAGACCGAACGCGAACTCGACATCGTCATCGCAGCCACCGAGCCCTCCGTCGTGGCTGACCGCCAGTGCCAACTCGCCGATCGCGGGGTACAGGCCGGCCATCTGGCGGGCCTGGAGCGCCGCCAGCTCGGGGTCGCGTCCAGCGGCAGAGTCGTCGAACAGGTCCTGGTTGAACCCGAGGATGCGGCTCCCGAGGACATGCATGGCGTGGTGAGCCTGGTCGATCGAGAACCCGCCATCGCGGAGGATCGAGAGCACGGCATCCATGTAGCGCAGCGTCGCGGGGCCTGGGGCGCTCCGCGACTCGATCACCTGCGGGGCCCAGCCATGGCGAAGCATCACGGTGCGGGCCGACATGATCTGCCGGCGCAGCGTGGTCTTCCAGTCGGCATCGGCACGCGCGAGATCGATCTCGTCGACGACGACGTCGACGATCCCATCGAGGATGTCGTCCTTGTTCTGCACGTGGTGGTACAGCGACATCGCGTCGACGCCGAGCTCCTGACCGAGCTTGCGCATGCTGACCGCCTCCCTGCCGCCGCGGTCGGCGAGCTCGACGGCGGTCCGCAGGACCCGTTCCTTGCTCAGCGGGACGCGGGGCGCGGCATTCGGACCGGCCTCCGTCACCATCTCGATCCACCCATGACCCAACTTTAGCCTACGGAGTAAGTCCGGCTCGATATCGCGACTCTTCACTTGACAAGTCTACAGCGTATGTCTACGGTGTATGTCTACGGTGTAGGCCGCGGCCCCGAGCCGCAGTGAACAGGAAGGGAAGACCGGACATGAACGTCGACACGACGACTCCTCGATCCTTGGAGCCCAAGCGGGCTCCGCGACTCCCACCACGCTGGTTCATCCGGACCGCATGGTTGCTACACCGTCGTGCCTACGCCGCCACCGGCGGCCGGCTTGGCCTCCGGAACGCAACGGCCGAGCGGGCGGGTTACCTCCGACTCCGCACGGTGGGGCGCCGGAGTGGTCAGGAGCGTCAGTGCATCCTCGGCTACCTCGACGATGGATCGAACCTGTTCACGCTGGCCATGAACGGCTGGGGCGAGGCCGAGCCGGCCTGGTGGCTCAACCTGCTGGCGCACCCCGACGCCACCGTCGACCTGGCCGATGGGTCCCGCGCAGTCGTCGCCCGTGCGGCGACCACCGAAGAGCGTTCGCGTCTCTGGGCGAAGCTCGGTGGCGGTCCGTGGGGCGATCTCGACGGATTCGCCGCCAGGCGTCCGCGCGAGACCGCGATCGTCATCTTCGAGCCCCGCGGCTGACCCGTCCCCTATCGGAAACCCAGGATGACGCTGGACAGCACATCGTTGAAACGGTCGGGATCTTCCATCATCAGGAAGTGGCCGACGCCCGACATCAGAACGGGCCGAACGCCGTGGCGGCGCAACGACGCTTCGTCGGTCGGGCGATAGTCCGGATTGATCGCGACGATCGGGGCGCTCATGGCCGACAGGCGTTCCAGCACAGGCCCTCCGTTGCTGATCGCGTTCCGCAGGACGTCGAGGGCGATGGCCGGCGGCGCCGATGACATGTCGCTGGCGACGCGATCGACGAGTCGTGGGTCAGCGCCTGTCGGAAACATCCGGCGCACCAGCTGCTGTGTGGAGGTGACGAAGTCCGCTCGGAAGGGCTCGACGAACGCGGCGACATCGGCCTCGCCACGCGGGGAGTCGAGTGAGCTGTACGTGTCGACCCAGACGATGCCGATGACCCGCGAAGCCAGCGCGAGTGCCGCCTCGACGATGACGTCGCCGCCCATCGAGTGGCCGATCAGCACGACGTCATCGAGTCCCAAGCCGTCCACGACAGCGACGACGTCACCACCGAAGCTCGCCATCGTCCAGGACTTGCGGCCATCGCCCGATTCGCCGTGGCCGGCGAGGTCGATCGCGACGACCTGGTAGTCGGGCGCGAAGGCGCGCATCTGGGCCGCCCAGTAGGTCCGGTCGCACGACCAGCCATGGACGAAGACGAGCGACGGCGCACCGCCGCCATCAACGTCGTACCTGATCGCGATGCCATCGGGCGATGTGATGCCGGGCGTCATGTCGCGCCATTCTGCGTCACCGTGGCTGAGCGTCCGCGGCGACGACAGCCGTCAGTGGTCCGCGAGAAACGTCAGGACCGTCTGATCGAAGCGACCAGGATCCTGGTAGCTCATGAAGTGCGTCACCTCGGGAACGACGACCAAGGCGGCGCCGGGGATACACCTCGCAAGCCTGTCGACGATCGCGCGGGAGTACGGCATGCCGAACTCTGCGGAGAGCACGAGGGTCGGCACTCCGATCGTGCCCACCTGATCGCACGCGAGCGGCCGAGAAGGGCCGGGATCCGGTCGTGCGCGGGCGAAGTTGTCGAGCCACATCCTCCGGAACGCCTCGGGTTGCGTGGCGAACGTGCCGCGCCCGCGGTTGTTGACCAGCTCGAACCAGAGTGCTGCTCGGTGTTCGTCGTTGCCGGCCGCTTCGGTGCGGACGCGCTCGTTCTCGGCTCGCCACCACGCGATCGTGGCCTCCCCGTCCGCATCGCCTTCCAGCAGCCATGGGATGTTGGGTTCGATGATCGTCAGGCTGCGAACGAGGCCAGGATCGCGCAGCGTGGCGCGGAGGGCGATCGCCGAGGAGAAGCCGACGACGTGGGCTGGACCCGCATCAAGTCCGCGGATGAGGGCCAGCAGGTCGGTCACGTGCGCGTCGTCCGAGTTGTCGCCCTCGTGAGGCAAGGGTCCCGAGCCGTGGAAGCGGCGGCTGTAGGCGACGAACCGATGGCGAGCGGCAAATGCCTCCCGTTGCGGATCCCAGTACCGGAGATCCGAGCTGCCGCCGTGCGAGAAGACGACGGGCATGCCCGTGCCCTCATCGACCGATTCCAGATCCACCTAGCCGCGCCAGGACGTGTGGCCAGCCGGGAAGTCGCCATCGGGCTCGGTGAGGGTCACCAGGCATCGATCAAACCTGAGCTCGAAGAGCTCCTGCGCCTCGAACCCGCCCCACGGGATCGCGAGGTCACGCTCGGCAAGGAAGAGCTGCGTGAGCGTCTCGCGAAGCAGGAGATCGTCCACCAGCGTCGCCGTGCCCGTCACGTAGAACGCGTCGTCGTGATGCGGCGGCGGGAAGGTCTCGCTGTGCAGCGCGTATCGCCCGTCGCGGTGGAGATCCTCGCGCTTCGGGCCCGGCACGATGAACGCATAGAGTCCGTCGTCGGTGACAAACGGGCAGATCGGATGGACGCGAGGCCCGCCGTCCTCGCGAGTCGTCGCGAGAAGGCCGAGACCGATCCGGCCGCCCTCGTACAGCAGGCTTCGGCCCTTGGCGGCCAGATCGGGACGAGCGGTCGAAAACGCTCTCCAGCTGAGCATCTCGTCAGGATGCCGCATCGAATTTCCGAGCACAAACGGCTCGACGCGGGCCTCGCCAGGAGCGTGGGTGGCCGGGGGTCACGCTCGGCGGCGCGAAGGGGTATGCGCCGTTGCCTATGATCGTCGCGTGCTCTATCAGCCTGGACATCGGAAGTTCGAGGTCGACGATCCCGCTGCGCTCCTCGAGGAGGTCTGTCGTCATGTGCCGGCCACACTCGTAACGCATACGCCCGAGGGATTCAGGGCGAGCATCCTGCCCATGCTCTTCGATCCCGAGGATGGCCCATTCGGCACCTTGCGCGGCCACCTGGCTCGGGGCAACCCCCAGTGGCGCGATGTCGGGCACGAGACGGCCGGCCTGGCAATCTTCGATGGACCCGACGCGTACGTGTCACCGGCCTGGTACGCGGAGAAGCGCGTGACCGGCAAGGTGGTGCCGACCTGGAACTACATCACCGTCCAGGCACAGGGCGTCCTGAGCATCCGCCATGAACCCGAGTGGTTGTCGACGCACGTGCGTCGACTGGTCGACCGCCACGAGCAGGGGCGGCCTGATCCGTGGTCGATCGACGACACGCCTGACGGCTACGTCGAGACCCAGGTCCGGGCGATCGTCGGACTCGAGCTTCGGATCGATCGACTCGAGGCCAAGGCGAAGCTCAGTCAGAACCGGAATGATGCGGACATCACGGGCACGATCGCCGGCCTCCGGGCCGGCGGACCCGGCGAGCAGGCTGTCGCCGCTTCGATGCTCGAACAGAAGAAGGGCTGAGCGACCGCCTACGTCGCGGAAGAAGGGTTCACCGACCACTGACGGCAGCTGTCTGAAGTCATCACCTATACTCTCGGGCCGGGCCGACATAGCTCAGCGGTAGAGCAGCTGTTTCGTAAACAGCAGGTCCTCGGTTCAAATCCGAGTGTCGGCTCCACTCCCCTCATTCGTGCTCAGGAAGAGCAGCGGCTTGGATCTCGCACGGTCTCTGACAGCCGGCGCGCCAGGTTGAGACCTGCTATCCAGCCAAGACCTGCTGACCGTCGGGCACGTCTGCTCAAGAGAAGCTGTCGATGCCGACCCTGGGGGTGAGGTCTCGGGCAGCCAGCCCGTCGGCCGAAGACGTCGTTTCGGGCGATCTTTGGGGGCGACTGGTCCGTTAGAGCCGCGACGCGGGTCTATTGTTCATGACGCCGAGTAGCAGCCAGCCGTGAGCGAGCCAGAGGCCGTGCCGATCGCCAATCCCGTCGGCGCGGACCCAGTGTCACTCGAGATCGCGCCGCTGGACAGTTTCGTGCGCCAGCACTACCCGCGCCTGGTTCGGCTGGCGGGCCTCATCACCCGTGACGTAGACCAGGCCGAGGACGCCGTGCAGGCCGCACTCGAACGAGCCTGGCGCAAGCGCGACGCTGTTCGCGATCAAGCAAGCCTCCGCGCGTGGCTAGATCAGATCGTCGTCCGCGAGGCCATCCGCCAGACGCGCGGTCGGGGACTCGCGCTCCTGGTCCGACGCCCGCCGACCGACTGGTTGGAGCTCCCTGCCAGCCTGCCCGAGCCCGCCGAGCGGGCCATGGTGCGCGAGGCGTTGGGTCGCCTCTCACCCGATCACCGGGCGGTCATCGCGCTCCATCTGCACGCGGGCTACTCGGTGGACGAGACCGCTCGTGTCCTGGGCGTGCCGTTCGACACCGTCCGTTCCCGTCTCCGGGCCGCGCGCGAGCAGCTTCGCCGACACCTGGCTGAGGTGACGCCATGAACCACGGGACAAACCTGCCCATCGGCGACGCGGGCCTCGACCGCCTCTTGGCGCAGGTCATGGCCGAGCGCGCCGAGGATGTCTACGCCGCGGCGCTTCCGGCCGAAGCGATCAGCGAACGCATCGCCGGCCGGCCGCGATTCGCCTGGGTCCGCCAGGGGGCGACGCTTGGAGTCAAGGAGAGCCTGCCCCTCCTGGCCCTCATGGCTTTGCTCGCCTTCGCGGCGGTCGCGGCCTTCGTCGTCGGCTCGCGGCTCGGCCCTGGACCGTCGCAGTTGGCCGTCGCCGCACGGATCGTCGAGGCCGCGAACACCCGCAGTCTCGAATCCATGCGATCGCTCCTTGCCGAGGACGGCGTCCTGGAGTTCCCGTCGGTGGACAGCAGGGCTGAGCGCGAAGGCGAGATCTACATGTCCGCCATCGAAATGAGCGTCGAGGACTTCCCAGAGGCCTGGATGGACAACCTCGACCGCTGGGGCATGCAGGCGCACCTCCGTTCCTGCCGAGAGGTGTCCTCATCCACGATCAGTTGCGCGGTCGTCACCCGCTGGCGAACGCTCCAAGTGGAGATCGGCGAGGCCTGGACATTCGAATTCGATGGGCGGCGCGTGACCAGGCTGCAAATGCTCCGCGTCGATCCGGACCCGCCTGACCGGTTGCTGCCGCTGGGCCTGTCCGATCTCACACGCTGGGAGTCGTGGCTGCGGGAGACGCACCCGGCGCAGGCAGCCGCCCTGCTGCCCTCGGGACCCGACCCGCTCGGGCACATGTACTTCCGCTTCGGTCTCGATGCAAGCCCCGACGAGATCGGCGACTCGATTCGCGAATACCTCGAGACACGGCCATGAGCTCCCTGCGTCTTCGGCTTGATGGTCTGATAGTCGTGATCGCCATCGCGGGGTGCGGCCAAGCACGTGGTCCGGCCCAACCGAGCATCGCTACCGAACCGACGGCTATCGCGAGTCGGACGATCGACGAGCCGACTGGCTCTCCCTCCGCAGTCGTCACCGCGCTTCGCGATACCGGTGCTACGGGAATCCTCGATCCCGGCACCTATGTCCTCGACCAGTTCCCGGTGGACATCGCTTTCGATGTCCCCGACGGAGATCCACCCGGCTGGCACGTCGGGTATTCGAGGGCCGACACCGCCACCGTGATCTGGTACACGCCTCCAGAAGTCACCTACGCATTCGCCTTCTGGACAGCCGACAACTTCTATCGCGATCCCTGCGATGCCACTGCAGGCGAGCTCGAGCCACCGATCGGACCTTCGGTCGATGACCTTGTTGCTGCTCTATCGAACCAGCGGGGATTCCGCGCGACCGTTCCGGTGGACGTCACTGTCGGCGCCTTTCGAGGAAGGGAGATCGAGCTGACCGCACTCGATCTCGGAGACGACTGCCCCCGAGTCATTCCCTGGACAGGAGGCGGTGGCACTGCTGATCTCTCGCCCGGCGAGACGCTTCGCGTGCAGATCCTGGATGTGAACGGCGTCCGGCTCGTGACCCACGCACGCCGACCGGCGCTGCGTGATGCTGCCGTTGAAGCCGAGCTGCAAGGGATCTTGGACTCGATCCGGATCGAACCACCGTCCTGACCTCAGCCTATCGACTGCGAGGACCTCGGCCAGTTTGAGTGAAGCGGGGATCTCTGAACCACGCCGCGGGAGGATGGCAGCGACGATCGCGTACTCCGTGGCACGGCGTGCGGTCGGGTTGCCCGGAGCGTGACCTGGTCCGGCGCAGCTCAGCCCCGGAACGACCAGTCGGGCCACCTCGCCCGATGCTAGGCTTTGTCTGCGTGAGCTGACGACCGGTCGACGAGGGCGGGTCGATCCCTGTCAGCGACACGACCCGGCGACTCGGGGCCCGATCAGTCGCTCAGGAGCGTGCCTGCCCAATGCTTTCCCTTGCCCTGCTGCGCCCGCGCGCAACGCGTCGGACGCGATCCTCGCTCCTCGTCGGCCTGGTCGTCGTCGGTGTGGCGCTTACGATCGTCCCGACGGCATCGGCGGACCCGGCAGCCGGGCCGGGAGCGGTCAGCCGGGCGACCGCAGGGGCACTCGCGGCCGGCGTGATCCCCGATGGCACGTGCGCCGCGCGAGTGACCGCGGTGGGTGGCGGTGGAGCCTCATCCCCGGTGTCGACCGGATTCGGCGGAACCGGCGGCGCGGGCGCCAGCATCACCGCCACGTTCGATGTGCTGCCCGGACAGTCCTTCCAGGGGAGCGTCGGCGGCGGCGGCGCATTGCCGACAGGCGGGACCGGAAACGGGGGCGTCGGCTTCGGCGGCACCGCGGGCACGATCGTCGACAACCACCGCGGCGGCGGCGGCGGCGGCCGAACGACCGTCGACCTGGCCGGCTCGACCGTGGTCGTCGCCGGCGGCGGAGGAGGCGGCGGAGCCGCCCACCAGGCAGCACCGGCCGGGATCGGCGGGGGCGCCGGGTTCACGGGCATCGCGGCCGGCACGGTCGCAACCGGTTCGAATGGACAGAACGGGGTCGATGTCGGCGCGACCGCGAACGGCGGCGTGGGCGGCCAGGCGGCAGCCGGAGGCGCGGGCGGCGTGAATACCGCGAGCGCGGCGGCCAACGGGGCGGCAGGCGGCGGGATCGGCGTCGGGACGGGCGGGAACGGCGGGCCCGACACCAACTTCGACAGTGCCGGCGGCGGAGGCGGCGGCTACACCGGTGGCGGCGGAGGCGCCTCGACGATCGACTCGACCGTGACAGGAGCCGGCGGTGGCGGCGGCTCGAGCTGGGTGAGCGCCACGTCGCCGACGGTGGTCGGCGCCGCTCCGAGCTCGGTCTCGGGCGCGGCTGGGACCGCGTCGCCGGCCGCCAGTGGGCCGGGCGCGACCGGGTCGCTGGCCATCGACTGGCTGCCGTGCCTCTATGCCCTGTCGGTCGACAAGTCGGTCTCGGTGGCCAACGTCGATGCGGGCGGTGCCGTGGTCTGGACGGTCACGATCACCAACGACGGTCCCGACGCGATGACGCGTGGGGACACGATCGATCTCACGGACCTGCTTCCTGCCGGCCCGAATGGCGCGCCCGGGCCTGACTTCGAGGTGCTCACCTTCGACGTGTCGGGTGGAGCCAACGCAAACCTCTCGCGGGGTCCTGTCACCTGTTCCGGCCTGACCGTCGGATCGTCGATGCCCGCGACCACCACGTGCTCACGCGACTACAGCGCGCCGGGCGCTCCCGGAGCGCCAACGGGCGGCCTGCGCGGCCTGGATCCCGATGAGACGATCACGATCACGTATCGACAGGTCATCGCCAACACCGCGGCGTGCTCCACGATCACGAATACGGCCAGCGTCGTCGACCGGGCGACGACAACGGGCACGACCGACGTCGTCGGCGTGACCGCGACGCAGTCCGACGATGCATCGCTGACCATCGACTGCTACGACCTGGCTGTCACCAAGGTGGCCAGCCCATCGGTCGTCCTGGCCGGCGGCACGATCACCTGGACGGTCACGGTCACCAACGAAGGTCCCGCCGACATGGAGGGGCCGACTGCGACCGACCCGAACCCGCTGGTGGTGACCGATGTGTTCCCGTCCGGTGGCGTCGGTCTGCCGACCCTGCTGTCGGCATCGGGACCGGCCGGAGCCTGCGGTCTGTCAGGCAGCACCGTCACCTGTGCGACGGGCCTACCCGACGGTGGCGTTGAGATCCTGACGTTCACGCAGGTCGTGGATGCCGGAGCCGTCCCCGGTTCGGTGATCGCCAACACGGCGTCGGTGACCGACCCGACGACCGGTGACACCAACGACTCGAGTACGGATCAGACGACCGTCGGCGATCGTGCTCTTTCGCTGGACAAGAGCGCCGACCCCGTCACGTACGCCGCGGTCGGCGACGTGATCGACTACGAGTTCCTCGTCACGAACACCGGCACCATCGCCCTCGACGGGCCCGTCACGGTGGCGGACGACAACACCACGGTGACCTGCCCCGTCGTCGCGAGCCTTGCGCCGGGCGGCAGTGTCACCTGCACGTCCTCGCACACGATCACCCTCGCGGACCTCGACGCCGGGAGCGTCACCAACACCGCGACCGCGTCGGCCGATGGCGTTACCTCGGCACCTGACTCGGCGACGGTCACCGCCGCCCAGGGGCCGGCGCTGTCGCTCACCAAGAGTGCCGACCCGCTCACCTACGCGGCGGTCGGTGACGTCATCGACTACGAATTCGTCCTGACCAACAGCGGCAACGTCACGCTGACCGGGCCGTTCACCGTGAGCGACGACCAGGCGACCGACGAGAGCTGTCCGGCGACCGGCAGCCTGGACCCGGGTGACAGCATCACCTGCACCGCGTCATCCACGATCACCCAGGCGGACCTGGACGCAGGCTCGCTCACGAACATCGCCTCGGCGACGAATGGGACGGTGACGTCGAACGAGGACAGCGCGACGGTGACGGCCGCCCAGGGTCCGGGACTGGCCCTCGTCAAGACCGGCAGTCCAACGACCTTCGAGGATGTCGGCGACGTCATCGACTATGACTACGTCGTGACGAACACCGGCAATGTCGCGCTCGCCGGCCCGGTGACCGTGACCGACGACAAGACGGCCGTGACGTGTCCAGACCTGAGCGGCGTCGGCGATCTCGATGCCGACCTCGACCCGGGCGAGAGCGTCACGTGCACCTCGACCTATGCGATCACCCAGGCCGACATCGACGCCGACGGCGTCACGAATATCGCGACCGCCTCGGCCGGCGGCGTGGATTCGGCCGTCGAAAGCGAGACGGTGACGGTCGCTGGGGCCCCGCCCGCCCCGACGCCCCCGCCGACCGACACACGTCCGGCGGGCGCCGTCGAGCCGCAAGGCCGGTCGGTCGCGGCGATCGCCGTTGCGATGCTGCTCGCGGTCGTCGGTCTGTTGGCGGGGATTGCCGTCGGCCTCGGACGGACGGGAACCCTCCGGGAGGACTAGACGGCCGAGCCCGACCGAGAGGAGTCGACCGATGGCATCGACATCCGGCACGCCTCAGACCGTGTTCCAGCTGCGGGTCGTGGTCGAGGCGGACGACTACGACGCGGCGGTCCGGTTCTATCGCGATGTCCTCGGGCTGCCGGAGCAGGCGGCCTTCACAGGCGAGGGTGACGCACGCGTCGCCATCCTCGAGGCGGGGCGGGCCACCCTCGAGATCGCGAACCCGGCCCAGGTCCGGATGATCGACGACGTCGAGGTCGGTCGCCGGGTCGCTCCGAAGATCCGCGTCGCGTTCGAGGTCGCGAACAGCGCGACCATGACGGAGACACTGGTCTCGGCTGGCGCCGAGCTCATCGCCGCCCCGAGGGAAACGCCTTGGCGGTCCCTCAACGCACGCCTCGCCGCGCCGGCCGGCCTGCAGATCACGCTCTTCCAGGAACTCGAGCCCCTGGAGGAGCGCGTCACCAGGGACGGCTTCGGCTCCGACGGGTCGCGCGACGCCGACCGCCTGCGCGACTAGGCCGCCGCAACCCGGCGGGACGCCGGGCCGCGGTCCTCGACCTCAGGCCGTGGCCGCCGCCAGGTAGCCCTCGGTCACTTCGCCCTTGTGGGCCGCGAATGCAGCGAGGACCTCGCCCTTCTCCGTCTCCGGGACGCCCGACGAAATCCAGTGTCCGTCCGAGCTCAGCCGCGACCTCGTCGAATTCCTCGGGAGAGATCCGGAGCGTTCGATGCGCCTCCTCGAGGCCGAGTGCGGTGCTGCCAGGCCGGATCGCGGTGTACTCGAACGGTCCGCCGGCGACGTTGCAGACCCACAGGGTCCGCATGAACTTGAGCCCAGGCAGCCGGCCCAGGTTGTTGGTGTGCCATTCCCTGAGCTGCGGGTTGCTCGATCCCTGGCCGACGATCGGGTTGTGGATGAGCGCATCGCTGAAATGGTCCACGACGGCGGCGATCGCAAAAGCGCCGCCGAGACGGTCGTAGAGGCTTGAGTCCGCCATGGTTCGGCCACCTCCTCGGGTCCGCGGTGGCTGGCGCCACCCGCGCCGGTAGCCATGTCTCTATGGCTATCGTGTGCTAGTGATACAGCCAGCGCGGGGTGGTGTCAATCCGTAGCGGGATCGAGCGAGGACGAACGACAGACCAGCTGGTCGGGAACACGGCACGCATCCCCGCCGTGTCGTGGGGTCGCTACGTGCAGATCGCGTTGTCGTAGCCAGCTGGCAGGTCGACCGCGAGGCCCTCCGTGGAGCGCGCTGGGCGAACTCCTCGATCTGGACGGTTGTTGGTGGGTTGACGGCCGGTGGTAGCGTGTTACCGTTCCCGTTATCGATAACGGTATCGATAACGACGACCAGTCGACCCGGATCGCGACCCGCCCGTTTTGATCGGGCACGGCCGACGCAGGAGGAGCCGCGTGGTTCCCGGTTCGCTGGTTGGCGCTGGCACGCGCCGTCGAGGGATCGCCCGATGAGGGAGGAGGTGCCGATGGTGTCAGGGTTCGCCTGACCCGCGTCGAGGTATGAGCCGGTGCAAGTCAGAAGCTTCGCAGCGGCCTGGTTTCGACCCCAGTCCAGGCACGCGCTCTCGGTCAGTCCAAACCAACTACCGGAGACCAAACCATGACGGCTTCGCGACTGTTCACACGGATGGCCATCGGTTCGATGGCCCTCATCCTGGTAGCCGGATGCTCCTCCTCGGGCGCGTCCACAGCGCCTTCCGCCGCGGCCCCGACGGCGGCGCCATCGGTTGCGGCACCGAGCGAGGCGCCCTCGACCGCCGCCCAACTGACCTACAAGGACCTCACGGTCGGCTTCATCCAGACCGGCTCCGAGGGCGGCTGGCGCGCCGCCAACACCGCGTCGTTCAAGGACACCGCCACGGAACTCGGCCTGACGCTGAAGTTCTATGACGCGCAGAACAAGCTCGAGAACCAGATCTCGGCGTTCCGCAACTTCATCGCCGACAAGGATGTTGACGTCATCATCCTCGCCGCCCTCGAGGCGGCCGGTTGGGACCAGGTCCTGACGGAGGCGAAGGCCGCCGGCAAGACCGTCGTCATCCAGGACCGCCGGATCGATTCCGATCCCAGCCTGTATGCGACGTACATCGGTTCCGACTTCGTCGAGGAAGGTCGCAACGCCGCAATCGAGATGTGCACGCTCCTCGAGGGCAGCGCCACCAAGAACGTCGTCGAGCTCGTCGGCAACGTCGGGTCCTCGCCGGCCATCGACCGGGGCAAGGGCTTCCGGGAGAAGATGACCGACTGCGGCATCACCGTCACGAAGAGCCAGACGGCGAACTGGAGCGCCACTGAAGGCAAGGACGTCATGGCGGCGTTCCTGAAGGACAGCAAGGACGTCCAGGGTGTGTTCGGCCAGAACGACGAGATGGGTCTCGGCGCCGCGCTTGCCCTCAAGGATGCCGGGCTCAAGCCCGGCACGGACGTGAAGATCGTCACCGTCGATGCCACCAAGGGCGCCTTCGAGGCGATGATCGCCGGCGAGATCAACGTCGCGGTCGAATGCAACCCGCTGCTCGCCCCGCAGGTGTACGAGGCCGCGCTCAAGGCGGTCAACGGCGAGGATCTCCCAGAGTGGGTCCCGTCGATCGAGAGCGTCTTCCGCCAGGCGGACGCCGCGCAAGTCCTTCCGACGCGCAAGTACTAGGCAGGCAGGCCACGGTCGGGAAGCGGCGCACCGCGCCGCTTCCCGACCCCCCATCGCAGTCCGCAACAACGTAGGGTGATGCCGTGTCAGAGACGGATCGCATCCTCTCCATGCGCGGCATCGAGAAGGCATTTCCGGGGGTGCACGCCCTCGAGGGCGTGGACTTCGACCTGGCACCAGGGGAGATCCACGCCCTGGTCGGCGAGAACGGCGCCGGCAAGTCCACGCTGATCAAGGTGCTGACCGGCGTCGAGCGGCCAGACGCGGGCACGATCACCTTCGACGGGCAGGATGTCCACGTTCGCTCCCCGGAGCATGCCCAGTCGTTGGGGATCAGCACCGTCTACCAGGAGATCAACCTCTGCCCCAACCTGTCGATGGCGGAGAACATCCTGATCGGCCGGGCACCGCGCCGCTGGGGCCGGATCGATTGGCCGTCGATGAACCGCAAGGCCGCCCAGATCCTTCGCGACCTCGACATCGAGGTCGACGTCACCAAGCCGCTCGGCTCCTACTCGGTGGCGATCCAGCAGATGGCCGCCATCGCCCGCGCGCTGGACATCTCGTCGGCGCGGATCCTCATCCTCGACGAACCGACGTCGAGCCTCGACGCCCACGAGACCGAGCAACTCTTCGGGGTGATGCGCAAGCTGCGCGACTCGGGCATCGCGATCGTCTTCATCACCCACTTCCTCGACCAGGTCTACCGGATCGCCGACCGCATCACAGTCCTGCGCAACGGCCGGCTCGTCGGCACGTATGCGCCGATCGCCCTGCCCCGCTTCGACCTGATCGCCAAGATGCTTGGCCGGAACCTGACCGAGCTCGACGATGTGACCCAGATCAAGCTGGCCGTCGACCAGGAGGGCGCGGGTGAGACGCGCCTTGCGGCGACACAGGTCGGCCGGGCGGGCTCCATCGAGCCGTTCGACCTGGAGCTGCGGGCCGGCGAGGTCGTCGGTCTCGCGGGTCTGCTCGGTTCGGGGCGGACCGAGTTGGCCGGCTTGCTCTTCGGGATCGACCGGCCCGACCACGGATCCATCACCGTCGACGGCAAGACCGTGGACCACCACTCGCCGCTCGGTTCGATCGCCCGGGGCGTGGCCCTCTGCCCCGAGGATCGCAAGGCCGAGGGGATCGTGGACGACCTGACGGTCCGCGAGAACATCGTGCTGGCCGTGCAGGCCGGCCGAGGGTGGCTACGGTCGCTGAGCCTCTCGGAGCAGTACGCCATCGCCGACAAGTACATCGGCCTGCTTCGGATCGCGACGCCGTCTGCCGACCAGCCTGTGCGGACCCTCAGCGGCGGCAATCAGCAGAAGGTCATCCTGGCGCGCTGGCTCGCCACGAACCCGCACGTCCTGATCCTCGATGAGCCGACACGTGGGATCGACGTCGGCGCCAAGGCCGAGGTCCAACGCCTCGTCCTCGAGCTGGCCGAGCAGGGGAAGGCCTGCCTGTTCATCTCGTCGGAGCTCGACGAGGTCATGCGCACCAGCCATCGCATCGTCGTTCTGCGCGACCGGATGAAGGTCGAGGAGTTCGCGGGTGAGGTCGGCGAGGCTCTGATCATGCAGACGATGGCCGGGTCGGACACGTGAACCGGTTGACGTCGACCGCGTGGCAGCGCTTCGCGGAGAGCAAGCTCGTCTTCCCGCTGATCGTCCTCGCGGTCATCCTGCTGTTCGACCTGGTCTTCGACCCCGGGTTCTTCGCACTCACGATCATCGACGGCCACCTCTTCGGCAATGTCGTCGACATCTTCCGCAGCGGGTCGACCGTCATGCTCCTGGCGATCGGGATGACCCTGGTGGTCGCCACCGGCGGGGTCGACCTCTCGGTTGGTGCCGTCATGGCGATCTCCGCCTCGATCGCGGCCCTCCTCATCGATCCGAACTACCAGGCACTGGCCCACGATCCCAACTTCTCCGCCGTCCCCCTCCCGATCGTCTTCATCATCACGCTGGCCGTGGCCGCCCTGTGCGGACTCTGGAACGGCGCGCTCGTGGCGTACGGCGGCATCCAGCCGATGGTGGCGACGCTGATCCTGATGATCGCCGGGCGGGGCATCGCTCAGCTGATCACCAACGGCGTTCGGATCCAGATCTTCTACGAGCCGTTCGCGTTCCTCGGCAACGGCTGGGCCATCCTGCCGGTCTCGCTGTACATCGTGGCGATCGTGTTCGTGGTGGCCTGGGTCCTGACCCGCAAGACGTCGCTCGGCATGTTCATCGAGTCGGTCGGGATCAATGCCCGCTCGAGCTTCTACAGCGGCGTCAACGAGAAGCGCGTGAAGCTCTTCGCCTACATGTTCTGCGGCCTGTGCGCGGGGATGGCCGGACTCGTGGCGAGCTCGAACATCCGGACCTCGGACGCCAACAACATCGGCCTGAACCTCGAGCTCGATGCCATCCTCGCCGTCGTCATCGGCGGTACGGCGCTCGGGGCGGGCGGGCGATTCTCGCTGTTCGCCGCGATCGTCGGGGCCGCGGTCATCCAGGCCATCACGACCTCGATGTACGCCGTCGGCGTCGCGGCCAATGCCTTGCTCGCCATCAAGGGCGTGGTCGTCATCGTCGTGATCCTGCTGCTCTCGGATCAGGTCCGGCACGCGATCCGCCGCGTGGCGACGCAGCGACCGAAGACGGCATGACGGCCCACGTCGTCGAGC
Organism: uncultured Chloroflexia bacterium; assembly: GCA_963841135.1. GTDB lineage: Bacteria > Chloroflexota > Limnocylindria > Limnocylindrales > CSP1-4 > SPCO01. The sequence goes on along the minus strand of CAWJBJ010000005.1, from coordinate 93,832 downwards.
CGGCGGAGCCTTTCGAGCGGCTCGCGCAGGTCCCGGTATCGCCGGTTCGCCCCGCTCGTGGCGACGATCAGCCTCTTCTGCTTCGCCTACGCGTACGGCGCGTTCGCGTATGGGGGCATGCGCGACCCGCAAGTCTTCCTGAATCTCCTCCGGGCCAGCCCCTTCCTGCTCATCAGCGCGATCGGGATGACGTTCGTGATCCTGTCGGGCGGGATCGACCTGTCGGTCGGTGGGGTCGTCGCGCTCACGACGGTCGCCTCCGCGGCCCTCCTGCGCAACGGAGGGATGGATCCGTGGCTCGTGATGGTGCTCATGCTCGTCATGGGCATGGTCATCGGCGTGACCATGGGGTTCTTCATCACGTATCTCCGGGTCCAGCCATTCATCGCCACCCTGGCGGGCCTGTGGGTCGCCCGAGGGTTGTGCTTCTGGATCAGCGACGACGCGATCGCCATCGACAACCGGCTCTGGGACGTCCTTGCCCAGACGCGGATCCTGATCCCGGGCCTCGCAGATCCCGTGACGAAGCAGGGCCCCTTCGTGTCCATCCTCGTGGTCGTCGAGCTGGTCGTGCTCGCGGTGGCCATCTTCATCGCGCACTACAGCGGGTTCGGAAGGACCGTGTACGCGGTCGGCGGCAACGAGTCGTCGGCGCGGCTGATGGGCCTCCGCGTCAACCGGACGAAGATGCTCGTGTACACCCTCAACGGGTTCTGTTCCGCGCTGGCCGGGATCGCGCTGAGCATCGACGTCGCGTCGGGTCACGGGTTGTACGCGATGGGCCTGGAGTTGACGGTGATCGGCGCCGTCGTGATCGGCGGGACACTTCTCACCGGTGGGTCCGGGTACGTGATCGGGACCCTGTTCGGCGTCCTGGTCATCGGCGTCGTCCAGACGCTCATCCAGTTCAACGGGCAACTCAGCTCGTGGTGGACCCCGATCGTCGTCGCGACCCTGACGCTCGTCTTCATCGGCGTGCAAAGCCTGCTGGCATCGAGGAGCGCCACCCGATCGACGGCTCGGCGGGCGTCGACCGGGGAGGTGACCGGCCCGCCCGTGTCGGAGCCGGCCGTCGGGAACGAGGCGACATGAGCCGTCGACGGTGGACGCCCGGGATCATGGTGGTCGCCCTCGTCCTGGGCGGCTGCGAGTACGTCGTGCTGCCGCCCGAGGAGAGTGCGAGCGTGGCGCACACCTCGAAGGGCTGGTCGGCCGTGGCGACGGCGGTCGCACCCGCGGCGTCGGGCGACCTCAGGATCGACCTCGCCATCCGCAACGAGACGGGCGACTGGAGCGTGATGGCCGCGGTGGCTGGACAGCCGGCGGTCCTCACGGCGGGTGACGGCAGCCGGACCGACTGCATGACGGTCCTCGTGGGGTCCGGTGGCCATCGACTGGCCCCGGGCTTCCGGATGCAGGGGTACTTCGGCGGACCGAAGACGAAACCGACGATGGAACGCATCAGGGTCGAGTGCGCGGGCGCGACGGCCGCTCCCGGCTCGAAGCTCGCCATCGACTACACCTACGAGACCGGCGAGTACGACTACTACGATGCCAAGACGACCGGGACGAAGGGGACGCTGGAGGTCAACCTCGATGAGGCCGCGGCCGACCTCCCGTTCCCGGTCGCGGAGCCCGTCAACGGGCTGATCCTGCCGGCGGACAGCGAGATCCCGGCACTCAACGACGTCACGCTCAGCATGGCCGACGCCGTGCGGACGGACACCGGGTTCGAACTCTCGTGGCAGACGTCGAATCCAGGCGAGTATCCGACGATCGTCCACGTCGGAAACCCACCGGTCATCGGCGCGGACGGGATCCTGTACGGCTTCTACGAGAGCCCCGATCTGGCGTCAGCGCCCGTGACCCCGCCAGGCGACGTCGCGGACTGGACGACCGAGGTCGCCGTCCCGGCCGAGGTCACGGGCTTCTACATCATGCTGAGCGTCGAGTCCAAGAAGCAGCGCACGTTCGTGAACTACGCGATCGACATCAGCGATCGATGAGCTCAGGCGGACTCGGCGGCCTCGACGGGCGAGCGCGCCCCGCGCGGCTGCGAGGCCGGTGCTCGGCTCGCGGCCGGGGCGCTCTCCCGGATGACCAGCTGCGTGGCCAGCGTGAGGCTGCGGACGGTCCCGCGCCCGGCCGACTCACCGGCGATCGAGAGCACCTCCCGCACGGCGAGTTCGCCCAGCTCCCGGAGCGGCTGGATGACCGTGGTCAGGGTAGGGGTGAAATGGGCCGCTTCGTCGAGCCCGTCGAAGCCGACGACGGCGATCGCTTCCGGGATCGCGATCCCGCGCGCGTGCGCGACGTGGAGGACGCCGAGCGCCATCTGGTCGTTGGCCACGAAGAGGCCGTCGAGGTCCGGATCCAGGGCGAGGAGTTGCGCGAAGCCTGCCTCACCACTCGCCGGCGTCCATGTGCCGGGCACGACCGGACCGGGCTCGACGCCCGCGTCGCGCAGCGCGTCGCGCCAGCCGTCGTGACGATCCTGTGCCTCACGCCAGGGCAGCGGTCCGGCGAGGTGGCCGATCCGCCGTCGTCCCAGCGCGAGCAGGTGGTCCGTCGCCTGGCGCGCGCCGCCGTAGTTGTCGATGAGGATGGTCGAGAACGCCGGGGTGGCCTCGGACTTCAGGAAGACGATCGGCGGACAGGCCGCCGGCAGCTCGGCGCGCACCTTCGTGATGTTCGTGCCCAGTTGCGGGGCGGCGAAGATGATCGCCTCCACCCGGTGCGCGATCATGAACTCGATGACAGGGGCGATGTCGACCGTGTCGGTGCTCTCGATCTCCTTGAGCAGGAGGCCGTAGCCGGCCGCCTGGGACTCCTCGGTGATGCCGTTGAGGGTCTGCGCCACGCCGAAGTACTTGAGCCCCGCGACGATCACGCCCAGGGTCTGCGACCGGCGGTGGACGAGGCTCCGGGCGACCGCGCTGGGCTGGAACCCGGTCGCGGCGATGGCCGCCTCGACCGCCTCCCGCGTCCGTGGCGAGACGTCGGGGCGCTTGTTGATCACCCGCGAGACCGTCTGCGTGGAGACCCCGCACATGCGGGCGATCTCCTTGATCGTGATGCGCTGGTGGTGGTGCAATCGTTTCCTCAACCGCCATCGAGGCTTGCCTCAGCGGCCACCCGGATGCTACGGTAGCCGCATCGTGAACGTTAGCGGGAACGATAACGGAACGTCCATCGAACGACAAGCGTCGCGCTCGGCAGACGAGGATCGCCGGGCCTCGGCAACGCCTGTCGGGAGTCTAAGGGAGCGACGGTGAGCCGGTACGCGATCGGGGTCGACTTCGGCACCGCGTCGGGTCGCGCGGTGCTCGTGGACGTGGCCGACGGATCGCAGCTGGCGACCGCCGTCCAGCCGTACCTGAACGGCGTCATCGACACGCACCTGCCGGCCCCCGACGAGGGGGTGGTCCTGCCGCCCGACTGGGCCCTCCAGGACCCCGACGACTATCTCCTGGTCCTGCGGACGGCCGTCCCGGCGGTGGTCGAGGCCGCCGGCGTCGATCCCGCGGACGTGATCGGGATCGGGATCGACTTCACGGCATGCACGATGCTGCCGGCGCTGGCCGACGGCACGGCCCTGAGCCAGGTGCCGGCCTTGCGATCGAACCCGCACGCCTGGGTGAAGCTCTGGAAGCACCACGCCGCCCAGCCCGAGGCCGACCGCATCAACGCGGTGGCGCGCTCGATGGGCGAGGCGTGGCTGGACCGGTACGGCGGGAAGATCTCCTCGGAGTGGTTCTTCTCGAAGGCGTTGCAGATCCTCGACGAGGCGCCGGAGATCTACGCGGCCGCCGACCGGCTGCTCGAGGCCGCCGACTGGGTGGTCTGGCGGCTCACCGGCGATGAGTCGCGGAACGCATGCACGGCCGGGTACAAGGCGATGTGGTCGAAGCGGGACGGGTTCCCGGACCCGGCCTACTTCGAGGCGCTCGATCCGCGGTTCCGCGACGTCATCGACACGAGGATGCGCCGTGACATCGTCAGCGCCGGCGAGCGCGCCGGCGGCCTGTCGGCCGAGGCCGCCGGCTGGACCGGCCTCCGCGCGGGGACGGCAGTGGCCGTGGCCAACGTCGATGCGCACGTCGCGGTGCCGGCGGCCACCGTCACCGGGCCCGGCACGATGGTCATGATCATGGGCACCTCCACTTGCCACATGGTCCTCTCGCGCGACGAGCGGACGGTCCCTGGCATGTGCGGCTGCGTCGAGGACGGGATCCTTCCTGGCTTCTTCGGCTATGAGGCCGGCCAGTCGTGCGTCGGCGATCACTTCGAGTGGTTCGTCGAGCAGGGCCTGCCGGAGGCGTACCACGCCGAGGCCCGGGCCCGCGGCCTCGACATCCACGCGCTCCTGCAGGAGAAGGCGGGCCGGCAGCGCGTCGGCGAGTCCGGACTCATCGCGCTCGACTGGTGGAACGGCAATCGATCCGTCCTGGTCGACGCCGAGGTCGGTGGCCTGCTGGTCGGCATGACCCTCGCGACCACACCCGAGGAGGTCTACCGCGCGCTGATCGAGGCGACCGCCTACGGCACCCGCGTGATCATCGAGACCTTCGAGGCCAACGGCGTCCCGGTCCACGAAGTGGTCGCCTGCGGGGGCCTCGCCGAGAAGAGCCCGCTGATCCTGCAGATCTACGCCGACGTCACGGGCCGGACGTTCCGGGTCAGCGCATCGGATCAGACGCCGGCGCTCGGGTCGGCGATGTTCGGGGCGGTCGCCGCAGGTCCGGAGGCCGGCGGCCACGCCTCGATCGAGGACGCGGCCCGCGCGATGGCTCGTCTCAAGGACCGGGCGTACGAGCCGATCCCGGAGAACACGGAGACCTACGACATCCTCTACCGGGAGTACGTCCGCCTCCACGACTACTTCGGCCGTGGCGAGAACGACGTCATGAAGGTCCTGCGCGGCCTCCGGGCCTCCGCGAAGGCGGGCGAGCCCATCGCCGTGGTGGCGTGACGATGCGCCTGGAAGCGCTGCGCGAGGAACTCGTCGAGCTGCATGCCGAGCTGCCCCGCCATGGGCTCGTGGTGTGGACCGGCGGCAACGTCAGCGCCCGCGACCCGGAGTCTGGGCTCGTGGCGATCAAGGCGTCCGGGGTCCGATACGAGGCGCTCACGGCGGAACACATGGTTGTCCTCGACCTCGACGGCCGGGTCGTCGATGGGGCCTACAAACCATCCTCCGACGCCGCGAGTCACCTGTACATCTACCGTCATCGGGAGGACGTGAACGGCGTGGTCCACACCCACTCGCGCTATGCGACCGCCTTCGCGGCGGTCGGCCGGTCGATCCCGGTGTACCTGACGGCCCAGGCCGACGAGTTCGGTGGCGAGATCCCCTGCGCGGGCTTCGCGATGATCGGCGACGAGGCCATCGGCGCCCAGGTCGTCGAAGGGATCGGACAGTCGCCGGCGATCCTGTTGAAGAACCACGGGGTCTTCACGGTCGGGCCCAGTGCCCTCGCCGCGGTGAAGGCCGCGGTCATGGTCGAGGACGTGGCTGCGACCGTGTGGCTGGCCCTCCAGCTCGGGACGCCCGAGGCCCTCCCCGACCAGGTCGTCGAACGTCTCCACCGCCGGTACACCACGAGCTACGGCCAGTGACCACCAAAGCCGCCGCGACTGCCGGCCTCGACCTCGCGACCTACGAGGTCTGGTTCGTCACCGGCAGCCAGCACCTGTATGGGCCTGAGACCATCGAGACGGTCGCGGAACACGCGGCGGCCGTCGCCGCGGCCCTGGCGGACGCCGCGGCCGTGCCGGTCAGGGTCGTCGTGAAGCCGGTCGTCACCGAGGCCGAGGGCATCCACGCCCTGTGCCAGGCAGCGAATGCGACGCCGTCGTGCGTCGGGCTGATCGTCTGGATGCACACGTTCTCGCCCGCGAAGATGTGGATCGCCGGGCTCGACGCCCTGCAGCGACCGCTGTTGCACCTGCATACGCAGTTCAACCGGGCGATCCCGTGGGACTCGATCGACATGGACTTCATGAACCTCAACCAGGCCGCCCACGGCGACCGGGAGTTCGGGTTCCTGGCGTCCCGGATGCGACTCGAACGCAAGGTCGTGGTCGGCCACTGGTCGGAGCCGGAGGTCCAGGAGCGGATCGGCGCCTGGTCGCGTGCCGCCTGCGCCAAGCGCGATTGGGAGACGGGCCGTATCGCCCGGTTCGGCGACAACATGCGCGAGGTCGCAGTCACCGAGGGCGACAAGGTGGAGGCGCAGCGGCGCCTCGGGTACAGCATCAACACGTTCGGTGTCGGCGACCTCGTGGCCGTCATCGGCGACGTGTCGGACGGCGACGTGGATCAGCTCATCGCGACGTACGCGGACGAGTACGAGATCGTGCCGTCGCTTCGTCCCGGCGCCGACCGGGCCGATGCGCTGCGGGACGGCGCCCGGATCGAGCTGGGGCTCCGGCGGTTCCTCGCCGACGGCGGCTTCTCCGCCTTCACGACCACCTTCGAGGACCTCCACGGGCTCCGGCAACTGCCCGGGCTCGCGGTCCAGAGGCTGATGCGCGACGGGTACGGCTTCGGAGCCGAGGGCGACTGGAAGACGGCGTCCATGGTCCGCGCGATGAAGGTCATGGCGAGCGGCCTGCCCGGCGGCGTCTCGTTCATGGAGGACTACACCTATCACCTCGCCGACGACGGGGACCTCGCCCTCGGGGCGCACATGCTCGAGGTCTGCGAGTCGATCGCCGACGGGCAGCCCCGGCTCGAGATCCATCCCCTCTCGATCGGTGGCAAGGACGATCCCGTCCGCCTGGTCTTCGACGCGCATCCGGGCACGGCCGTCCTGGCCTCGATCGTCGACATGGGGCAGCGGTTCAGGATGGTCGCCACGGTCGTCGACGTGCAGTCGCCCGACCAGCCGCTGCCGAACCTTCCCGTCGCTCGCGCCCTGTGGCGACCGCGCCCGGACCTCACGACCAACGCCGCGGCCTGGATCCATGCGGGCGGCTCCCATCACACCAGCCTGGCCTACGCGGTCACGCCGGAGCACCTCGCGGACTTCGCGGGCATGTCCGGGATCGAGTACCTCGTGATCGACGAGGCGACCTCGCTGGACCGGTTCCGCGACCAGCTCCGCTGGAACGACCTCTACTACCTGCTCGCTCGGGGCCTCTGAGCGACCTGCCGCGCCTCCTTCCTCGGCGCGGGCCGGACCGGGTGCTCCTCCCCCGGTCCGGCCCGCTTCCGCTTCGCCGCCCGGCGCGGGGCGGCTCCCGCGTCGCTCCATCGGCTAAGTGGTCCTGATTCCGGGCATCGAACCGGACCTGTCCAGCAGTCCGGTCTGCGTCCATGCTGTCCCCACAGACCCGATGAGGCAAGGAGACACACGATGGACGGACTGGTGATCGCTCTTCTGGCGACCGGCGTGATGCTGGTCCTCGGGATGCTCTCGGTGACCTTCGGCGTCGACTCGCGCGATGGCATCGGCGACGACTTCGCGCGACGGGTCGGTGGCTGAGATGCAGACCGCGACCGCCGCCTTCCTGGCGACCGACCGGCTCGCCGATCGTCGCCGCGAGGCCCACGCGAATCGACGAGCACGGCTGGTACAGCGCCCAACGCGCTCATTGCCGGCATGGATCCATGGCATCGTCAGCCGGACCCACGGAGCCCAACGACCGGGTCCCCGACCCGATGCCGTGGGCGCCGCCCCGGTGCAGGCCTGATGACCGACCACGAGGAGCGCGACATGGCGACCTGGTCCCAGTTCGAAGCCGCCGCCCCGGAGCTCGCTGTCGAGGGACGGCGGCTCATCTACCGCGGCGACGCGGGCGAGATGCTTCTCGCGACGGTGCGCGGCGACGCGCCACCCCGGATCCATCCCATCAACGTGGGCATCGTCGATGGCCACCTCTACGCGTTCATCCTCGCGTCGGCCAAGCGAACGGACCTCGACCAGGACGGCCGGTATGCGCTGCACACGCACCAGGACCCAGCGGCGCCGAGCGAGTTTGCAGTCCGTGGTCGCGCGACGCTGGTCACGTCCGAGGCTGAGCGATCGAGCGCGGGCGCGGCGTGGCCGTTCGACGTCGACGAGACCTACTGGCTGTTCGAATTCGCGATCGACAGCGCTCTGCTCGGTACTCGCCCGACTGCGGACGACTGGCCGCCGCGCTACACGTCCTGGGCGCCCGGCTGACCGCGGCCGGCGCGCTCGGCCGGCGCGCTCGGCGGGCCGTTCGGCACAGCCAGAACGGGCCGGGTGTCACGCGACGGTTCACCGGTACGGCCGTGAACATCGCCACATGCAGACGAACACGCCCACTCAGTCCGTTCCCGATCGCCCGGAGACCGCGCTGACGCGCCGCCAGATCCTGCGCGGCGCCGCCATCGCCGGTGGCGGCCTCGTCGCGGCCGGCCTGGTGGCTTGCGCGCCCGGATCCGGGTTCCCTGGGGGTGGCTGGACCGTCTCGTCCGCCTCGGCCGGCGCCCTCCCGTCGGCCTCGCCGTCTGGGGCCACAACGAGCCCCACGCCGGACGCGAGCCAGCACCACGGATCCCCTGCTCCGTCAGCCGGCGCATCGCCGTCCGCCCCGTCGGGACCCCTCCCGGCGGGCTGGACCGAGCACGACCTCCAGTCGCGCCAGGTCATCCGGCGCTATCTCGGGAACCTCGCGCCCGCGCTCAAGGGGATCTACGGCGATGCGGCCTTCGCGAAGCTCGCCGACATCGTCGGGGCTGAGGACGCCTACCCCGAGCTGTCGATGAAGCCCTCGTTCGTGCAGGTCCCGCAGGTCGTGCTGAACGACGCGATGACGCCGCTGACGCCCAAGCTCGACGGCGGCGTCAAGGTGTTCGACCTCACGATCGACGAGTTCGAGCAGCACATCGACGAGGTCCTGCCGCCCATCACCGCCCTCGGCTACAACGCCCAGTGGCCGGGGCCGACCATCCGTGTCACCGAAGGCGACAAGCTCCGGGTCAACTTCACGAACAATCTCCACGAGACAACGGGCGTCCACTTCCACGGGGTGGAGTTCGAGGACTTCTTCCAGGACGGCGTGCCGTTCGTCACGCAGCGGCCGATCGTGCCCGGCGAGACATACACCTATGAGTTCACGGCGACCAACGTGGGCTCGCTCATGTACCACTCGCACCACAACGCCACCGACCAGGTCGGACGGGGCCTGCTCGGGGCCTTCATCGTCGAGCCGAAGGCGGATCCGATCAAGGCCGACCGCGAATACATCTGGATCTCGAACGACTCCCTGGGCGGCTTCACGATCAACGGCCACGGCTTCCCCGCGGTCGTGCCGGTCGTCGCGGCCCTCGGTGAGACCGTGCGGATCCGGTTCATGAACGAGGGGGTCATGATGCACCCGTGGCACCTCCACGGGATGCCGATGCGGGTCGTGGCTCGGGACGGCTGGCCCCTCGAAGGGGCGTCGTTCACCTGCGACACCCTTGGCGTCAACCCGGGCGAGCGGTACGACGTCCTCGTCACCGCGAAGACCGCGGGCGTGTGGGCCTTCCATTGCCACATCCTTCCGCACGCGGAGGCGATGACCGGCATGTTCGGGATGGTCAGCACCATGATCGTCGTGCCGGAGAAGGCGCACGTCGACGCGATCATGGCGGCGCTCGTCGCCTGATCCGCGGTCTCGCGCGAACACCTGGCGGACCGGCGCGAGCCTGAGCCGTTTCGGGGCTTGGTTCAGATTCCTTGACCTCGGCTCTCACCGAGTCTGAAGGAAGCGTTGCGATAGTGGTCCTCCCGGCCGATCGAAGCCATCGGAGCGGGACACCGCAGCGTGAGATGAGCCGTCATGTCCAAGACCGTCCCGCCCGAGCCGCAGCCTGACCTGCGCGCGCTCCCCGACCCGGCCGATGCCCGCGCCACCACCGAGGCGATCCTCTTCGAGGTCCGCCGCGTCATCGTCGGGCAGGACGCGATGCTGGAACGGATCCTCGTGGGCTTGCTGGCCGGCGGGCACATCCTCCTCGAAGGCGTCCCGGGTCTGGCCAAGACCCTGACGATCCGGACCCTGGCCGACGTCCTCGGCGGGACGTTCAAGCGGGTCCAGTTCACGCCTGACCTGATGCCGTCCGACCTGGTCGGCACCCGGATCTATCGCCCCGGCGAGGCCACCTTCGACACCGAGCTCGGCCCAGTGTTCGCGAACTTCCTGCTCGCCGACGAGATCAATCGCGCGCCGGCCAAGGTCCAGTCGGCCCTCCTAGAGGTGATGCAGGAGCACCAGGTCACGATCGGGCACACGACGTACCCGGTCCCCTCGCCCTTCATCGTGCTGGCCACCGAGAACCCGATCGAGGCCGAAGGGACCTACCCGCTGCCCGAGGCCCAGCTCGACCGGTTCATGCTCAAGATCCTGCTCGACTACCCGGACGCCGCCGACGAGGCGCAGATCGTGGCGCGGTCGCTGCGACGGGGCCTGCCGCCGCGCGAGATCCTCGACGCCGACGGCGTGCGAGCGCTCCAGGGGCGGGTCGAGGACGTCTATGTCGATCCGCGGATCGTCAGCTACTCGGTCGCCCTCGTCGAGGCCACCCGCCGGCTCACTTACTGGGGTGCGCCCGACCTCGAGCCATACGTCGCCTACGGGGCGAGCCCGCGTGGCTCGATCAACCTCGTCCACGGGGCGCGGGCGCTCGCGGTCCTGCGCGGTCGACGGTATGTGCTGCCCTCGGACGTCGTCGAGCTGGCGCCCGACGTCCTGCGCCACCGCCTCGTCATGAGCTACTCCGCACTGACCGACGGCATCACCCCCGACTCGGTCGTCTCTCGCATCCTGGGTCTCGTCAAGGCGCCGCAGCTCGACATGGCCGTGGAGCCCACGGCGTGACGGATCTGGCCCGGGTCGGAAGCCGCGGCCGGACCCCCGCGCGGCCCGGCCCGGGCCCCATCTCCGACGACCTCGTCCGGCGCCTGGAGCTCGCCCTGACCAGGCGGGTCGGCGGTCGCATGGCCGGTGACCATCGCGGTCTCGGCCTCGGGATCGGCCTCGAGCTGGACCGGCTCCGAGCGTACGAACCGGGCGACGACGTCCGCCGGATCGACTGGAACGCGACCGCCCGCAGCCTCGTGCCTCAGGTCCGCGAGGACGTTCCGGACCGGCAGCTGACCGCCTGGCTGCTCCTGGACCGATCGCCGTCGATGCACTTCGGCACGGCCGACCGGCGCAAGGCCGACGTCGCCGAAGGCGCGGCGCTCGTCATCGGCCGCTTCGTCGCGCGTCGGTCGGACCGGCTCGGCGTCGTCGCCTTCGGCTCGGGCGAGGGCGGAGCGGACCGCCTGACCCCGCCCTCGGGCGGTCGGAACGCGATGGCCGGACTGCTTCGTGCGCTTGCCACGGAGCCGCCCGAGGAGGGCGGCGGCCCGACCTCGATGGCCCACGCCCTGCGGACCGTGGCGGCGTCGCGGACCGCCGCCGGGCTCGTCGCGATCGTCTCTGACCTCCGCGGTCCGCTGGATTGGCGAGCCGCCCTCAGCGCGGTCGTCGCCCGGCACACCGTCCTCGCCATCGAGATCGTCGATCCGCGCGAAGGCGCCCTCGTCGATGTCGGCGAGCTGACCCTCATCGATCCCGAGACCGGCCGGACACTGCGCGTCGACACCTCCGACCGACGCCTCCGGCGCGACTTCGCAGCGGCGGCCGCGGCCGAGCGCGACGTCGTCGCGGGTGCGCTCAAGCAGCTCGGCGTCCGGCATCTGCGACTGACCACCGAAGGCTCCTGGCTGGCCTCGCTCGCGCGCGGCCTCGACACGACTGGACGAACCGTATGACCTTCCTCGCCCCTCTCCTGCTCCTCGGCCTCCTGCTCGTCCCGATCCTGCTGGGCCTGTACGTCTGGGCCCAGCGCCGGCGGACGCGGTACGCGGTCCGGTTCACGAACCTCGACCTGCTGGCCAATCTCGCGCCGCGCCGGCCGGCCTGGCGACGCCACCTGCCGCCGGCCATCTACCTCGGCGCGATCGCCGCCCTCGCCCTGGCGCTGGCACGCCCGACGATGGTCGTGGCCACGCCGCGCGAGGACGCGACGGTCCTTCTGACGATCGACGTCTCCGGGTCCATGCGCGCGACCGACGTCACGCCGACGCGCCTCGATGCCGCCCGCGAGGCTGCGCGATCGTTCGTCGCGCAGCTCCCGGAGGGGATCCGCATCGGGATCGTGGCGTTCGCGACGCGTGCCGAGACTCTCGTGGCGCCGACGACGGATCGCGACACGATCGAGGCGGCCCTGCAGGGCCTGACGGCGCGCGACGGCACCGCGATGGGCGACGCGCTGATGCGGACCCTCGATCTCGCGGAGCAGATCCAGGCGGGCGACACGGCTGGAGGTCCGGCCGCCACGGCGGCGCCGGACGCCTCGGCCGCCCCCGATGCATCCTCGACCCCCGATGCGACGGCCTCGCCGGACGCATCCGCGACGCCGCCGGCGGCCGTGGACACGCCATCCGAAGAGCCGTTGGTCGCGGCGATCCTGTTGTCCGACGGCGCGAACTCGGTCGGCGAGACCGAGCCACTCGATGCGGCCGAGCGCGCCGCTGCCCTCGGTGTGCCCGTCTACACGATCGCGCTCGGCACGGCCGCGGGGCAGGTCCAGGTGCGCGACGACACGGGACAGCTGCAGACGCTCGACGTCCCGCCGGACACCGAGACCCTCGCCCAGATCGCGGAGGTCACCGGCGGCACGGCCTTCGACGCCCCGACAGCCGAGGAGCTGAGCGCCATCTACGACAACCTCCAGTCCCGCGTCGGGTACGCCGACGAGCGGCAGGAGATCACGTCGTGGTTCGCGGCCGCGGCACTCGTGCTGGTGGTCGTGGGAGCGGGCATGTCGGCGCTCTGGTTCGGCCGGCTGCCGTAGGCGCCGGGCGTCGGCGCCCGCCGCGGTCCAGACTGGGCGGATGACGCCCGAGGAGCGGCGCGCGTTCGTCGCCGCGCACACCCGGTCCAGCGCGCCCTCGTTCGTCCCCGAGGTCCGCCTCCTCACGGGCGGGCTCGCGATGCCGCTGTGGGAGCAGGCCGCCCTGACCGATGCGCGGCCCGCCGTGCCGCCACCGTACTGGGCGTGGCCGTGGGCCGGTGGGCTCGCCCTCGCCCGCTTCGTGCTCGACCATCGCGCCACGGTCGACGGCTTGACCGTCGCCGACGTCGGGGCCGGGGGCGGGATCGTGGCCATCGCGGCGGCGCTGTCCGGCGCGCGGGCGGTCGTGGCCATCGACATCGAGCCGTTCGCCATCGAGGCATGCCGGCTCAACGCGGAGGCCAACGGCGTCACGATCGCCGTCTCCGAGGCCGATCCAGCCGGCACGGACGCCGGATGGGAGGTGGTCCTCGCGGGCGATCTCTGGTACGAGTCCGCGCTGGCGGACCGGATGGAGCCGTGGCTCCGAGCGCTGGCGGCGCGAGGTGCGACGGTCCTGATCGGCGACCTCGGCCGTGCGTACCTCCCGGCCGACGGCCTGGTGGAGCTGGCTCGCTACGTGGTCCCGACGCTCGACGACCTCGAGGACGCCGAGGCGAAGGAGGTCCGCGTGTTCCGGGTCCTGCCCGCCTGAGGGGCGGCGCTCAGGAGCGTTTGCTCCGCCTCGACGCGGGGGCGCCCTTGGCCTTCGACGTCGGCGTGGTCGTCGGCTTCGATCCCGCCTTGGGCTTCGATCCGTCCTTCGGCTCCGACCGAGGCGCCGTCTTGGTCCGGCTGCGGCGGGGCCGGATGTCGTGGTCGGCCAGCGAGGGCAACACGCGGGGCGGGGGCTCCGTCACGACGTCGAACCCGGTGCTGTTCGAGGTGACCTCGACCTCGCCGTCCGAGAGCTTGAGCGTCATCGCGCCGCGACCAGCGCGCAGGTTGGTGATCGTCAGCTCGGGGAGCCAGTCGGGCAGGGCCGGGTCCACGTAGATCCGCGATCCGCCCGCATCCGTGCGCCCGTGGATCCCGGCCAGGATCGCGATGAAGCGGATCATCGCGCCGGCGGCCCAGGCCTGCGGGACGTTGGCGCCGAGGTACTGGACCGGGAAGCTGCCCTCGTCGCGGTGGAGGCCGGAGAACAGCTCGGGCACGCGGTTCGCCTGGAATCGCTCGGCGGCATCGAACATCCCGCGCGCCACCTTGGCGGCCTCTTCCCGGAACCCGTAGTGCGCGAACCCGCCCGCGATGACGCCGTTGTCGTGGGGCCAGACCGAGCCCGTGTGATAGCCGAACGGGTTGTACCCGGCATGCTCCGATGACAGGGTCCGGATCCCCCATCCCGACCACATGTCGTCCTCGAGCAGGCGCCGGACCACCCGCTCCGCCCGCTCGACCGGGACGATCCCGGAGTTCAGGAGGTGCCCGGCATTGGAGGCCACCGACTTGATCGGCTTCTTGGCGCCATCGAGCCCGAGGTAGTAGGTCCCCTCGGCCTCCCACCACAGCCGATCGTTGACGAGGTCGAACAGCCGGCGAGCCTCGCGTCGCAGAGGCGCGGCGTCCTCGGGTCGCCCCAGCAGGTCGTAGCAGTCGGCGAGCCGCAACTTGGCGTCGTAGGCGTAGCCCTGCAGCTCGACGGCGGCGATCGGAAGGGGCGCCAGCGTGCCATCTGCGTGCTGGATCGCATCGCCGGCGTCCTTCCAGCCCTGGTTGTAGTAGCCGTGCGAGGAGCGGGTCTTGTACTCCTGGAGCCCGTCGTGGTCGCGATCGCCCCAGGTGTCGATCCAGCGCATGGCCGCCTCGACGTTGGGCAGGTAGCGCCGCACCAGCTCCTCGTCGCCGAGCCAGTGGTAGAGGTAGGACAGCACGATGACGAACAGGCTCGTGGCGTCGTGCGTGCCGTAGTAGGGCTGGAACGGCAGGATCCCGAGCTCGGCGAGCTCGCCGTGGCGGATCTCGTGGGGGATCTTCCCGGGCTCCATGTCGCGCTCGGGGTCGTCGGTCGTCGCCTGCAGCTCGGAGAGGCGGCGCAGCGCCCCGGCGGCGAACTCGGGGTAGCCCGAGATGCACTGCATCGAGACCACCAGCGAGTCGCGCCCGAACAGGGTCACGAACCAGGGCACGCCGGCGGCCGGGATGAAGACGCCTCGCCCGAACGACGGGTCCTCGAGCTTGAGCGCCTCCATGTCCAGGACCGCCTGGTCCCAGGCCCGGTTGACGCCCCGGTTCGAGGTCGTCAGCGCGACCGTCGGCAGTCGGGCGATGACCGGCTGGCCATCGTCGCGGGCGTCCGTGAGGGTGTGACAGGGCAGGGTCGCCGGCCGGCGACCGGTGCGGATGATCGGCAGCCACCGGACGCAGGTGTGCCAGCGACCCTTCGGCGGGATCTTCGCGACGAAGGCCAGGCGACCGTTGGCGAACTGCGCGCGCGAGTCGGCGCGATCGATGTCGACGATGAGCTCGCGTCGGAAGTCGCGGTTCTCGTAGAACGTCCGCAGCTCGTGGCGCGAGCGGAACCAGCGCGAATGCAGGCTCCCACGGCGGACCAGGCCGCCCCCATGCACGTCGAAGAGGTCGGCGAAGTCGGAGTCGATCTCGACCTCGATGAGCAGGTCGACCTCGCGCTTGGCGAAGTTGAGGATGTCGTAGTCCTCATGGACGCCACCCGCGATCGTGCGGTCCAGGCGGATGGACAACGAGTTGCGATCGACGCGCCCACTCGGGTCGAGCAGGTCCTCGTTCGTGAACTCGAACCGGGCGGAATAGAACTGGACCGGAGATGAGTTCAGCAGGACAGGTCGGCGACCGTTGATGGTGAGGTTCCAACCCGAGACGAACCGCGTGTCACGGGCGAAGAAGCCTTCCTGCGCGGACGGGTCGATGCGGCCATCGGGCTGGCAGACCAGCACGCGATCGTCGCGGTTGATCGTGACGGTCGCTGGTCCGACCTGGATGGGGAGTGTCACGAACCGGCGGCCGCTCCGGCAGAGGGCGTGTCTGTCGCGGTGGAAGGCGCACCCGTCTCGTCGTTCGGTGGCGTCGAGCGGGTCTCGAGCGACACCAGGTCGACCGGCCGCCCGAGTCGCGCATCGAGGCGGTCGGCGGCGGGGAGGACGAAGCGGGTCGCGATCAGGGCGCCGAAGGCGATGGACACCGTCACCAGCGTCACGATGAGGAACGCGCTCGCTATCGTCAAGACCAGCAGGACGATGCCCAGCGCGAGGAGCCGCAGCGGCCCGGCGACGAGCAGGAGCGCCGCAGTGCGCAGCCGGTCCCGGACCGGGCGATCGGCACGGGCCGGGTCGACCAGGATCGGCCAGAACGTCCAGGCGAACAGCCACGTGGCAACGAGCCCCCAGGCGGCGAGCGTCGCGAGCGCCCACCCGACCACGCTCGCCGAGAGCAGGCCCGCGACGAGGTTCACGCCCAGGACCACGACCGACGCGGTCACGATCGCCCCGGCGAGCAGGCTCGGAGCGAGATAGCGCCGCCACGCCGCCGGCCCGTCCCAGAACGAGACGGCCTCGCCCCGGACGATCAGCGCGGCCATCCGGAACAGCCCCACAGTGGGCAGGGCGAGCAGCGGCGCCAGGATCACGAGCGGGGGCACGAGCGCGGCGCCGATCAGGAGGCCGACGACGAGCACGCCCCAGGCCAGGTTGGCCGGCACGAGCCGCCACGAGTTGAAGTAGAGGTCGGTCGCGGCGAGGCGGATCGCCGAGGCCAGGCCCGGTCGCGGACCGGGCGCCGGTTCAGCCCTTGACGCCACTGGCCGCGATGCCTTCGACGAAATACCGCTGGAAGAAGATGTACAGGGCGAGGACCGGGACGGTCGCGAGGACGACGACGGCCATCAGCGGGGGATAGTTGGTCGCGAAGCCACCGGCGGTCCGGAAGAACCCAAGGCCGATCTGGATCGTGTAGTGGTCCTGGTCGCGCAGGAAGATGAGCGGCCAGAAGTAGGCATTCCACGCTCCCTGGAACTGGAGGATCGCGACCGCCGAGAGGGCCGGCGTGGCGAGTGGCAGCATCACCCGCCAGAACGTGGCCCAGGCGCTGGCCCCGTCGATGCGCGCGGCCTCCTCGATCTCACGCGGGATCGAGAGGAAGTACTGGCGCATGAGGAAGATGTTGGTGCCCATGACCGCCATGACCAGCACGACGGCGAGGTACTCGCCGAACCCGCGTGTCAGCCCGGCGCCGTTCATGATCAGGTAGACCGGCACCAGCCGGAGCTGGTCCGGGATCATGAGCGTCGCGAGGACCAGGAGGAACAGGATCTCGCGACCCGGGAAGCGGAGCCGGGCGAAGGCATAGCCCGCGAGGCTGGCGAGGACGAGGTTCGACAGCGTGACCGCGAGGGCGATCCCGAAGCTGTTGAGGAACAGCCGGAAGATCGACGGGTCGAGGTTGGCGGCGACATAGCTCCAAGCGTCGAGCGTGAACGGCTGCGGGATGAACGTCAGCCGCACGGCGTCGGGCAGCGTCTTGAAGGACGTGATGATCGACCACGCGAACGGGATGAACATCAGCAGCGCGTAGCCGACCATCAGCGCGTAGGCGATGCGACGCCGCCAGTGGATGCCGGTGTCCCCCACCGGCCGGACATCCGGCTTGGCCGGACCGGTCGCCAGGGTCGCGACCCGCTCTGCGTCGATGGTCATCGAGCCGCCCTCACCACGCGGGCGCCGTGCCGAAGAGCCGCCGTTGGACGAGGGTGATGCTGAAGATGATCACGAACAGGATGATCCCGATGGCAGCGGCGTAGTCGAAGTCGAACTTCTGCGTGGCCTGGTTGTAGAGGTACAGGACCACGGTCATGAGCGCGTTCGCCGGGTCGCCGTTCACGCCGCCGGCGATGGCGGCCTGGTCGAAGAGCTGCAGCGCGCCGATCACAGCCACGGTCGCGACGAAGAAGTGACCAGGTCGCAGGAGCGGGAAGGTGATCTTCCAGAACGTCTGCCAGCTCCCCGCGCCGTCGATCGCGGCCGCTTCGTAGAGATCGTGGCTGATCGTCTGGAGCGAGGCGAGGTAGAAGAGCATGAAGGTGCCCGAGGTCGTCCAGGCGTTCAGCACGATCACCGCGTTGAGCGCCGTGTCCGTGTCGCCGATCCAGTTCTGGTTGGGCGTGAACCCGAGGAGCCCGAACAGGGGGTTCAGGCCGAGGGCGGCTCGCACGGAGTTGAAGAAGCCATCCGGCGCGGCCAGGAAGATCCACAGGATCGTGATGGCCGCCGACGAGGCGATCGCCGGGAAGTAGAACGCCGCGCGGAAGAACGTCCGGCCCCGGAGCTTCTGGTTGATGAGGACCGCCAGGAACAGGCCGACGGCCATGGTGAGCGGGACCCACACGACGGCGTAGTACAGCGTGTTGGAGATGGCCCGATGGAAGATCGGGTCGCCCAGCGCGTCCTGGTAGTTGGCGATGCCGATGAAGTCCGATGGGCCTGACCGGATGTTCCACTTCCACACGCTGATGTACAGCGCGTAGACCATCGCGCCCAGGTTGAGCACGAGGAAGAGCGCCATCGGGACGACGACGAACAGGTACCCCGCCGCCCACTCCGTCTGACCGACGAGCCCGCCGGCTCGACGGGGACTCGCTCCCGCCATGGACGCGGACCTCCTTCCTGGGTGAAGTCCGTTGGGCGAGCCGGCGGCGCCCTCTCTGGGCGCCGCCGGCGTGGCCCGTCAGCCGGTGCTTACTGGATGGCCTTGTCGATGGCGGCCTTGGTGGCGGCGACCACAGTGTCGGCGTTGTACGTCTTGCCCTGGATCTCCGCGGTCATCGCGTCCTGGAACGCCTTCTGCACGTCGGTGTAGTTCGGCATGAAGCCCGAACCGGGCTTGGCGTAGTCGGCCTCGGCGACGAGGACCTCCTTGCCCGTCGGCGTCGGCACGTCCGAACGCGACGGCAGCGCGACGCCACCCTCGGTCCACTTGGTCATGCCGTCGACACCCGCGAGGTACTGCAGCAGCACCCACGCCTGGTCCTTGTTGACCGAGTCCGCGCCGATGGCGTAGGCGGCCGTGTACGAGATGGTCTCCGGCGTGCCCGACGAGCCGGTCGGCACCGTCGCCCACGCGTACTTGGTGTCCGGGTAGGTCGAGGTCATGGCCGGGTCGAGCCAGCCACCCTCGAACGTGATCGCAGCGTTGCCCTTGCCCAGCGACGTGCCGCACCAGTCGTCACCCATGTCGCTCGCTGTCATGCCCACCCCGTCCTTGAAGAGGTCGAGGTACCACTGCACGGCAGCCTTGCTGGCATCGGTGTCGATCTGCGCGGTCGTGCCGTCGGCCGAGACCAGGGAGCCACCCTGCGCGTAGATGAAGGTCAACCCGCGGTCGAGGCCCGCGTTGAGGCATAGCGGAGCCTTCAGGCTCCCAGTGCCCTTGAGTCCCTGGGCGGTGGTGACCAGCTCGTCGAGCGTCGTCGGCGCGGTGCTGACCACCGCCGTGTTGTACGCCATGCCGATCGTGTTGCCGTCCTTGGGAAGCCCGTAGGTCTTGCCATCGGCGCCCTTGAACACCGACAGGTAGCCGGGGAAGAAGGTGCTCGTGTCGAAGGCGGACTTGGCGATGTAGTCGTCGAGCGGCTCGAGGAAGCCCTGCTCGCTCCACGGGGCCGCATACGACGCGTCCACGTAGAAGAGGTCCGGGACGTCACGCGAGGCGAAGCCGGTCGCCATAACGGTCGGATAGTCCCCGGCCACCACCTGGTAGTCGACCTTGATGTTCGGATAGGCGGCCTCGAATGCCGCGATCGTGTCCGTCAGGGCCGCCTTCTCGGCGTCCGACGACTGCCAGCCCGCGAGCTTGACGGTCCCGGAGACCGTGCTGGGATCGAACGCGGCGCTCGGCGACGCCTCGCCGCCGGCTGATGGGGCTGCGGATGTGTCCGCCGATGGCGCCGCTGAGGGCGCGGCGCTGCCGCCGGACCCCGTGCACGCCGCCACGGTCAAGAGTGCGATCAGGCAGATCGCTGCCAAGATTCCACGCATGTCGCTGTCCTCCGGTCGCGCAGGCGCGCGCGGGCAGGCCGGACTGGCCGGTGCTCGCTCTGGCCCGGTCCGGGGACCATAGGATCCGAGGGGGTCCCCGGGTCGTAAAGCCGCATCGGAGGCCGAATTGCAGGGACGTTGCAAACGCGTGACGCGGCCGATCAGCCGGCGACGCGACCCATGACCCCCCGCCGCCGCGACTCGAGGAAGCTCCGCTCGGCCCCGTTGGAGGTCAGCTCGAGCGCCCGGTCGTAGGCGGCCTGAGCCTCGGTCCAGCGCTCGAGACGCCGCAGCATGTCGGCTCGCGCGGCGTGGAGGTACGGATAGCTCTCGAGCGTGCCGTCAGCGGCGATCCCGTCCATCATCGCGAGGCCCACCTCGGGGCGGTCGGCCATCGCCACCGCGACCGCGAAGTTGAGCTGGACCACCGGCGAGGGATCCATCCGGGCCAGCGCCGCATACAGCGCCGCGATCTGCGCCCAGTCCGTTTCAGCGGCCGTGGCCGGCTCATCGTGCAGGGCGGCGATCGCGGCCTGGAGCTGGTACGGACCCGGCCGTCCCGCCGCCAGCGCCCGTTCGACCAGGGCTCTCCCCTCGGCGATCCGGTCCGCGTCCCAGCGCGACCGATCCTGGTCGTCGAGCAGGATCAGCTCGCCGTCAGGCCCGACACGGGCCTCGCGCCGGGCGTCGTGAAGCAGCATCAGCGCCAGCAGGCCGACCACCTCGGGCTCGTCCGGCAGCAACGACATCACGATCCGGGTCAGGCGGATCGCCTCGATCGAGAGCTCGCGGCGGACCAGGCTGTCGCCGGACGTCGCCGTGTAGCCCTCGTTGAAGACGAGGTACAGCACCTTCAGCACGCCGCCGAGGCGTTCGGGGAGCAGCTCGAGTGCCGGCACGCGATACGGGATGCCCGCGTCGCGGATCTTGCGCTTGGCGCGCACGAGGCGCTGGGCCAGCGTCGGCTCAGGGACCAGGAACGCCCGCGCGATCTCGGGCGTGGTCAGGCCGCCGAGCGTCCGCAGCGTGAGTGCCACCCGGCCGTCCATCGGAAGCGCCGGATGGCAGCAGGTGAAGATCAGTCGCAATCGGTCGTCGGCGATGGGCATCGCATCCTCAGCCTGGTCGGGTCCGATGGCGGCGAGCTCCGCCTCGATCTCGGCATCCCGTTCGAGCGTTCGCGTCTTCTCGCGGAGCCGCTGTCGGCGGCGGAGCCGATCGATGGCCCGGTTCCGCGCCGTGGTCGTGATCCATGCCCCTGGGTTGTCCGGCACCCCTCGGGTCGGCCAGGTCTCGAGCGCGGTGACGAACGCCTCCTGGACGGCTTCCTCCGCGAGGTCGAAGTCACCCAGCACGCGAATGAGCGTCGCCACGGCGCGGCCCGACTCCTCCCGGAAGAGGCGGCCGACGAGCTCGTTGGCGGCGTCTCCGGGTGCCAAGCGCGGATCGGGCCTCCGGATCAGTTCGCGGCCGAGGTCTCGGCCGGGCGGTCGCCGAGGACGCCCGCCGGCAGGTCGAAGACCGGACGGATCTCGACGCAGCCGTGCTTGGCGCCGGGGATCCGCGCGGCGTACGCGATGGCCTCGTCGAGATCGGCCGCCTCGAGGACGTAGAAGCCGCCGAGCGCTTCTTTCGTCTCCGCGAACGGCCCGTCCGTGGCCAGCGTCTGGCCGTCGCGGACGCGGACCGTCGTCGCCGTCGCGGTGGACTGCAGGGCGTCACCGGCCTGGAACGCGCCCCGTTCCCGGACGTAGTCGCTGAAGGCGCCGTACTCGGCGAACTCGCTCGGCATCGGGTCCTCTGGCGCGTCCTCGGACGGCTCCGGCGTGTAGATCAACAGGGCGTAGCGCATGGGTGCGCCTCCTTTACTGGGCCGGGCGCCTGGGCCGGCCGTCACTCATCACGACGAACGACGACGGTCCGAATCGACCGGGTCGCGCGGGTGGCCGACGGGCCGGGGCGTCCTGCCGCGGCATCATCCGCCGGCCCGCCCGCTCTGTCGAGGGGTATCGTTCTCACGTGGCCACGCCGAAGGAGATCCTGCGGATCAACGATCGTGAGGTCGCGGTCTCGAACCCGCAGAAGGTCTATTTCCCACGGACCGGGCACACGAAGCTCGACTTGGTCCGCTACTACCTGGCCGTCGCCGATGGAGCGCTGCTCGGCGTGGCCGGTCGGCCGATGGCGCTCAAGCGGTTCGTGGACGGCGCGGAGGGCGAGCCGTTCTTCCAGAAGCGGGCTCCGGACAACCGTCCCGACTGGATCCGGACCGCGGAGCTGACGTTCCCGTCCGGCCGGACCGCCGACGAGATCGTCCTCGACGACGCGGCCGGGCTCGCCTGGGTGGTGAACCTCGGCTGCATCGACCTCAACCCGCATCCGGTGCGGGCCGACGACCTGGACCACCCCGACGAGCTGCGCGTCGACCTCGACCCGGTCCCGGGCGTGCCCTGGTCGCAGATCCGCGAGGTCGCGCTCGCGACGCGCGAGGCGCTCACGGACGTGGGGCTCGTCGGCTGGCCCAAGACCTCGGGCTCACGCGGCATCCACATCAACATCCGGATCGAGCGTCGGTGGACATATCCGGAGGTGCGCCGTGCCGCCCTGGCCCTCGCCCGCGACGTGGAGCGCCGCGCGCCGGGTGCCGCGACCTCGAAATGGTGGAAGGAGGAGCGCCATGGCGTCTTCCTTGACTACAACCAGAACGCCAAGGACCGGACGGTCGCCTCGGCCTACTCGGTGCGTCCGTTGCCCGACGCGCGCGTGTCCACGCCCCTGACCTGGGACGAGGTCCCGACCGTCGAGGCCGAGGCGTTCACGCTCGACACCGTCCCGGCCCGCTACGCCGAGATCGGCGACCCGGGGGCCGGGATCGACGAGGCCGTCGGGTCGCTGGACGCGCTCCTCGACCTGTCGCAGCGGCACGAGACCGAGGGCTTGGGCGACGCCCCGTGGCCGCCGAACTACGCGAAGCAGGCCGGTGAGCCGCCACGCGTCCAGCCGTCGCGCAAGCGACGGGCCGACACGGACTACGAGCGCGGCCGGGGCCAGGCGGGCGGTCCGCCGCCGGAGGTCGCGGCCGAGCGGGCGAAGGCCGTGGCGGCCGGGGACCCGAACGCGGGCCTGCCGACCGAGTGGGCCGGGTCGCGCCCGACGCCGACCGGCCGGCGCAAGACCAACGTCCCGGTCATCGAGATCGCCCGGGCGGAGACCAAGAAGGAGGCGCTGGCAGCCCTGGAGACCTGGAAGGAACGTCACCCGGCCGTGGCCGCAGCGCTCGAACCGGCCGACGTCCTGGTCGATGGGATGCGCGGCCGCTCGTACGTCTGGTATCGCGTCCGGCTCAATCTCATCCACGTCCCGGAGGCCGATCGGCCGCCCCAGGGTCCGCTGGAGGTCGACTACGACCCGTGGGCGGGCTACGAGTGGCCCGATCGCTCGGGCCAGCCCGTGCGGTCGCGTCGACGGCCATCGGGGGAGCCGGGTGCGTGACCGGCCGTCGGCAGCGCGTCGTCGGCGCCCTCGCGTCGCTGGTGGTCGCGGCGTGCACCGCGGCGCCGGCGGGCACCGTCGCGCCATCGGTGGCGCCGCCGCCGACCCCTGGGCCGGTCGCCGGAAGCTCGGGTTCCCCGGTCCCCGATCACGCTGAGCGGCTGGCCGCGGCCTTCCTCGGTCACGTCCAGGACCCGAAGGCGCGGTACCGCATGGACCAGACGCTCACGGTCGTCATCGGCCAGTCGACGTCCACGGCGGTCTCGCACTCCGATGTCGCCGGGCTCGACCTGAAGGTCGTATCGGACAACACCGATGGTGGCACGACGACCCACGTCGAGTACCTGCAGTCTGGCGGGTCGGCCTACTCGCGGACCGGCGACGAGGACTGGCGGGCGGTCGGGCCGGCGGCGGCCCAGCCGGGGCTCTTTCCGTTCATGAAGGGCAGTGACCTGCGGTACGCCGGACACAGGATCAACGGCGGGGCGTTCACCGATTCGTTCTCGCTCGCCCAGGAGATCCCGATCGGGACGTCCGTCGCGGAGGCGTTCGGCGTGATGGGCGGCACCGCGACCGTGATCGCATTCGACTGCTTCGTCCAAAGCGATGGCGTCCCGCTCAGCGTCCAGATGGGCTTCCGCCTTGATTCGGCCGACGGCAGCGCGGCCGGCCAGGGCACGATCGTCCAGGACTACGCCGAGTTCGGCGGCGACATCGTGATCGACCCCCCGATCACCTGACCCGAGCCGCCCGTCAGCCGGGCGCACCGGTCGCGGCGACGACGGCTCGTGTCAGGCGATCGGTCAGCAGGGCGTCGCCGTAGCTCGCGAGCACCAGCCCCGGATCGCCTGCGACGACCGCGTCGAGGAAGGCCGCGGCCTGCACCTCGTAGGGATCGCCCCCGGGTGAGACGACCTCGACCGCCGCGCCGTCATCGAACCGGATGGCCCAACCCGATGGACCGGTGTCCGGCGCCCGTCCGATCGTGGTCAGGAGGTCGTCGGACACGAACTCGATCTCGATCACGGCAGAGGCCAGCCGCCGGGTGTTCGCGAACGAGCCGATCGCACCGTGCTCGAAGCGCAGAAGAGCCGCGGTCGCGTCCACGACGTCGACCGCCGGCGGCGATGCGGCCGGGTCGTGGGTCGAGACCGCCCCGATGACCGTGGCCTCACCGACGAGATGCCGGGCGAGGTCGTACAGATGCGTCGCCTGCTCCACCACCTGCCCGCCGCCCTCGTCGAGGCGCCCCCACCAGGCCGGCGGCGGCGTCGAGTCGAGCCACCGCGCGACCACCATCCGCGGCGGCCGGGCGGCGAAGCGGCGCCGGACCTCGGGGAGCGCCTCGAGCCCCCGCAGGTGATACCCCACGGCGACGACGAGGCCGGCACGCTCGACCGAGCCCGCCACCCGACCAGGTCCGTCCGGATCGGTCGCAGCCAGTGGCTTCTCGACGAGGAACGGGATGCCGCGGTCCACCAGGCGCTCGCACATCTCGACCGCACGATGCGGTGGGACGCAGACGTAGACGGCGTCGGGTCGGGCGTCGTCGAGCATCCGGTCCGGGTCGGGATAGGCCACGCCTCCCCAGCGCGCTGCCAGCGCGGTCGCTCGCTCTGACGAGCCCGAGACGATGCCCACGAGCTCGGTCCGCCCGAGCCGACCCAGGGCCTCGAGGTGGATCCCCGCGATCCAGCCCGCCCCGATGAACGCGATCCGGGTCGTCATCGGGACCGGATCAGTCGCCGCCGAAGATGCGGGCGATCTCGAACGGGGCCGTCTCCTCCAGCTGGTCGTACCGGCAGTCGGACGGCGACTTGTCGGGTCGCCAGCGCTTGAACGTGGTGCCGTGCCGGAACCGGTCGCCCTGAAGGTGGTCGTACGCCACCTCGGCCACCCGCTCGGCACGGAGCGGCTCCCACGAGAGGTCCTTGCCGCGGTTCCAGCGTGACGTCGCGCCGGGCAGGCGCTGGCCCGACGCGTCCGCTTCGCCGTAGCCGGCCCACTCGGCCCACTCGCGCCATGGATGCCCATCCATCGCGTTCTCCCGGAGCGGGGCCAGCTCCTCGGCGAGCGCCTCCCGCCGGTCCCACCCGAACGAGGACGTCACGCCGACGTGGTTGAGCTTGCCGGTGTCGTCGTACAGGCCCAGCAGCAACGACCCGACATGCGTGCCGGGGCCGTTCTTGTGCCATCGGAACCCAGCGACCACGCAGTCGGCCGTTCGCTGGTGCTTGATCTTGAGCATCGCCCGCTTGCCGGGCTGGTACGGGGCGTCGAGCCGCTTGGCGATCACGCCGTCGAGTCCTGCGCCCTCGAATCGCTCGAACCAGTCCCCGGCCATCGAGCGGTCGCGCGTGGCCGGCGTCAGGTGGACCGGCGGCTCGACCCCGGCGAACGCCGTCTCGAGCCGGGCGCGGCGCTCGTCCTGTCGCGTCTCTCGCAGGTCCTCGTCGCCGATCGCCAACAGGTCCCACGCGACAAAGCTCGCCGGGGACTCGGCGGCCAGCATCCGAACCCGGGATTCGGCCGGGTGGATCCGCAGGAGCAGCGCCTCGAAGTCGAGTGTCCCGTCGCGCGCGATGACGATCTCGCCATCGAGGACGCAGCGGTCCGGCACCGACGCGATCAGCGGCGCAGCGAGCTCCGGAAAGTAGCGGTCGAGGGGCTTGAGGTCCCGCGACTGCGTGTAGATCGTGTCGCCGTCCCGGAACACGAGCGCACGGAACCCGTCCCACTTCGGCTCGAAGAGCCAGCCGTCGTCCACCGGAAGGCCGTCGACGGCCTTGGCCAGCATCGGCGCGACGGGCGGCTGGAACGGGAGGCGCAGGTCGGCCATGGCCGGAGTGTACGCGGGGGCGGGACGGTCATGGCACGGTCGACAGCGCGGCCCGGGCACGCTCGCGACCCAGGTTCCAGGCGAACGGCGAGCGGTACGCCGCCTCTGACTCGAGCTCGGATCGTCGCTGGCGCAGCAACTCGAGGACCTCGCCGCGCTCCAGGTCGGGCAGCCGAGGAAGGGCCTCGACCATGACCGGGATCGCGTCGTCGGGCAGGAGCGCGAGGTACTCGGCGTCGAGCCCGGAATGACCGTCGGGTGGCACGAGCGAGGCGTCCACGACGCGCTCGATGTTGCGAGCGGCCACGAACGCCGCCGGCGCGATCGCGTTCAGCCCGACGAGCGACACGAGACCCAGGATCGCGACCGCGTGCCCCAGCCAGCGGCTCAGGTCGGTCAGGACGAGGCCCATCATCACGACGAGCCCGGCCCCCATGGTGGCGATCGCCGCGAGCACGTAGAGGCGGAGCTCGGTCCAGCCGTAGGCCGCCTGGTACAGGCTCAACCGGAGCGACGCCGAGACGAGCACGAGCCCGGTCAGCGCGATGAGGACGACCAGCGTCGCGACGTACGGCCGCGTTCGACGCTCGACCATCGCCTCGAGGACGACGACCACGCTGAGCGCGAGACAGGCGGCCGCGACCAGCTCGAAGAAGCCGCGCCGGGCGTATTCCGCATACGTGATGCCGGCCGCCTGGAGCGTATCGAGGCCGCCGAACAGATAGGCCACCTGGAACGCGACGAAGCCGCCGACGACGAGGTCGATCACCGCGAGGATCACGAGTGCCTCGGGCACGCCGATCCACCGTCCGACCGCCAGCGGGCCGGTCCGGGCAGCCGCGCCCAGCGAGGTGCGCTCCATGTCGGGCAGACCGGTGGCCGCGACCGAGATCGCGCCGGCGAGCAGCCATGCCGCCGCCAGGGTGAACAGGACGCGGCCCGGCAGGTCCCCGAGATCCACCCGGAACCCGAGCACGTCGGCGATGGCGTCCCGGAAGATCGGGTCGGCCGAGGCGAACAGGACGACGAAGATGAGCCCGAGCGGCACGCCGATGATGAGTCCGCGTCCGACCGGCGCGAACCACGAAGGGACGGATTCGCGGCGAAGCTGGACGGTCGGCCTGGTGCGATCGATCGCCCGCGCCGCACCGACCAGCATGCCCTCCAGGATCCACGCGCCGGTCGTCGCGATGATCGACGCGGAGCGCCGGGTCACCGACAAGCCGGACATCGCGGCCAGCGATGCACCGACGAACGCGGCAGCCAGGGCCACGTCCAGGCCGGCGAGGAACGGATCGCCTCGGACGGCCACGAGGACGGCGAGGATCACGGCGCCGATCGGGAGCCACGCGTCGAGTGGATCGAACGTCCGCCCGACGCGACGCACGAACCAGCCGATGACCAGGACCGTCACCACCATGATCGGGATGCCGATCCCGAAGGCTGGACCGTCGAGAGTCAGTTCCGCGAGCAGGCCGAGGGCCAGTCCCGCCAGGAGCACGCGACGCGCGAGGGCTGGGTCACGAGTGTCGGGTCGGATCATCGGGGACCTCGGGGGCGGCCGGGCGGTCGGGCTGCACGACGCCGGCGGTCGGGTCTCGGACGAGGCGCGCGGTCCCGGTGTGTCGCGGAGGAACCGCGATCCGGCGGGTGGCGTCTCCGCGATGCCCCGGGGCACCGCCGATCGGCGGGCGCATACTGGGTCGGGAGGCCGAAGGCCATGAGAACGTCCACGACGGTCCGGAGCGCCCGAGGTGGGGCCACCTGGATCATCCTGATCGCAACGTTGACGGTCCTGATCGCGGCGTGTGCCAGCGGCGGGGCGTCAGTCCTTTCCACCGTCGGGGACAGCGTGGGAGGCGAGGACCAGTACGCCGGTGGACCGAGCGCCGCACCGAGCGCCGCGGCTGCCGGGGCACCGGACGCCGAGGGCAGTGGCGTCACCGGTGGAAGTCTCGGCGGTGGCCCGGTCGGGGCCGTCGACGATGCCAAGATCGTGCGGACCGGCACGATGGAGCTCCAGGTGCAGGACGTCCCCCGAGCCGTCAGCACGGCACGCGACACGATCCGCGGGATGGGTGGGTACATCGGGGCGTCCACGACGTTCAACGACGGCGACGAGCCGGTCGCCGAGATCACCTACCGGATCCCGGTCGATCGCTGGGAAGACGCCCTCGGCGCCCTGCGCAGCCTCAACGGCCTGACGAAGAAGGTCGTGACCGAACAGACCAACGCCGTCGAGGTGACCGGCCAGATCGTCGACCTCGAGGCGCGCATCCGGAACCTCCGGGCGAGCGAGACCGCGCTCCAGGGGATCGCCGCGAAGGCGACGAAGGTCTCGGACGTGCTCGAGGTCCAGGCCCAGCTCACCGAGGTCCGCGGTCAGATCGAACAGCTCACCGCGCAGCTGACCGACATCGGGAACCGCGCCGCTCTCGCGACGCTGACCGTGACATACCGCGTCCAGCTCGTGGCCGTGGAGGTCGCCCAGCAGGACTGGGACCCGACGACCGTGGTCGATGAGGCGTCCGCGAGCATGGTCGACCTGCTCCAGTCGCTCGCGAGCGCCGGGATCTGGTTCGCCATCGTCTGGCTGCCGATCCTCGTCGTCCTCGCGGTGCTGACGCTGATCGTGCTCTGGGTCCTTCGCCGGCTCGGGCTGCTCCGCCGCGGATCGCCGCCCGTGTTCCCTCCGGCCGTCCCGCCGGCACCGCCCGCGGCACCGATCACCGGCGAGGGCTGACCGCTCGTCCGTCACGGGCGCGTGGCACCATGCGCCCGATGGCGGACGTCGACCAGACCGAGCGCTACGATCGGATCGCGGAGGGCTACGCGCAGTGGTGGGCGCCGGTGCTCGCGCCGGCCGTCACCGAGCTGCTCGACCGGTTCGCGGCCGTCGTCGACGCAGGCGCGCGACGTGTCGTCGACATCGGGACCGGGACCGGACAGCTGGCGATCGGCGCGCTCCGGCGCTGGCCCGCCCTCGACATCGTCGGCGTCGATCCATCCTCGGAGATGTGCCTGATGGCCGACGCCGAGGCAAACCGCCACCTGCCGGCGACCGTGCGCGAACGGTTCCGCTCCGCGGTTGCCTTTGCGGACGAGATGCCGTTCGATGACGCGTCGCTCGATGCGGCGATCTCGTCGTTCGTCCTGCAGCTCGTCCCCAACCGGGCACGAGCGCTGCGCGAGGCGCGCCGGGTCATCCGCCCCGGCGGCACGTTCGCCTTCGTGACGTGGCTCGAGGACGAGCGGGTCTTCGTGCCCGACCGCGTGTTCGACGACGTCCTCGACGAGTTCGGCATCGAGCCGCCCGAGGCCGACAACCGCTCCGGCGATCTGCCCTCGGTCGAGCGGACCGTGAACGAGCTTCGGCGCGCCGGGTTCCACGACGTCACGGCCGACCGACGGCCTCTGGCGCACGCGTTCACCGTCGAGAGCTACACCGCGTTCATGACCGAATTCGACGAGGCGTCGCTCTTCGAGGAGCTCGAGGCGCCGTTCCGGGAACGGATGCTGGCTCGGCTTCGCACGCAGCTGGGCACGTTGACACCGGACGAGTTGACGATGCGTTTCCCGATCGTGTTTGCGTCCGCCGTCCGCTAGGCGAGGCGAACCACCGCGGCGCGGCGGGGATCAGTTCGAGTCGGTGTCGTCTCCGGAGCCGCCTTCGGCGGGGGCGGCCTCGCCACCCTCGCCCTCTTCGCCGGCCTCGCCCTCTTCGCCCTCGCCCTCGGCGGCGACCGGGACCTCTTCGACCTCGATGACGCGCGGCGCCTGGACCCTGGCGACGATCTCGTCACCGTCGGTGAGGAGCGTCACGTCGTCGGGGATCGTGAGGTCGTGGACGCGGACCGTGAGCTCGAAGTCGGTCAGCGACGAGACGTCGTATTCGATGGACTGCGGCAGGTGGTCGGGCAGGGCCCTGACCCTGATCGTCTCGATCGGATGGAGCAGCGTGCCGCCACCCAGGGTCGCTGCCGGCGCCTCGCCGAGCGCGACGAGCGGCACGTCGACGGTGAGCTCCTCGGTCATCGTGACGAGGAACAGGTCCACATGGAGCGGTCGGCGGTTGCACGGGGTGGATCTGGACGCTGAGGACCAGCACCGGCTGCGGCTTCTCGCCGTCGACGGACAGGTCCACCAGCGTGTTCGAGCTCACGTGGCGGCGGAGCTGATCGAACTCGTGGGTGTCGACCGAGACGTTGGTCGATCCGACACCGTGGCCGTACACGACACCCGGCAGGCGACCCTCCTGGCGCAGGCGCTTGACGGCCTTGCCGGTGATCACGCGGGGCTCGGCGGCCAGCGTTGGCCGGGCGGTGGCGGTGGGCATCGAAGCGGAACCTCAGGATGGTGGGTCGTCTGGTCGAGGATGGGCTGCGGCTCGACGGCCGGGCCGGCCGTGGGGAGGCGCCCGGAACTGCGGGCCGTAGGGTACCACGCCCGGGCTTCGTGCTCGAAGCGGCCGTCGGTGCGAGTCGGTGTAGCATCGCCGCGTGGCCGCCACGATCCTCATCATCGAAGACGAGCACGCCGTCGCGCGCGGCATCCAGTACGCCCTCCAGCAGGAAGGCTATGAGGTCGCCGTGGCGCGGTCGGGCGAGGAAGGGCTGGACCTCGCGGTGAACCAGGCGCCCGATCTGGTAGTCCTCGACGTCCGGCTCCCCGGCATCGACGGGTTCGAGGTCCTGCGACGGGTCCGCGCCGCGGGAGCCAAGATGCCGATCCTCGTGCTGACCGCGCGCGACGACGAGGTCGACAAGGTCATCGGCCTCGAGCTGGGCGCGGACGACTACCTGACCAAGCCATTCGGGCTGCGCGAGCTGATGAGCCGGATCAAGGCGCTCCTGCGCCGCTCGTACGGCGACCTCGCCGATGCCGTCGGCGGGCGTGTGATCCGCCATCGCGACCTGGTCATCGACCTGGAGCGACGCCGCGTGCAGCGCGGCGCCCGACGGATCAGCCTCACGCCGACCGAGTTCGAGATCCTCCGCCACCTCGCGTCGCGGCCCGGCCGCGTGTACACCCGCTCGGAGCTGCTGGAGCTGCTCCGCGACTACGAGGCACTCGACCAGGACGAGAAGACGATCAACGTGCACGTGAGCCACCTGCGCGACAAGATCGAGGACGACCCGGCCGTGCCCGCCTTCGTCCTGACGGTGCGGGGTGTCGGCTACGCCTTCGCCGAGCGCTGAGGCGCCGGGACGCCGGCGGCTCCGGCTTCCGCGCCGGGTGCGCCGGGTCATGCCCCGGACCTTCCAGGGCCGGCTGACCGTCGCGTTCGTGGCGGTCATCGCGCTGACGCTGACGCTCGTGTCCGGCCTCGTCATCAACCGCCTCGACGCGTACTTCGCCGACCAGCAGCAGGCCGACCTCGCGTCGCGGACGAAGGCCGTCGCGGCCTACGTCGCCTACGTCGCGGAACGAGCGGCTCCCGAGGGCCCGGTCGTCGGCGCCGACAACCGGATCCATCCCGGGATCGCGGACGCGATGGCCAACCCGGGCGTTCGCAACAGCATCGCCAACGTGTTCGGCCAGGCCGACGTGATCGTCCGGTTCGGGCTGCTGGGTCCCGAGCGGGGAACGCCCGGCCTTCGTGCCCGCCGACGACGGGACCTTCGAGATCCCGGTCGAGGTGCCGCCGTCGGCGAGCCAGCACCAGGAGGCGATCCAGGTTCCGCCGACGATCGTCACGGGCGGCACGGTCTTCGCGCCCTATGCCGCCGAGGTCACGCTGGTCAACCCGTACACGGTCCGGGCGACCGCCATCGGCAACGTCACCGGCCTGCTCGCGGCGATCGGGGTCTTCGCGCTCGGACTGACGCGTCGTTGTGGCCGCCGCCATCGCCCGCCGGTTCACCAGCCCGCTTCGACAGCTGACCGAGGCGGCCAGCGCGCTGGCCGAAGGCGACCTTGGCCGCCGCGTCCCGATCCGGCAGGTCACCGCGAGCTCGTCCGAGATCGCCGAGCTCGCGGTCCAGTTCAACGCCATGGCCGACCGGGTCGAGGAGAGCGTCGAGATCATCCGGCGCGATCGCGACCGCAGCCGGGACTTCCTCGCCGACGTCTCGCACGAGCTGCGGACGCCCCTGGCCGCGCTGCGGACCTTCAACGACCTGCTCAAGGAGCGGGCGGGCGACGATCCAGACGCCCGAGCCGAGTTCCTCGAGTCGAGCGGGCAGCAGATCGAGCGGCTCGACTGGCTCGCCCAGAACCTCCTCGAGCTCTCGAAGCTCGACTCCGGGCTGGTCCTGCTCGACCTGCGTCCCGACGACCTCCGGGCGGCGGTCGAGACCGCCATCGAGCAGAGCACCGCGGCGGCACGAAAGCGCGGGATCACGCTGCGCCTCGGATTGCCGGCGGCGCCGGTCCGCGTCCGGCACGACCCGCAGCGGATCGGCCAGGTCGTCGCGAACCTGGTCGCCAACGCCATCAAGTTCACGCCCCGCGGCGGATCGGTGGGCGTGGACCTGTCCGCGACCACGGACGGAGCCCGGATCGAGGTGACGGACACGGGCGTCGGCATCGATCCGGCCGAGCTGCCGCACATCTTCGAGCGGTTCTACCGGGGCTCCCGCGCGAACGAGGCACGCGGCAGCGGCAGCGGGCTCGGGCTCGCGATCGTCCGATCGATCGTCGACATGCACGGGGGCACGGTCGCGGTCGAGAGTCACGTCGGCCAGGGGTCGCGATTCGTCGTGGAGCTGCCCCGCGATCCGCGCCTCGTGGAGGGCACCCCGGCGGCCGAACGGTCCGACGTCGCGTCGGCGGCGGCCGCACGCAGGCGGGAGGCCGCGCGCAACGTGACGGAAACTTCACCGTCCGACCGCCCGCAGGTGAACCCGGAACCGGCACCGTAGGTTCAAACCACCGACCGGCCGCTCACCGGCCACCATCTGCAAGGACCACGATCACCATGCACGACGATCCGCATCGACCCGACCCCGCCGATCCGGGGGAGGCGACCCAGCGTCACGAGACGCCCATCCGCGACGCGAACGCCGCGACGCCGGCCACGACGCCGCCCGTCGAACCGGCCACGCCGCCCGTCGAACCGGCCACGCCGGTGCAGCCGTCCCCGTGGTCGGCCCCGGCGGCGCCCGCCGGCGGAAGCTACTCACCATCGTCCGAGACGCGACCGGACTGGATCCGGACGTACGAGGCGCCGACTCCCGGGACCCCGGAGCGCTGGTACGAGCCCGCACCCGCCACGGCGCCGGTCAGCCCGGCCGTGAGCCAGAAGCGGACAGGGACCGGATCGGTCGTGGCCGCCGCCCTGCTCGCCGCGGTCCTGGCCTCGGGCGGCACTGTCGTCACGCTCGGCGCGATCGGCGCGCTCGATCGGGTCGGTCCGGCAGCGACCTCCGCCCCAGGCACGAACGTCGGCGCGGCCAAGCCCGTGACGATCGACGAGTCCTCGGCGACCATCGCTGTTGCGGCGAAGGTCAGCCCCGCCGTCGTGCGCATCACGGTCACGGGCAGCACGAACTCCCCGGACCTCGGCGTCATCCCCGAGAGCGGCGTCGGCTCCGGTGTCATCTACGACAGCAACGGCTGGATCCTGACGAACAAGCACGTCGTCGAGGGCGGCGACACCTTCGATGTCGAGCTCAATGACGGTCGTGTGCTCTCCGGCTCGGTGTACGGCATCGACACGCTGACGGACCTGGCCATCGTGAAGGTCTCGGCCACCGACCTGCCGACCGCGGCGCTCGGCGAGTCCGACGCGCTCAAGGTCGGCCAGCTGGTCGTCGCGATCGGCAGCCCGCTCGGCACCTACTCGAACTCGGTCACGAGCGGCATCGTGTCCGCGACCGGACGCACGATCACCACCGACGGCTCCGACCGGCCCCTCAACAACCTCATCCAGACCGACGCGGCGATCAACCCGGGCAACTCGGGCGGTCCGCTGCTCGACGCCGACGGGAACGTCATCGGCATCAACACCGCGATCGCGTCGGGCAGCAACGGGATCGGCTTCGCCATCCCGATCGACATCGCCCGACCGATCATGGATCAGGCGGTCGCCGGCGAGAAGCTGGCTCGGCCGTACATGGGGATCAGCTTCGTCACGATCAGCCGCCAGTACGCAGAGGACCAGAATCTCCCGGTGCAGCAGGGCGCGCTCGTCGGCGGCACCGATGCCAGCGGCCAGGCCACGAACGGCGTGGTCGCGGGCACGCCGGCCGCGGACGCCGGGATCCAGAACGGGGACATCATCGTGAAGGTCGGCGACAAGACCCTCGACGCCGAGCACCCGCTCGACGCGACGCTCAGCCAGTACTCGCCCGGCGACGTGGTCAAGGTCGAGCTGCTCCGCGACGGCCAGACGATCACCGTTGACGTGACTCTCGGGACGCGTCCCGCGGACCTGTAGTCCGCGCGATCCACGGCGATCCATCGAGCCGGCGTGGCCTCCGGGCCGCGCCGGCCTCGTCATGCCCGATCAGTCGCTGCGTGACCCTGTGTCGGCGGACGAACGGCGGATCTCGACGCCGGCGTAATCCAGCGGGCCGGCGAGCCGGACCCCGGGCTTGCGGACCCGGACGACCACCTCGCGGACGTCGAGCTCGGCCAGGAGCGCATCCGCGATCGCCTCGTCGCCAGCGCCTCGATGAGGTTCATGGAGTCGCCCTCGAGACCCGCTGGACGGTCAGGTAGACCGGTCCGTAGTCGATCGTCTGCTCGAGGTCGTCGTCGCTGCCCGCGGCGCGCAGGTCCCGGTAGAGCTCGACATCGACCTCGAACGGCTGGGCCTGCTCGCGCTCCCACGTCGTGCACGCCGTGGCGGGCGAGGAAGCGCATGTTCGACAGCACGATCCGATCGCTCATGCCGGGCCTCCGCCTGAGGGGTCTCATGCCACGTCCCGCGAACGATGGCGTCGCTCATCCTCGCGACCCGGACGTTGGGGCGCACGTCGTGGACCCGGACGATGTCGAGCGCCCTCGGCGATCGCGACGGCCGTCGTCGCCAGGGTCGCCTCGAGACGCTCGTCGGCCGGCAGGTCCAGCACCCGGCCGAGTGTCGACTTGCGGGACGCGCCGAGCAGGATCGGCCGGCCCAGCGTGCGAAGGGCACCCAGCTCCCGGACGATCTCGAGGTTGTGCTCGGGCGTCTTCCCGAACCCGAACCCCGGGTCGACGATGAGGCTCTCGGGAGCCACGCCCAGCCGCTCGGCCCGCTCCAGCGCCATCCGAAGGTCCGCGACGACCTCGGCAACGAGATCGTCGTACCGGGGCTCCGCGCGGTTGTGCATGACGACCAGCGGGATGCCGCGATCGGCCGCGAGCCGGACGAGCCCGTCATCGGCGCCGACGCCCCAGACGTCGTTGATGAGATCGGCGCCGGCCGCGAGTGCCGCTTCCGCGACGGCCGGCTTGGTCGTGTCGACGCTGATCGGGACGTCCGGGAGGGCGCGACGGATCGCGGCGATCGACGGGGACCACCCGGTCCCGCTCCTCACTCGGCCGAGACCGCGGCGTGACCCGGCCGCGTGGACTCGCCGCCGACATCGAGGATGTCGGCGCCCTCGCCGACCATCGCGAGCGCCCGGGCGACCGCGGCGTCGACCATCGCTCCGCGATCGACCGTGGCATCGCGATTCACTGTCCCCCGGCGTCCATCGAGCAGGCCATCGCCCGAGAACGAGTCGGGCGTCACGTTCAGGATGCCCATCACGAACGTGCGCGACCCCCAGACGAACCGGGATCGGCCGATCTGGGTCGGCGCGGGGGTCGGGTCGGGTACGAGCGAGCGGGTCATCGTGTCCCAGGCGGTTCGAGCGGTGGATCGCGCAGGTCCGGATCGTCCACGAGGACGGCGCGGATCGCCCCGACAAGATAGAGCGACCCGGCCACCACGACCGGCCCGCGACCCGACGACATGGCCACCTCGAGCGCCGCGAGCGGGTCCGGCGCGACGATCGGCGCCGGAGCGCCGGGACGGACCGCCGCCCAGCGGGCGGCCAGTTCGTCGGCGGCCATGGCTCGGGGCAGGTCAACGGCGGTCGCGACGATCCGGGCGCCGGCCAGCGTCGGCGTCGCCGACAACGCGGCCACGACGCCGTCGACGTCCTTGTCCGACATCGAGGCGGTCACGAGGGTCAGCGGGCCGGGGGCCATGAACGGCCGGAGGTCGTCGAGCGCCGTCGCGAGCGCGGCAGCTCCGGCCGGGTTGTGGGCGCCGTCGAGGAGCACGTCCCGCCCATCGACCCTGAGCAGCTCGAGCCGTCCCGGCCACGTCGCACGGGCATAGCCGGCCCGGCGAGCGTCGGCGTCGGCCCGCGCGATGCCTGCCGCCTCGAGCGCATCGAGCACCGCGTCGGCGACCGCCACGTTCGCTGCCTGGTGGCGGCCGCGGAGCCCGACCCGCGTCCGACCGAGCGAGGGCAGCTCGACGACGATGCCGTCGCGATCCAGGTCGAGGAGCGGCGCTGGCTGCCACCTCGACGAGGGGCACGCCGACGCGCCGCGCCCGCCGGCGGATGATCGTCAGCGCCTCGCCGGTCGCGCCGGTGACCGCGCGATCGCCGCGCTCGATGATCGGCGCCTTCTCCCGGGCGATCGCCGCGACCGTCGGGCCCAGTCGCTCGGTGTGATCGAGGTCGACGTTCGTGATGGCCGCCACCCCGCCGTCCCAGACGTGGGTCGCGTCGAGGCGGCCACCGAGACCCACCTCGACGAGCGCGACGTCGATGCCCGATTCGGCGAAGTGGCGGAAGACGATCGCGGTCAGCAGCTCGAACTCGGTCGGGGCGCCGAGCCGCCGGGAGACCCGATCCGCGGCCGGCAGCACCTCGGCGACGAGGCGGGTGAACGTCGCCGGGGTCGATCGGCCGGCCGTCGACCTCGATCCGCTCGCGATACGTGACGAGGTGCGGCTTGGGCGTCTGGCCGACGCGAAGCCCGGCTGCCCGCAGCGCGCTGCCGGCCAGCGCGAGGACGCTGCCCTTCCCGTTCGTGCCCCCGACGAGCGCGCCCCGCACGCCGAGCTGCGGATCGCCGAGGGCGCGGAGAAGGGCACGCGTCCGTCCGAGGCCGAGACGGATGCCGAACCGTCCACGCTCGGCGAGGGCTTGGAGGGCGTCCTGGTACTCGAACGTCTGGCTTCGGTCGGTGGTGGTGTCGTCCGAACGCACGCGGCGAGCCGTCACTCCCGGCTCAGCTCGTCCTCGTAGAAGACGCACTGGTTGAAGCGCGGCGTCAGGCAGACGTCGTTGACGAAGCCCTGGTCGAGGTGGACGCCGCCGCGCAGCTGGCACCGCGACACGTTGAGATCCTGGCGGATCAGGGCCTTCAGGAGGTGCGGTGCCTGGATCGGGATCGCGCCCCGGGCGCCGGTCATGTAGAAATGCGGGCACACGTTGCGGCGGAGGCTGGGCAGTCCGAAGCCGGGTCGGGGCGGCGAGGCGTACTGGTTGGCGGCCTGGACATCGCGGGCCGCAGGCGTCGGCGCGACGCGGGCGATCGGCCCCACGCCGAACGCCGGCCGTCCGACCGCATTGCCCGGACGATTGCCGGAGCCCGTCGAGCGACCGGACCGTGGATCGCGTGCCTGCACTCGATGCCTCTGTGAGGGGCGCGTGCATCATCCTGTCACGCGCGCTGACCGCGCCAGAGTACATCGCACTGCCACAGACCGACGGCGTGATTCGAGGGGGCGCCGGGCGCATCCTGTCCCTCGCACCGCGGCCCGTGTCACAATCGGGGGCGATGACGACCCGGCGCGGCGCGCGGCCAACTCACGTCCGACCTCGACCTCCATCCAGCGGTCGGCCCGCTCCCGTCAAGGTCCGGCCCCGGACGCCGCAGCCCGGGCGGGTCGCATCCCACCGGCCGATCGCTCGCGGTCGCGGCCTGCCCATCGTCGTCCGGATCGCGATGACCCTCGCCGTCGTCGCCCTGGGAGCCCTCGTCCTGTACCTGGGCGCCGGGGGCCTGCAAAAGGTCGCGGCCAGCCTCGGGACGACGTTCTCCGGGTTCGTCGAGGGCGTCACCGCCACGCCGACCCCGGCCCCGACCGTGCTCACGATCTCGGACAGCCCGTCGCTCGCGCCGCCGGACGAGCCCTACACCAACGTCGCAGCGGTCGACCTCGTCGTCACGGTGCCGTCGGCCGTCGTCGGGCGACACGGGCCACCGCATCCGCGTCTACCTGGCGCTCAAGGACCAGCCACCCGCGGCGATCCAGGAAGTGCCGATCGCCACGACGCCCAAGACCGTCATCCCGGTCGAGCTGACGAAGGGCATCAACGACTTCACGGTCACGATCATCGGTCCCGGCGGCGAGTCGGAGAGCTCGGCTGTGGTTCGCTACGTGCTCGACACGTCGAAGCCCAAGGTCACCATCACCTCCCCCAAGAACAACGCGGTCATCAACGGCAAGAGCGTGGTCATCAAGGGCAAGGTGCAGGCCCGCTCGACGCTGATCGCGCGGAACACCGACAACGAGCAGAGCATCTCCAGCACCGCCGAGGCGGACGGGACCTTCAAGATCAGCCTGCCGCTGACGACCGGGCTCAACCACATCACGATCGAGGCCTCGGATCCAGCCGGGAACGAGAGCACGGCCGAGCTGACCGTCCGGCGCGGCAACGGGAAGCTCACCGTGGCCCTGGTCGCCTCCGACTACACCATCTCGCGCAAGACGCTGCCGCAGTCCATCCGACTCACCGCGACCGTGTCCGACCCGGATGGCCGACCGCTCGCCGGCGCCGACGTCACGTTCACCCTGAGCATCCCGGGCATCCGGACGATCACGGCGGAAGGGAAGACCAATGCCGACGGGCGGGCCTCATACGAGACGTCCATCCCCAAGAGCGCGGACCGTGGCCAGGGCAGCGCGACCGTGCTGATCTCGAGCGACGAGTACGGGTCGACCCAGGACGTCATCGCCCTCACCATCGTGCGCTAGCCGGGAGCCGGCGCCGGGGCGGCGCACCCGATGCCGCAGGGTCGACAGCGGCGGCGCGTCGCAGCTACCATCGAGGCATGCCGATGTGGCGATGCCCACACTGCGGGATCCCGCAGGCCGAGACCGCCCGCTGCTGGGTCTGTCATCGCTCCAGCACCGCTTGTCTGACCTGCCGGAACTTCCGACGCTCGGTCGCCGCCACGCTCGGATACTGCGCGCTGGACCGGCAGCGGCGCCTGCTCCAGGGCGACGAGATCCGGTCCTGCTGGGAGGCCAACCCGGTTCCCGCGGTCACGCCCGAGATGCCGGCCGCGCGGGCCGCCCTTCCCGTCGTCGGTGGAACGCCTGTTCCAAGGCTCGAGTTCGTCGAGGTCGTCGCCCGGTCGCCCGACGCCCGGGTCGAACCGGAGGCCCGACCGCTCCCCGAGGAGCCCCGCTGGAACCTCTGGGACGAGCCCGGAGGCTGACCGGGTCCTAGGGCGTCGGGGTGGGCGTCGGTGTCGGCTCCGCCGTCGGGGTCGGGGTGGGCGTCGGCGTGGGGGTCGGGGTCGGGGTGGGCGTCGGCGTCGGGGTCGGTGTCGGGGTCGGGCGTGGGGGTCGGCTCCGGACCCCTCGAGAGGACGTAGTCGACGGACGTGCCCTTGGCGACGACTGTGCCGGCGCGCGGGTTCTGCGAGATCACCGTGCCCCTCGGCACGTTCTCGTCGAACTCGTCTGTGCGCTCGCCGACGACGAGACCGGCCTCCACGATCGCCTGCAACGCCTCCGACTCGCGGAGGTCCGTGATGGTCGGCACGGGCGCCGTGTCGGGCCCACTGGCGACCGTGACGTTCACCTCTGTGCCGCTGGGCACGGACGTCCCGACCAGGATGTCCTGGGCGAGGATCGTCCCGAGGGGCTGGTCGGACGGTTCGCCGGTCGACACGAGTGTGAGCCCGAGGCCCTCGGCCGTCACCGTCGCATCGGGCAGCAGGCTGCCGACGAAGTTGGGGACGGTCACGACACCGACGGATGGCGATGCCGACGCGGATGGCGACGCCGATGGCGGGGCGGTCCCACCGCCCCCGGCGAGCTGGAACACGACGAACGCGATCGCCGCGAGCAGCAGGATGGCGATGATCCCGGCGACCCAGACGAGCGGGCTCGTGCCGGTCGGCTCCTCCTCGTCGGGCGGCGGCAGCCGGCGACGGACCGGGGGC
Organism: uncultured Chloroflexia bacterium; assembly: GCA_963841135.1. Lineage (GTDB taxonomy): Bacteria > Chloroflexota > Limnocylindria > Limnocylindrales > CSP1-4 > SPCO01. Next base: position 53,478 of record CAWJBJ010000005.1, on the reverse strand, counting down.
CGTGGGTCGAGCTCCTCGTCCTGGTCGGCGTAGGCGTCGGGCGGATACGGCATCGCCGCGGGGTTCGGCCTCGCGACGCCGCTCATGGCGACGGTCCCGGCCCCGACGCCCGCCGCGCCGGCGGCGGCTGCCGGCGCTGCGCTCGCCGAGGCTCCGCCGGTGGTCAGCGCCGCATCGAGGGCGTCGGCCATCGCCGAGGCGGACGCGAACCGGTCGCGCGGCTCGGGGGCGAGCGCCTTGCGCGTGATGGCCGCGAGGTCCGGCGGCACGGATGGGCGGACGGCGATCGGGATCGGGGGCGGGTCCGGTGAGCCGGGCCAACCCGACGGCCGCGGCGCTGTCGCCCTCCCACGGGCGCGTCCCTGTCAGCAGCTCGTACAGGACGATGCCGAGCGAGTAGATGTCCGACGCCTCCGTGGCGTTCTCGCCGCGGGCCTGCTCGGGGCTGAAGTAGTGAACCGACCCGAGCGTGGTCCCGGGCAGCGTCACCTGGGCCTCCGACGAGCGCCCGCGCGATGCCGAAGTCGACGACCTTGACCTGGCCGTCGCGGCCGATGAGGACGTTGCCGGGCTTGACATCGCGGTGGATGAGGCCTCGAGCGTGCGCCGCGGCGAGGGCCCGGGCCACCGCCGCCGCGATCCGCGTCGCCTGCCGGGGCGGCAGGGCGCCGCTGCGGCGGATGATCGTCGAGAGGTCCTCGCCGTCGATGAGCTCCATGACGATGTACGGCCCGGACGGGTCCTCGCCGTAGTCGAACACGGTGACGACGTTCGGGTGCGTCAGCGATGCCGCCGCCTGGGCCTCCTGGCGGAAGCGCGAGGAGAAGTCGGGGTCGCGCAGATACTCGGGCCGGAGCAGCTTGATCGCGACATCGCGGCCGAGCTGCTGATCGAGCGCGCGATAGATGGTGGCCATGCCGCCCTGGCCGAGCAGCTCGACCAGCCGATATCGACCGCCCAGGATCGTCCCGATCTCCGCCAATCCGTGTTCCCTTCATGGGCGCCGGCGAACGGTCGGCGCGTCGGGCGGCATCGTACCCCATGGGCCCGGCCCGGCCGGTGACGCGCTAGCGGCCGGTCAATCGCCGCCAGACCAGGTCGATCGCCTCGAGGGCCGTGATGCCGTCGAACAGCCGGGCGCCATGGAGCGCCCACTCCTGGATCTCCTTGAGGCCGGTCAGGGCAACGAGCGCGATCGCGAGACGGCCGTTCCCCCAACGAGCCACCCGCTCCGCCCCGACCGCCGCGACGAGGATGAACCAGAACTCGAAGACGTTCGGGAAGGCCAGGAGCAGGGCGCGCTCGCCGGTGACCTCGAAGGCGAGCGAGCCGATGAGACGGAAGAGGTACAGGCCGATCGCGATCGATCGAGCGGGACCGGCCCAGCGGAGCGAGACGATCAGGAACGTCGCCATGTAGACCTGGTCGAGCGCCTTGTCGAGGCCCTGGTAGTCGGGCACGCCGCCGAGGTCGAGGACGCCCATCAGCAGCAGGTCGCTGAGGTCGACGAGGATGGCGAGGAGGCCGCCGGCGAGGGGCCAGCGCAGGACCGGAAGCGCACCGGCGATCCGGATCGTCGCGATGACGACGACCTCGAGGGTCACCTCAGAGCTGGAGCTGTTGCAGGTACGCTCGGAACTCGGCCGCCAGGTCGGGGCGCTGCAGCGTGAGCTCGACCGACGCCTTGAGCCACCCGATCGTCGTGCCGGCGTCGTAGCGGATGCCCTCGAACTCGTACGCGTAGACCGCCTGTTCCTGCATGAGGTCGGCGATCGCATCGGTGAGCTGGATCTCGCCGCCGGCTCCGCGCTGCGTCTGCTCCAGCTTGTCGAAGATCTTCGGCGTGAGCACGTAGCGACCGATGATCGCGAGGTCCGACGGCGCGTCCTCCGGGGCCGGCTTCTCGACGAGCCGGGTCACCTTGTGGAGCCGCCCGTGGTCGAGCGGGTCCGTCGACGGCTCCGAGGCGATGACGCCGTACCGCGAGGTCTCCTCGTGGGGGACCTCCATGACCGCGACCACCGAGCTGTGCGTCTGTGTGTACGCGTGGATGAGCTGGCCGATGCACGGTCGGTCCCCGATGACCACGTCGTCGGGCAGGATCACGGCAAAGGGCTCGTGACCGATGAGGTCCTTCGCCATGAGCACCGCGTGTCCGAGGCCCAGCTGTTCCTTCTGGCGGACGTAGGCCACCTGGGCCAGGTCGCTGATCGCGCGGACCTGGCGGAGCATCTCGATGTCGCCCTTCTCCTCGAGCAGGTGCTCGAGCTCGTAGGAGAGGTCGAAGTGGTCCTCGATCGCGCGCTTCTGGCTGGAGGTGACGATGATGACCTGCTCGATCCCGGCGGCGACGGCCTCTTCGACCGCGTACTGGATGATCGGCTTGTCGACGAGCGGCAGCATCTCCTTGGGCTGTGCCTTGGTCGCGGGGAGGAAGCGTGTGCCCCAGCCCGCGGCAGGGAAGACGGCCTTTCGAACGCGCAATCGGACCTCGCTACGGAGCGGGTGGGGATGTCGCGGCAGTATACCGCGGGGTCCCCGCGCGCCCGGATCTGCCGCCGATCGGGCCGGCGGTGGATAACGCGTCAGGCGGCTGGCGGCAGCGAGCGGGCGAACCGCCGGACGGCCTCGGTGAATGCCGCCGGGCGGTCGAGATTGGACAAGTGCGAGGCCCCCGCGATCCGGACCAGGCGCCCATTCCGCGCCGTCCGCAGGAACGTCCGCTCCATGAGGCGCAGCGGGAGGTCGAGCGAGCCTTCGATGATGAGCGTGGGGCCCGGATACCCGGCCAGCCGGGGCAGGAACGACTGCCCGACGATGGCCCGGAGGGCCGCTGCTCCGCCGGTGGAGAAGAAGCCGGCAGCGATGATCGGGTCCGCGATCGCTGGGGGGAACCGGACGCTGAAGAACCACCGGTTGAGGGCGTTCAGGCCGTGCCCGTCGAACGTGGAGAGGACCCACGCGAGCGCGAGGAACGGCAGGCGGCGCAGACCTGTGGGTTCGGCGGTGGCACCGGCGATGACCAGGCCACGGACACGCTCGGGCGAGCGGGCGGCCAGGTCCATCGCGACGAAGCCGCCCAGGGACAGCCCGACGACGATCGCCGTCCCGCCCGCCTCCCGGTCGATCGTCTCGGCAAGGCGGTCCGTGGCGCTCGAGAGCGTGAACGGCACGTCCGCCAGCGTGCCATGGCCGGGCAGGTCGACTGCGATGGTCCGGTACTCGTCCGACAGGCCGCTCATCTGGGCCGTCCACGCCTTCCGGGTCAGCCTCGTCCCGTGGATGAAGACGATCGCGGGCGCGCCGACGGGCCCCGCGACGTCGTAGGCACCCGCGTCCGGCGTCGACGTCGGCCGCTTCGTGGAATGCCCGCGGACGGCAGCCGGCCGAGGTGAGGCGCGGGTCGTCACCGACCCGGACCGAGGCCGTGTTGGACGGCGAACAGCGCGGCCTGCGTGCGGCTCGTGAGCCCCAGCTTGGCGAGGATGTTCGAGACGTGGGTCCGGGCGGTCCGCTCGGCCATGCCGAGCTCGTCGGCGATGGCCTTGTTCGACAGGCCCCGGGCGACGCCACCGAGGACCTCGCGCTCGCGGCCGGTGAGCGATGCCAGGCTCGCCCGGGCGCTGCCACGGCCTCGCGGCGTGCCGGCACGGGACGGCGATCCGGATCGCTCGCGCATGCCCCGCGCGACGATCCCTGCCACCGCCGGGTCGAGGTGGACCTCCCCGGCCATCGCCGCGCGGATCGCATTCGCGAGGTCGTCCGCCTCGGCATCCTTGAGCAGGAACCCGCTCGCGCCCGCCTCGATCGCGGCGGTCACCCGGTCCTCGTCGATGAAGCTCGTCAGGGCGATGACCTCGACTGCGGGATGGCGGGCCTTGATCTCGGCCGTGGCGGCGATGCCGTCCATCCCGGGCATGAGCAGATCCATGATCACGACATCCGGCGAGAGCGTCGTGGTGGCCTCCAGAGCGGCGACGCCATCGGCGGCCTCCCCCACCACCTCGAGGTCGTCGTGGAGCGCGAGGAAGTCGCGCATGCCGCGGCGGACCATCGCGTGGTCGTCGACGAGCAGGATCCGGATCCGTTCGGCCATCGGGTCAGGGGCCGCCGGGGACCCGGAGCGCCAGGGTCTCGTCCCCCGCGGCGCCCGGCCTGTGCGCGATGTCATCGGTCGGGGCCCGCTGGAGGATGACCGCAGCACCCAGGATCGCGACCGCGCCCACGAGCTGGATCGGCACGAGCGACTCGCCGAGCAGCCAGGCCGCGAGGGCGACGCCGACGACCGGCTCGAAGAGCATGAGGATCCCGGCGCGTGTGCCCCCGATCACGCGGAGACCAGCCAGGAAGGCAAGCGACGGGATCGCGGCTCCGAAGACCCCGGTGAAGAGGAGGATCGGCACGACCTCGGGCGCGACCAGCGGGTACTCGAGCGCCCCGATGTTGCCGATGGCGACGGAGAGCAACGTGCCGCCCAGCACCGTGATCAGCAACGCAAGGGCCATCGCCTGCTCCGTCGGGACCTGGCGGTAGCCGTCTCGGCTGATGACGATGAAGACGGCCTGGCTGAGGGCGGCGGCGAACGCCAAGCCGAGGCCGATCGCGTCGAGCCGGAGCCCCGTTCCGGGCTCGATCTGCGACGCGACGACCGCCACCATCCCCGCCAGCGCGAGACCCAGCGCGACGAGGCGCGGCCTGTCGAGCCTCTCGCGACCCTGGATCACGTTCACGGCCGCGACCATGGCCGGGTACGTGTAGAACCCGAGGAGCGCCAGGGCCACCGTGATCCGATCGAAGGCGATGAACATGAAGAGGTTCAGCGTGAAGCCCATCAGCCCCGCGACGAACCACGTGAGCCGGGCGCGACGGGAGAGGGACGACAGGCCGACGAGGGTCAGGGAGCCGCGACGCACCCGCCAGACGATGAAGGCCAGCGTGGCCGACACGCCGATCAGCGCGCGCCACGTGACGAACGCCACCGGCTCCATGCCGGCGTCGTAGGCGAAACGGGATGACGGGCCCAGCGTCCCGAAGAGCGCGGCGGCGAGCAGGACGATCCCCATCCCAGCGGCGGGCGTGAGGGTCGGCGGACTCGCGGGGCGGTCGCTCTGCGGCATCGAGCCATGGTAGGGCGGCGCGACCCGGGAGGGCGGGTGTCAGCCGGGTCGGGTGGCCGCCGCCGGTCTGTCCGTCGCGGTTTCGTTGACCCCGGCCATCTCCGAAGCGGCCGGCGACTCGTGGCGGCCGGCGGCGAGCGTGATCGACGTGAACGGGATCCGGATCGTGCGGAACACCTCGATCGAGACGAGGAAGCCGGCGAACAGGAAGAGGACGCCCAGGAACTTGCCCGATTGGAAGAGGCTCGTGATCCCGAACCGGCTGAGGGTGTCGCCCGTCCCGGCCACGATGCCGCCGATGGCGATCAGGAGCGTCGCGGGCACCCGGCTGTGGAGCCGTCCCGCGAGGAGCGCCCGGACGGCACCCGGGAGCGAGGCCGCGAGGTTCACCACGATCGCGACGGGCGCGATCAGGAGGTTGAACAGGAACTCGTCACCCGGCTGGTTCGGGTCGAGCGAGTACGCGAGCACGCGCCGCTTCGGCATGAACACGTAGGCCGAGAACGTCGCACCGAGGATGAGCGCCAGCGCCCCGGTGATGTTCATGAACGGCGTGAGCAGGCGGAGCTGCGGGGGGAAGAGGGTCGCGACCGGAACGCCGGTCGCCGGGTCGAGCACGAAGCCCGGGGGCTGGAGCGTCGTCGACGCCATCAGGACCAGCGAGAGCACCGTGGCGCCCAGCACGGCCCCGACGGCGAGCTGCGGCCAGCGGTCGTTCTGGAAATAGGTCTCGACGGCCACGGCGATCGCGAGGAGCGCGGCCGCGATGAAGTAGAGGAGCGGGAGCGTGCCGGCGCCCTGGTACTGGGGGCTGTTGCGCAGGAAGAACGTGATCAGCCCCGCGAAGAAGAGGCTGAGCGCGAAGCTGTAGCCGAACCGCGTCCGCCCGAGGAGGACCGCGGTCCCCAGGCCCAGCCAGCCGGCGGTCCACACGGCGCCGGTCAGGTACCAGGTCCGGTACAGCGCCTCGTTCCAGCCCAAGGCGGCGCCGATCGCCTCGCACGCCGACCCGATGCCGTAGAACAGCATGCCCAACGTCCAGACGACCTGGAAGGTGCCCCGACGCTCCCGCCATTGGTCGAACAGGGCGACGGCGAAGGCGAGGGCCAGGATCGAGGTCAGAGCCGGCAGCACGATGCGCGCGTCCATGTCTAGCGCCAGGCCTCCTGGTGGGTCGCGATGAGCCGCAGGAGCAGCCGGTCGAGCAGCGCCGAGGCATCCTCGTACAGTCCGCCGAGCCGCACGGGATCGAGGGTCCGTCGCCGTCCGAGCCCGGCGAGCTCGGTCATGAACGGGCGCCGCGCCGCGACGAACAGCGCCACGGCGTCCGTCAGGCTGGTCCGAGAGGCGGCGAGCCGTCGCGCCAGGTCATCGACGAGCGCGGCAGCCTCGCCTTCGGCGTTCGTCCGGGCGGCGTCGTCGAGCGTGTCGGCGTCGAGATACGCGACCAGGGCCGTGACGAGACCTCGACCGTCGTGGCGATACGCGGCCCGTTCCTCCTCGTCGGCGACCGATGCGGCCGGCTCGTCGTGGCTCGGACCCGCTGCTGTCGTCGCGGCGGTTGCTGCGCTGTAGCTCCGTCGATACACCCGCTGGAGGCGTTCCGGCGTCGCGCCCAGGCTGGTCAGCGAGCGGGTCGGCGGTCCGCCGCCTCGCCGGCCCCCGCCCGGGCGACGCTCCGTCGCAAGGCGCTCGATCGACCGTCGATCGAAGCGTCGATGACCGCCCGGCGTCGTGTAGACCGGAAGGCGGCCCTCATCGGCCCAGCGGCGGAGCGTGCCAGGGTCGACGCCCAGGAGCCGGCTGGCGGGACCGAGTGACAGCCAGGTCCGGTGGGCGCCGGTCCGGACCGCAGCGGTGGTTGACAATCGAGCCTCGGCGACAGGGCGGCGAAAACGCGCCGCGCTCACGACGAAATCTACGCAAATCTATGCACCGCGCCGCAGCGCAGGCGGGCGCAGGATAGGCGCGGTTCTTAGGGGCTGTCAAACGGCCCGGCGGCAGCCGCGAAACCAGGCGGATCAGGCCGGGACGAACTCGTGATCGTCGCGGTGGATCCCGTCGCAGAGGCCCCAGCCCTCGGGTTCGCCGGGGATCCGGACGGGACGCATGATCTCGCGCACCTGGCCACGGCGACAGAAGAGGAAGCCGCGGCCGGACATCCAGGTCCGGACGTGCGCCGGGTCGGAGTGGAACTGGAACGGACCTGGGTTGATGAGCGGGCGCTCGGCCCAGGAGACCGGCGTCTCCGCGGAGACGATGTCGAGCAAGTTGATCCGCCAGGGCGTGCCCTCGATGACCTCGCGACAACCGTCGCAACGCCGGGCGACGTTGTCCTCGACGATCGTGCTGATCTGGATGCCCATGATCTCCATGCCGCGATGGTAGCAGCGGCGAACGCTCGGCCGCCCGGGGACCCTCTGCTAGACTCGGCCCGGCTCGCCGCCCCTCCTGCCCCCATCGTCTAGAGGCCTAGGACGCCACCCTTTCAAGGTGGAGATCAGGGGTTCGAATCCCCTTGGGGGCACTCTCTGCTCACGGCTCTGCCGGCCCATGGCTGCGTTGTCGGCTCCGCGCGCTCGCTCACGCACCGTCGAGGTGCGCTCGCTCTCGTGCTCCCCTCCGCCTTGCCCTGGACTCGGCTCGGCCGCTCGCACGGGACGTGGCCATTCGGTGCCGGCCCATGGCTGCGTTGTCGGCTCCGCGCGCTCGCTCACGCACCGTCGAGGTGCGCTCGCTCTCGTGCTCCCCTCCGCCTTGCCCTGGACTCGGCTTAGCCGCTCGCACGTGGTCGTGGCCATTCGGTGCCGGCCCATGGCTGCGTTGTCGGGTCCGCGCGCTCGCTCACGCACCGTCGAGGTGCGCGCGCTCGCACGGGACGTGGGTTCGGGCGCGCGTCAGGCCGGTGGGGCGATCAGCTGGAACAGGATGACTGCCGCCGCGACGCAGCCGGCCGCGATCATCGCTGCGATGCCGCCGACGGCGCCGAGCGCGATGGCCCGGCCGTCGCGGCCGTCGAGACCGGCCCGCCAGGTCGAGCGCGCCGAGTACACCGCCAACGCCCCGAAGACGATCGCGAGCACGACGGCGCCGGACGCCAGCAGCGGGATGGAGGCGTCCCGGTTCGTCAGCGCGTAGATCGCGTACGCGAAGGATCCGACGAGCGCGACGGCGAGCATGATGGCGCCCGGCGAGACGCGCCGGCTCACCGGCCGGCCATCAGGGTCATCGGTACGGCGCGACGAGGGTCGCGCCTGGTTCGAATAGGACACGGCGGCAAGCCTAGCAGCCTGTCCGGATCAGGCCCCGTTCGAGCCCTGGAAGGTTCGGTGGTAGACCGCAAGGTTGTAGGTCAGCCGCGGGCGGGTCATCTCGGCGCCGACCGTGCGCCCGACGTCCCCGAAGGCCGCCTCGAGGAAGTCGCGCCCGTCTTCGAGCGACTCGAACGTCCAGAAGCAATGGATCACCCGGATCTTGAAGCCGCCCTTGAGGAACGGGCCGTTGCGCCGGCTCCACGTGCCATATTCGGGCCGCGCGCCGAGGAGCCTGGAGACGTCGTCACGGCCGTAGTCGTGGACGGCCAGGAGCCGGCCGCCGGGTCGGAGGATCCGGCCCGCCTCGGCTTGCTCGGCAGGGTCGTAGCCACGGAACGTCGTCCAGTAGCCGACCAGGACATCGGCGGACGCGTCGGGCACGTCGGCCAGGGGCAGGTCGCCCCAGCCTGTCACCGTCAGCCGGGCGTCGAGTTCCCGGAGCTGCCGCGCCCGGATTCCGGCGCTCGGCCGTTCGGGATCCGCGCCGTCGACCAGGATGACGTCCCGGCCACCGATCGGGCCCAGGGCGTCGAGGACCCGCGGGATCTTGCCTTCGATGTCGAGGGCGCGCGCCAGCCTCCCCTCAAGAGCAGCGTCCAGCTCGAGTGGGACATCCGCCATGCGGCGGGAGTATAGGGTCGGAGTTCACGCGAGTCTGAGGATGGAACCACTCCGCGGGCCGAGGTCGACGAGAGCAACCCCACCGGACGTCACCGGACCCGCACTGACTGCACCGGACCCCACCGACGGTCCGACGGCCTCCAGGCGCCGCCCGTCAGGCACCGCCAGGCGGAGCTCGAGTCGCGCCGGCGCGTCACCGGCGTTGACCGCCACGAGCAGCCGCGCGTCGGCCAGCCGCCGCTCGAACGCCATGGCTCCGCCGTCCGCCGCGATGATCGTGACCTGGTCGGCGCGCAGCACCGGCTCACGGGACCGCAGTGCGATCAACTCGCGGACGAAGGCTCGGAGGTCGTGGTCCCAGGCGCCTTCCTCCCACGGGAACGCCCGCCGGCAATCGGGGTCGTTGCCGCCGGCCATCCCGATCTCGTCGCCGTAGTAGATCGACGGCGCACCGGGCAGGGTCATCTGGAGAAGCGTGGCCAGCCGAAGGCCCTCGAGGTCGTCGCCGAGGACGGTCCGCGCCCGAGGGGTGTCGTGGGACCCGAGCAGGTTCAGTTGCGCTGCGACCGTTTCTGGCTCATACGCCGCCAGCAGGTCGACGAGCCTGCCCGCGAACGAGGGGCCATCCATGGCCCGCACGCGCCCCGCGAACTCGTGGTGGTCGCCGATGACTCCCATGTCGAGGTGCGATCCACCCGCGAACCCGAGGATCGCCTCGGTCAGCGGATAGTCCATCAAGGCGTCGAATCGGTCGCCGCGAACCCACTCGGGCGCGACGTGCCAGATCTCGCCGACGAGATACGAATCGGGCCGGATCGCGCGGCAGCGGCGGCGGAGCTCTTGCCAGAACGACTCGTCCTTGATCTCCTCGGGGACATCGAACCGCCAGCCGTCGATGCCGAAGCGGAGCCAGTGCTCGGCGACGCCGAACAGGTACTCGCGGACCGCCGGCTCCGCGATGTTCAGCTTGGGCAGCGCCGGGAGGCCCCACCACGCCAGGTACCCGAGGGCGCTCGGGTCCGCGTCAGGCGGCGGATAGGCAGACAGCGGACGGCCCGCGTCGAGCGCGGCGTCGTCGAGATGGAACCAGTTCCGATAGGGCGACGCGGCCCCGTTCTCGAGGACGTGGTGGAACGGCCAGAAGCCACGGCCGCTGTGGTTGAAGACCGCGTCGAGGACCACCCGCATCCCCCGTGCGTGCGCGGCATCCAGCAGCTCGCGTAGGGCAGCGTCCCCGCCGAGCAGCGGGTCGATCGCCAGGTAGTCGTACGCGTGATAGCGGTGGTTCGAGGCCGACTGGAAGACCGGGGTCATGTACAGCGCGGCGACGCCGAGGTCCTCGAGGTAGTCGAGGTGTTCGACGATCCCGAGCAGGTCGCCGCCCTTGAACCCGTGCATGGTCGGCGGGTCTGCCCATGGCTCGAGCGGTCCCGGCTTCGGGACCCGCGCGCTGCCCGCGAACCGGTCCGGGAAGATCTGGTAGAAGACGGCATCGCGAACCCACGCGGGCCGATCGATCGTCACAAGCGCCCGCCCGTCGGCGCCTGGCCGCGGCCTCGGTCGATCGTCCGTCGATGCGTCGGCGCCGGGCCGGCGGAGCCGCGGACGATCAGCCGGGTCTCGAGATGCCGGTGCTCGGGCTCGCCCGGACCACGCCGGCCGATGATCTCCACAAGCAGCTCGACCGCCTCTTCCCCCTTGCGACGCATCGGCTGCCGGACCGTGGTCAGCGGCGGGTCCACGTGCGACGCGATGTCGACGTCGTCGAACCCGATCACGCTCACGTCACGCGGGATCGCGAGTCCCCGGTCGCGCAGCGACCGCATCGCGCCGATCGCCATCGCGTCGCTCATCGCGAGGATCGCCGTCGGACGGTGACCGGCGTCCAAGGCCCGCTCGGTCATCGCGGCGCCGCCGTCGAGGTTGGCCGGCCCGACCAGGACGCGGTCGTCGCCGATCTCGATCCCGACCTCGGCGAACGCCGCTCGATAGCCGCGCAACCGCCGGCCGACGACGCCGTCGGGGTCCGGTCCGCCCGGCGTCGGTGGCTCGACTCCGAGGACGATGACGTCCCGATGGCCGAGGTCGACCAGGTGACGCGCCGCGGCATATGCCCCGGCTTCGTCATCGATGTCGACCGACCCGTGCTCGGGGAGCGCGGCCGAGTCGACCACGACGATCGGCAGGCCCGCGCGGCGTATCTGGGCGACCTCCGGATGCGACACCGACAGCCCGATCGCCACGACCCCGTCGACCGTCGCGCGGTTCATCGCGTCGAGCAGGCTGCCGTGGAGCGGCGAGATGAAGTGGAGGCCGTACCCACCCGCTTCGGTCGCGGCGGCGACGCCTTCGCTGAAGGCCCCGAACGAGGGGTTGCTGAAGGACACGCTCAGGGCCTGCGGTGTCAGCACGCCGATCGTCATCGTCTGGCGCTGGGTCAGCATCCTGGCGACCGGGTGCGGGGTATATCCCAGGTCGTCGGCGATCCGCAGGATCCGCATCGTGGTCTCCGGGGCGAGTCGCTCCGGGGCGTTGAACGCGAAGGACACGGCCGTCTTGCTGACCCCGGCCTCGAGCGCGACGTCGGCGATCCTCGGTCGCCGGACGCCCTGGCCCGTTCGGTCGTCGGTCGGGATGCGCTCCATCGTCCCCGTCAGTCCTCAGGATCGTCTGCTGTTTCCGATGTCGCCTGCGCCCGGACTCGTAGGCGCTCGCGCTCGCGGTCGTGTTCGCTAAACCGGTTTAGGGAGTCTACGAGCGCGACGGATGCTGTCAAGCCCCTTCCCGCGATCGTGGGATCCGGATCGGACGCCGGATCGCGGCTACCATCGTGTCCCGTGCTGGACGACCGACTGCTACCCGGCCCGCCACCAGGCGCTCGCGGATGATCGAGCGCATCGGGGCCATGCCCGGCGGGATCCGCCTGTTCCTCGTCTACGCGTTCCTCATCCTCGCCGGGATCGGGCTCAGCCTCCGGTTCGTCGTCGACCAGGCGATCGCCGCGCCCGTCAGCCTGCCGGGGGTGGTCGTCATGGTCCTGCTCGCCTACACGATCTTCACGACGACGCTCGTCCTCCAGCGCAAGCAGGCCGCCCGCGGCCTCGCCCTCGGACTGGCCAGCCTCACGATCCCGCTCGTGCCGCTGCTGGCGGTCAGCCAGCTGGTCGTCGAGGCGGTGTTCGTGACCGCCCTCGCGATCCTCCTGTTCCGTGGCCTGCTGCGCGACGAGGTGCGGACGTACCTCAACGAGCCCTGACCGGGCCCTCGTACCCCGGATCCGACCCGGTCCCGTGGGCCCGTCCGCGCACGATCCGGCCGGTGGGCGGTACCCTCTCGCGGTGCGGCCACTCACGCCGCCGGCTCCGACCGTCATCCGGCGACCCCATCGACCGCATCAGAGGCATCCATCCGTGAGCAAACCCTCCCGCCGGCGCCAGGGGCGATCCGGCAGCGATCCGACCGGCCCCTCTCCCCGGCCGCCCGCCGCGCCCGGAAGCCCGAATCCCGCGACCGGCGGCTCGTCGACGCCGTCGTCACCCGCGGGCGGCGGTCCGGGCGCCGCCACGTCCCGTCCGCCCGTCGGGTCGCGCCCGAGCACCAGCCCGACCGGGACGCCGCGCGTCGGTCGCCGCCCGCGCTCGGCCTACTACCAGCAGCGGTCGTTCGCCGAGCGCTATCGCGGCACGATCATCGGTGTGGCGGCGATCGCGGCCATCGCCCTGATCGGCGTATTCGTGTTCGCCTCCGCCTCGAGGCCCCTCTACTCGTGCACGAACATCTGGGAGCCGGCCCCGACCGCCAGCCCCGGGCCGGACGCCAGCCCGGCGCCCGGCTACGTCCAGGACGACATGGGCCGGCTGCACGTCGCCCCCGGCGAGGCGGTGAGGTACACGTTCTGCCCGCCGGCCTCGGGCGACCACTACTTCGCGAGCGGGCTCGGCCCGATCCCGGCGCGCTTCTACGGCGTCAACGACAAGACGCTGCCGGAGGGCTGGATCCACAACCTCGAGCACGGGGCGCTGGTCCTGCTCTACCGGGGCGACAGCGAGGGAGCGACCACAGACGGACAGCGAGCGCTGCGCGCGTTCTTCGACGCCTTCCCCAACAGCCCGGTGTGCAACGTCACGCCCGGCACCAGCCAGGGGCCGGTCATCACCCGCTTCGATGACATGGCGACGCCGTTCGCCGCGCTCGTGTGGGGCCGGGTGCTGCCGCTCGCGACCCTCGACACGACCGCGATCATGGACTTCTACCAGATCTGGGGCGAGCGGACGAACCCCGAGCCAGCGTGCCAGCCGCCGTCCCCGAGCCCGTCGGCATCGGCCAGCGGCAGCCCGTCCACGTCGCCTAGCGGGAGCCCGTCAGGGTCGCCCAGCGGCAGCCCGTCGGCCTCGCCGAGCTCGAGCGCCTCCGCGTCGCCGAGCGCCAGCGGATCGGCCACCGCCAGTCCCGAGTGACCGGCGCCGGGTCCGGCGCGTGCCGTACGGTAGGCGCGTGCTTGCCCTGGTGAAGACCGCGCCCGGCCCCGGCCTCGAGCTGCTCGAGGTCCCGCGAGCCGGTCATCGGGATCAACGACGTCCTCATCGCGGTCCACAAGACCGGCATCTGCGGCACCGACCTGCACATCGAGTCATGGGACCCGTGGGCGCAGAAGGCGATCCACCCGCCGCTCATCGGTCGGGCACGAGTTCGTCGGTGAGATCGTGGAGGTCGGCGCGAACGTCGTGGACTTCCACCCGGGCGACCTCGTCAGCGGCGAGGGCCACGTCGTCTGCGGGCGCTGCCGTCACTGCCTGGCGGGCCGGCGCCACCTCTGTGCGAACTCGATCGGACTCGGGGTCGGGCGCGACGGCGCGTTCGCCCAGTACGTCGCTCTCCCGATGACCAACATCTGGCATCACGGCCCCGGGATCGACCCCGAGGTCGCCGCGATCTTCGATCCGTTCGGAAACGCGGTCCACACGGCCCTCGCCTTCCCGGTCCTCGGCGAGGACGTCCTGGTCAGCGGCGCCGGCCCGATCGGGCTGATGGCCACCGCCGTCGTCCGCCATGCCGGCGCCCGCCACGTCGTGGTCAGCGAACCGAACGCGTACCGCCGCGAGCTCGCGATGCGGATGGGGGCGACGATCGCGGTCGACCCGCGGGAGGGCGACCTCCACGACGTCGGAGCCGGCCTCGGGATGGTCGAGGGCTTCGACGTCGCGCTCGAGATGTCGGGCAACGCCGAGGCGCTCCGTTCGGCGATCGCGGCGATGGCCCATGGCGGCGTGATCGCCCAGCTCGGGCTGCCATCGGACGCGGTCTCGCTCGACCTGACCGAGATCGTCTTCAAGATGCTGACGCTGCGGGGCATCTACGGTCGCGAGATGTACGAGACCTGGTACAAGATGACGGTCATGCTCCAGTCCGGGCTGGACATCCGGCCGGTCATCACCCACCGCTTCGGCTTCCGCGACCACGCCGCGGCGTTCGCGGCCGCGCGGGACGGCGACTCCGGCAAGGTGATCATGGACTGGACCACATGAGCGGCGGCGACGCCGGTCGTGGCCGGACGCCGGCCACGCGGCCCGACCCGCTGGCCTTTCTGGCCGAGGAGCTCGACGTCCTCCGCGAGCAGCACCTGTTTCGCCCACTGCGGGTCATGTCGTCCGCGCAGGGGCCGATCGTCTCGATCGACGACCGGCGGCTCATCAGCCTCTCCTCGAACGACTACCTCGGCCTGACGCACCACCCTCGCCTCCGGGAGGCGGTCCTCCAGGCGGTCCGCGAGTTCGGGGTCGGCAGCGGCGCGGTCCGGACGATCGCGGGCACGATGTCGATGCACGAGGCGCTCGAAGCCGAGCTGGCCGAGTTCAAGGGGACGGCCGCGGTCCTGACGTTCCAGTCCGGGTTCACGGCGAACACGGGCGTCATCCCGACCGTCACCGGCGAGACAGACCTCATCGTCTCGGATGCCCTCAACCACGCCTCGATCATCGACGGCATGCGCCTGTCCAAGGCGCCGCGGAAGATCTACCCGCACGCAGACGTCGAGGGGCTCCGGGAGATCCTGGGCGAGGCGGTCGAGCACGGGCGCGATGGCGACGGCGCCCCGTACCGGCTCATCCTGGTCGTGACGGACGGCGTGTTCAGCATGGACGGCGACATCGCGCCACTCCCCGGCATCGTCGATGCGGCCGAGGCGGTCGGGGCGGCCGTGATGGTCGACGACGCCCACGCCTCGGGCGTGCTCGGGCGCAACGGGCGGGGCACGGTCGACCACTTCGGCCTGCACGGTCGCGTGGACATCCAGGTCGGGACGCTCTCCAAGGCGGTCGGCTCGCTCGGCGGCTACGTCGCGGGCAGCACCGCGCTGCGCGAGATGCTCACCCAGCGAGCGCGGCCGTTCCTCTTCTCGACGTCGCATCCGCCGGCCGTGGTGGCGGCCTGCCGCGAGGCGATCCGGGTGATGGAGGAGGAGCCGGAGCTCCAGGAGCGGCTCTGGGCGAACACGCGGCGGTTCAAGGCGGAGCTCACACGCCTCGGCTTCGACACCGGTCGATCGGAGACGCCGATCACCCCGGTGATGATGGGGGACCCGGACACGGCGGGGCGCTTCAGCGGGCGGCTCATCGAAGAGGGCGTCTTTGCCCAGCCGGTCGTCTTCCCGACGGTCGCCATCGACAAGTCGCGCCTCCGGACGATCGTGACGGCGGCCCACGCCGACGACCAGCTGGACCAGGCGCTGGCGGCGTTCGACACGGTGGGCCGCGAACTCGGCATCATCGCCGGGTGACCTACGGACAGTCCCGCGACCTGCCCCTCGACGCCCACCTGCACACGGACCTCTCGCCCGACAGCACCGTCGCGATCGACGACTTCGCCCGACAGGCGGTGGAGCGCGGCATCGCGGAGCTCGCGATCACCGATCATGTCGACTTCCGGCCCGGGGCGCCCGCCTATGGCTTCACCACGTTCGAGCTGCGCGAGCACCAGGTCCGCGACGCCGCCCGGCGCTGGGCGTCGCAGGGCGTCGCGATCCGCTTCGGCACCGAGCTCACGTACGAGCAGGCCTTCGAGGCGGACATTCGCGAGCACCTGGACCGCCACGCGTACGACTTCGTGATCGGGTCCGTCCACATCGGCGCGGATTCGCCGTTCACCCCCACCCGCGTGGCCGCCTGGGTCGCCGGCCGCTCGCTGGCCGAGATCGTGGAGCCCTACTACGTCGAGGTCGAGGCTGCCGCGCGATCGGGCCTGTTCGACGCGCTCGGCCATATCGACTTCGTGAAGCGCTATCTCGCCCCGCACGTGACCGCGGCCGATCTCGCCACGGCGCCCGAGCTGCTCGACCCGATCCTGCGGGCGCTCGTCGAGTCCGGGACCGCGCTCGAGATCAACACCAGCGGTCTTCGCCAGGCGCCGGGCGAGACGTATCCCTCGGCGGCGACGGTCCGACGGTTCCGCGAGCTCGGCGGCGAGCGGGTCTCGATCGGCTCGGATGCCCACCGCAGCGACCACTTCGCGTTCGGCCTTGCGGACGGCTACGGCTGCGCGGGCGCGGCCGGGTTCGAGGGCCTGTGGTTCCGACGCGGCAACGAGCCCGTCACCGTCCCGATCGGGTCACCCGCGCCGATGACCGCCGGTGACACGGCGACGCTAGGCTTCACGGGATGAGTGGGCCGGAGACGCAGCTCGACCTGTACGTGGCCGGTGCCGGTCCCTCGTACAGTGACCGACCGGGCGCCCTCGGGGCGGCGTATGTCATCAGCGACGGCGGGTCGTCGATCCTGCTGGACCTCGGGCAGGGCGCCTTTCCCAATGTCGCGGCGGAGGTCGCCCCGCCACCACGCCTCCTCGCCACGCTGATCTCCCACCTCCACCCGGACCATTTCATCGACCTCGTGTCGTTCCGCCACTACCTGCGATGGCAGCTCACGCCGCCCGGCCGGGCCCGGGTGATCGCCCCGGCCGATCTCGCGGAGCGGCTCGATGCCCTCCACGCGGAACCGGGATTCAGCGCCGCCGCGTTCGACATCGAACGGCTTGAACCGGGAACGCTGACGATCGGCCCGTTCGAGGTCGAGGTCGCCAAGGTCCGGCACACCGAGGACAGCTACGCCTTCCGCGTCTCGACCGGGGGCATCGGGATCGTCTACTCGGGCGACTGCGGCGAGGCCGAGGACCTGGAGCCCCTGATCCGGCCGATGGACCTGCTGCTCACGGAGGTCTCGTTCGGGCCGGGACCAGTCCCACCGGGCGCGGAGCACCTCGACGGACCGGCGGTCGGGGCGCTGGCCAGGCGGACCGGCGTCAGCAGCGTGCTGCTCACACACCTGCAGATGGGCTTCGATCCCGACGAGACCGTCGCATCCGTGGAGGCGACGTTTGATGGGCCGGTGTCACTCCTGGAGCCCGGGGACCGGCTGGCGATCGCCTCGGCCACGCTGCTCTAGGATGTGGCCCCGTGACCGCCCCGCCTGACCTCCGCCTGCCATGACAACGATCCGGACCCAGGTCCGCGAGGCCGTCCAGCGTGCCTGGGACCAGGCGATCGCCGACGGCCTGCTGCCGCCACTCCCCGAGGACGCGGCCCGGCCCGCGGTCGAGGTAGAGCATCCCGCCGACGCCGTGCACGGCGACTTCGCAAGCAATCTCGCGATGAAGCTGGCGCGCCCATACCGGATGGCCCCGATCGCGATCGCGGAGGCCGTCCGGACGGCCGTCGGCGCGGTCGCGGCGGCCGACCCGTCCTCGACGCCGATCGCGTCCGCCGAGGTCGCGGCACCCGGCTTCCTGAACCTGCGCCTCGCCGACCCGGCGCTCGAGACAACCATCGGCGAGGTCCTGCGCGACCCGGATGGGTGGGGCCGGGTCGGGACCGCTCAACGGGCCGTCAACGTCGAGTTCGTCTCGGCGAACCCGACCGGGCCGCTCCACATCGGCAACGCCCGCGGCGCCTTCGTCGGCGACCTCCTGAGCCGGGTCCTCGACGCCGGCGGCCAGCGCGTCACCCGCGAGTACTACTTCAACGACTCCGGCGGGCAGATCCTGATCCTCGGCGCATCGGTGGCCGCCCTCCGTCGCCGCGAACCGGTCCCCGAGGACGGCTACAAGGGCGACTACGTCCATGCCCTCGCCGACGAGATGCCCGACGACGTGTGGGCCACCGCGAACCAGCCGGGCGCCGACACGCCGGGCATCGTCGGCCACTGGGCGGCCGGACGCGTCCGGGAGGGCATCGAGGCGAGCCTCACGGCGCTCGGCGTCCGGTTCGACGTCTGGACCAGCGAGGCGCGCCTGCACGAAGAGGGATGGGTCGACCGCGCGGTCGAGCGGCTTCGGGAGCGCGGGCACGTCTACGAGCTCGATGGCGCGATCTGGTTCCGCTCGACCACCTTCGGCGACGACAAGGACCGGGTCATCATCCGGTCGAACGGCGAGCCGACCTACTTCGCGGCCGACATCGGCTACGTCACCGAGAAGTTCAGCCGCGGCTTCGACCACCTGATCTACATCTGGGGCGCCGACCACCACGGCACGGTGGCGCGCGTTAGGAACGCGGCCGCGGCGATGGGCTACGACCAGGACGCGGTCGAGATGAAGCTCTACTCCTGGGTCCGCTTCGTGCGCGACGGCCAGGAGGTCTCGATGTCAAAGCGGGCCGGCGAGTTCATCACGCTCGACGAGCTGCTGTCCGAGGTCGGCGTCGATGCCGCCCGCTGGTTCTTCGCCTCACGGTCGCCGACGTCGGCCATCGACTTCGACATCGAGCAGATGCGCGGCCAGCGGGAGGCCCTCGAGCGCGGCGACTACGAGGAAGCGGGCAAGAACCCGGTCTACTACGTCCAGTACGCCCATGCCCGCATCGCGTCGATCCTGCGCAAGGCCAACGACGTCGGCATGACGCCGGCGACGGACGTGATAGGCGCCCTGTCCGGGGCGCCCGAGGCCGCCCTGGCTCGAGCGATCGCGCGCTTCCCGGAGGTGGTCGAGGACGCGGTCGCGGGCGAGGAGACGCAGGGCGTCACGGCCTACGCGACGGAGCTCGCGACGACGTTCCACGCCTTCTACCGCGATGCCCGCGTGGTGGATGAAGCCGAGCCGGCTCGGTCCGCGTCGCGGCTGGCCCTTGCGAGCGCGGCCGGGACCACGCTCAGGAACGCGCTCGCCCTGCTCGGGATCTCCGCACCCGCATCGATGTAGCGCCGCGGCCGGACGGGCCCCGGCGATCGACGTTCCGACCGTCGCGCTAGCCGGCGAGCCCCAGGACGCCGGCCACGGTCCCGAGCGTCTCGACGTCATCGGCCACGACGATCCAGCGCTCCGTACCCCCGGCACCCGGGAGCACCTGGCCCGGACCGGCGGCCTTCCCGAGCGCCGTGGTGGCGGCCGCGTCGAACTCGGTCGCGTCGTTGGCCGTATCCCACGCGGTGCGCATCGCCAGCGCCCACGCATCGTCCGGCCCATAGATCACGGCCAGCCGGTCCCCGCCCCAACCCGCCGCGGCGGCGTTGGCGGCCGCAACGGCGACCCCGCCCTCCCGGAGCCAGATGCCCGTCTGGAACTCCCCGAACGTGTCCTCGAGCGCCACGCTCCAGCCCTTCCCGAGGTCCTTGGCCAGGTCCTTGGGCACGGTCACCTCGACCGGCGCGTCGTCGGCCGTGTACGCCTCCGGGTGGAGGATCTGCTCGGTCGACACCGGCATGCGGGCGTAGAAGTCGTCGACGGCCGGCCAGCCACCGGAGGCCTGGGCGGCCTGGACGTAGAAGGCACCCGTCGTGTACGGGTAGAGCAGCGTCTCGCGGAGGATGGCCGGCATGGCGTCCAGAACGGCCTGCTGCTCGGCGCTCGAGCCTCCCTGCAGGATCGACCCGAGCTCCTCGGTCGTCAGGTTGGCGATGAGCCAGTACGACATCACGGCCGAAGCGTCTCCCTCGTACACCGCCTGGCGGCCGAGGATCCAGTCGCTGCGATCGAGCACCTTCTTCTGGTCCTTGAAGACCGTGAAATGCTGGTCCTGGAGCGCGTGGGTGTACTCGTGGGCGTAGGTGACCTTGTCCTCCGCACTGAGCGAGCCTGTCCGTGAGACGACGTACATCTTCTTCTCGTCGTCCCGGTAGAAGCCGGCCACGCCCGCGCTGAGCATGTCGAGCTGCATCTGCTTGAGGTCGGCGTCCTGCGGCAGGAGTCCGAGCGCCTTGTAGAGCCGTTCGTTGGCGGCGATGTAGGCCGGCGGGCTCTCCTCGTCGAACTGCGCCGTGAAGATCTCCCGAAGCCGGGCCTCGTCGATGACCTCGCGGTCGACCTTCGCCTTCGGCTGCAGCCCCCGGATCTCCACGACCTGCGCCTCGATCGCGTCAAACACCGCGTTCTCGTCGATCGCGGCAGACGGCTGGGCCGATCCGGACGGCGCGGCCGAGCTGGAGGGCGCCGACGGCGCGGCGTTCGAGGCCGATGGACTCGCCGTCGAGGGGCCGCAGGCGGTCGCGCCGAGGGCGACGATGCAGAAGAGGACCAGGCGGACGACCGGGCGCGACCGGACGCGCGGTGGACGCGGGTGATACATCGGCGGATTGTCGCACGGGGTCACGATCGAGCCCCACCGGACGAAGGTCCGGGGACGCGACGCCGGTCGGCCCGCGAGCCGCGTTTTGGGCTCCGTGTCGCTTTCTTAACCGCTTGCCGTCTCGTTGCTGAATCAGCCCGACGTAGCGTACGGAACGGACGAACCCGCAAGGTTCCATCCTCCCTCCCTCCGACCGGAGGCGCCGATTGGGCAGGCGCCTCCGGTCTTTCCTTGTCCGGGAGCCGGCGGGATGGAGCGGCAGTGCAGTCCGCTGTGTCAGAATCGGGCGCGATGGAGATCACCTGGTATGGACGGACGTGTGTCCGCCTTCGGGGTCGGGACGCGGTGGTCGTGGCCGACCCGTATCAGTCGGTGGTCGGCCCGACCGGTCGGGGCATCACCGGCGACATCGTCACCTTCAGCCATCCCGACGACACCCGGCTGCCGAGAGCGAAGGGCAAGCCGTCGCGCGACGGCCACACGCTCCTGCCGTCCAGCCTCGATGACGCCTTCGTGCTCGACGGCCCGGGCGAGTACGAGGTCAAGGACGTCCTCGTCACGGGCGTCCGCACCTACCGCGACGACGCCAAGGGCGCCGAGTCCGGCAAGCAGGTCGCGTTCGTCGTGGAGCTGGACGGCCTGCACACGATCCACCTCGGCGACATCGGGCATGCGCTCTCGGAGGAGAAGCTCGGCGATATCGGGACCGTCGACATCGCCCTCGTGCCGCTGGGCGGTTCGCTCAACCCGACCCGGGCGGCGGCCCTCGTCGCGCAGCTCGCACCGAGCATCGTGGTCCCGATGCCCCTCTGCGAGGACGCGAGCGACCCCGAATGCGCCGAGGCGCTGGCCAAGTTCTTCCACGAGATGGGTGCCGAACCGAGCGTCCAGCCGAAGCTGTCGGTGACGATCTCGAGCCTGCCCGCCGAGACGACCGCGGTCCTCCTCGAGTCGCGCGGCAAGCAAGCTTGACGGGTTCGGCTCCAGAGCTCCGAGCCCGCCGACGCGGACGCCGGCTCAGGCCCGGTCGAGGACGATCCGGCCGCGCTTGATCACTGTCCGCACGAGGTCCGCCGCCGGCCAGTAGGGGATCTGGGCGGTCGTCGGGACCCGCCAGATCGCCAGGTCCGCGGCCTTGCCAGGCTCGATCGATCCGATCTCGTCGTCGAGGAGCAGCGCCCGCGCGGCGTTGATCGTCACGGCCGAGAGCACCTCGTCGGGCGTCATCCGCAAGCCGATGCAGGCCGCGGTCATCGCGAGCGGCAGGCTGGCCGTCGGCGACGTCCCGGGGTTGAAGTCCGTCCCGATCGCGACGGGCACGCCCCGGTCGATGAAGGCGCGGGCCGGAGCGTGGTGGTCCTTGAGGAGGAACCACGTCGTCGCCGGCAGGAGCGTGGCCACGACGGGGCGACCGGAGGCGGCCGCCCCGGCCATCGCCGCGATGCCGGCGTCCGATGGCGTGGCCAGGTGGTCGGCCGAGGCAGCGCCAAGCTCGGCCGCGAGCTCGGCGCCACCGGACGAGGTCAACTCGTCCGCGTGGAGTCGCGGGGTCAGCCCATAGCCCTGGGCCGCCGTCAGGATCCGACGCGACTGGTCGGCGTTGAAGACCCCCTCCTCGCAGAAGACGTCGCAGAACCGGGCACGCCCGTGTGCCGCCACGCCCGGGAGCTGCTCCTCGATCACCGCGCGGACGTAGGCCTCGGTCCCGTCGGGTCGTGCCCGGAACTCGGGTGCGACCGCGTGGGCGCCGAGGAACGTCGGGACGATGTCGATGGGACCTTCGCGACCAAGCCGATGCGCGACATCGATGAGCCGGATCTCCGTCTCGAGGTCCAGCCCGTAGCCCGACTTGGCTTCGATCGTCGTGACGCCGTGACCCAGCATCTCGTCGAGCCAGCGCCGGCCGTGGGTGAGAAGCTCGTCGGTGGTCGCGGCCCGGGTCGCGGCCACGGTGCCCAGGATGCCGCCGCCCGCGGCGAGGATCTCGAGATAGCCTGCGCCGCGCTGCCGCAGCTCGAGCTCGGCCTCCCGGGAGCCGGCAAACAGGAGGTGGGTGTGCGGATCGACGAGTCCTGGCGTCACCGATCCGCCGCGGGCGTCGAGCCGGGCGAAGCGGCCCAGCGGCAGCCCGTCGGCGACGAGCATGGCCTCGACCGACGATCGCGGTCCGACGGCGGCGACGCGCCCCTCCCAGACAGCGACCACCGGCGCGCCGGGCGCATCCGGACCCCCGGCCTCGGCCGCCGTCATGCGACCGATCTCGCCCTGGGTCTCGCCGGCTCGAACGCCTCCGGCGAGGGTTGCGATCTCGGACGCCCCGACGATCAGGAGGCCGGGCGTCACGTCGTCGGTCCGCCCGCCCTTGATGACCCGGAAGAGGCCGCTCATGCGTCCACGGGGTTCAGCCCGCCTGGCCGGCGCGGGCGGCCTCCAGCCGCAGCTCGAGCGCCTGGAGCGGCGAGAAGTCGCGCAGCCGCAGGAACTCGGCGGCGGCGGCCAGGCGACGCTCGACGGGGTCGCCGCGCGGGGCGCCCGCGTGATCGGCGACGGCCAGGAACGAGGCGACCGGGGCCAGCCCGATGAGCTCCGACTCGGCGAGCGTCACGCCATCCTCGGCCGCGAGCTCGGCGACGGTCTCCCAGACAGCCCAGAGCGGCGTGGTCTCGAAGTCGAGGAGGTTCATCGAGACCTGCGCTCGTCGGAGCTCCTCGATCCAGAAGCCGTTCGCCTGGACCTTCGGGAGGCCGCCGCCGGATTCGCGCACGCGCCGCGCGATCCGCTTGGCCAGGTCGACGTCCTCGGAGGCGAGGTTGATGTTGTACGCGATCAGGAAGGGCCTGGCCCCGACGGCCGTCGCGCCGGCCGACGGGTGCGTGCGAGCCGGACCGAAATCCGGCTCGCGACCGCGCTGGTCGATCTCCGACTTGAGGCCCTCGTACTGGCCGCGGCGCACGTCCGCGAGCTTCACCCGTTCCGGTCGGAACGCGGCATTCGCGTAGAGGTACACGGGAAGGTCGAAGCGCGTCGCCAGTCGTTCACCGAACGCTCGCGCCAGGTCGACGGCGTCGGCCATCGTGGTCTCGCCGAGCGGGATGAACGGGATGACGTCGACGGCGCCGATGCGCGGGTGCTCCCCGCTGTGCACGCCCATGTCGATCTCGTGGATCGCGGCCGCGACGAGTCGCTCGAGGGCTTCCCTGACCGGGGCATCCTCGCCCGCGAGCGTGAAGACCGACCGGTTGTGGCTGGGGTCGCTCGTCCGGTCGAGCAGGTGCACGGACGGGACCGATTCGATCGCCTTGGCGAGCCGGTCGACCACGTCGAGTCGCCGCCCCTCCGAGACGTTGGGAACGGACTCGATCAGCACCCGTCGATGCTAAAGCCTCGGGCACCGCTGACGAGACGCGGAAAAGCCACGTCGACCCCGGTAGACTGCCGGCCGTGAGCGCCCCGACCCAGAGCGTCCTCCGCAACCGCGACTTCGTCCGGCTGTGGGCGGCGGAGACGATCAGCCAGTTCGGCACCCAGGTGAGCCTGCTGGCGATCCCGCTCGTGGCCGTGATCCTGCTCGGGGCGACCCCCTTCCAGGTGGCGCTGCTCGGGACCGTCGAGTTCCTGCCGTTCATCCTCTTCAGCCTGCCGGCGGGCGCCTGGGTGGACCGGCTTCGCCGGCGGCCGATCCTCATCCTCGGCGACCTGGGTCGTGCGGCGTGCCTGGCGTCGATCCCCATCGCCCACGTGCTAGGGGTCCTGACGATCTGGCAGCTCTACGTCGTCGGGTTCGTGATCGGCACGCTGACCGTGCTGTTCGACGTCGCGTACCAGTCGTACCTGCCATCGCTTGTCGAGCGCGACCAGCTCGTCGACGGGAACGGCAAGCTCGAGACGTCCCGGACGCTCGCCCAGACCGCCGGCCCTGCGCTCGGCGGCGGACTGATCGGCCTGGTCACGGCCCCGCTGGCGATCGCGCTCGACGCGATCAGCTACGTCGCGTCGGCCGCGTTCGTGTTCCTCATCCGCCGCGAGGAACCGGCGCCGGATCGGCATGTCGACGAGCACGGGCAGCCGAGGGCCGGGCTGCGAACGGAGGTTGCGGCCGGGCTCCGGTACGTGCTCGGCAACCCGTACCTGCGCGGCATCGCCGCCGCGACGGGCACCTCCAACCTGTTCAGCAACGTCGCGCTGACGACGTTCATCGTGTACGCGGTCCGCGACCTCGGCCTGTCGGCGGCGGAGATCGGCGTGATCTTCGGCCTCGGCAACGTCGGCGCGGTCGCCGGGGCTCTCACCGCCGACCGATTCGCGCGCCGGGTCGGCCTCGGACCGGCGATCGTGCTCTCGATGCTGCTGGGCGGGCCCGGACTGCTCCTGATCGCGCTCGCGCCGGTCGACTTCCCCGTCCCCTTGCTCATCGCGGGCGGGCTCCTCCAGGGCGTCGCCGTGGTCGTCTACAACATCAACCAGTTGAGCTTCCGCCAGGCGATCACGCCACGGGCGATGCTGGGCCGGATGAACGCCACGATGCGCTTCATCGTGTGGGGCACGATCCCGGTCGGCCAGATCCTCGGCGGCGTCATCGCCACCGGCCTCGGCGTCCACGAGGCGATCTACATCGGCGCCGCGGGGTCCTTCCTGGCGGTGATCCCGTTGCTGATCTCCCCGGTCCGGACGCTGCGCGAGATGCCGCCACGTCTCGACGACGCGGTCGACGGCGAACCCGGCGCGACGCCGGGGGTCACCGCCGGGATCGCGCACGCGGCCGAACCGGCGGACGCAGAGCGTCCTCCGATCAGCCCGATCGATCCGCCAGGTCCCTAGACGAACCGGAACCAGGCGTCGTGCTTGGTCCCGTCGTCGAGGACGATGGTCAGCGTCCCGCACGTCCGCGCGAGCGATCGTGCCGTCCGCCAGAGGAACCAGTAGCTGTCGGTCCGCCGTTCGTAGAACAGCGCGCCGCCGATCGTCGAGATGGCGGTCGACGGACCCGTCGGCTGATGGGTGTCGCACGTCGTCGGTGTGAATCTCGGCGCGCCATCGAGGACGCCGAGGCCCTGGTTGCCTGACAGGCTGAACGGGACCAGGACCGGCAGCCCGGCGATCCAGAGGTTGACCGTCGGTGGCGCCTGGACCGGCTGCCGGAAGGCGAACGACCAGATGACTCTCACGGTCGTCTCATCGATCGCCTCGCGGCCGAAGGCATCGGTCACGCGGACGCGGATCGTCCTGGTCAATGGCGCCTCGAGCGTCGCCGCCGAGAACGACACCTGCTGGCCGCTCGCCTCGAACCCCGGGACCCCGTCGAGATCCCAGGCGAACGACACGGCGGTGCCTTCGGGGTCGGCGCCGGTCGCCGAGACGATCACTGAACCATGCTCGACGACGGTGTACGGCCCTCCGGCGTCGACCGAGGGCGGGTCGTTGACCGGATCGAGGCCGACCAGGATCGGGTCATGATCCGAGACGCGGAACTGGTCCGGTGCGTACAGGCTCAGGACCTGGCCCGCGGACTTGAACTCGGTGTTGTAGTCGAGGACGGCCGGCTCGTCCGCGTTGATGTGCCACTCGCCGATGCCGGCCACCTCGTCGAGCGCCGCGGCCGAGCCGAGCGCGTAGTCGAGGTAGCCCCACTGACCGTCGAAGACATAGGAATACGGGTCGTCGACGAATGCGGCGACCAGGTTCGTGTAGCCGGCTCCCTCGAGGACCGCGACCGGGTCCTCGCGGGCGTAGGAATTCAGGTCGCCGACGATGACGACGTCGTCGTCGCCGGTGCCGGTCGGGTCGGTCGCCAGCCAATCGACGAGGGCGTGGGCCGCATTCGTCCGGACGACGTTGCAGTTGCCCTGCCCGTCGCCGGCATCGGGCGCATCACAGGCGCTGCCCTTGCTCTTGAGGTGGTTGACGTCGAGGATGAATTGGGCGCCATCGACCGTCTGGAATGCCTGGGCCAGCGACGGCCGGCTGCGCGGAGCCGAGTCGCCGCCGTTGACGAACGCGACGGTGTCGAGTGCCGCCGTCTGCCCGACCGGCGTGACGACCGCCGGCCGGTAGATCATGCCGACCTTGATCGCGTCCGTCCCGAGCGCATTGGTGCGTCCGGCGGCGGCATCCACGTCGATGTAGGCGTACATGCCCGGCGTCGTCGCGCTGTTGAGCCGGCTCACGAGGTCGGCGATGGCGCTCGTCGGCCCGTAGCCGTCGTTCTCGATCTCATTGACGCCGACGACATCGGCGCCGAGGGCGACGATGGCCGCGACGGTCTTCGCGGACTGGCGGTCGAACTCGGTCGCGTTGTTCGCCCCGCGGCAATCGGCGGCAGCACCACCGACGCCGAAGGTGCATCCGCTGAAGGTGTTGAAGTAGTTGAGCAGGTTCATCCCCGCGACCTGGACCGCGCCACCGACGTCGGGCGAGGCCGCGGGTCGGGGGTTGGCCGGCTGGAAGTCAGGGATCGCTCCGCCCATGGCGCCGATCGGCCGCACGCGGTAGGCGTTGCCGCTCGCCGCGTTGCCGGCCCATGTGTAGGTCATGACCCCGACGATGCCGGTCGCGGTGTCGCCGCCGCGCAGCGTGTTCGATGCGCTCAGCGGGTTCCCGCCGCGGCCGAAGGGGATCGGGTCGGGGTTCTGGCTCTGGAGCGCGTCGTCGATGATGATCCGGTGGCGGTCGTTGGCGGCCTGCATCGCGTTGGCCGCCGCTCCGGGCGCCACGACGGCCGTCGGCTGCTGGACCCGGCCGTCGGCGGACAGGACGACCTGGCCGAACCGACCAAGCTGGAAGTGCTCGGTCACCGAGAGCGTCTGCGGCAGGCGAACGAGCATGCCCTCGAACCGCTCGAGGAAGGTCGCCGACGCGACCGGGAACGTCACGTCGACGGGCGTCAGGCTGGCGCCGGTCCCGCAGGCGGCCATCGATGTCGCCGAGACCTGGGTCTGGTCCTGGAACTCCGCGGCCGTCCCGGTGACGCGGACGAGATCGCCGAGCTGAACGTCGTCGTCGCTGCCATTGAAGACGAAGATGCCATCCGACGTGGCGGCGTCGCCGTCCCCGTCGGGATCCTGGATGTAGAAGCCGCGCAGGGTCGGCGACGGGCCCTCGTAGTCACCGATGACGACGCCCTCGGTGGTCACGGGGCCGGTGATCGCGGCCGCCGGTCCGCTGCCCTGGATGGCCGGGATCGCGGTCACGACACCGGCGCATGGGTCGGCCAGGGCGACGGTGAAGTCGATCTCGATGTCGCCGGCGGGCGGATCCGGGGGATCGTCCACGTCGCGGACCCCGGCCGCGACGATCGTGATCGTGCAGGCCGCGCCGTCGGGCAGCGGCGGACCGTAGTCGAGCGTGAAGGTCGTGTCCGGGCCGGCGGCCACCGACGCCCCCTGGTCCACGCTCGCGCAGACGAGGACGACGGATCCGGCATCGATCGTGACCGGCTCGCTGAAGGTGATCGAGAGCGTCGCGTTCGCGGCGACACCGCTCGCGCCGTCGGCCGGCGCGCTGGATGCTAGGAATGGGGCGACGTCGCCGCCCGCGAAGGTCTGGCCGGTGTTCGGCGCATCGAAGGTGCTCGGACCGGCGGCGGCCCAGGTGAAGTCCTGGTAGGTCGACCCGGTGCCCGTCAGCTGGAGCGACAGCCCAACGGCGTCGGTTCCGTTCTCGAAGACGCCGATGTCCGTGCCCGTGAGGCCACTGGCCGGTCCGTTGGTCGCCGCGAACGTCCCCTCGTAGGTCAGGAACTGGACGACGGTCGCGCTCGGGTCGACCAGCGCGATGCCATCCGGCGCGCCGTTCTGGATCCCGTTCGACGGGTAGGCCAGCGACATGGTCCCGACCCCCGCCTGCTGGTCAGGGATCGTCCCGCTCAGGACATCGGTGTCGTAGGAGGCGCCACCGGCGCCGTTGTAGAGCACGATCGACCAGTTGGCGAGGTTCGTGCCGGCCGGCCCGGCGATCTCCACGGCCTCCCCCGCGTCGATCCCGGTGTTGTCGTAGTGGATCTCGTTGATCCACACCGTCGCCGGCGTCTGCGTGAAGCCCACGGCGGTGGCCAGCGGGAGCCCGCCGGCCATCAGGACCAGGGCCAACAGGGCGGCGAGCGTTGGAGCTCGACGGGAGGCGGTGGGTCGAGACATGGCGTGCCCTCCACGACCTGGTGCCGGTGCTGTCAGACCGACGCGTTGTCAGACCAACACGCTACCAGTCGATGCCATACCCAGACCGCCGTAGGGGGCCGGGTTCGATCGGAGGATGCGCTCCGAGCGTCATCGCGGCGTCAACGACGGGTCAACCAGTCGCGTCGCGCTCCGCCATCGGGACCCGGATGCCGCGCTCGGCGGCGATGTCGCGAGCCCGTTCGTAGCCGGCATCCACGTGTCGCAGGACGCCCATCGCCGGGTCCGTGGTGAGGACGCGCTCGAGCTTCTGCGCGGCGAGCTCGGTCCCGTCGGCGACGACCACCATCCCCGCGTGCTGGCTGTACCCGATGCCGACCCCGCCGCCGTGGTGGATCGAGACCCACGACGCCCCGGCCGCGGTGTTGACGAGCGCGTTGAGCAGCGGCCAGTCGGCGACGGCGTCCGATCCGTCCAGCATCGCCTCGGTCTCCCGGTTCGGGGAGGCCACCGAGCCGGCATCGAGATGGTCGCGCCCGATGACGATCGGAGCACTGACCTCGCCGGTCCGGACCAGCTCGTTGAAGGCCAGACCGGCCTTGGCCCGCTCGCCGTACCCCAGCCAGCAGATCCGGGCCGGCAGCCCCTGGAACGGCACGCGCGCCTGGGCCATCGCGATCCAGCGGCGGAGGCCGGCGTCCTCCGGGAACAGGTCGAGCACCGCCTCGTCGGTCCGCCGGATGTCGTCTGGGTCGCCGGACAGGGCGGCCCACCGGAACGGGCCGCGACCCTCGCAGAACTGCGGCCGGATGAACGCGGGAACGAACCCGGGATAGTCGAAGGCGTCGGTCACGCCACCCTCGGCCGCCTGCGCCCGGAGGTTGTTCCCATAGTCGAAGACGACCGCGCCGGCCCGCTGGAACGAGAGCATCGCGCGCACATGAGCCGCCATCGCAGCGCGGGAGCGACGCTGGTACTCATCGGGCAGCCGGGCGCGCAACTCGAATGCGTCGGCCAGGCCGATCTCCGCGGGCACGTACCCGCCCAGCGCGTCGTGCGCCGAGGTCTGGTCGGTGACGAGCTCGAACCGCTCGCCGGCGGCGGCCCAGGCGGGCTCCACCTCTGCGGCGTTGCCGACCAGCGCGATGCTGACGGCCTCGCCGCGGGCGGCCGCCTCGCGCGCCCAGGCGAGCGCCTCCGCCGGGTCGTGGGTGAGCCGGTCGACATACCCGATCTCCAGGCGCCGGCGGGCACGGGCCTCGTCGACCTCGATGACGATGCAGGCGCCGTCGTTCATCGTGACGGCCAGGGGCTGGGCGCCGCCCATGCCGCCGAGCCCCGCGGTCAGCGTCACGGTCCCGCGCAGGGAGCCGCCGAAGTGCTGGCGGGCCGCCTCCGCGAACGTCTCGTACGTCCCCTGCAGGATCCCCTGGGTCCCGATATAGATCCAGGAGCCCGCGGTCATCTGGCCGTACATCATCAGACCGGCCGCCTCGAGCTCGCGGAAGTGCTCCCAGGTCGCCCACTTCCCGACGAGGTTCGAGTTCGCGATGAGGACGCGCGGCGCCCATTCGTGCGTCCGCAAGACTCCCACCGGCTTGCCGGACTGGACCAGGAGCGTCTCGTCGTCGGCGAGCTCGCGAAGCTCCCGGACGATCGCGTCGAACGCCTCCCAGCTCCGCGCCGCGCGACCGGTCCCGCCGTAGACCACGAGATGGTCCGGATCCTCGGCGACCTCGGGATCGAGGTTGTTCATGAGCATGCGGAGTGCCGCTTCCTGCGCCCAGCCGCGACACGACAGTTCCGGGCCGCGGGGCGCGCGGACGGGACGGGGTCCGGACATGTGGGGAGCCTACTCCCGCAGCGCAGCCACGAGGAGGTCGCCGAGCTGTCGAGACCCGATCGCGGTGATCGAGACCAGGACATCCTCGCCGAGCGCGACATGATAGGTCTGGGCGCCGCCGTTGCACGCCCCGACGAAGACGTGGCGGCCGGCGATCTGCCGCTCGTCGGTCGCGGCGACGCCGCCGGCCGGTTCGCAGGCGGCCCGGTCGTAGGTCGTTCGCCACACCTCGTAGCTCGCCGCGCTGAAGGGGCCGGCCCGCAGGCGCACGACGCTCGCGATCGCCAAATCTTCGGTCGTGGCCGAGACGGCTCGCGCGATCGCGATGGCCGACGCGTCCGACGCGAGGCCCGGCGAGGCGGCGATGCTCGCCGACGTCTCGGCGTCGGGCTCGACGGGCAGGCCGTCGACGGTCGCGGGCAGGTGATCGAGCAGCGCCAGGTCGACGACGACGCCGCCCGACGACGCCGGGCTCGCCGCGTCCGAGGCCGCCGACGACGCGCCGACGTCGGGCGATGGCTCGGGACTCGGCGCCGCGGCGGTCGGCGCCGCGGCGGTCGGCTCCGGTCCGGTCGGGCTCGGCGGCACGATCGGCTGCGACCCGTCGCCACAGGCCAGGCACCCGACCATCGCGATCAGCAGGACGGCACCGGCTCTCCAGGACATGCCGCCGCTCAGATCAGCTCCCGCCGCACGACCGGGAATCGCTCATCGTCGATGGCGAGGGCGAAGCCGGCGGTCAGCCAGAAGGCCGGCGTCGCTGCGCTCGTCGCATCCGGTCGAGCGCCGACCTCGGGATACGCCTCGACCGCCGCGAAGCCGCGCGACGCGAGGTCCTCGCAGACAGCCTGGACCAGTCGCAGCGCCAGACCCTCCCCGCGAGCCGCGGCGGTCGTGGCGATGCAGGTGATGACCGCCGGAAGCGGGGCAGCCGGCAGCCTCGGGTACAGGTCGCGGGTCTGCTGTGCCCTGGGATAGGCGGTCAATGGGCCGAACTGGCAGTACGCGGCCGGCACGTCGTCCCGTTCGAGGACCTTCGCGTAACTGCCGGCCACCTCGAGGCCACGCCCAAGGAGATGCAGCTTGCGTGGCGCGTCGGGGGGTACGGCCGGACGTCGCTCGCTGGCCGGCGCGAACGGGTTCGGGATCTCCGGCTCATCGTCGATGGCGAAGGGGTTCAGGGCGGGATCCCGGCCGACCGCGAAGGGGTTCGAGACCGGCGACGCCTCGAGATCGGCGAGGAACGGGTTGTCCGATGGCACGCGAGACGGGCGTTCCGGCGCCGGCACCGATCGCTGCAGCCAGGCGAGCCGGACCGCCTTCGACCCGCGGGCGGCGTCCTCCCAGTAGTCGCACGTCCGGTGGTCGAAGCCCGGATCCGCGCACGGCGGGATCCGATCGAACCCGGCCTCGTCGACGACGTCGATGATGCGGATGGCCACCATTTTTCTGAGTCTACGGTGTGCGCATGCACCGAGTGGCTCGCGGCGTTTGTTACAGTCGATGCCGGCGGGCGTGCGCCCTGGATTTCACGCCCGTCGAGGGACGGAAGGAACCGACACGGGTGGCAGAACGAGCCAATGACGCGTATTCGGTGCTCGGCCTCGAGCCGAGCGTCGACGACGACGCGATCCAGTTCGCCTACAGGGCACTTGCGCGCAAATTCCACCCGGACATCGCGGGTGAGCGGGCGACCAAGCGGATGATGAAGATCAACGCGGCGTTCGACCGCGTCCGCGATCCGATCCGGCGAGCTGAGTACGACACCGAGCTTGACGAGATCGACCCGGTACGTGCCGCCGCCGCGCGCCGACGACGCCAGCACCACGACCCGGCCTCACCGGCCCAGGCCGAGGCCGCCCAGCGCACCGCGACCGCCTACCAGCCCTACGATCGGCCGACCCAGCGCGACGGCACCGGCAGCGCCGGTCGCCCGCCTGGACGGCCGTCGGGGAGCGTCCTCGACTTCGGCCGCCACATCGGGTGGTCGTTGGGGGAGATCGCGCGCGTCGACCCCGGCTACCTCGTCTGGCTGGAGGATCGCCCCGAGGGCCGCAAGTACGCGACGGAGATCGACGGGATGCTGCGACGCGCCGGCGTCCGATCGGTCGACGAGCGAGCCAAGGGCCGGACGAACCAGTCGCGCTTCCGCCGCTGACCGTCCGCCTCGACGGACCGTTCCGGCGGCCTGCCGTCAGCCGGCGAGGTCGACCAGCGCGCCCCGGTGCACAAGGTCGAGCGCCGACGCGAGATCGGGGCCCGGCTCGCGATCCTCGTCGAGATGCGGCACGACCGCACGGACGCGGGCCCGCGCCTCGATGACGCCGAGCCCAGGCGCCGGGGAGTCGGCCGGGGCCAGGCGGAGGTCCAGCGCCTGGGTGGCCACCAGCAGCTCGATCGAGAGGATCCGCTCGACCCCTTCGAGCACCTGCCGGGCGTGGCGGGCCGACGTCGCCCCCATCGAGACGTGGTCCTCCTGGTTCGCGCTCGTCGGGATCGAGTCGACCGAGGATGGATGCGCGAGGACCTTGTGCTCGCTGGCCAGGGCGGCCGCCGTGTACTGGTAGATCATCATCCCCGAGTCGATGCCGGAACCTGCCGCGAGGAACGGCGGCAGCCCCCCGTTCAGGCGCGGATCGACGAGGAGCGCGGTCCGCCGCTCGCTGATCGACCCGAGCTCGGCGAGCCCGAGCTTCGCGAAGTCGAGCGCGAGCGCGATCGGCTCGCCGTGGAAGTTGCCGCCGCTGATGACCCGACCGCCGCCGGTCGCCATCGCATCGACCGGGGCGACCCCGCCGCCCGGGAAGACGAGCGGGTTGTCGGTCGCGGAGTTGAGCTCGATGTCGAGCACCCGCCGCAGGTGGTCGAGCGCGTCGCGGACGGCGCCGTGGACCTGCGGCACGCAGCGGAGGGAGTACGGGTCCTGGACCTTGTGGCCCGACTCGTGGTGGCTGTGCTGGAGCCGGCTCTCGCGCAGGACGTGGCGCAGCTGCGTTGCGACGGCCACCTGGCCCGGGTGCGGTCGTGCGAGCTGGTAGGCGGCCGCGAAGGCGACGTCGGTGCCGAGCAGGGCCTCGACGCTCATCGCCGCCACCACCGAGGCGGTCCGGACGAGCCGGTCGGCGTCGGCGAGCAGCAGCGCCCCGATCGCGCCCATCAGCTGCGTCCCGTTGAGCAGCGCCAGCCCTTCCTTGGGTCCGAGCTCCAGCGGCTCCAGGCCGACCTCGCGCAGGGCCAGGAGCGCCGGCACCGTGGTGCCCTTGAATTCGACCTGGCCGCGACCGATCAGCGGCAGCGCCAGGTGGGCCAGCGGCGCCAGGTCGCCCGAGGCGCCGACGCTGCCCTGCTCGGGCACGACCGGGTGGATGCCGTGCTCGAGATGGGCGAGGAGCCGGTCCACGATCAACGGGCGGCAACCGCTGTGACCCAGCGCGAGCGTGTTGGCGCGCAGCAGGAGCATCGCGCGAACGACTTCGCGCGGGAACGGCCGCCCGACGCCGGCCGCGTGGCTCATGAGCAGTCGACGCTGGAGCTCGCCCGACCGGTCGGGATCGACGAAGGTCGTCGCGAGGTCGCCGAACCCGGTCGTGACGCCATAGACGACCGCTCCCTCGGCGACGAGCGATTCGATGACGTCGCGCGCTTCTTGCATTCGCTCGCGTGCGTGGACGTCGAGCGCGACCGGGGCCTCGCCACGGGCGACCGCCTCGACGTCGGCGATCGTCAGGTCCGCCCCCGTCAGCACGACCGTGTCAGTCCCGCCGCCTCGGTCCGGGTAGTAGTGCGGGACCTCCGGCTCACTCACCGTGCCGAGGATAGTCGGCTATGCTGCCGGCCGTGTTCGACTTCCTGAACGGCCCGGTCCGCGACATGGTCACCCAGATCTATGACGCAGTCGGCTATCTCGGGGTCGCCCTGTGGGTGGCGATCGAGAGTGTGATCATCCCGATCCCCTCCGAGATCGTGCTGCCGTTCGCCGGCTTCCTGGTCGGCGAGGGTGTCGCCGTCGAACCGTTGACCGGCGCGGCCTGGAACTACTGGCTCGTCGTGATCGCGGGGACCATCGGCGCGACCATCGGAGCGCTCGTCGCATACGGCATCGGGGCGTGGGGTGGCCGCCCGATCATCGAGCGCTGGGGCCGCTACCTGGGGATCACCACGAGCGACCTCGATCGCGCGGATGGGTTCTTCGCACGGCACGGACAGGCGGCCAGCTTCTTCGGCCGGATGATCCCGATCATCCGCTCGCTCGTCTCGTTCGCGGCCGGCGTGGCCCGGATGCCGCTCGGGCGGTTCACGCTGTTCACGTTCCTCGGGTCACTGCCATGGACCGCCGCCCTCGTCTTCGCCGGCGTTGCGCTCGGCGCGAACTGGGAGGCGATCGGTGGCTGGCTCAAGCGGTTCGAGTACGCGGTCCTCGCGATCCTCGTCGTCATCGTCGTCGCCTGGATCTGGATCCGCATCATCAAGCCTCGCCGCGCGGCGCGTGCCGGCGCATGACCGCAGGCGCGTCGGCGACGTCGCTGTCCCCGGCCGAGCGAGTTCAGGCCCGCTCCTCCGGCGGTCGCACGCTCCGGAAGGACCGGTAGATCAGGAGGTCGTACGCGATCTTCAGCCCGCCGGCCAGGTAGAACGGGACGGCCGCGAGGCCCGGCGCGGCCAGCAGCAGCGATGAGAGCGACGGCGAGAGCGCGGCACCCGTCGTGCGGGCGATCCCGGTAACGCCCGCGGCGGCCGAGCGCTCGTCCGGGTCGACGACGGCCATCACGTACGACTGGCGGGTCGGGACGTCCATCTGGCTGAGGCTGAACCGCAGCAGCAGGACCGCGATCGCCAAGGGCAGGGTCGGCATGAGCGGCACCAGGATCAGCAACACGTTCGATGGGAGGTGGGTGACCACCATCGTGTTGAGCAGGCCGATCCGCGACGCGATCCTCGCGGCCGAAAGCGATGAGACCGCCGCCAGCAGGTTCGCGCCGAAGAAGATGCCACCGAGGACCGCGGGCTCGACGCCGTACTGGAGGTGGAACCAGTAGGCCATCAGGCTCTGCGGGATGAAGCCGCCGCCGAACGCGTCGATCGAGAAGAGCGCCGACAGCCGCAGCACGACGCCCTTCGAGCGCCCGAGTCCGAGGCGTCGCGTGATGCCGTCATCGCTGACCGCGGCGGGCGGGGTCTCGACCGCGGCGCTCACCCGACGGAACCCGACGGCCATCGCGAGCCCGATGGCCGCGTACCCGATCAGGACGGCCCGGTACGAATCGTCCGGGGCGATGCCCGCGTCGAGCAGCGCCTGGCTGAGCAGGCCGCCGCCCAGGGCGCCGGTCGCGGTGGCGACATAGCCGACCAGGTTGTACCAGGCGAAGGTCGCCGTCCGGCGGGCGTCCGGGATGGTCTCCGAAAGCGCGGCCTGCTCGACGGCGAGGAACGGCCCGACCTCGTTGCCGGTCGGTGAGAGAACGCCGATCGTCGCGGCCGCGATGAGCAGCGGCGCCCAGTCGGTCAGCACGAACGCGATGCCGGCGAGGATCATCAGGACCGATCCCACGACCAGGACGCGTCGGCGCCCGAGGCGATCCGCGTGGGTCGTCAGCCAGAGCGAGATCAGCGTGTCGCCGACCAGGGTCAGCGTCAGGATCACCCCGATCGTGAGCGCGTCGAGTCCGAGGGCGTCGAGGTAGAGGACCAGGACCACCGCGACGAACCCGTAGCCGAACATCCGGAGCGTCCGCATCAGGAAGAGCAGCCGCCCGTCGCGGTCGAGCCCGCGGAGGCTGGCCACGAGGCCGGCATCCTTTGCGTTCGCGGTGGCGGTCACGAGCGCGAGTCTAGGACGGTCGGCGCGGCCAGAACGCGTCTGCGAGAATGCGACCGGAGGTACCGACCCGACGATGAGCGCAGGCACGCACGGCGACGACGCCCCAGGTCACGCCGGGGCGGTCGGCCACCACACGACCGACGACCACGGGGACGACCACGGCCACGACGACCACGGCCATGCCGAGGAGGCGCTCGGCCCGATCGACGTCGCGGCCTGGGGTGCCGGGGCGCTCGGTGTCGTCCTCGGGCTCGTCATCGCGGCCTGCTTCGTGATCGCCACCGGATCCTGACGCGCCCGGAGGGCGCTAGAACAAGCCGACGACGTTCCCGTTGGCGTCGATGTCGATGTTCTCGCCGCCGGGCTTCGACGGCAGGCCGGGCATCGTCCGCATCTCGCCGCAGATCGGTGTGACGAACCCGGCGCCCGCGGACAGGCGGACCTCCCGGATCGGCACCGTGAAGCCGCTGGGGCGACCCTTCAGGCTCGCATCGTGGCTCAGCGAGTACTGGGTCTTGGCCATGCAGATCGGCAGCCGGCCGTACCCGAGGTCCTCGAACTGCTTGATCGACTTGCGAGCCGCGGGCAGGTACTCGACGCCGTCGCCGCCGTAGACCCTCGTGACGATCGTCTCGATCTTCTGCATGAGCGACATCTCATCCGGGTAGAGCAGCTCGAAGCCCGACCCGCCGTCCTCGGCCGCGGCCCAGACCGCCTCGGCCAGCGCCGTCGCGCCCTTGCCGCCGTCGACGAAGTGGGTCGCGACCACCGCGTCCCGCGCGCCGGCGGCGAGCGCCACCTCGCGGATCGCATCGACCTCCGCGGCGGTGTCCGTCGGGAACGCGTTGATGGCCACGACCGCGGGGATCCCGAAGATCGTGACGTTCTCGATCTGTCGCGCGAGGTTCGCGGCACCGCGACGGACGGCGTCGACGTTCTCCTCGAGGAGCGCGGGGTCCAGCGGCTTGCCGGCCACGATCTTGCCGACGCCACCGTGCATCTTCAGCGCCCGGACCGTGGCGACCACCACGGCCGCGTCCGGCGTCAGTCCCGACGCCCGGCACTTGATGTCGAAGAACTTCTCGGCGCCCATGTCGGCCCCGAACCCGGCCTCGGTGCACACGATCTCGTTGGTCACCAGCGCCAGCCGGTCGGCGATGATCGAGTTGTTGCCGTGCGCGATGTTGGCAAACGGGCCGGCGTGGACGAAGGCTGGCCCGCCCTCGAGCGTCTGCAGGAGGTTCGGCTTGATCGCGTCGCGCAGCAGCACGGTCATCGCGCCGGCCACGCCGAGGTCCTGGGCCGTGACCGCCGATCCGTCGGTCCTGGTCGCGAGCACGATCCGCCCGAGGCGCGCGCGCAGGTCCTGGAGGTCGGTCGCGAGCGCCAGGACCGCCATGACCTCAGACCCGACCGTGATGACGAACTCGGTCTCGCGCGGCACCCCGTCCTCGCGGCCGCCCAGGCCGAGGATGACGTGGCGCAGGGCCCGGTCGCTGATGTCGAGGACGCGCGGCCAGAGCACCCCGTGCGGGTCGATGCCGAGCGGGTTCTTGTGGTGGAGGCTGTTGTCGATGAACGCCCCCGCGAGGTTGTGCGCGGCGCCGATCGCGTGCACGTCCCCGGTCAGGTGGAGGTTGAAGTCCTCCATCGGGATGACCTGGCTGTATCCGCCGCCGGCCGCCCCGCCCTTGATGCCGAAGACCGGCCCCAGCGAGGGCTGGCGGATGTTGACGGACGCCCGGTGCCCGATCAGGTTGAGGCCCTGGGCGAGCCCGACCGTCGTCGTCGATTTGCCCTCGCCGAGCGGTGTCGGCGTGATCGCGGTGACCACGACGTAGCGCCCACGCGGTCGTTCCGCCTCCAGGCGGGTGATCGCCTCCAGCGTGACCTTGGCCTTGCTCGGCCCGTAGAGCTCCAGCTCGTCGTCCCGGAGGCCGAGGGCGGTCCCGATCTCGACGATCGGGCGCGGTCGCACCGAGCGAGCGATCTCGAGATCTGACGGAAAGGTCATCGGTCTCCTCCGGACAGGACGGGGCGTGACGGGGACACGGGTCGCCCGGCCGGGCCGGCGCGGTCCGCGGGTGCCTGGCGTTCGGCGGCGCGGATCAGGTGGGTGAGCAGGATCGCGTTCGTCAGCGGTCCGACACCACCCGGGACCGGGGTGATCGCGGACGCGACCTGGACGGCCGACTCGAACTCGACGTCACCGACGATGCGCCCATCGACGACGTTGATCCCCACGTCCACGACGACGGCGCCCGGCTTGAGCATCGGACCGGTGACCAGCCGGGGATGGCCGGCCGCCACCACGACGATGTCGCCACGCGCGACGTGGCCGGCGAGGTCGCGGGTCCGCGAATGGCAGACCGTGACCGTTGCGTCCTCCTTGAGGAGCAGGAACGCAGCGGGCATGCCGACCACCGCCGAGCGACCGATGACGACCGCATCCTTGCCCTCGATCTGGATCCCCGATCGCCGGAGGATCTCGACGGCTGCGTGCGCCGTCGCGGGCAGGAACCCGTCATAGCCCAGCCGCAGGAGCCCGGCGTTGAGCGGGTGGATGCCGTCGATGTCCTTCGAGGGGTCGATCGCGTCGATGACCGCGCGAAGCCGGATCGTCGGCGGAAGCGGCATCTGCACGATGACGCCGTCGACCGTCGGGTCGTCGTTGAGCTCGCGGACCGTCGTGGTGACGCGCGCCTCGGTCGCCTCGCCGGTCAGCTCGACGAACCCGGCATCGATGCCGACCTTGGCGCAGCCACGGAGGATCCGCTCGAGGTAGACCGTCGATGGCGCGTCCTTCCCGACGATGACAACGCGCAGACCCGGCGGCCGGCCGCGGGTCGCCCTGAACGTCGCCACGTCCTCGGACACGGCGACGCGGATCTCGTCCGCGATCGGGCCGCCCTCGAGGAGCCGGGCGCGGCCCGGGGATCGCTCGGTCACATGCGACTCGGGGCCGGGATGGGGTCTCGCGCGTCCCCGGCGCCGACGGCCTCCCGCACGGCCGCAGCCAGCCGTTCGACGTCGTCGATGAGCGACGCGACACGGCCGTCCATCTCCGCGCTGAACTCCTGGTCCCCGACGGACGGCAGGTTGACGAGCACGTTCGCGGCCGCGCCGCGAGCCGCCGCCTCGGCCAGCAGGGACGCGACCAGCAGATCGCTCGAGGCGTTGACGTTGCTCCGTCCCGCCAGAGCCTCCGCGACCGCGACGACCGACAGGCAGGCCTCGACACAGTCGAGGGGGATCTCGGACGCCTCCCGGGCCGCCGCCTGCATCGCGACCCGCCGCGATTCCTTCTCCGCGTCGGTGTCGCGCGGCATCTTCATCGCTTCCGCGAACCGCCCGTACGAGGCGGCGTCGTCATCGGCCAGGCCGAGCAGGCGGTCAGTGAGCTCCTGGCCGGTCGCTGCGGCCCAGACGAGGAGGTCGTTGTGCGCCGCGTATTTGGGGCGGTCGAGCGACAGCGCCGCCACCATCGCGACGAGAGCCGCCGCGAGGCTCGCGGCCACGGCGGAGGCGCTGCCACCTCCGGGCACGGGCTCTGACGACGCGAGACGGCCGACGAACGCGTCGACGGTCAGATCGCGGAAGCGATCCGCTGCGGAAGGTTGCACGCCACGATTGTAGGTACGCGAGACACCCGGCGGCGGTCAGGGTGCGTCCCGCACGCCCCGCGTCCCATGGACGTGGCTGGCGACGGGTCGGAAACGGGGCGGGAGCGGTACCGGCGCGCCCGCCCCGCGACCGACGGCGACCGACCCGACGCCGAGGCGGGTCGATCTGGAGCATTCGGGTCAGGCGACGAGGCGGACCTTGTCGTCGAGTCCGGTGACGGTCCACCGCCGCGAACGGTGGTGATAGGTCAGCGAGACGCGCGCCTTCGGCGTCTCGACTTCGAACAACGTCCGCGGCCCGGTGATGACCGGGTAGGCGGCCGCCTCCTCGCGGACGACGCTCAGTCGCGTCACCGGCAGGCGGTTGTCCCCCCAGGCGATCTCGCGCGGGCGGCCATCAAACCATCCGGTGCGGACATGGACCTCGATCGGCTCGACACGTGTGAATGCCATCGAAATGGCTCCTTTCCGGGGGCAGGATCGCGTGGGTCGTGTCGTCCGGGGCACTCGTCCGACAGAACGTCTGTTCGATTACGACTGAGCCTAGACCGAACAGGCGTTCGATGTCAAGGGTCGTCGGCCGGAATATCGTCGGCGTCCGTGACATCTCGCCTGTCACGGTCGTCGACGTCCGCCGGTTCGGGGTCCGTCGGCACGCCTCGGGCCCGCCGGTCGAGCGGATTGCGCGGATCCCGCTCGAACGGGGCCGGTAGCCCGGCACCCAGGAGGCGCGCCCGGGTGACAGCCTCGTCCCCGTATCGCCGCCGCACGGCATCAGCCGCCGCGACCGCCCGCCGACGCCGCGGTTCGTCGTCGCCGAACAGCATCATCTGCTCACGGTCGCCGAGGTTGGACGCGGTCACGCCGAGCAACCGGACGCGGATCCCGCGCACCTCCGGACGCGCGAGCTCGAGGGCCGCCCGATAGATCGGCTCGGTCATGTCGGTCGGCTCGGCCAGCGTCCGCTGGCGGGTGATCGTCCGGAACGACGAGTCCCGGATCTTGACCGCGACAGTGCCGGCGCGGACCCCGGCGGATCGGAGTCGCGCCGCGACGCCGTCGGCCATGCCGAGCAGCGTCCGCTCGATCGTGTCCCGGTCGCTGGTGTCGACGTCGAACGTGTGCTCGTGCCCCACCGACTTCGCCGGGTCGCCGTCGTGGACCGGGTCGGCGTCGACGCCCCGCGCTCGCGCCAGGAGCGACGCGCCGTGCTTGCCGAATCGGCGCAGGACGATGTCGTGGGGCAGCGCCGCCAGATCGCCGATGGTGCGGACGCCGTAGTCCGCGAGGGACGCCCCGGTCTTCTCACCCACGCCCCAGAGCCGCCCGATCGGGAGTGGCGCGAGGAACGCCTCTTCCTCCCCGGGTGGGACCACGACGAGCCCGTCGGGCTTGCGCAGGTCCGATGCGACCTTTGCCACGAGCTTTGTCGTCGCGACGCCGACCGAGATGGTCAGCCCGACGTCCGCCCGCACCTCGTCCTTGATCCGTCGCGCGATCGTCGGCCCGTCGCCGAACAGGACCTCGGTCGCCGTGACATCGAGGAACGCCTCGTCGATCGAGATCGGCTCGACCAGTGGCGTGAACCGCCGGAGCACCGCCATCACGTCCCGGCTGGCGGCCTGGTAGCGACGGCCGTCCACGGGCAGGAACACGCCGTCGGGACAGCGACGCCCCGCCTCGCGAAGCGACATCGCGGAGTGGACCCCGAACCGCCGCGCCTCGTAGCTCGCCGCCGAAACCACCCCGCGATCGCCAGGGCTCCCGCCGCCGACGATCACAGGGCGCCCGCGAAGCTCCGGATGGTCGCGCTGCTCGACCGACGCGAAGAACGCATCGAGGTCGACGTGCAGGATCGTCCGGTCAGACACGGTCGCTATCATCGACCGCTGTGGAAGCCCCCGCCCGCGAGGTCCCGGGTCGCGCGCTCGCGCTGGCACTTGCCGCGATCGGTGGCGCGATGGTCGCGTGGGCCGTGCCGATCACCTCGCTCGCGCTCGTGTGGCCCATCCTCTTCGCGGTCCCCGGCTGGTTCCTCGTCCGGCGTGTCGCCCCGGACCTCCCGGCGCCCGGTCAGGCCGGCGTCGCCATCGTCGCGAGCGTGTACCTCTCGGCCCACCTCGTCGACATCACCGCCCGCGCGATCGGCTTCAACCGCCCGGCGATCATCATCGCCTCGCTGCTCCTCGTCGCCGCTACTGCGGCCCTCGCATGGACCCGGCATCCGTGGCTCTCGCCGGTCGAGCGCCCGACGACCCCCGGCCTGCGCTCGACGCTTCGAGAGGACGCGCCCGCCTGGCTGATCGCGGCGGCCGTCGGGCTGGTGGTCGGAGTCGTGCTCTTCGTCAACGGCTGGCGCGAGACGCTCGATGGCTGGGTCTCAGGTGGCTGGAACTGGAGCGACCTGCTGGTGCACGTCGCGATCGGCTCGAGCATCGTCCACGGCAACTTCCCACCGGAGGTCCCGTACTTCGCCGGCGTGCCGCTCACCTACCACTGGTTCGCGGACTTCCACGGGGCGGTCACGTCGCATATCGCGGGCCTCGACCTGATCGGGGTCTACTTCGCGTCGAGCGCTCTGTTCGCCGCGGTGATGGCGCTGCTCGTCTGGGCCCTGGCGTTTCGACTGACCGGCGATCGCCGGGTCGCGGCGATCGCGACCGTCATCGCCTGCCTCGGCGGCGGGATGGGCTGGCTGCGGCTCATCGGGGACGTCATGGCGGGCAACCCCGACCTCGCAGCGCTCGTCTCGCAGAACCCCTACGACAACACCTGGGCAGACGGTTGGCCGTTCTTCAAGGTCGCGTCGATGCTCGGGACCGCGTTCCTGCCGCATCGGGCTTCGACGCTCGGACTGCCCGGGCTGGTCGCCGCCGTCCTGCTGCTCGTGCACTGCCTGGGACGCCGGCCGGCGGGCGTCCTCCTCGCCGGCGGGATCGCCGCGCTCCTGGCGCCATTCCAGTTCTACGCGTTCCCGGCGACGTACCTGATCGTCGGCCTGTACGTCCTCACGACCGCCGCCTGGCGCGCCCCGACGGCGCGACGCGACGCCGTGCTCTTCCTGGCGCCCGCGATCCTGGCGATCCCGTTCGTGGCCGAGGCCATCGGCCAGCAGGGGGCCAGCGGCGCGTTCCGACTGACCGCGGGTTGGGGCGAGGGCCGCTTCGGCGACGGTCCGCTCGCGGTCCTGTTCTTCTACGCGACCAATCTCGGCATCCCGTTCGCCCTCGCCCTGGTTGCGGCCGTGGCCGCACGCGGGCTCGACGCGCGACGGTTCCTCGCGGCGTGGCTCGTCGTGCTGTTCCTCGTCCCGAACGTCGTCGTGCTCAGTGCGGTCGAGTTCGACATGAACAAGTACTTCCAGATGATGTGGATCGCGGTGGCGATCCTGGCCGCCTGGCTCATCCGGCGTTGGCCACGGCCGCTGGTCGTCCTGGTCCTCGTGGCGTGCGCCCTCTCCCCGGCGCTCATCGCGGTCTGGCACATGACGAGCTCGGTGGTCGCACTCGGGGTCCCGCAGGAGCGCGCCGGCCGCTGGATCGAGGACCACACGCCCGACGGATCCGTCTTCCTCACGGACGCATTCATCAACAGCCCGGTCGATCTCGGCGGACGATCGCGGATCACGACGTTCGGGCCGTATGTCTCGAACCTGGGGTACGACCCCGAGCCGCGCGAAGCCGACACGAAGGTGGCCTACTGCGACGGCCCGGACGCCGCGGCCGAGGTCATGGCGCGCTACCGGGCGACGTTCGTGCTCTCGAGCGGCGGGGTGCTCGAGTGCGACGACGGCGAGCCGACCGATTTCGGTTCGAGCGACCGGTTCGAGACGGTCTACGACGAGGGCGGCGTCACCGTTTGGCGGCTCGCCGGGCCCTGATCAGCGCAGATCAGCCTTTGGGCTCGACGATGATCGTGACCTCGGGGGTCATGCCGGAGAAGACCTTCACCGCGACCTTGTAGGTGCCGAGCGACTTGAGCGGCTCCTCAAGGTCGATCTTGTGCCGGTCGATCTCGATGCCGCGACGCGCCAGGGCGTCGGCGATGTCCTTCGTCGTGATCGAGCCGTACAGCTTCCCGCCCTCGCCGACCTTCACGCCCATCGTCAGCGTCGTGCTGCCGATGCGGGTTGCGGCGATCTCGGCCTCCTCGCGCTCGCGCTTCCGCTTGTCCTCGCGGCTCGCGACATCGTGCTGCCAGGCGCGGTACGCGCCGCCGGCCGCGGGCACGGCCAGCTGCTGCGGGATCAGGAAGTTCGTGGCATAGCCGTCCGCCACGCTCTTCATCTCTCCGCTCGTGCCGAGCTTGGGCACGTCCTTCGTCAGGATGACCTTCACGCGATGGGATCCTCCCTGGAGATCCAGGACCGCACGCGCGGCCCGAGACCGAGTTGCTTGATGGTGTTCCCGGCCGTCGCCATGAGGGCGGGCACCCGGCGGATGCTCCGTCGGACCGGGCCCGGCGTCAAGCGCCGGATCTGGGCGATGTCACGTTCGAATTCGCCGCGCGGGATGCCGAGCTCCTCGAGCTTCTCGCTGAGCAGGTCCTCCGGCGCGCCGTCGATGAACAGGTCGACCGCGAGGACCACGACGACGAGGTCGTCCAGTCCCCCGAGGACGGGCACGCTGTCGGGGATCAGGTCGCGTCCGAGGACGAGGTATCCGGCGGCCCCCGCAAGGAGCGCCTTTCGCGCGGCGGGCATCCGGTCGTCCATGGCGAGCGCGGCGACGAGCCGCGCGTACATCGGGACCCGGCTCGCGACAGGCAGGAACGCCATCAGCGAAAGGGCCCGACCGAATGTCAGACCGGCGATGCCGGCTCGACCCGAGTCGTGCCCCTTGTTGCTCTTCTTCGAGCTGTCCTTGGCCATGCCGATCGGTCTCCTGCGTCCGCGACGGAGCCGGAGTCTAGCAGCGTTCACGTCGCGGTCCCGGGACGA
The DNA here is from genome assembly GCA_963841135.1 of uncultured Chloroflexia bacterium. Taxonomy (GTDB): domain Bacteria; phylum Chloroflexota; class Limnocylindria; order Limnocylindrales; family CSP1-4; genus SPCO01. Next base: position 8,544 of record CAWJBJ010000005.1, on the reverse strand, counting down.
GAAATGACGAGGACCCGATCGGGCCCTCGTCATTCGTGCTGGGGTTGCCGGGCCGGGGGACCCGGCGGTGATGGTGCTCTAGGCGAGCGTGGTGGCCGGGCGAAGGACCGGGGCCTTGACCTTCTCGGTCTCGGCTCGCGTCGCCCACACCAGGCCGAGCCCGATGAGGACGAGTGTCCCGCCGAAGCCGGCGAGGAGGGCAGCCATGCCCAGGCCGATCTGGAGAGCAGAGGCCGTCACGCTGCCGACGCCGAGCTCGGCGATGAGCGCGTGTGCCGTGCCGGTCCACACCTTCTCGCGGGCCGCAGCCTCGATCGGGTTGGCCCGGTCGAAGCCGGTCCAGTAGCGACCGTCGGTCGCGAACTCGTACGTGCCAGCCTTGGTGACCGTGCCGTCGGCCGCGGTGACGTCCTTCTCGAGGACGACCGTCGTCGTGCCGTGCAGCGTGTGGTAGGCGATCGTGGCCATCTGGTACATGTACTCGCTGGCGGTGTTGACCAGCGGGTCGTTCGGGTTGAGCTCCGACTTGTCGACCGCGTAGCCCCAGTCGTTGACGAGGAGCGACATGATCTTGTCCGCGCCGTCGGTCTCGCCGCGGTCGACGAGCAGGCCGGCGTCGTTGTAGCTCAGCTTCACGTTCTGCGCGGCGCTGAACGCCTGGAGCGACTGGGCGCCCTGGTTGGTCTTGTAGAAGGCAAATCCACCACCCGCGACGAACGCGAGCCCGATGACTGCCATGAGAACTCCGACGACCTTCAAGCGACCGTTCATGATGTCCATCCTTTTGACTTCGACCATTCCTGTTGTGTGTCATGAGAGTGGTCGCTGTGGTCCGGATGGGCTAGGGGCCATGACGACCCATCTGCGCGCCGTGTGGCCTGCCGTTGGGGGCCGAATGACACATGGTGGTCACGGAAGCGTGTTCGGCTTGACATCGAACGTCCGTTCGGTATCATGAGCGGCAAGGAGGCGCGAGTGACAAAGCACGACGCCGAACGCAAGGTCAAGATCCTGGACTTCATCGCGGCCACGCTCCGTGCCCGGGGCTATCCGCCGTCGGTCCGGGAGATCGCCCGCGCGGTCGGCCTGGCGTCGACGTCAGCCGTCCACCACCACCTGCAGATCCTCGAACGCGAGGGCTATCTCGAGCGTGGCGCGGCACAGTCGCGTGCCATCCGCCTGACACCAACGGCCGCCATCCGCCTCGGGCTGTCCAGCGAGCTCGTGCCGCAGGCGACGTCAGCGGAATCGCGTGTCCTGCCCGTGATCGGCGAGATCGCCGCCGGTGGTCCCATCGAGGCCTACCAGGACGCGTCGGAGACGATGGCCGTGCCGGACCTCCTGGCACCCAGCGGCGACGCGTACGTGCTGAAGGTCCGCGGCGACTCGATGATCGAGGCACACATCGCCGATGGCGACTTCGTGCTCATCCGCCCGCAGACCACGGCCCGGAACGGCGACATCGTGGTTGCCCAGGTCGAGGAGAACGCGGTCACGCTCAAGCGCTTCTTCAAGGAGAAGGACAAGGTCCGACTCCAGCCAGCGAACCCCGCCTATCCCGCGCAGTTCTATGACGACGTGCGCATCCAAGGCAAGCTCATCGGGGTCATTCGGAAGCTCGACTAAGGCGGCGTCGGGACCGGCCCATCGCTGCGTTGACCGGCTGCGCCGCTCCCTCACGCACCTTTGAGTGCGCTCGCTCACTGCTCACCGCCCGCCTTGGCCTCGGACCGTCCGGGCGCCCAATTCTCAATTCAAGTTCGTCCACAGCGTTTCCACATGCATCCCGCATGGTCGGACAGTTCGTGGACGGACTTCGGGGATAAGGCACTTCTCGTCACGTCGCCGGAGCGTGACAGTGGAGGTGACATGACCAACCGCCACGCTGTGAGCCCATGATCGACCGCCTGCCGCCCCAGAGCCTCGAAGCCGAACAGTCCGTGCTGGGTGCCATCCTCATCGATCGGGACGCGGTCATCGAGGTCGCGGAGTTCCTCCGCGCGGAGGACTTCTACCGCCAGGCGAACGGCCGCATCTACGCGGCGATCCTCGACCTGTTCGAGCGGCGCGAGCCCATCGACATCGTGACGGTGGCCGAGGCACTCGAGCGGCGCGAGGAGCTCGACGCGATCGGCGGGCGCGCGTATCTCTCGAGCCTCTCGAACGAGACCCCCACGGCGGTCCACGCGGCGCAGTACGCGCGGATCGTCGAGCGCAAGGCGGTCCTGCGCAATCTCATCGGGGCCGCCGGGCGGATCGCCGGGATCGGGTACGAGGACCCGGCGGAGGTCAGCGAGGCCATCGATCGCGCCGAGGCGGAGTTGTTCGCGGTCAGCCAGAAGCGCATCGACGTGGGCTTCAGCGCTCTCAAGGCACTCCTCCACGACGCCTACGATCGGCTCGACTACCTTCACGCCCATCGCGGCGAGATCAGCGGCGTCCGCACCGGCTTCACGGACCTCGACACCCTGACCACCGGCCTCCAGAAGAGCGACCTCATCGTGCTTGCGGCCCGACCCTCGGTCGGCAAGACGAGCCTCGCGCTCAACATCGCCGAATTCGCCGCGGTGAAGGAGCGCAAGAGCGTCGGCGTGTTCAGCCTCGAGATGAGCAAGGAACAGCTCGTCCTGCGCCTGCTGTCCAGCGTCGCCAACATCGATTCGCAGCGCCTCCGGACCGGGTTCCTCGAGGAGCTCGACTTCGCCCGGATCGCGCCCGCGATGAACGCCCTCTCCGAGGCCCCGATGTACATCGACGACACGCCGAACATCACGGCGATGGAACTGCGCACGAAGGCCCGCCGCCTCCAGGCCGAAGCGGGCCTGGACCTCGTCATCGTCGACTACCTGCAGCTGATGCAGGCGACGACCACGAACCGCGATGCAAACCGCGTCCAGGAGGTCTCGGAGATCTCGCGCGGGCTCAAGGCGCTGGCCCGTGAGCTGAACGTGCCGGTCGTCGCGCTCTCACAGCTCTCCCGACAGCCCGAGATGCGCGAGTCGAAGGAGCCGCGCCTGTCGGACCTGCGGGAGTCGGGCGCGATCGAGCAGGACGCCGACCTGGTCATGTTCCTGTGGCGCGACAAGGACCGCTCGGACGACCAGGACGCCGACGGCGAGGTCATCAAGCTGAAGCTCGCCAAGCACCGCAACGGGCCCACGGGCGAGGTGGACCTGTGGTTCAAGAAGCGCCAGACGCGCTTCGTCAGCTATGCGGGCGAACGCTTCGCCGAGGCGAACTGACCGCGGCAGCGCTGCCGCGGCGGATCAGCCCTCGTACTCGAAGCCGATCTTGACCTCGACGTGGTACTCGACGATCTCGCCGTCCGCGACCACGGCGCTCGACTTCACGACCTCCACGGTCTGGATGTTGCGGACCGTCTTCGAGGCGGTCGACACGGCTTGGCGAGCCGCGTCGCTCCACGACTTCGGACTGGTGCCGACCATCTCCCGGATGATGATGACGCCCATGGATCGGACCTCCCGCCGCTGGGTCGCGGCCTTCGTCAGGCGCCAGTCGGGCGCAGGCTCTGCCGGCCATGATGCCACGAGGCCGACCCGTCGCCGGGTCGGCCCTGGGTCGCTCGGATCCGAAACGAGCTTCGTTCGGGCTAGACGCCCGCGGTGACCGACAGCGTGCCGGCCCGGACCTTGTCGAAACAGGTGCTGCAGTAGACCGGGCGGTCGTTCCGTGGCGCGAACGGCACGATGGCCTGACCCCCGCAGGCCCCGCAGATCGCGGCATGGAACTCGCGCGGGCCCTCGTTCGATCGAGCCCGCTTGGCGGCCGCCCGGCACGACGGGCAGCGCTGCGGGTCGTTCGTCAGCCCCTTGCTGGCGTAAAAGGCCTGTTCGCCGGCCGAGAAGGTGAACTCCTCGGCGCAATCGCGACAGGTCAGACTACGGTCCTCGTACACCCTCTCCGGACCCTCCTCGGCTGGGGACGCCACAACAGAGGTCCGTGCCCGAGGAACGGTCGGGGGACCGGCGCAGGGCGAGCGAATGCGGGGGTGCGCGCCCGGGTCGGCCGGGCTCGGGGCCCGGAACTCATAGCGGTGAAGATACGCGCGCCGTCAAGCCCTTTTTCGGACGATTCGCGCGCCGTGGAACCACGGCAGCGAGGCGAACGTCACGCGGGCATGTCCAACCTGCCTCGCTCCACCCTTCTCGCGGCCTTCGTCCTCATCGTCGCTGCGTGCAGCGGTGGCGGGGCGACCAGCTCGTCCGGGGCTCCATCGAGCCCACCGTCCAGCGGCCCATCCTCTGCCCCAAGCCCCACCCCAGGCGGCGTCGGCGCGATCGATCATGCGACCGGCGCCACCGACGTGATCCTGCGCTACGAGGAGGGCGGCGGGTTCATGATGGCCGGCTTCATCGCGACCCAGGCGCCCATCTTCACGCTGTACGGGGATGGCACCGTCCTCTTCCGCAACCTGGCGGTCGACTTCATGGAGCCGGTCGGCTCCATCTACCCCAACCCCCCGTTCCGGACCGCCAAGCTGACCGAGGAGCAGATCCAGTCCACGCTGACCCTCGCGCTCGGCGACGGCGGCCTCGGCGTCGCCCGGGCGAACTACCAGAACGACATGATCGCGGACGCGGGCACCGCGATCTTCACGGTCGACGCCGGCGGCATCAAGAAGACCGTCTCGGTCTATGCGCTCGGCCTGGAGGGCGAAGGCGTCCCGGACGCGCTGGCCCGCGGCGCGTTCAAGAAGCTCGCAGATCGACTCGCCGACTTCGATCAGGGCGGCTCCATCGCCACCGACGTCTACAAGCCGGCCGCCTACCGCGGCATCCTCATGGACGGCGCCGCCGCACCGGACCAGAAGCCGTGGCCGTGGGCCGACATCAAGCCCGCCGACTTTCCGTTCCCGGCCGACCCGAACGTCTTCCAGCTGGCCCAGCGGGTCCTGACCCCGGCCGACGTCGAGAAGCTCGGCTTCGACGGTGCCGAGGGTGGCTTCACGGGGATGGTCCTCGCAGGACCTGACGACGGCAAGATCTACTCGTTCTCGCTCCGGCCGCTCCTTCCCGACGAGAAGGAATAGCCGATCGCCCGGCGCGGCGAACGCCGCGCTGAGTCGCAGCTAACGGGCGGTTAAGAGCCCGGCGTCACCATGCCGCCATGGCACTGCCAGACCCGCCCGTTGACACCCTCCGCGAGCGCTCCGTATCGTTCGCGCACCCCAGAACGCAGATCCGTCTCCGATCCTCAGTCGATCCTTCGCGAGTTCCGGTCGATGCCGGTCGCGGGGCGGTCGTCCCCTCACCGGCCAGCGGAGCCCACCGTGACGACGTGAGTGGCTTTCCGATCCAGTACGCGAAGGTCCAGCCTCCGCCCCTGCGTGCCGAGACCCTGGCCCGCCATCGCCTGCTGGACTGGTTGGCCGGGAAGGCCCACCACCGGATCATCCTGGTCCTCGCGGATGCCGGATACGGCAAGACCACCCTGTTGGCCGACTTCGCCGGTCGGACCCGCCTTCGGACTCTCTGGTACCGGCTCGATGAGGATGACCGGGACTGGATCTCCTTCCTGAACTACCTGGTCGCGGCAGGTCGTGAAGCGGATCCCACGTTTGCTCCAAACACCGCGGCCCTTCTCGACGACAAGAGCCTGAGTGGCCCGAGCCGCGAGACCGTGATCGACGTGTTCATGCGAGAGCTGCAGTCGATCGCGCCACATGGCGCCATCCTCATCTTCGACGACTACCACCTCGTCGACGACGCGCCAGATGTCCAGCTGATCGTTCGCGAACTCGTGGCGCGGGCGCCGGAGCGGCTCACCATCGTCTTCGCCAGCCGCCGTCAACCGGGCATCCCGATCGCCAAGCTGCGGGCCGTTGGCGAAGTGGCCGAGCTCAACCGCGACGACCTGCGATTCGATGCCGATGAGACCTCGAGGCTGTTCCGGGAGACGTACGGTCGGACGCTGGAGCCGGATGTCCTCGCCGACGTGACGGCCCGCACGGAGGGGTGGGCGGCATCGCTGCAGCTCGTCCACGCCGCGCTCCGCGACCGCACGCCGGTCGAGATCCGCAGCTTCATCCGCAACCTCTCGGGTGCCGACCAGGAGCTGTACGACTACCTCGCCGAGGAGGTCGTCGGCGACCTGCCGCAGGACCTCCAGGCCTTCCTGATGCGGACGTCCATCCTCCAGGTCGTCACACCCGACCTCGCGGGCGTGGCCACCCGGCTCGGCGCGGTCGAGGTCTCGCGCCTCACGGCTGCCGCGGAGCGAGTCACCCTGCTGGGGCGGCGGGCCCGCGGTCCGCGAACGGAGCTCCGGTATCACCCGCTGGTCCGCGAGTTCCTCGAGGCGCGCCTCCAACGCGACTTTGGCAGTGACGCCGTCCGGGATCTGCATCGGACCGTCGCCGCACATGCCGCCGGACGCGATTGGCGGATCGCGGCACACCACCACTGGGCTGCCGGCGATCGGGACGATGCCCGCGCGATCATCGATGCCTCGGCGCGAAGCATCATCGGCCGCGGCGAGTATCTCGTCGCGGCGCCGTTCGTCGCCGACGTGGACGACGAGGCGTTGCGAGCCAGCTTCCTGGTCGTGCTCTCACGGCGGGACTTCAAGCAGGGCGACGTCCGCCAGGCGCTCGCGCGCGCCAAGCGCGCGGTCGAGATCGACCCGGGATCCGATGTCGCCCTGGCGAACCTCGCTTCCCTGAACCTGACGTCGGGCGATGTCGTGGGCGCCGTCGAGGCCGCCACACGCCTCATCGCAGCCACGACCGACGAGGGCTGGCTCGGCATCGCCCAAACGATGCTCGCCATCGTTCAGGGGTCACGCGACGGGCCGATCCCGGACACGATCAGGCAACTCTCCGACCTCGCCGAGCGCCAACGGCTTGCTGGCGATACGCACTTCGAGGGCATTTCCTATCTCAACCTCGCGGTGACGGAGCGCTCTATGGGAGATGCGGAGGCGACGATCGTCTCCGCGACCAAGGCGATCGATCTCCTCGAATCCAGTTCAGGCGGAGCGGAGGTAGCGAGCGCCCGCTGCGTCCTGGCATGGGCGCTCTTTCACCTGGGTGATTCGGAACGTGGGCGCGCCGAACTGGCGCAGTCCTTGGCCGAGACGAATGAAACGATCCGCGTCGACGCACTCCTCGAGGGCGCGGGTATGGAGGCGTTCTACGGCAATCAATGGTCGGCGGCTGACTACATCGCGGAACTGCGCTCACTTGGCCGCGAGGCGAACTGGGCCGTGCGGATGAGTTCAGTGACATCCGCGTACCTAGCTCTGAGGCAAGGGCGATCAGCCGAAGCTGTGGAGATCGTCTCAGGAATTGATCCCGACGAATTGACCGCGTCCTCAGGGCACAAAGCCCATGTTCTCGCGGTTCGGGCTCACGCCCAGGTGTTGGCACATGCAACGGACGCTTTGCAGTCTGTCGAACTCGCGAAGCGTCACGCAGCCCAGCAGTCGGCGGGTCTTTGGGCGGGATACTGCGACGCCATTGCCGCTGCTTGCAGCTCGAGTGAGGTCCTGCGCAGCTTCCTGCGGCAGGCGAGTCGACGAGGGAGCTGGGCATTAACGTACGTCGCCGAGCTGATCGTCGGACGTCTGGCGGACCTCAGTGAACTCGAGCTCTCGATCGTCCTCGAGGAAGCGGAGCGTCGTCGCGAGCGCTGGCGACCCGCCCTCAGAGCATGCATTGACGCTTCGGACGCCTCATCTCTTGCTAGCGGGCGAATTCTCGAGGTTATCGGCGAACAGGAAGACGTTGCCCGACTGAGACAGCTGGCCCATCGCCATCGAGGCTCGCCCGAGGCCAACCTTGGCCGTGGCCTTGCGCGACGCATAGCGCCCAACGTGGTGGTTGAAGACCAGGGTCGAGTTTCGATACGAATTGGCTCGCGAGTCGTCGAGGGAGCTTCGATTCGGAGGAAGGTCCTGGCGTTGCTCTGTTTCCTCATTACGCGCCCGAAATGCGCAGCCACTCGCGATGAAGTCATGGAGGCCCTTTGGCCCGAGTTCGATCCGGCCGATGCGCTCAATTCCCTGAACCAGACCGTCTATTTCCTACGCCGGGTCTTTGAGCCAACGTACAAGGAGGACCTGTCGCCTGCATACCTGCACCACGAATCTGACTTGATCTGGCTGGACACGGAACTGGTGGGCTCAACGAGTCGCTGGTGTCTTGAGATCGTCAGTTCGATGGCCGCTGAGCCAACGCCGCGCGAGGTGGCAAGTCTGGCCGCGTCCTACCTAGGGCCATTCGCCCTTGATTTCGCGTACGAGGACTGGGCAGCTGATTTTCGGACCTCTCTCCACTCGTCATACCTACAGATCATCGAAAAGGCAGTGGCCTCCGATACTGTCAGCGGCCACTTTGAACGTGGGATAGGGCTTGCGAAGCGGGCCCTCGAACTTACGCCGGAGGCCGACCAAATTGAGCTGTCTCTGTTGCGTCTGTATCGGCTCAACGGCTCGCACTCGGCAGCGGCTGAGCAATACGCCCACTACGCAGCGACGATGCGCGACACCCTCGGCGTGGAGCCGCCGGCGCTCGACGCGCTGTAG
>CAWJBJ010000004.1:0-2228948 GCA_963841135.1 uncultured Chloroflexia bacterium | reverse complement strand
ACCTTCCGCCAGGACACGGCACTGGCCAACGCCTTGGTCGAGGCCTACCTAAGCCTACGAGGAGTTCTACGCCGGCGATCCGACCGAGCTCGCCGAGGCCTCCTGGCCGAGGAACAGCCCCGAGACCGCCGGCCTCGATCCGGCCGAACTGGTGGTGGGCGTGCCGCTGGGGATTGCCGCCGGCGCCAACGCGACGCTCGAACGGGCGATCGAGCCGTACGTCAACGCCCTGTTCGTCGCGCGGGTCTCCGCGCTGACTCCGCTCTTCGTCTACTGGTTCGGCTCGGCTTGGCACCACGGATCGCGATCGTCTTCGTGTTCTGCGCGCCCGTGATCATGCTGGCGACCTGCTATCGCGGCGCCGGGAAGCGCCGCGGACGATGGCCGAGGTTGCACGGGTATACGGTGCCGACGGTTGGCAGGTCTTCCGATCGTCGTCGTGCCCCACTCGGTGCCGTACATCGCCACGGCCGTCCGCTCGCTTAGGCCGGGCGATCAAGGGGACCGTCCTGGCCGAGCTCGTGATCTCGGCGACCGGTCTCGGGGCGTTGCTCGATGACTTCGTCATCTGTTCGATACCGCGTCGATCATCGCGACACTGATCTTCATGCTCCTGCTCGGCGTCCTGATCCAGGTTGTCGCGGCCCGATCGAGGTCGCGGTTCCGCCGTGGCTGGGGTCCCGAAGCCGTTCGGAGCGCTCGACGCCTTGACCCGGAAGGTCATGACTGAGCTCGTCCCGATCTGGCCAGCCGGCCGACGTCGACGGTCGTGTTGGACACCCACGACCTCGAGAAGGCGCCTGCTGGCAGATCGGTCGTCGTGATGACAGGCAGCCCGGGCCGGGTAAGACGGCTCGTCGAGGTCCCATTCGGCCGCGATGAACGACGCGAGGGAGCTCATTGAGACGCGCCCGGCCTTCGCCATTCCGCCACCGTCTCTGGCAGCAGCGGTTGGGCTCGCTGGCGTAGCTGGCACCTCGCGCTCATCGAAGCCTGAACTCGAGGCGTGCGACCGACACCGTGCGGGAGGGATGGCGGTTCGCCAGCCCACCGCTACGCTTGGTCCGCACGATGACTTGCTGTCCGTGCCGATGCCACTTCGTTCAGCGGAAATGTGAACGATGACGGTCCAGCGCGAGGTCCAAGCACGCGGCACGCAGGTCGTCGACCGGTCGGCCCTCGAGACGATGATCACCCGCCACTCCCACGAGCAGGGATGATTGGGCGATAGTTCCAGCCGAGGAGCTGTTCCTTCGGTCGACCCCTGGAGACGCTGCCCAAGTACGTGTGAGCCTCGACCGCGCACTCCTCGCGACAGCGTAGTGCCAGGTCGGGTCGATCCTCCTTGCTTGGGCTGACCTCGACGCGGGGCAGCACCTGGGCTGGGTTCGTTGCGCTTGGCAAAGCTACGGGCATGGCCCTGTTGCTCAGCGGCCTGGCCCTGCCGCCGCTGGTCGCACTGCTCGCCGTCGCTCTCGGCGCCTCCGCGTCGCTAGCGGTGGAAGGACGCTGCCGGCGGCGGCCCCGGCCGGCCTAGCTCGGTCAGCTTCGAGGGTGAGGGGGGGAGCGAGGATGGGGGACACGCCGGGGCCTGATGATCTGGATGCCCTCGGTGCGCTCGATGTGGCGGATGAACTGGCTACTGTTCTCGATGCTCCTCCCCGGCCGGAGCGGCGACTTCCGATCGACCATCTCAGACCTCTCGAGGTCGAGGAAGCTCGTCCCGTCGGCCGCGAACGCCTCGGCGAGCGCGGTTCCGAACTCGTCGAGCGTGCGAACGGTCCAGCCGTGGGCGATGCCCGCGCCGCGCGCCATCGCGACGAGATCGGTGCGGCCGGCCGTGAACGTCGGCGTCTTGCCCGCGGCCTCGTGCGACTTGTTGTCGATGACGAGCACCACCAGGTTCGACGGGTTCTGCTGGGCGATCACCGGGAGGATCGGAGATCCATCAGCATGCTCCCGTCGCCGTCGATGCAGATCACCCGGCGATGGGGCAGCCCGAGGGCCATCCCGAGCGCGAACGGGGCGGCACCGGACATGTAGACGTCGTACAGGTTCCCGTCGCTCGGCCGGAGTTCGAACCATTCGTTCACAGGCTTGGGGCCCCAGATCGCGACCAGGTCGTCCTCCTCGACGCGATCCGCGAGGAGTTTCAGGTACTCGTAGCTCGAGGTCATGACGGTTCCCCGCTCAGGAGCACGGCGGCGGGCCGTCCGGAGGCGGCGGCAGCGGACCGTGCTCCGCGCACGATCTCGCGAGTGACGAGCGCGGGGTCCTCCACGAGCACGTAGGGGATCTCGACGAATCGAGGAGTCGCGGCACCTGGATGCCGTAGCCGTGGAAGATGAACCCGCCGACGTCGCCGGACGACCCGCGATGGTCGAGCACGAGGAGGATCGGAAACCCGCCGAACCAGTAGAGCGTGTCGAGGAGCGCGTAGGTCGCCGTCATCAGGCCACGTTCTGCATGAGGACCGCGGGCTTCCGGCCGACGGTACGCCCGACACAGCCCAATGGCACGCGTCGGCGGCATCCACCGGCACGTGCGTGAAGGCCTCGTCGTCCGCGATCGAGCTGATGAGCGGTGCGATCCCCTTGGCTCGGCAGGGGACGCGACGAAGTCGATCCCGGGGCTTGTTTCAGTCCGGGCAGGACCTGGTTGACCGACGCTCCTCACTACGCACACCTGGCTGCATCGGGAACGACGGAACCATGGTCGCAAACGCGCGGGCGCCGCGTGGCCCGCGGCGCGCTCGGACGCGGCGCCGGACCCGAGGTCGAAAGGAACTCGCGAGCTGCAGCGGACATGCCGACCAACAGATGTCGCCTATCAATGGCATGCGGAAGGGATCTTGGACTTTCTGGCCGACAAGGCGCAAGGTCGAACGGATCCACATCGTGGTGCCTAGCGCAAGGAGTGTCCCCAGGTGATGCTGTCACCGCTCTCGGACGGACGGCTCTTATCGTTCTGCAGATCGACCACAGCCGGGTCGCGGGGGCTGCAGACCCAGCTCGGCGCCTTCCGCGAGGTCTACAACGAGCAGCGGCCGCACCGGGCGATCGGCCGCAGGACGCCGGCGAAGCGTACCGGGCGACGCCGAAGGTGCTGCCGTCCGGGCGCGGCGCCCAGGGTCACTTCCGCCTCCGCTACGACGTCACCGACAGCAAGGGCGCATGACCCTGCGTCGGGCCGGCCGCCTCTACCACCTCAAGGTCGGCGCGGCCCATGCCCGCCGGCGGGTCCTGGCCATCACGGACCAGACGGAGGTCACGGTCGTGGCCCTCGACACCGGCGAGATCCTCTCGACCCACCGGATCGATCCCGACAAGGGCTACTGGCGCAACACGCGACGAGACCCCGGCCGATGGCCGGGGTCTCCACCGACCGAGTGATCACATGTGTCGCCGATGATTCGCGACTCATGACAATGGCTGGCGAGGAAGATTTCGAATCCACCGACCGAGAGGTACTGGTCGTGGCGGCCGTCCCTCGATGCCGGATCGGAGAAGGCAGCTGCCCACCGCCTCGGGCTGTCGCACTCGACGGTGAAACACCACCTCGCGAACGCGCGGTCCAGGGTGGGGGCGACGACGACTGCAGCTCGTCTGGATCCTCGCTCCGCGGTTGAGCGAGCCACAGGGCAACGCACAATCTGACCATTCGGGTCGGCCCGACAGTTCTGTCGTCGTTGGCCGGTCGTCCCATCTCGACAGCGTGGACCCGCGACGCCGGGTTCGGTGATCTCCCTTCGTCGGCGTCAGCGACTGGCCGTAGTCGTGCGGCGCCGCTCGAGCTCGCCGCGCAGCCCCATGAGGGCCAGGCGGAGCCGGCTCCGCACGGTGCGCACGGGCACCCCCGTACGGGTGGCGATCTCGGACTCCGACAGGCCGTCGAAGTAGGCCATCTCCAGCGATCGACGCTGGTCGACCGGCAGGTGCGCGAGCGCGGCAACCACCGTCGCTCCGCCGGGTTGCACCCGGACCTCGTCCCAGGTCTCGAGGCTCACCAGTCGTTCGAGCGCCCGCACGCCCTCGAGCTTGTCCGCGGGGTCGCCCGCGGCCCGGCGCCGCCGAACTGCCTCGATCGCGTGATCGTGGACCATCGTGAGCAGCCACGCTCGGGCCGTCCGGCGGTCCGGTGCGAGGCTAGCCGCGGCGCGCCAGACCCCGAGGAATGCCGCCTCGAGCGCATCTGCGGCCAGGCCATCATCCGCTGTGATGCGGCGCGCTAATCCGTACGCCGTGGAGCCGTAGCGCTCGTAAAGGGCGTCCAACGCCTCAAGGCGGCCCGCGGCCAGCCCGGCGATCAGGGCCTCGTCCGACGGTCCGGACGAGGCGCCCGGCCCGGAAGCAGGTGTGCGGCGCCGATCCGTTCTCGTAGCCTGCGTGGGCGATGGCTGGATATTCACCGCCGGGTGCTCATGCGGGCCGCAGCGCGCCTCGGGAGCCGCATCTCGCGTTGACTCAACGCCCTGACGTCTGCGCCAGCTGCGCGAATAGGGGTGGCGGTGCTCCGGAGGCCGGCGTGACGTCGCACTGGCTAGCGCAGGACGCACCTTGGATGGTCACGACAGGAAGCCTGGGTTTCGCGGACCTATGCGCGGCGCTCGATGCCCTCACTGTGATCGTGGCTCAGGTGCCTCCTCGTCTCGGAGCGCATGGCCCATGAGGAACAATGTCGGCGGCCAGAGACCCACGAAGATCGCGAGGCGTTCCGGCCTGCCCTTGTCCGAGTCGTCTCCTCGGCGAGGCATGAACCAGAGCGCGAGCGACGCGAGAATCGAGCCCAGCGAGGCGACGTAGAACATGTCGGACGTCAAGCCGACCGAGCGCATGAATGAAAGCATCGATTCCTCCAACTGATGGAGGTGGAGCATTGGTGCTCGGGCCCACTCTTGAGCCTCAGCGTTTCCACCCCGAACCTTGCACCCGATCGACAGATCAGATAAGAGGTCTCTCGCGCGCATCGTCCCGGCTGACAATTCGTGAATGTCCGGACGAGCTGGTCGATCGGTATGGCCCACGGCCGCCCGGCGGCTGGGACGAGCTCGCGGGAGCCGAAAGACCGAGGCTCAGCTACCTTGCGAGGTGGCTCGGTACGCTGGGCGTTCAGCGGCGTCGCGCCGAGCTAGCATGGCTGGCGCTCGCGTTTGCGGGATGCCGCAATGGCGCGCCCGACAGGTCGGGTCAGCGCCTAACGGCATGCCGATCGAGGGCTGCTACGAGTGGTTGGCCGCCCTCGCGAGGCTCCTGGCATGACGGACGGGCGCCTGCGCGGCGCTTTTACCAAAGGCGACGCCGCGACAGATGGACGTGCTCCCCGCTTACGTAGCCGCTGGCGGATCCGTCCAGGACGCCGCCGAGCTCGTGGGCATCAGGCGGAGCACCGTCAAGCTTCATCTCGCTGACCTTCGGGGCGCGATCGGGTCTGACCCTCGTCCGGGGCGACGTCGACGTCGCTCGCTGCGTCCCGAAGGAGCATCCTGGCCTCCGCCGCCGTGAGAGCGGCCGCGACGCCCGAGTGCGTCAGATCCTGGTACGCGTCCCGGAGACGGCTGCAGGCCCGTTGCGCGGCCTCGTGCTCGAGGCTGTCGGCGGGAAGCGTAGCCGTCAGCCGCTCGGCGCGGCGCCATGCCGCCATGATCTCGGCGACCAGTTTCTGCATCGGGGTCTCGATCTGTGACATCGATCGACCTGGCGCGACCCTGGCCCGATGATACTCGGGCAATGCAAACTGGCCGAGTGCCTTGCCGGTTGGCCTGTCTTCATTCGTCATTTCTTTCGCGTCGATCCCCCTCCCGGCGCGACCGATTGAGATCGGACCGCGGACTGGCGCGGCCTCGCAGGAGCTCGCCCGATGTCTCGCCGATCGACTACCCAACGTCTCGACACGGCCCGCCGGGAAGCGACGCTGGCCCGCGTTGATCTCTGCCTGGCTCCGCGATCGCGGAGGCCAGCCCCAGTAACAAGACACGTCCGGTCGGAACCCGGTGTCGGCCGCCATCGGGCTGGCGGTGCTCGACGTGATCGCCGACGAAGGAGGCAGGACGATACCCGGGTCACCGGCGAGCGGCACCTCGTCGGTTCTGCTCGGGTACGCGACCCGTCACTAGCGATCGGCGACGTGCACGGAGCGGGCCTTTCTCAGGGCGGGAGCTGGCCGCTGGTCAGCTCGACGATGCGACCTACTTGGCAAGGATGGCCACCCTGCGGACCGAGCTCGCCATTGCCGAGGAACGTGAGCCGACTCATGCGGTGGCTTCGGCCGACAAGGTGATCGCGAAGTTGCGAGCTCTGCCCGAGACGTGGGCAATGGCAGCTCCCGACGGCCGCGCGGAGCTGCTAAACGCAATCTACGAGCGCATCGTTGTCAGGGGCCCCGAGCTTATTTTCGGCCCATCTGACCGTTGACCGCCAACGCCAATTCCTGACGGAAACTGTCATCTTTACGGATCACCATTGATGAGCGAGACCTCGACCCTCCATCTGATCGGCATCCGCTGAGAACGAAGGGACACACATGACTACCCCGGACTGGCTGCTCGACTCCGACCCCTCGATCCGTTGGCAGGTGATGCGTGACCTGACCGGCGAGCCGGCCGAGGTGGTCGCCGGTGAGCGCGCCAAGGTCGCCACCGAGGGCTGGGCCGCCCGGCTGCTCGACCTCCAGCAACCCGACGGGTACTGGGGCCCGGGCGCGAACTTCCCCGAGTGGACCGGCACGAAGCCGACGCTGGTCGTGCTTCGGCAGCTCGGCCCGGTCCCGACCGACCCGCGCGTTCAGCACGCGATCGAGCTGGTCCGCCAGAACGTGCGCTGGGAGTACGACGAGCTGCCGTTCTTCGACGGCGAGGTCGAGCCGTGCATCAACGGCGCGACGGTCGCGATCGGCGACTACTTCGGCCAGGACGTGCAGGGCATCGTCGACCGGCTCCTCACCGAGCAGATGGCCGACGGCGGCTGGAACTGCGAGCAGGAGAACGGCTCGACGCGCGGGTCCTTCGACACCACGATCAACGTCCTCGAGGGCCTGCTCGAGCACGAGCGGGCCACGGGCGGCAGCCCGGACCTGACGGCGGCGCGCCGGCGAGGCGAGGAGTACCTCCTCGAGCGGAGCCTCCTCCGTCGGAAGTCGACGGGCGAGGTCATCAACCCGATGTACAAGTACCTCTTCTTCCCGACCCGCTGGCACTACGACATCCTCCGGGCCCTCGACTACTTCCGCGACGCCGGCGCCGCGCCCGACGAGCGGATGACCGAGGCGATCGAGCTCCTCGAGTCGAAGCGCGACACCGATGGCCGGTTCCCGCTCGAGTACACGTATCCGGGCGAGGTCTTCTTCGAGCTCGCCGACGGCGAAGGCAAGCCCAGCCGCTGGAACACGCTGCGCGCGCTGCGGGTGTTGCGGTGGTGGGACGAGGGCCGGCGAACGGCGTCGGCGGGAGCGGTCGCCGCGTCGAGCGCCGGGTAGGGGAGGGTGGCGCAGCTTCGGCCAGGACAGGTCGATCCCGACGCGATCGCCATCGTCCCCGCGAACGAGGCGTCCTGGCAGGACCTGCAGGCAATCTTCGGCATGCGTGGCTACCCGGCGTACTGCCAGTGCGAGCGGTTCAAGATCGGGCCGTCCGGCTGGACCGAGCCCACCACCGCCGAGCGCATGGCGCGCCTGGAGCAGGAGACCCACTGCGGCTACCCGAGCTCGCGCACGACGAGCGGGCTCGTTGCATACCTCGACGGGGAGCCCGTCGCCTGGTGCGCGGTCGAGCCACGCACGGCCTACCCGAAACTGCCGCCCGCTCGCGTCGCGTGGAAGGCGCGCGGCGAGGACAAGGACGACGCGAGCGTCTGGGCCGTCACCTGCTTCGTGACCCGGGCGGGCTTCCGGCGGCGGGGGATCACCCGCGTGCTCGCAAAGGCCACCGTGCCGTTCGCGCGCGAGCGTGGCGCCCGGGCGCTCGAGGCCTACCCGATGATCACCGAGCCCGGGCAGGAGGTCACCTGGGGAGAGACCCACGTCGGCACGCGGAGCATGTTCGAGGCCGCAGGCTTCGAGGAGGTCCACCGGGCCACGCTCCGGCGGGTCGTCATGCGGATTGACTTCCATCCCAAGGACGCGTCGCGATGACCGACACGGCGACGCCTCCGATCACGATCGTCCCTGCCAACGAGGCGAGCTGGGAGGACCTCGAGGCCATCTTCGGCACGCGAGGTGCCCCGTCCATCTGCCATTGCCAGCGCTACAAGATGCGGCCGAAGGAGTCCTGGTATTCGGTGGGCGCCGATGAGTTGGCGGCCCGGCTCCACATGCAGACCAACTGCGATCAGCCGGAGTCGGGCACGACGAGCGGGCTCGTCGCCTACCTCGAAGGCGAGCCGGTCGGGTGGTGCGCGGTCGAGCCTCGGCCGTCCTATCCGCGCCTGCTGCTCAAGACCCGCGTCCCCTGGGACGGGCGAGCCGAGGACAAGACCGACGAGGGCGTCTGGGCCGTGACCTGCTTCGTCACGCGTGCCGGGTTCCGGCGCCGCGGCATCAGTCGAGCCCTCGCCCGCGCCACGGTCGAGTACGCACGGAAGCGCGGCGCGCGGGCGCTCGAGGGCTACCCGATGATCACGGAGCGTGGCCAGGAGATCATGTCGGTCGAGGTCCACGTGGGCAGCCGCAGCATCTTCGAGGCAGCCGGCTTCACGCAGGTCAGCCACCCGACGCTCCGGCGGGTCGTGATGCGCATCGACTTCGAGGCAACGACAATCAACCGCACATAGGGGAGGAAACACCATGGCAAGCGCACCGATCATCCTGGTTCCCGGCTTCTGGCTCGGCGCATGGGCGTGGGACGAGGTCGCCTCAAAGCTCCGCTCCGACGGCCACGACGTTACCGCGCTGACGCTGCCCGGGCTCGAGTCGGCCGACGCCGACCGGTCCAAGGTGACGTTCAAGGATCACGTGGACACGATCATCAAGGCGATCGAGGCGGCCGAAGCGCCGGTCGTGCTCGCGCTGCACAGCGCCACCGGGTTCTCCGGCTACGCCGCGAGCGACCTCGTCCCGGACAGGATCGCGGCCGTCGTCTACGTCGACACGGCGCCGGGGAAGGGCGCGCTCGACCCCGAGTTCGAGGGCGTCGAGAAGCCCTTCGTCTGGGACGAGATCAAGGCCGGGGAGAACCTCGACGGGCTCACCGAGGAGCAGATGGCGACGTTCCGGGAGCGGGCCGTCGCGGAGCCGGCCGGCCTGCTGAAGGAAGGCCACGAGTTCACGAACGACGCCCGCAACGACATCCCGAGCACGCTCATCGCGACCGGCTACTCCGTCGCGGACTACCAGAAGTACGCGAAGGAGAACCCCGACTGGGCGTTCCTCGCCGGCCTCCCGGAGCTGCGCAACGTGACCTGGATCGACCTGCCGACGAGCCATTGGCCGATGTGGTCGAAGCCGACCGAGATCGCCGAGATCATCGGCGATGTCGCCATGAAGGCCGGACGCTCGAGCGAGACTGCCGACGCCGCCCGATGACGGCCACCCTGCTCGACGACCACTTCGCCCACCATGTCTGGGCGACGGAGAAGCTGATCGAGGCGTGCGCGGGGCTCACGCCCGAGCAGCTGCGGACGCCGGTGCCCGGCACGTACGGCTCCATCATCGGCACGTTCCGCCACCTCGTGAGCAGCGACGGCTGGTACCTGTCGTTCTTCCGCGAGGAGCCCGCGCCGATCGACGAGGAGGCCGAGACGAGCCTCGCCGAGCTGCGGTCGGCGATCACGACCAACGGCAAGGCCTGGGCCGAGCTGCTCGCGGCTGGTCTCGACGGGGAGAAGGACATCGTGGAGGAGGGAGAAGGCGGCAGCTTCCATTCGCCACTGGGCTTCCGACTCGCCCAGGTCGTCCACCACGGCACGGATCACCGGAGCCAGATCTGCACGGCGCTGACGAGCCTCGGCGTGGAGCCCCCCGAGATCGACCTGTGGGCATACGGCGATGCGACCGGCCGCACGCGAGCGGAGGCCCGGGCGGCGACCTGACGCGCCCTTGCGTCCATCGGTAAGGTGGACCAGGCCGCCGCCTCACGGCGAACCGGCCACGCGATGGGAGGGTTCGGGATGGACGCACGTCAGGCGCGACGCTGGTTCGGGCTGATCGTCAGCGTCATCGTTGCCGGCGTTGTCGCGGCGTGCGGAGGCGCCAGCGCAAGCCCTTCGGTTGCATCGGCCAGCCCCGCAGCCACGTCCTCGGCGACGGTCTCGGAGGCCGCTCGCTCCGTCGACGGCCCGGCAGACGCGAAGGCCGGATCAGACATCGTCGTGACGTGGTCCGGCGAGGTCCGGAACGGCGACTACGTGACCGTCGTCGCCAAGGGCGTGCCGTACAAGGCTGACGATCCGTACGTGAACATCTTTGACACAACGTCAGCAACGCTCAAGGCGCCTGCGACGGCGGGTGAGTACGAGATCTTGTGGATCAAGGGCGACACGATCGACGGCGTCCTGGCCCGCCATCCCATCACGATCACGCCCTAGGCCGCGGAGCCGAACGACCGTGACGATCCGAGGGTTCTACGACCGCTGGCCGCAGTACAACCGACGGCTGGTCGAGACCATCGCGCCCATGACCGACGAGCAGCTCGCCCTGCGCGCGTCGCCCGATCACTGGCCGATCTGGGCGATCGTCGGGCATCTCGCGGGGAGCCGCGTCTACTGGCTGTGCGCCATCGCCCATGAGACCGGCCACGAGTTCACCCCATGGCCGGACCTACCCGCAGAGGGCTGGGAGGACGACCTCGCGCACTCACGGACCGCGGCCGAACTCGTGGGCGCGCTCGAGACGACATTCGCGGTCATCGACCACGTGCTCGACCGCTGGACCCCGGAAATGCTCACTGACGAGTTCGAGCGCTTCTACCGCGACGAGCGCCAGGTCCACTCGCGGGCATCGATCCTGCAGCGGCTGCTCACGCACGAGGCGTACCACGATGGCGAGATCGCCGTCGCGATGGGCAGTCACGACCTGGAGCCGGTCTACATCTGGCGCTCGTACTGACGGGTCGAGCCTTAGCGAGCGGAACTGTCAGCGAGCCTGGATCTCGGCCCAGGTCAGAGGCGTGCTGGGATTGACGTCGTGGCTGCTCCCGGCCGACCGCGGCTAGCTCGCCAGTTTCTTGTAGCGGATCCGGTGCGGCTGGTCCGCGGCCGTGCCAAGCTCGCGGTGCCGGAACTCCTCGTACTCGGTGAAGTTGCCCTCGAACCAGCGGACGACGCTGTCGCCCTCGAAGGCGAGGACGTGCGTCGCGATCCGGTCCAGGAACCAGCGGTCGTGGCTGATCACCACCGCGCAGCCCGGGAATGACTCGAGGCCCGCCTCGAGCGCCCGGAGCGTGTCGACATCGAGGTCGTTGGTGGGCTCGTCGAGCAGCAGGACGTTGCCGCCGGAGCGGAGCAGCTTCGCGAGGTGCACGCGGTTCCGCTCGCCGCCCGAGAGCTTGCCGACCGCCTTCTGCTGGTCCGTGCCGCGGAAGTTGAAGCTCGACACGTACGCCCGGGCGGGGAGCTCGCGCGTCCCGACCTTGATGAACTCGTTGCCGCCGCTGATCTCCTCGTAGACGGTCTTGTCGCCCTGGAGGTCGTCGCGGGTCTGGTCGACGTACGCGAGCTGGACCGTGTCGCCGAGCGTGATGCTGCCGCGGTCGGGCGACTCCTGGCCGACGATCATCCGGAACAGCGTGGTCTTGCCGGCGCCGTTCGCGCCGATGATCCCGACGATGCCGGCCTTGGGCATCGAGAACGAGAGGTCCTCGATGAGGACCTTGTCGCCGTACGCCTTCGACAGGTTCTTGACGTCGATGACCGAGTCGCCGAGACGGGGACCGGGCGGGATGGCGATCTCGAGTTCGCGCTCGCTGCGCTTGGCGTCGTTCGCCTCCGACAGCAGCTGCTCGTAGGCGGAGAGGCGCGCCTTGCCCTTCGCCTGCCGCGCGCGAGGCGCGAGGCGCACCCATTCGAGCTCGCGCGCGAGCGTCCGCTGTCGGGCGTCGCTGGCCTTCTCCTCGCGCGACAGGCGCTCGAGCTTCTGTTCGAGCCAGCTCGAGTAGTTGCCCTCGAACGGGATGCCCCGGCCGCGATCGAGCTCCAGGATCCACTGGGCGACGTTGTCGAGGAAGTAGCGATCGTGGGTGATCGCGACGACCGTGCCCGAGTACTCCTGCAGGAACCGCTCCAGCCAGAACACCGACTCGGCGTCGAGATGGTTGGTGGGCTCGTCGAGCAGCAGCAGGTCGGGGTGGCTGAGCAGGAGGCGCGCGAGGGCGACGCGGCGCTTCTCGCCGCCGGAGAGCGTCGAGACATCGGCGTCGTCGGGCGGGCAGCGCAGCGCGTCCATCGCGATGTCGACGTTGCGCTCCAGGCTCCAGGCATCGGTGGCGTTGATCTTGTCTTCGAGCGCGGACTGCTCGGCGCCAACGGCCTCGTAGTCGGCGTCGGGGTCGGACCACTTCGCCATCACGGCGTTGTACTGGTCGATGAGGTCATGGACCTCGCGGACGCCGTCGAGCACGTTGCCCTTGACGTCCTTGGTCGGGTCGAGCTCGGGCTCCTGGCTCAGATAGCCGACCGTGAAGCCGGGCGTGAGCCGCGCCTCACCGACGAAGCCGTCGTCGAGCCCGGCCATGATCCGCAGCAGGCTCGACTTGCCGGCGCCGTTCGGGCCGATGACCCCGATCTTCGCGCCGGGGTAGAACGAGATCGAGATGTTCTCCAGCACCGTCCGGTCGGGCGGGTAGTGCCGGGCGAGCTTGTAGGTCGTGTAGATGAACTCGTGGGGCATGCGTCAAGGGTAGCCGGTGGTCGAATTCGGAATGTGTTGACGACATTCGTACTCAGGCCGAGAATATGCGAATGAAGCCTCGACATGTCGCTGCTCAAGCTCGGATCCGCGCTCGAAACCAGATGACCCTGCCAGATTCGGTGGTCCAGGCGGCTGGGATCGTCGAAGGGGACCGCTTCGTGGTCGCGCTCGATCCCGGCGACCCTGACGTCGTCCATCTCCATCGGATCCGCGCAAGCTACGCCGGCGCGCTCGGAGACATCTACGGGGATGTCGAGGCGTACGTCGACCGCGAACGGGCTTCGTGGCGCTGACCCTCGATGCGGCGATCCAACCCGGGCAGAGGATCCTGATCGACACGTCCGTCGCTCTGGCCTACCTGACCGGCACCGAAGCCACCAGCCCGGCGGCGACGCGCCTGTTCGAAGGCTTCCTCGCGTCGGGGCGAGACGTCGGGGCGATGTCGATGATCACCGTCGGCGAGATCCTCGTCCGTCCGTTTCGGGCCGGGCCGTCGGCCGTTGCGGTTGCTGAAGGCTTCCTCCAGCACTTTGCGGAGCTTGAGCTCATCGAGATCGACTACGCGATCGCACGCGAGGCGGCTCGCATCCGCGCGAGCACGGACCTGCGCATGCCCGATGCCCTCATCCTGTCGAGCGCGGCCTTCGCGAATTGCGACCTGCTCTGCACCAACGATCGATCCCTTGGTGCCGCGGCCGAGCGGCTCGGTGTCGGGGTGTGCCTGCTGTCGGAGGTCCTGGCTTCCTAGCACTCAGCTCGTCAGTCCGCGGCGGGGCGCTTATGCATTCGACATGAATACGAACCGAGTACAAGCCCCGAAGCGCGAAATCATGCATACGCCCGCCGGCGCAGCCGAGAGGCTAGGGGAGCGGCTCGTACTCGTGCAGGACCGCGCCCGACGAGAACGTCCGGGTGCCGGTCAGTCGCATCCGCAGCGGCTCTTTCAGCGACGCGAACAGCGCCTTGCCCTTGCCGATCGCCGTGGTCGTGACGAGGAACCGGTACGTGTCGATCAGCCCGGCCTCGCTCAGGGTCGCGAACAGGTCGGCGCCGCACCCGAGCCCCAGATCCGGGCCGTCCTCTTCCTTGAGCCGCCGGACCGCCTCGGCGACATCGCCCTCCAGCACGGTGGCGTTGTCGCGCAGCTCGGGTGACCCGCGGGACACGACGAACTTCGGCGTCTCACGCCAGAACGTCGCGAACTCGCGCTCGACCTCGTCCGTCGCCGGATCGTCCACATCGACATCGTCCCAGTAGGTCATGACGTCGTACATGCCCCTGCCCATGATCTCGCCGGCGGAGTCGCGGAGGAGCTCGTTGGCGTAGCGGTGCTCGTCCTCGGCCGGCTCGTAGTGGTCGAGGCCGCCGTCTGGATCGGCATACATGCCGTCGGTCGTGAGGATGATGTAGTAGTGCAGGCGTCGCATCAGGTCAGTCCCTTGCCCTTCGCCGCCGCCGCGCGCCGCGTCGGCGGGCTGGCGCCCTTCCGATCGACCCCGATGCCGGCCTTCTTGTCGAGGAGCTGGAGCAGATTGTGCGCCGCGAGCTCGACCGCCTTGTGGCGCCACTCGGCCGCGCGGTAGTGCGAGGCGATGATCCCCGAGCGGTGGATCCGCTTGAGGTCGCCGAACACGAACGCGTAGCGCCCCTTCGTGTCCCTGGTGGCACCGTCCGTGAGGCCGAGGTACCAGGCGCCGTACTCGTCCCACGAGTGGTTCTCGAGGAAGGCGTTCTCGTCCTCGGCGCTTGGCTGGACCTCGCCCCAATCGCTGTTGAGCACGTACTGCTTCGCCTCGATGAGCCGCTTCGCGTGCGCGACGGCCCGTCGATTCACCCTGTAGCTGGCCATGCCAGTACCTTGCCACGCCGCGCCTGAGGCTGCATGCCGGCGTCGGGTCGACGCCGCTTATAAGTGCATTGCGAAACGAGGAGTTGGTAGCCTGCGTGGATGACATCCCACGCTGGGACAGCACGTCGCCCCTTGTCGACCGTTTCGGCCACGGGCGTGGCGCTTCTGCCCGCAGTGGTGTTCGCCGTCGCTTGGGTGGTCGCTCAGGACCGCATCGGGAATGGCCCCGGGCTCCTCATCATGCTTGTGAGCGCCCTGATCTGCCCTGGTTGGATCGCGTGGGCGGCACTCCGCGCCAAGTCCGACGCGGTCGTTGTCCTGCTCGCCATCATGGTGTCTGCTGCGGTGCCGTCGTGGGAACTCATGACTAGTTCCGGGAGCCGCCTGGTGCGCCTCATTGACATCGGACTGATCGGCTTTGCACTCCTGCTCGGAGTGGTAGTCGCAACGCGGGTCATGCGGCGCGGCGGTTCGACCGACGTGGTGCTTGGCGCCACCCTCGGGACGCTCGTGATGCTCGTTGTTCTCACGCCGTTGCTCTCGGCGATGTTCATCGTCACGACCGGTCGGCCCGTGCGCTAGTTACCGTCCGCTGCCCGCAGCGTCATGAACTCGTTCACCCGCAGGAGCCGCATCAGCGGTCGCGCGTACCAGGGCAGCAGGCGGCGACTCGGATCGCTGACGAGTTCGGGATCGGTCAGCCGGGTCGTCCGCCGCCGGATTCGGATCGAGGCTCCGCCGGCAGCCAGGACGTTCTTCACCCACTGGCTGTCCTGACCATAGACGAGGCAGAGCACGAACCCCGATCCTTGTCGGAAGCGGATGACCGGGATTCGATACGTGCGGCCACTCTTGCGCCCGACGTACTCGAGGATCGCGCACCCCGGCGCCCACGCCGCCGCGTGGCGGAAGAGCGGGTTGAATACCTTCGTCGTGAACGGCCGAAGCCGGGCCATGACCGTCATCCCCACGAGTGTGCAGCATGCCGGTCAGCCATGCCGGGCCCAGTAACCCAGCATGCTGGTATACTGGCCTCATGAAAGTGACGATCGATCTCGATTCCGACCTCTACCGCGCCATCAAGGTGGAGGCGGCCCGCTCCGATCGAAGCGTTCGCGAGGTCGTCGACGAGGCGCTCGCCACGTGGCTCGATGCGGCAGAAGCTGAAGAGGACCGCGTGTCGGCCGAGGCAGCCCTGATCGAGTATCAGCGCGAGGGCGGAGCGTCCGCCCGATCCTTCCTGGGGTCGCTCGCAGCCGAGACCAAGACGACGTACGGCTCGGACGAGGCGTGAGCGAGGGCCACTGGACCGTCGAGCTCGCGCCAGCCGCCCAGCGCCAACTCCGGCGTCTTCCCCCAGGCGATGCGGCGCGCCTTCGCGGACCGATCCTGGCACTCGCGATCGATCCACGTCCGCCTGGTGCGGTGAAGCTGGCCGGCACCGAACTCTGGCGACTCCGGGTCGGCGACACGCGAATCATCTACCTGGTCGACGACCCGGGCCGTCTCGTCGTCGTCCTGCGGGTTGCCCGTCGCGCCGAGAGCACATATCGCCGCCTCGAGCGCTGACCGAAGCGAAACCGCGGGCCGGTCGGAACCAGCCCGCGGTTCGGAGTCGCGGCCGAGCCCGAAGGGTCGACCGCATCATCTGGTGCCAGCAGCGAGTGCTAGCGGCGAGTGTTAGCGGCGGTCGATGACGCTGCCGTCCTCGCCTTCGGCCTCTTCCTCGGCCTTGTCGCCGGCTCCTGCGCCGGCTCCCGCGCCGACCGCACCGCCCACGACCGCGCCGGGAGGCCCGGCGATCGCGCCGCCGATGGCCGCGCCGGCGAGCCCGCCACCGAGCGAACCCGCTCCGGCGCCGGCCTCGTCGTGGCCCTCGGAGGCCTCACCGGCGACCGCGCCGGCGACTCCGCCGATCGCGCCACCGACGACCGCGCCGGGAGGCCCACCGACGGCCATCCCGACCGCCGCGCCTCCGAGCACGCCGGCGCCTGCGCCGACGGCCTCGTTGCCGTGCTCGTCGGTGTCGGTGACATCGTCCTCACGGCGAGGCGCGTACATGACGTCATCGGTAGGCTGGTAGCCGGGCGCCTCCTCGCGGGGCGTCTCGTCCGCCGGACGGTTCGGATCGTCCTGGTACCGCGGGTCGTTGCTGCTCATCTGGACCTCCGGATGTGTCGATCCCCGGCGGATCCGCCGGGGCGCGTGGGCGTCGGATGACGCCAGTGCGCGGCAACGTACGGAGCGTCGACCCACGGCGACGCGACACGCGGGCGGGCGCCTGTATCAGCGGCGTATCGATGTCACCATGTCGCGACATGGAACCGATCCGCTTCGCGATCATCGGCGGCGGCTGGCGCGCGAAGTTCTTCCTGCGTGTGGCTCGGGCGCTGCCGGACCGGTTCGAGGTCACGGGACTGTTCACGCAGTCGCTCGCGACCCGCGAGCGCCTCGCGCGCGATTTCGGCGTCCCGACGTACGCCACGCTCGACGAGGTGCTCGCCGCCCGCCCGGACTTCGTCGTCCTCAGCGTTCCGTGGCAGGTCACGCCACTCCTGCTCGACGAGCTGACTGGCCAGGGCATCGCGGTCCTCGCCGAGACGCCGCCGGCGCCAGATATCGACGGCCTCCTCGACCTGCGGCGCATCGCGCTCCGCGACGCGCGGGTCCAGGTCGCCGAGCAATACCAGTTCCAGCCGATCCACGCGGCCCGGATCGCGATCGCGCTATCAGGACGCCTCGGGGCGATCAGCCAGGCGCAGGTCTCGGCCGCGCACGGCTATCACGGCATCGACCTCATCCGCCGGTTCCTGAGCGACCAGTTCGGGCCGGTCTCGATCCGCGCCCAGCGCTTCGCGTCGACCATCGTCGCCGGGCCTGACCGATTCGGTCTGCCCACCGAGGAGCGCATCGTCCCCGCCAGCCAGGTCATCGCGACGCTCGAATTCGACGGCAAGGTCGGCGTCTTCGACTTCAGCGAGGACCAGTACTTCTCGTGGATCCGTTCCAACCGGGTCCTCGTCCGCGGCGAGCGTGGCGAGATCCACGACACGACCGTGCGCTACCTCGAGGACGCCACGACGCCCGTGACCGTGGAGCTGCGGCGGCACGCGATCGGCCAGGACGGGAACATGCAGGGGATGGGCTTCGAGGGCTTCACGGCCGGCAACGAGTGGATCCTCAAGACCGAGTTCCCGGATGCACGCCTGTCAGACGATGAGCTCGCGATCGCGACGTGCCTCGTCCGCATGGCCGAGTACATCGACGGCGGCCCGGGATTCTGCGACCTCGCCGACGGCGTCCACGACCACTACCTGGGCTTGATGATCGATGCCTCGATCGAATCGGACGCGCCGGTCCAGGTCGACGGGCACATGTGGGACGTCACGTAACAGCCGACCTCGCGGTGCGCTGCGCCGCGCATACTCGCGGCGACCGAGCTGGCACGGGCCTCGTGCTCACGCGGAACCAGAGGAGAGTGAGATGGCAGATCATCCGAATGCGGCGCTCGCGCGCAGCGCGATGGATGAGTTCAACAACGGTGACATGCAGAGGATGTCGGAGTTCCTCGCCGACGACGTGGTCTGGCATGAGATCGGTCGCGCCGAGCCGCGCCGGGGCAAGGCGGAGATGACCGCGTCCCTGGGATCGACCGACTACGAGATCACCGCGAAGGTGCACGACGTCGTCGCCAACGACGAGCACACGATCGCCCTCGTGGACGCGACCGCGACGCGCAACGGCAAGACGCTGCACTACCGGACGGCCGAGATCATGCACGTGCGCGACGGCAAGGTGATCGAGCGCTGGGCGTTCTCGGACGACACGGCGGCCATCGTCGAGTTCTTCGCCTAGGAGCCGCGCCGAGGGGTCATGTACCTGTCACGTCGGCGTCGGGGCCGTCGACGTTGACGTTCTGCGGGCCCTCCCCGACGCGGACGATGAAGAACTCCGCCGGCTCGCCGGGGGCGGTGACCTCGCGGTGCACCATCCTGGCCGGATTGAAGATGAAGTCTCCGGCGACCGCCGTGACGTGCTCGCGCCCGCCCGGACCGTACTCGATCCGCACCTCGCCGCGAAGCACGTAGAGGTAGGAGTCGCGCTCGCCGTGGTGGTGCCAGCCGCCGGCGAGTCCCGCGTCGGCCCCCACCCAGCCCACCCAGCGATCCTCGTGGTCGAAGACCTGGCGACGGTCCATGCCGGGCGTGGGTGGTCCGGGCGGCACCGTGCTGTCGGCTGGCCGGACGACGATGGGTCGAACCTGTTCCATTCGGGCCCTCCTCCCGAGGTGTCTGATCGCCGTGGTCGATGCTAGGCCCGCGCGTCAAGGCTCCCTCGCGGTGTCCCGTGGCACCGGGCCACCGAAACCCTGACAGCGACATCGGCGTCTCCGGGCCATCGGCGGCCGCATGCGTCGCCAACCCGATGACACGGAGTCACCCATGCCACCCACGTCGATCACGCTCACCCTCCCGACCGCGCGCATGCGCTGGATCGGCGTCGGTCTCGGCATCGGCCTGCTGGTCGCCGCGATCGCCAGCCCCGCGTTCGCGCCACGCGCCGCGCTGGCCGCCGACGACACACCGCCTGAGCACACGATCAGCGTCAGCGGCACCGGCCGCATCATCGTCAGCCCCGATGTCGCCGACCTGCGCCTCGGCGTCTCGGTCACGAAGCCGACCGTCAAGGCGGCCCGGGCCGCCGCCGCCGACTCGATGACCAAAGTCATCGCGGCGCTCAAGAAGCTCGGCATCGCCGACGCCGACCTCCAGACCACCGGCCTCAGCCTCCAGCCGCAGTACGACTACTCGACGAACTCGAACCCGCCCAAGCTGACCGGCTACACGCTCTCGAACGGCGTGTCCGTCACGCTCCGCGACCTCGACAAGATCGGCGACGCGATCGACGACGGCCTCGCGGCCGGCGCCACCACGCTCGACGGTGTGACGTTCCGGGTCGACGATCCCGCGAAGGCCCAGGAACAGGCTCGCAAGCAGGCGATGACCCAGGCCAAGTCGATCGCCGACACGCTCGCCTCGAGCGCCGGCGTCTCGATCAAGGGCGTCGCGTCGATCGGCGAGACCACCGGCCCGACCCCGTACCCGGTCTACTGGGACTCCGCGCGCGCCGCGGGCATCGCCGCCGACGCAGCCACGCCGGTCCAGGTCGGCACGAACGACGTGACCGTCACGGTCTCGGTGGTCTACCTCATCGGCTAGCGAATCGTCAGGCGGGGCGAAGGGCGATCAGCTGCGCGACGTTGCCCGACGCCTGCGAGGACGTGGCTGCCACCGTGCCGGTCGCGCCTGCGGCCGGCCGAATGGCGCTTGCGGACATCAGCGAGGTGAACTGGCTGGACGAGGTGCCGATCAGGTCGCACCGTTCCGTGAAGCCGGCAGGCGGCGTCCAGGTCGAGTTGGACATGTTGGCGAAGAAGGACACGAGCATGGTGTTCGCGACCGGGGTCGTGATCGACGGCGCCGTCGCCGTGGTCGAGGTGGTGGCCGCCGCCGCGCCACCCGAGGCGGCGATCGGGTCGGCGGTGTTGACGCCGCTGTAGGCATGGATGGTGCCGGTCGCGAGACGCGACCCGGAGAACGTCCAGGTCCACGACGCGGGATCCCCGGCGACCGCCACGCGCCAGTATGTGTGCATGCGCAGGCTGGAGGTATACGTATCCGTCCGGATGAGCGTCCAGCCGGCGGGCGCGGTCACGGTGGAGGTCCCGCGGACACCGAGCGAGGCGAGGAGCAGGTCACCCGCCAGCGTGCCGGTCGGCCGTCCCACGTTGATGCTGGTCGTGGAGGCGTTGTTCGAGCCGAAGCTGACGGCACGGAACGCGATACCGCTGCCCGCCGGCACGTCGGTGACGGTCCAGGTGAACGTGTCGGTGGCATCGACGGCCGGGCCGTCGCGCACGGTGATGGAGACTGCGTACGGGCTCGAGGCGGCGGCCACCGAGCTGATCGTGCCGGTGATCAAGCCGGTCGACGTGTTGATCGATAGCCCTGCAGGCAGGTTCGTGGCCGCGTACGTCAACGGATCGCCGTCGGGATCGGTGGCTCCTGCATCGAGGGTGACGCCCGTGCCCTCGGGGTCGGTCCGGTCACCCAGGTTCTGGTCGAAAGTAGGCGGCAGGTTGGGACCCGGGACGTCGGTCACCGTCCAGGTGAACGTGTCGGTCGCGTCGACGGTCGCCCCATCGCGGACGGTGATCGACACCGCGTACGGGCTGCCGGAAGCCGCGGTCGAGTTGATGGTGCCGGTGATCAGGCCGGTCCCGATGGCGATCGACAGACCCGGCGGGAGGTTCGTGGCGGCGTAGGTCAGCGGATCACCGTCGAGGTCGGTCGCTCCCGCGTCGAGGTTCACGACCGTGCCTTCCGGATCGGTCCGGTTGGGCAGGTTCTGGTCGAACGTCGGCTCGTTGTTGGCGGGCGGCGGTCCGCCGGCTGCCGGTCGGAGGGCGATGAGCTGGGCCGCGTTGCCGGACGACATCGTCGCCGTTGCCACGGCCGTACCGGTCGCGCCGACCGCCGGCCGAAGCACGTCGGCGGACATCATCGAGGTGGTTTGCGATGACGACGTGCCGATCAGGTCGGCTCGTTCGACGAAGCCCGCGGGCGGCGTCCAAGTCGAGTTGGACATGTTGGCGAAGAAGGACACGAGCATGGTGTTCGCGACGGTGGTCGTGATCGACGGTGCTGTCGCCGTCGTGGACGATGACGCCGCGGCCTGACCGCCCGATGCGTCGATCGGCGTCGTCGTGTTGACGCCGCTGTACGCATGGATCACGCCGACCGCCAGGCGCGAACCCGAGAAGGTCCAGGTCCACGTCGCCGGATCGGATCCGGTCGCGAGACGCCAGTAGACATGCATGCGCAGGCTGGACGTGAAGGTGTCGGTGCGAACGAGCGTCCAGCCCGCCGGGGCGGTCACCGTGGAGGTGCCGCGCACATCGAGTGAGGCGAGCATCACGTCGCCCGCGAGCGTGCCGCTGGGCCGGTTCAGGACGATGCTCGTCGTCGAGGCGTTGTTCGAGCCGAAGCTGACGGCTCGCAGTGCGATCGCGCTGCCCGCCGGCACGTCGGTGACCGTCCAGGTGAAGGTGTCGGTCGCATCGACGGTGGCGCCGTCGCGGACCGTGACACTGACGCTGTACGGGCTGCCGGCCGCCGCGGTCGAGCCGATCGTGCCGGTGATCAGACCGGTCGCGGTGTTGATCGTCAGGCCGGTGGGCAGATTCGTCGCTGCGTATGTCAAGGGGTCGCCATCCAGGTCAGTCGCCCCGGCGTCGAGGGTGATGGCCGCGCCCTCTGGATCGGTCCGATTCTGCACATCCTGATCGAAGGTGGGTTCGCGGTTCACGTTGGTGACCGTCCACTGGAAGGTATCGGTCGCATCGACCGCGGGGCCGTCGCGGACCGTGACCGAGACGTTGTACGGGCTTCCTGCGGCCGCGGTGAACGCGATCGTGCCGGTGATGAGGCCCGTGCCGGTGTCGATGCTCAGGCCGGCCGGCAGACCCGTGGCGGCGTAGGTCAGCGGGTCGCTCTCCGGGTCTGTCGCCCCGGCGTCGAGACTGATGACCGCGCCCTCGGCGTGCGACTGGCTCGTCACGTCCTGGTCGAACGTCGGTGGCTGATTGGGTGGCGGCGCCTCGGTGACCGTCCAGGTGAAGGTGTCGGTCGCATCGACCGTCGCGCCGTCACGGACCGTCACGCTGACGCTGTATGGGCTGGTGTCCGCGCCCGTCACGCCGATCGTGCCGGTGATCAGACCGGTCGTCGCGCTGATGCTGAGCCCAGGCGGCAGGTTCGTGGCGGCGTACGTCAGCGGATCGCCGTCGAGATCGGTCGCGCCCGCGTCGAGGCTGATGACCGCACCTTCGGCATGGTTCTGGTTCGGGACGTCCTGATCGAACGTCGGTTCGCGGTTCACGTTGGTGACGGTCCAGGTGAACGTGTCGGTGGCGTCGACGGTCGCGCCGTCGCGCACGGTGACACTCACGCTGTACGGGCTCGCGGCGGCCGCGGTGAAGGCGATCGTCCCGGTGATCAGTCCGGTCGACGTGTTGATCGACAAGCCCGGCGGCAGGTTCGTGGCGGCGTACGTCAGTGGATCGCCATCGAGATCGGTCGCGCCCGCGTCGAGGTTGACGATGTTGCCCTCGGCGTTGCTCTGGTCGGGCACGTTCTGGTCGAACGTCGGTTCGTTGTTGACGGGCGGGGGCCCGCCGGCTGAGGGCCGCAGGGCGATGGCTTGGGCCACGTTGCCCGACGAGGCCGTGGCCGTGGCCGAGACCGCGCCGGTCGCGCCTGCCGTTGGTCGCGCGATGTCGGCCGACTCCAACGAGGTGAACTGCGACGACGACGTCCCGACCAGGTCCGCGCGTTCGGCGAAGCCCGCCGGTGGCGTCCAGGTCGAGTTGGACATGTTGGCGAAGAACGCCACCAGCCGCGTGTTGCTCACCGTCGTCGTGATCGACGGCGCCGTGGCTGTCGCCGACGTGGTGCTCGCAGCCTGACCGCCGGAGGCGTCGATCGGCGTGGTCGTGTTGACCCCGCTGTAGGCATGGATCGTGCCGGCGGCGAGGCGGGAGCCGGAGAAGGTCCAGGTCCAGCTGGCCGGATCGGACGCGGTCGCCAGGCGCCAGTACGAGTGCATCCGCAGGCTGGCGGTATAGGTGTCCGTTCGGATGAGCGCCCAACCCGCGGGTGCCGTCACGGTCGAGGTGCCGCGCACGCTCAGCGACGCCAGCATGACGTCGCCCGCGACCGTGCCCGCCGGACGGGTCAGGGTGATGCTCGTGGTCGATGCATTGTTGGAGCCCGAGCTGAACGCCCGCAGGGTCGGAACTGCCCCTCCCACCACATCACTGACCGCCCAGTCGAAGGTGTCGGTGGCGTCCACCGTGGCGCCGTCGCGCACGGTGACCGACACGGCATAGGGGCTGCCGGCGGCGGCGGTGAACGAGATGGTGCCGGTGATGAGCCCGGTCGTCGGGTTGATCGAGAGACCCGGCGGCAGGTTGGTCGCGGCATACGTCAGGGGATCGCCGTCGAGATCGGTGGCGCCCGCGTCGAGGTTGACGACGGCGCCCTCTGCGTGGCTCTGGTCGGGCACGTCCTGGTCGAACGTCGGCTCGCGGTTGACGTTGGTCACCGTCCAGCTGAAGGTGTCCGTCGCGTCGACGGTGGCCCCGTCGCGGACGGTCACGGACACGTTGTACGGGGTGGCCGAGGCGGTGAACGCGATGGTCCCCGTGATCAGGCCCGTGCTGGTGCTGATCGACAGGCCGGGCGGCAGGTTGGTGGCGGCATAGTTCAGCACATCACCGTCGAGGTCGGTGGCCCCAGCGTCGAGGTTGACGGGTGTGCCCTCAGGGTCCGTCCGGTTGAGCACGTCCTGGTCGAACGTCGGCTCGCGGTTGACGTTGGTCACGGTCCACGTGAACGTGTCGGTCGCGTCGGCGGTGGGCGGGCTGTCGCTCACCGTGATGCTGACGGCATACGGGCTGCCGGCCGCCCCGGTGAAGGCGATGGTGCCGGTGATCAGCCCCGTGCTGGTGTCGATCGTCAGGCCCGGCGGCAGGTTGGTGGCGGCATAGGTCAGCGCATCGCCGTCGGGGTCGGTGCCACCCGCGTCGAGGCTGATCGGTGGGCCGTTCTCGGGATCCGTCCGGTTGCCCAGGTTCTGGTCGAACGTCGGGTTGCCGTTGACGTTGCTGACCGCCCAGTCGAAGGTGTCGGTCGCATCGACCGTGGCGCCGTCGCGCACCGTGACCGAGACCGCATACGGACTGCCCGCGGCGGCAGTGGACGAGATGGTGCCGGTGATGAGCCCGGTCGTCGGGTTGATCGAGAGGCCAGCCGGCAGGTTGGTCGCGGCATACGTCAGGGGATCGCCGTCGAGATCGGTGGCGCCCGCGTCCAGGTTGACGCTGTTGCCCTCCGCGTTGCTCTGGTCGGGCACGTCCTGGTCGAACGTCGGCTCGCGGTTCACGTTGGTCACGGTCCACTGGAACGTCGATGGGACCGGCGCGTTGAACGGATCGTCGGCGGTCACGGTGACCGTGTACGGGCTGCTCGCGGCCGCCGTGAACGCGATCGTTCCGGTGATGTGGCCGGTCGCCGGGTTCATCGAGAGCCCGGCCGGGAGCCCGCTCGCGCCATAGGTGATCGTGTCGCTCTCCGGGTCCGTGGCCGAGATCGCGAGGTCGACGACATCGTTCTCGGCGTTCGTCTGGTCTCCCGGTGCGGTGATGACCGGCGGGTTGTTGCTCGGCCCGCTGCTCGTCGTGAACGTCCACGTCGGGCTGGTCCGGTCCGCGATGCCGTCGCTCGTCACGGCGTACCACTCGTAGCTCGTGCTCGGCGCTCGGCCCGGCCACGGCACGGAGGCCGTCGAGCCGGACGCGGTCGTCGTCTCGCCGATCAGCTCGAAGCCGGCCAGTGCCGTCATGTTGTAGGGAAGGTCGAACCGGCTGGTCGCGTCGTTCTCGAACGCGCTGAGCTTGGGCGAGTACGTGTATGCCTCGATCGTATTGAGGCTCGGCCGGAACTTGTAGTAACGCAGCCAGCCGTCGCCGCCGTTGACCCGGCTCTGGTAGTCGGTCAGGACCTGGTGGACGGGCTGGCCGCACGAGTTCGTCGACGTGAGCCGTCCCTCACCGGGGTAGTGGCCGTTGACGACCATGAACACGTTGCAGTTCGGCTCGACCAGCTGCGTCCAGACCTGGGCGGCCGACAGGCCGTCGGCGCGGGTGGTCACCCGCGATGAGGGCCGCGCGTTCGAGGTGTTCACGAATGCGTGCGTGCTCAGGATCACCTGGCGATCGGGATAGCGATCGATGATCTCGTCGGCCCATTGGACGGCGAACGTCGGCATGTCGATCTCGAGGTGGATGATCAGGAAGTCGATCCCACCGGCCGTGAAGAGCTCGTAGTTGTCCTTGTTCAGCCGCTGGACCTGGCCGGACTCCTCGCCGAGCCAGCCGCCGTACCACGGGTTGACCGGCAGGTTGTATCGACTCGGCGGGAAGTACTGATCCCAGAGGTTCGAGGTGACGGCGCCCGGCGTACTCATGTCGTGGTTGCCCGGGGCGAGGTTGTTCGGGATGCCGGCGTTGTCGAGGATGTCCATGGCGGCATCGGCGCGCTGATACTCGAGCTCGACGGTGTCGAAGTGTTCGGCGAGGTCGCCGAGCTGGCTCACGAACACCACGTTCAGGGACCCGGCGTTGTCGACGATCCACTGGGTCTGCTGGTTGAACGTCAGGTAATCGGCGGTGCTGTCGACGTAGTGCTGGGTGTCGGGAATCACGACGATCGTGAAGTCCCCGGCCGCGGTCGCACCGGCCGTGCGGCCGTAGAACGACGTCGTCAGCTGCCCGCCGTTCGGATCGCTGACGCCGGCCTGCATCGTCGGGTTGACCGAGACGCCGGTGGCGCCGTTGGCCGGCGCGACGTTCGTCGGGATGTTCGGCGCGGCGTTCGCGGTCGATACGAACGGCGTCCCGGCCACGAAGAGCGGGCCGTTGGTGAGCGTGCCGGTGACGGTCGTGCCTGCCGAACTCGCGATGGTCCCGCCGCTGCCTTCGTCCATGCTCCAGCGGGCGACCATGCCGGGAGCACCGGCGAGCGGGCCGGTCATCGCGGCCTGGATCTGGGCTTCGGTCCGTGCGACGCTCCAGATGCGGGCCTCATCCATGATGCCGTTGAAGGCTCCGACGGCCACCCCGGTCGAATTCATGGCAGTCCCCAGCCCTGCGTCCTGCGTGCTGTTCGACCGGACGGGCTGGCCGACGACGACCGGCGTGCCGTCGAGGACGCCATTCAGGTACAGCTTCCAGGTGGTGCCGTCATAGGTCGCGGCGGCGTGGTACCAGACGCCGTTCGCGATGGGCGTGGAACCCGACGCCGGGTGGTTCAGGCCCGGCGTCGCGCCGGCCGCGCCTTCTTCGAAATCCGCCACGAGGACGCCGCTCGTTGCGTCGATCCCCAGGAAATAGTTCATGTCGACAACGGAACCGTCGGATTCGTTGCGTCCCTTGGTCACCAGCGGGATCGCCGCCGTGATGCCGCCGGAACCCGTGCCTGTCGATACGCCGGCACCATCGCGCCGGAACCAGGTCTCGAGGGTGAACTGCGGCAGCCCGAGCGCCGCGTTATCCCCGAAGGTCACGTGATCATCGGATCCGTCGAAGTCGATCCCGAAGTTCGGCGCAGGCCCCGGATCGATGACCGTGATCGAGATCTCGTCGAAGACCGTGTTCAGGCCGTCGGCCGCGGTCAAGCGGAAGACGTAGTCGCCCGGGCCACTGCCGGTGAAGGTCACCGTCGTGGACTGCGAGGAGGGGCTGCCGATCGCGGCCGAGTCCGGACCCGTGATCTGCGACCACGTGGTGGTCAACGCCGACGGCTGGCCGTCGTCGAGCGCAAGGCCGTCGAGCAGCGCACTCGATGGAAGCGTGATGTTCTGGTTCGGACCAGCACTGACCGTCGGGATGTCGAATGGAGCTCCGGCCGGCCAGCTCGTGCCGGTACCGGCGATCGTGCCGTCTGCGTCTGGCGGGATCCCGTCGTCAACGGTGCTCCCGCTTCCCTCGCCCATCGACCAGCGGGCGACGAGCCCGGTCGTGGAGGCCGGGAGCTGGTGAACCCCGGACTGGACCTGCGACAGGTTGCGTGCTCCGGTCCAGACCCTCGCCTCGTCGATCACGCCCTGGAACCGGGCGGTGTTTGCCGGCGTGCCGCTGGAGTTGAGCATGACGCCGAGCCCGGCGTGCTGGATGCTGTCCGAGCGAGGCGTGAAGGATCCCTCCACCTCGGTCGCCTCGAGACGACCGTTGAGGTAGAGGCGCCACGTCGTGCCGTCGTACGTCGCAGCGGCGTGGTACCAGGTGCCGTTCACGAGCGGCGTCGTCCCCGAGATCGGGTGGTTCAGGCCGGTCGCCGCGTCCTCGAAGTCGGCGGCGAGCACGTCCGTCGCGTCGTTGATGCCGAGAATCCAGTTGGCGTCGACATTCGAGCCCTCGGCCTGTGGACCGCCATGGGCGACGAGCGGGATGAACTGCGTGATCCCGCCGGTCCCGGTGGTATTGGCGACGCCGGCACCGGTCCGCTTGAACCACGTCTCGATCGTGAACGTCGACAGGTCGAGCTTCGCCGGATCGAGGAACGTCACGTACGCGCCGCTCGACCCGAGGTCGAGCCCGGTGGGCTGCTGGGGCGGCCCGGTCGGCGTGGTGGTGGCCTGGTTCGACGCGGTCGATTGGTTGGTGGAATCGTCGACGGCCGTGACGACATAGAAGTACGGCGTGTCGTTGATGACGCTGTTGTCCGTGAATGCCGGCGACGTCACGAGCGTCCCACCGTTGATCGGCGAGGTAAGCGCGACCGGGCTGGTGGTGCTGCGATAGACGTTGTAGCCGGCCAGATCGGGCTCGCTGTTCGCGGTCCATGTCAGGCCGACGGTGCTGTCACCCGGCGTCGCGGTGAGGCTGGTCGGCGCCGCCGGTGGCGTCGTATCGAACGAGATATCGAACGGCGCCCCGGCCGGACGGGTCGCGCCAGTACCGGTGATCGTGCCGTTGGCGGTCGTAGCGATCGAGTCCGCGACCGTCGACCCAGTCGCTTCGCTCATGCCCCAGCGAGCAAGTAGGCCCGTGCCGGACGTGAGCTCGGCGTTGATGGTCGACCGGATCTGCGACAGGTTCCGTGCGCCGGACCAGACCCGGGCCTCATCGAGCGTGCCCTGGAAGCGGGCAGTGTTCGCGGGATTGCCGTTCGACATGAGCATCACGCCCAGCCCGGCGTCCTGCGTGGTGTCCGACCGAGGCGTGAAGGCTCCCTCGACCTGAGTCGCCTCGAGCTGGCCATCCAGATACAGCCGCCAGGTCGTTCCGTCATACGTTGCCGCCGCGTGGTGCCACGCATCGTTGGCGATCGGGGTCGAGCCGGAGATCGGATGGTTCAACCCGGTGGCGCTGTCCTCGAAGTCGGCGGCCAGCACGTCGGTCGCGTCGTTGATGCCCAGGACCCAGTTGGCATCGACGTTCGAGCCGTCAGCCTCGGGCCCACCGTGGGTGACGAGTGGGATGAATTGCGCGATGCCACTCGTCCCCGTGGAGTTCGCGACGCCGGCGCCCGTGCGCTTGAACCAGGTCTCTATGGTGAAGGTCGCGAGGTCGAGCTTGGCGGGGTCCCCGAACGTGACGTAGGCGCCGCTCGCGCCCAGGTCGAGGCCGTTCGCGCCCGGGATCGGGGCGCCGTGCACGGTTCCCGTGCCCGAGTCCGTGAAGGTCGCTCCGGCGACCGGGAAGAACTTCCACTCGTAGCTCGTCGGGTGGAGGACGAGCCGCGTGACGCCATACGTGTCGTCGTTCACGGCGATGCTCGTCGGCAGTTGTGTCCCCGCGGCATGGTGCTCGGCGCCGCCGGTCCCGACCGTCATGTGCCGGATACCGAATGCCGGGTCGTGGTTGCCGGCCGGATCGAGCGGCTGGAAGACCTCGTAGATGTGGTCGTGGCCGACCAACCCGATGTCAACGCCAGCCGCATACAGGCTGGTCACGAGGTCGGACATGGCCACGAGGTTGGTCGAGCCCGAGCTGAACCGCGGCTTGTGCCAGACCGCGATCACGTTCTTCGAGGCGTTCGCGGCCAGGTCGGCAACCAGCCAGTCGTGCTGGTCGGAGCCGGCGGCGCATCCGCCGCCCGGGACGTTGGCACACTCGGAGTCGAGATTCACGACGTGCCAGTTCGCGTCCAGGTTGTAGCTGTAGTAGCTCGTGCCACCGGCGTTCGCGTTCGCGCCGAAGTAGGTGAAGTAGTCGGTCAGGCTGGCCGGCGTCCGGACCCCGTTGCCCCAGTCGTGGTTGCCCGGAACGGGCCGCGTCCGTGCCTTGAATGGGCCCCACGTGGGCTCATAGCACGCGTTGAACTCGGCCAGCGTCCCGGTCTGGTAGACGTTGTCGCCGGTGGTGATGATCGGCCCATCGATGCCGGCCATGATCGCGGCGGTCTCGGTGTCGCCGGTCTCCGTGCATGTCGCGAGATCTCCGATCGCCGAGACGACCGTTCCGCCGGTCTCGGCGGCCGTGTGGAAGGTCCAGGTCGGACCGGTCGTCGTCGTGGTCCCGTCATCGGCGGTGGCGAACCATTGGTACGTCTGACCGCCTCCGAGGCCTGTCCAGGACAGCGTCGCGTGGGCGCCCGATGCGATGGCTTGTGGCGCTCCAAGACTGGCGTAGTTGCCACTCGCCAGCGGGCGCCCGAAGAACTGGACGTCGACGGTCCCACCGTCAGCGTCGAAGACGGTCACGTCGAGTGTCGGCGGCCTCGCGACGTCCGTGGCGGCGTTCGTCGGGGCAACGAGCGTCGGTGCGGCTGGGGCGACGCCCGGCGGTGCAAACCCGGCAACCCAGGCCGGCGCGGCGATGGTCGTTCCGACGACCGCGTTGCCGGAGCTGTCGCCGAGGTTGCTGCCAGTGCCCTCGTTGAGGTTCCAGCCGCCGATCAGGTTGGTGGTCGGCGCGGTGATCTCGAGATTCTTGGAGGCCTGGATCTGCGCCTGCGAGCGAGCGATATTCCAGATCCGGGCTTCGTCGATCGTGCCGGAGAAGAAGCCCAGCGGATTGTTGCCGGCGGTGCCCCATGAGCTGCCGATGGCGGTCACGACCGCGGTCGCGACGTTGGCTGCCCGGCTGACCGCGAGCGTCCCGTCGAGGTTGCCGTCGAGATACAGGCGCCAGGTGGTGCCGTCGTACGTCGCCGCGGCGTGGTGCCAGCCGGTGTCGCTGGCGGGCACCGTGCCGGTGCCGGTGATCGGATGGTTGAGGCCCGGGGTCGTGCCGCCGGCCGCGACCTGGGCTTCCTCGAAGTCGGCGGCGAGATGCCCGGTCGCATCGATGCCGAAGAAGTAGTTGACGTCGGCGGCCGCGGTCTCGGCCTCTGCCCGACCCTTGGTGATCAGCGGATAGGCGGTCACACCGCCCGAGCCGGTGTTCTGGGTCACACCACCAGCGGCACGCTTGAACCACAGTTCGAGGGTGAACGACGAGCTGCGCAGCGTCGAGGTCGTGCCGACCGTGGCGTACTGACTGGTGCCGTTGAGGGCGAGGGCACGGTTACCAGGGACATCAAACCCGGCGACCCATGCCGGGGCAGCGATGGTCGTGCCGACGACCGCGTTGCCTGAGCTGTCGCCGAGGTTGGAGCCGGTGCCCTCGTTGAGGTTCCAGCCGCCGATCAGGTTGGTGGTCGGCGCGGTGATCTCGAGATTCTTGGAGGCCTGGATCTGCGCCTGCGAGCGGGCGGTATTCCAGATCCGGGCTTCGTCGATCGTGCCGGAGAAGAAGCCCAGCGGATTGTTGCCGGCGGTGCCCCATGAGCTGCCGATGGCGGTCACGACCGCGGTCGCGACGTTGGCTGCCCGGCTGACCGCGAGCGTCCCGTCGAGGTTGCCGTCGAGATACAGGCGCCAGGTGGTGCCGTCGTACGTCGCCGCGGCGTGGTGCCAGCCGGTGTCGCTGGCGGGCACCGTGCCGGTGCCGGTGATCGGATGGTTGAGGCCCGGGGTCGTGCCGCCGGCCGCGACCTGGGCTTCCTCGAAGTCGGCGGCGAGATGCCCGGTCGCATCGATGCCGAAGAAGTAGTTGACGTCGGCGGCCGCGGTCTCGGCCTCTGCCCGACCCTTGGTGATCAGCGGATAGGCGGTCACACCGCCTGAGCCGGTGTTCTGGGTCACACCACCAGCGGCACGCTTGAACCACAGTTCGAGGGTGAACGACGAGCTGCGCAGCGTCGAGGTCGTGCCGACCGTGGCGTACTGGCTGCTGCCGTTGAGGGTGAGAGCAGTCCCGGCGGGCGCCGCCTGGACCTCAGCGACGGGGAGCTTGAATGGCCCCACCGCCGGCCCGATCAGGGACGCCGTGAGTAGACCGACCTGCAGGACGGCAAGCCAAGCAGCAATACGGCGCGCGCTCGGTTTCCCCACGGCCGCCCAGCCCTCCCAAACCCCTCTGGGTCAGTGGCGTTTCCGTCGACAGGCTTCCTGAAGAGGCCTACTGGTAGGCCAGAAGTCCTATCAACGGACCGCCGACGGTACTAGGCCGGTTGGTTGGTTGCAATGAGGGAACGACGGCCATGGTGCAGACGCGCACCATGGGCCGCGGCCGGCTGTTTCGGGGCCGGTGTCGATTCCGGGGAGGACCGTTCGTCGTTGGGTTGTAGGGCGACCGAGGCGACGATGACCGCGGTCCCGAAGCAGGAGACCGACCGATGGCAGGACAAGTCATTCACTTCGAGGTCACGGGCAAGGACCAGAAGGCCCTTCAGAGCTATTACAGCCAGCTCTTCGGCTGGAACCTCAACACCGACAACCCCGGTGGCTACGGGATGACGACGCCGGACGCGACCGGGCCGGTCGTGGGCATCGGCACCGATCAGACCGGCGGCTCGGGCTGGGTGACCGGCTACGTCACCGTCGCCGACATCAACGCGACGTTGGAGAAGGCCACCTCGCTCGGCGGCAAGGTGATCATGCCCAAGTTCAGCCCGGACGGAAACGCCCAGCTGGCGATGGTCGCCGATCCCGAGGGCCACGTCCTGGGCCTGACCGAGGCCTGATCTCCCGCCGAGTGCGGGCTCGGCACCCAACGCGATCGAGAGCCGGCGACCTTCGGGTGGCCGGCTTCGTCGTTGTCCGGGCCGGGCCGCGCGATCAGCCCGGGCCGGCGGTCCCCACCGCGATCCGGTACAGGATGTGCTGCGGTCCCGAGGCGCTGGGGCTGATCGAGACCCCGATGTAGGTCGGGAGCGTGTCGTCGAAGGACGTCACCTGCGGCGTCAGGCTGGTGCATTGCACGGTGACGGAGCCGGCATCGAGACCGTCGGGGTAGTCCTTCTTGAGGTCGCCACCCGCCGCCCGGAGGTTGACGGTCAGCTCGCCGTCCCCGACACAGACGACGGCCACCGCGAACCGCGGCCCGATCGTCGAGAGGATCGCGGTCTCGTGGACGGGACCGTCATTGGTGTCCGTGGCGGCTAGCGTCCAGCCGGACTCGAAGGCCGAGACGTCCAGCGGCGGCAGGCTCGGGACGGGCGTGGGCTCGGGCGTGGGGGTCGGGCTGGGTGAGGGAGTCGGGCTGGCGCTCGCCGCAGGGGTCTCGGTCGACACGGGGCCGCTTGGCGTCGCCGACCCGCAGGCGGCGACCGCCCACAGCACCGCGAGAAGAACGATCCGCCGCATAGCCCCTCGCTCGATGCCACGGATCCATGCGCCGTGCGGCCGCAGTGTACCTGCGGCGCCGGCCGAGTCGTGCGGGCTAGCTTGCCTCGGCCTCCGCGAGAGCCTGCTCCCAGGACGCCTCGAGCTCCGCGACGAACCACTCCGGCTCGACCGGCACGCTCGCCGCCTGGGCCGCAAGACGTCGATCGACGTACGCCTTGAGCTCGATGGGCTTGGCTTCCCACGGGCCCGCGGGTTCCTTGATGCGGCGCGTTGGCCGTTGTGCCATGGGTTCATCCTCCGTCTGGTCCTGCCCGGTCGGCAGGTGCGTGGCCTCGAACGTTGGCGCGACGCACCACCCGGCGGTACTGGCGGGAAGTACCACGACCATCGGCGGACTTTGGGTCGTCCGCGCCGCCCGCGCCCAACGCCGGGCGCATCACCAGGAACTCCTCGACGCCGATCAGGCCCAAGAAGACTCGGACGGGGAGAGGCATCAGCCGCCGGCTCGGGTCCTCGATGAGCCGCGGGGCGGTCAGTCGGATGGTCCGGCCACGCACCACCATCTCGCAGCCACCGGCCGCGATGACGTTCTTGACCCACTGCACCTCCGCGCCGTAGGTCAGCGCGAAGACGTACTCGTCGCCATGCCGGAACACGTTCATCGGCGTGCGATAGGCCCTTCCGGATGTGCGGCCGGCGTACTTGAGGATCGCGAAGCCCGGCACCCGGCCGGCGAACAGCCGGGTGACCGGGTTGATGACCCGGATCGTGAACGGGCGCATCCAGGTGAGGAGTGTCAATGCCGTTCATCCTCGGCCGGTCTCGGCGCCTGGATCGCGGCCCCGATCGTCGCGACCGGGGCGCCAGCCTCGGATCGCCTCGGGCAGTCCGAACAACGAGACGAGCGCGCATCCGAACCCGACGACCATCAGGCCGGCGCCGAAGAGCGCCCACGGGGGCCCGGCATCACGCGTCGCGAGGATGACCACGGCGCCCGCGCTCAGGAAGAGGATGCCGACGCCCAGGACCTCGAACCGCCGCTGATCCACGCGCCCATGGTGCGCGGCGGCTGGCGGCTGTCACGCACACGGACCCTTTCCGCGTCGGGGCCTATCCTGTCGGCCATGATCCTGCGCATCGTGCTCGGGTCGTCTGCCGGCGGGCACGAACCCCGAGGCGGTCCTCGCGATCCGAGATCGGCTGTCGCGAGCGGCGGCTGGCGTGGTCGGCCTCGACAGCCTGATCCTGGGAACGCGCGACAGCGCCTCGGCGATCGTCACCCGCCGAGGCGGCGTTCGTGACCGTCTGGCGCGATGTCGATTCGATGGCCCGGGCGACAGACGCCGACGAGGAAGGCGGCCTCCTCGGCCGGCGACTCCAGGTGCCACTCGTCATCGACCGTGCCGACCACTACGAGATCATGGGCCGGACGTTCGCGGCCCTCCCTCCAGAGTCCACGACCCTGATGCGGATCCTGCGAGTCCGTGCCCGGGAGAACCAGGAGGGCCAGCTCCTCGAGGTCCTGCGCGATCAGCAGCCGCGACTGACCGAACTGGGGCTCGTCGCGTCGCATGTCGGCCGTCGAGTGGTGGGCCGAGACGTCGAAGCCGTGTCGGTGGGCGTTTGGCCCGATCGCCAGACCGTGCGCGCCGCCACGGGCGGTGGGCTCGAGCGCCCGTTGTTCGCGCATGAGCTCGACCCGTGGTCCGAGGACATCAGCCTCGAGATGTACGACGGCGTCGAGATCGCACCGCGGCTGCCGACGACCGTCGGGCCGCCGATCTTCGTCCTCGATGACGAGCTGCGGGTCGTGGACACGACCGCGAGTGCGGCCGCGACGCTGGGCTGGACCGCCGAGGACCTCGTGGGCCGATCGATGCTCGACCTGTCGGCCACCGACGGGACGATCTTCGACGCCAACCACGCGTCGCTCATGGCACGCGGCGAGGTCATCGGGGAGGGGGCGACGACGGTCCCGGACTCGGGCGTGGTCTTCCTCCGGTTCGTCGCGCGCCGCGATGTACCGGTCGAGGGTCGGCACACCGTGCTCGTGCGCCGCATGCAGGAGCCCGCGCCAACGTCCGCGGACTTCGATGCGGCCATCGCCGAGGCCTTCCCCAAAGATGACGGCACCTGACCGGGTCCCCGTGCTACGGTCGAGCCCATGACTGACCTCATCGCCCAGACGATCGAGATCCTCCGGTTCGACGCCCCGCGCTGGCGGGCACTCGCCACACTCGACCAGGAGCTGCTCCGGCGACAGCCCGAGCCCGGGGAGTGGTCGGCCCTGCAGTGTCTCGGACACGCCGTCGACTGCGAGGAGGCGGTCTTCGCCGAGCGCGTGCGCGCGATCCTGGAGGGTCGGCCCACGCTGCGGAGCTACGAGCCCGACATCGAGGCGACGCCGGTCTCCGCCGACACGGATCCGGTGGCGCTGGCGGAGGAGCATGCCGAGCTCCGAAGGCGCAGCATCGAGCTCGTCGCCAGCGTGACCGAGGCGGACCTCGACCGGACGGCGCAGCACCCGGACCTGGGCGTCGTGTCGATGCGCCAGCTGCTCAACGAGTTTTCCGGGCACGATCTGATGCACGTCGTCCAGGCCGAGCGGGCCGTCATGCAGGCCTTCATCCCGGCCGCCGGTCCGTGGCGCTTCTACTTCGCAGACCACGACGTCGAGG
The DNA here is from genome assembly GCA_963841135.1 of uncultured Chloroflexia bacterium. Lineage (GTDB taxonomy): Bacteria > Chloroflexota > Limnocylindria > Limnocylindrales > CSP1-4 > SPCO01. The sequence continues at coordinate 2,193,350 of CAWJBJ010000004.1, read as the reverse complement.
CGAAGGTAGCCGAGGGCTCAACCGCCGGCTGAGCCACACGAAGAAGCCGGCCCTGGTTCGGGCCGGCTTCGCTCGCGATGACATGGATCAGTTGCCGATGGTCTGCACCGTCGGATTGATCTTGGTCAAGTCGATGTCGTGATCGAACGTGAGCTGCAGGACGTGGTCGACCGGGATCGTGTCACCCGAGCAGGCCGGTCGAGTGATCGTGATCGTCACGCCGTCTGGCGCGATCGTGAGGTCGTGTGTCGTGTCGCACGGCATGCCCGTCCAGGTCAGGACGACCGTGCGCGGGTCGGCGGCGAGGTCGGTGGCCTGCACGGCACCCTCGGGCACCGAGCCACCGTCGCCCGGGTCGCCCGACTCTGCACCGACGAGCGTGCCGGAGAGGTCCGTGATGTCGACGCTCGCATCTGCGCCGACGTGCTCGATGAGGTCGACTGTGATCACCGACGGCGCCGGGGACACCGACGGCGCCGTTGACGGGCCGCTGGTCGGTTCCGCCCGACGGCGTCGCGACCGGCGGCACCACCGCGGGGCGGCCGTCGAGGAAGCCACCGACCGTGGCGATCGCCAGGGCAGCCGCCAGGACGAGCGCCAGGACGGCGACGAGGGACAGTGGCCGAAGCGCGGCCTGGACTGAGGTGTTCTGGGCGTTCATGGGGTCCTTTCTGATGAACGCCAACGGGTCGCGTCGTCGCGGATGAGCCTGGGCATGGGCGAGGGCCGAATTCGATCGAGCGTTCCGGGGCCCGGGACGGCCCGTCCTCGAGCCAAGTCCGCGGCGCGGCGATCGATGTCGTTGGTGTCGTTCATGCCGTCCGCTCCTTCGAGTCGATGGCGCGTTCGTCGGCGTCGAGGGCGGCCCGGAGAGCCCGGGTCGCGTAGTGGAGTCGAGAACCGGTCGTCCCGACCGGGATGCCGAGCACGTCGGCGATCTCGGCCAGGGACAGGCCGACGTAGTGCTGGAGCACCAGGATCGCCCGCTGGTCCGGCTTCAAGCGCCGGAACCCGCGTTCGACCTGGTCGCGATCGGCCACCGAGCCGATGTCGTCCGGGCCTCGATGGGCGACGGTGTCGGCGTCCGCGTCGTCCGGCAGGAGCCGGATCGTCGGGCCGCCGCGCCGCTCACGCTTGGCCTGGGCGATGCTGGTCCGCACGATCAGTCGGTAGCTCCAGGCCTCGAACCGCTCAGGGTCGCGAAGCCTGGGAAGCTCGTCCCAGATCGTGACAAGGGTCTGCTGGAGGGCGTCCTCGGCAAGGTGGTGATCGCGAAGGATCCGATACGCGATCGCGAAGAGCCGGTCCACGGACTGACGGACCAGGGACTCGAAGGCCCGCTGATCGCCCGCCGCAGCTTGCTCTACCAGGATGGACTGCACGTTTGCCGTCTCCGTACTCCGATGAGCGCCTCCGACGGGGTGCTCACCGAGTATGGGGAGCCCGCTGCCCGACTTCTTCAAAGTTCGTCCCATGACGAATGGGTCATGGCTCGTGCGGTGCGGTCTAGGGACGATATCGCTCGTCAGGTGCTCGACGACGGGACCCGACGTGTATCGAGGAACAGGCAACCATGTCCACGATCCTGCCCCGACGGCTTGTGGTCCTCGCGGCGGCGGCCGCCGCGCTCACGGCACTGCTGATCGCCCCGCTCACCGCGCTCGCCGCGACGACGGGCGCCGAGGCCGCGCCGCAAGGCATCCCGATGTGGATGGTGATGCCGCTCTGCATGATCTTCGCCTTCGTGGCCGAGATGATCGTGCTGGTCGTGCGCGTCAGCGACGACTACGAGAGCTGAACCGGGTCGCCACGGGGCGACATTCTCAGAGCGTTCTCAGGGATCGGGCTCAGTCTGATCCTCGTCCTACCTCCCCGGCGACCAACGCGCCGGCGAACCAACCGACCCGGCTGACGATCTCCTCCCGTCCCTTGGTCGACCGGCTCGCCGGTGCTCGCCGTTTCAGGGACCGTCCGTCGAGCGACTGACCCCCACGCTTGACCGAGCGGGCGACCGCGCCCACCCTTTGCCGATGATGCGACGCCGACCGATGGTCGCCGTGGTCGCCGTGACCGTCGTCGTTGCGATCGTCGGCTCGGTCGTCCTGGTGAACGCCCTGGCTGGTCCGACCGGCCCGGGCGGCGTCATCCTCGACACGGACGGCTCCGCGGGACCGTCCGATCCCAACGCCACCCCGACGCCGATCCCTACCCCGCGGCCCATCCCCGGCCACGAGGTCTACGGCTTTCTGCCGTACTGGGAGATGAACGAGGCGATCCCCGCGCACGTGCGCGACACCACGCTCACGACGCTCGCGCTGTTCTCGGTCACGAACAAGCGCAATGGCACGCTCGACACGGGCCAGAACGGCTACAAGAAGATCACCGGCCCGATCGGCCGCCAGCTCATCCGCGACGCGCACGATCGGAAGTCCCGGGTCGAGCTCGTCTACACCAGCTTCGGGTTCGAACGGAACCAGCGGTTCTTCGGCGGCAAGGTCGCGACGCAGGACAAGGTCATCACGGCGCTCGTGGAGTTCGCCGACGAGATCGGCGTCGATGGCATCAACGTCGACGTCGAGCAGCTCGACACCGAGTTCGTGCCCTCCTACGGGGCGTTCGTGGCGCGGCTGCGGGCCGCGCTTCGCGAGGAACACGCCAGTGCCGAGGTCTCGGTGGCGACCACGGCCAACATCGGTGGGGCGGCGATGGCCGTCGCGGCCGCAGCAGCCGGTGCCGACCGGATCTTCATGATGGGCTACGACTACCACTGGCCGGGATCGGCGCCGGGGGCGTCGTCGCCGCTCGACCGGCGCGACGGGGATGAGCGCGACCTGGTCTGGTCGCTGGACCTGTACGAGACGCTGGGCGTGCCCGTCGACCGGACCCTGCTGGGCTTGCCGCTCTACGGCATGCGCTGGAAGGTCACCGGGCCGGAGCTCGGCGCGCCCCAGACCGCCCGTGGCGAGGCGTGGTTCCCGAGCAACAACGTGGCGTTCCTGCGGGACCCGGACTCGGCCCCGATCCGCGATCCGATCGAGGTTGTCGAGGTCTACACGTACCGGACCGACGATGCGGCGGACGATCCGCCCAGCCCGTCGCTGGGTCTGGACGGATCGCCCGTGGCGGCGGCGGGGGACTGGGAGGCGGTCTACGTCGATTCGCCCGAGACGCTGGCACCGAAGCTCGCGCTCGCCGACGCGCGGGGGCTTGCCGGCGCCGGGTTCTGGGCGATCGGCTACGAGCGCGGCCTGCCCGACTACACCGAGCTGATCGAGCGGTTCCACGCGGGCAAGCTGGACCCCGCGGGTGGCTGAAACGCCCTGGTCGCGCCTAGCTTGAGGACGTCCTCGCCGGCACCGGCGTCAGGTGGGTCATGACGCCATACGTCTTACCGGTCTCGGGATCCTGCCGCGCCGCCACGACTAGGCGCCTGGTACCCCACGTCGTCTCGACGCGGCGGGCCAGCGCCTTGCCACCCAGGTAGACCGCATCCATCAGCTCGAACGCTTCGGGTGGCAGGCCGACGAGCGCCTCGCGTGCAGGTTGACCGACGCATCGCGGCCCGAACAACGTCACGAACGCGGTGTTGCCGTGGACGATCATGTGGCCGGGTCCGACATGGAACGCGGCCGGGCTCGGCGAGCGGGGCAGGCTCATCCGCTCGATCGTACTCCGGCCCCCGGTGGGGGATAGGGAAACGGGACCATCGGGGGATGCCCGCCGAGTCTCTCGTGGGGGACCGTCGCCCTATGAAATTCCTCCTGCGCTTCGGCGTCATCGCGATCATCCTCGTCGGCGGCTTCCTCTTCCGCGACCGCCTCGGCGGCAGCCCGGCGGAGCTCCAGGTCGGGGACTGCTTCGATGTGCCGACGACCGCCGGCCAGAGCGTCAACGACGTCCAGCACCACCCGTGCACCGAGAGCCACACGGCCGAGGTCATCCTCGTGGCCGCACATCCGGCGGCCAAGGGCGCGGTCGAGCCGACCGACGACGAGCTCACGTCCTACCTGTTCAGCACCTGCGGCGTCGCGCTCGACCAGTACGTCGGCACCGACACCGCCAAGTTCGACCTTGGCGCCTTCTATCCGACGTCGGAGGACTGGAAGGACGGCGAGCGAGGGATCACCTGCTACCTCACGATGCTCGACGAATCCGCGATGACGGCGTCGTTCAAGTCCAAGTAGGCGCGGGCTCAGTCCGCGTTCGAGGTCCAGTCCGCGCTTAGGGTCGCCAGCACGGCGCAGTGGTCGCCGGCCGGTGGACAGCGCGTGGACACCGCGACCGGCCGCAACCCGGATGCCGTGAGCACGACGTCGATCCGGATCATCCCGATCCCGAGCGGCTCCAGGGCGTCCGGTCGATAGGTCCAGCCGGGTCCCAGTCCGACCTCAGCGTGCGCGTCGATCAGCCCGGCCGTGAATCGCCCGAACTCGGGCTCGGTCGGCGCCGTGTTGATGTCGCCGAGCAGGATCACCGGCTCGTCCGATCGACGGAGCTCGTCGAGGTCGTCGGAGATCCGTCCAAGCGCGGCATCCCGGTTGGTCGGGTCGAACCCGATCGGCATCGCGAGCGGTCCTCGCGGCATGCGAGCGGGGAGGGGATGGACGTTCAGGACCCGAACCGCCCCGTCCGGCATGGCGACGCGTGCCCCGAGCCTCGACGGCTCGCCCTCGAACGACACGTCAGACAGCGGATGGCCGCTGAGCAGCCCGAGGCCCAGGACGTCGTCCCGCGGGTAGAGCGCCTGGTAGGGGTACGCCTCGGCGAGGAGCGGGTCCGCCGCGATCGCGTCGGCGAAGGCCGTCGTCAGCTCCTGGAGGGCGATGACGTCCGCGGTCACGGCGCGGAGGAAGGTCACCGCATCCGGCGCGGCCCGTGACCGGATCTCGAGGTTGAACGTGGCCACCTCGATGGTGGGACCGTCGGCCGGCTCACCAGGCATCGACCACCACTCCCCGCCGAAGCGGAGGAGGCCGGCGACCACGAGCAGGACCAGTGCGGCCCGAAGCCACGTCGCGTTGCGCGCGAACGCAACAGGACCCAGGAGCAGCGCCGCGATCGTGAAGTGCGCCGCGAGGACCTGGGCGAGACCGATCGGTCCATCGCCCGGACCGGGAATCAGGCCCGCGATGTCGAGGATCGCGACCGCGAGGACGAAGATCGCGAGGAGTCGGACCAGCGCACGACGCGATCCGGCGATCTGCTCACGAGGTCCCACGCCCCTCCGACGGTCGCGACGCCCGGTTCGTGTCGCCAGGCGGTGTGTCGCCCGGCGCCGCGGCGCACTCGGCCGATCGGCGCGGTCGTCGGGCCCGTCGCCAGGGGCTATGCACGAATCCGCGCCATGGACTGCCTGTCGCCGGCATATTCATGTCGGATGCATAGGCCGTCGGGGGGCCGCCACCGTCCGACACCGCCACCACGGGGCCTGCCATGCATCCGATGTGCATACCGGGGAGAAGAGCGCCTCAGGTGGCGATTTCGTGCATACGGACGGGTCAGGCGTCGACGAGCGGGGCGACCTCTCGTGCGAAGCGCTCGGCCTGGGCGACGAGCTCTCCTGGGTCCATGGTCTCGAAGTACAGCGCCAGGTGCGTGGCGCCGTGGCCGGCGAATGCCCGCGCCTCGGCCGCGATCTCCTCGGGCGTGCCGCGCATCGCGTAGTAGCGGTCGGTGCCAGCGCCGAACTGCACACGGATCCGCGCCGAGAGCCACGGCGCCGGTCGACCCGCGCTCTCGGCGGCAGCCCGGACGACGGCCACGCGCTCGCCGTATGACGCGGGTCCGACCGCGCTCGAGTGGTAGCCATCGGCCAGCCCGCCGGCCCGCCGTAGGGCGGCCTCGGCCCGACCGCCGACCACGATCGGGAGCGCGGCGCCTTGCTCGGGGAGTGGCTCGAACGCGAAGTCGTCGATCGTGTGGAACCGGCCGTGGAACGGCTCCGTGGCGCCGGACCAGAGGTGGCGCCAGAGCCGGATGGTCTCGTCGAGGTAGGCGCCCCGGACGCGGAACCGGTCCTCGACGCCGATGTTCGCGAACTCCGCGCGATTCCATCCGACCCCGACCCCGGCCACGACCCGGCCGCCGCTCAGCGAATCGAGCGTGGCGAGCTCCTTGGCCACGAGGACAGCGTTCCGCTGCGGAACGACGATGACGCTGGTCCCGAGGCGCAGCCGCGGGTGGCGGGCCCCCACCCACGCGAGCGTCAGGATCGCCTCGTAGATCCGGCCGTACTCGTCGGCGGCGGCCTGGTCGACGATGACATGGTCGGTGGTCCAGACCGTCGACCAGCCGAGTCGCTCGGCGACCTCTGCCGCGGCGTGGATGCCCTCGGGTGACGCGCCATCGGGGAAGTTCGGGAGCGCGATTCCATAGTCCATGCCGCGGATGGTAGCGCTTGGAAGTTGCGGCATCAACGAGTCTGATGGCGCTTCGTACGGCCGGTCTGAGCGCTCCGCTCCACGCGAGCATCCTGTGATCATTCTGGAACGTGGTGAGGACGGTTCCTGAGGTGAACGAGGCGCCGGGTCCTCGTAGGTTGCACGGATGCTGACAGCAGAAGCCTTCCTCATGGGCGATGGCCGCCGCGTGGCGATCCATCGACTGGCCGAGGGCGATCGCCCGGTCGTGCTCTGCCACGCCTCGCCTGGTTCCGGGCAGTTCGATCCGGACCCGGTGGCGACCGCCGACCGCGGCATCACGTTGATCGCGCCCGACCGCCCGGGATACGGCGAGTCCGACCCGCTTCCCGCCGATCAGTGGGCGAGCGTGGCCTCAGCGGCCGAAGACCTAGCCGAGATGCTCAAGCGCACCGTGGACCGACCGGTCGGCGTTGCTGGCTGGTCAGCCGGGGGGCGCGTGGCTCTCGCCCTGGCCGCTCGACATCCGGATCTCGTCGATCGCGTCGCGGTGATCGCGACGCCCGCCCCCGACGATGCCGTTCCATGGGTGCCCAAGGAGCAGAAGGCCGGCATCGAGGCCATGCGCGGACAGCCGGCCGAGGCCGTCAACGAGGAGTTCGGCGGGCAGATGGCCGGCATGGCGGCCGTGGAGCCGGCCTCCGACGACGCGTTGGGGCTGCTGGGCCACAGCCCGGCCGACGATGACTCGGCACTCGCGCGACCGGGCGCACGCGACAGGTTGGCCGCGATGCTCCGCGAGGCGTTCGCCCAGGGCGCGATCGGCATGGCGACCGAGATCGCCGGGTACACGCTCCGGCCGTGGGGGTTCGAGCCCGAACAGGTCACGGCCAAGACCCTGCTCATCTACGGCGCCGCGGACCCGCTGGCCAGTCCCCGCCACGGTCGATGGTGGCGATCCCACCTGCCGAACGCGCGGCTCGAGACCGTGCCCGACGCCGGCCATCTCGTCGTGATCCCTATGTGGTCGCGGGTCCTCTCGTTCCTCGCCCCGAGCCGACGATTTGGGGAGCCCGCCCGGTTTTGAGGAGCCGATCGCCACGCCACCGGCAGATGACAAAGGCGTCATGACGGTTCGACCCGGCCGCAGCACACTCGCGACCGAACGGCATGTCGCCTTTCGCTAGCGAGCCGCACGTTCCGGCGAGGGGGCCCGTCACGGGGACGGGCCCACCTCGCTCAACGCGTCTGTGCGGCGAGTTCCACCAAGGTGATCCCCATGCGTCGCTCCCTCGCCACCCTGCTCACGGGCTCGCTCCTGCTCATCGGATCCCTCGCCTTCACGAGCGGCGCAAGCGCCGCGACCTTCGGTCCCACGACCTCGTGTAGCAACGGCGTCGACAACACGCCCGGCCTGGGCCTGATCTGTGCAATCACGATCACCAACACGTTCACCGGCAGCGGCGGGCGGGCCAGGGTCACGATCCGGGAGTGCCACGGCGCGGCCGGCGACCCGACGGCAGCCTGCACGGTGACGACCAGAAACCTGACGCGCGCGGTGACGCAGGTCACCCAATGCAACGACTCGATCAACGGCGGCGGCGGCACGCTCCGCTGTAGCGTCTCGGTGACGAACAACTACGTCGACAGGAGCCCCGGCGCCACCGCCGCAACCGTCAACCAGTGTGTCGGGTCAGGCGAATCGGGCGGGATCGGCACGACGATCCTCTGCGATCCATTCCCAGCCACCACGACCGGTGCGACGATCACCCAGTGCAACGGCTCGGCCAACGGCGGCACCCTGGTCATCCTGGACTGCGAGGCGTCGGGCACCATGGGGAATCGCTCCGTGACGATCAACCAGTGCAACGACTCGGCCAACGGCGGCGGGGCCCTGGTGATCTGCTCAGCGAGCATCTCGAACAACCGCGTCGCGGGCGCTCCTGCTCCGACCCCGACGAGCGGCGGCGGAGGAGGCGGCGGAGGAGCCACACCGCCAGCCACGGACACCGTCCCGCCCGCCGAAGCCTCTCGACCCGCCACGAACGCGGCCCTGCTCTTCGGGATCTTCCTCCTGGCCTTCGTGTCCCTCCTGGCCGCGTCAGCTGACAGGCACCGTCGGCGAATCCAGAAGGCGTAGAATCGCACGCGGGGAGTCGCGGGTCAGGCCAGGGAGGTTGCGATGGGTATCCTCGCGTGGATCGTCCTCGGGGCGATCGCAGGTTTCATCACGAACATGATCATGGGCGGCAAGGAAGGCGTGATCCCGACGATCATCCTCGGCATCATCGGTGCCGTCGTCGGCGGTTACGTGGCCGGCACGGTCCTGAAGGTCGCCGACGTGACCGGCATCAACCTCGAGAGCATCGTGGTCGCCGTCATCGGTGGCGTCATCGTGGTCGCGGTCTACCGTGGAGTGATGGGTCGACGCGCCAGGGTCTGACGATCGCCGGTGATGCTCAGCGGCGCGAGACGTCGCCCGATGCTGTGTCGCCGTCCCAGCCCGTGTTCGAGAAGGTCGGGATGAACCGGTAGCCCTCGCCGGCCACGGTCGCGATGAAGCGAGGGTGCCGGTAGTCGTCCTGGAGCTTGATCCGCAGGCTTCGGACGTGGCGATCGACGACGTTGCTCTCCGCCACGAAGTCGGTGCCCCAGATCGCATCGAGGATGTCCTCGCGGGACACGACACGACCTCCGCGGCTCGCCAGGAGGTAGAGCAGGCTCTGCTCGATGCCGCTCAGGTGCACGACCGACTCGCCGGCGCGGACCTGGCGATTGACGATGTCGATCTCCATCTCGCCGAGCCTGATGGTCGGGACGACCGCCAGATCCATCCCCGACGCGCGACGGCTGATCACGATCGATCGCGCCAGCAATTCCTCTGGCGAGAACGGCATCGTCAGGATGTCATCCACGCCGAGATCGAACGCCCGCAGCTTCGTCTTCAAGTCGCCGCGCTGGGTCAGGCCCATCACCGGCGTGAGGCTGCGCGTCATGGTGTTCGAGGCCCCGAGGCGCTGCAGCAACGCGGAGCTGTCCTCGTGGTCCATGTCGACCACGGTCATGTCCGGACGCCACTCGGCGAGGATCGCTTCGGCTTCTGCGAGGTTGCTCGCGGCACGGACGATGAAGAGCCCGTGGTTCAGGGTCAGCTCGATGAGGTCAACGATCAGCTGGCGATCGTGGAGCACCAGGGCCCGGCGAGCGTCGTCGATTCGAGCGGCACGTTCGATGACCATCGGCTGTCCCCGCATGCGCGGTCGTCTCGGTCGCGGGAGCGTCCCCACGGCGTACGGTCGTCGAGTGCCTGGCGCCGATTTCAGCGCAACGCGGCATTCGTCGTCAAGAGGCGACATGCCCCTTGCCCCTATCAGGAGCATCGCAATCCGGGTTCAGGCCCTCATCACCCGCCTCATGTGATTCCCCGCGTGTCGAGCACGCGGCCCCAGTGGAACACCCGGACAGCGACCAGCACTCCGAACGCGGCCAGCACGAGGATCGCCGCCGCCGCGATCGAGCCGTCGAGGTCGCCGCCCTGGAACTGGCCGTAGACGACGAGCGGGAGCGTCTGGGTCCGGCCTTCCACGTTCCCCGCGAACATGATCGTCGCCCCGAACTCGCCGAGCGAGCGGGCCCAGCTCATCACCAGACCGGCTGCAAGTGCCGCCCCGGCGAGCGGGACCGTGATGTCGCGGAACAGCTGGCGCTCGGAGGCGCCGTCGACGCGTGCTGCGTCCTCGAGGTCACGGTCCACGGCGGCGATCCCATTCCGTGCCGAGCGGATGAAGAACGGCGCCGACACGAACGTCTGGGCGACGATGACCGCGATCGTGGTGAACGGCACGGACACGCCGAGCAGTTCGAACGGCTCCGCGAGGAGCCCCTGGCGCCCGAAGACGAGCAGCAGCGCGAGGCCCGCGACCGATGGCGGCAGGACGATCGGGAGATCGACGATGGCTTCGAGCCAGCCCTTCCCTCGGAACCGCCGCCGGGCGAGCACGTACGCGAGCGGCAGGCCGAACGCCACCGTGATCGTGAGGCTGATCGCCGTGGTGACGAGGCTCAGGACCAGCGCGTCGAGGACGACCCGCGACCCGATCGCCTCCGCCATGGAGCCGTCGAGGATCGCTCGACCGACCAGCGTCAGGACCGGCAGCCCGAGGAAGAGGGCGAACAGGCCCGCGACGGCGGCCAGCGAGCGCTCCGCCCAGGGACCAGCCCGTCGTTCGTCGACGCTCGATCGGGCGGCCGCCGCCGGGCTCCCCCCGGAGCGCCCGGCGGCCTCCCCGATCACGAGGGCGGCAGGAACCCGAGCTCGCCGAGGATCGCCTGGCCATCCGGTCCGGCGAACCAGTCGAGGAAGGCCCTGGCCGCCGCGACGTTCGCCGAAGCCTTCACGACGACGCCAGCGTAGGTGGCCGGCACGTTGGCTGAGCTCGGCACGTCGAAGGTGGCGACCTTGGTCGAGGCCCTGGCGTCGGTGACATACACGATGCCGGCGTCGCCCTCGCCGAGCTCGATCTTGGCGACCACCGCCTTCACGTTGTCCTCCCTCGACGCGATGTTCTTCGTGTAGGCGGCCGCGAAGTCGTCGGGGTACCCGGGTTCCTTGCCGAGGTTCTCGACCAGCTGCGTCGCGTACCTGGTGATCGGCACCTCGTCGCCCGCCGCGATGATCTTGATGCCGGGCTTGGCCAGATCGGCGGCGCTCGCGATCTTGGCCGGGTTGTCGGCCGGCACGATGACCGTCAGCTCGTTGCCGGCGAACGCGACCGCATCGCCATCGGCCAGGCCTGCATCCACGAGCTTCTTCGGGTTCGTCGTGTCCGCCGACAGGAACACGTCGGCCGGGGCGCCCTGCTCGATCTGCGTCTCGAGCGCCGATGAGGAGTCCGTCGAGATCGTGAGGGTCGTGCCGGCGTTGGCAGTCTCGTATGCGGCCACCGCCTGTTCCAGTGCCGCTTTGAGCGAGGCAGCGGCATAGACCGTGAGCTCGACCGACGTCTTCGCCGAACTCGCGCCACCACTCGAGCAGGCGGCGACGATCGCGAGGATGAGGCCGATCGACAGCGCAGCGGCCCCTGGCCTCACCCCCGAGTCTCCTTCGACGACGGGATCTCGACGATCACGTTGGTGGACTTCACGACGCAGACCGCCTCGTCGCCGACCTTGAGGTCGAGCTCGATCACGGCCTCCGCGGTCATGAGGCTGACCAGCCGGTGCGGGCCCGCCATGACCTCGACGACCGCAGCGACGCCATCGCGTTCGACCCTGGTGATGACCCCCGGAAAGCGGTTGCGCGCCGACTGCGCGACGATCGGCCGATCGGTGGCAGCCCTGCGTCGCTCGTTCAGCAGCCGCGCGACCTCGTCGATCCCGACGACACGCTGGCCGCCCTCGGAGCGCTCCATGCGGAGGCGTCCATCGGCCTCCCAGCGGCGCAGCGTCTCGACCGAGACGCCGAGCATCTCGGCCGCCTGTCCCATCCGGAGCCGTCCGACGACAAGTTCCCGTCCATCCGCCATACCAAGGAAGTATCTCCATACTGTCGTCGGATGTCTAGGTGTTCGGAAGCTTCGACTAGCTTCCGACCACCTCGGACCATGCCGCGTTCATCCGAACGGGTCCCGCCTGCGAACGAGGGAGCAGGGCTCGCTATGCTGGCGAGGGACGACGAGGTGGTGGCGTGCGGCACGATGCGGTCCTGCAGGAGATCCGACGACTCGATCCGGTGGTCGACCACCAGCGGATCGCCTTCCTGACGTCGCTCCAGGAGTTCCCCTGGGACACGACGCGCTCGCTGGAGCTCGCGTTGTTCCGTGCGTTCGCGGTCGCGAAGGGGACGGGCCTGCTCGCCGGCACGGGCGAGTTCACGCAGCGCACCCAGAAGCGCTACGACGACACGGTGCTGATCCTCGCCGAGATCCTCGAGCACGGCTACGACAGCGACCGCGGCAAGGCGTCGCTGCGACGGATGAACCAGATGCACGGCCGCTATGCGATCCCGAACGACGAGTTCCTCTACGTGCTCTCAACGTTCGTCTTCGAGCCGATCCGCTGGAACGAACGGTTCGGCTGGCGGCCGCTCCTGCGCCAGGAGAAGCTCGCGTCCTACTACTTCTGGCGCGAGATCGCCCGGCGGATGGCGATCAAGGATGTCCCGGACACCTACGAGGCCTTCGAGCGCTACTACCAGGAGTTCGCCCTCGCGAATTACGAGTACGCGCCCGAGAACGGCGCGCTAGCACGCGCGACGCGCGACCTCCTCTTGAGCTGGTATCTCCCGAAGCCGCTGTGGCCCCTCGGCCGCCCGTTCGTCCACGCGATGATGGATGACCCCCTGCTCGATGCGGTCGGCTTGCCGCACCCGCACCCCATGGTCCGGCGGTTCACCCAGGGCGCCGTCCGACTACGCGGCCGGATCGTCCGTCGGCTCCCGCCACGCCGGCAGCCGCGCCTCATCACCCAGCAGCGCCACCCGACATACCCGAACGGCTACTCGATCGACGAACTCGGCGTCCACTGACGCACGGGTCGCGAGATCTCCGCCGTATGCTCCCTGTCTATCGATTCGCACGAGGGCGGGATGAGCGAGCAGGGCTGGAAGGACTTCCTCGCGGCGGAGGGCGTCGACGACTGGGTGGTGCTGCACGGTGGTGCCGCTGCGGTCTTCCGCGTCAGGTCGATCGAGAAGGCGGCAGAGCTGGCCGGGGCCGTGGCCGCGGTTCCTGGGCTGGCAGGGTCCGGCGCCCTGTTGACGGTCACTGACACCGGGCTCACCGTCCGACTGACGCGCGACCTGTGGTTGCTCGAGCCGCGGCATATCGACCTCGCTCGGGCTGTCTCCGCCGTCGCCCGCGGGCACGATGCTCCGGCCGACCGCGGGTCCATCCGGGAGGTCCAGCTGGCGATCGCTGCCAAGCCGGACGAGATCGACGTCGGGTTCTGGCGGGCAGTGCTCGGCTACGACCCCATGTCGGACGACAATGCCGTCGACCCACTCGGCCATGGCTCGACGGTGTGGATGCAGGAGCTCGACGAGGCGAAGGCGTTGCGGCACGCGATGCACATCGACGTGTCGGTCGCGCGTGAGCATGCGGAGGCTCGAGTCGCGGCGGCGCTTGCCGCAGGTGGCCGGATCGTGGACGAGTCCGGCGCGCCAGGCAGCTGGATCCTGGCCGATCGCGCCGGCAACAAGGTCTGCATCGCCAGCTGGCCGGACGGGTCAGTCCCGACAACCGGCGACGAGGGAGCCTGACCCGAGGATCCGTGCTCGGAAATACCCACCGGGGGTATTGACAAAGGGTTGACAAATCGCCTTCCGAGGCGCATCATTCAGTTCAGCAGGGCTTGTCAAGACTTGACAGGCCCACAGTCATGTCCGGCTCCTGGCGGTAGGGGACGGGCGAGCGGATCTGACGCGGCAGGGCGTTCTGGTTCGCACCAAGCGCAGGAGGCGCCATTTGTCGGTCGGTGTCGCAGCCGAGGTCAAGAGCAAGCTGTCGGTCGTCGAGGTCGTCGGCGAGACAGTGGTACTCAAGAAGGCTGGCACCACCTACAAGGGCCTCTGTCCGTTTCACGGCGAGAAGACCCCGTCGTTCGTGGTCACCCCAGTCCGGGAGAGCTGGCATTGCTTCGGCTGCGGGCTCGGCGGGGACATCTTCAGCTTCGTCATGCAGCGGGACGGCGTGCCGTTCCCGGAGGCGCTCCGCACGCTGGCCAGTCGCGCCGGCGTCGAGATCGATGAGCGGACGAAGCGCGAGGACGCCCACAAGGCGCGTCTTCGCCAGGTCCTCGACCAGGCGATCGCCTTCTATCACGCGGTCCTGACGCACAAGGCGCCGCTGGCGCTCGACTACCTGCGCGGCCGCGGGTTCACCGACGAGACGATCGAGACGCATCAGCTCGGCTGGGCTCCGGCCGGCTGGGACTCGATGACCCGAACGCTCGCCACCAAGCGCGACGTGCGACCCGAAGAGCTCGTCGAGGTCGGCCTTGCCTCGCCGCGGACGAGCGGCCGAGGTGGCGTCTACGACAAGTTCCGCGCCCGGGTCATCTTCCCGATCCGCGACCAGAGCGGCTATGCGGTCGGACTCGGCGGGCGACTGCTCGAGGGCGACGGGCCCAAGTACCTCAACTCGCCGGGGACGCCGCTCTTCGACAAGAGCCGGACGCTGTATCTCATCGACCGAGCGAAGGGCCCGATCCGGCGCCAGGACCACGCGGTCATCGTCGAGGGCTACACCGACGCGCTGATGGCCCACCAGGCGGGGTTCGACAACGTCGTGGCCTCGCTCGGCACGGCGCTCACGCCCGGGCAGGTGGCGCTTCTGACCCGCTACGCCAAGCGGATCGTGCTCGCGTACGACGTCGATGCGGCCGGCGAGAAGGCCGGCACGCTCGGGGTGACCGCGTTGGCCGAGCTCATCCGCCAGCTCCAGTCTCATGACACGGGCGTCAAGCTCGAGGACGTTCGCGTGGCACGGCTGCCGGACGGCAAGGACCCCGACGAGGTCGTGCGCGAGACGCCCGACGCCTGGCCGACGACCATCGGCGCCGCGAAGCCGCTCGTGGAGTACCTCATCGGCCACCACGCGGAACGCTTCGATCTCAAGACCGCGACCGGGCGGATGGGCTTCGTCGACGCCGTCATGCCGTCCCTGCGCGACATCGACGACCCGCTCCGACGGGACGAGGCGCTCCAGCTGGTCCGTCGCGTCTCGGGTGTGGAGGAGCGGGCCCTGCGCCAGGTCCTGGAGCGACGTCTCGCGGCGACCGGCCCGGGCCGCGCTGGCGACCAGCAGTCTCGGATCACCGCGGACTCGGTGCTGGCCTCGCCCGACGCGTTGCCGATCGAGGCGATCCTGCGGGCCATCACGCCGGTCGAATCGGAGCTGCTCCGGTTGCTCCTCCTCGTCCCCGATGCGCAGCTGCGCGTCGCCGAGGAGCTCGGTCCGGACCAGCTGCCATCGACCGTCGCGCGCGAGCTGTTCCGGGCGATCGTCCTCCAGCGTGAGTCCGACGACCAGGGGATCCATCCGCCATTCGACGGCGCGGCGTTGCTCTTGACCCTCGACGACGAAACGGCGGCGCTCGCTCGAGCGTTGTATGCCAAGTCGGGGCCCGACCCGCGGACGCTCGACGCCCATCACATCGACTACGAGATCAACCGGCTGCTCCTGCAGCTCGAAGACGACCGGCTGCGGGACCGCAGTGAATACAACGAGGCCGCACAGGGGGAGGCCGAACGAGCCGGCGACGCCGAGGCGATCGCCCGACTCGAGCTCGAAGGACGACAGATCAACGAAGCGCGCCGGTCGCTCGACCGACGTCGAGACCAGACCCGGCTGTTTCGTCAGCCATCGGAGGTGACCCATGCCCGCTGACCCGCTTGACAAGCAACTCGTCGAGGCCGTCCTGGCCCGACCGCGCCGTGGCAAGGCCGAGCTCGAGGAGGCCAAGCTGGCCGGCCTGCGCCCGTCCCGGGCCAAGGCCGCCGTGGCCGTCGCAGATGACGACGACGACGATGACGACGACGACGATCTGGATCTCGGTCCGGACGCGTCCGATGACGGGGCCGATGTCGGTGTCGTGATCGTCGAGGACGACGCCTCGGCCGATCCTGCCTCGAAGCTGCCCGCCGACGCCCCGGCCAAGCTCAGCCCGGCTGAGGTCGAGGAGCCGACGGCCGAGGACCTCGAGGCCATCAGCGCCGACATGATCGGCATCGATGACCCGGTCCGGATGTACCTCAAGGAGATCGGCAAGGTCGCCCTGCTGACCGCCGAGGAAGAGGTCGTCCTCGCCAAGGCCATCGAGCTCGGCGAGCAGTTGGTCGAGGAGCCCTGGAAGGGGATCGTGTCGCTCCACGAGTGGACCCTGCACGACACCGAGCGCAAGACCCGCACCCAGAAGCCGCAGCACCGCCTGCCGTACGGGCCCGAGGCCCACGAGCTGGTCCAGAAGGGGATCTCGGCCAAGGCCGCCAAGGACCTGCTGGTCCAGACGCCCGACTTCCACCTCGTGAAGGCGGGCCGTGACGCCCAGTCCGAGGGGACGAAGGAGCGCCTCAAGGAGGCCAAGAAGCTCCTCCACGCCTACAACGACGTGACGACGGCGGACACCTTCCTGCCGCTGCTCGACTGGGCCTATCTCGCGGTCCACAACGGCGACCTGGATTCGCGCGACAACGTCGGCCTGCGAGCCATCTACGACTGGACGCGAGACGACGTGGCGTTCCCCGCGCTCCAGCGCTGGGTGGAGGCCGGGCACGACGCCGATCTGCTCAAGCGGATGGGCTTCGACCCGGAGGTGCCGCTCAACACGAAGCTGCGCGACCGCAAGGGCGACATCGTCGTCATCGGCCGCGACGCCCGCGAGCAGCTGACCTCGGCCAACCTGCGGCTGGTCGTGTCGATCGCAAAGAAGTACATCGGCCGCGGGATGTCGTTCCTGGACCTCATCCAGGAAGGCAACATCGGCCTGATCCGGGCGGTCGAGAAGTTCGACTTCGAGAAGGGCTTCAAGTTCTCCACGTACGCGACGTGGTGGATCCGCCAGGCCATCACCCGGGCCATCGCCGACCAGGCGCGGACGATCCGCATCCCGGTCCACATGGTCGAGACCATCAACCGCCTCATCCGCGTGTCCCGCGGCCTGCTCCAGGAGCTCGGCCGCGAGCCAACAGTCGAGGAGATCGCCGAGGCGATGTCCAAGGGCCAGGAGGTCCAGGTCACCCCGGAGAAGGTCCGCGAGATCATCAAGGTCTCGCAGGAGCCGGTCTCGCTCGAGACGCCGATCGGCGAGGAGGAGGACTCCCATCTCGGTGACTTCATCGAGGACCGGGGCGCCCTCGCGCCGGCCGAGGCCGCGTCGCACCAGCTCCTCAAGGAGCAGGTCGAGGCCGTCCTGGACTCGCTGACCGGTCGCGAGCGACGCGTCCTTCAGCTCCGGTTCGGACTCGAGGACGGCCGGGCACGGACGCTCGAAGAGGTCGGCAAGGAGTTCAACGTCACCCGCGAACGGATCCGCCAGATCGAGGCAAAGGCGCTGCGCAAGCTCCGCCACCCGTCCCGAAGCCGCAAGCTCAAGGACTACCTCGAATAGGAGACGGGGCCCCGGCGCGACGGCCGCCGGGGTCTGCTGGCGTGGCGCGGGTGGTTCCCCGCCGCACCGCTTTCGCCCTTCGCCAGTACCGCACGCTTGCTCGCAGGGAGTACTTTCTACCCCTGCCTAGGGGTACGAACGATGGACCAGTCCGAGCAGGACAACGTCACCGGGTCGCCCGACTCGACCGTTGCCCTCGGCGACCAGCCAGCCAACGACATGGAGACCGCCGCGATGGATACCGCCGCGCCGGTGGCGACTGACGCCGCGCCGGACACCACTGAGGCCGAGCCGCCACGCGGCTTCCTGGCCGAACTCACCCATGCCATGCGCGGCGCCGCGCAACGCGAACGCGAGCGCATCACCGCCGAGGTCGATTCCGCGACCGAAGCCCACGTCGAGAAGGTGCGAACCCGCGCCGCGACCGAGGCCGCTGAGTTGCGCCGCCTCGCCGAGGATGACATCGACGGCGTCCATGCCTGGGCGAAGGAAGAGACCATCCGGATCCAGATGGAGACCGAGCGCCGGATCGGCACGCGCCGCGAGGAGCTCCAGGGCTACCTGATCCGGCACGCCGCGATCATCGATGGCGAAGTCGGTCATGTCGAAGGCGCCGTCCGCGACTACCGGTCCCAGCTCGACAGGTTCTTCGAGCAGCTCGAGTCCGAAGAGGATCCTGCGGCGTTCGCGCGTCTCGCTGACGAGATGCCGGAGCCGCCCGATCTCGGCAAGGTCGGTGGCGCCGCGCGCGCGGAGGCCGTCGCAGCGCTGGCCGAAGAGCAGCACGTGGCCGACGAAGGCGTCGCCGATGCGGTCGCGAGCGTCGCGGTCGCCAATGGCGAGGCCGGCGCGTCCACCGCGTTCGACCCCATGCAGCCGGGCCCCGAGCTCGTGCCGGTCATGGGCGAGGCGAACGGCAGCACGAGTGCGCCCTCGACGGTCGCATCCGTCGTGGCCAGCGGCGATGCGCCGAAGGCCGAAGCCGCTGCCGAGACGTCCGGTGAGGAAGCCGCGGCCGATGCCACGACCGAGCACCCCAACGTCGCGGTCCGCCTGCTGCGGACGATCGCGTCCTCGCTGAGCCCCACCGAGCACGCAACCGAGGCCAAGGACAGCGCCGAGACCACGGGAAGTGCCGAGGCGACCGCCGACGAGTCCGCCCCCACGACCGACGAGACCAGGGCCTGACAGGAGGGCCGGCTGACGCCGGCCCGAACCCGCGTTCCTCAGCCGGTCGCCGTGAGTCGGCGCGTGGTGAACGCGGCCATGTCATGCGGGGCGGAAGCCCCGACCGTCGCAGCGGCGCGGACCATGATCTGATCGAGGGTTGCGGCCAACGCCACGCCGGCGCGCCGCAGGTCCCCGAGATCGGTCGTGGCCACGGTCTTTTCGAGGCCCGGCAGCGTCGTCGGGTCGGCCATGTCCAACACGGTCGTCAGGCCGAAGCCGGGATACGGCGCCTCGCAGACGACTGCCCAGAGCCGCCAGAGATGCGTCCTCGCCTCGTGCAGCTGTTCGAGGGCCTCCCACGCTGAGCCGCGGCGGAGGTACTTGTCCAGGTTGGCGAGCGCGATCCACCCGAGGAACGCCCATTCCCGGACGGCCTCGGGACTCGCGCGCTCGAGGCTCGAGGTGAAGGTCGTCGCAAGGTGCCCGTCCGCGTCGTAGAGGGCGACGCTTCCCGCCGGCATCCCGGAGCGACGCGATGCCGGACTCGCGACCAGGTCGACCTGCACTCCGTCTCGATACTGGACGAAGAAGCGACGGTGCGGCACGTCGCCCCACTCCGGGATGTTGTGCTCCAGGGCATCGACGACGTCGCCGAGCCCCGCGAGCACGGGACGGACGAGCGACAGGGCCTCAGGCCACGCCTCGTCCGCGATCCCGATCCCGAGGTCGAGGTCCGACGATTCGTCGCCGGCACCACGGGCGACCGAGCAGCACAGCTCGACGAAGCGGAACGCCGGCTCGCCTTCGACCCGTGCGACGAGTCGCCGCAGGAGCGTGGCATGACGCTCGAGCGTCAAGGTGTCGAGCCAGTCCGGGATGTGGGGATCCATCAGGCCTCCGCGGCAGGGTGTGCGTCCGATCGTCGCCCTATGTCGCGCGCAGCGCCCAGCGCTCCGGCGTGAGGCCGATCGCCTCCGAGACCAGCCCGGCACGCGCAGCGCCCGCGGGTCGCAGGCGGCCGGTCATCCAGTCGCGGTACCAGGGCGCCCAGGTTCGAGCGCCGGTGCGCGGATCGCCGGGCGTCCCGTCGTGGTACTCGGCATAGCTGTGCCCGAAGGGCGGCTCGTCGTCGGAGCGCGCGGACGTGTAGTCACCCGCGTCGTGGAGACCGGGCAGGGTCCCCCCGTCGACGCCGAGCGCCCGGTAGACCGCCTCGACCTGGTGGAGCCATTCGTGGACGTAGCCCTGCTCGGGCGTCGGGTCGGTCGCGAGGCTGCGCCAGTGGTCGGTCGAGATCGAGCTGAACCCCGCGCCGAACGTGGCGTCCGAGGGACCGATCGTGCAACCCCAGCCGCACTGGGGCACGTCCGGGTCGCCCGGCCAGAGCGCGATGACCGAGTCATAGCGACCGGGCGCTGCATGCTCCTCCAGCGCGTCGCGACACTCGCGCGGGCCCACCCACCAGCGGCCACCGCCGCTCGACGAGAGCGACGGGATGGGCTTCCGGATCTCGACCAGGTCGAGCGGGGCCAGGTCCGCCAGGCCGTCGCTCCAGTCGCGAACCGTCGCGGGCAGCCGCTCGACGACTGCCTCGACCGCGGCACGCTCGTCGCGCGTCATCACCCGCCGGGCGCGCCCTCGCTTGAGCCCCGATCCCCAGCGCGCGTCGAGCACAGGGAAGAGCAGGACGAGCGTCCGGAACCGTTGCGCGTCCAGGGAAGCCATGCGGGGAGGGTAGCGCGCCCACGGTCGTTCGCACCCGACGGCGCCGACGGCTCCTGCCGGGCTGCTAGCATCTCGCCGTGACCCCGGAAACCTTCTACACGACGGTCAGCACCGTCAGCTTCACGCTGCTGGGCCTGTGGTGGGTGGTGGTCCAGGCACGCGCCTCGCTGTGGCAGAACGAGGGCCATCGCCGGATGGCCTACGCGATCTCGCTGCACTTCCTGCTGCCGGGGGTGATGTCGGTCCTCTCGCTCGTCGCACCCGAGGTCGGCTGGCTGTGGCGTGCCTCGTTCGCGCTCGCCGGGGCCATCGGGCTGGTCGGCGCCGTCTACTTCATCAGGACCGTGCGAGAGGAGCACGACTGTCCCCGGATCGTGCGCGTGGTCGAGTGGGTCGTCATCCCCGTCTACGCCATCGTGACGCTCATCGCCCTGGCGCCCGACGCGGTTCGCGGCCTCGGGCTCGAGCTGTCGCCGATCCAGATCGAAGGGATCATCCTGGCGATCCTCATCTTCCTGGGCGTGCAGGGTGCGTGGGTGCTGCTGGTCGAGCCCCCGGTGCATCCGGAGCGCTCGTGACGCCGGCACGCGCCTCGAAGGCTCCGGCGAAGGGCGCTCAGGCCAAGGCGACCGGGCCGGCCAAATCCTCGAGCTCCTCGAGCTCCTCGGCGCCCGGCCCGCTCGTCGGCGTCGAGTGGCTGGCCGCCCACCTCACGGACACCGACCTGCGGGTCGTGCACGTCGCGCCCGACCGGCGCGTCTACAACAAGCGCCACATCCCCGGTGCGATCCTCAGCGACCTGCACAAGGAGCTCGCCTTGCGGGGCACGGCCCCGGACACCGGCGCCGCCGTTCGGGAGTGGCTGGTCCCGACGCGCGAAGGGGCCGAGGCGGTGCTTCGTCGCTGGCGCGTCGGCGACGGCGACCGCGTCGTCCTCTACGACGACGTCGGGCTGAACCGGCACGCGATCCGCGGCTACTGGCTGCTCCGGCTGTACGGGTTCCCGAAGGACCGCGTCCACATCCTCGACGGCGGCATCGAGGCCTGGCGGCGCGCCGGCCAGGAGACGACGACGGAGCTGCCGGAGGCCGACCTCGCCGATGCGCTGCGGAAGCCCGTCCAGCTCGGCGAGCGCGACGACTCCCTGATCGCGACGTATGACGAGGTCCTGGCCTGGAGCCGCGAATCCAGTCGGGGCACCGATGCGCCGACCCGCATCCTCGATGTCCGGACCGCCGCCGAGTACGTCGGCACCGACCTTCGGTCAAAGCGGGGCGGCCACATCCCGGGCGCCCGACAGCGCTGCTTCGTGGACCTGCTGACCGACGAGGGCACCTTCCGCACGGTCGACGAGATGGTGGCGCTCGTCCGCGCGTCGGGAGCCGAGCCGAAGGAGATCCGCGCGACCTACTGCCAGGGCGGCGTGCGCGCGGCCCTCGTCTGGTTCGTGCTCCACGAATTGGCCGGCTTCGATGACGTGCGGAGCTATGCCGGCTCGTGGGAGGAGTGGGGGAACCTGCCCGACAGCCCGATCGAGGTCCCGTAGCTCGCGAGGCTGCGACCGGACCGGACGTGACCTCGTGCTATCCTGTCGCCCGGCGTCGACCCGACGCCCACACGCGTGCGGCGACGGCACTTCGCCCGGAGCCCCGCGTCTCCGTTCCGGCGTAGCTCAGTGGTAGAGCGGGCGGCTGTTAACCGCTTGGTCGTAGGTTCGAGTCCTACCGCCGGAGCCAACTCCCTGGCCCGCCTTCGGGTCCACCGCGCGCTGGACCCCTTTGCCCGAACAACCCTTGGCGCTCAGCGAGGAGTCAGTCCGTGGCGAACGAACGCACCTATCCATGCCTGCCCTGCGCCGACGTCGATGCGTCGGTCGCGTTCTATGAGTCCCTCGGGTTCACGAGGACCTACCGACAGGTCCGCCCCTATCCCTATGCCGTGGTGGGACTCGAGGACATCCATATCCATCTTTTCGGGATCGAGGGGTTCGACCCAGCGGATTCCTATGGCACTGCCATCGTGGTCGTCCCGGACCCCGACAGTCTCTACCGCGACTTCGCGGCTGGTTTGAGAAAGGCACATGGCAAGCTGCCGGTCGCGGGCATCCCGCGCATCCTGCGACCGCGCAAGAAGTACGGCACCGTTCGCGGATTCAGCGTCGTCGACCCGGGCGGCAACTGGCTGCGCATCTCCAAGCTCGGGGAGTCCGAGGAGGAAGACTCCGCGGAGAAGGCCGAAGGACTGGCGCAGATCGTCTACGTGGCGGCGCGGCTCGGCGATTCGCGTGGGGACGACGCGCTGGCACTGAAGACGCTCGGAAGCGGCCTGACGCGGTTCGGCGCCGAGGCCGAGCCTCTCGACCTCGCCAAGGCCCACCTGTATCGAGCGGAACTGGCCGTGCGGACAGGGGATCAAGCGCTCGCCCGCTCGTCACTCGACGCGGCCGAGGCGCTTGACCTGACGGCCGACGACAGGGCGGCTCTCGCCGAGGAGTTCGCCCACGTGGCCGAGCTCGTCGATCAGGGCTGAGCCGCTCGACCCTGGCCGAGAGCGCTAGGCAGGGACGGACGTCACCGCGGGCGCGCTGTAGCCGTGCTCGGCGATCTCGCCCGCTCGCGCCGTGTAGGCGTCAGGGTGCGGTGGCGTGTTCGCGCGGAAGCCTTCGACGAGCCGGTTGTACATCGAGAACGCGGCGGAGATGAGCACCGCGAGTTGGACGTCCGCGTCGGTCGCGCCGGCGGCGTGCGCCGCCTCCACATCGGCAGCGGTCAGGTCGCGCGGCTCCCCGCGGACCGTCCGGGCGATGTGGAGCAGCGCGCGCATCTTGTCGTCGAAGCCGTCGGACGATCCGAGCTTGATGCCGTCGACGAGCGGCAGCCGCTCGGTGGCCCCGTCTCGCTCGAGCAGGGCGCTGGCGAACGCGCCGTGCGAGTCCATGCAGTAGAAGCAGTCGTTCGCCGCGGAGACGGCGGTCGCGAGCATCTCGCGCTCGGCCCGTTGCGAGCGTCGTGCCCGCGAAGTCGTTGACCAGCAGCTCATCGGCGAGGCCGCGCAGGTGGATGCCGAGGTTCGGCGTCAGCCGGAGGGCGGTCAGGATCCCTGGGGCGTCGGGCAGTCCGCCGACGATCGGAGCTTCCTTCGAGCGCTCGAGGCGCTCTTCCTCGCGTGTCATGTGCGGCGTCTCCTCGTCGGCATCGACGCTCGTTGTGCAAGTATGCCGCCGACGTCCGTTCAGCCCTCGGAACCGGGCGGCAGCACCGCCACGTTCAGCCAGCGTGCCCCGGTCGCGCGACGCATGACGAACGTCTGCGCGAAGGGGGCGTCTCGCGCCCCTGCACGGCGCCCGACGCGTCGTAGGTCTCGTGGGTCACCGTGCCGCGGGCCGCGAAGCCCAGGCTCAGACCGGTCTGCTTGCCGAAGGGCTCCAGGAGCGACACGTCCAGCGCGTCGATCTGGTACCGGTCGATGACGGTCGTCCCCGTCGCGATCGCCTGGTCGAGCCGGCCCTGCATGTCGATGAGCCGATCGCCGTGGTCGACTGCCACCAGGATCGACGGGTCCTTGCGGAGCAGCGCCTGCTCCTCGAGCGCGAGGTTCTGGGCCAGCGCCAGGACGACCGCCTGCATCCCGGGACCGGCGATCTCGTTGTCCCAGTCCGCGACCTCCTGCTCGACCGAGATCGACGGCAGCGTGGCGGGATCGATCTGACGTGGCAGCCGGCCCAGGACCTCGGCGGTGTCGGGGGCGACGATCCCACGCGCCGGCGTCCCGGCGGCCACGATGCCGACGCCGATGACCAGGACAGAGACGCCGATGAGCGCCACACGGGCGGCACCGCGGACGGCCCCGGCGCCGCCGTTGGCGCCCGTCGCCAGTCTGGTCGCGAACCGGCCCAGCTCGTCTCCCGCCGACCGCGGCTCCGGCAGGAGGCGGTCGAGGAGCGGGCGGACCAGGCACATGACGACAAGGCCCGCGAGCAGCCCGACCTTCGTGCCGAATTCATTCGTCTGCGGCGCCATCAGCAGCGTGCTGACGACGGCGACGAGGAGCCCGAAGACGACCCGCCCGACCCGACCGGCCGGAACGGTCTTCGGGTCGGTGATCATGAAGAACAGGAAGATCATGACCTCGGGTGAGGTGACGATGACGCGCCAGAAGTCGAAGCCGCACACGGGCGCGAAGGCCCAGTTCGCGACCATGCAGTGGCCCGAGCCGGCGAGGATCCCGACGCCGACCGAGAGGGCCACCCAGAAGCTCGCGGCCAGCGCCGAGGAGCTTGAGTCGCGCGGTGATCAGGAGGCCGCCGACGATGATGACGGCGTAGGCGAGGCCCATCCAGACATCGAGCGGCGCCCACCAGAAGTCGAGCGGCTCGACGGTGGCGCTCCCGAGAACGACGAACGCCACGACGAGCCCGATGTTCGACGGGTTGAAGACGTGCGATCCGCGATAGCGGATGACGTACTTCGTGAGGAGCGACAGCCCCGCGACCACCGCGAACACATGCCACCCGAAGGGGTTCCAGGGGTCGTCAGCCGGCGTCCCGACGACGCGCAGGATGAGCGCAACGCCGCTGCCGGTGAGCATCGCGCTGGCCGGCCAGACGAACGAGCGGGTCTGGCGGAAGGTCAAGACGACCTCGATGATCGCAGCAGGTCAGGATCGCCGCGAGGATCTGCGGGATGCTCACCTGGAAGTGCAGGACGAGCTGCCCGAGGACGTGGATCGTGATGATGACCGCCGCGACATGGAGTCGCGGGTCGCGGAGGCTGGGCAGCACCACCGGGTAGCTGCTCCCGGCGAGCGTGAGGGTCCGACCGGTCATCGAGGCTACGTCTCGTCGACGACGGTCTCGGCTCGTGTCGGCTGCTCTCCTGCGGCCGGCGGCTCGGGTGCGGCCGGCGGCTCGGCTCCCGGCTCGGGTGCGGCCGGCGGCGCGGCTCCCGGCTCGGGTCGCGTCGATGTTGTCTCCGCTGCGCCCGCAGCGCTGTCCTCGGCGATCCCCAGGGCCGCGTACAGCTCCGAGGGCCGGTACGGGCGCACGAGGACGGTCGCTCCAGCGGCTGCGAACGCCTCGTGTTGCTCAGCCAGGCGCTCGGGGAGGATGACGACTGCCGGGAGGGAGTTCTGTCCGAGGAGCCCGCGCACGATCTCGAGCTCGTCTGGACCGGCTTGGGCGAGGTCCAGGACGATCGCCGATACAGCTTCCGCTGCGGCGAGATTCAACGCCTCGCGGGCCGAGCGTCGTGCGATCGGGGTGGCGCCACCGAGCCGGAGCGTGACCTCCAGGACCCGCAGCCAGCGCTCATCCGCCGAGACGACCAGAACCTGTCCGGATGCCACGTTCCCCACTGTACACTGGCCCGCGGCGTGGATGAACGTGTGCAGAGCCTGTTGCAGGCCGTTGCCGACCGCAACGGGTCGGACCTCCTGTTCGCCCCCGGCGCCCCGCCGACCGTGCGGATCGATGGGCTGCTGGCGCGGCTTGCCGACGAACCGATGACCGCCGAGAGCACGGCCGAGCTCGCCCGGACGCTGGCCGGCACACGCTGGGACGAGCTCCAGGTGCGGCGCGAGCTTGACTTCAGCTTCTCGTTCGGGTCATCCGCCCGGGTGCGGGCGAACCTGTTCTTCCAGCGTGGGACGCTCGCAGGCGCCTTGCGGTTCGTGCCGTACGAGATCCCGACCCTCGAGCAGCTCGGAGCCCCGCAGGCGTGCCTGGAGCTGATCAATCGCCCGAACGGCCTCGTCCTCGTCACGGGGCCGACCGGCGCCGGCAAGTCCACCACGGTCGCCTCGATGGTCGACCGGATCAATCGCGAGCGTGCCGTCCACATCATCACGATCGAGGATCCGATCGAATACGTGCACCGCCATCACCGCTCGCTGGTCGTCCAGCGCGAGGTGGGATCGGACACGCACGACTTCGCCGGCGCGCTGCGCTCGGCCCTGCGCGAGGATCCCGACGTCGTCCACGTCGGCGAGATGCGCGACCTCGAGACGATCTCGGCGACCCTGACGATGGCCGAGACCGGCCACCTGGTGTTCGCGACGCTGCACACGAACGACACGGCCCAGGCGATCGATCGGATGGTCGACGTCTTCCCGCCCGAGCAGCAGCGCCAGGTCCAGATCCAGCTCTCGCAGACGCTTGCCGCGGTCATGCACCAGCGGCTGGTGCCGCGCGCGGATGGTGCGGGCCGCGTTGCCGCGTTCGAGGTGATGCTCGGTACGCCTGCGGTCCGGAACCTCATCAAGGAAGGAAAGTCGAACCAGCTCCGCAACGTGGTCGCCACCGGCTCGTCGCTGGGCATGCACACGCTCGAGGCCGACCTGCGGCGGCTCGTCCGCGAGGGCCTGATCTCGATGGAGACCGCGACCGGCGAGTCGAACCACCCGGGCGAGCTCGAGGGGCACGACTAGGGCAGCGAGACGCCCCTCCCGAGGTGGGAGGGGCGTTCGGTATCAGTCAGGATCGGGAGCTGGCCCCGCGGGGCCAACCGATCGTCTAGGTGCACCCACCGGTGGCGGCGGCCGAGACGAGTCCGGCGGCGGTCCACGTGTAGGAGCCCTTGGTCTGCGCCTGGCGGATGTACGTGGGCGAGAGCGGCTGCGTGCCCGCGCCGGCCGGCAGGGCCGTGAAGGTGTTCGTTGCCGCGGCCTGCGCGGTGACGGCGACGATGTTGTTCCGGGCGAGCATGGCGTCCATCGCGGTCTGGACGGTCCGCAGTTCCTCGGCGCAAGCGTTGGTCTTCGCGGTCCCGGTCAGCCCGACGAGGCTGGACGTGACGATCGCCGCGAGGATCCCCAGGATCGTGACGACGACGAGCAATTCAACGAGCGTGAATCCTCGCTCATCCCGGTTCGTCCGGCGTAGCGTTCCGATCATCAGTCCAAACTCCCTTTTGTTCCGTGTTGGCCGTCGTGTCGGTGACGGACCGTTCGCCCGTCAGACGAGCGAATGGATGAGTCCATCTGTGGTGCGCAGCGCACCGCCTCTCGGTAGTCTCCGCCGTTGAGACGAGAACCCCATCGCCCGATGGTCCTGTGGCGGTCGGTACTTCAGCGGGTTCAAGGGCGCTTTGGTTGGGTCCGGATCGGACGATTCGGTGCGTGGATGCGCCGTACCCCGCCAGAAGGTCGTACCACCTCGGTTGTCCTATTGCGTGGTCGACCAGCTCAGCAGGGTGGGTGCAGCCGAGCCCACATCCGTGTAGGTGGCCGTCACGGACGAGCTGCCGGCCGTCGAGACGACCGTGACCGTGCTCGGCTGGCTGTTCCCGGTCGCGACCTCGAGCATCAGGGCGTCCCAATAGGGGTTCGGCGTGACGTCTGTCGAGAACCCGATGCGTGCCGTCAGGGCGTTCACGGCGCCCGCGGTCCACGTCCCTGCTGGGGGTGGCACGATCGTCGACGCGTATCGCAGGGTGACCTGGGACATGTCTCCGCTGAAGATCACGCGCTCGGTGGCGCCGTCGAACACGGTCGCCCTCCCGTTGTCAACCGGCGTCGACTGGGCGTGGTAGGCGACGATCCCCGTGACGCCCACGATGCAGCTTGACGCCGTATCAGCCAGCGAGAGCTCGATGAAGTCGCCGGACCCGATGACCTGCTGGCGCACGAAGTCGGCGGTGCTGTCGATCGGATCCTCGTCGGCGCGAAGGTAGGTGCTCGCATCGATCGGGGAGGCGTCATCGTGCGTGAACGAGGCTTGGTTCACGCTTGTGCCCATGCCGTCGGGGCGCAGGGCGACGACTCTGCCGTCACCGAGCGGATAGTCGCCGGACGATGCGGAGATGATCACATCGTCGTAGTACGCCGTGAAGGCATCCGCATTCACCGAGGACCCGATCCGCACTGTGTTGACCGTGGATGCGGCACCGGCCCACGACACCGAGGTCTGGGCCGCCCCATCGATCTGCCAGTTCGCGGTCCGGGGATCCGCGTTGACGGCGACGCGCAGGCTCAGGCGGTACCAGGTATCGGCGCTGATGGCCGTCGCGGCGGTGGTCACGGCCGCATTGCCGAACCGGATGGTCAGGCGCCCGCTGCTGGCCTGGAACCCGATGCGCAGGTCGCTCCCGGTCGCGGCGTCCACGGACAGGAGCTCGGCGACATCGGCGGCCGGGAGTGACGCGAGGCGTACGTAGATCCGGATCACGGAGACCCCCCCGGCCGCCGCGATCCTCGCGCTGTGGTTCGAGCCGGTCGGGTCCACGATCCTGAGGGAGTGCGAACCGGACCGCACCACCCCGCTGTCGGCGGTCACGCCCGCGCCGTTGACGTTGGAGAACAGGCCGCCGCCGGCCGCACTGACCACGCCATGCTCGAACCCCGTCACCATCGTCGGTGATGCCGGCGCGCAGCTGACGGCACCGCTGACCCCGATCGTCGTGTTGACCGTCAGCCCGTTCATCGTGATCGGCGGTGGGTTGCCGGCCATCCCGTTGCGCTGCCACCACATGCCGAGCTCCGCGCCCGCGTCGGCTCCATGGAGATCGCCTGCCTGCTCCTCATTGGCGACGGTGGCCCGGAGCGCGACCGATGCGTGGGTCGCCAATGCGCTGCCCATCAGGAAGAGCACCGTGACGAGGGTCAGGATGATGGCGAGCGACTGCCCGCGTTCGTCCCGGTGGAACCGCCCGACAGCGGCCAGGATCCACGCAGGCCCGGCCCAGCGGCTCACGACCACAGCCTCGGTGCGGTGCGCAACACCTGCGACATCGTCTCGCCGCTGGCCCCGAGCAGGGTCATCGTCACGACGATGGTGTAGCGACCCGTCCCGATCCGGACGGTCCGCCACGTGCAGGACGTGACGTTCTTGACGAGAGGGCGCGAGCCCGCTCCGTTGACTCGCTCCAGCCACGATGGCCCCGACGGGCTGCCGGCGACCATCCGATAACGGACGTTCCCGCCGGCCTCGTTGAAGCCGAGGTCGATCGGCGTCGCGCAGGACGTCGAACTGGTCTGTGCCCGGGCCGACGCGCCCTGGGTGGCCATCGCCCCGTCGCGGTCGAAGCTCAGCGAGGCGATCGAAACATCGCCGGCAAACTGGCTTCGGTCGTCGGCGCGCTTGCGCAGGTCGTTGGTCGTGAAGATCGTCGTCGCGACGACGCTCATGACCATCGCCCCGATGACGGTCGCCACGAGGAGCTCGACGAGGCTCGCGCCGCGGTCCTCCGCGTGTAGCCGGCGAAGCGGCCTGGCCGTCCGGGATGGCCGGATCATCGTTGAGCCTTGGTGAACTCGATCGTCGCCAGCGGCGACACGCCATCCGAGATCGTCATCGCCAGCTTCTCGAGGCCGCTTGCATTCTGCGTCCCCGTCCAGCCGGATGTCCCGTCCCACCACGTCACGGTGATGGAGCGGGTGTACCCAGACGGAAGCGTCTCGTAGAAGCTGCTGTAGTCGCCGTCAGCGCGAAATGGCGCCGCGTTGATGCGAGCGGCCTGCGCGCGGGCGACGGCCTGGCCGATCGCTCGATCCTCGGCGTCGCGGCTGGCGATGGCGAACGTCGAGAGGCTCGCCATGAGCGCCATCAGGGCGATGCCGAGCAACGCCGACGAGACCAGCGACTCGACGAGGCCGGTACCCCGCTGGTCCTCATGCAGCCGGCGCAGCCAGCGGTTCATTTGATCTGGTTGAGGATGCTGTACATCGGGGTGACGACCGACAGCGCGACAAAGCCGACGACCAGCGCGACCCCGAGCACGAGCATGGGCTCGATGATCGTGACCATCTGCTTGGTCTTGTAGTCGAGCTCGTCGTCAAGGAATTCGGCGGCTTGATCGAGATACCGGTCGAGGGTTCCCGTCTCCTCGCCGACCTTCACCATCTGGATCAGGAGCGCTCCGAAGATGCGCGACGCCTTCAAGGGAGCGGTGATTCCCTCGCCCGCCATGAGGCCCTCCCGCACCGGGCTCAAGCGTCGGACATAGGTCTCGTTGCCGGTGCCGGTCATGGCGATGTCGAAGGCGCGGGTGATGGGCACGCCGGCGCGAAGCAGGATCCCGAGCGTGCGGGCGAATCGGGTCTCCGTCCCGAGCTTCACGAGGCCACCGATGACGGGGATGTGCAGGACCACGCGCTGGCGGATGAGCCGGACGCGCCTGGTATTCCGGACGAGCGACAGGAGCAGGACGACGCCCAACACGATCGCGACGGTCTGGATGCCGTAACTGCCTCCGAACGCCCCGACGGCGAGCATGATCTGGGTCGTCAGCGGCAATTCGGCTTCGAAGTCGGCAAAGAGCGTCACGAACGAGGGGAGGACGACGGTGGTCAGGATCGCGATGACGACCGCGGCGAGCGCCAGCACGATGCCGGGATACAGCATCGCCTGGCGGAGGCGTCGAGACGTCGCTTCAGCTCGCTCGAGGTAGCGGGCGAGCTGGTCGAGGATGGCGTCCAGCTCGCCGGTGGCCTCGGCCGCGACGATCATGTCGACGTAGAGGCGCGAGAAGACTCGCGGGTGACGGGCGAGCGAGGTCGAGAGCGGTTCGCCGTTCCGGAGCTGCGCGCTGAGGTCATCGAGCGTTCGTCGGAACAGGGGAGAGACGGCCTGCTCCCGAACCACTTCGATGCCATCCAGGATCGGGATGCCGGCGCGGATGAACGTGGCCATCATCCGGCTGAACAACACGAGCTCGACACGCTTGATGCCGTTCAGGCCGGGGATGATCCGTTCCAGGATGTTCGGCTGGGCTGGGCCGACCGGTGCCGCGCGCTTGCGGATCCCACTCAGGCTGGTCATGAGCTGGTGACTCCACGGAGCGCTTCGCTGACGGTCGTGATGCCCGCTGCGGCCTTTCGCAGGGCGTCGATCCGCATCGGGACCATTCCGTCGGAGAGCGCCTGGGCGCGAAGCTCGTCATAGTGCGCGTCGGACGCCACAAGGCGACGGACCTCGGGCGTCACGCGCAGGAGCTCGTAGGCGCCGATGCGGTCGAGATACCCGGAACCTGCGCAGTAGGTGCAGCCCCGGCCGAGATAGGCATGCTGCGGCGGAACGAGGCTCGCGGCCTCGTAGAGTCCTTGCTCCTCGCTGGTCGACTCGATCTCGATCCGACAATGCGCGCAGACCCGCCGCATCAGCCGCTGGCCGATGATGCCGGTGATGCTGGCCGACACCAGGAAGGGCTCGATGCCCATCTCGAGGAGTCGGAACAGGGCGCTCACCGCGTCCGTGGAGTGCATCGACGAGAGCACCAGGTGGCCGGTCATCGAGGCTTGGACCGCGATCTCGGCGGTCTCCTTGTCGCGCATCTCGCCGACCAGGATCACGTCGGGGTCCTGTCGCAGGATGGCGCGCAGCCCGAGGGCGAATGTGAGGCCGGCGTTGGCGTTGACTTGGGTCTGGTTGACGTTCTCGAAGGTGTACTCGACCGGATCCTCGATCGTCGTGACGTTGAGCGCCGCGCGGTCGAGCTCGTTGATCGAGGCGTACAGGGTCGTGGTCTTGCCGCTCCCGGTGGGACCCGCCACGATGACCATCCCGTACCGGGCGCTGAGCAGCCCCTGGTAGACGGGCTGGACCTCGGCCGGGACGCCGAGCTGCGTCAGTCGCAGCACCGACCGGTCGCGGTCGAGCAACCGCATGACGACCTTCTCGCCCCAGATTGTCCGCATGGTCGCGACGCGGATGTCCACGTCGCGGCCGTTGATGTCGAGCGTGATCTGCCCGTCCTGGGCCCGCTGCTTCTCCACGATATTGAGCTCGGCCAGGATCTTGATCCGACTGACCAGACCGGGCGCCAGGTCCGCGGGCAGTTCGGCCACCTCGCGCAGGATGCCGTCGATGCGGGCTCGGATCCGGAGTCCGCCGGCGTGTGGCTCGAGGTGCAGGTCACTCGCGCGGTCGCGCAACGCCTGGGCGACCAGGAGGTTCACGATCTGGACGACCGGCGCGTCCTGGAGCGCCTCGAGTCGCGGCGCGGCCGCGCGAGTCTCCTGGGGGGCGACCACGGCGCGGTTGCTGGTGAATGCCGAGACCTGGGCGGCGAGATCGCCGACTCGATACCGCTGCCGGATCGCCTCCTCGATCTCCGATCGCAGCGACAGGAGCGGGCTCACGGGCTGCCCGACGAGCGCCGCGACCTCATCGAGAAGCGACTGGTTGCCAGGATCGTCGGTCGCGACGATCAGGTGATCGCGGTCGCGTCCGGAGAACGCCAGCGGGACGACCCACATGCGCCGGGCGTCGGCCTCGGAGAGCGCACGAAGGGCCGCCTCCTCACTGGGACGCTCGCGGAGGTCGACGAGCGGTGTGTCGAGCTGGACGGCCAGGACCGCCGCCAGCGCGACCTCGTCGAGGATGCCGTCTTCCCGCAGGATCTCGCCCAGCCGCTTGCGCCTGTCTCGCTGGGCAGCCAGGGCGTCGAGCAGCTGCTCGTTGGTGATCAAGCCGGCCTGCAGCAGCAGGTCGCCCATCCGGGGCTGGGTCGGGGCGGGCGCCACCGGGGGCGCGGGCGGTTCGGGAGCGACCTCGATGTCAGGCGGGCTGGCGACGGGGAGTGTGCGCGGGTCGATCATCAGGCGACTCCGGGCCAGATCAGACCGGCCAGCTGACGTCCCGCGACGGCGGCGGTGGCGGCACCGACCGCGAGCGCCGGGGCGAAGGGCAGGGGATCGCGCCGGCCGAGACGGCCAAGGGCCATCAGCACCGCACCGGTCACGGCGCCGAGGGCGAACGCGACGAAGAGGGCGACCAGCACGGCCGGCCAGCCGGCGACGAGCCCGATCAGGGCAGCGAGCTTGGCGTCACCCATGCCCATGGCGCCGCCGCTGACGGTTCCCAGCACGATGAAGAATGCCGCGGCACCGGCCCCGCACAGCAGGAACGTCCACCATGCGCCGTCGGGCCGCACGAAGGCGACGCCGATCGCGAGAAGCACGGCCGGGTAGACCGCGACGTTCGGGATCCTATGGCGGCGCACGTCATACACGGAGATACCGATCAGGAAGGCCGCGTAGCCCACCACCAGCGGAGCCGTCCATCCGGGCCAGCCCGACAGGGTCTCGAACACTCGTCTTGCACCTCGGTGGTCGTGGGCGGCACACAGGGCCGGTCGCACGACACGTCGCTGCGCCCGGTCATCTGGTTCGGCCGAGCGTGCAGGTACGCCTCCAGAAGGTATGGAGGCCGCAGGGGACCGGCCATGGTACGAACGTCGCCCCACCCCACCGGACCATCCCGGAGCGGGTCGGACCACCCCGTCGGCGAGGCCAGCCCGCCGAGCGCCGCTCAGCGGTCCAGGTGGCAGGCCTCGTTCCAGGTCTCGATGACCGGCTGCTCGCGATCCCAGCCCAGGATCGAGACGGTCGCCGTGGCGAGCGCGAACATCGCCCCGGCCGTGGCGGGCTGCTCGAGCCAGCGTGCCGTGAGCACCCGGAGGAGATGGCCGTGACTGAAGATCAGGACGTCGCCCTCGACCGTCGGATCGAGACACCGCGCCACGATCCGGTCCGCCCGGCGGGCGACATCGTCGGCGGTCTCGCCGCCCGGCCACGGACCGCTCCAGATCGTCCAACCCGGGAGGTCCGTGCGGATGTCGACCGTCTTCCGGCCCTCGAGGTCGCCGTAGTCCCACTCCTGGAGGTCGGGGTCGAGCACGACCGCGTCGCCGAATCCGGCCAGTCGCGCGGTCTCGGCGGCCCGCTGCAGGGGACTGCTGAGCACGAGCGCGAAGCGCCGGCCGGCCAGCCGCGTCCCGAGCGCCAGCCCCTGCTCCCGCCCGACCTCGGTGAGGGGCACGTCCGTCCGCCCGGTGTGGCGCAGCAGCCGTGCCCACTCGGTCTCGCCATGGCGGACGAGCCAGACCTGGCGCTCCGGGGCCGGCTCGGCGGCATGCCCCGTCACGAGTCCGCTCGCTCGAGGGAGGTGTCCGGCGCGACCGAGGCCGCGGGTCCGGCGGTGAAGAAGTCGCGCGCCCGCCAGCCGAAGATCGACGCGAGCGCGTTCGTCGGCGCCTGGCTGATCCGCGTGTTGTATCGATAGACCTGGTCGTTGTAGAGCTCGCGGCGGTCCGCGATCATCCCCTCGAGACGCTCGATCTCCTCCTGGAGGTCGGCGACGTTTCCCGCGGACTTGACCTCGGGATAGCGCTCGACCGTCGAGATGAGCGTCCGAACGGCCGCGGTCGTCCGGTGCGAGATGCCGGCCTGGGCCGGGATCGGCTCGGTCGGCGCGTAGGCGGCCCGCGCCGCGGTCACCTCGGTCAGCACATCCCGTTCGAAAGCCAGCAGTCCTCGCACGGCGTCGACGAGGGCGGGCAGCTGGTCGTGGCGCTGCTTGAGGACGACGTCGATGTTCGACCACGCCTTGTCGATCCGCTGGCGGAGGGCCATCACGTCGTTGTAGGTGGACACGACGATGAAGCCGACGATCGCGATCACCAGGCCGACCGCGAAGGCGGCCGCGTACGCGGCGGGGCTCACGACCCGAACCCGCCGCCGAGCATGATCGCGAAGACCATCGCCGAGACGACCGACACGATCGCGCCGATCAGCCCGAGCAGGAACCGGTCCTGCTGCCGCCCCGAGGCGGCGATCGGCGTGCCGTAGGCGATCAGCATCGGCACCTCGTCGGACGCGGCGACGACGAGCGTCTCGGGCTCGATCTCGAAGGTCCGCTCGACTCGTTCCGCCTCGCCTGCGTCCGCGAGCCGGAGCGGATCGGCGGCCGGATCGATCTCGGCCGCGCGGATCGGACGCCCGATCCCGAAGCCTGGGATCGCCGCGTTGCCCCACGCGTCCTCGGGATCGCCGACGAGCGTGCCGGCAGCCCGGGCCGCGGCGAGATCGGCGGTCACCTCGGGGTCGGTCGCGTCGACGACATCGTCACCGGTCCCGAAGTCGGCGTGCGCGGGATCGGCGAGGTCGCCGAAGGGGAGTGCCCGGCCGACGAGCGTGATGGCGTCGCCTGGCTCCAGACGCGCCTCGCGATACCGTCGCCCGCCGTGGCGTCCCGAGGCGAAGGACCGGGGGGTCCGCGACTCCGGGTCGCGGACCGTGAGCAGCTCGGCGATCGCGGCCTCGCGGCTCGGCTCGCCGACACGGAGGCTCTGCCCGGTCCGCAGCGAGAGACCCGACGGCGCGTCGCCCAGTGCGCCGCTCCGGTCGTCGAACCGGACGGGTGCGTCGATCCGCGCGCCACGGGGAAAGACCCGAAGGCTGCCAGTCGCGTCACGGATCCGGAACCCGACCGCGCGCTCCTCGGCCACGCCGCCATCGCCGGGCACGAGGTCGTCGTCCTCGTCACCCAGCGTGCAGCGGTAGAACACGCAGCGCACGCTCTGGAAGCGCGAGATGAGCACGAGCTCCGCCGGCTCGATGACCCCGCTGATGCGGACCTCGCCGGCCGCGATCGAGCCGATCCGCGAGGTGGACGTGTCAGCGATCCGAGCCGCGGTCCGGTACCCGCCCATCCCGCGCACGAGGAGCA
The DNA here is from genome assembly GCA_963841135.1 of uncultured Chloroflexia bacterium. Taxonomy (GTDB): domain Bacteria; phylum Chloroflexota; class Limnocylindria; order Limnocylindrales; family CSP1-4; genus SPCO01. Next base: position 2,157,548 of record CAWJBJ010000004.1, on the reverse strand, counting down.
GCATGCCGCCGACGAAGCCGCCGCCGGCGAGCACAGCGACCGACGGGACGATCTCGAGGTCCACGGCCCCATCGTACGGGACCATCCGGCCGCGAACGGGGTCAGTCCGAGGCGCGGCCCGGTCGGATCGAGAGCAGGAGCAGGACGACCCCGAAGCCGATCGAGAGGATCGGCCAGACCGCCAACAGGTCGACCGACGGCATGAACTCGCGGACGAGGAACGCGCCGCCGAGCAGGATCAGGATCAGGCCGACGATCGCCCCGGCCCGGCGACCGCCCCGGGACGACGGCCGGTCGCCGGTCGTGGCCGCCCGAGGACCGGTGCCCGCGAATGCGACGACCTTCCCGTCTGGTCCGACCCAGCCGCCCGGTGGCACGGGTCCGGGCGCGGGTGCCGTGGGATCCGTCGAGCTGCCGACGTTCCGCTGCGCGTCCCAGCCGTCTGGTGCCTCGGGGACGACGATCGCCATGACGATGTAGGCGATCAGGGCCAGACCGCCGCTCAGGAGGGTCACCAGGACCCAGACCACCCGGATGATCGACGGGTCGGCGTCCATGACGCGCGCGAGTCCGCCGGCGACACCGGCGAGCATCCGGTCGTCGCGCGAGCGATACAGGCGATCAGCCACCACAACCCTCCTCGGGATCCAGCGTGAACGAGCCGGCGTTGCCCTCGGCCACGAGGTCGATCCGCTGGGCGGCCGTGTCGAAGTCTGGCGTCTGCCACGTGCTGCCATCCTGGATGAGTCCATGGCCATCGAAGTCGTAGGACGTGACGAGGCTCTCGTCGGTCCGGATCCGCAGCGCCACGCCCGGCGACGCGCACAACGCGACCGACCCCGCGTTCACCTCGATCGAGCCGTGGGTCGAGGTCACGGGCAGCGTCAGGTCCAGCGAGCCGGCATTGATCTCGATGGCGAGCTCGCCGACGACGCGCACATCACCGAGGTCGACGACCGAGCCGCCGGCATTCGATTCGAGCTCGAAGACGTCGAGGTTCGCGTCGGCGAGGTCGAACGTCGACGAACCCGCGTTGACCTCCGCGTGAACGGCCAGGAGCGGGTCGGTCGGGAGGGCGATCCGCCACGTCGCGTGGCGACCCACGAAGTCGAGCGGGCCCCGATCCGCATCGGTCGACCGCACGTCGAGCAGGGCTTCGTTGCCGCTGATCTCCGGCCCGCCGGGCGTCCGATCCTCGCCCTCCACGGACCAGCCCGTGCCGGCGCCGGTCGTCACCGTGACGTCGCCGCAGTCCAGGTTGATCTCGACCTGGGCCTTCTCGAAGAGCGCGCCGGTCTGAGAGGGGAACGAGACGGCGCGCTCTGCTTCGCCGCAGAGGTCGCCGGAGAACCCGGTGGTGCCGGCGGCGAGCAGCCCCCCGACCATCGCGCCCGACGTCACGGCGATGAGCAGGCCGCCGAGCCACTCGAGCGGGGTCTTGCGCAGGATCAGGCCGAGCCCGACACCGACGACGATCAGCGGCCAGGCGCGCCACCAGCCGGTGACCTGGTCGGCGGTCAGCCCACCGCCGCGCACCGTGAGCGGGACCGCCCCGACGAGGACGAAGAACAGGCCCCAGCCAACGAATGACCGGTCGATCCGCAACGCCGCACCCTCCACGGCCAACGACCGGCGTACCGCCGATCCCCGAGTCCAGCCGAGACCCCCGTATGCTAGCCTCGCCCGCAAGACCGCATCGAACGCGTCATGGGCCTGGAGGGATCGCCGTGCGATTGAGCGATTGGCGTGCCGCGGCGCCGCGCAAGGATTCGATGGCCCCCAAGGTGACGGGCACCATCGAAGCCGCCCTCTCGATGCTCGGTCTCGACGCCGACCCGGAGTGCTGGGTGGCGTGGGGCGACGATCCGGCCATCCGCTACTCGATCTTCGTGCCAAGCCCCCCGGGCCTGGCCCAGATCAACGTACGGGTCAACGTCCCCGGCGAGGGCCCGCGGGCCGCGGGCAAGCTCATCCGGTGGAACCGCGTCCAGCTCGGCGAGCTCGCGATCGAGATCCAGGGCGGCCACCGGCTGGTCAACTTCCAGGTCGAGGGCAACGTCGTTCGCGGCTCCGACTCGGACGCCGACGTCGTGGCGGAGTTCGTCATGACCCTGTACGACGCGGTCGACGGTAGGACCGCACCGCCGCCGGCCGCGTCAGCCGCCGGTCCCGCGCAGGCCAAGGCCAAGCGGCGCGGCAAGCCCGTCCCGCTGCTGCCTCCGCCGAAGGGGGCCGAACGCTGATCGAGGCGGTCATCTTCGACCTGGACGGCGTGCTGGTGGACTCCGAGATCTGGTGGGACGAGGTGCGCGTCCGGTTCGCCGCCGAGCATGGACGGCGCTGGACCGCCGACGACCAGGCGGCCGTCATGGGCGCGAACTCGCAGGCGTGGGCGCGGATCATGCGCGACCGACTCGAGCTCGACCTGCCAGAGGCGGACATCGAGCGGGCGATCGTCGATGGCGTCGTGGAGCGCTACGCGCGCGAAGGCGCCCCCGGCATCGACGGCGCCGTCGACGCCGTCCGTCGGATCGCATCGCGCTGGCCGATCGCCATCGCGTCGTCCGCCCATGCCGAGGTCATCGCCGCGGCCCTCGCCGCGACCGGCCTGACTGAGGCGTTCGCGGCCGTCGTCTCGTCGGACGAGGTCGCGCACGGCAAGCCGGCACCCGACGTCTACCTCGAGGTCGCTCGACGCCTGGGCGTGGCCCCGTCGGGCACGCTCGTCGTCGAGGATTCGCGTAACGGCGTGCTCGCCGCGAAGGCCGCGGGGATGACGGTCGTCCTCGTCCCCAACGCGAGCGTGCCACCGGCAGCAGGCACGGCCGACGTGGCGGACCTCGTCCTCGATCGCCTCTCCGATCTCGATCCAGCGACCGTGCGGCCCACGGGCTCGGCGTGACCCGTGCGCCGGCGGGTCCGACCATCCATCCGATCCGGCGGACGATCCGCTATTACCTCTCGCGCATCGTCGTCGCCGTCCTGACCCGTGGCTGGCTCCGGATCAGGTTCGAGGGTCGCGACCGATTGCCGGACGGACCCGCGATCTACTGCTTCAACCACCTGAACTGGGCCGACCCGTTCCTGCTGATGGCCATCCTGCCCTTCCGGCCGCGCCTCATCTTCTTCGGGCCGAAGGAGGAGGACATGCACGTCGGCGGACGCAACCGGATCATGGCCTGGACCGGGAACAACATCCCGTACAAGCCCGGCAAGAACGACCTTCTGGACGCAACGCGACGGGTGGGTGCCGTCATCGGGGAGGGGAGCATCGTGGCGATCGCGGGCGAGGGCCGGATCCACGTCGGCGAGCGAGACCTCCTTCCCCTCAGCGAAGGCGCGGCGTACTTCGCGTTGCGCTCGGGCGTCCCGCTCGTGCCGGTCGCCCTCAACGGGACGAGCTGGCTCCGGTTCGGTGGTCGCGTCCGCGTCCGGGTGGGGGAGCCCCTGCCGGTCACGGGACGACCGACCCGTGACGCGATCGCTCGCCTGACCGAGCAGGCCGCCGCGAGCCTCCTCGAGATGGTCGCGGACGCGCCCGATGTCCCGGTCCCGGGACGCGTCGGGCGGTGGCTCACCGAGCAGTTCAACGACTGGCCAGAAGGCTCGCGAGAGGCGGCTATCGCGGCCCGCGACGGCCAGGACACCCAGGGCCTCTGGGCGCCGGGCTCTCCACCGGCCTGACCGGCGTCTCACGCCCTCGCTCTGGCATACTCGGCGGCGTCGAAGCAGAGCAGGAGGGACCGTGGGCGCCACCGGGCTGTCGAGCGATCCGAAGGAATACGGGGCCCGTCTGGCCGAGCAACCGGCTGGCCAGATCGACGCGTGGGTGGCCGAGCTGCTGCGCGATGTCGTCATCCGGCGCGGCATCGTCAAGGTGGTCGACGACTTCCGGCGGGTCACCGGACTGGATGAGCCCGGTTTCGAACGCGTGTTCGCTTCTGGCGGCGGCCCTCCTGCGGCGATCGGCCGCGACCGGGCGGGCCATATCGTCGTGCCGGCGGTCACGCTTCACGCCCTCGTGCCGGGCCTGCGGTCGCAGGTCTCCGACGCCCAGGATCGCCTGATCGCCTACCTCGTCGCGAACTTCGGGGAGACGGTCTTCGTCTGATCCGACGCCGTCCGTCCGCCCGCCCGAGCCCTCCAGCGTGACCGCGGTAGCCTCGCCATCGGTCGCGCAGAGGCTCTCCGGGCTGGCTCGCCTGACCCACCCGTTCCCTTCGCTGCTTGACGGTCTGGCGACCGCGGCATTCGCCCTGCTGGCGGGCGGAAGCCCCGTGACGGCCGGGCGCCTCGGGCTGGCCATGGTCGCGTTGCAGGCCTCGATCGGGATCCTCAACGACGTGATCGACGCGCCGCACGACGCGGGTCACAAGCCCGGGAAGCCCATACCAAAGGGTCTGGTCTCGCCGCGTGCGGCCCGGATCGGCGTGATCGCCGCGGCCCTCGCGGGCATGCTGCTCGCTGCGCCGTCCGGGGCGGCCGTCACGGCGGTCGCCCTCGTGATCCTGGCGATCGGCTACGGCTACGACCGGTTCGCGAAGGGCACCGCCTGGTCGTGGCTGCCGTTCGCCATCGGGATCCCGCTGCTGCCCGTGTTCGGCTGGCTCGGGGCGACGGGAACGGTCCCATCATCGTTCGCGATCCTGCTGCCTGCCGCGGTCATCGCGGGCGCCGGTCTCGCGATCGCGAACGCCCGTGCCGACGTGGACCGCGACGCGGCCTCGGGTGTCGTGTCTGTCGCGACGGCGCTCGGCGCGGAGCGGGCCTGGACCGTCGAGGCGGTGCTGTTCGGCCTCGTGGCCGGCGTCGCCCTTGGCTCGATGGTCGCGACGGGGACCGCCGCCCTTGCGCTCGTCGGCGCGGTGTTCGGCGTCCTGGTCGTCAGCGCCGGGACGTGGCTCGGCCGGGACGGCGACGCCCCCCGACGCGAACGGGCGTGGGAGGCGCAGGCCGTCGGGATCGCCATCCTCGCCGCCGCGTGGCTGGCGGGGATGCTGGGGGAGAGCGGCTTCCGCTAGTCGCCTCGGCTAGTCGTCCGACTCGCCACTCCGGACCATCGCGATCGCGTTCTCCAGCTTGAGCTTCGTGATCGTCAGGTACTTGGCCAGGTTCGATCGATCGGTCGAGGGGATCGTCCGACGGACCTCGGCATTGCCGAGCACCTCGACGAGTTGCTCGACCGCCTCTGCCAGCTGCTGCTTGGCGTTGACGAGCGAGTCCTCGGTCAGCTCGGCCCGGGCCCGGCCGGCCTGCGAGCCGTTGCTGGATGCTTCGGTCTCGATCCGGGTATCCGCGGGGGCCGCCGTCGCGGCGGGGGCGGCTGCGCCTTCGGTCGCATCGCCGAGGACGAGGACATCGATGTCGCCGTCGGGCGACTTGTCGACGGCTCGCGGCCGCCGGCCCTCGATCTTGTCGCGCAGCTTGACGAGCGTCAGCTCGCCGCGGGCGACCTGGTCAGCGAGCCGACGGCGCTTCTTCGGGTCGTCGACCTTCATCAGCTCATACGCGTGGGACAGCGTGTCTTTGCGCAAGGACACCAGCTCCCGCACCTCCGGTGGCGCGTCGGCGAGTCGGAGCCGGTTCTCGAGATAGCCCTTGTCCTTGCCCAGCTTGTCCGCAAGCTTTCGGATGCTGTAGCCATGCTCGCGGACCATCCGGTCGTACATCGCGGCTTCGTCGAGCGGGGAGAGGTCTTCGCGTTGCAGGTTCTCGATGATGGCGATCTCGAGCGCGGTGTCGTCGTCGATCTCTTCGATGAGCGCCGGGATGGTCGTGAGTCCGGCGATCCGGGACGCGCGCCAGCGGCGCTCTCCGGCGATCAGCTGGAAGCGCGTGGCGTCGAGGGGGCGGACAAGGATCGGCTGCAACACGCCGTGTTCACGGATCGACGACGCGAGCTCATTGAGGGACGCCTCGTCGAACGCGAGGCGCGGCTGCTCGGGGTTCGGCTCGATCCGGTCGATCGCGACGATGCGGACGCCGATCGAACGGATCGGGCCGTCCGACGACAGCAGGCTGACGATGGCTGGGGAGAGCTCACGGTCCTCCGACAGGCGTCGGGCCGCTTGCGCACGGAAATCAGGCCGGGACAAGGTCGACTACCTCCTTGGCGAGCTCGCGATAGGTGCGAGCCGCGTCACTGGCGCCGGCATAGGAGGTGATGGGTCGACCGACGAGCGGCGCCTCGCCAAGCTTCACCGTGTTCCGAACGATGCTGGTGAAGACGTGGTGGTCGCCGACGACGCGCAGCTCATCCAGCATGTCGCGCGCGAGGTTGGTGCGTCCGTCGAAGAAGGTCGGCAGCAGGCCCAGGATCCGCAAGTCCCGGTTGAGTTTCAGCCGGATCGCGTTGATGACCTTGACGAGGTTGTTCAACCCCTTCATGGCGTAGTACTGAGTCTGCACCGGGATGATGACGCCGCTCGCGGCCACCAGGCCGTTCACCGTCAGCAGTCCGAGGTTTGGCGGGCAGTCGATGAGGACGTAGTCGTATCCGGCGACGTGCCCCTCGATCGCTTCGCGCAGGATCTGCTCCCGGCCCAGGGCGGTGAACAGCTCCCCCTCGGTCGACGCGAGGTCGATGTGCGCCGGCGCGACGTCGATGCCCGCGATCTCCGTGGGAAGGATGACGTCCTTCAATGACGACCGGCCATCGGCGAGGACGTCGGCCATCGATCGGTCGACGGTATTGAGGTTGATCCCGAGGCCGGCGGTCAGGTTCGCCTGCGGGTCCATGTCGATGCAGAGGACGCGGTGGCCTTCCTCCGCGAGCGCACCAGCGAGATTGATGGCCGTCGTCGTCTTGCCGACGCCGCCCTTCTGATTCGCGATCGCGATCACGTGTACCACGGGGGCATCACCTCGAATCCGTTGTCGATGGCACTCCGCAGCCGACGGAGTCGGGGAACAGCCTCGCCCATGCTACCCCCTCTGCATCGTTGACGAGCACCCGGGTTATCCACAGCATCGCCGACTTGTTCACCGAATTTGTGGATATCCGGCGGTTCGGCGAAAGGTTCATTTCCGGCCCGGGGTCGCGTCGGCACGACCGTTGGCGCGGCTATGATGGCGACTGTCCTTGCACAAAGACGGCAGAACGATGGGAGCGGACCCGTGCCCGACAACGCAGAGCGGATGCGTCGCCTCGAGGAGATGCGGACGGAGTCGCGACTCGGGGGCGGAGCGGACCGCATCGAGCGGCAGCACGCGGCTGGGAAGCTGACGGCCCGCGAGCGCCTCGATCTCCTGTTGGACCCGGGCTCGTTCGTCGAGCTGGATGCGTTCGTCACCAACCAGACCGACCGTGCAGAGTCCTACCTTGGCGACGGTGTCGTCACCGGCCACGGTACGGTGGACCGCCGGCCGGTCTTCGTCTTCAGCCAGGACTTCACGGTCTTCGGAGGCTCGCTGTCCGAGGCATACGCCGGCAAGATCTGCAAGGTCATGGATCTCGCGATGAAGGTCGGCGCGCCGATCATCGGCCTGAACGACTCGGGCGGGGCACGGATCCAAGAAGGCGTCGCATCGCTCGGCGGCTATGCCGAGATCTTCCTACGCAACGTGATGGCATCCGGCGTCGTTCCGCAGATCTCGGTGATCATGGGCCCGTGCGCCGGTGGCGCCGTCTATTCGCCGGCGATGACCGACTTCACGATCATGGTCGAGGGCACGAGCTACATGTTCGTGACGGGCCCGGGTGTCGTGAAGACCGTGACCCACGAGGACGTCGACGCGGAGTTCCTCGGCGGGGCGGCGACGCACACGACGCGGAGTGGGGTCGCCCACCTCGAGGCGACGGACGAGGCGACCGCCCTCGACCAGGTCCGACGACTCCTCGCGCACCTGCCGCAGAACAATCTCGGGGATGCGCCGCCAGGACTCGTCGAGGATCCGGTCGATCGCATGGACGCCGAGCTCGACTCCATCATCCCCGACGATCCGCGAACGCCCTATGACATGCACGACGTCCTGCGACGCGTGATCGACGACGGGACGATGCTCGAGATCCAGCCAGGGTGGGCGGCGAACATCATCGTCGGATTCGCGCGACTCGGCGGGCGGAGCGTCGGGATCGTCGCGCAGCAGCCCTCGGTCCTCGCCGGTGCGCTGGACATCGACGCATCGGTCAAGGCCGCGCGATTTGTTCGCACCTGCGACGCCTTCAACGTGCCGCTGGTCACGTTCGTCGACGTGCCGGGATTCCTGCCGGGAGTCGGGCAGGAGCATGGGGGCATCATCCGGCATGGGGCGAAGTTGCTCTACGCCTACTGCGAGGCGACGGTGCCAAAGCTGACGGTCATCACGCGCAAGGCCTATGGCGGGGCCTACGACGTCATGAGCAGCAAGCACATCCGGGGCGACATCAACCTGGCCTGGCCCAGCGCAGAGATCGCCGTCATGGGCGCCGATGGCGCGGTGAGCGTCATCTACCGCGAGGAACTCGCCGCGGCCGCCGACCCGGACGTCGAGCGCGCCCGCCTGGTCGACGCCTACGAGCAGGAGTTCGCCAACCCGTACCTTGCCGCGGCGCGCGGATACATCGATGACGTCATCCGTCCGTCCGAGACGCGACCGCGATTGATCCGCTCCCTCGAGCTTCTCGGCGACAAGCGGGAGACCAACCCGCGAAAGAAGCATGGCAACATCCCACTCTGACGCGGGGCGGGCGTCTTTGCGCAAAGACGGCCGACCGGGCAGGCGGTGACCCGCCGGCGTTTCGGACGCGTCCTCGTGGCGAACCGGGGAGAGATCGCGGTCCGCATCATCCGTGCCTGCCACGAATCAGGGATGACGGCGGTTGCCGTCTACAGCGATGCCGACGCGACCGCGCTCCATGTCCGGCTCGCCGACGCCGCGGTCCGCATTGGGCCGCCCCCGGCCGCAGAGAGCTACCTGCGCCTCGATGCGATCCTCGAGGCGGCTGCGACGACCGGCGCCGAGGCCGTGCACCCGGGCTATGGCTTCCTGGCCGAGCGCGCGACGTTCGCCCAGGCGGTGACGGACGCCGGTCTCGTGTTCGTCGGCCCGCCCGCGTCGGTGATCGAGGCACTCGGTGACAAGCTCGGCGCGCGACGTCTCGCCCGGTCGGTCGGCGTGCCCACGGTGTCCGGGACGTTGGATGCCATGCCGCTCGAGCGGCCGGACGCGATGCCCGGGATCGTCGCTGAGGCCGAACGGATCGGGTTCCCGCTCCTGGTCAAGGCCGCCGCGGGTGGTGGCGGACGCGGGATGCGTCGCGTCGAGCGAGCCGCGGAGCTCCCGGCGTCCCTGACGGCCGCCGCCGCCGAGGCACTGGCCGCGTTCGGCGACGGGACGGTCTACCTGGAACGGGAGATCCAGGAGGCGCGCCACGTCGAGGTCCAGCTCCTTGGCGACGAGGCGGGTCGCGTCGTCGCGGTGGGGGAGCGGGACTGCTCGATCCAGCGCCGGCATCAGAAGCTCGTCGAGGAGGCCCCGGCGCCGGGTCTCACGGGCGAGGAGCGTCAGCGCCTCCACGAGGCGGCGGTCCAGGTGGGAACGGCGGCGGGGCTGGTCAATGCGGCTACCGCCGAGTTCCTGCGGTCTGCGGATGGCTCGATCGCCTTTCTCGAGGTCAATACGCGGCTCCAGGTCGAGCATGGCGTGACTGAGCTCGTGAGCGGCCTCGACCTCGTGCAGGAGCAGTTCCGCCTCGCGGCCGGCGAGCCGCTCTCCGAGGCCGTTCTGGAGGCGGCCGCCCGAGCCGCTGAGCCCGCGAGACACGCCATCGAGGTCCGGCTCACGGCCGAGGATCCGTCGCGGGCGTTCTCCCCGACCCCGGGTCGCATCCGCCGTTGGGCGATGCCGGCCGGACCCGCGATCCGCGTCGACACCGGGCTTCAGGAGGGGGACCGCATCCCGCCGGAGTACGACAACCTCATGGCCAAGATCATGGTCGTGGACGAGGACCGGCCGGCCGCAATCGCGACGCTCCAGCGGGCGCTGGACGCCACCGAGGTGGGCGGGGTCCAGACCTCGTTGCCGTTCCATCGCTTCGTCGCGAGCCACGCTGGATTCGGGTCGGGTGGGGTCACGACGAGCTGGGTCGAGGCGACCTGGGACGGGGATGCAGCACGGGCCGCGGTCGCCCTCAGGGCTGCCGAGGCCGCCATCACGGCCGTGGCGAGCGGCACCGTCCCGGTCGACGCTCGCGGACCCGGCGGCCGTGAGGAAGCCACGGCCGGGGACCCTCTGACGCAGGGCTGGCGCTCGACCGCCCGCGCGGACGCGATCGACCGGTGGCCGGGCCGATGAGGCTCCGGGCCACGGACCGGGCGACCGGCACGGTCACGGCCGAGCTCGGGACCGAGGGGCTCGCCGGGTACGTCGCCGGGGCCGGAGATCCCGGCCGCCCGGATGTCATCGTGCTCCCGATCGGGACGCTGGGCGGACGCGGACGAGCGGTCGGCGTCAGGCAGGGGGTCGAGGTGGTCGTCGACGGCTGGCGCTTCGAGTTCGACGTCGAGGACGCCGGCCGGGCGGACCTCCGCGCCCGGGCGACGAGCGGACGGGACGCGGGGGCACATGACGGGCCGACGGAGGTTCGTGCCATCATCCCCGGGCGAGTCGTGTCCGTGGCCGTCGACCCGGGCGATGTGGTGGCCGCGGGCGCCCGACTGCTGGCGGTGGAGGCGATGAAGATGGAGAACGAGGTCCGCACGCCCCGTGCCGGCACCGTCGAGCGCGTCGCCGTCGGCGCCGGCGACACGGTGGAGCTGGGCGACATCCTGGTGGTCATCCGGTGAGCGGCCCGGGGCGTCCGGACCGGTCGACCGGCCCCGGCCGGGACCCCGCCCGGGAGCGCTGGCGCGAGACGCTGCGGGCCAAGGCCCTCGCCTCGGCGCCCGAGCGCCGCGAGCGGTTCGAGACATCGTCGGGCATCGAGATCCGCGACCTCTACACGGCGGCCGACGTCGCCGGGCTGGACGAGGACCGCGACCTGGGCCGTCCCGGGGAGTTCCCGTTCACCCGCGGCGTCCAGCCGACGATGTACCGGAGCCGCTTCTGGACGATGCGCCAGTACGCCGGCTTCGCGACCGCGGAGGAGACGAATCGGCGGTTCCGGTACCTGCTCGAGCAGGGCCAGACCGGGCTCTCGGTCGCCTTCGACCTGCCGACCCAGATGGGCTACGACTCCGACGCCCGTGAGGCGGCGGGGGAGGTGGGCCGGGTCGGCGTGCCGATCTCCAGCCTGGCCGACATGGCCGTCCTGCTCGACGGCCTGCCGCTCGGCGAGGTCAGCACCTCCATGACGATCAACGCCACGGCCCCGATCCTGCTGGCTCTGTACGTGGCCGCGGCGGAGGCCCAGGGCGTCCCGCGGTCGGGGATCTCCGGGACCACCCAGAACGACATCCTCAAGGAGTACATCGCGCGGGGCACGTACATCTTCCCGCCACGGCCGTCGATGCGCCTCGTGACCGACGTGTTCGAGTTCTGCGCCACCGAGCTGCCCAAGTGGAACACGATCTCCATCAGCGGCTACCACATGCGCGAGGCCGGGGCCACCGCGGCACAGGAGCTCGCGTTCACCCTCGCCGACGCGATCGCCTACGTCGAGGCAGCGGTGGAGCGGGGCCTTGACGTCGACGACTTCGCCGGGCGGCTGAGCTTCTTCTTCGCCGCCTGGTCGGAGCTGTTCGAGGAGGTCGCGAAGTTCCGGGTGGCGCGCCGGATGTGGGCGACGATCATGCAGGAGCGCTTCGCCGCATCGAACGCCCGTTCGCTTTTGTGCCGGTTCCACGTTCAGACGGCCGGCTCCAGCCTGACCGCGCAGTCGATCGACAACAACGTGGTGCGGACCACCATCCAGGCACTCGCCGCGGTCCTCGGCGGCGCCCAGAGCCTGCATACCAACTCACGTGATGAGGCGCTGGCCCTCCCGACCGAGGAGGCCGCCCGCCTGGCCCTGCGCACCCAGCAGATCCTGGCCTACGAGGCCGGCGTGACCGAGACGCCCGACCCGATGGCCGGCTCGTACTACGTGGAGAGCCTGTCCAACGCGCTCGAGGCCGCGGCCTGGGCCTACCTCGACCAGATCGAGTCGATGGGCGGCACGCTCGCGGCAATCGAGCGGGGCTTCCAGCAGCGCGAGATCCAGGAGGCTGCGTACCGGGTGCAGCAGGCGATCGAGTCCGGCGACCAGGTCGTCGTCGGCGTGAACCGCTTCCGCGACGACGAGATCCACACGCCGCCGATCCAGAGGATCGACCCCGACGGCGAGCGCCGTCAGATCGAACGAGTCCAGCGGGTCCGCGCCGAACGGTCCGCTGACGCGTGGGACGCGGCCATGGATGAGCTCGGTCGCGTGGCGGGCGGGGAGGGCAACCTGATGCCAGCGATCGTGGCCGCGGTCCGGGCGCACGCCACGGTCGGCGAGATCAGCGACCGCCTGCGGACGGTCTGGGGCGAGCATCGGGAGCTCATCACGGTCTGATCCCGAACGGGACGTGCCAATGCCGTCGCCAGCGACCGTCGCCTTCGACCAGGAGCTCCATGGCGGTGGCGCGATGCGTGAAAGGGAGGGAGCGCTTGGCGTCGACGGCGATCGCATCGAGCGGCGCCTCGTCAGCCGCGACCTCGGCGACGGTCAGATGCGGGACGATGACGTCGAAGGCGCCGCCATACGGCGGGTAGTCGGGGTATCGCGTCACCAGGCGCTCGGTCAGTGATCTGATCGGGGCCGACGGCTCCGGAGCGAGATAGACGACCGTCGGAAACCGGACGACGCGCCGGAACGTGATCTCGAACGGCTCCACGCCTCGGGCGACAGCGGCCAGATCGGCCCGGACCTCAAGGGTCAGCGCTGACACCGGCACGAAGGGGAAGAGGATCGTGACGTGGGCCGGCACCTCCATCGCCGCCGACCGATCCCACCGCCGGCGCAGACGGTCGATCTCGGGCGGCACGGGGACGCGGATGACGACGGCGGTGGAAGGCTCGGTCGCGACCATCCGGGAGAGCGTACGCTGACGGCGTGAGCCCACCGCCGGCCGGTCGCCCGCTGCCCGAGGAGATCCGTCGCCTCGGCAAGGTCCATCACGTCGCGCTCATCGTCCGGTCGATCGACGACGCCCTCGGCTTCTGGCGCGACTCCCTCGGCCTGGACGTCGAGACCGTCATGGACATCCCATCGGACCGGGTCCGGATCGCGTTCCTCGGAGTGGGGGAGTCGAAGGTGGAGCTGGTCGAGCCCACCGACGATTCGACGGGCGTGGCGCGCTTCCTCGCGAGCAAGGGCGAGGGCTTCCACCACGTGTGCTTCGAGGTCGCCAACCTCGCGGAGACGCTGCTGCGGCTCGAGATCGACGGGCTGGAACTCATCGACACGGCGCCGCGCAAGGGGGCGGAGGGGCCGGTGGCCTTCATCCACCCCCGCTCATGTCACGGCGTGCTGGTCGAGCTCATCGAGGCGCCGGGCGGCCCCGCCTGGGGGTCACTCGGCTTCTAGTTCACGGTCGCTCGGATCCCCGGCGGCGAAGCGGCCGCGCGGGGGATCAGTCGCGGCGGCCTCGGGCGCGCGGATCCTCCTTGGGCGCTCGGGGCTCGTGGCCGGGGCGAGGCGGGTTCGGCGCGGTCCCGGGGGCCATGTCCGGCCGGCGGGGTTCAGGTCCGCGCGCTCGAGCGGCTTCGACCGCGAGCGTGAATGCCTTGCCGGCTGCGGCTGGCACGCTGCCCATCCAGGCGGCTTCGATCTCGGCGACACGCGCGGACTGGGCGGCGCGTCGCTCGCGCTCGGACTTGGAGTGCTTGGCCATGCTCCCTTCCTTCCGGAGTCGTGCGCTCGGACGGAGGATGGACCCGTTGCCAGGAGCTCGACGCGCCTAGTCTACCGCGAGGTCCCCCGCGACGGGCGCGTCGCTCAGCGCAGCGACCAGGCGAAGAGGACATCGGGCGAGCGGTCGGCCGTGCGGCAGAAGCGGACGACCTGGCCCGCGAGGTCGCGGATCCACGGCTTCTCGTCGCGGGGCAGAGGCCCGAGCTCCTCCTCGACGAGGTCGATCCAGCGCCCGGCGATCGCGTCGATCATGGCGTCCGGCAGGCGGGCCACCGCGGTGATCCAGGTGGGGTCGATGCGCTCGATCGTCCGATCGCCGCTCGCGTCGTTGGGTTCGCCGATCTCGAGGCGCGCATCCAGCAGGTTGGCCGGCTCGGCGCTGTCGGTCACGGTGCGCGCCGCCTCCGCGAACAGGTCGAGCCAGGTCGGATCGAGACCGCCGCCGAGCGAGAGGTGTGCCTCGAATCGAGCCTCGTCGTCAAAGGCCGTCGGATCGTCCAGGCCGATGATCAGCAGGATCTCGTGGGCCTCACCCGCGATCAGGTCCATCCGGGCGCCCATCAGCCGGCTCCCTTCGCAAGCAGTTCCGCGAAGTCGCCCATGTCGAGGTCGCCGGGCGAGTGCCCCGCGTCGGTCAGCAGCACGGCCGCCTCCGAGCGGTGCTGGGTCCCGTGGTTCACGACGTGCAGGAGGAGTCGCCACATCGGGACGTCGTCGTGCAGCGAGAGCATGGCCGCGTCCTCGAGCGTGGCGAGCCAGCGATCGTAGGCGGCCCACTCCCGCTCCCACCACGCGCGCAACGCCTCGATCGTGGGGAGCGGCTCCTTCTCCGGGCGCGGTTCCTCCCCGGAGGACGAAAGCCAGTGACGCCAGCGCTGGGCCGACCCGAGCTGATGCACGAGGATCGTGCCCAGGCCGCGCGCGTCGATGACGTCCTGCGCGGACCAGGTCGCGGCGTCGATGCCGGCGGCCGCGTCGAGCACCTTCGTGGTCGCCCAGCGGTCGAAGGCGAACACGTAGCGGATGTCGTCGGCGAGCATGGCTCCTCTCGCCTAGCCGCGGTAGCCGGCGTCGCGCAGGAGCGCGGGCAGCTCGGTCGGGGATCCGGCGACGCGGAACCCGGCGGCCTCGAGCGCGGCGACCTTCGATGCAGCCGTCCCGGCGCCGCCCGAGATGATCGCCCCGGCGTGGCCCATGCGCTTGCCTTCGGGGGCGGTCCGCCCGGCGATAAAGGCCACCTTCGGGATGTCGCGGAGGTGCTCGGCGGCCCAGGCGGCGGCCGTCTCCTCGGCCGCGCCGCCGATCTCGCCGATCAGGACGATCGCCTCGGTCTCGGGATCGGTCGCGAACAGCTGCAGGACGTCGAGGAACGTGGTCCCGATGATCGGATCGCCGCCGATCCCGATGCAGGTGGACTGGCCGAGTCCGGCGTCGGTCATGGCCTGGACCGCCTCGTACGTGAGCGTGCCCGAGCGGCTGACGACCCCGACCCGGCCCTCGCGATGGACCGAGCCGGGGATGATCCCGACCTTCGCCCGGCCGGGCGACGTGGCGCCCGGGCAGTTCGGGCCGATCAGCCGGGCACCGCGCGCCCGCACGACCTCGACCGTCGCGACCATGTCGAGCGCCGGGATGCCCTCGGTGATGCAGAAGATCGTGGCGATCCCCGCGGTCGCTGCCTCCATGACCGCGTCGGGTGCCCCGCCCGCCGGGACGAAGATGCAGCTGGTGTCGGCGCCCGTCTCGCGGACGGCCTCGCTGACCGTGTCGAACACGGGCACGCTGCCGTCGAGCGCGGTCTGGCCGCCCTTGCCCGGGGTGACGCCGGCCACGATCCGGGTGCCGTAGGCCTGCATCGCCCGCGAGTGGAAGTCGCCCTCCCGGCCGGTGATGCCTTGCACGAGGAGACGCGTGTTGGCGCCGACGAGGATGCTCATCCGTGCGACCCGCCGTCGGTGGCGGCCCGACCGTCGCCCGCCGCTCCCCGCGATGCCGCCACGGCCTTGGCGGCGGCATCGTCCAGCGAGGAGGCAGTCGCGAACCGGGCCTCCTCGAGCAGGACCGCGGCCTCCGCGGCGTTCGTGCCCACGATGCGCACGACCATCGGCACGTCCCGGGTCTGCTGCCCCCGCGCCTCGATGAGCCCGCGCGCCACCTCGTCGCCACGCGTGATCCCGCCGAAGATGTTCACGAGGATCGCGTTGACCTTGGGGTCCGCGAGGATCAGTCGCATCGCGGTGGCGACCTTGTCCGCCCGCGCGCCGCCACCGATGTCGAGAAAGTTCGCCGGCTCGCCGCCGGCACGCTTCACCAGGTCCATCGTCGTCATCGCGAGGCCGGCACCGTTGACCATGCAGCCGATCGTGCCGTCGAGCTTGATGAAGGTCAGGCCCGCCTCTCGGGCTTCGCGATCGGTCGGATCCTCCTCGTCTGGATCGCGCAGCTCCTCGAGACCAGGGTGGCGGGGGAGCGCGGAGTCATCGAGCGTGACCTTTGCGTCGAGGCAGACCAGCCGCTCGACCGGCGACCCGTCCGGGCCGGTCTCGCGGACGATCGCGAGGGGGTTGATCTCGACCAGGTCCGCGTCGTAGGCGCGCATCGTGGCGACCAGGCCCTTGGCGATCGCCACCGCGGCCTTGAGGTGCGCGCCGAGTCCCATCGTGAAGGCGAGCTCGCGCGCCTGGAAGTCGAGCAGGCCGAGGAGCGGGTCCGCATGCCGGCGGATGATCGCCTCGGGATGCTCCTCGGCGACGACCTCGATCTCGACGCCGCCCTCCGCGGATCCGATGAGCAGGATCCCGCGGTCCGCGCGGTCGAGCACCGCCGAGAGGTAGAACTCCTTGACGATCTCGGCGGCCGGGCCGATGAGCACCTTGTGGACCGTCATCCCCTTGATGTCCATCCCGAGGATGGCGCCGGCGACCTGGCCAGCCTCCTCGACCGACCCGGCGAGCTTCACGCCGCCGGCCTTGCCTCGTCCGCCGACGAGGACCTGTGCCTTGATGACGACCTTGTCCGCGCCGGCGTCGAGGAATCGCCCGGCCGCGGCCCGTGCCTCATCGACCGTGCGCGCGACGTCCCAGGCGGGGACGGGGAGCCCTTGGGCGACGAGCAGCGCCTTGGCGTCGGCTTCCTGGAGTTTCACGGGCGGCGGCAGGCTCCTGAGGGATGGGCGCGGGAGCGCGATGGTACCGCGTCCGCAACGCGGGGCGACCGAGGACGCTTCAGCCCGGATCGCGTCGGGCGACGACCACGCGAAGGGCGCCCGGCCGGACCTCGAACGTCACGGGCGTCGTCCCGAGCTCGTGCGAGTCAGCTCGGCAGGGCAGGGGATGGCGGCTGGTCACCTCGACCCGGCGCGATCGGTACGTCGAGACATGCGGGTCGTACTGACGGCGCCCGAACGCGATCGACCCGAGATGGCGGATCAGCTCCCACTTCGAGAACCCCCGGAAGACGCGGACGTCGAATAGCCCGTCGTCGAGCCGAGCCTGCGGCGCGACGCTCATCCCGAGCCCGGTGAACGGCCCGTTCGCGGCCGTCACCATCAACGCCCGGGTCCGTACCACGCGATCGTCGAGCTGGAGCTGCATCCGGGCCGGTCGGTAGCGAAGAGCCACCCAGACCGTTCGTAGGATCGACCAGGGGTCGCCGTCGTCGAAGCGCTGCGCCTCGCGGAACATCGCAGCGTTCATCCCCACCGAGCCGACTTCGTAGAACGGCCCGGCCCGCGTGATGCCCACGTCGATCGTCCGGATCTCGCCCTCGGCGATGATCGCCGCGGCCTCCTTCACATCGCGTGGCAGGTCCAGCGACCGTGCGATGTTCATGACGCTGCCGAGCGGCAGGATGGCGAGGGCCGTGTCGGTGCCCAGAAGGACCTCGGCGACAGCCCCGACGGTCCCGTCGCCACCCGCCGCGACGACGATGTGGCAGCCTTCCGCCACGGCGGCCCGGGCCGCCTCCTGCGCGGCGTCGGGCGTCTCTGTTCGGACGAGTCGGTCGCCCAGGAGGTTGCTTCGCATGAGCGCGCGTAGCTCCTCCTCGGTGATCGAGGAGGTCGGGACGCCGGCCTTCGTTCCTGCTTTGTCGTTCCAGATGACGACGATCGAGGCCCCAGGTCCGCTCACGCGATCGTCGTCGCGCGACTTGGCGACGGCGCTCACGGCGAGACGCCTGCTCGACGCGCCTTGATGGACCGATACAGGCCGGCGAGGCCGACGAGGTAGGTCGTTCCAAGGAGGTACGAGGCCGTCACGTCCGTCGGCCAGTGATGTCCTGCGTAGACGCGACTCGGCCCGACCGCGGCGATGAGCGCCAGGAGGCTGCCGACCACGGCGTGCCGGATCCCGCGTGGGCGGATCAGCGTGTGGGCGAGATAGGCCAGCGAGCCGTAGACGCCCATGTAGGTGATGACGTGACCGCTGGGAAAGCTCGTGCCACCCAGCCTGCCTGCCGCCACGTAAATCGGGCCCGTGGTGGGGCGCGGACGCCGCATCACGGCCTTGATGACCGTCGACAGGACCGCGGTGCCCCAGCCCGCTGCGACCATGAGGGCCTCGAGCCGCAACCGCGCAAGCCACAGGCCGGCGATCGCGACCGGCGGGATGATCCGGCTCTGGGCTGGGAAGCCCGGCCAGGATGCGACCTCCATGGTCACGCGGACGATCGGACTTCGATGGCGTTGGACGCGGAGCGTCACCTCGTGATCCAGTACGCCCGACCGTCCGGCACGCACGACGGCGAAGATCCCAGTGAACCCGACCAGCCCAGCGATCGCCACCCAGATCGCGTGCCGGCCGCGCCGGACCGCGACCGCCGGCGGCAGGCTGTGCGCCGGTGGCACCGCCTCTGCGGATGGGCGCGGATCCAGGGCTTGCTCCGTTCGCCGGGCGACGTCATCGACGACACCGACCGGATCGCTGGGCGCGGTGAGGCGTTCGACCATGGCGGCGACCGTACACGAGCTCGGCGCGTTCCGGCGTACCCGGAGACCCCCGGCGCGTTAAGGCCGCATCACGGTCGCCATCGGCGGCGGGGCCGGCAACGCCGCTACAATCGAGCCATGGCCCATCGAGTCACCCTGATCCCCGGCGACGGCATCGGTCCGGAGCTGGCGGAGGCGACACGTCGTGTCCTCGACGCGTCGGGGGTCGAGTTTGAATGGGAGACCGTGGACGCCGGCGAGGCCGTCATGGCCGAGTACGGGACGCCGCTCCCGGAGCATGTCCTGGAGTCGATCCGGCGCAACAAGGTCGCGTTGAAGGGCCCGATCACCACGCCGGTCGGCGAGGGGTTCCGGAGCGTCAACGTCACGCTGCGCCAGACGCTGGACCTGTACGCGAACCTCCGGCCGGCGCGCTCCATCAAGGGCCTCGAGTCCCGATACGACGACGTCGACCTGGTGATCGTCCGCGAGAACACCGAGGACCTGTACGCCGGCATCGAGCACATGGTCGGGCGCGACGCTGCGGAGAGCATCAAGATCATCACGCGCGAGGCCTCGGAGCGGATCGCCCGCTTCGCGTTCGAGTACGCCGTCGCCAACGGCCGTCGCAAGGTCACGGCCGTGCACAAGGCGAACATCATGAAGCTCTCGGACGGGCTGTTCCTCGAGAGCTGCCGGACCGTGGCCGCCGACTACGACGGGCGAATCGAGTTCGAGGACCGCATCGTCGACAACATGTGCATGCAGCTCGTCCAGAAGCCCGATCTGTACGACGTGCTCGTGCTGCCGAACCTGTACGGCGACATCGTCAGCGACCTCGCGGCCGGTCTCGTCGGGGGTCTTGGCGTCGCGCCCGGCGCGAACATCGGGCTCGAGGCCGCGGTCTTCGAGCCCGTCCATGGGTCGGCGCCCAAGTACGCCGGTCTCGACAAGGCGAACCCGACCGCGCTGATCCTCTCGGGGGTGCTGATGCTGCGCCATCTCGGCTACCCCGAGACGGCCGAGCAGGTGGAGAACGCCGTTCGCGACGTCATCGCCGACGGCCGCGACACGACCTACGACCTTGGCGGCTCGGCCGGGACCGTCCAATTCGCCGACGCGATCATCGAGCGCCTCGCCGCCATCCCAGCCGGCGCGTCGGCGCGCACCGACTAGCCTCGCGACACGGACGGAGGACCTCGAAGCCAGATGACCACGCTTCCCACACAGGCTCGGCCCGGGTTCAAGCGGCCGCCGCCCAAGCCGACGGGCACCGCCCCGCGCGGCTTCGGTGCCACGAGCCGCCGGGAGGCGTGGTGGGTGGCGCCGGCCGTCCAGGGAACGCTGTTCACGATCTGCGCGACGTACCTCTTCGTCAGCGGCATCCTGTTCACCCCGATCTTCGGGGAGCGGCTGCCGTACCTGGTCGACGGCTACCTCTCGCCGCTCTTCTCGCCGGAGATCCGGCCCGACTGGCTGCCGACCTGGATCAGCCCGGGCCTGTTCATCCTGTGGGTGCCCTTGGGCTTCCGGGCCACGTGCTACTACTACCGGAAGGCCTACTACCGGTTCTACTTCGCCGACCCGCCCGGGTGCGCCGTGGCCGAGCCCATCGTCCACCGCCGGTACCGGCTGGAGAACGCGCTGCCGTTCATCCTCCAGAACCTGCACCGCCTGTTCCTGTACCTCGCGTTCGTCCCGCTCTTCTTCCTGTGGGTCGACGCGTTCCTCTCGCTGCGCGAGGGCGGGGAGTGGCGGATCGGCCTCGGCGTGGTGATCTTCTTCGTCAACGTCGTCCTGCTGAGCGGGTACTCCCTGTCGTGCCACTCGCTCCGGCACCTGGTCGGCGGCAAGATCGACTGCTTCTCGTGCACCCGTCGGACGCAGATCCGGTACAGCGGCTGGAAGCGCCTGACGGCGCTGAACCGGCACCACATGTCCTGGGCGTGGGCGAGCCTGATCTCGGTGACCCTCGCCGACGTGTATGTCCGGCTGCTCGCGCTGGGCGTCGTCGTCGACCCGGCCATCCATTTCTAGGCCGTCGGACGTGGCGCGATCGGATCCCAGGAGCCACCCCTACGACGTCCTCGTGATCGGCGCCGGCGGCGCCGGGCTGCGCGCGGCGATCGGGGCCAGGGCGGCCGGGGCGAGCGTCGGGCTCGTGTGCAAGTCGCTCCTCGGCAAGGCGCACACCGTCATGGCCGAGGGCGGGGTGGCGGCCGCGCTGGGCAACGTCGCCTCGGCGGATTCCTGGCAGACCCACTTCCGCGACACCATGGTGGGCGGCAAGCTCCTGAACCAGCCGCGGATGGCCGAGCTGCACGCAAAGGAGTCGCCGGCGCGGGTCAACGAGCTCGAGTACTGGGGCGCGGTGTTCGATCGCACGCGCGACGGCCGCATCCTCCAACGACCGTTCGGCGGGCACTCGCATCCGCGCCTGGCCCACGTCGGTGACCGGACGGGGCTCGAGATGATCCGCACGCTGCAGGACCAGGTCGTGGCGGCGGGCATCGACGTCTTCATGGAGTGCACGATCACCCGGCTCATCCAGGGCGGGGACCGGGTGACGGGCGCCTTCGGGTACTGGCGGACGACGGGTGTCCCGGTCGTCTTCCCCGCGAAGGCGATCGTCCTGGCGACCGGCGGCATCGGCAAGGCCTACGAGATCACCTCGAACTCGTGGGAGTACAGCGGCGACGGCCAGGCGATGGCCTACGAGGCCGGGGCGGAGCTGATCGACATGGAGTTCGTCCAGTTCCATCCGACCGGCATGGTCTGGCCGCCTGGCGTGCGGGGCCTCCTGGTCACCGAGGCGGTGCGCGGCGAGGGCGGGATCCTCCGCAACAAGGACGGCGAGCGGTTCATGTGGACGTACCTGCCCGAGGAGCGGCGGGCCGAGTACGCGGCCACCGACGAGGAGGCGGCACGCTGGGTGACCGCGCTGTCCGAGGGCCGCGAGACCGACGCGCGGCGGCCACCCGAGCTCTCGACCCGGGACAACGTCGCGCGGGCCATCTACACCGAGGTCCGCGAGGGCCGGGGATCGCCCCACGGCGGCGTCTTCCTCGACATCAGCTACCTGCCCGCCGACCTGGTCCGCCGCAAGCTGCCCTCGATGTACGAGCAGTTCAAGGAGCTCGCGGACGTCGACATCACGACCGGACCCATGGAGGTCGGCCCGACGACCCACTACGTCATGGGCGGCATCCGGGTCGACCCCGACACGGGTGCCACCACCGTGCCCGGCCTGTACGCGGCGGGCGAGGTGGCCGGTGGGATGCACGGGGCCAACCGGCTGGGAGGCAACTCGCTCTCGGACCTGCTCGTGTTCGGCGCCCGCGCAGGCACGGGGGCCGCGGCCGACGCGGCCGAGCACGGCGCGACGCCGTATCTGGACCCGGTCCAGATCGGCGCGGCCGAGCGCGAGCTCGATGCCCCGCTCGAGCGCGCCGACGGCGAGGACCCGTACGCGATCCAGCGCGACCTGCAGGACACGATGCAGCGGCTCGTCGGCATCTTCCGGGTCGAGTCCGACCTCGCCCAGGCGCTCCAGGAGCTGGCGGCGCTGCGGACGAGGCTGGCGAACGTCAGGGTGGTCGGCGGACGCGCGTACAACCCGGGCTGGAACCTCGCCTTCGAGTTGCGTGCGCTCTTGACCGTGTCGGAGGCCGTCACGCGCAGCGCCCAGCAGCGGACCGAGAGCCGCGGCGCCCATAGCCGGCTCGACCACCCGGACCTCGACGACAAGCGATGGGGCACGCGCAACAGTGTGGTCTCACGCACCCCCGACGGGGGCATGGCCGTCTCGACGGCCAAGCTCCCGAAGATGCCGCCCGAACTCGCGGGCCTGCTCGACAGCGCACACTGACGACGGAGAGATCGATGCCCCAAGCGCACCTCAGGGTCTTCCGCGGCACCCCCGGCACCCCCGGCCACTTCGACGAGTTCGACGTCCCGGCCGAGGAGGGGATGGTCGTGCTCGACGCCCTGCACTGGATCCAGGGGCACGAGGCGCCGGACCTCGCCGTGCGCTGGAACTGCAAGGCGGCGAAGTGCGGCTCGTGCAGCGCCGAGGTGGACGGTCGCCCGAGCCTGACCTGCAAGACGCGGCTGTCGGACTTCGACCTCGACGAGCCGATCACCGTCGAGCCGATGCGCGCCTTCCCGCTGATCCGCGACCTCGTGACCGACGTCTCCTGGAACTACAAGGTCAACGAGACCATCGAGCCGTTCACGCCCCCCGACGATGTGCCCCAGGAGGACTGGCGCTGGCAGCAGGAGGACATCGAGCGGGTCCAGGAATACCGCAAGTGCATCGAGTGCTTCCTGTGCCAGGACGTCTGCCACGTCCTGCGCAACCACGAGACCGACCGGCCGTTCATGGGCCCGCGCTATCTCGTCCGGGCAGCCGGGCTCGAGATGCATCCGATCGACCAGGCCGACCGGACGGAGTACCTCAAGGATGGCGGCGGGATCGGGTACTGCAACATCACCAAGTGCTGCACCGAGGTGTGCCCGGAGCACATCAAGATCACCGACAACGCGATCATCCCGCTCAAGGAGCGGGTCGCGGACCGCTACTACGACCCGATCCAGATGGCGTGGCGGTTCCTGCGTGGCGGGGGCAAGGCGTCAGGCACCGGAGTCGAGCTACCGTTGCTCCAGGGACAGGACCCGGTGGGCGGCGAAGGCAACGATTGAGCGACACGCTCTTTCCCGATCTCGCGGCCGAAGGCGACGCCGATGATGGCGCGACCGCCCGGGCGCGACGCGGATACCTGATCCGGACCGACGGAGCGGCGCGCGGCAACCCTGGACCCGCCTCGCTCGGCGCCGCGCTCTTCGACCTCCGGCGGCCCGATGCGCGGGATCATCGCGCCGACCCAGATGCCTCGATCTCGGACTTCCTGGGCATCCAGACGAACAACGTGGCCGAGTACACCGGGGTCGTCCGGGCGCTCGATCTCGCCCGCGAGCTCGGGGCGCGCGAGGTCCACATGCTGCTCGACTCGAAGCTCATCGTCGAGCAACTCGCCGGCCGCTGGCGGGTCAAGGACGCCAAGCTGATCCCGCTCTGGACGGCGGCCCGCCGGACGCTGGCCGGGTTCGACCGCTGGACCGCCGGGCACGTGCCCCGGGCCCAGAACTCCGTCGCCGATCGGCTTGCGAACGAGGCGATCGACCGGGCTCAGGCCGGCGGCCCGGCATCGGTCGTGCGCCGGCCGGACGACTGATCCGTGGCCGACCCGAACCATCACGACTCGCGGCGAAGCTGGCCGCGCGACCGACCGGTCCGGTGGGGCGCCCTGGGGCGCAACGTCTCGACGTTCTTCCTCACGACCATCGCCGCGCTCGTCCAGTTCGCGCTCGTGCTCCCGCTCCTGGGCGTGTCGGCGGATGCCGGCGGCGGCGTCCTGCGGATCGGCCTCGCGCTCGTCTGGGGCGTCGGGTCGCTCTGGGCCGCCTGGTGCTGGGTGTTGGGCCAGGCGCGCTCGGTCGCGGCGCCGGTCGTCACCGGCGTCCTGATCTGGCTCGCGCTGGCGACAGGGTAGACTCGGGCGGTCAGCGAGGCGGTCGGATGGTCGCGCGTCGTGCGGGGCGACCCGTCATCGGCGTGAGGAAAGTCCGAGCTCCGCAGCGCAGGGTGACGGATAACGCCCGTCCGCCGTGAGGCGAGGACCAGTGCCACAGTGACGATGCCGATCGCGGGCCTCCGGGTCTGCGAACGGAGTGAAACGCGGCAAACTCCACCCGGAGCAAGGCCAAATAGGAGGGCGCAACCCGACGACGGGCGACCGTCGACGGGGGAGAGGTGCGCTGCCCAGCCCTCGGGTCGGCCGCATGAGCCGCCGGGCAACCGGTGGCCTCAGATGGATGGCCATCCCCGTGACGCGCTTCGGCGCGGCGCGGGACAGAACTCGGCTTACAGACCGCCTCGCTGACTGAAACGATCACCGGCCTGACGGGCCAGCGCGGCGTTGTCGCCTGCGCGCGCTCGCTCACGCACCCTTGGGTGCGGTCGCTCTCGTGCTCGGCTCCGCCTTGCGCTGACTCCGCCATGCCGGCGCTCGACAACGTGTCGCTGACCGTCGCATCGTTCGTCAGCACCGGAAGGCCCGCCAGGCCGCCGATCAGTCTTCGTCGGGGCGGAAGATGTGGGGGGCGATGCAGGCGTTGCAGACCGGGGTCGCGGCCTCGAGGTCGCCCAGGGGGATCGGCACCTTGCGATCGGGGAACAGGCATTCCACGTCGTACACGCGCTCGCTGCCCGCTTCGACCTGGATCAAGCGCCGGAACGTGCACCGCTTGATGCGGTGCGGAGCCAGGTGGAAGGAGTCGGGCTGTTGCGGGATGTGAGGAAGCGGAAGGGCCATGCGCTGGGGGTGCCTCTGATTCGCGTGGCCGGATCGTGGTCCCGGCGACCGTGGGCGCGGAGCCTAGCACTGGCGTGCACGAACGAGCAAGACGCGAAAGGTACTACGCGACCGCAGGGCTGGGCCTCGTCCGCCAGCGTGGACGGCACCTTTCGGCGCACCTGGGCGGAGGACAGGGGTAGACTCCGCGCCGTCCGACCCATGCACAGGAGGGCGAGTGGCAGAGGATCCGCACGCCGCTTCACGCCAGACGAGGCACCGCCCGTCCGGTGCCTCGCCTCGTGGCGGACGCGTCGGTGCCGACGACTGGACGGCTGAGGACGTCCTGTCCGATCTCGCCGTCCCGCGGACCATCGATCCGGACGTCGCGCGTGAGATCCCCGACCCGGCGACCTGGCTCCCGGCGCTCGAGGGGCGGTCCACGAAGCCCGGTGTCTGCCCGTTCCTTCGCGCGGTCGGCTCGGACGGCGCGCTCGGTGCGCCCGCGGACTGGCCCGACGTGGCCAACCGATGCGCCGCGATGCACGAAGCCGTGCCGCAGTCGCTCCGCCAACAGGAGCTGGTCTGCTTGACGGCCGGTCACGTCAACTGCCCGCGCTACCTTCGCGGAGCCCTGGTCGCGGCAGAGGCGCCGGTCCGCGGGATCCGGATCAGCGCGGCGCTGACTCCGGCCATCAGCGTCGCGCTCGTGATCCTGGTGCTGTCGTTCGGGGCGTCGATCGGCTTCATCGTGACCAATGGCGGCCTGACGCTGCCGACGGCCAGCATCCGGCCGATCGGCTCGCCATCGAGCACCGCCGCGGCGGTCGCGCCAACGGCATCACCGCCGGTCGCGGCCACGCCGCGCGCATCGGTCACCGTCTCACCACCGCCCGCGTCACCGACGCTGCCCCCAAGTGCGCCCTCCAGCACGCCGCTGGCGACTCCCTTGGCGACTCCGAAGCCGGTCGTCACCCCCAAGCCCAAGCCGTCGTCGAGCCGCTACGCCCTGCTGAAGCCGTGCCCGAGCAAGCCCGACTGCTGGATCTACACGATCCGGTCGGGCGACAACCTGTTCAGCATCGCCAACTACTTCGGCGTGCCGCTCGAACGGGTCCGAGCACTGAACCCCTGGACGCGCACCGAGCGTCTCCGGGCCGGCCGACAGCTGATCCTCCCGCCGCCGACGCGCTGACCTTGCCTGACATGGATGACGGCGCGAGGCTCGCCACCAAGGCCGGCGCTCTCGTCGCCTGGGCGAGCGACCTCCTCCGTGCGGGGGACACGGCCGCGACACGGCAGGCGATCGCTGACGCCCTTCGTGGGCTCGTGACCGACGTCTTCGTCGGTGACGAGCCGGCCCTCTCCAGCCTCCACGGCGCCGGCGCCGCGGCCACGGTCCTCGCTCGCGCGAGCGATGGACCCGTGCTCATGCTTGCCCGCTTCCCGTCGGACGCCCCGACACCCGTCCACAACCACAACTCCTGGGGGATCGTCTGCGTCGTCAAGGGACGTGATCGGTATCTGCGGTGGGATCGGCTCGATGATGGGTCCGACCCCGATCACGCTCGCCTGGCGCTGGCCGAGGAGGTCGAACTGGGCGTCGGCGACGTGGCGTTCCTCGAAGACCCCCCGGGCGACATCCACAGCCAGCAGGGCATCGGCGGGTCGGTCTGGGAGCTGGTCTTCTTCGGGCACGATCCCGACGCCGCCCCACGGGCGTACTTCGAGCCCGACGCCCGGACCGTCACCTACGCGAGCTCTGCCCGCTAGTCCGTCGCCAGGCCGCCGGCGCGGCCCGCGGGCATCCCGTCGATAGCGCCGCTGGGCGGCGACGCGCCCGCCGACAGCCACGCGCCCGACGCGCCCGCCGACGGCCCACGCACGCCCCCTGCACGAAATGTGCGAGCTACCCATTGACGGGGCCGATCTGCGCGCTAGAATGCAGCGAAGTGGCGAGAAGTGGTGGAAAGTGGGGAACACCCACGAGACCTTGAGCGATCACCCGCGACCACCGCGACCAGGCCCGATGCCCGGGCTTCACGCCACGACCGCCGCCCGATCCAGGTCACGTCGAACGCGGACAGCCGCACCAAGACTGGGGTAACCCAACAGGTGTTCACCGGCGAGTACCGGCACACGGTGGACGACAAGGGACGGATCGCCGTCCCCGCGAGATTCCGCGCCCAGCTCGATGCGGGAGCGGTCATCTCGCGCTGGCTTGACCCATGTCTGGCGATCCACACCCAGGAGGGGTGGGAAGCCCTGTCCGCGAAAGTCGCGGCGCTCCCATTCACCGATCAGATCGCGCGTCGCTTCTCGCGGTTCGTGTTCGCCGGGGCGGTCCCGGCCGAGCTCGACCGCCAGGGTCGCGTGCTCATCCCGGCATTCCTGCGCGATTCGATCGGCCTGGCCGGCGAGGCCGTGGTCGTCGGGACGCGCGACCACGCGGAGATCTGGGCACCCGCCCGGTGGGACGACTACCGGCGGGCGCTCGATGACCCGCAAGCGCTGGCCGATGCCTTCGAAGGCCTCGGGATCTAGCGCCACCACATGCGCTTCCGGGATCCGCTCGGGATCCGATCGTTCTGGATGGAGGAGAGATGAAGGCAGAGCACATACCGGTGCTGGCGGAGGAGGTCATCGAGATGCTCCAGCCTGCGCCGGGCAGCCTTCAGATCGACGCCACCCTGGGCGGCGGTGGGCACACCGAGCGGATCCTGGAAGCGTCCAACCCTGATGGCCGCCTCCTCGGTCTCGATGCCGATGGGGCGGCCGTCGCCAGAGTGGCCGAGCGACTCGAGCCGCGCTTCGGCGATCGGCTCGTCGTCCGACAGGCGAACTTCCGCGACCTCGCCACGGTCGCGCCGGCCGCTGGATTCGGCGCGATCGACGGGGCCCTGTTCGACCTCGGGCTGTCCAGCTTCCAGCTCGCAGACGAGGTCCGCGGCTTCGGCATCCGGACCGGCGGGCCGCTGGACATGCGCTTCGACGCGGCTCGTGGCGTCCCGGCCGCCGAGCTGCTCGCCACGCTCGACGTCGCGGAACTGACTGCGCTCTTCCGACGGTACGGCGAGGAGCCGAAAGCCGGTCGGATCGCCCGGGCCATCGTCGACGCGCGACGGACGAGCTCCATCAGCACGGCGGAGGAGCTGGCCGCGCTGATCGAACGCCTCTCGCCGCCGAACCCCCGTCAGCCGCGCCGCACGCATCCAGCGACCCGCGTGTTCCAGGCCCTGCGCATCGCGGTCAACGAGGAGCTCGATGCGCTCGAGACCGGACTCGCGGCAGCCGTCGACCTCCTGCGACCGGGCGGCCGGCTGGTCGTCTTGAGCTACCACTCGCTCGAGGACCGCATCGTCAAGCGGTTCTTCGCCGCGGAGCGACGAGGGTGCGTCTGTCCGCCGCACGTGCCCGTGTGCGTGTGCGGCCACGAACCCCGCCTTCGACTGGTGACCCGCCGATCGCTGACGCCGTCGGCGGCCGAGGTCACCGCCAACCCACGTGCTCGAAGCGCACGCCTGCGCGCCGCCGAGCGCCTGGCCGCCTAGGAAGTCGCCGATCGGATCCAGGGGCGAGCCGGACGAACGTGCCGTGCCGCCAGCACCTGCGGAAGGAGGAGTCCAGATGAGCAAGCGCCACCAGTCGAGTCGTCGAAAGGTGTACGGCCGGCGTCAGCACGAGGTGCGCGAACGGCAAGACCGCCAGCACCATCACGAGGGCTTCGAACTCGAGCTCGACGACTGGGGCCCGACGGCGCCGTCCGACCCGCTCGCCTTCCTCGACCCGCGCAGCCCGCGCCTCCGATTCTCCGCGGCTGATTGACGATGGCCGTTTACGAGGGCGCACGCCCACGCATCATCACGCTACCGCGCGGCCCACGGCTCGCGGAGGGGCCCACGCTCGGCCGCCGGCGCATGCGCACGGCCGTGCGAGCGGGTCGTCGCTCCAATCACCTCGGGCTCGTGCTCGGCGCCATCGTCGTCAGCTTCCTGCTGGCGTTCTTCTGGCTCGCCCAGGTCGTCCGCGAGTCGGCGACGGGCTACGACATCGGCCGCCTGGAGGTCGTCCGCGGACGGCTCGACTCACAGGAGCAGGGCCTTCGGTCCGACCTGAGCCGGCTCGGCCATGAACCCGCGATCCGAAAGCTGGCCTTGGACCAAGGTCTCGGCCAGCTGGGCGATCCCATCGTCCTCCCGGCGCGCTGATCGACCGATCGACGATGCTGGGCCGAACGGATTCGCGCACCCGCCTTCTGCTCCTGCTGGTCGTCTTCATCGTGGCCTCGGTGGCCCTCATGGGGCGCCTGGCCTACTGGCAGGTCCTGCAGGGCGCCACGCTTGCCGAGCAGGCGATCCGGCAGACGACGGTCCGCATCGAGGAGCCGACCCGGCGCGGCGAGATCTACGACCGCAGCGGGACCGTGGTCCTCGCGACGACGGTCGAACGTGACCGGCTCGCGGCCTCGACCAACAAGCTCTCCGACCAGCAGCGGCGCCAGACCGGCGACGAGCTCATCCGGATCCTCGCGCTCGACCCTGTGGGTGCCGCCGCGCTTCGCGAGAAGCTCGCAAGCGGGAAGGCCTACATCATCCTCGCCCGCGAGATCGAACCGACGACCGCCGACCGGATCCGCACGGCAATGGCCGACCGCAGGGTGTTCGGGATCTCGCTCGAGCCAGAGCCGATGCGGATCTACCCCCAGGACGGCGGCAGCCCCGACTCGTCGCTGGCCGCGCACCTCATGGGCTTCGTCAACCGCGACGGCCAAGGTCAATACGGCATCGAGCAGGAATACCAGGGCTCGCTCGCGGGTTCACCGCGCGTCGTCGTCGCCGAGCGCGACGCGAACGGACGGTCGTTGCTGGACCAGGCGAGCATCGTCGACGACGGCATGCCCGGCCAGGACCTGCGCCTGACGATCGACGCCGGGCTGCAGCTCGCCGTCGAGCAGGAGCTGCTGGCCGCCTGGGTCGCGGACAAGGCCAAGAGCGTCTCGGCGGTCGTCATGGACCCCTACACAGGCGAGGTCTACGCGGAGGCGACGGTCCCCTCGTATGACGCGAACCAGTACCGCCAGATCGCCTCGGTGGCACCGGAGCGGTTCATCGATCCGGTCGTGTCGAACGTCTACGAGCCCGGCTCCGTCTTCAAGATGATGACCGCGACCGCAGCCCTCGAGACCGGCTCGGTCGGTCTCACGACCCGCATCAAGGACGTCGGCACGCTGCGCGTCGACAACGGCCGCGCCAAGGTCGACGACGCCGACCGCAAGGGCATGGGCTGGATGACGTTCGAGGACGCGGTCGCGTTCTCGCGGAACGTCGTGGCGGCCAAGGTGGCGCTGGGCCTCGGCAAGAACACCCGCGAGTCGTCGGCGATCCTGTACGACTGGTGGCTCAAGCTCGGGTTCGGGGCTCCGACGGGCATCGACATCGCCGGCGAGGTCTCGGGCATCGTGCGCGACCCCGGCCTGACGCCCTGGGCGCAGATCGACCTCGCGAACGGGGCATTCGGCCAGGGCGTGGCTGTCACGCCGATCCAGCTCGCGACCGCGTACGCGGCGCTGATGAACGGCGGCCGAACGATCCAGCCCCACGTGGTCAAGGCGGTCGGCACCCGCGAGATCGAGCCCGTGGAGGGGGCGAAGGTGATCTCCGTGGCTCGTTCTCGTGAGTTGATCGGACTGATGAACCACGTGGTCACCGAGGTCCCGTTCTACAAGAGCCGGACGCTCGTCCCGGGCTACGAAGTGGGCGGGAAGACCGGCACCGCCCAGATCTGGGACACGGAAGCGCGCAAGGGCAGGGGCGGCTGGAAGGTGAACCTCTTCAACTACTCCTTCATCGGCTACATCGCGCGCGAACCGGGCGTGCCCGATCTCGTCGTTGCGATCCGGATAGAGGAAGGACATCCGACCGTCGTCCGCGTCGGGCAGCTGGAGATGCCGGTGATGTCCTTCGAGCTGTTCCGACGGATCGCGACGGACGCGATCACCACGCCGGACCTGCTCACGGACCGAGCGCTCCCGGCCGACCTGAACACGGACCGGTGACGGCTGCCTATGGGAGACTGGGCGTCGTGACCGAGGTCGATCCGTCGGACCGGGCGTCCGGGACGCCAGGGACGCTCGCTGCGCCCGCTCTGACGGCCGATGACCTGGTCCGGCTGACCGGCGGGCGACTGCTCGCCCGATCCGGGCGACCGATCCGCGGCGCCGCGGTCGACTCGCGCGAGGTCCGGCCCGGCGCGCTGTTCGTGGCACTCCCCGGCGAGCGGACCGACGGGCACGCGTACCTCTCCGAAGCCGTCCGTGCCGGCGCCGCCGCGCTCCTCGTGACGCGGCCGCCCGCCGACGCCGGAGCGCTCGGGGACGTCACCGTCGTTCGGGTGGCCGACGGGCTCGCGGCGCTCGGGGCGGTCGCGGCCGGCTGGCGCCGCCGGTTCGAGCCGCTCGTGGTGGGCGTGACCGGCAGCATCGCGAAGACCTCGACGAAGGAGGCCGTCGCAGCGGTCCTCGGCGGGCGGTTCCGAACGCTGAAGAGCGAGGGCAACCAGAACAACGAGATCGGCCTGCCGCTGACGGTGCTGCGCCTGGGACCCGAGCACGAGGCGGCCGTCCTCGAGATGGGGATGTACGTCGGCGGCGAGATCGCCGAGCTGGCCCGGATCGCCGTGCCGTCCATCGGGATCGTCACCGCGGTCCAGGCCGTCCACCTGTCGCGGATCGGGTCGCTCGAGGCGATCGAGGAGGCAAAGGGGGAGCTCATCGAGGCGCTCCCGCCCGGCGGGACGGCGATCCTCAACGCCGACGACTCGATCGTCCGGCGGATGGGCAGCAGGACGGTCGCGCGGGTCGTGACATACGGGTTCGCCGACGATGCAGATGTCGGCGCCGAATCCGTCCGCTCGAACGGGCTCGACGGGATGGGGTTCGTGCTCCGGGCCGCCGGGGAGCGGCGACCCGCGACGATCCCGGCCCTCGGGCGGCTGTCGGTGCACAACGCCCTCGCGGCCGCGGCCACGGGACTGGCGGCCGGGCTGACCCTCGACGAGATCTCCACCGGGCTCGGCCGCGGCTGGTCCGCGCCGCATCGGGTCGCGCCGATCCGTCTCGGGACCGTGACGATCGTCGACGACAGCTACAACGCGTCGCCCGGCTCCATGGTCGCGGCGCTCGAGCTGCTGGCCGAGCTGCCCGGACGCCGCGTCGCGGTGCTCGGGGAGATGCTCGAACTCGGCGATGCCCACGACGACGGCCACTACGCGGTCGGCGAGGCGGCCGGGCGGGTCGCCGACCTGGTGATCGTTGTTGGCGTCGGGGCGAACGGCGTGGCCGAGGGCGCGCGCGACGCGGGTCTCGATCCCGGTCGGGTCCTGGCCGTCGATGACGCGAATGCCGCGCTCGAGGCGTTGCGGCCCCGGCTTCGCGATGGCGATGTCGTGCTCGTCAAGGCGTCGCGCGGGATCGGGCTGGACGCCCTGGTCGATGCGCTGCGAACCGAGCGCGGCGAAGGGTCCGGCCGATGACCGTCGGGCTCATCCAGGGGCTGCTGCTGACGTTCGCGCTCATCGTGATCCTCATGCCGCCGTACATCCGGCTGCTGCACGCGATCGGGTTCGGGAAGCGGATCCGCGTCGAGGGGCCCGAGAGCCATTACATCAAGGAGGGCACGCCCACGATGGGCGGCCTCCTCATCGTGGGCGTGGTGCTGGCCGTGTACTTCCTCCTGCGACAGCAGCCGGACGCCTCGACGTTCGCCCCGATCGCCGCTCTCGCGAGCGTGGGACTGCTGGGCGCCTTCGACGACTACCTCAACGCCCGGACCGGCGAGGGGATCCGCGTCCGCCAGAAGCTCATCTGGCTGACGGTGGTCGCGTTCGTGGCCGCATACCAGATCCAGCAGACGTACAACATCACCGCCATCGCCGTCCCGTTCGTCGGCCCCGTGAACATCGACCCGTGGATCTACGTGTTCTTCGCGGCATTCGCGATCGTCGCCACGGCAAACGGGGTCAACATCACCGACGGCCTCGATGGCCTGTCGGGCGGCACGGTCGCGATCTCGTTCGTCGCCTTCATGCTGATCGCCCTCCTGAACACGCCCAACCAGGAGAACCTCGCGCTCCTGTGCGCGCTGATCATCGGGGCCCTGCTGGGCTTCCTCTGGTTCAACGTGCACCCGGCCCAGATCTTCATCGGCGACTCGGGTGCGCTCTCGCTCGGCGCCACCCTGGCGGTCACCGCCCTCATCACCGGTCAGATCCTCGTGCTGCCCCTGATCGGGATCATCTTCGTCGTCGAGACCGGGTCGGTGATCGTCCAGGTCCTCTACTTCCGGCTGAGCGGCGGTCGGCGGTTGCTCCGGATGAGCCCGATCCATCATCACTTCGAGCTGGGCGGCTGGGACGAGGAGAAGATCACGATCCGCTTCTGGATCGTGGGCATCCTCGCTGCGCTGCTCGGCGTGACGCTCTTCCTCGCATCGCTCAGCCGGCTCCCGTGACGACCATGACGATCGCCCGACCCATCGATCCAGACACGCTGACGATGGCCGGCGTGCGTGACGGCGCCCTCCGGGGCCGGGCCGTGACGGTCCTCGGGTTCGCCCGGAGCGGGATCGCCCTCGCGCGATTCCTGGCCGATGCCGGCGCCCAGGTCACGATCTACGACGGTCGTCCAGCCGACGAGTTGGCCGGCGCGGTGGCCGCGCTCGCGGGGCACGCCGTGCGGCTCGAGCTCGGACCGGACGTCGACCCTGCGAGTCTGTGGGCGGGAGCCGAGCTCGTGACCACGTCGCCGTCGATCAACCCCGACTATCCGACGACGGAGCCGCGACTGCGCGACGCGCTCCGCGCGCTGGTCGAGGCGCGCGCCGCCGGCGATCCGACCGCGCCCGCCCTTGTCTCGGAGCCGGACATGTTCCTGCGGCTGTGCCCGGCCCCCACGATCGGGGTGACCGGCACGAAGGGCAAGACGACCACGTCGTCGCTGGCGGCCGCGATCCTCGCCGGCGACCCGGGTCACCCCGTCGTGCTGGGCGGGAACATCGGGGTGCCCATCGTCGAGCGGCTCCCCGAGCTGACCGCCGAGCACCGGGTGGTCTACGAGCTGTCGGAGCTGCAGCTGCCGACGCTCTCGCGCGGCACGACGGTCGCGGTCTACACGAACGTGACCTCGGACCATCTCGACCGCCACGGCAGCATCGAGCGCTATCGCGCCGCGAAGCGACGGCTCGCCGAGCTGGTCGACCCGGCCGGGGCCCTGGTCGTGAACGCCGAGGACCCGATCGTCGCCGGGTTCGCCAGCCTCGCCCCCGCGCGGACCGTGGCCTACCGGCGCCTGCCGCCGCCGGAGGGAGGGCTCGGCGTGGCCGATGGCTGGATCGTCGCCGACGGGGTCGAGCGTCTCGCGCTCGCCGGCGGGGGACGGACGCCCGCGGGCCGCGCCGGCCGGGTGATGCCGATCGACGAGCTCTCGATCCCGGGCGCGCACAACGTCTCGAACGCCCTCGCCGCCGTGGCGGTCGGGGTGCTCTTCGGTGTCCCGAGCGAGGCCATCCGGCGGGCTGCCGCGGCCTTCCGCGGCGTCGAGCACCGACTCGAGGAGGTGGCGCTCATCGACGGCGTCCGTTTCGTCAACGACTCGATGGGCACGCAGCCCGACGCGGTGATCGCAGCCCTGCGCGCCTTTGCCGGACCACTCGTGCTCATCGCCGGTGGCCGCGACAAGGACCTCGACCAGTCGGGTCTGGCCCCGGTCGTCGCGGAACGTGCGTCGGCCGCGGTCCTCATCGGCGAGAGCGGCCCGGACCTCGAGCGGACGTTCCGTGCGGCCGGACTCGCCCGGACCGAGCGCGCCTCATCGCTCGAGGAGGCGGTCCGGATCGCCGACGCGCTCGCCCGCGAGGCGCTCGCAGCGGCCGGGACCGGCAGCTCGCTGGGGACCGGCGCCGACGACGATGCGCAGCCAGCGACCGTCCTGCTGAGCCCCGCAGCCGCGAGCTTCGACATGTTCACCGACTACGCCGCCCGCGGGGCGGCGTTCAACGCCGCGGTCGCCCGACTCGCTGCCGAGCACGACGCCGGGAGGGCCCGATGAACCTCGCCCCACCCATCCCGCGGCTCGGGCTGCCGTCGCGCCATGCCGAACCGTCGCCAGACGAGGTCCGTCGGACCGCCAACCGCCAACCGGTCAAGGCGAAGGTGGGGTCGGTGCTGCAGCGGGAGCGGCACCAGGCCGATTACGTGATCCTCGTCGTGGTCGTCGCCCTGACCGCGATCGGCATCCTGATGGTCTATTCCTCGTCGGCCATCCGGGGCTACCTCTCGGCGGGCGACCCGTTCGCGACGGTCGGTCCACAGATCCAATGGGCGGTCCTGGGGATCATCGCGATGGCGACGATGATGCGCATCGACTACCGCTACCTCCGGTTGGTCTCGGTGCCGCTCTACGCGCTCGCGATCGTGCTCCTGGTCCTCGTCTTCGTCCCGGAGCTCAACATCGTCGTCGGCGGCTCCGCCCGCTGGCTGCGACTCGGGCCCTTGCCGGCCATCCACCCGGCCGAGCTGGCCAAGCTCGCGCTGGTCATCTACCTGGCCCATTGGTTCGCGAAGCGCGGGACCCGCATCCACGGGTTCTGGGGCGGCACGCTGGCGTTCCTGATCATCGTCGCGCCGATCATCGCGCTCGTCTTCAAGGAGCCCGACCTGGGCACGACGACGGTCATCACGCTGACCGCGTTCACGATGTTCTTCCTCGCGGGCGCGAACACGATCCACCTCGGGCTGATGGGCGCGGGCGCGCTGACTACGATGGTCTACGTCGGTCTCGCGCCATACCAGATGGGCCGGATCCGGGCGTGGCTCGATCCGTGGTCGGACCAGCTGGGGGCGGGGTTCCACACGATCCAGGGCCTCCTCGCACTCGGCGTCGGCGGCCTGCTCGGCAGCGGGCTCGGCCAGAGCCAGGTCGCGGTCCCGAACGCCTTCAACGACTTCGTGTTCGCGGAGGTCGGCCAGGAGTTCGGCCTGCTGGGCGGCAGCGTCGTGATCCTGCTGTTCCTGACGCTCGCGTATTCAGGCGTCCGGGTCTCGCTTCGGGCGCCCGATACGTTCGGGGCGCTCCTCGCCGCCGGCATCACCGGCTGGCTGTGCCTGCAGGCCTTCATCAACATCGGGGTGGTGGTGGCGCTCTTCCCGGTGACGGGCATCACGCTGCCGTTCGTCAGCGCCGGGGGCTCGTCGCTCATCATCAGCTTCGCGGCGATCGGGATCCTGCTGTCGATCTCGCGCGAGACCATCGAGAAGGGAACATGGAACGACGATGCGATTGCTGATCGTCGGCGGGGGGACGGGCGGGCACATCTACCCGGCGCTCGCCGTCGCCCGGTCGCTCCGCGCGCGTCCGGACGCACCTGAGATCCGCTGGCTCGGCGGCCATCGCGGCCTGGAGGCCTCGATCGTGCCGTCGGCCGGGATCCCGATGCGCCGTCTCGCGGTGCGCTCGCTGCGGACGGCGACGCTCGATGTCCACGCCGTGCTCGATCCCATCCGGCTCGGCGTCTCGGTGCCGCAGGCCGCGGCGATCCTGGCCTCCGAGCGTCCCGCGGCGATCTTCACGACCGGCGGCTACGTGGCGATCCCGGTCCTGCTCGCGGCAGCCCCGCTCCGCATCCCGGTCGTGCTGTGGGACGGGAACGTGATCCCGGGCCGCTCGGTCCGGGCGACGGCGCGGCTCGCGGACGTGATCGCCGTCTCGTACGGGGCCACGTGCGCGGCGCTCGCCGATGCCGCGCCGCGCGTGCCCTGCTACGTGACCGGCACCCCGATCCGCGACACCCGCGACGTCGACCGCGACGCGGCCCGCGAGCGGCTCGACATCCCGGCGGGCGACCGCGTCCTGCTCATCTTCGGTGGCTCACAGGCGGTCCGACGCTTCAACAGCGCCGTGTCCGAGGCCATCGGCCGCCTGGTCGAGCGGGTGACCGTGATCCACGTGGCCGGCGACGACGGCTACGCCGCCGCCCTGCGCGACCGTGAGGCCCTGCCCGCGGACCTCCGTGCCCGCTATCGCCCGTACCCGTTCCTGCGCGACGAGATGCTGCCCGCCCTGGCGGTCGCGGACCTGGTCGTCGGTCGGGCAGGATCGTCGACGCTGGCCGAGGTGAGCGCGATGGGCGTGCCGATGGTCGTCGTCCCATATCCGCATGCCGCGGGCCACCAGCGCGCGAACGCGAGCGCCCTCGTGGACGCTGGGGCGGCCCGGCTCGTCGACGACGAGGCGTTCGACGCGGCGGCCTTGCTCGATGCGGCCCGGGTGCTCGACGATCCCGCGGCTCACGTGGCGATGTCGGCGGCCGCTCGATCCCTCGGCCGACCGGCCGCGGCCGATGCCGTCGCCGATCTCGTGCTGGCGGCGGCCCGTCGCGAGCCGCTGCCGGACGCGGCCGCGATCGATCGCCGGTCGCGAGGGCAGCCGGCATGACGCTCGCGTTCGACGCCATCGCGACCGGGACCGACATCCAGCGCAGGATCGGCGTGAAGACCTCTCGCAACGAGCCGCTGGCACGCTTCACGACGATGCGGGTCGGCGGCCCGGCCGACCTGTTCGCCAGCGTCCACAACGCCTTCGAGCTTCGCGCGCTCGTGCGCTTCGCGCGCTCGCGATCGATCCCGCACATCGTGCTGGGGCGGGGGAGTGACGTGGTGATCAGCGATGCCGGCGTGCGCGGGCTGGTCATCCAGGACCGGGCCGAGGGCTCGCGCGTCGATGGCGAGCGCTACACAGCCGACGCCGGCGTGCCGATGGCCCGCGCCGCGACCGAGACGCAGCGCGCCGGGTTGACCGGGCTCGAGTTCGGGCTCGCGATCCCGGGTTCGGTCGGCGGGGCCGTGTGGGCCAACGCGGGCGCCCACGAGGCGGACATCGCCGGCGTCCTCGAGTCCGCCCGCGTGCTCGACGCCGCCGGCGGGGAGGCGGTCGTCCCGGCCGGCGAGCTGGCCCTGGCCTACCGTGACTCGCGGTTCAAGCACACCCCGCCGGGTGAGCCGCCCGAGCTGATCGTCGAGGCCACGTTCCGCCTCGCGCCAGCCGATCCGGACACGATCAAGGGCCGCCTCGACGACATCCGCCGCTGGCGACAGGCCCACCAGCCGCTCGGGCAGCCGTCCGCTGGCAGCGTCTTTCGCAACCCGCCGGGCGATTCGGCCGGGCGGCTGATCGACACGGCCGGGCTGAAGGGCCGGCGCATCGGCGGGGCCGTGGTGTCGGAGAAGCACGCGAACTTCGTGGTCAACGACCAGAAGGGGACCGCGAGCGACGTGCGACGCCTGATGGAGCTGGTGCGCGCGGAGGTGGCCGCGGGGACCGGCATCGAGCTCGTGTACGAGGTCGAGTTCGTCGGCGACTGGTCGGGCTGGGAGCCGGCGCCGTGAGCGGGGACCGCGTCCCGATCGTCGTGCTGCTCGGCGGCCCATCGGCCGAGCATGACGTCTCGATCGTGTCGGGCACCGCGATCGCTGATGCGCTCCGATCGCTCGACCACCCGGTCCGCGAGGTCCTGATCGACCTCGACGGGCGGTGGTGGTGGCTGCCGGCCGATCACCGCCGGGGCGGCCGCCCGCAGTCGCACTACGACGACCCATCCGCGCTCGGCGCCGAGGGACCGGTGACGGTCGGGTCGGCCATCGACCGTCTCGCGGCCGAGCGCCCGGCCCCGGTCGTGGCCATCGCCCTGCACGGCCCGTTCGGCGAGGACGGCACGGTCCAGGCGCTGCTCGAGGGCGCGGGCCTGGCCTATACGGGATCGGGCGTCGCGGCGTCCGCGATCGGCATGGACAAGGCGATCTTCAAGCGCCTGTGTCGGGGCATCGGCCTGCCCGTCGTCGACTGGCGCGAGGTCCGCGCAACGCGCTGGGCGGCGGACGCCGACGCTGTCCGGACCGAGCTCGAGGCGTTCGCCGCGGGGTCCGCCGACCACCGGCTCATGGTCAAGCCGGCCCGACTGGGGAGCTCGGTCGGGATGACCCTGGTGCACGAGCCGGGCGAGCTGCCGGCGGCCCTCGACCTCGCGTTCCGCTACGACACCCTCGCCCTCGCGGAGGTGTACGTCCCGGGCGCCCGCGACCTCGAGGTCTCGGTCATCGGCAACGATCCGGCCGCCATCGAGCTCTACGGGCCGGGCGAGATCGTCTCTGGCCACGAGTTCTACGACTACGCCGCGAAGTACACCGCGGGCCTGTCGGAGACCTCGACGACGGCCGAGGTGAGCCCGGCGCAGCGAGCCGTCATCCTCAAGATCGCGCGCGACGCCTACCGGGCGATCGGCGCCGAGGGCTTCGCCCGGATCGACTTCCTGCTCGCTGGCGACACCATCTACCTCTCCGAGATCAACACGATCCCGGGGTTCACGCCGATCAGCCTGTTCCCGACGCTGCCCGCCTCGGCCGGATACACGTTCGCCGACGTCTGCGCCCGAGTGGTCGCACTCGCGATCGAACGCCACGCATCGCGCGTCACCGGCCGCCTGCGACCGGCGGACCTGCCCCGATGAGGGATCGGCCGGCGACCCGCCGGTCGATGCCGGCGGGGACGCACGGGCGGCGAACACGGCGGATCCGTCGCGCCTCGGCCGGCCTGTCCCGGGTCAGGGCCGGGGCGGCCCTGGTCGCGCTCGCATCGGCCGCGGCGATCTACGGCGTCGCCGCGTCATCAGCCTTCGAGTACGCGAAGCTCCGGATCGCTGGGCGCCAGGTACACCGACGTGACGGTCGTCGAGGGCACCCTCGCGAGCATCCGCGGCGACAACCTGTTCCAGCATCGACACCCGGCCGCTGGAAGCCCGGCTCGGCGAGCTCACCACGGTCGCGCGGGCCAGGGTGGAGGTCGAGCTGCCGGACACGCTCGCGGTCACGCTCGAGGAGCGGGAGCCGATCCTCGTCTGGAAGGTCGGCGCGCGACGGTATCTGGTCGACGCGGCGGGCGACCTGTTCGCGCGGCTCCCCGAGAAGCCACCGGACGACGCCGCGGCGCTGCCGGTCGTCGACGATCACCGGGCGGCGTCCGCGGGCCTGTCGGTGGGTCGGGCGCTCCAGTCCGTCGATCTCGATGCCGCGACGCGTCTCGGATCCCTGCGGCCCGCGGACGTCGGCAGCGCAGCGGAGGGGCTCGCGGTCAGCCTGACCGACGAGAACGGGTTCATCATCCGCTCGCGGCCGACCGGCTGGGCGGCGGTCTTCGGCTTCTACACCCCGAGCCTGCGAACGACGGGCCTCATCCCAGGCCAGGTCCGCCTCCTGCGCAGCCTGCTCGCCGGGCGCGAGGCGCAGGTCGAGCGGATCATCCTCGCCTCGGACACCGACGGCACCTACATCCCGCGGCCGACGCCGTCGGCCAAGTCGTCTCCGAAGCCGAGCCCCGCCCCGTGAGCGCCGCTCACGCCCCGGCGGCATCGCGTCGGGTTGCCGCGCCCTCCGGCGGTCGGGTAGCCTTGCCGAAACCCACCGGAACGAGGACGACATCGGCGTGCTGCTCCCCCTGCTCGGGCTCCTCGTGGGCGTCCTGGCGGGTCTCGTCCTCAACGTCAACGTCAGCTTCGAGCTCAGCCGATACTCGGCGGTGGCGATCCTCGCGGCACTGGATTCCGTCCTCGGGGCGGTCCGTGCAGAGCTGGACGGGGTCTATGACAATCGCATCTTCATCAGCGGGTTCCTCGTCAACGCGATCATCGCCGTGGCACTGACGTTCATCGGCGACCGGCTGGGCCTGGACCTGTACCTCGTGGCGCTCATCACGTTCGGTCTGCGCATCTTCAACAACGTGGCCCTCATCCGGCGCCACTTCCTCTAGATCGACCAGGCGAAGCACGGGACGGGAGACAGGAACGACCATGGTGGAACGCGAAGCGGTCCTCGTCGGCATCGACGTCGGCACGAGCAAGGTCTGCGCGCTCATCGGCGAGGTGAGCCGCGACGGCCGGCTGACGATCATGGGCCACGGGACCGTCCCCGCGTCCGGCCTCAAGAAGGGCGTCGTCATCAACATCGACCAGACCGTCCGGTCGATCGCCGACGCCGTCGAGCGGGCCGAGCGGCTGTCCGGCTGGAAGATCGACCGCGCCTTCGTCGGCGTCGGCGGCCAGCACGTCGAGAGCCTCAACTCGCCGGGCCAGGTCGCGGTCACCGCCCACCACCGCGAGGTCACCCGCGAGGACGTCAACCGCGCGATCGAGGTCGCCCGGGCCGTCTCGATCCCGTCCAACCGCGAGGTCCTCCACGTCGAGCGCCGCGGCTTCACCGTCGACGGCCAGGAGGGCGTCAAGGACCCGCTCGGGATGAGCGCGCTGCGGCTCGAGGTCGAGACGCACATCGTCACCGCGTCCGCGACCGCGGTCCAGAACCTGTCCAAGTGCGTCGCCGCGGCCGGCGTCAAGATCGACGAGCTCGTCGCCGACTCGCTGGCGTCGGCCGAGGCCGTGCTGTCCGAGACCGAGAAGGAGCTCGGCGTCGCGGTCGCCGACATCGGCGCCGGCACGATCGACCTCGCGCTGTTCCAGGACGGCTCGCCGTTCCACACGCGGGTCCTGCCGGTCGGCGGCAACAACGTGACCAACGACGTCGCGATCGGGCTCAAGACGAGCCTCCAGGTCGCCGAGGAGCTCAAGATCCGCCACGGCACCGCGGACCTGCGGGCCGTCGAGGAGGACGACGACGAGGAGATCAGCGTCGTCGGTCCTCGGCGAGGACGCCGGTCGGACCGTCAGCCGGCTCGAGGTCTGCCAGATCATCGAGGCGCGGATGCGCGAGACCTTCGAGCTGCTGGCGCAACGAGATCCGCGCCGCGGGCGTCGGGCATGCTGCCGGCCGGGATCATCCTGACCGGCGGCGCGTCGCAGCTGGCGGGCGTCGCCGAGCTCGGCCGGAGCGTCCTGCAGATGCCGGTCCGGGTCGCCGCGCCGTCGGGCATCGGCGGGCTCGTCGACACGCTCCTCAACCCGTCCTACAGCACGGCCGTCGGGCTGCTCCAGTGGGGCGCGATCAGCCTCTCGTCCGGGGAGCCGCTGCGCTACGAGTCGGCGCCGGCCGGCGGGCGGCCTCGGTCGGATCCGCGACGCGCTCCGGAGCATCTTCCCGTAAGGACGACCGAGCTGACGGTCCGGACCGGGACGGCCCGCGGCTGGCGAACCTCACCGCCGCATGTGCGGACTTCGTCGCCGACGAGGCCGACGGGCTGCTGTCGGTCTTCGTGCCGCACGCCACGGCCGGGCTTGTCATCGTCGAGGTCGGCGCGGGATCGGACGACGACCTCCTGGCGGCGCTCGACCGGCTCCTGCCCCACGACGAGCGCCTGTACCGCCACCGCCACGGGTCGCCCGGCCACGGCGCCGACCACGTCCTGCCGCTCTCGCCTCGCCGTCGCTGACGGTGCCCGTGATCGGCGGCCGCCTGGCGCTCGGGACGTGGCAGTCGATCTGCCTCCTCGACCCGAACGGCGACAACCCGAGCCGGACCGTCCGGCTCTCGTTCCTCTCGGGGGACCCGGCATGACCCGGAGCGCGGCCTGATGGGCGCCCCGCACCGGCGCCGGCGCATGCCGCTGGGCCGGATCGCCTCGCTGGTCGTCGTCGCGATCCTGGTCGTCGTCGCGACGGGGGCGATCGTCGCGTTCCTGGACATGAACTTCACCTAGGGGGAGCGTCCGCCCGCGCCCGGCGCGGCCGGGTCGGCTCCGAGGACGGGCGTTGCCACGCGTCAACGGAGGCTGGCGCTCCACGCACGGTGGAGTCCGTCCGGGGCTTGTGGGGTCCGGGCGGACGAGCGCTATACTCCCTGCCTACTCGCGGGCCGCGCTCCCCCAGAGCACCCGTGATGGACCGCCGACTCCGCCAGACGCCGACTCTCCGACACCGCCGCCCGACCGCCAAGGGCGATGGAGGACTTCCCGATGACGTTGCGTTCCGACTCCGAGAACTTCGCGCTGATCCGCGTCATCGGGGTCGGGGGCGGAGGCAGCAATGCCGTCAACCGGATGATCCGCGCCGAGATGATGGGCGTGGAGTTCATCGCCTGCAACACGGACTCGCAGGCCCTCCTCCAGTCCGATGCCCCGCACAAGATCCGGATCGGCGACAAGGTCACGCGCGGTCTCGGAGCCGGCGGCGACTCGACGATCGGGCAGCGCTCGGCCGAAGAGGACTCGGAGAAGATCGCCGAGGCGCTCGCGGACTCGGACATGGTCTTCATCACGGCCGGCCTCGGCGGCGGCACCGGCTCGGGCGCGGCCCCGGTCGTCGCCCAGATCGCCAAGGAAGGCGGCGCGCTGACGATCGGCGTCGTGACCAAGCCGTTCGCGTTCGAGGGCAACAAGCGCAAGCTCGTCGCCGAGAAGGCGGCCGAGGAGCTCAAGGCGCCAGGTCGACGCCCTCATCACGATCCCGAACGACCGGCTCAAGGACGTCGTCCAGAAGAACACGAGCATCCTCGACGCGTTCCGGGTCGTCGACGACGTCCTGCGCCAGGGCGTCCAGGGCATCAGCGACATCATCACGGTGCCCGGGCTTGATCAACCAGGACTTCGCCGACGTCCGCGCGATCATGAAGGACGCGGGCTCCGCGCTGATGGGCATCGGCCGGGCGACCGGCGAGAACCGCGCCGTCGAGGCCGCCCGGATGGCCATCGCGAGCCCGCTGCTCGAGGTCGACATCAACGGCGCCCAGGGCATCCTGTGGAACATCACCGGGTCCTCGACCCTGTCGCTGTTCGAGGTCCAGGAGGCCGCCGAGGCCATCAAGGAGGCCGCCGACCCGGAGGCCAACATCATCTTCGGCACGAGCT
The DNA here is from genome assembly GCA_963841135.1 of uncultured Chloroflexia bacterium. Classification (GTDB taxonomy): domain Bacteria; phylum Chloroflexota; class Limnocylindria; order Limnocylindrales; family CSP1-4; genus SPCO01. The sequence continues at coordinate 2,113,635 of CAWJBJ010000004.1, read as the reverse complement.
TCAACGAGCGCCTCGGCGACGAGGTCATGGTCACCGTCATCGCGACCGGCTTCGACGGCGGACGCAAGCGCCACTCGACGTCGCGCGAGGCGACCGGCGTCATGGACACCGTCGGTCGTCGGGCCGCGCAGCCGCGCGAGCGGGACTTCCTCGAGGAGCTCCAGCGCCAGCGCGAGGAGGTCGATCGCCCTCGGTCGACCGCAGCGACGACGTCGCGGCCCTGGTCGCGAGCGCCCCGCGGGTCGAGCGATCGGTCGGGGAGCCGGCGCCGCCCAAGCGCGCCACGACCTACGACGCCGACGACCTGGAGATCCCGAGCTTCCTTCGCCGGAAGTGACCCGTCCGGTGGTGACCGCCACCGGACCCGACCCAGGTCGCGGCCCTCGCCGCAAGCGCGCGGCCCGCGTCCTCGACGCGGATCGCCGACGCCGTGTCGTCGCGCCGGTCGTGACCCGGCCACCGTCACGCTGGTCGCGGTCTCCAAGACCGTCGACGCCGAGCGGCTCCGCGCCGCGGTGGCGGCCGGGCTCACGTGCTCGGCGAGAACCGCGTGCAGGAGGCGATCGGCCAAGGCGCCCGAGGTGCCGGGCGCGACGTGGCAGCTCGTCGGTCCGCTCCAGTCGAACAAGGCGCGCCGGGCGCTCGAGGCGTTCGACGGCGATCCAGTCGGTCGACTCCATCGAGCTCGCCGAGCGGCTCGACCGCCTCGTCCCGGAGGTCCGCCCCGGCGCCCGCTACCCGGTCCTCGTCCAGGTCAACGTCGACCTCGACCCGGCCAAGCCCGGCTTCGCGCCGGCCGACGTGGAGGCGGCGCTGCCGGCCCTCCTCGCTCTGGCGCACCTCGAGATCCGCGGGCCTGATGACCGTCGGCCGGCTCGCCGTCGATGCCGAGGCGGCGCGGGCGACGTTCCGCGAGCTCCGCGACCTGTCCGCTCGGCTGCGGGAACGCTGGCCGGGCCTCGGCCCGGAGCTGTCGATGGGCATGACCGACGACTTCGAGCTCGCCGTCGAGGAGGGCGCGACGATCGTGCGGGTCGGGCGGGCCCTCTTCGGCGAGCGACCGCACACGCATGGACCGGGCGACCACGACCATGCGCACTGACGGTAGACTTGGTCGGCCCCCAGGCACGTCCTCGCCCGCTGCCGACGGGCCACCGATCCGAGGTCCGAGCCACGGACGTCCGATTCGCCGTTCGCCTGACCCCGCGCGCCGCACTCGACCGGGTGGATGGCGTGCTCGATGGCGTGCTGAAGGCACGAGTGACCGCGCCGGCCGTCGAAGGGGCCGCCAACAACGCGCTGCTGCGCCTGCTCTCCGATGAGCTGGGCGTCGCCCGGCGTGATGTCCGGATCGTCGCCGGAGCGAGCAGCCGCGAGAAGCTGGTCGTCGTGGACGGGATCGAATCGGAGGCCGTCGTTGCCCGCTGGCCGGGCCTGCGGGTATGATCGATCGATCCCCGACGGCGTCGCGTGCGCCGATCCGGGCTTCTCGGGCGATTGGCTCAGTCGGTTAGAGCGCACGGTTCACATCCGTGAGGTCACTGGTTCGAATCCAGTATCGCCCACCATCCTGACCCGGTCAGAACCGGGCCCTTGGGTGCCCAGGATCGTGTCCGGCGTCGCGTACGCCGCCTTCGTCGTCGCAGGGTGCGATCCGCGGCGCTGGTGCCGAGAGGGCGTATGATCGCGCCCGGCCTGCCACCGACCGGATGGGTTACCTCATGCGCGACCTGCGCATCATCGGCCGTGTGTCATCGCTCTTGGCGGTGGCCGTCGTGGCCGTCCTCGTCGCGCCATCGCCCGTGGTCGCCGAATGCACATTCGTCCCGTCATTGCCACGGGTCTCCATGGCTGCCGGGACGGCGAAGGAACTGTTCGTCGGTGAGGTCGTCGAGAACGGCCTTTGGAACGATCGCCCGGCAGGTTTCATCTTCACGGTCCGGATCGATGAGGTCCTCCGTGGGGCGGCGAAGGTCGGCGAGCTTCGCGAGTTCAGCTGGGTCGAGCCGAACTGGCCGATGGCGAAGTTCGGAAACGCGAAGCCATTTCCCGCCTGCACGTACCTGTACGGCACGGTCGGCGAGACCGTGATACTCGCGCTACGCGCTCGGACGTCTGGCGGGATGATCCGCGACGGCGCTCAATCCTGGTACCAGCCGCCGACCACATTCAGCACGGTCGGGGTTGCCAAGGGGTCAGCGCTGGACCCAGATGCTCCATACGAGCGTCAAGTGCTCTCGCTCGATCGTCTGCGGGAACTGGCGGCGTTACCACCGCCGTCAAGCGACGCGGCACCGACGACCGGTCCCTCGCCATCCTTGTCCGGGCCCGATCCTCGGCTGGCCGTCGTCGCGGTCGTCGCCCTGCTCGTCGGCCTGGCACGACCGTTGGCTCGCCGCTCGCGATGACCGTCGATCCGGGACACCGCGTGTGGACGTCCGGCTCGTCGCGCACGCGGCCGGCCGCCGACGTCATCGGACTGCGTGGAGCTCGAAGACGAGTCGCCCCTCAGCCGCTTCCACCGGGTCATCGAGATCGACCCCGTCCACGATCCGGATGAACGAGCGCCCGAACGGGATGCCTCGCGCGACCGGACCCAGCGTGTCGCGAAAGAACCCGACGCGCTCGGTCTGGTCCAGCTCGGTCGCCGTGACCTCCTCTTTCCGGCCGCGCACCGAGATGGTCGCCGCGCCCGCGGCGCGCAGATTGCGCACCCAGTTGACGTCGCCCCACGGTGCCCAGACCCAACGCCTGCCTGAGGCGTTGATGATCGCGACCGGCGTGGTCCGCGGCAGGCCAGTGGTCCGGCCGCGGATCGTGATCAGCCCGTTGAAGCCCAGCGGAAGGCGCGTGGCCAGCAGGACCTTGGCGATCGGGCTGAACAACGTGACCCGCCGTGGTGCGCGGGCGGGACTCGCGATCTGAGTGCTCATCTGCGGTGTTCCTTCCCGTGCGTCGAGTCGGTTCGTCGTGTCCATCAGGTGACCCGCCAGAAGGCGCGAACGTGACCGTCGCCCGACGCTGCATCCTCAGCCAGCGACGGTGAGATCCAGTCGGCCGAGCCTGTCTGGATCGGCAAGGATGTCGATCCCGACGATCCTCCCGCCCTTGACCGTCAGGGCCACGACCGCAAACGGACTGCCGTCGGGTGCCCAGGCAACGCCGCCAGGCAGGCCGTTGACGAGGACCCGCGTCGCCGTTTCGCCGAACCGGCGGAAGGTCATCGCCCCCTCGGCGACGGGCTGCGCGCCGCGGAGCAGCGTGACCAGGTCCGGTCGCGCCACCCCGCCATCGGAGCGCAGCACGACATCGGGGTCGAGGACGGCGAGGAGGCGTGCGAAGTCGCCGTCCCGCGCCGCTGCGAGGAAGGCCTCGACGACGGCCCACTGGCCCTCGAGGTCCACGTCGGGCACAGGCGCTCCCTGGACGCGGCGGCGGGCACGGCTCGCGAGCTGCCTTGCCGCCGTCGGCGTTCGGCCGACGATCGGTGCGATCTCGTCGAACGGCACGGCGAAGACGTCGTGCAGCACGAACGCGACGCGTTCGGCGGGCGCCAGTGAATCGAGCACCACGAGCATCGCCAAGCCCACCGAATCGCCCAGCAGGGCTTCCTGCTCGGGATCCATCCCCTCCTGCGGACTCAGGATCGGGTCCGGGACGTGGGTTTCCAGGGACGCTTCACGGCGGGTCTTGCGCGATCGCAACATGTTGAGGCAGACCCGCCCGACGACCGTCGTCAACCAGGCCCGCAGGTTGTCCACGTCGCTCGTGTCGGTGCGGCTCAACCGGACCCAGGCGTCCTGGACGGCGTCGTCCGCCTCGGTCAGGGAGCCGAGCATCCGAAAGGCGACGCCGCGCAAGTGGGCGCGGTTGGCCTCGAAGCGTTCGGCGAGCCAGTCCTGGTCGTTCATGCGTTCACGGTCCTGCGGCTGGTCGGGTCACCCCATTGACCCGCGCGCCGGCGGTGATGTGACCGATCCGACGCTCGCGCGGCACGGGCGCGGCTGCGTGTCGTCCATCATCCTGACCGCCCGGCTTCAGGAGTACCGTCTCCGCATGGACCTTGTCGCACACGCCCGCTCCGCCGCGGACGCCGTCCTGGCGCGGCTGGCCCTGGTCGGGGCAGACCCGCAAGACGACGCGGACACGCGCGCCCGAAAGGCGCTGCTCGTGCTGATCTCGGTGCTCATCCTGCCGATCTCGCTGCTGTGGGGAGGGCTCTATCTCGCGCTCGGAGCGCCATCGGGGCTGTTCGCGTTCGCGTACTTCGCTATCTCGGTCGCAGCGATCGCCGTCTTCGCCAGGACCCGCGACTTCGGCCTCCTCCTGCGCATCGAGCTCCTCGACATCCTGCTCGCGCCCAACCTGTCGATGATCCCGCTCGGCGGGTTCATCACGTCGACGGGCGTCGGCGTGTGGGGCATCCTCGCCCCGATGGGCGCCCTCGTGTTCGGTGGCACGCGAGCCGGGATCCGCTGGTACATCGCGTTCCTCGCCGTCTTCCTCGGGTCGGGCGTCGCGGGCGAGGTCCTGGGCAGCATCTCCCCTCTGCCGGCGTGGTTCACGACCACGATGCTCGCGCTCAACATCGCCGTCGGCGGAACGATGGTGTTCACCCTCCTCGCGATCTTTGCCAAGCAGCGGCAGGATGCGCTCAGCGCGCTGCAGGTCGCCCAGGACCGCGCCGAGAGCCTGCTTCTCAACGTCCTGCCGCGCTCGATCGCCGACCGGCTGAAGGTCGACTCGCACACGATCGCCGACCAGTTCAGCTCGGCCTCGATCCTCTTCGCCGACGTGGTCGACTTCACGCCGATGTCGGAACACCTGAAGCCGGCCGAGGTCGTCGGGCTCCTCGATCACCTCTTCAGCCACTTCGACGTCCTCGCCGAACGGCACGGGCTCGAGAAGATCAAGACGATCGGCGATTGCTACATGGTCGCCGCGGGTGTCCCGACGCCGCGTCCCGACCATGCCCGGGCGCTCGTGCTGATGGCCCTCGATATGGTCGAGTCGATGCGCTCGAGCGACGAGGTCGCGCATCTGGGTCTTGAGCTTCGTGTCGGGGTCAATTCCGGTCCGGTGGTGGCCGGCGTGATCGGTCGGAAGCGGTTCCTCTACGACCTGTGGGGCGACGCCGTCAACACGGCGAGTCGCATGGAATCACAGGGAACACCCGGTCGGATCCAGATCACGCGCGCGACGTACGAGCTCCTCGGCGGCGAGTTCGAGTGCGAGCCAAGGGGGACCATCGCGGTCAAGGGCAAGGGCGAGATGGAGGTCTGGTACGTGCTCGGTCGATCGACGATGGCGCAGCGGAAACTGGAACGAGGCCCCAAGCGGGACCCCGTTCCACGGTGACGCTTGCCGAGTTACGCGTTCATGCCGCGCCCGCGCCGAGCAACCTCTGAGCCTGAGGAGCGCGGTACCCTCGACCGGTGCTGGATCGCCGGGTCGTCATCGGTCTCGCCGTCAGCGGTGTCGTACCTCGATGCCGGGTCCCTGCCCTGGCCGCTCCGCGAGGTCGGATCGGATGCCGTCCCGGCATCGAGCTGAGCCGCCGGATCGGCACCGTGAGATTCGCTGACGGTTCACGTCACACGCGTTCGGACGATCTCGTCAGAACGACTGAACGCGGTCCTCCTCCCCGCGTCGCCGAAGCCCCCGGTCCTCCCCCGGGGGCTTCGCGTTTCGTCCCCCGGAACGGTTCGTCAGGCGGGCTGGGCCGCCAGGCGGCGCAAGACCACCGGCAGGATCCCGCCGCCGGTGTAGTAGTCGACGTCGATCGGGCCGTCCAGTCGGGCGATGGCCTCGAACCGTCGCTCGCGTCCGTCCCCGCCGGCGGCTTCATCGGCATGGGCCACCACCGTCACGGTCTGCCGTGGCGACGGGCCACCCTCGAGGCCCGTGATCGAGAAGGTTTCACGCCCCGTCAGGCCGAGCGACGCCAGTCCGTCGCCTGGCTTGAACTGGATCGGCAGGATGCCCATCCCGACGAGGTTGGAGCGGTGGATCCGCTCGAAGCTCTCGGCGAGCACCGCCTTCACGCCCAGCAGCGATGGCCCCTTGGCCGCCCAGTCGCGCGACGAGCCGGAGCCGTACTCCCGTCCGGCGATGACGACAAGCGGCACACGCTCCTCGATGTAGCGCATCGCCGCGTCGTAGATGAACATCTCGTCGCCCGAGGGCAGGTGGACCGTGTAGGGCCCTTCCTTGGGCTCCGCCAGGCGGTTGTGCAGCCGGATGTTGCCGAACGTGCCGCGGACCAGCACGTCGTGTTGACCGCGCCGGGAGCCGTAGGAGTTGAACTCCAGCGGCCCGACGCCGCGCGCCTGGAGCCACTGGCCGGCCGGTGACCACGGCGCGATCGAGCCGGCGGGGGAGATGTGGTCGGTGGTGACGGAGTCGCCGAGGACCGCGAGCGCCCTGGCCCCGATGATGTCGCCGGCAAGCGCCGGTTCGGTCGACATCCCGTCGAGGAAGGGCGGCCGCGCGATATAGGTCGATGCCGGGTCCCACGCATAGCGGTCGCCCGCCGGGATCGACAGCGCCCGCCAGCGATCGTCGCCTTCGAACACGACCTCGTACGTCCGTCGGAACAGGTCGGCATCGACCGACGTGGCGATCACCGACCGGATCTCGTCGGCGGACGGCCAGATGTCGGCGAGGAACACTGGCACACCGTCATCGCCGGTCCCGAGCGGCTCCCGCGTCAGGTCGATGTCCACGCGGCCGGCGAGGGCGAAGGCCACGACGAGCGGCGGCGACGCGAGGTAGCTCGCCCGGGCCAGCGGATGGATGCGCCCCTCGAAGTTGCGGTTGCCCGACAGCACCGCCGCGACGACGAGGTCGTTGGCCTCGATCGCGCCCGCCACGGCCTCGTCGAGCGGGCCGGAGTTGCCGATGCATGTCGTGCAGCCGTACCCCGCCAGGTCGAACCCGAGCGCCTCGAGCGGGGCCATCAGCCCGGCCGAGGTGAGATAGCCGGTGACGGCCTTCGAACCCGGAGCCAGCGAGGTCTTGACCGCCGGGTTCACGCGGAGGCCGCGGGCCACGGCGTTCCGGGCCAGGAGACCGGCACCCACCATCACCGTGGGGTTGGAGGTGTTCGTACAGGAGGTGATCGCGGCGATCGCCACGGACCCGGTCCTGACGACGACCCGCTCGCCGCCCACCTCGATCGGCACGCCCCGGTACGAGCGGTCGTCGGTCGGTGACGCACCGGCGACGACGGGGTCGGCGGGCGGAGCGGGTTGCGGCCGATCGGAGTCGGCCGAGGCGAAGGCGGGTGCGTCCGATGCAGGGAACGATTGGGCCGAGGCCTCGTCGACGGCCGAGGCTCCCGGCACGGCCGCCTCGGCGTCCGCGGCATCGCCGGACTGCAGCCCGTCGGGGAAGTTGGTCCGGAAGTTGTCCCGCAACAGGTCGAGCGGCACGCGATCCTGCGGCCGCCGCGGTCCGGCCACCGACGGTACGACCGTCGCGAGGTCCAGGACGAGCAGCTCGTCGAAGGTCGGGCCGTCGCCCGGCTCGCGCCAGAGCCCCTGCGTCTTCGCATAGCGCTCGACCAGCTCGACCCGTTCCGGCGAGCGGCCGGTCAGCCGCAGGTAGGCGAGCGTCTCGTCGTCGATCGGGAAGAGCGTGGCCGTCGCCCCGAACTCGGGGCTCATGTTGCTGATCGTGGCCCGGTCGGCGAGTGACAGGCTCGCCAGGCCGTCGCCCGCGAACTCGACGAACGCGCCGACGACGCCATGGCCGCGGAGCAGCTCCGTCACGACGAGGACGAGGTCGGTCGCGGTCGCGCCCTTCGGCAGCTCGCCGGTCAGCCGCACGCCCACCACCTTCGGCATCGGCTGGTAGAGCGGCTGCCCGAGGAGGACCGCCTCCGCCTCGATGCCGCCGACCCCGTAGGCGAGGACGCCAAGCGCGTTGATCATCGTCGTGTGCGAATCGGTCCCCACGAGCGTGTCCGGGAACGCGACGCCGTCCCGGACGTCCACGACCGGTGCCAGGAACTCGAGGTTGACCTGATGGACGATGCCGGTCCCGGGCGGCACGATCCGCAGGTTGCGGAACGCGGTCTGGGCCCAGCGCAGCAGCTGGTAGCGCTCGACGTTGCGGTCGTACTCGCGCTCGACGTTGAAGGCGAAGGCGCCGGGCGTCCCGAACTGGTCGATCTGGACCGAGTGGTCGATGACGAGGTCCGCGGGCACCAGCGGGTTGACCCGCGCCGGGTCGCCGCCGAGCTCGGCCATGGCGTCGCGCATGACGGCGAGGTCGACCACCGCCGGGACGCCGGTCAGGTCCTGGAGGATGACCCGCGAGGGCATGAACGGGATCTCGGCCTCCGCGGCCGTGCCCGGCCGCCAGGCGACCAGCGTCTCGAGGTCCTCCGGCCGGACGATCCCGCCGCCGGCGTGACGGAGCAGGTTCTCGAGCAGGATCTTGATCGTGACGGGCGCCCGGCCGAGGTCGATCCGCTCCCCGAGGACGGCCAGCCGATAGTGATCTGGGAGGCCGGGGCCGAGCGGCGCCCGCGCGCCGAAGGGGTCAATCGCCGACAACCGCGTCTGTCCTCACTCGCTCGTTACACTCGACGGGTGCAAGCGTACCGCGACCGCCCCCGAGACGCGGGCGCCCGCCGATGAGGGGCTGGGTGGACCCGCCGAAGGGCGATCCGAAGCAGGATCGAGAGGACACCGAGGCCGCCATCGAGGCTGCCGGCATCGACCTTGACCCTGTCCCGCCGGGCTTCCATCGCCACGATGACGACGAGGAAGCGGGCGACCACCAGCATCCCCACCACCACTCGGAGCCGGGCCAGCCACCGGTCATCGGGATCATCGGCGCGGGTGCGGTCGGGACCGCGCTGGGCGTCGCCCTCTCGCGGGCCGGCTGGCCGATCCAGGCGGTGGCGAGCCGTGACCCGGGCCGGCGCGAGCACTTCAGCGCGCTCGTCGGCGGGTCCCGTGCGTTCGCCGAGCCGCAGGCCCTCGTCGAGGAGGTCGAGCTGATCATCGTCGCCGTCCCGGACGACGCCATCGCCCCGCTGGCCGCGAGTCTGCGCCTGTACGGCGGTCAGGCCATGGTCCACACGAGCGGAGCGCTCGACGCCGACGTCCTGCTGCCGGCGCAGGCCGCCGGGACGCAGGTCGGGTCGTTCCACCCGCTGGTCGCGTTCGCGGACACCGAGCGGGCCGTGGCCGACCTCCACGGCGCGACGGTCGCCATCGAGGGCGACGACCAGCTGGCCGCGCTGCTCGCCGAGATGGCAGAGGTGATCGGCGCGCACCCGGTCCGCCTCGCGAGCGGCTCCAAGGCGGCGTACCACGCGGCGGCCGTCCTGGCGGCCGGCGGGTTCGTGGCCCTGCTCGACGCGATCGCCGAGCTCGGGCGCGTCGCCGGTCTGGACGAGGCCGGCGCCATGGCCATCTACGGCCCGCTGATCGAAGGGACCCTGGGCAACGCCCGGGCGCTCGGGATCCGCGCGGCGCTGACCGGGCCGATCGCCCGCGGCGACGTCGGGACCCTGGCTGCGCACCTGGCCGCCCTTGCGGCCCACGCCCCCGATGTCGTGCCGCTCTACCGGGCGGTCGCGGACCGGGAAGTGGCGCTCGCCATCGCCCGTGGCACCCTGGCACCGGAGCGCGCTCACGAGATGCGCCGCGCTCTTGCAACGGAAGTTCGAACCGGTACCATAACGGCCTGATGGATCACAGCATCGCCGCGAAGTACGCGGCCCGGCCGGCGGCGCATTTCGTGCGCCCATCGGTCCGGACGAGGGAGCGCCGACTGGGCCTGCACGTGGGCGGCCCGTTCCGGGCGACCGCCCAGCGGGCGACCGTCCTGCGCCGCCCCGATGTCGCGCCGCTGGTGAGCCTCCGCGGCCGCTGGCGATCGATCCAGCCCGCCGTCGGCGAGCGATCGCACGACGGCCGCCCGCACCCGCGTGTCGAGATGCGCTGGGCGCGATCCGGGTCTGGCGCGGCGATCCGTCGGTCCAGCGCCGCGTCGGCGCCGTGGCGCGCCTGAGGTCGGCGACCGCCACTTCCGCCGGCGGGATCGTCGTCCGTCACGAAGACGGTCAGCCGTGGCTGGTCGTGGGCAGCCGACGTCGCGAGCGCGACGGCCGGACCTGGACCCTCCCCAAGGGCACGCCGAAGTCGGGTGAGACCACCGAGCAGACAGCGCTGCGCGAGGTCGGTGAGGAGACCGGGCTCGTGGTCCGGATCACCGGCCCGCTCGACTCGATCGAATACTTCTTCGTCCAGTCCGGGACGCGCATCCACAAGACCGTCCACTATTTCATGATGGAACCGATCGGCGGCGATCTCGCGGGACACGACCACGAGTTCGAGGAGGTTCGCTGGATCCGGTTCTCGGAAGCCGCGGCGACCCTGACATTCGAGACCGAACGAGCTCTCGTCGCGCGTGCGGCGGAACTCGTCGATCCCGGGTCGGTCCGGGCGCCTTCGTGAGCGAGCCGCACGACCCGCACCTGACGCCCATCGCGGAACGTCACACGGCCCTCGGCGCCCGGATGATCGAGTTCGGCGGCTGGCTCATGCCCGTCCAGTACGGCTCGATCCTCGACGAGCATCGCGCGGTCCGCGAGCGGGTGGGGCTGTTCGACCTCTCGCACATGGGCGAGCTGTTCGTCGAGGGCCCCGAGGCCGGCGCAGCCCTCGCATCGGCGCTCGTCTCGAACCCGCCGGCGCTCGCCGTTGGGCGCGCCCAGTACTCGATGATCGTGGCCGCGGACGGCGGCGTCATCGACGATCTCATCGTCTACCGCCTCGCCGAGGAGCGATTCCTCGTCGTCGCGAACGCCGGCAACGCCGCGGTCGTCTCGGATGCGCTCGCGGAGCGGCTGGCCGGTTCGAAGGCGATCCTCGACGACCGGTCGCTCGCCACCGGGCTCATCGCGGTCCAGGGCCCGCGCGCCCGCGACCTCCTGGCGCCGCTGACCGACGTCGACCTCGGCGGCCTGCGCTACTACGCCATCGCCGACGGGACGGTCGCCGGGATCCCCGGGCTCGTCGCGCGCACCGGCTACACCGGCGAAGACGGCTTCGAGATCTTCGTCGACACCTCTCGAACGGCCGAGCTCTGGGACGCGATGCTCGAGGCTGTCCGCGGCGCGGACGGTCTGCCGGTGGGGCTGGGGGCACGCGACACGCTCCGGCTCGAGGCCGGCATGCCCCTGTACGGCAACGAGCTCGACCTCCAGACGACGCCGTACGACGCTGGGCTGGGGCGCGTCGTGAAGCTCGACAAGCCCGGCGACTTCGTCGGACGCGCGGCCCTGGAGCGGATCGCGGCCGCCGGTCCGGCCAAGCGACTCGTCGGCCTCACCGTCGAGGGGCGGGGGATCGCCCGCCACGGCTATCCGGTCCTGGCGGGCGACCGGCGCACTGGCGTCGTCACCAGCGGCACGCAGTCCCCGACGCTCGGGGTGCCGATCGCCATGGCCTACGTCGCGCCGGCCGATGGCGAGCCGGGTACGATACTGGCCGTGGAGATCCGAGACGCGCCGGTCTCCGCGAAGGTCGTCGACCTGCCGTTCTACCGACGCCCGACCTGACGGGCGGGAGCCCACCGGCGCCCGACCCGGCCCACGCGCCCGCCGCCCGCGGCGTCCCGCCGCACCAGGAGGAGGTACGGCCAGCGATGGTCCCCAGCGACCTGCGCTACACGAAGGACCACGAGTGGATCCGTCTCGATGGCGACGAGGCGACGATCGGGATCACCGCCTACGCGGCCGATCAGCTCGGTGACATCGTGTTCGTCGAACTGCCCGACGTCGGCAAGGCGCTCGACCAGTTCGCGGCATTCGGCGTCGTCGAGTCGGTCAAGGCCGTGAGCGACCTCTACGCCCCGGTCGGCGGCGAGGTCGTCGGCACGAACGACACCCTCGCCGGCCAGCCCGAGGTGGTCAACAGCGACCCGTACGGCGCGGGCTGGATGGTCCGGGTCAAGGTCGCCGACTCGAGTCAGATCGAGGAGCTGATGGACGCCGCCGCCTACGACGATCTCATCGCGGCCGGCTGATCGTCCCCGATGCCCTACGGACCACACACCGCCGATGACCGGGAGCGGATGCTCTCGGCGCTCGGGCTCACGTCGGTCGATCAGCTCTTCGCCGACATCCCCGAGGCCTTGCGGGCCTCCCGCCTGGACCTGCCGCCGCCGGAGCCGGAGCTCGAGCTCGCAGCCCGGCTGCTGACTCTGGCCGGCCGCAACCGGACGGATCTCGCGTCGTTCCTCGGGGCGGGCGTGTACCGCCACTGGAGCCCGCCGGCGGTCGACCAGCTCCTCCTCCGTGGCGAGTGGTACACCGCGTACACGCCATACCAGCCCGAGGTGAGCCAGGGCACCCTCCAGAGCATCTACGAATACGAGTCGCTGATCGGCGAGCTCGTCGATCTCGACGTCGTGTCCGCCTCGCACTACGACGGGGCGGCGGCGACCGCGGAGGCCGCCCTGATGACCTGCCGGGCGACCCGCCGGGATCGGGTGCTCGTCAGTCGCGGCGTCCATCCGCACTACAGGGACACGCTCCGGACCTACTTCAGCGGCGGCCTGACGCTCGAGGAAGTCCCGCTCGTCGCCGACGGACCGGCGGCGGGGACCACGGACCTTGCCGCCCTGGAGCGGATGCTCGCCGAGCCGGACCGCCCGGTCGCGGGCGTTCTCGCGGCGCAGCCGGACTTCCTCGGGCTCCTCGAGCCGATGCCCGCGATCGGGGAGCTGGCCCATGCCGCGGGGGCCCTGTTCGTCGCGGTCATCGAGCCCGTCTCGCTGGCCGTCCTGGCGCCGCCGGGCGCGTATGGGGCCGACATCGCGGCCGGTGAGGGACAGCCCCTCGGCATCGCGCCGCAGTACGGCGGGCCGTACCTGGGCATCCTGGCCTCGACCGATGCGCTCGTCCGGCAGATCCCTGGGCGGCTGGTCGGGATGACGACGGACCTCGATGGACAGCGCGCCTTCGTCATGACGATGCGAGCCCGGGAGCAGGACATCCGGCGTGACAAGGCCGCGAGCAACATCTGCACGAACCAGGCCCTGCTGGCGCTGGCGGCTTCCGTCTACCTCGCGACCATCGGCCCGCACGGCCTGCGCGACGTGGCGGCGCTCGGCGCGGCGCTCGCGGAGCAACTGGAGCGGGCGCTCGCGGCGGTCGGGGCGCCCCGCCTCCACCCCGGGCCGTACCTCAACGAATTCGCGGTGCGCGTCCCTGACGCGCGTGCGGTCCATCGGCGGCTCCTCGACCACGGGATCCTGGCCGGGCTCGTGCTGGCCGACGCGGTCCCCGACGACCCCACCCTCGCCGACGGCCTCCTCGTGTGCGCGACCGAGGTGACGACCACCGAGGAGATCGCCCGGTTCGCCGATGCGCTCGGCGACGTGATCCGCGGCCGCCCGCCGGTCGGCGTCGAGGCGGGCTCCGGGGAGCCACGCGGCGAACCGGCCGCCGCCACCGCCACGGCTGCGCCCCGATGAGCGTCACCGGCCCGAAGCTCCAGCCCACCCTGTTCGAACGGGGCCGTCCCGGCCGGGGCGGTGGCAAGATCCCGCACCCGCCCAAGGACGCCCTGGACCGCATCCCGGCCGCCGCTCGCCGCGTCGACCCACCGGCCCTGCCCGAGCTCAACGAGCCCGACGTCGTGCGGCATTACGTGAACCTGTCCCAGCTGAACTTCGCGGTCGACACCGGGTTCTATCCGCTCGGCTCGTGCACGATGAAGTTCAACCCGAAGCTCAACGAGTGGGCGGCGCGCCTGCCCGGATTCGCGTCACTCCATCCGCTGGCGCCCGACGAGGTCGCCCAGGGGACGCTCCAGATGCTCTGGGAGCTGGAGGCTGCGCTCGTCGAGATCTCCGGGATGCGCGCGGTGACCCTCCAGCCGGCGGCCGGGGCCCAGGGGGAGCTGACCGGCATCCTGATGATTCGCGCCTACCACCGCGACCGCGGGGACGTCGAGCGCGACGAGGTGCTGGTGCCCGACAGCAGCCACGGCACGAACCCGGCCACGGCCACGATGGCGGGCTTCAAGACCATCACGATCCCCTCGGCCCGCGATGGCGGCGTCGACGTCGACGCGTTCCGCGGCGCGCTGGGTCCTCGGACCGCGGCGGTCATGATCACGAACCCCTCCACGCTCGGGCTCTTCGAGAGCCGGATCGGCGAGCTGCTCGACGCCGTCCACGAGGCGGGCGCGCTGGCCTACATGGACGGGGCGAACCTCAATGCCATCCTCGGCCGGTTCAAGCCCGGGGAAGCCGGCTTCGACGTGATGCACTTCAACGTCCACAAGACCTTCTCGACGCCGCACGGCGGCGGCGGGCCCGGGGCCGGGCCGGTCGGGGTGGGGGAGACGCTGCTGCCCTACCTGCCCGAGCCACGGGTGCTGCGCGCGGACGACGGCACGTTCCGTCTCGAGCGGACGGGCGAGCGCCCGACATCGATCGGGCGGATGCGCAGCTTCGTCGGCAACACGGGCGTCCTCGTGCGCGCGTACGCGTATATCCGCGCGCACGGCGATGCGGGCCTGCGCGAGGTCAGCGACGACGCGGTCCTCGCGGCCAACTACCTGAAGCACCTGCTCAAGGGCACCTTCGACCTGCCGTACGACCGCCCCTGCAAGCACGAGTTCGTCGCCTCGGCCGCGACCATCAAGAAGCGCACGGGTGTCCGGACGCTCGACATCGCCAAGCGGCTGATCGACCACGGCTTCCACCCGCCGACGATCTACTTCCCGCTCATCGTCGAGGAGGGGATGCTGATCGAGCCGACCGAGACCGAGTCGGTGGAGACGCTCGATGCCTTCGCCGCCGCACTGATCGCGATCGCCGCCGAAGCCGAGAGCGATCCGGATGTCGTGACCTCGGCGCCCCACACGGCCCCGGTCCGGCGCCTGGACGAGGCGACCGCCGCGCGACAGCCGAACCTACGGTGGCGACCGATGACCGGTGCCCAGACCCCCTGTCCGGACTGACGTGGCGATGGCGCGAATGAACCTTTCCGACCGTTGACGAGTATCTTGTAGGTACTAGTGCCGCCGCGGCGGATGTCACCGCGTGCTCGGAGAACGACAACGAAGAACGACACGGCCTCCCAGGCCTCTGTCGCCACTCATATCGCCGACGCCGACCTGATCCGCGGGATCCAAGCGGACGACCTCGACATGTTCGAGGCGTTCTATGAGCGGCATCGTGCGTTCGTGTTCCGGACGGCGTACGGGCTGACCGGCGATCGTGAGTTGGCCGAAGAGGTCCTCCAGGACACGTTCGTGCGTGCCTACCGCTATCGAGCCCGCCTCATCGGCGATCGCTCGCCGCTGCCCTGGCTCAACCGCGTCGCGCTGAACCTGTGCTACTCGGCCCACGGCCGACGGCGGGTCCAGGCGCAGACCATCGACGACGCCACGGGCCAGACCCTGCGCGACCAGGGGATCGAGCCTGCCGAGTGGGCGGAGCAGCAGGAGCTGAACCGCTGGGTGCGCGAGGGCCTCGCGGCGCTGCCGCCGAAGCATCGCAGCGTGATCGTCCTGTACTACCTCGACGGCCTGTCGCTGCAGGAGACCTCGACCGCGCTCGGCGTCCGACTGGGCACGGTCAAGTCGCGCCTCCACTACGGCCTGCGCGCCCTGCGTCACCACCTCGCCCCGGAGGTCGTGTCGGTCGATGTGCCGGCACGCGCGCCTGCGCACGCGGCTCCGATCAAACGGCCGGCGCGGCCGCGGCGGCCCTGATGCGCTTCGCCCGGATCTTCGGCTCCGACGACCCGTGTGCGCGGTTCCGGCCGGCCCTGACCGACTGGGTCGCGCATCGGCTCGAGGGGCCGCTGACGCCCTCCGCGTTCGAGCACCTCGAGCGCTGCCGGCGCTGCGAGATCGAGCTCACGGAGATCGCCGAGACCGTGATCGCGTTGCGCCGCCTGGCGGCCCGGGCGTCGGCGCTGGAGCCGACGAACGGCTGGCAGGACCTGCGACGACGTCTCGAGACCTCGCCACGCCGCGCTCGGCCCACCGCCCGCACGCGCTGGGGCGTGATCGGGTCGATGATGGGGCCGGCGATCGTTGCCGTCCTGGCGGTGCGGTTCGCCATGCCGGCGGCCCCGATCGGCGCCGTCCTCGCCGACGATGGCGTCGACCGTCCAGCGATCTCCGGTGGGCGCCAGATCTACGACCCCGCGCCGGGCCGCCTGACCGAGGGCATCGTCCTCATCCTCTCGGGTCGCGCCCAGGCCAACGACGCACGCACCGTCTGGCCCGTCGTCCTCCCGTCCTCGACCGACCGCCGCGACATCCCGCGCGCCGTCCGAAGAGTGGCGATCGAATCAGGATTCACCTCACCCCGCTCGGCCACCCGGTCGTAGACGTGGGCAGCAGCAGCGGCGGGAGTGCCGGCCGCCTCGTGAGAAAGGAGTACCGAGACGATCAAGGACAATCAGGACTTGACGCGACCCGTCCGGGACACGCATATACTGCACCGACTTCCGCGCCCGGCGGAGGCGGATCGGCATGCCGGTCTGAATGCCGGCGCGGCCCCATCCCATGACAGGCGCCTGATGGCGACCTCGAGAGGGAACAAGAGGAGGAGAACAGCGGATGACTTCTAAGAAGTATCGCGGCCTCGCGATGCTCGGCGCCATCGCCATCCTGGCGACGGCGTGCGGCGGCTCGACCCCCAGCGGGTCAGCGGTAGCACCGGCTTCCGGTGCGGCCACCACCGCCCCGAGCGGCGAGGCACCGGCGACGTCCGGTGACTTCACATTCGTCGTCGACAGTGAGCCGACCACGCTGGCCGGTGCGCCCGACGACCTGCCCACGGCGTGGATCGTCGGCCTGCTCTATTCCACGCTCTACCAGCCCAACTACAAGGTCGAGTACGTGCCGCTGGCCGCCGATGGTGCGCCTGAGACGTCGGCCGATGGCCTGACCTGGACCGTGAAGATCCAGTCCGGGATCAAGTTCCATGATGGCAGCGATCTGACGGCCGAGGACGTGAAGTTCACGTACGACCTGCTCGCGTCGCCGAACTGCCGCATGAACCCGGACCTCTGCTCAAGCATCGCGGACAACGTGGCATCGACCGAAGTCGTCGATCCGACGACCGTCAAGTTCGTGCTGAAGCAGAAGTACGCGCCGTTCCTCTCGACCGCCCTCGGCAGCGCCCTGCTGCTTCCGAAGAAGGCAGTCGAGGACTCGTTCGCCCGCTTCCAGGCGGCGGCAGGCGCGGTCAACAAGGCCGACGTCCAGACGCTCGTCGACAAGGTCGGAACCGAGACGGCCGCGGACAACGCCAACTGCGCGGTCGCTGAAGGCGCCACGCCTCCGGCGAGCTGCCTCTTCTCGACGTACACCGCCGAGCTCGAGGCGATCCTCGCGACGGCCAAGGTGGAACCGGTCAACAAGGCCGGCTACAACACCGGTGGCGAGAATGGCGACCAGTTCGACCCCGAGGCCTACGCCCAGGGGCTCCTGACCCAGGTCACCGACCTCAACACCAGCCTCGGACTGACGGCCATCGACCAGATCGCCGCGGCCCAGAAGATCATCGACTTCGGCAAGGCGCCGATCGGCTCCGGCCCGCTCAAGTTCGTCAAGTACAACGCGGGCCAGAACGTCGAGATGGCTCGCTTCGACGACTACTTCGGTGGCGGCACCGACGTCGACGCCTCGAAGATCCCGGCGAAGGCCTTCGCGGTCGTCATCCGCAGCTCGGCTGCGGCGACGGCGGCCCTCGGCAACGACGAGATCCAGTGGCAGCAGAAGATCGAGTCCGACGCGTACACCACCGTCAAGGACAGCCCGAACGTCCAGATCGCCGAGTATCCGGACAACGGCTACTACTACATCGGCTTCAACCTCCGCGAAGGGCACATCTACGCGGACAAGGCACTTCGTGAAGCGTTCTCGATGTGCATCGACCAGGACAAGACCGTCGAAGTCGCCACGGGCGGCAACGGCGTCCCGGTCCGGGCGAACACCCCGCCGTTCTCGTGGGCCTTCAACCCGAACGTCAAGCCATACGTGCTCGACGTCCCCGGCGCCAAGGCCAAGATCGAGGCGTCCGGTTGGGCGCTCGGCTCCGATGGCGTCTACGCCAAGGACGGCACCCGCCTGTCCTCCATCCTGTACGTTCGCGTCGGCCGGCCGCAGCGCCTCGCGTTCGCCGAGCTCGCTCGCGATCAGCTCAAGGAGTGCGGAATCGAGATCGAGGTACAGGAAGGTGACCTGAACACCGTCCTGATCCCGAAGGTCCTCGACTACCCGAACGCCTTCGACACGTACCTCGGCGGATGGTCGACGGCCCTCGATCCGGACGACTATTCGATCTTCCACAGCTCCGAGATCCCCTCGAAGGAGACCCCTTCGGCGAACAACTTCCCGGGTTGGAAGAACCCGGAAGCCGACAAGCTGCTCGAGGATGGTCGAACAGAGCTCGACCAGGCCAAGCGCAAGGAGATCTACGCGCAGTTCCAGGACCTCATCCACGATGAGCTCCCGTACTACTTCACGTGGGCGGACCTCGCTCACACCGGCCTGTCAAAGCGGGTGACCTCGCAAAACGAGCCATTCGACTTGACCAGCGTCGGCATCAACTACTACAACACGGACGCTTGGACAGTCGCTGCCAAGTGACCGAAGGGACCTAGCGGTCCTTCAGTAGCAGGGACACGGGCGGTGGCGCAAATTGCCACCGCCCGTGTCGTACCATCCACGGAACACGCGCATCGGCGGCTTCCGAGCCTCACGCCGAGACGAGCGGAGTGGTCATGGCTACGTACGTTCTTCGCCGCCTGATCCAGGCGATCCCGATCCTGATCGGGATCAGCGTGGTCTCGTTCCTGATCATCAACCTCGCTCCGGGTGACCCGACAGATCGATTCCGGTCCGGCCGCGTGTCGGCCGAGACGATCGAGAACCTCATCCGTCTCTACGGGCTGGACAAGCCCCTGCCGGAGCAGTTCGTGCGGTGGTTCACCGCCTTCTGGCAATTCCCGTTCCGCGTCGACGCCTGGGGCTACTCGTTCGTCGACGGGCGGCCGGTCGTCGAGAAGATCTTCGAGAAGATCCCCACGACCCTCGAGCTGATGGGCACGTCCCTCCTCGTCACGATGATCGTGGCCATCCCGCTCGGCGTCCTCGCGGCCGTCAAGCAGTACAGCTGGGCCGACAAGATCATCACGACGCTCGCGACGATCGGCTATGCACTGCCGTCGTTCGTGCTCGGCGTCCTGCTCCTGTACATCTTCGCGATCAAGCTCAACCTGTTCCCGTCGTTCGGGCGCCAGTCGCTCGGCCAGGAGGGGAACTTCGGCGACTTCGTCTGGCACCTGGTGTTGCCCGTGTCGAGTCTCGCGATCCAGCAGATAGCGGGGTGGAGCCGCTACATGCGCTCCTCGATGCTCGAGGTGCTCCAGCAGGACTACATCCGGACCGCCAAGGCCAAGGGCCTGGCCAACAGCCGGGTGGTCTACAAGCACGCCCTGAAGAACGCCCTGCTGCCGGTCATCACGCTGCTCGGCCTGACCCTGCCAAGCCTCCTGGCCGGAGCCGCGATCACCGAGTCGATCTTCTCCTGGCCAGGCCTGGGCTTCATGGCCGTCCAGAGCGTGACGGCGAATGACTTCCCGGTCGTGCTCGCGATCGTCATGATCGGCGGGATGATGGTCCTCCTCGGGAACCTGCTCGCAGACGTGCTGTACGGGTTGGTCGATCCGCGGATCAAGTACTGAGGCGTGTGATGGAACGAATCGACAAGGCCGTCGCCGTCGGCACCGGGTCGACGACGCGGCCAGCTGACGTCCAGGACGAGATCGACCTCATCCCGGTCCGCACATACTGGCAGCTGGTACGCCAGCGGTTCCTCCAGCACCGCCTGGCCGTCATCGCGCTCTTCCTGATGGCCGTGCTGGTGGCCCTCGCGGTCATCGTCCCGACGTTGACGGGCGAGCTGTACGCCAAGACCAACCTGTCGAAGCCGATGCTGGCGCCCTCGCTCGAGGCGCCGCTGGGCACCAACCAGATCGGCCAGGACCTGTTCCTCCGGCTGATGAAGGGCCTCCAGACGTCGCTCTTCATCGGCTTCATGTCGGTGGCGATCATCGCCCTGATCGGCGTGACCCTCGGCGCGACCGCGGGCTACTACGGCGGCTGGATCGACAACCTCATCATGCGGTTCGTCGACGTCATCCTGTCGCTGCCGGTCTTCTTCATGATCCTGATCATCGTGGCTGTCCTCGGGAAGGGCTCGGCGCTCGTCGTGATCATCGCGATCGGGTTGACGGGCTGGACGCTGGCGTGCCGGCTCGTCCGAGCGGAGTTCCTGAAACTGCGCGAGGCCGACTTCGTCCAGGCCGCCCAGGCGCTCGGCGCCTCGAACCGGCGGATCATCGCCCGGCATATCCTGCCGGCCGCGCTGGCCCCAGTCGTCGTCGCGGCCACGCTCGGCATCGCCGACTCGGTCGTCGCGGAGGCGGCCCTGTCGTTCCTCGGCTTCGGCATCAGCCCGCCGGACGCGAGCCTCGGGAACCTCCTGAAGAACTTCGAGGAGGACCTCCAGGTCCGTGCCCACATCCTGCTGTATCCAGCTGTGACGATCGTCCTCGTCGTCCTCGCGGCGAGCTTCCTCGGCGACGGCCTGCGGGATGCGCTCGACCCACGCCAGCGGGTCGAGACCAAGTGACCGCGACGACCCGCGAGAGCCGTCGGACCGGCCGGCGCGAGGCCGGAGCGCCGCTGCTCGAGGTCAAGGGGCTCAAGACCCACTTCTTCACGCAGGACGGGACGGTCAAGGCCGTCGACGGGGTCAGCTTCGCGATCGGCGACGGCAAGACGCTCGGCGTCGTCGGCGAGTCCGGGTGCGGCAAGAGCATCACGGCGATGTCGATCCTCGGGCTCATCGGGCGGCCCGGCCGGATCGTCACCGGCGAGATCCTGCTCGACGGCCGCGACCTCGTGACGCTGCCGGAGGATGACCTGCGCGAGGTGCGCGGCAACGACATCTCGATGATCTTCCAGGAGCCGATGACCTCGCTCAACCCGGTGTTGACCTGCGGCGACCAGATCGGGGAGGCGGTTTCGCTGCATCTCAACCTCGACCGCAGGGCCGCGGCGGCGAGAGCCGTGGAGATGCTCTCGTTCGTCGGCATCCCGGATGCGAAGCGCCGGGCGCGCGAGTACCCCCACCAGCTGTCCGGCGGCATGCGCCAGCGCGTGATGATCGCGATGGCGCTCTCGACCAACCCGGCCCTCCTGATCGCCGACGAGCCGACGACCGCGCTCGACGTGACGATCCAGGCGCAGATCCTCGAGCTCATGAAGGAGATGCGCACCCGCAACGGCATGGCGATCATGCTCATCACCCACGACCTCGGAGTCGTCGCCGAGATGGCCGACGACGTCGTGGTCATGTACGCGGGCAAGATCGTCGAGCAGGCGAGCGCCGAGACGGTGTTCGAGCGGCCGCACCATCCCTACACCCGCGGCCTGCTGGCTTCGATCCCCCGGCTGGGCGAGCGCCGCAGCAGACTCGAGGTCATCCAGGGGACCGTGCCCAATCCCCTGAACCTCCCGTCGGGGTGCCTCTTCAAGCGTCGCTGTCCGTACGCCATGCCCATCTGCGACACCGCCCCGCCGCTGCAGCGGGTCGCGCCCGACCACCTCTCGCGGTGCTGGCTGACGCCGGACGGTCAGCCCCCGGCGGTCGGAGCCGCCGCGCCACCGGACGTTGCCGAGGCCGAAGCGGTCCGGTTGTCGGTCGAGGACCGGGCGACCGGCCTCCAGGCGCACCCGGTATGAGCGAGCCGTTCGCCACGTCCGAGCCCGCGAACACCGAGGCGCCCCCGGTGGTGCCCTGGTCCAGTGCCATGTCGGCCCGCGACGACGCGGGGGCGACCAACGGGACCGACACGCTCGTCGAGGTCCGCGACCTCGTCAAGCACTTCGAGATCCGCGGGGGCCTGCTCGGCGTCCGAAAGATCGGCGCCGTGCGAGCCGTCGATGGCGTCAGCTTCGATGTCCGAAAGGGAGAGACGCTGGGCCTGGTGGGGGAGTCGGGCTGCGGGAAGACCACGCTTGGCAAGGTCCTGCTTCGACTGATCCCCGAGACATCGGGCAAGGTCACCGTCAACGGCCGCTCCATCTTCGACCTGAGCGCCCGGGAGATGGTCCCGGTCCGGCGCGACATGCAGATCGTGTTCCAGGACCCGTACGCCAGCCTCAACCCCCGGATGACCGTCGGCGAGATCGTCGGCGAGGGCCCGTACGTGCACGGGCTCAAGGACAAGCGGCAGCGCGAGGACGTCGTCCGCGAGCTGCTGGGCCGGGTCGGGCTCAACCAGAGCCACATCCACCGCTATCCGCACGAGTTCAGCGGCGGCCAGCGCCAACGGATCGGGATCGCCCGGGCGCTAGCGCTCAACCCGGAGTTCATCGTCTGCGATGAGCCGGTGTCCGCGCTCGACGTGTCGATCCAGAGCCAGGTCCTGAACCTGCTCGATGACCTGCAGCAGGAGCTCGGGCTCACGTATCTCTTCATCGCTCACAACCTCGCGGTCGTGGAGCACATCAGCGACCGGGTCGGGGTCATGTACCTCGGCAGGCTCGCCGAGCTGGCGCGAGTCGACGAGCTCTATGCCACTCCCGCGCATCCGTACACGGTCGCCCTGCTCTCGGCCGTCCCCGAGACCGACCCGCGCAAGCGCAAGCAACGCCTCGTGCTCAAGGGCGACGTGCCGTCGCCGGCGGCACCGCCATCCGGATGTCGGTTCCACACCCGGTGCTGGCTCCGCGCGCAAGCTGGGCAACCCGGAGCGGTGCGTCACCGAGGAGCCGGAGCTCCGCGAGATCCGGCCCGCCCAGCAGGCCGCCTGCCACTTCAGCGAGGAGATCACGCCGCAGACGATCGAGGTCGTCGAGCGCACGGTCGACCACGTCGCGACGGCGGAGCCGGCGGCCGGCTGATGGCCGACGCGCCCGAAGGAGAGTCGCTCCCGGCGCGGCGCTCGGTGAGCGAGCGAGCGGAACAGCGGGACCGGATGCAGAGAGCCGGCGGGGACCGGTATACGAGCCTCCTGCACACCCTCCACGCGGGCCAGGAGGTCCCATGGCAGCGGCGCCCCGGCACGCGTCGGCTGCGCTGGCACCCGATCGCCGGGAAGCTGGTGTGGGCCGCCATCCTGGCGGTGCTGCTGTATCTCGCGGTCAACGCGGGCCTCGCCTTCTGGAGAGACACTCGGGTCGACACCTGGGACGGACCCGACGCCACCGTCACGTCGGGCCAGAAGCTCGAGGACTGCCCGCTCGCGGGACGCGTCCGGGACGACCTCTTCCCGAGCTGGATCCGCTTCGACCGGAAGGTCTACCTCCTCACCGATGCGATCCGCCCGATGGGCTTCGAGCCCGACGCCGCGTTCCCGGCGACCGGGTACAGCCACGGATCGATGACGCTGTTCCGCATCGCGAACACGCCCGACGGCATCGAGGGCAAGATCGTGGCGGTCAAGCTCGCGACCTCCGCGGTCGGGCGCGCCTACCGGCTCGCGGACTGCATCTGACGGGCGGTCGCGCCCTCGCCCGCGTCAGGCGGGCGTGTCGACCTCGCGTGGGGCCGCCGTCAGCGGCACGTCGGCGGCGCCCGGTCCGCGGAAGTGACAGGCGCACTGGTGGCCGCCGCCGAGGTCGATGAGCGGCGGGTTCTCGACGGCGCAGATGACCGGACCGCCGAGCTCCTGGCGAAGCTGGCAGCGCGGGTGGAAGCGGCAGCCGGACGGCGGATTCACGGGGCTCGGCACGTCGCCCTTCAGGATGACCCGCTGACGCCGTAGCTCCGGGTCCGGGACCGGGATCGCCGACATGAGGGCGACCGTGTAGGGGTGCTCCTGGTGCTTGAACAGCTCGCGGCGATCGGCCAGCTCGGCGATCCGACCGAGGTACATGACCGCGACCCGGTCGCTGATGTGCTCGACCACGCCCATGTTGTGCGCGACGAAGACGTACGTGAGGCCAAGCTCGCGCTGCAGGTTCTTGAGCAGGTTCAGGACCTGCGCCTGGATCGAGACGTCGAGCGCGGACACCGGCTCGTCGCAGACCACCAGGTCCGGCTCGAGGACGAGGGCGCGGGCGATCCCGATGCGCTGGCGCTGGCCGCCGCTGAACTCGTGCGGATAGCGCCGCGCGTGGTACGGCTGGAGCCCGACCATGTCCATGATCCGGACGACCTTGGCCCGACGCTCGGCCGCGGTGCCGATCCCGTGGATGCGCAGGCCCTCGCCGATGCTGTCGGAGATCGGCGCCCGCGGATCGAGGCTGGCGTAGGGGTCCTGGAAGATGATCTGCATGCGGCGGCGGTAGGGCTTGAGGTCACTGCCGCTCAGAGCCGTGAGATCCACGCCGTCGAAGGTGATCGTGCCCGCCGTCGGTTCGATGAGCCGCAGCAGCAGGCGACCCACGGTCGTCTTGCCGCACCCCGACTCGCCGACGAGGCCGAGCGTCTCACCACGCCGGATGTCGAAGGTCACCCCGTCGACGGCCTGGACCATGCCGATCGTCCGCTGCAGGACGCCACCCCGGACCGGGAAGTGCTTGACGAGGTCGCGGACCTCGACGAGGGGGCGTCCGGAGGACGTGGCGGCCACGCCCGGCTGGGGCGCGGGTCCCGGCGCTTTGGCGACCGGCGTCGACGTCGGTTCGATCATGGATGGATCCGCTCGCCGCCGGGCGTGGCCTTCACCCGCCCCGCGGCGTCGTGGTACAGCCAGCAGCGAACGGCGTGGTCCGGGCTGACCGGCAGCAGCTCGGGGTGGACGTCGAGCGCGAGCGTGACGTTCTCCTCCACCCGCGTGAGGCAGCGCGGGGCGAACCGGCACCCCGCCGGCAGGTCGATGAGGTTGGGGACGTTGCCCGGGATGACCGCCAGCTCCTCGGTCGGGGCGCCGACGACGGGGATCGAGCCGATCAGGCCACGCGTGTAGGGATGGAGCGGGTTGCGGAAGAGCGAGACGACGTCGGTCTCCTCGACGATCTCGCCCGCGTACATCACCGCGACCCGGTCCGCCATCTCGGCGACGACCCCGAGGTCGTGGGTGATGAGGATGACCGCGGTCCCGGTCTCGTCCCGCAGCTTGCGGATGAGGTCCAGGATCTGGGCCTGGATCGTCACGTCGAGCGCCGTGGTGGGCTCGTCCGCGATCAGCAGCTCCGGCTCGCAGGCGAGGGCCATCGCGATCATCACACGCTGGGCCATCCCGCCGGACATCTCGTGCGGGAAGGCCTTGAGTCGCCGCTCCGGATCGGGGATGCCGACCATCCTGAGCAGCTCCAGCGCACGGCCCTGGGCGGCCTTGCCCTTCATGCCGCGGTGGATCCGCAGGACCTCCTCGATCTGGTGGCCGACGTCCCAGACCGGGTTGAGCGATGAGGTCGGCTGCTGGAAGATCATGCTGATCCGGTCGCCCCGGATCTTGCGCATCTCCTCCGAGGACAGCTTCAGAAGGTCCTGGCCGTCGAAGAGGATCTCCCCGGCGTCGATGGCGCCGGGCTTGGCCACGAGGCGCAGGATCGAGAGGCTGGTGACGCTCTTCCCGCAGCCCGACTCGCCGACCAGGCCCATGATCTCCCCGCGATCGACGTGGAAGTCGATGCCGTCGACGGCGCGGACAAGCCCGTCGCGCGTCTTGAACGACGTGAAGAGGCCCTTGATCTCGAGGAGCGGCTTGTCGCTTCGCGGCTTGCGCTGGCGCTGGGCGCCGGGCGGCACCAGCTCCTCGACGACGGTCTCGTCGAGGCGGACGCCCAGGCTCTCGGTGTCGGTCGCGGGGACGGTCATCGGTTCAGCCTCGGATCGAGGGCGTCGCGCAGGCCGTCGCCGAGCAGGTTGAACCCGAGGACGGTGAGCGTGATCGCCACGCCGGGGAAGAAGATGAGGTGCGGCGCCGAGAAGAACAGGTTCCGGTCGAAGCCGATCATCGAGCCCCATTCCGCCTGGGGCTGCTGGGCACCCAGCCCGAGGAACGAGAGGGCCGCGACCTCGAGGATCGCGCCGCCGATGCCGAGTGTCCCCTGCACGATGAGCGGCGTCAGCGAGTTCGGCAGGATCCGTCGGGTGAGGATGCCCGCCGACGATTCGCCGAGGGCCCGTGAGGCCGTGACGAACTCCTGCTCGCGGGTGGCCAGGACCGAGCCACGCATCACGCGGGCATAGATCGGGATCGACACGATCGCGATCGCGATCTGAGCCTGGAACAGCCCCGAGCCAAGGACGGTCACGATGGCGATCGCGAGGATGAGGCTCGGGAAGGCCAGGACGATGTCCAGCGTACGCATCGTGATGTTGTCGGTGCGTCCGCCGGCGAACCCGGCGATCGCCCCCAGCGTGGTGCCGACGAGGATCGCGAAGCCGACCGTCAGGATCCCGACCTGCAGCGAGACACGAGCGCCGTAGATCACCCGGCTGAACTCGTCGCGCAGGTTCGAGTCCAGGCCCATGATGTGCTGCGGCTGATCCGCCGCGCACCCGAGCAGGTGGACGCATGGCGATTGACCGCGGCGGATGCCGGTCTCGCCGCTGTCGAGCATCGACTGCAGCGGATCGTGGGGGGCGATGAGCGGGGCGAACAGCGCGATCAGCACCATCGTGCCCAGGATGATCAGGCCGGCCACGGCGGAGCGCTGGCGCAGGACGTTCCGGGCGGTGTCGCGGCGGAGGCTGGAGCCCCGGTCCCTGGTCGGGCCGACCGCAGCCTCGGCCTGCTGCTCGATGATCGCCATCAGTCGAGCCGGATCCGCGGGTCGAGGAACGCGTACGACACGTCGACGACGAGGTTGACCACGACGTAGATCAGCGCCACCAGGATCGTCGCACCCTGGATGATGCTGTAGTCGCGGCTGTTGATCGATTCGAAGAGCGTCTGGCCCATCCCGGTCAGGCTGAAGATCGTCTCGGTCAGCACCGCGCCGGACAGCAGCGCGCCCAAGGAGAGGCCGATGACGGTCACGACCGGGAGCATGGCGTTGCGCAGCCCGTGGCGCAGGACCACCGTGCGCTCCTTGACGCCCTTCGCGCGCGCCGTCCGGACGAAGTCGAGTCCGAGGACCTCGAGCAGGCTCGAGCGGGTCATGCGCGCGATGATCGCGAGCGGGATCGTCCCGACCGCGATGGCCGGCAGGATGAGGTGCCGGACCGCGTCGGCGAAGAGCGTCCAGTTCAATGTCAGCAGGGCGTGGAGGACGTACATCCGCGAGATGAAGTCCAGGACGACCCGTGGCGGCCCGGTCATCCCGGTCAGGCCCCAGGTCTCCGCGAGCGGGATCACGGAGATGCCGGGCGTGAGGCGGCCGGACGGTGGCAGCACGAACGGGGTGTTCTTCAGGAGCACGGCGAAGACGAATGCCAGGATGAGACCGAGGACGAAGACCGGGATCGAGACACCGAGGTTGGCCACGACCATCGTGCCGACGTCGGCGACGGAGTTGCGTCGCATCGCGGACGCCAGTCCGAGGATCAGCCCGAAGGTGATGGCGAAGAGCAGGGCCATGATCGTCAGCTCGACGGTCACCGGCAGTCGCTCGAGCAGGACGTCCGCGACCGGCCGGCCGAACTTGACCGACGTCCCGAGGTCGCCGGTCGCGAGGGCGCCCACGTAGATGACGAACTGCTCGGGGATCGGCTTGTCGAGACCATACCGGTGGTTGAACGCGGCGCAGACCGTCGCGTTGGCCTTCTCGCCGTAGGTGGCCACGCACGGGTCACCCGGGATGATCCGCGCGAGGACGAAGACCAGCAGCACGACCCCCAGCAGGACTGGGATGCTGAGCAGCAGGCGACGGACGATGTAGCGGATCATCCGGTCAGGACACCCCTTCGCCTATCCGTGGCAGGCCCCTGTTGCCAAGAGACCGCCCACGGCCTGGCCGTGGGCGGTCTCGAGAGTACGACGTCCTACGGAGCTGGAGCCGGCACCGGCGGGTTCAGGAACCCACCGAAGAGGCTCGAGAAGTACGTGAAGTCGCCTGTCCGGCCCTTGTGGAGCGGATTGTCGGCGTCCCACTGAGCGCCGAACGACGCGATGACGTCGTCGGCATCGAACGTGGATCCATCGTGGAACGTCACGCCGGAACGCAGCGTGCAGGTCCAGCTGGTGAAGTCCGCGTTCGGCTCACACGTCTCGGCCAGGACCGGGACCGCGGCGGTGCCGGCGATCTCGTACCCATAGAGGCCTTCCATCGACTGATCGCACGCCCGAAGGGCCTCGCCATCAGTCTCGTCGGCGCAGTACAGGCCACCGGGCTCCCCGTTCTGGCTGAACACCAGCTGCGTCCGGTCGCCCGCCTGCATGACCGCGAACTGCTCGTTCGTCAGCGGCGACGAATGCGCCCCGGTCACGTCGGCACGGAACGCGACAGCGGACCCACCGTGAGCGACTGGGATCATCGGCACGTGCTGCTTGATCAGGTTGTTGGCGGTCGTGTACGCCGGCTCGCGAGCCGTGTCACTGGTGCCCTTGGCGCCCTCGTCGAGCGCGGCGGTCAGGTCGGGGAACTTGTCACCGAACTGCTTGGAGGCACCGGCTCCGAAGTGGTAGCCGATGAAGTTGGTCTGGTCGGGATAGTCCGCGCCCCAGCCCAGCATGTGGATGCCCTCGAGCAGGCCGTCGGCGGCGTTGTCGAGGTACGTGGTGTCGTCCTGCTGGTCGAGCTCGAGCGTGATGCCCATGTTCGTCTTGAACTGGGCCTGGATCTCGGTCGCGATGACCGGCGGATCCGGCAGGTAGCCGCGAACGGCCGGCCGGAAGTGCAGCTTGTAGGTCTTGCTGAAGTCGAAGCCCGCAGCCGTCAGCTCCTGCTTGGCTGCCGCAGCGTCGAAGTCGTACCACTTGTCGCCGACGCACCCGTTGGGGATGTCGCACGGCGTGAAGTAGTCGGCGACCGTCGAGCCGCCCGGGTAGAACGTGTCGACGATGCGCTTGCGGTCGACGCCCTTGGCGATCGCCTGGCGAACGGCCTCGTTGTCGAACGGCGCGACCGTGTTGTTGAAGCCGAGGTAGAAGACGTTCAGACCCGTCCGCGGCTTCAGCTGGAGGTTCGCGTCGCCTTCGACGGTCGCGAAGTCGGTCGGCCCGACGTTGTCGATGCCGTCGACGGTCCCGGCCTGCAGCTCGACGAGCCGCTGGGCCGCTTCCTTGTTCCAGCGCAGGATGGCGGTCGGGGTCTTGGCCTTCTCGCCCCAGTAGCCGTCATACGCGGCATAGGTCACGTCCTGGCCACGGTTCCACGCGGTCACCTTGTACGGGCCGGTCCCGTTGGCTTCGGAGACGATCTTCTGGTTGTCCGTCGCCGCGGGATCGATGTGCGACGCCAGCCAGCCAGCGTCGTTGATCGCGAACGAGGTGAAGGCGATCTTCGAGAGGAACGCCACGTCGGAGCCGCAGAGGTCGAAGACGACCGTGCGCGCGTCCGGGGCGCTGATCTTCTTGAACTGGCCGCCGTACTTGTCGTGCGTGGCGTCCGGAGCGGCCGCCTCGCCGCAAGGGGCCTCGCCGGTCGCCGGATACGACATCGCCTCGAAGGCCGGTGCGCTCGCGCTGGCGGCGGTCGATGGCGCCGCGCTGGCGGCCGTGCTGGGTGCAGACGAAGCGGTCGTGCCGCTACAGGCTGCGAAGACGATCGCCACGGTCGCGACCAATGCCGCGAGTGGCGACCACCTGGGTGATCGGATCATCCTTGGAACTCCTCCTCTGAATGGCCCCTCCGCCCGGACCGACGGTGCCTCCCTGTCCGGTGCTGGATCGGGGCTGGCGCGCACGCGCGAACCCATGGAGGCCCGCGAGTGCCCGGCAGCGTAGCACCGAGCGAGAGTCCCGTCACGCCCCGCGGATAGGGTGGTCGCGTATGCTCCGAGCGTGAGACCGATCCGGATCGCCATCGCCCAGATCGCCCCGCAGCTGGGCCACCTGGACGCGAACCTGGCGCGTCACCATGCGCTGCTCGGGGAGGCGCGCACGGCTGGCGCCCAACTGGTCGTCTTTCCCGAGCTCGGGTTGACCGGCTACCAGCTCCAGGACCTCGCGTCCGAGGTCTCGATGCGCCTCGACGACCCGCGGCTCGCCGAGCTCGCCGCGGCGACCGAGGGGCTCTCCGCGGTCGTGTCGTTCGTCGAGGAATCGGCCGATCACCGGCTGTTCATCGCCGCCGCCCTCATCGAGGACGGCGAGATCCGCCACGTCCATCGAAAGCTGTACCTGCCCACGTACGGGCTGTTCGACGAGCGCCGCTTCTTCGCCGCCGGCGACCTGCTGCGCGCGGTGCCGTCGCGGCTCGGGGTGGGCGTCGGGATCGCGATCTGCGAGGACTTCTGGCACCTGACGCGTGCCCCAGATCCTGGCCCTCGACGGTGCGCAGATCCTGATCAACGTGTCGTCCTCGCCGGGTCGCGACCTGGCCGCGATGAACGAGGTCGGCCTGGGCACCGCCACGTCGTGGCGCACGCTCATGCGGACCTACGCCCAGCTGACGACGTCGTTCGTCGTGTTCTGCAACCGGGTCGGCGTCGACGAGTCGATCTCGTTCTGGGGCGGCTCCGAGGTCATCGGCCCGAACGGCGCCGCGGTCTTCAGCGCCCCGATCTACGACGAGGGCCTCTTCACCGTCGACATCGAGGCGGGCGACATCCGGCGCGAGCGGATCGGCGCTGCCCGCTGCTTCGCGACGAGCGGCCGGAGTTCCACGTGCGCGAGCTGCAACCGGATCGTGGCTGAGCGCGCCGGGCTTCACGCCGGACTCGACCGCCGAACCCGGGGCCGAGCCTGGCCTCGACATCGTGCCGGCCGTGCGGCGGCCGCGTCCGATCGGGTTCGCCACCAAGCGGACCGCGGCGCGGATCCCGCGCAAGGCGGCCGACCGATGAGCCCGAGCGACCTCGCCGACGAGACCGCGCGGCCGTTCGAGCTGCCGCCGGAGCTCGCCATCGACACGGATGTCGCGCGCCGGGTCATCGCCGAGTTCATCCGCGGCCAGCTCCGCCAGGCGGGGTTCGAGCGTCTCGTGCTCGGCCTGTCGGGCGGCATCGACTCGGCGCTGGTCGCCTACCTCGTCGCCGAGGCGATCGGCGCCGACCGGCTGCTGTGCGTGCTCATGCCGTATCGGACCTCGTCGCCGGCGTCCCGAGGCGATGCCGAGGCGGTCGTCGGCCGCGCTCGGGACCGCGCTCGACGCTCGTCGACATCAGCCCGATGGTCGACGGCTACTACGCGCTCCGAACCCGACGCGAGCGCCGCTTCGGCGCGGCAACTTCATGGCCCGCCAGCGGATGGCCGTGCTCTACGACCACTCGGTGACGTTCGGCGGCCTCGTCGTCGGGACCGGCAACAAGACCGAGTCGCTCATCGGCTACACGACGCTGTTCGGCGACGCGGCCTGCGCCTTCAACCCGATCGGCGACCTGTACAAGAGCCAGGTCCGCCAGCTCGCGATCGCCATGGGCGTCCCGGAGGCGATCGTGCGCAAGGCCCCCTCGGCCGACCTGTGGCCGGGCCAGACCGACGAGACCGAGGGCGGGTTCGACTACCCGGCGCTCGATCGCCTGCTGTTCTGGCGGATCGACAAGCGCCGCTCGACCGAGGAGCTCGTCGCGCTCGGGTTCGACGCCGAGACGATCGAGCGGGTCGACCGGATGGTCGCGGGGTCCGAGTTCAAGCGCCAAGTGCCGCCGATCGCCAAGCTCGGCCCGCGGACGGCCGGCGTCGACTACCTCTATCCGCGCCGCCGCCCCGGTTCGGCGAGGGAGTGAGCGAGACGACCGGGGCCGGGGTCGGCGCCGGCGGCACCCTGTACGTGGTCGCGACGCCGATCGGGAACCTCGGCGACGTCACGCTGCGGGCCATCGAGACGCTCGCGCGCGGTGCCGCTCATCGCGGCCGAGGACACCCGCCTGACCCATCGCCTGCTCGACCGGCACGGGATCGCGACGCGGATGACGAGCTACCACGCGCGCAGCGGGCCCGCTCGTGCCGAGGCGCTCCTGGCGCACCTCGCGTGGCGGCGCGGACCTGGCGCTCGTCACCGACGCCGGGACGCCGGCCGTGAGCGACCCGGGCGGCGATCTCGTGGCGGCCTGGGCCGGGGAGGGCGGCACGGTGGTGCCGACTGCCTGGGGCGTCGGCCGTGCTGGCCGCCGTGGCCGGCTCTGGCGTGGCCGGGCCGCGGTGGGCGTTCGAGGGCTTCCTGCCGCGATCGGGGCGGGAGCGGAAGGACCGGCTGGCGAGGATCGCCGCCGACGAGCGCGGCGCCGTCGTGTACGAGGCGCCAGGACGTGTCGCAGCCACGCTGCGGGATCTCGCGGCCGCCTGCGGCCCGGATCGAGCGGGGGCCGTGTGCCGCGAGCTGACGAAGCTCCACGAATTGATCGTGCGCGGCACGCTCGGCGAGCTGGCGGTGGCCGCGTCCGATGGCGTGATCCCCGCCCGTGGCGAGTTCGTGCTCGTCGTCGGGCCGGACGACGGGAGTCACCCCTCGGCCGAACGCGAGTCGGGGGAGGCCGCGCGGTTGCAGGCCGCGATGGCCGAGGTGGAACGGCTGGTGGCCGCGGGCACGGCGCGTGGCGAGGCCGCCCGGCAGGTGGGCGTCGCGACCGGGATCCCGCGCCGGCGCCTCTACGGGGCGGTGGAGCGCCCCTGATCCGGGCCCTTCCCGACTGGCGCGCGCGGACCATCCTCGTCGTCCGTGGCGGCCGGGACCTCGCCGTCGCCCGGTGCTTCGGCCGCATCATCGGCAGAGCCGCGCCGGCGGGCGGCTGTCCTGACCGCCGTGAGCGCCGTGGCGGCCGCGCGCAGCCCGATGCGCACCTGTGGCCCGCCGACCCGTCCGGCCGCCTCCGCCGTCCGCTCGTCGGCCGCGATGTCGAGCACGGCCTCGGCCCCGCCCCGGAGCATGCGTCCGACGGCGGTCAGGGTCGCGATCGGCCCGCTCGTGCCAGGCGTCGCCCGCACCCAGCACGGCCTCGCCCGCCATCGCGCCCACGCGCAGGTCGCGTTCGACCTGCAGGCGCTGGCGATACAGCACCTCCCACTCCTCGTACGGGATGACCGAGCGTCGCGAGGGTCTCGTCGATCTCGGTGAAGGCCGCGGCGGCGGCCTCGTCGAAGCGGGGTGGGTCGCCGGCCTCGCCCGACCCGTTGCCGAGCGCCGCCAGCCGGTCCTCGATGGCCTGCGCCTCGGCGCTCACGGTCAGGTGCGCCGCCGAGGTCGTCAGCCGGCTCGCCATCGCCGCGCGGGCTCGAGCGACGAGCTCGGGCTTGCCCGAGATCATGAGGTCCATCGGGTAGATGAGGATGTCGAGCCCGGGGCCGTGCGAGCTGGATCATCCGCTCGGGCACGAGCGAGCTGGACGACGTGCCGCCCACGGCGGCGAGCCAGCGGGCTGGCTTCGACATGACCGCCGGCGCCGCCCGCGGCTCGACGTCGAGCCCGGCATCGCTGATCGCCTTGTCCAGGTCGGCGGCCACCTCGTCGTAGGCGCCGGGCTTGACCACCAGTGGGACGTGGGCATCCGTCCAGCGGCGCGCCAGG
This sequence comes from uncultured Chloroflexia bacterium, assembly GCA_963841135.1. GTDB lineage: Bacteria > Chloroflexota > Limnocylindria > Limnocylindrales > CSP1-4 > SPCO01. The sequence continues at coordinate 2,080,063 of CAWJBJ010000004.1, read as the reverse complement.
CTGTGGGCCTTGCGCCAGATCGCGAGCCCGGCGAGGAAGACCAGCAGGACGGCCAGCAGGACGGTGAGCGGGTACCCGCGGGCGATCGACTCGAGGACCTGACGCGCATGCCGATCGGCGGATCCCGAGAGGGCGAGCGTGAGCCCGCCGATCACGCCCGGCACGACGAGGGCGCCGATGAGCATCACGAGGCGGATCACCCACTCGGGGACGTAGTCCTGCTTCGGGACCAGCACGAGCAGGAACGCCCCGATGTCGGGGAACACGATCCCCGCGACCAGGACCATCCAGATGACCGACCCGAACGTGATGCCGAGCAGCAGGATCTGACGGGACGCCGGCACGCGACCGAACAGCAGCGTGCTCGCCCATCCCAGGGCGGTCGTGAGGACCTTGCTGGCGAACCGCGATCCGAACGCGACGAGGGCGGCGAGGATGGCCACGACCGCAGCCTACGCGCCCCGGGTCACGGGAAGTCGGCAGCCGATGCCATCCTGCATTTCGTTCGCGCGACGGGGAGAGCGGCGCGCCGACCGCCGGCCGGGCTAGGATTCGGTCGTGACCGCCGCCTCGACGCCGACGCCGCCCGCCGGCCCCGGCCTCCCGATCCTCGGGCAGCTCACGCCCATCGCCCGCGTCTTCCTGCTCGGAACCGTCGCCGTCAGCATCGCGGCGATCGTCCTCGACTTCGGGCTGCACGTCGACGAGACCGTGCTGTTCCTCGTGTCGGCGGCCGGGATCCTCGGCCTCGCGTGGGTGGTCGGCCTCTCGACCGAGCGCCTCGGCTCGCTGACCGGGCCCGCAGGTCGGCGGCATCCTCAACGCGACGTTCGGCAACATCGCCGAGCTGATCATCGCGTTCTTCGCGCTCCAGGCCGGGCTCATCGACGTCGTGAAGGCGTCGATCACCGGCTCGATCATCGGGAACCTGCTGCTCGTGCTCGGCGCGAGCGTGCTCGTCGGCGGGCTTCGGCACGGGACGCAGACGTTCAGCCAGCGGATCGCCGGGTCGAACGCGGCGCTCCTGGTCGTGGCGGCCATCGGGCTGTTCGTGCCCGGCGATCTTCGCGTTCTCGTCCGACCCCGGCCAGGGGACCCGTGACCGAGGAGTCGGTCCTCGTCTCGGTCGCGCTGATCGCCGGCTACGTGCTCTCACTCGTCTACCAGTTCACCAACCCGGACCGGACGCTCGGCGGCCACGGCGCGCCGGCGGACCACGGCGGCCCGGCTGTGGAGCCGTGGCACGGCGGTCGTCGTGCTGCTGCTCGCGGCCGTCCTGCTCGCCGTGCTCTCCGAGATCCTCGTGAGCTCGATCGACTCGTTCATCGAGGCCTTCGGGCTGACGCCGTTCTTCGTCGGCGTCGTGCTCGATCCCGACGATCGGCAACCTCGCCGAGCACCTCGTCGCCGTGCAGCTCGCCGCGAAGAACAAGATGGAGTTCGCGATGGCCGTCTCGCTACGGCTCGAGCCTCCAGGTCGCGCTCTTCGTCGCCCCGATCCTGGTCCTGCTCGGCGCGGTCATGGGCCAGCCGATGGACCTCGTCTTCCAGCCGCTCGAGGTCGCCGCGGTCGGCGCGGCCGTCGGCATCAGCGCCCTCATCGCGCTCGACGGCGAGTCGAACTGGCTCGAGGGCGCGCTGCTGATGATCGTCTACGTGATCCTCGCGTTCTCGTTCTTCGAGTTCGTGGCGCCGCTCGTCGACCTAGCGGGCGAGCGACCACGACGGCGCGGGAGGGGTGCGCGCACCGTCGTGGCCGATGGGGGCGGGCGATCGATCAGGCAGCGGCCTCCTCGGGCTCGGCGTCATCGTCGTCACTCGGTTCGCCCGGCCTCGCCGACGACCTCCGCGCCCTCCGGGATCGGCTCGGACGCAGGCGCCTCGCCGAGCGCCTCGGCCTGGGCCGTCAAGCGACTCGGCGGCCTGCTGGGCCTCGTAGTCCTTCTTCTTGCGGCCCGACAGCATCTCGACGTGCGAGGCGACGATCTCGGTCTTCCAGTGCCGGGCGCCGCGGTCGTCGTCCCACGAGCGGGTCTGGAGCCGGCCCTCGATGGCGACCTGCTGGCCCTTGCCGAGGTACGGCCGGCGATCTCCGCGAGCCGATCCCACGTGACGACGGGGCTGTACTCGGCCTTCTCCTTGCCGCCCCCGAGGAACTCGTTGCTGGCCACGGTGAACGTCGTGACGTTCTTGCCGCTGGCCAGGCTGCGCATCTCCGGGTCGCGCGTGAGGCGCCCCGTGAGGAGGACCTTGTTCACGGTCCGATCTCCTTCCCGGTCGGCCGGTCGCACCGGTCACGACCCTGCGTGTGCGGCGGGCAGTCACGGCGGGCGGAATGGCGTTCGGCGGGGAGTCCTGGCGGGCGAATCGGACCGTAGCAGCGAGCCTGTATCGGGCGGGTATCGGCGACTTAGCTGCGGGTGCACGACCGCGGGCACGGAGCCGTCTTGTCGGCGAGCTCTTGCGCACCGCGGCATACGATGGCCGCACGACGGGCTGCGAGCCGGCGCTCCCCGGCCAGGCACGGCTCGTCGACCTGGATCGGAGCTCGACCATGTCGCAGCCAACCCCGCCTCCTGACGACGAGATCGACCCGCTCCTGGACGACCCAGACGTCCAGGCCTGGTTCGAGGACCACATGACGGTGTTGCGGCAGGAGGCTTACGGACAGCGCTTCCTGTACGTCACGCTCGCGAGCGCCTTCGTGGTGGGCCTCGTCGGGTACGTCGCCGGATACGTCCTGAGATCGACGGCGACGACCGAACCCCTTGGACTGCTGGCGGACATGCTCTACACGTTCGGCTTTGCGCTGTGGACCGCGGCTGTCGTGGTGGTGCTGGTCGAGATCATCCCGGAGGTCAAGCGTCGGCAGGTCAGGCGCGCGCTCGAGGCATACGAGGCCAAACGACGCGGCAAGCCGCGACAGAGGGACACGAGGGGATCGAGCAGCGCCTCTGGCTCTTCGACCTCGACCTGACGACGTCGAGCCGGCGTCGACTGGGCGTCGCGACGCCCGGCGCGGATCAGCCGGCCGTCGCGCCCCGTGGCCGCGGACCGTTCGTCGGCGGCAGCGAGCCCTCGCCGCGGCGGCGCGTGTCGCTGATCGACCGGAGCTCGACCGACGCCGATCCCTCGCCGGCCATCGCCGCCGTGGCACCGTCCGATGTGGTGGCGGGGATCTGCGTGATCGCCTTGGGTCGAGACGCGCGCCTGGTGTGACCGACGCGGGACGCCCCTGCCGGCACGACGAGCTTCTCCGCGGGCGGCTCCGCGTGTCGCTGCATCATCGCGAGGACCGTCGGATCCGGCTCCGGCGCGTGGGCCGCGTAGAGGTCGCAGAAGAGGTCGACGAGCTCCGGGTCGAACTGCGTGCCGGCGTGGCGGCGGAGCTCGGCGATCGCCTGGTCGTGGGTCATCGCGCGCTTGTACGGCCGGTCGTGGATCATCGCGTCGTAGGCGTCGGCGATCGCCACGATCCGCGCGCCCAGCGGGATCTCGTTGCCGCGCAGCCCGTACGGGTAGCCGTGGCCGGCGTAGCGCTCGTGGTGGTGGAGGATGATCGGCACGGCGTCCTTGAGCGCGGCGGCCTGCTCGAGGATCACCTGGCCGATGCGCGGGTGCTGGACGACGAGTCCGCCACTCGGCCGGTCGAGAGGGCCGACGGCTTCTCGAGGATCTCCTCGGGGACGGCGACCTTGCCGACGTCGTGGAGCAGCGCCGCGACCTGGATCCGGTCGATCTCGGCCTCCGGGCAGCTGCAGCTGGCGCGCCGATCTCGACCACGATCGAGGCGATCAGCGCCGACGGCTGGCCGCGGTAGTGGGGGAGCGGCAGGATGTACGACGCGAGGGCGGCGGTCGCCGCATCGCGGGCCTGCTGGCCGATCTCCATCGCCCGGGCCCGGCCCGCCGTCGGAGATCGGCGCGCGCGGGACGCGGGCGTCGTCGTCGGGCTCGGCGAAGATGTAGGTCTGGTTGCGCCCGAGCGACTTGGCCGAGTACATCGCGGCGTCGGCGTCGCGGACGAGCGTCTCCACCCGCAGCTGCGTGCCCGAGCCGCCGGCGATGCCGATCGAGATCGTGACCGTGAGGTCCGGCGCCGCCCTCGACCGCGAAGTGCTGCGCGCTGGACGAGCGTTGCGCAGCTTCTCGGTGAGGACGGCGCCTTCCTCGACGTCGGTCTCGGTGAGGATCAGCATGAATTCCTCGCCGCCGTAGCGACCGATCATGTCGCTCGCGCGCAGGTTGGCCCCGAGCGTCTGGGCGACGCCGCGCAGGACGACGTCGCCGGCGGCATGACCGTAGGTGTCGTTGACGGCCTTGAAGTGGTCGATGTCGACGAACGCGACCGACAGGGGCCGCTCGTAGCGGCGCGGCGCGCTCGACCTCGGCGAACAGCGCCGCGAGCAGGGCGCTGGCGGTTGGCGACGCCGGTCAGGCGATCGAAGGTGGCGAGGTCGTTGGTCTCGGTCAGCGCGACGGAGATGCCGTTGACGGCGCGGGCGAGACGCGCCTTCGAGGCCGCCGCCCCTGGCCTTGACGGTGGTCGTGTAGTCGCCCGCGGCGATGCGCTCGGCGGCCTTGACCAGGCGTCCGAAGCGGATCCGGAGGAGCAGATAGGTGACGCCGGCGGTCAGGGAGACGCCGATCGTCGCCGCGGCCACGGCTCGCGACGACAGAGCGCGTGACTTCGTTGAGCCACAGGGTCGCGACATCGGGTACCAAGGCGAAGAGGATCCCGATCGCGACCGGAGCCGCAAGCGCCAGGACCCCGAGCAGGCGCATCACCGCGTAAGGCTAGCGGGCGAGGTCGCCGCGACGGTCCCGAAGGAGGTACCGGTGCGCACCACCCGGAGGTACGCCCGCGTGCGTGGGCCTTCGGCGGCCGTGCCCGGCTGCTATACTCCGGCCGTCCTCGTCCACAGCGGGCTCGCAGCGGCGACACCCGTCTACCAGGAGGTCAGCGATCGCGCTAGGAGGGCGCATCGGCCGCCCCGTGAGGCGACCGAGCGACCAGTCGACGGCGATCCGCCGAAGCGTCGGCGGAGCACACGGGAGACGTCTATCCAAGCCAAGCCCCGGACCATTGGTCGGGGGCTTTTTTGTGGGCGGCGTCCTGGATCGGCCGACGCCGGCGTTGCCGGCTGCGCGGGTTCGCTCACGCACCTTGGGGTGCGCTCGCTCACGTGCTCGCCTCCGCCTTGGCCTCGACCGCCCATGCCGCCGATTCTCTTTCAGGCGACGGATGGGCCGCCACGCAGCGATGGGAGCCGTCTGATGCCGGCGACGGTGATCGTCGGGCTCCAGTGGGGCGACGAGGGCAAGGGCAAGACGACCGACTTCCTCGCCGAGCAGGTCGCCATGGTCGTGCGCTACCAGGGCGGCGACAACGCCGGCCACACGGTGGTCAGCGGCGACGAGGTCCTCAAGCTCCGGCTCGTCCCGTCGGGCGTCCTCTACCCGCACATCACCTCGGTCATCGGCAACGGCGTGGTCGTCAACCCGGTCACGCTCATCGGCGAGCTCGACATGCTCACCTCGCGCGGCATCGACGTCAGCCGGGTCCGGGTCAGCCGCAGCGCGCACGTGATCATGCCGTACCACGTCGCGCTCGACGTGGCCAACGAGGCCCGCCTGGACGGCGCCAAGGTCGGGCACGACCGGTCGGGGGATCGGACCGACCTACGGCGATCGCGCCTGGCGGCTCGGGCTGCGCATGGAGGACCTGCTCGATCGGGCGGTCCTGCGCGAGCGGATCGCACGGGTGCTGCCCGACAAGAACCTGCTGCTCGACCTCGATGGGCGCGACGCCGTTCGACGCCGACGCGCTCGTCGAGCGAGGCGGTCGGCTGGGGCGAGCGGCTGCGCGACCACCTCGACGACACGACGTGGCTGGTCCAGACCGCGCTGGCTCGCGGCGAGCACGTCCTGCTCGAGGGCGCGCAGGGCACGCTGCTCGACCTCGACCACGGGAGCTACCCGTTCGTCACCTCGTCCAACCCGGTCGCCGGCGGCGCCTGCACGGGCGGCGGGATCGGCCCGCTCCAGGTCGACGAGGTCATCGGCGTCATGAAGGCCTACTCGACGCGGGTCGGCTCCGGGCCGTACCCGACCGAGCTCCACGACGACATCGGCGCAGGGCATCGCCGAGCGCGGCCACGAGTTCGGGACGGTGACCGGCCGTCCGCGACGGGTCGGCTGGTTCGATGCGGTGCCCGCTGCGCTATGCGGTCGCGGTCAACAGCGTCAGCTCGATCATGCTCAACAAGCTCGACATCCTGTCGGGGATCGATCCGCTCCGGGTCTGCGTCGCCTACGAGATCGACGGACGGCGCGTCGAGACGCTGGCCGTCGAGCGGCGCGGCGCTCGCGCGGGCGACGCCGATCTACGACGAGTACCCGGGCTGGGACGAGCCGATCAACGCCGTCCGCTCGCTCGCCGACCTGCCCGAGAACGCCCGCCGCTACCTCAGCGCCATCGAGGGCCACGCCGGCGTGCCGATCGTGCTCGTGTCGGTCGGGCCCGGAGCGGACCCAGACGATCGAGCGGGCCTGGCGCCCGATGCGCAACCGAGCCGGGATCACCGCATGAGCACGACGAGCCTCCTGATGCCGACCCGGGTCCTCATCGTCGGCGGAGGCGGCCGCGAGCACGCCCTCGCCTGGAAGCTCGGGGCCGAACCTGGCGTGAACGAGGTCATCGTGGCGCCCGGCAGCGAGGCCATCGCCCGCGAGCCGCGGGTCCGGTGCGTGGCGGGTCGATCCGCTCGATCCTGCGGCGGTCGTCGGGCTGGCACGCCAGGTCTCGGCCGAGCTCGTCGTCATCGGGCCCGAGGCGCCGCTGGCGGCCGGTGTCGCCGATGCGCTCCGGCGAGGCCGGGATCGTCGTCTTCGGGCCGTCGCAGGCGGCCGCGCGGATCGAGAGCAGCAAGGCGTTCTGCCACGAGGTCGCGGACGCGGCCGGGCGTGCGGATGGCGCGCGCCGCGACGTTCACGGCCGTCGAGCCGGCGCTGACCTTCGCTCGCGAGCTCGGCGTCCGCCGGTCGATGGCGTGGTCGTCAAGGCCGACGGCCTGGCGGCCGGCAAGGGCGTGACGGTCTGCGACGACGTCCGGGAAGCCGCCCGCGCGCTCGAGGCAGCCCTGACAAGGCGGGGCGCCCGTGTCGTGGTCGAGGAGCGACTCGTCGGCCGCGAGGCGAGCCTCATCGCCCTCGTGCGACGGCCGCGATGTCCTGGCGCTGCCGCTGGCACGCGACCACAAGCGCCTGCTCGACGGCGACGCAGGGCCGAACACCGGCGGCATGGGCGCCTACAGCCCGCTCGAGGACCTGTCGGACGACGCAGATCCCGGCGCTCCTGGAGACGTTCCACCGGCCGATCCTCGCCGAGCTGGCCCGTCGCGGGACGCCGTTCCGTGGCGCCCTGTACGCCGGCCTGATGCTGACCGAGGACGGCCCCGTGCTGCTCGAGTGCAACGCCCGTTTCGGCGACCCGGAGACGCAGGTGCTCCTGCCGCGTCTGGCGGTGGCGCTCGGGCCGCTGCTGCTCGCGGCCGCCCGCGGTGAGTTGGCCGGCGCCGCCAGGGCACTCGGGATCGCCGACTGGCGCCTCCCGGCGTTCCCGGGAGCCACGGTCGCGATCGTGCTGGCGAGCGGCGGATATCCGGACGCACCGCGTCCCGGCGGAGTCGATCTCCGGTCTCGACGTCGCCGCGGACGGCGGTGCGCTCGTCTTCCACGCCGGCACCGCCATCGGCCCGGATGGCACCGTCGTCACCGCCGGCGGACGGGTCCTCGCGGTCGTCGGTCGCGGCCGGGATCTCGAGGCGGCCCGGGCGCGGGCCGAGGCGGCCGCCGACGCCATCACGTTCGACGGCGTCCAGCGGCGGCACGACATCGGTCTGACTCCCGCGGTCGCTGCCGCGGTGTCCGGGGCGTCCCGATGATCCGTCGCTACACGCTCGCCGAGATGGGCGCGATCTGGTCCGAGACCGCCCGATTCGAGGCGATGCTCCGCGTCGAGCTCGCGGTCGCCCGGGCGCAGGCGGCCCGTGGACTCGTCCCGGCCGACGCACTGACCGCGATCGAGACGCGATCGAGGGTCGATGTCGATCGGATCGCGGAGATCGAGAAGACCACCGACCACGACGTCATCGCCTTCGTCAGCCAGGTCGCCGAGACGGTCGGGCCCGAGGGTCGCTACCTGCACCTCGGTCTGACGAGCAGCGACGTCGTCGACACCGGTCTCGCCCTCCAGCTGCGAGCGGCCGGGGAGCGCCTCCTGGCCGATTGCGATCGGCTGACGACCGCGATCATCGGCGCGTGCCCGCGCCGAGGCCGAGACCGTGATGATGGGTCGCACCCACTCGGTCCACGCCGAGCCGACGACGCTCGGGCTCAAGCTCGCGGGCTGGGCCTTCGAGGTCGAACGGGGCCGGACGCGCCTCGCCGCGGCCGTCGACGAGATCGGGACCGGGCAAGATCTCCGGACCGGTCGGGACGTACAGCCACCTCGCGCCGGACATCGAGGCCGAGGTCCTCGCCGCGCTGGGGCTCCATGTCGATCCGGTCAGCACGCAGATCGTCCAGCGCGACCGGCACGCGGCGCTGCTCGGCGCGATCGCGATCCTCGGCGGTTCGCTGGAGCGCTTCGCGACCGAGGTCCGCAACCTCCAGCACACCGAGATCGGCGAGCTCCAGGAGCCGTTCACGGCCGGGCAGAAGGGCTCGTCGGCGATGCCCCACAAGCGCAACCCGATCCTGTCGGAGCGGATCGCCGGGCTGGCCCGCTTGCTTCGCGGCTATGCCGGCACCGCGCTCGAGGACCAGCCGCTCTGGCACGAGCGCGACATCAGCCATTCGAGCGCCGAGCGGGTCATCCTGCCCGACTCGACCACGATCTCTCGACTACATGCTGGTCCGGATGACCGGGCTGGTCGAAGGGCTCGTGGTCCGCTCCGAGCGGATGCGCGAGAACATCGCCCGCGGCCTCGGCCTGCACGCCTCATCGCGCGTGCTCGTCGCCCTGGTCGAGAGCGGCGGCCTGTCGCGGGAGGACGCCTACGCGATCGTCCAGCGCGCGTCGCTCCGTGCCGCCGACGAGCGGGCGCCGCTGCGCGACCTGCTGGCGGTCGACCCGGCGGTCGCCGAGAAGCTGACCGCTCGCCCAGCTCGACGCGTGCTTCGACGAGGCCGCGTTCCTCCAGCATGTGCCGACGGCGATCAAGCGCCTCGACCACCTGAGCGACGCGCTCGCGGCGCGTGGCACGACCCTCACGCCTACGGTGCCTGATGCTGCTGGCTGACCACGTTCTCCGATCGGGCAAGGTGCGCGACCTGTACGAGCTTCCCGATGGGCGGATGCTGCTCGTCGCCTCGGACCGCATCTCGGCATTCGACGTCGTCCTGCCGAGCCGTCATCCCGGACAAGGGCCGGGTCCTCACCGGCTCTATCGCGGTTCTGGTTCGCGGAGACGGCCGGGATCGTCCCCAATCACCTGCTTTCGACGGACGTTGCCTCGCTTCCGCCGGGTTTCGAGCGACCACGGGTCGGAGCTGCGCGGGCGGATGATGATCGGGCGAACGGCCGACCGTGCTGCCGATCGAGGTCATCGTCCGCGGCTACCTCGCGGGCAGCGGCTGGAAGGAGTACCGGGAGACGGGCGCCGTCTGCGGCATCGAGCTGCCTGCTGGCCTGCGTGAGAGCGACCGACTCGCAGAGCCGGTCTTCACGCCCTCGACGAAGGCGCGACCATCGGCGAGCACGACGAGAACATCGCCGTTCGACGGCGCTCGAGATCGCTGGCCGGCCCCGAGATCGCCGACGAGGTTCGCTCGATCCGCGCTAGCGCTGTACCGGCACGCAGCGGCGATCACGGAGCGTGCCGGGATCCTGCTGGCCGACACGAAGTTCGAGTTCGGCATGACCGGCATCGAGGGCGTGTCTCGCCTCGTGCTGATCGATGAAGCGCTTACGCCCGATTCGTCGCGGTTCTGGGATGCGGCGGCCTACCAGCCCGGTGGTCCGCAGGCGAGCTTCGACAAGCAGTTCGTGCGCGACTGGCTCGAGGCCCAGCCGTGGGACAAGACCGCCCCCGGTCCCGCCCTGCCCGAGGACGTCGTCGCAGGGCACGCGCGCGCGCTACATCGAGGCCTACGAGCGGATCACCGGCGCCAGCTTCGAGCGCTACCTCGCAGGAGGACGTCATCGCCCCATGACCAGCCACCGGTTCGCCGTCAACGTCACGCCAAAGCCCGGCATCCTCGACCCGCAGGGTCGGGCGGTCGAGGGCAGCCTCGGCCACCTCGGCATCGAGGGCGTCAGCGGGGTTCGCGTCGGGCGTCGCGTGGAGCTGACGGTCGACGCGCGCCGACGAGGCCGAGGCGCGGGCCGTCGTCGAGCGGCTGGCCTCCGAGCTGCTGTCGAACCCGCTCATCGAGGCCTACGCGATCGAGGTCATCGGTCCGGCCACGTCGTCGCTCGTCGGCGTCTCGAGGCGACGCGGGCTGATGGGCGTTCGCATCGGCGTCGTCGTCTTCCCGGGCAGCAACTGCGACCGCGACACCGTGCACGCCCTCGAGCTGGTCGGCGCCGAGCCGGTCGTCCTGTGGCACGAGCAGGCGACGCCTCGAGGGCGTCGCGGCGGTGATCCTGCCCGGCGGCTTCGCGTACGGCGACTACCTGCGCGCCGGGGTGATCGCCCGGTTCAGCCCGGTCATGCGGGCCGTCGCGGACTTCGCGGACGATGGCGGGCTGGTCCTCGGCATCTGCAACGGCTTCCAGGTCCTCGCCGAGGCGGGGCTGGTGCCGGGCGCGCTGCTGCGCAACCAGTCGCTGCGGTTCGCCGGCCAGGAGGTGCGCGATCGCCGCCGAGCGGCCCGACACGCCGTTCACCCAGGGCCTCGAGGTCGGGCGCCCGCTGCGCATGCCGGTCGCCCACGGCGAGGGCTGCTACTACGCCGACGACGCGACGCTCGATGCGCTCGAGCGCGACGGGCAGGTGCTCTTCCGCTACGTCGACGCCGCCGGCGCCCCGGCCGCGCCCGGACGACCCCGCGAACCCCAACGGCTCGCTGCGGGCGATCGCGGGCGTCCTCAACGCCGCCGGCAACGTCGCCGGGCTGATGCCGCACCCGGAACGGGCGAGCGAGGCGATCCTCGGCTCGGACGACGGGATCGGGATCGTCCGCTCGCTCGTCGAGAGCGCCGCCCGAGCCGCGCAGGGGACCGCCACCCCGGTCGGGGCCGCGAGCCGATGACGATCGCCGAGGTGCCCGTGGAGCCGCTCCACCGCCGTCTCGGTGTCACCGACGAGGAGCTCGACGCCATCCAGGCGCGACTCGGCGGCCGCGACCCCAACGACCTCGAGCTCGCGATGTTCAGCGTGATGTGGAGCGAGCACTGCTCGTACAAGAGCTCGAAGCCGCTGCTCCGGACCCTGCCGACCGCCGGCGAGGGCGTCGTCGCCGGTCCGGGCGAGAACGCCGGCGTGATCTCGATCGGCGACGGGCTCGCGGTCGCGTTCAAGATCGAGTCGCACAACCACCCGTCGGCCGTCGAGCCGTACCAGGGCGCCGCGACCGGCGTCGGCGGCATCCTGCGCGACATCTTCACGATGGGCGCGCGGCCGATCGCGGTCCTCGACGCGCTGCGCTTCGGCGATCCGGCGGACGCGCGGACGCGGCACCTGGTCGATGGGGTCGTCCGCGGCGTCGGCGGCTACGGCAACTGCGTCGGCGTCCCGACGGTCGGCGGCGAGCTCGTCTTCGACCCGAGCTACGCAGGGCAACCCGCTCGTCAACGTGATGGCGATCGGCCTGCTCGAGGAGCGCCGGCTGACGCTCGCGGCGGCCGCCCGGCCCGGGCAACCTCGTCGTCCTGTTCGGCTCGACGACCGGCCGCGACGGGATCGGCGGCGCGTCGGTCCTCGCCAGCGCGACGTTCACCGATGACGACCCGTCCAAGCGGCCCTCGGTCCAGGTCGGCGATCCGTTCGCCGAGAAGCTGCTCATCGAGGCGTCGCTCGAGCTCATCGAGCGCGGGCTCGTCGAGGGGCTCCAGGACCTCGGCGCCGGCGGGATCACCTGCGCCACCTCGGAGACCGCCGACCGGGCCGGGACCGGCATCCTCGTCGACCTCGACGCGATCCCGCGCCGCGAGCCGGGCCTGGAGCCGTTCGAGGTCATGATCTCGCGAGTCGCAGGAGCGGATGTGCGCGGCCGTCCGCCCCGAGCGCTGGGAGGCGGTCCGCGAGGTCTGCGAGCGCTGGGGCCTGCCGGTCGCGGTCATCGGGCGGGTGACCGACGACGGCGACATCGCCGTCGTCGAGGGCGGTCTGGACCGCCGACGGGACGCCGAACGCCGGGCGCGCGCGAGCTCGCGCGGATCCCGGCGCCGGCCCTGACCAGCGACGCGATCGTCCACGAGCGGCTCGCCGCGCCGCCGACGCATCGCCGCGCGGCGCCCGCGCCGGGCGCCCCGCTCGAGCCCGAGCGATCGACTGCCCGAGCGCGGGCATGGACCCGGGCGCCGTCCTGCTCGGCGCTCCTCGGCTCGGCGAACCTCGTCGTCGCGCCGCGCGGTCTTCGAGCAGTACGACTCGACCGTCGGGGCGGACACCGTCGCCGGGCCCGGGCGCGGCGCGGCCGTCCTGCGGGTCAAGGGCACGACCAAGGCGCTCGTCGCCACGACCGACGGCAACCAGGCGCGTCGGCGCGCTCGACCCGTGGCTCGGCGCGGCGCTGACGCGTCGCCGAGGCGACGCGCAACGTCTCGATCACCGGCGCGCGGCCGCTCGGCGTGACGAACTGCCTCAACTACGGCGACCCGACGCGGCCCGAGGCGTTCTGGCAGCTGACCGAGGGCGTCCGCGGGCTCGGCGACGCGTGCCGGGCGCTCGGCCTGCCCGTCACCGGCGGCAACGTCTCGCTCTACAACGAGTCGCCGACCGGCGCCGATCGCCCCGACCGCCGGAGATCGGCGTGGTCGGGCTGCTCGACGACGTCGCGACGCTCGTCGGGCCGGCGTTCGCAGCGAGCGGCGACACGATCGTCCTGGTCGGCGAGTCGACGCCCGGCCTGGCCGGCTCGGCCTACGCCGCGCTGGCCGGCGCGGCCGCGGAGGACGGCCCGCCGGCGCTCGACCTCGCCCGCGAGGCGGCGCTCCAGGCGTTCATCCGCGAGGCGATCGCCCGCGGCCTCGTCGCGTCGCGCCCAGGACGTCTCGGGCGGCGGGCTCGCCGTCGCCCTCGCCGAGTGCGCGATGTGGGGCGGTCTCGGCGCGACGCGTCCGCGTCGCCGATCGGCCACGTCGCCCGCCGTCGACCTGTTCGGCGAGAGCCCGTCGCGGCTCGTCGCTGACCTGCCGGCCGCGGTTCGCCGCCGGCGCTCGAGCTGCTGGCCCGCCAGCACGGCCTGCCGGTCGAGACGCTCGGGATCGGTCGGCGGCGACCGGCTGCGTGATCGAGCTCGCCGGCGCCGGCGCGACGGGCGCGTCCGAGGAACGCGGCAGCCGCGTCGCCGACGCGCTCGAGGTGCCCGCTCGCGCGACCTGCGCCACGCCTGGGACCACGGCCTGTCCCGCGCGCTCGGCTGGGAGGGCTGACCGATGTGCGGCGTGTTCGGAGCGGTCCTCGCCGGTGGCGAGCCGACGGAGGCGGCCTCGATCGCCGCGCTCGGGCCTGTTCGCGCTCCAGCACCGCGGCCAGGAATCGGCCGGCCTCGCGGTCAGCGACGGCGAGCAGCTGATGCTCTACAAGGACCTCGGGATGATCAGCACCGTCCTCGACGAGCGACGCCTGCCGAGCCTGCGCGGCGACGCTGGCCATCGCCCATTGCCGCTACTCGACGACCGGCTCGACGATCTGGGAGAACGCCCAGCCGACCTACCGCCAGCGGCCCGCGCCGGGCGCTCGCCATCGGCCACAACGGCAACCTCGTCAACACCCGCGAGCTGCTCGAGCCAGCTCGACGGGCGGCCGGGCGCGCCTGCCGGCCTCGACCGACACGGAGCTGCTGACCGCGCTGCTCGCCGACGAGCCGGCCGCGGACACGGTCGAGGCCCTCGTCAGCGTCCTGCCGCGCGTCCGCGGCGCGTTCAGCCTCGTCGATCCTCGACGAGCGCCGGGTCATCGGCGTCCGCGACCCGCACGGCTTCCGGCCGCTCGTCCTGGGCCGGCTGCCCGCGCACCGGCGACGGCGGGCGGCTCGTCGACGACGGCCTGTGGGGCGACGACGACGCCGCGGCCGGCTGGTGCCTCTCGTCGGAGACCGCGGCGCTCGACATCGTCGGCGCCGAGTACGTCCGCGACGTCGAGCCCGGCGAGATCGTCATCCTCGAGCCGGGCCAGGCGCCGCGCTCCGTCCGCTACGCCGAGCCGCGACCCCGGCGCTGTGCGTCTTCGAGCTCATCTACTTCGCCCGGCCCGACTCGTACATGGAGGGCCGCAACCTGTACGAGGCGCGCCGCCAGATGGGCGATGCAGCTCGCGCTGCGAGCACCCGGTCGAGGCCGACCTCGTCATGCCGGTCCCGGACACCGGCGCGCCGGCCGCGGCCGGGCTACGCCGAGGCGTCGCGGCCTGCCGTACCGCGAGGGGATGTACCGCAACCGCTACGCCGGGCGGACGTTCATCCAGCCGTCGCAGGGCCTGCGCCACCGGGGCGTGACGATCAAGCTCAACCCGCTGCGCGAGGTCGTCGCACGGCAAGCGCCTGATCGTCGTCGACGACTCGATCGTGCGCGGCACGACGACGAAGCGGATCGTCGAGCTGCTGCGCAAGGCCGGCGCGACGCGAGGTCCACGTCCGGATCAGCGCGCCGCCGATCTACCACCCGTGCTTCTACGGCATCGACACGTCCGATCGAGACCGAGCTGATCGCCTCGACCCACACGGAGGACGCAGATCCGCGAGTTCATCGGGGCCGACTCGCTGGGCTACCTCTCGATCCGCGGCGTGCTCGCGGCGCTCGACCTGCCGTACGAGCGGTTCTGCTTCGCCTGCTTCGACGGCAACTACCCCGAGCCCGTCCCGTACGACGCGGCGAGCCGCAAGTTCATGCTCGAGGAGCCGGTCGCCGGGGCCGGTGCGTGACCGGCGCGATGGAGCGCCGCGGCCGGCGCTACCGCGCGCCGGGCGTCGACGTCGACGCCGGCGAGCGGGCGGTCGAGCTCATGCGCGGCCACGTCGAGTCGACCCGGCGGCCGCGAGGTCGTCGGCGGGCTCGGCGGGTTCGGCGGCGCCTTCGCGATCCCGCCGGGCTACCGCGAGCCGCTGCTGGTCGCCTCGACCGACGGCGTCGGCACCAAGACCGCGATCGCCGCCGGCGGTCGGGCGGTTCGACACGATCGGCATCGACCTCGTGGCGATGTGCGCCGACGACGTCGTCTGCACGGGCGCCGAGCCGCTCGCGTTCCTCGACTACGTGGCGGTCGGCCAGCTCGACCCGGTCGGCGTGGCCGAGCTCGTCGGCGGCGTCGCGGCCGGCTGCCGCGAGGCCGGGTGCGCGCTGGTCGGCGGCGAGACGGCCGAGCACCCGGGCCTGATGGAGGCCGACGCGTTCGACCTCGCGGGCTGCTGCATCGGCGTCGTCGAGCGCTCGCGGATCATCGACGGCGCCGCGGTCCGCGCGGGCGACGCGATCCTCGGCCTCGCGTCGTCCGGGCTCCACGCGAACGGCTTCTCGCTCGTCCGCGCGCTGATCGCCCAGTGGGACCTCGACCTCGGCCGAGCCGTACCAGGCGCGCCTCCGGCGGACGCTCGGCGACGCCGGCGACCGAGGCGACGCTCGCCGGCGCGCCGCACGAGGCGCATGGCCACGCTCGGCGAGGTGCTGCTGACGCCGACCCGGATCTACGCCCGGGCGATCCTCGCCGCCCGCGAGGCGCTGGTCGCAAGCCGGCACCGACCTGCACGGGCTCGCCCACATCACCGGCGGCGGCCTGCCGGGCAACGTGCCGCGAGCCCTGCCCGACGGGCTGGCAGCCCGGCTCGACCCCGCCCGCTGGCGCATGCCGTCGGTCGATGCGGCTGTTCGGCGCGCTCGGCGGGATGGACGACGTGGAGCTGCGCGCGACGTTCAACGGCGGCCTCGGGATGGTCGCGGTCCTGCGCCGCGACGGCCGTGCCCGCCGCGATCGAGGCGCTCGCCGGCGCACGGCATCGCGGCGCCGCTCGTCGGCGAGGTCGTCGACCGCGGAGTCCGTCGGTGGCGCGCCGCTACGTCGAAGGGCCCCTGGAGGCCGCTCGCGTGAGCGGCCGCGGATCGCCGTCGGCGTGTCGGGCGCCGGGCTCGAACCTGCGGGCGCTGCACGCGGCGGCCGGCCGCGGCGAGCTCGGCGGGGAGATCGTCCTCGTCTTCGCGGACCGGGCGTGCCCGGCGCTCGACTGGGCGGCGGAGCAGGGCATCGAGACCGCGCTCGTGCCGGACGGTGACGACGCCACGCTCGGCCGATGACGCTGGCCGGTGTCCGGCGCGGATGTCGTCGTCCTCGCCGGGCTACATGCGGATCGTCGGTCCGGCGGTGCTCGCGGCCGTTCCCGGGCGGATCCTCAACACGCACCCCTCGCTCCTGCCCGCGTTCCCGGGCGCCCATGCGGTCGCGCGATGCGCTCGCCCATGGCGCGGCGGTCACCGGCTGCACGGTCCACCTCGTCGACGCGACGCTCGACGGCGGGCCGATCGTCGCCCAGGAGGCGGTCGCCGATCCTGCCCGACGACGATGCCGAGGCGCTCCATGCCCGCGATCCGCGCGGTCGAGCACCGGCTGCTGCCGCGCGCCGTCGGCCTGCTGCTCGCCGGGGCGGTCTCGGTGGCCGACGACGGCCGTCGCGTGCGCGTCGACCTCGCGACGGCCGACGCCGCGCGTCCCGACGCCGCGCCGCGCGCTGCTGTCGGTCTCGGACAAGACCGGTCTCGTCGACCTCGGGCGCGGGCTGGTCGCCCGCGGGCTTCGAGCTCGTGTCGACCGGCGGCACGGCCCGGACGCTGCGCGACGCCGGTCTGCCGGTCACCGACGTGGCGGCGCGTGACCGGCTTCCCGGAGATGCTCGACGGGCGGGTCAAGACGCTGCACCCGCGCGTCCACGCGGGTCTCCTGGCCGACCGGCGCCTGCGCGGACCATCGCCGGCAGCTCCTCGGCGCCGGCGATCGCCCCGTTCGAGCTCGTCGTCGTCAACCTCTACCCGTTCGCGGCGGCGCTCGAGCGGCCCGGGATCACGGTCGACGAGCTGATCGAGGAGATCGACATCGGCGGGCCGTCGATGGTCCGCGCCGCCGCCAAGAACCACGCCAACGTCGCGATCGTCACGTCGCCGGCGCGCTACGACGGCGGTCCTGGCCGCGCTCGACGATCCCGCGGGCCTCGTCGACGCGCTGCGCCGCGCGCTGGCGCTCGAGGCCTTCGCCCACACGGCCGCCTACGACGCGCGGATCGCCGCCGAGCTGCCGGGCCGGTTCGCGGCGGCCGGCCTGGACCTCCCGGCCGAGCCCGGTCTGCCGGGGCCGGACGATCCGTATCCGCCGACGCTGACGCTCGCGCTCGAGAAGGTCGAGACGCTCCGCTACGGCGAGAACCCGCACCAGCCGGCCGCCCGCTACCGGCGCCCGGGCATCGACCGCCGCGGACGGCCTGTTCGGCGTCGGAGCGGCCGCCGCTCCAGGGCAAGGCGCTGTCCTACAACAACGTGCTGGACGCTGCGGCCGCCGCGGCGCTCGGGCGGGCGCTGCGCGGCCCGGGCGTGGTCATCGTCAAGCACACCAACCCGTGCGGGGCCGCGGAACGCCCGACGCCTCGCCGAGGCGTGGTCGGCGGCGCTCGAGGCGGACCCGGTCAGCGCCTTCGGTGGCGTGGTCGCGCTGACGCGACCGGTCGACCGCGGTCGTCGCCGAGGCGCTCGTCGTCGATCTTCCTCGAGATCGTCGTCGCGCCCGCGTTCGACGCGGACGCGCTCGAGGTCCTGGCCCGGAAGCCGAACCTGCGGGTGCTCGTCGACGAGGGTCTGGCGGACGACGGCGCCGTGCCGGCGCTGCCGCGCCGACCGGGTCGATCCGTACGGCCGGCGGCGCCGTCCTCGTCGGGGCCCCGGACGCGCTGGGCGACGATCCCGACGACCTGGACGTCCGTGACCCGCCGTGCCCCGAGCGACGACGAGCTGCTCGACCTCGACCTCGCCTGGCGCCTCGTCCGCGGCGTGACCTCGAACGCGATCGTGCTCGTGAAGGACCGCCGGCTCGTCGGGATGGGCAGCGGCCAGACGTCGCGCGTCGATGCCGCTCGGCAGGCCGTGGCCAAGGCGCACGCGATGCTCGGCGACGGCGTCGACGCGAGGCGCGTCCTGCGCGTCCGACGCGTTCTTCCCGTTCCCCGACGCCGTCGAGGTCTGCCTCGCGGCCGGCGTCACGGCGTTCGCGCAGCCGGGCGGCTCGGTGCGCGATGCGGACGCTGTCGCGGTCGTCGACGCCGCCGGCGGGGCGATGCTCGTGACGGGCGTCCGGCACTTCCGCCACTGACGCGATGACCGAGGCCCGCGAGCGCGCCATCGCGCGTCCCTGGCACGTCCCGATGCGCGGTCGGGATCGCGAGGAGCCGCACCGCGCCGCGACCCCGCTCGAGCTCCTGTTCGACCTCTGCTTCGTCGTCGCCGTCGCCCAGGCGGCCGGCGCCCTGCACCACGACCTGGCGGCGGGGCAGATCGCGCATGGCCTCCAGAGCTACCTGATCGTCTTCTTCACGATCTGGTGGCCGTGGATGAACTTCACGTGGTTCGCCTCGGCGTACGACACCGACGATGTCCCGTACCGCCTCCTGACGTTCGTGCAGATCGCCGGGGTCCTCGTCGTGACGGCGGGTGTGCCGAGCGCCTTCGAGGACCTCGACTTCACGACGGCCGTCGTCGGCTACGTGATCATGCGATCGGCGCTCGTGGCGCAGTGGCTTCGCGCGGCGTGGGAGGACCCCGCGGGTCGACCAGTCGCGCTGCGGTTCGCGGCCGCCATCGGCGTCGTCCAGCTCCTGTGGGTCGCGCGGCTGGCGATCGGTCCACCTTGGGGCTTCGTCGCGCTTCTCGTCCTGGGCGTGATCGAGCTCGCGATCCCGGTCTACGCGGAACGGTCCGGACGCCCGACGCCGTGGCATCCGGAGCACATCGCCGAGCGGTACGGCTTGTTCACGATCATCGTGCTGGGCGAGTGCGTGCTCGCCACGACGACCGCCGTCCAGGCGTCACTGGCCGTCGGCGGCGCGTCGGGCTCGGTGGTCGCGGTCGCGCTCGGCGGCCTGGTGCTCGTCTTCGGGCTGTGGTGGGCCTACTTCAAGCACCCGGGCGGCATCGATGTCCGGCTGTCGCTTCGCGCGGCGATCGCGTGGGGCTATGGGCACTACGTCGTGTTCGCCTCCGTGGCCGCGCTCGGCGCCGGTCTCCAGGTCGCGACCGACTCGATCCTCGATGACGTCGGGCTCGGGCCTCAGGCGGTGGGGCTCGTCGTGGGGGTCCCGGTGGTCGTGTACCTGGTGGCCGTCGGGTTCCTGCACGGGTGGCCGCCGACCCGGCGGCTCCTGGTCCCGCTGGCGATCGCCTCCGTCGCGATCCTCGGCGCGGCCCTGACCGCGGGCATCGTCGGGATCCCGGCCGCGGTCGCGGCGATGTCGGTCGTCGTTGCGGCGTTGGTGGCGTTCAACGTGGTCGCGATGCGGCGGGCCGCGGCCGCCGGCTGAACCCGGGCGCCAGGGCTCAGTCGGGGGCACCCGGTCGCACGAGCCCAGTCTCGTAGGCCATCACCACCGCCTGGACGCGGTCGCGAAGGTCGAGCTTGTCGAGGATGTGGGCGACATGGGTCTTGGCGGTGTGCTCGGTCACGACCAGCGCCTCGGCGATCTCGCCGTTGGAGAGCCCGCGCGCCAGGAGCCGGAGCACCTCGGCCTCCCGCGGAGTCAACCGGTCGAGCTCGGCCGTCGACGTCGATGGCCCGGACACCGTCGCGAACCGTTCGATCAGCCGGCGGGTCACCGATGGTGCGAACAGGGAGCCGCCGTCCGCCGCCACGCGGATCGCCGCGATCAACCGCTCTTCGGGGGCGTCCTTCAACAGGAACCCGCTGGCGCCCGCGCGGAGCGCCTCGTAGACGTACTCGTCGAGATCGAACGTCGTCAGGACGATGATCCGGGGCGGATCGCGCGGGCCGTCGAGGATCCGACGCGTCGCCTCGAGACCGTCGACGTTCGGCATCCGGATGTCCATCAGCACGACGTCGGTGGGATGCTCGCGAACGGCGCGGACGGCTTCGCGGCCGTCGCCCGCCTCGGCGACGATGACGATGTCGGGCTCCGTTCCGAGGATCATTCGGAAGCCGGCGCGCACCAGGCGCTCGTCGTCGACCAGGACGACGCGGATCGTCATGTCGCGCTCGACTCCAGCGGCAAGCGGGCGCGGATCACGAACCCGCCACCCGGCCGGGTGTCGGTCTCCAGCCGACCGTCGTACAACGAGACCCGCTCGCGCATGCCGATCAGGCCGTGGCCGCCCGGTCCGGTCCGCGCGGCCCCGACGCCGGTGTCGGCGATCTCGAGCGTGAGGTCCGCACCGCCGTACCGGATCAGCACCGTGGCCGTGGCCGGACCCGCGTGGGCCAGCGCGTTCGTCAGGCCTTCCTGAACGATCCGATACGCGGACAGGTCGATTCCCGGAGCCAGCTCCACCGGCGTGCCCTCGATCGTGAGCTCGACCGGGAGACCCGCCGCCCGGACGCGGTCGACCAGCGCGTCGACGTGGCGGAGACTCGGCGGCGGCGACAGGTCCATGCCGTCGTCGGACTGGCGGAGCACGCCGACGAGCCGACGCATCTCCGCGAGCGCCTGCGTGCCGGTCGCCTCGATGGCATCGAGCGCGTCGAGCGCGGCGGCCGGGTCCGTGCGCAGCGTTCGGCGTGCCCCCCGAGCCTGGAGGACGACGACCCCGATCGAGTGCGCGACAGCGTCGTGCAGCTCGCGGGCGATGCGAGCCCGCTCGTCGACGACGGCGGCGTCCGCATCCTCCACGCGAGCCCGTTCGAGGACGATCTCGCGCTCGCGTCGGGATCGCATCGCCAGGCCGGCCAGCCAGGGTCCGCCCAGCAGCAGGAACGGCAGCGCGGCGTCGGCCGGTTCGAGATCGGGGCCGAGCTCGCGGGAGACCGCGATGGCCAGGAGCACGATCAGGCCCGCCGCCCCGACCATGGCCCGTCGCCCGACCGTGAACGCTCCGACGGAATAGGTGGCGACCATCATCGCGACAGCGGTGGTGATGGGTCCATCGAGGGGCTCGGTCAGCGAGACGAGGGCCGTCGGGATCGTCAGGGCCATGGGGAGCAGTGGCGTGGACCGTCGCCACGCCAGCGACGCCGCCAGCAGCACGGCAGTCAGGAGCGCGGCGCCCTCACCGATCGCGGTGACGACGATCGGGTCGTCGTCCCGGGTCACGCCAAGGCGGGTCGTCTCGAACCAGATGGCCACGACCAGTCCGATCGCCAGGAGGCGATCGCCGTGCCGACGCAGTCGCGCGAGACCTTCCACGGTCGAAGGCTAGCGCGCGGCGGGGGCCATCGCCTCATCCGAGCGGGTGATGTTGGGGCAAGGGGTTCGCCCGGCCGGGCGACACGGGTTCACTTGTGCAGCCGACGACAGTCGTGGTCCTCCTCCGTAGGGTCGAGTCATCTCGGCATCCCACCGCAGGAGGCTCGACCCCATGGATCAGCAGCACCGCCTCGCGCCGATGGACGCCGCCCGGACAGCTCGGTCCTGGCGCCCCGCGGTCGCGGGCAGCGTCCTTGCTATCGTCGTTTCGGCGTGCGGGGTCAGCGCGACCCCGTCCACGGCCGTCGTGCCATCGCCGGACGAGACGACCGTCATCCAGACGTCGAACCCGGCTCCCGCGAGCCAGACGGCGACCGCCACCGTGGAGCCGACCGCACCGGCGATCGCCCGGAACCCGGCGCCGGTCGACGGGTCGACGCCGTATCGACCCATGATCGACCCGGCCGACTTCAGCACGACCATCGATAACCCATACATGCCGCTCGTGCCTGGCACCACCTTCATCTTCGAGGGCGAGGGCGAGCGCATCGAGATCACCGTGACCTCGGAGACGCGAACGGTCATGGGTGTGGAGACGCTCGTCATCCGCGACACCGCGTCGGTCGACGGCACCGTCATCGAAGACACGTTCGATTGGTTCGCGCAGGACCGGGCCGGCAACGTGTGGTACTTCGGTGAGGACACCAAGGCCTTCGAAGACGACCCTGCCGGCGACCCGGCCGGATCGTGGGAGGCCGGCGTCGATGGCGCCCAGCCGGGGATCGTGATGCTGGCCGATCCGCTCGGCGGCGACGTCTACCGGCAGGAGTTCTACGCAGGCGAGGCCGAAGACCTTGCGCTCGTGCGGCGGCTCGACGGCGCCATCGAGGTCCGAGCCGGATCGTTCGACCCCGTCCTGGTGACGGAGGAGTGGACGCCGCTCGAACCCGAGACCGTCGAGTACAAGTACTACGCCAAGGGCATCGGCCTGGTCGGCGAGCGCAAGGTGGTCGGCGGCAGCGGGCAGGTCGACCTCGTCGAGGTGCAAAAGGCCGGCGGCTGAGGATCCGCGCCGACGATCGCTTCCGACATCCCGGCCTCCGGCGGGCACCCCTTCCCCCGCCGGAGGTCGCCGTACGTCCCTGCGCGCTGAGCCGCAGCTCGGCCGCTGCTACCATCGCGCTCCCATGCCGGACCGAGCCCGCTACTACCTGACCACGGCCATCGCCTACGCGAACAACAAGCCGGGCCTCCACACCCTGTACGAGGTGATCGGCGCGGACGTCATCGCGCGCTGGCATCGGATGCTCGGCGACGACACGCGCTTCCTGACCGGGACCGACGAGCACTCGATCAACATCGCCCAGAGCGCGATCGACGAGGGCCGCTCGCCGCGCGAGTTCGTCGACGAGAAGGTCGCGCTCTTCAAGGCGGCCGAGGACGCCCTCGCGATCAGCCCGGACCGGTTCATCCGGACGACCGACCCGGACCACATCCGGGCCGCCCAGGAGATGGTCCGTCGGGCGCACGCCAACGGCGACATCTACCTCGGCACGTACGAGGGCTGGTACTGCCCGAACGAGGGGTTCCGCAACGCGACCGACGTCCTGGAGACGGCGCGCGGGACGATCTGCCCGAACCACCCCGAGGTCCCGCTCCAGTGGCTGACCGAGCGGAACTGGTTCTTCCGGCTGTCGGCCTACCAGGAGCGCCTCGAGCGCCACTTCGCCGACCATCCGGACTTCGTCCAGCCCGACTTCCGGCGCAACGAGATGCTCGGGTTCATCCGCGGCGGCCTCGAGGACTTCTCGATCTCGCGCGAGCGCACGCCCGGCGACTGGGGCATCCCGTTCCCGATCGCCGAGAACGGCGAGACGCGCCCTGCGCGAGGACGGCATCGTGGGACCCGGAGGCCGGGCAAGATCTACGTCTGGTACGACGCGCTCATCAACTACATCACCGGCGCCGGCTTCCCGGACGACCCGGACGCGTTCGCCCACTGGTGGCCGGCCGACCTGCACGTCATCGGCAAGGACATCGCCCGGTTCCACACGATCTTCTGGCCGGCGATGCTCTGGAGCGCCGGGCTCGAGGCGCCGCGGCACGTCTGGGTCCACGGCTGCTCCTGTCGCCGCCGGCGGCGAGCGGATGAGCAAGAGCCGCGGCAACTTCCTCGACCCGAACGACTTCGTCGCGGCCTTCGGCGCCGACGGCGCGCGCTACGTCGTCCTGCGCGAGGTGCCGTTCGACCGCGACGCCGAGGTGTCGTGGGACTCGTTCGTGCGCCGCTACAACGCCGACCTCGCCAACGACTTCGGCAACCTCGTCAACCGGACGGTCTCGATGACCAACCGCTACCTCGACGGGCGAGCGGCCGGCGCCGCGCGATGTCGGTGGCATCGCCGCTTGGCGAGGGCTGGGCCGACGACGGCTCGCGCGCTATCGGGAGCGCCTCGAGGGCTGCCTGCTGCACGACGCGCTCGGCGGAGCTGTGGGAGTTCGTCGGCGGGGCGAACAAGGTCGTCGATGCCGAGAAGCCGTGGGAGCTGGCGAAGGCCTGGAAGGCCGGCGACGAGGCGGCCGGGCGCCCGCCTGCGCGGCGTGCTCGGCGACCTCATCGAGGCGTGCCGGCTCGTCGGCCTCGCGGTCGCGCCGTTCATGCCGGGCACCGCGCCGCGCGTGCTCGGCCCAGCTCGGGCTACGCCTATCCGCTACGGCGCGGACGGCAACGGCGGCCCGCCGATCCTCGACGAGCTCGCCTGGGGCGCCCACGCGGGCCGAGCCGGGTCGGGTCGACGGCGCCGGAGCCGCTCTTCCCGCGCCTCGACGTCGAGGCCGCCGCCGACTGACGCCGGCGTCGACGACCCGCGACCGGCGGCGCCACCTACCATGCGCGTGCGCTCATCGACAGCCACTGCCACCTCAACGCCGACCGGTTCGACGGCGACGCCGACCTCGTCATCGGCGGCGCCCGCCTCGCCGGCGTGGAGCGGATCCTCGTCCCGGGCTGGAACGTCGCCTCGTCGGAGCGGGCGCTGGCCCTCGTCGACCGCTTCCCGTGGCTCGACGCCGCGGTCGGGGTCCATCCCCACGACGCGGCCAAGGTCGACGACGCGGCCTGGGCGCGCGATCGTCGGCGCATGGCCGCCGACGAGCGGGTCGTGGCGATCGGCGAGACCGGCCTCGACTACGACCGCGTCTTCAGCCCGATCCCGGACCAGCTGGCGAACCTGCGGCGCAACCTCGCGCTCGCGCTCGAGACCGGCAAGCCGGCGATCCTGCACTGCCGCTCGGCGGACGGGCGGCGCGACGCCCAGGACGCGCTGCTCGCCGAGCTGCGGCGGCCGGGGTGGGGGACGCCCGCTGGGCGGCGGCGTTCGGCGACCGCCCGCCCGCGATCATCCACTCCTACTCCGGACCGCTCGACTACGGCCGGGCCGTGATCGACCTCGGCCTGGCCATCAGCTTCTCGGGCCTCGTCTTCCGGCGGGGCGAGGAGGCCTCGGCGCGAGGTCGCCGCGCTCGTGCCCGCCGAGCGCCTGCTCGTCGAGACCGATTCGCCGTTCCTCGTCGCCGCCCGGCGCGCCGCGCTCGCGCAACGAACCGGAGTGGGTCCGCGTCACAGCGGCGTGGGTCGCGGAGCGTCGCGGCGTCGACGCTCGACGCGCTCGGGCCCGACCCTCGTCGCCGCCTACGATCGAACGCTCCCGTCTCCTCGGAGGACCCCATGACCGTCACGTCCCACGCCACCTCGGCGTCGCGGTCACGCTGCTGATCGCCTGTGCGTTCGTGGCATCGGCCTGCGGCCAGGCCGTCGTGTCGCCGAGCCTCGAGTCCGGTCCCGAGCGCATCGGCGAGCGCCGCGGCATCGATCGTGCCGAGCCCCGTCCGCGAGCCTCGCCGCCGTCACCGAGCCCGACGCCGTCGCCCACTCCGACGCGCGAGTCCGACACCGGTCGCCGAGTGCGAGGTCGAGCCGCAGGACGGTGCCGCTCTCGTCCGACCGGATGACCGATGTGGTCATCTCGTCGACGACCGGGCGCGGACGTCATCACGGTTCGTCTTCGGCCGGTCCTCGCTGCCCGGACCCGCCGGCCAGCCTCGAGGCGATCTCGCGGTCGCGGAGCCGCCGTACACCGTCGGCCGGCAGCGGCGAGGACATCGACATGGAGGGCGACCACGTCCTCCAGCTCCGGTTCCTGAACATGTCGCTCGTCGACCGACACCGGCGAGCCGACGTACGACGGGCGAACGCGAGTTCCGGCCGGACCTGACAGTCCTGCGCCACGCCGTGGAGTTCGACGCGTCCGAGGGGCAGGTCGGCTGGTACCTCGGGTACGACGGGCCTGGCTGCGTGACGCTCGGCCGCGACGGCAGAGACGTGACGCTCTCGTTCGCGAAGCCCTGATCGGGCGCAGGGTAGGCGTCCGGCCGACCGGAGTTGACAGGCTCGCCGCCGCGTTCGCTAGTCTCCCGCTTGGCACTCTCGGCCTGAGAGTGCTAACATCGGACGAGGGCGCGACGACGCCAACGCTCCACCTCGACCGCTCGACACGGATCGGCGGGAGGATGGGACCGGCGCCCGGCGCGATGCCCGAATCATCGTTCCCTGGGACGTCGACCCGCCCGCATGCGGTCGGTCAGGTCCCAGCAGTCCACGCCCGACGGCCGGCCCTGGCCGCCACAGGAGGAATGCACGTTGGCCAAAGCCACTGCAAGCGCGACCAAGCTTCGCCCGCTGGGCGACCGCGTGGTCATCAAGCCGAGCGCCCGCGAGGAGATGACCAAGAGCGGCATCGTCCTGCCGGACACCGCCAAGGAGAAGCCCCAGGAGGGCACGATCATCGCCGCCGGCCCGGGCCGCATCCTCGACGACGGCAAGCGCGAGTCGATGGACGTCAAGGAGCGGCGACAAGGTCCTCTACGCGAAGTACGCCGGGACCGAGTTCAAGATCGACGGCGACGAGCTCCTCATCGTCAGCCAGAAGGACATCCTGGCGATCGTCGCGGACTGACGGCTCCGCCGTCGGCCTGCGCCAGCGCCCCACGTTCCTGGAGGGACATACGAATTGGCTAAGCAGACTCATCTTCGACGAGACCGCTCGTCGCTCGCTCAAGCGCGGCATCGACCGCCTCGCCGACGCGGTCAAGGTGACGATCGGCCCGAAGGGCCGCAACGTCGTCCTCGACAAGAAGTTCGGCTCGCCGACGATCACCAACGACGGCGTGACGATCGCTCGCGACATCGAGCTCGACGACCCGTTCGAGAACATGGGCGCGCAGCTCCTCAAGGAAGTCGCGACCAAGACCGACGACGTCGCCGGCGACGGCACGACCACCGCGGTCGTGCTCGGCCAGGCGATGGTCACCGAGGGCCTCCGGGTCGTCACCGCCGGCGCCAACCCGATGGTCGTCAAGCGCGGCATCGAGAAGGCCGTCGAGGCCATCGTCGCCGAGATCAAGAAGCAGTCGCGCCCGGTCGACAACCGCGAGCAGATCGCGGCCGTCGCCGCCATCAGCGCCGCGGATCCCGAAGTCGGCGAGATCATCGCCGAGGTGATGGACAAGGTCGGCAAGGACGGCGTCATCACCGTCGAGGAAGGCCAGAGCCTGGGCCTCGAGAAGGAATACACCGAGGGCATGCAGTTCGACCGCGGCTACCTCTCGGCGTACTTCGTGACCAACCCCGATCGGATGGAGGCGGTCCTCGAGAACCCGCTCATCCTGATCACCGACAAGAAGATCTCCAGCGTCCAGGACATGCTCCCGGCGCTCGAGAAGGCCGTCCAGCAGGGCAAGCCGATCGCTGATCATCGCCGAGGACATCGACGGTGAGGCGCTCGCGACGCTGGTCGTGAACAAGCTCCGCGGCACCGTCTCGGTCCTCGCCGTCAAGGCGCCGGGCTTCGGCGATCGCCGCAAGGAGATGCTCCGCGACATCGCCATCCTGACCGGCGGCACGGTCATCAGCGAGGAGATCGGGCGCAAGCTCGACTCGGTCACGGTCGAGGACTTCGGCTCGGCCCGCCGCGTCGTCGCGACCAAGGACGACACGACGATCATCGACGGCGACGGCAAGCCCGACCAGATCAAGGGCCGCATGAGCCAGATCAAGGCCCAGATCGAGGACACCACCTCGGACTACGACCGCGAGAAGCTCCAGGAGCGCCTCGCCAAGCTGTCCGGTGGCGTCGCCGTCATCAAGGTCGGCGCGGCCACCGAGGTCGAGCTCAAGGAGAAGAAGCACCGCATCGAGGATGCGCTCTCGACGACCCGTGCGGCCGTCGAGGAGGGCCTCGTCGCCGGCGGTGGGACCACGCTCCTGCAGGCCATCCCGGCGCTCGACAAGATCAAGCTCGAGGGCGACGCGCAGGTCGGCGTCGACATCGTCCGCAAGGCGCTCGAGGCCCCGGCCCGCCAGATCGCCGACAACGCCGGCGCAGTCCGGCGAGGTCGTCGTCGCGCACGTCAAGGGCCTCAAGCCCGGCTCACGGCTACGACGCGCTCAAGGGCGAGTACGGCGACCTGTTCAAGAAGGGCATCGTCGACGCCGCCAAGGTGACCCGCTCGGCGCTCCAGAACGCCGCCTCGATCGCGGCCATGGTCCTCACGACGGAGACGCTGGTCACGGACCTGCCCGAGAAGGACAAGGCCGGCGCCGGCGCGGGCCACGACCACGGCGGCGGCGGCGGGATGGACTTCTAGTCCGCGTCCCCTCGCACACGCTCGAAGGCCCCGGCGGAGACGCCGGGGCCGTTCGATTCGCTGCCCGGACGCCGACCGTTTGACAGGTCGCGGCCGTCACGGTGACCCTGTGGTCGGGCGTCCACGGGACACCCGTCGCACGCAAGGAGCCACATGACTCCGCCCGATCGCCGTCGACACGACGCTCGGTCCTCGCCGCCGTCATCGCCGTGCGTCGTCGCCGCGCTGCGGCGGCCCATCGGCGCCGGCCCTGACCGACCCGAAGGAGATCCTCACCGCCGCCCTCGCCTCGACCGAGACGGCCAAGAGCGTCCACCTCGATGCCACGCTCGATGGCACGGCCGACGATCGCCCTGCCGGGTGCCGGCGGCGCGCCGCCCCGATCAAGCTCGACGGCACGACCGCGGCGGTCGACCTCGACATCGCCGGCGGCGCGGCCAAGGCCACGTTCGCCGCGCCGGCGCTCTTCAACCTGACCGGCGAGGTCGATCGTCGTCGATGGGAAGGCGTACCTCAAGACGACGCTCCCGGGCCCGCAGTACGAGGTCGTGGACCTCGGTCAGACGCTCACCGATCGATCCGTCCGACACCGGCGGCATGCATCGACGCCCTCGGCGACTTCCTCCTCACGCCGGGACTCGACCCGGTCAAGGGCGACGACGTCGCCTGCGGCTCGACCCAGTGCTACACGGTCACGGCCGACCTCACCGCCGACGAGCTCGCGGCGCTCGGCGGCTGGCGCGGCGCCGATGCCCGGCCTGCCCGTCGACCTCAGCCGGCGCGAGCCTGGCCGTCGACCGTCGCGCGTCGAGAAGGACCTACCGCACCACCTGGCCGGGCTGACGGTCGTCGTCACGACCGGCGACGGCGAACGGCTCGACGCTCGACGCGATCGCTCTCGCGCTGGGACGAGCCGGTCTCGATCGCCGCGCCGCCCGCCGACCAGGTCAAGGCCGCGGCCTGAGCGCGGCCGGCCGTCGCCCGGGAGCCGGGTGAGCCGCCCGACCTACAATGGGGCGGTGAGCCCCACCCGTCGTCGCCGGACCGGCGACCCGACGCTCGACGACGCCGCGGCGACGGCCGCGGACACGGTCGGGACGGCCTTCGCCGACCTCGACGAGGCCGCCGGTCGCCGCCCGAGGAACCCGCCTGGCTGCGCGACGCGCCGCGGTCCCGGCGACGACCCGGCCGCCCCGGTCGCCGGCCGCCGGACCCGGCCGTCGTCGCGGCGCCGCGCGCAAGGAGCGCGCCGAGCAGATCGTCCGGGCGCTCAACCCCGAGCAGGCGCGCGCCGTCACGACCACCGAGGGCCCGCTGCTCATCCTGGCCGGCGCCGGCTCGGGCAAGACCCGGGTCCTGGCCCACCGGATCGCCTACCTCGTCGGCGTCAAGGACGTCGCCGCCGTGGCGGATCCTCGCGGTCACGTTCACCAACCGGGCCGCGGCCGAGCTGCGCGAGCGGATCATCAGCCTCGTCGGCGAGGGCGGCCGCGACGTCCAGGCCGGCACGTTCCACTCGCTGTGCGCCCGGGTCCTGCGCCAGGACGGCGAGGCGATCGGGATCGGCCGCCGGTTCGTCATCTACGACACCGACGACCAGCAGGCGCTGATGAAGCAGATCCTGCGCGAGGAGGACCTGCCGCTGACCGGCGAGTTCCGCCCGAGCGCCGTCCTCGGCGCGATCAGCCGGGCCAAGAACGAGATGCTCGACCCGACGTTCCTCGCCGAGAACGCGGCGAACCACCGCGAGCGGACGATCGCCCGGCTCGCGACGCGCTACCAGGAGCGCCTGCGCAAGGCCAACGCGCTCGACTTCGACGACCTCCTGCTCGAGGCCGTCCGGCTGTTCGACGAGGCGCCCGACGTCCTCGCCAAGTACCAGGAGCGCTGGCGCTACCTCCACGTCGACGAGTACCAGGACACGAACCGCGCGCAGTACCTGTGGGTCCGGGCGCTCGCCGCGAAGCACGGCAACCTCGCGCGTCGTCGGCGACGACGACCAGTCGATCTACTCGTGGCGCGGCGCCGACCTGCGCAACATCCTCGACTTCGAGCGCGACTGGCCCGAACGCGACGGTCGTCAAGCTCGAGCAGAACTACCGCTCGACCCAGCTGATCCTCGACGCGGCCCACGCGGTCGTCTCGCGCAACACGCGCGCGCAAGGACAAGAAGCTCTGGACCGAGAACGCGGGCGGCCTGCAGATCCAGCGCTTCGAGGCCTACAACGAGGAGGAGGAGGCCGAGTGGATCGCCCGCCAGGTCGAGGGCCTGGTCGGCGGCCGCGGGACGCGCGCTGACCCGGCGCGCCGACGAGGACGACGCGGACACCAGGTTCCGCGCCCGCGACATCGCGGTCATGTACCGGATGAACGCCCAGTCCCGGGCGATCGAGGAATCGTTCCTGCGCTACGGCCTCCGCTACCAGCTCGTCGGCGGCACGCGGTTCTACGCCCGGCGCGAGGTCAAGGACGCGCTCGCCTACCTGCGGATCCTGCGCTCGGACACCGACAGCGTCAGCTTCGAGCGGATCATCAACGTCCCGGCGCGCGGGCATCGGCGACAAGACGATCGAGGTCGCTGCGCGCGGCCGCGGCCCGCGAGGGCGGCACGACCTGGGGCGCGATCGAGGCGGCCGCGCCGGGCGAGCTGGAGGGCCTCGCGCCGCGGACGCGCAACGCGCTCGCCGAGTTCGCGGTCGCTCGTCCGCCGGCTGCGGACGCGGGTCGGCGTGCTGCCGCTGCCCGAGCTGCTCGACGAGGTCCTCGAGGCGTCGGGCTACCGGGCGATGCTGGCCGACGGCTCCGAGGACGGCGAGGAGCGCTGGGCGAACCTGCTCGAGCTGCGCTCGGTCACGACCCGCTACGACGACCTCGACGCCCGAGGACGCGCTCGACCGGCTGCTCGAGGAGACCGCGCTCGTCGCCGACCAGGACTCGTACGAGGGCGACGCCGACGCGGTGACGCTGATCACGCTCCACGCCGCCAAGGGCCTCGAGTTCCCGGTCGTGTTCATCGCCGGGCTCGAGGAGGGCCTGTTCCCGCACAGCCGGGCGCTCGACGACGAGAAGGAGCTCGAGGAGGAGCGCCGGCTCGCCTACGTCGGGATCACCCGCGCCAAGCGCCGGCTGTACCTGTCGCACGCCTGGCGGCGGGCGACCTGGGGGATGGGCCAGGCGTCGGTGCCGTCGCGGTTCCTGCTCGAGATCCCGGCCGAGCTGATGGTCGGCCCGCAGCTGGGCGGCCGACGCGACGAGC
This sequence comes from uncultured Chloroflexia bacterium, assembly GCA_963841135.1. Classification (GTDB taxonomy): domain Bacteria; phylum Chloroflexota; class Limnocylindria; order Limnocylindrales; family CSP1-4; genus SPCO01. The sequence continues at coordinate 2,048,554 of CAWJBJ010000004.1, read as the reverse complement.
GCGACCTCGACCTCGACCTCGTGTTCGGCGCGCGCCGGACGACGCCGGTTCGGCACGCCGGTCCGCGGCGGCGGCGGCGCGGCGCTACCGGCAGGGGAGCGGCCGGCCCGGCGCGCCGGCCGCCGGGCGAGCCGTTCCGGCCGGCGCGCGACCTCGCGGCCAAGCGCGAGGCCTACGCCGACGGCGCGCCGTCGGGCACGCTGGCGCGCCGGTCCGGCCTGGGACGACGACGCCGCGACGCGCGGCCGGCCGGCCGCGACCCGGCGCGGCCGGCCCGGCCGTCATCCCCGGCGAGCGCCAGTTCCGCGACGGCGACCGCGTCCGCCACGGCCGCTGGGGCGACGGGATCGTGGTCACCTCCAAGCTCACCCGCAGCGACGAGGAGGTCACGGTCGCGTTCAAGGACCCGGCCGTCGGGCGCAAGAGATGCTCGCGAGCCTGGCCAACCTCGAGATCGTCGGCTGACCGACGTCGCGAGCCGGATCGAGCTCGCGCGGCGATCCATCGCGCTCGCCGACTTCGAGCCGCTGGCGCGCGGCGGTCGATGGAGCCCGGCGCCTTCGACTACGTCGCCGGCGGGGCCTGGGACGAGGTCAGCCTCGCCGAGAACGAGGCGGCCTGGCGTCGGTGCCGGCTCCGGCCGCGCGTCCTCGTCGACGTCGCGCGCGGTCGACCCGTCGACCACGCTGCTCGGCGCGCCGATGGCGCATGCCCGTCGCCATCGCCCCGATGGCGGTCCACGGCGCTGGCCCATCCGGACGGCGAGATCGGCGACGGCCCGCGGCGGCCGCGGCGGCCGGCGTCCCGTTCACGCTCTCGACGATGTCGTCGCGCTCGATCGAGGAGGTCGCCGCGGCGGCGCCCGGACGGCACGCGCTGGTTCCAGCTCTACGTCCAGGCCGACCCGGCCGTGACCCGCGCGCTCGTCGAGCGGGCCGCGGCGGCCGGGTACGGGGCGATCGTCCTGACCGTCGACCTGCCGTCCTCGGCTATCGCGAGCGCGATCGGCGCTCGGGCTTCGACCTGCCGGCCGCTCGGCAACTTCGCGGACGCGGCCGGCGACGCCATGGCAGCGCGCGCCGCGGACGCGCCGTCGACGAGCTCGACGAGCGGCGCCGCGACCGGCCTGACCTGGGACGACCTGGCCACGATCCGGTCGTGGTCGGCGCTGCCGCTCGTGCTCAAGGGGATCCTGACCGCCGAGGACGCCCGGCTCGCGGTCGAGCACGGCGTCGACGCGATCGTCGTCAGCAACCACGGCGCCCGCCAGCTCGATCGGTGCCGGCGCGCCGTCGACGTCCTCGAGCGAGGTCGTCGCCGCGGTCGACGGCCGGACCGAGGTCTGGGTCGACGGCGGCGTGCGCCGCGGGCTCGACATCGCGATCGCGCTGGCGCTCGGGCGCGCGCGGCGTGCTCGTCGGCCGGCCGATCGTTCTGGGCGCTCGCGGCCGGCGGGCAGGCCGGCGTCGAGCGGGCGCTCGCGATCCTGCGCGAGGAGTTCGAGATCGCCCTGGCGCTGCTCGGCACGCCGACACCGGACGACATCGGCCGCCGGCCCACGTCGCTGGCACGGCCACGTCGCTGCGCGGACCGCGCGTTCGGTACCCTCGCAGCGATGACCGTCCAGCTCCCGCCCGTCGACCCGGCGCTCGTCGAGAGGCCGCCGCGCTCGACATCGACGACGGCCGCCGCGCGCCACGCCGAGCTGGCCGCGGCAGATCGACCGGGCGAACGAGCTCTACCACGCGCGAGGACGCGCCCGAGATCAGCGACGCCGAGTACGACCAGCTGTTCCGCGAGCTCGTCGCGCTCGAGACCGCCTATCCCGGAGCTGATCACCGCCGACTCGCCGACGCAGCGCGTCGGCGGCGCGCCGACCGGCGACGTTCGACGAGGTCCGCCACCGCGCGGCCGATGCTGTCGCCTGTCGAACGCGTTCAGCCACGACGAGCTGCGCGCGTTCGATGCGCGCGTCCGGCGCGGGCCTCGGCCTGCCGGCGGCGCCCGAGCCGGCGCCGGACCTGCGCTACGTCGCCGAGCTCAAGATCGACGGCCTCGCGATCACGCCTGCGCTACGAGCGCGGCCGGTTCGTCCAGGGCGCGACCCGCGGCGACGGCACGACCGGCGAGGACGTGACCGCCAACCTGCGGACGATCGCGGTCGATCCCGGCCGCGGCTCACGGAGCCGGCCACGCTCGACGTCCGCGGCGAGGTCTTCATGCCCAAGGCCGAGTTCGCGCGCATCAACGCCGAGCGCGAGGAGGCCGGCCTGCCGCTGTACGCCAACCCGCGCAACAGCGGCGCGGGCTCGCTGCGCCAGAAGGACCCGGCGGTGACGGCCGGCCGGCTCCTGTCGGCCTGGTTCTACCAGCTGCTCGAGGACGGCGACGGCCGGTCGACGACGCCAGTCGGCCGCGCTCGAGCGGCTCGACGGCGCTCGGGCTTCCCGGTCAACCCCGAGCACGAGCGCCGGCCTCGACATCGAGGGCGTCATCGCGTTCACCGAGCGCTGGCGCGAGGCGCGCCACGACCTGCCGTACGAGACCGACGGCGTCGTCGTCAAGGTCGACCGGTTCGACCAGCAGGCGCGGCTCGGGATGGTCAGCCGCGCGCCGCGCTGGGCGATCGCCTACAAGTTCCCGCCCGAGCAGGTCGAGACCGTTCGTCGAGGACATCGTCCCGTACGTCGGGCGGACCGGGACGCTGACGCCGGTCGCCCACCTGACGCCCGTCAAGGTCGCCGGCTCGACCGTCGCGCGGGCGACCCTCCACAACCTCGACGAGGTCCGGCGCAAGGACATCCGGATCGGCGACCGGGTCGTCCTCCAGAAGGCCGGCGACGTCATCCCCGAGGTCGTCCGGCCGATCGTCGAGCGGCGGACCGGCGCCGAGCGCGAGTTCGAGATGCCCGACGCGCTGCCCGGTCTGCGGCACGCCGGTCGTCCAGGACGAGGGCGCGGTCCGCGTCTACTGCCCGAACCTCGCGCTGCCCGGCCCGGCGTCGCCAGGAGTTCGGCCACTTCGTCGGGCGCGGCGGGATGGACATCGAGGGCGCCGGCTGGGCGGTCCTCGAGCCAGCTCCTCGAGCGCGGCCTGGTCAAGTCGCGCGGCGACTTCTTCCGGCTGACGGTCGAGGACCTCGAGACGCTCGACCGGTTCGCGCGCAAGAGCGCCGAGAACCTGCACGCGGCCGATCGCAGCGGCGCGCGTCGGCCGGCCGCTGGCGCGGGTCCTCAACGGCCTCGGCATCCCGCAGGTCGGCGAGCAGACCGCGATCGACCTCGCGCGGCTGGCTCGCGCGTCGCCCGAGGCTACCCGCCGGCGACGGCGACGCGGCCCGGACCCGTGGTTCGCGGCCGTCGAGGCGGAGCTGCGCCGGATCGCGACCGAGGAGCCGGAGCGCTTCGACCGAGGTCGACGGGCATCGGGCCGACCGTGGCGGCGGCGCTCGGCCGCTAGTTCGCCGACCCGGCGACCGGCGCGGCGTCCTGCGCGAGCTCGTCGACGCCGGCGTCGTGCCGGAGCGGCCGGCGTCCGCGCGCCGGCGGCGGCGCCGAGCCGGCCCGCTCGACGGCAAGACGCTCGTCGTGACCGGCACGCTCGAGGGCTTCAGCCGCCAGGAGGCCGAGGAGGCGATCCGCGCCGCCGGCGGCAAGCCGGCGGGCTCGGTCTCGAAGAAGACCGACTACCTCGTCGCCGGCGAGAGCGCCGGCTCGAAGCTGGCCAAGGCCCAGGAGCTCGGCGTCCCGGTCCTCGACGAGGACGGGTTCCGGCGGCTGCTCGCCGGCGAGGAGGTTCCATGATCGCGTCCGCGATCCGGTCCGCGCAGGCCGCCGCGTACCAGGCGATGCTCCTCGACGGCGCTCGGCGACGACGACCCGGCCGAGGTCGCAGGCGATCGACGCCGGCGGCGATCCGGGCGCTCCTGGCCGAGGCCGGCGACGACCTCAGGACGCGAGCCGAGCCCGGGCGAATGGTCCGTCCTCGAGTGCCTCGGTCACATCGCTCGACGGCGAGCTGGTCATGGCGGCCGCTACCGCTGGGTCGCTCGCGCAGGACGAGCCGCAGATCGTCGGCGACGACCAGGCCCTGTCGGGTCGAGCGACTCCGGCACGGGACGCGACGACCCGGCGCGAGCTCCTCGCGCTGTTCGAGCCGCTGCCGGCAGTCGAACGTCGCGTTGCTGGGCGCCGGACGACGACGACGACCGCGCGCGCGTCGGGGTCCATCGACGAGCGCGGCGGCCGGAGAGCCGTCGATCTGATGTTCCGCGATGCTCGGCGGCCACGACCGCGTCCACCTCGCCCAGGCCGACGGGCCGCGCTCGCGGCGCGTCCGGGCGACCCGGTCCTAGCGGCGACCGGCGCGAGTAGCGCTCCAGCAGCTCGGCTCACGGCGGTCCGGGCCGGCCGCCCACTCGGGCTGGTCGCCGAAGATGTCGCGCGTCCGGGCCCGAAGCGACGGAGCTGGGTCATCGCGGTGACCAGCGCGTCGTGCGCCATCTGGCGCTGCCGGCCCGCCCTCGACCTGACCGGTCACGAGGTAGTGGCGGACGACGTCGAACGGCGCCGACCAGCGATCGACGCCGCGAGCCGGTCGCGCCTCGCGCAGGCGTCTCGAGCCACGTCGTCGTCGCCGACCGGATGGCGGTCGTGCTCGGCCTGATGACGGACCAGGTCGACGCGCAGGCCCGGGATGGTCGAGGCTCGTCGAGGCGGCCGTCGATCGTGCGACGCGTCGTGTAGCAGACGGGCAGCTCGGCAGCTCGACGAAGCGCGCCGACGGCGGCTCGCCGTACGTCAGCCCGCACCGTCGACAGAACGTGGCCGTCCGGCGCGGACGGCACGGCGTCGCCGCACTGGAGACGAGGCGAGCGGTCGACGGTCTCGGGCAGGGCGAGCGCACGACGCGAAGCGATGCCACGACGCGATCGCCGACGGTCGGCCAGGACGGCCATCGCCGACCTCGAGGTCGGCGGCGGCCTCGGTCGCAGCCGGTCGACGTATCGCCGCTATCATCGGGCCATGGCCACCCTGTCGCGCGCCGACGTCGAGCACGTCGCCCACCTCGCCCGGCTCGGGCTGACCGACGAGGAGCTCGCCCGGCTCGAGGGCCAGCTCAACCACATCCTCGACCAGTACGCGATCCTGGCCGACGCGTCCCGACCGACCACATCGCGCCGACCGCCCAGACGATCGAGCTCGAGAACATCCTGCGCGACGACGTCGTCCGGCCGTCGCTGCCGGTCGAGGCGGTCCTGGCGAACGCCGCCGGCGCGCGACGGCGACTTCATCGTCGTGCCGGCGATCCTCGGCGGCGACTGACGGGCCCGACCGACCATGACCACCGAGCTGACCCGCCTCCACGCCCACGAGATGGCCGCCCGGCTCCGCGCCGGCGAGGTGTCGTCGCGCGAGCTGACCGCGGCCCATCTCGACCTGGCCGAGCGCCAGGACCGCGGCCTGCACGCCTGGCTGACGCATCGACCGCGAGCGCGCGCTCGCCGAGGCCGACGCCGCCGACGCCCGGCTGGCCGCGGCGCGCGCGGAGGGCGCGGCCGCGCTCGACGCGCTCCATCCGCTGCTCGGCATCCCGGTCGCGCTCAAGGACCTCGTCTCGGTCGCAGGGCGGCCAGTGCACGGCCGGCTCGCGGATCCTCGAGGGCTACCGCGCCCCGTACGACGCCCACATCACCGAGCGGCTGCGCGACGCCGGCGCGGTCATCCTCGGCAAGACGAACATGGACGAGTTCGCGATGGGCTCGTCGACCGAGCACTCCGCCTACGGCCCGACGGCCAACCCGTGGGCGCTCGACCGCGTGCCCGGCGGCAGCAGCGGCGGCTCGGCGGCGGCCGTGGCCGCGTTCCACGCCCCGCTGTCGATCGGCACCGACACCGGCGGCTCGATCCGCCAGCCGGCGGCGCTGTGCGGGATCGTCGGGATCAAGCCGACCTACGGCCGGGTCAGCCGCTACGGGATCGTCGCGTTCGCGAGCTCGCTCGACCAGATCGGGCCGTTCGCCCGCGACGCCCGCGACGCGGCGGCCCTGCTGCACGCGGTCGCCGGTCGCGACGAGCGCGACTCGACCTCGTCGCCCGAGCCGGTCCCCGACGCGCTGCTGCGCCTCGCCCGCGGCGACGACGAGGCCGCCGGCGTCGCTGCGCGGCAAGCGCCTCGGGCCTGCCGCGCGAGTACTTCGTGGCCGGGCATGGAGCCCGGCGTCGAGGCGCGCGTCCGCGAGGCGGTCGCGGCGCTCGAGGCGGCCGGCGCGATCGTCGAGGAGGTCAGCCTGCCGCACACCGACTACGGCCTCGCGACGTACTACATCGTCGCGCCGGCCGAGGCGTCGGCGAACCTCGCCCGCTACGACGGGATCCGCTACGGGCCGCGGCTCGGCGAGGGACGGCGACGTGCTGGCCGACTACCTCGCGACGCGCGGCCAGCGGCTTCGGCGCCGAGGTCAAGCGCCGGATCATGCTCGGGCACCTACGCGCTGTCGGCCGGCTACTACGACGCCTACTACCTCAAGGCGCAGAAGGTCCGGACGCTCATCAAGGGCGACTTCGACGCGCTCTGGGCGCAGGGCTTCGACGCGCTCGTCGCGCCGACCTCGCCGACCGTCGCGTTCCGCGTTCGGCGCGCGCCTGGACGACCCGGTCTCGATGTACCTGTCGGACGCCTGCACGCTGCCGGTCAACATGGCCGGGCTGCCCGGCATCTCGATCCCGGCCGGGCTGTCCGAGGGCCTGCCGGTCGGGCTCCAGCTCATCGGCGCGCCGTGGTCCGAGCCCGCGCCTGTTCGGGCTGGCCCGCGGCTACGAGGCGATCACCGCCGACGCCGACTGGCGGGCCTCGAGCCGACCGACCTCGCCGCCCTCGACGACCCGTCGACGCCGACCCGCCGAGCGCGCCGCCGCGGCGGTCGACGGCATGACGGCGACCGATCGATCCGGCCGCCGCTCGCCGAGCGCGCCCTCGCGCAGCGCGTCCGGGCCGTGCCGCCGTCGGGGATCCGGCGCTTCTTCGACATCCTGGCGACGATGGACGACGTCATCAGCCTCGGGGTGGGGGAGCCGGACTTCGACACGCCGCGGGCGATCGTCGAGGCCGGCGTCGAGTCGCTCCGCGAGGGCCGGACCCACTACACGTCCAACTACGGGACGCTCGAGCTGCGCCGCGCGCTCGCCGACCACCTCGAGCGCCGCTACGGCGTCCGCTACGACCCGGCGACCGAGATCCTCATCACGGTCGGCGCGTCGGAGGCCGTCGACCTCGCGCTGCGCGCGACCTGCGACCCGGGCGACGAGGTCATCCTCCACGAGCCGTCGTACGTCGCCTACGTCCCGGCGATCGTCTTCGCCGGCGGCGATCGTCCGCCACGTCGCCACCCGCTTCGAGGACGACTTCGCGCTCGACCCGGCGGCCGTCGAGGCGGCGATCACGCCGCGGACCAAGGCGCTGTTCCTTGGCTATCCGTGCAACCCGACCGGCGCGGTCCTGCCGGCCGACGATCCAGGACGAGCTGGCCGCGATCGCCGTGCGCCACGACCTGCTCGTCTACAGCGACGAGATCTACGACCGGCTCGCCTACGGCGACGTACACGCATCGCGCGATGAGCGCGCTGCCGGGCATGCGCGAGCGGACGATCCTGATGGGCGGCTTCTCGAAGGCGTACGCGATGACCGGCTGGCGGGTCGGCTACCTCGCGGCGCCGGCGGCGATCCTCGAGGGCATCGTCAAGGTCCACCAGTACGGGATCATGTCGGCGCCGACGACGGCCCAGGACGCGGCGCTGGTCGCGCGTGGTCGAGGGCGAGCCCGACGTCGAGCGGATGCGTCGCCGAGTACGACCGCCGCCGCCGGCTGATCGTCGACGGGCTCAACGCCCTCGGCCTCGAGACGTTCGAGCCGCTCGGCGCGTTCTACGCCTTCCCGCGGATCACCTCGACCGGCCTGTCGACGAGCGTTCGCGCGAGGGCCTGCTGACGGAGGAGCACGTCGCGGTCGTCCCGGGGAGCGCCTTCGGGCCGTCGGGCGCCGGCCACGTGCGGATGTGCTACGCGACCTCGTACGAGCGGCTCGAGGAGGCCCTGCGTCCGGATCGGCCGGTTCGTGGAGCGCGCCGCGAGCGCCTAGCCGCCGCGGCGCCGTCGCCGAGCGCCGCAGCGCCTCCTCGATGGCCCAGATCGCCAGCGGCCGGAGGTAGATCGACGGCGCGGAAGTTGCCGTCGCGCGTCGTACGCCTCGGGCGTCCGGAACCACAGGCCGCGCTCGTAGGTGACCGGCGGCGACGCCGCGGGCCGTCTCCCAGCCCTCCTCGACGAGGCCGCGGCCGATCATGAACGCGGCCAGCGCGTAGGTCGTCCCGACCCAGACCTCGGCCGACTGCTCGCTCGAGCCGTCGACCGTCCCGTCCGGGCGCATCCCGTTGACCGCGCCCATCCGGCCGCCGCCGAAGCCGAGCGACGTTCATCGCGTGGACCGTGCGCAGCGCCGCCTCGACCCGATCGCGCGGCAGCAGGTCGCCGAGGCCGGTCGCGTCGGCGTACCACTGGCCGGCCAGCTGGTCGGCCATGATGCTGTCCGAGCTCGGGCCGCCGCCGTCGTCGTAGGCGTAGTGGCCGTCCGCGCCACAGCCGGACGTCGAAGGCGACCTGGGCCCGCTCGAACCAGCCTGCCCAGCGCCGCGCAGCCTCGGCGTCGCCGAGCCGGCGGGCCATCGCCTCGGCGGCGGCGAGCGCCGCCAGCCAGAGCGAGCCGCCGTAGGCCGACGGGCCGCGCATCGGCCACGTGTCGTAGGTCTGGTCGGGCAGGCCGTCGTGCTCGGGCAGGCCGTCGCCGTCGCGGTCCTTGGCCGACGAGCCGGCGTCAGGACGTCGTCGACGGTCGGCCAGACCTCGCGGATGAGCGCGTCGCCGTCCGGACCGGCGGCGACGGCGTCGCGCCACGCCTGGAGCACGAACTTGGGACCGAGGTCCTTCCAGCCGCTGACGTCCTGGAAGCGGTACCAGTTCGGGCGGTAGAACGGGTCGTCGTCGGGTCCGCCGACGTCGTGCGGGCACGGTGCCACCGACCTTGCGCGGCGCCGCGAGCCCGGACGCCTCGATCGTCACGATCTCCGGGTCGTCGACCGGGATCGCCGCGAGCAGGTCGCGGATCCCGCGCCAGCTCGAGCTCCGGGAACAGCTCGAGGATCGCGAACGACGCGTAGAAGTCGACGTCGACCGTGTCGTAGAACGGGTAGTCGAGGCACTCGAGGAGCGCGAACCGGCCGACGTCGTCGGCCGGCGGCTCGGGGCCGCCGACCTCGCCGTGCTCCCAGAACGTGCCGCCGTCGACGAGGAAGTACAGCTCGTTGAAGAGGGCCATCTTGTACCAGGCGGGTCGCTCCGGGTCGTCGAGGATCGGCGCCTGCCAGGCCTCGATCGGCCGCCGCCACGTCGGGCATCTCGTCGAGGGCGTGCATGGCCAGGTCCCAGGCCCGCAGTGCCGCTCCGGCCCCAGTCGCGGGTGTAGCGCTTCCACCAGCGACGGCCCGGCCCCGAACTCGACCATCGGCAGGTCCCAGGCGAGCGCGAACCGGATCGACCGCCGCTCGCCGGGGGCGAGGATCGACGGTCGCGGCGACGGCCGCGCCCGCCGGCCCGGCCGCGGCGCGGTCGCGGCGCTCGCCGGCGGCGCCGGCGTCGAGCCGGCCGTCGGCGGCGAAGTCGGCCCAGAGCGTCGTGTCGGCGATCGGGTCGAACGACGGCCCGCGCGCTCAGCGTCCACCCCGTCGCCGCCGCGAGCGCGCGATCGCGAGCGTCCCGCGCAGCCCGGTCGGTGCGTCGGCTCCCGGAGTCGCCGAAGTGGACCCCGACCGACGTCGGCCGTCGCGGACGATGTCGTGGGGTCGCGGAGCGGGCGGCCCCGTCGGCCGCCGGGCGGATCGGCCCAGGTGAACATGAGCCCGACCGTCAGCGGGTCGGGCCCTGGGTTCTCGACCCACCATTCGAACGCCCCGACAGGCAGCGCGCTCCGCGTCGAGGTCGCCGGCGATGACCGGCGACAGCTGCTCGCCGACAGCGCGGACGCCGAGGACGTCGGGCTCGAACGCCTGCCAGGCCCGCGGGAACAGGCGCGTGGTACGTGCCGCCGCCGACCGGCAGGTCCCAGCCCCACGCCGGGCAGGTCGGTCGGGCGGAGGGCCGACAGGACGGTCGCGCGGCGTGCCCGTCGGGACCGCCGACGAAGATCGAGAAGCCGTCCGCGGCGACCGGCTCGTGGCGATGCCGGCCGACCTCGAGGTGCCAGCGCGCGGCGTCGCCGCGGTACGTGCGCCCGATGCTCCCCGTGCCCGAGGCCGCCGATCGGGACGCCGGCGAACTCGCCGTCGTCGATCATCGGGAGGTGTGACCCGGGGCTGGCCGACGTCCTCGCACGGCACGCCGATGCCCCGGCGCCAGGCGACGTTCGGGATGACCGGCCAGTCGATGGCCTCGCCCTCGTCCGAGCTCGATGGCGCTCACTTCTCGACCCCGGTCACCACCACGCCGCGCATGAACGCCCGCTGGGCGAGCAAGAACACGACGACCGGCACGATCATCGTCATGAGCGACGCCGCCTGGATGAGCGTCGGCTGCTCCGCGTACAGGGCGTTGTACTGCTGGATGGCGATCGAGAGCGGCTGCAGCTCAGGCTTGCTGGCGAGGTACAGGAGCGGGACGAAGAAGTCGTTCCAGGCGAAGAAGAAGTGGAACAGGCTGACGGCGACGATGGCCGCGATCGACTGCGGGACGATGATCGAGCGCAGGATGCGGAACGGCCCCGCGCCGTCGATCATCGCGGCCTCGTCGAGCTCGCGCGGGATCGTCATGAAGTACTGGCGCAGCAGGAACACGTTGTACGCGTTCGCGAAGAAGTGCGGGATGATCAGCGGCAGCCAGGTGCCGTTCCAGCCGAGCCAGGTGAACAGCACGTACTGCGGCAGCAGCGTGACCTGGAACGGCAGGATGATCGTGGCGATCAGCACCACGAACAGCGCGTTCTTGCCGGGGAACCGGAAGCGCGCGAACCCGTAGGCCACGAGGATCGACGACAGGACGGCGCCGATCGTGCTCAGGATCGCGATCCCGAACGTGTTGCTGCAGCAGCCTCGGGAATTCGAGCTGGTTCCAGGCCGTGGAGAAGTTCTCGACCAGCGGCGCGAACGTCCACGCCTGCTCGAGCGTCCGCCAGCGGCCCTGCCACTCGATCGGCGTCGGCTCGGGAGCCGCCGGGTCCACGAACACGCTGGACTCGCGCCCGGGCTCGATGAGGATCAGCTGGCGCGTGGTCCCGTCCGGGAAGGGGACGGTGTAGACAGGGTAGGGCTCGCCCTGGTACTCGGCCGTCTGCGGTGCCGCCGGCCAGACGGGCGCGCCGGGAGTGGTGGACTGGCCGGGCTGCTGGAAGGCGGTGGTGACCATGTACAGCAGCGGGAGGAGATAGGCCCCGATGATCACGAGGGTGAACATCAGCAGCATCGACTTGCCCAGGAACCGCCGATAGGACTTCGCGACGGGGCTGCGGTCGCTGAAGGCGCGGTTGCGGGCCTCGCCCTTCTCGCGCGCTCGCACGGTCGTGGTCATCGGTCGCCGCCGGCGTAATAGACGCGACGCCGCGCGAACCCGAACAGCAGGAGCGCGAGGCCCAGCACGATCGCGAACAGCAGCCAGGCGATCGCGGCCGCGTAGCCCATGTTGTTGAACACGAAGCCTTCGCGGAACAGCACGAGGTTGATGAACAGGGTCGCGTTGTTCGGGTCACCGCGCCCGTTGGTCATGACGTACGCCTGGGTGAAGTACTGGAACGTGCCGATCAGGACGATCACCAGGTTGTAGAGCAGCACCGGCGACATCAGCGGGATCGTGATGTTGCGGAACGACTTCCAGGCCCCCGCCCCGTCGATCCGCGCGGCCTCGTACAGCTCGGTGGGCACCGACTGGAGGCCCGCGATGTTGATGATCATGAAGTTGCCGATCGCCCACAGGCCGATGATCGACAGCGTCGGGTAGATCCACGTCTCGCTGTTGATCCAGTCGGGCTCGGGGAGGCCCAGCGAGCCCAGGATCTGGTTGAGCCAGCCGGTCTCGGTGTTCATGAACCCCGTCCAGACCAGCGTCGACGCGACGAGCGGGATCATGATCGGCATGTAGACCAGTGCCCGCAGCGGGCCCTTGATCGGCAGGTTGGGATGGTTCAGGAGCAGGGCGAACCCGAGGCTGGCGAGCATCGTGACGGGGATGGCGATCAGCGCGAACTTGAGCGTCGCGACCAGCGACTGCGCGATCGTCGGGTCGCTGGCCATCCGGACGTAGTTGTCGAGGCCGATGAACGTCGTCGCCGCCGGACGGACCAGGTTGAAGTCCGTGAAGGACATCACCAGGGAGGCGATCATCGGGCCGGCGGTGAACAGCACCAGGCCGATCAGCCAGGGGCCGATGAACACGAAGCCCCATGCGGCCTCGCGGACTGATGGCCGGAGTCGCCAGGGACGACCGGCGGGCAGCTGCGTGGTCGGCAGTTCCTCGATCGTCGAGCTCATGGGTCCTGGTCTGCTCCGTGGGATTCGATGGGCCCGGTCGGGCTAGGTGTGGATAGGCCTCCCGGGTGGTCGGAGACCACCGCGGGAGGCCCCTGGAGGAGGAGGGAGCTAGGGGTTCTTGTCCGGGGCAGCGTCGAAGATGCCCTGGAGGGTGGTCTTGAGCTTATCGAGGTCGGCGTCGATGTCCGCGCTCTCGGCGGTGCGGTAGCCGACACCGAACGCCTGCCAGGCGGCCTTGCTCTTGGCATAGTCCGGGACCCAGGCCTGGTGGTTGGGGATGTCCGGGTTGCCGAGCATGGCCTCCGGGACGGACCAATCGAGGTCGGCCTTCGGGTAGGCCTTTTCGGTGGCGTCCTTGAACGGTTGCGTCTGCGCCGGGTCGGCCGGCATGGCGCCATAGATGGTCGCGAGGTCGCCGGAGGCCGCGAGCGCGGAGAGGACGGCGAACGCCTCGTCGGGGTGCTTGGTGGTCTTGAGCATGCTGAACGTGTCGGCGTGCAGCTTGGCCGTGGTGGCGCCGTTGAACGACGGGGCGACGGCCCAGCCGAAGTTGTCACCGACGATTGGCTTGGCCGGTGCGGCCGGGTTCACGCAGCACGTGTACCACGTGTGGATCTCGGTCATGGCCAGGTTGCCCGACTGGAACGGGTTGCCCTTGGCCAGCAGGTCGCCGTTGACCTGGTTCTGGTTCGGGATGAAGTGGTCCTTCCAGACGCCGTCGTTGAACCAGTGGATACCGGTGCGCATCGCGTCCGGGATCTGTGCGGTCTTGCCGTCGTCGGCGAGGAACGAGCCCGCGCCGAACAGTGCGGTCTCGGCCGTCGGGGCGTTGTCGGCCCACTGGGAGTCGAAGCCCCACTGGACGATGTTGGCGGGATCGAAGTCCGCGCTCGTGGCGTCGTTGCCGTTCGCGTCGACGGTGAGCTTCATGCCCAGCTCGCGAACGGCGGCCATGTCCCACGGCTTGCCTTCGTACAGATCACCGACCTTGGTCGGCGGGTACGGCAGCTTGGCCTCATCGAACAGCTTCTTGTTGTACCAGAGGAAGGACGGGTAGGTCCCGAATGGCACGCCGATCGTGGCGCCGCCCTTGCCGATCTTGAAGAAGTTGGCCAGGGCCTCGGGGTACTTGCTCATGTCGTACCCGGTCGAGTCGATCAGCGGCTGCAGGTCGGCGACCTGGTCGATGAACAGGTTCAGCCCCTCGACGCCGACCGGACCGATGATGTCCGGCGCGTTGCCGGCCGCGATCTGCGTCTTGAGGATGTTGGCCGCGACGTTGTTGTCGAGGATCTCGAGCGAGATGTAGGCCTTGTCCTTGTTCGCCGGATCGGTGTTGAACGCGGCGACGAAGTCCTTCTGGACCTGGATCTGCTGGGGCTGACCGCCCGCGCCGAGACCGACGAACCAGCGGATGATCTGGCCGCCGTTGGGGCCTGGGACGCTGGCGTCGATGGGCTCCGGGGTGAGCAGCGGGGTCGGCTCGGGGGTCGCCGAGGCGGCAGCTGACGCGGCCGCGCTGGGGGCGGTGCTGGCCGATGGGACGGCGCCGCCACAGGCGGTCACGAGCAGGGCCGCGATCGCCAACAGGGCGATCAGGGCGCTTGGTGCGGATCGAGAACGTTGCATCGCTTTCGACTCCTCCTCTGCGAGATCTGGATCGATCTCTCACCTCGAATGAGGTCGATGTGGGGACGAGGCATCCGACCCATGGAGGGTGGACGCCCGCCGGTCGCCGGCCGGCTCAGGGCATGCGCCTCCCGGCGCTCGAGGCGCGTCGGATCAGTTCGGTGGCCAGGATCACGCGCCGTGGCACGCGATCGGAGCCCTCGACGAGCGTCGATCAGCAAGCGGGCCAGTCTCGCTGGCCCATCTCCTCGATCGGTTGACGGACGCTCGTGAGCTGTGGGCGCGCGGTCGAGGCGACCGGCGAGTCGTCGTAGCCGACGACGGCGACGTCCTGGGGACGCGTCGCCCGGCGGCGTCGAGGACGGACATCGCGCCGGCGGCCATCAGGTCGGACGCCGCGAACACCGCGTCGATGTCGGGACGCACGGCGAGGAGTCGCTCCATCGCCGCCGCGCCGCCGTCCTGGGTGAAGTCGCCGGTCGCCTCGAGCGTCGGGTCGGTGCCGAGGCCGCCCTCGATGACGGCCTCGCGATAGCCCGCGAGGCGGTCGATCGCCGGCGACCATGTCGGCCGGGCCGGCGATCGTCGCGATGACCCGGCGGCCGCCGGTGATCAGGTGGTCGACGGCGCTGCGCGCCCCGCCCCGGTTGTCGACGTCGACGTAGCTCGCGGCGCTGGCACGCAGCGGCCGTCCGACGACGACCGTCGGGATGCCGGCCGCGGCGATCCGGGCGGGCAGGGGATCGTCGCCGTGGAGGCTGACCAGGAGCGCGCCGTCGACGTGGCCGGCCGCCAGGTAGTCGGCCGTGCGCTGCGAGTCGGCCGGCGACGCGGGCATCAGCAGCACCAGCTGCAGGTCGCGGGCGGCGAGGGCCGCGCTGATGCCGCGCAGGAGGCGCGGGAAGAACGGGTCGCTGAACAGTCGTCCGGTCGGCTCGGTGATGACGACGCCGATCGAGCCGCTCCGTCGCGTGACGAGGCTCCGGGCCGCGCGGTTGGGGACGTAGCCGAGCTCGGCGATGGCAGCCTCGACGTCGCGGCGGATGTCGGCGCTGACCCGGGGCGAGCCGTTGACCACGCGAGAGACGGTGGCCCGGGACACGCCGGCCCGTGAGGCGACCTCCTCGAGGGTCGTGCCGTTTCGACCGCGGGCTGGGGCGTTTGCCACCGATCCGGTCCCTCCGTGTGAGAGCGCTCTCACGTCTGGTTTGCACTGTATCAGGCCATGTCAAGAGAGCGCTCTCACGAAGGTGGATGCGCGACGGACGGTGTCGTTGCGGCCCGGAACCAGGCATCCGGGACAGCTGCGGCTGGTCGGCGCCCGCCCGGCACGCCGCCGCCCGTGGCTTCGGGGACCTATGCGACACTTCGCCCATGGTCGAGATCGCGGGATCCCGCGCCCCCGCTGCCGAGCGCTACGAGGCCGTCATCGGCATCGAGGTGCACTGTCAGCTGCGGACCGAGTCGAAGATGTTCTGCGGCTGTTCGACCGCCTACGACGGCGCGCCACCGAACACGCCACGTCTGCCCGGTCTGCCTCGGCTTGCCGGGCGCCCTGCCGGTCATCAACCGGCGCGCGGTCGAGCACGTCCTCGCCACCGGGCTCGCGATCGAGGCGACCGTTCCGCCTGCGACGCGCTGGGATCGCAAGAACTACTTCTATCCGGACCTGCCCAAGGGCTACCAGATCAGCCAGTACGACCTGCCGCTCGCGTCGCTGGGTCGCCTGACCTTCGAGACCTCGGAGGGACCGTTCACCGTCACGGTCACGCGCGCCCACCTCGAGGAGGACACCGCCAAGCTCATCCACCCGGACCGCGGGCAGGCCGGCGGGCGCAGCCTCGTCGACTTCAACCGCTCCGGCACGCCGCTCATGGAGATCGTCACCGAGCCCGAGATCCGGACGGCCGAGCAGGCCCGCCGCTATGCGGAGGAGCTGCAGCTGCTGCTGCGCGCGATCGGCGCCTCCGACGCCGACATGGAGCGCGGACAGATGCGGGTCGAGGCGAACGTGTCCCTCCGGCGCGTCGGGACGGAACCGTTCGGGACGCGGGTCGAGGTCAAGAACATGAACTCGTTCCGCTCGGTCGAGCGGGCGATCGACTTCGAGATCGAGCGGCAGGCCGCCGCGCTCGACGCCGGCGAGGCGCTCCTCCAGGAGACGCGAGGCTGGTCCGAGGAGCGCGGCGAGACCTATCGCATGCGGGTCAAGGAGACCTCGGACGACTACCGCTACTTCCCGGAGCCGGACCTGCCGCCGCTCCACCTCGACGCGGCCTGGCTCGCCCGGATCGCGCGCCGCCCTGCCGGAGCTGCCGGCCGCCCGGCGAGCCCGCTACCGCGACGAGCTCGGCCTGTCCGCGTACGACGCCGCGGTCCTCGTCGCCGACCCGGACGCCGGCGGCGCTGTTCGAGGCGACCTCCGCCGCGGACCCGGGGCTCGCGGCCAAGACCGTCGCGAACTGGGTCAGCGGGGAGTACCTCCGCCTTCGGAACGCGGCTTCGAACCCGGTCGTCGTCGCACCGGCCGAGCTCGCGGCGGTGATCGCCGCGGTCGTCGGGCGGTGCGATCTCCCGGGCCAACGGCCGCGAGGTGCTCGAGGCCCATGCCGTCGTCCGGCGCCGTCGCCGCGTCGATCATCGCGATCGCGCGGCTTCGCGCCAGATCTCCGACGCGGGCGCGCTCGGCACCGTCGTCGACGAGGTCCTGGCCGCCAATCCCGCCGCCGTCGCCGACTACCGCGCGGGCAAGCTGCAGGCCGTCGGCTTCCTCGTCGGCCAGGTCATGAAGGCGACCCGCGGGCAGGCGAACGCGGCCATGGCGGGCGACGCCGTGCGCGAACGGCTCGGCGGCCCGTCCGGCGACGGGGAGGCCTGACCGCCTTGGGCGTGATGAATATCGTGCTGTGGGTCGCCGGCGTGGCGCTTGATGGTCTACGGCTATCGACGCGCACGGGGACCCTGGTCGCGATACCAGAGCCTCAGGGAGCAGGACGCCAACGTCGCGCGCTACGAGGCGTGGCGCGGCGGCCTTCGCGAGGACGGCAAGACCGGCGCGTCGGTCGCGATGGAGGTGCTGCGCAGGCAGGCCCAGGTCGCCGCGGCGGTCGGCATCGCCGGCTTCGTGCTGGTCTTCCTCGGGTTCCTCATCCGGTAGTCCCTCCTGGCCGGACGTGGCCTTGGGCCGGTCGATAGAATCCGGGGATCCCGAGAACGCCCCGGCAGCCCGGCCCATCCGACGGAGGACCGCGTGAGCATCGTCGACAAGAGCAGCATCGGCCGCGATGGTCGCCAGTTCCACATCGGCGTCGCGCCGGGCGAGGTGAGCACGATCGCGCTCATGCCGGGCGACCCGTTTCGCGTCCCGCTGGTCGCCGAGTACCTCGAGGATGCCCGTGAGATCGCCCACAAGCGCGAGCACCGCACGATGGTCGGCACCTACCGCGGGCACGCGATCACGGTGACCTCGACCGGGATGGGCTGCCCGTCGACGGCGATCGCGGTCGAGGAGCTGGCCCGCTGTGGCGTCACCTCGTTCATCCGGATCGGGAGCACCGCCGCGCTCCAGCCGGGCATCGAGCCCGGGGACCTCATCGTCAGCGAGGGCACGTTCCGCAACGACGGCACGACCGACGCGTATGTCCCGAAGGGCTATCCGGCGGTGCCGGACCTGGAGATCACGCTTGCGCTCGAACGCTTCGCGCGCGAGCGCGGGCCCATCCACGGGCTCGCAGTGCACGCCGGGCTCAACGTCACCGACGACGCGTTCTACGCGGAGTCGCCGGCCTGGACGGAGCAGATGTCCGGTCTCGGCCTGCTCAACGTCGAGATGGAGTCGTCGGCGCTGTTCGTGGTCGCCCGCCAGCGAGGGCTGCGCGGGGCGATGATCTGCGCGGTGTCGAGCAACCTCGTGGCTGGCACGAGCGTGTACGACGACGAGGCCCACAAGCGCCTCGCGACGGGTTGGGGCGCGAGCATCGAGGCAGCGCTGGACACGGCCGTCGACCTCGCCCTGTGAGGCCGCGTTGGGACTGAACCTCCACACCCATCTGGAGGGCTGGGTCCGGCCGGAGACCGCGGCCGATCTCGCCCGCTCGATGAGCGTGCCCGACCCGGCCGGCGGGTGGGACCGGGCGCTGCGGATGGAGGCGCCCGCCGACCTCACGGTCTTCCTCCGTCACGTGGCGGCCGCGTATCCCGTGCTGGGGTCGGCCGAATCGCTCCGCCGGGTCGCCCGCGAGGCGGTCGAGGATGCCGAGGCGGACGGCTGTGAGTACCTCGAGATCCGCTTCGGGCCGTCCACGCACGTGCGGCCGGGCTTCGGCCTCGATGCCGTCATCGCCGCGACCGCCGAGGGCCTCGACGAGGGACGGCGATCGACCGGCATGCCCGCGGGCCTGATCGTGTGCCTGCTCCGGCACGACGACCCGGACACCAACCTGGCCGTCGCCCGGGCAGCCGCAGCCGCCGCAGGCAAGGGCGTGGTCGGGCTCGACCTGGCTGGCGACGAGCTCGTGCACCCGTCGATCGCGCCGTACGCCGAGGCGTACCGGATCGGCGCCGCCGCGGGGCTCGGTCTGACCGCCCATGCGGCCGAGGCGGGACCCGCCGGCTCGGTGATGGAGGCCGTGACCGACCTGGGTGTGCGGCGCATCGGCCATGGGTCGCGCGTCGCCGAGGACCCGGACGTCCTCGCCTGGTCCGCGGATCACGGGATCACCTTCGAGGTCTGTCCCACCTCCAACATCCTGACCGGCGCCGCCCGGTCGGCGGCGGAGCATCCGCTGCACGCCTTCATCGCCGCGGGTTGCGGCGTGGTCCTCGGGGACGACGACCCGATCACGATCGGCGCCCGGCTCTCGGACGAGGAACGGCTGCTGGTCACCGAGGGCGGGCTGAGCGCCGAGGCGCTGCGCCGGATCCACGAGACGAGCGTCGAGGTCGCGTTCCTCGACGATGCCGACCGGGCGGCGCTGCGCAGCGGCTTCGCGGAGGCCTAGCCCCGCGCGGCGATCCGCCGCCACTCGATGGCGGTGCAGCGGTCCATGACGACCGACAGCCCGGCGTCCGCGGCGATCCGGGCCGCGTCCCAGTTCACGACGCCGAGCTGGAGCCACAGGCAGCTCGCGTGGCTCTCGACGGCCTCGAGGGCGTGCGGGACGCACAGCTCGGACCGGCGGAACACGTCGACGATGTCGAAGGGGCCCGTCTCACGGGTCGCCTCCTCGAGGGTGCGGAACGAGGTGATGCCCATGACCGCGCGCTCGTTCGGGTTGATCGGCACGCACTCGAAGCCCTGGTGGACGAGGTACCGGAACACGCCGAAGGACGGTCGCCCCTGGTTCGATGACGCTCCGATGACCGCGATCCGTCGCGCCGCCCGCATGACGCGCTCGATCCCCTCGTCGTCGAGCACCGTGACCGGTCCTCGGCCCGCCTCCAGGTCGAGGAAGGCTCGGGTCCGGTCGAGCGGATCCTCCGCCGTCAGCTGGCCCCTTCCTTGACGTACGGACGGCCGACCGCCGCCGGTGCGATGCTGCGGCCGATGACCCCGGCGAGCACGATGATCGTCAGCAGGTAGGGCAGCGCGCCGAACGTGTTGTTGTAGAGGCTCGGGAAGTCGGCCTGGATGCCGGAGAGGAAGACGCCGAGGTCACCGGGCGGGGGATTGGACCGGATCGCGATCCCGAGGGCCTCGGAGAACATGAAGAGCAGCGCTCCGCCGAACGCGCCCAGCGGGGTCCACCGGCCGAAGATGACGGCCGCGAGGGCGATGAACCCGCGGTTCGCCGACATCCCGTTCTGGAACGAAGCGTTGAACTCGAGCGTGAGCCATGCCCCGGCCAGGCCCGCGAAGATGCCGCCCAGCACCACGTTCCGGTAGCGGACCCGGATCACATCGATGCCGACCGTGTCGGCGGCCCGTGGATGCTCGCCGACCGCTCGCGTCCGCAGGCCCCAGCGCGAGCGGAAGAGGAGGATCTGCAGCAGGACGACGAAGATGATGACCGAGGTCGTGATGGGGCCGGACGTCAGGAACATCCGGAAGATCCAGCCGACGATTGGCAGGTCGACGAGCTCGGGCGGGAGGCTGATCGTGGCAAACGTCCCGGCGCTGCCGCCCGGCTTGATCAGCCGGTTCAGGTAGCCCGTCAGGCCGAGCGCGATGATGTTGATCACCGTGCCGCTGATGATCTGGTCCGCCCGGACCGAGATCGACAGCCACGCGTGGAGCAGCGACACGAGCATCCCCGCCCCGATCGCCGCCAGCAGGCCGACCAGGAGGGCGGGCGTCGCCCCGAAGATGGTGTCACGGCTCGATGGCATCGCCTCGTGGAGGACCATCGCGGCCATGAACCCGACGAACGCCGCCGTGAGCATCATCCCTTCGATGCCGATGTTCACGATGCCGCTGCGTTCGTTCATCACCCCGCACAACGCGCCCAACGCGATCGGCGTCGCGAGTTGCAGCGTCTGTGCGGGCAGGTTCGTCGTGAAGATCGCGTCGACGAGGTACGCGAGGAACTGGAGCACGTAGCCGATGACCGGGATGTCGAACACGACGTCCATCAGAGCGACGACTCGCCGTAGCTCCGCGACACGGTCCGGAGCTCACCGGGCGTGACCCGGTCGGTCCTGCTGCGGAGGAGGTGCCGGATCACGGGCTCCGCGGCGAGGAACAGCAGGATCAGGCCCTGGATGACGTCGATGATCTCGATCGGGATCTTCGCGGTGATCTGCATCGACGGCGCGCCGGCCCGCATCCCGCCGAGCAGGATCGCGGCGAGGAGGATGCCCACCGGGTGCGCCCGGCCGAGGAGCGCGACCGTGATGCCGGCGAAGCCGATGGTGGTGCCAAAGACCGCGGGGTAGTAGCCCAGGCTGAGGATCTCGATGGTCCCGGCGAGGCCGGCGAACATCCCGCACAGGGTCATCGTCAGGACGACGAGTCGTCGGGGGCTCATCCCGGCGTAGCGAGCGGCGCTCGGGTTCGCCCCGACGGTGCGGATCTCGAACCCCAGTGGCGTCCGGTAGATCAGGACATAGGTCACGGCGACGAGGACCAACGCGATCACGATGCCGAGGTTGCCGTTGCGACCGAACAGGATCGGCATCGCGGCGTTGCCCACGTCGGCCGTGCGGGCGAACGACGGCCCGGCGATCTTGAAGATGTCGTTGACGAGACCGACGATCACGAACGAGGCGAGCGAGTTGAGCATGATCGTCGAGACGACTTCGTGGGCGCCCGTGAACGCCTTGAGGAACCCGGGGATGAAGCCATAGACGGCCCCGCCCAGCGCGCCGGCGATGACGGCGACCGTGACGGCGACCGGGGCCGGCTGCTGCGCGACCATCCCGCCGACGAGACCGGCGACGAACCCGCCGACGAGCACCTGCCCGGTGCCGCCGATGTTGAAGAGGCCGGCCTTGAACCCGACGCCGACCGCCAGCCCCGTCAGGACCAGCGGGCCGGCCGCGGCGAGCGTGTTCGTCAGCGCCCGGGCCGCCTGGTCGGGATTGATCGACAGCGCGAGGGTGATCGCACCGGCGTTCACGTCGATGAAGGACAGGCCCGTGGCGCCCTGCAGCAGGCTCTCGTACGCCACGAGCGGCAGCAGCAGGTTAATGCTCTTCTCGGTCGCCAGGCTCGAGGCGATGATCAGGAGCGAGCCGAGCAGCAGCGCCAGGAGGATCGCGACGACCGGGACGGCGGCCAGGGCCCAGATGCGGCGCGCCGAGGTCATGACGGCCCCTCCACGCTGCCGGCTGGCGCCGCCTCCTCGACCGCTGGGATCGCCCGCCGGCCGGCGGCCATCAGCAGCCCGATCTCCTCGCGTTCGGCCCCAGGGCCATCCACGAGCGCGACGAGCTCGCCCCGGTAGAGGACCGCGATCCGGTCGGACAGCTCCAGGACCTCGTCCAGCTCGGCCGAGACGAGCAGGATCGCGGCCCCCTCGTCGCGCTTGGCGACGACCTGCTTGTGGATGAACTCGATGCTGCCGACGTCGAGGCCGCGCGTCGGCTGGTCGAGGATCAGGGTCGACAGGTCGCGACTGAACTCGCGGGCGACGATCGCCTTCTGCTGATTGCCGCCCGACAGGGTCGAGGCGGCGACTGCCGACGACGGCGTCCGGATGTCGTACTGCTCGATCGCGCGCTTCGCCCAGTCGGTGATCGCCTGGTCGTTGCGGAAGATGCCACGCGCGTACGGCGCCTCGTCGTACTGGGTGAGCACGAGGTTGTCCGCGAGCGAGAAGCTGAGGACGAGCCCGAAGCGGTGACGGTCGCCCGGGACGAAGGACATCCCACGCTGCTGGAGCGACCGTGGTCCGCTGCCCGTGACGTCCCGGCCGCCCAGGGTGACGCTGCCGCTGGTCGGCTTGCGCAGCCCCGTGAGCGCCTCGACGAGTTCCTCCTGGCCGTTGCCGGCGACGCCGGCGACACCGAGGATCTCGCCCGCGCGAACCTCGAAGCTGACGCCCTTGACGGCCTCGTGGCCGCGGTCGTCGGCCACCCGCAGGTCCGAGACGACCAGCGTCGGTCCGGCCGGGTGCGACTCGCCCCGGTCGACGACCAGCTGGACGTTGCGCCCGACCATCAGCGTGGCGAGATCGTCCTCGTTCGTCTCCGACGGGATCCTTGACCCGACGACCTTGCCGCGCCGGATGACCGTGATCCGGTCGGCGATCTCGAGGACCTCGTAGAGCTTGTGGCTGATGAAGATGATGCTGTGGCCCTCGTCGGCGAGGCGGCGCAGGACCAGGAAGATCTCCTTGGTCTCCTGCGGGGTCAGGACCGCCGTCGGCTCATCGAGGACCAGGATCCGGGCCTGGCGGTAGAGGGCCTTGAGGATCTCGACCCGCTGCTGCCAGCCGACCGAGAGCGACGCCACCTTGACGTCCGGGTCGATCTCGAACCCGAACCGCTGGCCGAGCTCGACGATCCGGCGGTGGGCCTCCGCCCGGTCCAGGAAGATCGGATTGGCCATCGTCTCGGCGCCGAGCAGGATGTTCTCGGCCACGGTGAGGACCGGGACCAGCATGAAGTGCTGGTGGACCATGCTGATGCCCCGCGCGATCGCGTCGGAGGGGCCGCTGATCTTGACTTCCTTGCCGTCGAGCAGGATCTCGCCGCTGTCGGGGGTCGCCAGCCCGTAGAGGACGTTCATCAGCGTCGACTTGCCGGCGCCGTTCTCGCCCAGCAACGCGTGGATCTCGCCGGGCCGGATCTCGAGATCGATCCCGTCGTTGGCGACCACGCCGGGGTAGTGCTTCGAGATGCCACGCATCTCGAGCGCTGGGGCGGTCACGGACTCGGTCACGGACTCGGTCACGGGGGCCTCGAACGGATCGCGATCAGTGGACGGGGTCGTGCGCCGGGGCTGCCGACATCATACGGGCATGAAAAGACCGAGGGGCGGTGTTGCCACCACCCCTCGGTCGGTCGTCGCGAGGCGACGTCGTCGGGTCAGGTCCCGGCCACGGTGCACTTGATCGGCGCGCACGGATCGAGCGATCCGTCCTTGAGGGCCGCGAGGGCCGTGTCGATCTTGGCCTGGATGTCGGGGGTGATGAGCGCCGCGTTGTCGTGGAATGCCGACAGGCCGACGGCCTGCGGCTCCGAGGCGGCGTTGTAGGCCACGGTGCCGGCCTTGAACGTGTCCGAGGCGACGCTCAGCACGACGGCCTTGACAGTGTCGACGAGCTTCTTCTCAGCGCTCGTGACGATGCACTTGGCGAGGTTGGGAAGGCTGACGGCCTGGTCGACGTCGACGCCGATGCCGAGGACGCCGTCCGCGGCGCAGACCGCCTCGAGGGCGCCCTGACCGGTCAGACCGGCGATCTGGAAGATGACGTCGGCCTTCTGGCTGATGAACTGGCCCGCGATCGTCTTGCCCTTGGCCGGATCGTTGAAGCCGACGGCCGGGTTCGGATCGGTCTCCTGATAGAGGACCTTGATGTCGGGGTTGATCGACTTCGCGCCGTTCTCGTAGCCGCGCCAGTAGTTGACGACGGCCGGGACGTTGGTGCCACCGACGGCGCCGATCGTGCCCGACTTGCTCAGGCTGGCGGCGACGATGCCGGCGAGGTAGCCCGGCTGGGCCTCGGCGAAGACGATGCCCTGGTAGTTCGGGAGCAGGGCGGCGGCGTCGCCGGCGCAGGCGAAGGTCGGGTCCGGGTCGCCGTTGGCGTCGACGCAGACGCCCTGGTCGACACCGACGAACTTGGTGTCCGGGTTGGCCTTGGCGGCCTTGGCCGTGTCGGTGCCGATGAGGAACCCAACGGTGACGATGACGTCGAAGTCTGCGTCGATCAGCGTCTGGATGTTCCCGGCGTAGTCCGAGATGGCCTGGGTCACGATGACGTCGTGCGAGCCGCCGGACTCCGTGGCCGCCGCGAGGGCGCCCTCGTTCGACGACTGGTTGAACGACTTGTCCTCGAGCTGCCCGACGTCGGTGACGACGCCGACCTTGATCGGCGTGAGCGCCGACGACGGCTCGACGGACGGGGCGTCGGATGCGGCGGTGGACGGTGCGACCGACGGAGCCGTGGATGCGGCCGTCGATGGGGCCGTGCTGGCCCCGCCGCCACCGCACGCGGCGACGATGATGGCCAGGCCCGCGAACAGGGCCAAGCCGTGACGCTTCTGCATGAGTCCTCCTCCAAGCGGCCGCCCGTCCCTTCTTGGACGTCGCGCGACCCGGGAACCAGGCCGACCAACACCCCGGTCGGCGCCGATGGCGCATCGTACAGCATGGCCGACCTCTTGGGCATACTCCAGAGATGCCGAGCCGGACCGAGGTCGCGCCGCTCCGATACGTCGCGCTGGGCAATTCGTACACGATCGGAACGTCCGTTGCTGAAGGCGATCGATTTCCGGACCAGCTCGTCGCGGGGCTCGGCGATGTCGGAGCCCAGCCGATCCAGTTGGTGGCCAACCTGGCCGTCAACGGGTACACGACAGCGGACCTGATCCGCGAGGAGCTGCCCGAGTTCGCTCGGCTCGAGCCAGGGTTCGCGACGCTGCTCATCGGGGTCAACGACGTCGTCCAGGGTGTGCCGGCCACGACCTACGAGGCGAACCTTGCGACGATCCTGGACGCGGTCGAGGCCAGGCTCCCGGCATCCCGGATCGTCACGATCGCGATCCCGGACTACACGGTCACCCCGGCCGGCGCCGACTACGGCGATCCCGCCGACCGCCACGCGGCCATCGAGGCGGCCAACGTGACGATGGCGCGCCATTCCGCCGAGCGCTCGATCCGCTACGTGGACATCTTCGACCTCTCGATCCGGGCGGCCGTCGATCGGTCGCTGGTCGCCTCCGATGGGCTGCACCCATCGGGCGACCAGTACGCCCGATGGGTCGAGCGGATCCGCCCGGTCGTCGTGGAGCTGCTCGCCGACTGAGCGTCGCCGCAGCGTGACTGAGCGCGGCGCGAGGCCGCCGGAGCGGATTCCGTTGCTCCGGCGCATCGAAGATGGCCAAAAGTCCTATGCCTGCATGCCCACAGGTCCTAGGCTCGGCGAGGCTCGACGGCGCTAGGCACGCACCGCGAGTCACATAGGGGGTCGACAGAGTGGGGAAGTCCCGCCTGGTCCGCGCGTGGACCGTGGGACTGGCGAGTGTGATGCTCGCCGGTGTCGTATGGGTTCCATCCGTCAATGCGTCGTCATCGGCGTCACCTGATGCCTCGGGCGCGGCTGAGCCTGTCGCTGCCGTCCAGCCGCCGTCGGATCCATCGGCTGAGGCGCAGGCGGCGCCCGCCGACACCGGCACCTGGGGCCCGGTCCTCGACTGGGGCCAGCAGGCCAAGCACATGGCCATGCTCTCGACCGGCAAGGTCCTCGTCTGGTCGACCGGCGACAACGCCCGGGTCTGGAATCCGGCGACCGGCGCCTTCACCCTGACGCCATTCACGTTCGGCGACCTCCACTGCGCGGGTCAGTCGGCCCTCGCCGACGGTCGCATCGTGGTCGTCGGCGGTCAGGACGGCGGCACCCACGACGGTACCAACATCACGGCCCTGTTCGATCCGGCCACCGAGACCTGGACCAACGGCGCCGCCATGACCGATCTGCGCTGGTACGCGACCAGCACGACGCTGGCCGACGGCAAGGTGCTGGCGACCTCTGGCGATGCGCCCGACGGGACGCGCTCCCAGATCCCGGAGCTGTACGACCCGGCCACCAACACGTGGACGCGTCTGACCGGCGCCCAGCGCGACCAGGGCCTCTACCCGTTCATGTTCGTCCTGCCAAACGGCCTGGTCTATGACGCGGGCTCGAAGACCTCGACCGCGCTATTGAACCCCGCCGGCAACGGCAGCTGGACGTCGGGTCCCACGGCCCTGTATGCGACCAACGGCTACTCGGAGTCCGCCGTGCAGTACCTGCCCGGCAAGATCCTCCGTGCGGGCGGCGGCGATCCGTCCATCAAGCGGGCCATGGTCGTCGACATGAACGTCGCGAACCCGGCCTGGCGCGAGATCGACAACATGGCGTTCGCCCGCCGCCGGATGAACCTGACCCTCCTCGCCGATGGCACGGTCATGGCGATGGGCGGCACCGGTTCCGGCGACAGTGAGGCCGCGGCCGTGCTCGCCGGGGAGATCTGGGACCCCGCGACCGAGGACTGGACGACCGTCGAGGCGATGACCGAGGCCCGGATGTACCACTCGTCCGCCGTGCTTCTCCCCGACGGGCGCATCGTCGTCGGGGGCGGAGAAGTCGGTGGACGCCTTCGAGCCCAGATCTACTCGCCGCCGTATCTCTTCAAGGGCGCTCGGCCGACCATCAGCGGCTCCCCGGCGTCGGCCGCGTACGGCACGTCACTCGCCATCTCGAGCCCGAATGCCGCGTCGGTCACGTCGGTCGCCCTCCTGCGGCCGCCGGCCTCCACCCACGCACTGGACATGAACCAGCGGTACGTTCCACTGAGCTTCACGCGGTCCGGCAACACGCTCAACGCCATCGCCCCGGCCTCGGGCGGCGTCGCGCCGCCCGGCGACTACATGCTGATCGTCAAGAACGACGCCGGCGTTCCGTCGGTCGCGAGCTGGATCCGGATCGGCACGGCGGGCGGACTCCTCCCGGGCACGGTCGCTGGCCGCGTCACGGACTCCGTCTCGGATGCCCCGATCGTGGGCGCGACGGTCGCCTCGTCCGCCGGGAACGACACCACCGATAGCCAGGGCCGGTACTCGATCGGCAACGTCCCGGCCGGTGAGCTGCAGCTGACCTTCAGCCAGGGCGGCTATGCGACCGAGGTCCGGAGCGCGACCATCACGGCGAACCAGACCACGACCCTCGACGTCCAGCTGGCACCGCCGGGCGACGTGGCGGGCCGATTGACCGACGCGTCGAACGGCGATCCGATCGTCGGCGCGACCATCACCTATCCGGGCGGCCTGACCACGACCGACCCATCGGGCGACTACCGGATCAACGGCGTGCCCGCCGGTCCCATCGACATCGCGTTCAGCGCTCTCGGATACGTGAGCGCGAACCGCACCGTCACGGTCCCGGCCGGCGCGACCGCCACGCAGGATGTCGGCCTGGCGCCCACGGCGACGTTCGTGAACGGCGAGGTCCGTGACCTCGCCACGGACGAGCTCCTCGTGGGAGCGACGGTCTCGATCTCGACGGGCCAGACGACCATTACCGACGCCTTCGGCCGGTATCGCGTGGACCTTCCGCCGGGCGAGTACACCGTCACGGCCAACGCCGTCGGGCACGACGCCGGCAGCGGTCCGGTGGTCATCAACGGCGGCAGCTATGCGACGCTCGACTTCGCGTTGGCGCCGACGGCCGGCCCCACCCCGACCCCCACGCCGACCCCCACGCCGACACCCACGCCGACCCCGACCCCCACGCCGACCCCGACCCCGACCCCGACCGTCCCGCCGGCGCCGAGCACGCTCCTGTTCACCCCGGTAGCCGACTCGCACGGCAAGTCGAACAGTGCCAGCAAGAACTACGGCACCGAGGACGTGATCCGGCTGCGCCAAGGGACGACGTCGACGGACACGTTCTACAACTCGTACCTCCGGTTCACCGTGAGCGGCATCAACGGCCGGACGGTGACGGGCGCGAAGCTGCGCGTGTTCTCGACCGACGGCGGTCCGAACGGCGGAACGCTCTACAAGATGGGTCCGACCTGGACCGAGACGGGCGTCACGTGGGCGAACGCGCCCGCGCGGATCGAGCCTGCGCTTCGCGCGATGGGCCCGGTCGCGAACAACGTCTGGGTCGAGTTCACGCTGCCCGACGGCGCGGTCACGGCCGACGGGAACGCCGCCTTCACCCTCGTGGGCGGGAATTCCAACAGCGTCTACTACACGAGTCGCGAGGGGACGAACAAGCCGCAGCTCGTGCTCGAGGTGGGTGGAACGCCCACGCCCACGCCGACCCCGACGCCGACCCCGACGCCCACGCCCACGCCCACGCCCACGCCGACCCCGACGCCGACCCCGACGCCAACCCCGACCCCGACGCCCACGCCCACCCCGACGCCAACCCCGACCCCGACCCCGACGCCGACCCCGACACCCACACCCACCCCGACGCCCACGCCCACCCCGACTCCGCCGACGGGCGGCGGCACCCGGATCAAGGACATCACGTTCGAGGCGGGCCTGCTGAACCCGACCAACGGGGTCGACACCGTCACGGGCACGGTCACGCTCGAGACGGCCTCGGCCATCGCCGGGACGTCATCGGCGCGGTTCGCCCAGAGCACCGGCTACATGCAGGAGACCTTCACGGCGACCGACGACCTGTTCATGACGTTCAAGATCCGCCTGACGACGCTGCCGTCGGGCTCGCCGCGGCTGGCCATGTTCTCGAGCGCCGGCACGACGACCGGCAACCTCCTGCTGACCTCGACCGGGCGGCTGCGGCTGCGCCTCGACGGGACCGTCATCGGCGTCGATTCGGCGCCCCTCGTGCCGGGCACCACCTACATCGTCGGGTTGCACCAGAAGCGCGGGACAGGGACGAACGGCGTCCTCGAGGCCTTCCTGGCTCCGAACGGGTCGGCATTCGGCGCCCCGTTCGCCAGCCGGACCAACGGGCCCTGGGTCACCGGGACAGACCGTCTCCGAATCGGCGCGACCAACAGCAACGCCGTCAATCTGCTCCTCGACGACATCCTGCTCTCGAGTGGCTCGATGCAGAGCGCGCCGCTCGCGTCGGCGACCGGGATGATCGCCGCATCGGCGCCGGGCATCGCCCAGCCGGCGGCGATCCGAACGGCCGTGGCGGCCGTGCCGCGGACCGTGAACCAGCTGGTCGTCTTCTGCCCGATCTGATCAGCGCTCGCCGCGGCGCAGCTCGTGGAGTCGCGCGTCGCTGATCCCGAAATGGTGGGCGATCTCGTGGTGGACCGTGTCAGCGACCGCGGCCGCCAGGCGTTCCAGGGTCGGATTCGCTCGCATGAGCGGGCCGCGGAAGATCGTGATCTTGCTCGGGAACATGGCCGCGTCGGCGCCGTACACCGTCCGCGGCACGCCCTGGTAGAGCCCGTACAGGCCACGTGCGCCGACGGAGGCGAGCTGCTCGGCGTCGGCTTCGTCCTCGATGACGATCGCCACCGATCCAAGCCGCTGGCGGAACGGCGCCGGCAGCCGGTCGAGCGCGTCGATGACCATCGCCTCGAGGTCTGGCTCGTCGGGGTCGGTCGCGTCGGTCACAGCCGGAGCAGGATCCGGGCGATCGAGAAGTAGATCAGGAGCCCCGTGCCATCGACGACCGTCGTGATGAGCGGAGCGGAGACGACCGCTGGATCCACCCGCAGCGCCCGAAGGAGGAGCGGCAGCGCCGCAGCGACGACCGCGGACCAGAGGCAGATCGCCAGGATCGTGAGCGCGACGACGACGCCGATGTCCGGCCCGACGCCCAGCAGCGCCGCCCGGGCGAACGCCACGACGGCCAGGATCGTGCCGAGCACGAGGCCGATCCGGAACTCCTTGAACACGACCCAGCCGATGTCGCGCAGCGTGACCTCGCCGAGCGCCATCGCCCGCACGATCAGGGTCACGGTCTGGGAGCCCATGTTGCCTCCGGTCCCGATCAGTAATGGGATGAAGAAGCTGAGGGCGACGACCTCGGTCAGCTCCATCTTGAAGTCCTGGAGGACGGTCCCCGTGTAGCCCGCCGCCACGAACAGGAGGAGCAGCCACAGGATCCGCTTGCGGACGAGGGTCAGGACGCCCGAGCTGCGGTACGGCGCGTTGAGCGGCTCTGAACCGCCGAGCCGCTCGATGTCCTCGGTCGCCTCGGCCTCGAGGACGTCCGCGACGTCGTCCTCGGTGATGATCCCCAGGAGATGGTCCTCGTCGTCCACGACGGGGAGGGCCAGCAGGTTCCGGTCGGTCAGCAGGCGGGCGGCGACCTCCTGGTCGGCGTCGGCACGGACGCGGACGGTGGATGGCGCCATGAGCTCGCGGACCGGCGTCTCGCCGGGACTCAGCAGGAGCCGATACAGCGAGAGGACGCCGAGGAGCGTACGGTCCGGCCCGATGACGTAGATGTAGTTGACGGTCTCCGCGTCGTCGACGAGCCGCCGGATGGCGGTGATCGCCTCCTGGGCGGTGGCATCGGCGGTGACCGCGACGAACGCGGGCGTCATGATCCCGCCGGCCGTCTCGGGCGCGTAACGCGACAGGTCGCGCAACTCGGACGCCTCTTCCGGCCGCATCCGCACCAGGATCTCGCGAGCCTCGTCCTCGGGGAGCTGCTCCACGACGTCCGCGGCGTCGTCCGGGTCCATGTCCTCGAGCAGCTCCGCGGCCTCGGCGCGGGACAGCGTCCGCAGGATCCGCGCGGCGTCGTTCGGCGACAGCTCCTCGAGCAGCTCGGGCAGCTCCTCGTCGGGCAGCCACTGGAACAGGAGGGCGACCTCGCTCGGCTCCAGCTTCGGGATGAGGCCGGCCCATTCGGCCGGACCGATCCGCTCGGTGAGGCCGCGCACCCCGTCGCGCTCCCGTTCGCGGATGAGGGCCTGGACCTCGGTCAGGAGATCGGCGGTCTGCTCAGTCGTCATGGTTCGCTCCCGGCGACCGTCGCGTGACGGCGCTCATCTGTCAGGAACGGATGGGCCGACGCGCATCGGGCGTCCAGCCGCTGGCATGCTGTCACGCGGCATCGCATGACGACGGAAGCCTACGGTATGGATCGCCTGGTATCGCGTCGGCGGCGGAACCGTCGCCACGAGAACGGGCCAGTCAGTCGCGCCAGGCGACCCCATCGACGTCGATCGTCGGCCGCCCACGCGTGCCGAGGCAGGTGATGACCACCTTGTGGGCCTTGTTCGTCAGCGTCTTGCTCAGGAGGGTCACCCGGTAGTGGGTGGTCGTCGCGCGCGAACCCTTGTAGCGGCCCTCGTCGACGATGTAGGCCTTGCCGTCGATCACGACCCGCAGCCTTCCGTGACTCTTCGCCGTGGTCCCGATCAGGACGAACGATGACCCGGTGAACCGGATCGTCATCTTGGCGCCGGCGCGACGGGTCGTCGTGTCCGTTCCGTTGATGTAGTGCTTGCCGGTCCGACGCGTGTTGCCCGAGGAGAATCGCCAGGCCCGGTCGTCCCTCGGGACGATGACCTCCTTCTGACGGAGGGCGCTCCAGTTGCCGTCCGCATCGCGAGCCCGCACGCCGACGTGCCACGTTCCGGGGCTGAGGCGAGGGAAGGTCCTGCTGGTTGCGGTCTGGGCCGACTCGGCCGACCATGCGGCGGTTCCCTTGCGGGTCCGGACCCCGTAGCCGGTGACGGCTCGGTCATCGGTCGCACTCCACGTGGCCACAAGCGAGCGGTCTGTGCTCGTGACGATCCTCGGGGCTGTCAGGCTGATGACCGCGGGCGCGGTCGCGTCCGGGTTGGGCGTGGGTGTCGGGGCCGGCGTGGGTGTCGGGGTCGGCGTGGGCGTGGGCGCTGGGGCTTGTCGAGTGCCAGGGCCCGAGGCGTAGATGCACGCGTAGTAGTGGCTCTGCCCATCGGGTGTGGGCCAGGCGCCGCACGCGAAGCGGTCGTACGCGGTCGACAGAGCGTTGTCGCGGTGGCCCTGGCTGGTCATGAACCCATAGGCCGCGATGGCGACCGTCGTCGGCGCCTGCGTCCTGGCGCCGCAGTTGTCCTGGTGGACGTCGCAGCCGAACTGGTACGGGAAGGGGTCATAGTCATAGCCGCCGTTCCACGCGACGTTCTCGCCGTAGGTGCCGCGATACCCCCACGCGTCCATGGCGTCGAGGATGTCGTAGGTCTGACACAGGCGCAGCGTGTGCGCGAAGAAGCCCGACAGCGCCATGTCCTTGGCGCGGCCCTCCATCGTGCCGGCGCCGTTCGGGCAGTCGATGGCGCCGTCGCGGGCCTGGGCCGCGAGGAAGGGATCGATCGCAAGAGCCGCCAGCCCGTGGGTGGTCCGCTCACCGTTGAGCAGACGCATGAGCTCGGACGCGGCGCCGTCCGGCGTGAACGTCGACCCCGAGGCAGCGGCGCTGCCCGTCGTCACGCCCGTGAAGAGCAGAGCAAACACCACGACGAGAACGCTTCGAGCGCGCTCGCCCCGCTTGCCCGTGATCGAGTTGCGGTCGGTCATGCCTCGTCAGCTTCATGGTTCGAGCGGCCGCCGCCCATATCCCATGGGTCCGTCGCCGCTCGGGCAAAGGTGCGTTGTGACCGCGCACCGGCTCCACCTGACGCCGTTGCCCGGGCGCTTTGGTCGTCCGCTCCTCGCTGCGACGGACATCGACCCGCGTGAGGCCTTGCTCCCCGCCACGGCGACACGGCTCTCGGCATGTCCGGCCGTCCGCCCGGGTACCATGGCCCTCCCGATGACCGTCGCCCCGAACGACTTCACCCACCTCCACGTCCACTCGGAATTCAGCCTGCTCGACGGCCTCGGCCGGATCACCGAGCTGGTGGACACGGCGGCCCAGCACGGGATGGATTCGCTCGCGATCACCGACCACGGCGCGCTCTACGGCGCCGTCGCCTTCTACCAGGCCGCGAAGAACAAGGGCATCAAGCCGATCCTCGGCATCGAGACGTACGTCGCCCGCCGGTCGATGACCGACAAGGAGGGCAAGGCCGACAGCCAGCCCTTCCACCTGATCCTGCTCGCCCAGGACTGGACCGGCTACCAGAACCTGTGCCGGCTGGCGACCGACGCCCACCTCGACGGCTATTACTACAAGCCGCGGATCGATCGCGACTACCTCGCCCAGCACAGCGCCGGGCTGATCGGCTTATCGGCCTGCCTCAGTGGCGAGGTCGCGAAGGCGCTCGAAGTCGACGACTGGGAGCTGGCGCGAAAGGTCGCCGGCGAGTACGGCGACATCCTCGGGAAGGACCGGTTCTTCCTCGAGCTCCAGGACCACGGCATGCCGGAGCAGCAACGGCTCAACGAACAGCTGATCCGGCTCGCACCGGAGGTCGGCTTGCCGCTGGTCGTGACCAACGACCTCCACTACGTCCGCCAGGACCAGTCCGAGGCCCACGACGTCCTGCTCTGCGTCGGGACCGGGAACAACCTCGACACGCCGAACCGCATGAAGTTCGACACGCCGGAGTTCTACGTGAAGTCGGCCGCCCAGATGGCCGCGCTCTTCCCCGGCCAGCTCGAGGCGATCCGCAACACGCGTCGCATCGCGGAGATGACCGACATCGCGCTGCCGCTCGGCCAGCTGCGGATCCCGCACTTCCCGGTCCCGGACGGGGAGACTGCCGAGAGCTGGCTGCGCAAGGAGTGCGAGGCGGGACTCGCGCGCCGGTACGGCACGGTCACGGCGGAGCTCCAGGAGCGGCTCGACTACGAACTCGGCGTCATCACCTCGATGGGCTACGCGGGCTACTTCCTCATCGTCGCGGACTTCATCGCGTTCGCCCGGCGCGAGGGGATCCAGACGACGTGCCGCGGCAGCGCCCCCGGCTCGATCGTGACCTACACGCTCGGGATCACCCCGGTCGACCCGATCCTGTACCAGCTGCCGTTCGAGCGGTTCCTCAATCCCGACCGCGTGACGATGCCCGACATCGACGTCGACTTCGAGGACGGACGCAGGGACGAGGTCATCGCCTACGTGGGGCGCAAGTACGGTCAGGATCGCGTCGCCCAGATCATCACGTTCGGCACGATGCTCGCGAAGGCTGCGATCCGGGACGTGGGCCGCGTGCTGGGCCATTCGTACGGCGAGGTCGACCGCATCGCCAAGGCGGTCCCGGGGACGCTCGGGCTTCGACTCGACGAAGCGATCCAGGTGGCCCCGGCACTGCGCGAGATGGTCGAGGGCGACCCGGCCGTCAAGCGGATCATCGACTTCGCCCGGCACCTCGAGGGGGTGGCGCGCAATGCCTCGACGCATGCGGCCGGCGTCGTGATCTCGCGCGAGCCGCTCACCGAGCTCATGCCGCTCCAACGCGCCACGAACTCGGACGGGCTGATGACCCAGTACGAGATGCACGCGATCGAGGCGCTGGGCCTGCTGAAGTTTGACTTCCTCGGCCTCTCGAACCTGACGATCCTCCGCCAGGCGGTCGACATGGTCCGCACCGAGCGCGGCGCCGAGATCGACCTCGACGCGATCCCGCTCGACGACGCCAGGACCTTCGAGCTGCTGGCCTCGGGAGAGACGACCGGCATCTTCCAGCTGGAGTCCGCGGGCATGCGCCGCTACATCCGCGAGCTGCGGCCGACGTCGGTGTACGACCTCGCCGCCATGGTCGCGCTCTACCGGCCCGGGCCGATGGACAACATCCCCTCCTACATCCGGCGCAAGCACGGCCAGGAGCCGGTCACGTATCTCCACCCGCTGCTGGAGCCGTACCTGGAGAAGACCTACGGGATCTTCGTCTACCAGGAGGACATCATGTCCGCGGCGATCGCCCTCGGCGGGTTCACCGGGCCGGAGGCGGACACGCTCGGCTACGCGATCCGCAAGAAGAAGTCCGCCGTACTGCGCGCCCAGAAGGAGCGGTTCGTAACCCAGGCCGCCGAGCGCGGCGTGGCCCCGAAGGTCATCGACGACGTCTTCGCCGCGTTCGAGCCGTTCGAACGCTACGGGTTCAACAAGGCGCATGCGACGTGCTACGGCCTCATCGCCTACCAGACCGCGTACCTCAAGGCGAACTACACCGTCGAGTACATGACGAGCGTGCTCACGGCCTTCCGCTCCAACGAGGAGAAGGTCGCCGCGGCGATCGCCGAGTGCCGCCGACTCGGCATCGCGGTGCTGCCGCCCGACGTCTACACGAGCCACCTGGAGTTCACCGTCGATGGCGAGGCGATCCGCTTCGGCCTGCTCGCGGTCAAGAACGTCGGGCAGGGTGCGATCGAGTCGATCCTCTCGGCTCGCGACGAGGGCGGATCGTTCCGGTCCCTGACCGACTTCTGCACCCGGATCGACCTGCGCCTCTGCAATCGCAAGGTGCTCGAGGCACTCATCAAGGTCGGGGCGCTGGGGGCGCTCGGGCACCCCGCCCAGCTGCTCCTCGGGCTCGATGACGCTATCGCGTCGGCCCAGGCGACGCAGCGCGACCGGGTCAGCGGCCAGACGTCGCTCTTCGACCTCGGCGCGGCCGACGCCGACGTCTTCGAGCGGCCGCTGCCGGCCGCCACGGAGGTCCCAACGCGCGAGCGCCTCCGGTGGGAGAAGGAGCTCCTCGGCCTCTATCTCTCGGAGCACCCGATGGGCGAGGTCGCCGAGCAGGTCGGACGGTTCGTGACCGCCTACTCGGGCGACCTGAAGGACGAGACCCTCGACGGCCAGCGGGTCGTCATCGGCGGCATCGTGACCGGGATGCGGACCGTCATCACCAAGCGCAACGAGGCGATGGCGATCGCGACGCTGGAGGACCTGCAGGGGACGCTCGAGGTCGTGGTGTTCCCGCGCCTCTACGAGACCACCCGCCCGATCTGGCGGGACGGCTCGATCCTCCTCGTCGCCGGCCGCATCGACCACCGGGGCGAGGACGTGTCGCTGCTGGCCGACCTCGTCCTGGACTGGGACGACGCGATCGCGCGTGGCCCGGAGGCGTTCGCCGCCGAAGTCGCCGCGGGTGATCGCGGGCCGCGGGGCCGCGGCGGTTCGGGCGGGGGAGCCGGACGGCCGGGCTATGGCGGCACCAACGGCCATGGGCAGGCGCCTCCTGGGTCCAGGCCGCTCGTGCCGGTCGGGCCAGGCGTCCCGAGCCCGACCCCGGTCACTGCCGGCGGGGCGTCGAGGGCCGTGGCCCCGGTTCCGTTCGTCTCGCCCCTGCGCCAGGACGCCCCCGCCGCGTCGCCCGACGTGTCCACGTTGCCGCCGATCGCCCCGGCCGAGCCCGTCCCGACCTATCAGGAACCGTCCGGCGACGGGGCGGGGGAGTCGGACGACCACGAGGAGCCGGCGCTCCCGGACGAGGCCCGGGCGCGCGAGGTCGCGATGGCGACCGCGGCGACCTCACCGCTCGATATCGGCAACGGTCGCGTCCTCCACGTTCGCTTCATCGGCGCCCTGGACGACCGCCTCCGAGAGGCCATGCAGTCGTTCCGCGAGATCATCGGGCAGCGACCGGGCGAGACGCGGGTGCTGGTCTACATCGACGTCGCGGGCAACGACGGCTTGCCGATCCGGTTGAAGCCCGTCGCCTACGACGCGGAGTTGCTCGCCGAGGTGCGCCGCCGGCTGGGCGAGGGCGTCGTGGAGCTCAGCCTGGCCTGAGATCAGGCCGAGGTCGGGTCGGTCCCCGCGATCTTGCGGACGGCTTGGACCGCGGACAGGCGCTCGTGGAACTCGGCTCGCACGGCATTGACGGCCGCAGGCTCGAGGTCGAGCTCCCGCCCGATCTCGTTGATGACCCCGGTCTCCTCGGCCGATATCGTGCCGCTGGCCGCCCCGATCGCGTAGCAGGCCCGGAGGACGTCCAGGCGCTGGTCCACGCTGGCGAGGTTGCGGAACTCCCGCGTCACCACGTAGTCCTCGGTGCCGCCGACGGTCCGTGCCTGGAGCTTCGCCATCTCGGTGACGAGGACGGCGGTCGGCTCGTCGACGACGCCGTGCGACTGGATCGCGGCTTCGATCGCCGCGGTCTCCTCATCGCTGATCTGCATGTCCGCATTGGCCGCACGGGCCAGCGTGTACGCGGCGGAGGCGACGAACCTCGCCCGGTCAGCGGGCAGCGCCTCCAGCCGGGCGACGATCCGTCGCACCGTGGCCGTCTCGCCGGCCGTCGTGGGGGCCGTGGTCAGGGCGGCCTCGGCCTGGTCGGCGGCCGCGGTGCTGTTGGAACCGAAGATGCGTCGGAACATCGATGCCTCGGATGTCGAGCTGGGAGTGACGGACGGAGGATGTCACAGGTTCGCCCGTCGCGGGCGGCGCCGGATCAGCGCCGCATCAGGCTCTCGATGTCGGGCTCCGGGCCGTGCCAGCGCTCGAGCTCCTCGGTGGCGAATCGCCCGTAGTGGTTGATGAAGTGGCCGTCGTGCGCCCGCAGGGCCCCGAGCGCGGCGCGCTTCCTCCGGTCGCCACGAACGCGGAACATGACGACGGCCCCGCCGTCGCGGACGGCCTGCTCGTACGCCCGGAAGTCCGGCAGCTGGTCCATCACCGTGAACGAGACGAGCCGGCGGAGCCGGGCCATCGGACCGTTCGCCACGCCGGTCCCGTCGAGCCGTGCCGCGCCCTCGTCGCCGCGCAGGATCGTGATGTCGCGGTCCGGGATCCCGAGCGCGCGGAGCGCGGCGGCGGCCTCAGCGGCCCTCGCGGCATCGGTGAAGGCGGCGAGCATCCGGTCGATCGGATAGCCGATGAATCGGGAGGACGGTCGGGCTGGCATGCCGCGATGGTAGTGGTGGTGCCGAAGGTGGGATTCGAACCCACACGAGCTTGCACTCAACGGTGTTTGAGACCGTCGCGTCTGCCATTCCGCCACTTCGGCCGGGCGCCGCGCGCATCGTAGCGCCTCTGGGCGCGGCCGCCCGTTGCCCCGAGCCACCACGGCGGCGGAACCCTCCTGCGAGGTGGGGCGTCTCGCCCGGGACCGATGCTAGACTCGCCCAGCCTCAGAATCGCCGTCCGGAGGAATCCACCGACCGTGGAGGACCTTCGCTCGACGACGGTCTCCGACGACCCCGTCCAGCGCCGCGACCTCATCCTGCTCGAGCGAGCCCGTGACGGGGACCTCGATGCCTTCAACGACCTCGTCGTGCTCTATCAGGACGCCCTCTTCGCGCTCGTGGTGCGGATGGTCCCGGACCGGGATCAGGCGGCGGACGCGGTCCAGGAGGCGTTCTTCTCCGCGTACCGCAATCTCCACGGCTTTCGCGGCGGCAACGTCAAGTCGTGGCTCAACCGGATCTGCGTCAACGCCGCGATGGACGCCCAGCGGGCCAAGAAGCGGCGGCCAGTCCAGCCGTATCCTGAGTTCGAAGACGACCAGTGGCAGCCGCCGGCCGGCGCCGAGGCCGACCCGGAGCGCACCGCCCTCCTGACCGAGCGAACGTCGCTCCTGCGGAACGCCCTGCTCGGCATCACCCCGGACCAGCGGACCGCGATCGTGCTCTTCGACGTCGAGGGCTTCGACTACGCCGAGATCGCCGAGATGACCGGCGTCTCGCTGGGCACCGTCAAGTCCCGGATCCACCGCGGCCGGCTCGCCCTGCGCGGCCTGCTCGAAGACCGCATGGAGCTCTTCCGTGGATGACCGCCACGGCGCCCACGACCTCGAGGCGATGGTGGCCTTCGCGGACGGCGAGCTCGTCGGACCGGAGCTGGAGGCTGCCGCGGCGCAGGTCCTCGGGTGCCGCGATTGCGCGGAGCTCGTCGCCGATCTGCGGTCCCTCGCGCTCGCCGACCGGCGCCTTGCGACGCCTGCCCGCCCGCGGGACTTCCGGCTCTCGATCGCGGACGCCGAACGGCTCCAGGTGGTCGGCCCGGAACCACGGGCGGTCACGACCCGTCTCGGCAGGGACATGACTGGTATCCCCGCGACCCATCCCACCCACGATCCCGAACTCATCGCCGCTGCCATCGGCCGCGAGCTCGCACCCCCCGAGCGCCGACTCTTTGACTCGTGGTTGTCGAGCTGCTCGGCGTGCGCCGAGCTCCACGCCGACCTGCTTGCCATCGCCGACGCGCAGCGCACGCTCCCGCTGCCGAGCCGGCCACGCGACTTCCAGCTGAC
Source organism: uncultured Chloroflexia bacterium (assembly GCA_963841135.1). GTDB lineage: Bacteria > Chloroflexota > Limnocylindria > Limnocylindrales > CSP1-4 > SPCO01. The sequence continues at coordinate 2,009,197 of CAWJBJ010000004.1, read as the reverse complement.
CCCGGCCCAGGCGAGCCGGCTTCGACCGGGCGGCTTCCGGGCCATCCTCGCCGCCATCGGCTCGAGTCGCGACGCATTCTCGAAGCCGCTTGCCGTCGGGCTCACGACGCTCGGCCTGGTCGGGCTGCTGGTCGGGACGATGCCATCGTTCGGGTCGCCCGCCTCCGGGCCCGGTGTCCTCTCGACCGTCGGCGACTCGGTCGGCGCCTACACCACCGATGGGGACGGGACGGTCTTCGGCGGTCAGGACGCCAACCCGTCCGCCGCGCCTTCGGCCGCCGCCGCGGCGCCGGTCGTACCCGACGGCTCCGCAGCGGCCTCGGCCGATATCGCCGCCGAGCCTGAGATCTCATCGGCGGACCCTGAGAACGTCTCCGAGGGACCACGAGACGTCGCCGGGGCGGCCGTCAGCCCGGCACCCAGCCTCGAGAGCGCGGCGCTCCGAGCGAGCGACGAGAGTGAGAAGGGGACAGGACTGGGCGTCGGGGGAACCGAGACGTCGCCGCTCCTGATCGTCTCCCTGGCGATGCTCGCGATCGGTGTCGGCCTGTTCGCCGCCCGCTGGGCCGCGCGCCGCCTTCGCGCCGCCTGAGTCCGGGCCGCTCGCAGGCGGTCCACCGGCACGCTCACGGGTACACTGGAGCCTCGTGCCCCACCGTCCCGTCCCGTTCCAGATCGAGGCCTGCCGATGGACCGCCTGATGCTGCTCGACGGCAACGGGCTCATCTACCGCGGATATTTCGCGCTCATCGAGCAGCCCCTCACCACCTCGAAGGGCGAGCTCGTGTCCGCCGTATTCGGCTTCACGAATATCGTCCTCCGTGCGTTCCAGGATGTCCGCCCGCAACACGTCGCGGTCGCGTTCGACCTGCCCAAGCCGACGTTCCGCCACGAACGGTTCGCCGAGTACAAGGCCACCCGCACGCGGATGCCCGACGAGATGCGGGAGCAGATCCCGAAGGTGCGTCGCGTCGTGGCCGCGCTGGGCATCCCGGTCTACGAGGTCGAAGGCTTCGAGGCGGACGATGCCATCGCGACGCTGGTCGGCCAGGCCGAGGCCCTCGATCTCGACACGACGATCCTCACCGGCGACCTCGACATGCTCCAGCTCGTCTCCGAGCGGACCAAGCTCCTCGTCTCGCTTCGCGGCGGCATCGCCAACACCGTGCCCTACGACCTCGCCCGGATCGACGAGCGCTGGGGCCTGCGGCCGGACCAGATGCTCGACTACAAGGCGTTGAAGGGCGACCCGACGGACAACATCCCGGGCGTGCCCGGGGTGGGGGAGAAGACCGCGGCCAAGGTCGTCGCGCAGTTCGGCACGCTCGATGCGATGTACGCGGCGATCGACGACGGTCCAGCCCGAGAAGCTCCGCGCCAAGCTCCTCGAGGCGAAGGACGTCGTCCTCGAGAGCCGCGAGCTCATGCGGCTCGTCCGCGACATCCCGGTCTCGCTCGACCTCGACGCAACGCGGGTCGGTGACTACGACCGCGATGCGGTCATCAAGCTCTTCCGGGAGTATGAGTTCCGGACGCTGATCGACCGCCTGCCGCCGCTGCGCGGCGAAGGACCCGAGGAAGCCGCAGCACGCCTCCGCGAGCTGGGCGGCGACGTCGGTGCGGCGCGCGCGCCCGGCTCACGACCGCTGCTGGCCCGCCAGGCCTCGTCAGGTGACGGTCTCCAGCTCAGCCTGGACTTCGACTCGGTCGGCGGTGCCGGTTCGGGTGCCGAGCGTCCGGTCATCGAGGTGGCCGAAGGCGACCTGCCCGGGGCGCTCGCGGCGGCCATCGAGGACCCGCGACGTCTCGAGGTCCGCGATGCGGCCGGCCTCGACGGGCTCGAGCCCTGGCTGGCAGGCCAGCCCGACCTGTCGGTGTCGCTGGTCGCCTCGGATCCGCGGCCGATCCACGGCGAGGCGCTGGCGTTCGCGGTCGCCGGGACGGACGGTCGGGTCGTCGTGGCCGACACGCCCGATGCGATCGCGCGGCTGCGCGGCCAGGTGGAGGCGAGCGGTCGCCGCCTCGTCGGGCATGACGTCAAGGCGATCCTGACCGCGCGCTTCGTCGAGGCGCCGGGATCCGCGCCGCTGCCGGTGGCGTTCGATACGCAGATCGCCGCCTACGTCCTCAACGCCTCGCTGCGGAGCCAGTCGATCGCGGACGTGGCCGCTGAGCGACTCGATGTCCAATTGCCGCCGCCCAAGGACATCGATCCGGCCACGCGAGCCGGTCTGGAGGCGCTCGCCGCCGCCGCCGTCCGGCCGCCCCTTGAGCGAGCGCTCGCCGCGGTCGGCCTCGATCGGCTGTTCGGGGAGATGGAGCTGCCGCTCATCGCGGTCCTCGCGCGGATGGAGGCGACCGGGGTCGCGCTCGACCTCGACGCGCTGGGCGTCCTCGAGCGCGAGTTCAACACCGAGATCGCCCGCCTCGAGCGCGAGATCTTCGCCGCGGTCGGCCACGAGTTCACGATCGGATCGCCCAAGCAGCTCGGCGAGGTCCTCTTCGGCGAGCTTCAGCTGCCGTTCGGTCGCAAGACGAAGACCGGCTACTCGACCGACGCGGCCGTTCTCGAGGAGCTCCGCACGGTCCATCCGGCGATCGAGCCGATCCTCGACTGGCGGACGTACACGAAGCTCCGCTCGACCTACGTCGAGGCGCTGCCGTCGCTCATCGCGTCGGACGGGCGGCTACACACGACGTTCCACCAGGCCGTGGCGGCGACCGGGCGGCTCTCCTCGTCGGACCCGAACCTCCAGAACATCCCGATCCGGACCGAGCTGGGGCGGCGGATCCGCCGGGCGTTCGTCGCGGGCGCCCCGGACCTGACGCTCGTGGCCGCCGACTACAGCCAGATCGAGCTGCGGATCCTGGCCCACGTGTCGGGCGACATCCACCTGAAGGACGCCTTCGAACGCGGGGCCGACATCCACCGCGAGACCGCGGCGCTGGTGCTCCACAAGGATCCGGCCGAGGTGACCCCGTCCGAGCGGTCGATGGCGAAGATGGTCAACTTCGGGATCGCGTACGGCATGAGCGACTTCGGGCTCTCGACGCGTGCGGGCATCAGCCGCCAGGAGGCGCAGGCGTTCATCACGAACTACTTCGCCACGTACTCGGGGATCAGCTACTACATGCTCCACATCAAGGAGGTCGCCAAGACCCAGGGCTTCGTGACGACACTGCTCGGTCGCAAGCGCTCGATCCCAGAGCTGGCGTCGCGGATCCCGGCGCTGCGCGGAGCAGGCGAGCGGATGGCGATCAACATGCCGATCCAGGGGACGGCCGCCGACATCATGAAGATCGCGATGATCCGGGTCGCCGACCGGCTGGCCGCCGAGGGCTCTCCCGCGCGGATGCTCCTCCAGGTCCACGATGAGCTGCTCTTCGAGGTGCCGCGCGCGGAGGTCGAACGGCTCGTGGCGACCGTTCGCGACACGATGGAAGCCGCGCTCCCGCTCGACGTGCCGCTGACGGTCGACGTCAAGGCCGGCGACGACTGGGAATCCATGCAGCCCATCCCGCGCCAGGCCGCCGCGCCCGTCGCCCAGGCCTAGGCCCCGCCGATGCCGGAGCTTCCCGAGGTCGAAACCGTGGCGCGCGATCTGCGCCCGCGCATCGTCGGCGCGACGATCGTCGGGGCCCGCTCCTCGTGGAGCCGGACGCTGGCCACGCACAGCCCCGAGGCGTTTGCCGACGCGGTCGCGGGCCGGCGCGTGGACGTGGTCGGTCGCCGCGCGAAGCAGCTCGTCATCGAGCTGTCGGGTGACGCCGCACTGACGATCCATCTCAAGATGACCGGCCAGCTCTTCGTCGTCCCTGCCGAGACCCCCGAGGACGCCTACGTCCGACTGGTCCTCGAGCTCGCCGATGGCCGCGAGCTGCGGTTCCGCGACATCCGCAAGTTCGGGAGGGTCGGGCTCTACGGCCGGGATACCGCGACCGGCGAGCTCGTGACCGAGGTGGGTGGCGGCGCGGTCTTCGCCGCCATCGGGCCGGAGCCCCTCGACGATTCCTTCACTGTCCGGGAGTTCCGTCGACGGCTGCGGCGGCGCAAGGGGCGGCTCAAGTCGCTCCTTCTCGATCAGTCCTTCCTGGCGGGCGTCGGCAACATCTACGCCGACGAGGCGCTATGGCTGTCGCGGCTGCACCCCCTGCGGCCCGCCGACACCCTGCGGCCGCCCGATGAGGCTCGGCTGTACGCGGCGATCCGATCGATCCTGACCGAGGCCGTCGAGCGACGGGGCAGCTCCATCGACGACTACACCGCTCCGGACGGCGACGGCGCGATGCAGGAGCGCCTGGCTGTCTATCAGCGGACGGGCGAGCCCTGCCGACGGTGCGGCCGGCCGTTGCGCCGGATCGTGGTCGGCGCGCGCAGCACGCACTTCTGCTCGTGGTGCCAGCGGCTCTCCGCCGCCGAACGGCGCGCCGCCCGGACGATCCTGCGGACGATGACCGGTGGGCCGCGTCGTCGCGGCGGTCGTTGGACCGAGCTCGCGGGGGAGGGGAGCCTCGGTCGCACCGCCGACGAGGCCGCACGCGCCACCGCACGGGCCCGGACCGAGCGGACGAAGCGAGCCGCGGCCACGCGTCGCGCCGCCGCTCGCGCGGCCGCCGGACCCGGCCCAGAGGTGGCCTGATGTCGATCCTGCGGTTCACCGAGGTCACGCGCGAGGTCGGGGCGTTCGTCATCCTTGACCGGATCGACATCGCGCTCGCGTCGGGCGATCGCGTCGGTCTCGTCGGGCCCAACGGCGCCGGCAAGACGACGTTGCTCCGGCTCGCGTCGGGTCGCGACGAGCCGGATCGTGGGCAGGTCGTGCGCAAGCGCGGGCTCGCGCTCGGCCTGCTGGCCCAGGAGGCCCACCTCGACGAGGTGTTCATGGCCGCGCCGGATCTGCGGACGGCCGTCCGGAGCGGCGCCGGACACCTCGAGCGGATGGCCGAGGCCCTGGCCACCTTCGAGCGCGAGGGACGCGTCACCGAGCCGGCCTACTCGAATCTGCAGCACGAGTTCGACGTCCTCGGCGGCTACACGCTGGACCAGCGCGTGGACTCCGCGCTGAGCGGCCTGGGGTTCGCACGCGCCGAATGGTCGAAGCCGCCGGCGGCGATGTCGGGCGGCGAACAGACGCGGGCGTCACTGGCACGGCTGGTCATCGCCGATCCGGACCTCCTGCTCCTGGACGAGCCGACGAACCACCTCGACCTCGATGCGCTCGAATGGCTCGAGGACCACCTGCGCCGACGCGCGGGCTCGCTTCTGGTCGCGTCGCACGACCGGGCTTTCCTCGATGCGACGGTCACGCGCGTGTGGGAGCTCCGCGACCGGCGGCTGACGGCGTTCCGCGGCGACTACAGCGCCTATCACCGGCAGCGCGAGGAGCGCGACGCCCGGGCCGTCAAGGACGTCTCGACGCAGGTCGAGTCCATCGCGCGCGAGCGGGAGCTCGTGCAGCGCTACCGAAGCCACCGCAAGTTCACCAAGATGCACGAGCACGAGGCGCGGCTCGAGCGGCTCCTGGAAGAGCGCGCCGAGGCGCCGCGCGCGGGTCGAAGGCTCGCGATCCCGAACGCCGCGCTCGCCGGGAGCGGGCCGACCCGGTCGGGCGAGGTGGTCGTGCGGGTCGAGGGACTCGTCGTGGGATACCTCCCCGGACGTGGCGCCCAGAACGCGGATGGCACGCCGGCGAGCGAGGCCCACCGGGTGGCGACGGCGCCGTTCCTCGCGGCGCAGCGTGGGGAGCGCATCGGCATCGTCGGCCCGAACGGCGCCGGCAAGACGACGCTCCTGCGGACGATCGCGGGCGACCTGCCGCCGCTCGACGGGAGTCTCACCTTCGGCCATGCCGTGCAACTCGGCTATCTCGCCCAGCTGCGCGAGGCCGCGATCCCGGGCGCGACGGTCCTCGACGCGCTGCTCGAGGCGATCCCCGTCACCGCCGGCGAGGCACGGTCCTATCTCGCCCGGTTCCTCTTCCGCGGCGACGACGTCGCCAAGGAGGTCCGCGCCCTCTCGGGCGGGGAACGCTCGCGCCTCGAGCTGGCGCTGCTCGGGATCCAGCCGTCGAACCTGCTCCTCCTGGACGAGCCGACGAACCACCTCGACATCCCGGCCCGTGAGGCGATCGAGTCGTTCATGGTCGGATCGCCGGCGACATTGCTGGTCGTCTCGCACGACCGGCGGCTGCTGGAGACCGTCTGCGAGAAACTCTGGGTGGTCGATGACGGGGCGGCCGCGCCATTCGACGGCGGCTATCGGGCCTGGCGGGCGGCCGTCGCAGCGGGCTGGACCGTGGCCGCCGCCCTCGACGCCGAGGCGAAGCGGCTGCACGTCGGCGCCCGGGTCGGTACGGCGCCCGGCGGCGGGCGAACGCCGTCCCGCGGCCAGGGCCCGAAGCCGGTGACAGCGAGCGGCAATGGGAGCACGCCGCGCGCGTCGTCAGGCACGGCTGTCGCGCGACCGCGGCCACGCCGGCTCGAGAAGCTCTCGAAGGATGCGTATCGCAAGCAGCGGACGGCGCTCGACGGTGAGCTGACCCGGCTGGGCCTGCGCAAGAACCACCTCGAGCTCGCGATGGGCGATCCGGGCGTGGCCGCCAACTTCGTCGAGCTGCGGCGGGTGACGAGCGAGCTCGCCGACGTCGACGCCGCGCTCCGGTCGGCCGAGGACGCCTGGCTGGAGCTGGAGGAACGCGCGCCGTGACGGTGCGCATCGGTCTGACCGGCCCGATCGGCTGCGGGAAGACCACGGTCGCTGACTGGCTCGGCGAGCGGCCGAAGGTCGTCGTCATCGATGCGGACCGCGTGGCCAGGCAGGTCGTCGAGCCGGGCGAGCCGGCGCTCGAGGCCATCGTCGAGCGCTTCGGCGAGGAGCTCCGCCGACCGGACGGGTCGCTCGATCGGGCTGCGCTGGGGCGTTTGGTCTTCAGCGACGAGGCGGCGCTGGCGGATCTCGAGGCGATCATCCATCCCGCGGTCCGGCCGCGGATCCTCGCCACGATGAAGCGGGCCGACAAGGACCGCGCGACCGCGGTCGTCGTCGAGGCGATCAAGCTGGTCGAGGGCGGGCTCGCGTCGTTGTGCGACGAGGTCTGGCTCGTGACCTGCGATCCGATCGATCAGCTCGCCCGGGTCATGCGCCGCGGCATGTCGGCGGCCGAGGCGGACCAGCGGATCGCGAGCCAGGGTGACATGACCGAGCGGCTCGAGCCGATGGCCACCCGGATCATCGATACGAGCGATACTCCAGCCGCCACGAAGGTCCGCGTCCTGGAGGCCTTCGAGGACGCTGTCGCGCTCTCCGAGGAGGGCGCATAGGTTTCGCACGCCCGTTCGGTTCCAGCGTGGATCCGATGCTAGACTGAGCACGATGGCCGACTTCAAGTTCGTCGCCCCGTTCGAGCCGACCGGCGACCAGCCGGCCGCCATCGAGCGCCTCAGCGAAGGCCTCGCGAAGGGGTCGCGTCACCAGACGCTCCTTGGCGCCACGGGGACGGGCAAGACCGCGACGATCGCCTGGACCATCGCCCAGCACAACAAGCCGACGCTGGTCCTCGCCCACAACAAGACGCTCGCCGCGCAGCTCTACGCCGAGTTCCGGGAGTTCTTCCCGGAGAACGCGGTCGAGTACTTCGTCAGCTACTTCGACTACTACCAGCCCGAGGCGTACCTGCCCCGCAGCGACACGTACATCGAGAAGGACTCGTCGCGCAACGACGAGATCGACCGGCTCCGGCACGCGGCGACCCACGCCCTGTTCGAGCGGCGGGACGTCATCATCGTCGCCAGCGTCAGCTGCATCTACGGCCTCGGGGCGCCCGTCGACTACGGCGCCACCGTGCTGAAGCTCCGGGTCGGCGGCCAGTACCGGCGCGACGCCGTCCTGCGCCACCTGGTCGATCTCCAGTACCAGCGCAACGACGCGTCGCTCACCCGCGCCCGCTTCCGGGTGCGCGGGGACACGCTCGAGCTCCAGCCGGCGTCCGAGGAGACGCTCATCCGGGTCGAGTTCTTCGGCGACGTCGTGGAGCGGATCACGGAGCTCGACCCGCTCACCGGCGAGCTGCTGGCCGAGCGCAAGGAGACGAACGTCTACCCGGCGACCCACTACGTCACCCCCAACGACAAGCTGCGCGAGGCGATCGTCGACATCGAGGCCGAGATGGAGGTCCGGGTCGGGGAGCTCGAGGCGGAGGGCCGGGCGCTCGAGGGTGCCCGGCTGCGGCAGCGGACGACGTTCGACCTCGAGATGATGCGCGAGCTCGGCTACTGCACGGGCATCGAGAACTACTCGCGCCATCTCTCGCGGCGCGAGGCCGGCTCGCGCCCGTGGACCCTGCTCGACTACTTCCCGCCGGACTGGCTGCTGGTCGTGGATGAGTCGCACATGACGATTCCGCAAGTCGTCGGGATGTACAAGAACGACCGGACGCGCAAGGAGATCCTCGTCGACTTCGGCTTCCGCCTGCCGTCTGCCCTCGACAACCGGCCCCTCACGTTCGAGGAGTTCGAGGCGACGGTGAACCAGGCCGTGTACATGAGCGCGACGCCGGGACCGTATGAGCTCGAGCGCAGCCAGACCGTCGTCCAGCAGCTCATCCGCCCGACTGGCGTGGTGGATCCGACGATCACGATCCGGCCGACGGACGGCCAGATCGACGACCTCCTCGAGGAGATCCGGATTCGCGTGGACCGCGGCGAGCGTTCGCTGGTCACGACGCTCACCAAGAAGATGGCCGAGGACCTCGCCGACTACCTGAAGGAGCTCGGCATCAAGGTCCAGTACCTCCACAGCGAGGTCGACACGCTCGAGCGCGTCGCGATCCTGCGCGACCTGCGGCTCGGCGTCTTCGACGTGCTGGTCGGCATCAACCTCCTGCGTGAGGGGATCGACCTGCCGGAGGTGACCCTCGTGGCGATCCTCGACGCCGACAAGGAGGGGTTCCTGCGCTCGGCCTGGTCGCTGATCCAGATGATCGGCCGGGCCGCGCGGAACATCGGCGGCGAGGTCGTCATGTACGCGGACCGGGTGACCGAGTCGATGAAGGTGGCGATCGACGAGACCGATCGTCGACGGGCGATCCAGACCGCATACAACACCGAGCACGGGATCGAGCCCACGACGATCGTCAAGGGCATCCACGACCTCAACCAGCGCCTGCGGGCCGTGGCCGAGTCGACCGTCGTGTACAGCTCGGAACGGGGCGGCACCTTCAGCGACGCGGATCGGGCCAAGGTGGAGGCTCTCGTGACCCGCATGGAGGCGGAGATGCGGGCGGCGGCCAAGGAGCTCGAGTTCGAGCGCGCTGCGGCCATCCGCGACGAGGTCCAGCAGATCCGGCTGCGGGTGCTGGAGCAGGACGCGTCGGTCATCGTTGGCAAGGCCGCCGAGCGCGCCGCCTCGCGTCGCACGACCGGTGGCGGCCTGGACGACGCCGCGGCCCGGGCACGCGGCCGCCGCGCGGACGAGGCGGCCCTGCTGGCGCCCCTGATGGAGGTGACCAGCGTCGAGGTGCTGCCGGCGGGCGAGGAGCCGGCCGCCACGGCCGCCGGCGAGACCGGGATCGACGAGAACACGATTGCCGACTGGCTCCCCGGCATCCGCGACGAGCACGAGGACGGCGCGAGCCGGCAGGCGAGCTGGCTGGAACGCCCGACCTGGGACCGGACCGTGACCCCGAACATCCGGAAGCGGACGGGTCAGCGGCCGAGCCGGCGGAGGCGCTGAGCGCGCGCGACCACACAAGACCCATCGGATGTGGTGCACACAGGCCACGAAAAGCGGTGCGGTGCGATGTGAATTCGGGCGGTTCAGGATAGATTCAGCCCGTGTTGGGTGGACTGGCCTCCGTCATCACGTCGCAGAGCTTCGATCTGCTGCTGCTCGTCATCGGCCTCGTACGACGAGTGGGGTCCGAGCTCGGCCTTCGCGTCGTCACGCTCTTCCTGGCGCAGTCGTTCGACCTCGCGACGTTCAGCATCATGGTCGCCCGGCACGGCGCGGGCGCCGAGGCCAATCCCGTGGTCAGCGACCTGTTCGATTCCTACGGGATGCCTGCAGTGGTCATCGTCAAGCTGGTCCTCATCGTCGGCGTGGCCGCCCTCGCCCTGGCCGCGGCCGGGCAAGGGAGCCGGAAGATGTGGGCGTTCGTTGGCGGGCTGCCGGTGGCGGTCGCGATCGCGGCCGGCCTGATCGGCGGGATCACGAACGCGGCGACGTACCTCGCCTGAGGACCGGACAGAACGCCTGTTCCAATCCTCGCTAATCGCGTACACTTGAGGACGTGCCCCAGGATCAGCTCGTCGTGCGCGGCGCACGTGAACACAACCTCAAGAACGTCGACGTCGCGTTCCCGCGCGACCGGCTCGTCGTCATCACCGGGCTGTCCGGCAGCGGCAAGTCCAGCCTGGCGTTCGACACCATCTACGCCGAGGGCCAGCGGCGGTATGTCGAGAGCCTGAGCGCCTACGCGCGCCAGTTCCTGGGTCAGATGGAGAAGCCCGACGTCGACCAGATCGATGGACTGTCGCCGGCCATCTCGATCGACCAGAAGGGCGCCTCGCGGAACCCGCGATCCACCGTCGGGACCGTCACCGAGATCTACGACCACCTGCGCCTGCTGTTCGCGCGGATCGGCGTGCCGCACTGTCCCAACGGCCACCGCATCGAGCGCCAGTCCGTCCAGCAGATCGTCGACCAGGTGCTGACGCTGCCCGAGGGCACGCGCCTGCTCGTCCTCGCCCCGCTCATCAAGGACCGGAAGACCGAGGGCGATCGGATCTTCGAAGCCGCCCGGCGGCAGGGGTTCGTCCGCATCCGGGTCGATGGCGAGACGTACGACATCGAGGACGCGCCCAAGCTCGACAAGTACAAGCGCCACTCGATCGAGGTCGTCGTCGACCGCTACATCGTCCGCCATGCCGAGGCGCCCGAGGGCGCGAAGCGGGCGGCCGACGGGCGGCCGATCGATCCGGAGACCCGGCAGGTCATCCCGGACCCGGACGCGGGCCGGCTCGCGGACTCGATCGAGACGGCCCTGCGGCTCGGCGAGGGCATCGTCCTGATCGCGCCGCCGCCTCGCGAGGGCGAGGCGCCCGAGTTCCCGGAGCGGCGGTACAGCGAGAAGTACAGCTGCGCCTACGACGACTTCACGGTCGACGAGCTCGAGCCGCGCAACTTCTCGTTCAACTCGCCACACGGCGCCTGCCCGGCGTGCACGGGTCTCGGGACGCGGCTGGAGATCGATCCGGACCTCGTCATCCCGGACCGCTCGAAGAGCCTCGCCAAGGGCGCGCTGGTGCCGTGGGCCAGGATGCCCACGGACGCCTCGTGGCGGCTGAAGATCCTCGAGGCGATCTGCAAGTCGCACGGCTGGGACTTCGCGACCCCGGTCCGCGACCTGCCCCCCGAGGCGCTCGAGTACGTGCTCCGGGCGAAGAAGGACGAGAAGGTGGTCGTCCGCTACCGGCACGAGCGCGGCGAGAACTCCTACAACGCCACGTTCGAGGGGGTCATCACCAACCTCGAGCGGCGGTACCGCGAGACCGATTCCGAGTACATCAAGACCGAGCTCGAGAAGTACATGGTCACCCGGCCGTGTCCGACCTGCGGGGGCAAGCGGTTGCGGCCCGAGATCCTGGCCGTGACGATCGGCGACCGCAACGCCTGGGACGTCTCGACGATGTCGATCACGGACGCCCTGCGCTGGGCCGACGGGCTCGGGGCGTCGCTCTCGGACCGCGAGCGGACGATCGCCCACCAAGTCCTCAAGGAGATCGTCGCGCGCCTGGGCTTTCTCGTGGACGTCGGGCTGGACTACCTCACGCTGGACCGGACGAGCGTCACGCTCTCGGGCGGCGAGGCACAGCGGATCCGGCTCGCGACCCAGATCGGGACCACGTTGATGGGCGTGCTCTACATCCTCGACGAGCCGTCGATCGGCCTCCACCAGCGTGACAACGCCAAGCTCATCGCGACCTTGACGCGGCTGCGCGACCTGGGAAACACCGTCCTCGTCGTCGAACACGATGAGGAGACGATCCGCACCGCGGACTGGGTGGTCGACATCGGGCCCGGGGCGGGCGAGCGGGGCGGAGAGATCGTCGCGAACGGCCCGATCGAGGTCGTGCTCGCCGAACCACGCTCGATCACGGGAGCGTTCCTGCGCGGGGAGCGGTCGGTCCCGATCCCGGCGAAGCGACGCCGCGGCAACGGCAAGCAGCTGCGCGTCCGCGGGGCCCGCGAGCACAACCTCCAGGGCGTCGACCTGCGGCTCCCGCTCGGCACGTTCGTGGCCGTGACCGGGGTGTCGGGCAGCGGCAAGAGCACGCTCGTCACCGAGGTGCTGTATCGCGCCCTGGCCCGCGAGCTGAACGGGTCTCGTGAGCCCGTCGGGGCCCATGACTCGCTGGAGGGCGCCCAGCACGTCGACAAGATCATCGAGATCGACCAGAGCCCCATCGGCCGAACGCCGCGGTCCAACCCCGCGACGTACGTCGGACTCTTCACCACGATCCGGGAGTTGTTCGCGGGCGTGCCGGAGTCGCGGGTCCGGGGCTACACGCCGGGACGGTTCAGCTTCAACGTCAAGGGCGGCCGCTGCGAGCACTGCAAGGGCGACGGGATCCTGAAGATCGAGATGCAGTTCCTGCCCGACGTCTACGTCCCCTGCGAGGTCTGCAAGGGCAAGCGCTACAACCGCGAAGCCCTCGAGATCCACTACAAGGGCAAGTCGATCGCGGACGTGCTCGAGATGACGATCGCCGAGGCGCTGGAGTTCTTCGCGGCGGTGCCGAAGATCGCCACGAAGCTCCAGACCCTGTACGACGTGGGGCTCGGGTACGTCCACCTGGGTCAGCCGGCCACGACCCTCTCCGGCGGCGAGGCCCAGCGCGTCAAGCTCTCCACGGAGCTGTCGCGCCGCGCCACCGGGCGAACGCTGTACGTCCTCGACGAGCCCACGACCGGCCTCCACTTCGCCGACGTCGAGAAGCTCCTCGAGGTGCTGCACCGCCTCGTTGACGGCGGGAACACGGTCCTCGTCATCGAGCACAACCTCGACGTCATCAAGACGGCGGACTGGATCGTGGACCTCGGACCCGAGGGTGGCGATCGTGGCGGCCGGATCATCGCCGAAGGGACGCCGGAGAAGGTCGCCGCCGAGGCCGGCTCGGCCACCGGGGAGTACCTGGCCCGGGTCCTGCGCGGCGAGCCACTCGTCCCGCTCTCGGACGTCACGTTCGCGGACGAGGCCGGCCGCGGCGACCGGACGAACGGCCACGATCCGCGGCCGGAGATCAAGATCGCCCCGTCGCGCAAGCGCGCGGCCGCTGCGGCGAAGAGCCGCTGAGGCGGTTCGCCGCTCAGGCGGGGTCCAGCACGGCGTCCAGCGCGTCCTGGTCCACGGCGAATCCCCACGCTTCGACGATCCTGGCATCGCCGTCGATCCGGAACACATGGGCGCCGGCCGTGTCGATGGAACGTCCGTAACGTGATCCACGGACTCGGACAGTGGCGACCACGAGATCCTCGTTGCCCATGACGTCGGCGACGTCGATCTCCCATCGGTCGAGCGGCTGCATGGCGGCCGGCATCGAGCGGAACACCGCATCGGCGCCCCGGTACTCCCCCGAGACCCGATTCGCGCCGGGAACATGCCACACGATGCTGGGCGACGCGAACTCGAACCGATCCGTATCGTCGTCTGACGGACCGGCCGCGTAGAACCGGCGCACTGTCGCGATGTTCTCAGCGACACCCATCCGCGGACCCTCCTCGTGTCGGACGAGCGGCTAGCATAGTCGGGTGCCGGACATCGACTTCGCCTTCCTGGCCGACGCCGCGGAGACCATTCCCGGCCAGAAGTTCCACGTCCTGGGCGGGGGGATCGCCCGGATCGGTGGGCGACGCTTTCCGCTCCGCCATCCGCACCTGGCCATGGTCATCGGACTCCAGGTCACGGCGCCCGAGACGGAGCGGGAGCACGAGATCCGATTCGTCCTGCTCGACCCCGACGGGTCGGAGGTGGCCGGAGCGACGGGCAGTCTGGTCGCGCGGAGTCAGAAGGATGGTCGCGACGCGACCCTCACGTTCTCCATCGACCTCTGGAACCTGACCTTCCCGGCGCCGGGCGACTATTCGTTCCGGATCCTCGTCAACGGCTCCGAGCGCAAGCGACTCCCGCTCGTGCTGCTCGGACCGCCGGACGATGGGTCCGACGAGGACGGCACGTCGGGGTCGCGACCGTCGGATGACTGAGAGCCGAGCGCGCGACTGGTCCGGCGCCCCGGCACGACACGAGCGACCCGTCATCGACGCCGCCGGACTGGAGGCCGCTCGTCACGCCGATCGACTGGTCGCGGCGGCCCGGGAGCTGGGTGCGACACGCTGGGCGGTGTTCCTGGAGCCGCTGCCGGATCGGCTCCGGGACGAGGAGCCCGCCGCGCTGCGCCGCACGGCCATGCGAGCGCGCGCCGCCTACGGGGTCAAGGACTCGGTCCGGGACGCACTGCCGGCCGACCTGACCGAGCCGTTCCTCGAGGCGATCGACCGGTTGCTGCGCGAGCTCAATCGCGCTCGGAGCTAGGACAGCACGGCGTCGGCGTTCGGCGGACGGATCGGGATGGGTGGGTATTCATCCTCACGCGACGCAGGGCGCCTCCGCAGACTGGTGCTCGGCGCCACCTAGGGGTCTGTATCGGGCAGCGCTCTTCCGTGGCGTTCCGTGCTAGCGAAGTGATGTGAGCGTCGTCGACCGCATCAGGGCATCAGACGCCAAGTACCGAGGGCTCCTTGAAGCCGCGCCGGACGCGATGATCGTCGTGAACCGGGACGGCATGATCGTCACCTCGAACGCCCGAGCGCTGACGCAGTTCGGCTACAAGCGCGACGAGCTCCTTGGCCGGCCGGTGACCTCGATCATCCCCGAGGGTTTCACGGAGCGCCTTCGCTCCGACGACCTGCGCTCGGCGGAACAGGTGAGCTCGGAGGAGATCGAGCGGGGCATCGCGCTGCGCGGCCGGCGCAAGGACGCGTCCGAGTTCCCGATCCAGATCATGCTGAGCGCGCTCGACACCGACGCGGGCACGGTCGTGACCGCCGTGATCCGCGCGGTCGACGAGGCCGCCGCCGCGGCCGGCGAGCAGATCGAGGAGAAGGAACGCGCCCATGTGGCGCTGAACTCGATCGGCGACGGCGTCGGTTGCACGGACCTCCAGGGGAACATCACGTTCCTCAACGTCGTGGCCGAGCAACTGACGGGCTGGCGATCCGACGATGCCGTCGGCAGGCCGATGTCGGAGATCATTCGCATCGTCGACGCGAACACGCACGCGGCGATCCCCGATCTGACGACCCGCGCGGTGAAGGGCGACAGGACGGTGCACCTCCCGCCGAACAGCATCCTGGTCCGGCGCGACGGTCACGAGATCCCGGTGGAGGACTCGACGGCGCCGATCCACGACGCCGAGGGCGCGATCACCGGCGCCGTGATCGTCTTCCGGGATGTCAGCGTCGCTCGGGCAGTGGTCGAGCAGCTGGCCCATTCGGCGCAGCACGACTTCCTCACCGGTCTGCCGAACCGGATGCTGATCGAGGACCGGATCACCCAGGCGATCAGCGCGGCGAAGCGGCACGGTGGTCAATTGGCGGTCATGTACCTCGACCTGGACGGTTTCAAGGTCATCAACGACACGCTGGGCCATCCCGCTGGCGATGAGCTCCTGCGCTCGGTCGCGGATCGGCTCGTGTCGTGCGTGCGCGCCTCGGACACGGTCAGCCGCCAGGGCGGGGACGAGTTCGTCGTCCTGCTGTCCGAGGAGGAGCAGCCCGCCGACGCCGCGATCATCGCGACGCGCATGCTCGACGCGATCGCCGCCGGTCACAAAGTGGCCGGCAAGGAACTCCAGGTCACGACCAGCATCGGCGTGGCCGTGTACCCGGGTGATGGCGACGATGCCGACACGCTCATCAAGAACGCCGACCGCGCGATGTACCGCGTGAAGGAGAAGGGCCGCTCGGCGTACCGGTTCTTCGACCGGGCGACCGCCGCTCGCCCGGCCGCGCACCCCGACAACACGGTCCGACGAGCGACCCCAAGGCGGCCGGTCACGCGCCGGCCATCGTCATCCCGGACTGCCCCCAGCATGGAGCGTGCCCTCCGGAGGACCGCCACCGGCTAGGAGGCCACCGCCTAGGAGGCCTCACCCAGGCCGAGTTCCTGTCGGCTGAACGCCTCGAGCAGGAACGGCGACGGCGTCGCTGGGTCGTACAGCAGGGTCAGCGAGCGTCTTGCGCGCGTCCAGGCGACGTAGGCGAGGCGGCGCTCCTCCTCGTACGCGCGGCGGGGATCCGCGGCACTCCCGACCGACCGCGCGCTCGGGAACCGCGCGGCCTCCATCCCGACGATGACGACGTGGTCGAATTCGAGGCCCTTCGTCGCGTGCGCCGTCGCCAGCGTCAACCGGGCGTCATCCCGACGAAGGTCGGCCAGGCGTCGCCGCGCGTCGTTGACAGCGGCCAGGAAGGTGGGGAGGTCGGGCGAGCCCGGTGCCCACGCCAGCAGGTTGGTCCCCAGGGCCGCCGCCGACCCTCGCTCGACGGTCGAACGCAGGCGGCCGAGGCTGATGAGGAGGGGCTCGTCGGGCATCGCGCCATCCCGCGCCTCGGCCAGCAGGTCGTCGAGCCCAGGGTCCTCGAGCGGGAGGTCGATCCGGGCGGCCCGGAACGGGATGCCGGCGGCCATTGCGACGACGACGGCCGGGATGAGCTCGCGGTTGGTGCGGGCAAGGACAGCCTGCGTCGAGCCATCGTCGGGCCACGCACGCATCGCCCGCGCCAGCCGGACGGTGTCGTCGGCGTCGTCCGGTGCGAGGATCAGCGTGCCGGCAGCGGCCGGCCCGGCCCGGATCCGCTTCACGAATCGCTCGCCGTTGTGCTCGACGAGCCGGACGGCCCGTTCCACGACCGGGGCGGGGCAGCGGTAGTTGACCTCGAGGTCGATCCGGCGGAGGCCGGGCAGGACGGCGTCGAGGCCGAGGACACGCCGCACGTCGGCCAGCCGCCAGCCGTAGATCGACTGGTCGTCGTCGCCGACGAGCAGGATCCGGTTCGCCGGCTCGGCGAGGAGGAGGGCAAGCCGGAGCTGCGCCCGGTCGACGTCCTGGACCTCGTCGACGAGCAGATGGGCGCATCGCGAGCGCCAGCGTGCCAGGAGCTCGGAGTCCACCTCGAGCCGCTGGATCGCCTCCAGCACCAGGTCATCGAAGTCGAGGCCGCCAGCGGCAGCGACCGCCGCCTCGTAGTCGACGAAGGCGCGCGACAGGGGACCGGCGTCGGGATCGGCGGCGACCTCCGCGGGTGAGACGTCGAGCTCGACCTTGAGCCGTGACACGAACCCATCGAGCTCGATGAGGGCGGCCTCGTCCGCCCAGGGCGCCACCTCCCGCAGGAGGGCGGGTCGATCGACGAGCGGTCCCGTCGCCGCGCCGGCGTCCCGGAGGATCTCCAGCCCGAGCGCGTGGAAGGTCCTCGCGCGGACCGAGCCGACCGTGATCCCGAGCGGGGCCAGTGCCGCGTCGACCCGTTCCGAGAGCTCGACCGCTGCCCGCTTGTTGAACGTGATCGCGGCGATCTCGTGAGGCGAGGCGCCACCGTCGACGAGCCACGCGATCCGGGCGACGAGTGTCGTCGTCTTGCCGCTCCCCGCAGGCGCGACGACCAGGACCGGTCCTGCCGGCGCCGTCGCGGCCGCGCGCTGGTCGGGGGCCAGCCTGGCGAGCCGCTCGGCCACCGATGGGTGGAGATCCACCGGCCGAGTCTGGCGTCTCGCGCTCATCGCGCGATTTTCCGGTGCGCCAGCGCAACGAGATGCAAACGTGCGGTGCGCCACCGTTGACATCGCGATAAGGTGACCGTCCCAGTCTGATGGTCGCGCGCGTGGGAGGAGGAGTCCCCGGCCCACCGTCGCGAGATCGACCGAAATCGCGGAGGTGCCCCCGTGTCCCGACTGTCCCGCCGCATGCTCGTCGTGCTTGGCGCCCTGGTCCTGGCTCTCTCGCAGCTTGGCAGCGCGTCCGCGATCGCCAAGACATCGCCATCGGCGCCGAGCGACAAGGCAGTCTTCTTCGCCGCCGACGGGCTGCGCCAGGATTTCCGTCAAGAAGTACGTCGATGCGGGCTTGCTCAAGACCATGGGCCGCTTCCTCAAGAAGGGCACCTTCGCCACCGGCAACGGCCTGCGCACCCAGGCGCCGCCGAACACCGGCGCCGGCTGGTACACCCTGGCGACCGGTGCGTGGCCGGGCGTCCACGGCTCGACGAACAACACGTTCCACAAGTCCGGCCAGCCGTTCGGGAACCGCACGACGGCGTTCGACCCCGGCATCGCTCCAGGTCGAGACGATCGCCCAGTCCGCCGAGCGCGGCGGCCTGAAGGTCGCCCAGGTCGAGTGGGCCGGCGGACGCAACGCGTCGATCAACGGCCCGACCATCGACTTCCAGTCGTTCGCCTCGGGTCGCGGCGTCGCGACGAACTTCATCGGCACCAGCACCGAGCCGCTGTTCGACGACGCCCCGTTCATCACGAGCTTCGGGCTGCAGTTCGACCACCCCGCGGGATACGCCGGCCAGGCCGCGTTCCCGGGCGCCGCGCCAACGGATGCGGTCGGGTGGACGAACGTCCCGGCCTCGTACAGCCCGCCGAAGGAGATGCGCCTGCGCGTCCTCGACTTCGGCGTCGACAAGTACGGGCTGAACGCCTACATCTATCGACGGCACCAACAACGGCAAGGTCGACTACGACCGCGTCCTGTTCTCGCGCACGAAGAGCGGCGCCGACTCCGTCGGCACGCTCAAGAAGGGCCAGTGGGCCGACGTCAAGGTCACGGTCCAGGGCGGCGCGCTCGACGGCAAGACCGCGGGCATGCTGGTCCGGGTCGAGGAGCTGACGAAGGACCTCTCGCGCGTGCGCCTGTTCCACACCTCCGTGTCGCGGGCGATCGCCTCGTGGCCCACGTGGGCTGGCGAGCCCGGGTTCACGGGTGACTTCGAGGAATACCTCGCCCAGAAGTTCCCGACGTCGACCGCCGCGGACTTCGCGGTCCTCGAGGCTGGCGTCGTCAGCGAGGAGACCTACGTCGACCAGGGGCTCTACTGGGCGACCGGGCATCTCCCGATGCTCAAGTACGTCGTGAGGACCTACAAGCCGGACCTGCTCCTCGCGGGCATGCCGACCACAGACGAATTCCAGCACCAGTTCCTCGGACTGGTCACCAAGACGGTGCCGAACGGCGATCCGAACCCCGCCTATGACGACGTCAACCTCGACGGCGTCAAGGACCATCGCGTCTCCCAGCGGTCGAAGTTCATCCGGGAGGCGTACGTCGAGGCAGATTCGACGCTGGCGTATGCCCGCAAGCTCATGGGCAAGGACCCGACGACGTTCGTCGCGTCCGACCACGGGTTCGCACCGCAGTTCCTCGCGATCGACGCGAGCAAGGTCCTGGTCGACCTCGGCCTGCTCTCGAAGCCGCAGACGTCCAACTGCCGTCCGGCGACCGGCGAGACCATCGGCAAGGCCAAGGCCTGCTGGGCCGGCGGCACCGTCCAGATCTACCTGAACCTCGTCGGACGTGACCCGGTGGTCGCGGGCCTCCAGCAGGTCGCCGCGGCAGAGCTCGATCGACCGTCGCGACCAATCAAGGCCGCCTTCCTGGGCCTCACGGATCCGAATGACTGGACCCATGACGGCAACCCGGAGGGCTGGAAGGTCATGGACCGGGCCTACACCCGGGCCGAAGCCCGGTACATCCCCAACGGACCCGGCACGACCGCAGACATGTCCCATCCGACCCGGACCGGCGACCTGGTCGCGTTCTCGT
Source organism: uncultured Chloroflexia bacterium (assembly GCA_963841135.1). Lineage (GTDB taxonomy): Bacteria > Chloroflexota > Limnocylindria > Limnocylindrales > CSP1-4 > SPCO01. Next base: position 1,989,316 of record CAWJBJ010000004.1, on the reverse strand, counting down.
ATCCGCCATACCAGTTCGACGCGGAGACCCCGGGCACGCTCATCGCGCCATCCCACTTCTTCGGCCAGCACGGCTACGTGCCGGACGTCCAGGACATCGCCGACGGGATCAACATGCGCGCCACCTTCCTGGCCGGCGGCCAGGGCGTGCGCGACACGTCGGTCAATGCCCGCTCCATCGACCTCGCACCCACGCTGGCGTATATGCTCGGCATCCCCGAGCCGCAGTACAGCCAGGGCAAGGTCCTGCTGTCGATGGTCAAGGGCGGCAGCAGCATCAAGCCGATCTCGATCGTCGGGCTCAACGACTTCCACGGGCAGCTCGACTCGACGACGATGGTGGTCGACGGCCTCAACACCGCCGTCGGCGGGGCCGGCGTCCTCGCGACGCTGTTCGACGAGGACCTCGGCGCCCTCCCGGGCCCGGGACTGATCCTCGCCGGCGGCGACAACGTCGGCGCCTCGCCACCGAACTCCGCCCTGCTGGATGACAAGCCGACGATCGACGTCGAGAACGCGTGGGGCCTGGACGCCACGTCCTATGGCAACCACGAGTTCGACTACGGCCTCGCCCGTCTCCTCGCCCAGCAGGCCCAGGCGAACTTCCCGTTCCTCGCGACCAACATCATCGAGACCGCGACCGGCAAGGCCCCGTCGTGGGTCACGCCGTCGGTCGTCTTCAACGTCCGCGGCGTGAAGGTCGGCGTCATCGGCGCCGAGCTCCAGAACACGCCCGAGCTGGTCTCGGCCGGCAACACGGCCGGGCTGACGTTCCTGCCCGAAGGCCCCCGGATCAAGGCCGAGTCCGAACGACTCCGCAAGAAGGGGGTCAAGGTCCAGGTGGTGGTGATCCACCAGGGCACCAACGAAGGGACCAACACGCTCGGCAACGCCGCCGGGACCCCGTGGATCGGCCCGATCATCGACATCGCCAACGAGCTCCAGACGACCACCGTCGACGCGATGATCGTCGGGCACACGCACCGCGTGTCGAACCTGATGGTCGGCAAGATCCTCATCACCGAGGGGATCAACGCCGGCGCCAGCTACTCCGTCCTGCAACTCATGGTCAAGAACGGCGATGTGGTCTGGGCCGGTGGCGCGACGCGAGTCGCAAAGGCCATCGGGGTCACGCCGCGTGCCGACGTCAACGCCATCGTCGCCCAGGCGAACGCCGACACGGCGGTGCTCCGCAACAAGGTCATCGGGACCCAGGCGAACGACATCCTTCGCGACCCGACCCGGCTCCACGAATCGGAGATGGGCAACATGGTCGCGGACGCGATGCGCCTCAAGTACCCGGGCGTCGAAGCGGCCTACACGAACTCCGGTGGGCTGCGCCAGAACATCGTCGGCGCTCCGCCATCGGCGGGCGAGGCGGTCAATGAGATCACCTGGGGCGAGATGTTCGCGGTCCTGCCGTTCGGCAACCGGACCGTCATCGAGACCCTGACCGGCGCCCAGCTGACGACCGCGTTCCTGAACGGCTTCGCGCCCTTCTGCGACCCCGCGTTCGCCGGCGGCACCGGCCGGTTCCCGCAGGTGTCCGGCCTCAAGGTCACCTTCCACTGCGCCGGCACGACCCCGGTCGTCGACGGAATCTGGAAGACGCCCGACGGCCCGGCGGGTCCGGCCACTCCGGTCGGCCCGGCGGACACCGTTCGCTTCGTCACGAACGACTTCATGTTCACCGGCGGTGACGGCTACACGGTCTTCACCCAGGGCACGAACGTGCTCCAGCCGGGCGACGCGCTGCTCGACGTCGCGATCGAGTACGTGGCTGCCCGCCCGAACATCGACCCGGTCGTCGACGGCCGGATCGTCGGTCCATAGCCCTCAGCGGCCCGCGACCAGCGGCCACGATCGAAGGGCGGGCGACGAGCCCGCCCTTCCGATTCCCGTCCCGTCGTACGATCGGGACGTGAGCCCGGACCTCGAAGCGACCCTCAAACGGCTCCCGGACCGGCCGGGCGTCTACCTCATGAAGGACGAGCGCGGCGACGTCGTCTACGTCGGCAAGGCGCAGAGCCTGCGGAGCCGTGTCCGCTCGTACTGGCAGAAGGCCACGCCCGCCGGCGAGATCCACCGCATCCGGAGCGTCATCGACCGCGTCGCCGAGGTCGAGTACACGCTGACCGACTCCGTCTCCGAGGCGCTCCTCCTCGAGGCGAACCTCATCAAGCGGTTCAAGCCGCGCTTCAACGTCCGGCTCAAGGACGACAAGAGCTACCCGTACATCAAGATCACGCTCGCCGACGACTTCCCGCGGATCGAGCGGACCCGCAAGCTGCCCAACGACGGGAGCCGGTACTTCGGACCGTACGCCTCGGCCGACAGCGTCGACGAGTCGATGAACCTCGTCCGCCGGCTCTTCCCGTTCCGGACCTGCACGATCGACATCAAGGACGGGGAGCGGGCCCTCCAGCGGCCGTGCCTGCTGTACCACATCAAGCGCTGCCAGGGCCCGTGCATCGAGGCGATCTCCAAGGACGCGTACCGCGCCGACATCGCGCAGGTGGAGCTGTTCCTCGAAGGCCGCCAGGAGACGCTCGTCAAGGCGCTCGAGGGCGAGATGGCGGCGGCCGCGGCCCGCGAGGAGTACGAGCGCGCGGCGATCGTGCGCGACAAGATCCGGGCCATCGAGCGGACGATGGAGAGCCAGAAGATGGCGGCGTTCGCCCGGACCGAGCTGGACCTGATCGGGCTCGCCCGCGCGGACAACCAGGCCGCCGTCCAGCTGTTCGCGATCCGCGACGGCAAGATGGTCGGGCGCGACGTGTTCCTCCTCGACGCGGCGCGCGAGGCGAGCGACGACGAGGTGCTCACGAGCTTCCTCGAGCAGTTCTACGCCCGGGCCACCTCGATCCCGCGCGAGGTCTACCTGCCGTCGACGGTCGGCCGACGTCGCGGTCGCCTCGACCTGGAGGCGTTCCTCGCCGAGCGCCGCGGCGGGCCGGTCCATCTCCGCGTGGCGCAGCGGGGCGAGAAGCGCCAGCTGATGGACCTCGCGGCCCGCAACGCCGCCGAGACGCTGGCCCGCGAGCAGGCCCGCTGGCTGGCCGACCAGGGCAAGACCCTGGCGGCGCTCGAGGAGCTGGCGGACGCCCTCGGCCTGGCCGGTGCGCCGGCCCGCATCGAGTGCTACGACATCAGCAACTTCCAGGGCAGCGAATCGGTCGGCAGCATGGTCGTCTTCGAGGACGGGAAGCCGCGCTCCGGCGAGTACCGGCGGTTCCGGATCCGGACGGTCGAGGGCCCGAACGACTTCGCCAGCCACCAGGAGGTCCTGCGCCGCCGCTTCCGGCTCGTGAACGCGGGTCAGGAGGGGAGCGAGGAGGAGCGCCGCTGGGCGATGCCCGACCTCGTCCTCATCGACGGCGGCCGCGGCCAGGTCAGCGCCGCGAAGGCCGTCCTCGACGAGCTGGGGCTCCACGAGATCGCGCTGGCCGGGCTGGCCAAGGAGCGCGAGGAGCTGTTCCTGCCCGACCGTGCCGGACCCCGTCGTCCTGCCGCCGACCTCACCGGCGCTCTACCTCGTCCAGCGCCTGCGCGACGAGGCGCACCGGTTCGCGATCACCTACCACCGCGACCTGCGGGCGAAGAAGGCGATCCGCTCGGCGTTCGACGACCTGCCCGGCGTCGGGCCGAAGCGCAAGCGCGAACTGCTCAAGGTGTTCGGCTCGATCAAGCGCGTGCGGGACGCCCCGGTCGAGCAGATCGCGGCCGTGCCGGGCATCGGACGGGCCCTCGCCGCAGCGGATCAAGGCGACGCTCGAGGCCTGAGCCGCCGTCGGCGTCGGGGGGTCGTTCCGTGTAACATCCCGCCGGTATGCGAAGAGCCGGTCCCTTCCTGATCCTCCTCATCGGCGTCGTCGCCCTCTTCATCGACTTCTTCCCCGGGATCACCCTGCCCGACGCCACGAGCCCGACCGGCTCGCGGACCGTCGAGACGAAGCTCGGCCTCGACCTGTCCGGCGGCCTCCGGGTCGAGTACCAGGCGAAGCCGGTCGAGGGCAAGGCCCCCGGGCCGTCCGACATGGCGATCATCAAGGACATCGTCGAGCGCCGGGTGAACCAGACCGGCGTCTCCGAGCCCGTCGTCGTGACCCAGGGCACCGACCGCGTCGTCGTCGAGCTGCCGGGCGTCACGGATCCCGATGCGGTCCGCCAGCTCGTCGGTCAGACCGGCCGCCTCGACTTCGTCCCGCTCGGCCAGACCCAGGTCCAGGAGGGCCAGGTCCTCGACCTGAAGCTCTTCCCGCCGCGCGTTCAGCGGCGACCAGGTCGCCGTCGGCCTCGATCGGGCAGGGCCAGCAGGGCGGCCTGACGGTCGACTTCGTGCTCAAGGACGACGGGCGCCAAGCTCTTCGGCGACTACACGGCCGAGCACATCGGCGACTACTTCGCGATCACGCTCGACGGGTCGGTCATCTCCGCGCCGGTCATCCGGAGCGCGATCCCCAACGGCCAGGTCCAGATCGAGTCCGGCGGCATCGGCGGCTTCCCGGCCAAGGAGGCGAACAACCTGGTCACGGTCCTGAAGTTCGGCTCGCTGCCGTTCCCGATCACCGAGCTCTCGAGCGAGCAGATCAGCGCGACGCTGGGCGACAAGTTCCTCTCGCAGAGCGTGCTGGCCGGGTTCCTCGGGATCGCGATGGTGATCACGTTCATGGTCATGTACTACCGGGCCATCGGGCTGATCGCGAGCTTCGCGCTCCTGTACTACACGCTGGTCGTCTTCGCGCATCTTCCGGCTCGTGCCGGTGACGCTGACGCTGGCCGGCATCGCCGGCTTCGTCCTGTCGGTCGGCATGGCCGTCGACGCGAACATCCTCATCTTCGAGCGGATGAAGGAGGAGCTTCGGGTCGGCAAGTCGCTGCCGGCGGCCGTCGAGGCCGGCTTCAACCGTGCCTGGAACTCCATCCTCGATTCGAACGTGTCGAGCCTCATCACGGCCACGATCCTGTACGCATTCGGGTCGTCGACGATCCGGGGCTTCGCGCTCGTGCTGATCATCGGCGTGCTCATCTCGATGTTCAGCGCCATCGTCGTCACCCGGTCGATCATGCGGGTGCTGGTGCGCCAGGAGTGGGCCCGCCGGCCCTCGCTGTACGGATTGCGCGACGGGGAGTACGTGGCCCGCGGTGCGACCCGGCCATCCTCCCGCCGCGAGGCAGCCGAGCGTGTTTGATGTCATCGGCAAGCGGCGCTGGTTCTACCTCGCCTCGCTGGTCCTCACCATCCCGGGCCTCGTCTTCATCCTGCTGACGCCCTTCACGGACGCCGGACTCCAGTTCACGATCGACTACACCGGCGGCACGAAGTGGGAGATCCGCTTCGAGGATCCGGCGGTCACGCCCGAGCAGGTCGAGGCGGTCTTCGCCGAGCACGGCCTCGAGGCGTCGGCGATCACCACCGGCTCGGGCTTCATCGAGATCAAGACCGAGCAGATCGTCGGCCTCCAGGAGGCCGAGCCGTCGGCGACCCCGGTCGCGACGCTTGCGCCTCGACCGAGCCCGGGGCTCCGGCAGTCCGGCATCTGGCAGTCCGGCCGCGTCCGGCAGCCCGGCCGCGTCCGGCAGTCCGGCGCCCTCTGCCAGCCCGAGCCCCGCGCCGTCCGCGTCGGCAGCCCCTCGGCCTGGCGGGCGAGCGCCAGCCCGTCGCCGTCCCCGTCGGTCGCCCCGGTCGGGCAACACGGAGCTGCCGTCGACCGGTCAGCTCGGCGAGGTCCGCGTGGCGCTCGAAGCGCAGCTGGGCAAGATCGCCCAGCAGAACACGCTCACGACGATCGGCGCGGTCGTCAGCTCCGACCTCATCAGCCAGGCCCTCGTCCTCATCGTCGTCGGCTCGATCGGGATCATGCTCTGGATCACCTATCGCTTCCGCGACGTCAAGTTCGGCGTCACGGCGCTGCTCTCGCTCCTCCATGACGTCATCCTGGTCGTCGGGACGTTCGCGATCCTCGGGACCTTCTTCGGGCGTCGAGATCGATGCCCTGTTCGTGACCGCGATGCTCACGATCATCGGGTTCAGCGTCCACGACACGATCGTCGTCTTCGACCGCGTCCGGGAGAACAAGGCGCGCCACGCGGGCGAGCCGTTCGCCGACATCGTCAACCACTCGGTCCTGCAGACGTTCGGGCGCTCGATCACGACGAGCCTGACCGTCGTGCTGACGCTGCTGGCGCTGCTCCTGTTCGGCGGCTCGGCGATCAACGGGTTCATCCTCGCCCTGCTGATCGGGATCGTGTCCGGGACGTATTCGTCGATCTTCGTCGCGGCGCCGCTCCTGGTCGACTGGTACCTGTGGGAGGACCGGAAGCGCGGTCGCCTCGACACCTCGCGCACCGCCGCGGGCCCGGCGGTCCGTCTCCTGAGCCGGGCGCGGCGGTGGCTCGGTAAAGCCGCCGTGCAGCGACGCGTGGCATGCTGATGGACGTGATCGAGCCCCGGTTCCGCTGGGCGTTTCCCGACCCCGTCACGATGGCGCCGGACCTGGTCGGCCGCCGCCGCGGCACGTGGCCTTCCAGCTCGCTTCGCGGGGATCCTGGCCGCCCGCGGGCGTCGCGGACGTCGCCGCGCTCGATGCGTGGTTCGCCGACCCGCTCGACGCCCTCCATGATCCGGCGCCTGCTGCCCGACATCGGGCCGACTCCTCGACCGCCTGGCGCTGGCGCGGTCGAGGAGCGAGCGCGTCCTCGTGTTCGGCGACTTCGATGCCGACGGCCTGACCGGGCTGTCCATCTTGGTCCATGGCCCTGACTCGCTACGGCGATCGTCGTCGAGCCATATGTCCCGAGCCGGCTCGAGGAGGGCCACGGCCTGTCGCTGCCGGCACTCGACGCCGCGCAGCGTGTCGGCGCACGTCTCATCGTCACGGTCGACTGCGGCACGACCAGCCACGCCGAGATCGCGACGGCGGCCACGCGCGGGATCGACGTGATCGTCACCGACCACCATCGCGTCCCACCGACCCTGCCGCCGGCCCTGGCGGTCGTCAATCCGCACCGGCCGGACTCTCGCTACCCCGACTCGCGGCTCACCGGCAGCGGCGTCGCGTTCAAGGTGGCGCAGGCCCTGCTGGCGGGGGAGCCCGGCGGGCCTGCGGCGGCACTGGCCTTCGCGGACCTCGCCATGATCGGGACGGTGGCCGACGTCGCGCCGATCATCGGCGAGAACCGCGCGATCGCCCGGCTGGGCCTCGAGCGGCTACGCCAGTCCCCGCGACCGGGCATCGCTGCGATGCTCGCGCTCGCCCGGATCGACCCCGCCGCGGCGGACCTCGAGACGATCTCCTTTGCCCTGGCGCCGCGCCTGAACGCGGCCGGCCGGATGGGGGAGGCGCTGCGGGCCGCCCGACTGCTCCTCGCCGAGACGACCGAGGATGCGGCCGTCCACGCCGAGGCGCTCGAGGCCGCGAACCTCGAACGCCGCGACCTCGTCAAGGGGGCGCTGGCGGAGGCCCGCGCCCTCGTCGACGAGACGGCGGCCCCCGCGGCCACGCTGATCCACGGACCGTGGAGCGTCGGCATCGTCGGGCTCGTGGCCGCCCGCCTCGTGGAGGATCACGGCCGCCCCGCGGTCGTCGGGCGCCGACCTCGGCGACATCATCCGGGCCTCGTGCCGCAGCGACGGGAGCCTCGATCTGGGTGCGACCCTGGAACGGTGCGGCGACCTGTTCACCCGGTTCGGCGGTCACGCCGGCGCCGCGGGCTTCGAGCTGCCGGCCGACCGCTGGCCGGCAGTTCGAGGCGCGGTTCCTCGCGCTGGCGGCCGAGGCGGCGCCGCGCGACCCGCGGACCGCGCTGCAGATCGACCTCGCCCTGCCCGCGCTGGACGTCGACTACGCGCTGTTCCGGGAGCTGGCTGGACTCGCGCCGTGCGGTCCGGGCAACCCGGAGCCGCTCGTCGCGGTGCTCGGGCTGACCGTCACCCGGGTCCGGGCCGCGAGCGGCGGCCACAGTCAGCTCACGCTGCGGCGCAACCTCGACGTCCTCGACGGCATCGCGTTCGGCCGGTCGGACCTGGCCGAGGTCGTCCACGAGGGCGACCGCATCGACGTCGTCGCCCGGCTCGTCAGCCGGCAGTTCGGGGGCCTCGAGACGCTCCAGCTCGAGATCCGCGACGCGGCGACGTCGGGGAGCCACGCGGAAGCCGCCGCGATCCTCGGCTGTCGGGAGCCTGCCGGCGGTCAGCGGGGCGGTCGCATGACCCGGCCCGCCGCCCGTCCGCCTCGAGCCGGCGACCCGTACGGGCTCGGGCCGGTCCGCGCTCTCGCGGCTCCGATCCTGTCGGTGGTCGGACTCGTGCTCGTCGCGCTCGTGACGCTGAGCGTCATGAACGGCCAGGTCCCGTTCGTCGGCGGCAAGACCGGGTCCAACGGCAACGGCAACGGCAACGGGAACGGCGGCCCGCAGCGGACGGCGGCGCCGTCGAACGTCGTCATCGTCCCCGAAGTGACCTTCAAGGGCTCGATCGTGTACGCGAAGGCCGGCAACATCTGGGTCCAGACCGGGCAAGGACGCACGCCAGCTGACCTCGAGCGGTGGCGATTCGATGCCGTCCTGGTCTGCCGACGGCCAGTGGATCTACTACATCCGGACCAAGGACGCGGAGGGCCTGTGGCCGGTCCGCGGGCGCGGCGACCAAGTACGTCCTCGGCCATCCCGGACCTGATGCGCGTCCGGGCCGACGGCAGCGCCGAGCCGGAGCGGCTCGCGACCGGCCGGTTCAAGCAGGGCCGGTTCACGTGGTCGTACTGGATGCGTCAGCCGGTCCTCTCGCCCGACGGGACGAAGATCGCGATGGTCACCGACGCCCCGAACCCGGAGAACAGCAACGTCGTGCTGCAGTTCTTCGACACCACGACGAAGAAGATCAAGCGGGCCGGCGTCGCGGAGAGCGGCGTCCTCGGCCACCAGGATCCCGAGTGGCGCCCGGACGGCAAGTACCTGCTGTACGTCAAGAACGGTCGGGACGGGACGCGCGGCGCGCCGATCATCGTCCGCTACGACCCGGCGACCGGCAAGACCAAGGGGCATCACGACGGCCGGGTACCTGAACCCGTCGTACTCGCCCGACGGCCGGTACATCGCCGCCACCAAGACCTCGAGCTTCGGGACGAACGTCGTCATCCTCGACGGGTCGCAACGGCCGGGAGCTGCTCCGCGTGACCTCCGACGACGCGCTCGTGGGGTCCCGCCTGGTCGCCGGCCGGCGACGGGATCGCGTTCCTCCACCTCGGCGGCCAGACCGTCGACCTCCAGCTAGCACGGCTCGACGGCATCGCCCCGGCGTGGACGATCAAGGAGACGATCGCGCTGACCGAGGTCTCCGGGCTCGACGCCGAGTCGCGGCCCGACTGGTTCATCCCCGCGAGCGACCTGCCGGCGCCAACCCCGACACCGACGTCCGCCCCGACGCCGAGTGCGGCGTCGAGCCCCAGCCCGGCGCCCTGATCGACCGCCCGTGACGACGGCTACCTCGAGCGGCTCGCGGCACGGTCCGCGGCGACCGGCACGGTCCTGTGCCTGGGCCTGGACCCCGAACCGGATGCCCTGCCGGCCGGGTTCACCGCGCGACCTGGCGGGCATCGAGCGGTTCGCCACGCTGCTCGCCGAGGCGGCCGGTCCGTTCGCCGCCGCGGTCAAGCCGAACCTGGCCTTCTTCGAGGCGTACGGGTCGGCCGGCCTGGCGGCCCTCGAGCGGATCCGAGCTGAGCCTGCCGAGTGACCTCCCGGTCGTCGTCGACGCGAAGCGCGGCGACATCGGCTCGACGGCCGCGCGACAGGCGACCGCCCTGTTCGACGTGCTCGGCGCCGATGCGGTCACCGTCAGTCCGTACCTCGGCGCCGAGGCTATCGCTCCGCTCCTCGAGCGCACCTGACCGGTTCGCCTACGTCCTGTGCCGGACCTCCAATCCGGGTGCCGGGGAGCTGCAGGACCTGATCGTCCCCGCGGACTCGTCGATCGACGCCCCAGACGGAGCCGCTCCACCGGCGGGTGGCGCGCCGCGCGGCGCAGTGGGGCCCCGGCGGCACCGTCGGACTGGTCGTCGGGGCGACGGCGCCCGACGAGCTCGCCGCGATCCGGGCCACCGCCCCTGGGCTGGCGTTCCTCGTGCCCGGCGTCGGCGCACAGGGCGGCGCAGCGGGCCCGGTCCTCGAGCACGGCCGAGCAACGAGCGGATCGGCCGCCGCGCGAGCCGGCGGGGGTCTGCTTGTCAACGTCTCGCGCGGCATCGCGGCAGCCGCGCTCGACGGTCCGGACGGCTCCGCGGGGGACCCATTCGAGCGTGTCGCAGCGGCTGCCGCCGACTGGGCCCGGCGCCTCCCTGTGCTACCCTAGCCGCCGCGAAACCGCCATCCACAGGAGCACGACGAAACGATGCCTACCCCCGGACCGCTCGAGCTCGTCATCATCCTGGTCATCGCGCTGCTGATCCTCGGCCCGGGCAAGTTGCCGGACGTCGGCGCGGCGCTCGGCAAGAGCATCCGCGAGTTCCGCAAGGCATCGTCGGACGTGCAGGACGCGGTGAAGGTCGACACGTCGCCGATCGCCCCCAGCGGGACCGCGACGACCCCCGTCACACCGCCCGCGCCCCCTGCCGAGCCCGTCGCGGCTGCCCCAGCCGCCAGCGAGCCAACGTCCGGCACGCACTGACGCGCGGCGCCTCGCATCCCTGAGATGGCCGACGCCGATGCCCTGACAGACGCCGGGTCTCGGGCGTCCCCGTCGTCCCCGAACCCAGCCCGCCGCCGGCGACGTCGCCCGGCGACGGGTCGGTCATGTCGCTCGTCGAGCACCTCGGGGAGCTTCGCACCCGCCTCTTCCGCTCGATCCTCGCCATCGCGGTCGGCGCGGTCGTCGGGTTCGTGGTGGCGGACCCGATCATCGCGTTCCTTCGCGACGCCATCCCGGGCGACAAGCCGCTCTTCTTCACGGGTCTCGGGGACGCCTTCGTCATCAAGGTCAAGATCTCGATCGTCGTGGGCATCGTCCTGGCCATGCCCGTTCTGCTGTTCCAGCTGTGGTCGTTCGTCTCGCCGGGTCTGACGCCGGCCGAACGGCGAGCGGCCAAGCCGTGGATCCCGCTGGCCCTCGTGTTCTTCGCGCTCGGGACGGCGATCGCCCTGATCGTGCTGCCGTTCGCGGCCCAGTTCCTGATCAGCTTCACATCGGCGGATCTCGAGCCGCTCATCACCGCGGGCTCCTACTTCGACTTCGTCACCACGATGGTCCTCGCGTTCGGCCTCGTCCTGGAGTTCCCGATCCTGCTGGTCGGCCTCTCCCGGGTCGGGATCCTGACCTCGGAGCGTCTCCGCTCGGCGCGCCGGTTCGTGATCCTGGGGATCGCGATCTTCTCGGCGGTCGCGACACCCGGCGGCGACCTGGTCAGCCCGTTCGTGCTCGGCGGGACGATGTACGTGCTGTTCGAGCTGACCGTCCTCTTCATCCGGCGCTCAGGCCGTTGACCGGTCGGCCGGAGCCCGGAACTCTGGGCGAGGCGGGACCGGAACCGGCCGTCGTGGTCGTGAGCGGCCTGTCCGGCGGCGGGAAGACCGCGGCGGCGAAGCTCTTCGAGGACCTCGGCTACATCGTCGTCGATAACCTGCCGAGCGAGCTGCTGCCGGAGCTCGCCGACCTCGTCTCCTCCGATCGCGAGCGGTTCGCCCACGTGGCGGTCGTCCTGGATGTCCGCTCGGGAGATCCGTACCTCGCCCTCTCGGCCATGCGCGGCGCACTCGAGGGCCGGGGCATCCGCCCGCGCGTGGTCTACCTCGAGGCGCGCGACGACGTGCTGATCCGACGCTTCAGCGAGACGCGCCACCGGCATCCCCTGGCCGACTCGCGTGGCATCGCGAGCTCGATCGCAGAGGAGCGGCAGTTGCTCGACCCCGTCCGGGCCGAGGCCGACATCGTGCTCGACACCTCCGACCTGGCGCTGCGCGAGCTGCGTGAGCGCCTGTTCGCCCAGCTCGCCACGGCGGTCCGCTCCGACCAGCTGGCGGTCCAGCTGATCAGCTTCGGGTTCAAGTACGGCCTGCCGCTCGAGGCGGACCTCGTGTTCGACGTCCGGTTCATGGAGAACCCGTTCTACATCGCGGACCTCCGTCCGCTCTCCGGGCTCACCGAGGAGGTCCGGGCATTCGTCCTCGGCCAGCCGGTGGCTCGCCGGTTCCTCGACATCCTGCGCGAGTTCCTGGACTTCGCCGTGCCCGCCTACATCGCCGAGGGCAAGACCCGCCTCACGATCGCGATCGGCTGCACGGGCGGCTTCCACCGCTCGATCGTCGTCGCGGAGGAGCTCGCGACGTGGATGCGCGAGCGCGACGTCGGGCCCGTGTCGGTCTTCCATCGCGAGCTGGAGCGGACGTGAACCTGCGCCGCTGGCTCTCGCCGGGGATCGGGATCAAGCGCTGGCTGCTGGTCGTGTTCGTCGGGTTCCTGCTCCTGGCGCTGGCCGTCGCCCACACGCTCCGCCAGGTGTCGCGCGACCTCGAGCCTGGCGGCGCTCGCGGGCTCGCTGATCGATGTCGCCACGCTCCAGTTCCTGCCGTATCCGCTGCGCGGCCTGATCGTGGGCGGGATCGGCGTCCTGCTGGTGGCGGTCGGTGCGGTCCGCGTCATCCGCGCGTTCATGGGCCCGTTCCGGTCCGCGGACGGGGACCAGCCGCTCGTCGAGCTCATCTACCAGCGTCGGTTCCTGGCCCGCGGCCCGCGGATCGTCGCGATCGGCGGCGTGGCACCGGCCTGTCGATGCTGCTGCGCGGCCTCAAGGAGCACACCAGCAACCTGACCGCGGTCGTCACCGTGGCCGACGATGGCGGCTCGTCGGGCGTGCTCCGTCACGAACTCGGGATCCCGCCGGTCGGCGACATCCGCAACTGCATCGCCGCGCTCGCCGACGCCGAGCCGTTGATGAGCGAGCTGCTCCAGTACCGCTTCCCCGAGACCGGCGACGCCGCAGGCGAGGGTGCCGGACTCGGCGGGCACGCGGTGGGCAACCTGCTCATCGCCGCGATGACCGCGGTCGAGGGCGGCGACTTCGAGGAGGGCGTCCGGCGGATCAACCGGATCCTGGCCGTCCGTGGCCAGGTGCTGCCGGCGACCGCGACGCCGCTCACCCTGCATGCCCGGTTGGCCGACGGATCGGTCATCGACGGCCAGTCCCGGATCATGCGGACCGTCGGCATCGAGCGCGTCTGGCTGACGCCCGAGGACGTCCACCCGTCCGACGACGCGCTCGCGGCGATCGCCGAGGCCGACCTCATCGTGCTCGGACCCGGCAGCCTCTACACGAGCCTGCTGCCGTGCCTGCTGATCCCGGGCATCCTCGACGCGCTGCTGGCATCGAGCGCGCCCGCGCGTCTTCGCCTGCAACGTCGCGACCCAGGAGGGCGAGACCGACCGGCTACGACCTCGCCGCACACGTCGAGGCGCTCGTCGCCCACACGGCGCCGGGCATCGTCGACGTCGTCGTCGCGAACAACCACTTCGCGGCCCGGGCCCCGCACGACTGGCACGCCGAGCCGGTCCGCCTGCGCTGGCCGCCGGCGATCGACCCGCTCCCGCGCCTCGTCCTCGAGGACGTCGTCGATGCCGACAACGCGCACCATCACGATCCGACACGCCTGACCGAGGCTCTCGTCGGCGTCCTCGACCGCGAGATCGGGATCCGGCGGCGGGACCACGGGCCGCACGGGATGACGGCCTGAGATGTCCCGTTCGGAGCGGGACCTGGTCATCGCGCTACGGGCCGAGCTCGCGGCCATCGATCCGGCGAGGACCTGCGACCGGATCGCGGAGGCACAGGGTCTTGGCGCCGGGCCACGGGCATCGGCACCTCGCGAGGGACCCGTCGCCCGGCTGGCCGTCCGTCTCCGACGCGGTGCGGAGGAGGACGATCGCGAAGGCCGTGGCGGACGCGCCTCGGCCGATCGGGTCAACGCCCTCGCCTGGGAGACCGCCGCCGATCACTGCCGAACGGCGTGGCTGCGCGGCCGGTTCCTGGCGCGCGGCTCGCTGAGCCTGGCCGGCGGGCGAACGCATCTGGAATTCGTCGTCGACCCCGACGAGGCGCCGATCCTTGCCGGACGGCTGGCCGACATCGGCCTGCCGGCCTCCTGGCGCATCCGCCGGGGTCGCGGCGTCGTGACCTGGAAGAGCGGGGAGGCGGTCGGGACGTTCCTGCGGCGCATCGGCGCGGGCGGCGCGCTGCTCGAGCTCGAGGCGCGCCAGGTCTCGCGGGCCCTGCGCGGCGACCTGAACCGCGTCCTGAATGCCGAGTCGGCGAACCTGCAGCGCGCCGTCAGCGCGGCCGGGCGGCAGCTCGATGCGATCGCCGCCCTCGACGCCGACGGGCGGCTGGCCGAACAGCCCGACGATCGTCCGTCTCGTGGCCGCGGCCCGGCGCGAGACCCCCGAGGCGACGCTGAGCGACCTGGCCGAGCGACTGGCTGTCCACCGGTCCGCCGTCCAGCGGGCGCTCGAGCGGATCGAACGCCTGGCGCTCCATGACGACCCGGACGCATCGCGGCGCGGGTCGGGTCGCCGCCGCGGACGCCGCTCGACCGGACGCCCGGCGTCCATCGGATCCGGCGGGGCCGCTCTGGCATGATTCGCCCCGATGCGTGACATCGTCGTCGCCGGCAACTGGAAGATGCACACCACCCCGGCAGACGCCGGTGAGCTGGCACGGACGATCGCCTCCCGCACGCGCGAAGCCGGTGTCATCCGCGTGATCTGTCCGCCGTTCGTGTGCCTGGGCGCGGTCCGCGACGCGTTGGCCGGATCCGACCCCGACGTCGCGATCGGTGCCCAGAACGTCCATCACGAGCTGGCCGGCGCGTTCACGGGGGAGGTCGCCGCACCGATGCTGGCGGGCCTCGCGACCTGGGTCATCGTCGGCCACTCCGAGCGGACGGCGCGACGCCGCCGAGACCGACGAGCTCATCGGTCGCAAGCTCGGCCGGGCGGTCGAGGCCGGCCTCCGCCCGATCCTGTGCGTCGGCGAGCAGCTCGCCGACCGCGAGGCGGGGCGCGCCACCGACGTCGTCGACGCCCAGCTGAGAGGGGCCCTGTCGATGCACGATCCGGCGACCCTCGCGGCCGCTCGGCTGGTCATCGCCTACGAACCGGTCTGGGCGATCGGCACGGGACGCAATGCGGTCGGCGCCGACGCCGGCGCGATGGCCGATGGGATCCGCGACTCACTGCGTACGCTCGGCTGGGACGCGCTCGCCGCCGATGTGCCGGTCCTCTATGGCGGCAGTGTCACGTCCGCGAACATCGGGGAGTTCTTCGCCGAGCCCGCGATCGACGGCGCCCTGGTCGGCGGCGCCTCGCTCAAGCCCGACGAGATGGCGGGGATCGTCGCTCGGGCCGGCCTGACCGCTCGCGCCCGCGGCGCCGCCGGGTGACCCAGGCTCTCGCCGACCGAAGGCTCGGGCAGCGGCCCCGCCCTCGACCGATCGTCCTCGTCGTGCTGGACGGCTTCGGGATCGGGCGCGATCCGGCCGCCGACGCGATCGCCGCCGCCCGCATGCCGACGTGGCGCGCCCTCCTCGCACGCTGGCCGCATGCCCGCCTGGGCGCATCGGAGGGGGACGTCGGACTGCCACCCGGGCAGATGGGCAACTCGGAGGTGGGCCACCTGAACCTCGGGGCCGGTCGCCCGGTCCTCCAGGACCTGCCGCGGATCGATGCCGCGATCGCCGACGGATCCTTCTTCGAGCGACCCGCGTTCCTCGATGCGTGCGCCCGGGCTCGCGAGACGCACGGGATCCTGCACGTGACGAGCCTCATCGGTCCGGGCGGCGTGCACGCCAACGACCGGCACCTGGTCGCCCTCGCCGAGCTCGCGCGACGCGAGCGGGTCCCCACGCTCCTGGTCCATGCCCTCCTCGACGGTCGGGACACGCCGCCTTCATCGGGTCTCGGCTACGTCGCGGACCTGGAACGCCGGCTGGGTGCCGCGCATCCGAACGCCGCGATCGCGAGCATCGGTGGCCGATACTTCGCGATGGACCGCGACAAGCGCTGGGACCGGGTCGAGCACGGGTACGACGCCATCGTCCATCGAGAGGCGACGTTCCGCGCGGTGTCGGCCACCGTGGCGATCGAGGCCGCGTACGCCCGCGGCGAGACCGACGAGTTCGTGACCCCGACCGTCGTCGACGGCCCCGGGCTCGCGCTCCACGACCGCGACCCGATCGTCCACGCGAACTTCCGCGCGGACCGCGCTCGCGAGCTCGTCCACGCGCTGGTCGACGGTCCGGGCTTCGCAGGCTTCGATCGGACGTCTCCCTCGGGGCGGCCGGCGCCACAGGGCCTGCTCGTCGTGACGATGACCGAGTACGAGGAAGGCCTGCCGGTCCGGGTCGCGTTTCCCCAGGACATCGCTCGCTCCCTGGCCGATGCCGTCGCCGACGCCGGCTGGCGTCAGTTCCACGTCGCTGAGACCGAGAAGTACGCCCACGTGACGTACTTCTTCAACGGCGGCCTGGAGACCGCGCATCCCGGGGAGGACCGACGGCTGATCCCGAGCCCGAAGGTCGCGACGTACGACCTGGCGCCCGAGATGAGCGCCATCGGGGTGACGGACGCCCTGGTCGAGGCGATCGGATCGGGCACCTACGACTTCATCGTCGCGAACTACGCGAACCCCGACATGGTCGGCCACACCGGCGACTGGGACGCGACGCTGCTGGCGCTCTCGACGATCGATGCCTGTCTCGCGCGCGTCGTCGCCGCGATCGACGCGGTCGACGGCGGTGACCCGTCAGCGCCCGGTGCCCTGCTCGCCATCACCGCCGACCACGGCAACGCCGACCAGTTGCGCGACGCGAGCGGCCAGCCCCAGACCGCCCACTCGCTGAACCCGGTGCCGTTCGTCCTGGTCGGCCGCGCTGCCGATGGGCTCGCGCTCCGCGACGGCGTCCTCGCCGATGTCGCCCCGACCATCCTGGGGTTCGCCGGCCTGCCGCTCTGGGAGGGCATGACCGGCCGGTCCCTCGTCCTGTGATAGCATCCGTCGCCGAACGCACAGAGGTCGTCGACTCGTGAATCCGCTCCTGGCATTCGGCCAGATCATCGTCAGCATCGCGCTCATCATCGCGATCCTCCTGCAGGCTCGCGGGACCGGCCTCTCCGGCACGTTCGGCGGCGATTCCGCGGTCTACCGGAGCCGGCGAGGGGTCGAGCGCCGGCTGTGGCAGTTCACGATCGCGCTCCTCGTGCTGTTCGTCGTCTTCTCGCTGGCGTCCTTCATCTTCGCGCCGGTGGTCCCGACGGCCTGACCGTCGCGACCCGGCCGCGGAGCGCGGCGATGGAACTGCTTGGAGCCCCATGACCCGGACCGACACCACCGTCGTCGGGGCGCTCGTCGTCCTGCTTGCGCTCCTCGCAGGCATCGTCGGCATCCCCGCCTTGCAGGCGACCTCCGCGACCCGCAGCCCCGGGTCGGACCCGTCGGGCGAGCCCGGGTCGTACGCGCTATCGCGAGGGCATCGTCGGTCACCCCGTCTCGGTGAGCCCGCTCACGGCCCGGACCCAGGCGGACCGCGACCTCGTGGCCCTGGTGTTCTCCGGTCTCGTCCGCAACGGGCCCAACGGCACCGTCGTCCCCGACCTCGCGGAGCGCTGGTCGGTCGACGACAAGGGCCGCGTCTGGACGTTCGATCTCCGCGACGACGCGCGCTGGCACGATGGCGAGGCCGTCACGGCCGACGACGTCGTCTTCACGATCAAGACGCTCCAGGACCCCGAGTTCACCGGCCCCGGCGGGACCTCGTGGACCGAGGTGACCGTGCGGGCCGTCTCGCCGACGGTCGTGACGTTCACGCTCAAGACGCCGCTCGGCGGCTTCCTGCAGGCGGCGACCCAGCCCATCGCCCCGGCGCACCTCCTCGAAGAGGTCCCGGTGAACCTGTTGGCCGACCATCCGTTCGGTCGCCAGCCCGTCGGCTCCGGTCCCTTTGCGCTCGCCGCCCTGGACGACGACCGCGCCGACTTGATCCCCGCCGAGTCGGCCATCCCGCCAGTCGAGGCGGAACCTGATCCATCCGCGGCCCCGACCGACTCGCTGTCGACGGCCCCTCCGACACCCCGGCCGGAACGCCCGACGCCGTACCTGCCCGCCATCGAGCTCTCCTTCTACGACGATGCCGACGCACTGGCGACGGCGTACCGCGCGGGCGACCTTGACGCGGCCTCGGGGCTGTCCTCGGCGGTTGCCTCCGAGCTGGCGGCGACGAAGGACAGCCGGCTGCTGCGGTACCCGGGCTCGACACTGACTGCGGTCCTGCTCAATCTCCGCCCGAACCACCCCGAGTTCCGGGACCCCAAGGTCCGGACGGCGCTTCTGAAGGCGATCGATCGGGTGTCGCTGATCGACAAGGTCTTCGCCTCGGTGGCCGTTTCCGCACCCGGCCCGATCCCACCGAGCTCCCCGTTGTTCGATCCCGCCGCCGATCCGCCGGTCCCGTTCTCGACCTCGGAGGCGAAGAAGGCCCTCAAGGCCGCGGGCTGGGATCAGAAGGACGATGGCTGGCACCTCCCGAACGCCAAGAAGCCCCTGGAGCTCGAGCTGCTGAGCCCGGAGCAAGCCGCGAACCCAGCCGCGTTCGCCACGGCCGAGGCGGTGGTGGGGGACTGGAAGGCACTGGGGCTGACCGTCAAACACGTGGCCCTGCCGCCGTCGGCATTCGTCAACGACCGTCTGGCGGCCGGCGCGTTCGCCGCTGCCGTCACCGACGTGACGCTCGGCCTCGATCCCGACCTCTACCCGTTGCTGGCCTCGAGCCAGACGCGCACCGGCGGCTCGAACATCGCGGGCGTCCAGGATCCGGCGCTCGACAAGCTGCTCACGACCGCCCGCGCACCCGGCACGGACGAGGAGCGCCGGGCCGCCTATTCGGCGCTGGAGAAGCGGCTCGCGACGGGTCGGTACCTGCTCCCGCTGGCGTTCAGCGACGAGGCCGTCGTCGTTCGCGACACGGTCGTCGGACCGGCCATCCGACAGGTCGCCGACCCGGCTGATCGATTTTGGGATGTGCTAACATGGCGCCTCGCTGCCGACCGGTGAACCGGTCGCACCGGGTCCACGCCGAGGTGGCGGAATAGGCAGACGCGCTGGTTTCAGGTACCAGTGGCCGCAAGGTCGTGTGGGTTCAAGTCCCTCCCTCGGTACCACTCTCCCTCTCGGACCCGATCGCACAGCGACACCTGCCCAGGTGGCGGAATTGGTATACGCGTACGTTTGAGGGGCGTATGAGGCAACTCATCCGGGTTCAAGTCCCGGCCTGGGCACCACGCTCCTCGCGACACCGAACGACCGCCTTCATGGCGGTCGTTATGCTTGTGCGGGCGGTTAGCTCAGAGGGTCAGAGCGCCTCGCTTACACCGAGGAGGTCACTGGTTCGATCCCAGTACCGCCCACCATCGATGCCGGTCGAACCGTCTGCGCATGCGCGGCGCGTTCGTGGCTCAGGCGCGCGAACACCGGCGACGCGACTGGGGCCGCGTGACCGGCGGCGGATCGACCCGGACCTGGTCGAGGGTGGCCTGGATCTCCTTGCGCATCGGACGCCCGATCGGCGTCCGCTCCAGCCACAGCAGGTAGTCGGGGTCGTGGAACGCGAGCTGACCGAACGACCAACCCGCATACCGCCCGAAGTCGAGGACGCTGCCGAACGCCCGCCCGACCGGGGTCGGGGGGTCATGCTGGCCGCTCCGCGTCGTCTCGCTCACGATGGGCCGGCGTTGCTCGGCGTCGTATGCGGCACGACGTTCCGGGTCGCGCAGGATCGCCCAGGCCTTGTTGAGGGCCATCATGCGTCGCTCGTCGCCGCCCGCATCGGGGTGGTATCGACGGGCCCGGTTCCGGTAGGCGTGGCGGATGGTCGTCGTGTCGGCGCCGGCCCGGACGCCGAGGATGCGGTACAGATCGATGCTCGTGGACTTCATTCGTCCGACCAGCATGACCGTCATGGCCTGAGGTCGGTAGCGGGCTGATAGTCATAGTCCCGTGCGGTGCCGAGTCCCTGGGATCGGCCAGCGTTCGCGACGGGCCCTCGGGGCCCGCATCGCGGGTCACCGCTGTAGACTGGAATGGCACGGGTCGCCGATTCAGGCTCGCCCGTCACGGAGGAGGCGCATGGACCCCATCCTGTTGATCATCATCGTGGTCGTCGTCGTCCTGGTCGTCGTCGCGATCGGGATCTACAACGGCCTGGTCCAGAAGCGTCTGCGCGTCGACGAGGCGCTGGCCCAGATCGAGGTCCAGCTGAAGCGGCGCCATGACCTGATCCCGAATCTCGTGAACGCCGTCAAGGGCTACATGGGGTTCGAGCAGAAGGTCCTGACGGACGTCACCAACGCGCGCGCCCAGGCCGTCGCGGCCGGTGCGCAGGGCCCGGCCCAGCAGGCCGCCGCCGAGAACGCGTTGACCAGCACGCTGCGCTCGCTGTTCGCGGTGGTCGAGAACTACCCCGACCTCAAGGCCAACCAGAACGTCCTCGAGCTCCAGGAACAGCTGACCACGACGGAGAACCAGATCTCCTTCTCGCGCCAGCACTACAACGCATCGGTCCTCGACTACAACACCGCCATCGCGACGTTCCCGAACGTGCTCCTGGCCGGCCCGCTGGGCTTCACCAAGCGCGAGTTCTTCGATGCCGAGCCGGAAGCGTCGAACGTCCCCAACGTCGACCTCAGCCTGAGCTAGGCGCCCGTCCGCGAAAGGGACCGTGGCCGGGAACACCTTCTACCAACAGATCGGCGCCAATCGGCGGAACTCGTTCCTGATGGCGCTGCTCGTCGTCGCCCTCCTCGGGCTGCTCGGCTTCGCCATCGGGTACGCGATCTTCGGCAGTCCCGCCGGCGGCGTCGGGACGACCGCCTTCGCGATCGGGATCGGCGCGATCTCGGGGATCGCAACGTACTTCGCCGGCGACAAGCTCGTGCTGGCGGTGAGCGGGGCACGCCCGGTCGACGAAACCAGCGGGGCGCAGCTCCTCAACGTCGTGCGCGAGCTCGCCCTCGCGGCCAACATCCCGATGCCGGCCGTCTACATCATCGACGACTCGGCCCCGAATGCCTTCGCCACCGGCCGCGATCCGGCCCACGCCTCCATCGCGGTGACCACCGGGCTGCTCGAGAAGCTGGATCGCGAGGAGCTCCAGGGTGTCATCGGGCACGAGCTGTCCCACGTCCGCAACATGGACATCCGGTTCTCGCTCGTCGTCGGCGTGATGGTCGGGGCGATCGCCATCCTCGCGGACTTCTTCCTGCGCTTCACGTTCTGGGGCGGCGGACGGTCGCGTGACCGCGACAGCGGGGGCGGCGGTGGCGCGCAGGCGATCATCTTCATCCTCGCGATCGTGCTGGCCGTCCTGGCGCCGCTCATCAGCCGGTTCATCCAGCTCGCGGTCAGCCGCCAGCGCGAATACCTCGCCGACGCCTCGTCCGTGGAGCTGACGCGCAACCCCTACGGCCTCGAGAGCGCGCTCGCGAAGATCGGCGGGGACCAGGAGGTCCTCGAGGTCGCCAACCGCGGCACGCAGCACATGTACTTCACGAACCCGATCAAGAAGTTCGAGCAGCGCTCGTCGAACCTGATGTCGACCCATCCGCCGATCCTCGAACGCATCAACCGGCTCCGTGAGCTCACCGGCGAGGCGCCGCTGGCCCCCGCAGAGTCGACGGGCCTGACCGGCCTGGAGTAGGGGAGCGGGCGGGCGCCGAGGGCTCTGGCCAGCGCCAAGCGCCAGACGCTCGTGGTATCCTCCGGACCGCCGACGGACAGCCGCAGGCTGGTTGGCCATCGGGCCGAGATAGCTCAGTTGGTAGAGCACGCGACTGAAAATCGCGGTGTCGCCAGTTCGATCCTGGCTCTCGGCACCATCGCTTCGGTGGTGGGGCATCAGGGCGGAAGTGGCTCAGTTGGTAGAGCATCACCTTGCCAAGGTGAGGGTCGCGGGTTCGAGTCCCGTCTTCCGCTCCAAACTCTCCCCCGCGGACCGCTGCCCCTTCGTCTAGTGGTAGGACAGCGGACTTTGGATCCGTGAACCGAGGTTCGAATCCTCGAGGGGCAGCCAACAACCGGATCTGGCGACGTGGTGAAGTGGTTCAACACGGAGGTCTGCAAAACCTCTATTCACCGGTTCGAATCCGGTCGTCGCCTCCACTCTCTGCGCACCGAACAGCCCGCTGAGTCATCGGCGGGCTCTGCTGTGTCGGTCGCGGCGTTGCGTGCCGTCAGCCTGCCGGAAGCAGGAAGGCGTCAGCCGGCGCGGCGGTCCGCGTCGACGCCCGGAAGCCCGTCCGGGCAGGTCTGCCACCGGTTCTTCCCGGCGCGCTTCGCCAGGTACATCGCGTAGTCCGCCGAGCGGACCAGCACCTCGGGATCCGCGCCGTTGTCGGGATAGACGCCGACCCCGATGCTCACGGAGGTCGTGACCTGACGGCCCCGGACGACGAACGGCCGCGCCAGGCGCTCGATGAGCTTTGCCGCCACGACAGGGGCGGAGCCCTGGCCCGCGGTCTCCTCGAGGATGACGACGAACTCGTCACCGCCGATCCGGGCGACGGTGTCGCTGGCCCGGATCGACGTCACGAGCTTCTTCGCGATCGCCTGGAGGACGAGGTCCCCGAATTCGTGTCCATGGGCATCGTTGATGGCCTTGAAGTCATCGACATCGACGAAGAGGACCGCGAACGTCGTGCTCGTCCGCTTCGCATGCGCGAGGACCTGGCTCAACCGGTCGATCATGAGGAAGCGGTTCGGCAGGTTCGTCAGCCCGTCGTGGGTCGCGAGGTGCTGCAGGTTGAGCTCGGTCCGCTTGAGCTCGTTGATCTCGCGCGTGATCCCCATCAGGCCGATGATCTCGCCGTCCGGGTTCCGGAGCGGCAGCTTCGTGGTCATCGTCCAGTTGACCTGGGCATCGCCGAACGAGCGGCTCTCGATCAGGCCGACAAGTGGCTCGCCCGACGCCATGATCCGCTGGTCCTCGAGGTATGTCCGCTGGCCGAAGGCCTCGCCGAACAGGTCGACGTCGGTCCTGCCGATCAGGGCATCCGGGTCGCTGCATCCGAGCCGCTGCGCCATCGAGCGGCTGACGCGCACGAGGCGGCACTGGCGGTCCTTGACGTAGACGCTGTCGGGCGTGTCATCCATCAGCGCCCGGAAGAGGAAGGCGTCGGCCAGCGGGTCGGTGTTCGACATCGGTCAGGCCGCCCGTGGTCGTCGCGTGCCGAGATCGCACGAGCCGGCGGGCTCCGGCATCGCGAGGAGATATCCCTGGCCGTACTGGCAGCCGAGCGCGATGAGCGCGTCGACCTGGGCCTCGGTCTCGACGCCCTCCGCGACCGTTCGCAGCGACAGGGCGACGGCGATCTCGACGACGGCCCGGACGAGTGCGGACTCGAATGGCTTCTCCACGTTCGCGATGAAGGACCGGTCGATCTTGATGATGTCGATCGGCAGCGTCTGCAGGTAGCCGAGCGAGGAGTATCCGGTCCCGAAGTCGTCGATCGCGATGGCGACCCCGGTCCGGCGGAGCGCGGACAGGATCTCGATGGCGTCACGGGCATCGCGCATGACCGTGCTCTCGGTCACCTCGATGACGAGGTTCGCTGCCGGCAGGTCCGCGTCGCGGAGGACCTCGGCGACCATCGACGGCAGCTCGGGCGTGAGCTGCTTGGCCGAGATGTTGACGCCGAGCACGAAGTCCTGCGACACCGTGCCATCCCGCCGCCACGCGGCGACCTGGCGGCTCGCCTGATCGAGGATCGATCGCCCGAGGTCGAAGATCAGGTCGCTGTCCTCTGCGATGCCGACGAAGACGACCGGCGCGATGGGGCCGTGGGTCGGATGGTCCCAGCGCGCGAGCGCCTCGACCGCCCCCGGAACGCCCGTCTCGAACGAGAAGATCGGCTGGTAGACGACCCGCAGCGCGTCACTGGCGATCGCCGCCCGGAGGTCGGCCTCCAGGTCGAATTGGGCCAGGGCCTCGGTGTGCATCACGGGCTCGAACAGGACCCAGTTGCCGCGCCCACGGGCCTTCGCCCGATACATGGCGGCGTCCGCGTCACGAAGCAGGTCGTTCGGCGAGGTGGTGCCGGCTCCGGCCAGGGCGATCCCGATGCTGCCGCGGCCCGTGATCTGCCGGCCCTCGATCTCGATCGGGGCGCGGAGGACCTGGAGCAGGCGGTTCGCGGTCGCGGCGGCCAGGTCGGCCGTGCCGACGTCTTCGATGAGCACCGCGAACTCGTCGCCGCCGAGACGAGCGACGCAGTCCGCGGGTCGGATGGCGGCTCGCAGGCGCTCGGCCACGACCTGGAGGAGGCGGTCGCCGGCGGCGTGACCGAGGCTGTCGTTAACGGCCTTGAACTCGTCGAGGTCGAGGAACAGCACCGCGGGGAAGTGCCCCGATCGCGCGCTGCGGGCCAGCGCCAGCGTGACCCGATCCAGGAACACCGTCCGGTTGGCGAGACCCGTCAGGACGTCGTTGAATGCCAGGCGCCCGAGCTGCTGTTCGAGCACCTTCTGCTCCGTGATGTCGACGAAGAACCCGTGCGAGAGGATCGTTTCGGGATCATCGGATTCGAGGACGCGGGCTTCCTCGCGGATCCAGATCGTCTGGCCGTCCGCACGGACGATCTGGTACTCCTCCTCGATGGGCGTCCCCGTCAGGTGGCCAGGGACGTCGATGGCGAGCACACGTTCACGGTCGTCCGGATGGAGCAGCCTCAGCCACAGGTCCTTGTCGGCGAGGAACGCCGCCGGCGGGTGCCCGGTGAGCCGCTCGATCTGGGGGCTGAGGTAGACGCCTTCGATGAATCTCCCATCGGACCGCCGGTAGCGGTCGAGATAGACAGCGGCGGGCAGGTGCTGGAGCAGCGTCTTGAGCCGCTCCTCGTGCTCGAGGGAGCGCTCGGTCGCGTCACGCTCACGCGTCGCGAGGCGATCCCGATCGGCAAGTCGGAAGGCCTGTCGCAGGGACGCGACGAGGACGGCGCCGACCAGCACGAGCCTGACCGGACCCGATTCGCCGGTGGCTCCGAGCGCCAGGAGCAGCACGCCCAGCGCGATCACGATGCTCGGAACCGCCGATCCGACCAACGCGGTGGCAGCCCATCCCATCGCCGTGTGATGGAGCCGCTCGAGCGGCCGCGTGGGTGTCGCGGGGCCAAGAACCGGGGTTCCCCGATGTTCCATGCACGGAGCATGGCCGTGTGCGCGCGCGACCTCCATGGCTCAAACGTCCGGGCGTGCCACCAGGGGAACACGGCCGGGCGGTACGCTTGGGGCTCGCCGGAGTGGCGGAACTGGCAGACGCAGCGGACTTAAACTCCGCGGCCCGCAGGGGCGTCCGAGTTCGAATCTCGGCTCCGGCACCATCGTCCGCGGCGCGAGGACGCGACGCGTCTCGGCCGCGCGGCCGCCTAGCCCTCCTTGGCCTGGCGGGCTGCGGCGTCCTGGTAGCGGACGCGAGCAGCAGCCTCGTCGACGTCCGCCATCGCCACGTCAGCCTCCGAGTCCGCGAGGTCGACGCCCGCCGCCTGGACCATCGCTCGCGCGGTGTCTGCGGTCTTCTTCGCCGAAGCCTCGGCCAGGGAGGCGGCATCGAGCGCGACGCGTGCAGCCTTCGCCGTGTCCTGGGCCGCCTCCGCGGCGTCGGCGGCGGCGCTTGCAGCCACCTGGGCCGCGAGGTGGCCACGCCGGGCGACGGATGCGGCACGTTCCGCCGCGCGCCATTGCTGGAGCGCATCCGGGATGCTCGATTGATCCTTGCTCTGAGCGCTCACGATGCCTCCGCGACGGCCGGGTCGGCGGTCATCCTACGCTCTTCCCGGGCGCACGACGAACGCGACGAAGACAAGAGTCGAGCGATCGAGGATCAGGACCGGGGCCAGCATCCGCCCTCGGTCGGCCGAGCGACATGCCGCCAGGGGTCAAGGCGGAAGGCCGCCAGGCCAGGGCCGAGGGCGTTCACTGGTGAGTGCCCAGACGAGTATAGACCCACTTGACCGGTGCCGTAGCGAAGCGCTCCACAGCCGGCATGGTGCGCGGCCGCCACTGACAGGCGGCTTCGGTGGTGCGGACCATCGGCCTATGGCGACCGATGACCTCGCACTGGGACCGTTCCGACGAGGTCCCTGGAGTGCTGGGGGGAGCCACGGTTGGCGCTCCAGGGGCCCGCCACGATCGCCGCGACAGGCGACATCGACCTGGGTCGCGGCTAGGGAATGTTCCCGATCGCGCGGTCGGCGGGGCTTGTCGTAGGCTTGGTCACAGGCCCGACCGCTGACCCCCCAGGCGGCCGGGCCTTCCCGTGCGGTCCCGGCCGCGGTCGCCCTTGGTCAGGCGCGTCTGCGGAACGCGAATCGGCCCGGTTTACGGTCCTCGATGAACTCCGGCACGTGGTAGCCATCCTCGCCGAACGCGGTCGTGCTGAGCTTCGTGAGCTGCTCCGCGGCGGGCGACCGGGCCGCGCCGATCACGACCGGCACGCCCTCGTTCACGGCCTTGAGGTAGATGAACGGGTCGTAGGGCAGGTCGAACGCGATCTTGGTGCCGAGGGCCGCCTCGATGTCCCGGAGCTTGAGGATCTCGCGGGCGAACATGTTGTTGAGCACGAACGTCGACTTCGCGCCGATCGAGCCGACCTCGTTGAAGTAGTCGAGGAGACCGCGGACAGCGTTGAGGGAGGTCATCTCCGGGTAGACCGTGAGCACCACGGACTCGGAGCGGTCCAGTGCCGTCATGGTCCGTTCGTCGAGTTGCGAGCCCCCATCGATGACGACCGAGTCGTAGCCCTCCAGCAGGATCCGGAGCATCGTCTCGATGTGTTCGGGCGTCACCAGCTCGGCGCCCTCCGGGGAGCCGGGGGCTGCGATCACGTGCAGCCCCGATTGGTGGCGCATCGCGTACGTCTTCATGATCTCGGACTCGCGCATCGCGGTCTCGTCGCGGACGACATCGGCGAGGGTCTGCTTCGCCGCCAGGTTGAGGTGGCTCGCGACGCCGCCGAACTGGAGCGACATGTCCACGAGGACCACGCGGTCAGGCCGCCGGATCGCCGCGGCGACGGCGATGTTCGTCGCGATCGTCGTGGTCCCGACGCCGCCCTTCGGGCTGAAGACCACGACCACTCGTCTGGCCCGCCCCACGGTCAGGCCGTCGGCCGAGATGACCGGCGTCATCCCTCGCGATCGCTGGAAACGCAACAGCAGCGCTTCGACCCGGGCCTCGAGCTCGCGAGCATCGAACGGGCGAGCCATGACGTCGTCGGCGCCGGCCTCGAGGAAGCGGATGCGCTCGTCGACGTCGTCGGTCTGGCTGATGCACATCACCGGCACGCCCGCCATCGACGGTGTCCGGCGCATCACCTCGCAGAGCTCGGCCGCCGGCTTCGGGCCGATGACGACATCGACGATCACGAGCTGATGGTCGGCCGCCGCCGCGATGGCCTCGTCCGCGTCGGCAGTCAGCGCCACCTCATACCCGACGGCGCGGAGCACCGAGGTGATCGATTCAGCCGCCGCCGGATCGGCGTCGAGGAGCAGGATGGAGCTGGCGGGCACTGGCCTCCCCCGGATGAACGGTGGCCGACGTGCGCGAGCGCGCACTGTCGGATTCGAAACACGTCCCTGGCCGATGAGGATACATCGACCCGAGGCTGAGCCGGTACCGGGACCCGGCAGGCGCTCGTGCTAGACTACCGACCGTTTCCTTTCCGCTCCGAGCCGGGCGTCGTCCGTCAGCGGGGCATCCCCATTGGAAGGAGTGCCTGCGCGCATGCGCCGATATGAACTGATGCTGGTGATCGCGCCCGACGTGGCCGACGATCGCAGCCAGGCGGTCGTGGACCGCACGACACGCCAGATCGTGGCCGCGGGCGGTCAGATCGTGAAGGTCGCCCCGTGGGGCCGCCGCCGCCTCGCGTACCCGATCGACCGCCATCGCGAGGGTTCCTACCAGATCGTCCTCTTCGAGGCCCCCTCGGAGGCCATCTCGGAACTCGAGCACACGCTGCTCATCACCGAGGAGGTCATCCGCCATCTCGTGACCCGTGTCGAGCGCCCGGTCAAGGCCGGTCGGCGCGACGATGGCACCGAGGGCGACGACGATGTCGACGAGGGCGTCCTGCCATCGGTCGACGAAGACGAGGACCTGGACGACGCGACCGAGCGGATCGACGAATCCGAGTCCGAGGCGGCCCCGGCCGCCATCGATTGACGGAGGGACACGATGGCGTTCTGCAAGATCATGCTCATCGGCAACCTGGGTCGCGACCCCGAGATGCGGTACACGCCCAGCGGCCGGCCGGTCACCCAGTTCAGCGTCGCGGTCAGCAACAGCAAGCCGGACGGACAGGGCGGCTGGGTGGATGAGGGCACTGACTGGTACCGCGTCAGCGTCTTCGGCGATCGTGCCGAGCGTGCGGCCGAGCAGCTCCGCAAGGGCAACCGGGTCTTCGTCGAGGGTCGCTTCAAGACCCGCGAGTTCGAGGGCAACGATGGCCAGAAGCGGACATCGCTCGACGTGACCGCGGACAACGTCATCAGCCTGGACCGCAAGAGCCGGGACGACGACGGCGCCTTCGCGGGAGCGCCCGCCGCTGCGGCGGCCGGCGGTGGAGCCGGCGCTCCGGCGCGGCCCGCCCCGGACGATGCCGACCTCGACGACCTTCCCTTCTGATCAGGAGACCAACGAACCATGCCTCCCGCCCGTCCCAAGAAGCGCGACGACTTCTACCGAGATCGTCGGCGCCGGAAGGTCTGCGCGTTCTGCGCGGACAAGACCGTTCAGATCGACTACAAGGAAGTGAACAGGCTCCGCCGATACCTCTCGGAGCGAGCCAAGATCGAGCCGCGCCGCAAGACCGGCACGTGCGCCGGCCACCAGCGCGAGCTGTCCGTCGCGCTCAAGCGCGCCCGGCACGTCGCCCTGCTCCCGTACGCCCCGCAGCACCTCCGTCCGTGATCCGCGCCTGAGATGGCCGTCGGGCTGCTGCTGGTCGCCGGCGGCGCGACCGCGGGCCTGTTCGGGTCGCTGCTCGGGCTGGGTGGCGGCGTGCTCATCGTCCCGCTGCTGACCCTCGGCTTCGGGCTGCCGCTCCACCAGGCCGTCGGCGTATCGCTCGTCTGCGTGATCATGACCAGCAGCGCGGCGTCGGGCGTGTACCTCGAGCGGCACCTCGCGAACCTGCGCCTGGGCATGACCCTGGAGCTCTTCACGGCGCTCGGCGCGCTCGTCGGCGGCTCGATCGCGTTCATGCTGGAGGAGCGGGTCGTCGAAGGGCTGTTCGCGCTCATCCTCGTCTATGTCGCGATCACGATGCTCGTCGGCGGACGGGGCTTGCCGGGCGACGCCGAGACGCCACCGGCGGCGATGGATCCGGGTGGATCGACCGCCGCCGACGGCCTCTCGGGTGAGGGCTATCGCGTGCAGCGACTCGGGCTCGGCATGGTCGGCTCGGCCGGGGCGGGCGTCGCGTCGGCGCTCTTCGGCATCGGCGGGGGCATCATCAAGGTCCCGGTCATGCACCTGGCCATGGGCGTGCCCCTGCGCGTGGCGACCGCGACCAGCAACCTCATGATCGGGATCACGGCGTCGGCCAGCGCCCTGATCTATCTGGGCCGCGGCGAGATCGACCCGTATGTCGCGGGACCCACGGCGATCGGCGTCTTCCTCGGCGCGACCCTGGGGTCGCGGATCTCGCACCGGATCGACCCGCAGATCCTCCGGTACCTGTTCGTCGCGATCCTCGGCTACACCGCGGTCCAGATGGCGCTCGAGGCCCTCGGATGATCGCCGAGCGCCCCGTCCCGGCGCCGTCGGACGACGACTTCGAGCGCCCGATCGGGCGCCTCCTGATCCGGATGACATCGGTCGCGCTGGTGTTCCTGGTCGCCGGCGTCGGGGCCATGGCGGCATCGGGTGTCGACCCGCTGGCCGGCGGTCCCGGCCTCGACCCGGCTACGCTTGTCGCCGACGTGCTGATGCTCCGACCGGCGGCGCTGCTGTGGCTGGGCTTCGGCATCGTCCTCATCACGCCGATCACCCGCGTCATCGTCGCGGGGACCGCCTACGCTCGACAGGGACACCGACAGATGGCCGCCATCTCCATCGCGATCATGATCGTGATCGCCGTGGGCGTGGCGGCGTCACTCAGCACGGAGATCTGAATTGGACCTGGTCATCCTGGCCTTCGCCTTCCTCATCATCCTGCTCGGCGCGGAGCTGTTCACCAACGGCATCGAATGGTTCGGTCGGAAGCTCGAGCTCGCCGAGGGGGCAGTGGGCTCGGTCCTGGCCGCCGTCGGGACCGCGCTCCCCGAGACGATGATCCCGATCATCGCGATCCTGTTCGCGAGCGGCGACGCGTCGCATGCCGTCGGCATCGGCGCCATCCTGGGCGCGCCGTTCATGCTGGGCACGCTCGCGATGTTCGTGACCGGCATCGCCGTCCTGACCGTCGCCCGGCGGCGGCCGGCCGGCGACACGATGCAGGTCGACACCGTCGTGCTGGCCCACGACATGCGCTACTTCGCGATCGCGTACGCGCTCGCAGTCGGCGCCGCCTTCCTGCCCCTCGAACCCGTCTGGCTCAAGTGGATCGCCGCGGTCCTCCTGATCGGCATCTACGCCTGGTACGTCAAGGGGCATTTCGAGGCCGACCCCGACGTCGATGCCGAGGACCTCGCGCCGCTCCGGTTCCGCCGGCTCGATCGGCGGGCGCACACCGCGGACCCAGCTGTCCCGCGGCTCCGCGTCGTCAATGCCCAGGTCATCTTCGCGCTGGGCCTGATCGTGCTCGGCGCGGTGTTCTTCGTGGACGCCGTCGAGCACATCGCCACGCAGCTCGGCATCGACAGCCTGCTGCTCGCGCTCGTCATCGCGCCGATCGCCACGGAGCTGCCCGAGAAGTTCAACTCGATCATCTGGGTGCGGGCCGGCAAGGACACCCTCGCGATGGGCAACATCACTGGGGCGATGGTCTTCCAGTCCACGATCCCGACCGTTGTCGCGCTCGTCTTCGCCTCGAGCTCATGGGTCGTGGCGCCCGGGAGCTACGTGGCCTTCGCGTCGGCGGGGATCGCGTTCCTCGCGTCCGCGGTGATCTTCATCCCGATGGCCCGGTCCGGGCGCTTGCGGGGGCGGAACCTCCTGAGCGGTGGCGTGTTCTACCTGGCCTACCTCGCGCTCGTGATCGCCGCGATCGCGGGTGTCGGGGCCTGAGAAGGGGAGGGCCGCTGGTATACTCGCCCGCACGAATCCGACCGTCGCCCGCGGCCATCATCGCCGCGTCCCACGCAGGAGCCGACCCGCATGCTGACCCAGAGATCGACCGGCACCCCGGCCCCGACACCGCATCATGCCCCCAAGGCGGCTGCGCTCGATGAGCTGGTCTGCTACTTCGAGGGCGCCTTCGTCCCGATGAGCGAGGCCAAGGTCAGCATCATGACCCACGCCTTCATGTACGGGACGGCGACGTTCGAGGGCATCCGCGCGTACTGGAACGAGGACCAGGGCCGGCTGTACGGCCTGAAGGTGCGGGAGCACGTCGAGCGGATCCGCCAGTCGTGCCGGATCCTGATGATGCAGAACGTCCCATCGGTCGACGAGCTGACCGGGCTGATCGTCGAGACGGTGCGCCGGAACGCGTTTCGCGAAGACGCCTACATCCGGCCGTCGTTCTACAAGTCCACGCGGGCGATCGGGGTCCGGTTGCATGACCTCGAGAACGAGCTGTACATCATCGCCCTGCCGTTCGGGAACTACATCGACACCGAGTCGGGCGTCCGGCTGATGACGTCGTCGTGGCGGCGCAACGCCGATGAGGCTCTGCCGGCTCGCGGCAAGATCGTCGGCGGCTACGTGAACATGGCGTTCCAGAAGACCGAGGCCGAGCTCAACGGGTTCGACGAGGCGCTGGTCCTCACCGCCGGCGGGCATGTCAACGAGGCGTCCGCCGCGAACCTGTTCGTCGTCCGCGACGGCGTGGCCATCACGCCTCCCGTCAGCGACGACCTGCTCGAAGGCGTGACCCGCATGGCGATCATGGAGATCCTCGGGAACGAGGGCGTCCGGACCGAGGTCCGATCGATCGACCGCTCCGAGCTCTACGTCGCCGACGAGGCACTGCTCTGCGGGACGGGCGTCCAGGTGTCGCCGGTCGTCGAGGTCGATCATCGGCCCGTCGGCTCGGGTGAGATCGGGCCGATCGGTCGGCTCATCCGCGACCGCTACTTCGATGCCGTGCGCGGCCGGCTGCCCGAGTACGCGCACTGGCTGACCCCGATCGAGTAGGCGGGAACCCTGCGCCGCGCCTTCGGGCGCGTTCGTCCTCAGGAGAGCGGGGCGACTGTCAGGTTCGGGGTGTTCTGACCGATCGTGAGGATGACGTCCGCGCGGACCGCGGGGTCGGCCGCGAGTTCGACCGTGACCTTGAACGTCTTCTCGAGGTACGCGATCGTGTCGCCCAGCTCGGCCTCGGCGCCGTTGTAGACGACGACCTTGGTCGTCGCCGGCACGGGGTTCTTGTCCTTGGCCCGTGGCGCGGACGCGGCGATGCCCTTCTGGTCGAGATACGTGGCGAGCTCCGGGCCTCGCGTCCGGTCGTTGAGCGCCGAGACCACCCAGAGCGTCGCCGATTCCTCGGCCAGCTTCTGGCGCAGGGCCTCGTCGGCCGGGTTGACCTTGAACGCGTTCTTGACCGCGCTCTTGATCCGCGAGACGTTCGGGAACATCTTGTAGACCGCCGCGCCGCGCGGCGTCTCGCTGCCGTAGAACGGCGGCTGGAAGACATACGAGCTGATGTTCGTGGTGTCGACCGCTGAGGCGAGGCCCAGCAGCTCGTCAAGCTGGTCGATCGGGATGTCGGTCTTGACCGCCTTCTTGAGCGCGTTGACGAGCTCGGGGAGCCTCGGGATGAGATCCTGCGGATCGGCCTGCTCGCGCATCGAGAGCAGCAGGCGCTGCTGCCGGGCGGCTCGGTCGAAGTCGCTCGTGGTGTGGCGCGATCGGGCGTACCGGAGTGCTTCGGCGCCGCTCATGTGCTGGAGCCCGCTCGGGATGTACAGGCGGCGGTCCTTGCCGTCCGACGCCGGGTAGTTGTCGTCGACGACCGGGACCTGGACGTTGACCGTCACGCCCCCGATCGAATCGACGACGTTCTTGAACCCGGTGAAGTCGACCTCGACGAAGTAGCGGATCTTGAGCCCGTACAGCTCGCCGATGATCGACTTGAGCGCGTTGTAGCCGCGCGTCCCCTTCGTCCCGGGCCACAGGTCCGGGCGGTTCCGGTTGTTGACGAAGAACGAGTTGATCTTCTGGCCGTAGACGCCGCCCCAGAACCGTCGGGCCGGCCCGGCGGGGACCGGCACGTTCGACATGTCGCGCGGCAGGCTGAACATCGCGACCTGCTTGGTGACCGGGTCGATCGAGACCGTGATGAGGGTGTCGGTGTTGTGTCCGCCGCCCTGGACGTCGGCGCCGATCAGGAGGATGTTCAGGCGCTCCTTGCCGTCCCACGGCGGGATGGAGACCTCGGGCACGTCGCTGCCGACGGCGGACGCCTCAGGCGTCGGGGACGCGGTCGGCTCGGACGTCCCGGGCTCGCTCGCGTCGGGCGATTCGGATGCCTCGGCATCCGGGCACTCCGGGGTGGCGTCGCCGACGAAGATGCACCCGCCGGTCAGTGCGTCGAGGGCGAGGGCGTCGTATCGCGCGACCACGACGTGGACGCCGCTCATCACCAGGATCACGGCCAGCAGCCCCGCGATCGACACGGGGTTCCGGATCAGCCGCGCCGGACCCAGCCGGCCGTCGCCGCCGGTCTGGTAGCGGTTGAGGAACTCCACAACGCGGTAGGCGTCGACGATCGCCACCACGCGATAGACCAGCAGCAACAGGTTGATGACGAAGACCGACTGCAGGAAGAAAGGGTTGAAGATCAGGCCGATCAGCTCGGTCCGGCCCATCCGCAGCCCGAACCCCGCGACGAGCGCGACGAGCAGGACCGGGAACGCGGCGAAGCCGAGCGCCCGGGTGTAGGCGCCGGCGTAGAGATGACCGAGACCCGGGAAGAGAAGGGAGAGGAAGGCGGCCGCGAAAGGCGAGCGCTGGCGCTGTGGCGCCTCCTGCGGTCGTTGCATCGCGGGTAGGATACTCGGACCCGTCGAAGCGGCGCGACAGCGGCCCTTCGAGCGCGGATCCGACCGATCCCTACCCGGAGCCGAATGTTCCACGCCGTCGAATTCGAAGCCCGATCTGGTCGCCCAGGAGCTCGACATCCTGCACCTGTGGCACGAGCGTCGGACGTTCGCTCGCCTGCGCGCCCAGAACGAGGGCGGGCCTCGCTGGAGCTTCCTCGACGGACCCATCACGGCCAACAACCCGATGGGCGTCCACCACGCCTGGGGCCGCGCCTACAAGGACCTGTACCAGCGATTCCACGCGATGCTGGGCGAGGACCAGCGCTTCCAGAACGGCTTCGACTGCCAGGGTCTGTGGGTCGAGGTCAACGTCGAGCGCGACCTCGGGTTCACCTCCAAGCGCGACATCGAGGCGTATGGCATCGATCGCTTCGTCACGCTCTGCAAGCAGCGCGTCCTGACCTACGCCGCCCGCCAGACCGAGCAATCGATCCGGCTCGGCATGTGGATGGACTGGAACGACCCCGACGAGCTGCGCCGGCTCCACGACCTGCTCGGCGAGGACCCCTCCCAGGTCACGACGATCGAGGGCCCGGACGGGCCCGTGACCGACACGGTCGAGATGCTCGTCGGCCGTCTCGGGATGCCCGACACGGGCGGGTCGTACTTCACGTTCAGCAACGAGAACAACGACCTCATCTGGGGCTTCCTCGCCGAGTGCCACAAGCGCGGCTGGCTGTACAAGGGTCACGACACGATGCCCTGGTGCGCCCGCTGCGGCACCGGCCTCTCCCAGACCGAGATGAACGAGCGCTACCAGGACAAGGAGGATCCGGGCCTGACGGTCCGTCTCCCGCTGGTTGACCGGCCCGGCCAGGCACTCCTCGTCTGGACGACGACGCCCTGGACTCTCACCTCCAACGTCGCGGCTGCGGTCGGGCCGTCGCTCCGGTACGTCCGCGTCCGCCAGGGCGAGGACGAGTTCTGGCTGGGCAAGGGGACGCTGCGCGAGGCACTCGTCGGCCCGTTCGAGGTGCTCGAGGAGGTCTCCGGGGCCGAGATGGTCGGCTGGCGCTATGCCGGGCCGTTCGATGACCTGCCCGCCGTGCGGACCGCCTTTGCCGCCGGGACGCGCGAGGAGCCGGACCGGCCATACGAGCATCGCGTCGTCCCCTGGAGCGAGGTCGGAGAGGACGAGGGGACCGGCATCGTCCACATCGCGCCCGGCTGCGGCGCCGAGGACTTCCAGCTCGGCAAGACGCTCGGCCTGCCCGTGGTCGCGCCGTTGGACGAGTCCGGCATCATCGTCGACGGGTTCGGATCGCTGTCGGGGCGCGACGTGCGCGACGTCGCGGACTCGATCGTCGAGCACCTGAGGCGAGAGGACCGGTTCTACCGGCTCGAGACCATCACCCACCGGTACCCGCACTGCTGGCGCTGCGGGACCCCGCTCGTCTTCCGCCTCGTCGACGAGTGGTTCATCAGCATGGGTCCGCTGTACGACGTGCCGCGCGAGTCACTGACCAGGGAGCAGGTCGACGCCAGCCTCCGCTACCAGATCATGGAGGTCGTCGACCGGATCCGGTGGATCCCGGACTTCGGCTACGAGCGCGAGCTGGACTGGCTCTACAACATGCACGACTGGATGATCAGCAAGAAGCGCTATTGGGGCCTGGCGCTGCCGATCTACGACTGCACGGCGTGCGGCACCGTCGAGGTCATCGGTGGCCGCGAGGAGCTCCAGAAGCGCGCCGTCCAGGGCTGGGACGCGTTCGAGGGACACACGCCGCATCGGCCGTGGATCGATTCCGTGCAGATCGCCTGCCCCGGCTGCGGGGGACCCGTCGAGCGGATCCGGGACGTCGGCAACCCGTGGCTGGACGCCGGGATCGTGCCGTTCTCGACCCTCCACTTCCGCGAGGACCCGGCCTATTGGGCGAGGTGGTTCCCGGCCGACTTCATCACCGAGAGCTTCCCGGGTCAGTTCCGCAACTGGTTCTACTCGATGCTCGCGATGTCGACGGTGCTCCGGCGCGAGGAGCCGTTCAAGACGATCTTCGGCTACGCCCTCGTGTTCGGCGAGGACGGGCGCCAGATGCACAAGAGCTGGGGCAACGCCATCGACTTCGACGAGGCGGCCGACCGGATGGGCGTCGACGTCATGCGCTGGATGTTCGCCCGCGCGCGGCCGGAGGAGAACATCCTGTTCGGCTGGCACGCCGCCGACGAGGCGCGTCGGGAGCTGCTCGTCCTCTGGAACGTGTACGCGTTCTTCGTGGGCTACGCGCGACTGGTCGACTGGACCCCGGCCCAGCCGGCGACGCCGGTGGGGGAGCGTCGCGCGCTCGATCGCTGGATCCTGTCGCGGGCGGCCGGGACCGCGGCCACCGTGGAGGAGCGTCTGCGCGACTACGACGCAGTGGGCGCGACGCGCGCACTGTCCGCGTTCATGACCGGGCTCTCGACCTGGTACCTGCGGCTCTCGCGGCGGCGCTTCTCGCGCTCGGCCGACCTCGCCGACCGCGCCGCGGCGTTCGCGACGCTCCACGAGGCCCTCACCGCCACGACCCGGATGCTGGCGCCCGTGCTGCCCTTCCTGTCCGAGGCGATGTACGCGAACCTCGCCACCGACATCGCCGGGGCGCCCGACAGCGTCCATCTCACGGCGGTCCCCACCGCGGATCTGGCAGCCCACCGCGACGAGCGCCTCGAGGCTGCGATGGCCGTCGCCCAGGACGCGGTCGATCTCGCCAGGACGTTGCGGAGCTCGGCGCGGCTCAAGACGCGCCAGCCCCTCGCCCGCGCCTGGCTCGCCCTCCCGGACCGCGGCCTCGACGTCGACGCAGAGCTCCTCTCGATCATCGCGAGCGAGATCAACGTCAAGGCGGTCGATGTGATCGACGACGACTCGGAGCTGGTCGAGCGCCGCGTGAAGGTGCTCCTGCCGCGGGTCGGGAAGCGGCTCGGATCCGCGATCCCGGCCGTCATGGCCGCCGCTCGCGATGGCGACGTCACGTTCGCGGCTGACGGATCGGTGACGCTGGCCGGGGTGACGCTCGCATCCGAGGACGTCGAGATCCAGGCCTCGCCGCGACCCGGGACGGCCGTCGCGGACCACGACGGCCTCGTGATGGTCATCGACACGGAGCTGACCCCCGCGCTGCGCGCGGAAGGCGACGCCCGCGAGCTCCAGCGCGCGGTCCAGGACCTGCGCAAGGACGCCGGGCTGGAGCTCGACGACCGCATCGAGCTGTGGGTCGAGGGCCTGGCCCCCGAGGTGGCGGTCCACCTCTCGACGGTCGCCGACGAGACCCTCGCCGAGATCGCGACCGGCTCTCCGCCGGCCGATGCCCAGCGGGCCACGGTCGCGCTCGAGAGCGGCGCGGTCGCCATCGCCTTGCGCCGTCTCGCAGGCGGCGAGTAGGCTCGCATGACGGCGACGGGGCCGATCGACGGAGGCGACGAGCTGACGGACACAGGTTCACTCGAGCGGGGGGCCACACGGTTCACGGATCCGGGGACGGATGGGGCCAAGGCCGTCGCCTCGGGACGTGCGCGCTGGGCGGTCTTCGTGGCGATCGCGCTGGTCGTGGTCGTCCTGGACCAGGCGTCGAAGGCCTGGCTGGTCTCCACGGTCGCGTCCGGCGAGGTGGTTCGCGTCGTCGGCGACTACATCCGGCTCGTGTTCAGCCACAACTCGGGCGCTCTGTTCGGGTTCTTCCGCGACCAGGCGATCCTGTTCGGGATCGTCTCGTTGGGCGTCATCGGGCTGATCCTCGCGTATCACGGGCGCTCGGGCCGCAACCTCTACCTGTCGATCGCCCTCGGCCTGCTGCTCGGCGGCGCCATCGGCAACCTCATCGACCGGTTCCGCCTGGGCTACGTCGTCGACTGGGTCGACATCGGACTCGGCGACCTGCGGTTCTGGACCTTCAACGTCGCGGACGCCGCCGTCAGCACCGCGATCGTGATGCTGCTGGGGATGGCGCTCTTCCCGAGCCTCGCCGCTCGGCTGGGTGCGCCGCCACGTGCCTGAGGGCGTGACGGTGGCGGGGCCGCGGACGCTCCGGGTGCCGGACGGGCCGTCGGGTCGGGTCGACCGGTTCGTCGCCGATGCGACCGGCCTGTCCCGGAGCTACGTCCAGAAGCTCATCTCCGACGGCCGGCTGACCGCCGACGGCGAGCCGCTCCGGGCCAACTCGATCGTGGCTGCGGGGGCGGAGCTCCATCTCGATGTGCCACCGCCGACGCCGCTCGACATCGCCCCCGCGCCCGAGATCCCGGTGAACGTCGTGTACGAGGATGACGACCTGCTCATCGTCGACAAGCCCTCGGGGCTGGTGGTCCATCCCGCGCCAGGCCACACCGCGGACACGCTCGTCAACGCGCTCCTGGCCCGGGCGGGCGGCTCGGAGTACGGGGGGATCGCCGGCGTCTCGAGGCCGGGCATCGTCCATCGACTCGACCGCGACACCAGCGGGCTGCTCATGGTCGCGAAGCACGACGGCGCTCAGGCCTCGCTGATGGCCCAGCTGAAGGCGCGGCGCATCAAGAAGACCTATCTGGCCCTGGTGCGCGGGAGCGTGTCGGCCGCCGCGGGCCGGATCGAGGCACCCATCGGCCGGGACCCGAAGCGCCGGACCCGGATGGGGGTCGTGGCCGACGGCCGTCCGTCGGTGACGGGCTATCGCGTCCGCGAACGGTTCGATGGCTGGACCCTGCTCGAGCTCGACCTCGTGACCGGGCGGACCCACCAGATCCGCGTCCATCTCGACGCCATCGGCCATCCGGTCGCCGGCGACCCCCTGTATGGCGGAGCGATCGCGCGGCGCGGGCCCGAGGGCCTCGACCGGCTGTTCCTGCACGCCTGGCGACTCGAGCTCACGTCCCCGTCCGGCGGCGGGCTGATCCGGGCGACCGCGCCGCTCCCCGACGAACTCGAAGGAGCCCTCGAGCGACTGCGCCAGGGGAGTGCCGCCCATTGACCGACTCGTTCGTCGACAGCATCGGGATCGGCGGGCTCGGGGACCCCGTCGAGGGCGCGCCGGGCGCACAGCTCATCATCATCTCGGGACCGAGCGGCGTCGGCAAGGACACCATCATCGACGCGCTCCGCGAGCGCGCCCACGACCCGCCCCACCACTACGTCGTCACGTGCACGACCCGGGGACCTCGACCCGGTGAGGTCGAGGGTGTGAGCTACCACTTCCTCGATCGTGAGCGATTCCTGGCCCTGCGCGACGCCGGCGGGCTGCTCGAGGCGAACCAGGTGCACGGCAACTGGTACGGGACGCCCCGCGCCGAGGTCCGGCGGGCGCTGGCCGCCGGGCAGGACGTCATCCTCAAGATCGACGTGCAGGGCGCGCAGCAGGTCAAGGAGCGCGTGGCCGAGGCACTCCTCGTCTTCGTCGTGCCACCGTCGCTGGAGGCGCTGTTCGGGCGCCTGAAGTCGCGGGCCACCGAGACCGCCGACGAGCTCGAGCTGCGCCAACGGAATGCCGCGATCGAGCTGGCCCGCCAGGAGGACTACGACCACGTCGTCGTCAACGAGACGGGCCAGGTGCAGCGGACCGCCGAGACGATCGACGCGATCATCGCCGAGACGCATCGGCTCCATTCGACGCGTCGGGTCCGCGTCTAGCCGGCCCGTGACGCTCGGGCTCGATCCGGAGGCCGGGCCGGACGCCGGTCCGTCCCGCCTGGTCGAGGTCGCCGTCGACGCCGCCGGGCGCCGCCGGGTCGCGGACCTACACGTACCTCGTCCCCGACCACCTGGCCAACCTCGAGCGCGGCGAGGCCGTCCTCGTCGAGTTCGGGCGGCGCCAGGCGCTCGGGATCGTGCTGGGCGAGGCCGCCGACGGCGCCGGCCGGCGTCGCTTCCGAAGGCCGATCGTCGAACGCGTCCGTGCCGACGGGCCGCTCCTGCCGACGCTCGGGCTCGGGCTGGCGCGCTGGATCGCTGCCCACTACCTCGCGCCACCGGCGCTCGTCCTGCGCGCGATGCTGCCGCCCGGGCATGCTCGAGCGACTGGAGCTCGTCGCCGAGCGGAACCCGGGTGAGGCCGGGCTCGACGATCTGGGCACGGTGGAGCTCGACCTGCTGGACCAGCTCGCGAACGGGCCGAAGCCCGCCCGCGACCTGGCCGCCCCCGAGGGACGCGCGGGGTTGTTGCGCCGCCTCCGGACGCTCGAAGGCCGTGGCGCGATCTCGCTGGACTGGACCCTGCTCGCGGCCTCGGCCGGGCCGCGCTACGAGCGCTGGATCGACCCTCACGCCCGAGGGCACGCGCCGCGGCGGCGACGCTGGACGCCGGGGGCCGCGTCAGCCGGACGGCCACTGGGGCCGCGCCAGGTGGCGCTGCTGACCGAGCTGGCCGGCCACGCCCACCACGGCCGCGGCCGGTCCGGCCGCGGACGCGTGGCGTCCCGGGCGCCGAGCTCGCGGTGCGCCACGGTCAATCGGCGGTCGCGGGGCTGGTCCGGCGCGGCCTGCTGCAGCTCCGAGATCCGCGAGCGGCCACGGCGCCCACTCGCCGGCCGACCGGCGGGCCGCCGTGGTGGCCGGCCACCGGCGACGGACCTGACCCCGGCGCAGGTCACGGCCCTCGAGACGATCCTGACCGCCCTGGCCTCGGGCGACGCTCGACCGCTGCTCCTCGACGGCGTGACCGGCGGCGGGAAGACGGCGATCTACGTCGAGGCCATCGCCGTCGGTCCTCGACGCCGGGCGGCGCGTCCTCGTCCTCGTGCCCGAGATCTCGTTGGCGCTGCCGCTGGTCGATCGTCTCCGCGCCGACCTCGACGCCCGGATCGCGTTGGTCCATTCCGGTCTCGGCGACGGCGAACGCGCCGACGAGTGGCGACGGATCCGGGCCGGCGCTGCCGACATCGTCGTCGGCACGCGACTCGCGGTCCTCGCCCCGCTGCCCGGACGTCGGCCTCGTCATCGTGGACGAGGAGCACGAGGCCGCCTACAAGAGCGACCGGACGCCGCGGCTCCAGGCTCGCGACACCGCCCTCGAGCTGGCCCGCCAGGCCGGGGCGGCCGTCGTGCTCGGATCGGCGACCCCGGCCGTGGACAGCCTCGGCTTCGCGCGTGCCGGCCGGTACCGCCGCGTCGTGCTGCCGGGACGGCCGGCTGGCCGTCTGCCGGCGGTGACGGTGGTCGACCTTCGCGCCGAGCTGGCAGCCGGCGAGCGCGGCCTCCTGTCACGACCGCTGGCGACGGCGCTCGGGGCCCTCGACGGCGGGCGCGGGCGACCAGGCGATCCTCGTCCTCAACCGGCGGGGGAGCGCCTCGGTCGTGCTGTGCCGTGACTGCGGCCACGTCCAGACGTGCCCGGACTGTGAGCGTCCGCTCGTGTACCACCATGCCGGCACGACGCTTGCGCTGCCACCACTGCGGTCGGGCGACACCGCTCGCGACCCGCTGCCCGAACTGCGCCTCGCCGAGGATCCGCTATCTCGGCGGCGGCACCGAACGCGTCGAACGCGAGGTCCGCGACCGGTTCCCCGGACTCCGCGTCGGCCGGCTGGACCGCGATGTCGTCGAGCGCCGTGGCGCGGCCGAGCGCGTGATCGACGCCTTCTCGGACGGCCGGCTGGACGTGCTCGTCGGCACGAGCCTCGTGGCGAAGGGCCTCGACATCCCCGCGGTCACACTCGTCGGCGTCGTGTCATCCGACATCGCGCTGAACCTGCCCGACGAACGGGCAGCGGAGCGGACCTACCAGCTCCTGAGCCAGGCGATCGGGCGGGCGGGCCGAGGCGACCGGCCCGGCCGGGCCTTCCTCCAGACGTACCAGCCCGACCATCCGGCGATCCTCGCCGCGGCCGGCGGCGATCCCGCGGCGTTCTACGACCACGAGCTCGCGCTCCGCGAGCGGTTCGGCTCCCCGCCGTTCGGGCGCCTCGTCAAGCTGACTGTCGGGCCTCGCGGATCGCGAGGCGGCGGAGCGCGAGGCGAAGGCGATGGCCGACCGGCTGCGAGCCCTGGCCGTCGAACAGGGGAGCGGCGTCACCGTCGTCGGGCCGGCCCCGGCGTACATCGCCCGCCGCGCCGACCGCTGGCGCTTCAACCTGGTCCTCCGCGGCGCCGATCCTGGCTCGCTCCTCGGAGACGGCGTCGAGGCCCCATGGTCGGTCGACGTCGACCCGGAGTCGCTGCTGTGAGCCGGTTGCGCTCGTTCGTGCGACGATGGCCGCATCACGAGGAGGACGCACGATGACCGAGTCCGAACACGACCCCACCGCCCGGCGAGCGACCCGATGAGACCCTGAGCTGGAACGCCGAACCGCGCGAGGGCGGCGCCAAGCCGGCGGGGGATCCGGCGCCCGCCAGCGCGGCGGCCTCGCTGCTCGAATCGCTTCGCGAGGCGATCGACGACATGACCGAGCGGGCCACGCCGACCGTGCGCGAGATCTCCGCGCGCGTCGCGGAGCTGACGGCGTCCGCCGCGGCCGCCGCCGCGCCGCTGGCCAAGAAGGCTGGCGACGTCACCGCCGACGCGAGCGGGAAGCTGGCCGAGCGCTCGCGAACGTGGGCAGCCGAGGTGCGAGCGGCCATGCCAGGCTCGGAGCATGACGACGCCGCGGGTGGCACGCCGACCGCCACGACGACGGCGACCGAGACCCCCGACGGCCCGCCGACCGCGACGAGCGGCTCGAGCTCGACCGAGCCCCCTGCTCCGACCATCTGACCGAAGCGCCTGCACCTTCGCAAGCGCGCGCCCTCTCTATACTTCGCCGCGATGAGCGTTCGACCGATC
Source organism: uncultured Chloroflexia bacterium (assembly GCA_963841135.1). Lineage (GTDB taxonomy): Bacteria > Chloroflexota > Limnocylindria > Limnocylindrales > CSP1-4 > SPCO01. The sequence goes on along the minus strand of CAWJBJ010000004.1, from coordinate 1,946,378 downwards.
GTCCTCCTTGGCGACCCTCGGCTTCGGCTGAAGGGTCTGCCCGTCGACAGCTTCGGCAAGTTCCTGCATGAACTGCTCGACGACCTCGCCCACACGATGCGCGACGCGCCCGGCGTCGGACTCGCCGCGCCCCAGCTCGGCGAGCCGCTCCAGGCCTGCGTCATCGAGATCGAGAACCAGCTCCACGAGCTGGTGAACCCGCGGATCGTGCGGGGGAGCGGGGACGATCGCGATCTCGAGGGCTGCCTGTCGATCCCGGGCTACGTCGCCTACGTGACGCGACGTGAGCGGGTCTGGGTCGTCGCCCAGAACCGGTTCGGTCAGAAGGTCAAGGTCGCCGGCACCGGACTCCTCTCGCGGGCGCTGCAGCACGAGCTCGACCACCTCGACGGCAAGCTCTACATCGACTACCTCGAGTCGATGGACGAGTTGATGGCCGTCGGCGACGGGGACGAGGACGACGCCGAGGTCCGCGAGGCGACGAGCGCCCTGGCGTGACCGACGAGCGGGCCGACGGCTCGCGCGCGCGGACCGTCTTCATCGGGAGCGGCGGGTTCGGTGTCCCGACGCTTCGGACGCTCGCCGGCCACCCCTCGGTCGAACTCGTCGGGGTCGTCACCGCTCGGCCGCGCGCCGCCGGCCGCAGGGGCACCCTCACCGGCACCCCGATCCACGACACGGCGGCGGATGTCGACGTCGACGCGATCCTCACACCGACCCGGCTCCGGTCACCCGAGGCGATCGCCGAAGTCCTCGGCCTTCGCCCGGGCCTCGTCGTCCTGGCCGACTACGGCCAGATCGTGCCGTTGGCGCTGCTTGAGCCGCCGCATGGCGCCTTGAACCTGCACCCGTCGCTCCTGCCCCGTCATCGCGGCGCGACGCCGATCCCGGCGGCGATCCTCGCCGGCGATGCGGAGACCGGTGTCTCCCTGATGCTGATGGACGAGGGCCTCGACACGGGTCCGATCGTCGCGGCCGAGCGGATCGACCTCGACGGGAGCGAGGTCGCGCCCGAGCTCGAGGACCGGCTCGCGTCGCTGGGCGCCGGGCTGCTGTCGCGGACCCTCGATCCCTGGCTGGCCGGCCGGCTGACGCCCCGACCGCAGTCGAGCGACGGCGCGACGCTCACCCGCCAGCTCCGCCGCCAGGACGGCCGACTCGAACCGACCCGGAGCGCCCACGAACTGGAGCGGCAGGTCCGCGCGTACCAGCCCTGGCCGGGATCGTTCGTCGACACCGTGCTCGGGCGGCTGGTCGTCTGGCGCGCCGGCCTGCGACCGGGTGAGGCCGGGGAGATCGGCCGGTTCACGATCGACGGCCTGGGTGTCGCGGGCGGCCTGCTCGCGCTCGATGAGGTGCAGCCGGGCGGCGGCGAGCGAATGTCCTGGGCGGCCTACGTGCGCGGCCGGCCGACCATCGTCGGCAGCGCGGTGGTCCCGGCCGGTTGAGCGGCCTGCGCTAGCATCCACGCGTGACCATCAGCGACCGGCCCGGGCTGTCCGGACTCTCCCCAGACGACCTTCGCGCGTGGCTCGATGCCCGCGGGGAACCCGCGTATCGAGCGCGACAGATCGCCGACGCCGTCTGGCCGGGTGGCGGGGTCGCCGATCCCGCGGCCATCGCCACGCTCCCGGGGCCGCTTCGGGATGCCCTGGCGGAGGCGTTCCGGTTCGACACCGTCGCGGACACCGAGATCCGGCACGCGGACGGCGGGGAGACCGAGAAGGCGCTGCATCGCCTCGACGACGGCGCGCTCGTCGAGTCGGTGCTGATGCACTATCCGGCGCGCCCGGGCAGCCGCGAACGACACACGCTGTGCATCTCGAGCCAGGCGGGCTGCGCCGTCGGCTGCCCGTTCTGCGCGACCGGCGAGCTGGGCTTCACCCGCGACCTCGAGACCGCCGAGATCGTCGACCAGGTCCGCCAGGCGGCCCGACGACTGGCGAACGACGGCCGGCGGCTGACCAACATCGTGTTCATGGGGATGGGCGAGCCGCTGCTCAACCTCGACCGCGTCCTGGCGTCGGTGGAGGCGCTCAACGACCCCGAGCGGTTCGGGCTCGGAGCCCGCCACATCACGGTCTCCACGTCCGGGGTCGTGCCCGGGATCCGGCGGCTCACGGCGCTCGGGCCGCAGTTCACGCTCGCGATCTCGCTCCACGCGGCACGCGACGCGTTGCGGGACGTGCTCGTGCCACTGAACCGGCGCTGGCCGGTTGCGACGGTGGTCGAGGCCGCCCGCGAGCATGCCCGCGCGACTGGCCGACGGATCACGTACGAGGTGACGATGATCGGAGGCGTGAACGACACAGACCTCGACGCCGGCGCGATGGCCGAGCTGCTGCGCGGCGATCACGCCCACGTGAACCTCATCCCGATGAACCCGGTGGCGCACACGCCGTGGACCGCGAGCCCGATGCCCGTCATCGAACGGTTCGCCGCCACGCTTCGCGAGGCCGGGATCGGGACGACCATCCGGCGCAACCGGGGCCAGGAGGTCGGAGCCGCCTGCGGCCAGCTTGCGGCCGAGCGCGCCGGCGAGCCCGCCGCCCCCGCCGTGGCCCGTCGGCGCGAGCGGCTCGAGGCCGAGAGCGCGGCCGCCCTGCGTGGCGAGCGGAGCCACGAGCCGGTGCCGGCCGGAGTGGGGGAGTAGGCGATGGCCGACGGGCGGGCCCGCGTCGCGGCCAGCATCCTCGACGCCGACCTCTCGAACCTCGCTTACGCCGTTCGACGGGTCCAGACGGCGGGCGCGGATCGGGTCCACCTCGACGTCATGGACGGTCATTTCGTGCCGAATCTCACGTTCGGGGCCAAGACGATCAAGCACCTGCGCCCACGGACGGAGCTGCCGTTCGACGCCCACCTCATGATCAGCGAGCCGGGTCGCTATATCGAGGAATATCTCGACGCCGGATGTGACTCGATCACGTTCCACGTGGAGATCGAGGAGCCCATCGCCCCGACCCTGCGTGCCATCCGCGAGGCAGGCCGGGCGGCCGGGCTGGCCGTGAAGCCGGGCACCCCGCTGTCCGCGCTGGAGCCCTATGCGGAGCTGCTTGACATCGTGCTGGTCATGACCGTGGAGCCGGGCTTCGGCGGGCAGTCATACATGAAGGACGTTGCCCAGGACAAGCTGCTGGCCGCGCGCGACGTGCTCCGCCACAAGGCGCACGGAAGCGAGGTCCATGTCGACGGCGGCATCAATCGCGAGACCGCGGAGCACGCCGGCGGCCTCGGCGTGGATGTGCTCGTGGTCGGCTCGGCGCTGTTCATGAAGGGCCGCGACATGGGCCGCGAGGTCAGGCTCATCCGGGCCCTCGCCGACGAAGGTTTCCAGTTCGGCCTCAACGACGGCGTCCCCCCGATCCCGCGCGACCGGATGGTGCACTTCACGAGCCTGCCGAAGCCGTTCGCAAGACGCCTGATGGACGAGATCGAGGCCGGCGGGGTCCCGGTCGTGATGCTCCGCGGCAGCGGGGAGATGAACCCCGACGGCGTGCGCGACTTCGACCTCCTGGTTCCGGCCACGGTCGAGACGCTCGTCGTCGAGCGACACGCCGACGCCCGCGAGGCCTACCAGGCCCAGGCGGCGGCGTGGCGCGAGGCATTCATCGCGGAGCATGGCGTCATCGAGCCGCACACGGTGTCGTGAGGGCCCTGCTGCAGCGCGTGACGGCGGCGTCGGTCCGCGTCGAGGGCGAGGCGGTCGGCGAGATCGGGCACGGACTCGTGATCCTGCTGGGGGTCGGTCCCGATGACACCGAGGCAGTGGCCGATGACCTGGCCCGCAAGGCGGCCGAGCTGCGCATCTTCCGCGACGACGACGGCCGGGCGAACCGGTCGCTGCTCGACGTCGATGGCGGGGCACTGGTCGTGTCTCAGTTCACGCTCTACGCGGACACACGTCGTGGCCGACGTCCTGGGTTCACCGGCGCCGCACCGCCCGAGCTTGCCGAACGGCTCTACGAGCGCTTCGCGGCGACGCTGCGCGGGCTCGGGGTGGCGGTCGCGACCGGCCACTTCGGCGCGGAGATGGCCGTAGAGCTCGTCAACGACGGGCCGTTCACGATCTGGCTCGACACGGACGCCTAGTCCGACAGGGACGCGTCGCTTGAGTCAGCTGGCATCGGTCCGGCCGCTGTGGTATTCGAGTCGAAGGCCGAGATCCTGCGGGTAGTTTCCGAAGCCACGCCCGAACAGGTTGAGCCCGCCGACGTTGCCTGCATCGGGCCGGACGCCGATTCGGACGACGATCGGATCGGCGGCGGTCAAGTCGAGCGCATCCAGGTCGACGGTCGAGAGGTTGATACCGTCGATGGTCGTGCCCCTCCCGGTCACGAGCCAGCGTTTCAGGACGCCGAACTGGGAGTCCTTCTCCTCCCACCACGACGGCGTCAAGCGTCCTCGCTGGCCGCCGAAATCGGATGGACAGGTCCACTCGCCCAGGAGAACGCCGTTGACCCAGACGCCGATGTCGCTCGGCCAGTCGAGGTGGTGCAGCGGGGCCTCGCTGCAGATCTCCGCGGTCAGCTGCAGGGAGTCCACTCGCGCACCGGGGGGCACGCGATTCGGGAAGCGGTACTCCACGAACCCAGCTCGGAACCAGAGCAGTTGCGCGTTGAGGCGATCAGGTTCATAGAACGCCGAGGGATCGTCCATGAACCCGATCAAGCCTGTCGCACTGACGAGACCGCAGGTGGGCTCCACGGAGAAGTCGGAATAGCCACCGATCGGCATCTCGATGTCGACGGCATCACTGGTGTGATGAAGCCCGCGCGGCAGGTCGAACACCAACTCGTCATAGGTCCGTGCGCAGACCTTCTGCAGTCCTCGGCTGGCTGGACGCAGCTCCGTGTGGAGCAGGCCCGCTCGCTCCAAGACCGTGATGTGCATCGTCGCAGTGGAGGAGGGCAGCCCCATGTCCTTCGCGATCTGGTTCACGGCCACGACCCGGTCGCCGAGGTAGCGAAGGATCGCGACCCGAGTGTCGTTCGCGAGCGCACGGAAGATCTCCGCCGCGTGACCCTCGCCCGTGGTCCCGTCGACGTGGAAGCTCTTGCGGGCTACGACTCGTTGGTTGGTGTCCATCTTTGAGGCAGCCAATCATGACGGACTCTGGCCGCCGATGACAAAGCTTAGAGGCTGGGGCGTGACCGAAGCAATACATGTATTGCTGGCACATTGACACCGATGCTAGGGTATGTTGGCTTGATTCAGCTAAACCTGTCCGGATCAAGGCTGGACGAGCCCCACGCGGCCAGGTCGGGTACCGACCGATCGTACAGGCCGACCGACTGCGAGGGTCGGCGGCTGAGGAGGAAGGTTCAATGCGCATTCGCGTTGCCGATCTCTCGAAGGCCTCGGCCTTGCTGGCAGTCGCGGCGGTCGTCGCCGCCTGCGCCAGTCCGGGGGCGTCCGCACCGGCCGCCAGTGGCGGAGAACAGGTCGTCCAGACGGCTGCGGCCGGCGAGGCCTGCACCTTCGACAAGTACAACGGCAGCGGCGTGCCGAAGCTCGACCTGAAGGCCGCCACGATCGGGTTCGCCCAGTCCGAGAAGGAAGCGAATCCCGTTCCGGATCGCCGAGACGCAGTCGATCAAGGACGAGGCAGCCAAGCTCGGCATCAAGCTGCTCACGACGAACGCGGAGTCCGATCTGAACAAGGAGATCTCGGACATCAAGGGGATGATCGACCAGGGCGCCCAGGCGCTGATCATCTCGCCGCTCAACTCGGAGGGCCTGGATCCGGCGCTCGACTATGCCAAAGAGAAGAACGTGCCGATCATGACGATCGACCGGTTCCTGACGACCAAGACGGCATGCACGGACTTCATCGGCTGGGTCGGCTCCGACTTCGTGGAGCAGGGCAAGCGGGCATTCGACGCCCTCAGCCCGCGACGGCGACAGCTGCAACCTCGCCGTCCTGCTCGGCGCCGCGGGCGTCAACGTGACGAACGACCGACAGCAGGGCTTCGAGGACCAGATGACCGCGAAGGCCTCGAAGATGAAGGTCATCGCGAAGCAGGCGGCCGACTACGAGCGGGCCAAGGGCCAGACTGTGACCGCCCAGCTGATCCAGGCGAACCCCGAGATCAACTGCATCTACGCCCACAACGACGAGATGGCGCTGGGCGCGGTCGCGGCGCTGAAGGATGCAGGCAAGGGCCCGGGTGACGTGAAGATCCTGACGATCGACGGAACCAAGGGCGCCGTGCAGGGCATCGTCGACGGCTGGGTCAGCGGCGTCATCGAATCGAATCCGCGTTTCGGGCCGCTCGCGTTCAAGGCACTCTCGGACTTCTACGGCGGTGCCGGCGTTCCGGTCAAGACGATCATCTCCGACAAGGAGTACACGAAGGACAACGCGGCGAGCGAACTGCCCAACGCGTACTGATCCATCCACCTCCATACCGGCCCGCTTGACCGGGGGCTCCTCCGGGTCATGCGGGCCGGTACTGGATTCCTGCCACCATCGACCGGTGAGGGATTCGTGACGACGACGGCCGATGCGGCCGTCCTCGAGGTCCAGGGCGTCTCGAAACGGTTCGCCGGCGTCCTTGCCCTGGCGGACGTCTCGCTGGACCTGCGCGCCGGAGAAGTCCACGCGCTCGTTGGCGAGAACGGCGCCGGGAAGTCCACCCTGATCAAGGTCCTGACCGGCGTTTACCAGCCCGACCAGGGTCGGATCACCTACCGCGGGGAGCCGGTGTCATTCGCCCGGCCCCTCGACGCCCAGGCGGCCGGCATCAGCACGATCTACCAGGAAGTCAACCTCGTGCCCCTGCTCAGCGTCGCTCGAAACCTGTTCCTCGGGCACGAGCCCACCAACCGTCTTGGCCTGATCGACTTCGCCCGGATGCACCGCGAGGCCGGGGTCGATCCTGGCCAGGTATGGCATCCAGGTCGATGTCCGTCGACCGCTCCGGGAGCTCGGGCTTGGCGTCCAGCAGATGGTGGCGATCGCCCGGGCGATCTCAGCTGACCACCGCGTCGTGATCATGGACGAGCCGACCTCGTCGCTCGAGCCCCGCGAGGTCGAGCGCCTGATGGAAGTCGTTGGCCTCCTCCGACGCGATGGCGTCGCCGTCGTCTATGTCACGCACCGGCTGGATGAGGTCTTCCGCATCTGCGACCGGGTGACCGTCCTGCGCGACGGTCGCAGGGTCCACACCGGACAGGTTGCCGAGATCACGAGGCTCGAGCTCGTGTCCAGGATGCTGGGTCGTGAAGTCTCCGAGGTCGCCCGCGCCCGGACGCGTTTCAGCGATCACGAAACGACCCAGGCGTCCGAACCAGTCCTTCGCGCGACCGACCTGACACGGCGTCATGTCCTGGACCACGTGTCAATCGAGGCTCGTGCCGGCGAGGTCGTGGGTCTGGCCGGTCTCCTCGGATCAGGCCGAACGGAGACCGCGAAGGCGATCTACGGTGCCCAGCCGCTGGACGAAGGATCGGTCGAAGTCGGCGGTGTGCCCATCCGGCTCGGCTCGCCTCGTGCCGCCCTATCGGCCGGGGTCGCCCTCATCCCCGAGGATCGCAAGGCGGACGGGATCATCCCGTCACTGTCAGTTCGGGACAACATCGTCCTGGCGGCGCTGCCGGCGCTGTCACGCGGTGGCTTCGTATCCGACCGGCGGCAGGACGCCATCGTCGAACGGCTGATGGCACGATTGCGGATCAAGGCATCGGGTCCAGACCAGCGGGTCCGCGAACTCTCCGGCGGCAACCAGCAGAAGGTCCTCCTCGCGCGCGTCCTGTGTCTTGAGCCGCGGGTGCTCATCCTCGACGATCCGACCCGCGGCATCGACATCGGCGCCAAGGCAGAGATCCAGGCCCTCATCAGCGAATTGGCGGAGGCTGGGATGGCCGTCGTGCTCATCTCGTCCGAATTGGAGGAGGTCGTCGAGGGTTCTGACACCATCGTCGTGCTCCGCGATGGTGCGGTGGTGGGGACCTGTCACGGGCGCGGACGTCAGTCAGGACGGCGTGATGGCGCTCATCGCAGCAGCCGCACGAGAGGCGCACACGGACGCTTCACTGGACAGCCAGCCCGAGGGCGGCCATGTCGGCGGCTGAGCTGGCGCCTGATCGGCGAACCATCGGTCGCGACGAGGTCCTCGACTGGTTCACGGAACGAGGCGTCTACGTCGGCCTGCTCCTGTTGATCGCGTTCAACCTCATGTTCACGCCGCGGTTCGCGGAGGTCGACAACATCCGGCTGCAATTCGTGCAGGTGGTCCCGGTCGCGATCATCGCCCTGGGGATGGCTCTCGTCATCGGCACGAGGGGGATCGACCTGTCGGTCGGCTCCGTCATGGCTATCAGTTCCGCGCTCCTCGCTCTCTACCTCGGCTACGGACCGGTTGTGGCCATCACCATCGCTTTGCTCGGGGGCATGGCCGTCGGGATCGCCAACGGGGTGCTGATCTCGACCTTCGGGATCCAGCCAATCGTCGCGACGCTGGCACTGCTGGTCGGCGGTCGAGGCCTGGCGCTCGTGATCGCCCAGGGCCGACTGACGGAGATCTTCGACCCGACCCTCGGTGCCATCGGCTCGAACCGCTTGTTCGGCATCCCGTTCGTCGTCCTGATCGCCCTCGGCGTCGCGCTGATCGTGGCAGTCCTCGTCGCTCGGACGACGTTCGGGCGGTACGTCGTGGCGATCGGCGGGAACCCGGATGCCAGCGTCGTGGCCGGCGTCCCGGTCCAACGCACACTTATCGCGGTCTACCTCCTGAGTGGGCTGCTCGCGGCCCTCGCGGGCATCATCCAGGCCGCGCGGCTCAGTGCATCCGATCCCTCGTTCGTCGGGAACCTGATCGAACTGAGCGCGATCACGGCGGTCGTGGTCGGCGGGACGCCGCTATCGGGTGGTCGCGTCCGGATCGTCGGGACCTTGGCGGGCGCCATGCTGATGCAGCTCATCGCCGCGACGTTGATCACGCACAACCTGTCCGACTCGGCGACTCGGATGGTCCAGGCCGTGATCATCGTGGTGGCCGTCTTCCTGCAGCGCCAGCGGAACGCGGCATGACGACGACGGCCGGGGGGCTCGGCGAAGGTGGCCCGGCCCTTAACGCGGTCGGCGATCCCGACGACGCCGAACGGGCAGCCAACCGACGCGAACGACTGGCCGGGACGTTGCAGCGTGGGGGAGCTTTCGTCGTCCTGGCGATCGTGACCGTGCTGGCGTCGATCGTCTTCGGCACCCGGTTCGCGAGCGTCGACAACTTCTTGAACATCCTCGAGGCGAGCTCGTTCCTTGGTCTTGTCGCGGTCGGGATGACGTTCGTCATCATCGGCGGCGGGATCGACCTGTCCGTCGGGTCATTGCTCGCGCTGTCCGCGGTCCTCGCCGCCTACGGGTCCCAGTTCGGGAGCGTGGCTGCTGTCGCTCTTCCGTTGGGTGTCTGCGGCGTCATCGGGCTCATGAACGGCGTTCTCATCGCGCGAGCTCGGATGGCTGCCTTCATCGTCACCCTGGCCACCCTGTTGTTCGCGCGCGGCCTTGCGTTCGCGGTCTCGGACGAGGGCAATACGATCTTCCACCTCGATGACCAGCTCACGGTGATCTGGCTCGGGCAGGGCTCGATCCTCGGAATCCGGGTTCCGGTCATCATCGCCGCGCTCGTGTTCGCGGCGGGTTGGGTCGTGCTCACCCGCACGCGCTATGGGATGGCGGTGACGGCGATCGGCGGCAGCGAGGATGCCGCGCGATTGATGGGCCTGCCGATCGCACGCGTCAAGACGACGATGTACCTGATCAGCGGTCTCCTAGCCGGCCTCGCCGGCCTGCTCGTCGCGGCCCGCTCATCCTCGGGTCAATCGACGATCGGCGTCGGCCTCGAGCTTCAGGCGATCGCCGCGGTCGTGATCGGCGGGACGTTGCTGACGGGTGGATCGGGTTCGATTATGGGCACGCTCGCGGGCGTGCTCCTGCTCAACGTGATCAACAACGTGATCAACCAGGTGGGAACGCTCAGCTCCTACTTCCAGCAGGTCGTCAGCGGTCTGTTCCTCATCATCGTGGTGCTGATCCAGCGCTACCTGAGCCGCGAGCAGCGACTGTGAGCAAGCCGGATCGATCGGAGGTGCCGTCATGACCACGAGGCCCGCGTTGCGCTTCGGGCTGTTCCTCGGCCAGGCGAGCAAGACGTGGGCGCAGGTCCTCGACGAATTCGTGATGGCCGAGGACGCTTCGGTTCGACCACGCCTGGCTGGTCGATCACCTCATCGACACCGACGGCACGCCCGAGGACGGCTGCCTGGAAAGCTGGACGCTCCTGGCCGCGATCGCCGCGAAGACCGAGCGGCATCCGTCTCGGCGTGCTGGTGACGAGCAACACGTTCCGCCATCCAGCCCTCCTGCTGAAGGAAGCCGTGACAGTCGACCACATCAGCGGCGGTCGGCTGATCCTCGGGATCGGGACCGGCTGGAACGAGGACGAGCATCGTCGGTACGGGATCGATCTCCCGGCGCCGCCGGAGCGGGTCGACCGATTCGAGGAGGCCGTTCGCCTCATCAGCCTGCTCATGCTCCAGGAGCGGACGACCTTCCAGGGCCGCTACTACCAGCTCGACGACGCGCACTTGGAGCCACGGCCGGTCCAGCGTCCGCGGATCCCCATCCTGATCGCCGCCCACCGGCCGAGGATGCTACGCATCGCCGCGCGATACGCGGACCAATGGGACACGTTCGCAGCGATCCCAGGCGCCGCGACGGCGGGGGTCGAGGCGGAGATCGCGGACCAGATCGCGCGACTCGATGCGGCCTGCCAGGAGATCGGGCGAGACCCGGCCGAGATCCGGCGCTCGACGTGGGCGACGGCGAGGTTCTCCGCTCCACTGACGCCTATCTCGACTTCGTCCGTCGCCATCACAGGCTCGGCTTCACGGACTTCTCGACGGTCCTGCCGGCGCCCGGTGACGAGGCGGTCCTGCAGTCTGTCGCCCGCGAGATCATCCCGGAGCTTCGGGCCGGCCGGCTGCTCGACTGACCGCGCATGACAAGACCGGTCGTCTCGTGACGACCGGTCCGGGGCGGCGTGCAGGTGGGTCCTACTTGGCGGACTTGGTCAGCGTGCGCCGGCAGCGGGTGCAGACGAGCGACTTGGTCGGAACGCCCTTCTGCTCGATGACCAGGAGCTGGAGGTTCGGCTTCATCCGACGGTGCGCGCGGACGCGGTTCATCCCCGAAGACTGGGGGTTGAAGCCGGCCATGGAAGTCTTGCCGCAGATGGCGCAGGCGCGGGCCATTCGTGGTCCTCAGGGTCGTTGTCGGGAGGGTCCGAGCTCGTACGAGCCGGAACGGAAGCGGTAGGATACCACACGGCCTCCGGCGCCCAGCTCGGTCGCCGCCCGACCCGCCATGCGAGGAGGACGTCGCCCGCGTGCCACCCGATCAGACGACCGGCCGCTCGCTCGTCACGCGCCGCGCGATCGTCGACGTCGTCCGGAACGCGACCCTCGGCTCCTACGGGGTCACCGGGTTCGCCGGCGGGCCGATCGCCCGGATCCTCGACCGCCTGGACCTCGTCCGAACGGGCCTGCGGCTGCGCCTGGGCGACGGTCTCGATCTCGAGCTCGACCTCGATGTCGCGCTTGGCGTGCCGGTCGCCGAGGTCGCCCGGCAGGTGGACTCGCACGTCCGCTACGCCGTCCGGCGGGCGCTCGATCTCGAGGTCCGACGGCTCGTGATCCACATCGACGGACTGCGCGTGCACCCGGCCGGCGAGCCGCCCAGTGTGGTCCACGTCGATCCGACCGCGATCCGGCCACGCGACCTCGCCGACAGCGGGACGGACGTCGCCTGATGCCACGCCGGGCCTGCGACGGGGCCGGGCTGCTGGAGGCGTTCCGGGCGGCGGTCGCCAACCTCGAGGCCCACGTCGAGGAGATCAACAGCCTCAACGTCTACCCCGTGCCCGATGGGGACACGGGATCGAACATGTATGCGACCGTCCGCGCGGCGCTCGACGAGGCCGAAGGGGCAGCGGGCCAGCCGGCCGATCGGATCGCGGCCGCCATCAGCTTCGGCGCGCTCATGGGCGCACGCGGCAATTCGGGTGTCATCACCAGCCAGATCTTCCGGGGCATGTCCGAGGCGCTCGACGGCAAGCGCCGGTTCAACGGGCTCGACCTCGCCCACGCTCTGTCGGAGGGCACGCGGACCGCCTATGCCGCGGTCGCCAAGCCTGTCGAGGGCACGATCCTGACCGTGATCCGCGAGTCGGCGGTCGCCGCGGTCGCCGCGGCCGAGCATGACGAGGACCTCGAATCCGTGCTGGCCGCCACAGTCGATGCGGCCGAGAAGTCCGTCGCGCGGACCCCCACGCTGCTCGCGATCCTGCGCGAGGCCGGGGTGGTGGATTCGGGCGGACAGGGCGTCTACCGGCTCTTCCAGGGCGCTCTGCTGTACCTCGTCGGCCGCGCCCCGGCGACGACCACCCGACGGCCCACCCGGTCCAGCCCGAAGCCCTCGACCCTCGTCGCCCACGCGGACGAGGGGTTCGGCTACGAGACCATGTACCTGCTCCAGGCCGGCCCGGCCAAGCCACTCGACGTCGACGGCATCCGGACGCACCTGGAGTCGATCGGCGAGTCGGTCCTGGTGGCCGGCGACATGCGGGCGCTGAAGATCCACGTCCACAACGAACGGCCGGACCTGGTCATCGCCTTCGGCCTCACGCAGGGGTCCCTCAGCCGGATCAGCGTCGAGAACCTCGACAACCAGGCCCGCGACCTGCGCGAGACACGGGCGGCCGAATTCACCAGCGCGACCGTCGAGGGATCGGCGTCGCCTTCGGGGGCGGCACCCCAGCCCTCCGCGGGGCTGGCGCCGGCGGGGACCGCCGCCCACCCGGATCGCAACGGGGCGGGTGCGAGCGGGAGCGCCGCGGCCCGTGCCTTGCCGCTCGCGGTGGTCGCGGTCGTCGCGGGAGACGGGCTCGCCGCGATCTTTCGGGACTTCGGCGTGTCCGACGTCGTGCAGGGCGGCCAGCGATCGAACCCGAGCACCGGCGAGCTGCTGGAGGCGGTGACACGGGTCGATGCCCGCGAGGTCCTCCTGTTGCCGAACAATCCGAACGTCGTCCTCGCGGCCCGCCAGGTCGCGGCCATGAGCGAGCGCACGATCGCGGTCATCCCGACGCGCAATGCCGCCGAGGGGTTCGCCGCGCTCCTCGCGTTGGACCCGACGCTGGACGCCGCCGCCAACACCGGTCCGATGACCGAGGCTGCGCGCGCGATCCAGACCGTCGTCGTGACCGAGGCCGTCCGCGACGCGACGATCGGCGGCCGGAAGGTGAAGCGCGGTCAGACGATCGCGCTCGACCCGGACGAGGGCCTGATCGCGGTCGATCGCGACCGCCAGAAGGCCGTCCTCGCCGCGATGCGGGCGCTCCGGCCGGGCTATGAGCTCGTGAGCCTCTTCTATGGCGAGGGCGCCGACCTCGCCGAGGCGGAGGGCATCGCGCAGCGGATCGGCGAGCAGACTGCGGGGATCGAGGTCGAGGTGCGCCACGGAGGCCAGCCCTACTACCGATACCTGATCTCGGCGGAGTAGGGCATGGCACGGGCGTCCGGGGCGACCCTGCCCGCGCCGCCGCCGGACCCGGTCGAGCTGCTCTCGACGCCCCTCGCGAAGTCCGGGCTGGGTGCCGCAGCGACGCTGCGCCGCGCGGGCATCCGCCTCGGCTTCTACGACGTCCGGGACCTGCTGTTCCACCTCCCCCGGCGGTACGACGACCTGCGGGAGATGCAGCGCCTGGGTGACCTCGTGTGGACCGAGCCCGGGACCGTGGTCTCTGCACGGGTGCGCGTGGCGGAGATCCGCGTCGAGCCGACGTTCCGCCGCCGCGTCCAGCGGACGATCGCGCGGCTCGTGGACGAGACGGGGTCGATCGACGCCACGTGGTTCGGTCGCCGGTACATCGACCGGCGGCTCAAGGTCGGCGGCGAGGTCGTCGTGTCCGGCAAGGTCAAGTGGTTCGGAAAGAAGCTCACCTTCGACAACCCGGAGTTCCAGGCCGTCGACGTCGAAGGGGCCGAGGTCCTCCACGCCGGCCGGATCGTGCCCGTCTACCGGCTGACGGCGGGCCTGACCGCGGCGCGCCTGCGGACCGCCATCCGCGAGGCGCTCGATCGCGCCGGGCACGCCTACCCCGAATACCTTCCAGACCGGCTGCGTCGCGAGGAGGAGCTGACCGGGATCGCATCGGCGCTCGAGGGGGCCCACTACCCGGACACCTTCGAGGGCCGTGATGCCGCCCTCCGACGGCTCGCCTTCGACGAGTTGCTGGCGCTGCAACTCGGCATGGTCGCGCGCCGGCGGCAGCGCGCGCGGGCCGCGGCGCCGGCGATCGAGCTCGACGACGCATCGGACATCGAGATCCGGGCCGTGCTGACCTCGGCCCTCACGGACCGCGTCGGCCGCGAGGTGGCGCTGACCGACGACCAGGCGACGGCCGCGGCCGCCATTCGCGCCGACCTGGCGCGGCCCACCCCGATGCTGCGCCTGCTGCAGGGCGACGTCGGGTCGGGGAAGACGGCGGTCGCGGCCTATGCGCTGGCCGCCGCCGCGCGGGCCGGCCACCAGGGCGCGCTGCTGGCCCCGACGGACCTGCTCGCTCGTCAACACCTCGAGACCGTGGCGGCGCTCCTCGAGGGCCTCGGCATCGGCGCGACGCTCCTGACTGGATCCCTGACGGCCGAGGCCCGGAAGCGCGCGCTCGAGGCCATCAGCTCCGGCCAGGCGGGTGTCGTGATCGGCACGCATGCCCTCATCTCGGAGTCGGTCACGTTCCGCGACCTCGGCCTCGTCATCATCGACGAGCAGCACCGGTTCGGCGTCGGACAGCGCGACGCGCTCGAGGCCAAGGCCGGCGGCCGCCCGCCGCACGTCCTGCTGATGACCGCGACCCCGATCCCGCGGACGCTCGGCCAGGTGCTCTACGCGGACCTCGACGTGGCGGACTTGCGGACGCCGCCGGCGGGCCGCGTCCCGATCCGGACCGGGATCCGCCGGCCGAACGACCTCGAGGGCACGTGGCAGCGCGTCCAGGCCGAGGCGGCGCTCGGTCATCGGACGTTCGTGGTCGTGCCCCTGATCGACGACACCGGCGTCGAGACCGAGGGAGCAGTGGCCGCCGAGAGCGAGGCCGTGCGCCTGCGCGAGCTCCTGGCGCCCCTGCGCGTCGGTCTGGTCCACGGCCGCTTGAAGGCCGCCGGCCGCGACACCGAGATGACCCGGTTCCGGGACGGCGAGCTGGACGTGCTCGTCGGCACGACGGTCGTGGAGGTCGGCGTCGACGTGCCCGAGGCAACGATGATGGTGATCGAAGGGGCCGACCGGTTCGGGCTCGCCCAGCTCCACCAGCTCCGCGGCCGCGTGGGACGCGGCACGGTCGAGTCGTTCTGCGTCCTCGTGTCGGATTCGACCGACGAGGTCGCCCAGGCCCGCTTGAAGGCGGTTGCCGATCTGCGCGATGGCTTCGAGCTCGCGGAGCGCGACTTCGAGCTTCGCCGCGAGGGCAACGTCCTGGGTCTCGCCCAGAGCGGCCTTCCGCAGCTGCGCGTCGCGTCGCTCCAGGACAAGGCCCACCAGGAGCTCGCGATCCGGGCACGCGGCCACGCCGAGGCGCTGCTCGACGACCGCGGCGAGCTCAAGAGCGGCGTCGACGCCCTCCAGCGCGAGCTCACCGACGGCTGGCTGCGGCGGGTTGCGGCGGGCGAGGCCGGCAGCGAGGAGGACGCCGAGTGATCGGTGCCTAACGCCGGGCGCGTGATCGCCGGTCGTGCCCGAGGGATCCGCCTGGTCGGGCCGGGAGGCGACACGCGGCCGCTCGGCGATCGTGTCAAGCAGACCCTGTTCGCCATCCTCGAGCCGGACCTTCCTGACGCCCGCGTCCTGGACCTGTTCGCGGGCAGCGGCGCCGCCGGTCTGGAGGCCCTGTCCCGTGCCGCCGGCCATGTCACGTTCGTCGACCGCGATCCGGCGGCGGTGAAGGCGATCGCCGCCAACCTCGAGAAGACCCACCTGGCGGGGCCCGCCGCCCGGACGGTCGGAACGGATGTCCTGCGCTGGCTCGCGGACGCGGCACGGAGCGTGGAGCCTCGGTACGACATCGTCATCGTCGACCCGCCATACAGGGACGCGACCGTCATGGCGGCGGCGCTGGCGGCGGTCGAGCCCATCGTCGCGCCCGGCGGTCGCGTGGTCGCCAAGCACGCGGTCGCGAGCCCTCCGCCGGCAGCGGTCGGGCTGCTAGCATCGGAGCGGGAGCGCCGCTTCGGGGAGACGACGCTGACCTTCTACCGGCGCGCGGAGGAGCGATGAACATCGCGGTGTACCCGGGCTCGTTCGACCCGATCACGAACGGCCACGTCGACGTCATCGTCCGCGCGGCGTCGGTCTTCGAGCGGGTGATCGTCGCGGTCCTCGCCAATCCGCGAAAGACGCCGCTCCTGCCCGAGGCGACCCGTATCGCGGTCATCCGCGACGCGCTGGCCGGCGCGGCCGTCCCGAGCGACGCCATCGAGATCGCGTCCTTCGACGGACTGACGGTCGACTTCTGCCGGACCCGCGGGGCGCGGGCCATCGTCCGCGGCTTGCGCGCCATCAGCGACTTCGAGAGCGAGATGCAGCTCGCCCACAACAACCGGGTCCTCGCGCCGGAGATCGACACGGTCTTCTTCATGACCTCGGTCGCCAACGGCTACGTCAGCTCCAGCCTGGTCAAGGAGATCGCGACGTTCGGTGGCGACGTCTCGTCGATGGTGCCCGAGGCCGCCGCCACGGCCCTGCGCGAGGCAGTCCGAAGGCCCTGAGCGTCGGCCCGCGTGCCATACTGACGGCAACGCCTGCCAGGTGGGGACCGACGAGCCGGGGAGGGCACTCAGATCGACATCATCTTCCTCGTCGAGCGCCTCGAGTCGCTCATCGCCAACGGGAAGAAACTGCCGTTGACGACGAATGTCGTCGTCGACCAGAACGCCGCCCTCGGCCTCATCGACGAGCTGCGTGTCGCCGTCCCCGAAGAGGTCCGCGCGGCCAAGCGCATCAACGCCGAGGGCGAGCGGATCATCGAGAAGGCGCAGGACGAGGCGGAGCGCATCGTCGCGAAGGCCCAGGAGCAGGCGGCGTTCCTCATCGACGAGCGTGGCCTCACCCAGGCGGCCGAGGCCACCAGCCAGGAGATCATCGGCGAGGCGCATCGGGACGCCGACGAGATCCGGCGCGGCGCGGACGAGTACGCGGTGAGCGTGCTGGTCGGGCTGGAGGGCGACGTCGTCAAGACCCTCCAGAGCATCAAGAAGGGCATCGCGATGCTCGACGAGCGACGGGCCGACCTGGTCGCGGCGCCCGAGCCCGTGCCGCTCGACGAGGCGTGGGAGCAGGAGATGGAGGAAGCGCCGGAAGCCATCCGGCCATGACGCCGAGCCCGCCAGACGGACCGTTTGTCTGGAACGTGGCCGGCCTCCTCCACGGCGAGACGGGTTCGGAGCGCGTCTACGACGTCGAGCGCGCCACGATCGACCTGCCGGAGGACCTCGCGCTCGCCGGGCCGATCGACGGCCGCGTGCGTCTGACGCGCACGAACCGGGGGATCCTCGCCGAAGCCGAGTTGCGGACCGCGCTCGCCATGGAGTGCGTCCGCTGCCTGCGCCCGGTGACCGTGCCGCTGGCGCTCCAGGTCACCGAGGAGTTCCTGCCGGTGATCGACCTCCCGACCGGCACGCCGCTGCCGGTCGATGCGGAGCCCGATGCCCCGCGCCTGACCGATCACCACGAGCTGGACCTGACGACGCCGGTGCGCGAGGCGATCTCGCTCGCAGAGCCGATCGCTCCGCTGGACCGTCCGGACTGCCCCGGTCTCTGCATCGTCTGCGGGCTGCCGCTCGACGAGGGTGTCCACGACCATCCGGCCGACGACGTCGACCCGCGCATGGAGGCCCTGCGCGCCTTCCGGCCAGACGATGCGTGACGGTAGGGCCGGTTTCACGGTAGACTCCGCCGTCGGCGTGGCGCCGTGCCCGATCATGCGGCACGAACGCGGCCACGCGGCAGGACACGACTGACAAGGAGCCCTCGACCACATGGGTGTACCCAAGCGACGCGTCTCGCATGCCCGCCAGGGCGAGCGCCGCTCGCATCTCGCGATCGACCTGCCGAACCTCGAGGAGTGTCCGCACTGCCACGAGATGAAGCGGCAGCATCACGTGTGCCCGAACTGCGGCTACTACCAAGGCCGGCAGGCCATCACCCTCAAGCCCGCGGCCGACGACGCCCCCCGCTGATCCGGTGACCGGTGTCCGCGTCGCCATCGACGCGATGGGCGGCGACCATGGTCCCGCCGAGATCGTCCCGGGCGTGCTCCACTTCGCCGCGGCGCATCCCGACGACCGGCTGATCCTCGTCGGGGACGAGGCGACGCTGCAGGGGATCGCCGGCCCGCTCCCGGCGAACGTGTCGATCGTCCACGCGGCCCAGGTCATCGAGATGGACGAGCATCCGGCCCTGGCGCTGCGCGAGAAGAAGGACTCCTCGATCCTCGTCGCGACCGAGCTTGTCCGCTCGGGCGAGGCCGATGCGGTCATCACCGCGGGTCACACCGGTGCCGGCATGGCAGCCGCGGTCCTGCGCCTCGGTCGCCTGCCGGGCGTCGACCGCCCGGCGCTGGCGGTCCAGATGATCACCGCGACCGGGCCCATGGTCCTGCTCGACATCGGCGCCAACCCGGACTCGACCGCGGAGAACCTCGTCCAATACGCGCAGATGGGCGCGATCTTCGCCGAGCGCGTCCTGGGGGTGTCCCGACCCCGCGTGGCGCTCCTCTCCATCGGCGAGGAGAAGGGCAAGGGCGACGCCCGGATCACGCGGGCGACGGAGCTGCTCGATGCCACGGACCTGCGCTTCGAGGGCAACGTCGAGGGCAAGGATCTCCCGGCACACCTGGCCGACGTCGTCGTGTGCGACGCGGTGCTGGGGAACGTCGTCATCAAGTTCTTCGAGGGCCTGTCGGGGTTCATCTTCGAGCTGTGGCGCGGCGAGTTCCGCCGGGGGATCCGGGGGCGTCTCGCGTACGCGCTCCTCAGGCCGGGGGTCGACCGGATCCGGGACGTCTTCGACTACGAGCGCGCCGGCGGGTCGCCGCTGCTGGGCGTCAAGGGGACGGTCATCATCACCCACGGCCGTGCCAAGCGCCGGATGATCACCTTCGGCTGCGAGGTGGCGGCGACCACCGCCCGACAGCGGGTCCCCGACCTGATCGCCGAGTCCCTGGCCGCGAATGCCGCGCGGGCGGCGGCGACCGCGGCGTCGGACGCCGAGCTCCCCGCCGAGGCGGTCTCGTGACCGGTCCGGAGCTGACCGTCGGCACCTCGGTGATCGCCGAGCTGGTGCGCCTGGCGGCCCTCGAGGTGCCGGGCGTCGCGCGGGTGGGCCGCGGCGGCGCGCTGTGGCGGCGGGTGCTGGCCGGTCGGTCGGTCAGCGTGCGCCTGCGCGACGACCACGTGCTCGTCCGCGTCTGGATCGTGGCACGGCCGGGCCAGGCGCTCGACCCCCTGACGACCCAGGTCCGGTCTGCCGTGGCGGCCACGGTCGAACGGCTGCTCGGCCTCGATCTCGGCTCGGTGGTCGTGCTGGTCGACGGTGTCGGGGGCTGACCGCGTCCGTGGCCGGCGGACCGGCCGGCGGCTTGCCCTGTCGTCGGTCTTCGAGGCGGACTTCGGACAGCGCACGGCCGACGCCGTCCTGGAGCGCCATCTCGCCGAGGACGAGCGCGACCCGACCGCGGCCGAGCTGGCCCGCGAGCTGGTGGCGGCGGTGATGGCGTATCGCGATTCCATCGACGCCGAGATCACGCGCCGGGCCCCGCAATATCCGGTCACCGGCCTGGCCCGGATGGACCGTGCGTTGCTCCGTACCGCCATATCCGAGGTGCTACACTCCGGCACGCCGGCCCGGGTGGCCATCGCCGAGTGGGTCGAGCTGGCACGCACGTACAGTGGAGACTCGATGCGACGCCTGATGAATGGCGTCCTCGGGAACATCGCAGCGGAGCCCAGCGGGCCGTCGGGAGAACCGAACTCCGAGGAGGGAGTCAGTGGCAACCACCTACGAGCGCCTCAAGAAGATCGTCGTCGAGCAACTCGGCGCCGACGAGGATGAGGTCAAGCCGGAGGCGTCGTTCGTCGACGACCTGAATGCCGACTCGCTCGACCTGGTCGAGCTCATCATGAGCCTCGAGGAAGAGTTCGGGACCGAGATCTCGGACGAGGATGCCGAGAAGATCCGCACCGTCCAGGACGCCGTCGACTACATCGACGAGCGCTCGGCCTAGCCTGGCGCAGGCGGGCGTGGTGCGTCACGCCCAGGCCTTCGCGTCTCGCCTCGGCCTCCCGATCCGCGATCAGGGCCTGCTGGAGCAGGCCCTTGTGCATGCCAGCTGGCTGCACGAGCATCCCGACGCGGCCCCCGGTCACAACGAGCGCCTCGAGTTCCTCGGCGACGCCGTCGTCAACCTGATCATCTCGGAGGCGCTCTACACGCGCCACCCGGACGACGACGAGGGCGACCTCTCGGCGCGACGCGCGGCCATCGTGTCGACCTCCGGCCTGGCTCGCCTGGCCGGCCGCATCGACCTCGGCTCGGCGCTCTTGCTCGGTGAGGGCGAGTCGCGCCGCAGCGGTCGTCGACGGCCGACGTTGCTCGCCTCCTCGTTCGAGGCGCTCGCCGGCGCGCTCTACCTGGACCTTGGGTTCGCGGCCGTCCGGGACTGGCTGGTGGTCCTCGCGGCGAATGAGCTCTCGCAGGATTCGCCGATCCTTTCACTCAAGAGCCCGAAGAGTCGTTTGCAGGAATACACACAACAGCATTCCGGTGGCCGACCCTCGTATCACATGGTCCAGGTGACGGGTCCGGACCACGAGCGGACGTTCCGGATCGAGGTCAGCGTCGACGGTGTTGTGCTGGGCGTCGGCGAGGGCCCCTCGCGTCGGACCGCGGAGACCGCTGCGGCCTCCGAGGCCATGGAACGGCTGTGGGCGGCCGAGCGCTCCGAGTCGATCGGCGCATGAACGGCAACGGCTCGGACGGGTCGCGCGGGACGACGCCGCCACGGCTCCTGGCGCTCCGGCTGCAGGGCTTCAAGTCATTCGCCGAGCGCACCAACGTCGAGTTCGGTGGCGGCATCAGCGCCGTCGTCGGCCCCAACGGGTCGGGCAAGAGCAACCTGGCCGACGCGCTGCGCTGGGCGCTCGGGGAACAGGGTCGTGCCCTGCGATCGCGCAAGGCGGAGGACGTCATCTGGGCCGGCTCCGACCGCCGCGCCGCCCAGGGCATGGCCGACGTGACGCTGGTCGTCGACAACGCCGACGGGCTGCTGCCGGTCGACTTCTCGGTGCTCGAGCTCGGCCGGCGCCTGTACCGCTCCGGCGAGAACGACTACCTGCTCAACAAGCAGCGGATCCGCCTGCGCGACCTCGTCGACCTGCTCGACGCCGCGCACCTCGCCGACAACGCCTTCCTCTTCATCGGCCAGGGGATGGTCGACCAGGCGCTCGCACTGCGACCCGAGGAACGTCGCCCGCTCTTCGAGGAGGTCGCCGGGGTCAGGCGCCACGAACGGCGCCGGCGGCGTGCCCAGGAGCAGCTCATCGAATCGGAGGCGAACCTCGCCCGCGTCGAGGACATCGTGGCCGAGCTGCGCCCGCAGGCGCGACGGCTCGCCGCGCAGGCGGAGCAGCAGACGAGCCGCCAGTCCACGGGCGACGAGCTGGCCGCGGCCGTGCTCCTGGCTGCCCATGCGCGCTGGTTCGAGACGGCCGCGCGGGTCGCGGCCGCGGCCACTCGTCGCGAGACCGCCCGCAGGGACGCCGACTGGGAGATGGCCGAGATGGAGACCGCGGAGTCGGCCGCGGCCGCGCTCGCCACGGCCCTTGGCGCCCGGGCGACCGTCGAGGCCGACCGTCGAGAGGCCCATGACGCCGCACGCGCCGCGCTCACCGCCGCGCAGCTCCGCGAGGCACGGCTCGCGTCGGAGGCGGAGGCGATCGAGCGTGACCGGGTCCGGCTCGCCGACGACCGGGCGACTGCCGAAGCCGAGGTGGCGGCCGGTAGACGCGCGATGGCCGCCCCGGTCCCGGGCCGCGATCTCGATCTTGAGGCCTCGCTGACCGAGGCGGAGCGAGAGCTCGCGGAGGCGCTCGCGGAACTCGCCGGACTGCGCGCGGCGAGCCGGGCCCACGGCGAGGAGCTGGCGGCCGTCCGACGGGCTGCCGCGGCCCGTCAGGCGGAGCTGGAGACGGCCCATCGCCGGCTCGCCGACGTCGGTCGACGGGCAGTGGAGGAGACGGATCGGGCGGCCACAGCCGGGGCGGCGCGCACGGAACGGGAGGCGGCGCTCGGCCACGTCCGCGCGCGGCGGGCGGAGGCGATCGAGGCGGAGACTGGCGCCACGGCGGCCCGCGAAGCCGCGCGCCAGGCTGTCGAGGCCCACGAGGCGACGCGGGGCGAGGCGGACGCGCGCCTGGCGGCCGGGCAGTCGGCTGTCGCGTCGGCGACCGCCCGACGGGCAGCCCTGGACGCCCATCTCGCCGAGGAGGAGGAGCGGGGCATCGCGAAGGCCGCCCGCCGCGTCGGCGGTCGACGCCTGGATGACGACCTCGTGGTCGATCCCGGGCTGCGGGCAGCGGTGGAGACCGCCTTGGCCGAGCTGGCCCGTGGCTACGTCGTCAAGGCATCCGTCGTGCCTGGGATCGCCGGCCAACGGGGCGCGCTGATCGTCGAGGAGCGGGCGACCGCGGCTCCGACGGCCGGCGCCGCCACGGATCCGCGCGAGCGCCGGTTCCGGGACGCGCTGGCGAGCGCCGGTGGAGGCCTCCTGGCCGACGCCATCCGCCGGGACGGGACCGCGGCCGCCGCGCATGTCCTCGCGCGAGCGGCGTGGGTCCCGGATCTCGCGGCCGGCCTGGCGCTCCAGGGGGTGCTGCCACCCGGCTGGATCGCAGTGCCGCGCGACGGGAGCGCGGTCGTGTCGGAACTGGCGGTCGCGCTGGGGGCCGGCGAGTCGGTCCTCGAGCGGCGCGCCGAGGCCGCACGCCTGGCGACCGAGGTCGATCGTCTCGAGGCCGAGCTCTCAGGGCTGCGGACGGCGGCCTCGGACGCGAACGACGCCGCCGCGAGAGCCCGCACGGGGCTCGAGGCCGCCCGGGCGGAAGAGGCGCGCGTGGCGGCGAGCCGGCGCGAGATCGATGAAGCCGAACGGGTGGCCGCACGCGAGGTCGAGGCGGCCGTCCGCGAAGCGGCTTGGGCCACCGCGCAGGCCGAGCGGTTGCGACAGGAGCACGAGCGAGCGACGTCCGCCCTCGCCGCCCTCGAGACCGTCGGCGCGACCGACGCCACGGCAGGCGCGTCGGAGGCCGCCGCCGACGGCGGAGGGGCGGTCGAGACCTGGGAGGGCCGCGCGGCCGAGCTCCGCGCACGACGCGATCGACTGGCCGAGGATGTGGCCGTGCGCGACGCCGCCCGACGTGACGCCGAGGGCCGCCGGGCCCGCGCGGAGGCGGCCGTCGGCATCGGCGACGAGCGGCTCGCCCGAGCCGATCGCGAGATCGCGGCGCTGGACGAGCGCGCGAGGACGTTGACCGCGTCGCGGGAGGCGCTCGCGACCGAGCTGGCACAGACCTCGGCCGCCGAGGCGTCGGCGCGGGAGGCACTCGCCGAGATCCACGCCGCGGACGCTGCCGAGCGAGAGCGGCTGGCTGCCGCGGAACGGGTCGCCGCCGGCACGCGCGAGCGATTGCGCGCCGCCGACGAGCGACTCCGCGTGGCCGACCGGGACGACCTCGAGGCACGCCTCGGTCTCGAGGCGCTGCGCGAGGCCGTGCTCGTCGACCTGGCGGGCCTGGGAGAGCCGGGCATCGAGCGACTCGCGGCGATCTCCGGTGGCCTCCGACAGGGACCTGTGCCGGTGATGGCCACGGCGTCCGCCGGGACGGTCGTCGACACCGCGGCTGATGAGACCGACGAGGGAGAGGCCCGGGAGCAGGAGCTCGAGAGCGAGCTGGAGGCCGCGCTCGAACGCGCGGCAGCGGTCTGGGCCTCCGCGGCACCTGCCGAGACGCCGCCCAGCGCCATCCGGCTCGGGCAGCTGCGGCGTCGCTTCCATGAGCTGGGCGCCACGAACCCGTTCGCCGTCGAGGAATACGCGGAGCTCCGAGAGCGCCTGGAGACGCTCGAGACGCAAGGGACCGACCTGCGGACGGCGATCACGCGGACCCGTGAGTTGATCGTCGAGCTCGAGACGATGATCTCCGAGCAGTTCCAGACCACGTTCCGCGCCCTGGAGGTCGCGTTCGAGGCGCGGTTCGAGCAGCTCTTCGGCGGTGGGTTCGCACGATTGTCGCTCACCGATCCCTCGGACCTCGGCGCGACGGGCGTCGAGATCGTGGCACGGCCGCCGGGCAAGAAGGCCCAGGCGCTCGCGATGCTGTCCGGCGGAGAACGGGCGCTGACCGCGGTCGCCCTGCTCTTCGCGATGCTCGAGGTCCGGCCGGTGCCGTTCTGCGTCCTCGACGAGGTCGACGCGGCGCTCGATGAGGCGAACATCGGGCGGTTCGCCGATGCGCTGCGCAGTCTCGCGCACCAGACGCAGTTCATCGTCATCACCCATAACCGGGGCACGATCGAGGCGGCAGACGCCCTCTATGGCGTCACCGTCGGCGACGATTCGGTGAGCCGGGTCATCAGCCTCCGCCTCGATGAGGCGAAGGCCCTCGCAGGGCAGCGTCGCGGCGAGCTGGCGACGGCCGGCTGATGGCGTTCTGGCGACGACGCCGGGACCCCCCGGCAGAGTCCGAGGTCGCGCCCGCCCCACCCCCCAGCCCCGAGGACGTCGAGCCTGGCTGGGAGCCCGATCCCGCCGACTTCGGCGACACGGTCGAGGCCGAGGTCGGAGCACGCGACGGCTCGGAGGCGCCAACGGCAGGCAAACCGTTCGAGCTCGCCGCGGCTGCCGACATCGAGGCGTTCGTCCCCGGGGTGGTCGCCGACGAACCGTCCACGGCTCCGCCGCCGCTCGGCTCGCTCGATGCGGGCCTCGAGCGAACGCGTGGTGGCTTCATGACCCGGCTCCGTGGCGCCCTCGGCAGCGGTCTCGAGGACCCGGCCTGGGACGACGTCGAGGAGACGCTCATCGCCGGCGACGTCGGGGCGGCCCTGGCGATCGACATCGTCGATCGGGCGCGATCCCGGAACGACCCGGGCGGCGCGCTCGCGTCGGTCCGCACTGAGCTCGCATCGCGGCTCGTCGCCCGAGACCTGGCATGGGCGCCGCGACCGTCCGTCGAGGGTGGCCCGGCGATCGTGCTCATCGTGGGCGTCAACGGCACCGGCAAGACCACGACGATCGGCAAGCTCGCGAGCCGCTATGCGATGGACGGCAAGTCCGTGATCCTCGCGGCCGCCGACACGTTCCGTGCCGCGGCGATCGACCAGCTTCGGATCTGGGCGGATCGAGCCCATGTGCCGGTCGTGGCGCACGCACCCGGCGCGGACCCCGGTGCCGTGGTCTACGACGCCATCGACGCGGCGGTCGCCCGTGGGGCCGACCTGGTCATCGCCGACACGGCCGGGCGCCTCCACACCAAGGCGAATCTGATGGACGAGCTGACGAAGATCCGGCGCGTCATCGACAAGCGACTGCCAGGCGCCCAGGCCGAAACCCTGTTCGTCCTCGATGCGACGACGGGCCAGAACGGGCTCGCCCAGGCCGTGGCCTTCCACGAGGCCGTCGGCCTGACAGGGATCGTGCTGACGAAGCTCGATTCGACGGCCAAGGGCGGCATCGTCTTCGCGATCGAGAACACCCTCAAGGTCCCCGTGCGGTTCGTCGGGGTGGGGGAGCAGGTCGGGGATCTGCTGCCCTTCGACCCCGACGGCTTCGTGGCGGCGCTGTTCGCCTGAACCGACGACTGCGGCGTCGGCGACGTCGCGGTGTCCGCACGCACAGCCGGGACCATCGTCCCAGCGGCGATTCGAAAGACCCTGCGTTACACTGCGCACGCCTCGGTGCGTCAGAACCCGCGCACCACCCAGATCGGTCGGGCGGCGCTCGCCCTCCGATCCGGAACACCAGACACGGAGTCCCACCCGAACCATGTTCGACACCCTCAGCGAGCGGCTCCGAAAGACGCTCGGCACCCTGACCGGTCGCGGCCGGATCAGCGAGGCCGACGTCGACGCCGCCATGCGCGAGGTCCGCCTCGCCCTGCTCGAGGCGGACGTGAACTTCAAGGTCGTCAAGGACTTCGTCGGCCGCGTGCGCGAGAAGGCGATCGGCGCGGACGTCCTTGCAAGCCTGACCGCCGGGCAGCAGGTCGTGAAGATCGTCAACGACGAGCTCGTCGAGCTCCTCTCGGCCGGCGATCGGACGTTCCACCTCTCGGGGAGTCCCGCCGTCGTCGCGATGGTCGGCCTCCAGGGCTCCGGCAAGACGACCTCGACCGCGAAGCTCGCCCGGCACATCGTGAAGCTGGGCCGCCGGCCGCTCCTCGTCGCCGCGGACCCGTATCGTCCGGCGGCTGCGGACCAGCTCGAGACGCTGGGCAAGAGCCTCGACATCCCGGTCTTCCGACCGGCTCCCGGCACGAGCGTCCCCGACATCGCCCGCCAGGGGGTCGAGGCCGCCAGGCGCCAGGTTCGCGACGTGGTCATCCTCGACACGGCCGGCCGGCTCACGATCGACGACGCCCTGATGGCCGAGATCGCGGCCGTCAACGCGGCCGTCAAGCCGGTGGAGACCCTGCTGGTGGTCGACGCGATGACTGGTCAGGAGGCAGTGGGCGTGGCCCAGGCGTTCGCGGCCGCCGTCCCGCTGACGGGGCTGATCCTCACCAAGATCGATGGCGACGCCCGCGGCGGTGCGGCCCTGTCCATCTCTGCGGTCACCGGCGTCCCGGTAAAGTTCCTCGGCACCGGCGAGAAGACCGACGCGCTGGAGGTGTTCCACCCCGACCGGCTCGCCGGTCGCATCCTGGGCATGGGCGACATCCTGACCCTCGTCGAGCGAGCGCAGGAGACCTTCGACGCCAAGCAGACCGCGAACCTCGAGGAGAAGCTTCGCAAGAACAGCTTCACGCTCGAGGACATGCTCGATCAGCTCCAGCAGGTGCAGAAGATGGGCCCGCTGGGCCAGGTGATGTCGATGATCCCGGGCATGGGCAACCTGGCCGGGGAAGCCCAGGCCGCGGTCGACCGCGGCGACCTCAAGCGGACCGAGGCGATCATCCGGGCGATGACCCCGGTCGAGCGTCGCGATCCCACGGTCCTCAACGGCTCCCGCCGCCGTCGCATCGCGGCCGGGTCGGGGACCAGCCTTCCAGACGTCAATCGTCTCGTGAAGCAGTTTGGCGAGATGCAGAAACTCATGAGGCAACTGTCTGGTGCCGGTGGCCGGCGCGCCGCCCTCGGCGCTTTGACCAGCCGTCGATAAGCAGGGGGTCCACACGTCATGACCGATCAGGAACAGCCCGTCCAGGACGCTACGCAGGTCGTCGAGACGGCCGAACCGGTGACGCCAGTTGCGCCGGTCACCGGCCCTCCGGGCGCCAGCCGCTCCCGGTGGATCGCGGCACTCGGTGCCGTCGCGCTCGTGACGGCCCTGACGGCCGCCATCGTCTACGCCCTCATCGGGCGCTCGCCCCAGGCCACGGTCCTCGGCTATGTGCCGAACGGCGCCATCGTGTACGGCGAGGTCCGCCTCGACCTGCCTGGCGACCAGCGACGCGAGATCGGCGAGTTCCTGTCGCACTTCCCGGGCTTCGCCGACCAGGCCGCCCTCGAGTCGAAGCTCGACGAGGTCCTCGATCGGCTGATCTCCGATGCCTCGGACGGCAAGCAGACGTTCACGACGAACATCAAGCCCTGGTTCGACGGCGAGCTCGCGTTCAGCGCCGGGCCATTGCCCGACCCGAAGACCTTCACGGACGGTCCGGAAGGCTCCGGGATGGGTTCGGCGCGGGCCCTCGCGCTCCTCTCGATCAAGGATGAGGCCCTCGCCCGTGCCTGGTTCGCGGACGCGATCACGCAGTCCGGCGCGACGACCACCACCGAGACCTACAACGGCACCGAGCTGACCGTGTTCGCCGGCGGGGCCGACGAGCCGAAGGCGGCATTCGCGATCCTCGGCGGCAAGGTCGCTGTGGCGGGAACCCTCGACGCGGTCAAGGCCGCGGTCGACACCAAGGGCAACGGCGGCTTCGCGGCCGAGCCCGACGCCAAGGCGGCTCTTGCCGCACCGACCGCCGACCACGTCGGGTTCGTCTACGTCGCGCTCCGCCCGCTGGTGGACTGGTCGCAGCAGGCGGCCGATGGCGCCGGCGAGGCCTTCGCCATGCCGAGCTCGGCGCTCACGAAGTTCGTTCCTGACTGGGCCGCCTTCTGGGTCCGTGTCGAGGGCGACGCACTCGTCATGGAGTCGGCGATGCCGAAGGCCGCGACGGCCATCGGGCCGACCGAGGATCGAACCTCGGACGTCGCCAAGCACGTGCCTTCCACCGCGATCGCACTCGCGGTCACCCATGACACGGGCGCCACGATCAAGCAGACGCTCGAGCTCTACAAGGACGAGGCCAGCCTCAAGGAGATCACCGACGGCATCGACCAGGTGCTTGGCGTCCTCGGCGGCGCCGACGGGGCGATCGCCTGGATCGGGGACGCCGGGCTCGTCGTGAACCCGGCCGGGGACTCCGTCGAAGGCGGGCTCGTCATCCTGCCGACGGACTCGGCCGCCGCCGGCCGCTTCTTCACGAGCGTCCGGAACCTCGCGACCATCGGGTCGCCGATCCCGATCGCCTTCCGGGACGAGGACCACAACGGCGCGATCATCACCGTCGCCAGCCTCGACGCGGCGGGGATCGGCGGCGGCGTCAGTCCCGTGCCGGTCGGCAAGATCGAGCTCGCCTGGGCCGTCACCGAGGACCTCGTCGTGCTCGGGTCGAGCCCGGAGTTCGTCAAACACATCCTCGATACCACCGAGGCGTCGTCGCTCGCGTCCAACGCCCGGTACAAGGGCCTGCTCGACCGCGTCGGGACCGGGACGGGATCCACGTTCGTGGACATCGCCGCGATCCGTGCGCTCGTCGAGACCCACCTCAAGGGCGCCGATGCCGCAGAGCTCAAGCGCTACGAGACCGACGTCAAGCCGTTCCTGACCCCGATCGATGCGCTCGTCGCGTCGGGCTCGGTCGGGGGCGACCTGACCACGACCACCGTCATCGTCACCGTGAAGTAGGCGGGAGGGGTGCCCCAACACCCCCTCGCGACCCGAAGCCAAGGAGGAGCAACAGCCACATGGCAGTCCGCATCCGGCTGACGCGCGTTGGCGCGACAAAGCAGCCGTCCTACCGCGTGGTCGTGGCCGACGGCCGCAATGCCCGCGACGGTCGCTCGATCGAGACCCTCGGCCACTACAACCCTCGCACCGAGCCGATCGAATTCAACGTGGACGAGGACAAGGTCAAGGCCTGGCTGGCCAAGGGTGCCCAGCCGTCCGACACCGTGCTCCGACTCTTCCGCCAGGCGGGCATCGTGCCCGCAGCCAAGTAGGGGACGACGAATGCCCGCCAAGGAACTGGTCGAGTACGTCGCCAAGGCTCTCGTGGACGACCCCGAGGCCGTGACGGTCGAAGTGGTCCGCGAGGAGGGCGCGACCGTCATCGAGCTCCACGTCGCCGAGGACGACATGGGCAAGGTCATCGGACGCAACGGCAGCGTCGCCAAGGCCCTCCGGACCCTGCTGAAGGTGACGGCCGCCCGAGACGGCGAGCCGGTCCAGCTCGAGATCCTCTGAGCGAGGAGGAACGGCTCGTGGTCGCCCTCGTGCGGGGCGTCCACGGGCTGCGAGGCGCCGTCCGGGTCGAGGTCCTGACCGACCACCCGGAGTCCCGCTTCGTGCCTGGCGCCGTGCTCCATCGTGAGGGGAGCGACGAACCACTGACCATCGCCACCGCCGAGGCCGTCGCCGACGGACCGGGTTGGCGACTGCGATTCGCGGAGATCGCGTCGCGGGAGGCGGCGGATCGCCTCCGCGGGGCCTACCTCCAGGCGGCCGTGCTCCCGGAGCTGGAGCTGGCCCGCGGCGAGTACTACTGGCACGAGGTGATGGGCGTGGCCGTCCGGGGCGTCGACGGCGCGGACCTCGGCACCGTCCGCGACATCTACCGCGTCGGCGAGAATGAGGTGTTCAGCGTGGAAGGGGGCCAGTTCGGGCCGTTCGACCTGCCCGCGGTCCGGGCGTTCATCCGGGTCTTCGCCCCGCGACGCGGGGAGATCGTGGTCGACGCGGAATCCCTCGACCTGCGGCCGCCGCGCGTGCGGACCGTCGATCCGGACCGACCTCGCGCGCCCCGGCGCAAGACACGCCGGCCGAAGTCCGTCTCGACCGCCGATCCATCGGCGTCGTCGGACGACGCCGCGGAGTCCGATGACGGGGCCCGCGGTCCGGAGACCGCCACCGGACACCTCGAGCCCGAGCCGTCCACCGAGCCTGGGGCATCGGCCGAGCCATGACGCTCGAGATCGACATCCTGACGCTCTTCCCGGGGATGCTCGACGGTCCGCTGAGCGGCAGCATCCCGGGACGGATCCAGGAGCAAGGGCTCGCGGAGATCCGCGTCCGGGACCTGCGCGAGTGGGGGCTGGGTCGCCATCGCTCGGTGGACGACGCGCCATACGGCGGAGGCGCCGGGATGGTGCTGCGTCCGGAGCCGGTCGCCGCGGCGCTCGACGACCTGCGCCGCCCTGACTCGACGGCGATCCTGCTGGACCCGTCCGGCGAGGTCTTCCGCCAGGGTCGAGCCGCGGACCTCGCGGCGCGGTCGCACCTGATCTTCGTGTGCGCCCGGTACGAGGGCGTCGACGAGCGCATCCGGTCGCTGGTCGACCTCGAGCTCTCGATCGGCGACTACGTCCTGTCGGGCGGCGAGCTCCCCGCCCTCGTGGTCATCGACGCGGTCCTCCGGCTCCTGCCGGGTGCCATCGACGTCGCATCGACGGCCGAGGAGTCGTTCGGTGCGGGTCTCCTGGAGTACCCGCAGTACACCCGCCCGCCGACGTTCCGGGGCATGGACGTCCCGGCCATCCTGACGTCGGGCGATCACGGCGCGGTGGCGCGCTGGCGGGATGAGCAGGCCCGCGCACGGACGCGCGAGCGCCGCCCGGATCTCCTCGACGAGTAGGGCGGCGCGCCCGGGCCCCGGTCGCGCCGGGACCCCGTGCTATACTCCCGCACCGGTCGCCCTCCCGCGACCACTCCGAACGCCCCAACCGCAGCCTCGGCTGCCCACCTGACCAAGGAACCGCCGCGTGAACGTGCTCGACGAGATCGTCAAGGATCAGCTGCGAACCGACCTGCCCGAGCTCGCGACGGGTGACACCGTGAAGGTCTCGGCCAAGGTGGTCGAGGGCAACCGCGAGCGCATCCAGGTCTTCGAGGGCACGGTCATGCGCCTCCGGGGCGGGGGGATCACTCGGTCCATCACCGTTCGGCGCATCGCGTCGGGCGTCGGGGTCGAGCGGACCTTCAAGATCCACAGCCCGCGGATCGACAAGATCGAGGTCGTCCGCCACGGGCAGGTCCGCCGGGCCCAGCTGTACTTCCTCCGCGATCGCGTCGGCAAGGCGGCCACACTCCGCGAGCGGCGGACCAACAGCTAGCCCGCCAGGACTCGAACCGCCGACCCCGTCGAGCCGACGGGGTCGTTTCACGTCCGGCGCGGTACCCTTGGCTTCGATGACCGTGATCGTCCCGAGTCTCCGCCACGAGCGCCGCCTGTGGAACGAGGGACTGCTCCGGGTCGTCGGCGTGGACGAGGTCGGTGTTGCGCCGACCTGCGGCGCGGTCGTTGCGGCGGCCGTGATCATGCGCCCCGGGTGCCATCGGATCCCCGGCGTTCGCGACTCAAAGACCCTGTCGATGGCCCAGCGGGAGCGTCTCGCGCCGCTGATCCGCGGTCGCGCGGTCGCCGTGGGCGTCGGTGCCGCCTCGGTGCGCGAGATCGACCAGCTGAACATCTATCACGCGACCCACCTCGCGATGCGCCGGGCGATCGCGCGCGTCGGAGGCCACGAGCACGTCCTGGTGGACGGCAACCGGATCGCGGGGTTCGAGCACCAGGTGGGGCCGTACACGAACATCGTCGACGGCGACGCGAAGGTCTACTCGATCGCCTGCGCCTCGGTGGTGGCCAAGGTCGTCCGCGACCGGATGATGACGAAGCTCGCCGCGCGCTATCCCGGGTACGGCTGGGAGCACAATCAGGGCTACGCGACCCGCGACCATCGAGATGCGATCCGGGCGCTCGGGCTCACCCCGTTCCACCGGCGGTCGTTCCTGGCGCTCCAGCGGACGCTGGCCGGCGACCAGCTCGATTTCGACCTGCTCGCGGACCCCGCGGCCTCGCCCGCGACACACGAGCTCCTGGAGCGCCAGCTCGTCCCGGTCATGGCCGACGACGCGACGTTCGACGCGGCCGACCTCGCATCGCTGGAGATGATCGGGGGATAAGGGCTCCGCGCCGCGCGCATCGCTCGCAGATACGTGGCCGGTGAGTCGGGCGCCTCACCATCGGGCGCATGGATCGCGAGCCCGACTCGATCGGCAGTCCCGCGCACCGGGCCGGCGACCACGCCGAGCGCCTGGTCGCGAGCACGCTCGTCGAGGCCGGCTGGACGATCCTGGCCCGGAACGTCCATGTCGGCCGTCATGAGATCGATCTCGTGGCGGTCGACCCGGGTCCTCCGGCAGCCCTGGTCATCGTCGAGGTCCGCTGGCGTGGGTCGCGCGACTTCGGCCTGCCGGAGGAGACGGTGGACCACCGCAAGCGCGCCCGCGTCCGGGCCGCCGCGTACGGGTTGCTGGATCGGGCGGCCCTGCCGGATGGGTCATCGCTGCCGCGGCTGCCGCTGCGGTTCGACCTGGTCGTGGTCGAGCCGGGCGACCGCATCCGCCACCACAGGCATGCCATGTGACCGGCCCGAGCCGCCGCCCGGCGCCAGTGGCTACCATCGGCCGTATGCGGATCAGCGCAGGGATCCTGCTCTACCGGCGCGTCGGACGCGGCTTGGAGTTCCTCCTGGCCCATCCGGGCGGACCACTCTTCGCCACGCGCGACGAGGGGCACTGGACGATCCCCAAGGGCGAGCCCGATGCCGGCGAGCCGCTGCTCGAGGCGGCATGGCGCGAGTTCCGCGAGGAGACCGGGCACGACCCGGGTGCGGCGCCACCCCTGGAACTCGGCTCGATCGTCCAGAAGGGCGGCAAGGTCGTGCATGCCTGGGCGATCGAAGGCCCGCTGGACCCCGAGCTCGCCCGCTCCGAGACCTTCGAGATGGAATGGCCGCCCCGATCGGGTCGGCGGCAGGCGTTCCCCGAGATCGACCGGGTCGCGTGGTTCGAGCCGCCCGAGGCGCGCCGTCGGATCAAGGCCGCGCAGATCCCGCTCCTCGAGCGGCTGGAGGCCGCCCTGTCCGACGGGTAGCCGTCGGAGACGTTCGCGAGGGGCGCGTCCGAGCCGTGCTACACTCCCGCCCGGTCCGGGTCCGCCCGAGCCACCACACAGCGTCGCCCACGCTCAACGGCGTGGAGCTCACACGCGAACCGTTCCGACCGGGACGGTGCCGGGACCCTCGGGGACCGGCCCCCGGCGACGAGGTCCGCGGAGGAATGAACCGACAGGAGGTCGCACACCGTGCCGTCCGTTTCGATGCGGCAGTTGCTCGAGGCCGGAGTCCACTTCGGCCATCAGACACGCCGCTGGAATCCCAAGATGCGCCCGTTCATCTTCGCCGAGCGCAACGGGATCCACATCATCGATCTCGCCCAGACCGTCTCGCGTCTCGACACGGCGCTCGAGGCCGTCCGTGACACCGTCGCCCGCGGCGAGATGGTCCTCTTCGTGGGGACGAAGAAGCAGGCCCAGGAGCCGGTCGCCCAGGAGGCGGCCCGCGCGAACATGCCGTACGTCAACAAGCGATGGCTGGGCGGGATGCTCACCAACTTCGTCACGATCAAGAAGCGCATGGGCCTGCTCGAGCAGCTCGAAGCCCGCCGCGACAACGGCGACTTCGAGCGGATGACCAAGAAGGAGGCCGCGAAGCTGACCGAGGAGCTGAACAAGCTCGAGGGGACGCTCGGCGGCATGCGCAAGATGAAGCGCCTGCCCGGCGCGGTCTTCGTCGTGGACCCGCATCGCGAGCGGATCGCGGTGACCGAGGCGAACAAGCTCGAGGTCCCGGTCATCGGCACGGGCGACACGAACGTCGATCCCGACGAACTCGACTTCATCATCCCGGCCAACGACGACGCCATCCGGTCGATCCGGCTGTTGTGCACGCTCGTGGCCGATGCGGCCATCGAGGGCGCCCGCGATCGCGCGGCACGCGCCGCGGTCGAGCCCGATGTCGTCGAGACGGTCGCGATGCCCGAGTCCGAGGAAGAGGAGGCGGGCGCCTCCGACGAGCTCGTCGCGGCCCTCGCCGGCGGAGCGGCCCTGACCTTCGAGCCCGACATCGACGAGGAAGACGACCTGCTGCCGGGCGACCGGGCAGCTCGTGCCGAGGCCCTCGTGGCGGAGACACCGGCCGAGGCGGAGGCGTCCCCCGAGGACATCGCCGCCGAGCTCGCCCGGGAGGCGGCCGAGAAGGCCGAGGACGACAACCCGGCACCGGCCGCGAGCTGACCGTCCGCCCGGACCCACAGACGAGAGACGCGGCACGCCCGATGGGTCGTGTCGCAGCACAGGAGAGACGAACGAGCATGGCGGACATCTCGGCCGAGCTGGTCAAGGAACTGCGCGAACGGACCGGCGCCGGGTTCATGGATTGCAAGAACGCGCTCACCGAGGCGGGCGGCGACCTGGAGAAGGCGACCGCGCTGCTGCGGGAACGCGGCGTGGCCCAGGCCGCGAAGAAGGCCGGCCGGGACGCCCGCGAGGGCCTGATCGGCTCGTACATCCACACGGGCGGCCGGTTCGGCGCCCTCATCGAGGTCAACTGCGAGACGGACTTCGTCGCGCGCAACGACCAGTTCCAGCAGCTGGTCAAGGACCTCGCGATCCAGGTCGTCGCGCTGCGACCGGAGTACCCGTCGATCGAGGCCATCCCGGCCGACGTGCTGGCCGCGAAGAAGGCCGAGCTCCTCGCCGATGAATCGGTGCAGAAGAAGCCCGAGAACATCCGCGAGCAGATCATCGACGGGCAGCTCAAGAAGTGGTACCAGCAGGTCGTGCTGACCGAGCAGCCGTTCCGCGACACCGAGCAGACCGTCGGGCAGCTCATCACGAGCGCGATCGCGACCATCGGCGAGAACATCCGCGTCCGGCGGTTCGTGCGGTTCGAGGTCGGGGAGGAATTGTGAGCCGCGAGGCGCCGGCGCCTGCCGCCGCAGCGGCCGGCCGGGTCCGCTACAAGCGGATCCTGCTCAAGCTGTCCGGAGAGGCGCTGCTCGGCGATCGCGCGTATGGCGTCGATCCGGCCGTGTGCGCATTCATCGCCGCCCAGGTCGCCGAGGTGCACGCGCTCGGGGTCCAGATCGGCGTCGTCGTGGGCGGCGGCAACATCTTCCGGGGACTCGCCGCGTCCGCGCGGGGCATGGACCGCGCCACCGGGGACTACATCGGCATGCTCGCCACGGTCATGAACGGCCTGGCCCTCCAGGACGCCCTCGAGCGCGCCGGCGTGCCGACGCGGGTCATGACGGCGATCGCGATGAACGAGGTCGCCGAGCCGTACATCCGGCGGCGGGCGATCCGGCACCTCGAGAAGGGCCGCGTCGCGCTGTTCGTGGCCGGGACCGGCAACCCGTACTTCACGACCGACACCGCCGCCGCGCTGCGGGCGGTCGAGATCAACGCCGAGGTCCTGATGAAGGGGACCAAGGTCGACGGCGTCTACGACAAGGACCCGCTGTCGAACCCCGACGCCCGGCGCTACGCTGAGCTCAGCTACGGCGATCTCCTGCGAGATCAGCTCAAGGTGCTCGACTCGACCGCCGTGAGCCTGTGCATGGAGAACGACCTGCCCATCGTCGTCTTCGATCTCAACCATCCCGACAACATCAGGCGTGTCGCCATCGGCGAGGCGGTGGGAACGCTGATCTCGGGACAGCCGAGCGCCGCGGGAGGTGTGCCAGCATGAGCACTCAGGTCATCGCCGACGCCGACGCGAAGATGGCCCGCGCCGTCGAGGCCATGGAGCGCGACTTCCAGGGGATGCGGACCGGGCGCGCGTCGACCGCCCTCGTCGAGCGGATCCATGTCGAGTACTACGGCACGTCGACGCCGCTCAACCAGCTCGCCGGCATCAGCGTCCCGGAGCCGCACCAGATCGTCATCCAGCCATGGGACCGCGGCGTGCTGGGGGCGATCGAGAAGGCCATCACCAAGAGCGATATCGGCATCATGCCGAATGTCGACGGCACGGTCGTGCGCCTGAACATCCCGCCCCTGACCGAGGAGCGTCGCAAGGAGATCGTCCGAGGCGTCCACAAGCGCATGGAGGAGGCTCGCGTCGAGGTCCGAAACCTGCGACGTGAGGCCGCCGACCAGCTCAAGAAGCACGAGAAGGACGGCGGCGTCGGGGCGGACGAGGCCCATCGCGAGCTCGAGTCGCTCCAGAAGACCACGGACCGCCACATCGCGGAAATCGACCGCCTCGGGGAGGCGAAGGAAGCGGAGATCCTGGAGGTCTAGTGACGCGCGCATCGATCGCCCGCCCAGCCGACGCGACGACGCCCGCGAGCGCGACGCGGACGCCGACGGTTGTCGGCGACGCCGAGGAGCTGGGCATCGGCCCAGCGGACCTGCCGCGTCACGTCGCGATCATCATGGACGGCAACCGTCGCTGGGCGCGCGAGGCGGGTCTGACCGAGTCCGAGGGCCATGCCGCCGGGGTCGAGGCCATCCGTCCGATCATCCGCCACGCGGTCCGTCGCGGCGTCCCGGCGCTGTCTCTGTTCGCGTTCAGCAGCGAGAACTGGTCCCGCTCGCCCGAGGAGGTGGGCGTCCTGCTCGGACTCCTCGACTCGGCCATCCGCCAGGAGACCCCGGAGCTCCGCGAGCAGGGGGTGCAGATCCGTCTGCTCGGCCGGCTGGAGGAGCTCTCCGATGAGACCCGGGCGTCCATCTCCGAGGCGCTGGCGGCGACGGCCGGCGGCGATCGGCTGATGCTCAACGTCGCGTTCAACTACTCCGGCCGGCACGAGATCATCGACGCCGCCCGACGGTGCCTGGACGACGGCCTCACGTCCGAGCAGATCGACGAGGATGCGATCGAGGCGCGGCTCTACACCGCGGGCATGCCGCCGCTCGACCTGCTGATCCGGACGGGTCGCGAGCAGCGAATCAGCAACTTCCTCATCTGGCAGGCGCAATACGCGGAGCTGTACTTCACGGACCTCCTGTGGCCCGCGTTCGGGCCCGACGCGTTCGACGCCGCCCTCATCGAGTACGCACGCCGCCACCGCCGGTTCGGGCGCTGACGGGCCGGGCTGGAGGCATGCGCCAGCGGGCGATCAGTGCCGCCATCCTCGTCCCGGCTCTCCTCATCGTGCTGGCCCTGGGCGGCACGATCCTCGCGGTCGCGATCGCGATCGTCGTGGCCATCGCGGCGATCGAGGTCTTCAGGCTGCTGCGGACGGCCGGCTACGGACCCCTCAGCGCGCTCGGCACCGCTCTGGCGCTGGCCGTGGTGCTCGACGCGGCGGCCCCGACCGCTCTCGAGGGGAGCGGCCTGCTGCTCGGTGCGATCGGGATCGTGCTGGTGTCCGTGGCGTCGTTCGGCCGCCAGGACCCGCATGATGGCCTGGCCACGTGGATGGGCACGGTCTTCGGGGCTCTCTACGTCTCGCTGCTGTCCTTCATGATCCGCCTCGGGCATGCCGCGCCGCCGATCCCCGCAGGGTCCCCTCTATCGGTCCTGGGCGCGGAGCGGTCCTGGATCCTGCTTTTGGTGCTCTCGGTCTGGGCATACGACACCGGCGCATACCTCGTCGGCAAGCGGTTCGGCCGGGCGAAGTTCCTCGAGCACATCTCGCCGTCGAAGACCTACGCCGGCTTGGTGGGCGGGCTCGTATCGACGACCGTGGTCGTGGCTGCCGCGCTCTGGGCGGTGGGCCAGACGCCCGTCCACGCGGTCGTCCTGGGTCCACTCATCGCGCTCGCCGCACAGGCCGGTGACCTCGCCGAGTCGGTCATCAAGCGGGCTGCCGGGGCCAAGGACTCGGGCGACCTCATCCCGGGTCACGGCGGGATGCTCGACCGGATCGACTCGTTCCTCTTCGCCGCCCCGATCCTCACGCTCTATGTCGTCGCCGTCCTCGCCTGACGGCCCGAGAGGGTCCGCGGCCGCCCCACGACGGGTCGCCCTGATCGGCTCGACCGGGTCGATCGGCCGGCAGGCGGTCGACGTGCTCGCCGCGCACCCCGACGCCTTCCGCGTCACCGCCCTGGCGACGGGCTCGAACGGCCCGCTCCTGGCAGAGCAGGCAACCCGGCTCCGACCCGCGGCCGTCGCGCTCGGCGACGAGGCGGCGCTGGCGGGCCTGGACCTGCCGCCCGGCACCGAGCGCGTCGGGGGGGCCGACGCCCTCGAGGCGCTCGCGACGCGCGACGACGTCGACCTCGTGATCATCGGTACGGGCGGCGTGATCAGCCTCGGCCCGGTCCTGGCCGCCCTCCGAGCGGGCAAGGTCGTCGCCACGGCCAACAAGGAGACGCTGGTCGCCGGCGGGCACCTCGTCATGCCCCTTGCCCGGGGTCTTGCCGCCGCGCGGGCGGCCACGGCGTCCGCGGACCCGTACGCCAGCCCGCTCGCCTGGCTCCGCCCGATCGATTCGGAGCACTCGGCGATCTGGCAATGCCTCGTCGGCGAATCCATGGACGACGTGGCTGCGCTCATCCTCACCGCCTCGGGCGGTCCGTTCCTGGACGCGTCGCCGGCCGAGCTGGCGGCGGTGACACCGGAACAGGCGCTGCGCCACCCGACCTGGTCGATGGGCGAGAAGATCACCATCGACTCCGCGACGCTCGCCAACAAGGGACTGGAGGTCATCGAGGCGCACTGGCTGTACGATGTCGGCTACGACGCCATCGAGGTCGTCATCCACCCGCAGAGCGTCGTCCACTCTGCCGTCCGGTTCCGCGACGGCTCCCTGAAGGCCCAGCTGGGCACCCCTGACATGCGACTACCGATCCAGTACGCGTTGACCTACCCGAGGCGCCTGCCGTCGCCGGCCGCGCCGCCCGACCTGCTCGCGACCGCGCGCCTCGACTTCCGCGCGCCCGACGAAGGCCGGTTCCCGGCGCTGCGCATCGCCCGGGAGGCGGGCCGCCTGGGTCCACGAGCGTCCGCGGCGCTCATCGCGGCCGACGAGGTGGCCGTGGCCCGGTTCCTCGACGGCACGCTCGGGTTCGCGGCGATCCCCGCCATGCTCGAGGCCGCCGTGGAGCGCTTCGGCGGTCATGGCGCCCCGGATCCGGACCTCGACGAGCTCGTCGCACTCGATACCGTGGTCCGCTCGACCTTCGCGACCGCGCCTTTCGGAGCCCGACCATGACCGGTTTCCTGCAGTCGATCATCACGATCGTCCTGTTCATCGCCATCCTTGGCGTCCTCGTGGTCATCCACGAGCTGGGGCACTTCGTGACCGCCCGTCTCGCCGGCGTTCGCGTGCTCGAGTTCGGGATCGGCTTCCCGCCGCGGGCCAAGGTCCTGCGCTCGAAGGGGGAGACCCTCTACACGCTCAACTGGCTGCCGATCGGCGGCTTCGTGAAGCTCGAGGGGGAAGATGGCGAGGGCGCCAACGACCCGCGGTCGTTCTCGTCGCAGGGCCTGCCGATCCGGCTGTGGATCCTCGTCTCGGGCGTGCTGATGAACCTGCTGCTCGCGTTCGTGATCTTCTCCGGGCTGGCCATCGCCGGCGACCCCACGCTGGGCGTGAAGGTCGGTGGCGTCCAGCCCGACTCGCCCGCGTCGACCGCCGGTCTCCAGCCTGGTGACGTCGTGGCCAGCATCAACGGCGTCTACTACAACGCGTTCGGCGGGTCCTTCGTGCTCGAGGACCTGCGCGCGAACGCCGGCAAGCCCGTGACGCTCGGCATCGAGCATCCCGACAAGTCGACCTCGACCGTGACCGCGACCCTGCGATCGCCGGCGGACGTGGCCGCCGGCAAGGGCGCCCTCGGCATCAACGACGTCGTCGTCACCACGACCGCGGTCTCGATCACGTACGACCTCCCGACGGCGGTCGGCGTCGGGGCCCAGCGCACGGTCGACGCCCTCGGGCTGATCCTGCGCGGTCTCGGCACGCTCGTGGAGTCGGTCGCCAAGGACCCGACCGCTCCACCGCCGGTCTCGGGCCCGGTCGGCATCGCGACCCAGATCGGCGATGTCTTCTGGCAGCTCGGGCCGCTGTTCACGCTGTACATCGCGGGGGCGCTCTCGGCGAACCTCGCCGTGGTCAATGTGCTGCCGTTCCCGCCCCTCGAC
The DNA here is from genome assembly GCA_963841135.1 of uncultured Chloroflexia bacterium. Taxonomy (GTDB): domain Bacteria; phylum Chloroflexota; class Limnocylindria; order Limnocylindrales; family CSP1-4; genus SPCO01. Next base: position 1,905,832 of record CAWJBJ010000004.1, on the reverse strand, counting down.
GGGGGCCGGATGCTGATGATCACGCTCAAGCGGCTCTTCGGCGCGAGGATCAGCCTGCGGGCGGAGCAGGCGACCTACATGGTCGGGTTCGTGTTCCTGTTCGCGTTCCTCATCTGGATCACGGGCTTCGACATCATCCGCAGCCTCGGCGGCGCCGGCTCGTGAGATCCTCCGGCCGAGGGGCTCCACCGAGCGCGCTCGGACGTCGGGGCGGCCGTGAACGGTAAGCCGCGGCGGCATCCGACGGTCAGCGTCGACGTCGGCGGGGTCCTGGTCGGCAGCGCCCACCCGATCGTCGTCCAGTCGATGACGAACACCGACACCGCAGACGCCGATTCGACGGCGATCCAGGTCGCGCAGCTGGCGCATGCCGGATCGCAGCTCGTGCGCGTGACGGTCAACACCGAGGAGGCGGCCGCCGCGGTCCCGGAGATGGCCCGCAAGGTCCGTGGCCTCGGCGTCGACGTCCCGATCATCGGCGACTTCCACTACAACGGCCACAAGCTGCTGGTCGACTACCCGGAGATGGCCGCGACGCTCGCGAAGTACCGGATCAACCCGGGCAACGTGGGGGCCAAGCGGCACGACGAGCACTTCGCGACGATCGTCAAGGTCGCCGTGGACAACGGCAAGCCGGTGCGGATCGGCGTGAACTGGGGCTCGCTCGACCAGGCGATCCTCACCGAGCTCATGGACGCGAACGCGCTGCTGGCCGAGCCTCGCGATGCTCGCGACGTGATGATCGACGCGATGCTCGAATTGGCCATGCGCTCGGCCGAGCTGGCCGAGGCGACCGGGCTCGGCCACGATCGCATCATCCTGTCGGCCAAGGTTTCGGGGGTCCGCGACCTGATCGACGTCTACCGACGGCTCGCCGGCCGATCCGACTACCCGCTGCACCTCGGTCTGACCGAGGCCGGGATGGGGGATCGCGGCGTGATCGCCTCGACCGCGGGCCTCGTGGTCCTGCTCAACGAGGGGATCGGCGACACGATCCGGGTCTCGCTGACGCCAGAGCCGGGCGCGCCGCGAGAGCGCGAGGTCGAGGTCGCCCAGCAGATCCTGCAGTCGATGGGCCTGCGCTCGTTCCTCCCCCAGGTGAGCGCGTGCCCGGGCTGCGGCCGGACGACCAGCACGTTCTTCCAGGAGATGGCCCAGCAGATCCAGTCCTATCTCAAGGAGCGGATGCCCGAGTGGCGGGAGATCCATCCCGGCGCGGAGGACCTCCGGGTCGCGGTCATGGGCTGCGTCGTCAACGGGCCGGGCGAGTCCAAGCACGCCGACATCGGCATCTCGCTGCCGGGAACGTTCGAGGAGCCGGTTGCGCCGGTCTTCATCGACGGCAAGCTGGACCGGACGTTGCGCGGCGACGGCCTGGTGACCGAGTTCATCGAGATCCTCGAGGACTACGTGGCGCGGCGGTTCCCGGGCGGCGGTTCCGGACCCGTTTCTCCAGGGCATCCGACCGACGATCCGGCACGGGTCGCGCCCGTCGGCTGACGATCTCGCCCGCGCGCCCACGCACGGCTCACGTTTGAGCGTCCACCCATCCGGGTGTATACTTCGCGTCCAACTGAACGGCCGCTCCGTGACGTGGGTGACCCCCACGTTTTGTTTTGAGCCGCGGTTCCCATAACGAAGACCAACAACGAACGGAGGCCATCGTGAGTCGAGACTTCGTCGGTGCCCTCCTGCAGCTCAACGCCGAGAAGCAGATCTCCCGCGAGCAGCTCATCGGAGCGGTCGAGGACGGCATCCAGTCCGCCTATCGGCGCGTCGCCGGCGATGAGGACATCCACGTCCGGATCGACGCCGAGACCGGCAAGATCCGCGTGTACCGAGCCCGTCGCGTCGTCGACGAGATCGAGGACGACCTGACCGAGATGACCGTCGAGCAGGCCAAGGCCATCGAGCCGGGCGCGGGCGTCGGGGACATGGTCGAGACCGAGCAGCTCGACGGCGACGTCTTCGGGCGCATCGGGGCGCAGACCGCGAAGCAGATCGTCTTGCAGCGTATCCGCGAGGTCGAGCGCGACCAGGTCTTCGACCAGTTCGCGAGTCGCGAGGGCGAGCTCATGACGGGCACCGTCAACCGCGTCGAGCCGCGGGCGATCATCCTCGACGTCGGCAAGAACGTGGAGGCGATCCTCGCGACCACGGAGCAGAGCGCGCTCGAGCACTACCGCATCGGGCAGAACGTCAAGGCGTTCGTCCTCGAGGTCCGCCGGTCGACCAGGGGCCCGCAGATCTTCGTGAGCCGCACGCACAAAGGGTTCCTCAAGCGCCTGTTCGAGCTCGAGGTGCCGGAGATCCACAGCGGGACCGTCGAGATCAAGGCCATCGCCCGCGAGGCGGGCAGCCGGTCCAAGGTCGCCGTCGGCTCGCGCCAGGATGGCCTCGATCCGGTCGGAGCGACCGTGGGGCAGCGTGGCGCGCGGGTCCAGGCCGTCGTCGCGGAGCTCGCCGGCGAGAAGATCGATGTCATCCCCTGGAACGACGACCCCGCGGTCTTCGTTGCCAATGCGCTCAGCCCGGCACAGGTCATCTCCGTGGAGATCGACGAGGAGCACCGCATCGCGAGCGTGACCGTGCCTGAGCGCATGCTGTCGCTGGCCATCGGCCGCGAGGGCCAGAACGCGCGGCTGGCGGCTCGCCTGACCGGCTGGCGCATCGACATCCGGAGCGACGTGTCCGTCGCCGAGGCGAGGGCCGCCGCCGAGACGCCCGAGGCGGACGAAGCTGCCGCGACCGCCGACGGGTCCACGACGGACACCGTCGAGATCGCCGCCACGGGGACTGCCGCCAAGGCCCCGGCCAAGCCCAAGCGGGTGACCAAGAAGGCGGCCGCGGCCGCCGAACTGGCCGAGGCGGCCGACGCCACCGCAAGCGAGCCGCAGACCGGCACGGTCGAGGCGGTCGACGGTGTGGCGGCGCCGGCCAAGCCCAAGCGGGCGACGAAGAAGGCCCCCGCGAAGGCCGCGAGCGCCACGAAGGCCGACGCGACGGATGAGGATGCCGCTGCGGCCCCGAAGCCGAAGCGGGCCGCACGGAAGAAGGTCGAAGTCACCGAGGAGGTGGCGTCGTAGCCGCGACTCCTCGTACCATGGCGCCGCGCCGGATTCCCAGCCGATCCTGCGTCGCGTGCCGGACGTCTCGACCCAAGCGCGAGCTCCTGCGGATCGTGCGGACGCCCGACGGCGGCATCGTGACCGACCCGTCGGGCCGCCTCGCCGGCCGCGGAGCGTATGTCTGCGACGACCCGGCCTGCATCGAGCGGGCCATCACGAAGGGCGCCCTTGCACGGGCGTTGAAGACCTCGCTGCCACCCGACCTGCGCGAAACGCTGTCGGCAAGCGGCGACCAACTGCATTCGACCATCGAAGGAGGAGCCCGTGGCCAGGAGTAGGAGCGGCACGCGCGGCCGTCGCGGGCCCCGCAAGCCGCCGCGTCGCGACGGCGCGTTCAACCCATCGCAAGTCCAGGTCCTCGACCCGCGCGAGCGCGGCGCGATCGAGCTGCCCGCGACGATCACCGTCAAGGAGCTCGCCGAGCTGTTGACCGTCAACCCGGCCGACGTCATCCGCGAGCTCATCAAGAGCGGGATCTTCGCGACGATCAACCAGCTGATCGATCGCGACACCGCGTCGCTCGTCGCCGGCGAGCTCGGCTACGACGTGGCCGAGGCGGTCCAGGCGCCCGGATCGACCGCGCCAGACGCCGAGGGCGAGGGCAAGCCGGCCGAGGCGACCAAGGAGGTCCTCTTCGAGGAGGACGATCCGTCCGAGCTGCAGCCGCGCGCCCCGATCGTCACGGTCATGGGGCATGTCGACCACGGCAAGACCAGCCTGCTCGATGCGATCCGCACCACCGAGGTGGCGGCCGGCGAGCGCGGCGGGATCACACAGCACATCGGCGCCAGCGAGGTCTCGCACGACGGCAAGCGCGTCGTCTTCCTCGACACCCCGGGCCACGAGGCGTTCACCGCCATGCGTGCCCGCGGCGCCCGCGTGACCGACATCGCGGTCGTCGTCGTGGCCGCCGATGACGGCGTCATGCCCCAGACCCTCGAGGCGATCAGCCACGCCAAGGCGGCGAAGGTGCCGATCGTCATCGCCCTCAACAAGATCGACAAGCCCGATGCCAACCCCGAGCGGGTGAAGACCGAGCTGACCGAGGCCGGGATCGTGGTCGAGGAGTACGGCGGCGACGTGCCGCTCGTGCCGGTGTCGGCCAAGACCCGCGTCGGACTCGATGAGCTCTTCGAGATGATCCTGCTGGTGGCCGACCTCCAGGAGCTCAAGGCCAACCCGAAGCGGTCGGCCATCGGCACGATCGTGGAAGCGCAGCTGGACAAGGGTCGTGGGCCCGTCGCCACCGCGCTCATCCAGACCGGCACCCTCAAGGTCGGCGACATCATCGTCGTCGGCGAGACGTTCGGGCGCGTCCGCGCCCTCGAAAACGACAAGGGCAAGCGCGTCACGAAGGCCGGCCCGGCGAGCGCCGTGGTCGTCCTGGGTCTCGCGGAGGTCCCTGCCGCAGGCGACATCCTGCGCGTCGTCGCCGACGAGAAGGAAGCCCGTGCGATGGTCGAGACGCGCAAGGCCGACACGGCCGCGCGGAGCGGCGATGGCAGTGGCCGGGCCACGCTCGAGGATCTCTACCGGCAGATCCAGGCCGGCCAGGCAAAGGAACTGCGGATCATCCTCAAGTCCGACGTGTCGGGCTCCCTTGGGGCGATCACGCACGCCCTCGAGCAACTCGACCAGGACGAGATCCGCCTGAACGTCCTGCTCGAAGGCGCCGGCGACATCACCGACAACGACATCATGCTGGCCGCCGCCTCGAACGCGATCGTCGTCGGCTTCAACACGAAGATCACCGACACCGCTCGTCGAGCGGCCGACACCGAGGGTGTCGACGTCCGGCTGTACGACATCATCTACAAGCTGACCGACGACATCGGAGCCGCCCTCAAGGGCCTCCTCGAGCCGGTGGTGGTCGAGGTGGTCGAAGGTCGCGCGGAGGTCCGCCAGATCTTCCGGGTCGGCAAGAGCACCGTGATCGCAGGCTCGTTCGTCACCGACGGACGGATCGTCCGCGGCGGGGCGCGCGTCTGGCGCGGCGGCAAGATCATCGCGACCGACAAGATCGACTCGCTGCGGCGGTTCCGCGACGACGTCCGGGAAGTGCTCGCCAACTACGAGTGCGGCATCGGCCTCGCGGGGTTCCACGACCTCGAAGAAGGCGACATCATCGAGTGTTTCACCTCGCAAACCGTCAGCCGGGCGGTCAGCGGCTGACACGTCGGCCGCCCGCATGAACACTCAGGCGGGCGTTGCTCGCTGCGCGCCCTCGCTCACGCACCTTGGGGTGCGCTCGCTCTCGTGCTCGCTCGCGCCTTCGCCTGAGCGACCCTGCGGGCGGCAAGGCAATTTGGCGATATGAGCCAGAGAACCCAGAAGATCGATGAACTGCTGCGGCAGGAGATCACGTCGATCGTGGGGCGGGACGTGGCCGATCCGCGGATCGGGTTCGTGACGATCACGAGCGTGGAGACGACGCCGGATCTGCGGCACGCCAAGGTCTGGGTCAGCGTCATCGGGCAGCCGGCAGAACGCACGGCCGCCGTGAAGGCGCTCGGGCGGGCGATGCCGTTCGTCCGGCACGAGCTGGGGACGAGGCTGCGCATGCGGCGCATCCCGGATCTCCATGTCGAGCTCGACGACACCGCCGAGCGAGGCACGCGCGTCCTGCGACTCCTGCACGATCTCGAAGCCGGGGTGATCCCCGAGGACGCGGCGCCGGGCACCGAGGTCCTGCCGACGCCCGTGGCCCGTCTGCCGCACGAGGGCGACCTGCCGGAGGAACCGCCGCCGGCCGCGATCCCTCCGCCGCCGCGACGGCCCCGGCCACGTCGGCCCAAGCGCGCGACCGCGCGAGGCGACAAACGCCGATGAGTGTCGACCTGACGCCGTATCTCGATGACGTCCCCGACATCGTCGTCGAACGGCTTCGTACCGCGCGGCGCGTGCTGGCGGTGGGTCATGAGAACCCCGACGCCGACACGCTCGGGGCGTCGATGGCAATCGTCCACCTTGTCGAGGCGCTCGGGGGCGCGGCCGATCCGGTCGCATCCGACCCGCCGTCGCCGCTGTACGCCTACCTGCCCGGCATCGAGCGCGTCCGAACCGACCCGACAGCCGGGACCGACTACGACCTCGTGGTGATCTCCGACTGCGGCTCCCTGGATCGCGTCGGGGAGCTCGGCGTGCGCCAGGCGGAGCTCTTCGAGCGGCTGCCACGCGTCGTGATCGACCACCACGCCTCCAACGACTCCGTCGGCGAGGCTGACTGGATCGATCCGATTGCGGCGGCGACCTGCGAGATGGTCGCGTTGCTGGCGATGCGGCTGGGCGTCCCGCTCGACGTCGCAGACGGCGCGATGGCCACGGCCCTGATCGGCGGGATCGTCATGGACACCGCGACCTTCGCCCACCCGAACGCCACGCCGCGCACCCTGGCCGTGTCGGCGGCGCTCGTCGAGGCCGGGGCGCCCCTGTCGGACATCTCGCGGCGGATCTACCGCTCGAAGCCGGAGGCGCAGCTCCGCCTGTTCGGTCGCGTGCTCGATCGCCTCGAGTCATCCGACGGCGGGCGGATCATCTGGTCGACGCTGACCGATGCGGACCTGGCGGCTACCGAAACCACATCGTCAGCGTCGGAGGGCATCATCGACCTCCTGGCGCAGGCCGAGATCGCCGAAGTGGCCATCCTGTTCAAGGAGGACCCGCGCGGGACGCGCCTCAGTGTCCGGACTCGGCCGGGCGGCGTCGATGCGACCGTCCTGACCGGTCGCTTCGGAGGCGGGGGTCACGCGCGCGCAGCCGGCGCCACGATCGAGCAGCCTGTCGCTGACGCCCGACCGGCCGTCCTCGCCGAGGCGGCCAGGCTCGTCGCCGAGGTCGATCGCTGACCATGGCCAGATCCTCTCTCGGCCCGGGCCTGGACGGCATCCTCGTCGTGGCTAAGCCGGCCGGACCCACCTCTCATGACGTCGTCGCCCTGGTCAGGCGGCTCGCCGCGACGCGGCGCGTGGGGCATGGCGGCACGCTCGATCCGTTCGCCTCGGGTGTCCTGCCCGTGTTCCTCGGCCACGGGACGCGGCTCGTCGAGTACCACCTCGCCGACCGCAAGCGATATCGAGCGACCGTCTGCTTCGGGGCGTCCTCGACCACGGACGACCTCGAGGGCGAGCTCACGGCGGCCTCGGGTCCGGCACCAGATCAGGTGGCCGTCGAGGCGGCGCTGGCGGCCTCGCTCGGGACCGTGTCGCAGCGGCCGCCGGCCTTCAGTGCCGTCAAGGTCGCTGGTCGGCGGGCCTATGCCCTGGCCAGGGCAGGGGAGGCACCGATCCTGGCCACCCGCGAGGTGACGTTCCACCGACTGGACATGGTGTCCTGGGACGGCAGCGACGCGGAACGGCCGATCGCGGTCGTCGACATCGAGTGTTCGGCCGGGACGTACGTACGTGCGCTCGCTCGGGACCTCGGCGAAGCGCTCGGGAGTGCCGCCTACCTCGGAGCGCTGGTCCGAACGGCGTCCGGGCCGTTCACCCTCGATACCGCGGTCCCGCTCGACGAGATCCGCGCGGCCGCCGCGGAGTCGCCGGCCGGGCTGGTGCCGCTGCTGCGACCCATCGACGACGGGCTCGAGGCATTCCCGGAGATCCCGCTGACCGAGGAGGAGACGCAGCAGGTCGCTCGCGGCCAGTTCGTGAAGCCCGTCGCGAGCGTGCCGGGGCCTGCCGATGCGTACCGTCTCCGCGGTCCGGACGGCACGCTGGTCGCGGTCGCGACGCTGAGCGGGGGCAGTCGGCTCGCGCCGGACAAGGTCTTCGTGAGCCCTGCGCCGGCCGCCGCCGCACGGCGCTGATCGGTCGTGATGCGTGTCGTGGCGGGCGTCGATGCCCTGACGCCGGACCTGGGTCCCGCCTTCGTGGTCGTCGGGGTGTTCGACGGGCTCCACCGGGGCCACCTCTACCTGCTCGATCGGCTGACGCATGAGGCCGGCTCGAGGCACGCGCATCCAACCGTGATCACGTTCGACCACCATCCGGACGAGGTGCTGACGGGCGCGGCGCCGCCGCTGCTGATCGATCCCGAAGAGCGGCTCGCCCGGCTCGAGGCGGCGGGCGTGGCTGTCACCGTGGTGCAGCACTTCGACGAAGCGCTTCGGCGGACGCCGTACGACGACTTCGTCGAGCGGATCCGCGCCCGGATCGACCTCTCGGGCTTCCTGATGACCCCGGACGCGGCATTCGGGTTCGAACGGCGGGGCACGCCGGACGCCCTCGCCGCAGTCTCGGCGAGCGCGACGGGTTCGACGTCGTCGTCATCCCGCCGTTCACGCTCGATGGCCGGCCCGTCCGGAGCACCGAGATCCGCGAGGCCATCGCGGCGGGGGACCTGGCAACGGCGGCGGAGCTCCTCGGGCGACCCGTCTCGCTGACGGGCCGGGTGGATCGCGACGGGAGCGTGCAGTTCGCCCTCCCGATGGCGCTCCCGTCCGATGGGAGCTATCGCGCCTCGATCGGCACCGAGGCGACGACGCTCGCGATCCGCGGTGGCCGGGCCTCGCTCCCGGATGGCCGGCCGGGCGACCGCGTCACGATCGAACTCGTCGCGCCGGCCTCCGCAGAAGACGCTATCGTCGGAGGATGAGCGAAGGATCGGCCGGCCGGTTCGAGCTGGCCCAGTTGAATGTCGGGCGGCTGCTCGCGCCGGTGGAGTCACCGGAGATCGCCGGGTTCGTCGCAGAGCTGGATCGGATCAATGCGCTTGCCGACAGCAGCCCGGGCTTCGTCTGGCGGCTCGCGACCGAGGCCGGCAACGCCACCGACATCCGACCGACCGAGGACGACCTGTTCCTCATCAACATGAGCGTCTGGACCTCGATCGAGGCGCTGCGCGCCTTCACGTACAGCACCGCGCACGTGGATGTCCTGCGCGGCCGGCGGGCGTGGTTCGAACGTCTGGCGACCGCCCATCTCGTGCTGTGGTGGGTCGAGGCGGGGCACCGGCCGTCGATCGAGGAGGCCATGGATCGCCTCGAGCGGCTGCGCCGGGACGGGCCGACACCGGCGGCGTTCACGTTCCGAACGCCGTTCGAGCCCGACGCGTCGGGTCCAGGGACGCCGCTCGTCGACGCCGAGTTCTGCTGGCCCGATCTCGCCGCGAGCTGACCCCGACTCAGGCTCCGGGTCGCCAGAGAGGCTCCGCGACACCGCGCTCGTGGTTCTCGTAGCGGGCCATCACGAACAGCGCGTCCGACAGGCGATTGAGGTAGGGGAGCACGTGCTCGCCGATGGCTTCGTCGCGACCGAGGCGCACCGCCTCGCGCTCCGCACGTCGGCAGATGGTCCGCGCAACGTGGAGCTGTGCCGCGCCGATCGAGCCACCTGGCAGCAGGAAGTTGGTCAGATCGCCGACCACGCCGTTGAACTCGTCGATGAGCCGCTCGAGCTTCTCGACGTGGCGTGCCTCGACGGTCGGGATGCGGGCGCGCCGCTCATCGTCGGACGGCCAGCAGAGATCGGAGCCGAGGTCGAACAGCTCGTTCTGGATGGCCTCGAGTTCCGTCGTGAGCCGCTCGCACAGGCCGGAGGCGAGGGCGACGCCGATCTGCGAGTTCAGTTCGTCGACCGTGCCGTACGTGACGACCCGCCGCGAGTCCTTCGGGACGCGCTGGCCGCCGCCGAGACCGGTCGTGCCCTCGTCGCCTGTCTTCGTGTAGATGCGGTTCAGCTTCGGCATCGGGTCTCCGTGGAGGCGTTTCGGTCAGGGTAGCGCGCGTACCGTGCCAGATTGCCATGGAGTGACCATTGGGCGGTCTTCTGGGTCGGCCAAGGCGAGTTCGACGATCGCCGGACGGGCCGATTCGTGCGTGGGAGCGGCCCCGACGATCCTCGTCGCGGCTTCTGATCGACCATCGATGGTGCCTAGTGGTCACCTGGTGGCAATCTGGCGGACAAGGCGCTCGCCGGGCCGGGCGGGCGCCCGACTCGGTTCCGTCACGGCGCTCGGGGCCGCCGTGCACGCAACCGGTGCACGGGCGCCTTCGGCCATTTGCCGCATCGGGGCAGTCCTGATACCCTTCGCCGGTCATAGATGGAAGACATCACGTAACACGCCGTGTTCGGAGGAACGAGTGCCGCTCGCGCGGGAAGAGAAGCAGGAGATCATCACCGGGTATGCCACCAAGGAAGGTGACACCGGTTCACCGGAAGTCCAGATCGCGCTCTTGACCGAGCGGATCAAGGAGCTGACCGGGCATCTCAGGAGCTTCCCCAAGGACAACCATTCGCGCCGCGGCCTCCTCAAGCTCGTCGGCCAGCGCCGCCGCCTTCTCGCCTACCTGATGAAGAAGGACAGCGCGCGCTACCGCGTCGTCATCGGACGACTCGGACTCCGCCGCTAGCGACGCCGCTCCCGGACCCCGGGCAATCCCGGGGTCCCATCGCGTTCGACGCTCAGAGGCCCAGTCGGCCGACCTGCCCGCAGGTCGTCGCCTCCTCCGCGGTCAAGGAGGAATCGTTCCCTTGTCTCAGACACTCGAGACACAGATCGGTGGTCGCACGCTGACCATCGAGACCGGCAAGCTCGCACGCTTGGCCGGCGGCGCCGTCACCGTCCGCTACGGTGACACCCTGGTGCTCGGCACCGCCAATCGCTCGGATCCGCGCCCGGGCCTCGACTTCTTTCCGCTCACAGTCGAGTTCGAGGAGCGCATGTACGCCGCGGGCAAGATCCCGGGCGGCTTCATCAAGCGCGAGGCGCGGGCATCCGAGGCAGCCACCCTGGCCGCCCGCCTGACCGACCGCCCGATCCGGCCACTCTTCCCCGAGGGCTACAAGGACGACATCCAGCTCGTCGTCACGGTCCTCTCGACGGACCAGGAGAACGAGCCCGACGTCCTGGGCACGGTCGCGGCCTCGGCCGCGCTCTCGATCAGCGAGATCCCGTTCGACGGACCGGTCGGCGCCGTGCGCGTGGGACGGATCGGCGGCGAGTTCGTCGTCAACCCGACCTACAGCCAGCTGGCGGATTCCGAGCTCGACCTCATCGTGTCGGGCACGCGTGACGCCATCATGATGGTCGAGGCGGGCGCCAAGCTCCTGCCGGAAGACGTCATGGCCGAGGCGATCCTGTTCGGCCACCGCGCGCTCCAGCCGCTCATCGACATCCAGGAGCAGCTCCGCGCGGCCGTCGGGAAGCCCAAGAGCACCCCGTACCTCGAGCCGGGTACCGGCTCCGTCCTCGACTTCGCGAAGCGCGTCGCCGACGGCGGCGAGTTCGTGATCGTGGACGTCGAGACGACAGGCACGGACCCGAAGATGGCCGATCTCGTCGAGATCGCCGCGGTCAAGGTCAAGGGCGGGGCGATCGTGGACCGCTGGTCCTCGTTCGTGAACCCCGGCCGGGCGATCCTCGGCAACCAGATGCACGGCATCACCGACGCCGACGTCAAGAAGGCGCCGTCGCCCGCCGAGGCCGCCAAGCAGGCCGTCGCCTTCATCGGTGACGCGCCGATCGTCGGCCACTCGGTCGGGTTCGACCTCGGGTTCCTCGAGGCTGCGCTCGGCGATGGGACGCACTACGAGTCGGGCCGCTACCTCGACACGCTCGTGATCGCCCGCGAGGGCTATCCGGACCTCGAGAACTACAAGCTCCCGACGCTGTCCCACTTCTTCGGCATCGAGCTCGCGCAGTCCCACCGGGCCCTCCCCGACGCCGAGGCCACCGCGAACCTCCTGATCTGGTTCGGAAACGACCTGCCGGGACGGATCGAGGGTCTCCGCGAGGGGATCGCGAACTCGGTCCGCGCCACCAAGACCGGCGGGGACCCGAAGGCCCTCCTCGAGGCGGCCCGCCGCGAGGCGCGCGTCAGCAAGAGCCTCTACAACCTCGTCTACAAGAAGACGTGCCGCCAGCTGGCCCTCGACGAGGGCATCCGGATGGACGGTCGCGGCCTGACGGAGCTCCGCCAGATCTCGGTCGACGTCGGCCTGCTTCCGCGGGCCCACGGTTCCGGCCTGTTCACGCGGGGCGAGACGCAGGTCCTGACGATCGCCACGCTCGGCGCGTCCTCGGACGTCCAGCGGATCGACACGATCAGCCCCAAGACCGAGAAGCGCTACATCCACCACTACAATTTCCCGCCCTACTCGACGGGCGAGAACAAGCCGATGCGCGGGCCTAGCCGGCGCGACATCGGGCACGGCAACCTGGCGGAGCGCGCGCTCATCCCGGTCCTGCCCGAGCACGACGACTTCCCGTACGTGATCCGGCTCGTGTCGGAGTGCCTGTCCTCGAACGGCTCGACCTCGATGGCGTCGACGTGCGGCTCCACCCTCGCCCTCATGGACGCGGGCGTGCCGATCAAGGCGCCGGTCGCCGGCGCGGCGATGGGCCTGATCAGCGAGCCGGACGGCCGGTTCGTCGTCCTGACCGACATCCTCGGCAAGGAGGACTCGGTCGGCGACATGGACTTCAAGGTGACCGGAACACGGGACGGCATCACCGCCCTGCAGATGGACATCAAGGTCAAGGGGATCAACGAGGCGATCATCCGCAACGGCCTCAAGCAGGCCCTCGCGGCCCGGCTCGAGATCCTCGACAAGATGACCCAGGTCATGCCCGAGGCCCGCTCGGACATGAGCGACTTCGCGCCGCGCATCATCACGATCAAGATCAACCCCGAGAAGATCCGCGAGATCATCGGCAAGGGTGGATCGATGATCCGCAAGATCCAGGAAGAGACCCAGACCGAGATCAACGTCGAGGACGACGGCACCGTGGAGATCGCGGCCGTCTCCGGCGAGAACTCGCGCAAGGCGATCCAGTGGATCGAGAGCCTCACCCGTGAGGTCGAGATCGGTGCGCTCTACCTGGGCAAGGTCACCCGGATCATGGGCTTCGGCGCCTTCGTCGAGATCCTGCCGGGCAAGGAAGGCCTCGTCCGGATCGGCGAGCTCGCCGACTACCACGTTCCGACCGTCGAGGACGTCGTGTCCGTCGGCGACGAGGTCATGGTCGTCGTCACCGAGGTCGACCGACAGGGCCGCGTCAACCTGAGCCGCAAGGCCGCCATGCAGCGGCACCTGGCGAAGGACCCCGCGTAGCGTTCTCCCACATCTGCGATCGCGCACCGACGGGTCGCCCGCAAGGGCGACTCGTCGTCGTTTCCTGCCCGGATCGCGCCGCCCGTGTGCCGAGACGCACCACTTTGCTGACCACGGTTCCCCGCGCCGCCGCCCGCGACGGGATCGGCTCCGTATACTCCCGCCCAACGCCGCCATCGTGGTGGGTGGAAGGGGGGGCGAGAAGGAGCCGCTGGTATACTCCGCCGGTGCCCTGACCGATGACCGTCCGAGCGGAGCCATGTCCTCGATGAACCAAGCCCACCTCACCGTCGCCGTGGTCGGCGCCACGGGCGCAGTGGGACGAACCATGATCGCCGTCCTCAACGAGCGGGAGTTCCCGGTCGGCGAGCTGCGCCTGCTCGCGTCTGGTCGCTCGGCCGGTCGGACGCTGTCTCTCGACGGCCGCACGCTGGAGATCGCCGAGGCGACGCCCGAGGCCTTCGATGGCGTCGACATCGCGCTCTTCTCCGCCGGCGCCGACGTTTCCAAGGAGCTGGCACCCGCCGCTGCCTCTCGTGGCGCGACGGTCATCGACAACTCGTCCGCGTGGCGGATGGATCCGAGCGTGCCGCTCGTGGTGTCCCAGGTGAACCCGGACGACCTCGAGGGACACGAGGGGATCGTCGCCAACCCGAACTGCTCCACGATGCAGATGGCGCCCGTGCTCATGGCCCTGCGCGACGCAGTTGGCCTGGAGCGAGTCGTCGTCGACACGTACCAGTCCGTCTCGGGGACCGGCGCCGACGCCCTGGCCGAGCTCGAGGGCCAGATCCGGGCGCACGTCGCCGGCGAGCCGAAGCTGGCGAAGGTCTATCCCCATCCGATCGCGTTCAACGCGATCCCCGAGATCGACGTCTTCCTGCCGGGTGGCTACACGAAGGAAGAGTGGAAGGTCGTCTCGGAGAACCGGAAGATCCTCGGCCTGCCCGACCTCCGCATCTCGTGCACGGCCGTGCGCATCCCGGTCTTCGTCAGCCACTCCGAGGCCATCCACGTCGAGACGCGCGACCCGATCACGCCCGAGCGCGCCCGGACGCTCTTCGCCGGCGTGCCGGGGGTCGTCGTCCAGGATGACCCGGCCACCCACGACTACCCGCTCGCGAGCGAAGCGGCGGGACGCGACGAGATCTTTGTCGGACGGGTGAGGCGGGACCTCTCGATCCCGGACGACCGCGGACTGGCGCTGTGGGTGGTCTCGGACAACCTGCGCAAGGGCGCGGCCACGAACGCGGTGGAGCTCGCCGAGATCCTGATCGGTCGGAGCTGGGTCGAGCATGCCTCGGCGCGGGGCGCCCGGCCCTATCGAGCCCTGGAGCCCGTGGTGGTCGCCGGCGGGAGCACGGTGTGACCGACGCCGAGCGCCGAGCGGCGCTCGAGGCGATCGCGGCGGAGGTCCGCGTCTGCACGCGCTGCCGGCTGCACGTCGGTCGGACCATGGCGGTCCCGGGCGAGGGGAACGCGTCGACCGAGGTGGTCTTCGTCGGGGAGGGACCCGGCTTCAACGAGGACAAGCAGGGACGGCCATTCGTCGGGCGGGCGGGGGACCTGCTGGTCAAGCTGCTCGGGCACATCGGCTGGCGCCGCGAGGATGTCTTCATCACCAACATCGTCAAGTGCCGGCCGCCGGACAACCGCGACCCCGAACCCGATGAGATCGCCGCTTGCGCGCCCTATCTGACCCGCCAGCTCGAGGTGCTCGACCCGGCGCTGGTGGTCACGCTCGGCCGGTTCTCGATGGCTCGCTTCATGCCCGGCGTGCGGATCTCGCAGGCGCATGGCACGGTTCGCCCGGTCGATCCCGCGACCGGCGCCCGTGACGCGATGGTGCTGGCCATGTACCACCCGGCGGCGGCCCTGCGCTCGACGGCCGTCGAGCGCGAGAGCTACGACGACGCGGCGACCATCCCGGCCGTCCTTCTGGACTCGCGGTCGCGGCGGGCGGACCATGTCGCCGCGCAGGCGGTCGCCCCGATCGAGGTTCCGGCCGCTCTGAGCGCGCCGGATGGACCTGCCGCGGACACGAACCAGCCGACTGCGCAGGCGCCGGCCGTGGCGGCACCGGCGGCCGCGCCGACCGTCGCCCTGCAGGAGCCACATCGCATCGCCGGCGATACGAGCGTCGCGGACACCGACCAGATGACCCTCTTCTAGGACGCTGATGACCACACCCAACGATCAGCCGCTCCGCATCATCCCGCTCGGCGGCGTGGGCGAGATCGGCAAGAACATGTACGTCTTCGAGTACGGCGACGAGATCGTCGTGATCGACTGCGGGCTGATGTTCCCCGACGAGGAGATGTTCGGCATCGACCTCGTCATCCCCGACGTGACGTACCTCAAGGAGAACCGTCAGAAGGTCAAGGCCTTCCTCATCACGCACGCGCACGAGGACCACGTCGGCGCGCTGCCGTACGTGCTGCCGGAGTTCCCGGGGGTGCCGGTCTACGCGTCGACGCTGGCGCGCGGCCTGCTCGGGAACAAGATCAAGGAGCACAAGCTCCACAACAACCCGGTTCTGGCACTCGACCCCGGCGATGAGCTGGACATCGGGGCCTTCCACGTGCTGCCGTTCCGGGTGGGCCACTCGATCCCCGACGCGATGGGCATCGCGCTCCGGACGCCGGTGGGCACGATCGTCCACACGGGGGACTTCAAGTTCGACCACACCCCGGTCGACGGCAAGCTGTCCGATTTCGCCATCCTCGCCAGGCTCGGCCAGGAGGGCGTGGCATGTCTCCTCTCCGACTCCACGCGCGCGGAGAACCCCGGCTACACGCCTTCCGAGCGGACCGTCGGCGAGGCCTTCCGCGAGATCATGGAGCCGCTCGAGGGGCGGGTCATCGTCGCGACCTTCGCCAGCAACATCGCCCGGATCCAGCAGGTCCTCGATGCCGCGGAGTCGATGGACCGCAATGTCGCGGTCATCGGCCGCTCGATGGAGCAGAACTTCCGGATCGCGACCGACCTCGGCTACCTCACGTACGACCCGTCGCGGATCGTGTCCAAGGACCGGATCAAGGACCATCCCGACGCCAAGCTCGTGATCGCCACGACAGGAGCCCAGGGCGAGCCGATGGCCGGTCTCGCGCGCATGGCCAACCGCGACCACCGGTTCGTGGAGATCCAGCCCGGCGACACCGTCATCGTGAGCGCCAGCCCGATCCCGGGGAACGAGGAGTACGTCTCGCGCACGATCGACAACCTCTTCAAGGCCGGCGCCAACGTCTACTACCACACGATCAAGCGAGCGCACGTCTCCGGGCACGCGAGCCAGGAGGAGCTGAAGCTGATGCTGGGCCTGACCAAGCCCCGCTACTTCATCCCGATCCACGGCGAGTTCCGGATGCAGGTCCAGCACGGGCGCCTGGCGATCGAGACCGGCGTGCACCCCGAGAACGTCTTCATCATCGAGAACGGCACGCCGATCGAGATCTACGCCGACGGCTCGGCGCGACGCGGCACCCCGGTCACGGCGGGGTACGTGTTCGTCGACGGCCTGTCGGTCGGGGAGGTCGGCGACGTCGTGCTGCGCGACCGCCGCTCGCTGGCGAACGACGGCATGTTCATGATCGTGGTCACGGTCGACAAGCAGACCGGCCAGGTGGTCGGGCGGCCCGAGATCGTGACGCGCGGCTTCGTCCACCTCAACGAGCGCGATCCGATCATGGAGGAGGCGGTGGAGCGGGTCATGACCGCGATCGCGACGCCCGGCGACCACATCAGCGAGGTGGCCCTCCTCAAGACCCAGATCAAGGACGGGGTCTCGCGCTACCTCTATGAGCAGACGAAGCGACGCCCGATGGTCTTCCCGGTCGTGGTCGAGGTCTAGCGATGGCCACCCGCCGACGGTCTCCGGGCCGCCCGACGACCACCGGTCGGCGAACCCGCCGCCGGTCGGGCGGCGGTGCCCTGCCAATCCCGCGCCTGAAGCTCGGCCTGTCGCCGGCGGTCGCGCGCTCGCTCGTCGGGATCCTGCTGCTGGTCCTGGGCGCGATCCTCCTCATCGCCATGGCCCTGCCGGGGGACGGCCGCCTGACCGACTGGGTCCGCGACGCCATCGTGCCGTTCTTCGGCGCAGGCCGGTACCTGCTGCCGTTCGTGCTGCTCCTGTCGGGCTGGTACGTGGAGTGGGGCCCGGGCAAGGAGGTCGGAGCGCCGTGGGGACGGACCCTCGTCGGCATCGGCGTCGCCTACGTGGCCTTCCTCGGCATCATCCAGCTGATGGCCTTCTCGCCGGCCGGCGGCGACACGGGTGGGCGCATCGGATCGTTCCTGGAGCGCGTCCTCGTCGGGCCCGGGGCGGCACCGGGGCTGCTGCCCGTGCCGGCGGCCTACGTGGTCCTGGTCGCGCTGATGCTCGTCGGACTGCTGCTCGCCTTCGACATGCCCCTCCGCCAGCTCCTGGCACCGGTCACGTCGGCCGGCCGGGCGGTCACCAGCACGCTCTCGGATGCGCGCACCAGCCGGACGACCGCGGCGGGCACCCCGGTCGGACCGGGCAAGCCCGGACCGGGCACGGGCCGCAACGGGCGGCCGGCCAAGGGCGCCGTCGCCGCCGCCGGGACGCTCGCCTCGCCAGGTCAGGAGGGGATCTGGGGCGCGGATGCGACGCCACAGCGCTCGGACATCCCGGTCGCCATCCCGAGCCCGATCCCGACGTCGGCCACGTTCGCCCCGGCCAGGGCCGGCGGGGCCGCGGTCCAGACGCCCATCCGCGCCACGGACCTTGGCATTCGCCCGTTGCGCGACCCGGACGACGTGACCGACGGCAGCGATTCGCCGCCCACCCGCGAGCGCATCGAGTACACCCTGCCCTCGACGGCCATCCTCGACGAAGTGGCCATCCCGCTCGACGCGGGCGGTGACGAGGCGGCGCACCGGCGGAACGAGGAGATCATCATCCGGAAGCTGAGCGGCTTCAACATCGCCGCCCAGATCACCGGCCGGAACGCTGGCCCGGTCGTGACGCAGTACGAGGTCCAGCCGGCCGCCGACATCAAGGTCAGCCGGATCGAGGCGCTCGCAGACGACCTCGCGATGGCCCTGGCCGCGCGCTCGCTGCGCATCGAGGCGCCCATCCCGGGCAAGAGCGCGGTCGGCATCGAGATCCCGAACCAGGACTTCAACATCGTCGGGCTGCGCAGGATCCTCGAGGAGGTCGACTTCACGGCGTCCGGTTCCCGGCTGACCTTCGCCCTCGGCCGCGATGTGGCGGGCAAGGCGCAAGCGGTCGACCTCGCCAAGATGCCCCACCTGCTCATCGCGGGTGCGACCGGTTCGGGCAAGAGCGTCATGGTCAACGCGCTCATCGCGAGCCTCCTGTGCGAGGCGACCCCCGACGACGTGCGGATGATCCTCGTGGACCTCAAGCGGGTCGAGCTCGCGGCGTACAACGGCCTGCCCCACCTGCTGGTGCCGGTCATCACCGAGCCCGAGCGGGCGAAGGCCGCGCTCAAGTGGGCCGTCAACGAGATGGAGGCGCGCTACCGGCGCCTGGCAGGCGCCACGGCCCGCAACATCAAGGGCTTCAACGAGACCCGGGCCGACCCCGAGGACCGGATGCCGTACATCGTCCTCGTCGTCGACGAGCTCGCCGACCTGATGATGCGCGAGGGCAAGAACGTCGAGGAGCCGATCGTGCGCCTCGCCCAGAAGGCGCGTGCGACCGGCATCCACATGGTCCTCGCCACGCAGCGGCCCAGCGTCAACGTCGTCACCGGGCTCATCAAGGCCAACTTCCCGAGCCGCATCGCGTTCGCGATGGCCTCGCAGATCGACTCGCGGACGATCCTGGACACGCCCGGCGCCGAGGACCTGATCGGGCGGGGCGACATGCTCTACCAGCCCTCGGACCTGCCCCGCCCGATGCGCCTCCAGGGCGTGTTCGTCTCGGACGTGGAGATCGGCCGGGTCGTGAGCCATTGGAAGGACCAGATCGACGGCCCGCACTACGACCTCTCGATCGTCGAGAGCGATGACGAGGGGAGCGGCTCGGTCGACGACCTCTCCGACGACGATGCCGATCGCCTGCTCCACGATGCCATCGATGTCATTCGGGAGTACGATCGGGCCTCGGCGTCGCTGCTCCAGCGCCGTCTCAAGGTCGGCTATGCGCGGGCCGCGCGCATGATCGACCAGCTGGAGGCGCGTGGGTACATCGGAGCGTTCGACGGTTCGAACGCGCGTCCGGTGCTCCGTCGCGAGGCGTCGCCGAGCGTCGACGACGGGGTCGTCGACCCGGATGGGGACGATCGATGACGACACGCGACCAGCTCCGACGGACCACCTCCAGCCCGAACCGCTCCGGGCTGCCCGAGCCATCGCGCGATCCGGGCAAGAGCGACGCGCCAGTGAGCCTGCCCGAACGGCTGTACGCCGCCCGCGAGATCAAGGGCGTCGACCTCTACCGGGCGGAGCGTGACACGAAGATCCGTGCGCGCTACCTCTCGGCGCTCGAGCGCGGCGACTACAAGGAGCTCCCGGGCGCGGTCTATACGAAGGGGTTCCTGCGCAACTACGCCCTGTACCTCGGGCTCGATGCGGACGAGATCCTCGAGCAGTGGCGTCGGGAGCGCGGCAACCCGCGCGAGACGCCCCAGGCGCCGGTCGCGCCGCGACCGCTTGCCGCGCCCCGCAAGGGCCTGACGTTCTCGCCGTTCATCATCGTCCTGGCCCTCATGACGGTCGGGGTCCTGATCTTCGCCGCCTACCTCGGGATGCAGCTCCTGCGGTTCGCCAAGCCGCCGACGATCGCCGTGACCCAGCCGTCGACCGCGGTGGTCGAGGCCGAGGACAACGCCACGTCCTACACGCTGCGCGGCGTCACGCTCGCCGGTGCGACGGTGAGCATCGTGTCGCCCGGTCGGGATCCGTACAACGTCACGGCCGACTCGACGGGCACGTGGCGGGCAGAGGTGGATCTCCGGCGCGGCCGGAACGAGTTCGACGTCAGCGCCCTCGACCCGGACACCGGCAAGCACTCCGAGGAGAACATCCTCATCTACATCACGGTCCCGTTCCTCGAGGCCGAGGCGCCGCGGCTGAGCGTCGATCAGCCGGCCGAAGGCGCCACGTACGAGAACGGGGCGATCCCGGTCCAGGGGTCCGCGACGAATGCGACCTCGGTCGTGATGACCGCGGCGTACCTTGGGCCCGCGGAGGGCGCCCCGACCGGTGGCAAGTCGTCTCCGGCCCCGCCGGCCGTTCCCGATCCCGAGACCGTCGCGGTCGGTGACGACGGGAGCTTCACTGGGTCGTACGAGCTGACCGCCGGGAAGTGGGCCATCACATTCACCGCGTCCAGCCCGGCCAAGACCACGATCATCACCCGGAACGTGACGGTCGCGTTCAAGGGCGTCAACGTCGTCGTCGAGATCAAGAGCGGCCGGGCCTGGCTGAAGGTCTGGGTCGATGGGCAGGTCTCCGACAAGACCACCGCGGCCGGTCGCGTGTACGCGCCCGGCGACACGCTGACGTTCCGGGCGAAGGAGTCCGTCGAGGTGCGCACGGGCAAGTCGAGCGCCACGTACTTCACGGTGAACGGCATCGACCTGGGACGGATGAACGACGTCGGGAACCCGGAGACCTGGCTCTTCGCCCCGCCCGACGAGCCGGTTCGGACCGACCGTCGCTGACGGCGATGGCGACCGTTGACGAGCCGCCTGAGGACCTGGCGAGTCGGCTCCAGCAACTGTGCATCGAGGGCGGACTGACGGTCGCGACCGCCGAATCCTGCACGGGCGGGCTGGTCGCGCACCGGATCACCAGCGTCCCAGGGTCGTCGGGCTACTTCGTCGGCGCGGTCGTCAGCTACGCGGACTCGGTCAAGGTCGCGACGCTCGGCGTGTCGCCTGACGTCCTGTCGCAGCATGGCGCGGTGAGCGCCCAGGTCGCGCTGGCGATGGCCGCGGGCGCCCGCGAACGACTCGGGGCCGACCTCGCCGTTGCGGTGACGGGCGTGGCGGGCCCGGATGGCGGCTCGGCCGAGAAGCCGGTCGGGCTGGTGTACGTGGGCGTGAGCGATCGGATCGGCTCGGACGTGCGCCGGTTCCACTGGGATGGCGACCGCGCCGCGAACATCGAGGCAAGCGCGGCCGAGGCGCTGCGATTCCTCGCCGAGCGGGCCGTCGCGCTGGCGGAGTCGAAGACGCCCGCCGGATGACCCGCACGCACGAGGACATCGGCCGGGGCCTCGCCGAGGCGCGGGAGGCGGAGCCGATCAAGCCGGGCACGCGGATCCACATCGTCGGCGTGGGCGGCACCGCATCCGCGGGGGCAGCCCTGCATGCCGCGGCCGTCGGAGCGCTCGTGACGGCCTGCGATTCGGGCGGACCGGATCCCGTGACCGGCGCGGTGCTCGCGGCCGGCATCCCGATCGAGTGGCGACACGACGCGGGACACGTGCGCGGTGGCCGACGGCCGAGCCGTGATCGACCGGCTGGCCGTGACGAAGGCCATCACGTCCGTCCAGCCGGACCACCCCGAGCTGGTCGCGGCGCGCGACCTCGGGATCGTGCCCGAGAGCGTCCAGCAGATCGTCGCCGACGCGGCGGCCACGGGTGGGCGGCGCCTCATCGGCGTGACCGGCACGCACGGCAAGTCGACGACCTCGGGCTGGCTGCTGCACCTGCTGGCCGCGGCGGGTCGTGATCCCTCGGGGTTCGTCGGCGCCATCCTGCCGGCCTCGATCGCAGGGCCTGTCCGGGGCGTGGCCCGGTTCGGACGCGGCACCGACTTCGTGGTCGAGGCCGACGAGTACGCCGGCAACTTCGACGCGTATCAGCCGGACATCGCGGTCCTGGTCTCCGCGGAATGGGATCATCCCGATGTCTTCGCCGACGAAGGCGAGGTCGTCGCGGCCTTCGTCGAGTGGATCGGCCGCACGCGGCCCGGTTCCCATGGTCAGCCGACGCTCGTCGCGAACGTCGGCGATCGAGGCGCACGACGGGTCCTCGCGGGTCTCGACGGTTGGGCGGGCGAGCGCATCACGGTCCGCCTCGAGAGCCCCGATGACGACGATGGCCTACTCACGACCGGTGCCGCCATGCTGGTCGGCCGGATCGTCGCGGAGGACGTGGACGGGACCCAGCTGGAGATCGCGGGTCTGCGAGGCGCAGGCGCCGAGCCGGATCGGGTGCGCCTGCGCCTCATCGGCCACCACATGGCGATCGACGGCCTGATGGCCGCCGGCGGCGCCCTGGCGGCCGGGGTGGACGCCGACGACATCCTGGCGGGGCTCGCCACGTTCGAGGGCGTGGGCCGTCGCTTCGAGCTGAAGGGAGAGGCCGGCGGCGTGACCGTCCTCGACGACTACGCGCACCACCCGACGGCGCTGCGACTCACGATCGGCGCCGCGCGCCAGCGGTTCCCGGGACGACGGCTCTGGGCCGTCTACGAGCCTCTGACGTTCCATCGGACCGCCGCCATGCTCGATCGCTTTGCGGAGGTGCTCGCGGAGGCGGACCGCGCCGCGGTCATCGACATCTGGGCCGTCCGCGACCCCGACACCTCGATCACGTCTGCCGCGGCGCTCGCAGCGGCGGCCAGCCAGCGGACGGAGACGCCCGTGGAGGCCATCGGGAGCCCCGAGGAGGGGGCAGCGTGGCTTGCGGACCACGTCGAGCCGGGCGACGTCGTGCTCGTGATGGGCGGGGGCCGCTCGTACGTCGCCGCGGAACAGCTCGTTGAGCGCCTCCAGGCCCGCGAGGCGGCGGCGGACCACTTCTAGCTCGCCTTGGCAGGCTCCTCGTCCTCGGCGCCGACGGGCCGCGCGTAGAGCGGGTGGCCGTCCGAGGTCAGGCAGCGTCCCGTCGCGAGCTCCCACTGCCAACCATGCAGAGCGCACGTCAGGACCCCGTCATCGACCGAGCCGAAGCGCGTCAGGTCGGCCTTCATGTGGGCACAGCGCCGCTGGACGTTGTAGCCGGCGATCTCGAAGGTGCCCTGTGAGGGTCCGTGCTCGGCGTAGAAGCCCTCGGCGTACTGCAGCCGCTCGACGTTCAGGCACTTGAACCAGGTGTAGAGGTAGTCGTTGTACGGACCGCGCCGGCGGGCCCGGAAGCGCATCGAGAGGAACAGCTCGTTGACCCAGTCCTCGACGTGCTCGCGCACGAGGTAGTCGACGAGGTCGCGGCCGATGAAGAACTGGTAGCGAGGGTCTTCGCCCTCGATCGGCCGGCGGATGACGCGCTGCGCGAAGTCGAGGACGATCCGCTCGTCTCCGACGTCGAGCATGACCGGCTGGTCGATGCCCGCGCAGATCATGTCCGCCTGCTCGATCAGGGGACCCCACCACGTCTGGAGCTCCGGGAGCAGCTCGACCCGCGGACCCTGCCAGGCCGCCCTCTCCGCCGCGATGACCGGCCGCTTGCGAGCCTGGTACGTCTCGAGATACGCCCGCTTGTCGTCGAAGATCGTCGCGGGATCCACCGGGTGGCGGACATCGAACCTGCCGGGTGCGACGTCCGCGATGGTGCCGGGCAGCATCAGCCGCCCGCCCTTGCGGCCATGCTCCGCGATGTAGTCGAGGAAGGTCGGCTGGTCCGGGAACGTGTTCCACTCATCCCCGTCGAGGTCGTTGAACGCGAACAGGTCGTCATCGAGGAAGCACGGCGGTCCCGCGGAGGGCACGACGAACGCCGGATCGAGGACCTCGATGTAGCGGAACGCGCGGGCCAGCTGGGCGATGCGCTTCTTGTGGCCGAGGACCTGCTGGGCGTTGTCGGGATAGTCGTAGACCATGGGGTACCAGATCGCGCCCGAGAACTGCAGGAACGCGGCGTCCAGCGGTCCGCCCGCGAGCAGCACGTCCGGGTCGGGTGGCCGCGAATCGTTCATGTTCAGGACGCGAACGTCGCCGTCGTCGATGACCAGCGCAGAGTCACCGATCGGGCCGTCGGTCGGCGCGACCAGGGCGTGGATCGTCAGCGTCAGCGGGCCGGCCTGGAATGGCTCCAGGTCGACGCTCTTGATGAACCGCTCGAAGCCAAGCGCCCGGAGCGCCTTCTCGAGGTCGTCGAGCGGGTAGGCCGGCAGCAGCACCGTCGCGCCCTTGTCGACGTGGTCGCGCAGGAACCGCGGATCGAAGTGGTCGTGATGGAGGTGCGAGACGTAGAGGTACGTCGGGTGGCCGATCCGCTCGGGATCGATGCCGTCATTCGCCGGGAACGGGAACCAGGAGCCGAAGAACGATGGGTTGAACCAGGGATCGCACAGGATGCTGACGCCCCTGGACTCGACGAAGAGGCCGGCCTGGCCGAGGAACGTGATCTGCACCGGGGAAGGATACCGGCGGGGTGGCCGAGCCTGCCCGCAGGCGTCCGGCCCGAGCGTGCCCTACCATGGACGGCCACCAGATCGGAGGAGGTCCGTCGACCGTGCCCATCGACTACGCGACCGCCGGCGAGCTGCTCGAGATCGTTCGGTCGTGCATGGCAGACCTTCGACGGCGACCTGATCGTCTCGCTGTTCACCGAGGACGCGGAGTACCACGAGGATCCGTTCGGCTCGCCGATGGTCGGGCACAATGCCATCCGCGCGTACTGGCTGGACGGCGCGAACACGACCGGCCAGGTGGAGTTCACCGTCGAACGCCACTGGGTGTCGGGTGACGTCGTCCTGACGGCCTGGCATGCCAGCTACGTCGAGCGCGGGAACGGCGCGCGCGTGCGGCTCGCGGGCTTCATGACGTGGGACATGGCCGGCGACGGACGGATCAGCCGCCTGCGCGAATGGACGGTACAGGCCCCGGACTCGGCGTCGGCCGGGTAGGGGACGGGAGGATCGATGGCAGGAGACATCTCGTTCGACGTCGTGAGCGACTTCGACGAGCAGGAGCTGCGCAACGCGCTCGACCAGGTGCGTCGCGAGGTCCAGCAGCGCTATGACTTCAAGGGCGTCACGGTCGATCTCACCCAGGCGAAGGAAGAGGTGACGCTGCTCACGGACGATGAGCATCGAGCAGCGGCGGTGAAGGACCTGATCGAGTCCAAGGCGATCAAGCGGAGCCTGTCGCTCAAGATCTTCGACTGGGGAAAGGTCGAGCCGGCCGGCGGCAACAAGGTCCGTCAGACCATCAAGCTCCGGCGCGGGCTGACCGAGGACGTCGCCAAGCGGATCTCCAAGCTCATCCGGGATGAGTTTCCGAAGGCGAAGTCACAGATCCAGGGCGACGCGGTCCGCGTATCAGGGAAGAGCCGGGATGAGCTGCAGCGCGTCATCTCCCGTCTTCGCGAGCTGGACGAGCCAGTGCCGCTCCAGTTCCAGAACTACCGGTAGCCCATGCCCGGCAACCGACTGACCCAGGTCGTGATGTTCATCGTCGCAGCGCTGATCGTCATCACGCTCGTCATGTCGGCCGTGGCGTTCCCGCTGGCCTACTGACCAGCCCTCCACGCAGAGACGAGGACACGCCGTCGCCATGAGCGAGCTCGACGCCGGACCGCCGCCCGAGACCGCATCCGAGGACGCCCCCGAGGCGACGGATGCGGGCACGCCGCGGGCCGGCGACGGCGCGCATGCCGCGCTGCCGGACGAGACCTCGGCGAACGGCACCAGCGGGGCTGACCCGGTGATGGCCACGCCGACCGACGCGACGGGCGGCGACGAGTACACGCCGAGCGACACGCTGGACGCCCTGACCGAAGCGGACGAATCCGGGGGAGCCGCCACGAACGAGGCGCCGGGCGCGCCGGATGCGATCGAGGCACCGGAACCAACCGAGGGGACGGTCGCGCTGGTGCCGACCGAGGTCTCGGACGCGACGGAGTCGGAGGACGCGACCGGATCGACGGACGCCGGCGAGATCGACGCGCCGGCCGAGGCGACCGTTCCCGCCGGCCCCCGGACCGTCGGGCGGTTCATCGCAGAGGCGCTGCGCGCGGCAGGCGTCCGGTATGCGTTCACGGTGCCTGGCGAATCGTTCCTCGGACTGCTCGACGTCCTCGGCGAGTCCGGGATCCGCGTCGTGGCGGTACGGCACGAAGGCGGCGCCGCGTTCATGGCCGAGGCCCATGGCCAGCTCACCGGTCGACCGGCGGCATGTCTCGCGACGCGTGCTGTCGGAGCCGCGAACCTCGCGATCGGGATCCACACGGCCCGGCAGGACTCCAGCCCGATGTTCGCGCTGGTGGGACAGGTCGAGCGCGCATTCCAGGGCCGGGAGGCGTTCCAGGAGATCGACCAGGTCACGACGCTCGGTGGCCTGGCCAAGTGGGCCGTCGAGCCGCGCCGCGCGGAGGACGTCCCCGCGGCCATGGCCCAGGCCGTGCGCGAGGCCCTGACCGGCCGGCCCGGACCGGTGCTCGTGTCGCTCCCCGAGGACCTGCTGGACGAGGTCGTCGAGCTCGAGCCGGCCGACGTCGGACGTCCCTCGCCAGCGCGCGCGACCCCTGACGAGATCCGCTCGGTCATCGAGCTGCTCGCCTCGGCCCGACGCCCGGTCATCCTGGCCGGGGCCGGCGTCCTGCGGGCTCGCACCTCGACCGAGCTCACGAAGTTCGCCGAGCTGCTCCACGTCCCCGTCGTCAGCGCCTGGCGGCGCGCCGATGTCATCTCGAACGACCATCCCCTATACCTCGGGATGGCCGGTCTCGGATCCCCGGCGTCGGTCCGCCGGCGCCTCGAGGAGTCGGACGCCCTCCTGGTCATCGGCAGCCGGCTGAACGAGGCGACGACCTACGGGTACACGTTCCCGGCCGCCGGCATGCGCTGGGCTCACGTCGACCTCGTGCCGACCCGCTCCGGCGGCCTGCCCTCCGCCGAGCTGGCGATCACCTCGGATGCGCGCTCGTTCCTGCGCGCGGCGAACGAACGGCTGCTGAGTGGCGCGGTCCTCGACGCCGAACGAGTGGCCGAGCGGGACGCCGGCAACGCCGCGGACCGGGCGACCTGGGAGACCGACACGATCGTCGACGCGACCCCATGGGACGGCCCGGGGGTCCACCCGGGACGGACGATCACGACGCTCCGGCGCGTCCTGCCCGACGAGGCGATCGTGACGACCGACGCGGGCAACTTCGGCGCCTGGGCGGGTCGCGGGTTCCGCTTCCGACGCCCCGGCACGTATCTCGGCCCGACCTCGGGCGCCATGGGCTACGGCCTGCCGGCCGCCATCGCCGCGGCCCTCGTGCACCGCGATCGCCCGGTCGTGGCACTCGTGGGCGACGGCGGGCTCGCGATGACGATGTCCGAGCTCGAGACCGCGGTGCGTGAAAGCGCCCGGGTCGTCGTCGTCGCCTTCGACAACGAGCGCTACGGGACCATCCGCATGCATCAGGAGCAGCGCGGGACCGGGGAGGGCGTTGCGACCGAGCTCGGCCCGGTCGACTTCACCGCGATCGCCCGTGCCGTCGGTGCGCGTGGGGTCCGCGTCGAGACCGACGAGGCATTCGAGCCGGCGCTGCGGGCGGCCCTCGTGGCCGATCGCCTCACGGTCATCCAGCTCACGCTCGACCGGCGGTGGGTCTCGGTCGACCAGCCCGCAGTCTGATGCGGCCGACGTTCCACCTCGTCCCGACCGAGGTCTGGGCCACGACCGACGCGTCCGTCCCGTACGAGGCTCCGTCGCTGGTCTCGGAGGGGTTCATCCACTGCACTGACGGCGAAGACGAGCTCCTCGCAACGGCGAACCGCCACTACCTCGGCGACCGAAGACCGTTCCTGGCCCTCACCGTGGACCTCGAGGCGACCGGCTCCCCGTGGCGGATCGACGACCCGGGCGGGATCTACCCGCACGTCTTCGGGCCGATCGAGCGGGCGGCGATCGTGCGAACAGTGCCGCTGCTCCGCGATGAGACGGGCCGGTTCGTCGGGCTCGACGCGACCCTCAGTCGATGAAGAGCGACGGCGTGGCCAACGCCGATCCGCGCCACGCGCCACCCTGGTACAGCTGGCCGGTTCCCCAGGTCCGGTAGATCCCGGCTCCGCAATCGGGCGAGCCGCCCATGTCGTATCCGCCGACGAGGGACCACGCCGAGGTCGCGTTGTAGGCGAATCCGGTGTCCCGGCAGTTCGCCCACGAGGTGCCGAACCGCTGCAGGACCGTCCGGACGCGGAGCTCGCCCGGCGGCTGATAGGAGCGGTCCCCAGGGCCATGGCACGGCCAGCGGAAGCTTCGGACCATGGTGTTGCCGCCACCGCCGCCGATGCCGCTGAGCGCGACGATGTCGAACGCGCAGCCGTAGGCGCTGGACCGGTAGGTGAACAGGCTCGTGCCCGTCTGGCCCGAGGACAGCAGCTCCCAGCGGCTGCCGCCGTAGAGTTCGTCGTAGATGCAGATGTACTTGACCCCGCTCGACTGGTCCTCCCAGACCGTTCCGGGCACGCACGGCTCGGACGGCCCGGGCGACGCGGCCCGCACCTCGACCGTCGCCACGGTGCTGAAAAGGACCGCCGCCAGCACCGCGACCGGGACAGCGCGACCAGGGACCCGCCAACGAGCACGCATCGGACATCTCCCGCCTCTCGTCGATCCGGACGACGGCGGGCATCGTGTTCGACGTGCGGGATGCTAGCCCGCGGCGCTCACGCGAGCCTTATCAGCGGCGTATCGGGAGGTCAGGCCGGCTTGGACGGCCGCACGTCGCGCTCGATCGTCCCCCAGTAGAAGGGGTCCCGGCGGGTCAGCTGAGCCCGCCATCCCATCCCGAGCAGGCGTTCGGCAAGCTCGGCGGGATCCCAGAGGACCTTCACGATCCGGAACCGCCGGCCGTCCGACAGGGTGCGGTAGACGGTCTCACCGCCGGGCCCGTCCGCGGGTTCCTCCTCCCATTGGCCGTGATGCGACTCGTCGATGACGAACGCCCGGCCGTCGGGGTCGAGCATCCTGCCGATCGCGTCCATGAACGCTTGGAGCCGATCCGTTGGGACATGTGAGAGAAGAGCCGCGAAGACGACGAGGTCGGCGGGTTCCGGCGGGAGCCAGTCGAAGACGTTCGCCGTCACCCGTTCGACGTTCGCCGCCGGCACCTTGATCGCGTTCAGCTCGAGCGCCTCTGGCGAGGAGTCGACCGCGGTGACACGACCCGCCATGGTGGCCAGCACGCCGGTGAACTGCCCCGTCCCGGCACCGAGCTCGATCGCGTGGCCGACCGGGCCTAGGGCGCGCAGCGCGTCGGCTGCCTGGTCGGAGATCCGAGCGTATGGATCGTAGGCGGCCGGGCTCGTGGCGTCGTACTCGGGCGCGCGCGCCCGGTAGTAGCGGATCTGCTCGTCGATCAGCTCGTCCATCGGCCACCCACGATGCGGTACGGTGCAGGTGGCAGTCTGGGACACGGAACCCGACACGCCAACCGACGAGGGCGCGATCGATGGATGCCAGCGGTCCCCGGATCGACTCCACGCCCACCCGTCCCGCGTGGGTGCCCGGAGACCTCTACCCGTTCGAGGATCGCTGGGCCGAGATCGACGGCCACCTCGTCCACTATGTCGACGAGGGCGAGGGGCCGCCGCTCCTGCTGCTCAACGGCAACCCGAGCTGGTCGTTCGGGTGGCGCGACGTGATCCTGGGCCTGCGCGGGACGTTTCGCTGCATCGCTCCCGACTACCCGGGCTTCGGCCTGTCGCGCGAGGCGCGGGGCTACGACTTCCGACCCGCATCGCACTCCACGGTGATCGAGGGCCTGGTCGACCGGCTGGGACTGCGCGCGATCGTGGTGTTCGGCTACGCGTGGGGCGGACCGATCGGCCTGGGCATGGCCGGACGGCGGCCTGACCTGGTCCGTGCCCTCGTCATCGGAAACACCTGGGCGTGGCCGGACGACCGGCTCCGGGTGCGGCTCTTCTCGGCGCTGATCGGCGGCCCGTTCCGCCGGCTGACCGTGGACCGCCTGAACCTGATGCTCCGCCTGTACCTGCCCCGGAACCTCAAGCGAGGATCCCTGACGGCGGCCGAGCGAGGCGCCTACGAAGGCCCGTTCCCGCGCGAGCGGCGGCACATCATGGGCGTGCTGCCGCACGAGATCACGGCGGGTCGGGCGTATCTCCGGGCGGTCGAGGCGAACCTGCCCCGACTCGCCGACAAGCCGGCGCTGATCGTCTGGCCGGATTCGGACCCCGGTTTCGGGGAGTCGGAGCTCGCCCGATGGCGGGCGCTCTATCCGGCCGCGCCGGTCGCCACGCTGCCACGCTGCGGCCAGTTCATCGACGAGGACGCCCCCGATGACGTCGCCGCTGCGGTCAGGGACTGGTGGGCGACGGTGCCGGCCGGCGCCGCTCCTGGAGCAGATACAGCGCGGTCATGACGAGCGTCAGGATGAGCAGGCCGCCGGCATAGCCCTGGACGGTGCCCCGACCCGGCAGGAACTCGTCGCGAAAGACCAGCGCCGCCACGAACAGGACGACGCCGTTGAAGACGAACAGCTGGCACGCGCGCTTGATCTCGTCCCAGTCTGCGGCGAATGCCATCGTTCCCGCCCAGAAGGCCCAGCCCAGGAACCAGGCCCCGACGATCCGCGCATCGAGCGGGTTCAATTCCCAGGGCCAGCGCTGGACGGCGAACTCGGGGTTGACCACGATCAACAGGCCGTTCATGAGCAGGATCCCGGTCACGAAGACCAGGAACGCCTTGAGCGCCGGTCGGATCGGGCCGCCCGAGACCGGCGCTGCCGCACGCAGGATGCCCCGCGGGATGAGGTACAGCATCGAGACGGGCTCGAAGACGTACAGGACGATCCAGATGTGCGCCAGTGGTGTCTCGAACGGGTTCCAGTGGAACTCCTCGAGGTGCCAGTACGTGCCGAAGAGCAGGGTCCCGGTGAACGCGAGGTTGCCGTACACGATCCAGCGAAGCCGGATCCAGTTGCCTTCGCGGGCGGCGTTGAGGAAGAAGACCGTCCGGAAGATGTAGCCCGCGCCGATGAACGCCTGCGCGGCCCGGGGATGGACGTCCCAGGCGAAGTAGTCGGGGACGAACTGCGGGAAGAAGAGCATCCAGATCGCGAACCACGCTGCGGCGGCCGCGCCGAGCAGCCCCCAGACGACCTGTTTGAACCCTGGTCGCTGCTCCATCTCACCCTCCCGGTCCGTCGGCGGCCTGCGCGCCATCGAGAGGCTAGCGGCCGTCCGTTGTCCCGCGTCGTCGGACCCCGAGATGGTAGCCGGGCGAGCGCGATCGGCGCATGATGGACGCGTCATGAAGCGCCCGGGGAGCCTGCTCCTGGCCGTCGTGGGGATCGGTGCCGTTGCGGCGGTGCTCTCCCGAGTCGGCCTCTCGCGAGTCGTCTCGAAGTACGCTGGCGAGACCGAGAAGGATCTCGACGCGGCGTTCGACGAGGCCGAGGAGCAGGACGGCGTCCTGCTCCAGGACGACGCGGACGCCCTGTTCGAGCGGGACCCGGCATCGGACGACGAACCCGACTGAGCCAGGGGTTGGAGGACGTCAGGATGACGTTCCAGCAGCTCGACTACATCTACACCCCGACCCGTGACGCCGCGGCCGACGTGGCGTACTACACGGAGATCCTGGGCGGCACGCTGGTCTTCTCGATCGACGAGATCGGAACCAGGGTCGCGATGGTGGCGCTGACCGAAGGCCCACCACGGATCCTGCTGGCGGAGCACCTCGCGGGTGACCGTCCCGTCCTGGTGTACCGCGTGGCGCATCTCGACGAGGCGATGACCGAGCTCGAGGCGCGCGGGTGGACGCGGGAGGGCACGCTCGAGATCCCGACCGGTCCGTGTTGCCCGTTCCGCTCGCCGGGCGGTCATCGGATCGCGATCTACGAACGCACGCGGGCGTTCGTCGAGGAAGGCTTCGCGGGACGTCGCGACTTCTGAGCGCCGCGATGGCCCGACCTACCGCACGGGACCCCGCGCGACCACCGAGAAGGAGAGCGGGATCCGGCCACGCTCCTCGGCACGCACGTCAGCATGGCCGCCCCACCAGTCGACCGGATGCTCCGTCACGCGTTCCAGCCGCAGGCCGGCCCCCAGGAGCGCGGTGATGACCTCGCCCAGCGTCCAGGACCGTGCGAACTTCCAGCTCTGGTCGCCCTCGATGATCGCGAGACGGTCGATGTACTCAGGCGCCCAGCCCTTCGAGGCCTCGGGTCCGGAGAAGTAGTCGTAGTCGGTCGCGATCCAATGGCCGTCGGCGTCCACGTCGAAGAGCCACTCGACCGGATGGCCCTCGAAGAGCACGAACCGGCCATCCGGCGAGAGGAGTCGGGCGACCACGGCCGCCCACGCATCGAGGTCCTGGAGCCAGATCAGGGATCCACGCCCGGTGTACACGAGGTCCCCGGTGCCATCGAGCTCATGCGGGGTGTCCAGCACGTCCGAGAGCACCCAGCGGGCCGGGGCCGCGGTCGCCTCGGTCAGACGGGCCGCCAGCTCGAGCATCCGCGGGCTGAAGTCGACCCCGACCACCTCGTCGGCCCCCAGGTTCCAGAGCGACAGCGTGTCGCGGCCGCCGGCGCACTGGAGATGGATCGCCCGTCGACAGCGGCCGTGGAGATCGCCGATCAGGTCGAGCTCGGCCTCGAACAGGTTGCTCCCGCCGCCGCGGATGAGCGCGATCGCCTCGTCCAGCCAGCGCTCGTAGCGCTCGGCCGCCTCGTCCCACGCGGCGCGGGTCGTGGCGTGCATCGCGGCGACGTCGGCGGCCTCGGCCGCCGTGGCGGGACGGACGAGCGGCGTGTCGGCGTCCTCGGAGCGAGTCACGGGCGAAGTATGGAGCCCATAGACTCACGCCCATGCCCGACCCCACCGCTCCGCCCAGCGACGAGGACGCCTGGTTCACCGAGACCCTGCACGAGGGCTTCCGGACCTCGATCCAGGTCCGTCGGGTCCTGTTCGACAGCCGGACCGACCATCAGCGGCTCGTGATCGCCGAGAGCGTCGCGTTCGGGAAGCTCGTGATGCTCGACGGCGTCACGCAGCTGACGACGGCCGACGAGTACGTCTATCACGAGATGCTCGCCCACGTGCCGATCCTCGCCCACGGAGCGGTCCGGGACGTGCTCATCGTCGGCGGCGGCGACGGCGCGATGATCGAGGAGGTCTTCAAGCACCCGGGCGTCGAGCGCCTGACGATGGCCGAGCTCGACGCTGGCGTCATTCGACTCGCCAGGGCGCATCTCCCGGAGCTGTCGAACGGCGCATTCGACGATCCGCGGCTCGAGATCGTCATCGGGGACGGGGCGGACTACGTCGCCACGAGCGACCGGCGATTCGACCTCGTCATCGTGGACTCCACCGACCCGATCGGCCCCGGCGAGGCGGTCTTCACGCCGACCTTCTACGCGGACTGCCGTCGCGTCCTCCGGCCGGGGGGCGTCATCGTCACGCAGAACGGCGTGCCATTCTTCCAGGCCGAGGAGCTCGAGGCGACGATGCGGGCATTCGTCGGCCTGTTCGCCGATGCGACGTGCTATCTCGCGGCGGTGCCGACCTACGTCGGGGGGTTCATGGCGTTCGGGTGGGGGAGTGATGACCTTGCCCTGCGGCACGTCCCAGGGGCGTTGCTCGCGGACCGGGCGGCCGCGGCGGGACTCGCGACGCGCTATTACACGCCGGAGGTCCACCTCGCGAGCTTCGCCCTGCCGCGGTTCATCCTGGAGATCGTGGAGCGCGGCCGCGGCGATGTTGACGCCTCTCGACCTGACCGCGGGCGATGATGACGACGATGGACCCGATCCCGCCGGAGGCGCTCCTCGAGCGGTACCCGGAGCCGATGCGCCGGATCGCGGAGGAGCTCCGTTCGATCGTTCGCGAGACGCTCCCGGATGCCGTCGAACGGGTCCGCGCCGGTTGGCTCCTGATCGGGTACGACGTCCCGGTGGGTGGCCGGCGGACGGCGTTCTGCTGCTTCGTCACGCCCGAGTCGAAGCACGTCCATCTCGGGTTCAAGCACGGCGTTTTCATGCGCGACGACGAGGGGGTGCTAGCCGGCCGCGGGGTGACGCGCGAGGCTCGCTGGCTGACCTTCCGCGAGGGCGATCCCATCCCGCGTGAGCGCCTGGAGGGGCTGCTGCTCGAGGGGGCACGCGTCGCCCGACTGTCGAAGAGGGAGCGTGTGCTCGGCCTCCTCGACCACGAGGCGTGACCCGCAGGTCCCGCTCGCATGACGCTTCGGATCCGGTGACCGGGACGAGTGCTATGGTCGGCCCATGACCCCCGAGATCCGGACCATCCGCGATGACGAGCTGTCGCCGTTCGTCGAGGCGCTGACGGCCGCCTTCCTCGAGCACGCTGATGTCGCGAAGGTCACCGAAGAGGTCCGGTCGTACTGGGATCTCGATCGCACCTGGGCCGCCTTCGATCGGGAGAGGATCTGCGGGACCTTCCGATCGTGGGCGACCGAGATGACGCTCCCCGGTGGCGCCCGATTGCCTGCCGCGGCGGTCTCCGCGGTCACGGTGCTGCCGACCCATCGTCGCCAGGGCATCCTCCGCCGGATGATCGCGGCCGAGCACGAGGCCGCCCGGGCGCGCGGCGAGGCGTTCGGGCTCCTCTACGCCGCTGAGTACCCCATCTACGGCCGGTTCGGTTACGGGCCGGGTTGTCGCGAAGCCGTCTGGACGCTCGACACCCACGCGACGTTCGTCTCCCCGTCGCCCGGAGGAGTGGCGATCGTCACGCCCGACGCGACTGCCCGCGACGCGATCAGGGCCGTGTTCGAGGCCCGGCGTCCAGGAGCGCCCGGCGAGATCCGCCGACGCGAGCCTGACTGGGAATACGACCTCGGGTTGCGACGGACCGCCTGGGGCGAGGACTGGAAGGGCTTCGTCGCCCTTCGGCGGGACGCCTCCGGGACGGTCGATGGATATGTCCGATACAGCCGCTCGGGCGACAAGTGGGAGGACGGTCAGCCCCGCAACGTCGTCAAGGTCGACGAGCTGCATGCGCTCTCGAACGACGCCTACCTCGCCCTCTGGCGCTACCTCGCGGAGATGGACTGGGTCGCCACCGTGAAGGCCGAGCGCCGCTCGCCGAGCGAGCGGCTGCCGTGGATCCTCGAGAACGCCCGAGACGTGCGCATCTCGGACCTCGGGGATGCGATGTGGGTGCGGCTGTTCGACGTCCCACGGGCCATGGAGGCCCGGACCTACGAGGCGAGCGGGAGCATGGTCCTCGAGCTCATCGATGACGAGGCGGACGGCGGCCGCGCACGGTTCCATCTCGACGCCGGCCCGGATGGGGCGACGTGCCGCCAGACCGATCGCGTGCCCGACCTGACGCTCGATGTCGCCGCGCTGGGCGCGGCCTACCTCGGTGGGACGCGTCTTCGCGACGCCGTACTGGTGGATGGGTTCGAGGAGCATCGGGAGGGCGCCCTGCTGGACGCCGAACGGCTGCTGCGGACCGCAGACGAGCCCTGGTGCTCCACGTTCTTCTAGGGCGCGGGGGCGCCCCGGTCGCGGTCGGACGGCTCAGCGCCCGAGGAACGATCGGATCCCCGCGACGAGACCGGCCGCATAGCGGGCACGTCCGGCCCTCGTGGTCATCCGCCTCGCGTCCGACCGGTTCTTCATGTTGCCGAGCTCGACCATAACGGCCGGCACGTCCGAGAGGTTGAGGGTCCCCAGGTCGGTTCGCTTCCTGACGCCGTCCGTGGCGTAGTAGTTCGCGATCGGCAGGCCGCCAGCGAGCAGGCCGCGGCGCATCGCCCGGGCAAGCGTCGCCGATGCGGTCACGATGTCGTCGGTATAGCCCGGCACCCGGCCAGGTCGAAGGACGACGAACCCGCGATGCGACGACGACGAGCCGTCGGCGTGGATGCTGACGAGGAGCCGGGCGTGGACCTTGCGCCCGAATCGGCCGCGCGTGGTGACGCACGGACCCACGCCACTGTTTGTCCGGCGCGTCAGGGACACGGTCGCACCGAGCGCCTCCAGGCGTGACTGCACCAGCCTCGCGACCGAGAACGTGAACCGGTGCTCGGCGTACCCCGACCGGGTCCGCGTGCCGGTGGTGTTGCAGGCCTTCCAGCCGTTCCCGATGAACACCTTGCGGCGGACGATGGACCCGTGCGTGGCATTGCCGCCGTTGTGCCCCGGGTCGAGGGCGATCACGATCCCCGCCAACGGGCCCGGCGCCGGCACCATCGCCCTCGCGGGACTGACCGAGGCCGACCCCACGGTCGAGAGGACCACGAGCGCGAGGATGACCAGCCGACGCCGCTGCATGCGGCTCATGGTAGACACCCGTCGCTCGCGGCCCTCGCCGCAGGCGCATCATCGGGACCATGACCGATGACCTCCACTTCATGTCCGCCGTCGAGATGGCGACCGCGATCCGGACGGGCGCACGGTCCGCGGTCGAGCTCGCGGAGGCGTGCCTGCGGCGGATCGGGGCGGTCAACCCGCGGATCAACGCGGTCGTCCGGCTGGCGGACGGGTCGCTCGAGGCGGCGCATGCGGCCGATGCGGACCTGCG
Source organism: uncultured Chloroflexia bacterium (assembly GCA_963841135.1). Taxonomy (GTDB): domain Bacteria; phylum Chloroflexota; class Limnocylindria; order Limnocylindrales; family CSP1-4; genus SPCO01. Next base: position 1,869,255 of record CAWJBJ010000004.1, on the reverse strand, counting down.
GGCCGGGACGCTGCGCGGGCCGCTCCATGGCGTCCCGTTCACGATCAAGGATTCGCTCGACACCGCGGGCCTGATCACCACCGCGGGCACGGCTGGATGGTCCGGCCGGATCCCCGACCGTGACGCGACGGTCGTCGCCCGCCTCAGGGCCGCCGGCGGCATCCTCCTCGGCAAGACGAACACGCCCGAGTTCACCTGGTCCAATGAGACCGACAACCTCGTCTACGGCCGCACGTCGAACCCGTACGATCTCGAGCGCTCGCCGGGGGGCAGCAGCGGCGGATCCGCGGCGATCGTCGCGGCCGGCGGGTCGCCATTCGACATCGGCAGCGACACCGGCGACAGCATCCGGCAGCCCTCGCACGTCTGCGGCGTCGCCGGGCTGAAGCCGACCAGCGGTCGTGTGCCGCGGACCGGCCATTCCCCGTCGTACCGCGGCCTCATGGAGTCACTGACCCAACTGGGACCCATCGCCCGACGCGTCGACGACCTGACCCTGCTGCTCTCGATCATCGCGGGGCCGGACGGCACGGACCCGCACGTCGCCCCAGTCGCGCTGCGCGATCCGATCGCGGTCCAGATCCCCGGCCTTCGCGTCGCGTGGTTCGTGGACAACGGCATCGAGACGCCGACGCCCGAGACGATGGCGACGATCGCCGCGGCCGCCGAGGCGCTGCGGGATGCCGGAGCGCAGGTCGAGGCACGCATGCCGCCGGATCAGGGGCGCGCGGCCGATCTCTGGACCCGCATGATCGAGATGGACGGCCATGCCTGGCTGCGTCGGCTGCTCGCGGGCTCCGGGACGGCAGGCTTCGGCTCGTTCGCCGGCAAGGCGACATGGATCACCGAGTCCACACCGCTCGGTGGCGACGAGGTCACCGCCGTCATGGAGGCGGTCGACGATGTCCGCGCCAGCATGCTCGGCTGGATGCAGGACACGGACCTCATCGTCAGCCCGGCCCTGCCGGCGCCGGCGCTGCCCCACGGCAGCGGCTTCACATCGGCCTTCGCCGACACGTACAGCGAGGTCCACAACCTCACGGGCTGGCCCTCGGGCGTCGTCCGCGGTGGCACGTCTCCGGAAGGGCTGCCGATCGGCGTGCAATTGATCGCGGGACCCTGGCGCGAGGACGTCGTGCTGGCCGCCGCACGGGTGGTCGAGGACGCGCTCGGCGGCTGGCGTCCGCCGCCGCTCTGACGCGGGTCAGGCGTTGACGGGCACCGTGAGCGTGACGGTCAGGCCGTCGGCGACCGAACCGGTCATCGCGCCCAGCTGGCTGACGCCCCCATCGTCGCCGAAGACGTTGTCGCTCTCCAGCGAGAGCTGCGCGAGGCTGCTCACGCTCGGCGCGTAGCCATCGGTGGCGAAGACCTGGTCGCAGGCCTCCTTCGGGAGCGCCACCTGCGACGTGGCGATCTTGTTCGCCTCGTTGGTCGCCATGTCGAGGCTGGGATAGACCTCGAAGTGGATGTGCGGCCAGCGTCCCGGGTAGCACGCCGGGAAGATGCTCTGGAACGTCACGAGGCCGTCCTCGTCGGCCGCCTGGACGCCGCGGAGGTAGTTCTCGCCCGCGGCGGCCTCCGAGTACAGCGAGTAGTCACCGGCGCGATCGCAGTGCCAGACGTACACGGCGGCTCCGGCCAGCGGCACGCAGTCGGTCCCGTCCTGGATCGTCAGCTGGATCGTGAGCGGGATCCCCTCGGCGACGGTCGTCGACGAGCCGAAACTCGACCGGATGTCGCTGCGGACCACGCCGCTCTGCGAGAGCACATCGGGACCGTTGGATCCGTCGCCCGGGAACGGCCCGGCGGTCTCCTCCGGGATGATCGCGCAGGAGGCACCGACGGTGGCCGAGGCCGTCGCACCTGCCGCCGATGCCGAGGCAGACGGGCCTGCGGGCGCGCATCCGGCGATGACGAAGAGCCCGGCGCTGAACCCGCCGAAGCCGAGGAGCTTCAGCATCCGGCGCCGGTCGAGGGTCGTCAGGTCGAAGACCAGGCCCCGGTCGTGGTCATCGAGGTCAGGGTCGAGATGGACAGGTACGAGTGATGGCGTCATCGGGTCCTCCGGTCGCTCGGCAGCAGGTGCGTCGAGTCGAACGGTACCCGCCGCTTCCTGTGAATCGTCTGAGACCGAGCTGAGAGCCCGGCGCGTCCATCCGTCCCGATCACGGCACGATCTCGACCACGTCCCCGTCCTGGACCACGTGCTCGCGGCCCACGCGCTGCCCGTCGAAGCGGGCCGACGGTCCCCAGATGCGGGCTCCAGCGAAGCTCGCGCCGAGGTCGTGATGGACCCAGTCGGCCACGTCGGCCACGGTCGCGCCGGGATCCAACGCCAATGGCTCGGGGTCGACGGACCCGTCCTTGCGGAGCCGGACGCGGAGCAGGCCGGTGAGGGCCCAGACGGCCGCCCGGAACGCCTCCAGCGACGTCTCGTCGAGCACGGACACCGGGACCACGGGAAGGTCGGGGAATGCCGCCACGAGGCGTTCGAGCTCGACGGCACCGGCCTCGTCGGCGCGGGTCGCCGCGAGCATCGACGGCTTCTCGATCCCGGATGCCTCGACCTCCGCCCGCACCACCGCGAGCTCGGATGGGTCGGCATCGGGACGCGCGCAATAGACGATCGCGTCGACCGAGCGCAGGACGCCGAGCAGCGCCCGTCCGCCGCCGCGATCCTCGGACGCCCCTTCGATCAGACCGGGGATCTCGACGAGCTGGACCTGGACCCCGCCGATCCGGGTGAGTGCCGGGACCGGCCGCAACGTGGTGAAGGGATAGTCGCCGGTCTTGATCTGGATCTCGGAGAGCGCCTGCAGCAGGGACGACTTGCCCACGTTCGGCGGCCCGACGAGGGCGATCTGCGCCGCGCCTTCCCGGCGAACGGCGATGGAATCGCGATGCACGGCGCTCGAGCGCACACGTGTGTCCTCGATCTCGGCCAACAGCGACTTGCGCAGGTCCGCATAGGGACCGTTCTTGTAGTCGGGCAGTTCGGCGAGGAGCGCCCGGACCTCGCGGATCCGCTCCTTGCCTTCCTTTCCCACGAGTCGCCGCTTCGCCACCTGGGCGAACGTTCGGTGCGGCATCGGCATGACCGTTCTCCTTCACGACCGGCGGGACGACGCGTGGCGAGCCGCCCGCAGGGGCGACGACAGCAGCACGCGTCCGTCCTGCCCCTTCCTCCGACGCTGTTCAGGAAGGGGCGGATCAGCCGTTCTTGTTGGAGATGGTCGTGCGCCAGACGTCGACCGGACGCCGGGCGAGGTGGATGCCCATAGCGTCGCCAAGGCTATAGCATCGACCCGATGGTCGCGACGACGCGTGTGCTCACCCAGCGTCAGCTGAACCGAGCGCTGCTGGCGCGCCAGCTCCTGCTCGAGCGCTCCTCCTCGTCGATCGTGGAGGCCGTCGAGCAGGTCGGCGGGCTCCAGACCCAGTACGCACCGTCGGGCTACGTCGGGCTGTGGACCCGGCTCGCGGGGTTCCGGCGTGACGCGCTCACCGCGGCCCTGGAGGACCGAAGCGTCGTCCAGGCCACCCTGATGCGGGGCACGATCCACATCGTGTCGGGGCGCGAGTACTGGCCCTACGCGATGGGCGTCCGCCAGGCGCGCCGGGACTGGGCCCTCCGGCTGCCATCGGGCGCGTTCGGGCTCGAGGGCTCGAACGCGATGATCGCGAACGGCGAACGACTGCGGGTGGCCCTCGCGGACGGGCCGCGGACCGTGAAGGAGCTCGGCGAGCTCGGGGCGGGGTTCGTCGGCAACCTCGGCCTGTGGGTGGATCTCGTCCGCGTTCCGCCGTCGGGCACGTGGGAGCGTCGCCGGGCCGATCGCCTGGGCCTCGCCGAGGACTGGGTCGGCCCACCGGATGCGACGGAGGACGAGGGTCTCGAGCACCTCGTACGGGCGTACCTGCGGGCGTTCGGGCCTGCTCCGTGGCGTGATATCGCCTCGTGGGCCGGGATCCCGGTCTCGGCAGCCCGGCGCGGCGGCTCGCAGCTCACGCTGGGCACGTATCGCGACGTGGCGGGCCGCGAGCTCGTTGATCTCGCGGATGCCGACGTGCCGGACGCCGACACACCGGCCCCGGTCAGGTTCCTGCCCCATTGGGACGCCACGCTGCTCGTCCACGCTCGGCGCACCGGCATCCTCCCGGAACGCTATCGCCCGCTCGTGTTCAGCACGCGCAAGCCGTTCTCGGTCGGCACGTACTTGATAGACGGTTCCGTGGCGGGCGCATGGTCGGTACAGGGGAGCCGCATCACACTCGATCCGTTCCACGAGCTCGAGCCAGGGGTGCGACGTGCGGTAGATGCAGAGCGCGATGCGCTCGAAGGCTTCCACGCCTGATCGCCCGTACGGTGGAGGAACGCATGACCACGGCCACGGGATCCTTCGAAATCCTCGACGGCGCCGACGATCCGATCGCGGAACTCGATGGCGGCTTGAAGCTCACCCACGCGTCCGGCACGCAGCGGTTCAGCGGCGACATCGAGGGTGACGGGTCGATCGACTGGCTCATGCTGTACCGGAGCGACAAGACCGCGCACTTCGTCGGCCTCCAGCGCATCACCGGGTCGGTCGGCGGACGACGGGGGTCGTTCGTCCTCGCCGCGGAAGGCGATCACGACGGATCGGCATCGACGATCACGTGGGATGTCGTTGCCGATTCAGGCACCGGCGACCTCGCCGGGATCCACGGGTCGGGACGGATGGTCGCACCGGGCAAGACGGGGACCTACGAACTCGAGTACGAGCTCGAGTCGTAGAGCGCTCGGGGCCCCTGATCGCACCCGCCGCAGGCCGACCGGATAGCATCCGCGGGTGACCCTCGGATCCCCCTCGCGGCCGGCTGCGGCCGCCGTCGTCGCCTACCTCGCATACGTCCTCGTCGGCTGGGGCGGGCTCCTCGTCCCGACGCTGATCCGGTCGGTCAAGGACACGTTCGACCAGTCGGATGCGGGGATGGGCCTCTTCTACTTCGTCTTCGCCATCGGCTGGGGCATCGGGTCGTTCGGCGGCGGCATCGTCACAGAACGGATCGGACGGCGGATCGTGCTGACCTCGGCGACGGCGCTGATCGGCCTGGGCTTCGTCGTGCTCGGCCTCGCTCCGGGGTGGGTGATCTTCCTGATAGCGGCCCTACCGACCGGTCTCGGCTGCGGCGCGATCGACGGCGGGGGCAACGCCCTCGTCCTGGACCTGTTCCCGTCGGGACGAGGGCGCGCCCTCAACCTGCTGCACCTCTTCTTCAGCGTTGGCGCGCTCTCCGCCCCGCTGGCGGTCGGCCGCCTGGTCGAGGACGGGGTGGACTGGCAGTGGATCCTGGTCGGCACCGGATTGGTCGCGCTCCTGCTCGCGGTGCTGTTCGCCCTGGTGTCGATGCCCGATGGCCGACATGTCCGGCCGACGGCCGATCCGGCGGCACTGAGCGACCCTGCCGTCCGTCGGGTTCGCGACCGGTTGGCGGCCCCGCTCCTCCTGATGGCCGTGGCGATCGCCTGTTACGTGGCCGCGGAGGTCGGCGTGTCCAACTGGCTGGTCCGGTTCCTCGAGCCCGCGCCGCTGAGCGTGGCCACGACCGGGCTGTCGCTCTACTGGGCCGGCCTCACGCTGGGTCGGCTGCTGTCGGCGCGCCTCGCCGACCGCTTCGACCACCTGCGGTTCACGGTCGTCGCGGTCGTCGCGATGGGGGCCGCCCTGTTCGCGGCGATCCTGGTCCCGTCGCTGCCGGCGTCGATCGCGCTGTTCGGCCTGGCGGGCGTCGCCAGCGGCCCGGTCTTCCCGATGATCATGGCCCTCGCCGGCGAGCGCTATCCCGAGCGATCGGCTGCGGTGACCGGATTCCTCTCGGGGTCGGCCGTCGTCGGCTCGACCATCTATCCGCCGGTGGTCGGCCTGCTGTCGGTGACGATCGGCCTGACGGCCGCGATGCTTGGCAACGTGCTCCTCGCGCTGGCATCGGCCGGCGCGCTGGTCCTCCTCGGACGCCGTCGGCCGGTGACCCCGCTAGCATCTGGCCCAGCAGACGACCATGTGGCACGGGCGACCGCGCGAGGCCACGGATGACGTCGACGAGGAGGCACCGATGACGACCGACATCCGAGCGCAGGGGTTGCGCGACGTCGTCGACGGCGAGGTCTTCGGGGAGGCCGATGACGGCTACGACGACGCCCGCGCGATCTTCAATGCGACCATCGACCGCCGGCCGGTCGCGATCGTCTGGCCCCAGTCGTCCGACGACGTCGCCGCGGCCGTGCGCTGGGCCCGTGAGGCGGACCTGCCGATCGCCGTCCGTGGCGGAGGCCACAACGTCGCCGGCCACGCTGTCGCCGACGGCTCCCTGGTGATCGATCTCCGCCAGCGGCGCGAGGTGACCGTGGACCCGGCACGACGGCGCGCGACCGTGGGCGGTGGGGCGCTCTGGACCGACGCCGATGTCGCGACCACGGCCCACGGCCTCGCCGTTCCCGGCGGGACGTTCGGCGACACCGGCGTGGGCGGCCTGACCCTCGGGGGCGGGCTCGGCTTTCTCATGGGCACGTCCGGACTCACCTGCGACAACCTCGTCCGGGCGGAGGTCGTGACGGCCGATGGCTCCATCGTCACCGCCGGAGCGGATGGCGACCCCGAGCTGCTCTGGGCCCTGCGCGGGGGCGGCGGCAACTTCGGGGTCGTGACCGAGTTCGAGTTCAGGCTGCACCCGGTCGGCGCGCTGTACGCCGGCTACGTCTCGGTGCCGCTGGGATCTGCCGATCAGGCGATCGCGGCGATCACCGATCTCGCCACCGACATGCCCGATGAGCTCGTGATCTTCGCCGGCGGCCCGGGCGTCGAGGACGAGACCGCCGCAGCTGAGGGCCGGCCATCGCCGCCGGTGTTCAGCGTGACCGTCGTCTACCAGGGGACGCCCGAGGAGGGCGAGCGGGCCATCGGGCGGCTGCGTGCCCTGCCGATCGTCGCCGACACGCTCACCGTCAAGACATACCTCGAGGTCCAGGCAATGAGCGGCCAGCTCCCGTTCGGGCTCCGCCACTACTGGAAGGGACACTTCACGCGCTCGATCGACGCCAGGGCAATCGTGGCCGGGATGGCCGCGGTGCCCGGCGGGAACTCCTTCATGCTGCTCGAGGCGTTGAGCGGTGCCGCGCGTCGCGAACCGCCCGACGGCGCGGCGTTCGGGCAGCGCGCCGCGCATTGGAACATCAGCGGGATCGCCATCTGGGAGGATCCGGCCGACGATGCCCGCCAGATCGCCTGGGCGCGCGATGTCGCGGACGGACTGAAGCCCACGTCGCTCTCGGGCGCTGGCTACGCGAACTACGCGCCTGTCGATGAGACGCCGGAACGCGTCCGGGCCGCCTTCGGCGACGCCCGATTCGAGCGTCTGGCGGCGATCAAGCGCCGGTACGACCCGGACAACACGTTCCGGTTCAACCTCAACGTCCGGCCGGCCTGATCCGCGGACCCCCGATGCCCGATGCGACGCCGGTGCTGCGCCGTGCCGAGGACCGCGATGTCGATGGGATCCAGGCGGTGGTCGCCGCGGCGTACGTCGGGTACACGCCGCTCATCGGCCGCACGCCGATCCCGATGCTGACGGACTACGCCGCAGCCGTCAGGGAGCACGAGGTCTGGGTGCTCACGATCGATGGCGTCATCGTCGGCGTGCTCGAGCTCGAGCCTCGGGACGGTCACCTGTGGCTCGAGAACGTCGCGGTCGAGCCGGCCTGGCAGGGCAGGGGACTCGGGCGGCGTCTCCTGGACCACGCGGAGGCCGTCGCGATCCGCGAGGGCTTCGCCGAGATCTGCCTGCTGACGAACGAGCGCTATGCCGACGACATCGCGCTGTATCTCCGTCGCGGATACCGCGAGACCCATCGCGAGCCGCACCTCGGCACGGATCTCGTGTTCTTCCGCAAGCGGCTCGAACCCCTGGCGACCGGCTGAGTCGGCGACCGTCACTGGTACCATGGGGGGGTCGAAGGGAACGGGCGCACCGCCCAACCTGAACGTCAGTCCGGCGCTTTGACTCCGGGCGTATCGGGAAACATCCCGAACCAGTCCCGGGAGTCTGCACGTGGCCATCGCCCCCTGGATCGCACCCGCCGTCGTGGCCTCGTACGTCCACAACGTCGGCGTCAGGCTGCGCCGACACTTCCGCGGTCACACGCGGCATCCCGGCAGCGCCGCCTCGATCATGCGCGCCTGTATCGATGCCTGCTGGAACGGCCGGACCTTCACGGCGAGCCCAGGACACTTCGACATGTTCTGGACGCGGGACCTGTCGTTCTCGGCGCCGTCGCTCGTGCGCCTGGGGCACGGCCCGCAGGTCCACGCCTCCCTGGCGTATGGGCTCGACGTCTGGGCGAAGCGTCGCAGCCACATCACCACGACGATCCACTACTTCGACCGCCCCGGCGACGTCTTCGAGTACGGCGTCGACTCGCTGCCGCTGTTCCTCGCGGCCCTCCGGGCGGTCGACGCGACCGACCTGGTCGAGCGCCACCGACCGTGGCTCCAGGCGGAGATCGACCACTTCTACGAGATGGTCATCGATCCCACGACCGGTCTCGTCCGCTCCGACCGCAAGTTCAGCGCGCATCGCGACACCGTGGTCAACCGCTCGAACGCCTACGGCAACACGATGGTCGCGCTGCTCGCCAAGACCATCGAGGAGACGGGCTGGTTCGCCTCGCCCTTCGAGCGCCACTTCGAGGGCGACTACGGCCGCCTGCTCGTCGAGCACTTCTGGGTCGACGACCACTTCCGCGACGCGCTCGGCGACGAGACCGTCTCGGGCGAGGCCAACATCTGGCCCTTCTACACCGGGGTCATCGCCGACGCGGAACTCGTCGCCTCAGCGCTCGGCTACCTCGACGCCAACGGCTTCTGCGACCCGTACCCGCTCCGCTACGAGACCAGCCGCCGCCCGGAGCGCGAAGTCTGGCTGACCCGCCACATCCTGCCCGACTACCAGGGCAGCACGGTGTGGACCAGCCTCGGCGCGATGTATCTCCAGGTGCTGCGGACCGTCGATCCGGTGCTGGCCGCGAGCGAGACCGCCCGGTACGTGGAATGGATCGAGCGGGACGGGACCTTCTGGGAGGTCATGAACGCCAGCGGCCAGAACTGGGTGAGCCCGCGTTGGATCATGATCGGCGAGGAGTCGATGCTGTGGTCCGCGATCTTCCTCGACGCGCTCGAGAATCGGCACCTCGTGCCGGCATTCCTGTCCGACCGTGTCGCTCCGCTTCGCGAGGCGCTCGTCGCCTGACTTCGCCGCTGTACGCTTGGCGCCTGGCGCCACACGGAGCGGCTCGACCTCATGGCATACGACGAGACCCTCGCCGATCGCATCCGACACGTGCTCGCCGGCCGCGACGCGGTGACCGAGCGCAAGATGTTCGGCGGGATCGCGTTCATGGTCGGCGGCAACATGGCCTGCGGCGTCATCCGGGACGACCTGATGGTCAGGGTCGGGCCTGACGCCCACGACGCAGCTGTCGCGCAGCCCCACGCGCGCCCGATGGACTTCGGGCACCGCCCGATGCGCGGCATGATCTATGTCGACCCGGACGGGACCCGGTCGGATGCGGACCTCGGACGCTGGGTCAACGAGGGCGCCACGCTTGCCGGGAGCCTGCCCGCCAAGTAGGAGGCCCGGGCTATGCTGAGGGGGCGAAGGATCGGGTCGGGGGGTCCCGGTGCCGCGAAAGGAGTCGGATGGACATCGCCCTCGTCCATGGTTCCTATCACGGAGCGTGGTGCTGGGACCTCCTGGCACCCGAGCTGGAACGGCTCGGCCACCGCGTGATCACCGTGGACCTGCCCATCAGCGACCCGTCGCTCGGAGCGGCCGAGTACGCGAAGATCGTCGCCGACGCGCTCCCTCCCAGGACGAAGCCGATGCTCGTCGGGCACTCGATGGGCGGTCTCGTCATCCCGCTCGTGCCGGCTCGTCACCCAGTCCGGCGGCTCGTGTTCCTGGCCTCGTTCCTCCCCTCGACCGGCATGAGCGCGAACGACCAACGGGTGTCGGAGGCAATCGACGGCCAGGTGGCGCCGGTCGCGGAGGAGTGGACCGACCTCGGGGACGACGTGTGGATGATCGGCCCGAACACCGCCACCGAGCTCTTCTATCACGACACGCCGGCCGCGACCGTCCGATGGGCGACGCAGCGTCTGCGGCCGCAGTCGTACCGGGTGCTGCAGGAGGTCACGCCGCTCAAGGCGTGGCCGGACATCGAGCGCTCCTCGATCGTCTGCCGCGAGGACCGCGCGATCAATCCGGAGTGGGTGCGGACCGCGGCGCGCGAGCGGCTCGGCGTCGATGCCATCGAGCTCGGGGGCGGACACTCGCCGTTCCTCAGCCGCCCCAGCGAGCTGGCCCGGATCCTCGACGGCCTCGCCTGAGGCGGGACCCGCGTCAGGGGCGCGGGCGCGAAAGCTACCGCCTGCTCCCCCGGAGCCCGTCCGTGAGGACGGCGACGCGCTCAGTGGCCAGCGTCGGCTCCGGGCCGGCGGCCGCGGACACCGCGCCACCCTCGATGAGGATCATGCCCACGATCAGCAGCGCGAGACCGACCAGGCGCCCCATGTTCGCGTCCTCGCCGAAGAGCATCGCACCGAAGGCGAAAGCGAGGACCGCCTCGAGGCCGAGCACGACCAGGTACGCCGGTCCGAGCTCCCCGCGCACGTCGATCGACAGCGTCAGCAACGCGGCTCCCAGCGCGAACAGGCCTAGCATCGCGAGGGAGGGGAGCGGTTGCGTGAGGCCCTGTGACCACTTCATGAAGACCCCGCCGACCGTGAACGAGAGAGCGGCGGCGACCGTCATCCCGAAGTAGAGCAGCGATCCCTGCATCTTCTTCTCCCCGCGGTGTAGAGTCGTCTCTGGATACCGTCCGTATGTAACGCTTACATACATACTGTCCGTATGTCAAGGACGAAAATGCCAGAACGTCGCCGATCGATCCTGCCGCCCGAGGAGGCCAAGAAGCGGTATATCCGCGCGGCCGAGACGGTGATACTCGAACAGATCCGGGTCGATGCACGCCGACTCGACCGCGAGGACGACGAGCGACGCGGCGCCGTGGGTCCGTTCGCCAAGCTGAACGCCGAGCAGGTGGCCGCGAGCGTCGATGGCAAGAGCCGGGGAGCCATCACGAACCTGTTCAAGAGCCAGCGCCAGTTCCAGCTCCAGGCGATGGCGCTGGTCCTCGAGGATCCGGAGGTCGACATCTTCGTGCTGCCCGAGCCACGGGCGTTCGACGACGCCGACGACTGGATCGACGCGGTGGCGGCCGCGGAATCCGCGAGGGGACCGCTCCACGAGATGGAGCCGCTGGTCGGATACGGGCTGAACTGGGCGCTCTGGCTCAGCCAGGTCCCGTACGGGATCTGGAGCGAGCACATCGCCGACCCGAGCATGCGCGAGTTCCGACACTCCGCCGAGCGTCTCGAGGCGGAGTGCGTCCGGCCCGCGCTCGAGCGGTTCGGGCTCGAGCTGCGCCCACCGTGGACGACGATGGATGTCGCCAGTGCCATGAACAGCCTGGTCGAGGGCCTGTGGCTCAATCAGTGCCTGACCGCGGAGCATCCGACCCGAGCTGGGCTCGCGGCCGCCGAGGCCGCGCGCAACGCCTTCAGGATGCTCTGGCAGGGGGCCACGCGACCCGTCGAGCCCGCCGAAGGGGCCTGACGAGCCGGGCCGGCGTCAGGCGGCGAGGGTCTCGAGGACGCCGGCGACGTCGGCGGGACCAGGCATCGCCGCGATCTCGGCGGCGACCGTGCCAGCGCGCTCGCGGAAGGCCCGATCGCCGAGCAACCGCACGACCGCCTCGCCGACCGCGACCCGTGTCACCTCGCCTGGCTGGAGCGTCAGTCCGGCGCCGGAGCGGACGCACGCGGCGGCGTTTTGGAATTGATCCGCAGCCTGCGGGAGGCAGAGCTGGGGTACGCCGGCGGCGAGCGTCGCGAGGAACGTACCAGAACCGGCATGCGAGACCACGAGCGCGCAGCGCGGCAGCACCTGGGTCTGGGGCACGTAGCGCTCCACCTGGACGTGGCCGGGCTGCGGACCGAGGACGGACGGGTCGCCGGCCGGTCCCACGGTCACGAGCACGCGGACGGGGAGGGGAGCGATCGCCTCGAGGGCGGTCTCGAGGTCCGTCTGATCGCGAACCACGGTCCCGAGGGTCAGGTACACGAGCGGGTCCGCCTCCGTCTCGTCACCGGCCGTGACCGAGGCGGCATCGCCGGCGTCGTCGAACGGCACCGGCCGCAGACGCTGGATCCGCGGCACGTGGCCGGTGTCTGGCACCTGGAGGCTGGCCGGGTAGATGTCGAGGTACAGGTGGTCGTACAGGCCGCCGTATGGCCGCGGTTCGAGTCCCGCGGATCGCCACAGCGGCGCGACAGCCTCGGCGGCGGCCTCCACGCGATGGACGGGCGTGAGCGCACCGAACGCGTGAGTCACCGACGGGATGCCCACGACCGCGGCCGCGATCGGGCCCCCGAACTCGGCCGCGTCGTTGACGACCAGGTCCGGATGCCACGCCCGGGCGATCGCGACGGCCGCCTCGAACGCCCCGGGCGCAACGACCTCCCCGAACAGCCGCGGGAAGACGTGGTCCGGGATCTGCTCTCGCCTGAGCGACGCGAATTCGGGATAGCGGCGGCGGTGTTCGGCCCGCAGCGCCTCGAACGACGGCCCGTGGACGTCCACGTCGATGCCGATGGGCCGCAACCGGTCACCGCCTTCGGGGCCGGTCAGCCATCGGACCTCGTGGCCACGCTCCTGCAGCGCGAGGGCGAGCGGCACCATCGGGTGGACGTGACCGAGCGCGGGGACGGAGGTGAACAGGACGCGCATCGTCGGCCAGTCTGCGCCATGGATGACGTCGCGGGTCGGACGCCTACCCGGCCCAGGTCGCGACCCGCTCCGGCCGGCCGAACAGGTAGCCCTGCCCGAGCTCGACCCCGAGCCGCTGCAGGACGTCGGCCTCCGACTCGGTCTCGATGCCCTCCGCGATGAGGCGGCAGCCGGTCCGCATCGCGTAGTAGTTGAGGCCCGCCGCCAGCGACTGTCGAAGATCGTCGCCGTCGATCCCGCGAACAAGGCTGATGTCCAGCTTGGCGAACGCGGGCTGCAACTCGAGGATGTGCCGCATGCTCGCGAAGCCGGCTCCAGCGTCGTCGACGGCGACCTGGACGTGCGAGCCAAGCGCAACGAGGCCGGTTTTGAGGACCTGGTAGTCGTCGATCGGGACATGCTCCGTCAACTCGACGACCAGCGGCCGGTCACCCGATGCAAGGAGCTTCCGGAGGTCGCCGTTTCGTTCGATCACCGAGCGGGGCGACACGTTGAGCGACAGGAACGCCGCCGGTGGCAACCGGTCCATCTGCCCCACGGCCATGCGGATCGCGGCCAGCTCGAATTCGGGACCCAGGTCCGCCCGGGCAGCCTCGGCGAAGCGGACATCGGGCCGTTCGCCGTCGTCGAAGCGGGCGAGCGCCTCGAAGCCGGCGACGCGCCGCGTCCGCAGGTCGACGATGGGCTGGAAGACCATGTGGAACTCCAGCGCCTCGAGCATCCCCTCGAGCCGAGCGCGCATCGCGTTGGCCTCGCGCCGCCCGGCGATCGACGAGCCCGCCACCGCCGTCAACACGCTGGCGTAGTCGATCGCCGCGGCCAGGAGCTTCGCCTGTTGGCTTCGGACCGACTGACTCTCGTCCGGGGCGACGCCGATCGCCAGGAGGCCGACAAGGTCGTCGCCCGCGAAGATCGGCGCGGACGCCACCTGATCAAGGTCCGCCGCCCGCAGGGACGCCGTCGGCTCGGCCGGCCCGCCGCTGCGGACCTCCTCGACCCATGGGCCGGATCGAGCGCGACCGAGCAGATAGGCCGCGAGGTCCGCCGGGAAGTGATCGCCACCCCGCCGCAAGCCGTCGCGTCGATTGAACGTCGCGAGCTCCTGCATGCGATCGTCGACGTTGACCTGCGCAACCGATACGAAGTCGCTGCCGGTCCGGCGCGAGATCTCGCCGACGACCGCCTCGGCCGTTTCCTCGGGCACGGCCGACAGGCGCAGCGACCCAAGGGCCTCGACCACGCCGGACCGGATCGTCAGCTCGTCCTGGAGGAGCTGGAGCCAGACGGCGTGGGTCCGGAGGTGCGCCCGAACCCGCGCGACAAGCTCATCGAGGCGGACGGGCTTGGCGAGGAAGTCGTCCGCTCCTGCCTCGAGCCCGCGAATCACGCGTCTGGTCGTCACCGGACCCGGTCATCAGGATGACGGGCAGCGTGGCCGTCTCCGGCCGGCTGCGCAGCACCTGCACGAGTTCGATCCCGCTCATGTCCGGCATGCCGACATCGCAGATCACCAGGCCGATGCCCTGCGAGTCGATGATCCCGAGGGCCGCCTGGCCCGTCGCCGCCTCCACCGCCTCGTAGCCTGCACGCCGAAGCGTTCTCGTGACGAGGAGCCGCGGGCCCGGCTCGTCATCGACGACGAGGACGGATGGCGCATCAACGGGCAGGCGCTCCGTCATCATCCGGTCACGCGCTGGCTGGCTCGCCCAAGGTGGCGCGCCCGACCGCATCGAGCAGCTCGCGTGAGGTGACCGGTTTCGCGACGAATGCGGCGCCGCGAGCCATCGCGCGATCGAGGTGGAGCGTCTCGGCCGTGTAGCCGGAGAGGAGCACGATCCCGACCGACGGATCGATCTCGTGCATCCGATCGGCGAGCTCGATGCCCGACATGTTCGGCATGATCACGTCGGTCACGATGCAGGTGATCGGCTCCCGGCGCTCGCCGAACGCCACGAGGGCGCTCGCGCCATCGGCCACCGGGGTCACGCGGAACCCGGAGCGCTGGAGCAGCTTCGAGGTGATGTCCCGCACGGCAGGGTCATCCTCGACCACGAGCACCATCCCGCGGCCCGCCGGTGGCAGGACGACCGCGGGCGCGTCCTCGACCTCGGTGGCTTCCACCCGCGGGAAGTAGAGCTTGAACGACGATCCGAGTCCGGGCTCGGTGTACAGCCAGATGTGGCCGCCGGCCTGGTGGACGATCCCATAGATGGTCGCGAGTCCGAGCCCGGTGCCAAGGCCCGGGGCCTTCGTCGTGAAGAACGGCTCGAAGATGTGCTCCTTCGTGACCCGATCCATCCCCACGCCCGTGTCACTGACGACGAGGAAGGCGTACCGACCGGCCGTGACGTCGAAGTGCTCGATCGCATAGGGCTCGTCGAACGTGGCGTTGCCGGTCTCGATCGTGATCGCGCCGCCGCTGGGCATGGCATCCCGGGCGTTGACCGCGAGGTTCACGAGGATCTGGTCGAGCTGACTCGGGTCCATCCGAACGTTGCCACAGTCCGGATCCAGCTTGAGCCTCAAGGTGATGTTCTCGCCGATAAGCGGCCGGAGCATCGGCTCGACGGAGTGGATCGCGGTGTTGAAGTCGAGCACCCGCAGCCGGACGATCTGCTGGCGGCTGAAGGCGAGCAATTGCGAGGTGAGCGCGGTGGCCCGTTCCGCGGCATCGGTGATCGAGGCGACCATGGTCAACGCGTCGGCCGGGTCGAACACGCCAGGCCCGGCCACCAGGTCCTCGGCCAGCAGCTCGGCATGGCCCCGGATCGCGAAGAGCATGTTGTTGAAGTCGTGGGCGATGCCGCCGGCGAGTCGACCGATCGATTCGAGCTTCTGCGCCTGGAGGAGCTGCCCTTCCGCCGCCTTGCGCGCGGTGATGTCGACCACGGTCGCGAAGACCTGCAGTCCCTCGGCGCTGCGGACCGGCGAGAGGCTGATCTCGACCGGGAACTCCGATCCGTCCTTGCGCCGGCCGGACAGGTCCAGCCCGATGCCCATCGGCCGGGAGACCGGGTGGCGCAGGAAGTCGGAGCGGTGCTTGACGTGCTGCCCGGCGACACGCTCGGGCAGGAGCATCTCGATGGGCTGGCCAAGGAGCTCGTCGCGCGAGTAGCCGAAGGCGGGTTCGGTCTGCGGGTTCACGTACGCGATGAGACCGGCCTCGTCGATCGCGACCATCGCATTCGGCGAGGCCTCCAGGACGTTGCGAAGGCGTCGTTCGCTGTCGGCCAGGGCGGTCGCCGCCGCCTTGCGCTCGGTGATGTCGACCACGGTCGCGAAGACCTGCAGTCCCTCGGCGCTGCGGACCGGCGAGAGGCTGATCTCGACCGGGAACTCCGATCCGTCCTTGCGCCGGCCGGACAGGTCCAGCCCGATGCCCATCGGCCGGGAGACCGGGTGGCGCAGGAAGTCGGAGCGGTGCTTGACGTGCTGCCCGGCGACACGCTCGGGCAGGAGCATCTCGATGGGCTGGCCAAGGAGCTCGTCGCGCGTATAGCCGAACGTCGACTCGACCAGGGGGTTGACGTAGGTGATGCACGCCCCCTCGTCGATCGCGACGATGGCGTTGGGCGAGGCGTCGAGGACGTGCGTGCTCATCACGGCCGAATCGCCGCTCGGCAGCTGGGACGATCGATGGTGCATGGGGCCTCGAGGTCGATCCTGGGTGCGGCGAAGGCGGGGCGGACACGCCCCGTCCCGCGACGCGCAGCCACAGATGCGACGCCCGACGGCGCGCCTTCCGGCAAGGGTACGCACGCGGTCGAGGGGCACCGCGAGGATGGATACCCGCCCAGCGGCTCCCGCTCGGCGCTACCCTGCGTTCCATGGAGGCGGTCGGCGGGCCCATCGCGGGACTCACGAACTGGGCCGGGAACCATGCGTACGTCGCCGCCAGGCTCCACCAACCGTCATCGATCGAGGAGCTCCAGGGGATCGTTCGCGCCGCACGATCGCTCCGGGTCCTCGGGTCGCGGCATTCGTTCAGCGACATCGCCGATACGACCGGCGACCTCGTGTCGCTCGATCGGTTGCCGCGCCGGTTCGACCTCGACCGGACGGCTCGCACGGTCACCGTCGACGGCGGCGTGCGGTACGGCGAGCTGTGCGGCCCGCTGGACGCGACTGGGTTCGCGTTGCACAACCTGGCCTCGCTCCCGCACATCTCGGTGGCCGGCGCCTGTGCGACGGCGACCCACGGTTCGGGGGACCGCAGCGGGAACCTCGCGACCGCGGTGTCGGCCATGGAGCTCGTCACCGCCGATGGCGAGCTCCTGACGCTTGCCCGCGATCAGGCCGACGGCGCCTTCGATGGCGCGGTCGTCGGGCTCGGCGGGCTGGGCGTGGTCACCGCGATCACGCTCGATCTCGAGCCGACGTTCCGGGTGCGGCAGGACGTCTACGAGGACCTGCCCCTGCCAAGGGTCGTGGAGCACTTCGACGAGATCACGTCGATGGCGGACAGCGTCAGCCTGTTCACCGAGTGGCGAGGGCCCCTGGTCGAACAGGTCTGGCTCAAGCGTCGCGTCCCGGATGGCGAGGGGGCCGACGCCCCGCCGGATGTCCTCGGGGCCAGGCGCGCAACGGTCCCCATCCATCCCATCCGCGGGATGCCGACCGACGCGCTGACCGACCAGCTCGGCGTCGCCGGGCCATGGCACGCACGGGTCCCGCACTTCCGGATGGATCACACGCCGAGCGCCGGAGCGGAGCTGCAGACCGAGTACCTGATCCCGCGACAGCACGCGCCCGCGGCGCTCCTGGCGCTCGATGCGATCCGGGAGCGGTTCGCCCCGGTCCTCATGGTCTCGGAGGTCCGGACGATCGCCGCGGATCCCCTGTGGATGAGCATGGCGTCCGGCCGGGCGTCCGCGGCGATCCACTTCACCTGGCAGCCGGACTGGGATGGGGTCCGTGCGGTCCTGCCGCTCATCGAGGGCGCGCTCGAGCCGTTCGACCCGCGGCCGCACTGGGGCAAGCTGTTCACGATGTCGCCAGACCGCGTCCGTGCCTCGTACGAGCGCATGCCGTCGTTCGCCGCCCTGCTGGAGCGGTATGACCCCACGGGCACGTTCCGGAATGGCTTCCTGGACCGCTACGTGTTCGACGGCGACTGACCGCCGGTGATGACGACGAACGAATGCAGAACGGTCGCTTGCTAGCCTGAGGGGGAGCGAGGAGCGGCCGCTCGATGACGGGACCGGAGGGAGAACGTGCGCGCGAGGTGGCGTCCATGACCGCGATGCCGCGACCGAAGTTCCAGCGGCAAGGGCCGGCATCGAACTGCAAGATCGACGGACTGAAGCTCGGATGGCTGTCGTGCACGGCATACGCGATGGCCATGGGCATCGACGCCGCCACCGCGGGCGGAAGGCGCCCGTCGGGCGCCAAGGTCCGCAAGCTCACCGATGACACCGACGGCGGCCTGAAGCTGCGCCAGGTCGCGGACGTCGCCCTGGACGCGTACGGCGTTCGGGTGGCCGTCCGGACCGGCTGGAACACGATCGCTCCCACGCGCGCCGCACAGCTGCTCCGATCCGGGCGCGGGTTCGTCCTGCAGGGCAACACGGAGGCGCTGCTCGGGACCAAGTCGCAGTCGACGATCGGGCCATGCAACCACGCCGTCTGGGTGAACGAGGTCAAGGGCGGAACGGACGACCGACCCGACAAGGCCCTCGTCTACGACCCGGCAGCCGATGGCCGTCGCCGTGCTGGTCGGGACTTCGCCGATGGGCCGCGCTGGTGGCCCTGGGAGCGCGTCCTCGAGTTCGCGGCAGACCTCCGCCCGAGTGACGAGGATGGGCCGAGGCTCGGGGCTGGCAAGCTGTACGCGGGGTTCGTCCCTCGCCACCGGCAGGCGCCGGACGCACCGGAGCCCGACGTCCTCCTTCATCCCGGCGCCACCAGGACCACGCCCTTCCCGGATCGAGTCCGCACGGATGTCCGGAAAGGCCACCGGATCAACATCCGGAGCCGCCCCGACCGGCTCGTGGCACGCGACATCGTCGACCGGGTGCCGGACGGCACGCTGTTCATCGCGTTCCAGCGCTTCAAGGAGGGCGCGACGCCGCCTGGCGGCGGATCCTCGACTTGGTTCGGCAACCGGGATGGGACCGAATGGATCCACCGGAGCGGCCTGCGTCGCATCGGGGGTCGTCCCGGGCCCGGGCTGGGGATCGGCGTGGCCCCGATGGACGCCGACGACGAACCGGACGATCTCGTCGAGGGCGCCGAGGACCTGCCCGATGACGTTCGCGACGGCGATGCATCGATCGGTGAGCCGCCGGACGACAGCGGCGACATCCCGGACACGGACGTCGATGCGTTCGTCGAGGGGTCGCCCGAGGACGACGTCATCCACGACGAGGACGACGAGTAGGCGAGTAGGGTAGGGCGATGGACCGCCCGCAGCCCCAGGACGCCCAGCTCACGGAGCAGGGGCCGCGTCTGCGCCGGCTGTCCACCGACGGCCTGACGCCACCGGAGATCGCGGCCATCCGCGAGCTCCTGATCGCCGCCTTCGGGACCGACGAGGAAGAACGCTTCACCGACGACGACTGGGAGCACGCCGTCGGCGGCCTCCATTTCGTGCTCGACGTCGGCGGTGAGATCGTCACCCACGCCTCGGTCGTGGAACGGGATGCTGCACGTCGACGGGCAGCCGCTCCGGACCGGTTACGTGGAGGCCGTCGCGACGGCGCCGTCCCGTGAAGGCGCCGGCCTGGGGTCGCTCGTCATGACCGCGGTGACGTCGTACATCCGCGAGACATTCGAGCTGGGGGCGCTCGGCACGGGCCGTCACCGGTTCTACGAGCGGCTGGGCTGGGTCACGTGGCGCGGGCCGACATCGGTCCGGGCGGCCGACGGCGACCGGCGGACCCCCGAGGACGACGGATACCTCATGGTTCTCGAGACCCCGTCGTCGCCTGCCCTCGACCTGTCAGCCGCGATCAGCTGCGAGTGGCGTTCAGGTGACGTCTGGTAGCCGGAGGAGGACCGCGTCGCCGACGATGCCGCCGACCGTCCGGTACGCTCTTGTCCCGGTCGGAAGGCCGCTCCATGGAGTCGAAGCGAGGCGCAGGGCATGACTGACGAGATCGACGCGTATCTGGCGAACATCCCAAGCGACATGCGGGATGCGCTCGAGTCACTCCGTCAGACGATCCGCGCCGCCGCGCCCGAGGCAGTCGAGGCCATGAGCTACGGTGCCCCGGCCTTCCGCTACCGCGGCCGGCCACTCGTCGCGTACGGCGCCGCGAAGAGCCACTGCTCCTTCTACGTCATGGCCCCGGCCGTGATGGAGGCGATCGCGGAGGAGCTCGAGCCGTACGACACCTCGAAGGGGACCATCCGCTTCAAGCCCGACGCCCTGCTCCCGGACGAGCTCGTGGCGAAGCTGGTGAGAGCCCGCATGGCCGAAACCGATGCCGGCGGGCGCTGACGGCTGAGCACGGATCGTCCCGCGGCTGCGAATCGCGGGCGGAGTTGGGTGGTTAGGGGCACTCGACCGCGGTGAGGTTCGGTCGTAGGCTGTCCGACAAGACATGGTGCACTCATGCCCGTGCGGAGTCACCGACGTCTCGCTCGACGCCGGACCTTCGCCATCGTGAGGTCTCGCATGTCTGGCAATGCAGAATCCATCGAGCACTGGACCGATGACCTGGTGCGCGATGCGCGCCGTGGTGATCCCTCCGGCGCTCCTGGCGCCCCCGGCCCAGGGCTCGAGGTCCTTCCCGTTCCCGACGTCGACATCGTCGCGTTCGCGGACGACTCCGTCCTCTCGGGACGGATCCGGCTCGCAGCAGATCGCGTGAGCGACACCCTTAACGCCAGTCGCCAGTTCTGGGTGACCAACGGGCTCCTCGAGGACCTGGCCGACGGCCACTCGCTCGAGGTTCCCGGGCTGCTCCTCCGGCGTGACGAGATCTTCGTCGTGCAGGCCGACGGGCCGCGGGGCAACATCGCGCGTCGTCGCCGGATGTGCCAGTTTCCCGTCCTCGCCAAGGCCGGCCCGTATGAGGTCTTCGGGTATGTCCACGTGCTGCCCGGGACGCCTCCCATCACCAAGCTGCACCGTCACGACCCGATGATGGCCCTGACCGACGCGGTCATCGGGTTCAGCATCGGCGCGACGCCATATCTGCGGCGGGCCGGCGTGGTCATGGTGAACCACGACCGCCTCGACTGGATCGTGGAGGCTCCCGACGACGGGCTCGTCGTCAGGATGCCGACCGAGCCGGCCGGACGACTCGCGAAGGACTTCACGGGCTACCTGCACGTCTGAGCCGGCGAGCGGATCGTCTATGTGACCGGAAGCGTCTCCGGCGGGCCGAAGGCTGGGAACAACTCGGGCCCGAACGTCGTGATCTCGTCGATCGCTCCGCCGGCGTCTGCTGGGTGTAACGACCGTGCCCGCCGAAACTCATCGATGCAGGGCGAGGCATTCGCCGGACGCAGGTCCCAGTTGCCTCGATCCGATGGTCAGGCTGGTCAATGGGACCGCTCGCGAGGGACGATAGCGACCCGAGGTCGCGACCGACCGCTTGCATGCTGGAGGGCATCACCGATGATCGGCCACTTTGGAAGCCTTCGTGATCCGTTCGAGGGCCATGGCGCCATCCGCAGGCAGCGTCGCGTGCGTATCGAGGGGTTCCTCGCGCTCATGCTCGCGATCGGCGCCTGCGGGATGACCGCGGCCCTCTGGTTGCGGACCCTGGCCCCACTGGTGGAGCGAATCGGCCCCGGCTGATCAAGCCAGCCCCGACGGGCGCCATCCGCGGGCACCACCGGCGCGCGTCGAACTCGCGCGCCGGGGAACGAGCGTCCTCCCCTCAGGGACGCTGACCGATCTCCTGGAGCGCCCAGCCATTCCCGTCCGGGTCGTTGAAGAACACGAACTTGCCCCACGGATAGTCCTGGACGTCGGAGACCTCGACGCCACGCTCGGCGAGCTCGGCACGAGCGGCCGCGACGTCGGACACCACGATCTGCAGCCCCTGGGCCGAGCCGGGCGGCTGGGTCGAGATGCCGGTCCCGAACGAGATCGAGCAAGCCGACCCGGGCGGGGTGATCTGGACGAACCGGAGTTCGGGGCTCACCTTGTGATCGTGATCGGCGTTGAAGCCCGCCTTCTCCGTATAGAAGGTCTTGGCGCGATCGACGTCGGACACCGGGATCGCGATCAGTTCCAGCTTCCAGTCCATGCTGCTCCTCCTTCGTCGTGACAGCATCCTGTCATAGAGAAATGTAGCAGAACGACAGTATCCTGTCAACAGGATACGTGCACAGATCGATGGGGTCGGAGACCACCCTTGTCGTCCGAACGATAGGGCGGCATACTGCGTGAAGACGGCGCCTCCCGCGCCGAACCCCGCTCCGGCGCTCACGCCGCCGGCATCGATGGGGCAAAGGGGAACTGGCTTCCCCGGGACGGATCGTCCGCCCTTCTTCGGCGGGCCGTGAAGCGTGAGTTCCGCGGCGCGTCGACCGAGAAGGATGACGAGACGATGCCGACCCAGAAGGTCTTCAAGCAGCGTATCCGCTCGCGCATGACCAAGACTGGAGAGTCATACACGGCCGCGCGCCACCAGCTCCTCCGCAAGGCCGCGCCGGAGGCCTCTGCCGGATCGGAGACCGCGAACGAGGTCGCGGTCCGCACCAAGTCGACCCGACTGATGACCTCCGAGACGGCGATGCGACGTGGAACGGGGAGGGGACACGAGGACTGGTTCGCCCTCCTCGATGCCTGGGGTGGCACGGAGCACACCCACTCCGAGATCGCCCGTTGGCTCAGCGAGACGCACGGCGTGCCCGGCTGGTGGACGCAGAACATCACCGTCAACTACGAGCGTATGCGCGGCATGCGCACCGCCCACGAGATGGCCGACGGCTTCAGCATCAGCGTGACCCGGACGATCGCAACCGATGCCGAGCGCGCCCTGGCCGCCTTCACAAACGCGACGGTCCGGAAGCGGTGGATGCCGGATGCAGCGATGCGCCAGAGACCGACTCGAGCCAACCTGACCGCGCGGTTCGACTGGGCCGACCCGCCCTCGCGCATCGTCGTCACCGTCGTGCCGAAGGCGCCCGGGAAGGTCCTCGTCGCGGTCGGGCACGACAAGCTGCCCGACGCGGAGGCGGCGGACCGGTTCAAGGCCGCCTGGCGCGAGTCGCTGGGCGCGCTGAAGGCGCTGCTCGAGCGAGGCTGAGCGGCTGATCCAGGTGGATCGTCCCGGGTGCTTGACAGGCAAGTAGGCACTTGCCTATCATGTCGGGACGGTGGGCGACGTGTTCAAGGCCCTGTCCGACCCGACTCGACGGGCCATCCTCGACGAGCTACAGGAGCGAAACGGCCAGACGCTGTTCGAGCTGTGCGTCAGATTGACGACCAAGCACGGCCTCGGCTCGACGCGTCAGGCCGTCTCGCAGCATCTCGACGTGCTCGAGGCCGCCGGTCTGGTCATCACTCGGCGCGAGGGCCGCTACAAGTTCCACGACCTCGACACGACGCCTCTCCGAACGATCACGGAACGATGGAAAACGAACGACACGAGGAGGAACGGATGAAGATCGTCGTCACGAGCGTGCTGGTCGACGACCAGGAGAAGGCGCTGCGGTTCTACACGGACGTGCTCGGGTTCGTGAAGAAGACCGAGATCCCACTGGGTGACGCCCGCTGGCTCACGGTCGTTTCGCCACAAGACCCTGACGGCACCGAGCTGTTGCTCGAGCCCGACGCCCACCCGGCAGCCGGCCGATTCAAGGAAGCTCTCGTTGCCGATGGCATCCCCTTCACCTCGTTCGCCGTTGACGACGTGCCGGCCGAGTTCCGCCGGCTCCAGGCCCTCGGGGTGCGGTTCACGCAGGAACCCCTGGAGATGGGTCCGGTCACGACGGCGGTCTTCGACGACACCTGCGGCAACCTGATCCAGATCGCTCAGCAGGTCGCTTGACCGATCGCCCGCCCTGGGATGGGCTGAGCGAACCGACGGGGATGACTCGACCGAATTAGGCTAGGTCCATGGAGGACCACCTCTCGACAGAACAGCTGGCCTGGGTCCTGGGCCGTTCGGCGGGAACCGTCCGCGACATGATCAAGGCCGGCGAGATCGAGAGCATCCGCGTCCCCGCCGGGTTCAGGGTCCCCAAGGCCGAAGCCCTGCGGCTGGCACGTGAACGCATCGAATCCGAAGCGGATCGAAAGCTGTCGGACGTGGAGCTCGAGCGCCTCATCGATGAGGTGATCGCGACCAACGAGGGGCAGTCCTGAGTTGGCCGCTCCCGATATCCCCAGCCGGATCGCCGGCATCGCCGTTCCACGCGACGCGGTCTCGGTCGCGGCCTGGCGCTGGGCGCACCGGGCGTTGCCGGACTACCTCCTCACGCACTCGGTCCGGGCGTATTGCTGGGGCGCCGCGATCGGGGCAGGGGAGGGGTGGGACTTCGACCGGCAGATCCTCTGGACGGCGTCGCTGATGCACGACGTGGGGCTCACCCGCATCCCGGCGAACTCCATGTGCTTCGAGGTCGAAGGGGCCGAGATCGCGCAGCGGTTCCTCGAGCGGCAGGGGATGCCCGCCGCCGATGCACAGCGAGTGGCGACCGCGATCATCCTGCACATGCAGCCGTCTGTGACGCTCGAGGACGGCGTCGAGAGCGTCCTGCTCGACCGGGCGACTGGCCTCGACGTCCGCGGCGACGGGTACGCCCTCGTCGATGCTGTTCGCGACCGAGTGATCCGCGATTTCCCGAGGCGATCGTTCGACCGGTACTTCCTCGACGCGATCAGACGGGAGGCCACGATCCGTCCGACATGCCAGAGCGCGCGACTTCTCCACAAGACCGATCTGGCCGCGTGGATTGCGCGATCGCCGTGGGCCACGGCCGGCGGCGCCGAGACGTAGCCCCGCGCGTCAGGTCGTCTTCCGCGTGGTCACCTTCGGCTTCAGGCCGGCCACGAACGCATAGCTCGAGCGGAAGAACGGGGCAAGCTCGGCGGTGTTCGCGAAGAGCGCGTCGGGGACGTCGACGTACTCCTTCTGCACGATGCCGTGGGCGGTGTGCAGGGCTGTCGCGTAGCGCTCGATGAAGGCTTCGCGCTCGCCCGGCGGCAGCCGCAGGACGAGGTGACCCGCATCGAGGTAGCTGGACATGTGGCCGTTCACCGAGGTGTACGGCATCGTGGCGCCCTTGCGCGCCAGCCCTGGCTCCAGGGCGATCAGCCGGTCGTACAGGTCCAGGGGATCGGGAGCCATCAGGGCTCCACCGGCTCGAGGACGAAGACGGGGATCTGGCGCTTCGTTCTGGTCTGGTACCGCGCGTACGCGGGCCACGTCGCCACCGCCCGCTCCCACCAGACGGCCTTCTCGTCCCCGTCGAGCTCACGCGCGGTGTAGTCGCGCTTCGTCGGGCCGTCCTGGAGCTCGACATGAGGATGGGCCTTGAGGTTGTGGTACCAGACTGGGTTCCTCGCCGCACCGCCCAGCGAGGCCACGACGGCGTACTCGCCATCGTGCTCGACGCGCATGAGCGCGGTCTTGCGGAGCTTGCCGGTCTTGGCACCCAGCGACGTCAGGACGATCACCGGTCGACCCTGAAGGTCGGCGGCCTCTCGGCCGTCGGTGGCCTCGTAGCGCTCGGCCTGCCTGCGCACCCAGGCGGCCGTGCTGGGCGCGTACTCGCCGTTCAGTGGCATGCGGTCATGGTGCCACCGCCGCCACCGGGACGGATTCGGCGTGCCGGTCACGCGACCGGATCGGTTAGGTGATCGAGGCCGGATCAGCGGCGGAACCCGCTCCCGCGCGAATCGGCTCCGAATGCGATCGCGAGCATGTCGAAGACGACCAGTGCCGAAACGACGCCACAGGCAATCAGGAATCCGTCCATGGGGAACACTCCAGTCGATACGTTCAGGTGTCAGGCTCGGGCTAATGGCCCGACCCCACATCGCGAGATCTGGGGGATCTCTTCGCGAGGCATGCCTTTATTTCCGCGGGCTGCCGCCTGACGACGCCTGGACCGCCGAGGTTCCGGACCGGATCACGGTCGTTGCACCAGGCAGTCCGGCAGGGCCCCGGCGCCCGATTCCGGCCGATACGTCCAGGCGACGGGCCGGGTCTGGCCGCATGGGACAATGCGGCCGATGAGCGATGTGCTTGACGACCCGGTCCAAGTCGCGCGTGAGGCCCTCGATCGACACGCCTGGCTGGAGGCGACCGATGCGTTCGTGGCGGCCGAGGCGGTCCGGCCACTCTCCGGGGCCGACCTCGAGCGGCTCGCTCAGGCCGCCTTCTTCGCGGCGCGGGCCGACCTCGAGATCGAGGCCAAGGAGCGCGCGTTCAAGGCCTACGAGGGCGAGGGCGACCGCGACCGCGCCGCCTACCTCGCGATCGACATCGCGCGCAAGTACGGCTACGCGGGCAAGCCCTCGATCTCCGGCGTCTGGGTCAGACGCGCCGAGGGCATCATCGGACCGGAGACCGGTCCGTACGTCCACGGCTACCTGGCGCTCGTGCACAGCGAAGGTGCTCGCTCGAGCGGCAACCTCGACAAGGCGCTCGAGCTAGCCGAGCAGGCCATCTCGATCAGCCAGGAAGCCGCCGATGCGGACCTGCGCGCCTACGCGCTGAGCAACCTGGGCGAGCTCAAGATCGCCAGCGGCGACACGGTGGGTGGCGTGGCCCTCATGGAAGAGGCGTCGATGTCCGCCGTGAACGGCGAGCTGTCGCCGTTCACGACTGGCGTCACGGCGTGCCGCGTGATCGGCGCGTGTCGCGATCTCACTGACTACCGTCGGGCGAGCGAGTGGATCGAGGCGACCGAGCGATATTGCGATCGCCAGTCGCTGTCCGGGTTTCCCGGGATCTGCCGCATCCATCGTGCCGAGGTGGCCGTCGTCGGAGGCGACTGGGTGCGCGCCGAGGAGGAACTCCTCCGCGCGACCACCGAGCTCGAGGCCTACCGGTCGGTCCCGCCGCAGGCCGACGGGTTCTACGCCATCGGCGACATCCGTCGGCTGAAGGGCGACTTCGAGGGCGCAGAGGCCGCGCTGCGCGAGGCGCACGCGCGTGGCCGCTCGCCGCAACCCGCACTGGCCCTGATCCGGCTCGCCGAAGGCAAGACCAAGGCCGCCGCGACCGCCCTCGACGCCGCGCTCGTCGAACAGGCGCAGGACCAGTGGGCGCGCGCCCGGCTGCTCCCGGCCCAGGTCGAGGTCGCGTTGGCGGCCGGCGACACGTCGCTGGCCCGTCGCGCGACCGACGAGCTCACGGCGATCGTGACCGGGTATGCCTCCCCGGCGTACGAAGCCATCCGACGGGTCACCCTCGGGCGGATCCTGATCGCGGAGGGTGAGCCGGCCGCGGCGGTCCCGGAGATCCGCGCGGCGATGACTGGGTGGCGCGACGTCGGTGCGCCATACGAGATCGCCCGGGCACGGGTCGTGCTCGCGCGAGCGCTCCGAGCGCTCGACGATGTCGAAGGCGCCGATCTCGAGTCGCGAGCCGCCGCCGACGAGTTCCGGCGGCTCGGCGCACGGATCGATCTCGAGGCGATCGAGCGCGAGGCCCGCGACCTGGAAGCGCGACGCTCGGACGCGACGACGACGCGCCGGACCTTCATGTTCACTGACATCGTCGGCTCGACCCAGCTGGCCGAGGCGCTGGGCGACCAGGCATGGGAACGGCTCCTTCGCTGGCACGACGAGATGCTCCAGGCCGTCGTGGCACGGTCCCGCGGCGAGATCGTCAAGTCGACCGGTGACGGGTTCTTCGCGGCCTTCGAGTCCGCCCGCGCGGCCGTCGACGCCGCCGTCGCCATCCAGCGAGCGCTTCGTGATCACCGCGACAGCACGGGCTTCGCGCTCTCGGTCCGGATCGGGCTCCACACGGCGGACGCGAACCAGCGCGGGTCGGACTACAGCGGCAGCGGCGTCCACATCGCGGCGCGCGTCGGGGCCGAGGCGAAGCGCGGCGAGATCCTCGCGACCGCGGACACGCTCGCGGCGGCCGGCGACGTCCCAGTGACCGCGAACGACGGTCCCACGGCGCTCAAGGGCGTCAGCGAGCCGGTCGCCCTGTCGTCGATCACCTGGGCGTAGAGAAACGCTCGTGACGAGACCGACCAGCGTCGACGACTACATGGCCGGGCTGCCGGACGATCGTCGCGCGGCGATGGAGGTCCTCCGGCAGACCATCAGGGCCGCGGCGCCCGAGGCCGTCGAGGTGATCTCGTACAACATGCCGGCGTTCAAGAGTCACGGCGGCCAGTTCCTCGTGTCGTACGACTCGTTCAAGCGCCACTACAGCCTCTTTCCAGCGAGCGATGCGGTCGTTGAGGCACTCGGGGCGGACCTCGAGCCATACCTGGCGGGGAAGGGGACGATCCGCTTCCCAGCCGACCAGCCGATCCCGGCAGCGCTCGTGGCGAGGATCATCGAGATCCGCTTCCGGGAGAACGCGGACTACGCGCGTCGCAAGGCTTAGGGGCTCAGCGGCGGACGCCTCGCGTCATCGCTCGCGCTTGCCCTGCTTCGCCAGCTCGACGGTCTCGGCGATGCGCTTGGCCCGTGTCTCCGGGCGTTTCGCGTCCTCGATCCAGCGAACCAGGTTCTTGCGGTAGAACGACGGCAAGGAGTCGAAGAATCGCGCCGCGGCGGGCTCGGCAGCGAACGCATCGGCGACATCCTCGCCGAGCGCCGTCGACTGCGGGCCTTCGGGGCCGAGCTCGACCTCGACCTCATCGCCCGGCCCGAAACCAGGGGCGCGGCACCAGGCCGGACCGAGCTCGACGGACCACGAACCGTCGGAGAGCGTCAGCGGGCCGCGGAATGGCTGCCGGCCCACGATGCCATGGACGTGGTACCGGTCCCGTTCGCCCCAGGCGACGGCTGGATCGAACGGGATCGTGAACGAGATGCCGCCGGCTGGGCGTCCGGCCACGGCCACGCGGAAGCGCCGATATGCAGCCCGATCCACGGTCATCGCCGCACGGTACCGCCCGACTGGCTTCTCGGCAACGACGAGCGATCCCGCGACGGCGCTAGGCTATCGACCATGTCGATCCCGACTCCGACAGAAGCCGTGCAGGCCGCGATCGCGGAGTTCGATCGCTGCTTCGCGGCCGGCGACGCCGCAGCGCTCAGCGAGACGTTCGCCGTGGACGCCCAGCTCCTCCTGCTGCACCGCGAGGCGATCGAGGGTCGTCCCGCGATCCGCGCCCACTGGGAGAGGTTGTTCGGCGACTGGGACCCGGGAGCGTGGCAGACCGAGCAGAGGATCGTGGAGGTCCACGCCGAGCGCGCATACGTGCTGTCGGTCTATTCGGAGACCCTGGTCCCGCGCAACGGAGCCGTGTCGCTGATCGTGCGCGGGCGCCTCATCCGCTTCCTGCGCCGCGACTCCGACGGCCGCTGGCGGGTCACGCTGGCCCTGAACTCCCACGTGCGACCGGTCGAAGAGGCGCCGTGAGGCCCCGCCCCGCGCGACCCGACCCGTACGGATGGGGGATAGGGTCGGAGAGGGGCAGGCAGGTAGGGTCGGCTAAACAGTTCCGTCGTTCGCCGTGGCCTTCGTGGAGCGCGAACGTCGAGGAGGTCCCGACCGTGCGCATCCGATCGCCAGGGACCGCTCCGCGGACGCGCGGGCGGCGAGGCGACCGCGCGCCCAAGCGGGTCGCGCCGGCGTCGACCGCAGCCCTCGAGATGGAACGCGTCCAGTTACGTATCGAGGAGCGCGACCATCTCCTGGCGATCGCCGCGCGGGTGGTCCACCTGGGTGGCTGGACGATCGACCTGACCGAGAAGATCGAGTACCTGTCGGACGAGGTGTGCGCGATCTATGAGCTGCCTCTCGGCACCACGCTGAACTGGGAGGAGGCGACGACGTTCTATTCCCCGGAATCCGAGCCGATCCTCCTGGCAGCCTTCGACGCCTGCGCGACCGACGGGATCCCCTACGACCTTGAGCTCGAGATCGTGACGGCCAAGGGCCGCCGCATCGCGATCCGGGAGATCGGGGAGGCCGTTCGCGGGCCTGACGGCACCATCGAACGGGTCCACGGCGCGATCCAGGACCTGTCGGCGCTGCGCACGGCGGAGGCGAAGGCCGATCGGCTCAACATGATCCTGGCGCGCACCCTGGGAAGCATCACAGACGCGTTCTACACCCTCGACCGCGAGTGGCGCTTCACCTTCGTCAACCCCGAGGCCGAGCGGATCCAGCAGAAGTGGAGCGCCGACTTGATCGGTCGAGCCGTCTGGGAGGTCTTCCCCGAGGCAGTCGGGACGATCTTCGACATCCAGTTCCATCAGGCGGTGGACACGGGCCAGACCGTCGTGTTCGAGGCGTACTACCCGCCGTTGGACCTCTGGGTCGCGGTCCGCGCCCACCCGACCGAGGACGGGCTGGCCGTGTACTTCCTGGACATCAGCGCAAAGCGGGCCGCCGAGCAGGAAATGACGGCGACCCAGCAACGCTATCGGGCGCTCTTCGAGCGAGCCGGCGATGCGATCCTGGTCATGGACGACGACGCCCTCTACATCGATGCCAACGAGGCCGCTGCCGAGATGCTGGGCGTGCCGCGGGAGGACATCATCGGTCGAAGCCTCAACGACTTCGCCGTCGAATCCCTTGCCGACGAGCACTGGGTGGCCTTCAAGTCCGCAGGCGAGCTGCGCGGTGAGTTGCGCTTCCGCCGCCCGAACGGTGAGATCCGCGACGCGGAGTTCGACGCTGTCGCCTCGATCTCGCCCGGGATCCACCTCTCGGTCCTGCGCGACGTCACCGAACGCCATCACCTGGAGAAGCAGCGCGCCCGGATCCTCGATGCGCTGCGGCGGCTCTCCCCGGGGAACGAGCCCGAGGAGACGGCCAACGACATCTGCGCCGAGATCGTCGACAACGGCGATTTCCCGTCGGCTGCGATCTTCGCCTTCGAGTCCGAGGACGGTCGGGCGACGCTCGGTGCGCGATTCCGGGACGGCCGCGACATCGGCGTCGTCGGCAAGCTGTCGGACACCCGCCTCGAGACCATGAAGGCGAAGGCGGCCCTGGGCCCGTGGGTCGACGACTGGACCGACGCGGGCGACGGCCCCGCGCGTATTGCGATGGCTGCGCTTGGCGTCCAGGCGTCGATCTTCGCCCCGATCGAATCGGACGGACGCCTGATCGGCGTCCTCGCAGCCGGCGGCGATGAGACGGTCGCGGAGCTCCTGCCGCGCGTGCCGGCCCTGATGGAGTTCGCCGCCCTGTCGTCCTCGCTGCTCGGGCCGGGGCTCCGTCGTCGGTCGGAGCAGGCAGCGGAGCGCGCCAGGATCCGCCAGATCATCTCGCGTCGCGGCTTCCGCCCCGTCTTCCAGACGATCGTCGACATGGAGAGCGGAGCGGTCCTCGGCTACGAGGCGCTGACGCGGTTCCTCGATGGCACGCCGCCAGATCGCGCCTTTGCCGACGCGGCCGCCGCGGGCATCGGCCTCGAACTCGAAGCTGCAACGATCGAGCTGGCGCTGGAGACCTCGGCGCAGTTGCCCGTGGGCCGTTTCCTCGACATCAACGTCTCGCCCGACTTCGTGATGGCACGGGAACCGCTCGGCGGGCTCCTGGCCCGATCGCCAATCGACGTCATCCTCGAGATCACCGAGCACGTCAGCGTCCGCGACTACGGTGAGCTCCGGGAGGCCATCGCGATCCTCGGCAAGGACGTGCGGTTCTCGGTCGACGATGCCGGCGCCGGCTTCGCCTCGATGCGCCACATCCTCGAGCTCGCGCCGACGCAGGTGAAGCTGGATCGCGCCCTGGTGACCCGGATCGAGACGGACCTGGCGCGACAGGCCCTCGTGACCGGGCTGGTCCACTTCGCCCAGGCGATCAACGTGATGCTGATCGCCGAAGGCGTCGAGACCGAGGCCGAGCGGGACACGCTCATCGGGCTCGGCGTGCATGTCGGCCAGGGGTTCCTGTTCGGTCGACCGACGCCGGTGCCCGACCTCCCGCCCAGCTGACGCGCGGACTCGACCGAGCGGGGCACGAGCGCCTACCCTCGGCGGATGTCAGACGAGACCCTGGACGCTCCGCTCCTCCAGCACGCCGACCCGGCGTCTGGACCTCGCGTGGAGGGTTCGCCGCTCCGCGTGGTCATCGCGGAGGATTCGGCCCTCATCCGCGAGGGGATCGCCCGGCTGATCCAGGAATCGGGCGGAACGGTCGTGGCGAAGGTCGGTGACGGCCCCTCGTTCGTCGAAGCCGTCGTGACCCACCGCCCGGACGTCTCGGTGGTGGATGTCCGGATGCCGCCCACCCAGCGCGACGAGGGCCTGCGCGCCGCCATCGAGGCACGCCGTCGCGTGCCCGGCACGCCCGTGCTCGTGCTCAGTCAGTACGTGGAGCGGCAGTACGCGACGGAGTTGCTGGCCGATCGCGCCGGTGGCGTCGGCTACCTGCTCAAGGACCGTGTCGGTGACATCCGCGAGTTCATGGACGCCCTCCGGCGCGTCGCCCGCGGCGGCACCGCCCTCGATCCCGAGGTCGTGGCCCAGCTCATGGTCCGCCACCGCGACGACGACCCGCTGTCCGCCCTGACCCCACGGGAGCGGGAGGTCCTCGCGGCGATGGCCGAGGGCCGCACGAACGTCGGGGTCGCGGCGCTGCTCGGCATCACCGAGGGAGCCACCGAGAAGCACATCAGCAACATCTTCGGGAAGCTGGCACTGCCCGATTCGCAGAACGACCATCGCCGCGTGCTCGCGGTGCTGACGTACCTGGGGTCGTAGCGAGCCCTACGACTTCGGCGGCACCCACCAGGTCGTCGGCGCCGCCCACGCCGCGACCGGGAACTCGGCACGGACCAGCGTGGGGCCTCCCGCGGGACTCGTCACGGTCAATGTCCCATCGACGCCGGCCACGCGCCCGACGAGCCCCGCAAGCCCGCCACCCGGCTCGATGGCGGCACCGCCCGCGCCGTCATCCCAGACTTCGACCGTCAGGCGCGAGTCCTCACGACGGCAACGCACCTCGCAGCCACGGGCGCCACTGTGCTTGGCCACGTTCGCGAGCGCCTCGGCGACGACGAAGTACGCCGCTCGCTCGATCGCCGCCGGCAGCCGTTCGCCGGCGGGAAGCTCGCTGCGGACGACGGTCGGCACGGGCCCGCGGCCGGCGATGGAGCCGAGGGCCGGCACCAGCCCCCGGTCGAGCAGGATCGATGGCGCGATGCCGCGCACCAGGTCGCGGATCTCCGCGAGGGCCTGCCGCGCCTGCTCCTGGCCGTCGAGCACGAGCTGCTTCGCCGCGGCCGGATCGGAGTCGATCCGCTCGCTCGCGAGCCCGAGGTCGATCGTGAGCATCACGAGCCGTTGCTGGGCGCCGTCGTGCAGGTCGCGCTCGATGCGGTGCAGCTCGCTGGCCTCCACGTCGAGGACGGCCGACCGGCTCTCCTTGAGCGTCTCGACCTGGCGACGGAGCTCGCGGCTCTCGGAGGTGCAGAGCAGCCCGGCCACGACCGCGCGGTGGAGGGCCATGACCAGCTGCGACAGCGACGCGGCCACCGGCAGCAGCGCGAGGCCGGTGAGCGTGCGGATGACGACGGTCGGCGCGTCGTGCCCCGCGAGCACGCCAAGGACCTGCGGGAGCGTGGTGGCCGCCACCGAGTCGTACCAGACCGGCATCGTCAGGAGCGACAGCGAGATGGTCCAGACCGTCACGATCACGACGAACTCGATGACCACCAGCGGCAGGTTCACCGCCACGTAGAGCACGTCGCGCCAGCGGTTCTCGTCCGCGAACTCGGCACGGAGGAGCGACAGCACATTGCCGCGGAACGGCCGATAGGGATGCGCCAGCAGCCGCTCGCGATCGCCGAGCGTCACACGGCTGCGTTCGATCCGCGCGACGACGCGCGACGCCTCGATCCCGAGCGCGATGAACAGCACGCCGACGCCGGCCACGAGCGATGCGATCCCGGCCGAGGCGAACGCGCCGATCACCGCGAACGCGAAGACGCCGACGAACAGCCCGACGCCGATCGCGGCGTTCGCGTACCACGTGGCCGGATGGATGGGGGAGAGGAGGAAGGCTCGGGCCGGGTTGCGTACCCGACGCCCGACCCCGAGGGGTCCGGAGCCATCGCCCGACCCCGGTGCAGGCGAAAACCCCGACGAGGCGAAGGTCGCCCCGTCGGGGAGCCGGGCTGACAACAGCCCGGCCAGGAGGAGGAGCAGCCCTACGACGAGGACTGCGCCGCCGATCACGATCCGTTCGGCTCGCGTCGCACGGCCGTGACCACGAGGAGCGTCCCGAGGCCGACGATGAAGGCGGGCCACAGGAAACGTCCGCTGTCCGCCCAGTCGGGCAGGAACGCGTCGACGAGGGCCAGCGCACCGAACAGGATCAGGATGACCCCGAAGATCGTCATGCCCCGGCCGTTGCCGCGCGGCGTGTGGCGATGGGTCGCATGCACCGCATGCCAGCCCTCGGCGGCGGGCACGGCGCCCTCCGCGTTCGGGTCGCCGGTCCCGGCGGCATCGGCGGCGACGGACGTCGCCGGCTCCATCGGCACGATGATCGCCATCGCGATGTAGAGGAGGAGGCCCAGGCCTCCGAAGAAGATCGAGAAGACCCAGAGCACGCGGACGATGGTCGGGTCCACGTCGAAGTACTCGGCGAGCCCTGAGGCCACGCCCGCGATCTTCCGGTCATGGTGGCAACGATAGAGACGGCGGTTCACTTGCATCCTCCGATCGGATCGATCTCGACATTACCGAGATTCACTCTGACGTTCAGGTCGGCATGATGGGCGGCCGACGCATAACCCGAGCTCTCCCAGTCCGAGCCGGACTGGTGGACGCCATCGACCGAGAAGCCGCTGAGGGCTCCGGTGTGATGGACGCGCAGGCCAAGCCCGCTCGGCACGCAGACCTCCAGGCCCCCGGCATTGACCTTGACCGAGCCGGTCAGGTCGGCCGCGGTCGGCAGGGTGAGCGAGAGCAAGCCGGCATTCACCGTGCCCGTCACGCTCGCCACCGTGGCCCCCGTGAGGTCGACCGCGGTCCGTCCGGCGTTGGTGGTGAGGTCCAGGTGGCCGACCTGGGCGGCTGGCAGGCCGATCCTGCCTTCTCCCGCGTTCACGACGAACGACAGGTCCTCGATCGGCGTCGTCGGCAGCCTCAGACGCCACGTCTCACGGCCCAAATCGGTTGGCCCCCGTCCACCATCGCTTCCGAGGTCGAGGCCCATGTGCCAGCCCTGCCGGCGCGTGGCGATCGAAAGCGAGCGTGCAGACGCGTCGATGATCGGCGCCGGACGGCTCCCACCGTCGGCGGCCTGCAGCTGCCAGCCCGTCCCGGACGCGGTCCCGACCTCGAGACGGCCGCATCCGGACGACACGGAGACGCGTGCCGGTCCATCGAAGACGCCCTGATGGGTCGCCACATCCGAGGTGACGGCTCCGGCCTCGAGCGAGCCGCAATCGACGGCGATCCGCGGCGCGACCGCGAACCCGCCGCCGAGCAGCAGGCCCGGGACCGCCGCCGCGAGCACGCCACCGGGCACGCTGAACCGGGTCCGGCGGAGCACCAGGCCCAACCCGATGGCGACGATCGCCAACGGCCACAGGCGGAGACCCTCGACGATGAGCGGCGGGATCGATGACACGCAGGTCCGCGGCCACCAGGACGCCACCGATGGCGACGAGAAACACCCCCCAGTACAAGAATCGGCGGTTGACCCGCATCGTTGACCCGTTCCCTTCTGCCGGCACGTCGCCGGTCGGCCATCCGATCGGTCGTGTTCGCGCCTGATGGCCTCACGCTACGAACACCCGCCTCTGGCAGCCAGCCAGCCACCCGGCATCTTCAGGGTGGGGCTACCCGCGCCCCGTGCATCTGGTTCGCAGAGGTCCGGCTCGGAGCCTCGCACGCTGCGGGCGCGTCGAGACACGGCGTCTCCGCATGTCGCAGGATGGGCGCCCCACCCGCGACGAGTGATCCGGGTGTGCGGCACGGAGGGTCAGATGGCCGGTTCGTACGCGCGCAGGGCGTTTCCGTTCGTGGCCGCGCTGTTCGTCGTGTGCTGCGTGGTCCAGGTCTTCCTCGCCGGCCTTGGCGTGTTCGACGACCCGGCGTCATTCCTGACCCATCGTGACTTCGGCTACACGTTCGGTCTCCTGATCCTGGTGCTTCTCGTGCTGGCCATCGTCGGGCGCATGCCGCGAGCCGCCATCGGGGGGTGCGTGCTGCTCGCGGTCCTGTTCACCCTGCAATCGGTGTTCGTGGCCGTCCGCACCGACATGCCCGCCGTTGCCGCCCTGCATCCCCTCAACGGCTTCCTGATCCTCGCGGTCGCCGGCGTCCTGACGCGGACGTCCTGGCATGGCTGGGCGGCGACGTCAGCCGGGGCCCTCTAGGCCGATCAGGCCGGCTTCTCGGCCACGAGGATCGTGAAGCGGCTGAACGTCGTCTCGTCGGTGAGCCGCAGTCCGGCGCGCTCCAGGCGGGCGCGCAGCGCCGACGCGCTGTCGACCTCGTTGCCCCACGTCGACTCGTACCACTGAGCGACCGTCGTGAACCGGCTGGGCATCGTGCGCATGGCCTCGTCCGTCTCCGGGTAGGCCTCGTCGAAGATCACGAGCGAGCCGCCCGGAGCCAGCGCCCGCGCGGCTGCGGCCAGGACGTCGTCCTTCAGCTCGGGCAGGATCTCGTGCACGACGAGGAACATGGTGACGACGTCGTAGCGCGCCTCGTCGGTCAGGCCCTCCAGACCGAGCAACCGCGCGGAACAGCGGTCGGCCAGTCCGTGGCGGTCGATGCGCTCAGCGGCCAGCTCGATCGAGCGTGGCTCGATGTCGGCGCCGTCGACCCGGCTCGCCGGGAACTGCTCGGCCAACTCCACGATCGCCCATCCCGCCCCGCAGCCGAGATCCAGCACGGTCGAACCGGCAGACAACCGGGCCGCAAGCGCCGGGAGGCGGGGCAGCACGAGGTTGACGAAGATCCGGGGCAGCGACCGGAGGCTGTCGGCGACCTCGTTGATGAATGCGTCGCTGTGGTCCCCGTACGACACGACGCGGCCGCTCCGCAGGCGGTCGGCCATCTCCGGGTAGTCCTCGCCGCCGAGCAGCAGGTGGACCTTCGCCGCGCGTCCAAGGTAGAAGGGCGAGGCGGCGTCGCCCAGGATCGCGTCCATGTGCGGCGCCATCGCCCACCCGTCGCCATGACGCCGCAGGATCTCGAATGCGAAGGCGGTCCGGCACAGGATGTCCGTGTAGCCATGATCGGTCCCCAGCGCATCGGCGAGCTCCTTCGAGCTCAGCCCGGGCCGAGCCGTGAGCGTGTCCCAAACGCCGACCTCCCGGCCTAACTCGATGAGGTTCGTCAGGTGGTAGCCCGCGATGAGGTCGTAGAGCCGGGTGACCTGGTCGGCGAGGGAGGGCCCTGCCGGCCCGGCGTCGGGTGTCGTCGCCATCCGCGCATGCTACCGAGCCGCTGTCGCGCCGTCGTCGCCTCCGGCACACCCGCTGGCGTCAGGCCTACGGGCTCCAGAACCCGATCTCGCCCTCGAGCGTGATCGGCCGATCGCCGTTCACGAAGAACACGTCGAGTCGGGTCGTGCGGATCTCATCGTCCTGCGGCAGGAGGATCGACGAGCTGTCCGGTGCCCACAGCCGGTGACTGAGCGCGTACTGGTCGAAGTAGGTCAGCAGCGCCCCGACATACAGCGATCCGGGCGTGACGCGCGACTCCGACCGGATCTCGCCGGACGCGACATCGACGAACGCCAGGCGGATCTCCGTCAATCCATCCGGGGCCGGCGACGCACTCGGGCTCAGGCTCGGGCTCGATGCGAGCACGTCGGGGAATGGCACGAGCCGGATCGCGGCGATCGTCGTCCCGTCCGGGGACCAGGCGAAGCTGACGACCCGGCCGTCGAGGAGGGTCCGCGTCGCACCCGTCCGTGCATCGAGCAGCCGCAGTGGACCGTTCGGGAACCCGGCCGGCGCGTCCTGCGGCTCGATCGCGCCGATGGAGGCGATCGTGTCGTCGGTGGGGCTGAACTCGAGAGCCGCGATGCCGAAGACCGGCATGGACCGCTCGTCCGATCCCTCGCGTGCCGCGACGACCACCGCGTCCTCGCCGTCCTCCCCGGCGCGGACGTAGCCCGCGTAGGTCCCGTCGGCGCTCACGTCCACGGATCGGAAGATCCCGGGCGCCTTGATGGCCGTGCCGATCGGCGCGCCGTCCCGTCCGATCTCGCCGAGGAACGCCTCGGCGCCGTTGCCGATGTGGGCGAGCAGGCGATCGGAGTCGATCCAGTCGTAGTAGAACGGATTTCCGGTCCGGATGACCGCGCCCGGGCCGGTGCCGTCGATCGGCGCACTGCCGTCCGCGGGCGCGATGCGAAGGGCGATCCCGGCGGGCTCGTTGGCGAGGAACGACACGTCCTGGCCGTCGGGGGTCCAGGACAGGTAGAACGGACCGACGGTCGCGCTCTGGAAGATGACGCGAGGGTCGACGAGCGGCCCCGTCGACGCCCGATCGACATCGAACACGACGATCGACGCGTCGATGGCGCTGACCCGCGTGACCGCGATCTTCGACGCGTCCGGCGACCACGTCGGGAAGCCGTGCGCCCCATCATCCGCGCCCGCGAGCAGCACCGATCGACCGTCGACATCGATGAGCCACAGCGACCCGTCGTCGTGAACGGACGCGATCGACCCAGAGGACGCGAGCGATCGGCCCGGGGGAACCGCGTTCGCCGCAGGCGTGCCCGTCGGCTCAGGGAGGGTCGACGGGGTCGGGAACAGGAGGCCGGACGGGACGTCGGACGCGGCCGGTGCATCGCCCTGCGTCGGCTCCGGGGTCGAGGGGGAGCACGCAGCCGAGAGGATGACCACCGCGAGCAGGACGACCGCCAACGGCCGGACGTTCGATCGCCGGGCGGATCCTGCCTCCATCACACCACGATACGCGCCGGCCGCCCGCCTGGATCGCGCCGGCGGCGATGCCGGACGCGACCGCCCTATCATCACCTCGAGCCGGCCGATGCGGCCGCGGATCCGATGGAGAGGTCGAGCCCATGGATGAACAGGCGGTCCGAGCGCGTGCCCAGTCCGTGTGCGATGCACTCGCGGCGGGTGACATCCAGCGTGCCACAGGGGACTTCAGCCCGGAGCTCATCCGCAATCTGGGTGAGGTCCTGGCCCTCATGCCACTCCCTGCGAACGAGGTCGCGATCCAGTCCGTCGAGCACAGCGGATCCGGCTACAACGTCGTGATCCGCATCGCCGGCGAGGTCGACGAGGTCCAGATCCAGACACGGTGGAAGGACCGCGACGGCGAGCCGCGCATGGTCGAGGCCAGCCACCTGGCGTCGATCCCGGTCGCCCCCGCAGCCGAGGGGACCGAGGAGTCGACGGACGAGACCGACGCGGGGACATGACCTGGGCTAGCCCCGGACATTCGCGAAGGAGGAAGAAGCATGGAGCTCGGAGCGTTCTCCATCAGCCTGGCCGTCCAGGACCTCCAGGCGTCGAAGCGGTTCTACGAGCAACTCGGGTTCAGCGCCTTCGGCGGCGATGCCGCACAGAACTACCTGATCATGAAGAACGGCGATCACCTGATCGGGCTGTTCCAGGGCATGTTCGAGAAGAACATCCTGACGTTCAATCCGGGCTGGGACAGCAACGCGCAGACCGTCGAGGGATTCACCGACGTCCGCGAGCTGCAGCGGCAGCTGAAGGCGCAGGGCGTGGAGTTCCAGGCCACCGCCGACGAGAGCACGACGGGTCCGGCGAGCTTCATCCTCGAAGACCCCGATGGGAACCCGATCCTCGTCGACCAGCACGTCTAGTCGATGAAGGCCGCCGTCCGCTACCGGTACGCCACCTGAGCCAGATCGTGGACGCGCTCCGATGGGTCGATGACGGCCATGCACGCGGCAAGGTGATCGTGACGCCGGACGCCTGACCGTTGCGGCCGAAGCGGGCCCCTGAGACCCCTCGATTGGTATCCTGCCGCCGGTGCACTCATTTCTCGCCCGGCTCACCGAAGCCGTCGTCCCGACGCGGCTCGGACGGAGCTTCCGCTGGCTCCTCTCGGCCACGGTCATCAACAACGCGGGTGACGGCATCGCGCTGGCGGCCGGGCCTCTGCTCGTCGCGTCGCAGACGCGCGATCCGTTCCTCGTCTCGATGGCGCTGCTGAGCGAGTACCTGCCGGTCCTGCTGTTCAGCATCGTGGGTGGCACGGCCGCCGACCGCTTCGATCGTCGGCACATCGTCGTCGTCGTGAACCTGGTCCGGGCCGTGGTGCTGGCTATCCTCGTCGCGACCATCGTCACGGGCAACATCAGCATCGCGGTCGTGCTGGTCACCCTGTTCGTGCTCGGCACCGCGGAGACCTTCGCCGACGCAGCGAGCAGCGCGCTGTTGCCCGGTCTCGTCGCCCGGGAGGACCTCGGGATCGCCAACGCCCGGCTACAGGGCGCGTTCCTCCTGACCAACCAGCTGGTGGCGCCGGCGATCGGGGCCGTCCTGTTCACGGTCGGCATGGCGCTGCCGTTCGCGACGAATGCGGCCTGTTTCGCGCTCGGCGCGCTGCTCGTCTCGCGCGTGGCCGCCAGTACGAGGGAGGAGCTGCGGGAGCGGGCCAGTTGGCGCTCCGACATGGTCGAGGGCGTCCGGTGGCTCGTCGCGCATCCACCCATGCGGACGCTGGCTCTCACGATCTTCACGTTCAACGTCACGTTCGGGGCGGCGTGGTCCGTGCTGGTCCTGTATGTCGGCGAGCGCCTGGGCATGGACGCGGTCGGGTTCGGGCTCCTGACGACCGCGTCGGCCGTTGGCGGCGTGATCGGGACCGTCTTGTACGGTCGGCTCGAGCGACGGTTCTCGCTCGCCGACCTCATGCGGATCGGCCTGCTGATCGAGACCAGCACGCACCTGATCCTTGCCCTGACGACATCAGCGGTGGTCGCACTCGGCACGTTCGTGGTGTTCGGTGCGCACGAGTTCGTCTGGGGCACCACGTCGACAGTCGTGCGGCAGCGGGCCGTCCCGGACGAGCTGCTCGGCCGCGTCGGCGGCGTCTACCGGGTTGCGATCGTCGGCGGCCTGGTGATCGGGACGCCGATCGGCGGCCTGCTGGCACGCACGTTCGGGATCACCGCGCCGTTCTGGTTCGGCTTCTTCGGGTCGGCCCTGCTTGTCGCGATCCTGTGGCGGCAGTTCGACCAGATCGTCCACTCGGGCGATGTGGTTGCCACCGAAATGTCGACTTCACGATGACCGTTCGTCGTCCCGGTGAGCGATGGGTATCACCCGTCCACGTCCAGGAGGCATCACGATGACCCAGTACCTGCTCTCCGTCCACAGCGTAAAGGGCGAGGTCCGCGAGCCGATGTCCGAGGAGGACATGCGGCATGGCTTCGAGCAGATCTCTGCCCTCGAGGCGGAGATGCGGTCCGCCGGCGCGCTGGTGTACAGCGGTCGCCTCGGCGACCCGGACGAGGCACGGGTCGTGCGCCCATCGCAGGGTCGCGTCCGCGCGACGGATGGACCCTTCGTGGAGACGAAGGAGTACATCGGCGGGTTCTACATCATCGATGCGGCTGATCTTGACGCGGCCCTCGATTGGGCTTCGAAGGTCACCAGCACGATCGGTGTGCCGATCGAGGTCCGCCCGTTCCTCGCCTATCAGGCGGGCTGAGCAGCCAGACCGCCGGCCTCGCGTCAACCCCGACGCAGTCGGCCGAGGAAGCTGGCGCGGACCGCGCCGACTAGCGGCCCGGCACGGGGCCGCCGTCGATGACGATGTCCTTGAACTCGCGCACGCGATCCGATATGGCGGTCTCGGTCGGCAGCCGCTCCATGCTGGACGCACCGAAGAAGCCGGCGACGCCGGTCGTCCGCTCGAGCACGTAGCGTGCGTCCGCCGGCGCCGCGATGGGGCCACCGTGGCAGAGGACGATCACCTCCGGGTTGACTGCGGCGGCCGTTCGCTGGATGGCCTGGACGCGCTCGACGGCGTCATCAAGCGACATCGCCGTTCGCGCCCCGATCGTGCCCTTCACCGTCAGGCCCATGTGCGCGACGATCACGTCGGCGCCGGCTTCGGCCATCGCCCGCGTCTCGTCGTCGGTCAGGCAGTAGACCGCGGTCAGCAGGTCCAGCCCGTTCGCGGTCCGCACCATCTCGACCTCGATGTCGAAGCCCATGCCAGTCTCCTCGAGCCCCTGGCGGAAGAGGCCGTCGACCAGGGCGACCGTCGGGAAGTTCTGGACGCCCGCGAACCCCATGTCGCGCAGCTCGGCGAGGAACCGGGGCATGCTCCGAAACGGGTCCGTTCCGCAGACGCCGGCGAGCACGGGCGTGTCCTCGACCACGGGCAGGACCTCGCGGGCCATGTCCACGACGATGGCGTTCGCGTCGCCGTACGGCATGAGCCCGGCCAATGAGCCGCGGCCGGCCATCCGGAAGCGACCCGAGTTGTAGATGATGATCAGATCGGCGCCGCCAGCCTCGGCAGACTTCGCCGAGAGCCCGGTCCCGGCACCGGCTCCGATCACCACCTTGCCCGCCGCGACCGTCTCGCGCAGGCGCCGCCGGGCCTCCGCGCCGGTCACGGGGCCGCCGACGCGGTGGTGGCCACATGGCGGACTCCAGTCGCGGCCATCAGTTCGTGGAGCCGGTCCGCCATGGCCAGGCCGAACGACGGATCGTTGATGTTGACGGGCATCTCGACGCATTCGACGTCCGGACCGAGGCCACCACGGAGCGCTTCGAGGAGCGTGCGGTCCGCGGCTGGATCGTGGAAGGGCTGGCCGGGCGCATCGATCATCGAGACGCCGCCGGTCGGGATGAACACGCTGACCGGGCCGGTCGCCCGGTTGACCTTTCGCGCGATCAGCGCACCGAGCTCGGCGTTCTCGTCGGGCGTCGTCCGCATCAGGGTGACGCCCGCGTTGTGGACGTGGAGCGTGCGGTCTCGATAGCGCTCTGGGACCGTCTCGAGCGGACCGAAGTTGATCATGTCCAGCGCCCCGACCGAGACGACCTGTGGGATGCCTGCCACGCCCGCCGCCTCGAGGCGATCGGGACCGGCTGACAGGACGCCACCGCCGATCTCATCCGCGAGCTCCGTCGTCGTGACGTCGAGGACGCCGTCGATCGATCCGGACCGGATGAGCGCCTCCATCGCCCGACCGCCACTGCCCGTCGCGTGGAACACGAGCACCTCGTAGCCCAGCGCCTCGAGGCGCTCCCGCGCAACGGTGACACAGGGCGTCGTGACACCGAACATCGTGGCCGCGATGAGCGGGCGACCGCTCTCGACCGCGCCCTGCGCTCGTCGCGAACTGGCCTCGGCCATGCCCGCGATGGCCGCAGCCGCGTTCCCCAGGATCGCCTTCGAGATCCGATTGATGCCGGCGATGTCGACGACCGGGTGGAGCATCGCGATATCGCTCTCGCCGACGTACGGCCGGGTGTCGCCCGCGGCCATGGTCGACACGATCAGCTTGGGAACGCCGATGGGCAGCGCCCGCATCGCCACCGAACCGAGCGTTGCGCCGCCGCTTCCGCCGAGCGCGAGGATACCGTCGAGCCGCCCCTCCGCGTGGAGTCGCCCGACGATCTGGGCGGCGCCTTGGCTCATCGCCTCCATCGCGGCCCCTCGGTCGTTCGCCGCCGCAAGTGCCGCACGATCGGATCCCGAAGCGGCGGCGACCTCGTCGGGACCGACGT
Source organism: uncultured Chloroflexia bacterium (assembly GCA_963841135.1). Taxonomy (GTDB): domain Bacteria; phylum Chloroflexota; class Limnocylindria; order Limnocylindrales; family CSP1-4; genus SPCO01. The sequence continues at coordinate 1,825,638 of CAWJBJ010000004.1, read as the reverse complement.
CGGCCGGATACCGGCCCTGTCCCATGGTGCCGGCGTCGATCAGGATGACGTCACAGCCTAGGTCCAGGAGACGGCGCCGGACGAATTCGTATTCGGCCCCCTTGGTATCGAGCGTTCCCAGGAGCACGACGGTCGTCATCGGGCGGCTACGATAGCAAACGACCCAGGCACGAATGCCCGCAACCGTATGCAGCCTGACGAGAGGGGCCACGTGGACATGGTCTCTGACGATCGACGCTTCGTCGCTCCCGAGGACGTCGAGACGATGGTGTTCGACTGGGGCGTCCTCAAGTGGCTGTCCGAGATCCGCGTCACCGGGTCTGGCATCGCCGCCGGCGTGGTCATCCTCCAGCCGGGCAAGGGCCACCTGCGCCACAACCACCCTGGGTCAGAGGAGATCCTCTACTACCTGGCGGGGGAGGGGGAGCAGATGATCGAGGACGACGCGGGCAAGCCGATGTTCCGCCACGTCCGCGCGGGCGAGATGGCCCACATCCCGGCCGGCGTCTTCCACGGCACCGAGAACACCGGCTCAGAGCCGATGCACCTGCTCGCGGTCTACTCGCCCGGTGGCCCCGAGGCCATCCTCCGCGCCAGCCGGACTGCATCACCCTGCCCGCAGGGGAGTGGCCCACGCTGGGTTGACGCTCTGAGGTGAGCCGTCGGTCGTACTGAGGACAGCGGTCGTAGAACACCCGGATGGACATGACGCGCGAAGTCTACGGCGCGACGAGTCCGACCACGGCAAGATTGACCCGATGACCGACGCGGATGGGTCCTTCGGCGAATTGGTGGCCGCCGAGTACGACGAAAGCGGTGACCGGATGTTCGACCCGGCCGTCGTCGAGCCGACGATCGACTTCCTCGCCGGGCTCGCTGGCGACGGGCGCGCGCTCGAGCTGGGCATCGGCACCGGTCGGATCGCGCTGCCGCTTGCGGCGCGCGGCGTCGCGGTCCACGGCATCGACCTCTCGACGGCGATGGTCGCGCGCCTCCGCGCGAAGCCAGGCGGGGAGGGGATCGGGGTCACGATCGGCGACTTCTCGACCACGCGCGTCGACGGCTCGTTCCGCCTCGCGTACCTCGTCTACAACACGATCATGAACCTGACGACGCAGGCGGCCCAGGTCGCCTGCTTTCGCAACGCGGCCGCCCATCTCGAAGCCGGCGGCTGCTTCGTCATCGAGACGATGGTGCCGGACCTCCAGCGGCTGCCTCCGGGTGAGCGGTATGTCGTCTTCGACGCGAGCGAGACGCACTGGGGCATCGACGAGTACCTCGCCGACCAGGGGCTGATCTCGCACCACTTCGAGATGCGTGGCGGCCGGTTCGAGAAGTCGTCGGGACCCTTCCGCTACGTGTGGCCCGCCGAGCTCGACCTGATGGCGCAGATCGCCGGCCTGGAGCTGCGCGAACGCTGGGCGGGGTGGGGGAGGGAGCCGTTCACGAGCGAGAGCCGGAGCCATGTCTCGGTCTGGGAGAAGGGAAGCCTGTGAGCAAGCCAGTCGTCACGCTCACGATCGAACGCGCGAACCTCGCCGCCGTTGAGGGCCTGCTGCTGAAGGCAAAGGCAAGTGAGCTGTCTGACCTACGTCGAGCCCAGACCCAGCTTGCCGTCTATGGCGACCGCCGATCCGGGATGGAAGGCGAGCCCGCAGCGATCGAGGCGCGCCTCGAGATCCTGTCAGACCTGCTGGGTCAGATCGAGCAGCAGCGCTCGGAGGCGGACTAGTCCAGGCGAGCGTCCGTCGCCTCGTCGGCGAGACCGTCGTAGAAGCGGTCGAGCATCGTGCTGAACACCGGTTCGTCTGGCGCGGCGCGATGGAACAGCGTCAGGCAGGAGCGGACCTTCGCCGCGTCGATCGGGCCGAAGATCTCGAGCGCCGTCCGCCCCTGCGTCTCGAGGACGATCCCCGCGCACTCGTGGAGGCGCGGACCCAGGACGGGATGGGCAAGGTACGCCCGCGCCTCGTCGAGCGAGCTGATCGCGTAGTGCTGCGACATAGCACTCATTCCGAGCCCGGCGATCTGCGGAAAGACGAACCAGATCCAGTGCCCGGTCTTGCGCCCGCGTCGGAGCTCCTCGAGCACGGCCGGGTAGACCCCGTCCTGGGCTGCAACGAACCGCTCCAGGTCGTACGCCATGGCCGCATTGTGCCGGGCGAGGGCGGCATAGGGCGAACCGGAGGAACCTCGCGCCGTCGGGTGCCGTCCGGCCACGGTGACCGACTCGACCCCCACGACTTCCCGGCTCGCCCGGTTCGACACCCTCTTCACCGACCTCCAGCGGCATGTGCTCGCCTACGCGATGCGTCGAACGAGGACCCTCGCCGATGCAGAAGACGTCGCGGCCGAGACCTTCATCGTCGCCTGGCGCAAGTTCGAGGCCATCCCGGCATCCGAGCCGCTTCCGTGGCTCTATGCCGTTGCCAGGCGCGTGCTGGCCAACCAGCGGAGGGGCAACGGCCGCCGTGAGCGGCTCGCTGCACTCCTGGGCGTAGCGGACGTGCCGACGCCGATGCGCGCGGGCGAAGACCTCGACGGACCCGCGTTCGATGCCCTGGCCTCGCTGGCGCCAGCCGACCAGGAGGTCCTCCGCCTCCTCGCCTGGGAGGAGCTCGGCAACCGGGAGATCGCGCAGGTCCTCGGGATCACGCCGAATGCGGTCGCGATCCGCCTCCATCGCGCCCGGGCGCGCTTCGCCGAGGCCCTCGCCCGGGAGAAACCCGACGATGACCTGAAATATCTGGACCCGAGCCGGACATCGGCTGATGTGAAGGGCACCAACGGTGCCGCATGGAAAGGAGTGGCGAAGTGAGCATGCCGAACGGATCCGATCCGATCGACCGGCTCCGCGCTACCGACCCTGTCCGTGCGGACGACGTGCCCGACGCGAGTCTCGCCCGCGTATCGGCGAGGGTCCAGGAGCACATCATGTCCGACCTCCAGCACACCGCAACCGTTCGACCCAGCCGCAGCCCGCTCGCATGGGTCGGCGGCATCGCCCTCGCCGGTGCGTTCGCGCTCGCGATCGCCTTCGGCTCCGGCTTCTTCGGCGCCAAGTCGCCCGGGACCGTCGGCGCGGTGCCCGACCCCATCCGAGAACCCGGCCGCGGGCGGCGGCCTGGCCTCGTGCCTGGTCTACGACCCGGCGAACCTGCCCACCTTCGACGTCGTCTTCGACGGCACCGTCACCGCCCGCAATGGCGACCGCGTGACGTTCGACGTCAACGAGGGCTGGAAGGGCGCCGACGGCAACATCACGCTGACCGCGCCCGAGTACGACATGGCGCTCGTCGGCGCGATCCCGGACTTCAAGGTCGGCGGCCGATATCTCGTGACCGCTGCCGGCGGCAACGTCAACGCGTGCGGCTACACGCTCGACTACGACGCTGACACCGCGGCCACGTGGGCGGCGGCCTTCGGCGGCTGACCCAACGCGCTCCAGTTAGCAGGGAGGCCCCGCCGAGTGGCGGGGCCTCCGTCTGTGCAGCGAAACGCTGACCGTCAGCGGCGGACGATGACCGTCTCCAGGTACTCGTTCGGGACGACCATCGTCCCGTCGTCGGCCCTGTTGAAGCGCCCGATCAGTGCGACAAGATCCGCCTCGAGCGCATCCTGCCCGGCCTCGCCGACGGCCTCGAACGCCTTGAGCGTCGGGCCGTAGTGCCGCCGCCAGTACTCCACGTACGCCTTGGGCGATCGCTCGCGGAAGACGTGCTCTCGCTTGGTGAACCGGATGTCGGCGGAGACATCGGCGAAGAGCTCGCGGATCCGATCCTCGGTGCCCCAGAGAAGCGGAGAGGCGAGCCCGGCGGGCGGTGGCACATGCGCCCCGACCGTCTTGAACAGCTGACCGATGAAGCCGCTCGGCGCGTGGGCGACGACCCCGATCCGGCCGCCGGACCGGCACACCCGCGCCAGCTCGCGAGCGGTCTGGACCTGGTCCGGCGCGAACATCGACCCATAGACCGAGCTCACGACGTCGAAGCTCCCATCCGCGAACGGCAACGCCTCGGCATCACCCTCGACGAATTCGATCTGCAGGCCTTCGGCGGTGGCGCGGAGCCGGGCGCGATCCAGCAGCGCCGGGACGTAGTCGACGCCGACGGTGGAGCAGCCGCGCCGTGCCGCGGCGAGGGCGGCGTTGCCGCTGCCGGTGGCGACGTCGAGGACCCGCTCGGTCGAGTGGACGTCCAGGGACTCGAGAAGCTGTTCGGCCACCATCTGGATCTGCGTCGCGATCAGCTGGTAGTCGCCGCTCGACCAGGTCGCCTGCTGGCGCTGCTTGATCGCGGCGAGGTCCGGAGCGGGGGCGGTGGTGGTTGCTGCGGCCGTCATTCGGGCCCTCCTGGTTGCTGTCGGCGCCGTCATTCGACGCCCGTGCAACCGATGCTCGCCGAGGGTAACGGCCGCGTCGAGCCCAGAAAATGGGACTCGCCGCGTCGAGCGGCGGAGCCTCAGGTCGCGGGGAGGACCGCTGACTCCCACCGTGGCTCGATCCCGGCGAATGGGCTGATGCCCCACGACCCGAGCGCCCGTGCCAGCTTCGGCGGCCCGAGCACGTCGATGAGACCGCGCGCTCGGGCGTCGGCCATGGAGATCCGGCCCATGTGCCAGGCAGCCAATGCTGCCGCGCTGGCCGTCACGACCATGCGCTCGTCGAAGCCAGGGTCGCGGGTGCAGACCTCGACGGATTCGCGCTCCAGGACCAGCCAGATGCACGCGTCGGGATGGCCATCGGTGATGTCGAAGCGAACGACGATGCGCGGCTCCGGGAGCTTCGATCGATCGACGAGGTGGGCCATCGACCAGAGGACGACCCGGGCGTCCAGGTGCTCCGGCCCGACCTCTAGCCAGCGGGCTCCCCAGTTCCCGAGGGCGAAGATCACGTCCACGAGCTCGATCCCCATGCCGGTCAGGTGGTAGGTGCGTCCTCGACCGCGCTCGGCCGGCCGGGACGTGATCACGCCCTCGAACTCGAGCATCGACAGCCGCCGCTCGAGAACGGCCTTCGGCAGGCCCGGGGCGCCCTCGCGGATCTGGGTGAACGTCTCGCAGCCCAGGAACAGGTTCCGGATGATCAGCGGCGTCCAGCGCTCGGCGAAGATCTCGGCCGCTCGCGAGATCGGGCAGTACTGCTTGTAGGCCTTCATCGTGCAGGTAGTTTGCCCCGACGGGCGACACTGTGTCTGTGAAACCGTACGTGGCCGTCGCCAGGGTGACACTCGACTCTGCAGAGGGGACCTTCGCGATCGGCCGGGATGCGTTTCCGCAATTCACCCACTTCGAACGCCTGGGTGTGCACATCCAGTCGGACCGCGTGAGAGTGGCGAGCCCGGACCCGGACTACGTCGAAGCGGCCTTGACCGCCCTGGCCGAGGCGTGTTCGCAACTCGGCGTGCCCGAGGCATTCGTGGCGTTCGTCGACACGGTCGAGCCGCCCCCGGCCGTCGGGCTGCGCTACGGGTTCAAGGGCGCGTTCACGACCGAATATCCGACGATCATCTGGGTGTTCGCGAATTGGACGACGCTTGCGGAGCTACCGCTCACGGTTCGGCACGAGGCAGCACATCTGGCATTCGCGCGCACCCATACGGCTGAGGTGTCGGCGGGTCACGCGGGACCCTCGGAGGACTTCGCGCTGGCGTTCGAGGGGGCCGGCTCGACCGACCCGGTCATCCAGACGTGAGTCAAGCGGGCGCCGGCGTCGGCCCGAGGGCCTCGGTGCGTGCCGGCCGCGTCGCCAGCATCGAGCCGGCGATGACCAGGGCGAACCCGATGGCCATCGGCACGGTGAACGCCTCCTGCAGCACGAGCACTCCGAGCACCGCCGCCACGGCCGGGTTGATGTAGGTGATCACCGTGGCGCGGACCGGCCCGACCGCGTCGATCAGGGCGCCGAAGCACTACTTCGAGGGCGAGCACTGACCACCCGAACCAGGTAGCGACAGACGCGACCCCCGCGCCTCTCCGGAGGCCGGGGGTCGCGGCACGTCTGGGCCTCCGACCGGCCGCGGGCCGTGCGGATACGCTTGGAGTCGGACCCAGCATGGAGGACGCGATGTCGTTTTCGATCGAGAGCGTTCGTGAGGCGCCGGTTCGGCCCGCTGACGTCTATCAGTTCTACATCGATCCTTCGACATGGGGGCACTGGGGTCACAACACGCGGTGGGCTCGCGCCGAGGGGCCGCTCGCCGTGGGCAGCCTGGTCGACGTCAAGGCGGGCTACGGCGCCGTCTACCCGGTTCGGGTCCTGAAACTCGTCCCTGGTCGGCTGATCGTCTGCGAGGTCAGGCCGCGCGGACTCCACATCACGATGTCTTTCGAGGTGACGCCGACTGCGGCGGGCGCCCGGCTCCGGCACGCGCTCGAGGTCGGAGGTCGCTTCGCCGGCCTGACGCGCCGACTTGGGTTCCCGTGGCTCTACCGGCGACTGCTGGCGAAGGAGACCCGACGCCTCGTGGCCCTCGTGAACGAGGCGGGATCCCCGGCAGCCGACGCGAAGGCTCAGGCATCGAATCACGATAGTCGATAGGGAAGGGACCCCAGCAGTGACGCTCCCATCCGATGGACCGAACACGGACGCCGCGCTCACGGTGGCGGCCGACATCCCCACGCTGCAGGTCGGCGCGACGACCGCACGCCTCGTCGCGACCGGGTCGCAGACCGACGGCGGGTACGGGCTGTTCCGCTGGGAGATGTCCGCGGCGGCCGGCGGCGCCACGCCGCATTTCCACCGTACGTTTTCCGAGGCGTTCTACGTGCTCGACGGCCGGATCGGGCTGTTCGACGGCACCGACTGGCGCGAGGGTGGGGCAGGGGACTTCCTGTACATCCCGCCGCGCGGCATGCACGGGTTCCGCAACGAGAGCGGCGCCCCCGTCACGATGCTCATCCTGTTCGCACCGGCCCCAGCGCGTGAGGAATACTTCCGCGAGCTCGGCGAGCGCATCGCCTCGGGTCAGACGTACAGCGACAGCGAGCGCGCCGTGTTCATGGCCCGCCACGATCAGTTCGAGGTCTGAGGCGCGCGATATGGCGTCGGCGTTCGTCTAAGACTTGACTTATATAAGCCCGTACTTCTATTATCCGCACATGCACGCGTTCGACGTCCTCGGTGACCCAGTCCGACGACGGATCCTGGAGCTCCTCGCGGAGGGGGAGCAGGCATCAGGCGCGATCACTGCGATCGTCCAGGCAGAGTTCGGGATCTCGCAGCCGGCAGTCTCGCAACACCTCCGAGTCCTGCGAGACAGCGGCTTCGCGACCGTCCGGCCCGAGGGCGCCCGGCGGCTCTACGCCGTCGACTCGGCCCCGCTCCACGACGTTGACGCGTGGATCGATCAGTTCCGCCGCTTCTGGGACCAGCGGCTTGACTCGCTCGCCACAGAACTGGCGCGTGGCAAGCGCGAACGGCGGCTCGCCGATGCAGCGACCAAGACACCGAAGGAGGACCCCATTGAGCATCGACATCGTCCGTGAGATCGAGGCCGTGCAGCGGGAGATCGCGAGCGGCCGGATCGCCGCCGGGGAAGGACGCTCGATCCGACTCCGCCGCACCTACGACGCGCCGATCGACGACGTGTGGGACGCGCTGACGAGCCCCCAGCGGATCGGACGCTGGTTCCTCCCCATCAGCGGCGACTACCGGGTCGGTGGCAGGTATCAACTCGAGGGCAACGCCGGGGGCGAGATCCTGAGCTGCGAGCGACCGAACAGGTTCCGGGTGACCTGGGTCTACGGCGAGGGCGCCAGCCCGGCCGACGTCTCCGAGCTCGACGTTCGGCTCACGCCTGCCGGAGACGGATCGACGACGCTCGAGCTCGAGCACATCGCGATCGTCCCGGATGAGCCCTGGGCCGAGTTCGGGCCAGGTGCCGTGGGCATCGGCTGGGACCAAGGGCTCCTGGGGCTGTCGCTCCACCTGCGTGGCGAGTCGATCGAGGAGCCCGACACCTGGCTGCTGTCGGACGAGGGGCGAGACTTCGCCGCTCGGAGCAGCGCGGCGTGGGGTGCGGCGAACCAGGCGGCGGGCGCGGATGCGGCAGTGGTCGCGAGGAACGTCGCAAACACCACTGCCTTCTACACGCCCCCCGCGGACGCGCCCTCCTGAGGCGCGCCCGGCAACAGACGGATGCGCATAGCTGCGATATCAGCTGACGTCAGGCCCCGGCGAGGACCTCGCGCAGCTTCGCGGCGAACGCATCGGGATCGCCGGATTGACCGTACTCGCCGCCGAGGAAGCCACCGTGGCCGCTCGGGAAGACCACGGCCGCTTTGCCCAGGCGCTCGGCGACGGCTTCTCCGCCGCGGTGCGCCATCTCGCCGTCGGACTCCGCGCCGACGCCCAGGACGATCCACGTGGAGGCCGACCGCAGGGCGTCGAAGTCGGGCTCGTAGTGCGTGCAGTTCAAGATGTTCTGGCCCAGCAGCACGTCGGTCCGGTTGCCGTCGTCCTCGGCGGGCATGCCGAACATCGCCGGGTCGGGCGCGGGCTGGCTGGCGAACTCGGTCGTCATCGGCCCCTTGTGGCTGACGGCGACGATGAACTGCGCCATCGCCGGGCCGAATCCGCTGCGCTGGTAGGTGTCGGCGATCGCCTGCGTGGCGGCCATCGCGCCCTCGCGATCGGGCAGGATCGAGGCGAGCGGCGGCTCGTGCGCGACGAGCGTCCGAACCTGCTCGGGGTGCTTCGCCACGAACGCAAGCGCGTTCACCGCGCCGCCGCTGCTCGCGAAGAGGTCCACGGGACCGACGCCGAGCTCGGCGATGATCCGGTGCAGGTCGTCGGCGTGCTGCTCAGGCGTGGACTGGCTGGACGGGTCGGCCTTCGTGCTGCGCTCGACGCCCCGCGGGTCGTAGGTGACGATGGTGCGATCCGGAAAGTGGCCGGCAAGCGTGACGAACCCGCCGGCGCCCATCGGCGATCCGATCAGGACCAGCACCGGATCGGTGCTGGCGTCGTTCGCTCGCACGTCGTAGGTCAGGACGGCACCCGGGACGTCCAGGGTGCGGGTGGTCGGCTCGGTCATCGTGGTCGTCATGCCTCTCTCCTCGGGATCGTCTGCGTGGATCTATCGATGTAGACAGCGGCTGCGGCCGTTTCTCATCGGGCGTCTCCCGATTCAGGCGGAGCGGGCGGGATCCTCGGCGAGGATCGCGTCGATCTGGCCGACGGCTTGCGTCAGGCCCTCCTCCATGCCCATGCCCAGGACCTGCTCCATCGCCTCGGTGCTCGGGAAGTGGCTCTCGATCGACATCCGTGTGCGTGTGGCATCGATCGGCTCGATCGTCACCCGTCCCTCGTTCCGCGGAAAGTCGTCGTTCGGCGACCCATCGTCGTTGGCGAACCCATCGAGGAAGACCAGGCGACGCGGGGGATCGGACTCGACGACGTCCCAGAAGCCGCGCGGCTTGTCGCCGGTCGGCCCGGTCATGTAGTACTCGACGCGACTGCCCGGAGCCAGATCGTGGGCCGTGAACGTGGCGGGGTACGTGGGCGGGCCCCACCAGCGCTCGAGCTGGCGCGGATCGGCCCACAGCTGCCAGACGCGTTCCGGCGACGCGCCGAACTCGGCGGTCACGGTCATGGTCAGGGCGTCGGCATCCTTCTCGACGGATAGCACGGTCATCGGTCGGTCTCCTCGCTGCTGGTGATGAGGTGGGTCATGCGCTCGATGCGGCCGAGCCACAGCGCTTCGTACTGGTCGAGGAGGCCGCGCGCGAGACGAAGCCCCTCGACGTTGGTGCGCACGACCTTGCGGCGACCGCGGCGCTCCTTGGTGACCAGGCCGGCGCGCTCGAGCACGGCGACATGCTTCTGCACCGCCGCGAAGCTCATGGGGTAGTGCCCGGCGAGCTCGGCGACGCCCTCCTGGCCGCCGAGTGCCCGCAGGACGATGTCACGCCTCGTGGCATCCGCGAGCGCGGCGAAGACGTGGTCGGCGTCGAATGTGGTGTCCATTGATACAACCATACGGTTGTATCAACAAGCCGTCAACTCCGGTGATTGCGACGGGCCGGTCAGCCCAGGTCGGTCAGCGGGGAGTCACGGCCGTCACGGCGAAGACCTGGCGACAGTGGACGGATGGCGTGTCGTTCTTGAAGTAGTGATAGACCGTGCAGGCACTCGCGGCTGGATGACCGAACATGCCGGTCACGGTGACGGGCACGCCATAGGGCAGGGGATCGGGGTAGGTCTGGAGCGGATCGGCATGCAGTGTCATGATCGAGTCACGGTCGAACGCCCCGTCTTCGGGGATGAGGAACTTTGACTTCCCGTCGAACCAGGTGGGCTCGTACGCTTCGCCGCCGGTATCGACCCCGCAATATTCCTCTGACAGTTCGGGCGATGACTCACAGTCGAGAATGCGGGCGCTCACCGTGAGTGGCTTGCCTCCGAAGCATGCGAGCGCAGTGACGCCGTCAATCGCGACAAGGTCGTCCACCGACGTCGGCGTGGGCGGGCAATGGGGATCGGCTGCCAGAAGCCAGGGCTCGCCGCTCTTGTCGCGACTGGCCACCCAGCCGTCCTCCACCTGGACCTGGTCGATGTCGTCGCCAAGTGGTGTCAGATCCAGATCGAACGTCAGGACTTCGTACCAGGCATAGCCAGACGCTCCGACCGGGCCATCCACGACGTACAACTTGGTTCCCCGCGTCAGCAGAGGCTCCAGCCTCGTCGACGGGTCGCTGGCACCCGGGGCCGACCGCACGCGCAAGTCATCGGTGACGACCTCGGCGACGGACTCGATGGCGAGATCGCCGGAGGTCGTCGGCGATGGTTGGACGGTCGGCGACGGCGACAGGCCGTCGCTCGAAGGACTCGCTGCCGCCGACGCGGCCGGCGATGGACTCGAGGCGGTCGGATCGGCCGATGGGTTCGACGACTGACCCGCCGATCCGCATCCAGAGACGACCAGACTGACGAGCAGCAAACGAAGTAGGCGTCGCATCGACCGTCTCCGACGAGTGCCAGTACCGTAGTCGGGGGGTCAAGGCACCGCAAGGCAGGATCAGCCGTGACTCGCCTCCCCGCTGTGTCGAGCACGTGCCGCTGCGAGCCGGTCGTGCGCCTCGGTGAGCAGGGGCAGGACGACGTCACGGAACGTCTCGTCGCTCGGGTTGAGGATCGAGATCCAGAGCTGCTTGGCGTAGACGGGGTGGGGGAGGATACGGTCGAACGCTGCGTAGTCCGGCTCGATCATCGAGCCGACGAGTCGCTCGAAGGTCGCTCGTCCCAGGCCGATGTTCAGGCGGAACGCGCCGGGCCGCTCCGACAGGTTCGAGGGGCTGCCTTCGTCATGCTCGTCGGTCGTCACGATGGTCGCGAAGTTCGGAAAGTGCTTGTCGGGGTCGAGGGAGAAGAAGCTGGCGCCCAGGGCCTCGACCATGTCAGTCGCGGGCCACGTCTCGAGGATCGTCCGCGTGATCGCCTCCGGGTCGGGCCCGGTCGGCAGGGTCTCAGTCGGCATCGCCTGAGCATAGAATCCGCATGTCAAGACCCCTTTCCAAGGGGTTGAAACGGACCCTGTCTCGTCCGCGCCGCGGTACGCTTGGGCCCATGACACGAGTCCTTCGATGACCGATCGATCACGGATCGCAGTTGCCCTCGCGCTCGTCTTCGCGCTTTCCGCGTGCACCGGTGGGACCCCGGCCGCGAGCGAGCCCGACGAATCCGAGGACGTCGCGACCATGGAGCCCGCGCCCACGACCGAGGTCGTCACACCGAGCCCGCTTCCCGTGGAGACCGCCCCGGCGGAGGTGGACAGCGGCAACGGACGGCCCGCGAGCATCACCCTCGAGCTGTCAGGCACGACGACCCAGGCCGACGGCAGCTACACCTCGAGCGGAGTGGCTCGGCTCTGCGGGAATGCCGTGATGAACCTCACGGGCAACGTTCGCGAGTTCAGCTTCGAGTTCCCGAACGACTCAGACGACCATCAGATCGGGGACGTGACCTTCAGCGCCCAGGATCTGCTCCCGGGTGCCACGACCACCTCGTTCCACATCGGCGTCAGCGTGACCACCGCTGATGGCCACGAGCCGCCCGCGACCGTCGTCGACACGGAGCAGGCCGGATCCGACGACACCGGCAGCGCTCAGCGGTCCGAATCAGGCGGGACGACGACCCTGACCCTCGACGCCTCCGACGAGATCGGCCAGACCATCCACCTGACCGCCACCTGCGGGCCAAGGGCCGGGTAGTCTTCCGTCAGGGAGGATCCAGCGATGGCCCAGGCACTCACCGCCCTCACCGACGACCACTTGAGCCGCCTCCGCGACACGTTCAGCGGAGAGATCGTCATGCCCGCCGACGAGGGCTACGACGAGGCTCGCCGGCTCTGGAACGCCGTCCACGACCTGCGGCCGGCCGTCGTGGTCCGCCCGACGACGACCGACGAGGTCGCGACCGCCATCCGGTTCGCGCGCGATCACGACCTCGAGCTCGCGGTCCGTGCCGGCGGCCACAGCGGCCCCGGTCATTCGAGTTGCAACGGCGGCCTTGTCCTTGACCTCCAGGCCATGCGCGGCGTGACCGTCGACGCAGAGCGGCGGACCGCCCGGGCGAACGCTGGCGCCCTCCTCGGCGAGCTTGACATCTCGGCCCAGGCCCACGGGCTCGTCTGCCCGGTGGGCGTCGTCGGGCACACGGGCGTGGCCGGCCTCACGCTCGGCGGCGGAGTCGGGCGGCTGCAACGGAACTTCGGCCTCACGATCGACAACCTCCTGGCGGTCGAGCTCGTCACCGCCGACGGCCGGGTCCTCCGGGCGAGCGCAACCGAGGAGCCGGACCTGTTCTGGGGCATCCGCGGGGCCGGATGGAACTTCGGCGTCGTGACGGCATTCGAGTTCGGGCTGCACCCGTTCGGGCCGGACCTCAACCGCGGCGTTCGGGTGTACCCGGCGTCGGTCGCGCATGAGGTGCTCGACGTGTTCCGCGACTACGCCGACACGGCACCGGACACCGTCTCGGCGATCTATGGCATCAACCGGGCGGAGCCGGCCGCCGACTATCCGGAGTCGGTGGCCGGTCAGCCGATCGTCGTCGTCGCGTTCAACCACAGCGGGGCAGCGGACGCGGTCGAGGCCGACACGGCGGGCCTTCGCCGCGGCCCAGAGCCCGTTTCCGTCACCAGCGTGAGCGTGCCGTACCTCGAGATCCAAACGGCGCACGACCTCGCGTTCGGCTGGGGAAGCCGTTCGTTCATCAAGAGCCTGTACGCGGACGACGTCCGTCCAGCGGCGCTCGACGAGCTCGTCGGCCACATCGCCAGCGGGCCGGCCGAGGCGTCGTTCTCGATCACGGCGCAGGGCGGCGCGATCGCTCGCGTCGACGAGGACGCCACGGCGTTCACGGGTCGAGCCGCCCGATTCGATCTCAGCGCCGACTCGTCCTGGAGCGATGCGACGCAGGATGAGGTCAACCGCGCATGGGTCCGCACGGCGATGGCGATCGTCGAGCCCGACGCGACCGTGGGCCGGTACGTCAACGGCAACTCGGACGAGGGACCGGCCGAGACCCGGCTGTTCTATGGCGACGCCAAGGTCGCCCGCCTGGCCACGCTCAAGCGCGCCTGGGACCCCGACAACGTGTTCCGCCGGAACCAGAACGTCACGCCGGCCCGGGACTAGGGCTGGGCGATCGGACCAGAGACGACCGCGAGCGAAGGAGGCATCCCATGGCAAACCTGGTCGTGCACTTCGAGATCCACGCCTCGGAGCCCCAGAAACTGATCGACTACTACTCAAACCTCCTCGGCTGGAGTTTCCAGGACTACGGCGGCGGCGAGCAGCCGTACTGGGTGATCGATACCGGCGAGGGCGCGATCGGCAACGCCGCCGGCGAGGCTGGCCTCGGGATCAACGGCGGCCTGACCCAGCGCCAGGGTCCGCGGCCCGAGATCGGCGGGCCGGTCAACGGGTGCAACATCGTGGTGGGCGTCGAGGATGTCGACGGGCTGATGCGGCGCGGCGTCGAGCTTGGTGGGACCGAGGCGCTGCCGGCGACCGATTGGCCGGGCATCGGCCGCGGCGGCTACCTGCTCGATCCTGACGGCAACGTCTTCGGCCTCATCTCGCCGGTCCTCTCCGACGGCACGACCGGGATGGGCGGCAGCGCGTAGCCTGGACGGCTACCTGATGCCGTCCTCCTGATCTCCGGTCGCGGGCTCGGTCGCCGGCTCGAGCACCACCACGTCGGTCTGCCCGGGTCGCCGCGACGCGTAGTCGTCCGGGTCGTCGCCGAACTCGCGGAACCTTGCCCAGAGGCGCTCGCGCTCCTCGCCGACGGCCGCCCGTGCCCGGACCGCGCGCGTGCCGTTCTTGAGCTCGACCTGGGCGTCCGGCTGCGCCTGGAGGTTGAGCCACCACGCCGGCTCCGGGGCGCCCCAGCCGTTCATCGCCATCGTGACGAGGTTCGGGCCGTCCTCGTAGTAGCCGAGGATCGCGCTGCGCATCTTCCCCGTCTTGCGGCCGACGGTCGTGAGCCGCATCGTTCCCCAGCGCCCGGGTCTGGCAAGCCAGAGCCCGCGTCGCCCGCCGGTGAGCCGATGCATCGCGCGGTGTGTCGCCCAGGCGACGCGGATGAACCAGCGAGGTGGCAGTCGCCGCTGCGGCCCTTGCGCGGTCATGCGCCGATCGCCTGCAGGACGAACCGGACGACGAGGCCGGTGACGACGCTGGTCAGGACGACCGTGATCCACGCGACCATCCGCTCGCTGATCGGCCACTCCAGGAGGTTCTCCGCGCGTTCGGCAAGGCTCTGCGCGGCGTCGAGCGCGGGCTTGCTCGCCTGGAGCGTCGAGAGGTCGGTCGACGCCCGCACGGGCGCATACGCCTCGGCGACGAGCCTCCGGGTCATCGCGACATAGCCTGCCTTGGCGGTCCGCATCTGGCCGTGGAGCCGGACCATCGACAGAGCGAACAGCCCGACGATCACCGCAAGGACCGTCACGCTCGTCCCGACCAACGTGAGGTCGCTGCCGGCGAAGATCAACAGAGGTGCCGCACTGAGGACCATGACCCAGAAGCCGGTCATCGCGACGGACCCGATCGGCCCCAGCCCGAGAGCCCGATCATGCGGAAAGTCGTGGAGCCGAAGGTCCGCCCGACCAAGCCGGTCCATGCCGACGAGGAGCGTCCCGTAGGCCCAGATGAATGTCATGACCGGGAGAAGGACCGTGCTGAGGAGAACGATATCGACCACCACGACCGTCAGGCCGAACTCGACCATCGTGCTCGGCAGTGACACCGCGACGGCGATCGCCGTGACGAGGACCGGGCCCGTCGTGCTCGTGATCCTCGAGAACCAGCTCGCCGGCGGCCGTGTGGGCGCGATCGCCTCGAGCACGGGCGCGAGCTCCTGCACGCGCCGGACAAGGATCGGCGTGCCAACGAGGGTCGCGAGCACCAGGAACCCGAAGACCGCCTGTCCGAGCGCGGTGCTGACCGAGGCCTGGCTCCCGGCCGACACACCGGTGAGCTCGAGGATCACCAGCAGGGCCCCGAGCCGGAGCAAGGCGACGGACGACCACGCGACGATCCAGAAGATCCGCGGGCCCGGCAGCGCGGTGAGGACCCGCTCGGTCACGGGCAGTGGCAGGGCAGGGGAGTCGGAGCCAGCGTGCTCAGCGATGCCGTCGGCCAGACTGGATGGTGCCGCCTCGATGCGCGTCATGCGGCTCCGATCGTAGCGTGACGCCCGCCCTAGAGTGACGTCGTGCTGATCATCCTGCCGCCCTCGGAGACGAAGTCGGACACGGATCCGGACGAGCCGGACGAGCTCGCGGTCCTCCTCGCGGAGCGTTGGCCGGCGCGACTCGAGGCGTCGGCCCCACCCGGCCACGCCTGGACGATGACCGTGAGTGCGAGCGACTGAGACTTGACCCATCATGCGACCCTGTTCCAGCGGCAGTCACACGACCAACGAGAAAGGAGCGAAATGGGAGCACCCGTGTCCAGCCAGAAGGTGACTACCTCCTTGGAAGGCATGAGGTCCCATGCGCACGCTCAATCTCGGAATCCTCGCCCACGTCGACGCCGGTAAGACAACCCTCAGCGAACGACTCCTCTTCACCGCCGGCGCGATCGACCACGTCGGCAGCGTCGACGCCGGCACCACCCAGACCGACTCCCTCGAGCTCGAACGCGAACGCGGCATCACGATCCGGTCCGCGGTCGCCTCGTTCCTCGTCGGCGATCTCGCGGTCAACCTCGTCGACACGCCCGGCCATCCCGACTTCATCGCCGAGGTCGAACGCGTCCTCGGCGTGCTCGACGGTGCGGTCCTGGTGGTCTCCGCGGTCGAGGGCGTCCAGCCCCAGACGCCGCTCCTGTATCGCGCCCTGCAGCGGCTCAAGGTCCCCACGCTGGTCTTCGTCAACAAGATCGACCGCGCCGGCGCCGACGATGGCCGCGTCCTCGAGGCGATGGCGCGCCGGCTCGCACCTGGGCTCGTTCCGATGGCCCGGGTCCGCGACATCGGCCGGCGGACGGTGAGCGTCGTCCCGTTCACGGCAGACGACCCCGCACACGTGGAGGCGCTCACCGAGGCCCTCGCCGAGCACGACGAGGCGATCCTTCGCGCGTTCGTCGAGGACGAGGCGGCGCAGGCGTATCCCCGGCTGCGGCACAAGCTGGCGGAGCAGACGCGGCGGGGCGTCGTCCATCCAGTCTTCTTCGGCTCGGCGGCGCACGGCGTGGGCATCGACGAGCTGCTTGCCGGCATCGCCGAGCTCCTCTCCGGCGCACAGGGCGACTCGGAGGCGCCCGTCTCGGGTCGCGTGTTCAAGATCGAGCGGACGAGCTCGGGGGAGCGCGTCGCGTACGCCCGGCTGTTCGCCGGCACCCTCCGGCCGCGCGAGCGCGTGCCGGTCGGCGGTGAGGAGGCAAAGGCGACGGCGATCCGCGTCTTCGCGCCCGCCGGGGCGCCGCGCAGCACGGTCGTCAGTGCAGGGGAGATGGCCGCGATCTCCGGCCTGGGCACGGTCCGGGTGGGGGACGCGATCGGCGTGCCGCCACCGGGAGGCGACGTGGCCGCGCGCTTTCCGCGCCCGACGCTCGAGGCGGTCGTCTTCGCGCAGCGACCCGAGGACTCGGGGAGGCTTCGCGCCGTGCTCAGCCAGCTGGCCGACCAGGATCCGCTCATCGACGTCCGCCAGGACGAGCGCAACGAGATCTCGGTCTCCCTCTATGGGGAGGTCCAGAAGGAGGTCATCGGGGCCACTCTCGAGCGCGAGTACGGCATCGTCGCGGACTTCCGCGAGACGACGGTCCTGTGCATCGAGCGACCGGCGCGCGTCGGCGAGGCCGACGAGGTCATCCGGGCGAAGACGCACACGAACATCACCGGCCGGAGCTCGCCGCTGAGCGAGAACCCGTTCAGGGCGACCCTGGCCCTCCGGATCGAACCGGCGCCGCCAGGCTCCGGGATCGAGTTCGGCACCGACGTCGAGGTCAAGCTGGTCCCGCTGTACCTGTTCCACACGGTCGAGACGTTCGCGACGCAGATGGAGGCGTACGTCCGCGAGGCACTGACCGAGGGGCTGGCCGGCTGGCAGGTGACCGACTGCCGGGTCACGATGACCGACTGCGGCTACGCGTCGCCGGCCACCAGCCCGGCCGACTTCCGGCGGCTCACCCAGCTCGTGCTGATGACCGCCCTGGACCGGGCCGGCACCTGGGTCTGCGAGCCGCTCACGGACCTCACGATCGAGGTCCCGTCCGCGACTGCGCCGGGTGTCGTGGCCGCGCTGGGCAAGCTCGGCGGCCGGGTCCGCGGCCAGTTCTCGGCCAGTGGCATGTCCACGATCGAGGGCGTGCTACCGGTCGCCCGCGTCCGCGGCCTCCAGAACCAGCTCCCTGGCCTGTCGATGGGGGAGGGGATCCTCGAGACCCGCTTCGGCGGCTACCAGCCGGTCGGCAGCGACGCGCCGCGGCGGCCCCGCTCGGGCCCGAGCCCGCTCGATCGCGATGCGTGGCTGGCGTCGCTGGCGAAGCGAGGGTGAGGGGCGCGCAACGGGAGGGACCGGTCAGCGCCAGTCCGGGATGCCGCCGAGCGGATGGCCGATGCCGTCGGCCCGCAGCTCCAATCGGCCCGACCCGTCGGGCCGGACCACGTACAGCGCGCGGCCAGAGATCAGGAGATAGCGACTGTCGGGCGACCAGGCAACGAACTGCCCGGACTCGCTGGTGACGCGATGCTGGTCCGTGCCGTCGGCGTTCATGACCCAGACGTCGCGATGCTGGTCGTCAGGCTCGCCAGTTCGCCAGCACTCCTGATCCAGCGGCAGAAACGAGCAGTCGTCCCGTTCCGAGGTGAAGGCGATCGTCGAGCCATCGGGCGACCAGACCGGCCAACCGTCGCCGCCCGGGCTGTCGGTCAGCTGCTCGGTCTCGCCGGTGGCGATGTCGGCGACGTAGACCTCGTAGTCGCCCGCGTCGTGGCCCATGAACGCGATCCTGGTGCCATCCGGCGAGAACGACGGGTATTCCACCCAACCGTCGATATCGAGCACGCGGACGCTCGAGCCATCCGGATCGACGAGGTACCCGCGCAGCCGACCACCGTCGCGGTCGGAGTTGAAGGCGATCGTCGAGCCGTCGGGCGACCAGTCCGGACCCCAGTCGTTGGCGGGATCGTTGGTGATGTTCCGCCGCTCGGAGCCGTCGGCTCGCGCGATGAAGACCTCGTCGTCGTGGTTGATGCCCCGCGTCGAGTCGCGATAGACGACCCAGTCGCCGTCTGGTGACAAGGCCCCGTCGAACTCCGACCCCGGGTCACCGGCGACCTTCACGACATTCGAACCGTCGACGTCCATCGCAAACACGTCCTCGAAGTCGTCGAACACGATCCGACCGGACAGCTCAGCAAGCCGGATCGGCGCACCCGTCTCGACCGCGCTGTGGCCGGTATGGACGATCCGCGAGGGGACGGGGGTCGACGTTGGTGCGATCGCCGCCGTCGCTGATGAATTGGCGGTGACCACGGGACTCGCGCACGACGCAAGCACGCCCGCCGTGGCGAGGACGGACATCAGACCACTCGGGCGCCGCATGCCACAACTACGCCCGCCGCATGCGTCGCGTTCCCGGATCAACCACGCGATGCCCCCTTACTGCCCAACGGGGCGTCCGAGCCGGGGCTACTTCGTGACGCGGTATCGCAGGTGCGTCACGCCGATCCCGTCGACAGTCAGGACAGGGCCCTCGAACTCGACCGGCCCAGAGGCAAGGTCGGCGAAGAGGGGAGTGCCGGCGCCAAGGATCACCGGCACGAGCTCGACCCCGATCTCATCGAGCAGACCGGCCTCGAGTGCCTGTCTCGCCATCTGCCCGCCGTTGACGCTGACGTTCTTGTCGCCGGCGATCTCCTTCGCCTTGGCGACAGCGGCCTCGATGCCCTCGGTGACGAAGACGAAGTTCTCGTCGGCCTGGGGCCGGTCCTCGGGCGGTCGATGGGTCAGGACCACGGTCGTGACGCCCAGGGGGTGCCGCCCGTTCCACGCGTTGGTCAGGTCGTACAGGTGCCGCCCGACGACGAGCGCGCCTAGAGCACCGAATTCCTTCCTCAGCAGCTCGGCGCTCTCCTGCGAGACGTGCGAGGCGGGCACCTCGGCGGTCGAATCCGGCATCGGCACCTCGACGTCCCCGGCGCCGTACCACCTGAACAGCAGGTCGAACCCCGAGTCCTGGGGCCCGGCGATGAACCCATCGAGCGACATCGTCGCGCCAGCAGTGACCTTGCCCACGCGTGCCTCCCTTCGAGCGTTGCGATCGACTGGCACTCTACGCTGCGCCTACCGAGTCCGCCCCCAACGCGTACGATCTGACCATGACGCATGTGATCGACTACATCGAGCTCGCGGTCGACGATCTGGAGCAGTCGAAGGCCTTCTACGCAAAGGCGCTCGGGTGGGCCTTCAACGACTACGGCCCCGACTACGCCGGCATCAAGCACCCGACGACCGGCGGGGAGTTCGGCGGGCTTTCGCCAGAGCCTGTCGCATCGCGGGGCGCAGGGGTGCTGGCGCTGATCCGCACCAACGATGCCGACGCGGCACTGGCCGGCGTGGTGGAGGCGGGGGGCCAGGTCCAGGTCGCGATGCACGACTATCCGGGCGGGCGGCGGTTCACCTTCGCGGATCCCTCCGGAAACGTCCTCGGGGTCTACGAGCCCTCGGAGTAGATCAGGCGGGGCTCATCGTCTCTTCCCGAACCCCGGGATGGCCGTGGCCTGCAACATCCACGACGCCAATCGGTCTTCGTCGATGTCGTCCACGGATTCGAGGTCCACGCCGCGCGAATCCTTGCCCATCCCGATCGGCGTCACTGGCGGTACAGGCGTGAGTGACGTGCCGCGCCCGAACGTGAGCTTGACGTGGCCGGCGAAGCCGCCGCACGCGAAGCACCAGCCTTCGCCGACGCCATACCACGCGATGCCCCATTTCACGGAGCGCTGCAGGGCCGGCAGCGTCTTGGCCGCGAGGGCATCGACGCGTTCGGCGATGGAGCGTTGCGGTTCGGGCAAGCTGCTGATGTAGGCAAAGACCGGCTTGTCGCCGACCGCGGCCTTCGCGGGGCTTGCCCTGCCGGTCATGGCCGCTGGCAGCGTCCTCTCGACGCTGCCAGGAGCGGCCGTTCGCTTCGTTCGATGGTCAGGCGATGTCATCTGTGTCGGGTGCCTCCATGCGCTCGAGGAGCGCCAGCGTCGTCTGCCAGCTGCGGATCGTCATCGACTTGTAGGGCGGGGTGCCCACGATCTTGCCGAGTCGGCTCTTGGTCCGTTGGGCGCTCAGCCGTTGCGAGTAGATCACGCCCTTGCCCGGCCAGACCGCGTCGACGCCCGGTCGCGGGTCGAAGACCTTCATCGCCGTCTTCGCGTCGATGCCCATGAGGAAGACCGCGTCGCTGTGGTACGTCTCCGGCTGGTCGCCGAAGCCCTTCGGCCGATCCCGGACGACGGCGCGGAGCTGGGCCAGCGTCAGCACCAGCACGGCGATCAGCTCGCTGTCGAGCTTGAAGGCCTTGGGGAGCGCTTCCTCGAGCTCGCGCTTGATCGCGGCCGCGGTGCGATCGGAGCTCAGGATCACGTTGCCACTGGCGATGTACGTGGAGACCTTCGTATGGCCGTGCGACTCGAGGAGGGCGCGGAGGGCCGCCATCGGCACCTTGTTCCGGCCGCCGACGTTGATCCCGCGCAGGAGGACGAGGTATCGGGTCATCGTGGTCAGGAGGATGCCACGACTCGATCCCGTCCCGTCGGACGACCGAGTATCGTCGAGTCGATATGGAGAGCATGCCCGAGGCAGCCCGTCCCTATACGGTCGTCGTGTGCCTGCCGGACGTCCCGGAGCGTGTGCACATGGGCGAGCTCCCGGGGAACGTCGACGTCCGGCTCGTTCCGCCCGAACCGGCGCCTCTCCCAGATCTCGCCGACGTCGACCTCATCGTGCCGCTCCCGCGGATCCACCCACCGCTGCTGGAACTGCTCGCCGGACCGCCGGGCCGGCTGCGCGTCATCCAGACGCTGAGCGCCGGCGTCGACTGGCTCGTGGGCCGGGTGCCCGAGCACCTCATCGTCTGCAACGCTCGCGGGGTCTACGACGCCCCGATGGCGGAGTGGGTGGTGGGCGGCATCCTGGCCATGCAGCGTGGCCTCGTGCAGGCCCGCGACGCGCAAACGAGACGCGTGTGGGACGAGTTCGCACCACCCGAGCTGTCCGGCCGGCGCGTCGTCATCCTCGGCTTCGGGTCGATCGGGACGGCGATCTCGGACCGGCTGCGCCCCTTCGGCGCCGAGATCATCGGCGTGGGTCGAACCTCACGTGACGGCATACGCGGCCTTGCCGACCTCGACGAGATCCTCCCCGACGCCGAGATCCTGGTGAACGTCCTGCCGTTGACCGGCGGGACCAGGGGCATGCTGGACGCTCGCCGGCTCGGCCTCCTTCCGGACGGCGCTCTCGTGGTGAACGCCGGCCGCGGCCGCACGATCGAGACCGCGCCGCTCGTCGAGGAGCTCACGGCGGGTCGGATCCGCGCCGTCCTCGACGTCACCGACCCGGAGCCGCTCCCAGCAGATCATCCCCTCTGGGGGCTGCCCAACGTCCTCGTCAGCCCGCACATGGCCGGCGACTCGCCGGGGAGCACGATCCGGTCCTTCGAGCTTGCCGGTGACCAGATCCGTCGGTTCGCGGCCGGCGAGCCGCTCGTCAACGAGGTCGCCCGATATCTGCTCGAGTGACCGAGCCTTCGGCCCGACGATCCCTGGCCGAGACGATAGGGCAACGCGGTCAGCCGAGCGGCTTGAGCCGGGCGATCGGGATGATCCGGTCGGTCTTTGACAGGTATTCGGCGAACTGCGGGTGCTCCGCCACGTGCTGGTCCCAGAGGGTGTCGCGGTCGGCGCCTTCCGCGACCGTCGCGGTGGCCTGGAAGGTCTTGCCGTCCGCTTCCACCGTCACGACAGGGTTCGCGGCGAGGTTCGCGAACCACGCCGGATCCTCGGGCGCGCCGCTCTTCGAGCCGACGACGACGTAGTCATCGCCATCGCGGGAGAAGGTCACGACGGCCTCTCTCGGTTCGCCGCTCTTCGCCCCGGTCGTCGTCAAGACCATCACTGGGCGCCCTTCGAAGAAGCCGCTCGTGGGGCGGCCGTTCGCGCGGATGTCGGCGATCAGGTTCTTCGTCCAGTCGGCGTAGTCGGTCATCGGAGATCCTCGAGCTCAAACGGCACGTAGGTTGCGTACGCAACCATCCCACAGATCCGTGGTTGGTGCCCGGGTCCCTGGCTGAGCGCGGGTGACGCGCCAAGGCTGGCTAGATCCGAGACGTGAGTCCGTAGATCACGGTGAATGCCACGTAGCCGAGGCCGCCCAGCCCGAGGGCCGGAAGGGCCGCGACGTACGACCGGATGCGGTCCTGCCACGTCCGTCCGAGGACGAGCGGCACGAGGAGCCCGCCGACGACGAAGCCCGCCCCCACGGACGGCTCGACAAGGACCACCGCGTGGTAGATCCCCTCGGCGATCGCGACGGCGGCGAGCAGGCCCAGCGCGATCGGCCGCAGCAGGTCCGTGCCGGTTCGCCACAACCGTCCGGCGAGCCCGAACACAGGCCCGCCCGTCAACGCACCGAGACCCCAGAACACCAACGACCCGGTCCCTCCGCCGATCCCGTATCGGATCTGCGTCGTCGCGTAGTAGCCGACGAGCGCCAGCACCAGGGTGACGATTCCCGCCGTGATGGCGCTTGCCCGGCTCGGCATGGAGGAGCCGGCCAGGAACGCGACGAGGAGCCACGGCGAGATCGCGTTTGCGGCCTGCGACCAGCCGGTCGGCAAGACGCTCTGGCCGACCTGCGTGACGACCCCGGTCCCGAGCCCGACGAGCAGGACGAGGCCCCAATGCCGCAATCGGGGCGCACCTCGACCGTCTGCAGTTTCGGCGGCCAGGCCCTGGTTCACCGGTCGAATCCTACTTCCGAGGTGAGGCGCACCGCACTCGATGACCCGTGCGAAGCCCCCTCGGCCTCAAGATGTGATCGACGACTCATGCTCCGGGGTGTTCCGATGAATGACGCCATGCCCGACGACACACGAGTTGATCGCTGGCTATGCGCGGTGCGCCTGGTCAAGACCCGGCCCATGGCGACCCAGCTGTGCGAAGGCGGGCACGTCCGGGTCAACGGCAACCCTGCAAAGCCGTCGACGAAGGTTCGTGCCGGCGACGTGGTGCATGCGCTGATCGCCGAACGTGAGCGGATCGTCGAGGTGGTCCGGCCGATCGAAACGCGCGTCGGCGCGCCGATCGCCGCCACGTGTTACGTCGACAACAGCCCACCGCCCGTCATCAGGGAGGTCGCGCCCGGCATCAAGGCGGTCCGCGGGGAGGGTCGGCCGAGCAAGCGCCTTCGCCGCGAGCTCGAGCGGATGCGGCGGGACAGACGCGGGTCCTAGCCTCGCCTCGATCGGCCATCGAACCCGGGCGCGTGACACTTGTCAGCCGGGAGGCGGCGGCGCCTCGCGCTCGGCGATGCGGGCGAACTTCTCGAGCTCCCCGCGAAAGCTTCCCTCGTACGAGCCGCGGGAGAAGACCCACGACGAGATCGCCGAGATCAGGCCGACCGTCTCGAACGTCTGCGTGATCCGCGTCCCGTCTGCGTCGCGTTCGAATGTCGCACTCGACCGGCCACGGAGGATGAAACTGCCGAACTTCGTGGAAAACAGCCGCGGACGCTCGACCTCGAGGACCTCCGTCGGGCTCTTCACCGGGCCGAAATGGACGACATAGGTGGTGCCGACCTGGTCCACAGACCCCGAGACGTCGCTGACGCCGGTCACCCCGCCGACCCATTCGCCCATGCGCTCGAGGTTCGTCCACAGCGCGAACACGTGCTCAGGCGGAGCCCCGACGTGCGTGGTGATGGTGTAGCGAGCCACGCCATCCATTGTGCATCGGCAGCCCCGGCCGTCACATCGACGGTCCGGTCGGCGTCCCCAAGTCCGACCGCTGCCCGCGAACGAATAGACCGGTACACGATCGGTGGGCGGGTATAGTCAACTCCGACCGTCGCGTGACAGATTCGCGTGCACACGCGATGATGCCGCGGCAACCGGGGACGAGGCCCGGCGCCGCCCGACCACGCATGAGTACTTGATGACCGATTTGCCCAACTCCGCACGCGACGGCGAGACGCCCGCCGGCGACCCCGAACTTGCGGGGCTCGTTCGGAAAGACGCACCGCCCGCCGGCGACCCCGAGCTTGCATCCCTCGTCGCTGGGACGCCTGCCGCCGATGAGACAGCCCAGGCGTCCGAGGCGGGTGCCACGGCCAGTGATGCCACGCCCGCGGCCGGTGCGGATGCAACCGAACGCGTGCCGATCGACAGCGCCCCGCCAGACACGTCGCCGACCTACGAGCCCGTCGTCGACGCCGTGCCGGTCCTGCCCCTCGCGGCCGCCGTGACCGACGACGAGGCCCCGCCACGGCCTCGGCACCGACGGTCGCTCTCCCTCCGCTTCGGCGTCGCGTTCGTCCTGGGCCTCGTGCTCGCCGTCGGCACCGGCGCCGGCGTCCTGTACGCATGGGGGCAACAGTACGACGGCCGGATCCTGCCCGGCGTCCGCGTCGGCAGCACGGAACTCGGCGGGCTCACCCGCGAGCAGGCGGAGGCGGAGATCGCGAACGCCTATGGGTCGCTCGCCACTGGGCAGGTCACGCTCACCGGCCCGGACGGCCACACGACGAGCATCAGCTACGCCGACCTCGGCCGTGGCCCCGACACCTCCGCGCTGCTCGACGCGGCACTCGCGGCAGGCCGCAATGGCGAGCCCCTCGCGAACCTCATCGGTGCACCGGCGGCCGCGATCCACGGCCTGACCATCGACTCCTCCGTCACCTACGACCGCAACAAGCTGGCGGCTGCCGTCGAGACCCTCGCGACGACGATCGACCGGACCCCCACGGACGCCTTCGTGTCGGACGGCCTGGGCGGGAGGTTCAGCGTCTCCCCGGCGAAGGACGGTCGCGCGGTCGACAAGGCGGGCCTGCTGACCGCGCTCGACCAGCAGCTCGTGGCGCTCGGCACGCCGGAGTCGATCACCATGGCCGTGCCGGTCGGGACGTTGACACCCGCTGTCACCACCGCCTCGGCGGAGGCGGCGAAGATGGCGGCGAATCGCATGGCCGCCGACGTGGTGGTCGCCCGGGGCGAAGAGACGTGGACGATCCCCGGCAAGAGCCTCGCGCCGCTGGTCTCGTTCTCGACCGCGGCCGATGGGACCATCACGCCGGTCTTCTATGAGGCAGGCCTCGACTCGATCGTCAAGAAGCTGGGCAAGCAGGTCGACCAGAAGGTGAAGGACGCGGGCCTCAAGCGGGTCGGCAAGCACATCGTCGCCAAGGGCGCCAGCCGCGAGGGCCGAACGCTCGTCGCAGACGGCATGAAGGCCGCGCTCATCAGCGAGATCGGGGCCCGCCAGGCGGGCGCGCTGGCATCGCCGGTCGCGGCCGTCGTCGAGGCCGTGGACCCGAAGCTGACCACGAAGGACGCCAAGGCCTTCGCCCCGAAGATGAAGGTCATCAGCTCGTACGGCATCTTCTACTGGGTCATCGTCAATAACCACTGGGGCGGGAACATCGAGGCGCCGGCCACGAAGATCGACGGCACGGTCGTGCCGCCCGGCGGCAAGTTCGACTTCTGGAAGGCCGTCGGCGACCTGCGCAAGCTGCCGGGCACGGGCCCGGGCAACGCGATCGAAGGCGGGAAGATCACCGTCACCGGCGCGTTCGGCGGCGGCATCTGCACCACGTCCACGACGCTATTCAACGCGGCGTTCCGCGCCGGCATGGTGCCGCTCGCCCGAAAGAACCACAACGAGTACATCACCCGGTATCCGGCGGGCCTCGATGCGACCGTGTGGATCATCGGCAAGACGAAGCAGACGATGAGCTTCAAGAACGACACCAAGTACCCGATCCTGATCCAGCGGGTCATCACCCAGGAAGGCAACAGGCGATGGCTCACGTTCAAGATCTGGAGCGTGCCGAACGGCCGGACGTACAAGATCAGCAACGTGTCGATCCAGCACGGCCCGAAGGCGATACACAGGACCGTGAAGGATCCGACCAAGCCTGTGGGGTACAGGTTCTTCAACAACGCACCGGCGGACGGCGCCAAGGTGGGGGTCACCGTGTCGATCTACGACCACGGCAAGCTCCACTGGAGAAGCGGTACTTCTCGAACTACCCAGCGGTCGACGGCGTCACCGTCGTGGGGACCAAGAAGACCTGACGCCGGCTTAGTCCCGCCGTCGCATGGGGTAGGGGATCCTCGAGGACCCACTCCCCTCACATCGACAGTCCGGTCGGCGTCCCGAAGACCAACCGCTGCTCGAGAGGACGTGGCATGCGTACCTCCACGTTCATCGCATTGACACTGATCGTCGCCTTCGGCTGTACGGCGCCGATCGGCTCCGCCGGGCCGTCCGAGTCCGAGGTGGCCTCTGGGGAGCCCACGCCGGCCACGACGCCCATTCCGTCGCCGTCCGCGCCCGCGCCATCGACCTCGACGCCGGCGAGCGTCGAGCCGTCGGTGCCCGCACCGTCGACGCCCGCGTCTCCAAGCCCGACAGCCCCGCCCGACCTCGAGCGCGTGGTCGTCAAGGAGCTCGACAAGATCCGTGTCGAGATCGAGCTCCAGCGCAACCCCCTTCCGGCCGGTGAGCGGAGCTGGGTCAAGGTGCGCGTGACGAATGTAGGCAGGTCAGATGTCACCTGGCTCCACGACGGCTGTGCCGAACCTGTCTGGGTGCGTGGCGTCTCAGAGGTCGCATGGCCGATGGGGGAGCAGCACCAGGGGCAGGCGGGACGGTTCAAGACGCACGTCCTTGGCGGACACATCGCCGCGGCGCCGGACCCCCACGGGGTGCTGTCCTTCGTCAAGAAGGAGTTCCTGCACACCGGTCAGCCTGGCTGCACCGACATCGGGATCACTGACACGATCGAGCCCGGCGAGACGATCCGACGGACCCGTTGGTGGTCCGGGTTCACCGATCCGCACCGGGGGCTCCCGCCCGCCGGCCCGGCGACGATCCGCGGCTTCGCCGGCTACTACTGGCGAGGCGAAGAGCCGGAAGACATCACGGACGGCGCCATCGAGCTCGAACTCGACGCCTGGATCATCAGCGACGCCGCAGCCGATCGGTTATCGCCGGCGCAGGTTGTCGACGCCGCGCTATCGGACGCGACCTTCGCCGCGTACGTCAAGACGCAGGACATCGCGAACGGTCGTGCCGAGATCGCCTGGTACGACGCCGACCGCGACCTCTGGGAGATCGGCGTGATGCCGTGGTACGAAACGGAACCGCCGCGGATCCACGGGGTCCTCGTCGACGCCGTCACGGGCATGATCCTCGGCACGCTCGACCGCCAATGGGACCAGGACGTCGACCCGTTCCCCTGAGAACGACTGAACGCACTCGCACGACCCGTCGAGCGCGGTGAGTCGGTCGTCCGGGCCTTTGAAGGCGCCGACATGACGGCAAAGGCAAGATGACCGAGTGAAAGGCGAGCATCGTTGACCGACTTCCTCCAGATCCTTGTCGACAGGGACGCGACTCCGGAGTCTGCCTCCGGCCACGCCGAGAAGGTCTTGACATGGATGCAGTCAAACGGCGTCGTTGAGACGTTAGCGGCATCGACTGAGCCGTTGGTGGCATGGGCGCGGGAGCGCGGACTGACCCTCCACGAGACGGTGGGGTGGTCGCCTGGACCGCGCTATGCGGAATGGGTCGACGATCTGAGGACCACACAGACGCGAAGCCTGATGGTCAACTTGTTCTCGTTCGCCATCGGTCGCCAGGTCCACGCGGTGGCCAGCGACGACTTGGACCGACGCTGCCCCTCCGGCCACGTTGGCGACGGCGATGCTGTGATGGCCGCCGTCGGCGAGTGGTTCGAGGGCGCGGATCCCTCGCTCAGATGTCCGCGATGCGACCGTGGCCATCCCATCGCCGACTGGGATCTCGGGCCGGGTATGTGCCTCGGGCTTCTTTCGTTTCGGTTCGAGAACTGGGGCGTCCTAACGCCGGCCTTGGTGCGCGAGCTCGTCGAGCTGCTCGCACCTCACCGGACCAAGCTCATCACTGGGACCAATCTCTAGGCGCGCCAAGGGTTTTCCCTACTGCCCGCGAGCCGACCATCCCCGTAGGGTCGCTTCTCGGCCCCGCTATTGACGGGAGAGCTCTTGATGGCCACTACCGACCGTTATCCATACCGACCGGACATCTACGCGAAGATCGTCGCGGCCGCTACGTCGGGCGGAATGATCACCTACAGCGACCTTGGGACTAGCCGCGGGATGGTCGGCAAGTACCTGTTCCGGATCACGCACGAGGAGGATGCCGCGGGACGACCACCGATCACGGCTCTTGTCGTGCACAAGTCCGGTGGCCGACCCGGTGACGGGTTCCTGCAAGCGATGCAGGAGGTCGGCTATGCCCGCGCCGGCGAAACGGAGCACCAAGTCTGGGTTCGGGCGGTCGCCGAGGTCCACGCGTACTGGCGGCCCCGACTGAACGAGGACAGGGATTCGTGGCCGCGTTTCCAATGACCGCGGCTGACCCCCTCTCGTACACTCGCTTGACTCGCCCTTAGGGCGGGGGAGGGGACCGGGGTTGCACCTCTATCAGGGCACCAGTGAACAGTTCATCGCGGACGCCGTGCAGGCGCGACTGGCGAACCAGCTCGCCGAAAGGTTCTTCGAGGAGTTTCGCTACCGACCTGGCCAGTCGGAGGTCAACTCCTGGCGCCACTCGCTGGGCGCGATGGCAAACGTGCTCCAACGGGCTGATCTCACCGACCAGGGCATCCTCGTCGAGCTCAAGCTCCCGCTGTCGTCGAAGCGGCTTGACGTCCTGATCACGGGCTCAAACCCGACCACCGGAGACGCCGCGGTCGTCATCGAGCTGAAGCAGTGGACCGAGGTCGGCCGCTCGAACATCACCGA
Organism: uncultured Chloroflexia bacterium; assembly: GCA_963841135.1. Classification (GTDB taxonomy): domain Bacteria; phylum Chloroflexota; class Limnocylindria; order Limnocylindrales; family CSP1-4; genus SPCO01. The sequence continues at coordinate 1,796,124 of CAWJBJ010000004.1, read as the reverse complement.
GTGCGTCACGGTGGCGTTCGGCGGCGGGTCGCAGAAGGACACGCTGCACCCGTCGAAGCAGGTCCAGCAGTACCAGCGGTACCTCCTAGACACGCATCCAGCCTTCAGCGATGGTGCCATCGCCCTCGACGCCTGCGCCTACCTCCACTACGCCACCTTCGACCCGAAGTCGCCTGTCTATCACGCGGACTTCGCCTCGCTTATGGCGACGAACCCCGCGTTCGCCGGCGATCAGACCGACAAGCTGATCGAATTCCTCGAGCAGCGCGTGATCGGCCCAGACGATGGCTCGATCCTCGAGCGAGTGGCCTCGACCGCCTTTCGACCGCACAAGCGCCTTCTTGATCACGTCGCCCGGGTGATCAAGAACGAGCCCGTCTTCACGCTCCTCGATGAGCAGCAGGTCGCCTACAACGCAATCATGGATTCGGTCCGCGTGGCCGGCCAGAACCAGCAGAAGGTCGCCTTCATCGTGGCCGGCGGACCGGGGACCGGGAAATCGGTCATCGCGATCAACCTGGTCGCCGAGCTGTCCGCGCTCGGCCTGAAAACGCTGCACCTCACGGGATCCAAGGCCTTCACCGAGAACCTGCGCAAGATCGTCGGGACGCGGGCCGGCGCGATGTTCAAGTACTTCCGCGACACCGCGACCGTCGACGAGCCGCTCGACGTTGCGGTCCTCGACGAGGCGCACCGCATCCGGACGATCAGCACGAGCCGCTTCACGCCGGCGAAGGCGCGGACCGGCAAGGCGCAGATCGACGACATCCTCGATGCGAGTCGAGTCACCGTCTTCTTCATCGACGACCTGCAGGTGGTGCGACCAGGCGAGGTCGGCAGCACCGATCTGATCCGCGAATCGGCCGCCAAGCGCGGTCTTGAGGTCCGCGAGTTCGAACTCACGGCCCAGTTCCGCTCGAACGGGTCCGATTCGTTCATCCAGTGGGTCGACAACACGCTTGAGCTCGCGCGGACGCCTCAGGTCTTGTGGCCCATGGATGACGACTTCGACTTCCAGATCGTCGGCTCGGTCGGTCAACTCGAGCAGATGATCCAAGCCAGGGCAGGTGAGGGGGCTACCGCGCGGCTCGTCGCCGGATTCTGCTGGCCATGGTCCGATCCTGATGTGGCGGGTCAGCTCGTGCCCGACGTCAGGGTGGGGGACTGGTCCATGCCCTGGAACGCCCGCGACGGCGTCGGCAAGCTCGGCCCGGGCATCCCGAAGTCGGACTTCTGGGCGAGCGCCAAGGAGGGGATCGAGCAGGTCGGCTGCGTCTACACAGCGCAGGGCTTCGAGTTCGACTACGTCGGCGTCATCGTCGGCCCGGATCTCGTCTACCGGCCGATGGATGGGGGATGGGTCGGCCAGCGCGACCAGTCGCACGACCGCGTCGTCCGCAGCGGCGTCACGGAGCAGGAGTTCACCGAGTTCGTCAAGAGCACCTACCGCGTCCTGCTGACCCGAGGCCTCCGCGGCTGCTACGTCTACTTCATGGACGCCCCGACCCGGGACTTCTTCCTAAGCCGGGTCGAACGCAGCATCGTTGCACAGTCGGTGCGGGCCGCGGACATGACCGCGCCTTACGACGCATGACAGGAGCGCGTCCGCCGACGACGGCCTCGTCCCTTCTCACGTGGGCTCGCCACACCGGAGAATCGGCGCGATGGGCTCAAGCGTCGGGCACGGGCCTTGACGCCACCTCGGTTGAGATGCTTGCGAAGCTTGTAGCCATCCATGCCGTTCGCGAGCGCCTTGAAGGAACTGGCTACCTCTTCCCGAAGTGGGAACGCGTCGTCGAAGCTGGCGACTTATTCTCAGAAACGGAGAAACAGGCTGTCCGTGACTACCTAGCGCCGCTCGATCCTGCCGCGAATCCCGACCACAGGCAGGGGACAGTCGCGGAATACATTTGGCACATCCTGAGCATCCAGGACGACGACGAGCCTGAGCTCGTCCGAATCACGTCTCCAAAGGGCTACACCACAGCCCCAGGCGGAGATGGTCTGACTGTTCGTCGCGGCGAAGAATTGATGTTCACGATCTGGGAGATCAAGAAGCACACAGGTAACAATCTCTCGGGAACCATCAGTGGTGCCTACGGCCAGTTGTCGTCAAAGGGCGGGCGCTATTTGACGGAACTGGCGTCAATAGGTCAGCTGAGCGAGGATCCGGAGGAAGCTCGGAAGTTCGCCCGATTGGTCGAGTCGTGGTACGCGGGCGAACCGTACGTCCGAGCGGGCGTGGCTGTTGCGTGCGTCACCGAACGACGTCGATGTTTCACAACAATGCGGGATAGCTTTGAACATCTGCGTGCGCCGGACCCATGTTCTGGCCTGCTCGCGGTGTTGTCTGACCTTGGGGCGTTTGCAGATCGAGTTGGGCGTATCGCGTGGACCGGGCTCTAAACCCCGAGCATCTCCAAACAGCGCTAGGCGGAGGTGTCCGTGGATTGCCGACTTCGGGGGAGTTGGCAGCGCTTTTGGCCAATGCGGAGGCCGCGCTCTTTCGAGGTGCGCAAGAAGTTGACGACGCCGTCCTTGCGACGGGCTGGTACCTGCACAGCGTCGGCTCTGCCTTACCGGCACTGGAACTGTACGGAGCGGATCGCCAACGAGCGGCATTTCAGGTCGCGGGTCACATATTCGACCTGGCGCTGACAAGCTCCAATGTGGAAGAAGTTGAGCGATTGCGACTTACCTTCGCGGCACAGGTGGCGAACATCCGCGGCCAACTGGATCCGAATGCACTGGCGGCATATCGATGGCGCATCTCGCAAGAGCGAGCGGTGCCGAGATTCCAAGACGTGACAACGCCCCTCGACGTTGGCACGGCCGTTCTCGGGTTCGATACCCGTTGGCAGTTTCCGGCACTTCAGCATCTCCGCTTGGAAGTGAACTCGGCTCAGGAGTCGTGGGGCGTGGACATCCGAGCAACGCTGTTCGGGTCCAGCGCTCGGGTAATAGACGGCTCCTGGGCGCTCCTGCTCTTTCTCGTTTACGGTGATCCGGCGAACCTGGAGGTTGCGCGCGCCGCCTTTCGTGAAGGTGCGACATTTGATCACCGCGCTGTCGATATCGATGCGCGCTGGGTGGCATTTCACCTCTGGCAACTATGTGACTATCTCGGATCTTCATCGTTGTGGTCTGTCCTTCCGCCGGACTCGCCAAGGTCCCTGGCCCGAGCCTTCACTTTGTCGCGGCCGCCCGTCCTCACGCTGTGGCCCCCTCAAGTTAGCCTCCTATCCAGGGAGAGGCGTCCCTACGCCCTCGACCCACAGGTCAAGCGGATGGTCCTATCGGTCCCGACATCTGCCGGAAAGACGCTGCTTGCTCAGCTACTAAGCGCCGACCACATTCTCCGAAGAGGCACCGGTGTGTGCTTTGTGGCGCCAACCCGCAGTTTATGCAGGGAGATAGAAGCAACGTTGCGGGCACGCCTCCGGATGATCGTGCGCTCTGAGGACGTGCTCTTTTCCGATTGGATGTTCCTCGCAGGACAAGATCAGGAACCGAGCGTCGAGGTGATGACGCCGGAGCGTCTGGCCTACTTGATGCGCTCGGACCCCGAGGCCGTGTTGGCTCGTTTTGGCCTGTTCGTGATCGACGAGGCGCATTCCGTTGGCGATCTGGGGCGCGGATGGACTCTTGAATGGGTCCTTGCGACGCTTCATGAGCGCACCCGCGATACCGATCATCGAATCGTTGCAATGTCCGCTGCACTTGGAAACCAAGGCGTCCTGGGACTCTGGTTGGATCCCGCGCATGCCGGCGTTCAGTTTGTATCGGACTGGCGAGGACCGCGCCGAGTTCACGCGATATATACGACCATGCGCGACGAGGGGTCGGCAAGTCCGATACCGAGGCACAGAAGCAACTCGCCGGCAAGAACCCGGTATGACCTTAAGGGCGTGCTCCACCTGCGCCCGACGGCGACGGGCCGAACCCAGCAAATGGAGACGACCGCAGCCATTGGCACACTTGTCGTGAGGACAGCGGATTTCACACGCGACGACACTCTGAGTACGCCCTTCTACAAGACATTGGCGCCGTTGGCGCGAATACTGGGTCGGGCTGGTCCGGTCCTGCTGATTAGTCCGACCAAAGTTGAGGCGGCGCGGCTCGCCGTCGAGATAGCGGCGTCTATTCCGGAAGCCAACGGGCCAGTGTGGCTTGCGGAGGTCGCAGCCGCTCGGCTAGGCGCCGCGCATCGACTGGTTGGCTGTCTTCGTCGAGGCGTCGCATTCCACCACTCCTCGCTCCCATCGGACATCCTGCTGGGGATCGAAACTGAGGTCGTTGCCGGAACAATTCAATACGTCGTCGCGACGACGACACTCACGGAAGGGGTCAATCTTCCGGTTCGTACGGTTGTCATCGCTGCGCAGGGTTCGTACGGTCCTGATGGCTATCGGGAATTCATTATTGGCGCACGCCTTCTCAACGCAATCGGACGTGCCGGCCGAGCCGGAAAGGAATCCGAGGGCTGGATCGTGCTCGCGCGGCAGGCCGCTTTCGCGACGACCGACTTCGCGCGACTTGCACCAACCGAGGCAGACATACCTATTCGATCGACGTTGGCCACGGAGGAGGCCCTCGAGGAATTGGCCGTGCTCGAGGAGCTCATCGCGCGTGGGGCTGATCTGGCGCTCGCACGGGCAGGGCAGCTCATCGAGGACTTTCTGAGCTTCGTATGGTATGTGGCCTCGGTAGCAGATCAGGACAACGCTGCTGATCCCCAGGCACGTGTCGACGCAACTTTGCAATCGACCTTGGCTTGGACTCAACTAGACGAAGATCGTCGCAACCGCTACTTAGACGTCGCCCATCTTGGCTTGGCTGCCTATGCCGCGCGCCCACCCCGAACACGTCGGCGTTGGAGTCGCGCTGGTACGTCAATTGGCACGGCGTCTGTGCTCGACGAAATAGTCGGCGAAGTGGTTCATGCGCTAATCGAAGACCCTACCTCAGCAGAAAGTGCATCCAGAGCTATCAGGCTCATAGCGGGCGACGGCAGGCTCGATCGCCTTTTCGGACTTCCTGAAGCGAGGATCGAGCACCCCAGGAACCAGCGGGGAGGGGGTGGCACCCATCAGCTCGAAGTCGACCACCTCGGGTTACTGCTCGACTGGGTCTCGGGCAGTGATGTTCAGGGCCTCGCAAATCGCTACCTCGCTGAGATCGCTGACGAGGAATTCCGACTGGAGGAATTGTCGGACCTGATTACATCGGCCTTCGAAAACTTTCTGCCGTGGGCGTTCGGGATCATCGTGGACTGGACGAACAATTCATTGAGCGAGACTCAAGGCTACGAGGGACCAGTCCTTGCGCCGGCTGTCGCTGCTTATGTCCGCTGCGGCGTCAACAATGAAGATGCTGTGCGACTGGTTCGGGCCGGAGTCGCATCTAGACCGCTAGCGAGCGCAGTCAGCCTCGAATACCACGAGAAGCGAGCGACCCCCGACCAGAGCCTGAGGGCGTGGCTCTGTACGAGCGATATTGCAGACTGGCGTGTGCGCTACCGCGCCTCACCGCTTGACATGCGCACCTTGCTCGAAATCGTTCGTCCAGCCGGCACAAGACTCGCCGCAGAAATCATGTCTGGAGAGCCGGTGACTATTTCCGTCCGGCCCGTCGGGACCGCTCGAGACGCAACAGACCTAGAGCTGCGGTCGGCCGAGAACGATCCGGCGCCTGCTCCCATCGGATTCTGGCGCGACGGCGAACTACTTGCCTTGGTTCTGCCAGAGAACCTCGCAGATGTGGAAGTTGCTGTCGCTACGGGAGTGCCACTGGAGATAAGCCTCAACGTTGTCGCAGAAGACCTAATCGCGACGCTTCGCCTGGCACCTATGCAGATGTAGTCAGACATAACTCACCTTATCGGCAGTAGTATTCCGCTGGCTAAGGTGTCCCGAGCATCGCCATTGGCATGGACCCGACACGGACCGCGCGTCCGCGATGGTGTTATACGCCGAGTGACTCGAGATCGGGCACATCGACAAGGTGATCCACGGCTCGGCGCATTCGCTGGTCGATCGTGATGAGCGGCGCGCCGTGGTGTCGGGCCAGAGCGACGTATTCGGCGTCGTAGGTCTTTGCCCAGCCTAGCGAGCGTGCGATGTCCCAGGCAGCTAGCCCAAGGCTCGGCGGTCGATCGATCGTCACGGGCAGCTCGGCGAGGCGCTCCACGGCGATCCGCGCCTCGTCAGCAGGGATCTCTCCTCGAAAGGCCAGCTCGCTGAGGACCGAGGTGACTTCGGATGTCAGGAGAGGTGGCGCGAGCAGTTCGTGGTCCTCGAGTGGGCCGAGGACGCCACCGGCGAGGCTGATCTGGACGACGACGCTTGCGTCGACGACGAGGCGCATCGTGCGTTCTCAGTGCCCTTGACGGCTGCGGCGGACGGCCGCGACGACATCAGGCATCGGCCCGCCCCAGAAGGTCTTCTGCCATGCAGGCGGCAGGGCGACGGCGTCGGACGTTGGGGTCACCATGGCGTCAAGGTCGCGCTCGTCGAGCACGTGCTGCGTGCCCACCTTCGTGGCCCGGAGTTTGCCCTCACGGATCCACCGTCGGACGGTCTCGGGGTTCCGCCCGACCCGGCGCGCGGCCTCAGGAACGGTCAGCATCGTCGTATACTACAACATCGAGGTCGAGGTCCTACGGCGCCCGGCACGCCCAGTAGGCGTACAGCGGCAGGTCCAGCGCCACGTGCCAGGCGATCGGCACGAGCAGCGAGCGCGTCCGGATCGCGATCAGCCCCGCGATGAGGCCTCCGACGCCCAGGACGACCGTGAGCACGATCGGCGAGCCGCCGACATCGGTGCCGCTGCCGTGGGCCAGCCCGAACACGATGGCCTGGGCGACGACCGCCACCCACACGCCGGTCACGCGCGCGGTCCACGCGAGCAGCGCGCCGCGGTAGGCGAGCTCCTCCATCACGCCGTTCGCGAGCGCGAACACGAGCGCCGGCACGAGGAAGCCCAGGTTCGAGAGATCGAGCGAGAACGTGCCGAAGAACGGGCGCGCCAGCGTCGCGCCGAGCAGGAGCCCGAGCGGACCGAGCGCGATCGCCCCGACGACCGCGAGTCGCACGACCCAGCGCGCCGGCCAGCGCAGGTAGAGGTCGCTGCGCCGCACCCGGAGCGCCGCTGCGAGCAGCGCCAGGACGCCGAGTGTCAGGATGGCCTCGGTCAGGCGCCAAACCGCCGGCGGTGAGCCCGGGTTGGCGCAGTCGAGCCCGCCCGGATCGGCCAGGGGCGCCGGCAGCAGGCCCCAGCACAGGCTGACCGCGACCGGGATCGGGGCCGCCCACGCCCAGCGCACCGGCGCGTTGCGGCCGATCGCGACAGCGGCTCCCCCGATGAGCCCGACGAGCACGAACGGCCGCGTCCACGGGACCGCGGCCGCGAGCACGATCAACCCGATCGGCACCGCCGAGCGGGCGAACTCACGCGGGTCGCTGGGCATCGCCCGCCGGGCCGTCATGCGCCGATGATGCCATCGCGAGGCGTCGGCCCGAGGGGCCGGCGTGGCCCTCCCCCTCCCCCACCCGTCGCCGGGCCGTCCCGACTATGATTCGGTCGCCCGCGAGACCCGTACTCCCGGAGGAGATCCCCTGAGCTCGAACCCCAGCCCCGGCACCCCGAGCCCGCCGGGTCGTTTCGTCGCGCTCTATCCGATCCTGCTCGCCGCCTATCCGGTCCTCTTCCTGTGGTCGCAGAACGTCGGCGAGGCCCGTCCGAACGACGTGGTGGGGCCGATCGTGGTGGCGATGGGCGTCGCGGCGATCCTGACGCTGGTCGCCGGACGGATCCTCGGGGACCGCCGCCGCGGCGCCCTCGTCGTCGCTCCGGTGATCGTCGGCGCGCTCATGTACGGCCACTTCGCCAACCTCGTGAAGCCGTTCCACGTCCCAGGGATCGTCCAGCAGGCCGGTTGGGCCGGGCTCACGGTGCTCGCGTTCATCGCGGCGATCCGGCTGGCGCCGCGGCGGCTGGCCGCCGTCGACGTGTTCCTCACGCGGGTCTCCACGGTCCTGGTGGTCGTCACGCTGGCGCTCATCGTGCCGTTCCAGGTCGGCACGCTCTTCGAGGGGACGACGGTCTCGGCGGCCGGCCCGCTGCAGACCGACAGCACGGCCCAGAAGCGCGACGTCTACTACCTCATCTGGGATCGCTACGGCTCGGACCGCTCGCTCGAGCTCCGGACGGGCTTCGAGAACGACCTGACGCCATGGCTCCAGGAGCACGGCTTCACGACACTCCCCGACAGCCACGCCAACTACGTGCGGACGACCCTGTCGCTCGCAACCAGCCTGCACATGCAGCATCTCGACCAGCTGATCAAGCCGCTTGATCCCGACAGTCGCAGCTTCCGCCCGATCGACCAGCTCCTGGTCGGCCCGCCGGTGACGGCCCAGTTCAAGGCGCTCGGCTACCGCTACGTTCACATCGGATCGTGGTACGACGCCACGAACCTCGATCCGGCCGCGGACGAGAACCTCAACCTGATCGGGACGTCGGACTTCCTCTCCGAGCTCTACGGCGCGAGCGCCGGGCCGGCGATCACAGCTCGACTGCATCTCGAATCGATCCTGCCGACGCACAACCAGGAGCACTACGACCACGGTGCGTACGAGCTCGCGGCGCTCGACGACGTCATCGCCGAGCCCGGGCCGAAGTTCGTCTTCGGCCACGTGCTCCTCCCCCACCCGCCCTATGTCTTCGACACCGACGGCTCGGCGTTCACCGCGGACGAGGTGGCGACCCTCACGCAGCGGGAGCGCTGGGAGCGGCAGATCGAGTACACGAACGCGCGGATCCGGTCGATCGTCGAGCGGCTCCAGGCACTCCCCGAGGCACAGCGGCCGATCATCATCCTGCAGGCCGACGAGGGTCCCTACCCCGCCGCCTACTCCGCCACCCGCGACGTGTACGACTGGTCGACGGCGAGCGCGGACGAGCTCGAGATGAAGTTCGGGATCCTGAACGCCTGGTACCTGCCCGACGGCGAGGACGGGCTCGGCCTCTACCCGAACATGACCGCCATCAACACGTTCCCGACCCTGTTCGACGGCTACTTCGGCTTCGACTACGCGAAGCAGCCGGACACGATCTACACCTCCACGAGCTGGCGCCTCCCCTATGGCCTCACGGAGGTCACGGACCGCATCCCAACGGCGGGTCCGTAGTGGCCTAGCGGCGGCGCAGCAGGAACAGCGTGCGGGGGCTGTCCTCGATGGGCTGCTCGACCGTGACGTCCCAGCGCTCGGCGGCGGCCGAGCGGAAGCCCTCGAGCGTGTAGTCGGGGAAGACGTCGCGGCGCGTGGCGAGGAGCCGGCGGACCATCGGGTCCTCCTTGGGCACGAACTCGACCACCGCCCACGGGGCGAGCTGCGCGAACAGGTCCAGCAGCATCGGCAGCGGCACGTTGCGCGAGATCGCGATGTGGTGGACGAGGGCCAGCGCGAGGATGACGTCGGGATCGGCCCGCTGGAGCAGCGACCGGCGTTCGGTGTTCGCCCAGCCGATGCCCGGGCTCGGGTTCGCGACGTCGAGGATGAGCGGCAGGATGTCGCCGCGCTTCTCGGAGCGGATCTGGCGGTAGTTGCGCTCCGCGGCGGCGGGGTCGATGTCGAACGCGAGCACGCGCTTGCCGGCCTCGGCCGCGATCCGGCTGTAGCGGCCGGTGTTCGCACCCAGGTCCCACGCCCGCGGACCGGGCACCTGGCGCACGAACGCCCCGACGAGCCGCTCCTTGGCCTGGGTGGCGCGGTCGTTGTAGCTGGTGTTCTCGGCGTAGTCGGACCACTCGGTTCCGCCGGGCTTCCAGTCGAGCGCGGCCACGGTGCTGCGCAGGTTCCCGATCAGCCCCGTCAGCTTCGCCCGGCTGATCCGCACCGCGCGCGCAGTCTTGCCGTCGTCGTCATCGGCGGCGTGGCGCACCTGCGCGTTGGCGTGCAGGTGCAGGTGCGAGAGGAGGCCGAAGTTGAGGCGCGTGCGCCAGGGCAGGAGCCCCTTCGCGAGGTCGAGCGGGACGCCGTCGGGGTCCGCGCGCAGGAGCGAGGCGAGGCGGACGTCGCGACGGGCCATCAACGCCAGCGGGGCCAGGAAGTGCTCGCAGAACTGGCGGTAGGCGACCCACGGCGTGCCGTCCTCGTGCGGCTCGAATGAGAGCGAGTCGATCATCACCGGCCGGCCGTCGCGGAACTGGACGTTGTAGGCGGAGGCGTCCTTCAGGGTCCAGCCGGCCTCGAGCGCCTGCAGCTGGACGTCGAGGGTGAGCAGCCCGGCGTCCTTGAGCTCGCCGAACGTCCACTCGTACGGGTAGGAGATGAACTCGATCGCCTCGGGGGCGATGACCGCTCGGGCGTCCGGGGTCGCTGCCGCCGAGAGTGGCGCCTCCTCGTGGCCGATCAGCCGGCCATCGGCGATCAGGCGCTGGGCGAGTCCGCTCGCGACGAAGGCCTGCCAGTCATCGATCGAGGCCGGGCCGATCTGGCGATACAGGACGCCGTCGCGGCGGTAGATGAAGCCGCCCGGGTCCCGCCAGGAGCCCGGATCGCGTTCGACAGCCGGCGATGGCGCCCGTGCGGGCGCGTCAGTCAGTGCCGGCTCGGTCATCGGCGGCTGTCTTGTCCTCCTTGGGACCGCGGACGGCGTGGAGGATCCGCGCGATCTGCGTCCGGAAGAAGATCGGGATGGCGATCACCGCCGCGATCGCCGCCTGGATGATGAGGCTCCCGGAGCCCGGGTCGATGTACGCGAGGAGATGCGTCACGGATCCTCCGCTTCTGGACCACGTTCCCGACGGGGCGGCGGGCCACCTGCTCGCCAGATACTACCGCGTGGCCCCGCCAGTGGCACTTCGGGCCTCGCTGGGATCGCCTCAGACGTTGCTGCCGGTGATGATCAGCACTGCTGGCCCGTCGGGCGTGCCGGAGGCCAGCAGGCCCGCCCAGGAGGCTGCGGCGGCGCCCTCGACCGTGATGCCAAGCTCATTGGTCAACTCGTCCTGGGCCGCGTGCAGCGCGTCCTCGCCGATCAGCACCATGTCGTCGACGCGTCCCTGCATCAGGCCGACCGCGCTCGGGATCGCGACCCGGGCGGCGATGCCGTCGGCGTAGGTCGACACCGTCGGCGTGTCGATCGGGTGCCCGGCGCGCCAGCTCATCGTCATCGATGGGGCCGCCTCGGCCTGCATCCCGACCACGCGGCATCCCGGGAGGACCGCCCGGAGCCAGCTGCCGACGCCGTTGATGAGCGCGCCATTCCCGACGGGCACGCTGATGACGGCAGGGCTGGGCAGGTGGCCGGCCTCGACCGCGTCGGTCAGCTCGAGCGCCATGGTCCCGGCGCCGGTGGAGATCCGCGGGTCGTCGCCGTCGACGAGCAGCTCGGCATCGTTCGCGGTCGCGAACGCCTCGGTGGCCGCGCGGGCGTCGTCGAAGTCCTCGCCGTCCTGGGTCACCGTCGCACCGAGGGCCCGCATGCGCTCGACCTTGCCGGGGTTGGCGTTGCGCGAGGTGAAGATCACGACCGGGATCCCGAGCGGCCGCGCCGCGTACGCGAGTCCCTGCCCGAAGTTGCCGGCAGAGGCCGCGACGATCGGCCGGTTCGGCCCGATCCTCCCCTCCCCCGCCATGGCATGGACCACGACCCAGGTCCCGCGGCCCTTGAACGAGCGGATCGGGTTCACGGTCTCCACCTTGACGATGACCGGCACACCGAGGCGCCGTGACAGGCCCTCGTGGACGTACTGGGGCGAGCCGGTGAAGGCAGGGTCGATGCGGCCGTGGGCGGTTCGGATCGCGTCGGCGCTCAGCTCGGGGATCGTGATCAACCTGGCGAGCGCTCCATGTCGGGCTGGTGCCGGTCGGGCCCCGGACAAGGAAACGCCCGAAGGAACCGTTGATCCACAGTCGTTCCCACCAATGCAAGCACCGGCAAGACCGCTAGTGGTTCAGGGCCCCTTCAGGCAAGGACTACGTTACCCGGCGCACCCTGGTGGTGGGAAGGGACTTATCCACGAGATTCCAGGTTCGTGGGCGCTTCCCACGATGGTTGTCCACATCGAATCCACGTTCTCGCCGGTCCGGGGGCCGCTTCACGCTCGCCGGACAGCAAGAACCCGAAGGAACCGCCGATCACTAGTTGCTCCAACCACTGTAAACAACAGTCAGATCACTAGATGTTCGTGGCCCCTTCGGGCGACTCGAACGATAGGGAGCCGGCCATGACAGCGATAGCGTCCCGCCGTGGCCGGACATCACAACGGCGTTGCGAGGGCGGCCGCTAGTCGATCTCGAGCGGGCGGACCTCGCCGTCGGCCAACACCGGCAGCCCGTCGACGCCGATGTCGAAGACAGCGCCCGCGTCGATCCGCCAGCGGGTGGTCGAGATCCGTTCCAGATGGACCTGGGCGACCGAATCGATCGCGCCCGTTGCGCCAAGGACGACTGCGGCGAAGCCCCCGCTCGATCCTTCCGCGACCCTCGCCGAGAGCCGCCACGCCATGGCGGCCGCGCCGAGCGTCGAGCCCTCGATGATCAGGAGGTCGTCCGGTCCGAACGGCATCCCCGCGACGTGGTGGACCTCCCGGCCGGCGGCGTCGACGTGGTTCCCGTGGAGCGTGCCATCGGGCTCCGGGTGGAACGTCCACAGGCCGTCCGCGCGGGCCAGCTCCAGGTGACTGAAGCGACGCTCCGCGTCGGTCTCGAGCAGCAGCGAGTGGCCGACGCCCGCTCCGCGCGCGACGACCTCGCGCCAGCGGCGGCCGCGGCGCCCCTCGGCGATCGTCCAGGTGATCGCGGCACCGTCATCGAGCGTGCCCCAGCCGGCGACGCGCAACGGGGCGGTCATCGCTCGGTGCCGACCGCCTTGGCCTCGAGGAGGTCCTCGGTCCAGCGCGCCGCCACGGCCTCGAGCTCGCCCGCGAGCGATGGCGCGACGCGTCCATGGACCCGGACGTCGCGCTCCCTGTACTCGACCTCGACCGTGCCACGCTCGCGGACGCGGGCCAGCAGCTCCCCGGCCGCGTACGGCACGGCGACGTCGATGTCGACCCACATGGATGCGAGCAGGGCCGAGATGCCGGTCCGCAGCATGTCGATGCCGTAGCCGGTCAGCGCCGACACGAACACCGCGCCCGCGATGACCGGCGCGGGGGTCTCGCCGTTCCGCGCTGACCGATCGACGAGGTCCGACCTTGTTGAACGCCACGAGGCGCGGCTTGTCGCCGGCCCCGAGCTCGTCGAGGACGGTCTGCACGGTCGAGCGGTGCTCGTCCACGTGCTCATCCGACGCGTCGACCACCTCGATGAGGACGTCCGCGCGGTTCACCTCCTCGAGCGTCGCCCGGAAGGCGTCGACGAGCTGATGCGGCAGCTTGTGGATGAAGCCCACGGTGTCGGTGACGATGGCCGTCTGCCCGTCGCCGAGCTTGACCTGGCGGCTGGTCGGATCGAGCGTTGCGAAGAGCTTGTCCTCGGCGTGGGCGACGTCCGAGCCGACCAGCGCGTTGAGGAGCGTCGACTTGCCGGCGTTCGTGTACCCGACGATGCCGACGGTCGGCCACAGGCGTCGATCGCGGCCACGGGCGGCGGTCTCGCGCTGCGTGCGGACCTGCTCGACGCGCTCCTTCATCTTGGCGATCCGCGTGCGGATGATCCGCCGGTCGGTCTCGAGCTGGCTCTCGCCGGGACCGCGGGAGCCGATGCCGCCCTGGGTGCGCGACAGGTGGGTCCACATCTTCGTGAGACGCGGGAGCTGGTACTCGAGCTGGGCGAGCTCCACCTGGAGACGGCCCTCATGCGTCTGGGCGTGGAGGGCGAAGATGTCGAGGATCAGCCGGCTGCGGTCGATGACCTTGACCTTGAGCAGCTCCTCGAGGGCGCGCTGCTGGGCCGGCGACAGCTCGTCGTCGGCGACGAGGAGGTCGAACCCGGTCTCCCGCTTGGCGGCTGCGAGGTCCTCCGCCTTGCCCTTGCCGATGTACCAGTTCGGGTCGACGTGGCGGCGGTTCTGCCACTCTGCGCCGACCACCTCGGCGCCGGCGGTCGTCGCGAGATTGCCGAGCTCGGCGAGCGAGTCCTCGGCCGACCAGCCGTCGTCGCCGCCGGTGTCGACGGCGATGAGGAAGGCCTTCTCGATGGGCGTGGCGAGATCGATCAGGTCGTGGGGCATGGGCGCGTAGTGTAAACGCTCCCCTCCGGCGCCCCCGAACACGAGGGCCCTAGCCGTTGCGCGCCGGGGCTTCGGCGCAGTCGCCGGCCGCGCTCCCTCGACGGCATCCAGTGCCCGCGCGATGCGCTCGTCCGGGTCCGCGGCGTCCAGCCAGGCGATGTCGGGCTCGGCGCGGAACCACGTTCGCTGGCGCTTCGCGAACGCCACGTTGCGCGCGGCGTCCAGGTCGATCGCGTCCTCGAGGGTCGAGGTGCCGTCGAGGACCGCCCAGGCCTCCGCGTAGCCGATCGCGCTGAACGCCGGCAGCGCACGGGTCGAACCGCTCGCGGAGCGCGGCCGCCTCCTCGATGAGGCCGGCATCGAACTGGGCACGCGCGCGCGCCTCGATGCGCTTCGCGGTGCTCGGCGGACTCGAGCCGCAGGCCGAGCCAGGCGACGGGCCCGCGTAGCCGCGCAGGGCGGGCAGCGGGCCGTCGCCACGCAGCTCGGCGATCTCCAGTGCCCTGACGACGCGCCGGGGATTGCGGCGGTCGACCTTGGCTGCCAGCGCCGGTGCGATCTGCCCGAGGCGCTCGACGAGGGCGGGCAGGCCGTCGCGTTCGAGCTCCGCCTCGATGCGACCCGGGTCGCGGCGTCGTTCGGGAGGGCGTCCGTGTCGATCCGCGGGCGACCGCACGCAGGTACAGGCCCGTGCCGCCGGCGAGGATGGCGATCCCGTCACGCGCGGCGATGCCGGCAGGGCCTCGGTCGCGTGCGCCACGAAGTCTGCGACGGTGAACGGCTGGTCCGGCTCGACGAGGTCCAGCCCGTGGTGCGGGACACGGCTCGCGCTCGGCGGCGCTGACCTTGGCCGTCCGATGTCGAGGCCGCGGTACACCTGCCGGGAATCCGCGGAGATGACCTCGGCCGGCCGCCCGCTGCGCCCCGGGTCTCGGGCCAGCTCGATCGCGAGACTCGGTCTTGCCGGTCGCGGTCGCCCCCGCGACGACGATCAGCGGCGGCCCGGCGGTGGTCACGGATCCAGCGTACAGTGGGTCCAGGGGTGGCCACACGACCGCGGAGGCAGATAGCCGCGTTCCCTGGATCCGGAGGGCGCAGACGGCACACCGCCACGCGCATGGTCACTCGAGGAGATGAACGACCCGGCGTCCATTGCGACCAACGACGCTGTCAAGCCAGTGCCTCGCGACGCCGATTGGATCGACCGTCATCGCAGCCTCGCGAAGATCGCCAAGTCCGGCATCGTCGATGTCCTGTTGCTCGGTGATTCGATAACCGATGCCTGGCGCGACGTCGGCAAGGCGGCGTGGGATCGTCACTTCCCCAACTTCCGAACCGCGAACCTCGGGATGGATGGCGACCGGACGCAGCACCTCCTATGGCGACTCGGCGATAGCGGTATCGATGGCATCGCCCCAAGGGTCATCGTCCTGATGATAGGTAGTAACAACACCGGTCTTGAGCGGGACGATGCCACGCGTCGCAACTCACCCGCCGAGGCCTCACAAGGGATCGCGGCCGTCGTGAGCCAGCTTCGGGAACAAGCGCCCCACGCCAAGATCATGCTCTTGGCCCTCCTACCGCGGGGACGGCAGGCGGAAGACCCTCAGCGCAAAGAGGTGGGCGAGATCAACGCCCGATCTGGTCAAGCTTCACGATGGCGACTTCGTTCACTACCTCGACGTCGGGCATCACTTCCTCGAAGCGGATCGCACCTTGTCGGCGGAGATGATGCCCGACCTCCTCCATCCCTCGGCCATGGGCTATGAGACCTGGGCAAGGGCGATCAAGGAGACGCTCTGCGGCCTTCTGTCCTGATCGGCGTTGTGGTCGATCGAGCCCAGTATCGGCTGCGTGGCCCGAACGACTAGACGATCTACACGTCACTTCGTGGTCGGCATCTCGTCCATCTCCCGCCGGATACCACGAACTGCCGTAGCAAGATGACTTGCGTCAGAGCCGATTCCGATGAATCGAAACCCCAAATCGATGTACGTGCGGGCGGCGTCGACGGACGGCACGAGGATCCCAGCGGTCTTCCCGTTGGCCTCCGTCGCGGCGACCACAGCGGCCATGGCGGCTCGTACCGTCTGGTGGTCGAGTCGACCGGGCTGACCGAGGGCCGTGCTGAGATCAGCCGGTCCGACGAAGAGGACGTCC
This sequence comes from uncultured Chloroflexia bacterium, assembly GCA_963841135.1. GTDB lineage: Bacteria > Chloroflexota > Limnocylindria > Limnocylindrales > CSP1-4 > SPCO01. The sequence continues at coordinate 1,779,780 of CAWJBJ010000004.1, read as the reverse complement.
ACTCCGTCGATGGCGGCGATCCCATCAGCATCGGCGACCGCTGACTCAGTCTCGATCTGGATGATCCCCAAGGGGTCGGCGGAGTTCACCAACTCGACCACGGTGAGTCGACCAAAACCGGCGGCGGGCGTCATCAAGGCCACGCCACGCCTCCCACGTGGCGGGAACCGGAGGTTGGACACCGCGATACGGGCGTCGCTGGCGTCTTCGATCCTCGGCACCATCACCCCGTCGGCACCGAGGTCGAGCGTTCGACTTGCGCGCAGTCGCTCGTTGGACTCGACGCGGACCAGCACCGCCGCTCCGCCGGTCCGGGCCGCCTGGATGTCACCGACGAGCGATGCCTCCGACCCGCTGCCGTGCTCAAGGTCGATGAGGATCCAGTCGAGGCCGGCCTGCGAGCAGATGGCCGCGGCAGCGGGTGACCCGAGATTCAGGAAGACCCCGAATGCCGATCCTCCAGCATTGATCCGGTCACGAAGGCTCCTGGGCTCTGGGTTCGTCATACGTCGATCTCCACGCGGCGCCCTGGGGCGTTGGAACACCCCGGTCGGCGAATATGGCCGGCAGCCCGCCGGTGTGGATGAAGAGAACGGTGTCGCTGTGGCGGATGGCGCCACGGCGGATCTGGCCCAACATGCCTGCCATCCCCTTCGCCGTGTAGACGGGGTCCAGCAGCACGCCTTCCGTATCGGCGAGGAGTCCCATCGCTGCAACGCTCTCCGGGGAGTCGATCCCGTACCTGGGCCCTGACAGCGATGCATCATTCTCGATATCGAGCGGCCCGACGATGTCCAACACGTCGAGTAGTGACGCTGCCCCGTTGGCCAGCCGAGCGACCCAGTCAGGTCCCGCCCCACCGGTCGGTGCGTAGGCGAAGCCGATGACCCGGCACCGCGACCCGACAAGGCGTGCGGCCAACGCGAGACCAGCGTGGGTCGCGCCCATCGAGGTCACGCACAGCACATCGGGCGTCACGCCTTCGCGGTCTGCGCTGTCCATGATCTCCAGGAAGGCCCGCACGTAGGCGATCGCCCCAAGCGGCACGGAACTTCCGAGGAGCACGAAGGGTCTTTCGGCGTCGGAGCGCCACTCATCCGCAACGCTCTCGAAGATGGGCCGTCGACCGTCGATCTCCAGCAGCCGGTCCGCCGACAAGGCCCCCAGCTCCGGCACGACGCGAACCTCGTCAGCGAGGAGGTCCATGAGCAGCGCATTTCCGGTCCGCCGTGCGCCAAGCTCATCGGGGCGAACGAGGACGACCGATCTGAGGCCGAGCGCGCGGGCCGCCGCGGCACAGCATCGCGCATGATTTGATTGACTGGCGCCACCGCCGGCTATGAGCACGGTCGCGCCCTCGTCAATCGCCGGGGCGAGCAGATACTCCAGCTGGCGAACCTTGTTGCCACCGAAGGCCAATCCCGTGAGATCGTCGCGAACCATCCAGATCGCCGGGCCGCCGATCGCCCGGCTCAGCCGCTCCAGCGGCTGGATCGGAGTCGGCAGGTGCGCCAGCGGCACGCGCGGGATCCGATCCAGGCGCGCCCAGAGGGCGTCGGTCGCCATCACGACAGCGACTCACGCAGGAGCCGTTCGATGCTGACCGCCGAGCCGGTCGTCATCGACTGCTCGATCGCCTGACACGTGGCGACGGCCAGGATCGCGTCATCGGTCGACACGATCGGCTCGAACTGGCGTTCGACGACGTCGACGAAGTTCTGGATCTCGGACGCCACGAGGACGTCGTCGTCCACCGTGAAATGGCGCGCAGGCGCGGGCGGCGTCGAACCCGACTCCTGCTGAGGCTCGACGGTCAGCCGAGGGCTGGCTGAGAAGTCGACGTGGATGGTTCCTCGCTGACAGGTCATCGTGATCTCATTGGTGCCGCTCCCGCCCGGGTAGCCGGCGCTGATCGAGAGTCCGACCTGGGCGATGGCCCCGGATGCATAGCGGATGATCGCGACGGCAGCGTCGGGATACTCCACATCCATCTGGGTCTGCCGCGCCGGGTATGCGACGACGTCAAGCGGTGAGCCCAGCCACCAGTTCAACAGGTCCAGGGTGTGGATGCCCGGCGAGAACGCCAGGCCGCCCGCCTGATCACGGGACGTCCACCACCTGCGTCGCGGAAGCCAGTCCATTCGGACTGCACGAACGATGGTGGGTGCGCCGACCGTACCGACGGCGACCGCGTCGTGAACGTCGATGGCCATCGGGTGGAGTCGCATCACGTGGCCGACGACCAGGACCTTGCCCGACCGCCTTGCGGCTTGTGAGATCGCCGCTGCGTCCTCGACTGTGGTCGCGAGCGGCTTTTCGCAGAACACGTGCTTGCCGGACGCGAACGCGGCCTCGGCGACGACGCGATGGGTCGAGTGGCTGGTCGCGATGACGATCCCGTCGACATGCGGATGGCCGACGAGTGCCTCGAGTGTGGGGGTCATGACCGCGCCACCCTCGGATCGAGTCTCCCCCACCCCGGGTGATGGGTCGTAGACGGCGACGACAGGTGCACCGATCGCCGCGGCCGCCCGTTCGAGGACCCTGCCAAATCGCCCATAGCCGGCGATCCCGAGGGACATCACAGTCGGGACCCGAACCCGGTCACGAACCGACCCACAGCCTCGAGCGAGCGGGGATCGAGGCCGTCCGGTCGACGGATTCGTCGCCTTGCCTGGCCCATGCGGCGATCTCGATCTTGTCGAAGGTGTTGTAGACGATCGATGCCAGCGAGATCCTCGAGATCGGCGATGCCGCGACCTGAGCAGGTTGGTCGGGCGCCGCGTCTCCGTCGGGCACGATGGCCAAGCCGATGTCGACCTGCCACGAGGGGCGTCCGTGGGCGACGTTCATCGTGGAGATCGGGTACTCGAGGGTGACGGTTTCGTCGCCGGACTCGTAGACGCTCTCGCCGACCAATGGCGCTCCGGCCAGCGTCGCGGACCGGATCTCCCCATATTCGTCAAGCGGCTGAAGGCTGGACCAACCGTTCAGCGTGACCCCGAGCTCCGTGATCCTCGACGGCACGCCGCTGAAGGTCGGCATCGCCTCCCCGAGCTTGCGATCGAACCGATCCTCCGACCGCCCGTCGACGGATCGTTTGATCATCAGGACTTCCGTGTCGGGAACGATCACGAAATACACCTGCACGGCAGGCAGGTGGACGAGATCCGCCGGCTGATACATGGACTCGGCGATGCATGGTTCGCTCAGGTACCCGACCCACGGTGCCTTGCCACGGCCGGTGATCGTGCAACGAGCAGCCAGCTGGAGTCGGGGCGTGTGATCCACGCGACTGGAGGTGAACCACACGAACGATCGGCCGAAGTCCAACGGCCCCTGGGATGTCGACGGTGCGTCCACTTCCACCTCCTGGGCGACTGAAGAGCGTCGCCCCTCTTGGCTCTGGCCGACGTGCGGTGTTGACCAGGCCCCTTCTCGACCGTTCGGCGATGGCCGACGCTCAGGTGGCGGGCGGGGTCGGCAGCAGGAGGTCGGCGAATTCGTCGCGAGCGCGTGTCCGGAATTCCTCGAGCGCACTGTCTGCCACCGACAGATACGGGCCTCGGACCGTCTGCGTCCCCTCGAGAAAGCCTGCCGCCGCAAGCAGCGCCTTGTTCACGACCGCGGCCCGTGCGCCGACCCCGAAGACGCTCTTCTTGAAGCGACTGAACTCCAGCATCCTCATCTGACGACCGTTCGCCACGTCCCAGCGGCCAGCCACACACTCGTCGTACCAGTCCACCATGTATCCCGGATTCACGTTCGTGAACCAGGAGCAGACCCCCCTGGCCCCGAGCATCATCATCGGCGTCATGTCGGTCTCGCCGCACAGGTGCGGCAGACTCGGGTTCAGATGGGCGGACTCGACGAAGAGGCTGGTGTCGTCGACGGCGAACTTGGTCCCGATCAGCTTGCCGAACCGCTCGACGAGTGGCCGATAGCTCTTGCCGTTCATGAGGTTGGGGAGACGAGGCTGGTTGTAGTGGATCAGACCGAAGTCATCGGGCACCGAAGCGGAGACGGCATCCCAGAAGCCCAGGAGCTCGTCGTTCGTCATCTCCATGTACAAGGGATGACCGACATGGGCCGCTTGGATCCCGTGTTCGGCGGCTATCTGCAGGCGATCGATCGTGCCACGCGTGCTGGTCCAGGTGACACCCATGGCGGTCCCCGTTGATCGCCCGGCGATCGCCTCCTGGAACGCGCGCGCCATCAGTCGGAATTCCTCGATCTCCACCGAGTAGAACTCGCCATCCGAACCGGTCGTGTAGATGCCGTGGACACCCGCGTCGGCAAGCCGGCCGACGTTGATCTTGAACACTTCGGCGTCGAAGTCTCCGTCGGCATCGAAGGGCGTCGGGATCGCGGCCCAAACGCCCTGAAGGTTCTCCCGCGTCAGCGGAGCGATCATGGTCTGATTGACTCCTAATTCCGGCTGGCGGGAGTATACTTCACTAGGTGGTTGGCCCGAGCGGGCACACAGTCGGCCCGGTGGAGGACAGTCGAGGTCATCCCGGGCGGTCCGCTCTGTGTCGACCGAGCGACGGAGGCAAGAGACGCGCGGTGGGAGATGGCGGCCAGGCGATCCGGGTCGGCATCGCGTACCCCTTTGGCTCTGAGGCCATCGAGACCTTCCACGCGGTCTCGTCGCGGCTTCGGATCACCACGACGGATCGCGACGACCAGATCGGGATCGACGCGATCGCCGCTGACGATCTGGACGGTTTGATCGGAGCGACGCTCCCGACGGATCGGACATCGACCCCAAGCTTGCGGTGGCTTCAGGTGTTGTCGGCAGGCGTCGAGTACCTGGTCGGTCCGGGTCATGTGTGGCCGGCGGAGGTCGTCTTGACCAATGCCCGTGGCGCATTTGCAACCACGATCGGGCAGTACACGATGGCCGCGATCCTGCGAGTCGCAGAACGAGCGGACCTGCGCCAGGGGCAGCAACGAGCGCGGCTCTGGCGCGGTATTCCCAAGCAGGCCATGATGGGCATCCCGATCCGCGGCCAGACGATCGTGATCGTGGGGTACGGAGGGATCGGTCGCGAGATCGCGCGCCTCGCATCCGCCCACGGCATGCGGGTCCTGGCCGTCAAGGCCGATCCTGACCGTCGCTCCTACGATGGCTACCAGGCGCCAGGCACAGGCGACCCTGACGGCTCGATCCCGGAGCGGATCGTCGGGGTCGGCCGATTAGGCGAGATCGTCGGCGAGGCCGACTACCTCTCGGTCACGCTCCCGATCACCGAGGAGAGCCGGGGTGTCGTATCGCGAGACGTCATCGCAGGTCTTCGTGATCACGCCTGGGTGATCAACACGGGCCGGGGGCCGGTCATCGATGAAGGGGCGCTCGCGCAAGCACTCACGGCCGGCCTGATCGGTGGGGCGGTCCTGGATGTCTTCAGCGTAGAACCGCTGCCCGCCGACAGTCCCTTCTGGCATCTCCCGAACGTGGTGCTCACGCCACACGTGCTCGGAGCCACCGTCGACACGATGGCGCAACTCGTTGCGACCAATCTCCACCGGTTCGTTGCCGGGGAGCCCCTCCTAAATCGCGTGGATCCCGAGCAGGGCTGCAAGGCCCCGCATACCCGTGATCCTCGCCGGAGGCTCGATCGAGCTTCGACGAGACCTGGCTGTTCGGCGTCGCCGACAGCGACCGCCAGAAGTGGCAGGCGACAGACGTCCCGTCGCCCACCTCTTCGAGGGCCGGCTCGACCTCCGCGCAGAGGGCCTGGGCATAGGGACAACGAGTTCGAAAGTGGCATCCCGACGGCGGGTCGGTCGGGCTCGGATTCGCCGCGGAGTACGACCCTTTTGCGGGAGCGTTCTCGTTCTGGATCGGCGATCGGGACCGCGGAAATGAGCGCCTGGGTGTACGGATGCCTCGGCTGGGAGAACAACGTCGTCGTCCGACCGATCTCGACGATGCGTCCCAGGTACATGACGGCCGCACGCCGCAGACGTGGCGCACGACATTCAAGTCGTGCGCGATGAACAGGTACGCGATCCCGAGGTCTCCCTGCAGATCGGCCAGGAGCTGTAGGACCTGCGCCTGGATGCTGACGTCGAGCGCTGCGACTGGCTCGTCGCATATGACAAGACTCGGGGCCAGGGCAAGGGCTCGCGCGATCCCGATCCGCTGTCGTTGGCCGCCTGAGAACTCATGTGGGTGTCTCGCACCCGCGTCTGCGGGTAGGCCGACCATGTCGATCGACGCCGCGACTCGCTGCCGTCTCGAGCGCAGGTCGCCCACCCGATGGATGTCAAGCGGTTCGCGGATCATCGCCGCGACGCTCATCCGCGCGTTCAGGCTTCCATACGGGTCCTGGAAGATCATCTGGGCGTGCCGGCGGAGCCTCGCCAGCCCGGCTCGCTCGTGGCCCGATACCTCTTGTCCCTCGAAGCGGATCACTCCCCCGGTGGGCCGGACCAACTGCAGGATCGCCCGGCCGGTCGTGCTCTTGCCAGAGCCGGACTCGCCCACCAGTCCCAGGGTTTCCGCGGCCGAGATCTCCAAGGACACGCGATCCACAGCTTGGACGTATTGCCTCGGCCCCATCAAGCCGCGCCGGGCCACCTCGAATCTCACCTGGAGCTCCCGGACCTCGAGCAGCGGCGTGGTGACCAGGCCGTCCATCTGGTCACTCATCCTGGCGCGAAAACATGACAGGCGGCGGCATGTGCTGGTCCGGTGCGACGGAGCACGGGGATGACTTCTGAACAGACGGCCAGGGCGTGGGGACATCGTGGCGCGAACGCGCACCCGATCACCGGCGACCCGAGCGTGGGCGGCTGTCCGGGGATGGGCTCGAGCCGATCGGTCTCGAGCTCCCCTAGTTGCCGGGCCGTCCGAAGCAGGCCGGCCGTGTACGGGTGCGTCGGGTGATCGAAGATGTCGTACACCGAGCCATGCTCGACCAGTCGGCCGCCGTACATGACGATGACCCGATCCGCGACGCCGGCGACGATCCCAAGGTCGTGAGAGATCAGCAGGAGCGTCATGCCCATCTCCGCCTGCAGTCGCCGCAGCAAGTCGAGGATCTGGGCCTGGATGGTCACGTCCAGGGCCGTCGTCGGCTCGTCAGCGATCAACAGGTCTGGCTCCACGGCGAGGGCGATCGCGATCATCACCCGCTGTCGCATCCCGCCTGACAGTTGGTGCGGGTACTGTCGGACGATCCTGGCCGGCGAGGGGATCTCCACGAGTTCGAGCAGTTCGATCGCCCTGGCGCGGGCGGCCGAACCTTTGAGACCTCGATGTCGTTCGAGCGACTCAGTGATTGACGCCCCACGGTCAGCACGCCATTAAAGGAGGACATCGGATCCTGGAAGATCATCGCGATCCGACAACCCCGGATGTCCCTGATGCCTCGCTCAGACAGCTTGGTCGACTCAATTCCCTCGAGGTCGAGTCGACGTGCTGTCGCGTGGGAACCTGGTGGAGTCAGCCGGATCAGCGCGAGGGCGGTCATGCTCTTTCCTGATCCCAATTCGCCAACGATGGCGACGGTCTCGCCGCGGTAGACGGTCACGTCGAGGCTGTCGACGGCCACGAGGTCCCCCCTCGCGGAGCTGAACGAGACGGTCAGGTCCTCGATATCCAGGAGTGGTCGCGACGCTGCGGTCTCGAGTGGAGGTCCCGACAGTCGCGTCTCTCGGGGCCGGGCTCCTGGTGCACGGCTGATGCGTTCAAGGCATCGCTCATCGTTTGGGCCGGATGACGCTGCGACGCGGATCGAGGGCATCCTGCAGTCCGTCCGCCAGGAGGGTCAGAGCCAGCACCATGACGCCGATGGTCGCGGCCGGGAAGACGACATACGTCGGAGCCTGCGCCAGGTAGCCCTGTGCCGTGCTGACCATGCTTCCCAACGACGGCGTGGGAGCCGTCGCGCCCAGCTCCTAGGAAGCTCAGCGATGCCTCCGCCACGACGGCCTGGGGAATCGACATGGCCAGTTGGACGACGAGCGGGATCGCCGCGAACGGCAGGATGTGGATCCGCATGATCCGCGGACCTGTGGCGCCCATCGATCGGCAGCTTCGACGTGCTCGGCGTGCAGGTGCTGGATCGTGACCGACCGGATCAGGCGGGCGAACGTTGGCGTCTCTGCGACGGCGATCGCGAGGATGACATTCAGTTGGCCGGGTCCGAAGACGAGGACGATGGCGAGCGCGAGAAAGATCGTCGGCCACGCGAGCAACACGTCCATGATGCGCATGACCACCGCGGCGTAGACGCCACCGAAGTAGCCGCTCGTCAGCCCGAAGACAGTTCCGGAGATCGCCGCCACTGCGACCGCCGCCAGGCCGGCGACAAGGGACGGGCGCAGTCCGGACAGGAGGCGACTCCAGATGTCGCGACCGACTTCGTCGGTCCCGAGGATGAATTCCGGACTCGGCCCGACCAGGCAATTCGTGAGGTCGGGGACGATGGGGTCGTATGGCGTGAGCACCGTCGGACCAAACACCGCGGCCAGGACGATCAGCATCAGCACGCCCGCGCCGATCAATAGGCGCGAGTTCGGGCGGAGGGCCTGACCGACCCGATCGCACCGCCCACAGCCACAGACGCCGTGCTCATCTCGACCTACCGAACCCTGATCCGGGGATCGAGCAGCGCGTAGGTCAAGTCGACGATCAGCGACATGACGAGGAGCAGAAAGCCCGCCAGCAGCAGTCCCCCTTGGACGACCGCGTAGTCCCGACCCTGAATCGCCCCGACGATGGTGCGTCCCAAGCCTGGGTACGCGAACACCGTCTCGGTCACGATCGACCCCGCAAGCAGTGCGCCGAACCAGATGCCCGCGATGGTGACCATAGGGATGAGGGCATTGCGCAAGGCGTGGCGAACGACCACGGTATAGCTGGTCAGACCCTTGGCACGCGCGGTGCGAACGTAGTCCTCGGACAGCGCCTCGATGAGGGCACTTCGAGTGAATCTCGTCATGACGGCGGCGAAGGGAAGGCCCAGGGCCAACGCGGGCAGGATCAGGTAGCGAAGACCCTCGATCGGCGACTGGCCGGTTCGGCCGACTCCCGAAGGCGGCAGCCAACCCAGCATGACGCCGAAGACGAGGATCAGCAGCGCCCCCATGATGAAACTCGGAAGACTGAGCAGGACCGCGGAGAGCGCCGAGATGGCGACGTCGACCGCACGTCCCCGAAAGAGTGCCGCGACGATGCCCATGATCGGGCCCAGGATCAAGCCGACCAGGAAGGCGGCGACGGCGAGCCGGATCGTCAACGTGAACGAGCTCACGATGATGGTGGTGACCGGTTGGTTGTTCTTGATCGATCGGCCGAGATCGAGCTGGACCGCGTCGGTTAGCCACACGACATATCGAACGGGCAGGGGCTCATCGAGTCCGAGCCGCTCGCGCTCACGGCTGAGCTGCGCCTCCGTGGCTTCCCGACCGAGGCGCATGCGGGCGGGATCGCCAGGCGAAGCCGCAATCACCAGGAAGATGACGATCGAGGCGACGAACAGCGTCGGTACGAGTTGCCCCGTGCGGGCGATGATCTGACGAAGCATTCTTCAGGCCGGCAAGGGCGAGCGGCTCGCCGAAGCGAGCCTTCGCCTCGCATCTCACGGAAGGGTCCGCCCAAATAGGGATCTAGGCCTCGACAGTGGCTTGATCGGCCAGCATCGCTCCGACGAGATCGACGCGACTTCTTGGCGCCTGGCGAACGCCAGCGTGTCGGACGACGTGCAGATGTTGATCACACTGCAGTCATCCACCGTGATCTCGTTCAGGCGCTGGTAGATCTCCTTGCGCCTGGCCGGGTCGGTCTCCACCGATCCCTCGGCCACGAGGGTTTCCATCTCGGCACTCTTGTATCCGAACCGGCTGAACTCACCGCTTCCCCCACGGTAGTTCCGCTGCGTGTTCCAGAAGATCGCCCCGTCCGGCTACAACGACCGTTCCCCCAGATGACGACATCCACCGTTGTGTCGGCCCCGCTCCCCGCCTCATCCCACCGGGCGTCGTCGATGGGTTCGATGACCAGGTTGACGCCGATCTTTTTGAGGTCAGCCTGCCAGATGACCGCATAGACCTCGCAGTTCGGCGCGCTCGCTGGGGACGGGTACACGATCGTCAGGTCCGTGACACCGGCCGCATCCAGGAGGGCCTTGGCCTTGTCCAGATCGAACTGGTGCGACCAGACAAGATCCTCACGATAGCCCGTTGCCCCCGGGTTAAAGAATGGCGAGGAGACGGGCTGCTCGAGACCGAAGTGGGCGGCATCCACCATCGCCTGGCAATTCATCGAGTACGACAGCGCCTGGCGAACCTCCTTCTTGTCGAAGGGCGCCTTCGCGCAGTTGACCTCCAAATTCCAGACGACGCCGGTCGAGTTGACCTGGACGTAGTAGTCGGGGTTGTCCTTGAATGTCTCCGCTTCAGCCTGGTTGGCGAGCAAGACCCATCGACCGTTCCGGACAGCAGGTTCGGGGCGAGGTTGTCTCCTCCACCGTAGACGGCGATGCTGAAACCGTCGAGGAGCGGACGGTCCGGCAGGTGGTAATCCGGGTTGGCTTCGAATGTCGCGCCCTGGCCACCGATGTACTCGGTCATCTTGAACGGACCCGTTCCGACGGGCAGGTTCGAGAGGAACTGCGGATCCGATGTGTCGTCGATCCGGATCGCATAGAAGTAGTCGAGGATGTCGGTGACATATGGGAGTGGGGCGGCGAAGCGCATGACCAGGGTCGTCGCGTCGGGCGCTTCGATCGCGGTCACCGGCGTGAGCAGGGCCTTGATCTTGGACACGCCGATGTCGCCCTCAAGGGCCGGATCGGACAGGTACCCGTACATCGTCAGGTAGTCCTGCGCCGTGAAGTCCTTGCCGTCATGCCACTTCACCCCGGGACGGAGCTTCAGCTCGATCGAGAGCCCGTCGGGCGCAATGACCCATGACTCAGCGAGATCCCCGGACTCCTTGCCTTCCGCGTCCTTCCAGACGAGCCGTGAGAACGACTGGTTGTAGACGGGGTAGTCCGCTCCTTCGAGTGCCCACGGACTCAGATTCCCAAGATCCGCCGCTTGCCCGTACCGCAGGACTCCTCCAGCCGGTGAGGCCGACGGCGCGAGTGACTCGGACGGGGCAGCACCGCTCTGACTTGGAGCCGGTCCACTCGAGCTCGGCGCCGAGGACGTCGCCGCCGGGCCGCAAGCGACCACCGTCAGCGTCAGCCCGGAGTAGGCGAGGAATTTTCGACGCGTCAGTCGGACGTTGCCGATCGGCGGATCGAACTCTGGCATGACTACCCTCCAGCTGACGGCCGCGCGCCGGTTGTGGAAGCCCTCTCCACAACCCGTATTGTGGTTGCCACCCAGCGGATGTCAATGCGTCTCTTCGCCGCGCCGGCTCCGGCAAGGTCGAGTGGTCGCGACGCTGGGCCAGCGGATCAGCGGCTGAGCGCCGGCGCGAAGCCGGCGAGTCGGAGATGAAGAGACGCGCAAAGCAACGCGTTGAGTCCGGCCGTCGCAACCGTCCGTTGCGGCACCTGATACGGCTCCGGCATCAACTCGAGGAACGCTTCGATCCCGTCGGCCAGCGTCAGCGGGTGGTCGGCCAACACCCTCCGCGCGACATCGGCCGCGATCGGCGGAAATACCGCGCTGTCGTCCAGGATCGCGTGGACACCCGCTCCACGCACGATGGGCGTCGGTCTCGAACCCGCCGCGGAATGGCGGAACCCATGACCCATGGCCAGGATGGAGACGCGCGCGTCTCGAATGTGGCCGAGGGACCTACCGTAGGCCCCAGGATCCTCGTAAAGGGGCAGGCCCAGGCGGTAGCCTCGACCCTGGATGGCATCCCCGGTCAATGCCACGCCGCCAGGGTTGATGACATAGGTGACGGATCCCGCTGTATGCCCGGGCGTGTGGATGACCGTGATCGTGACGCCCGCGCCGAGGTCGATCACGTCGCCGTCGTCCAGGGATCGATCAACGATCACGCTCGATCCGACGTTCTTCAGGAGCATCGCGTCCCACTCGAGAGCCCGTTCGGTCTCCTGTAGCGAGGTCAACAGTCCGATCAGATCGTGGACGACCCCCGGCCGTCGATGCACCTCTGGACCGGCAAACAACCGGCGGTCCGCGGGGTGTGCCAGGACCTCTGCGCCACTCCCGTCGACGGTCCAGCGCACGCCGCCGATGTGGTCGGCATGTCCATGCGTCGCGAGGATCAGATCGACATCCCTCAGCGCGAAGCCCAACTTCCGCAGGGCCGGAGTCAACGCTTCCTCAGGATGGTGCCGATAGCCCGTGTCGACCACGGCGACCTTGCTGCCGACGATGACGTAGATCCCGGTGAACCAATCCTCGGAGCCGCGCCCGCGAACCAGCTTGACGCCGTCGGCCACCCGTTCGAAGAGCACCATGGAGTGGAGTATGCTCTCACTGGTTGGAGTTGCGTAGGACTCGAATCACGCCAAGTCGGCACCACTCGAGGTGGTCAAGGATGGAACGCCCCTGGCCGAACGGAGCGCCGGTGGCTATCGTGAACGCTCGCCTCGTCGATCCGTATACGTCCACCGTCCGGCCTGGCGGGCTCATCCTGGAGGACGGCCACATCATCGCCGAGGGGCCCGGCGTGACGGCTTCGTCGGTCGGCGGCGAGGTGGTCGAGCCAAGGGGATGTTCATCATGCCGGCCTCGTCGACAGTCACGTCCATCTCACGCTGGACGGCGGTGCCGATCCGATGAAAGGGCGGAGGACGACCCGAGCGGGCGAGATGACCCTGGGAGGGCGGTCCTCGCGTCGGCGAATGCCGCGACCATGCTGTTGGCAGGCACGACGACCGTCCGTGACCTCGGCGGGTCGAATGTCACGACGTTCGCCCTTCGTGCGGCACTCGCGAAGGATATGACTGCTGGCCCTCGCGTCGTCGCTTCGGGGCTGGTAATCACACGGTCAGGCGGACACGGTTCTATCTCGGCACGTCGCCGATACAGCGCCCGAAGTAGAGGCAGCGACAAAGGCGCAGATCGATGCCGGCGCTGACTGCATCAAGATCATGGCGACGGGAGGCGTTCGTGCGAAGACCGCGGACCCGGACAGTGTTGCGTACGATGCGCAGGCGCTTGGCACGGCCGCACGGGTAGCCCACGACGCCGGTCGGCATTCACCGCCCACGCGATCAACGATCGCGCATCCGGCTCGCGGTGGAAGCCAAGTTCGATAGCGTCCAGCATGGGGCGTCCATGACCGAGGAGACGGCGGCGGCGTTGGCCGCCGCGGCACTCGACTGGTTCCGACCCTGGGGACACGCTGGGCCTCGTCGAGCACGCGGACGACGAGCGCGTCCCCGACTGGATCCGCTCCCGCGCGCCGGGGACACCTTCAGAAACTGGAGTCCTTTGGCCGGGCGTGCGCCATGGCGTCGCGATCGCTGGCGGAACCGACAGCGGGTCGACCTTCGTTGCCCACGGATCGATGCCGCGTGAGCTCGCGGTCCTGGTCCAGGCAGGGCTTCCGACGATGGCGGCCTTGGCGGCAGGGACCTGCATGGCCGCGAGGAGATCGGATTAGCCGACGAGATCGGTCGCATCGCGGTGGGCTACCAGGCGACCTGATCGTGCTTTCGGCGAATCCGGTCCAGGACCTTGCCAGCCTCGACAGCCCGGTTGCGGTGTACCGGGCAGGCGATGCGTCGCGGATCGAGCAGATGGAGGTCAAGGTCGCGGGATGACGCACGAGTTCGACGGCAGAACGGTTTTGGTGACCGGAGCGACCGGCGGGATCGGACGGGCGACTGCAGCCACGCTCGCCAGTGGCGGCGCGAAGCTATACGTCGTGGGTCGGGATACCGAGACCCTTGAGGCGGCCGCCCAGGACCTGCGAGCGGCGGGTACGGACGTGATCACCCTGCTCGCCGACCTTGGGTCGCGAACATCGGTCGCGGCATCGCGGACGACCTCGATCGACGGTGTCCAGACGGCATCGACATCTTCGTTTCAGCGGCCGGCGGAGGCGGACCATCGACGTCGTTCCTGGACCGCGATGACCGCACCTTCGACTATGAGCTGGAACTCAACCTTGGTGCCCACTACCTGCTCGGTCGGGCCGTTGCGGAGAATCATGATCGCTCGCCGGACAGCGGGCCGGATGGTGTTCTTGTCCACGACCGGGGCCTTGGCGGCCCACACGTCGGACGCGGTCTACGATGCGGCCAAGGCTGGACTCGAATCGCTCGTCCGTTCGATGTCCACCGAGCTCGGCCAGCATGGGATCCTGGTGAACGCGGTACAGCCAGGGAATATCGTGAACGGCCGGGCCGTGACGGACGAACCGACGGCCGCCAACGTGGCCCGCTGGACGATCATCCCCCTTGGACGCCCCGGTCGCCCCGAGGAGATCGCCGAGACCATCCGCTTTCTGGTCTCCGACGCCAACACGTACCTGACCGGCGAGGTCATCCGCGTCGATGGAGGACGGAATGCGCGAACGCCGTGGCCCGATGATCGCGAACTCGATGTGATCTGGGGGCTCGCTCCTGGGTCACCGGCGTGAACCGCCTGCCGTCTCGGTGCCGGGCGGACGGTCCCGTCAGATGAGGCTACGGTAGCGAAGCCCCGTCGCCAGGACGCTCGTCGCGCTCCCGGTGACCCAGGCGCTGGGACGCTGCGCGAGTCGCCGCGGTCAGGAGAGGCACGAGCTCGTCGGTGCGCTTGGTGATCTCGTCGACCTCGCCGGCGATCGAGATCGCCGCGACCGCATGGCCTCGGTAGTCGAACACCGGAGCCGCGATGCAACTTCGATCTGGGCTCCCCTCTCCCCGATCGACCGAGTAGCCACGAAGTCTCGTGACCTGCAGTTCCTCGCGAAGCTCATCCGCATCGACGATCGTGTTCGGCGTCAGACGACGACGGTTGGGCGACCGAGGAGGGCCTCGACCTCGTCCGGTGAACCAAACGCCAAGAGCACCTTCCGAGGGCGGTCGAGTGCGCGTCCGCCTGCAGCCCGACGGGCACGGTCGCCGAGCCGTCACTACGCCCGTGAAAGCTGTCGATGTAGCGACGTTGCCGCCTCGATAGATGGCGAGATGGGCACGCAGGCCGGTGTCAAGCGACAAGCGCGAGAGTTCCGGGCGGACCTCGGACGCCATGCGCATCGCTTGGTTGATCACCGTGCCCCGCAGCTGCAGGACCTTGAAGCCGAGCTCATACCAACGGGTCCGGAGATCTTGTCGACGTAGCCCTGCCGGGTGAGCGCCGCAAGGATGCGATGCGTGGTGGCCATCGGGAAACCCGTTCGCTCGACGATCGTCGACAGGCTCAACCCCTGGTCCGCCGACCCGAGGAGCTCGAGGATCGCCAAGGATCGCTCCAGCGTGCGAATCGACCGCGACCCGATCCCCGCGGTCCACTACCTCGCGAACTGTCGTTAGCGCCACAGGAATCGAACCCCCAAGGACACGAACCAAGCCGTCCAGCAATCCTATCAGGGCGAAGAGGCTACGGCGATGCCGACGTGAGATGAGGTCTCGCCTCGAATCTCGCCCGTCACGCAGGACTCCCCATCGCGACGCCCTGGACGCTCGACGCCCCGCCCTCCCACGTGACGGAGTCTGCGCGTCGTCATCACTGTTCGCGCCTCGTCGGTGTCGATCTCACGCCGCGGGCGTGCGAACCACGCGTTCCGTGACGTCGTCGATCCAATCCCAGTCGATCTCGACACCCAGGCCCGGGCCAGGTGGCAGATGCCTGAAATCCTTCGCTGTCGATCGCCAACGGCTGACCCTTCAGGCCCCGCTGATAGACCGGATCGAACGACTCCGACCATCGACAGTTCTCGACCGACAAGGCCACGTGCAGGTTGGCGACGTCAAGGAGCGACTCGATCAGCCCATGGATCTCAAGGTCGAAACCGAGGAGATCGGCCATACCGGCGGCTTTGCGCAGGCCCGTGATGCCCTGCTTCATCATCACGTCTCCGCGGGCGATTCAAAGACGCCGGCCCGCATGGCCTCGGCGAGCTCGTGCACACGCAGCGTCTCACCGGCGAGGATCGGGATCGCGAGCTGATCGGAGGGCCGCTGCAGCTGGAATAGGTTCCTGTCCGGGATCGGCTCCTCGAACCACACGTAGTCGAGCCCTTCTAGCGCCCTGCCGGACGTGAGCGCGTCCGTAAAGCTGTACATGCCCACGCCGTCCTGCATCAGCGGAAAGCCCGCGCCGACGCCCTCGCGTGCGGCGCGAAACCGAGGCCATCGAAGACCTGGACCGTCGTAGAACTGGACCTTGAACCCGTGGTATCCCTGGGCCTTGCGGAGCCGAGCCTCCTCGAAGACGTCCTCCGGCGTCGGATCACGGTGCGACGCGGTCGAGTACGCCGCGATCCGATCGCGAGCCACGCCGAGCAGCGATGCGATCGGCAGGCCGGCCACTTTGCCGCGGATGTCCCATAGGGCGACGTCGATCGCGCCCGCGACGCTATCGGACAAGTTGTAGGCGTGCCGATTGACTCTGCGTAGCTTCTGCCACAGCCGCTCGCTTTCCATCGGATCCTCGCCGATCAGGTGGCGGGCGTAGACGTCGTGCAGCATGGGGGCCATCGCCGCGCCGCCGCGTCTCGTACCCGGCTGCATCGTGTGCCCGTCGATCCCGTCATCGGTGTGGAAGATATCGATCGTCATCTGCTCCCGCGACGAGCGACCAGCGGGAGGCCCGGCGGCGCCCCACGTTTCCGCGACGTCATAACCGAGAACACGGGATTCGATGCTGGTGATCCTCACCTCGGTCCTCCGGACACGCTCACCCGCGAAGCCTCCAACTCTCCGGATCGAACACCGGGGTCCTGTCGATCGAAACGATCGTGACCGGGTATCCCTCGCCAAAGTACTCGACGGCCAGCGATGTCCCGAGACGAGCGAACGGCTTGGGCACATACCCAAGCAACAAGTGTTTGCCCACGGACGGACCCGCACCAGCACTCGTGACGAACGAGCGGCGGCCCTTCGCGTCCACCAGCGCTTGACCGTCCGGGGTCGTGATCGGCTCTCCGCCGAGCATGTGCCGATCGCGCCCACTGGACGAGGTGTGGCGATCGACCACGAGCATGCAAAGGCTCGCCGCGACATCACCGGATCGCTGTCGGACATACGACCCTTTGCCGACAAAGTCCGGGTCCTTGACTCGACGGCGTGCGAGCCCCGACTCGATGAGATCGTAGTCGGTCCCGAGTTCGTGGCCTTGGGCTCTATAGCCCTTCTCCAAGCGACCGGTCGTGCCGTACACGCCCATTCCGACCGCGATCATGCCGGCACCCTGGCCAGCCTTCCAGAGCGTGTCCCAGAGATGACGGCCCTCCTCCATCGGGGCGTAGATCTCCCACCCGAGTTCGCCGACGTACGAGATCCGCGCGGCCAGAGTGCGGACGGCCCCGATGTCCACCACGCGACACGTGCCGAACGGGAAGGCGCGATCGGAGACGTCACTCACCGTCACGGTCTCGATGACGTCGCGCGCGCGTGGTCCCCAGATGCCGATGGTCGTCCAAGCTGAGGTCGCGTCGAACAGTTGGGCCGATCCATCGGTGGGCAGGTGGTCGACAAGCCACTTCCTGTCGCTCATCCCGGTACCGCCGCCGGTCACGACACGATATCGATCCCAAGCGAGGCGCATCACCGTGACGTCGGCCTTGATGCCGCCCGCGTCGTTCAGCAGCTGCGAGTAGACGACACGACCGATGGGCACGTCGACGTCGGCGACAGCAAGCCCCTGTAGATACACACCGGCGCCTGGCCCGGTGACATCGAAGATCGCGAATGCACTGGCGTCGACCAGGCCGACGCCTTCCCGCATCGCGAGATGCTCGGCGTTGATGACGGGTGACCACCAGCGCGAATCCCACGGATCGTCGCGACGCATGACCCGTGCCCCGTACTTGGCGAGAAGCCGCTCGTTCGCGGCATACCAATGGGGCCGTTCCCAACCTGCGGACTCGTGGAAGACCGCCCCCAGTGCCTCCTGACGATCATGCAGCGGACTCAGCCGAACATCGCGTTCGGACGCCCATTGCTCGGCAGGATGGACGATCGCATAGAACTTCGGGAACCATTCGCTCGCACGATTGCGGACGAATGACGGCGATCGCTGGAAGTCGTAGAAGCGTGCTATGTCGACGCTCGCCGGGTCGATGGCCGGGCTGCCGTGGGTCATCCACTCCGCGAGCGTCCGAGCGAGACCGGCGGCTTCCTTGATCCAGATCGCGGCGGCTGACCACAGTCCCCGGACTTCCGGGGACTCACCGACGACGGGGTGTCCGTCGGGGGTCAGGGAGATGAGGCCATTGATCGCGCGCCGGATCCCGACGCCAGCGTCGTCGAGGACCTCGGGCATCAGTTCACGCGCATTGGCGAACTGTGGGTCGAAGTCCTCGGACGTGAACGGCATCTCGGTCGGCGACAGCATCGCGGTCTCGATCGACGGGATGTCCGCGGGCTCCCACAGGATGGGCCGGTGCGCGTACGAACCGATCTCCATGTCGTCATGGCGTTGACGCTCATACATCATGACGTCCATGTCGCGAACGACCGGAAGTTGATCTCGCCCTGACATCTTGGTGAATTGCGGCACTGGCCCGACGGTGATCATCTGATGGACGCCGGGCATCAGGGGGATCGAGGCGCCCGCCATCCCAGCAACCCTGGGGCTCCAGACCCCACAACAGACGACGACCGCATCGGTCCTGATCGTCCCCCGGTCGGTCCGCACTCCGCGCACCTGGCCAGCTTCGACATCGATGCCGATCACTTCCGTCAGCGGCGCAACGGCTAGGGCTCCCGCCTCGATCGCGGATTCGCGCAGGCGGGTCCCAGCCAGGACGGCATCGACGCTGCCGACTTCCTTGGCGAGGTATCCCCCGACCAGGAGCCGATCGTCGAGATAGGGCACGAGTCGCTTGATCTCGCTCGGCGAGATGAGCTCAGCGTTGACGCCCCATGCGTGTGCCGCCGTGACGCGTCGTTTCAGCTCCTCCATGCGGACGTCCGTCCTGGCCACCTCGATGCCGCCGCTCAAGGTGAACGCACCGACAGCCGCGTATTGCCCGAGACTGTCGAGGCACCACGCCGTCATCTGTCGCGAGTAGTTCGTCGCAAAGGTGAAGCTCGAGGCATGACCGGTCGATCCGCCCGGGTTTGGGAGGGGTCCTTTGTCGACAAGGACGATGTCCCGCCATCCGAGGTCGGCGAGATGGTGCACGAGGCTGTTGCCGACGATCCCGGCCCCGACGACGACGACCCGTGCCGATCCCGGCAGTTGGCTCATCTCGCTCCCTCAGAGCCGTGTTCTTCCACGCTGGTGACCCCCTCGACCCAGACAGGCGAGGACCAGGCCATGACGATCCGCCCACCGATGGGCTCGCGTTGACGAAGCCGGACGTAGTAGATCGCCCCGCCCTCACCGGGGTCGTCGTCGAAGGCCCAATCGAATCGGTCCGCGCCAGGGTCGCGCGTGGCGACGATCGGAAACCCGGGCACGCCTTCGACGTGACGAAGGACCTCGACAAGCGTGATTCGGTCGGTCCCCACGGCAGAGCATTCGACGCGAACCGGACGAGATCCAGAAGTGTGCCGCCCGCCCATACCCGTTCCGCCGACGGAGAAGTCCAGGAGGATCCGACTCCCGGTCGTCGCGTAGGTCCTCCGCTCGTACAGGGCGTCGAAGACGTCAGCCCTCGTGAGATCTCGCGCCAGGACCGCGACGAGACCCTGGTGGGGTTGGCCCGGTTGGGCGCGATGATCATCGCTGGACGCGATCGTGCTGAGCTGCAGACCGCCTTCCCAGGCGCGCTGCGCGGACATCCCTGCGTGTTGGGTCGTACTGGCGTTGGTGAAGAGGCTCTGGTCGATGGCTAGAGGGTGATAGGGATCGAATTCCTCGCTCAGGCCATGGGCCGAGAAGATCTCGAAGTTCCGACGCAACGACGGGTCGTCACCGTCGTCCCAGTCGATCGGCGCCGGCGTCTTCATGGTGTGGTGAGGGATCGTGAGCGCCTCCTCGGTCGACAAGGCCTTCCAAAGCTCCGGCAAGGTCGAATTGAACTCATCGGCGACTTGGACCGGATCGCCCCTGAAGTACACGTTGTGGTGACCGAACGGCGCGCCGAACGACACCTCGACGCCGTGAAGGGTCGCGAAGCGCCCTGGCTCGTTCCACTCGTCGGCGAGGCGCACGTACCGGTCGAAGTCGGCTACCTCGTAGCCGGGTTCAAATGACGAGTCGTGATCCGTTCGAGCGTAGAAGTCCAGACCGGCCACGTGCCGGGCATATTCGTATGCGTCGCGGCCGCTGCCGATGCCGTCGTGGCTGACTTCGGTGTGGGAATGAAGGTCTCCCCAGTACACCCGCTCTTCCGGCTCAGTCGGGTGGACCCGAATCGGATTGGACGTCGCGGTGAGCCCATGGTCGGTGTCCGTGAGACACAGGCGCACGATCCCTGCCGCTCGCGGCACGAACGAGACTTCGCCCCACGAGGAGCCGCCGGGAATGGAGACTTCCACGGGGGCATCGACGACCCCTTCGGCCACTGACACGGTGAGCGCTCTTCCGGTGTGGACGGCCGGGTTGGCGAATCCGTCGACGAGGGCGATGGACGATGCCATGGGTCGGCCGACGATCCCTTGGGATGGAGCGACAACGGACAGCGCCGTCGGTTCACTGGCAAGCAGCGCCACGGACGGCTGCGTGCTGTGCAATCGGAACCTGCCCGTGCCCCGGTGGTCGACTGCGATCAGGGCCGGCATCGGACCTGTGGCGTTGATGCCCCCGCGGAACCCTCGGCTACCCCCGGACGTATCGCCGTAGACGACCGCGAGCGTCTCGCCCGGCTCAACTCGACCATGGCGGACGATCACCCGCGCCACGTATTCGTAACGACCGGCCCACCCAGTCAAGCTGCTGACGCGGCCGGCCTTGTCGATCGCTGGATCCGACTCGAGTTCGACGTAGGCCTGCAGGACGACCTCGGGATCGGAGCAGCGCGCCCCGACGAAGTTCGGTTCTCGCGGAGACGTTCCTTGCAGTCGGAATGCTGAGTTCCGGATCCCCGCGTGCCACGCTTGCGGGAGCTGGACCCGGATCCCACCCAACTCCTCGATCGGCTCGTCGCCGACCAGATATGTGACCGTCCAGGTCCCCCAGGCGCCGACGACACCTACGATCGGGTCGATGGAGACGCCCCCGGACTCATCAATGTCCGGGTCGACATCAGGGAAGGGCGGCGTCGTGTGTCCCTGACGCAGCGCCACGACGGAGATGTTGCGCAGCGACGGCCGCGCTCGCGGCCCGAAGGGCCCGTTTCGCTCGTTCGCGCCAGTCATCCTGCCTCCTACGACTCGCGGGCAGTCCAGAGTGGGATTCGTGACTCCACACACCGGGCGCACTTTCCATTCTACGGAATTGCGAGCCACGTCACATCCCCATGCCCCATCCCGAGATCGGGTGGCCGCTTTGTGCATTTTGGAAACCTTCTCCGATTTCGTTGACCGGCCAGTTGCAGGAGGAATAGGATGGGACCGCGAAAATCGGCCGCCGTCGTCCTGGTCGCAGGCGGACCGCCCGCGCGGCCTCGGCGATGGCCTGTCTCACACGTTCACCCAGCGGGAGGTGCGTTCTGTTCACTCGGACACGAATACACGGCACGGTGGTGCCGATGCTCTCGCCACTCAAAGCCGACGAACAACTGGATGTCGACGCGATCCCGGGCCTGGTCGATTTCCTGATCGACGGCGGGGTTGACGCTTTGTTCGTGCTCGGGTCCGCCGGTGAGGGAGCCACGCTTCGGCCGATCGTGCGCTACGCCTTGGTCGATGCCGTCATCGCAGCCAATCGCGGTCGAGTCCCGGTCGTCGCCGGGGCGCTGGAACCCGCCACAGCGAGGGTCATCGACGACCTTCATTCGCTCCGTGGACGGGGTCTGGACGCGTACGTGGTCACGACTCCGTACTACTTCACTGGCAGCTCGGACGACGAGTTGCACGGGCATTTCGCACGGGTGGCAGACGCGGCGGACGCCCAGGTCATCCTGTACAACCTCCCGTCCGTCACCAACACCATGATCACGGCCGACCTGGCATTCCGACTCGCCGGCCACGGGAACATCGGTGGAGTCAAGGACAGTTCCTCCGACTGGCCCCTCGTGCAGACCCTGATCCGAGATCGACCGACCCCGGACTTCGTCGTCTTGCAGGGCGACCAGGAACGCTGCGTCGAGTCGCTGCTCCTGGGCGCCGACGGCCTCGTCCCAGGCTACGCCAACGTCCATCCGCGGCTGTTCCGATCCATGTTCGACGCCATCGCCCAGGGAGATGAGAGCCAGGCACACGAGCTCCAGGCGCAACTTGACGTGTTCCTTCGCCTCCGCGGCAGTGCAACCATCCACGCGAACAAGGTGCTCATGGAGGCGCTCGGATTGGCTGGAGCGCGGTGACGATGCCGCTCCCGCGCCTCAGCGAGCACGAGGCGACCGAGCTGATCCGGGCGAGTGCCGCAGCGGGACTCGCGCTGCCGAAGCCTGCCTGAGCGACGTCGATCGATGGCGACTCAAGAGGTCAGGCGCAGTCTTCCGGACTCGCGCACGATGGACAGGCTCCGTGGCGCAAGCACGGCGACGATCACCACCCAACTGTTTCGACGCGGGCTGCGAAACACGTTCCTCTATGGCTTGAAGCCGCTCAATTCGGATCGCGCATCGTTCGTCGGGGCCGCGTTCACCCTTCGATACATCCCGGCTCGCGAGGATCTCGACGTCGTCGAGTCGTTCAAGGACCCTGGCCACCCCCAACGGGTCGCAGTCGAGTCAGTCGAGCCTGGGGACGTTCTCATCATGGATTGCCGTGGTGATGGACGAGCAGCATCGGCCGGCGACATCCTTGCCACACGGATCTTGGTGCGTGGCGCCGGGGGCTCGTCACCGACGGCTCCGTCCGGGATGGGCACGTCATCAAGGACCTGGCCTTGCCGGTCTTCTGCTCATCGGTCTCGGCGACGACGAATCTCGCCGGCATCACGCTGTCGAGATGCAGGTTCCGATCGGGTGCGCCGGCGTCCCGATCTTTCCGGGCGACATCCTCGTCGGGGACCGCGAGGGCGTGGCGTGCATTCCGCGGGAGATGGCCGAGGAGGTCGCCGAAGACGCCTACATCCAGGAGCGACTGGAGCGATTCCTGCGCCAGCGGGTCGCGGACGGTGCGGCCGTGATCGGAACCTACCCACCAGACGCGGCGACCCAGGCAGCGTTTGCTGCGTGGGCGGACGCGCACCCCGACCCGTTGGCGATCCGCGACGCGGCCAGATGAGCCGGCCGGTCGCTATCCATCTGCCCGATCTCCCGGCGCCGTCGTCACCCATCAGCCCCGCGGTCGTCCTCGGGTCGCAGGTCTATGTCTCCGGCTGCGTGCCTGTGCATCCGCTCACGAGGGCGATCGTGGGCGACGAGATCGTGTCGCAGACGCGACAGGTCTTGTCCAACCTGTCCGACAGCCTCGCGGCCGCCGGCAGTTCCCTCGATCTCGTCGTCAAGACCACGGTCTTCCTGACGGACGCCAGCGACTTCGCGGCGATGAACGAGGTCTACGCGGAGGTCTTTGGCGACTGGCGGCCGGCGAGATCGACAGTCGTGGTCGCGGCCCTCGCACGTCCCGGACTCATCGTCGAGATCGAGGCTATCGCGGCCCGGACGACCGATGTCGAGGCGTGATTGACGCAGCGGCCCTACAGGAACGGATCGACGCGCTCCCGCGCGAGCGGATCGCCCTCCTTCCGACCCCGCTGGAGCCGGTGCCTTCCCTGGCAGTCGAGGCCGGCCTCCGAAGGCTCTTCCTGAAGCGAGAAGACCTCACTGGTCTGCTGTTCGGCGGGAACAAGGTGCGCGAACTCGACTTTCTGATCGGCGACGCCGTGAGCCAAGGCTGTGACGTCTTTATCGCGGGAGGAGGCGTCGCGCAATCCAATCACGCCAGGCAATGCGCGGCAGCGGCGATCCGACGTGGGCTGCGCCCGCGCCTCGTCTTGCGATCGGGCGGACAGGGCGCACGAGACTCTGGCAATGCCCTCTTGCTCGAGCTGATGGGGGTCCAGGTTGACTGGGTAGACACTGACCCCGACGTCATCGACCGCTTGGCGCTGGCGGGCGAGATGGAGCGTATCGCCGCCGCGGAGCGCGATAGCGGGTCGAATTCCCTACATCCTGTACTCGTCGAGCCATCCCCTCGCAGCCGCGGCCTACGTTGAATGTGTCCTCGAGCTCGTCGACCAGATGCCACCCGGGCCTGCGACGATCTTCGTGACGTCGATGGGCGCGACCCACGCCGGACTCGCCCTGGGGGTCGCGCTGCTGGGCCTGCCGTGGCGAGTCATCGCCGTGACCTGGAAGCCGGAAGCAGATGGGCAGCGCGAGGTGGTAGCCAACCTCATGAGACAGACCGCAATGTTGCTGGGCCTCGGTTTCCCCGTGATCGCTGACGACCTGTCCATCATCGATAGCGGCGGCCCTGCGTATGGTCAAGTAGGCCCGCGGTCAGCTGAAGCCTGGGCGATGGCCCTCCGATCAAGCGCCGTGCTGCTTGATCCGGTCTACACGGCCAGGGGGATGGCCGGCCTGGTGGCGGAGGTCGCACAGGGACGCATCGACACGGAGACGCCGACGGTGTTCGTCCACACGGGAGGGCTCCCTGCGATCTTCGCCTATGGCGATGAGCTTCGATCCGCCGCACGCCACCGATCGACCGGCTAGCGGCCAGAGTCTGGCTCGGGATGGCGTCGCGAACGACATCAGCCGCACGGGGCATCGTCGGACGCCATCGCGGCAACACCATCGAGACGTGGCACGCGTCGAGGGAGGTCCTTGGATGACAGGAGCGGATCACGAATCCTGGGTCGAGCCACACGTCCGCATCCCGATGTCGGACGGCGTTGAGCTTGACGCGGACCTCTATCTGCCAGCGATCGACGCCACGACGTCGGGCGGTCGGTGGCCGACCCTGCTGTGGTACGACCCCTATCGCAAGGACGACGTCCCGCGCGTCGCGAAGCGCACCGAGATCTATCTCGCTCGACGGGGATTCGTCGTCGTCGTCCTCGATGTCCGAGGCACGGGAAGCTCTGGTGGGACCGCGCTTGACGAATACACACCACAAGAGCAGGCGGACGGCGTCGAAGCGATCGCATGGCTGGCAAGCCAGCCATGGTCGAACGGCAACGTCGGGATGTATGGAAAGTCCTACAGCGGCTTCAACTCCCTGCAGATCGCGTCGCATCGACCGCCCGCGCTCAAGGCCATCGCGCCGATGTACTTCTCCGACAATCGCTACACGGACGACTGCCACTACAAGGGCGGTGCCATGCAGATGCTCTTCGATCTCTCGGCCTACGGGTTGAGCATGGTGACTCGCAACGCCCTACCACCCGATCCCGAGGCCGTGGGCAGCGCCTGGGCGAACATCTGGGAAGACCATCTCAAGGCGGAGCCTTGGCAACTCGGTTGGATCGAGCACCAGGCACTTGACGACTACTGGCGGCACGGTTCGATCGACGTGGACTACTCGGCGATCGAATGCGCCACGTACCTGTTCGGTGGTTGGCGAGACGGCTACGCCAACACCAATCTTCGGACATTCGAACGGTTGAGTTGCCCCAAGAAGGTGCTCATCGGTCCGTGGCTGCACGCCCTGCCCGATGTCGGTGTCCCAGGGCCGCGGATCGACCACGCCCATGAGCTCGCCCAATTCTTCGAGTATTGGCTCAACGGCGTCGAGAATGGCGTGATGGACGAACCACCCGTCACGATCTACGTGCAGGAGTACGACCCGCCTTCGGCCCTTCGGCCGCACACCACCGGTGTCTGGCGACATGAGTCAGGGTGGCCGCTGACCCGATCGATCGACCGGCGCCTACCACTTGGTCCGGGTGGCCGGCTCGTGGACGGGGAACCCGCATCCGTGCAGCCCGACAGCGGTTTCTTACACGTACGACCCAACGGCGGGGACGAGCTTCGGGGTCTTCTCAGGCTCGTCGCCCTACCTGCTGCCCGTCGATCAGCGCGAAGAGGATCCCGCGTCGTTGACGTGGACATCAGACCCTCTGTCACGGGTCGTCGAGATCCTTGGCCGGGCGAGCGTGGATCTGCGGATCAGCGTTTCGACCACGGTCGCGACCGTGGTCGTCAGACTGATCGACGTCGCGCCAGATGGATCTGCTGCTCTCGTGACGAAGGGGGTCCTCAACCTCACGCACCGCGACTCTCACGAGCGTCCCGAGCCGATGGAACCAGGAACGCCGATCAACGTCGCCCTCGAGTTGGATGCCACCTCGTGGGTCTTTACGGCCGGCCATCGATTGCGACTCGCCATCAACGGCGCCGACTACCCGAACGCGTGGCCCTCGCCATTCCAGTACGACGGGACGATCCATCTCGGTGGCGATCACGGCTCCTTCCTGACGCTGCCGGTCATCGGCCCAACGGACGAGCGCCTGCCGATGCCCGATCTGCGCCCTGCACGGCCGGTCCCGGCGACCGTATCGAGCGTCAGCGAACCCCCTGTGTGGCGCGTGACCCGCGACCGCATCACAGGGGCGACCGAGGTGCACGTCAAGACCGGATCGACGACGACCGTCAACAGCGGTCTGACGGTTCGGTCCAGCAGCGACGGTCTGGCGAGTGTCGTCGCCGATGACCCGGCACATGCGTTCGCTCGCGGGTCATCGGAGGTTGCCCTCATCCGACCGGGGCAGGTGATCGCGGCCCGGACACGGGGCGAGATCAAGAGCGACGAAACCGCGTTCCACGTGACGATCGAGCTCGTGGTCACCATCGATGATCAGCCCTTCCGCACGGCCGCCTGGGCTCGGTCCTTCGAGCGGCTCCTGCTCTAGGTGTGTGGCGCACGAGAAGCATGTGTCGGCGTCTCGATGGACCCTGCTTCCGAGAAAGGCACGGACTTGAGCATCGCTGAGGAGGCGACATGACCGCGCACGAGACCGAGCACCGGACCGAGCGTCGCGGTCGAACGGCCCGCCAGGCGAGCCGCCTCGCCAAGGCCATGGAGTCGCTCCCCTACCTGACCCGGACGTTGGCCCCGGTCGAGGTCGTCTCGGCCGAAGGGCTCGAGCTGATCGAGCACAACGCGGACACGCTCCTCGAGACCGTCGGCATCGAGATCGGCAACTACCCCGAGGCGCTCGACATGTACCGGAGTGCCGGGGCGGACGTGGACGGCTCGCGGGTGCGCTTCCCGCGCGGCCTGTGCCGCTCGATCATCCAGGCCGGCGCCCCGCGTGTGTTCACGCAGCGTGCGCGCAACGCCGCCCGCGACGTGGTCATCGGCGATCCCCACGTCGTCCTGGTGCCGGCCTACGGCTCGCCGTTCGTGCACGACCTCGACGACGGCCGGCGCTATGCGACGATCGAGGACTTCCGCAACCTCGTGAAACTCACGTACGTGAACCAGACCCTCCATCACTCGGGTGGGACGCTGTGTGAGCCGGTCGACCTGCCGGTCAACAAGCGCCATTTCGAGATGGTGTACTGCCATATCCGCTGGAGCGACAAGGCGTTCATGGGCTCGGTGACCCATCCGAGCCGGGCCCAGGACTCGATCGACATGGCGCGCATCGTGTTCGGCGCCGAGACCATGGACCGCGAACACGTGATCATGGGCCTGGCCAACGCCAACTCACCGATGTCGTGGGACTACAACATGCTCGGATCGGCGCGGGCCTATGCCTCGGCCAACCAGATCGTGTTGGTCACGCCGTTCATCCTGGGCGGCGCGATGGCCCCGGTGACGGTCGCGGCGGCAGCAACCCAGACCCTGGCCGAAGCCCTCGCGGGCATGGCCTTCTGCCAGATCGTGCGACCCGGGGCTCCTGTCATCTTCGGCTCGTTCGCCTCGTCGATGTCGATGCAGTCGGGTGCGCCCACGTTCGGGACGCCCGAACCCCAGCTGGTCCTGTTCGTGATGGCCGCCCTGGCCCGCCGCCTGGGCGTGCCGTTCCGGAGCGGGGGCAACTTCACGGCCTCCAAGGTGCCCGACTACCAGGCCGCCTACGAGAGCGCCATCAGCTTCATGGCCACGATGCAGGCCGGGGTCAACTTCAACCTGCACACGGCCGGCTGGCTGGAGGGCGGGCTGACCTTCGGCTACGAGAAGTTCATCCTCGATGCCGACCAGGCGTCGATGGCTGAGGCGTACCTCAAGGGCGTCGATCTCTCGGACAACGGCCTGGCCCTTGAGGCCATGCTCGAGAGCGGCCCCGGGCAGCACTTCCTGGGCTCGGCTCACACGCTGGCCAACTTCGAGACGGCCTTCTGGCGATCGCACATCTCGGACAACAACAGCTTCGAACAGTGGGAACTCGAGGGTGGGCGCGACGCCGCCGTGCGGGCCAACGCGCGCTGGAAGGCTGACCTCGCGTCGTACGAGGCGCCGCCGATCGACCCGGCGCTCGACGAGGAACTGCGCGCCTGGATCGACGCGCGACGGGCGAGTTTCCCCGACTCCGACGTGTAGCCACCCCCGCGGCCCAAGAGCGCCCCCGAGCGGCCCCCGGCGTGCTGCGAGGGAAACGCTGTTAGTCCAGGACGTCAGCGAGCGTCCACGATCATCACTGTCGCGCGGCGCCTCGCAGGGCATACGGACCGGCGTGGTCGATGCGCACTGTCACCTCGCGACCGACGAGGTCGACGGCACCAGCAAGGTGCACGAGCTTGTTGCCGCGCGTCCGGCCCGTGAGGTGCGGCGCGTCGCCGGCGAGGCCGGAATCGTGCTCGTGCTCGTGCGAGCGCGCCGCGGCGACACCCTCGACCAGCACGTCGACATCGCGATCGAGCCACGCCCGGTTGCGCTCGAGCCCGATCCCCTCCTGGAACGCCAGCAGCTGGTTCAGCCGTCGTCGCTTGACGTCGGCCGGGACGTCATCGGCCAGCTTCGTCGCAGGCGTGCCCGGTCGCGGCGAGTAGGCCGCGGCGAACACCTGGTCGTAGCGGACGGTCTCGAGGAGCGCGAGGGAAGACTCGAACTTGGCCTCGGTCTCGCCGCAGAAGCCCACGATGACGTCCGTCGAGATCGTGATGCCCGGGACGGCCTCGCGGATTCGGGCCAGCCGCTCGAGGTAGTGCTCGATCGTGTACTGGCGGCCCATCCGGCGGAGGACGGCGTCGTCGCCCGACTGGACGGGCAGGTGCAGGTGCTCGCAGACGCTCTCGCACTCCGCGAGCGCAGCGATCAGGCGATCCGAGAGATCCCACGGATGCGAGGTGACGAACCGCAGCCGGCCGATCGCGGGGCGGCCGTCTGCCGTGCGCAGGCCGTCGATCGCGCGGATCAGCTCGGCGAGGTCCGGTCGGCCGTGCAGGTCCAGGCGGCGGCCGGCCCAGCGGGCTTCGTCGACGTGCGCGAACCGCGCGTCGGCCTCGAGGTCGTGGCCGTACGAGTTGACGTTCTGGCCGAGCAGCGTCACCTCCCGGTAGCCGCTCGCGGCGAGCGCTCGCGCCTCGTCGACGATCTCGTCGAACGGACGGCTCCGCTCCGGGCCGCGGCTGAACGGCACGATGCAGTACGTGCAGGTCTTGTCGCAGCCGTAGATGATCGGGAGCCAGGCGCTGATCGCCGAGGACCGCTCGACCGTCCCCTCCCCCACTGCCAGCGCCCGGGTGGCCGCGAGGCCGTCCGCGACGCCGACGACCGTCCGCCCGACCGTCGTTGTCGCCCCGACCGCGCCGATCGGCGCCTGCGCCGAGGCCAGGCCGAGCCGGTCGACGAGCTCGGGCTCCTCGTCCGGCCGCAGGAACACGTCGACCGCTGGATAGCGGCGGCGCAGGCCGGCACGATCCGGCTCCCGGACCGAGCAGCCGGTCAGCACGACCCGCAACCCGGGGTTCGCGGCCTTGAGTCGGCTCAGCTGGCCCTGACGGCCGATGACCTTCTGCTCGGCGCCCTCGCGGATCGCACAGGTGTTGATGACGATGAGCTCGGCGTCCTCGAAGCCAGTGGCCTCCTCGCAGCCCGCCCGGAGCAGGCGCCCGGCCATCTCCTCGGAATCGCTGCGGTTCATCTGGCATCCGAGCGTCCAGAGGTGGAAGCGAGGCAGGGCGCGCGACTCGGGCAGGTACTCGCTCAGCCGCTCGTCGGCCGGCGACGCCGGACGGCGCGGAACGGCAGCGGGGCGCGGCGCCACCGGGTCGAGGACGGGGAGCGTGCGCGTCGTGGTCATCCGGTCGGTCACGGCCGCGACATGGTACGCCGATGCCTGGCGGCTCAACGGTATCCTGCTCAGATGGAGCTGCTGACTAACCCTGAGACATGGATCTCGTTCCTGACGCTGACCGTGCTTGAGATCGTCCTCGGGATCGACAACGTCATCTTCATCTCGATCCTCGTCCAGCGCCTGCCCGAGGCCACCCGTGACCGGGCACGACTCATCGGTCTCGGCCTCGCCATGGGGATGCGGATCCTCCTGCTGCTGACGATCTCCTGGATCATCGGGCTCACCACACCCGTGTTCAACGTGTTCGACCGCGCCTTCTCCTGGCGCGACCTCATCCTGATCGGCGGCGGGCTCTTCCTGCTCTGGAAGGCGACGACGGAGATCGGCGAATCGCTCGAGGGCGAGGCCGCGCACAAGGCCGGTGTCGGTGCGCCGGCTGCCTCGCTCGGGAACGTCCTGTTCCAGATCGTGCTGCTCGACATCGTCTTCTCGCTGGACTCGGTGCTGACGGCGGTCGGCATGGCCAACGAGATCGGGGTCATGATCGCCGCAGTCGTCGTCGCGGTCGGCGTCATGCTCGTGGCGTCCGGGCCGCTCAGCGCGTTCGTGCACAGGCACCCATCGGTCAAGATGCTCGCGCTGTCGTTCCTCCTGCTCATCGGCGTCACCCTGATCGCCGACGGCTTCGGGTTCCACATCGACAAGGCCTACATCTACGCGGCGATGGGCTTCTCGGTGTTCGTCGAGGCGCTCAACCTGCGCGCTCGCCGCGCTCGAGCGACGCCGGTCGAGCTGCGCCCGACCTTCGTGAAGGACGAGGCCGAGCCCGGCGCGGGCTAAGCTGCGCCCCCGCCATCGTCCCGCTCAGTCGGGCGACCTCGACCACGGCACGATGCGCTCGAGGAGCCGCTCCCCGACCTCGGGAGGCACCCACAGGGCCGCATGGGCCTCCGCGTATGACCCCAGATCGCCGTGGTAGTCGGTCCCGCCGGTCGCGAGCAGGCCAAGCGATGCCGCGACCTTGCCGACAGCGGACACTGTGTCCGCGTCGAATGAGCGGTAGTAGACCTCGAGTCCGGCGAGCCCGGCGTCCATGAGCTCACGGATGATGTCCTTCCGCCCCGTCGACTCGCGGAAGTGGGCTAGGACGGGTACGCCGCCGGCGTCCACGATGGCCCGGATCGCGTCGTCGGGCTCGAGGCCCTCGCGGCGGACGTACGCGGGCTGCCCGTAGCCCAGGAGCCGGCTGAACGCGTCCTCCACGCTCGACGCGTGGCCGGCGGCCATGAGCGCACGGGCGATCGTGGGGCGGCCGAGCGCGTCGTCCTCCGTGGATGCCAGTGCCGCGACCTCGACGTCGATCGGGATCCCGAGCTCGCGGAGCAAGGCGGTCGTCCGTGCGAAGCGGTGTCGCCGGCTGTCGCGCTGCGACGCGAGGACCGTCTCGAACTCCTCGTCGAAGGGATCCATCCCGAACCCCAGGATGTGGAGCTCGCCCTCCCACAGCCCGAGGTCGCGCGTCACGAGCGCGTTGATCTCGACTCCGGGGACCAGCGTCATCCCGCTCGGCACGGCGTCCGCGGCGACGACCTCCCGGTAGCCAGCGAGCGTGTCGTGGTCGGTCAGGCTCAGGATCCGCACGCCGGCGTCCCACGCCGCCTGGACCAGCTCGTCGGGCGCCACGACGCCGTCGGACCGGGTCGTGTGCGTGTGCAGGTCGACGGTCGACGGCGCGGGCGGGACCATGCGCCCCACGTCCCACGGCTGGACCGGGTCGTGCCGTCGTCGTCGGGGCGTGCCCAACGCCCGTTACGCCTCGAGCAGGCGCTGGATCCGTTCGACCTGGAGCGCGCGGCCGGTGGCGGGATCGATGTCGACCTGGACGGCGTTGAACACGACCGGGCCCTCCCCCACCTCGAAGCGGGTCGGCAGGGCGTTGATGAAGCGCGGGATGACGGTGTGCGGCGCGAACCCGATCACGCTCCAGATCGGGCCGGTCATCCCGATGTCGGTCTGATATGCGGTGCCGTTGGGGAGGATCCGCTCGTCGCCGGTTACGACGTGTGTGTGCGTCCCGACCACGACGCTCACCCGGCCGTCGAGATACAGGCCGAGCGCGTTCTTCTCGGACGTCAGCTCGCAGTGGAAGTCGACGAGGCGCACCGGCGGCAGCGGCTCGGAGGACTCGTCGAGGAGCCGGTCGGCGTCGGTGAACGGGTTCTCGATCTGCTGCATGTACGTGCGGCCCTGGAGGTTGACGACCGCGACATCGGTGCCGTCGAGCGCGCTGTACACGCCCCAGCCGCGACCGGGGACATCGAGCGTCCCGTAGTTGAGCGGCCGCAGGACCCGCTCGTTCGCGTCGAGGAACGGGTAGATCTCGCGCTTGTCCCAGATGTGGTTGCCCGACGTGATGACGTCGACCCCGCTGGCCAGGATCGATTCGGCCGTCGACGCGGTGAGGCCCATCCCACCGGCGACGTTCTCGCCGTTGGCGGTCACGAAGTCGATGCCGCGCTCCTCGCGCAGGGCCGGGAGTGTCTCCTCGACCGCGGCGCGACCGGGCTTGCCGATCATGTCCCCGATCAGCAGGACCCGGAGCGCACCCTTCGGACGCGGCGCATTCCCGTTGGCCGGGTTGCCGAGGCGCGTGCGCCCGATGGGAGCCTCTACTTCGCGAACTCCACGGCCCGCGTCTCGCGGATGACCGTCACCTTGATCTGGCCGGGGTAGGTCAGCTGCTCTTCGATCTTGCGCACGATGTCACGAGCGAGGCGCGAGGCGGTGAGGTCGTCGATCTCCTCGGGCCGCACGAGGATGCGGACCTCGCGGCCGGCCTGGACCGCGAACGAGCGCTCGACGCCGCTGAAGCTCTCCGCGATCGCCTGCAGGTCCTCGAGCCGCTTCACGTAGGTGTCCATCGACTCGCCGCGGGCGCCCGGGCGGGACGCGCTGATCGCGTCGGCCACCTGGACGATCGGCGCCTCCAGGCACGCGTACTCCACCTCCTGGTGGTGGGCGGCGATACCGTTGATGACCTTGAACGGCAGGTTGTGGCGCTGGGCGATCTGGGCGCCGATGGCAGCGTGCGGTCCTTCGACCTCGTGGTCGACCGCCTTGCCGATGTCGTGCAGCAGGCCGCCCATCTTGGCGATCTGGACGTCCGCCCCGATCTCCGCCGCGATGACCGCGGCGAGGTGGCTGGTCTCGACCACGTGCTGGAGCACGTTCTGGCCGTAGCTCGTCCGGAACTTGAGCCTGCCGAGGAGCTTGATGATCTCCGCCGGCAGCCCTGGGACGCCGGCCTCGTAGGCCGCCTGCTCTCCGGCCTGGCGCATGACCAGGTCGACCTCGGCGCGGGCCTTGGCGACGACTTCCTCGATCCGGCCGGGGTGGATGCGGCCGTCGGCGATGAGCTTGGTGATCGCCAGACGCGCGATCTCGCGGCGGACCGGGTCGAACCCGGACAGGACGACGGTCTCCGGCGTGTCATCGATGATCAGGTCCACGCCGGTGGCCTGCTCCAGCGCCCGGATGTTCCGCCCTTCGCGGCCGATGATCCGGCCCTTCATCTCGTCGGACGGCAGGTGCACGACCGAGACCGTGTGCTCGGCCGTGTGGTCGGCGGCGACGCGCTGCATCGCGGTGATCACGATGTCGCGGGCCTTGTCCTGCGCGTCCTCGCGGGCGGCCCGCTCGATGGCCCGGGCGAGCTTGACCGCGTCGTGCTCGGCCTCCTCGCGGACGGCCTCGAGCAGCACGGACTTGGCGTCCAGCGCCGACATCCCGGACACGCGCTCTAGCGCTGCGACCTGCTCAGAGGTGGCGCGCGCCAGGTCCTCGCGGGTCTTCTCGAGGTCGCGCTCGCGCTCGGTGAGCTTGCGGTCGCGCTGCTCGAGCATGTCCGTCCGCTGATCGAGCTGCTCGTCGCGCGCCAGGAGGCGTCGTTCCAGCCCGGCGAGCTCGTTGCGCTTCGCGCGAGCCTCGTCCTCGGCTTCGCCCTGGAGGCGGAGCTTCTCGTCCTTTGCCTCGAGGATGAGCTCCTTCTGGCGGGCCCGCGCCTCGGCCTCGATGCGGCGCGCCTCGGCGTGCGCGGCCTTCATCGACTGAGACGCCCAAAGACCGCGGGCGAGCATCCCGAGTAGGGCTCCGCCGGCAGCGGCCGCGAGGGCCACCGCCACGACGATCGGTGTGTCCATCAGTGATCCTCCCGTCCGGCCGGGGAATCGACCGGAGGTTGTCGTTCATTTCGACGGCATCGAGCGCGCGGCGGGGGCGGCTGGTCGCCCCTTGGCGAGTTCGGACCCCCTCCGTGGGCCGCGTTCGACGCCGGTGTCGGGTGTTCGAAGCGCCGCTCTGCAGCGCTGGATTCATCTGCCGCGTAGCCTACGGGCCGCAGCGCGGAGGGTCAACCGAGCCGGTACCCAAACGCAACGCCGACGGTCGTCCGGCCGGGCATACTCCCGTTCGCCAGACGCAGGAGGGATCGTGGGGACGTTGCCGGGCGATGTCGAGACGGTCGTGGTCGGGGCGGGCCACGCCGGACTGATCATGAGTCGACACCTGACGGACGCTGGCCGCGAGCACGTCGTCCTCGACCGGCGAGCTGCGCTCGGCGGCGGCTGGCAGGATCGCTGGGACGCGTTCCAGCTCGTCTCGCCGAGCTGGACCACCGGCTTCCCCGGCTTCCCGTACGACGGCGCCGAGCCGGACGGCTACATGGGGCGCGACGACGTCATCGGGCGGATCAGGGGCTACGCCGCGGCGATCGATGCGCCCGTCGAGCTCGGGACGGCCGTCCGGCGTGTGGCGGCCGACGCGCGGGGCGCGAATCGGTTCCGGGTCGAGACCGACCGGGGCACGATCCTCGCCCGGGACGTGATCGTGGCGACCGGCGCGTTCCATACCCCGAAGATCCCGCCCGCGGCCGCCGCCTTCGCGCCGCGGATCCACCAGGTCCATGCGCACGACTATCCCAACCCCGGGTCGCTCCCGCCCGGCGGCGTGCTCCTCGTCGGGTCGGGGCAGACCGGGGTGCAGCTCGCTGAGGAGCTGCAGGCCGACGGTCGCGAGGTCACGCTGTCCGTCGGGCACTGCGGCCGCGCCCCGCGACGCTACCGCGGTCGCGACTACTTCTGGTGGCTCCGCCAGCTCATCGAGCGCGGCGAGACCCTCGGGACGCCACTCCCGGCCGTCGGGACGCTGCCGGATCCGCGGATGCGGTTCGCCTGCAACCCGCACGTGTCGGGTCACGATGGCGGCCACGACACCAACCTGCGGCAGTTCGCGGCGAACGGGATCCGGCTCGTCGGGCGGTTCGAGGGAGCCGAGGGCGAGCGCGCTCACTTCGCCCGTGACCTCGCGGCGAACCTGCAGTACGCGGACGAGATGTTCGACCAGCGATTCCGCACGCTGTTCGACACGTTCGCCGAGCGCGCCGAGGTCGACGCCCCGCCCGACGACCGCGTGCCGTTCGACTTCGAGCCGCCCGAGGTGACCGAGCTCGATCTCGCGGCGGCCCGCATCTCGACCGTGCTTTGGACGACCGGGTACACGCCCGACTACGGCTGGCTCGACCTGCCGGTCATCGGCGACGACGGGCTGCCACGGCAGGAGCGCGGTGTCAGCGAGGTGCCGGGCCTGACCTTCCTGGGCCTGCTCTGGCAGCACAACCAGGGATCGGCCAACCTCAGCGGCGTCGCGAAGGACGCGGAGTACCTCGCGGAGCGCTGGGAGCGCTGAGCTCCGCCTAGCCGCCGGGGCCCAGGACCGTCGTCCCGCCGCAGGCCAGCCAGGCGCCGTCCCCGGTGATCTCCCCGCCACCGATCCGGACGCGGTCGCCGACCTGGGCGACCACGTTCCCGTCCGCGTCCACGACCGCGATCGGCGTCCCGGGCCGGCCGCTGTAGCCGTGCGGCCAGATGACCTGCCGGACGAAACCCGCTGGATCGTCGAGCGCGACGCCAGTTGCCGCATCGACGACCAGGACGCCTTCGATCACCGCAGCCGGGCAGCCGACGGGCGTCTCGGTGCCGATGGGCTCCTGCGTTCGCAGGGCGATCGGCGATGGCCCGGGCACGGACGGGGCTGACTGACCACAGGCCATGACCGTGACCGCAAGACAGAGGGCCGCGACGGCCGCTCTCATTCGGGCGCCGGCTCCGGGTCGGCCTCGACAACCACGCTCGCTGCCACGTCCCGGCAGACCTCCGGATCGAACCCGTTCCGCGCCAGCAGCGCATACGCGCGTTGGCGGCGCTGCCGCGGATCCGTGATGCGCGCCAGGGCGCGCTGGTGCTTGGCGATCAGCCGTTCCGCGGCCGCTCGATCGACCGAGACCGCCATGTCGTCCGCGTCCACGGTCGCGCCGTCGGTCCGTCGGTCGGCCAGGACCGTCTCCATCACCGTTCGGTCGATCCCCTTGAGCCGCAACTCCTCGCGGATCGCCCGCTCGCCCCGCGGTCGGGCCCGGTCCCGCGACTCGACCCAGGCGCGAGCGAAGGTCTCGTCGTCGAGCATGCCGAACTCGATGAGCTTGTCGATCGCGCCCTCGATCAGGTCGGCCCGATAGCCCGCCGAACCGAGCCGGCGGCGGACCTCGTACACGGACCGCGACCGCACCTCGAGGAACCGCCCCGCGGCCTCGAGCACGACCTGCGGGTCATCGACGGCCGCCCGGCGCTCGCGCCGCTCCGCGAACGACTCCCGGCGACCGGCCACGCGTTACTCGGCCTCTTCGATGCCCTCGACCGGGATCACGACGTCCTCGTTGATCTTGCCGCGGATGCGGCGTTCGATCTCGGTCGCGACGGCCGGAGTGGCCTTGAGGAAGTCCTTCGAGGCCTCGCGGCCCTGGCCGAGCCGCGTCTCGTCGAAGTTGAACCATGCACCGGTCTTCGAAACGACGTCCATCGCCACCCCGACGTCGAGGAGGCCGCCTTCCTTCGAGATGCCCTCGCCGTACATGATGTCGAACTCGGCGACCCGGAACGGCGGCGCGACCTTGTTCTTCACGACCTTGACCCGGCACCGGTTGCCGACCGACTCGGTCCCGGTCTTGATCGTCTCCACACGCCGGATGTCGAGTCGAACGGACGCGTAGAACTTCAGGGCACGACCGCCCGGGGTGGTCTCCGGGTTCCCGAACATGACCCCGATCTTCTCGCGCAGCTGGTTCGTGAACACGAGCGACGTGTTCGAGCGAGAGACGGCGCCGGTGAGCTTGCGCAGGGCCTGGCTCATGAGCCTGGCCTGGATGCCGACGAACGAGTCGCCCATCTCGCCCTCGATCTCGGCGCGGGGCACGAGCGCGGCGACGGAGTCGACGACGACGATGTCGATGCCGCCGGAGCGGATCAGCGTCTCGGTGATCTCGAGGGCCTGCTCGCCGGTGTCGGGCTGGCTGACCAGCAGCTCATCGACATTGACGCCGCACTGCCGTGCATATCCCGGATCAAGCGCGTGCTCGACGTCGATGAACGCCGCGACGCCCCCGCGTGCCTGGGCCTCGGCGATGACGTGCTGGCAGACCGTGGTCTTGCCCGACGACTCCGGGCCGAAGATCTCGGTGATGCGGCCGCGCGGGATGCCGCCGACGCCAAGCGCGAGATCGAGGGCGATCGAGCCGGTCGGGATCGTGTCGATCTGCTGGCGCTCACGCGAGCCCAGCTTCATGATCGCGCCGCGACCGAACTGCTTCTCGATCGACAGGAGCGCGGCGTCCACCGCCTTGCCTCGCTCCGCTGCCGCCCGCTCCGTGCTCCGCTCGTCGGTCATCGCCATCGTTTCGTCACGCTCCTCATCGATCCGTGGGACGGTCACCGGAGCGCCCCGATGGCGAACCGGACGGTCAGGCCTCTTCGGCGTCTTCCTCGACGACCGGCTTCTCCTTGCGCGGCTTGCGGATCAGCTCGACGTTCTGGGGCGGATCCGCCAACGGGGACAGGCTCGTCTGGCCGAGCTTGGCCTTCGGCTTCTTCTTGGCTTCCTTGCCGGGACGGTTTCGCGAGCCCATCGCTGCGCCTCCGCGTCGTTCTGCACACTACCGACGAGTCCTTCACGCGGACTTACCGGCGTCTTCATCCACGCTCAACCGACCCGCGCGAGTGCGCAACTCGGCCATCGAGGCGGGGAAGGTTCCAGCCCGGATCGAGGCTCGGACCCTGGCCATGAAGTCTAGGGTGAAGGTCAGGTTGTGACAAGTCGCGAGCCGGTATGCGAGGAGCTCATCGGCCCGGAACAGATGGGCGATGTAGGCCCTCGAGAACCGCCGGCACGCGAGGCATGGGCAGTCTTCCTGGATGGGGCCCGGATCGTCCTGGAAGACGCTGTTCCGGATGTTCAGGCGGCCACCCGGGACCCACAGCTGCCCGTTCCGGGCGACGCGCGCGGGCAGGACCGAATCGAAGAGGTCGACGCCCCGATGGACGGCCTCGAGCAGGTCCGCGGGCGAGCCCAGCCCCATGAGGTAGCGCGGACGCGGGTCGTCGTCGAGGAGCGGCACCGCGAGGTCCAGGACCGCGTCGCGCTGGGCCGGGGTCTCGTCGCCGGCGAGGCCGCCGAGGCAGATGCCGTCGAACGGCAGGCTCGCGATGAACTGGGTCGAGGCTGCCCGCAGGTCCGGTTCGAGCCCGCCCTGGACGATCCCGAAGAGCGCCTGGTCCGCACGCGTGTGCGCCGCGAGCGACCGCTCGGCCCAGCGATGCGTGCGCTCGGTCGCGTCGGCCACGACGGCCCGCGGCGAGCTCGGAAAGACCGGCTGGTCGAAGGCGACCGCGATGTCCGAGCCCAAAGCCTCCTGCGCGGCGACCGCGACCTCGGGCGTGAACCGGTGCGTCGAGCCGTCGAGATGCGAGCGGAACGTGACGCCGTCCTCGTCGACGACCCGCAGGTCGCCGAGCGAGACTACCTGGAAGCCGCCCGAATCGGTGAGGATCGGGCCATCCCAGTCCATGAAGCGGTGCAGGCCGCCGAGCCGCGCGATCCGGTCCGCGCCGGGCCGCAGGTACAGGTGGTACGTGTTGGCGAGGATGATCGAGGCGCCGGTCTCGGCGATCTCGGCCGGCGTGAGCGCCTTGACGGTGGCATTGGTCCCGACCGGCATGAACTGCGGCGTCTCGACCACGCCGTGGGTCAGCGTCAGCTCCCCGACTCGTGCCCGCGTCGACCCATCGGCCGGCGGCGGGACCTGGACCTGGTAGCGGGCCGCGCTGCCCTCGTCGGCGGCGGTCACGCGTCGACCGGCGGCGGTTCGACTGCCGGCGGCTCGATCGGGTCGTCCCACAGGCTCGGCATCCCGGCCTCGGCGCGGCGCGGCGGCGGGATCTCGTAGCCCAGGCCGGACAGATGGGCCCGGGCCAGATCGGTCGCGATCCGTCCCTGTGGCGTCCGATCGATGAACCCGAGCCGCAGCAGGAACGGCTCGTACACGTCCTCGATCGTCTCGATCTCCTCGGAGAGCACCGCGGCAAGGGCCGCGACCCCCACCGGCCCCGAGGCGAACTTCTGGATGATCGCGGCCAGCAGCTTGCGGTCGGTCGAGTCGAGGCCCTCGTCGTCGATCTCCATCGCGCGCATCGCCTCGCGCGCCGTGGTCTCGTTGACCCGTCCGTCGCCATGGACCTCGGCGTGATCGCGGACGCGCTTGAGGAGCCGGTTGACGATGCGCGGCGTGCCGCGGCCGCGCCGGGCGATCGCCCGGATCGCAGCGGCCTCGATCTCGACGCCGAGGATGCTCGCCGAGCGCTCGACGATCGCCGCGAGGTCGTCATCGGTGTAGAAGTCGAGGCGATAGGTGGCCCCGAATCGATCGCGCAGCGGTCCGCTGATCCGCCCGGCGCGGGTGGTCGCGCCGACGACCGTGAACGGCTTGAGGCTCAGGCGGAGCGACCGTGCCGACGGGCCCTTGCCGATCATCACGTCGAGCGCGTAGTCCTCCATCGCCGGGTAGAGGATCTCCTCGACCGCGCGGTTGAGGCGGTGGATCTCGTCGATGAACAGGACGTCGTGATCGTCGAGCGAGGTCAGAACGCGACGCGAGGTCCCCCGCCCGCTCGATGGCCGGGCCCGAGGTGTAGCGGACGTTCACGCCGAGCTCTCGCGCCACGATCGTGGCGAGCGTCGTCTTGCCGAGCCCTGGCGGCCCGTAGAGGAGGATGTGGTCCGCGGCCTCTCCCCTGCCCTTCGCCGCCTGGAGCAGCACCGAGAGGTTGGCCTTGACCTCGCGCTGGCCGATGTATTCGTCGAGCGTGCGCGGTCGGAGGGTCCCCTCGACCACGAGGTCCACCTCGTCCCCCGGGTCCGCCGACAGGATGCGCGAGAGGTCGTCCGCCATACCCGCGGAGTCTAGCATGGACACGCCCATATCGCACGCATGTTCTACAACGTCGAAGCCTCGTTCGAAGTACCACCACGCGAGTAGGCTTTCGGCGGTAGGATGCCCCGATGCGGCTGTCCCGGCGCTCCGAATACGGCCTTCGGGCACTGACCGACCTCGTGCGCCACAGCGAGGACGGCCCGATCGCGCTCGCAACGCTGGCGGACCGCAATCGGCTGCCGGTCAAGTTCCTCGAGCAGATCATGGCGACGCTCAAGCACGCCGGGATCGTCCGGACCACCCTGGGCGCGCACGGCGGGTACGCCATCGCCGCCGATCCGTCGGCGGTCTCGCTGGGACGGGTGATCCGGCTGCTCGATGGGGCGCTGGCGCCGCTGAGCTGCGTGTCGCTGCGCTACTACGAGCGGTGCTCGTGCCCGGACGAGGGCGACCTGCGCGCTGCGCGACACGATGCTCGACGTCCGCGACGCGATGCTCGAGATCCTCGACGCGGAGACGCTGGCCATGCTGGCCGCCCGGCCCGGCCGCCCATCGATCGACCCGGCGGGCGCCACGCCGACGCGCTGGCCGGCCGGCGGCCCTAGTCCCGGACGAGACTCCGCAGCGCGGCCTTGACCCGCTCCTCGAGCGTGCTCGCGACGCCGAGGTCCGACAGGGCGGCGCGGGACGCCTCGCGGGCCTCGCCGAGCGAGTAGCCCAGCGCCTGGAGCGCGGCCACGATCTCGCCCTCGCTGGCCTCCGCTCCCGCCGCGGCCGAGCCCGAGACGGCGACTCCGGCCGCCGTGACCTTCTCCTTGAGCTCGAAGATGATCCGCTCGGCGAGCTTCTTGCCGATCCCCGGGATCGCGACGAGCACGGCCTGGTCCTGGGCGAGGATCGCGAGCTGGAGGTCGGCCGTCGGGCGGCTGCCGACGATCGCGAGCGCGACCTTCGGCCCGACGCCGGTGACGGTCAGCAGCAGCGTGAAGAACCCCAGCTCGTCGGCGTTGCGGAACCCGTACAGCGCCTGCTGGTCCTCGCGCACGAGGTGGTACGTGTGGAGCTTCAGCCGGCCGCCTGGCACGGCCGAGGCGATGATCGCCGGCGCGGCGAACACCCGGTACCCGATCCCGCCGACCTCGATGACGAGCGAATCGAACGCGACGGCGCCGACGATCCCCTCGACCGATGCGATCACGCGGAGGCCCCCGCGCGGCTAGGAGGCGCTGCGCTTGGCCGCACGCACGGCGCCCCGTTCGGCCGCGAGCGCCTCGCGAACGGCCCGGTCGTAGCTCGACTCGCCGCGCTGGATCGGGGCGATCGCGGCGCGGTCCAGGACCGCCGCGCCGCGGACCGACGACGTTGTGATCCGTGTTGGCCGCCCAGATCGCGATCGCGAGGGCATCGGCGGCATCGTCGGGCCGCGGCCGCTCGGTCATGCCGAGCGACCAGCTGGACCATCCGGCTGACCTGCTCCTTGTCGGCGGCGCCGTAGCCGGTGATGGCGCTCTTGACCTCGTTCGGGGTCGCCTCGCGGACCGGCGTCCCGTGCTGCGCGGCCGCCAGGAGGACCACGCCGCGTGCCTGCCCGACCGCGAAGGCCGTCTGGACGTTCTTCGAGAAGAACAGCCGCTCGACGGCGACCACGTCGGGCTGGTGGAGCGCGATCAGCTCGTCGAGGAGCGAGTGGATCGCCAGCAGCCGCTCGGGCAGCGACAGGTCGGGGCTCGTCACCAGGCAGCCGTGGTCGATCTCGCGCAGCCGTCCGCCGCGTCCGTTCGACGATCCCGTAGCCCAGCGCGGCGGTCCCCGGGTCGATCCCGAGGACGATCACCCGGCGACCTCGGCGAAGACGTCCTCGGGGATGTCGAAGTTGGCCGTGACGCGCGAGACGTCGTCGAGGTCCTCGAGCAGCTCGACGAGCCGCAGCGCCTGGCGTGCCTTCGACGAATCGAGCTCGACGGTCTGCTTGGCGACCATCGTCGACTCGGCCGACTCGACCGGCCACGCCGGCCCCTTCGAGCGCCTTGCGGACTGCCTCGAGCTCGCCGGGCGACGTGTAGATCTCGATGGTCTCGTCGCCGTCGGTGTCGACGTCCTCGGCGCCCGCATCGATGGCCGCCAGGGCGACCTCGTCGGCATCCGACGCCGGACCGCGGGACGGAGATCAGGCCGCGCGGCTCGAACTGCCAGGCGACGGCGCCGCTGCCGGCGAGCTGGCCGCCGGACTTGGTGAACATCGAGCGCACCTCGGCCGCGGTCCGGTTGCGGTTGTCGGTCTGCGCCTCGACGAGGACGGCCACGCCGCCGGGGCCGTAGCCCTCGTAGACGATCTCCTCGAACTGCTCGGCATCGCCGCCGCCGGTCGCCTTGTCGATCGTCCGCTTGATGTTGTCGGCGGGCATGTTGACCGAGCGTGCCTTCTCGATGGCGAGCCGAAGCCGGTAGTTGGCATCGGGATCGCCGCCGCCCTGCCGCGCCGCCACGCTGATCTCGCGTGCGACCTTCGTGAACAGGGCCCCGCGCTTGGCGTCAGTGACGCCCTTCTGGCGCTTGATCGTGGACCATTTTGAATGACCTGACATCGCGGGCCGGAGTATAGCCGACTATCATGGCCGGACCCCCTCTCGCGCTCCCTCCCCGACCTCCGGTCGAAACGTCCAGCAGGAGGACCGTCGAACCCGATGACGATGAAGAGCGTCGACCTCCCACACCTTCGCAGCGTCGTGCTGGCGGGCCACGTCGGTTCCGGCAAGACGACGCTGGCGGAACAGCTCCTGTTCAAGGCCGGGGCCATCCCGCGGCTCGGACGCGTGGACGACGGCACCGCCCACCTCGACTTCGAACCCGAGGAGCAGAAGCGGCGCGAGTCGCTGAGCCTCGCGGTCGGCACGTTCGAGAGCGATGGCACCCGGATCTCGCTCCTCGACACGCCCGGCTACCCGGACTTCGTCGCGGACGTCATCGAGGGCTTCGCCGCCGCCGACGGCGCGATCTTCGTGATGGACGCCTCGGCGGGCGTCGAGGCGGGCCTGGAGCAGGCCGTCGCGCTCGGCCGCGGCGACCGGGACCGCGGCCTGCTTCTTCATCAACAAGAGCGATCGGGAGAACGCCGACCCCACCGCGGCGCTCGACGCCCTGCGGGCGGCGTTCGGCAACAAGATCGCGCCGGTCCAGCTCGCCATCGGGGCGGCCGACACGTTCAGCGGGCTATGTCGATCTCGTCCATCGGAAGGCGTGGAGCTGGGACGGCATCGAAGGAAGTCGAGATCCCGATCCCCGACGAGATGGCCGACGAGGTCGCTCGACGCCGCGACCAGCTGCTCGAGGCCGCGGCCGAGGCCGACGACGACGTCCTGACCAAGTACCTCGAGGGCGAGGAGATCTCCGACCCCGAGCTCGACGCCTGCCTGCGCAAGGGCGTCAAGGACAGCGTCCTCGCGCCGGTGCTGGTCGGCAGCGCGGCCAAGGGGATCGGCCTGCGCGGGCTGCTCGACGCGATCGTGCGCTACCTCCCCTCCCCCGCCGACGAGCCGCCCGCCAAGGTCACCGACCAGGGCCGGCGCGCGTCGAGATCCCGGCCGACGAGAACGGGCCGCTCCTCGTACGCGTGTTCAAGACGACCGCCGACCCGTTCGTCGGCCGGTTGACGTACCTGCGCGTCCTCTCGGGCACGCTCCACTCCCAGGCCCACGTCTGGAACGCGACGCGCGACGAGGACGAGCGGATCGGCCAGCTGCTGCTGCTCCACGGCAAGGAGCAGGAGCCGATCGGCGAGCTCAAGGCCGGCGAGATCGGGGCGATCGCGAAGCTGAGCGTCACCGAGACCGGCGACACGCTCTCGCACGAAGGAGAAGGCCGTTCACCCTCCCGGCGATCGAGTTCCCGGCGCCGTCGCTGGTGCTCGCCATCGAGCCGGCATCCAAGGGCGACCTCGACAAGATGGGCCCGGCGCTCCAGCGCATGCTCGAGGAGGAGCCCACCGTCCGACTCGAGCGCACGCCGCTCGGCGAGCAGGTGCTCCGGACGATGGGCGAGGCGCACAT
The DNA here is from genome assembly GCA_963841135.1 of uncultured Chloroflexia bacterium. GTDB lineage: Bacteria > Chloroflexota > Limnocylindria > Limnocylindrales > CSP1-4 > SPCO01. Next base: position 1,735,191 of record CAWJBJ010000004.1, on the reverse strand, counting down.
CGCGGTCATCACCGAGCGGCTCAAGCGCAAGTTCGGCGCGGCCATCGTCACCCACACGCCGCGCGTGCCGTACAAGGAGACGATCCGGGGCAAGACCCAGGTCCACGGCCGCTACAAGAAGCAGACCGGCGGCCACGGCATGTTCGGCGACGTCTGGCTCGAGCTCGAGCCGAACCCCGACGGCGGCGTGGAGTTCGCCCAGCGGATCGTCGGCGGGTCGGTCCCCAAGGGCTTCTTCGCCGGCGTCGAGAAGGGCATCCGCGAGGCCGCCGCCGAGGGCGTCGTCGCGGGCTACCCGCTGTCCGACTTCAAGGCCACGCTGTACGACGGCTCGTTCCACCCGGTCGACTCGAACGAGCTGTCGTTCAAGATCGCCGCGTCCATGGCGCTCAAGGACGGCGTCCACCAGGCGAAGCCCGCCCTGATGGAGCCGATCATGACCGTCGAGATCCGTGTGCCGGAGGCGTACATGGGCGAGGTCAACCGCGACCTCAACGGCCGCCGCGGCCGCGTCCTCGGGATGGACGCCAACGGCACGATCCAGATCATCACCGCGCACGTCCCCGAGGCCGAGCTGTTCACGTACGCCATCGAGCTCCGATCGCTGACCCACGGCCGGGGCACGTTCTCCTCCACTCTCGACCACTACGAGGACGTGCCCTCGCACATCGCGGAGAAGGTCATCGCCGAGCACCGCAAGGAGGCCGAGACGGCCAGCGGACACGGCTCCGGTCACTGACCGCCGAGGCCATGGACGGCGCCGGCGGCCTGGATGGACCGGCCGACGGGCCGACACCTCGCCTGGAGTCTGGGGAGACCGAGCCACCAGCTGCTGCGCCCGAGCCGGGGGCCACGGCGTTGCCCGCAGCGTTCGGCGTGGCGCCCGTGCCGATTGAGCCGCTGCCGGTCTCCTGGAGCGCGACCGCGGTCCGACGTGGGCTCGCACTGCTCGTCATCCTGGCGGCCGGGCTGGTCGTCGTCTCGATCCGGACGATCTCGCTCCTGTCGCGGGACCTGGACCCGGATCTCGCGTCGAGCGACGACATCGCCGAGATCGGACGCCTCGGGGAGGCCCTCGGCATCACGTTCGTTGTCACGCTCGCGATCGTCGGCTGGCTGACGTGGCGGTGGATGACCCGCGTGCGGGTCACGCTCGGGCGACTCGCCCTCGTCGGCGCCGTGGACACCTCTGGCGGCGACGTGCTGTTCGCCAGCGTCGGGGTCCCGGACGACCGTCGGACCTGGCTCGACGTCCGGGTCGAGGCGACCCGCCGCCTGCCCCGGATCACCGTCGCCAGCCTGGCCGTCGCGCTCGTCGCATCACTCGTCGCGGTGGTCGTCCGCCTGACCATCACGGACCTCGCCAGCGGGCGGACTGCCGCCGTCCTGGCGGCACCTGCTGCGGCGGCGTGGGTCGTCGCCGCGGCGATCGTCTGGTCGCTCGTGGAGAGCATCGATCGCCGGCAGCGTGCCGCGATGCGGGCCGTCCAGCCGGCCGGCGAACAGGTGCCCGACGCCCTGCATGCCTGGCCGCGGGTCGCGATCGCGGTCCTCGCGACGGCCGCCGCCGCGTTCGCCCTCGGTCCGGCTGAGCGTCCGTACGACGATCGGTCGTGCCCGGCCGCGGAGACCACGTGTCGGATCGTGACCGTCCAACGCGACCAGCTCGCCGGCGGGCCGAACGGGCGGACGGTCGACGTGACGTTCGCCCTGCGCGACGCGAACGAACAGCGAAGCCAGGGCACGTTCCTCTTCATCACGGGCGGCCCGGGCTCCAGCGGCATCCTCGACGGCGGGCTCTTCCTCCGCCAGGCCCCGAAACGACTCCTCGACCGCTACGACGTCGTGCTGTTCGACCCGCGGGGCGTCGGCCGATCGGATCCGCGCGACTGCCCCGAAGCAGCCGGCCGGTACGTGGCCCGTCCCGATGCGGTTGAGCTGGTCGAGTCGTCGGAGGCGTTCGCGGTCGACTGCGTCAAGGAGTCGAGCGTCGACCCCGCGACGCTCCCCTCGTATGGATCGGCGCACCTGGCCGAGGACATCGAGGCCATCCGCAGTGTGCTCGGGGTCGACCGGATGGTGGTGTACGGGATCAGCTACGGGACCGTCATCGCCCAGCGCTACGCCCAGCGTCATCCGGACCGCATCGAGGCGCTCCTGCTCGACGGCGCCCTGGATCCGGCCCAGGGCACGATCGACTTCTGGGTGGAGGCGGACAAGGGATTCGAGACGACCCTGTCGCGCGTGCTCGCCTGGTGCGGCACCGACAACGACTGCGACGCGGCGCTGCCCGATCCGGGCCGGGCGTACGAACGTCTGCTCGAGCGTCTGGACGAGTCGCCGATCGAGTCGCGCTATGCGGACCCGGACGGGGTGTCCAGGATGCACCCGCTCGACCGGGCATCCGTGATCAGGGCCATCGGCAATGCCATGTACGACCAGACCGGCCGGATGCTCGTCCTCCACGCGCTCGCGTCGAGCGGCGCCGGAGACGACGTGCCGCTCGGGCGTCTCGTCGGGCCGCCGCCGACGGTGTCGGGCGATCCGTGGGAGTCGGACTTCGCCTACTACGCGACGCTGTGCGCCGACTTCGCCGGACCGACGGGCGGGAGTGGAGCCGGGTACATGGAGGCGGGGCGGCAGGCTGGCGCCTTGCGCGGCACCCTCGACGACGTCTACCGATCCGCCCTGCCATGCGTCAACTGGCCGACGGGTCAGGATGGCCGCACGCCCGGGCCGTGGCTGAGCGACACGTCCTTCCCGGTGGTCGTCTTCACCGGCAGCGCAGACCCGATCACGCCGGCGGTGCTTGGGCACCGCATCGCCGCACGTCTGTCGGACGGATACCTGGTCGAGACGCTCGACGGCCCGCACGGCACCTTCGGCCGCGGCGATGGATGCGTCGACGACGCCGTCCTGGGCCTCCTGCTCGATCAACGACGCCCCTCGACGAGGACGATCCGCTGCGATGGCTTCCTGACCGAGCCCTACGTCGACGTCCTGCCGAGCGGCTACGACACGCTCCCTCCGATCGACATCGCGCGGGCGCTCGACGACGAGATCATCACCGACCCGGCGTATCGGTCCTGGGTCTACAGCCCCCAGACGGCGTTCGGCTGCCGGTTCGCCGGCCGCATTCGCGCGTACGACGAGGGCGATGCGACGACTTTCACCTTCGACGCCTGCGAGGTCTTCGCCGGCCAGCCCATCGACGGCAGCGGGCGGTTCGGGTCGGACGGGACCACGACCTTCGAGCTCCGATTGCCGGACGGCGAGATCAAGTACGAGATCGACCTGGACGGCGTCGAGCATGCCAGCGGCGAGTTCCGCGGGGTCACATTCGTCTCGTCAGGCTGACATGGCCTCGCGGAGGTCCAGGCGGCCGTCGTAGACCGCCCGGCCCAGGATGGCCCCGGTGCAGCCGATGTCGCGCACGGCCCGCAGGTGTTCGACGGTCGCGATGCCGGCCGACGCGATGATCTCGCCGCGATCGAGGACCACCAGCCGTTCGTAGAGCGCGAGATCCGGGCCCTCCTGGAGCCCGTCTCGCTCGATGGCCGTTGCCTCGAACGTCGTCACGCCGGCATCGTGGAGACGGCGCACCGCCTCCGCCGGGTCGACGCCGACCGCGTCGGCCGCCCAGCCCTGGCCGACGGCGCGGCCGCCACGGACGTCGATGGCGACGACGATCCGCTCGGCGCCATGGTCGGCGACGAGGCGTCCGGCGAACGCCGCATCGCGCAGTGCGGCGGTCCCGATGACCACGCGTGCCGCTCCGGCGTCGAGGACCTCGGCCACGGACGCCCGGTCGCGCAGGCCGCCGGCGACCTCCACCCGAACCGGCTGCCCGTCCCCCATCGCGCGGATGATCCGCCGGACCGTCGCGCCGTGGACGGGCACCCCCGACCGCGCCCCGTCGAGATCGACCACGTGGAGCCACGTCGCCCCCGCTCCGACGAACTGCTGGGCCACGGCGACCGGGTCGTCCGAGAAGGCCGTCTCCCGGGCGAAGTCGCCCTGCACGAGACGGACGACGCGTCCGCCACGCAGATCGATCGCGGGCAGGATCTCGAAGGGGCTTGCCAACCCGTGGCGCTCCATGTTAGCGTTTTAGCACGCTACTACGATAGCACGACCGAGCATACGACCGAAGCAGGTGCCGCGATGGCCGACGACTGGCGGACTCCGGACGCGAACGCGCTCTTCCGGGCCATCCTCAGCCTTGAGGATACGGCCGAGGCCGAGCGCTTTTTCCGCGACCTCTGCACGCTGAACGAGCTGCGCGACCTCGCCCAGCGCTGGGCGGTCGTGCGGCTGCTCGATGGCGGCAAGCACTACGCCGAGATCTCGCGTGAGACCGGCGCGAGCACCGCGACCATCACCCGGATCGCCTCGTGGCTGAACCACGGCGAGGGTGGCTATCGCGAGATGCTCGAGAAGACCCGGACCGCCACGGCGGCTGCGCCCGACGGCGGCCGATGACCGGTCGCCTCCGGCTGGCTGTCCCGAACAAGGGCCGGCTGGTCGAGCCCACGCTTCGGCTGCTCCATGACGCCGGGCTCGTGTTCGACGAGCATGACCGGAGCCTCGTCGCGCGGGTCCAGAACTTCGACCTCGACATCCTCTTCGTCCGGACGAACGACATCATCGAGTTCGTGGGCGACGGCGTGGCGGATCTCGGCATCACGGGCATCGACCTGCTGACCGAGACCGGCGCCGAACTGCCACGGGTCCGCGAGCTCGGCTACGGGCGCTGCCGGCTCGCCGCGGCCGTCCCGACCGACGCACCGCAGCAGACCGTCGAGGACCTGGCCGGATTGCGGGTCGCGACCGCGCATCCGAACACCGCCCGCCGGTTCTTCGAGGAGCGGCGCATCCCGGTCGACGTGATCCCCATCTCGGGTGCGGTCGAGGTCGCACCGCGCCTTGGCCTGGCCGAGGGCATCGTCGACCTGGTCTCGACCGGCTCCACGCTCGTGATGAACGGCCTGCGGCAGATCGGCGACGTGCTCGCGTCAGAGGCGATCCTCGTGGCGAACCCGACCGCCGACCGCGAGCGCTCGGCCGAGCTGGCCGCCATCGACACGATGCTCAGCGCGGTCATCGCGGCGCGGGGTCGCAAGTACCTGATGATGAACGCCCCGGCCGCGATGCTGCCCGAGCTCGAGGGGCTGATCCCTGCCATGGAATCCCCGACGGTCATCCCGCTCGCGCACGAGGGCATGATCGCGATCCACTCGGTCGTCGGGGCCGACGAGGTCTGGGGCCTGCTGCCCCGGCTCAAGTCGGCCGGCGCGTCGGGGATCCTCGTCCTCCCGATCGAGAAGATCGTCCCGTGACGGCGACGACGATCGGCCTGCGCCGGCTGGACCTGGGTGCGGCCGCCGGGAGCGACCCGGGCGCCCGTCGCGAGCGAGATTCGCTCATCCGCCGTGGCGCCGTCCCCGAGCCAGGCATCCGTGAAGCGTCACGAGCGACGCTCGCCGAAGTCCGGACCGGTGGCGACGAGGCGGTCAGGGCCGCCAATGCCCGGGTCGGTGGCGGTCGTCAGGACGGGCGCCTCGTCCTGGACCGCGCCGAGCTGGCGTCCGCACGCGACGCCCTGGAGCCGGGCGTGCGACGCGCCCTCGACCATGCCATCGAGAACGTCCGGCGATTCGCCGAGACCCAGCGACCGGTCTCGACCCGGACGGTGATCGTCCCGGGCATCGAGATCGAGCGGCGCTGGTCGCCGGTGGCGTCGGTCGGAGCGTACGTGCCAGGCGGCTCCGCGCCCTATCCGTCGTCGCTGGTCATGACCGTGGTGCCGGCTCAGGTCGCGGGAGTCGAGCGGATCGTCGTGGCCTCACCGGCGGATCGCGACGGCCGAAGCCATCCGGTCCTGCTCGGCGTGGCCGGCCTGCTCGAGGTCGACGCGCTCGTCGTGGCCGGTGGCGCCCAGGCGATCGGTGCGCTCGCCTACGGCCTGCCCGAGGCCGGCGTCGACGCCGTCGACCGGATCGTCGGGCCGGGCAACGCCTGGGTCACGGCCGCGAAGATCGAGGTCTCGGGCGAGGTCGGGATCGATCTGCCCGCCGGGCCGTCGGAAGGCATGGTCCTCGCCGCGCCGCCCGCCGATCCCCGACGCGTGGCCGCGGACCTCATCACCCAGGCGGAGCACGGGCCTGACTCGCCGGCGATCCTCGTCACGACCGACGCGGCGTTCGCCGACGCCGTCGAGGCACAGGTCGGCGACCTTCTTGCCACGGCGGCCCGCCGCGACATCCTCGAGCGCGCGCTCCGCGATCACGGCCGGATCGCGCTTGCGCCGGATCTTGATGCGGCGATCGCGTTCGTCAACGCCTACGCGCCGGAGCACCTGTCGGTCGACGTCGAGCCGCTGGAGCCGACGGTCGCCCGGCTCCGGAACGCGGGCTCGCTCTTCGTGGGTCCCTGGGCGCCCGAATCGGCCGGCGACTACGCGACCGGCGCGAACCACGTCCTGCCGACCGGCGGGCTCGCCCGCGGTTCCAGCGGACTGGGGGTCGAGGCGTACGGCAAGTTCGTCCAGGTCCAGCGCGTCAGCCGGGCGGGCCTCGCCGCGATCCGCGAGACCGTCGCGACGCTCGCCTCGGCCGAAGGGCTGCTGGCGCACCGCGATGCCGTCGAGATCCGGTTCGCGGACGAGGATCCGAGCGATCCGGCCGGAGAGACCATCCGATGAGCCCGACGCCCGTCACGTTCGCGACCCCGACCGGTCCCGCCACGTACTCGTGGGAGGCCACCGACGACGAGGTCGCGGCGCGCTACGGCCTGCCACGGGAGCGGATCGTCCGATTCGACCTGAACACCTCCCCCACCCCACCGGCTCTGGTCGAGCGACTGCTGGCGGCCGGTCGTTTCGAGACCAGCCTGAGCGAGTACCCGCCGTCCGACTACCGACGCCTGACCGAGGCGGCCGCGGCGCGCTACGGCGTGGCCGTCGACGAGATCGTGGTCGGGGCGGGCGCCGACGAGATCCTGGACCTCGTCGCGAAGGCCTTCCTCGCTCCGGGCGGCCAGGCCGTCGTGCCGGTCCCCACGTACGCGATGTATCGTGTCCTCTCCGAGCAGCGTGGCGCGCGGGTCGTCGCGGTGCCGCGCCTCGACGCCGCGGGCGGGTGGGCGCTGGATGTCGAGGCGGTCCGGACGGCCGCCCGCGACGCGCAGGTCGTGTGGCTGTGCAGCCCGAACAACCCGACGGCACTCGCCGAGCCGGACGGCGCCATCGAGGCGCTCCTGAACGGGCTCCTCGCGGACAGTGCGGACTCCGTCCGGGACGCGCCGATCGTCGTCCTCGATGAGGCCTACGCCGAGTTCGCCGGGGCGTCCCTCCTGCCCCTTCGATCGATCTACCCGAACCTCGTGGTCGTGCGGACGGCGAGCAAGGCGTATGCGCTGGCCGGCCTGCGCGTCGGCTTCGCGATCGCCCACTCGGAGGTCACCGCCCGGCTCAACCCGTACCGACCGCCCGGCTCGGTGTCCACGGTGTCGGTGACGGTCGTCACGGAGGCGCTCCGCGACGATGCGATCCTCCACGCCAACCTCTCGCGGGTCGAGACCGAGCGAGCGCGCCTGACCACCGCACTGGGGGTCGCCGGGTGGACCGTCGGACCGTCGGTGACGAACTTCCTCCTCGTGGACTTCGGCTCGCCCGAACGGGCCGCTGCGGTCGCCGAGGCGCTCCTGAGCCGGGGCCTCGTCCCGCGCACGTTCCCGGCGGGTCACGTCCTCGCCGGATGCCTCCGACTGACCGTCCGTGACCCCGACGAGAACGACCGGCTGATCAACGCGGCCAACGAGATCGCCGCCGACGCCGCGAAGGCGCCCGCGACCACGGCCGCCTCGGCCACGGCGGCGGCTGCCAGCGATCCGCCCGCGTCGCCGGCCGATCCCGACCCGACGGAGTCACCCGCATGACCACCCCGCTCGGCGAGCTGACCATCGGCCCACGAGAGGGGCGGCGTGTGACGGTGGCACGGACCACACGCGAGACCGACATCACGATGACGCTCGGACTCGACGGGGCCGGCCACACCACGATCGACACCGGGCTCGGGTTCTACGACCACCTCCTCGGGTCGTTCGCCCACCATGGCTTGTTCGACCTCGCTGTCCAGGCCGACGGCGACCTCCAGGTCGACGAGCACCACACCGTCGAGGACGTGGCGCTCGTGCTCGGGGCGGCGTTCGCGGAGGCGCTCGGCGACCGAGCGGGCATCCGCCGCTTCGGCGACAGCGCCGTGCCGATGGACGAATCGCTGGCGTCGGCGGTCATCGACGTCGGCGGACGACCCTATGCGGTCATCGACCTGCCGTTCCGCGGCGAGCGCGTCGGCGGCCTTCCGCTGCAGCTCGTCGAGCATGCCCTCGAGGCGTTTGTCCGGACCGCCGGGGCGACACTCCACCTGCGCGGAACCGGCCGCAACGACCACCACCTCGCCGAGGCCGCGTTCAAGGCCCTCGGGCGGGCGCTCCGCGTCGCCTGCGAGCCCGATCCGCGACGCGAGGGCGTCGCCTCCACCAAGGGATCGCTCGGATGAGCGCGCGACCAGTGGTCGCGGTGGTCGACTACGGCGCGGGCAACCTCGTCAGCATCGAGCAGGCGTTGACCACGGTCGGCGCCGAGGCACGGCTCGTCCGCGATGGCGAATCGCTGCGCGACGTCGACGCGATAGTCGTCCCGGGCGTCGGGGCGGCGGCACCGGCGATGGCCCGGCTCGACCGTCGCCGACTCGTTGGCCCGATCCGTGCGTGGGTGGCGGCCGGGCGACCGTTCCTCGGCATCTGCCTCGGGCTCCAGCTCCTGTTCGACAAGAGCGACGAGGACGGCGCCACGACGCTGGGCGTCCTCGCCGGCCGGACGGTGCGCCTCGAGGATGCCCCGACCCTGCCCCACATCGGCTGGAACCAGGTCGAACGGACACGCGAGCACGAGCTCTTCGCCGGGATCGGCGACGCCGCGGACTTCTACTTCGTCCATTCGTACGCCGGGGCGCCGATCGGTGGCGACGCGAGTGACGCGGTCCTCGCCCATACCGAGCACGGCCGGCGGTTCGTCTCGGCGGTTGCCCGCGGCCCGTTGCTCGGCGTCCAGTTCCACCCCGAGCGCAGCGGCGTCGACGGGCTGCGGCTCCTGTCGAACTTCGTCTCGCTCGTGCGGGCCGCGTGATGCTGCGCCGGCGGGTCATCCCGTGCCTCGACGTCGCCGACGGGCGGGTCGTGAAGGGCACGCGCTTCGTGGACCTCGTCGACGAGGGCGATCCGCCCGAGCTCGCCGAGCGGTACGCGTCAGAAGGCGCGGACGAGCTCGTCTTCCTCGACATCACCGCGGCGCCCGAGCGTCGCGGCACGCTCCTCGAGATCGTGGAGCGCACGGCCCGTCGCGCGTTCATCCCGCTCACGGTCGGGGGCGGGGTGCGGAGCGTGACCGAGATGCGCGATGTCCTCCGGGCCGGCGCCGACAAGGTCTCGCTCAACACCGCGGCCGTCGCCGAACCGTCGCTCGTCGCACGGTGCGCCGCCCGATTCGGGCGCCAGGCGGTCGTGGTCGCCATCGACGCACGACGCCGGGACACGCTCGAGCCGGCGTGGGAGGTCGTCGTGCAGGGCGGCCGTCAGCCGACCGGTCTCGACGCGATCGCATGGGCGGAGCGGGTCGTCGACGTCGGGGCCGGCGAGCTCCTGGTCACCTCGATCGACCGGGACGGGACGGGCTCCGGCTTCGACACCGAGCTCCTGCGGGCGATCGCGGACCGCGTGTCCGTGCCGATCATCGCGTCGGGTGGCGCCGCCGGTCCGGCCGATTTCGTCGCCGCGGTCCGTGATGGCGGCGCCGATGCCGTGCTGGCCGCCTCGATCTTCCACCGCCGGATCCACTCGATCGCGGACGTGAAGGTCGCGATGGCCGCGGCCGGGCTGCCGGTCCGGCTCGTGCCCGAGGCGGTCGCGTGACCGCGACCCGGCCGTCCACCCCGCCGCAGCTCTCGTTCGGCGCGGACGGGCTCGCGCCGGCGATCGTGCAGGATGCGACCGACGGCCGCGTCCTGATGCTCGCCTGGATGGACGCCGAGGCGCTCGCCGCCACGCTCGCGTCGGGTGACGTGCACTTCCACTCGCGCTCCCGGGACCGCCTCTGGCGAAAGGGCGAGACGAGCGGCAACGTGCTGCGGCTCGTCGATCTCGCCACCGACTGCGACGCGGACGCCCTACTGGTGACCGTGGATCCGGTCGGGCCCACCTGCCATCGAGGGACGCGGAGCTGCTTCGACCTCGATGGCGCGCCCGCGGAGCGCTCCACGCAGGGCTTCGCGTGGCTCGAGTCGCTCTGGGCGACGATCGCCTCGCGGGCCGCGGACCACCCGGAGGGCTCCTACACGACTTCGTTGCTCGCCGGTGGCGTCGACGCGGCCGGTCGCAAGGTGACCGAAGAGGCCACCGAGGTGCTGATGGCGGCCAAGGACGACGCCGCGGCCGAGGCGGCTGGTACGGACCGCTCGGCGACCCGTGACGCGCTTGCCGGCGAGACCGCAGACCTGCTCTACCACGCGCTCGTGCTGCTCGCCGAGCGTGGCGTGTCACCCGCCACGGTCGTGAACGTGCTCCGGAGCCGCCACGCCGGTTGAGCGTGGGCGGCGATCACGACGCCGCTCCGAGGGGAGTGAGGACGATGCAGTCCGTGGGCGGCTCGGCGTCTGGCGAACCGCACCCGACTCCGACCGCGCGTCGTGACCCGTCCTCATTTGTGACCACCACGATCGAGATCTCGAGCAGACCGGCCCGGGTCGGGATCACGCCACCCGGATAGACCCCCTCCGCATGCACCGTGACCTCCGTGGTGCCCTCGGGCGCACCGCCCAACGCTTCGAGCGCCGGGCCCAGGTACGGGCCACACGTCTCGTCCCCGAGGCGGTTGGTGCAGGTCAGGCGAAGTTCCCCGACAGCCCAGCCGTCGACCATCGGATCGGAGTCGGCCAGGCTGCAACCGGCAGTCAACAGCACCGCGCCGAGCCCGAGCCGCACGAGAGGGCCGCGGCCTATCATCCCGCGCGGCGGCCGATCTCGCGGCGACGCTTGCCGATCCGGATGTCCAGCCACTCCCCGGCGATCGGCTCGGGGACGAACGCCGGATCGGCGACCCGCACGCCGTTGACCGTCACCCCGCCGCCCGCGATCATCCGGCGGGCCTCGCCCTTCGATGCGAACACGCCGGCCTCGGCCAGCAGCACGGCCGTCCCCTGGGCGACGGTCGACGCGGCGAACGTGAACCCGCCCGATGACTCGTAGAGCGACCGCAGCGCCTCCGGGTCGGTGATCCCATCGGCCGAGAACTTCGACTCGGAATCGGCGATCGCCCGGTCCGCGGCGTCCACCCCGTGCGTGCGAGCCGTGATGTCGCGCGCCAGGGCCCGCTGGGCCACGCGGGCCTCCGGCCGGGCGGCCGCCTCGGCCTCCAGCGTCTCGATCTGCTCGCGCGGGAGCTCGGTGAACCAGCGCAGGTACGTGCCGACGTCGCGGTCGTCCGTGTTCAGCCAGTGCTGGTAGAACGCGTAGGGCGACGTTCGCGCTGGGTCGAGCCAGATCGAGTCCCCGACCTCGCTCTTCCCGAACTTCGCGCCCGACGGAGACAGCAGGAGCCGGTAGGCGAGGCCATGCGCGGGTTCCTCTGCGTCGCCGCCCTCCCCCATCCCGCTCGTCCGGCGGATCAGCTCGAGGCCGGCCGTGATGTTGCCCCACTGGTCGGCGCCGCCCATCTGCATCTCAACGCCCATCGTCCGATACAGATGGGCGAAGTCGTAGGCCTGCAGGAGCATGTAGCTGAACTCCGTGAACGAGAGCCCGCGGTCAAGACGGACCTTGACGGAGTCCTTGGCGAGCATGTACGGGATCGTGAAGTGCTTGCCCGTGTCCCGCAGGAAGTCGATGAGCGACTGCTCGCCCAGCCAGTCGAGGTTGTTCACGAGGACGGCCCCGCCCGCGCCCTCGGAGAAGTCGAGGAATCGCTCGAGCTGCGCCCGGATGGCTTCGACGTTCGACTGGAGGGTCTCGCGATCGAGGAGGTTCCGCTCGGTCGAGCGGCCGGAGGGATCGCCGATCATCCCGGTGCCGCCGCCGACCAGCGCGACCGGTCGCCCGCCGAAGCGCTGGAGCCGCAGCAGGCCGAAGATCGGGATCAGGTGACCGATGTGGAGCGAGTCCCCCGACGGGTCGAACCCGTTGTAGCCCGCGATCGGCCGATCGGTGGCCAGGCGGGCCGGAAGGTCGGGTGTCGTGGCGTGCAGGATGCCTCGCCACTCGAGTTCGCCGAGGAGCCCGCTCGGGGCCGCACCGGGCGCCCGGTCGGGTCCGGACGTCACAGGGTCGGGAGTCGAGGCGTCTGGACCCAACGGGAGGCGCACGTCCGGTCGTTCACGCCCCCTATGCTATCGTGCGGCAACTCATGCAGACCAGCCTCGCAAGGCGGCAGCGCCATCGGCGGGCGCTTCAGGGCCGCCCCAGAACGCGCGGGGGCTCGACCGTCGGTCGCGTCCTCCTCGTCGTCTTCGTCCTCTTCCTCGTCATGACCCTGCTCGTCACCGGGGCCGGGCTGGTGTTTGCGGTGGGCGCGTACAACCACTACGCGGCCGGGCTGCCGGAGCCCAAGGCGGCGCTCACCAACCTCGTCTTCGACCAGCAGACCCAGGTGTTCGACCGCACCGGCAAGATCGAGCTCGCGAAGCTCGGCTCGCTGCGTCGCGAAGTCGTCACCTTCGACCAGATCCCGGGCGAGATGATCGACGCCACGACCGCGATCGAGGACAAGGACTTCTGGATCAACGCCGGCTTCGATCCGATCGGCATCGTCTCGGCCGGCCTCGACACGCTGTCGGGCCGCCCGCGCGGCGCCTCGACCATCACCCAGCAGCTCGTCCGGGCGCGCCTGCTGCCGGCGTCGGCCTTCGAGGGCTCGACCTACGACCGCAAGGTCCGGGAGATCATCCAGTCGATCAGGCTCACCCAGGCCTATCCCGGCGAGATCGGCAAGGAACAGATCGTCACCGCGTACCTGAACCAGAACTTCTACGGCAACAACAGCTACGGCGTGAAGGCAGCGGCGAAGGGCTACTTCGGCAAGCCACTCTCGGAGCTGACGCTCGCCCAGTACGCGATCCTCGCGGCGATCCCCCAGTCGCCCACGAAGTTCGACCTGATGAAGAACGCGGACGAGGTCTGCACCGAGGAGGTCGAGGAGGGCGAGGAGTGCCCCGACTTCCAGCTCGTCGTGCCCGACACGTCCGAGATCGTCATCCGCCGCAACTACGTGCTCGACCTGATGAAGACGCGAAGCATGCTGACCGGCAAGAAGCACGCCCAGGCGGAGTACGAGGCGGCCAAGGAGGAGCCGGTCGTGCTGACGCCGTTCGTCTCCGCGACGTGGAAGGCACCGCACTTCGTGTGGCAGGTCCGCCAGGCCCTGGCCGAGATCCTGTGCCCGGAGGCGCCGAACGACTGCCCCGAGGTCGACACCGGCGGCTACCAGGTCACCACGACCCTGAACTACGACATGCAGAAGAAGACCGAGAAGTGGGTCTACGCGGCCGCCCGGGCACCGAACGCCAAGGATCCCCGGGCCGTGCTGCGCTCGAAGAAGATCCCGCGCAGCGCGTGGGGCTGGATCCTGGGGCTACGCGGCCACAACCTGCACAACGCCGCGGCCGGCGTCATCGACTACCGCACCGGTGACGTCCTCGCCTACGTCGGCAGCGCCAGCTACACCTCGAAGGGCAGCAAGAAGTTCCAGCCCCAGTTCGACGTCATGGCCGACGGCTGGCGCCAGCCCGGTTCGGCGATCAAGCCGATCGACTACCTCGTCGGCATCGATGACGGCGTCCTGACCGCATCCACGATGTTCATGGACGTGACCACCGACTTCGGCGGCGGCTTCGTCCCGATCCAGGCCGACAAGATGGAGCGTGGCCCCGTCCGGCTCCGCTCCGCGCTCCAGTTCTCGCTCAACATCCCGGCCATCAAGGGCGGGATCATGATCGGCCTGGACCATCTCTTCGAGCGGACCAAGGAGTTCGGCCTGACCTATCCGTCGACCGCGATCCCCGTCAAGTCGATGGGCATCGGCACCCTCGAGGTCCACCCGATCGACCTGCTCGGCGCGTACGGGACGGCTGCGAACGGCGGCGTCCGGATGCCGCGCCAGGTCATCACCTCGATCGTCGACTCGAACGGCCGGACGGTGTGGCCGCTGAAGGGCGACAAGCCCGAGGGCGAGCAGGTCGTGAGCAAGCAGGCCGCCTACATCATCACGGACATCATGGCCGGCAACACCGACAAGAAGGTCAACCCGTTCTGGGGCAAGTGGGCGGTCTACGACAAGGGCCGCCGCCGCGCCGCCGCCTACAAGACGGGGACGACGAGCGACAACCGCGACGTCGCAGCGTACGGGTACCTCGCTCCGCCGAAGGACAAGGACGCGCCGGCCCTCGCGGTCGGCGTCTGGATGGGCAACAGCGACAACTCGCCCAACGACGGCAAGCTCTCGCTCGACACGTCGGCACCGCTCTGGTCCGCGATCCTCGCCGATGTCAGCAAGGGCACGCCGTTCGCCTCCTTCAAGGCACCGGGCGGGCTCAAGACGATGACGGTCGACGCCTTCACGGGGACGCGGCCGGGTCCGTTCACGAACAAGACCGTCAAGGAGATCTTCATCCCCGATCACCTGCCGCCGAAGAGCGGCACGAGCCGGGTCACGCTGCAGATCGACGCCGCCAGCGGCCTCGTGTGGCGCGAGGGCTGCGTGGGACCGAAGGTCGCGCGCGGCTACTTCGACATCTCTGAGGTGGATTCGAACTTCCCCTCGTGGCAGAAGGCCGACCGCAACTGGGCCTCGCGCGCCGCCCGCGGCGCCGGCGTCCGGGGCACCTCGAAGGGCACCCGCACCGCCTACTTCTACAACGGGCAGTTCCGGCCGTACGGCTCGTCGTGGGGCGCGCCCTTCGCCCCGTCGAAGAAGTGCCCGCTCGCGCCCCCGCCCGAGCCTCCCTGCGACCCGCTCCCCGGGTTCCCGTGCATCAGCCCGCCGCCCGGCGGCGGTGGCGGCGGCGGCAACAATCCGCCTCCGACCCAGAAGCCGAAGCCCTAGACCCTCACAGCTCGACGATCGTCGCGCCGTCCCCGCCTTCGCCGCGCTGGCCGGGCCGCACCGAGCGCACGAGCGGATGATCCGCCGCCTGGCGACGCACGGCGTCGCGGAGCGCCCCGGTCCCCTGCCCGTGGATGATGATCGCCTTGTCGAGGCCCGCAAGCCCGGCGTCGTCGAGGTAGCTTGCCAGCGCGTCGAGCGCCTCGTCGACGCGGGCGCCGCGGAGATCGAGGGACGACGCCACGGTCCTCGCCCGGTCCAGCCGCAACGCGGCCTCGTTGGTCGAGGCGGCGGGCGCGCCACCGCCGGTCCCCGAGCCAGCCGTGCCCACGATCCCGGGCACGAGGTCCTCGAGATCCACCGAGACCCGCATGCCGCCGGCCTCGAGCGTGGCCCGGCGCCCGTCGCGGTCGAGCGCGGAGATCCGGCCCTCCCAGCCGCCGGACCGGCTGCGCGCGCGATCGCCCACCTGCCAATGGGTCGCCTCCTCGGGAGGCGCCGGCTCGGCGGGGGCGTCCTCGAGCTCGGGCATGGCGGCAGCCGCCGCTGACGCGCGTTCGACGGCGGCATCGAGGCTCTGGGCGGTGATCGTCTCGCGCTCCAGGGCGCGGCGGGTGTCGCGGACCTCGTCGCGGAGCGCCTCGAGGACCTTGTCCGCCTCCACGCGGGCGGCACGCACCGCCTCGTCGCGCTCCCGTCGCGCCCGGCGCCGCTCCTCCTCGGCCGTGCGCAGCGCCTCGGTGGCCCGCAGCTCGGCCGCGCGCGCCCGATCGAGCGAGTCGCTGGTCTCCCCCTCGGTCGCCTTGATCGCCGCGAGCGTGGCCTCGAACGAGCGCTGCGCCTCGGACAGACGCGACCGCGCATCCTCCACGATCGGCTCCGGCAGCCCGAGCCGCTCGGCGATCGCGAACGCCTGGCTCCCGCCGGGCAGGCCGATCGAGAGCCGGTACGTGGGGCTGAGGGTGTCGAGATCGAACTCGACGGCGGCGTTGCTGGCGCCGGGCGTGCTGTAGGCGTACGCCTTGAGCTCGGCGTAGTGGGTCGTGGCGGCGACCAGGGCGCCGGCCACGATGAAGTGGTCGAGGAGGGCCTGGGCCAGCGCGGACCCCTCGGTCGGGTCGGTCCCGGCGCCGAGCTCGTCGAGCAGGACCAGCGTCCCCTGCCCGGCCTGTTCGACGATCCGGATGATCGAGCGCAGGTGGCCCGAGAACGTCGAGAGCGACTGGGCGATCGACTGCTCGTCTCCGATGTCGGCGAACACGTCGCGCCAGACCGGCAGCCGGCTGCCCGCAGCGGCCGGGATGTGCAACCCCGCCTGGTGCATGAGGCTGAGCAGACCGAGCGTCCGGAGCGTGACGGTCTTGCCCCCGGTGTTCGGCCCGGTGACCACCAGCGCCTGATAGCCATCACCGAGGCGGATGTCGATCGGCACGACGCGCCCCGTCAGCCCCGGATGACGGGCGGACAGGAGCACGACGACCGGGCGATCGGCAGTCTCGGCCCGCACGCCGTCCATGTCCGCGGCGAGGCTCGCCTTGGCGGCCCACAGGTCGAAGCGCGAGAGGGCGTCGAGCGTCTCCCGCAGCGGGACCGCGTTCGCGGCGACGAACGCCGACAACTCATCGAGGATGCGCGCGACCTCCTCCGCCTCGGCGACCTGGGCTTCGCGCCAGGCGTTGCCGAGCTCGACCACGACGAGCGGCTCGATGAAGAGCGTCTGACCGCTGCCCGACGCGTCATGGACGATGCCCTTGACCTTCGACCGGGCCTCGGCCTTGACTGGGACGACGTAGCGGCCGTTGCGGAGCGTCACGATGGGCTCCTGCAGCGCGCCGCCCAGCTCCGAGCCGACGAGCGTGTCGAGGCGCCGGCGCAGCCGCTCCGATGCCACCCGCACGGCCGCCCGAAGGCCGCCGAGGCGAGGCGACGCGGTGTCGAGCAGCTCCCCGACCGGATCGAAGCTGCGTGCGAGCGTGCTCCGGAGGGCAGGCAGCGCGTGCAGGTCATGCCCGAGATCGCGCAGGAGCGTTCGTCGCTCGTCGGCGAGGACGGTCCCCAGTCGCGCCGTGGCATCGAGCGTCTCGGCCAGTTCGATGAACTGGGCGGGTTCCAGGCGACCGCCACGCACGGCCCGCTCGATCGCGGGCCCGATGTCGTGCGCCGCCCCGACGCCGACGCCAGGCCGCTCGGTCAGGAGCGCCCGGGCCTGGTCGGTCTCATCGAGGCCACGGGCCACGACGACCGGGTCGTCGGACGGCTCGAGCGTCTCGGCCAGCCGGCGCGAGGGTGGGAACGAGGTAGCCTCGGCCAGGCGCGCCCGGACGAGCGGGAACTCCAGCAGGGCGATCGAGCGCTCGTCCATCGCGGTCGCGGGCGAACGGGGTCAGCGCGCCGAGCGCGGACCGGACACGGACGGGTCGCCCGCCACCACGAGCCGCCACGGCTGGCTGGCCCACGGTTCGCCGGCATACGCGACCCCGATGCGCGGCGTCGCGCGGATCGCGGCATCAGGCACGGACCCGACGGGACCCTCGAGGCGGAGCGGCGACCCCGGGTCGCACAGGTCGACCCCGGTGAACGTCCGATCGATGCCGAACGCCGCGCCCACGAGCCCGGGCCCGCTGGCCAGCCGATGGTCCGGCAGGCGGTCGAGCCGGGCACGCTCGGCCGAGGCGTCGGGGCCGAGGCGACGTCGCCGGGCAGCCACCACGCGCGCGCGATGGGCACGCATCAAGGTGGCACCCTCGAGCGGCTCGACGGCCCGGACGAGCAGCGCGGAGGCCGCCCCGTCGGGACCGGTGACCACGTTCAGACAGTCGTACATCCCGTAGACAAGGTACACGTAGGCGATGCCCGCCGGCCCGAACATGACGGCGTTTCGGGCCGTTCGCCCGGCCCGCGCGTGCGAGGCGAGGTCATCCGGTCCGTCGTAGGCCTCGAGCTCCACGATCCGCCCGACGCGGCGCCCATCGTCGCCGTCACGGACGAGATGGGCCCCCAGGAGCGCGCGCGCCGCGTCGAGCGGCCGTGCCTCGAGGGTCCGGCGGGCGACGACGCTCGAGCTCAGTAGGAGTTTTCGATCCAGTCCGGGACGAGGAAGCCGGTGAGCACGAAGAACGCCGGGATGAGCGACTCGCGGAAGATCGCCGCGGCCTTCGAGCCGTCGAGGCCCTGCCAGAACTCGCGCAGGAAGCTGATCTCCTGCGGATCTGTGGCGATGCCGGGGATCCGGAAGAACGAGTCGAGGATGATCAGGACGGCCCCGAAGATCAGGCACGCCTGGATGAGGCCGAGCAAACCACCGAGCAGCTCATCGGCGAAGCGCGCCTTCTGGAAGAGCGGTTGCGTCTTGTACAGCCCCTGCGCGACGAGCGCGAAGGCGATGGACGAGGCCAGGAACACCGTCCCGAACCCGATCATCAGGCTGTATTCCTTCGAGAACTGCGTCCAGTTGCTCCCCAGGTACCCGCCCAGCGGCTCGGCGATGTTGGCCGCGAAGAGGAATGAGAACAGGATCGAGGCGATGCCGATCAGGCGCCGGATCGTGCCTTGGGCGAAGCCGAGCACGAAGAACGCCATGAGGTACAGGAAGATGAGCAGGTCGATCGTGTCGATCCCGCCGAGGAATGACCCGATATCCACGGTGCTCCTTCGCTAACTGGTCCCCGGGATGCCGGGGCGGCGCAAGACTAGCAACGAGATTCGCACGTCGCAAGGGCATCCGGCATGACTGGAACGTCCGGTGCAGTTCGGGGCCGTGCGGTGACCTCCGGAGCAGGGCGGTCAGGTCCGGACGCGCGCCCCGACATCGGCAGCCAGACCCGCGACCACCGCGTCGACCGCGGCATCGACGTCCGACTCGGTGAGCGTGCGCTCGTCGTCGCGCAGGGTCAGGCGGTAGGCCAGGCTCTTCTCGGCGTCGTCGAGGGGTCGGCCGCGATAGATGTCGAACAGCGCGACGGTTCGCAGGCGCGCGCCAGCATGACGCCGGATCGCGGCCTCGACGTCCGCGGCCGGGGTCCCGTCCGCGACCACCACGGCCACATCGCGCTGCACCGAGGGATGGCGAGACGGCGTCGCCCCCTTCGCGTCGACGAGGCCACCGCCGGCCAGACCCGCCAGCGCGAGCTCGGCGACGAGCACTCGCTCCGCCCGGAGGTCCAGCGCCTCGACGACTTCGGGATGCAGCTCCCCGACGCGTCCGATCGCCTGTCCGCCCGCGTTCACTCGTGCTGCACGGCCGGGATGGAGGTTCGGGTCGTCGGACAGCGGTGCATAGGCCGGACTCGCGAAGCCGAGGCGACGGCAGACCAGCTCGACGATGCCCTTGGCGTCATCGAGGTCGTACGGGCGCGCGGGACGGTTCCACGCGGGCGGTTCCGCCGGTCCCGTCAGCGCGAGGCCCAGCCGCCACCACTCGTGCGTCTCGCCGTCGTCAGACGCTCCGTAGCCCTTGCCGATCTCGAAGATCGCGACGTCGTCGCGGCCATAGCGGAGGTTGGTCGAGAGGACCTCGAGCAGGCTGCCGAGAATGCTTTGGCGAAGGACGGCGTGCTGGCTCGAGAGAGGATTGGTCACCGCGACCGGCCGCCCGACCGCCCGTTGCTCCGGTTCGGCATCGAGCGGGCCGTCATCCCGGACCGGGAACCGTTCGACCATCCTCGGCGACACGAGCGCCGCCGTGACGACCTCGGTCAGACCGGCGCCCGCCAGGGTCTCCCGGACCGCGTCGCGGAGCTCGAGCGGGTCGTGCCGGAAGTGCGGCATCGGCGTGTGTGGCACACGGGGCGGGACCAGCTCGTAGCCCCGGACCCGGATGACCTCCTCGGTCATGTCGGCCTCGACGGCAAGGTCGCGCCGCCACGTCGGGACGGTCGCCACCACGACCTCGTCCGGCCCCGGATCGACGTCGAGCGGCTTGGTACCCGCTGCGACGCGGACCGTCGTGCCCGCGGGCGCGGGCGCCGTCTCGATCCCCACGCGCGCCAGGAGGTCGCGTTGCTCATCGGTCCCGAACGACGTCCCGAGGAGGCGGTTGACGCGGGCCGGCCGGAACGCGACGTGCCCCGGCGCGGGCTCGGCCGGGTTCGAATCGATGACGCCGGACGCGATGGTGCCGCCGGCCCACTCCGCGATCAGGCGGGCCGTCCGGTCCGCGCCGAGCTTCGCGAGACGTGGTTCGATGCCCTTCTCGAACCGGAGGCTGGCCTCCGACCGGAGCGCATACCGGAAGGCGGTCCTCCGGATGCTGACCGGGTCGAAGATCGCCGACTCGATGACGACGTCGGTCGTGTCCGGACCGATCTCGGAGGTCGCGCCGCCCATCACGCCCCCGATCGCGAGCGGCCCTGCGCTGTCGGCGATGAGGAGCGTCTCGGGGTGGAGGTCGCGGACGACGTGGTCGAGCGTCTCGAGGCGCTCCCCCGCCGTCGCGAGGCGGACGACGATCCGTCCATCGTGGACAGCGGCCGCGTCGAAGGTGTGGACTGGCTTGCCCAGCTCGACCATGACGTAGTTGCTCGCGTCCACGACGTTGCTGATCGGTCGCATGCCGGCGGCGAGCAGGCGCATCTGGATCGCGTCGGGCGATGGGCCGATCCTGACGCCGCTCGCCCAGCGGCCGACGAACCGCGTGCACAGCTCGGGCTCCAGGACCTCGACCGCGAGCCGCTCGGCGACCGGGCCGCCACGCTCCTCGGGCTCGGTCGGCGGGAAGCGGAGCGGGGCGCCGGTCACGGCGGCCACCTCGCGGGCGAGGCCTACGATCGACAGGGCGTCGCCGCGGTTCGGCTTGACGTCGACGTCGAGCACGACGTCCCCGAGAAGGTCGGCGAGCAGGACGCCGATCGGGGCGTCGGCGGGCAGGATGAGGATCCCGTCCGCGTCGGAGGTCATCCCGAGCTCATCGCCCGAGCAGAGCATCCCGTTGCTGACGACGCCCATCTTCTCGGTGCGCTCGATGCGCCGATCCCCGGGTAGCACGGCCCCGGGCAGGGCGACCGGCACGCGCTGGCCGGCGGCGATGTTCGTCGCGCCGCACACGATCTCGAGCGGCTCCCCGTCCCCGACCGTGACCCGGGTCAGCGAGAGCCGGTCTGCGCGCGGGTGCTTCTCCACCGAGAGCAGCTCCCCGACCACGACGTTCTGCCAGGCGGCGCCCCAGCGGTCGATGCCCTTGACCTCCATGCCGAGGAGCGTCAGCCGCTCGGCGAGCGCCTCGGGGGTCATGTCGACGTCGACGAACTCGCGCAGCCAGCCCAGGGGCACCCTCATCGGAACTGCTCCAGGAACCGCAGGTCGTTCTCCATGTACAGGCGCAGGTCGCCGACGCCGTGGCGCAGGTTGGCGATGCGCTCGACGCCCATGCCGAAGGCGAAACCCTGGTAGCGCTCCGGGTCCAGGCCGCCGTACTGCAGGACCACCGGGTGGACCATGCCCGCGCCGAGGATCGTCATCCAGCCGGTCCGCGAGCACGCCGGGCAGCCGACACCGCCACACACGAGGCACTCGACGTCGAAGGCGACGGACGGCTCGGTGAACGGGTAGTAGCCCGGCCGGAACCGGGTCCGCTTCGTCTCGCCGTAGAGCGCCTTCGCGAACTGGTCGAGCAGGCCGCGCAGGTCGCCCATCGTGGTCCCCTCGTCGATCATCAGGCCCTCGACCTGGAAGAACTCGGAGGCGTGGCTGGCATCGACCGCCTCGTAGCGGTAGCAGCGGCCCGGCAGCAGGGCCCGGATCGGCGGCGCCTCCTGGTGCATCACCCGGATCTGGCCCGGCGACGTGTGGGTCCGCAGCAGGTGGCCCTCGACGTCGACGTACAGCGTGTCCCAGAGGTCGCGGGCGGGATGGTCGGGCGGGATGTTGAGCATCTGGAAGTTGCGCAGGTCGTCCTCGATCTCCGGCGCCTCGTACGTCACGAAGCCGAACTGGCCGAAGACCTCGGCGATCGCCTCGATCGTCTCGTTGATCGGATGGAGCGTCCCGCGGCGGATCGGCCGACCGGGCGTCGTGACGTCGAGCGCCTCTGCCTGGATGCGCTGGGTCAGCTCCGAGCCCCGGAGGGCCAGGCCTCGCTCGGCCAGGGCGTCCTCGATCGCGGTGCGGACCGCGTTCGCGATGGCCCCGACGCGCGGCCGATCGTCCGCCGGCAGACCGCCGATCCCACGCAGGACGCTCGTGAGCCGACCCTTCTTGCCGAGGACGTCGAGCTCGAGCGCCTCGAGGGCGGCGACGTCGGCGACGGACGCGACCGACGCCAGGGTCTCGTCGCGCAGCGCCTCCAGCTGGCGGGTCAGATCGGCGAGGTCCACGTCCGTCCTTCCATGGGTGGGCCGAGAATCAGGAGCCCTCGAGCGTCATCGACGTCGAGGGCCTCGTCGCGCGTGGTGGCGGTCGGCGGCCTGCCGTCCGGGTTCAGGCGCCCTTGGCGAGCTCGACGATCCGGCCGAAGGTGGCCGCATCGCGAACCGCCAGGTCGGCCAGGATCTTGCGGTCGATCTCGACATCGGCCTTCTTGAGGCCGTGGATGAACTGCCCGTAGGTGAGGCCGTTCTGGCGAGCCGCCGCGTTGATGCGGATCACCCAGAGCTGGCGCATCTGCCGCTTGCGCTGCTTTCGGTCGCGCGTCGCGTACGCGAGGGCGTGGAGGAGCGCCTCGCGGGCGGGCTTGATCAGCTTGGACTTGGTGCCCTTGCGACCTTCCGCGTCCTGGAGCAGGCGCTTGTGGCGCTTGTGGGCGGCGACGCCGCGCTTGACTCGTGCCATCTCGGTCCTGTCGCCTTCCTAGAGGTACGGGAGCAGGCGCTGGACCTGCTTCGTGTGCTCTCGCCCGATGAGGGCCTTGCCGGCGTAGCGACGGGTCCGACGGGACGACTTGATCTCGAGGTGGTGCCCGCTCCACGCCTTGACCCGGCGGTACTTGCCGCTGCCCGTCACGCCGATGCGCTTCTGGGCGGCCTTGTGGCTCTTGATCTTCGGCACCGTAGCCTCACTCTCCTGTCGCGACCGGCTCGGGTGCCGGTGTGTTGTCGTTCTTCGTCGCGGCCGCGGCCGGCGCGACGGCGGCCCCGGCCGGGACGGCCGTCTTCGCTGCGGTCCTCGTCGCCGATGCGGCGGGCTTGGCGGCCGGCTTGGCCACCGCGGCGGCCGGTTCGCTCTTGGGTTCGGTCTTCGGTTCTGCCGCCGGGGCCGGTGGGGCCTGGGCGACTGCCGGGGCGGGGGCCTCGGCCGGTGTCGGCCTCGACGCCGGAGCGCCTTCGACCTGACCGTCCGCCCTCCGCCGGCCGGCCCGGCGCATCGTGCCCCTTGGGCCTGTGGGTCGATGCCATCGTGATGTGCATCGACTTGCCCTCGAGGAGCGGCGTCCGTTCCGGGACACCATGCTCCTTGACACGATCGGCGAACCGGGCGATCAGGTTCCGCCCGATCTCCGGATGGGTCAATTCGCGTCCTCGGAAGCGGACCGTCACCTTGATCCGGTCGCCATCCTCGAGGAACTCGATGGCTCGGTGGACCTTGGTGTCGAAGTCGCCCACGCCGATCTTCGGCGAGAGACGGACTTCCTTGAAGGTCACCGAGCGCTGCTTGCGCTTGGCTTCCTTCTCGCGCTTCGTGAGTTCGTACTTGTACTGCCCGAAATCGAGGAACTTGACCACCGGCGGCGATGCCATCGGGGCTACCTCCACGAGGTCGAGCCCCCGTTCCTGCGCCATCTCAAGGGCTTGCGGCGTGGGCATGACACCCAACTGGGCACCCTCTTCGTCGACCACCCGGACCTGTGGGATCCGGATCATCTGATTCACGCGCAGGTCTCGGCTGATGGTTCGCTCCTTCTCCGTCAAGGCAGTTCGACCGGCGCGGTCAGACGACCCGCCGTCGGCCGAAGCGGGAGGATAGCACACCGTTTCTGAAGCCGACAACGAGGCGACGACCCCTCGCCGGAGCCTCGACGAGACGGCTTCAGCCCCCGTGCGATCCGGGTTACTTGCCCACCCTGGTGACCGTGAATGTCCCGGTGACCGTCCCGGTCCTCGGGAGCAGGACGGCCTCCCGATCGAACGCGACCTCTCCGCCAGCCGCCGGGAGATCGACCGTCCCGATCACGAACCAGAAGAGTTCGCTGTAGCCGCTGTCCGGGAACGGCCAGGACGCGACGTTGGGGCAGCTCAGCACGATCGTCCCCATGGACGGCGACGGTCGGCGGAAGTGGACACGCAGGACCGCCTCCGGACCCGTACCGACCAGGTTGCCTTCCAGCTCGAGGGGCACGACCTGGTCCAGCTTGCCTTTGAAGCATCCTGCCGTGTGGGTGCCCTTCAGGTGCAGCTTGCCGGTGCCCGAGAGCGTGCCGTCCTTGGCCGTCACGCGGAGCTCCGTGATCGTGGCCGTCAGCGAGACCTTCTCCGGCCCCAGCGCGGCGTTCGCGACCTGCGTGTTGGTGCCCTTGAAGCCCACGTCCCAGCCGGTCGTCTTGACTGTGTAGACCACGGTCTTCTCGGCGATCCCGCGGTTGGACACCGACTTGAAGGCGATCCGGCCGAAGTCGTCCTCCTTGGGACCGGCGGTGTAGGTCACCGTGGCCGGCGCGGGCTGCTTCTCGCCGGCCGGGTCGATCGACTTGACCCCGCTCAGGGCCGCCTCGACCGGCTTGTCCAGCTCGTTGCCCTCGATCAGGTGCTTGAGCGTGGCGGTCACGTCCAGGACCTCGTCGGCCTCGACGTCGCGGCTTGCGGGATCGACCGTGAGCTCCACGCACTTGCCCGAGCGCCACAGCTTCTCCGCCTCCTTGGCCGCGGCCATGACCATGGTCTCGACGAACACCGACATCGTCCCGAAGAAGCCGGCCTGTTGAACGGGCGTCGAGCCCTCGCCGCCGAGCTGGATCGCGCGATCCACGCCGGGCAGACGCCGTCCGTTCCCGTCATTCGCGATGTTGTCGCTGGCCGTGCGCGTCGAGGCGGTCTCCGTGGCATCCCCGCCGCTGGCCGGGCCGACGCCCCTGGCGTCCTCGGAACCCTGGGCCGTCCCCTCGACCCTGAGGATGGTGGCGTCGTCGCCGACGGTGACCCCGACGCCGCCCGAGAACTCCTTGGACACGCCCTTGGTGCCCCCGCCGGAGCCGTAGATCTCGCTCGAGGTGAGCTTGACGTTGGCGACGGTGTGCCCGCCGGAATCAGGGCAGAAGTCGAGGTCGATATGACCCGAGATGATGCTGTCGATGCTGTAGAGGACCGCGCCCGTCGCCCCATCCACGACCTGGCCCTTGGTCTTCATCGTGATGTCGACGCTCAGCTTGCTCCCGCTGACGGTCGCATTCACCGACATCGTGGTCGTGATCGTCCCGGTGTTGCCCTGGACCTCGACGGTTTCGGGCGGCATCTCGACCGTCAGGGTCCTGGGATCGCGCACGAAGTCGTCGAGTGTCGAGATCAGCGTCGCGAAGACAAGCCACGTGTTGAACCCGGGCTCCGGGGCGGCCAGCGGCCCTGTCGCCGCCAGGTGACCCGTGAGGCTGCCGGTCGCGCCGCCCGATCGGAGGGTCGTCAGCGCGCGTGCGACCGAAGCGTCCATCGCCGCCGCGAACTCGACCGCGCCCGGGCCGAGGGCGGCGAGACCGGCACGCGTCCGGTCCTCCTGGTGCATGGCCGCCTCGGCGGCGGCGATGGATCCGGCCGGGTCGGCGAGATCGATCGGGGGCACGGAGGGCTGGGAAGCCGATCCAGAGCCGCTGGCGTCAGGCCCCGACGACGCGCCTGGAGCCGCGGATCCATTCGTGGGCACGGCGGCTCCGGCGCACGCCGTGAGCACGAGCAGGAGGCCGGTCAGCAGGGCAAGCCATGTCGGGACGCGCGATGTGCTGATGACATTCCCCGGCGCCGTCGACCGATCTGGTGGACCAGCGGCCACGGTACTCCCCGACCGTTGTCGTGTATACGGGGGAATCAGGTAACCGGTGCGCTCGCCTCGACGCCGCGGGCGCTCGACTCGGCGGCCAGACGATCGGCGAAGGCGTCCCATGCCTGCGGCTCCTGCTGATCGCCCGCCCGCGTGCGCGGCGAGGCCGTCCGAGCTTCGATCTCGCGGTCGCCCAGGACCACCATGTAGGGCACCTTCTGCTCCTGCGCCGCGCGGATCTTGTACTGCATCCGGTTCGACGAGCCGTCCACCTCGACCCGCAGACCCCGTGAGCGCAGGAGCGTGGCGAGCTCCTGGGCCGCCTCGATGTGGCGATCGGCGATCGGGATCACGACTGCCTGCACCGGGGCGAGCCAGAGCGGGAATGCCCCCGCGAAATGCTCGACGAGGATCCCGATGAACCGCTCCAGCGACCCGTAGATTGCCCGGTGGATGGCGATCGGCCGCTGGGGCTGCCCGTTCTCGTCGATGTACGTCAGGTCGAACCGCTCCGGAAGCATGACGAGATCGACCTGGATCGTCGCCATCTGCCACTCGCGCCCGAGCGCGTCGTCGATGTAGATGTCGATCTTCGGCGCGTAGAAGGTCCCGTCCTTGGGCTTGACGACGTACGCGCCGCCGGCCAGGTCGAGTGCGTCCTTGATCAGCCCCTCGGCGCGCTCCCAGAGCGCCGGGTCGCCGAGGGCCTTGTCGGGCTTCGTCGCGAAGGCGAAGCGCGGCTCGAGACCGACCCAGCCGTATGCCTCGCGGACCTCGCCCAGGAGTGCCTTGAGCTCCTCCGTCAGCTGGTCGGGTCGCACGTACACGTGCGCGTCGTCCTGGATGAACTGGCGGACGCGCGTCAGGCCGGACAACGTGCCCGATCGCTCATTGCGGTGCAGCCGGCCGTACTCGTTGAACCGCAGCGGCAGGTCGCGATACGAGCGCAGCTGGCTCCGATAGATGAACGTGGATTCCGGGCAGTTCATCGGCTTGAGGCTGAAGAGCTGGTTCTCGGACTCGACGATGAACATGTTGTCCTTGTACAGGTCCCAGTGGCCCGACTGGCGCCACAGGCGCTCCGAGACGAGGATCGGCGTGCTGATCTCCTGGTAGCCGCGCCGCTCCTGGAGCTCGCGCATGGCGCCCTCGAGCGTCCGCCAGATGCGCTGGCCCTTCGGATGCCAGAAGGCCGAGCCCGGCGAGACGTCATGGAAGCTGAACAGGTCGAGCTGGACGCCGAGGCGCCGGTGGTCGCGCTTGCGGGCCTCCGCGCGTCGCCACAGGTACTGGTCGAGCTCCTCCTGCGTCGCCCACGCGGTGCCGTAGACGCGCTGGAGCATCGGGCGCTTCTCGTCCCCGCGCCAGTACGCCCCCGCGACCGTCAGGAGCTTGAACGGACCGACGGCCCCGGTGCTCGCGACATGAGGGCCCCGGCACAGGTCGATGAACGGGCCCTGCTGGTAGAAGGTCGTCGGGGGCATCGGCGTGCCGTCTCGCTCGGAAGCCGCGAGCAGGTCGTCGACGATCTCGACCTTGAACGGCTGCTCGCGCTCGGCGAGGAAGGCGCGCGCCTCGGGGGGCGTCTTCTCGCTCAGCACGAACGGATGGTCGGCCGCGATGCTGGCACGCATCCTCGCCTCGATGGCCTCGAGGTCCTCGGGCGTCAGCGGGCGCGGCAGCTGGAAGTCGTAATAGAAGCCGTCGGCGATGACCGGGCCGATCCCGAGCTTCGTCCCTGGGAAGAGGTCGAGGACTGCCTCGGCGAGGATGTGCGCCGCCGAGTGGCGCATCGGACCGAGTTCGCCGGTCGCGCCGTGCTCGAAGAGCTCCTCGGCCGAGCCGCGCTCGGGCACGTCGAACGGCTCGTCCTCGATCCCGGCGTCGACCGCCTCATCCGGCTGCTGCTCGCCCATTGCTTCGATCTCCTGAGAATCACGAAACCCCTCGTCCATCGACAGGACGAGAGGTTCACTCCCGCGGTCCCACCCGCCTTCGCCGGCTCGCCTGCCGGCGCACTCTGGTCGCGCTAACGGGCGACGCCCGGGCCGGTTCGCCGGCCGCTCACGGGTGGTTCCGGCACGGAGGATGGACGTCGGGCTTCCAGCCGTGGACCCGACTCTCTGAGGCCCGCTCCGCGCGGTGCGTCCCGATCGACGCGCATCTTCGTGATGTGGTGGGCGACACTGGACTCGAACCAGTGACCTCTTGCATGTCAAGCAAGTGCTCTAACCAGCTGAGCTAGCCGCCCGACGTCGCCGGTCCCCGCCCGGTTGGCCCCGGCCTCGTTGGCTCGCGGGGTGTTCCAGGTCCCGCGACGAGGTCGTGGCCGCATGAACGAGGAGCCAGCGGCGAGGGGCATC
The DNA here is from genome assembly GCA_963841135.1 of uncultured Chloroflexia bacterium. Classification (GTDB taxonomy): domain Bacteria; phylum Chloroflexota; class Limnocylindria; order Limnocylindrales; family CSP1-4; genus SPCO01. The sequence continues at coordinate 1,706,784 of CAWJBJ010000004.1, read as the reverse complement.
ATACCCCGAGTCCCACCGGCATCACCACCATCGGCGGTGGCGCGGCCGAGAGCGGTCACGCCTCAGAGATGCTGTCCGTACGTCGTCCCGATCTGCTCCAGGACCCGCCCGACGCGGTCCGTGGCGTCGATCGCGTCCTCCAGCCCTTCGTAGATCTCTTCCCCGGTCAGGACCGAGAGCGCGTTCGCCGGCTTGTCGAAGAGCTGCTCGATGAGGCGCCGGCGCAGGGCGTCGCCTTCCTTCTCGATCGCGTGGATGCGCGGTGGGAAGGCGCGGAGCTCCACCGGCCGGATCAGCTCCCCGACGCCCTCCACGATGACGTCGCAGGCCTGCACGAGCAGCGCCGCCTGGTCCGCTGCGCCCGGCGGCGCCACCGGCACGTGATAGAGCACGAGCATGTCCCCGATCTTCTCGACGAGGTCGATGATGTCGTCGAGGACGCCCGTCAGCGCGTGGATGTCCTGTCGCTCGAACGGGATGACGAACGTCGCCTCGAGGTGGCGCATGACGGCGTGGTTCACGTCGTCTCCACGGTGCTCCAGGTCGCGCAGCTTGTCGGCGGCCGCGGTCGGGTCGGTGTAGTCGCGCAGGACCGCCTCGAGCACGCGCGCGCCCTCGGCCGCGACCGCGGCCTGCTGGGCGAAGAGCTCGTAGAACTGCTGGTCCGTCGGGATCAGGCGAAAGCTCATCGGCGTGGACCGCGGCCATGGTGCATGTCCCCAGCGTACGGGGTTGTGCCCCTCGACGTGCCGGCGCGCGGCATCATCACGTCGATGCGCGACCTCGGCGACTACGAGCTGCTCGACCACGGGGGCGGCGCCCGACTCGAGCGGTTCGGCGACCGTGTGGTCGATCGGCCCGCGCCATCGGCGCTCGAGGACCGGCGGGACCCCGAGGCCTGGGCGGCGGCCAACCTGCGCTTCGATCGCGATCGAGGCTGGACCGGGCCGCGTGCCGGCGATGGGCCCTGGACCGTGGGAGCCGGAGGACTGACCCTCGAGCTCCGGCCGACCGAGGCGGGCCAGGTCGGGCTCTTCCCCGAGCATGCCGCGATGCTGCCCTGGCTCCGCGAGCGCGGGGCCGTGTCGGTGCTGCACCTGTTCGCGTACACGGGACTCGTGACGCTGGCCCTCGCGGGCGCGGGAGCGTCCGTGACGCATGTCGACGCCTCGCGCCCGGCGGTCGCCTGGGCCAGGCGCAACGCGGAGCTGTCGGGGCTGACCGACCGGCCGGTCCGCTGGATCGTCGACGACGCGCGTGCGTTCGTCGAACGCGAGGCCCGGCGCGGGCGTCGGTACGACGGGATCGTCCTCGACCCGCCGTCCTACGGCCACGGCACCGGCGGCGCAGCCTGGCGCCTCGAGGACCACCTGTCGGGGCTCCTGGCCACGGTGCGCACGATCCTCGAACCAGGCGGCTTCGCCCTCCTGACTGCGCATACGCCCGGGTTCGGTCCCGACCGGCTCGCCGGGACGCTCGAGGCCGGATTATCGCGGCCGCCGGCCGCCATCGACGCGGGCGACCTCGCGATCGATGGTGCCGGCGGCCGGCCCCTGACCCTCGGAGCATTCGCCCGGACGACGGGCGAGGCATGATTCGGCAGGTGCCCACCCCGACCTCGCCCGAGCTGACCAGCCGCGCCAACCCACGGGTCGCGGCGGTCGCGGCCCTGCGCGAGCGACGGGAGCGCGATCGGCGCGGTCTCACGATCGTGGACGGAGCCCGAGAGGTGCGCCGCGCCATCGATGCCGGCGTCGAGGTGGACGCCGTCTACGTCTGCGAGCCGCTGCTGGCCGGGGCGGATGCCAGGGCCGCACTCGACGCGCTTGCCGCGGCGGGGATCACGCCCGTCACGACCAGCGAGGGCGTGTTCGAGAAGCTCGCATTCGGCGAACGCGCCGAGGGTATCGTGGCCGTCGTCCGGATCCCGGACCTGTCGCTGGAGCGGCTCGCTCTCCCGCCGGATCCCCTGGTGGTCGTCATCGAGGCCGTCGAGAAGCCGGGCAATGTCGGGGCGGCGCTCCGCTCGGCCGACGGCGCCGGCGCAGACGCCCTGATCGCGGCCTCCCCGCGGACCGACCTGTTCAACCCGAACGCGATCCGGGCGAGCGCCGGGACGGTCTTCACCGTGCCCCTCGGCGCGGCCCCGTCGGGCGAGGTCCGGACCTGGCTCAGGGATCGCGGCCTACGGATCGTCACGGCGCGCGTCGGGACGGAGCGACCCTACACCGAGGTCGATCTCCGCGGTCCGGTCGCCATCATCCTCGGCACGGAGGCCGCGGGCCTGAGCGATGCCTGGAGCGGCCCGGACGTCGAACCGGTCGCCATCCCCATGCACGGGGTCGCCGACAGCCTGAACGTGTCGGTCAGCGCGGCCGTCCTCCTGTTCGAGGCCCGTCGCCAGCGTGGCGAGCCTCGGGAAGGTGCAGACTGAGGCCATGGACCAGTTCGACTTCGCGATCATCGGAGCAGGCCCGGCGGGCGAGGCAGCCACGCACAAGGCGCGCGAGCTCGACGCGTCCGTGGCGGTCATCGACCGGCGTTGGTTCGGCGGCAGCTGTCCGCACGTCGGTTGCATCCCGTCCAAGTCCCTGCTGAATTCGGCGGCCCGCCATGCGGCGAACCCGGCGTCCTATCCGTGGGCGAAGGCGTCGTCGCGCCGGGACTACATGGTCAATCGCGCCGCCGACGCCGACGAGCCGGATGACTCGGGGCACGTCACGTCGCTCGAGGCGGCAGGGGCGACCGTCTACCGCGGCGCCGGTCGGATCGAGGGCCGCGGCAAGGTCGCGATCACCCACGACGGCACGACCCACTCGATCAAGGCGACCCACGTCATCGTCGCGGTCGGCTCGGGATCGAAGGTCCCCTCGCTCGATGGCATCGCCGACATCCCCGTGTGGACGAACCACGAGGCCACGCTCGCGCGCGAGCTGCCTGCGAGCCTGCTCGTCCTCGGCGGCGGGCCAACCGGCTGCGAGCTCGCGCAGGTCTTCGCTCGGTTCGGCGTGGCCACGACCGTCGTCCAGTCCGGGCCGCGGCTGGCCCCGACCGACCATCCGCGCAACTCGGCGGCGATCAAGGCGACACTCCTGCGCGACGGCGTCGACGTCCGCCTCGGCGTCCGGGCGCTTCGGGCCCACGCCTTCGCCGGGCCGGACCGTCAGCACGTCATCGACCTCGACGACGGGACGACGGCCCAGGGTCATGCGCTGCTGGTCGCCGTCGGGCGCGAGTTCCCGATCGCCGATCTGGGGCTGGAGCACTACGGCCTCGACCCGAAGGCGCGGGAGCCCTTCCCGCGCGACGGCCGCATCCGGGTCGCGGACGGGCTGTACGTCGTCGGCGACCCCGCCGGGCCCGAGCTCCACACGCACCAGGGCCACTACCAGGGCGAGCTGGCCGTGCGGATGGCCCTCGGCGAGACCATCAAGCCGGACTACCGGGCGCTGCCACGGGCGACCTATACGGATCCCGAGGCCGCGTCGGTGGGCCAGGCGCTCGATCAGGCCCTCGACGCCGGCCGGGACGCGTTCGAGCTCGTCGCCGAGTTCGCGCAGACCTCCAAGGGGTACTCGGTCGAGGCGGAGTTCGGGCATGTGACGATCGTCGTCGACCGCAAGACCCGCCAGCTGGTGGGCGCCGCGATGGCCTGCCCCGATGCCTCCGCCGCGATCCACGAATGTGTGCTCGCGATCAAGGCCCGCGTCCCGGTCGACGTCCTCGCCGACACGATCCACGCCTTCCCGTCGACGTCGCGCATCTTCAACGGCCTCTTCGCCGACGCGGTGCGCGAGCTGGACCGACCCGGGAGCGTCGTCGACGCCTGACGCTCCTCAGCGCTCGAAGACGACCTCGCCGTCCATCAGGACCATCGTCGGCCGGGCGGTCGCGAGCGCGCCGCCGGGCTCGACCGGGTCCTCGACGACGTGCGCATCCAGGACCACCACGTCGGCCCGATGCCCGGGCATGAGCCGTCCCCGATCGGTCTCTCGGGCGGACAGGGCGGGATCCAGGCAGGCCGCCCGGATGGCGCGGTCCAGCGGCAGCGACTCGGCCGGCCCGAACGCGGGTGTCCCGGCCGGCCATCGCAGATCCTCGCGACGAACCGCCAGCGCGATCCCCGGCCACGGGTCGAACGGCTCGATCGGGGCGTCCGTTCCGAACGCGAGCACCGCCCCGGTCCGCGCGATCGATGCCCACGGGTAGCCGATCGTCTCCGCGCGATCGCCCCACAGCCGCCGGGCCATGACCGCATCCGAGCCGACGTGGACCGGCTGCACGCTGGCCGCGACCCCGCCGGCTGCGAACCGGACCAGGTCCTCGGGGTGGACGAGCTGGACGTGCTCAATCCGAGGCATCAGCGGCACGGTCTTCGCGGTCGGGACAAGCGCGTCGAGGGCGGCCCGGACCGCCGCATCGCCGATGGCATGGATCTGGGTCGCGATGCCGGCCTCCGCCGCCCGCGCGGTCGCGGCCGCCAGCTCAGCCGGCGGCCTGATCCAGACGCCCCGTCGGCGCTCGGGAGGCAGCGGCTGGTCCGGCTCCGGTTCGATGTCCGCGAGCAGCGCGGCCGTGCGCGAGCCCATCGACCCGTCGGCGAAGCACTTCTGCCACCCGACCCGGGCCCGACCGTGCGGGTCGGCTCCGAGCGGGGTGCCGCTGCGCAGGCCCCGGGCGATCGCGGTCTCCAGTGCGTCGTCGCGCAGGCTCACGTGGACCCGGACCGGCAGGCGCCCGGTCTCGGCGAGGTGGGTGTAGGCCGGGTGGGAGAACGCGAGGTCGGGATCGGGGGCGAGCGCGCCCGGATCGTGGCACGCGACGAGTCCCATGGCGAGGAGCTCGGCCCCGACCGTCGCGATCCCACGCTCCAACTCGGCCTGATCCGGCTGCGGGGGGTGGACCGAGACCAGCCGTGTCGCGGTCTCGTACAGGACGCCCTCGGGCGACCCGTCAGCGGCCCGCCGGATCGCGCCGCCCGCCGGGTCCGGCGTCGTCGCGCTGACCCCGCCGGCCCGGAGCGCCGCTGGACTCGCGAGCAGGGCGTGGTGGTCATGCGCCCAGAGCATCACCCGCCGGCCCGGCGCGGCCCGCTCGAGGTCGTCGGCGGTCGGCCACCGTCCCCAGCGGTCGGCGTCCCAGCCGTGGCCGTCCAGCCAGGCATCGCGATCGTGCTGGGCCTCGTGCGCGGCCGCGACCCGTGCCAGCCCGATCTCGAGCGTCGCCGCATCGGAGAGGTCCACCTGGCGCCAGGCGCGGGCCGCCTGCGCGAGGTGGAGATGCGCGTCGGTCAGCCCCGGGATCGCGACCTCGTCGGGCTCGAGCGTGATCCGCCGCGTGAACGGGTCGGCCCGGGTCTCGAGCTCGATCTCGGAGCCGGCGAAGGCGATCCGGCCGGCGCGGATCCCGATCGCCTCGACCCAGCCGAACCCGGCTCGCCCGGCCAGCGTCGCGATCCGGCCCGTGACGAGGGCGTCGAGCGGCATCGTCCGCGCCTAGGCGCGATCGGCAGGGTCGGATGGCCCGGACGTGCCGTGCCCGGTCTCCCCGGACCGCTCCAGCTCGTCGTCGGCGCCGCTCGGCTCCTCGCGCTCGTGCCAGGTCGGGCGGTCGGCGCCAAGCGCCGCGGCGATCGGGTCCACCGTGTGCGGATCGGCGGCGTACTGCGCCTCCGAGGCGAGGAGCGGCCCGCGCACGACCACCGACGCCACGCCGGACACGAGCACCACCAGTGCGACGGTCACAAGGACCCACGTCGTCCCGACCAGGTCCGAGATCGGGCCAACGACGATGATCGGCAGGAAGCTCGCGACCGAGACGAGCATGTTCAAAACGCCGAACACCCGTCCGCGGACGTCCTCGGGCAGATCCTCCTGCAATTGGGTCTGCGACGGGATGGCGACGAAGGCGTAGGCCACGCCCGCACCGAGGGCGATGACCACGACGACAGCGAGCAGCGAGGTGATGCCCGACAGGTCGAAGCCGCCCGGCCCGTCGGCGCGCTGCAGGATCCGGCTGATGGGGCCCGAGACCGACAGGGCGGCGAGCAGCGTCCCGAGGATGATCAGGCCGCCCTCGATGACCCGGCGGCGGGGCAGGTACTGGCCGTACGCGTTGAGGAGCAGGATGCCCATCACGATGCCGAAGCCGAGCGGCAGGACCACCACCGCGAAGTCCTTCGCCGCGAGGCCGAGCGTCTCGCGGGCGAAGTCTGGTCCCAGGACGCCGAGCACGCCGACCAGCGATGCCGTGATCCCCAGGTACAGCAGCGACCAGCCGATGGACCGATTGGAGCGGATGAACGAGAGCCCCTCGCGGAGCTGCGAGAACGTCGAGCTCATCGCGTGCTCGGCCTCGGCGACGCCCAGGCCGTGGACGTCGTCGTTCTGCGGGGGTGGGACCGACGGCAGCGTGAAGCAGAAGATCGCAGCGAGGAAGTAGAGCGCGGCCACGACCAGGATCACGGCCTCGGGCGACGCGATGTTGACGACCAGCGGCCCCAGCAGAGCGAACCCGAGCGCGAAGGCCGCGTTCAGGGTGAGGGTGAAGATCCCGTTCGCGGCCAGCAGCTGCCGGCGGTCGACGACGTTGGGGATCATCGCGGCCTCCGCCGGGGCGAAGAAGACCGTCACCGTCGAGACCAGCACGTTGAGGATCAGGATCAGCGCGAGGTTCGTCCCGACGAGATACAGGGCGATGAACGCGAGGCCGCGCAGGATGTTGGTCGCGACAAGGATGGCCCGCCGGTCGATCCGGTCGACGTACACGCCTGCGACCGCCGAGAAGATCACCGCCGGAACGAGGAAGGTGAGGATGAGCAGGCTGACCGCGGTGTTGGAGCCGGTCGACTCGACGACGATGACCGTCAGCCCGTACAGCACCATGTTGCCGCCGATCTGGGTCGCCGCCTGCGAGAGCCAGAGACGCAGGAATGCCGCGTTGCGGAAGACCGCAAGGGCGCTGTCGTTCGGGGTTGCTGCCTGCTCGGTCACGGGGAGGGGTCGGCGGACGGGGGGGTGAGCGCGGCACTCAGACCGCGCATCGCCTCGCTCGACGAAGGCCGCGATGCGCCGCTCCAGCTGCCGACGCTCGATCAGGACGTGGCGGCTGCAGCCCTGGCAGCGCAGGCCGATGTCCGCGCCAAGCCGGTCGATCAGCCACGTGTCCGCGCCGCACGGATGGGTGCGCCGAAGCCGGACGACATCGCCCACGAACAGCGGAAGGACAGTGGTGTCGTGCATCCGGCGGGTCAGGGTATCAAAGCCGCGGATGACCGTGGCTCGGGACGAGCGTCCGATCCGTGGCGCGCAGCTCCACACGGTCGACCGGGGTCACCGTGACCACCACGTCGGGCTGCGTGGCGGCGAGCTGGGCGATGACGCCGCCAGACCGCGTCAGCGAGCCGATCAGCTGCTCCGAGGCGCCGATGGCGTTAAGCGCGAACGTCTCGTCGAGGAGCGTGCCGTCCAGGCTCGCGGCCCCCGGCGGTCCGACGGCCACGACCCCCGGCACCAGCCGGACGTCGGCCGTGGCGATCGCCTCGGCGCCAGCGTTGCGCAGCTCGTTGATGAGGTCCTCCAGGCCCTGCCCGTCGATCGGCCCGCTGACGGTGATCGTGACCCCGGGTCCGGCCACCCGGTCGAGGCCGGAGTAGGCGCGGACGCGCCGCAGGTCGCTGCGGAGTTCGTCGATCGAGGCCTCGCCGCGGTCCTGGTTCGAGGTGAGCGTGGCCAGCTCTCGTTCGAGCGACGCGATCTCCTGGCGGAGCTCGTCGTTGCGCTCGTTGATGCTCGCGACGAAGACCGTCAGGTCCTGGGCCGACAGGGCGGCGAGCCCGGCGTTGCCGGCCTGCGCCCGTAGCTGGACGACGACCAGCAGCCCGAGCACGAATGCCACGGCCGCGATCGTCACCTGGTTGCGACGGACGTGCATCGTCGTCAGCCCGGCGGGCTCGAGCCGGGCGGCGCGTCTGGAGCGGGCGACGGCGAGCTGATCGGTCGCGAGTACCGCAGCGAGACCGTCCCGGCGAAGGCGGGGACGTCCACCGACGGCGGCTCGGCGAAGGACAGCCGGATGCCGTAGGCCTCGGCACGGGCACGGACGAAGTCGATGAACCCGGGCGCCGCCGCGAGCCGGTCGTACAGGTCCTCGGGGCCGAGCGCCGTGACCTGGTACGGCGGTGCGAGGTAGGCCGCGTTGACCAGCACCGACGTCCCGATGTCGATCGCCGATGTCGTGGCGGTGATCCGCTCGCCGTTCACCGCGATGGCCTCCGCGCCGGCCAGCCAGAGCTCCTCGATGACGGTCCGGAGGTCGCGTGCGCCGACAAGGTAGTCGTCCTGGCTGGCCTCGCCCGACACGGGCTGGACCGAGTCCTCGAGCTGCAGCACGATGCCCGTGCCGGTCAGCGGGATCAGGCCGGCGGCGATGCGCGCCTGCTCGAGCTGGTCGTTCAACGCCCGGACCACCTCGGCCGAGCCACTCCCCGCCCCCTCGATCTGCCCGATCTGGGTCCGCAGCTCGAGGAGCCGGCTCTTGAGCCCGTCCTGCTGGGCCTGCAGGCCGGTCGCCGTCTCGACCAAGGGCTGGCGCTCCTGTGTCGTGTAGCGCACGCGCGGGCCCTCGGACGCGAGCTGGGCGGCGATGAGGAAGCCCAGGCCAAGGAGCGCCACGCCGAGCGTCAGCTGCCAGGTCGGGACTGTCCGGATCCGCGCCAACACCGTCATGCGTCGGCCTCCCGCCGTCGCCGGGCGGCGTACCAGGACAGACCCGCGACGCCCAGGACCAGCAGCACGACCACGACCACGACCGGGCCGGTCATCGCGTTCCCTGCGGTCGGGACCGGCGCGGACGGCGCGCCAGGGACGACGGTCACACCGGGTGGGACGGTGGCCGCGGGACCGGCGGTCCAACCCTCCGGCAGCGGGCCGGGCGGGGCCGGCAACGGACCGTACCGAGCCGGCGTGCGGGCGCCCAGGTCGGCCAGCCACGCGGCGTTGAACGCCTCGACATCCTGCCCGATGGCCGCCTCGAACGCCTCGTCGTCGGTCTTGCCGTCGGCATACGACCCGATCAGCCCGACCAGGGCGTCCTTGCCATAGGTCCGGACGAGGAAGTCGATCGACGAGACGCTCTCGGCGTAGGCCAGCCGGAACCGCTCGCCGCTCGTCGGGAACTGCCCCGACAGGCCCGCGAGCGGGATAAGCGAGCCGTCGCGGGCGGCGTCCTCGACGGCGTTCCGATCGCCCGGTCCGTAGCCCTCGCTCTCGTAGACCGCCAGACCCTCGTTCAGCCAGCGCGGCGGGAAGTGGAAGGGGTTGTCGACAGCGGTGTCGAAGACCAGGTGGGTCAGCTCGTGCGGGATGACCGTCTCCACCCAGGCGTCGTCGATCTCGGACGGCGAAATCAGCGCGAAGAGCGTCCGAATCTCGGCGTCGGCCTGCCCGCCGACGTTCTCGCGCGTGCCCGGGCCGAGCGCGTCGTAGAACGCGTCCTGATCGGCGTAGATGAAGAAGTCGACGGGCTCCGTCTCCCGGACACCGAGCAGGGCCGCCGCCTGGTCCACGCCGTCCTCGCCGATCGAGAGCGCGCGCTGACCGAAGGCGTCCCCGCCCTCGTACCAGTGCACGCGGACGATGTCGCCCGAGGCGGTCTCCCAGTCGAACCGGGGGTCGCTGTACACGATGCTCGTCTCCGGCCCGATCGCGATGTCGTCGGCACCGGCGGGTTGGCCGGCCGGGGTCTCGGCGATGAGGCGCCACCTGGCCCGGAGCGGGGTGTTCGGGAGGATGTGCCCCTCGTCCGCCGGCGAGAGCCGGTAGGTGAGCTCGATCGGGCCGGTCCCCGCCGGCGCTGGGACCGGGAAGACGGTCGGACCGAGGTCGTCGGCGAACGTCACGAGCAGCTCGACGCGGGCGAGCGGGCGGTCGACGCTCGCCGGCTGCGTGAAATTGATGTCATTCCCGAAATTGCCGACGGTCAACGGCGTGGCGAAGTCGGCGAACCCGTCCGCTGCCGCGACCGGCGTGGCCAACGACGCGACCAGCAGGCCCGCCGCGAGGATGGCGGTCATCGCGCGGCGCATCAGTCGGCCCATGCCAGACCCGCCATCCTGATGATCCCCAGCCCGTTCTGCCCGGCGCCGAGCAGGCCGGCCCGCGACAGCGCCCAGCCCGTCCCGTACGCCACAGGGACGACCGGGACGTCGCGCTGGACGATGGTCTCCGCCCGGTCGAACGCGGCAGCCGTCACCGCCGGATCGTCGGCCGCAGCCGCCTCCTCGATCGCCGCGTCGAACTCGGGCGAGGTCCAACCCCCGTAGTCGTTCGTGGAATCGCTGCCGAGGAGCACACCAAGGAAGTCGTCCCGGCCCGGGTAGTCGGCGATCCAACTCAGCGTCCAGATCATGGGCGGGTCGTCCTCGAGACGCTCGAAGTACGTCGAGAAGTCCATCGTCTCGTAGGCAAGCTCGATGCCAAGCTCGCGCCGGACCTCGTCGATGACCGCCCGGTCGAACGAACCGCCGCTCGTCTGCATCGTGACCGTCGGGAACCCGGCACCGCCCGGATACCCGGCATCGGAGAGGAGCGCGCGAGCCGCGTCCGGATCGTGCGTCGGCAGGAAGTCGCGCTCGGAGCGACCCGGGATGCCCGGCGGTACCATCGAGGTCGCGGGCGTGACGCCATCGTCTGCAGCGCCGAGCTCGGCGATCCGGCGCCAGTCGACGGCCATCCCGAACGCGCGGCGAACGAGGACGTCATCGAACGGCGGGCGTGTCGTGTCGAATCCGTAGTACTCGACGGCGATGGACGGGACCTCGCGCAGCTGCGGGCCCAGCGTCGGGTCATAGGCGATCCACGTGGCGTCGAAGGACGAGATCGGGGCGTAGTCGAGGTCGCCCTCCTCGAACACCTCCACCTCGCTCCGACCGCCGAGATCATTCACCAGCTCGATCGTCTCGATCGCTGGTGCCCCGGCCCAGTACAGCGCATTGGCCCGCAGGGTCAACGCGGTCGCGGACTCCTCGGCTGCGATGTAGCCACCGCTCCCGACGAACCGATCGCTCGGGGAGAAGGCGCCAGCGTCGTCGGCGCCTGCGGGCACGATCCCGAAGGACGGACCCGAGACGACGTCCGGGAAGTCGGACGCGGGTCGGGCGAGCGTGACCGTGACGTCGCCCGCCTCGTCGTCGGCGCTGAGGCCGACGTCGGCGGCGTCCGCGTCGCCGGCCATGTAGGCCGTCGCTCCCTCGACCACGAGCATGAGCGATGCCAGCGGGGACGGGTCCGCCGGGTCGATCAGGCGCAGCCAGCTCCGGACCACGTCACTGGCGCGCAACGGACTTCCGTCGGAGAACCGCAGGTCGGGCCGGAGATGGAACACGACGCGGGTCCCGCCTTCGTCGGCCCGCCAGGACTCGGCGAGGGCCGGCTGGAGCCGCAGGTCCGCATCGAACGTCGTGAGGGTCTCGAAGAGCTGGGCCGAGATGGAGGCGCTCGTGACGTCGCCCTGGTCGGCAGGATCCAGCGTCGATGCGTCGCCAGTGAAGATCCGGACCGGTCGGTCGGCGGCCTGCACGCCCGCTGCGCTGCCCACCAGCGAAAGCGAGAGGACCAGGCCGAGGACGACCACGCGGGAGGAGGGGCGGCGCATCGGCGGGAGTATACGGGCGGTTGGCTGGATGCCCCTGTCGGGGGCCGCCGGTACGATGTCCGCCTCAGCCGCCGCGAGCCTGACCCCAGTGACCCTCCATCTCCGTGACACGCTCAGCCGCTCGATCCGGCCCGTCGAGCCGATCGAGCCCGGACACGTCCGCATGTACACCTGTGGGCCGACCGTCTACCGGTACGCCCATGTCGGCAACCTGCGCACGTACCTGCTCGCCGATCTCATCCGGCGTGCCCTCATGTACCACGGCCTGACCGTCCTCCACGTCAAGAACATCACCGATGTCGGCCACCTCCGCGACGAACGGTTCGACCGCGGCGAGGACCGGATGCTGGTCCAGGCCGGCCTCGAGGACCGGACGCCGGCCGAGATCGCCGCGGCGTACGAGGCGGCCTTCCACGCCGACGAGGCGGCCGTGAACATCCTCTCCGCCCACGTCTTCCCTCGCGCGACCGAGCACATCCCCGAGATGATCGAACTGGCCGAGAGGCTCGAGGACGCCGGGTTCGCCTACGCCTCGTCGGCGGGCAACGTCTACTACGCGGTGGGCGCGTTCGACGGCTACGGACGCCTGTCGGGGAACTCGCTGGACGACCTGCGCGCCGGGCATCGGGGGGAGGTGGAGCCCGACAAGCGCGATCCGGCCGACTTCGCGCTGTGGAAGACCGCCGGCGAAGGTCGCATCCTGAAGTGGCCCACGACCCGCTGGGGCGATGGCTACCCAGGGTGGCACCTGGAGTGCTCGGCGATGTCGATGCGCTACCTGGGCGAGCGATTCGACATCCACACCGGCGGCATCGACAACGTCTTCCCCCATCACGAGGACGAGATCGCCCAGTCGGCGCCGATCGTCGGCGGACCTCCCGCCAACCACTGGGTCCACGGCGAGTTCCTCCTCATGTCCGGCAAGAAGATGGCCAAGTCCGCGGGCAACTTCCAGCGTGTCACAGAGCTCGCCGACCGGGGGATCGAGCCGCTCGCGCTCCGGTACCTGGCGCTCACCTCGCGCTACGGACACAAGCTCGAGTACACCGACGCCTCGATCGAGGCCGCGGCCGCGGCGCTGGGATCGCTGCGCGCGCGGTTGCACGCGCTCGGACCGCCTCCCGATGACGGGGCGTGGGCCGCTCCAACGGCCATCCGGGCTGGGGCTGCGGGCGACCGGCCCGAGGGCATCGCCGAGGGCGTGGCTGGGCACGTCGGCGGCGACGCGTCTTCGGCGTCGCCAAGCGCCGGCGACCGAGCGCATGCACCGGCCGCTCCCCTCTCCGCGGCGGGACGAGGGCTGCACGAGCGGTTCGCGGCTGCCGTCGACGACGACCTCGACATGCCCGCCGCGCTCGTCGTCGTGCGCGAGATGCTGCGGTCCGAGCTTCCGGCCGATGAACGTCGGTGGCTCGTGCTCGATGCCGACGCGGTCCTCGGGCTGGACCTCCATCGGGCGTGGGACGAGCCCGCGACCGGCGAAGGGGCGGTCCCGGCCGAGGTCGATGCCCTCCTGGCGGCTCGGGGCGAGGCACGCTCCTCGCGGGACTTCAGCCGGGCCGACGCGCTGCGAGCCGAGATCGAGGGTCTCGGCTGGGAGGTGACCGACGGCCCGGACGGATCGACGGTGACCCGGCGAGGCTAGTGCCCCCGCGCTTCCCTAGCCCCGGCCGACCAGCAGATCCCGCCTCGACCCGAACCGGTCGATGATCCGATAGAAGTTCCGCTTCGACTGACGGTCGCGCTCCTCGTCGGGCAGGCTCGTCCAACCGCGGTGCTCGTGGCGCACGACCGGGAGGCCGTCCAGGCTGACCGCCCGCCTCGGGGCACTCCCCTCCCCTTCGTCCCGCAGCGCGAGGCTCCACCAGATGTCGAGGTTCCGGTAGAAGCGGAACCGCTCGTCCAGCGGTCCGCGCTCGAGGTAGTCCGAGCGTCGGAACGCCGCCAGGTAGCCCTCGATCGCGTCGACGTCACCGGGCGGCGCGTCCTCGAACTTGCGGAGATCGCGCGAGACGATCCCCCACCCCCCGGCGACTGCCACCGTCGGGTCGTCCAGCGCCCGCACGAGGGGTGTCACGATGTCACCGGTCGGCTCGACGCTCGTGTCCATGACGACGACGACCGGTCCGCTCGCGCGGCGGATCCCGGCGTTCAGCGCGGCCCCATGTCCGAGCCGCTCGCTCGTCCAGACGACATCGGTCGGCGGCCCGGCCGTCGCAGCCGAGTCCGCGGTCATCGCCTCGAGCGCGGCCGCCTGTGCCTCGCTCGGGGCATCGGCCACGACGACCACGCTCGTCCCGTCGGGCACAGACCGGCGCAGCGCCTCCAGCGCCCGGGCCAGGTCGTCCGGCCAGTCCGTGGCGATCAGCACGATCGTCGCCAGCCCGATCGGCGGCTCCTCGAGGCGCGACGGCACATTCGCGCTCGCGCCGTAGCGAACGTGCGATCCCTCGACGACGTCGGGTGGCGCCGCGGGGGTCAGCGCGAAGTCGGTGCCGTGGTCCGTGACCTTCCAGCCGGCGGCCTCGATCGCCGCCCGCAGACGATCCGCCTCGGCCCAGTCGCGTGCCTCGCGGGCGGCCGCGCGGGCATGGGCCAGGCTCAGGATCTCCTCGGGGATGAAGGCGCGGGTCACGGGGTCAGGATAGTCGGCGGCCGCGGTCCGGCGATCACGTCGGACCGCCCGCCGCGGACGGTCAGCGGCGCGCTCACCCGCGCTCCAGCCGTCCCGAGCCTCCCGGACCGCGGGTCAGGGATGCAACGGATGGCGCGGTCGGACGTCGATGTTGCATGCTCCGATCGATGCCTCCGACGACACCATCGCACGCGCGCCTCGGTCACGGGATCGGCGGCCTGCTGATCGCGGTGCTCGTGTCCGGCTGCTCGATGGTCCCGAACATGGACAAGGGGACCTCCGGCTGTTCGAACGCGGTGGGGATCGGCCCGTCGTCAGGCGACGAACCGGCGGTCATGGCGATCGGCGACGCCGTCCTCCCCGAGCTCAACGGCCTCTCCCCTGCCGCAGCGGCGACGGCGGCCGCCGCGCGGGGCCACACCGTCGTCTTCAACGTGCAGATCCACGGATTCGGCGAGTGCTGGTGCGTGCCTCCGCCCGAGGGCACGGTCGTTGCGTCCTGGTGGAGCAGTCGAGGCGCGCTGTTCCTCCAGATCGACGGCGTCGACGAAGGGCACACGGCCGACCGACAGCCGGACACCGGCTGGGGCTGCTGAGAGCGGCGACCAGTGCCGAACCGCCGGCCCGCGGTGAGACCGGCCCTCTACGCCCCGAGGCTCGCGAGGTTAGGGATCCGTCGCCGATGACCCTTGGGCAACGGTGAGTGGCGCAGGTCCTCGCCGGGTCCTGGACGGCCCAGGTAGAAGCCCTGGCCGAGGTCGCATCCGAGGGCGGTCAGCTGGTCGAGCTGGGCCGCGGTCTCGATGCCCTCGCCGATCGTCAGCAGGCCCAGCCGCTTGGCGAGCGCGATGATCGCGGATGCGATCGCCTCCTCCGGCCCGGCGTGCTGGAGCGCGATGACGAACGACCGGTCGATCTTGACGATGTCGATCGGCAGACGCGCGAGGTAGCTCAACGTCGAGTAGCCGATCCCGAAGTCGTCGATGGCGACACGGACACCGAGCTCGCTGAGGCGTTCGACGGCCGGCTTGGCGACCTCGATCTCGAGCAACGCCGATTCCGTGATCTCGATCACGAGACGGTCGGGTGACAGGCCGCTGGCGTCGAGGGCGCGGCTGAACCGCTTGACGATGTCCGGGCGGATGAGCTGGCTCGACGACAGGTTGATGCTGACCCATGGGCGCGCGTCCGGCGTGCCCCACGCCACCGTCGTCCGGCAGGCCTCGTCGACGACCCAGTCGGTGAGCGGCCCGATCAGCCCGCTCGACTCGGCGATCGGGATGAATTCGCCCGGCGGGACCAGCCGGCCGCTGCGAAGCCATCGGACGAGCGCCTCGTAGCCGATCGTGCGTCCGGTCTGGAGGTCGACGATGGGCTGGTAGTGGAGGCGCAGGTCGCCGGCGGCGATGCCCGCTTCGAGGTCGATCCGGGTCTGCAACTGCGTCAGCGCGGCATCCTGCATGGACGGCTCGAAGATCTCGTATCGGCCCTTGCCATGGTTCTTGGCCAGGTACATCGCGACGTCGGCGTTGCGCACGAGGTCATCGGCTGTCTTGTCCTCGGCGGTGGCGACCGCGACGCCGATGCTGACATGGGCGACGAGCCGGTTGCCGCCGATGTCGAAGGGCTCGTTGAGCGACGCCAGCACCCGCTCGGCGACCCGGACGGGAACGTGCTTGTCCGCGCACCCGGGCAGGACGATCACGAATTCGTCGCCGCCCAGCCGGGCGGCCAGATCGCCATCGCGGATCGCGCTGCGAAGGCGTTGACCGACGGCGATCAACAGGCTGTCCCCGGCCTCGTGGCCGAAGTTGTCGTTGACGGCCTTGAAGTCATCGAGGTCGACGAGCAGGACGGCGAGCAGGCTGTCGTCGGACCGGTTTGCGAACTCGGCGGTCAGCCGTTCGGTGAAGAGCCCGCGGTTCGGCAGCGACGTGAGCGTGTCGTACAGCGCCTGGCGCCGCAACAGCTCCATCAGCGAGTCGCGCTCGTGCAGGCTCTCGCCGAGCTGGCCCAGCGCGTCGCCTAGGCGGGCGATCACGAGCACACCGATCACGACCCCGCCGATGAGGTATGGCGCGGCATCGATCGGCCGGCCGGCGACGACCTCGAGACCCAGCGTCGCGGGGTTGACGAGCAGCGCGCCCGCGAGGGCGACGAGCCGCTTGCGGCCGATCGGGCCGCGGTCGACGTGCTGGCGCTCGGGAGAGATCGCCATCGATGGATGCAGGGCGGCCGCGCCCACGAACGTGAGCACGGCGATCGCGCTGAGCATGTATGGGCCCGAGAAGTCTCCCTGGCCGGCGAGGCCCTTCAGCATGTCCACGATGATCACGCCGTTCGATGCCAACACAAAGAGCACGATCAGCCGCGTCGCAGGGCGGTGATCTCCGGGCAGGATCCACATCCGGGCGACGGCTGCCAGCGCGACGAGAGCCGGATAGAAGAACGCCGCGAGGGCGATCGAGCTCTGGCCCGATGCAGCGACGAATGGCCCGAAGCCGACGGCCCAGATCAGCGCGCCGGTCCCTGAGGCCACGATCGCGGCGTCGAGGAGGGCTGCGCGATCGCCGCCCGGAATCCGGCCGCGGATCAGGATGGCCAGTCCCACCACACCGAACAGGGAACCGATGCCGGTGAGGACCTGGCTGGGGAGGGCGAGGCCTTCACCGCCCGTGTCCAACATGCCCGCGATCGTCGTGAGCAGCATGGTCGCGCAGAGCACATACCAGGGCAACGGGCGGGCCGGGCGATTGATGCGGACCCCGATCAGGATCGCCGCTGTCGACGCGAACCCGATCACCGAGGTGAGCGGCATCAGCGCCTGCCGGTCATCGATAAGCGCGGCACCGATGGCCAGGCCCAGCCCGGCGACGAGGAACGCAAGCCAGGCCCGCGGCTGCAGCCAGCCCCACCGGGCTCGCGCTACCGCGGACCCATCTTCGATCGACGTGGTCGGGCCATGGGTCCCCATCCCCCGAAGTCTCTACCGGGACCCAGCGCGCCGCTATGGTCATAACGGCTCGCGCGACGGTGACCTCCGCCGAACGGCTGAGCGTGGGCTGGGCGCTACGGCGCGGGCGTGCCTACTTGTTCTTCGGGACCTTGATCTTGATCGGGCCACCGAACTTCGTGAACTGCATGACGCTCTGTCCGGTGACCTTTCCGTACTTCTTCGAGGAAGTCGAGAACGTCGCCTCGATTCGGACGGGTGTCCCATCGGACTGGATCCAGATCTCGTACGAGTCGTAGTGACCGTCGATCCAGAACCCTGCCCCGAGACTCGCGTCGTAGGCGATCTCGCGGTTGGCTCGGAGATGCTGGAGGTCCTTCTTGCCGACCCGCTCCTGTCCCATGTATCGAAGGTCGTTCGGATCCTTGATGACGCGGACCGCGTCAAGCATCTCTGCCAGATCCTTCTTGACCGAGGCACGCTTTCCCTTGAGCCACTGGCCGGACTGATAGACCCAGGCACTCTTGCCGATCGTCTTGAATCGCAGCCTGAAGCTGTCGTCGGGCGCGGTCCCCTCGAGATCCATCGCCCTGTCAGCGCCGGCGAAGTCGGCCGTCATCGACACGAAGAACTCGAGTGTCGTGCCGCCCCCTTCCTGCTTGACCGTCGTCATCTGTTCGATGTGAGTCACCAGGGGATCTGTGTTCATCGCCTTGACGAAGGCCTTCGCGTATCGGATCCCGGCGGCGGTGTCGATCGACGGAGCGGCACTCTTGAGCGTCTCGGGTGCCTTCGAACCACCGGCGCTCGGCGCGGCGGCGCCGCAGCCGCCCACGACCAGGACGGAGGCGAGCAGGATCCCTCCGAGGCGTTCGCGTGTGGTTCGTCGCGTGGGCATGACCCCTCCGTCTCGACGGGCACATGGGCCGATCGAAGCCAACCATGACCCGCCGGTCGAACGAACGCTACGAGTCGTGATGACCGGTGCGGCACGAACCAAAGTCCCATGTCGGCACCGCCCACGCCCGTGGAGGCGGCGTGCCGGGGGTCCGGGGTGGTGCGCCCGCGCCCTGACCCGTTCGCCGCCGATCCTTGCCCTGATAGTCGGGCTGGGCGAAGACGGTTCGCCGCTGGCATACTTTGGCTCAACCCCCAAGCACGGCCGAAGACAGGCATCAACAGAAGACCGCCGCCCCCACGGCAGGACCCCTGTCATCGCGTCGGGTGTTCGCACTCGACGGCCCACCGGATCGGCTCACCCGATCCAGCGCTCCCACTCATCGCCCCTCGGCCATGAGTCGGAGTGACCCGTCACGCGTTCGGTCGCGACTTCTTCCTGCTGCCGGCGGCATACACACCCACCGTCGCCATGCCCCCCGGCACGGCGTCAGGCAGGGAGGAGGCAAGAGTCTTGCAGGTCCCCATGAACGGCGCCCAGAGGGCGTCTGGCGGTCGAACGATCCGCATGGTCGCGCTCTCGATCGTGGCATTGGTCATCACATTCGGCGGTTGGACCGCCAGCGCGCCGCCCACTGAGGCGGCCTCGCCGGTCAAGGTCGTGATCGTGGTCGGACCCGTCGAGGGCAGCACCAGCCGGTACGTCCGTCACGCCAAGCAGTACGCAGCCCTCGCCCGTTCCCTCGGAGCCTCCGTGACGGAGATCTACAGCCCGAGGGCCACCTGGTCCAAGGTGAAGGCCGCCGCCCGCGGCGCCAACGTCTTCATCTACCTCGGCCACGGCAACGGCTCCCCCAGCCCGTACGGACCCTTCTCCGCCCTGCGACGGAACGGCATGGGTCTCAACTCGCGGTCGGGTCACGGCAACTCCAACGTGAAGTACTACGGTCAGACGCACATGCGGACCGGTCTCGATCTCGATCGGAACGCCGTCGTGCTGCTCAACCACCTGTGCTACGCGTCCGGGAACTCCGAGCCGGGGCACAAGCTCCCGAGCAAGGCCACCGCCAAGAAGCGGGCCGACGGGTACGGGACCGGCTTCCTGCGCACCGGCGCGAAGGCCGTGTTCGCGAACGGCCACGGCAGCCTGAACTCGATCATCGCGGACGTCCTCTTGACCAACAAGAGCGTCTCCGAGATCTTCCGGGGTGACCACGCGTTCGATGGAGCACGGGACTTCAAGTTCAAGTCGACGCACACTCCGGGCGCCACCGTCTGGATGGATCCTGAGTCCAAGGGCCGCTACTACCACTCCGTGGTGGGCCGCCTGACCCTCAGCGCCGCGTCGGTTCGCGCCGGCTGACCCCGTTCGAGCCAGCGACACGAAGGCCCGGCGCTCAGCGTCGGGCCTTCTGATTCCGGTCAGCTGATCTCCGCGAGGTAGGTGTCCGCCAATTCGCGGCTGACCTCATCGCGCCTCGATGCCAGCTCCGCGTCGATCCTCACCGAGCGGTCGGCGCCCAGCGTTAGACCGGTCGGCTGCCGTGGATGCGAGCGCAGGATCGCGATTCGCTGGTACGTGGGAGGGTGCGATGCGTCGATCGAGTGGCCGACCTTCGTTTCGCCGAGCGACAGCCGCTCGAGCTCGGAGGCCGGCGTGATCCGGATCTGGCGGGCGAGTTCGTCGAAGAAGTCCTGCCAGCGGTCGCCAGTGACGACGGAGCCGATGGCACGTCGGTACGCAGCCTCGTGAGGCATGCCTTCGAGCAACCGGATCCCCGCATCGGACCCGGACAAGGACGCGGCGAGGCTGTCGGCGTAGAACTCGGCTCGTTGACCTTCGCGGTACAGCAGGAGTGCGAGGGCCATCGCTACGCCTTCGAGTATCTTGGCCAGGCTCAGCATCACGATGTTGAGCGGGATCGAGACGATCCCGACTGGGCCACGGTCGCCGCCCGTCAGATCCTCCGGTTCGAGAACGTAGGCCCAGGTCACCAGGGTGTTGAACGCATTGGCAACGACGATCGAGCGCGCCGTGTCGCCATTGACCCCGTGAGCGACTTCATGGCCGAGTAGGGCGACGCGTTCGTCATTGCCAAAGCTGGCCCACAGCGGAAGGCCGATCGAGAGTCCGGTGCGCTGGCGAATGCCGAACCGGAACGTGCCCGCGTTCCAATCAGACGAGATCCAGATCGAATGGATGCGAGGGGCGTGGAGAGCCGCGGCGATCTCGTCGACCAGGCCATACATCTCTGGCGCCTCGATCCGGGTCAGCGGCGGTTCTGATGGTTTCAAGAACCGAGGCCGTGAGACCACCCCGATGGCCGTGACGACGACGCCGATGCCAAGCAGAACGAGGTTGCCGCCGAAGACGATCAGCCACAACCCGGTCAGGAGGATCGCGATCGAGACGGCGAATACGGGCAGCGAGATGGCATACGCAGCCAGCCGGCTGATCGTGAAGCGTGGCCGAACGATCGGCGATGCCAACAACTGTCGATAGAGGGAGTCGCCGGCGCGACTGCCGATCGCCTTCCAGATACGGTCAAGACTGGTTGGCGGCTCGGTCGGACGGAGACCCGCGTCCACGTTCCATCGGCAGGCTCGGCACCACGGAACGAACGCGCGGTCGTATGAGATCTGCGCTCCGCAATCCGGACAATCCCGTTCTCCGATGGTCCCCTCGACGCCGACCCGCTCGAGCTCTGCCACGGAACCCCCTTCGATCGCCGCGAGTCGCACGGACTCGACGAACCGGCGGGTCGGATGAACCCTCGCGAATGGTACGCGGATGGCTATCCGGCTCCCGGCGCTTGCTGGTCCCGGTCCTCCATCTCCCACGCGTGGTCGAGCATGTGCCACGCGCACCGGCGGATCAGGAACTGGACCGTCCACCAGCTGCCTGCGGCTGGCCCGCGGGCGTTGAACTCTCGGATCCCGGCGCACATGGCATCGCGGTGGGCGCGTAAGGCGTCTGGGTCACGCCGGGCCTCGAGCGGCGTGCGCACCCCGACCTTCTTCCCGTACTCGTCGATCTCGGACCCGTTGACGTGACTGACGATCTGGTCCCGCTCGCGTCCGCCTCCGCGAGGACCCTTCTTCAGCTCTGCCGAGACGCGCGAGGCGACCTCATCGAACGTCGCCCACGAGGCCCGGAGCAGGGCGATCTTCCGTTCGCACTCGGACTCACTCATCTGGTGCTGCTCGGGCTCGGCCGACTTGCCCGAGACCCCGTAGTAGTCGGTCATGCCGTTGCCCTGGAGCCGCTCGACGACGGCCAGGTCGCCAAGCGCGGCAAATCCGTCGGTGAGACCGGCCAGTGCGGCCACCTTCGCGTAGCGCGGGCGGTAGGCGGCCAGGACACGGAGGGCGTCGTCCTCGGTCTTGGCGCTCCTGCCCCAGCCGGGCCAGTCGAACGCCGAGGCCACGACACGCTTCTTCTTGCCCCGCTCGACCATCACGCGGATGGAGTCGTCCACGCGCGCCACCTTACGCCTGTGCTAACGGCTTGACGACATGCCTTCCTGGCGCGGACGATCCGAGCGTGGGGTTGATCGGGCGCTCCTGCACGGTGGGCCGGGGCGTGCTGCTCTGCGCGGCTGTCGTCGCCAGCGGCTGTGGCCCGACCGAATCGATGCCGGAGCCTGCGAGCGTCTGGCTCACCTCGGATCCCGAGATCCCTTCGGCACCTGTGAAGATCGAGATGACGGTCCCCGATGAAGTCGACTTCCATCGTGAACACACGTTCGTGTCGGGCCAGGCTCTTCGAGGAGCGTTCCCGGTGTCCGAAGGCCGATACCGGCTCTCCGGCCTGAGCGGCGCGTGCGGACTCGATGTCGCCCTTGGGCCCAGCCAGGAGGCCGACGTCGTCATCGCCCTCGATGGCGATGGTGGGTGCGCATTCCTGGTGGCAGTCGAGCATGGGTACGACGGCGTCGTCCATGAGGAGCCGTCTGTGCTGGTTGCCCCATGACCTCATTCCTGCAACCGGGCCGTCGACACCCCGGCGGGCTCAGTCGCTCCTTGGCGTGATCACCCCACGAGGACGGAGCTGTCCCTGGGCTTTCGGCCGATGTAGGCCAGGAATCGGTCCTCCGGACTGGCGTCGCCGGATACCTCGATCTCGGGAGGGAAGATCCCCATCTGGCGAAGGAGATCGCCATGCTCCGACGCGATCGCGTGGATGGCCTGGGTCGCTTCGTCGGACAGGTGCGGGTCGAGGCCGGTCAGCGCCGCGACGTCGAACAGGGTCATCGCCCGGTTGAGCGAGATGTCCGACAGGTATCGACCGGCCGGGACATCGCCGTAGGAGATGTGGACGATGTGGTCCAGATCCGCATGGCCGTGGACGGAGTCGTTCGCATGGGTGGCGAGGCGCTCGTAGTTGCCCGCCAGGTCATCGCCGAGGAGATCGCCGTCGAACTCCGGGTTAGTCGTAAGTCCCGTCTCGCCGGCGAGCACTTTCGGGACGCACTGGTTCTCGTACGCCATCAGGTTCAGCGAGGTCCGCAGGGTCTGGCCGTCGTGGAAGCGGGCATGGGCGGGCACCTCGAGGAGCAGGTCGTCGGGCCGCACGCGAAGGACCAACTCAGTCAGGGCGCTGTTCGCGGCGATGAACGTCTCTTTGGTATCCATCGAACGATCTTGACGGTCGCGCGGTTGCAAGCGCATAAACCCCCTTGCCCGCGTCGTCGGCGTGCGCTGAGGTGTAGGGCTCCTCCGCCGAGCCAGAGCCTAGAATCGGCGCATGAAGAAGATCGGATTCCTGTCATTCGGCCATTGGTCGGCGTCGCCCTACTCGCAGGTCCGCTCGGGCTCGGACGCGCTCATCCAGTCGATCGAGCTTGCCGAGGCGGTCGAGGACCTGGGTGCCGATGGTGCCTACTTCCGCGTCCACCACTTCGCCCAGCAGCTTGCGTCGCCGTTCCCGCTCCTGGCAGCGATCGGCGCGCGCACCAAGCGCATCGAGATCGGGACGGCCGTCATCGACATGCGCTACGAGAACCCTCTGTACATGATCGAGGATGCCGGGGCCGCCGATCTCATCGCGGGTGGTCGACTGCAGCTCGGGATAAGCCGCGGCTCGCCGGAGCAGGTCATCGACGGCTTCCGGTACTTCGGCTACGCGCCACCCGAGGGCAAGACCGACGCCGACATGGCCCGCCAGCACGCCGAGGTGTTCCTCCAGGCACTGTCCGGCACCGGTTTCGCACAGCCCAACCCATCCCCGATGTTCCCGAACCCGCCCGGGCTGCTTCGCCCCGAGCCGCACTCGCCCGGACTGCGCGACCGGATATGGTGGGGCGCCGGCTCGCGCGCGACCGCGGAGTGGACCGCCCAGCAGGGCTTGAACCTCATGTCGTCGACGCTGCTCACCGAGGACGCCGGCGTGCCGTTCCACGAGCTTCAGGCCGAGCAGATCCGTCTGTTCCGCGAGGCGTGGGCAGCGGCTGGGCACGAGCGCGAGCCGCGGGTGTCGGTCAGTCGCAGCATCTTCGCGCTCGTCGATGACCGCGATCGAGCGTACTTCGGGCACGGCAACCAGGCGTCCGACCAGGTCGGCTACCTCGACGCGCAGACCAAGGCGATCTTCGGGCGCTCGTACGCGGCGGAGCCGGACGTCCTCGTCAAGGAGCTCGCCGGGGACACGGCGATCCAGGCGGCGGACACGCTTCTCCTGACGGTCCCGAACCAGCTCGGCGTCGAGTACAACGCCCACGCGATCGAGAGCATCCTCAGGTACGTGGCCCCGGAGCTCGGCTGGCGCTAGCCCGCGCTTGTCCAGTAGTTGCAGGCTCGCGGTGACTAGGCGACCCTGACGGGATGCGACATGACCCGGTCCGGGACGTGCTCGATATCGGTCGCGAGGCCTTCGACTCGGCGGCTTGGCGAGATGCGTTCACACGCCTGTCGGCCGCCGACGCCGAGACTGCTCTCGAGCCCGAGGACCTCGAACGCCTCGCGACAGCTGCCTATCTCATCGGCCAGGACTACGACGCCCACGCCGCCTGGTCCCGGGCATATCACGAGCACGTAGACCGAGGCGATGTGGAGCCCGCAGCCCGCTGCGGATACTGGCTCAGCCTGACACTCGTACTCGCCGGCGAAGCGGCCCAGAGCAGGGGCTGGCTGGAACGCACGCAACGACTCCTGGACGATCGAGGTCTCGATTGCACTGAGCATGGCTACCTGCTCGTCCTTCGGGCCTACGAGATTCTGACGGGCGGCGACCCAGAGTCGGCATGCGACACGAGCCGCGATGCCCATGCGATCGGCGTCCGATTCGCCGACCCCGAGCTCATCGCGTTGGCGTTGCTCGGCCAAGGGGAAGCGCTGATCGAACAGGGCGCCAACATCGATGGCGCACGCCTCCTGGACGAAGCGATGATCGCGGTCACCGCCGGCGAAGTGAGCCCGATCAGCGTCGGCATCCTCTACTGCGCGTCCATCCTGGCCGCGCAGCGCGCGTTCGACCTCCGGCGGGTCTACGAGTGGACGACGGCGCTCGACCGGTGGTCGGGATCGCAGGCCGACCTCGTGCCGTTTCGCGGCCAGTGCCTGGTCCACCGGTCCGAGATCAAGGCCTTGCACGGCGCGTGGCCTGAGGCGCTCGTCGAAGCGCAGCGCGCGTGCGACTGGCTGACCGACCCCTGGCAGCCGGCCGCAGGGATCGCCTTCTACCAGCGCGGCGAGTTACTGCGGCTGCGCGGCGATCTTGGCGCCGCCGAAGAAGCCTATCGTGAGGCGAGCCGCCTTGGCTTCGACCCGCATCCCGGCCTTGCACTCCTCAGGCTGGCCCAGGGGCACATCGACCTGGCGGCCGCGGCGGTCCTGCGCGTCCTCGAGGAGGCACGCTCGGACGACGATGAGGGTGCGCGACCCGGCCGAACTCGCGTCCTGGCGGCAGCCGTCGAGATCCGGCTGGCCGCTGGCGACATCGAGGGAGCGAGCGACGCCGCGGCGACACTGGCGACGGCGGCGGCCCAGGCAGACGTGCCCTTCCTCCATGCGACGTCCGCGCATATGTCGGGTGCGGTCGCCGTCGCAGCGGGTTCCGCACGCGAAGGGTTGGAGCACCTGCGCCGCGCGCAGAGACTGTGGACTGATGTGGACGCGCCCTACGAGGTCGCGCGCGTCCGCGTCCTCATCGGACGGGCGCTCGACAGCCTGGGCGACAGGGATGGCGCGGCGCTCGAGGCCGACGCCGCGGCGACGACGTTCAGGCGGCTAGGGGCGGCGCCGGATCTGGTCGGGATCGTTGAGCAAGGTGCGGGGCGCCGGCGAGACGATGGCCCGCTGACCGGCCGCGAACTGGAGGTCCTGTCCCTCGTTGCAGCCGGCCGGTCGAATCGTGAGATCGCCGGCGACCTCGTCATCAGCGAGCGGACCGTGGCCCGCCACGTTGCGAACATCCTGTCCAAACTCGACGTGCCCTCGCGCGCTGCCGCGACCGCCTACGGTCTCAAGCACCGCCTCATCTGACGCCGTCGCGGGCCCGGTCGGGTGGCACTGAATGACCACGCGTGCATGTCAGCGATTGGTCATCACGACCGATGCGGCATGCCAGTCGACCGGCCTACGGTCGCATCCCGGGGCACACCGCGCGGCTGACCGGGCCGCCGCGTCCCGACGATGGAGTTTTCGACCATGTCCAACAACGGCTACGACGTCATCGTCGTCGGAGCGCGAAGCGCCGGTGCGCCAACCGCGATGCTCCTGGCGCGCTCAGGCCATCGGGTCCTGCTCGCTGACCGTGCGACGTTTCCGAGCGATACCGTCTCGACGCATCTGGTTCATCCGCCCGGAGTCGCGGCATGGCGCCGCTGGAGCATCCTCGATCGCGTCGTCGCCACGGGCTGTCCGGCCATCGACACGTATGCCTTCGACTTCGGCCCGTTCACGCTGACTGGCTCGCCGGGCGAGGGTGACGAGCCGCTGTCGTACGCGCCTCGTCGGACGGTGCTGGACGAGATCCTCGTCGACGCCGCTGACGTGGCCGGCGCAGAGGTCCGGCAAGGCTTCACGGTCGATGGCCTGGAGTTCGATGCCGGTCGCGTTATCGGGATCCGGGGCCACGGCCGAGACGGCTCGGCGGTGGTCGAACGGGCGACGATCGTGGTCGGAGCGGACGGGCGGCATTCCATGGTGGCTGAGGCGGTCCGCGCAGAGGTCTACGACGAGCGACCTCACCTACAGGCAAGCTACTACGCGTACTGGAGCGGCCTGCCGATGGATGGCCGGTTCGAGACGTACATCCGGCACGATGGCGCCTTTGGGGCGTGGCCGACCAATGAGGGAAGGACCCTCGTGATCGCCGGCCGGCCGTTCGCCCAGTTCGAGGCGTATCGCGGCAACATCGAGTCGACCTACCTCTCGACGATCGACCTCGCGCCGGCCTTCGCGGAGCGCCTGGCCACGGCAACGCGCGAGACCCGGTTCGTCGGGGCATCGGTGGCGAACTACTTCCGGCGGCCGTTTGGTCCTGGCTGGGTCCTCGTCGGCGATGCCGGCTACAACCTTGACTTCGTCACTGCCCTCGGCATGAGCGACGCGTACCTCGGCGCGGAGCAGGTGGCTGCTGCGATCGACGAAGTCCTCCGCGGTCGGGCCTCGCTTGAGGAGGCCATGGGCCGCTACCAGGCGGAGCGTGATGCGCGCGTCCGACCGTTCTACGAATTCACCACGCAACTCGCGACATTGGAACCACCGCCACCGGAACTCGCCCAGGCCCTTGCCGGCATCGCCGGCAACCAGCCCGCGATGGACCGCTTCGTGCGTGTCACGGCTGGCGTCACGTCGCCCGCAGAGATGTTCGCCCCAGCGGAGGCAGAGAGCTTCGCCTAGCGCGTTTCAACAAGATCACTTCGTCAAGCGGTCGCCTTGCGACCCTGGGGAGTGCGTCCGCGGCAGCCGGCGCCCTTGCGTGCTTCGGATGAAAGCGTGGTTCAGGAATACCCGATTCGGTCGTGCGCGCTGGCCCGCGAGCTGGGCGCGATGGCTGCTCTGGAGTCAGCGCACGCGCCGGTAGTGCATGGCGACCGCGCCGTTGCGGAGCGGCTTTGCCGAGACCAGCTCGAGCCGTCGCGTGCTGGGCAGCCCGCTCTGGTACAGGGTCGGGCCGTGGCCGGCGATCCTGGGGTGGACGAGGAACTCGTACTCGTCGATCAGATCCAGCCGGTCCAGCTCGGTCGCGAGCTTGCCGCTACCGAGGAGCACGCCGGCCGGGGTTGCGTCCTTGAGCGTCTGAACGCTCGAGCGCAGGTCGCCGGCGATGTGGTGGGTGTTGGCCCAGGAGAAGTCCGTGCGCGTCGACGACACCACGTACTTCGGCTTGGCCTCCAGCTTGACCGCCCAGTCGCGCATCGCCGGCGGCGCCTCCTCGTCGCCGCGGGCGACCGCCGGCCAGGCGCTCTCCATCATCTCGTAGGTGACGCGGCCCCACAGCATCGCCCCGCCCTCGTCCATGAGGCGGGTGAAGAAGGCGTGCGTCTCGTCGTCGGCGATTCCCTCCTCGTGGTCGACGCAGCCGTCCAGGGTGACGTTGTAGCTGAACGTCAAGAGTCCCATGCGGCAAGTCTAGGCCACACCATCGCTCGCAGATATCCCGGCGCCCGCGCTTCTCGATCGAGACGATCCTCAGCCTGACCCCGCCGGTGCTGGGCTCGACCGTCTTCTCGATGGCCTTGTTGTGGCCCCGTCGACTTTGCTTCTGGCGCCCCCGGACGGACTCGAACCGCCGACGCAGGCCTTAGGACGGCCTCGCTCTGTCCACTGAGCTACGGGGGCGCGGACCCCATCGTACCCCGAGGCGGGAACCGCACCCGCGACCCGAACGTCAGCAGCCCATGGCCGTCGCACCTCCCTGCGACGGCCTATTGACGTCACAGGGCTCCACCGAGCCCTCGCCTACAATCCCGTGCGAGATGGCCGTCACTCCCCTCCCCGACCTCATCCTCTATTCACGCCCGGGCTGCGGGCTGTGCGATGAGACCCGAGGCCTGCTGACCGCCCTCCTCGCCGAACGAACCGCAGCGCATCTCACGACTCCAGCTCTCCTCGAGCGCGACATCGAGGCCGATCCGGCCCTCGAACGCGCCTATTTCGCCTCGATCCCGGTCGTCGAGCTCGGCGACCGCCGGCTTGAGCTCGCGACCAGCCTCGCCAAGCTCCGGCGCCTCCTCACCGACGTCCTGGACGCGTGACGCGATGACCGGCACGGATCTGACCATCCTCGTCGCCCTCGCAGCCGGGGTCATCAGCTTCCTCTCGCCGTGCGTGCTGCCCCTCGTGCCCGCCTACCTCGGCCAGCTCACGGCAATCGCGGTCGCCTCGTCCGCCGACGGCCGGACGCCGTCACGCTGGACGGCCATGCGCCACGCCATCGCGTACGTAGCGGGGTTCGGGGTTGTGTTCACCCTGCTCGGGCTGACGGCGACGTTCCTGGCCGGCCCGCTCGTCCCCTATCTCGACCCGCTGCGCACAGTGGGCGGCGTCATTCTTGTCATCCTCGGGTTCAACCTCGCGGGCATCCTGCGCATCCCGGCGCTGGAGCGCACCTGGCGACCGCTCGACGCCGGTGCGTCGGGCTCGCTCGCGACCGCGACCGGCTCGATCTCGCTGGCCGGCCCCGGAAACGGCCGGACCGCCGCCGACCGTCTGGGCGGGCGGCTCGTGAGTGCCCGAGGCGGCTGGCTGGCGTCGTTCGGGCTCGGTGCGATCTTCGCGGTCGGCTGGACGCCCTGCATCGGGATCATCCTGGGCGGGATCCTGACGATGGCCGCGACCTCGACCACGGTCCTCCAGGGCTCGATCCTGCTCGTCGCCTACACGCTGGGCCTCGGGCTGCCGTTCCTCGCGATCGCCCTCGTCTACGACCGGGCGCCTGGCCTCCTCCGGCCGCTCATCCGCCACGGGCGGACGGTCTCGCTGATCGGCGGGCTGCTGGTCGTGTTCATCGGCATCGCGATGATCTTCGATTGGCTCGCGCTCCTGCCGCGCTGGTTCGACTTCAACACGGCCATCTAGCTTGTCCGACCGACCCGAGTTCACCCACCGACGCGAACGCCACGGGCTCGTCGGACCGTTCAGCGGCCGCCAGATCCTCGGTGCCTTCATCGTGGTGGTCGTCGCGGTCGCCCTGCTCGTCGGCATCACGACGCCGCTCGGGACCACCGGCGGCAACCTCCTGACCGACCCGCGCGCGACGCCGTTCCTGATCGGCACCCCGACCGAGGGCCTCGAGCCGGGCAGCCTGGCCCCCGAGCTGACGATCGCGCTCCCCGATGAGGCCACGTTCCAGCTGACCGACCTCGACGGTCAGCCGATCCGCCTGGCCGACCTGCGCGGCAAGGTCGTGTGGCTCAACTTCTGGGCCAGCTGGTGCCCGCCGTGTCAGCACGAGACGCCGGTCCTCCGCGAGCTTTCCGAGCGCTATCGCGACAGAGGGCTCGAGATCGTCGGGATCAGCGTCCAGGAGACGACCCCGGCCGACATCGCGGCCTATGCGGCGCGCTACCAGCTGCGCTACACGATCGGCTTCGACGCCTCCGGCCACGTCTTCCGCACGTACCGCGTTTACGCCCTGCCCACCCAGTTCTTCATCGACACGGATGGCGTCATCCGGCGCGTCGTGAACGGACCGGTCGACGAAGCGGGCGCGGCCGCGCTCATCGAGACGATGCTCCCGCCAGCTGCGCCAGCGACTTCCGCCCCGGCCCCGAGTCTCACGCCGTAGGACGACGGCGGCCGATGTCGTCGGGCGCGATGTCGGTCGTCGATCGGGTAGGCCGCGCCGACGCGGCGACGAACCAAGGAGATCGACCGATGCGCTACATCCTGATGACCTACTCATCGCCTGACCACGTCGAGGCCTGGGAGCGGAGCACGGCCGCAGAGAAGCAGCTCGAGATCGACCGGGTCCTCGCCTGGTTCCGCGAGCACGGGGCCGCGGGCCGCATCGTGGGCGGCGAGGAGCTGGGTCCGCCACAGGCGGCCAAGACGGTCCGGCGCTCGGGCGCCAGCGATGGGCCATTCATCGAGACCAAGGAGTGGCTGGGTGGCTTCATCGTGCTCGACGTTCCCGACGAGGCGACGGCGCTCGAGATCGCGGCCGGGTGGCCCGGGCTGGAGTGGCCGGGCGACGCCGTCGAGGTCCGCGCGGTCGGCGATACCCAGGCCGAGGTGACGGCCTAGGCGCCGCGGAGGGGCCGCCGGCGCCGGGCCCCTGGCGACGGGCCCAACTGCCTCGATTCTCGCCAAATGACGCTGACACGATCACTCGGCTCGAATGCTTGCACCATCCAACGCTCTCCACGCTTGGCGTCCGCACGGGATTCCGCACTGTGATCGTCGCAGCGCACATCTGACGAGAATCGACGGACGAGCGACCGCTCTGACGAGCATTTGGCAAGAACTCAGGCAGGTGAGGACGCATCGGGCGGACACGGGCGAGGGCCCCGCGGGCCCGCGGGGCCCGCGAACGCCCCGCCTGCCCTACTCCGGCTCGAAGCGGAAGCGGTCCCGATCGCGCACCAGGCGGCCGACCGGGTGCCATCGCTCGTGCGACAGCACGATCGTCCAGCCCTCATCGGCGGCCTGGGCGAACAGCTCGGCCTTGCGGAGCACCGAATCGAGCGGGAAGTCGTCGAATGACGTCACCCACCGCGGGTTCGCGCCCCATGGGCGCATGAACAGGTCGCCGAAGAACGCGACGACCCGGCCCGAGCCGTCGCCACCGCGCACGATCACGGCCTGGTGGCCCATGGAGTGCCCGCCCGTCGGCACGACCGTGACCCCCGGCATGAGCTCGCGCTCGCCGTCGGCCCAGCCCTGTGCGCCCCAGTCGCGGACGAGCGTGAGCTCGGGCTGGACGTACGAGGCAACGATGCGCGGGTTCTCGCTGAGGGCGACCTCCCACTCGGCCTTCTGCGCCACGATCGTCGCGTGCGGGAAGGCCCGCTCCCCGTCCGCCAACAGTAGCCCGCCCGCGTGGTCGAAATGCAGGTGGCTCATCGCCACGATGTTCACCGACTCGGGGAGGAACCCTGCCGTCTCCAGCGCCGGCACGATCCACGGACCCTCGTAGCCGCGCATGGCGCGGGTCTTGTCGTCGAGCCGATCGCCGATCCCGGTCTCGACCAGCACGCGCCCCGCCGGCACGTCGATCAAGAGGCAGTTGAGCGCCTGGAGCAGCCGGTGATCATGGTCGATCTCGTCGGTGACGAGCCGATCCCACAGCACCCGGGGCACCGGTCCGAACAGGGTCCCCGCATCGCTCCTGAACGTGCCCGCCTGGACGAGCGCGACGGTGACGCCGCCGCCCAGATCGGCCCGCCAGTCGACGGCATCGTTCATCGCCATCCAGCTAGTTCCGCGACGGCTCCCCGGCCTTGCGGCCGGCATCGAAGTCCCGGTGGAAGGCCGATGCGGTGGGCTCGGACTGGCCCTGGTACTTCGACCCGAGTTCGGGTGACCCGTATGGCCGCTCCACCGGCGATGACATCCGGAAGAACGAGATCTGGCCGATCCGCATCCCGCGATAGAGGGCGATCGGCAGGTTCGCCACGTTAGAGAGCTCGAGCGTGAGGTTGCCCTTCCAGCCCGGGTCGACGTAGCCCGCGGTCGAGTGGATGAGGAGCCCCAGACGCCCAAGCGATGACTTGCCCTCGAGCCGTGCGACGAGGTCGTCCGGCAGCTCGACCCACTCGTGGGTCTGGCCGAGCACGAACTCGCCGGGATGCAGGATGAATTGCTCGTCCTCCTCGACGGTCAGGAGCTCGGTGAGGTCGGGTTGCGGCGCGCGGACGTCGATATACGGGTACCGGTTGTTGCGGAAGACCCGGAAGCTGCGATCGAGGTGCAGGTCCACCGACGAGGGCTGCAGGTCGTGTGGGTCGTATGGCCGGATGACGACGCGGCCCCCGTCGAGCTCGGCGCGGATGTCGCGGTCCGAGAGGACGCTCATGCCTCCAGGGCTCCGGGCGTGCCCCGCTCCTCGTACAGGTTGTCGACCTCGCGCTTGAGCGCCTCGAGGTCCTCGAAGCTCTGGTACACGCTCGCGAACCGGATGTAGCCGATCTGGTCGATCGCCCGGAGCTGCTCCATGGCCATCGCCCCGATCTTCGAGGACGGCACCTCGTTCGCACCCGACGAGCGGAGCTCGGCTTCGATGGCGTCCGCGGCTGCTTCGGCCGCACCCGACGGCACCGGCCGACGCGTCAGCGCCTTGCGGAGGCCCGAGACGAGCCGATCGCGGTCGAACTCCTGGCGGGCGCCGTCGCGCTTGACGACGACGAGCCGCGCCGCCTCCACGCGCTCATAGGTCGTGAAGCGCATCGCGCACGCCGCGCACTCCCGCCGTCGGCGGATCGTCGCGGAGTCATCGAGGTCGCGTGAGTCGACGACGCGGGTCTCCCGCTCGCCGCATTGGGGGCAACGCATCCTGCTCCTTGCGTTGGTCCACCACCACTAGCTGTTGTGGTGTGGGCCGAGCATACCACTACATGGTGTGGTGGTGGCGGGTCGACAGGCCGTCGGCGCGGCTCGCTTCCCGGGCGATCGCCTCCCTGGCGTGGAGCAGATTCAGGTAGCCCCGCTTGATCGATGTCTGGGCCTCGAGCTCACGGGCGCCGCCGCGGATCGTCGACATGATCGTCGCGCCGTGCTCGACCGTCGCAAGGGCCCGGCCGGCGCGCTCGAGCTGTGCGACCAGGTCATCGCGGATGTCGACCGCCGACGAAGGCACACGCAGGGCCCGCGCCTCGGCCAGGTAGCGGTCCACCGCGTCGGAGGCGACGAGGAGCGTCTCCGCGATGGCGTCGGGCGCCAGCTGATGGTGGCGCACGAGGTCGATCCGCGACGACGCGCCTGCCAACGAGGCATCGATGCGCGCCGCGAGGTCGCGGACCGAGGACCGGAAACCCTCCGCCTCACGCGTCCGCGCGACGATCGAGCCGGTCCGCCGGAAGACGACCGCGAGGCCGGCCGCCAGCGCGATGAACGCCATGATCGGCAGCAGGTTGATCCATTGCTCGCCGGTCATGCGGCCCCGATCACGTCTCGTTCAGCCGGGGCGCGACCGGAGCTCCGCCAGGAGCGCCGGACCCACCTCGAACAGGTCACCCACGACGAACATGTCGGCAAAGTCGGCGATCGGCGAGTCGGGGTCGCGGTTGATCGCGATGATCGTCGCCGCCGTCTGCATGCCCACCTTGTGCTGGATCGCGCCGCTGATGCCGAGCGCGAGGTACAACTGGGGCTTGACGATCTTGCCGGTCTGGCCGATCTGCTGCGCGTATGGGATCCAGCCCGAGTCGACGGCCGCGCGCGTCGCGCCGACCGCTCCGCCGAGGGCCTCGGCGAGGTCCTCGATGAGCTTGAACCCGTCGGCTCCGCCGACGCCACGGCCGCCGGCCACGATGATCCGGGCGTCGTCGATCGAGACGGCTGCGCTCGCCTCGTCCACCCGGTCCACGACGCGGACCGTCGGGAGCTCGGGCGCGGCGTCCGCGCCCAGCGCCTTGACCGTGCCCGCCGTGCCGCGGGCCTCGGCGGTCACGCTGTTCGGGCGGACCGTGATGATCCCCCGGCCGTTCGTGAAGGCGCTCTCGGTGATGAGCTTCCCGCCGAACGCGCTCATCTCCACGATCGGCCCGCCGTCCGACCAGTGCGCCGCCGTGGCGTTGGCGAGGACCCCGAGCCCGGTCAGGGCCGAGAGCGTGCCCGCGATGTCGCGGCCATCGGGGCTGGCCGGCAGCAGGACGACGTCGTAGTCCCCCAGAAGCAGGGACAGCGCCGCGGCGACTGGCGCGACGGGCTGGTCCGCCGGAAGGCCGGATCCG
Source organism: uncultured Chloroflexia bacterium (assembly GCA_963841135.1). Classification (GTDB taxonomy): domain Bacteria; phylum Chloroflexota; class Limnocylindria; order Limnocylindrales; family CSP1-4; genus SPCO01. The sequence goes on along the minus strand of CAWJBJ010000004.1, from coordinate 1,672,808 downwards.
GCATGGACGATCTCGAGATAGCCGGCGAGCTCCTTCGCAGCCGCATCGGGCGACGGAGCGAGCACAACGCCCTCGGCCGACGACCCGGCCGCCTCGGCGAGAGAACGCGCGAGCGTCGCGACCTCCGTCGACAGCTTGGACAGCGTCCCGTCGGCGACGACCTCCCCGACGACCAGGATCCCGGCCATCAGATGAGCCTCCGCTCGGCGAGGAACGCCACGACCTGCTTGGCGGCCTCGGGAGCGGCGTCGCGGACGACGCGCGTGGCGGCGCGCGCCTCTGGCGGGCGTGAACCCGTCACCTTGGTCGTGGCGTTGGCCCCGCCGACGGTGCCCGGATCCAGCCCCAGGTCTGCCAACGAGAGCGTGGCGATCTCCTTGGAACGCGCCGCCATGATCCCCTTGAGCGACGGGTACCGCGGCTCGCCAAGCGCCTGCGTGCCGCTGATGATGGCGGGCATCGGCGCCTCAAGGAGGTCGTAGCCGGTCGGCGTGAGGCGTCGCACGCGCACCACGCCGGCCGCGGCGTCGGGCTCGATCTTGGCCGCATAGGACAGGTACGGCAGGCCGTTGAGCGCGGCGATCCCGGCCGGGACCACGCCCGCCACGCCGTCGGAGGTGTCGACGCCCGCGATGGCGAGGTCGAACTCGAGCGTCTTGAGGGCCGCCGCGAGGACCTGGGTCGTCGAGACGATGCACGATCCGGCCAGCGCGGGGTCGGTCACGAGCACGCCACGGGTCGCCCCCATCGCGAGCGCCTTGCGCATCGTCTCGGGCGCGCTCGCCGGCGCCATCGTCAGCAGCGTGACCTCGCCTTCGCCGGCGGCCTCGACGAGCTTGAGTGCTGCCTCGAGGGCGTACTCGTCGTTGCCGTTGATCACGGCGGGCACGGCGGCGCGGTCCAGGCGACCGTCCGGGCCGAGCCGCTCCCCCGCGGACGCCGGATCCGGCACTGGTTTCGTGAGCACGACGATACGCAACAGGACGTGAACCTCCCCGACCGTTCAGCCGCCCTTGCCGAGCAGCGCTCGCGCCAACACGAGGCGCTGGATCTGTTGGGTCCCCTCGTAGAGCTGGGTGATCTTCGCGTCGCGCATCATCCGCTCGACGGGGAACTCGTCGATATAGCCGTATCCGCCCATGACCTGGACGGCATCGGTCGTGACCCGCATGGCGGTGTCACCGGCGACGAGTTTACACATCGCCGACCACCGTCCGGCGTCGGGCGCACCGGCATCGATCTCGGTGCAGGCCTTGTACAGGAGCTGGCGCGCGGCCTCGGTCTGGGCATCCATGTCCGCGAGCATCGCGCCGACCTGCTGGAAGTCCCCGATGCGCTGCCCGAACTGCTTCCGCTCCTTCGCATATGCGGTCGCGACCTCGAGCGCGCCCTGGGCGATCCCGACGGCCTGGGCCGCGATCCCCGGGCGGCTCCGATCGAGCGTGCGCATCGCGATGTCGAAGCCCTCGCCCTCCGCCCCGATCCGGTTGCCCTCGGGAACCCGCACCCGGTCGAACGCGAGCTCGGCGGTCGGGCTGCCCTTGATGCCCATCTTGTGCTCGACGCGCGTGACGCTGAACCCGTCGGTGGGGACCTCCACGACGAAGCAGGAGAGCCGGCCATGGCGCGACGCCTCGGGGTCGGTCACGGCGAAGACGGTGATGAGGTCCGCGACCGAGCCCTGGCTGATGAAGCGCTTGGAACCCGTGATGACGTAGTCGTCGCCGTCCCGAACAGCGGTCGTCCGGGCGGCGGCGGCGTCCGATCCGGCCTCCGCCTCCGTCAGGGCGAAGGCGATCAGCCGCTCGCCAGAGGCAAGCCCCGGGAACCAGCGCGCCTGCTGCTCGGGCGTCCCAGCGAGCAGAAGCGGGAGTGAGCCAAGCTCCTGGACGGCGAGGATAAGCCCGGTCGTGGCGCACGCGCGGCTGAGCTGCTCGACCGCGAGGCACACGCTCAGGAGCTCGCCGCCGAGACCCCCGTGCTCGACCGGGAACGGCAGCGCCAGGATGTCCTGCGCGGCGAGGAGCTCGCGGAGGTCCTGGGGGAACTGTGCCGTCCGGTCGATCTCCGCGGCCCGTGGCGCGACACGCTCGTCGGCGAGGATCCGGACCGCGTCGCGAAGGTCGCGCTGCGCCTCGGTGAGGCGATAGGTCGGCGACCCGCTCGGCTCGGATGACGCGGTCACACGGCCATCGTAGCCGGGTGTGGCACACGGTGCGAGGGCGCACCGCTTCGCCGCGGGGCCCTTGGCGGGCCGCCAGCTGAGGACTAGGCTTTCGCGCAGGACCACCTCACGCACTCTGAGGATCCACGCATGGACGTCACGACCGGCCTCCTCCTCCTCGTCGTCGCAGCCGCGATCGGCATCGTCGGTACGATCGGAATCCTGCGCCGGCAACGCCGAGCCCTCGAGGCGGCGGGCCGGGAGAGCCCATTCGCGATCGCCACCGAGGGCATGAAGCGCTGCCCGTCGTGCGGGATGGGCAACCTGGTCACAGATGTGGATTGCTCGTCGTGCGGGAAGCGCCTGCCGGGCTAGACCACCGGGAGGCGCCGGTCCTCCGGCGCGGAGGCGATCCGGGCGGCCAGGACTTCGCTGATGTCCTGCGCCGCGACCGTGCCGGCGCCGTCGGAGGCGGCGATCCCGTCGCTGAGCATCACCATGCAGAACGGGCACGCCGTGGCCACGGTCGTGGCGCCGGTCTCGAGCACCTGGCGCGTCCGTTCCACGTTGATGCGCGTGCCGCGGTCCTCCTCCATCCACATGCGGCCGCCGCCGGCGCCGCAGCAGAACGTGTTCTTGCCCGACTTGGCCATCTCGGTGACCGACACGCCCGCGGCGCCCAGCACGTCCCGTGGCGCCGAGACGACGCCGTTGTAGCGGGCGAGGTAGCACGAGTCGTGGACCGTGACACTCCCCGGACGATGGTCGCCGGTCGACGCCTCGGCATCCTCCGGCACGGTCGCCAGCCTCCCGGATGCGAGCAGCTCCGCGAGGTACGTCGAGTGGTGGATCACCCGGTATGACCCGCCGAGCTGCCCGTACTCGTTGGAGAGCGTGTTGAAGCAGTGCGGGCATGCGGTCACGATCGTCCGCTCCCCCATCCCGTACCGGTTGAGGGTCTCGACGTTGCCCGACGCGAGGATCTGGAACACGTAGTCGTTGCCCATCCGCCGTGCCGGGTCGCCGGTGCAGGACTCTTCCTGGCCGAGCACCGCGAACCGCACGCCCGCGGCGTGGAGGCAGGTCGCCACGGCCCGGGCCACCTTCTGGTTGCGCGGGTCGAAGGCCGCGGCACAGCCAACCCAGTAGAGAACCTCGAGCTCATCGAGCCGCCCGTCGGCGGAGACGGCCGCGACCGTGTCCACGTCGAACGGCAGCGGCTTCGCCCAGTCGAGCCGTGACGACGACGGCTGACCCCACGGGTTGCCTTGGCTCTCCATCGCGCGGAACGCCCCGGTGAGCTCGGGCGGGAAGCGCGAATCCTCGAGCACGAGGTTCCGCCGCAGCCCGACGATCTTGTCCACGTGCTCGATGAGCACCGGGCACGCCTCGACGCACGCGCCGCATGTGACGCAGTCCCACACCGCGTCGTAGGGGATGGCCGCGTCGACGATCGGCGCCGCGAGCGCCGTCGCGGCGACGCGCGTGTTCTCGAGGCCGTAGGTCTCGCGCACGATCGGCGAGTTCGGGATGAGGTCGATCCCGTGCTCTGCGTCGACCGACATGTCGCGGATGCCCATGATGAAGGTCTTTGGATTGAGCGGCTTCCCCGTGTTGTACGCCGGGCAGGCCTCCTGGCAGCGGCCGCACTCGGTGCACGTGAAGCCGTCGAGCAGGTCCTTCCAGCCGAGGTCCTGGAGCGAGCGAAGGCCGAACGAGGCGTCCTCGGCCTCGAGATCCATCTGGGGCAGCTCGCCGCGCGGCCTGAGCTTGCGGAACCAGATGTTCGGGAAGCTCGTGGCGATGTGGAGGTGCTTGCTGAACGGCAGGTAGGCGAGGAACGCGGCGACCAGCGCGACGTGCCCCCACCAGAGCACCGCGAAGCCGAGATTGATCGCATCGAGGCCGAGCACCGCTCGAACCGGCACCGCCAAGGCGTTCGCGACGAACGCGCCGGCGATATCGGTCTCCGCGGCGACTTCGAAGACCTGGGCGAGGAGCTCCGTGGCCACGACGCCGCCGATCATCGAGAGGATGACGAGCGCGTCACGGTTGTACGTGAGACGCCTGGGCCGGGTGACCAGGCGGCGCAGGAACGCCCAGCCGATCGAGATGAGGACGATGACCGCCACGACGTTCTGCATGGCGCTGACGAGCGCCCACAGCAGACCGTCGAACGGGATCGAGAGGATGCCCTGGATGATCCCGCCGGTCACGATGTTCGCGGTGCCGATCGTCAGGAGGACGAAGCCCCAGAAGATGCCGGCGTGCATCAGCCCCGCCCGCGGGTCCTTGAACATCTTGGTCTGGATGAACGCGTACTGGATCAGCCCGACGAACCGGGCCGGGATGTCGGCGAACGGACTGGGGCCGGACGCCCGGACCGCCGCGAAGACGCGCAGGTGCCGGGCCATCGCGAGCACGAAGAAGGCGGCGGCACCCCAGAAGACGACGAACACCAGGGGATACGCCGGCACGTGGTCGAAGGCGTCCAGCGTCATGCCGGCGTCCGCCGGCCGTGGTCGAACGGCCCTTCGAGGGTCTCGAGGGCATGCTCGAGGACCGGGACGATGGCATCGAGCGACTCGAGCGCGGCCTTGGGGCTGCCCGGGACGTTCACGACGAGCGTGCGGCTCGCCACCCCCACGACGCCGCGCGAGAGATCGGCGAAGGGCGTCTTGGCCCGCCCGGAGGCTCGCATCGCCTCGGCCAGCCCGGGAACCTCGTACTCGATGACCGCGCTGGTGGCCTGCGGGGTGACGTCGCGCGGCGTCAGTCCGGTGCCACCGGTCGTGACGATCAGGGCGTGTCGTCCGGCGCCGGCCCGCAGGGCGGCCTCGATGGCCGGTCGGTCGTCGCCCACCAGGGCGCGCTCAACGGCGAACCCGAGCTCGGCAAGCCGCGATTCGAGCGCATCACCGGACGCGTCCTCGCGAGCGCCCGCGGCCGCACCGTCGCTCGCCGTCAGCACGAGGGCCGTGCGATCGGGCCGATCGGTCATCAGGACCGCTTCCGCTTAGCGCCGATCCGGCCCGCGGTGCGGTCGCCCGGGCGTGGCCGCTGCCGGTTCGGGCCGGAACCGGCGCCCGGGTCGCCCGTCCGATCGTCGTGCCGCTCCCAGGTACCGCTCTTCCCGCCGGTCTTCGAGATGAGCCGGACCGAGCGGATCTCGACGCCCCGCTCGACGCCCTTGACCATGTCGTACACCGTCAGCGCCGCCACCGACGCGGCGGTCATCGCCTCCATCTCGACGCCCGTCGGGCCGGTCGTGGCCGCCTCTGCCCGGACGCGCAGCACGCCGGACGACCGGTCCGGCGTGATCGCAACCACGAGATCGGTGAGCGCGAGCGGATGGCACAGCGGGATCAGGTCGCTGGTCCGCTTGGCGCCCATGACTCCCGCGAGCTCGGCGACGCCGAGGACGTCGCCCTTTGGGCCGCCGCCATCGATCACCAGGCTCATCGTCTCGGGCGAGACCGCCACGAGCGCCTCCGCGACCGCGCGCCGGGCCGTCGGCGGCTTCGCGGACACGTCGACCATCCGCGGGCGCCCGCTCCGGTCCACGTGGGTCAGGCGGCGTCGCTCGGACCTGGGTCGGTCGTCGCGTGGCGGTCGCTGGTCCATCGGTCCTCCGCTCAGCGGGTCATCGCCCGGTCGGCGTCACGCCCGGTCGAGCCACCACAGGTCCACCTCGGCCCCGGCCGGCAGGCTCGGCACCGTCTCGGGGATGACAGCGAGACCGTCGGCGACGGCCAGCGCGGAGATGACGTGGCTGCCCTGTCCGGCCGCGCCCCCCGCTAGTCTGACGCGAACGCGACCCCGCTCGTCGCGGATCGGCGCACCGGCCGCGTCCCGGTCGGCGACCACCCGCACGAAGGCCCGTCGCCCCTCGCCCTTCGTCACGGGATCGCCAAGGACGGCGTGATCGACCGGTCGAAGGACGTCGCGACGCCCCGCGAGTCGCCGGATCGCCGGGCGCACGAACAGCTCGAAGGTCACCGCCCCGGAGACCGGGTTACCGGGAAGGCCGACGACGAGGACCGGCGGACCGCCACCCGGTCGACCGGCCGTTCCGAAGGCGAACGGCTTGCCGGGCTGGACGGCCACCCGCCAGATGTCGATGGTGCCGATCGTCTCGATCGCCGCCTTGACGACATCGAACGGCCCGACCGACACGCCGCCGGCCACGACGAGGATGTCCGCGCCCGAATCGAGCCCGCGGCGCAGGCGCGTCAGGACGTCCCCGAGGACATCGGTCGCGATGCCCAGGTCGATGACCTCGGCGCCGGCTGTCGACGCAAGCGCCCGCAGTCCCGGACCGTTCGCGTCGGGGATGCCGGCCGGACCGAGTGGCTCGCCTGGTGCCCGCACCTCGTCGCCCGTCGCGAGGATCGCGACACGTGGTCGACGGTGGACGACCAGACCGTCAACGCCGGCGCCCGCGAGCAGCGCGATCCGTGCCGGGTCGACGGCCGTGCCGGGCTCGATGAGCGTGGCACCCTCGAGCAGGTCGCTGCCCGCGGTGCGGATGGAGCCGCCCGGCCGGACGACCTCATGGATGTCGATGGCCGCGGGCAGGGGTCCCGTTGCGTCCCGACCGCGGGGGCCGGCTCGACCGGCATCGTCGAGCGGCGTCGTGGCCTCGACCGGTACGACGGCATCCGCGCCGTCGGGGATGCGGGCGCCGGTGGCGATGCGCACGGCCGTCCCGGGTCGGACCGTCAGGTCGGGCGCGAGACCGGCGCGGACCTCGCCGACGACCTCGAGGCGGGCCGGCGGGCCGTCCCCGGCACGGTCCGTGTCGGCGGCATGGATCGCGTAGCCGTCCATCGCGGAGTTCGGCCAAGGTGGCAGCGAGGTCCGGGCGACCGCGGTCTCGGCCGCCACGCGACCGAGGGCGTCTTCGATCCCGACGCGTTCCGTGCCGGTCGACTGCGCCGCGGCAAGCACCGCGTCCCGAGCCGCCTCGACGCTCAGGAGCCCCGGACCTGCGGCCGTGCCGCTCACCACAGGGCGACACCCGCCCGGTCGGCACGGCCCTGGATCGCCGCGGCCACCGCGCGCCGTGTCAGCAAGCCGGTCAGGAGGCCGCCTTCCATGACGGGCAGCGCGTCGACGCCCGCGCGGCCCAGCCCGACCAGCGCCGCGCGGATGGTCGTCTCGGGCGAGACGATCAGCAGCGCCGGCGGCGAGACCATCAGGTCTTCGGCACGGGTCGTCGCCCAGCGGTCCCGCCGGACGCGGCGGAGCTGCGAGGCGCCGATGACGCCAAGCACTTCCGTGCCGCGGGTGACCGGCAGCGCCGTCGCGGAGCTGCCGTCGAGCACCTGGCCCGCGAACGTGTCGATCGTCAGGCCGGGCGGGATGCCGGCGACATCGCGGTCCATGACGTCCGCGACGCTCAGGCCGTCGAGGAGCCGGTCGATGCCGGCCCGCCGCTCGACGTTCCGAGCCGTGGTGGTGATGAACCAGCCGCACAGCGCGATCATCAGCCCGTCGATGGAGTCGATGGGCAGGAGGTCGGCAAGGAAGATCCCGGCGATCCCGATCCCGGCCAGCAAGAGGCCCATGAACCGGCCGACACGCGCCGCGGTCAGCAGTCCGGACCGCGCATCGCCGGACCTCGCCCAGGCCAGGCCACGCACGACGCGGCCGCCGTCGAGCGGGAAGGCCGGGAACAGGTTGAGCACGCCCAGCGCGAGGTCGAGCGTCCCGACGACGAACGCGACCCGCCCGACCACCACGGCCGGCCCGTCGTCGCCGAGCAGCCCGGCCACGCCCGCGATCCCCAGCAGCCCCATCCCGAGGCCGAGGCTCACGACCGGTCCGGCAACGGCGATCGCGATCTCGTCGCGGGGGCGCGTGGTCGTCAGCTCGGGGGATGCGGCGGCGCCGAGGAAGTACACGACCACGGTGTCGGTCGGCACGCCACGACGCCGCGCGACCAGCGCGTGGCCGAGCTCGTGCGCCATCGCGGACAGCAGGAACAGGAACGCGACGACGACCCCGATCCCCCACCGGACGAGCATCGGCGCCTCGGGGTCGAGCAATCCGACCTGGGCACCCGAGCTCACGACGATGATGGCCAGGATGATCGCCCACGAGACGTGGATCCGGACCTCGAGCCCGCCGAACCGGCCGATCGGGATGCTGCTCATCGCGCTTCCGCGACGCGCGTGCCGGCGGCCTCGGCCGCGGGCTCGGTCGACGGCTGGGCCGCGCGCCGGTGCGCGACGACGGCGACGAGCGCGGCGATCACGATGATCACGACGCCGACCGCGATCGCCGACTCCTGCCAGAACCGGAAGGGGAAGAGCTGGACCAGCCGTTCCGTGGCCGGGTCGAAGTCGAAGGAGCCGGGCGGGAACAGGACCTCATGGAACACGGCGAACAGCGTCTCGAAGGCCACGAGCGCCACGACGCCGAGCGCGACAACTGCGACGATCAGCCCGATGGCGCCACGCTTGACGGAGCCCCAGATCCCACGCCGTTCGCGGCCGCGGATGGCGGCGCCGAGCAAGACGACGGTGGAGATGACCGCGGCGATCGCGAGCCCGCCGAAGACCGTCCGGACGTCGCGCATGTGGCCGCGCTCACGCTCGTTGAGGACCGGCACGCCGGCGACCTCGGCACCGAAGTCGGGTGGGCCGAGCACGAGATCAGCGAGGATCGAGTCGGTCGCGGTCGCCAGGTCCGCGGCGCTGAACCCGGTCCATGCTTGCGCCTCGGCACGGCCCTGTTCGAACCCGACCCACGCGGGCGTCAGGAACGGCACGATCGCGACCGCGACGATGACGATCGCGGCAGCGATCGCGACCAGGATCGACGAGAGGCGATTGCGCAGCGTGCTCACCGCGCCATCGTAGCCCGTTCCGCCGACGGCTCCGCTACTCGTCCTCGAGCGTCCGGGCCTGCTCCCACCAGCCGTAGAGCGCCAGGTCGCTGGGCGGGTCCATGCCGAGCTCGGTTGCAGCCGCGAGGATCCGCGCCTTGAAGGCGTCGCCATCGAGCGCCAGGATGCCCCGCAGGCCCTCGATGCCGGCCTGGATGAACAGCTGGTGCTCGTCGGGCCCGAAGCTCGCGAGATTCAGCATCAGCGCCTCGTCGCGCCATTCGAGGACGTCGTTCGTGGTCGCGACCACCTGGTCGGCCAGGGTCTGGCGGCGCGTCGGCGTCTCGGAGACCTCGAGCAGCAGGCCCGTGGTGAAGATGCCCTGGTGGTCGAGCCGCGCCAGGTGGACGGGTTCGATGCGGGTCAGCTCGTCGATCGGTGGCATGCGGGCATTATCGGGGCAGACCGGTGACCGCCGCTGACCGCCTCTGGCCGCCCGACGGGCCGGCACGAGAAGGCCGGACGACCCAGGGGATCGTCCGGCCTCGAACCACGTCAGCGTGGGTCAGTCGCGCTTGATGTTGCCGCGGATCTCGCCATTGGTGAAGTTCGCGGTATGGACGTTGGCGTAGGTCGCGCCATTGCGGATGGCACGAACCAGCTCCGCGTACTCGGTCGGGTTGATTCCCTGGCCGGCCGGGCCGGTCACCTTCGTCGCGTCGATCACGCCACTGATCTCGCCAGTGGTCGTCAGCGGACAGGCTGGCTGACCGCCGCCATTGCAGAAGAACGCAGAGACGCCGCCCATCACGTCAGGGCGGCCGAAGTGGATGTGGGCCACGCTGGGTGGAGCCGAGAGGTTGCGGTACTTGAGCTTGAAGTGGATCTCCGAACCCCTGATCCGGAGCTCGAACGAGCCTCGCGCCGTGGTCGAGACCGACGGGGTCTCGAGATAGCCGTTGAGCGAGGCCTCGAACTTGTTGTTGCTGTCGCTGAGGACGACCGGCGACAGCACCGTCAGCGACAGAGCCGCTCCGGCGATGACCAACAGGATCTTTCGCATCCGTCTCTCCTCTGGGGTCTGGGCCTGGGCGGTGGCTGGAAGGGTCGGGGCAGCCTCCTTTCGGCGTCGCGCCTCCGTGACCGGCGGGAAGTCGGGTCGGATCGCGAGGGACGCGGTTCGAGGGCACGCCATCGGGGTGGCGGCCCCTACCCCGACCTACGCCGCCGGGCGGCCCCCGGTTCTCGGCGCCGATGCACGGCGCTTGACGGCTTCGCTAGGTTGGCGGCATGGAACACACGGCCCCGTCGCTCAACCGCCTCGCCTACTCGGCCACGGTGCACTGCCTCACGGGTTGCGCCATCGGCGAGGTCCTGGGGCTGGTCATCGCGACGGCGCTCGGCTGGGACGACCTCCCGTCGATCGTCCTCGCGATCGTGCTGGCGTTCGTCTTCGGCTACGGACTCACGCTGCGACCGCTCGTCGGGTCCGGCATGGCCCCCCGGCAGGCCCTTCGGCTGGCCTTCGCCTCGGACACGCTCTCGATCACGACGATGGAGGTCGTCGACAGCGCGATCGTCCTCCTGATCCCGGGAGCGATGGAGGCGGGCCTCGACACGGCGCTCTTCTGGGGAAGCCTTGGAGTCGCACTGCTCATCGCTGGCGCCGTGGCGTTCCCCGTCAATCGCTGGCTGATCGCCCGCGGGCGCGGCCACGCCGTGCTGCACAGCCATCACTGATGGCTCGAGGAATCAGTCGAGTCCGATCAGCCCGGCATTCGTAGGGACGAAGCCACAGGCCTCGAAGTAGAAGGCCCGCAGGTGGTCGTCGAAGTCGACGTGCAGCCACTCGCACCCCGCGGCTCGGGCACCGTCGACGGCCACCGCTACCAGCTGCGTCGCGATGCCGCGCCGCTGCGCCTTGGCGGCCACCATCGTGTCGAGGATGAACGCGTGGACGCCGCCATCCCACGCGACGTTCACGAACCCCACCAGCTCCTCGCCGTCCCAGGCGCAGACCCAGCCGAGGCTGTGGCCCTCGACCTGGCCCACCCAGTCGTCGCCGACCACGGCATGGCCGAACGCCTCGCCGTGGAGGGCGTCCAGCGCGGCATTCGGGAACGGATCGCGCCAGCCGTATCGGATCGTCATGACGGCCGAGACTGCAGAGGCACGATGACGGGGCGACCCAGCTCAGTCGGCTGGTTTGTCGCCGAAGATCGTGTCATGCCCTCGCACGCACGACCTGCCGGTTTGACGTTCCGCCACGTTCGATAGCGTACCGTCCCGTCCACAGACGTCCAGTCAAACACCAGGGAGAACCCTTGCACCGGGTGTAGGATGCACGTCCCTTACGACCACGCGCCATGTTCTATCGACGAGCCGCGGCGGCCATCCTGGACGATTGGAATGCACTCCAGGTCCAGCTCGAGAAGGCCACCGATCTTGAGCTCCAGGAGGCAATCGTGATGCGCAGCGCCGAGCACCGTCACGCCTACGATGCCGTCTGCCGGAGCGCCAAGGTCGCCAACGCGGACGTTCCTCCGCCGTTTCCCGACTGACCGGCCCGGGGACGGACCGACTCAGGGGTCATTCGCGTCGTTCTCGGTCACACGTCGGTCGACACGACGAATCGGGTGTACGCGCACCTGCTGCCCCCGCGAACGCGAGCGACGGCGAGCCGCATCGATGGCGCCCTGGGCCGACGTCTCGAAGTCGAGCATGGCTGAACGCGGCCAGAACTGCGTCACGACCCCGGCAGAGCCTCTCCGGGAGCGTTTCACGTTCGGATTCAGGCTACCGCGCTGGCTTGTCGCCGAAGATCGTGTAGTGCCAGCCCTTCTCGGGCTCGCCGGTCAGCTCGAGCATGACGTGCTTGACCTGCGTGTACTCCTCGAACGAGTACGTCGACATGTCCTTGCCGCTCCCCGACTGCTTGAAGCCGCCGTGGGGCATCTCCGAGGTCACCATGAGGTGGTCGTTGACCTGGACGTGGCCGAAGTTGAGCGTGCGGGCCGCCTCCATCGCGGTGAACACGTCGCGCGTCCAGATCGAGGCCGCAAGGCCGTAGCGGGTGTCGTTCGCCTTCTCGAGCGCCTCGTCGAGCGTGTCGAACGGCAGGACCGCGAGCACCGGGCCGAAGATCTCGTCCTGGACGATCTCGCTGTCCTGCGTGCAGTCGGCGACGAGCGTGGGTCGGTAGAACGCGCCGTCGGGCAGGCCCGGGACGTCGGGCGCGAAGCCACCGGCGACGACGCGCGCACCCGCTGCCTTCGCCCGCTCGACGAACCCGGCCGCACGCGCCACCTGCGTGTCCGAGATCAACGTGCCGAGATCCGTTGAGGGGTCGAATGGGTCCCCGACCCGCACGGAATCGAACAGCTCCGCGGTCCGCGCCAGGAACGGCTCGTACACGCTGCGATGCGACGTATGCCCGCGTCGCCGCCGTGCAGTCCTGGCCGCCGTTGATGAGCGCACCGGCGGTCGCGCCTCGTGCCGCGGCCTCGATGTCCGCGTCGGCGCAGACGATGAACGGCGCCTTGCCACCGAGCTCGAGGTGGACGCGCTTGAGGTTCGCCGACGCAAGCGTCTGGATCCGCTTGCCGGTCTCGGTGTCACCGGTCAGCGAGATGAGATCCACGTCCAGGTGCGCGGCGAGCGCCGCCCCGACGACCTCGCCACGCCCCGTGACGACGTTCAGGACGCCATCTGGGACGCCCGCCTCCTTGGCCAGCTCGGCCAGGCGGACCGTGGTCAGCGGCGTGGCCGATGCGGGCTTGAGCACGATCGAGTTGCCCGCGGCCAGGGCCGGCCCGATCTTCCAGATCGCCATCCACATCGGGTAGTTCCACGGGCTGACCTGGCCGACCACGCCGATCGGCTCGCGGCGCACGAAGCTCGTGTGCGACCCCGTGTACTCGTAGGCCGCCTTGCCCTCGAGGTTCCGGATCTGCGTGGCGAAGAAGCGCAGGTTGTCGCTGGCGAACGCGAAGTCGGACTCGCGGCGGAGCTTGTAGGCAGTGCCGGTCTGGAGCGTCTCGAGGCGGGCCAGCTCGTCCGCGTCGCGATCGAGGAGATCGCCCAGGCGGTTCATGATCGTGACGCGCTCGGCCATCGGCATACGGTGCCAGCGGCCGTCCTTGAACGCGGCGCGGGCGGCCGCCACGGCACGGTCCACGTCCGCCTCGACGCCGTCCGGGACCCGACCGACGAGCTCGCGCGTGGCCGGGCTTCGGACGTCCAGCCATCGGCCGCTCGCCGATGGCACCGACCGGCCGTCGATGAACATCGGGAACTCGGTGGTGACCTCGACGGCCATGGATCGAACCTCCCGCGCGTGACGACTCTCGGGCGAGTCTAGCGCAGGGTCGTCGAGGGCCTGACGGCCGTCACGTGGGGCGGGTCGGGTTCATCGGGCCCACCGGTTCGCCGGCCGCCGCGGCCGCGATGAGCGCCTCGAGACGACGTGCTCGCGTCTCCTCGCGCTTCGCGCTCGTGACCCAGTACGTGACCGTCTTCCTGTACGACGGCGACCGCTTCTGCCAGTCGGCCCAGGCGTCCGGGACGGCGCGAAGTCGCTCGAGCTCCTCATCGGTGAGCGTCCGCTCTCCGCTCTCATAGGCATAGATCGCGGTATTGCCCTCGGTCCGCCTCTCGAACGCGGCGAGGCCCGCCGGTCGCATCCGGCCCTCGGCCGTGAGGACCGCGATCTTGGCGACGTTGATCGCGCTCCAGGTGCTGCCCTTTCGGCGCGGCGTGAACCGCTGCGCGCTGCGCGTGTCGTCGATGCGCTTGCGGATGCTGTCGATCCAGCCGACGCACAGGGCCTCATCGACCGCGTCTGACCAACTGATCGTCGGCCTGCCGGTGGCCTTCCGGTGGTACCCCAGCCACAGGTCCTCCGCAGTCTCGTGATTCGCGTCGAACCAGTCCCGGAGATCGGCCGGCGACTCGAAGAACCGGATGTCGCGGGGCTCGAGCCTCATCGGGGCGCCTCCGACGTCCCGACCGTCACGGCCGCCTCGTTCAGCAGGGCCCATGCCCGATCGACGTGTCGGGCCTCGGTCCGCAGGTTGCCGACGGACACGCGGATCGTGAATCGGCCCGCGAGGCGCGTGTGGGACAGGAAGACCTCGCCGGTCCGGTTGACGCCATCCATGATCTCGGCGTTCGCCCGGTCGAGCGCCTCGTCGATGCCGGTCCAGCCCTCCGGGCGCCAGCGGAAGCACACCGTGCCGAAGGGCACCGGCGCCAGCAGCTCCCAATCGGGCGCGGCGTCGACCTGCTCCGCGAGCCGGGCCGCCAGCTCCAGGTGCCGCTCGATCCGGCGTCGAAGGCCCTCGAGGCCGAACCAGCGGAGCTGGACCCACAGCTTCAGCGCGCGGAAGCGCCGGCCGAGCTGCGGGGTGTACTCGTTGTAGTCGTGGACCGGCGTCGCGCGATCCAGCGTCAGCAGGTACTCCGGAACGAGGCTGAACGCCGACCGGAGCACCTCCATGCGGCGACAGAGCAGCAGCGACGCGTCGAATGGCGTGAACAGCCACTTGTGCGGGTTGATGACGATCGAATCCGCGCGCTCCCAGCCGGCGAACGGCGCACGCCGCTCGGGCAGCAGGGCGACGACCCCGGCATACGCAGCAGTCGACGTGCAGCCACAGACCCTCGCGCTCGGCGATGTCGGCGATCGGGGCGACGGGGTCGACGGAGGTGCTCGACGTCGTCCCGACGGTCGCCACGATCGCGATCGGGCGGCGACCCGCGGCCCGGTCGGCGGCGATCGCGGCGACGAGCGCATCGGGGCGCATCTCGTAGTCGTCGTTCACGGCCACGCGGACCAGCCCGGCTCGACCGAGCCCGAGCGTCATGCACGCCTTCTCGATCGAGCTGTGCGCCTCGGCCGAGGCGTAGACGCGCAGCGCGGGCAGGTCCGGTCGCCCGGTCAGGCCATGGGTCGCGGCGTCGATCCCGGCGGCCTGCCGTGCCCCGGCCAGGGCGATGAGCGAGGACGTCGACGCCGTGTCCGTGAGCAGGCCGCTGAACGGTTCCGGCAGCCCGACCGCCTGGCGCAGCCAGTCGACGACGACCTGCTCGAGCTCCGTGCCGATCGGCGAGGTCCGCCAGAGCATCGGGTTCTGGCCGAGGGCCGCCGTGAGCATCTCGCCGAGGATGCCCGGCCCCGATGCCGTGGTCGCGAAGTACGCA
This sequence comes from uncultured Chloroflexia bacterium, assembly GCA_963841135.1. Taxonomy (GTDB): domain Bacteria; phylum Chloroflexota; class Limnocylindria; order Limnocylindrales; family CSP1-4; genus SPCO01. The sequence continues at coordinate 1,657,611 of CAWJBJ010000004.1, read as the reverse complement.
AGGAAGCCCGGGTGCTGCCAATGCGTGGCGTTGGGTTCGATGAGGCGCCCGTAGTCCGCGAGGATCGTCTCGAGCGCCTCGGGGTCCTCTGGCGGCTCCGCCGGGAAGAGCGGTCGCAGTGAACCGGGCTCGATCGCCGGGAAGACCGCCCGGTCCTCTATCGTCTCGAGGTAGTCCGCCATTACATCCACAACGGCATGCGCAGCCGCCCGGAACTCGTCCGGGGGCATGTCGCCAAGGTCGGAGGATGGGCGCTCGGCCTGAGGATGCGTGCGGTCGGTCATCGCGTGCGAGTGTAGCGAGGGCCGACCCGGGCGACCGTTTCGTGCACGGCCGGGTCCCGCAGCGGGGCAAAGCCTTTCAGCCCCGTTGCAAACGGTTGCGGACGGCCATCCGGGTATGGCATTCAGCCGATCTCGTGGTGATACTCGCCCCGATGCTCGACCCGATCCCGCCCGTGCCCGACGTCGCCCCCGCGCCGCAGCCGCTGTTCCGATTGCTCGGTGCGCTGCACGGGGAGGCGATCGACGCGACCCCGGAAGCGGACGAGCGCAGCTACCGCGACTTCGTCGAGGCGCTCGGCGTCGCGCTGTACACGACGGATGCCGAAGGCCGCCTGACGTACTACAACGACGCCGCGGTGACCCTGTGGGGCCGCCGACCCGAGCTGGGCGAGCTCTGGTGCGGGTCGTGGCGCCTGTTCTGGTTGGACGGCCGCCCGATGGCACACGCGGAGTGCCCCATGGCCATCGCCCTGCAGGAAAACCGGCCCGTCCGCGGCGCGACCGCCATCGCCGAGCGGCCGGACGGCTCCAGGGTCGTCTTCCAGCCGTATCCGAGCCCGCTCCGCGACCCCGAAGGACGACTGGTGGGCGGCGTCAACGTCCTCATCGACGTGAGTGATCGGGAGCGCGCCGAGCAGGCGCTCGCGGCGACCTCGGAGGCGCTCGCGGTCTCGAGCGCCGCGCGGGACGACTTCCTCGGGCTCGTATCGCATGAGCTGCGGACCCCGGTCACGACCATCTTCGGCAACTCCCGCCTCCTGCTCGATCGCGGAGACCGGATCCCGGAGACGGAGCGGGACATGGTCGGCGACATCGCCGCGGACGCCGAGCGCCTGCTGGCGATCGTCGAGAACCTGCTGCTCCTGAGCCGGCTCCAGGCCGGTGCCGAGCCGGATCTCGAGCCGCAGCTCCTCAAGCACGTCGTCCAGCGCGAGATCGCGGACTTCTCGGCGCGGCACCCGTTGCGCACCGTCTCGCTGGACTCCCCAGGCCACCACGTCGTGGTCGACGCCGATCGCGCCTACCTCATGCTCCTCATCCAGAACCTGCTCTCCAATGCCGACAAGTACGGCGGCCAGGGAGCCATCGACGTCGTCCTTGAGCACGACGAGCTCGAAGCCCGAGTGGCGGTCCTCGACCGCGGTCTCGGGATCGACGGGATCCCGACCGATGACCTGTTCGCGCCGTTCTACCGCTCCAAGGAAGCCCAGAAGACCGCCAGTGGCCTGGGTCTCGGCCTGCCCGTCTGCCAGCGGATCGTCGAGGCCATGGGCGGCCGGATGTGGGCCCGTCCGCGCGACGGCGGGGGCTCGGAGTTCGGGTTCGCGATCCCCGTCAGCCCGGAGCCGCGGGACGGCTGACCGCTAGATCGAGTCGCCGACCGCCGAGAGGATCGTGCTCACCTGCCCGCCGAGGAAGAGGAGTGCGATGATCGAGATCACCGACAGGAGCACCAGTACTGCGACGATGACGAGGCACGCCGTCGCGGCGCCGGACCCCTGACCCACCGGGCGAACGAGCGCGGTGTTGGCGAACCGATCGTGCAAGCCCTGCTTCGTGGGGCTGGTCGCGGTCGAGATCAGCAGGATGATCGTCCACAGCAGCTGCATGAGGCCCGAGGCAGAGACGAGGCTCGGCAGGATCCCGAGCAGCGCGATCCAGCTGCCCAGGCCAAGCCAGCGGCGAATCGCCTGCTCCAGCGAGAGCGGGCGCCCGTCGAACGCGTTCCCGACCTGGATGTTCATCGCCCGCTGACCGATCGTCGCCCGGCGGCCGCCGGTCCAGGATCCGACGAAGTACGCGAGACCGATGAGGGCGAAGATGATCGATCCCGTAGCCCCGCCGACCCTGCCCGCGAGGTTCGAGTCCGTGACGCTGGTGGTCACCGCGAAGATGCTGCCCAGGACGGCGGCGACGATCGTGATCGCGAAGATCAGGATGATCCAGTCGATGATGTAGGCGACCACCCGGGACGGCGTGTCCGCGAACGTGAGTCCGGGAGCGACCTCTGTGGCCACGGGCTGGGGCGACCCCCAGCCGCTCGGGGCTGACGAGATCAGCCCGCCCTGACCAGGCGGAGGTGCGGCCGGCGCGGGTCCGGCGGGCGGTGATGCCGGGACCGCTTGCGGCGGAGTCCAGGCGGTCGTCGGGTCCGTGGACTCCGGCGGCGTCCAGCCGGGCGGTCGCGGCGCCGGCGGCTGGGGCGCCTCGCCTTCGGTCGGCGCCGGCTCCCACGGCATGCGCGGCTGGCCGGGTCCGGTGGGGGTTCCGTCGCTCATGGACGGCATCGTACGCCGCGCGAATCAGCGCCGTTGATGCGCTGCGTCACCCGCGCAACCCTTGCGGCGGTCCTGGTGACGCCCGCGCAACCACGGTCAGGGCACAGTCGGCGAACGGGCCACACGTCCCGGACGGATCGAGGAGCCCCCGATGACCGACGAAGCGGATCCGAGCGAGCCCGAGGTGGGGCGATCCCGCCAGGAGACGGCGGACCCCGACCTCCTCCATGACGACGCGATGGATCGCGACCCGCCCGACGGGCCCGCCCGTGACGAGGGTGCGGGGCTCCTGCCAGACGCCGACACGGACGAGAACGAGCCGCCGATCGAGCGCCATGACGGCCAGGTCTACGGCGGCTGACCGAACGACGTCATCGGAACGCAACCGTTTGCTGCCATCATGCGGCCATGACCGACACCAAGCGCGAGCAGGCGCAGACCAAGACCGACGCCGAATGGCGTGCCGAACTGACCCCCGAGCAGTACCGCGTCCTCCGACAGAAGGGCACCGAGCGCGCCTTTAGCGGCGAGCTGTGGGACGACCATCGCGCAGGGACGTACCGTTGCGCCGGCTGCGGCACCGAGCTCTTCCGATCCGAGACGAAGTTCGAGTCCGGCACGGGCTGGCCGAGCTTCTATGCCCCGGCGAACCCGTCCGCCGTGGCGACCGAGACCGACCGCTCGTTCTTCATGAGCCGAACCGAGGCCATGTGCGCCACGTGCGGCGGTCACCTGGGTCACGTCTTCGACGACGGCCCCAACCCGACGGGGCTCCGCTACTGCATCAACTCGGCGGCGCTCGCGCTCGATCCGGAGGAGACCGCGTAGCGGGCTCGCGAACGGGGTTCAGCGACCTCTGCGGCCGGACTCGTCTCGAGGCTCGTGGCCCGCGTGCGCGTCTTCGGCCTCGAGGGCATTGAGTTCGGCCTCCAGGAGGGCCAGCTCGATCTCCCCGTCGATGACCCGCTGCTCGGCCCTCCCGGCATGCGGCGAGCCGGGGTCCATGCGCCGGTTCCAGGCGATGACCCGGCGGACGATGGCCATCGCGCGCTTGACGTGCTCGATGGAGCGAGTGCGATCGGAGGCGTGTGGTGGTTCCATCGGACCCGCCGCGTCTGGCGGGTCCTGCGGCGGGCCTTGGGTCTCGCGCTCGTCCACCGACATCATCGTCGGCGCGGACCGGTGACGGCATGCGCGATGCCAGCCACGCCGTCCTTGCAGTCGTGTACCAAGGTCGGCTGACCTCGGTCTGTCCCTCCCCTAGCCGGCCAACCCCGCGGCGGTGGCCGGGGTCATGGGATCCGTCGGCTCGGTGGGCTCGCCATCCGTCGGGCGGCGGCCGAAGCGGAGGTACAGCACCGGAACGAGGAACAGGTTCAACAGCGTCGAGGTCACGAGGCCGCCGAGGATGACGATAGCCATCGGGTGCTCGATCTCGTGCCCGGGCAGGTCGCCGGCGATGACCAGCGGCACGAGCGCCAGGCCGGTCGCCAGGGCGGTCATGAGGATCGGCGAGAGCCGCTCCTTCGCGCCCCGGATGATGAGCTCGACACCCCACGGCTCGCCTTCCTGCCGCTCCAGATGCTGGTAGTGGTTGATGAGCATGATCCCGTTCCGGGCAGCGATCCCGAGCACGGTGAAGAAGCCGACCAGCGACCCGAGGGAGATGACCCCGCCGCCGAGGTAGGCCGCCAGCACCCCGCCGACGAGGGCCGAGGGCAGGGCGACGAATGACACCAGCGCGAGGCGGGTGCTGCCGAACGCGGCCTGGAGCAGCAGGAAGATGGCGATCGCGGCCCCGATCGCAAAGAGCATCAGGCGGTCCGACGCGGCCTGGCGTTCCGCGAACTCGCCGAGCAGCTCCGGGTGATACTCGAGCGGCCAATCGATCGAGGCGATCGCGGTCTCGACATCGGCCACGATCGCTCCGAGATCGCGTCCCTCCACATTGGCGCCCACGTCGATCCGGCGGAAGCTCCCCTCGCGGTTGATCGCGTTGGGGGTCGGGTTGATGCTGACGTCGGCCACGTCGTCGAGCCGGACTTGCGTCCCGGCCGGCGTGTCGAGCAGCAGCCCCTGGATGCTCGAAAGGCTGCTGCGGACCTCCGGCGTGCCCCAGATGCGGACGTCGAAGATCTTGCCTTCGCGATAGGTGTCGTTGACCTCTTCGCTGGCCACCAACGCCGACACGGCGCGGCGCACGTCCCCGGGCTTGATGCCGTAGCGCTCGGCCGCGGCGAGGTCCACCTCGACGTCGACCTGCGGGATCTCGGTCTGGAGCTGGACATGGAGATCGATGATCCCCGGGATCCCATCCATGGCCGTCTCGAGTTCTTCGGCCTTGTCCCGGAGCGTGCCGAGCTCCGGACCGAAGATGCGGATCGTGATGGCGTCGCTGGAGCCGGTCAGCACCTCGCGGATCCGCTCCTTGAGATACGTCTGCACGTCGCGCTGCAGTCCGGGGTAGCCGTCGACGACCTCCTGGATGTGGGCGACGGTGTCCTCGTAGTCGACGGCGGGATCGACGCTGATCCAGTTTTCGCCGAAGTACATGCCGACGACCTCGTCGGCGGCGAGCGCCTGTCCGATGTGCGCACCGAAGTTTCGGACGCCAGGGATCTCCCGCAGCTCCTTGCTGGCCGCTGTGGTGATGCGGACCATCTCGGGGTGCGACGCGCTCGGCGTCGTGAGCCAGTGCATGAGGAAGTCGCGTTCCTTGAACGAGGGCAGCAGCGACTGACCCAGACCAGGCAGGATGACGGCACCCGCGAGGACGACGGCCCCGGCGGTCGCCCAGGCGGCCCGTGGTCGGCTTACGATGCGGCGTAGGATCCGGCTGTACCGCGCCTGCAGCCAATGCACGAGGGTCGACTCACGTCGCTCGATCGGCGCGTTCCGGAGGAGGATGTAGGCCATCGCCGGGGTGACGGTCAGCGCGACGAGCATCGACGCCAGGACGGCCAGCCCGTACGAGATCGCCAGCGGCTGGAAGAATGCGCCTGACAGCCCGCCGATCATGAACACGGGGATGAGGGCGACGACGTCGATGAGGGTCGCGTAGACGATCGCGCTGCGGACCTCGAGCGAGGCGTCGAGGATGACCGCCCCGGTGGACTTGGACGACCCCTCGCGGCGCGACTGGCGGAGGCGTCGGACGATGTTCTCGACATCGATGATGGCATCGTCGACCACGACCCCGACGGCGATGACGAAACCCGCGAGGACCATGGTGTTCAGCGTCGCCCCGCTCGTGTAGAGCACGACGGCCGCCGCCATCAGAGACAGCGGGATCGCGACGAGGCTGATCAGGGCGGTCCGCCAGTCGAAGAGGAACAGCATCAGGACGACGACGACGAGCAGACAGCCGAGCAGGAGTGCGTTGCTCAGGTTGCCGATGGCGTCCTCGATGAACGTCGCCGGACGGAAGATCGCGGAGTCGATCTCGATGCCGGGCAACGCCGGGGCGAGGGTTCCGAGCGCCTCTTCCACCCCGTGGGTGACCTCCAGGGTGTTGGCCCACGGGAACTTCTCGACGATCAGCAGCAGGCCTTCGCCGTCGTTGATGACCGCATCGCCGATGAGGGGCTGGTGCCCCACGACCACGTCGGCGACATCGCCGATCCTGGTCACCCTGGTGCCATCGGCCTCGACCACGACCTCGGCCAGATCCCCTTCGTCGGCGATCGGCTGCACGTGATGGATGGCCAATCGCTGGTTCGGCGTCTCAACGAACCCGCCCGTTCCAACCGACGCGCCATTGGCGAATTTCAGCAGGCCGGCGTCGAGGGCATCGGCCGTCGTCCTCATCATCTGGTCGAGGGTCAGTCCGTGCGCGGCCAGGCGTTCGGGGTCGACGAGCACCTGCAGCATCTTGTTCCGGTGCCCCCAGATCGCCACGTTGGCGACGCCGGGAACTTCCATGAGGCGCGGACGGATCGTCCAGCGCGCCATCAACGACAGCTCGATCAGGTCCGATGTGTCGGATGACAGCCCGATCTTCATCGTCCGGCTCGTCGCCGAGAGCGGCTGGATCATGACCGGCGGGGTGGTCCAGCTCGGGAGCGTCGGGATCACCGTGGCCAGCCGTTCCTGGATGCGCTGCCGGGCATCGAAGAGGTCCGTCCCAGGCTCCAGGATCATCACGATCGAGGAGAGCTGAGGCACGGACTTCGAGCGCATGACGTCGAGGCCCGGCGTGCCCTGGAGCGCCTGCTCAAGGGGGATCGTCACGAGTGTCTCGATCTCGGTCGCCGACAGGCCGACCGAGGCCGTCTGGACCTCGACCCGTGGCGGGGCGAACTCCGGAAAGACGTCCACCGGCATGTCGCGGACCTGGCCGGCGCCGAAGAAGATCAGCGCAGCCGCCATGCCCACCACGATGAAGCGGAATCGCAGGCTCCAGGCAACGAGCCGCCGCATCATGATGCGAGCCCCCCAGCGCCGATCATCGCTCGGTATCCGGTCTCAGTGACCGACTTCGAACTCAGCGCCGAAGAGCTCGGCCACGCCGACGCTGACGACGTGCGAGCCCGGCTGCGGTCCGGTGGCAAGGATGGCGTAGTCGCCGCCCGCATCCGCGACGATGTCATCGACCGTGATCGCCTGGCGGACGAAGACGAGGGGTGCGCCGTCGACGACGTACGCCCAGGAGGCACCCTTGGCGTCGTAGAGGATCGACGAGTACGGAACCCGCGTTCGACCGCTCACGGCCGCCGCGGCGACCTCGGTGGTCTCGATGCCGAGCCGTTCCGCGGCACGGGCGGTGAGCGTGATCCGATGGAGGTTCTCCGCGCCCTCGATCTCCTCGACCAGGGCGGGCTTCTCCTTTTCCTCGGCTGGGTCGGCAGCGGGCGAGCCGCACCCGACGATGGCGAGCGAGACCGCGATCAGGCCCGCGGCGACCAACGAACGGCGCATCACTGAGCTCCTGCGGGTTGCGGCTCGGCCGCTTGAGGGATGGACAGGTCGACGCCTTCGGCCTCGGGGCTGGCCCGCATGCCGAGGTAGATCGTCGGGACGATGAACAGGTTGAGCAAGGTCGCCGTGATCAGGCCACCGATGACCACGATCGCCATGGGCCGAAGCAACTCCAGCCCCGGGCGCTCCCCGAGCAGGAGGATCGGCAGGAAGGCCAGACCCGTGGCCAACGCCGTCATGAGGATGGGACCCAGACGCTCCCTCGCGCCACGGAGCACGAGCGTCGGACCGAATGGCACGCCGTTGCGTTCGAGGAGCTGCATCCGGCTCACGAGCGCCAGCTCGTTGCGCGCGGCGATCGCGAGCACGGCCAGGAACCCGATCATCGAGCCGAGCGACAGCTCGCCGCCGAAGACGTAGGCGGCGATGACCCCGCCGACGAGCGCGATCGGCAGGACGACCATCGAGACGGCCGCCAGGCGCCAACTCGCCGAGCGCGGCCTGAAGGACCAGGAAGATGCCGATGGCGATCGCGAGCATGACGCCGAGCAGCCGCTGGGTGTCCGCCTGGGCATCCGCGTAGGCGGTCGAGAGCTCGGGGTGGTACTCGATCGGGAACGTGAGCCCGCCAAGAGCTCGCTGGACGTCGGCCTGGACGGCGCCGACCTCACGCCCCCCGACGTCGGCCACGACGTCCAGGTAGCGAGAGATCGCATCACGCTCGATGGAGGTGGGCGACGGGGCGATCCGCACGTTGGCGAGTCTCCCCAGCGGGACCTGGTCGCCGCTGGGCGTGTCGATCAGCAGCTCCTGGACGCTCGTGAGGCTGTGCCGCATCTCGGGCACGCCGACGACCATCACCTCGAAGACCTTCTGGTCTTCGAACAGGTTGCCCACCTCCAGGCCGGAGATGAGCGTCGCGGCAGCGCGACGGACGTCGCCGGGCTTCACGCCGTACTGGAACGCGGCGTCGAGGTCGACCTCGACCTCGATCGTCGGTTCCTCGGGTGTGGTCAGCACGCGCGGATCGACGACGCCGGGGACCGTCGCGATGGCGGTCCGCACGGCATCGGCCTGCGTGTGCAGCTCGGCGAGGTCTGGACCGAAGACGCGGATGGCTACGGGGGTGATCGGGCCGTCCTCGACATCGCCAGCCCGTGCGCTGAGGTAGGTGTCAACGGCAAGCTGGAGACCCGGGTATCCCGCGATCACCTCGCGCACGGACGCGATCGTGGTGTCGTAGTCGGCGGCGGGGTCGATGCTGACCCAGAGCTGGCCTGAATTGATGTTGACGACCTGGTCGGACATGATCGCGCGCCCCATGTGGGTGCCGACACGCCGGATGCCGGGGATCGCGCGCAACTCCGCGGTGGCCTGCGCGGCGACACGGTTCATCGCCGGCTGCGAGGTGCCTGGCGCCCCGTTGACATTGACCAGCAGGTCCCGCTCCTGGAAGGTCGGGGCGATCGAGGACGCGAGCTGGGGCACCGCGACGACGGCAAGGACCAGGATGACGCCGGCGGCGGCGAACGCCGGGGCCGGACGCCTGAGCAGCTTGACCAGGACGTCCTGGTAGCGGCCGTGGAGGGTGCTGACCGTCCGAGGCTCCCGATCGCCCAGCTTCGTCTTGCCCAGCAGCAGGACGGCGAGCGCGGGCGTGAGCGTCAACCCGACGACCATCGAGGTGACCACGGCGAGCGCGAAAGCCGTCGCGAAGGGCTGCAGGAACGAGCCGGTGACGCCGTCGATGACCATGACCGGCACGAGGACGAGCAGGATGATCGCGGTCGCGAAGACGACCGAGCCGCGGACTTCCATGACCGAGACGGCGAGGATGTCGGCCGACGACGGGCTGGAGCCGTCCGGTCGCGGTTCGCGGAGGCGGCGGATGGCGTTGTCGACGTCGCTGATCGCGTCGTCCAGGACGACCGCGAGGGCGACCACCAGTCCGGCGATGACCATCGCGTTGACGGTCGCCCCGAGGGCATGCAGGACGAGGGCGGCGGCGATCAGCGAGAGTGTGGCGGCGATCAGGGCGATCACCACGGCGCGCCACTGCAGCATGAACGCGGCGACCACCGCCGCCACGAGGATGAGCGCGAGCAGCAGCGTCAGACCGAGGTTGGCTGCGGCCGCCTCGACGAACGTCGCCGGCCGATAGATGGACGAGTCGATGGTCACGCCGTCGAGACCCAGCTGCATGGCGGCAAGCGCGTCCTCGACTCCGCGGGTGACGGTCAGCGTGTTCACGCCTGGGAGCTTCTCGATGACGAGGAGGAGCGCCTGCCCGTCATCGGTCTGGGCGTCGCCGATCATGGGCTGGTGATCCTCGACGACCGAGGCGACGTCGCCGAGACGAAGGTTCGGCTGCCCATCGATCGGAACGCGGGCGAGGTCCGCCGGCGTACGGATGGGGAGGACGTGGCGGATCCCGAGGCGCTGGTTGGGCGTGTCGATGAACCCGCCGGCGCCCGGCGTGGACGCCTGGAGATAGCTCAGCGGCGACACCCAGAGCGAGTTGCCCGTCGTCCGGATGACCTGGTCGAGGCTCACCCCACGGCTGTGCAGCCGTTGCGGGTCGACGAGGACCTGGAGCTGGCGCTCACGGTGGCCCCAGATGGCGACGTTGGCGACGCCCGGGACGCCCATGAGGCGTGGGCGCACGGTCCATCGCGCATGCACGGAGAGATCCGTCAGCGACATCGACGTCGAGGCGAGACTGACGATCATGACCCGGCTCGCCGACGACAGCGGCTGGATCATCTGCGGCGGCTTGGCCACCTTGGGCAGGATATGCGCCTGCGTCAGGCGCTCCTGGACCACCTGCCGGGCACGCATGACGTCCGTGCCGGGCTCGAAGATGAGGACGATCGATGAGAGGCCCGGGACCGACTCGGAGCGGATCGTCTCGACCCACGCCACGCCGCTGAGCATCAGGGCCTCAAGGGGGACGGTGACGAACTGCTCGACCTCGGCGGCCGAGAGACCGATGGCCTCGGTCTGGACTTCGACGTAGGGCGGGGAGTACTCAGGCAGCACGTCGACCGGGGCGCTGCGCAACTGCGCAACGCCGATCACCATCACCGCCGCTGCGATCCCGACCACGAGGATCCGGTACCGCAAACTCCATCTGACGATGGCGAGCATCGAGAGCACCTCCCCCTTCCCGGGCCTTCCACCGGTGAAGATGCCGAGCGCCCAGCCCCGCCGCTTGATGCGGTAAGGCGCGCGCCAGTGTTCAGTTATCCCTATGTGCGAGTCGGAGCTGTCATGGCGCGACGCATCCGACTCAGAATGTGCCTTGTCCCTCCGTCCGGTCACGCCACCGGTCGGCGCACGATATCTCACGCCCGTCTCGTTGCATAGCACCTATTTGCAACTTTCCGCCCCGCGCCGCATGCCAAGCCATCCAAGCCCCCGTTTCCTGCACGCTTGGCACCGGACCGCCCCGTGTTTTCCGGCGCTTTCGGGCACCGGCGTGGGGTTCCCCGTGCTCCGAAAACGAAAAGAGACCACCGATGCGGATGGTCTCTTTGCAGGATCTTGGTCGGGGCGGCCGGATTTGAACCGACGACCACCAGTCCCCCAGACTGGTGCGCTACCAGACTGCGCCACGCCCCGCCAGACCGCGAAGTCTAGCACCCTGCCTCGGTCGCACCCCGCACTCCCTACCCGGCGCGCGTCCCGCCGAGGCTTGCGATCCACGCCGAGGCATCCGCGAGCTCGTCCTTTGACTCGCGAGCGAGCAGGTCGACCAGGCAGCGCTTGACGCTCTTGCCCTCGAACAGCGCGCGCTGGACCTCGCGGGCGATCGGCATCTCGACGTGCAGGCGATCGGCCAGGGCAAGCGCGGCCTGGACCGTGTAGGCCCCTTCGGCGGTCCCGGGCAGGCTCGCCTCGATCTCCGCCCACGGCCGGCCGCGCGCCAGCTCGATCCCCAGGCGGTGGTTACGCGAGAGCGGCGAGCCGCAGGTCGCGATCAGGTCGCCGATGCCGGCGAGCCCCGCGAACGTCAGCGGGTTCGCCCCGGCGGCGATGCCGAGGCGCATCATCTCGGCCAGTCCGCGGGTCAGAAGCCCGGCCTTGCCGTTGTCGCCGAAGCCGAGCCCGTCGGCGGCCCCCGCTGCGATGGCCACGACGTTCTTGAGCGCCCCGGCGAGCTCCACGCCCAGGATGTCCTGGTTGACGTACAGCCGGAAGCGACGACGTGACAGGCGCGCCACCACGCGCCCGGCGAGCGCCGGGTCGGTCGCGGCGACGACGGCCGATGCGGGCAGCCCGCGCGCGATCTCGGTGGCCAGGTTCGGGCCGGACAGGGCGGCGATGCGCCCGGGCGGGATCGCGGCAGCCTCGGCGATGACCTCGCTCATCCGAAGGAGCGTGCCGCGCTCCAGGCCCTTGACCACGGAGACGATGTCGGCCGATGGCGGCAGGTGCGGAGCGAGACCGGCGATGGTCGTGCGCAGGTGGGTCGATGGCGTCGCGACGATGAGAAGATCGGTGGCGTCGGCCACGGCTTGCGGGTCCGCCGTCGCAAGGACCGTCGTCGGCAGGTCGACGCCCGGAAGTCGCGCTTCGTTCCGGCCGGTCGCCGCGATCCGTGCCGCGGTCTCCGGGGAGTGGCACAGGAGCGTGACCGGTTCGTTCCGGGCGACGAGCCGTGCCAGCGTGGTGCCCCACGCGCCGGCCCCGACCACCGCGACGCGCGGCCCGCTCCATCAGCGGGACCGGCGGGTCTTTCCGGCGCTCACGCGCCGAGCGGGCTTGGCCGCCCCCGACCGCTTGCGCCGCGGCAGCTTGACCGACGAGCGATCGCGGAACACGAGCTTGATCGGCGTCCCATCGAACCCGAACGTCTCGCGGAGCCGGTTCTCGAGGTAGCGGCGATAGCTGAAGTGCACCGCCGACCCGTCGGAGGCGAAGAACACGAACGTCGGCGGCGCGACGGCGGCCTGGGTGGCGTAGAAGATCTTCGGCCGGCGGCCGCGGACGGGCGGCGGCGGCGTCCGTTCCGTCGCCGCGAGGAGCATCCGGTTGAGCTCCCCGGTCGAGACGCGCTTCCGGCGCTCGCCCCAGATGTCGACCGCGGCCTCGAGGACGCGACCCACCCGCTGCCCGGTCTTGGCGCTGATCGAGAGGATCGGCGCGAAGTCGAGGAACGGGACCTCGTTGCGGATCCACTCCGTGTACTGGTCGAACGTGCGGTCGGTCTTGTCGGCCACGAGGTCCCACTTGTTGACCGCGATGACCAGGCCCTTGCCCTCCTCCACCACGTAGCCCGCGACGTGGGCGTCCTGCGAGGTCAGCCCCTCGACGGCATCGATGACGAGCACCGCGACGTCGGCTCGCGAGAGCGCGTGGAGGGCGCGCAGCGTGGAGTAGCGCTCGGCGGCCGCCCCCGATGCGACCTTCCCGCGGCGACGGATGCCGGCCGTGTCGATGAGGACGATCTCGCTCCGTCCCCAGGCGAGCCGCGTGTCGATCGCGTCGCGCGTGGTGCCAGGGATCTCGGACACGATCGCCCGTTCCTCGCCGAGGAGCGCGTTGAGCAGGCTGGACTTGCCGACGTTCGGGCGCCCCACGAACGCGATCGCGGCAGGCTCCCGCTCGGACTCGGCGGCCATCGCCGCATCCCAGCGCGCGGCCTCGGGATCGACGACCGCGAGGTCGATGTCGGGCTCGGTCTCGTCCCCGTCTCCGTCGTCGGCGTCCGCGGCACTGACGACATAGGGCTCCAGCCGCCCGGCGGCGACCTCGTCGGCCCACGCCTCGGCCTCGACCTCGCGCGACTTGCGGGCGAGCTCCTCGTCGCTCTCGGGCGGCAACGCCCACACGATCGCATCGAGCAGGTCGCCGGTGCCGCGCCCGTGGGTGGCGGAGATCGCATACGTCTCGTCCCAGCCGAGCGCATGGAACTCGGCCCCCTCGAGCTCTCGTTTCTCGTTGTCCGCCTTGTTCACCGCGACGATGACCGGGGCCTTGGCGCGGCGCAGGATGTCCGCCGCCTCCTCGTCGGGCGGCATGAGCCCGACGACGGCATCGACGACGAAGACGATGACGTCGGCCTGGGCGATCGCGAGGCGGGCCTGGTCCTGGACCGCCGCTTCGATCAGGTCGTCCGGGTCGAGCTCGAGGCCGCCGGTGTCGACGAGGACGAACCGCCGGCCATTCCATTCGGCGTCGCCGTACAGCCGATCGCGGGTCGTGTGGGCGCGGTCCTCCACGATGGCTGTGCGCCCGCCGACGATCCGATTGAAGAGCGTGCTCTTGCCGACGTTCGGCCGGCCGACGACGGCGACGACCGGGAGCCCGCCCGAATGCCCGGCCACCGGGTCAGGCAGCGCCGGGCGTGCTGATCGCGCGCGACGGGGTCGGCAGCGAGGTGGTGCGACCGGCCGGGGTGGCCGCGCCGGCCAGCGCGGCGTCGGCAAGCTCGGCTGCGCGGCCCTGGGTCGCGGCGGTCCCGGCATGGGCGAGGATCCAGTACGCGACCTCGCGCAGGTCCTCGATCGGGGTCGACGTGCCGCCGGTCACCCCGACGACGCTCGCGCCGTGGAAGTCGGTCGTGTCCGAGAGGTCGGCCACGCCCTGGATCTGGATCGCCGGCTTGCCTGCGATCTCGCAAAGCCGCGTCAGCTCCTTCGTGTTCGCGCTCGAACGGCCCCCGACGACGACCATCAGGTCGACCTCTCGGGCCAGCTCCATCGTGTCTTCCTGGCGCCGGATCGTGACCGGGCAGACGGTGTTGATGATCTTGAGCTCGTGGGACCGTCCGACCATGAGGGCCGCGAGCCGCTCGAACTTCCAGGGCGGCTGGGTCGACTGGCTGATCAGCGCGAGCTTCTTGCGGCGCGGGACCGCAGCGTCCCACTCCTCCTCCTCGTCGACCACGATCACCTCTGGCGCGAATCCGAGCAGCCCGACGACCTCGGGATGGTTCGGGGTGCCCAGCAGGACGATCGTGTAGCCCTCGTCGACGAGCTTGCGCAGCTCCTTCTGTTCGGCGATGACCCATGTGCAGGTCCCGTCGATGACCTCGAGGCCCTTCGCCTCGGCGCGATCGAGGACATCGGGCCGCACGCCGTGGGCGCGGATGACAACGGCCGCACCGTGGTCCACGTCGTCGAGAGTTTCGACCGTCTCGATGCCGAGGTCCTGGAGCTCGCGCACGACGCCGTCGTTGTGGACCACCTGTCCGAGCGTGTGCGTCGACTTGCCGGCGGCCGCGGACTCCTTGGCCTTGTCGATCGCCTCGCGAACGCCATAGCAGAACCCGGTGCGCTTGGCGATGCGGACTTCTTGGACGGTTCCCATGCGTGGATTATCGCATGGGGCCCCGTTCAGCCCCCTTCGGCGACCGGGTCGCCTGCGGCTCGCGCGAGGTCCGGCGGTCCCGCGTAGACGCCGCGCTGGCCGGGGGGAGGAGCTCCGCGATGCGCCGCATGATGAGCCCGGTCGCGAGGCCCTTGGCGGTCCGTCGGTCCGTGCCGGGCGGCAGCTCGTCGGCGACACGGAACGGGCGCCCGATGCGGACGGTGATCCGGCCGCCCGGGTGCGGGAACCGCTGGCCTCGCGGCCACACGTCGCTCGAGCCGCCGATCCCGATCGGCACGATCTGAGCGCCGGAGCGGAGCGCCAGCACCGCGACACCGTCGCGCGCCGCCTGCAGCGCCCCGTCTTGGCTCCGCGTACCCTCGGGGAACACGAACAGGATGTTGCCCTCGTCGAGGATCCGGCTGGCCAGGCGGAACGCCTCCACGTCCGCGGCATCGCGATCGACCGGATGGACGCCGCCGTTGCGGGCCATCCAGCCGACCAGCGGCCAATCGAAGAGCTCCTTCTTGCCCAGCCAGTGGATGCGTCGCCCGAGCTTCGGCGTCAGCCATGCCCCAAGCACCACCGCGTCGAAGTTCGAGGCGTGGTTCGAGGCGATGATCACCGGACCCTCGCGCGGGATCTCGTCGACGGCGCCCTCGAAGCGGATGCGCGTGATCCCGCGGGCGAAGATGCGCGCGCCGAAGGCCATCGCCTGGATGAGCGGCGTCGTCGTGCTCTCGATCGGTTCCGCGAGGTCGGTCATCGGCGCGCCTCGGCGTCCCGGATCGCGTTGGTGACCGCGTCCACGGTGTCCTCGAACCGGTTACCGTCGGTCACGATGATCCGGGCGTCGGCCGCGGGCCGCAGCGGCGCCACCCGACGGTTCCGGTCCAGATCGTCACGGCGCCGCAGGGCCGCGAGGATGTCCTCGGCCTCCGGTCCCTCCGGGTCCAAGCCCCGCTCCAGCGTCCGTCGCGTCGCGCGCTCCTCCACCGAGGCGTCGAGGAAGATCTTCAGGTCCGCGTCCGGCAGTACCACCGTCCCGATGTCGCGGCCGGCCATGACGATCCCGCCGTCCCGCGCCATGTCCCGCTGTCGTGCGAGGAGCGCGGTCCGCAGCTCTGGCACGGCCGAGACCGTGGAGACGGCCGAATCGACCTCCGGCCCACGCACGTCCTCGGTGTGGTCCACGCCGTCGACGAGCACCCGCGACAGCCGGCCGTCGCCGTCCGAGCCGAGCTCGACGGCGTCGACGAGCGCGCTCAACGCGACCGGATCGTCGACCTCGATGCCGCGATGCTCGGCGAGCCACGTCACGGCCCGATAGAGCAGGCCCGTGTCGCAGAAGCGGTAGCCCACCCGGCTCGCCGCGGCGGCCCCGACGCTGCTCTTGCCCGACGAGCCCGGACCGTCCAGCGCGACGACCAGCCTGCGATCCCCCTCCGACGACGCTCCCATCCGCGGCAGGATAGCCCCTAGGACGCGGCCGGCTTGCGCGGCGCGGCACGCCGACGGTCCGCGTCCGGGCGTCGGCTGCTGCCGCCGCCGCCCGCCAGGCCGCGGATCTCCGGTGCCTTCAGGGGCCGAACGGCGCCCGAGCGCAGACCGTCGATGCGCACCGGGCCGATGCGGACGCGGACGAGGCGCTCGATCGGCGCGCCGACGGCCCCGAACATCCGGCGGAGCTGCCGCTTCCAGCCCTGGGCCAGGGTCGCCCGATACCACTCGAGGTGGGGCGGCTCAGGGTGCATCAGCGTCGTCAGCTTGTCGGTCTCGAACGTGCTCATCGCCCGCAGCCCGGACAGCTCCGCGAGCCCCTCATCGACCTGGACCCCCGCGTTGAGCGCCTCGACCTGGTCGCCCTCGAGGCGACGGCGGAGTCCGATCGCATACTCTCGTTCCACGCCGAACCGGGGATGCAGGACCCGCTCGGACCACGCCCCGTCGTTGGTGAGCAGCAGCATTCCCTCCGAATCCTGGTCGAGGCGCCCGACCGGGTAGAGCCTCGAGCCCTCCGGGACGAGCGCGGTCGGCAGCAGGTCGATGACCGTGCGGGCCGCGTGGCGGTCGCGCGTGGTCGAGGTGACGCCGACCGGCTTGTGCAACAGGAGATACGCCTGGGTCGACGCGCCGCTGATCACGCGGCCGTCCACGGCGATGATCGAACGCTCCGGGTCGGCCTGGGCGCCGAGGCCTGCGACCTTGCCGTCGACGGTGACGCGCCCCTCGGCGATCAGCGCCTCGCTCCCGCGCCGCGAGGCGACCCCTGCCGCGGCCAGGACCTTCTGGAGTCGATCGGCGGGCATCAGCCCGCGGCCGGATCGTCGGGCGGCGCGGGTTCGTCGCGTCCCGCTGGATCATCGCGGCCGGGAGCATCGAGGTCGAGTGCCGCCTGGACGGCTTCCGCGCCCTCCTCCGCCAGGCGTGCCGCGACGTCGACGTCGAGCGGCGGGAGCCCATCGAGGCTCGTCATCCCGAATCGCTCCAGGAACTCGAAGCCCGTGCCGTACAGGAACGGCCGGCCCGGCGTGTTCGCGCGGCCGAGCTCCACGATCAGACGGCGATGCAGCAGCGAGCGCATCGTGTAGTCGGAGTCGACGCCGCGGATCCGCTCGACTGCAGCCTTCGTGATCGGCTGCCGGTAGGCGACGATCGCCATCGTCTCGAGCGACGCCGGCGAGAGGCGGACCGCGTCCGCACCGACGTACCGTGCGACGAGGGCGCCCGCCTCGGCCGCGGTGGCGAGCTCGATCCGGTCGCCGTCCAACGAGGAGCCGGATCCCACGATCTCGGAGCGAGACCTCGAGGTCGCCGAGTCGGGCGTCGACGGTCTCGCGGTCGGTGCCGGCCAGCGCGGCGATCTCGCGTCGGGAGAGGGGCCGCTCGGCGACGAACAGGAGCGCCTCGAGCGCGGCCTCGGTCAGCTCGATCGGCGGGCGGTCCTCGGCGAGCGCCTCGTCGGGCGCCTGGCTGTCCGCGGTCAGCTCGTCGGCGGCATCTGCCTCCTCGGTGCCAGCCGCCTCGGCCTCCTCGGTCGCCTCGATCGCCCGGAGCAGCTCCTCGGTCACGAGAACGACTCCAGCGACTCGTCGAGGGGTGCTGCGGCGTCGGTCTCATCGATGCCGGCCGCGGCACGCTCCTCGGGCGTCGTCGTTCGCGCGAGGATCGGACCCCAGGGCACCGCCTGGGAGACGACGATCTCGCGGCGCTTCATGAGCTCGAGCAGCGCGAGAAAGGTGACCGCGATGACGACCCGGTCGCGGACGCCTTCGAGCAGCTCCTGGAGCACGATCGTCGGAGCGTCACGCAGGGCCGCCCGGATGATCTCGGCGCGCTCGGTGAGGGTGATGATCGATGCCAGCACGCCGGGCGCCGCCTCGGGCGGTGGGGCGATGGCCGCGAGGCGGTCGAGGGCACTGACGAGCACGGCCGGATCGATCGGCTCGGCATCGGGCGGCCTTGCTCCCGCGAGCGCCGTGGCGTGGGCCGCCGACGGCTCGCGCCGGAACAGCCCGACACGGGCAAGGGCGGTCTCGGCGAGGCGGAGTCCCGCGTCGCGGTGGGCGCGATAGATCAGGAGCCGTCGCCGCAGCTCGGCTTCGGGGTCGGGCGCCTCCTCGTCGTCTGCCGTCGGATCCGCGGCCGGCGGTCGCGGCAGCATCGCGCGGCTCTTGATGAGGATGAGCTGGCCGGCAACGGTGACGAACGCGCTCACATTGCCCAGCCGATCGGATTCGAGCGTCGCGAGGGCGTCGAGGTAGGCATCGGCGAGCGCGCCGAGCGGGACGGTCAGCACGTCCAGCTTGCGCGCCTCGATCAGCGAGAGGAGCAGGCCGAGCGGTCCTTCGAACTCGGCTACCTGGACCTGGGTGGCGGTCTCGGGGCGGCGGCCGTCCCCGAAGCGCACCGCGGGCTCGAAGGCCACGACCGGGATGCCGACCATCAGTTCGCCTCGTCGGCTAGCCGCAGGAGCTCCCCGAATTCGGCGTCACGGGGCGCGTCCTGGTGGCGGATCAGCTCCACGGTCCGTGCCGAGCAGCCGGCCTCCGCCGCGAGGGCCGCCGAGGCGTCGGCGTGTGTCGCGAGCCGATCCAGGGCCGCCCGGAACCCTGGCACGACCGCAGCGACCCGCCAGACCCACCGCCCGTACGCCTCCCCGAGCGAGTACGCGACGCGCGGCCAGACCCCGGTGCCCCCTTTCGCGGCGTCATGGAGCAGCCCGGCCAGGAGCGCGTCGGGCTCGGCGACACCCTCGGCCCGGAGCGATGCCACGACGTCGAGGCCGTGCCGACGGTCGGCGACGTGCATCGCGTCGAAGAGCGCCAGCTGGGGTGGAGTCGTCCAGGTCGCCAGCGCCGACCGCTCCTCGGGGGTCACGCGGGCCCGCAGGTGCGTCCGGAACTGGCGGGCCTTAGACGCCCACCAGGAAGCGCGCGACATTGACGATCAACGGGGAGATGATCCGACCTCCGAACAGGATGATCGCGATCAGGATGAAGAAGCCGTACTGCTGCAGCATCGGCCGGACCTGCCACGCGTAGCGGAGCGGGATCAGCCGGAACAGCAGCGCCGAGCCGTCGAGCGGCGGCACCGGGATCAGGTTGAAGATCGCCAGCGCGACGTTGTAGACGACGAACGAGAACAGGACCTGGGCCACGAGGTCGGGCACATCGTTGATGACCTCGGTGGTCACGAGGATCCGGATCACCACGGCCATGACCGCCGCCATGACAAGGTTCGACGCCGGCCCGGCGAGCGCCACGGCGACCTCGCCGTTCCGTCTGTCCACGAGGTTGCTCGGGTTGACCGGCGTGGGCTTCGCCCAACCGAAGGCGATCCCGCCGGCCAGCACGGAGATGACGAGCAGCAGGCCGCCGACCATGTCGAAGTGGGCGGCCGGGTTGAGGGTCAGCCGTCCGAACAGCTTCGCGGTGGCGTCGCCGAGCCGGTAGGCCACGAACGCGTGGGCGAACTCGTGGACCGGGAAGCCGATGAGCAGGAAGATCGCGATGAGGATGATCTTGTCGGGCGAGACGAACGTCGCGATGTCGTTCAAGTGGTCCTCAGCAAGCGGGTCCCTATCGTAGCCGCGACCGACCGCCGGGGCCGGGACCGCATCAGATGCGACCGAGCAGGTCCGCCTTCTTGGCCTCGTACTCCTCGAGGCTGATCGCGCCGCGATCGCGCAGGTCGGCGAGGTTCGCGAGCGTGCGAGTGACCTCGTCCGGGCTCAGGTCGCGGGGCAACGGGGTGCTCGGGCCCGGGCTCGATGCCGGGGCCGTGCTGGAGGGCGCGGCCGGTGCGCCTGTCGAGGGCGGCGGCGCGTAGGCGGTCGTGGGGCTCTCGGGTCCCGAGGACGTCGGTGCGCCTCCCTCGGCGCCCGACCGCACGGGCGGGCTCGGCGGCCAGCTCTGGCGCTCCATGTCGATCTCGAACTCGTGCTTGGCGTCGAGCATCGCCTTCTTGAACTCGATCGGGTCCTTGATCATCCGGAAGCGCTCGATGCCCACCTCGGCGGCG
The DNA here is from genome assembly GCA_963841135.1 of uncultured Chloroflexia bacterium. Classification (GTDB taxonomy): domain Bacteria; phylum Chloroflexota; class Limnocylindria; order Limnocylindrales; family CSP1-4; genus SPCO01. The sequence goes on along the minus strand of CAWJBJ010000004.1, from coordinate 1,637,294 downwards.
GTCATGACGTCCAGGTCGCCGAAGCCGAAGATCCGCCCGAAGAACGACTGCTCCAGGCGCGCGTCATTGATCTTCTCGAGCGAGCTGTCACTCGAGGACTTGTTGAGGACGCCGCTCACCTGGAGGACGCGCCGGTTGGTGATGACGTATTCCTGGTTGAGATAATGGAGGATCGTCCACAGCAGGACCGCGAGCCCCACCACGAAGATGACCAACGTCACGATGCCGAGCACGTCGCGGAGCGTGCCCAGGGGCTGGCCGGCGCTGATAACGCCAAGGATGACGCCCACGATGAGGGCCAGGATCGTGAAGCGGGCCCCCCACACGAACACGAACCAATGCTGCTTCTCGCGATGCATGATCCGCTCACCGGTCGACAGCAAGGAATTCGGCGAAGCCCATCTGGCGTGTGCCTCCCTCTAGGCCCTCGGGTGGGCGCGACGGTAGACGTCCCGGATCCGCTCTCCGGTGAGATGCGTGTACAGCTGGGTCGTGGAGATACTCGCATGTCCGAGCAACTCCTGGACGATGCGCAGGTCGGCGCCGCCCTCCAGCAGATGGGTGGCGAAGGAGTGGCGCAGCGTGTGTGGGCTGACCCGGTCGGCCAGGCTCGCCGAGCGGGCCGCGGTCTTGACCGCCGCCCACGCCTGCTGCCGCGCCAGGCGACCGCCGCGCTCGCCGAGGAAGACCGGGCCGCCACGGCTCGGCTGGACGTGGCCGAGGGCGAGGAGCCGCGGCCGTGGCCCGTCGGTCCAGCGCGCCAGCCAGTCGAGCGCGATGTCCCCCACCGGCACGAGCCGCTCCTTGTCGCCCTTGCCGATGACGCGCACGAACCCGCCATCGGTCGAGAGGTCCTCCTCGTCGAGCCGGAGCGCCTCGCTGATGCGAAGGCCGGCCGCGTAGAGCAGCTCGAGGAGGGCCCGGTCGCGGAGACGGCGGTCGTGCTCCGGCTCGTCGGGGTCGTCGCCGCCGGCCGCGAGAAGGAGTCGCTCGGTCTCCTCGACCGTGAGGGTCTCGGGCAGCAGGCGTGACTGCCGAGGCAGGTCGAGGTGCGCCGCGATGTCCGTCCCGATCAGCCCCTCGCCGTACGCGAACCGATAGAAGCCCTTGAGCGCCGCCGCGCGGCGTCGGAGGCTGGTCGGAGCAAGCCCCGGGTCGTGCGGTCGCCCACGGCGCGTCCGTGCAGCCAGGTACCCGACCACGGCGTCCGGCGAGCGGGCCCAGTCGGCGGTCGTGCCGCGACTGGCCGCGAAGTCAGCGAGGTCGCCGCGGTAGGCGCGGATCGTCGCCGGCGCGAGCCCGCGCTCGACGGAGAGGTAGGCGAGATAGTCGTCGATGGCGGTGTCGAGGGTCGATCTGGCGGCCATCGTGCTGGCGATCGTCGGTGCCGGGCGTCAGCCGGCCGTCGCGACCTCGCCGCGCCAGGCCTCGGCACGGTCGAGGAGTTCGCGGGCGGCGGCGAGCCCGGCTGCGCCGGCCGGGCCGGTCGTCCCGCCCTTGCCGGTCGTGGCACTCCCCAGCATCTGGGCGAGCTCGACGATCCGGCCCTCGCGGTCGAGCCGCTCGACCTCGGTGACGGTGCGGCCGTCACGCTCGCGCTTGGTGATGCGGAAGTGGGCGTCGGCATGCGCGGCGATCTGCGGCAGGTGCGTGACGCACAGCACCTGGTGGCGCCGGGCCAGCGACCAGAGGCTCCGACCGACCGGGTCGGCGCTCCGCCCCCCGATGCCCGTGTCGACCTCGTCGAACACGAGCGTGGGCGTCGCATCGGCCTCGGCGAGGACCTGCTTGATCGCGAGCGCGACCCTGGACAGCTCGCCACCGGACGCGATCTTGGCCAGCGCTCGGGGCGGTTCGCCCGGGTTCGGCGCCAGCCGGTAGACGACCTCGTCGACGCCCGACGAGTCGAACGCGATCGCATCGCCATCGAGCTCGATCGCGGGCTCGTTGGGACCGGCGATGCGGCGCCCCAGGGCCACCTCGAAGACGCCGTCGGCGAACCCCAGGTCGACGAGTGCGGCGCCGACGGCCGCGGTCATGTCGGAGGCGGCCGTCCGTCGAACGGCGGAGAGTCGATCCGCGGCCGCCTGGATGTCGGCAAGCAGACGCACATCGTCGGCGTCTCGCCGCGCTCGCTCCCCGTCGAGGCCGTGCAGGCGCTCGGCCTCGGCCTGGGCGCGCTCCCCGTGGGCGATGACGGCCGCCTCGCCGTCGCCGTAGCGGCGCTCGAGCGCATAGATCGTCCCGAGGCGCTCCTCGAGCGCGGCGATCGCGGCCGGATCGTGCTCGACGGTCTCGGCGAGGGCCCTGGCCTCGGCGGCCACGTCGGTCAGCTCCGCCTCCAGGCCGGCGAGGCGCTCGGCCAGGGCCTCGTATCGCGGGTCGACGCGTGCGACGCCACGAGCCTCGCGGAGCGCGACGGCGACGCCATCGCGCGCTCCCCCACCCTCCGCGGTCAGCGATTCGTGTACGGCGGATGACCCGCGCGCGATGGCCTCGCCGTGCTGTGTGGCGGCCAGCCGGGCTCGGATGTCGTCGGCCTCGCCGGGGCGCAGCCGGGCCGCGGCGATCTCGCCGGCCTCGTACTCGAGGAGCTCGAGCCGCCGGGCGAGCTCCCGCGGGTCGCCGATCAGCTCGGCCAGCGCCGCCCGGTTGGCGTTCCACGCCTCCACGGTCCCGGCCATGGCCGTACGCACGTCCCCGTGGCCGCCGAAGCCGTCGAGCAGGTCGCGCTGCCAGCGCTCGTCGAGGAGCCGCTGCTGGTCGTGCTGGCCGTGGATCTCGACGAGCGGACCCACCTCGTCGGCCAGGCGGGCGGCGGTGACCGTCTCGTCGTCGATGCGCGCGGTGGACCGACCGCCGGCAGCCACCTCGCGGACCGCAATGAGCGGCTCGGGCAGACGGTCGAACAGGGCCTCGACCCGGGCGGCATCGGCGCCGTGGCGGACGAGCGACGTGTCGGCGCGGGCGCCCAGCGCGAGCCCGAGGGCATCGATGATCAGGCTCTTGCCGGCGCCGGTCTCGCCGGTGATGACATTGAAGCCGGGCTCGAGCAAGAGGCGGACGCGTTCGATGAGCGCCAGGTCGGTGACGGCTAGCTCGAGGAGGCGCCCGGTCACGACGGCAGCAGAGCGACCTTGTGGCGCAGCAGGTCCCAGAAGGGCTGCGCGCCCGTCGGTTCGATGAGCCGGATCGGCCGTTCCACGGCCCGGACCTCGACGAGATCCCCGACCTCGACGTGGAAGTCCTCACGGCCGTCGACCGAGACCAGGGCCTCGTGCGCGTCCACCACGCGACAGCGGACGACCTGCTGCGGGCTGACGACCACAGAGCGGATCGCCGAGAGGTACGCGGCGATGGGAGTGACGATCAGGTTGCGACTCACCGGGTCGACGATCGGGCCGCCGGCCGAGAACGAGTAGCCCGTGGAGCCCGTCGGGGACGAGATCACGAGGCCGTCGGCGATGAACGTCGCCAGGTGGGAGTCGTCGATCGCCACGTCCAGGCGGCAGACGCGGGCGAGCGATCCGCGCGCCACGACGATGTCGTTGAGGGCGACGTGTCGCTGGTCATCGATCGGCCGACCGTCCCGCAGGATCACGCCCTGCAGCGCCATCCGCTCGCCGATCTGATAGTCGCCGGTCCGGATCCGTTCGAGGACCGCATCCAGGTCGCCGGCCTCGGCCTTGGACAGGAAGCCCACCTTGCCCAGGTTGATCCCGAGGATCGGGACGTCCACCTCGGCGACGGCGCGGACCGCTCGCAGGAAGGTCCCGTCGCCGCCCAGGACGACCAGCGCGTCCGTGGCCGGCAGCTCGCGCAGCAGGACCGCCATGTCGTCGGACTGGGCCTGCCAGTGCTCGATCTGGCGCATCTGGCACCAGCCGGCGGCCCGCGCGCTCAGCTCGACCGCCGCCTCGATCGTGGGGTTGTAGGCGAACCCGATCCGGCTGACGGTCATGCCGGCCCGCCGTCCGCGGGCGTCGTGACGGCCGCGATCCGCTTGGCGATCTCGGCGGGTCCGGGCCCGGCCGCCAGCTCGACGAGGAACTCCCGGTTGCCGTCCGGGCCAAGGAGTGGCGAGGCGACGACTGCCCGGGTCCCGAGGCCGATCGCCCAGGCCTGGTCGACGACGCGCTCCAGGACCGCCCGGTGGATCGCCGGATCGCGGACGACGCCTCGGTCCGTGTGCCCGCGCGCCGCTTCGAACTGGGGCTTCACGAGGGCCACGATCCGGCCACGGGGACCGAGAGTGGACTTGACCGCGGCGAGCACCCGGTCGAGCGAGATGAACGAGACGTCGATCGTCGCGAGCGCGATCGGCTCCGGGAGCGTCGTGGAGGTGAGCGTGCGGGCGTTCGTCCGCTCCATCGAGACGACGCGCAGGTCGCGGCGCAGGGGCGCGGCCAGCTGGCCGCGCCCGACGTCGAGCGCGTACACGCGGATCGCTCCGCGCTGGAGCAGGGCGTCCGTGAACCCGCCGGTCGACGCCCCAACGTCGAGGCAGACGAGGCCCGTCGGGTCGATCCCGAACGCGTCGAGACCGGCCGCGAGCTTGTGGCCGCCCCGGCTCACGTACGGCTCGGGCGCATCCACCTCGACGCTGGACGTGGCGTCGACCAGGTCGCCTGGCTTGCGGTCGTGGCGGGCGGCGTCGCCGTCCCCCACCCGGACCTTGCCGGCCAGCACGAGCGCCTGGGCGCGCGTCGGCGACTCGACGAGCCCACGCTCGACGAGCAACTGGTCGAGACGGACCCGTCGGATCCTGGACCTGGTCTTGGGCGTTGTCGTGGCGTCGGCCGGACTCACCCGCCTATCGTGGCACAGCCCGCTTCACTCGGACTCATCGCCGGGCGTCCGCGACCGGTCCCATGGCCCGACCGGAGTTCTGTTCGCTCCGTGCAAGGTGCGGCGCGATCCGCGCCTGCCATCCGCGAGGCGTCCGGGCCGATGGTGACGCCATGCAGGAGCTGCCCCTTCCGACCTGGATCCGCCATGACGACGGCGTGCGGCGTGCGGTCGCGCATCGGCGGCCCCTCCGGCACCGCGTCCTCGAGGCGATCGAGTCGCGCCAGCGAGCCCGGCGGCGGTCGCCGGAATGGCAGCACTGGCTCGAGCAGCGCCAGACGCTCGGCGATCGGATCCAGTCGCGGCCGTGCCGTGCGGAGGGCCCGCGGATCCTGGTGACCCGCCAGCCCAGGTGAGGCGCCGACGCGGTTAGCGATCGGGGCTATCGCCCGGCGCCGGTCCTCGGCTTGCTCGGGGTGGCGCCCAGCACCTCGAGGGTCTCGCGGACCTGGGCGGCGAGACCGGGCGCATCGAGCCGCAGCACGCGACGGAGATCGGCCACGGAGCCGTGATCGACGAAGCGCGCACCGGGGATGCCGATGACGCGGACGGCGATCTCACGAAGGGCCGGGTCGGTGAACCGCGACTCCTCGACGAGATCCAGGATCGCGCTGCCGAAGCCGCCGGTCGCGACGCTCTCCTCGAACGTCACCACGAGCCGCTTGCCACGGGCCTGGTCGAGGATCAGCTGGCCGTCGAGCGGCTTGGCGAACCTCGCGTTGATGACACCGACCGACCAGCCTTCGGCCTCCAGGGCGTCGGCGGCCTCCATCGCTCGGGCCACGATCGGCCCGAACCCGACGAACAGCAGGTCGCGGCCCTCGCGGAGGACCTCGCCACGGCCGATCGGCAGGATCTCCGGGTCCACCGGGAGGAGCCCAAAGCCCGCATCGCGCGGATAGTGCAGGGCGAAGGGATGGTCCTGCGCCAGGGCGGTCCGCACGAGCGAGCGCAGCTCCTGCTCATCCCGCGGCGACGCGATCACGAGGTTCGGCAGTTGGAGCTGCGCCGGCAGCGTGAACATCCCCTGGTGGCTGGTGCCGTCCTCGCCGACCAGGCCCGCCCGGTCGACAGCGATGAGCACCGGCTGGTCGTTCTGGCAGACGTCGTGCACGGTCTGGTCGAATGCGCGCTGGAGGAACGTCGAGTAGATGGCCACGACCGGGCGCAGGCCGCCCATCGCGAGCCCGGTGGCGAACGTCATCGCGTGCTGCTCGGCGATGCCGACGTCGAAGAAGCGGTCCGGGAACTCGACCTGGAACTTCGACAGCCCCGTGCCGGTCGGCATGCCCGCAGTGATGCCCACGATCCGGCGGTCGGCCCTGGCGAGCTCGATGAGCTCGGCCGCGAACAGCGCCGTGTAGTTGGGGTTCTTCTTGAGCGCCTCGAGCACGCGCGTGGGCGGCGCGGCATCGTCAGCCATCGACTCGGTCGGCATCGGCATGGCGGTGGCGTCCGCCTGAGCCTGGACCGAGGCGGCATTGGCCCCGTTCCCGCCGAGCGCGGCGGCCGGTGGCTCCATCGGCGGAAGCGCCGCCCCGTGGAACCCGACCTGGTCCGCCTCGGCCGGGCGGAACCCGCGGCCCTTCTGCGTCCGGACGTGCACGATCGTCGGACCGGGCAGGGCCAGCGCCGCCCCCAGCGTCTCGAGCAGCGCATGCAGCTCGTGACCGGGCACGACGCCGATGTAGGTGATCCCCAGATCCTCGAAGAGCTGGCCGGGCTGGGCGAACTGGACGACCGACTTGCGAAGCCGCTTCGAGAGCTCGAGGACGGTGGGCCCGATGACCGGGATGCGCTCGACCGTTCGGTCGTACACGCTCTTGCTCTGGCGCCAGGCGCTCGAGAGCTTGATCTGGCTCAGGTACTTCGAGAACGCCCCGACCGTGGGACTGATCGACATCTCGTTGTCGTTGACGACGATCAGCATCTGGGTCTTGCGCTGCCCGATGTCGTTGAGCGCCTCGAGCGACAGCCCGCTCATCAACGCAGCATCGCCCACCACGACCACGATGCGCTCGAGGCCGTGCCGGACGTCGCGCGCCTCGGCGAGCCCTTCGGCGATCGAGAGGCCCGTGCCGGCATGGCCGCCGTCGAACACGTCGTGGGGCGACTCCGACCGGCGGGGGAAGCCGCCGATCCCGTCGAGCTGCCGCAGCGTGCCGAAGCGCTCGAGGCGCCCCGTCAGGAGCTTGTGCGGGTACGCCTGGTGCCCGGTGTCCCACACGATGTGGTCGCGGGGCGACTCCAGCAGGCGGTGGAGCGCGATGGTGAGCTCGACGACGCCCAGCGACGAGCCCAGGTGGCCGCCCGTGATCGAGACCGTGGAGATGATGGTCTGGCGGATCTCGAGCGCGAGCTGGGCGAGCTGGACCTCCGAGAGGCCGCGCAGGTCGGCGGGGCCCTGAAGGTTCGGCAGGATCGGCACGGTGACGGGACTCCTTCGGTGAGCGATGCGTCGGGCGGAGTGTAAACCTGTTCCCTGCAGGTCGCTTGTTTCTCGGCGTTTCGAGCGTGCAGGCCATCGTCTGACGCTCGACGGGCCCTCGGCGCGACGGCCACGCTTGCGGAGGGACGCGGCGCGCCCTGGTCAGGCTCCCGGCTCTTCGGCGGCCTCGTCGGGCTTGACGTCGCGCAGCTCGGAGCCGCCACCGGCGCGCTGGACGAGCTGCTGGAGGCGAAGCTGTGCGTCGTTGAGGAGGCGATCGCATCGCTCGATGAGCGCTGTCCCGCGCTCGTGGAGTGCCAGGGCCCGCTCCAGGGGCTGGCCGCCCGCCTCGAGCTCGGCGACCGTCCGCTGGAGCTCCGCGAGGGCGTCGTCGAACGCGAGGTCCTCGACGCGCGGCTCGGCGGTATCAGTCACGAGGCTCCTCGTCGTCGGGGGCGGTCAGCCGGTCTGCGGCCCGGTCGATCCGTGGTCCCAGCAGCATACCAACGCGGATCCCGACAACGGCCACGACCACCACGACCAGCGCGAAGACCGCGTACTCCACGGGGCGTTCCCTACTCCGGCCCGGCGTCGTCCACGGTCGCCGCGACCGAGCCGTCGGCGACTCGGATGTCGAGCGCGGTCCGGGCAGGAGCGTCGCCCGGCCGGCGCACCACGGCAGCATCGGATCGGCGGCGGACGATGGCGTAGCCACGGTCCAGGGTCGCCTGCGGTCCGAGGACCGCCAGCGCGGCAGACGACGCGTCGAGGTCGGCGCGGGCGCGCGCGATCGTCGCGGCGGTCAGGCGGGGCAACGTCGCCGCCGCACGGTCCAGGCGAGCCCGATCGTGACCCAGCCTCGTCGTCAGCGCCCGGGTCGCGCGGTCGAAGAGCAGTCCGACCTGCTCGCGGGACGCAACGAGCCTAGCGGCCGGGCTCACGCGCTCGAGGGCTCGCCGCTCGACGGCGAGCTCCTTCGCGGCCACCGCGACCCGCCCCGCCGAGACCGCGGCCAGACGGGTGCCGGCGCGACGCAGCGCAGCCGACATCTCGGCCCGGTCGGGCACGACCACCTCCGCGGCGGCGGATGGGGTCGGCGCCCGGACATCTGCGGCGAAGTCCGCGAGCGTCACGTCCACCTCGTGCCCGACGCCGCACACGACCGGGATCGGGTGCGCCACGACGGCACGGACCACCCGTTCGTCGTTGAACGACCAGAGGTCCTCGAGAGAGCCGCCGCCACGCGCAAGGATCGTGACTTGCGGGGCCTCCGCTGCGCGGCCGTCCCGGGCGAGCCCCTCGCGGTGCCGCTCGAGCCGGTGGAACGCAGAGACGATGCTCGCGGGAGCGTCGGCCCCCTGGACCTTCGTGGCCACGAGCACGACCCGGACGAGCGGCCAGCGCCGTCCGAGGACCGTGGCGATGTCCTTCCACACGGCGCCCGTGGGGCTGGTGATGACCGCGATCGCCGTCGGGCGCGTCGGCAGCTTGCGCTTGCGCGCCGATTCGAAGAGTCCCTCGGCGGCGAGCCGCGCCTTGAGCTCCTCGAAGCGCAACGCGAGGTCGCCGACGCCCGCCGGCTGGATCGATTCGACGTACAGCTGAAGCGCACCCTGCGGCTCGAAGAGGTCGATCCGGCCGTGGACGACGACCCGCAGCCCGACCTGTGCCTCGAACGCCGAGCGCAATCGATCGTCGCGGAACCAGACGCACTGCAGCTGGCTGCGATCGTCCTTGAGCGCGAAGTACGCGTGACCCGCCGACGACACCGTCACGCGGCCGATCTCGCCCTCCACCCACAGGTCGCTGAGACGCGGGTCCTCGCGCACGGCCGCCTTGACGGCCCGGGCGACCTCGCTGACTGCGAGGATCCGGACGCCGAACGTGCCGGGCGCCGTCAGGTTGGCGTTGGGCACGATCTCCACGACGCCGACCTCAGCCAGGATCCGCTGCGACACGCAGCCCGAAGCCGACGAGGACGGCCCCGGTGGCGCCCGCCAGCGCGCGACGGATGCGCGGCCGGCGGAGCAGATCCCCGGCGCGATCGACGAGCACCGCCAGGAGACCCAGCCAGATCGTCCCGATCGTCACGTGGGCGAGGCCGACCGCGATCGAGACGAGCGCGACAGGGTCTCCGGGGTCGACGATCTGGGGCACGAGCGTCGTGTAGAACAGCCCGACCTTCGGATTCAACAGGTTCGTGAGGAGGCCCTGCCGGTACGGACGGCCGCGCGGCGCGGCGTGCGCCGCATCCGGGACCCCGTCGGGGACCGGCCGCGGCAGCCGAACCGCCTCCAGCAGCGCTCGAACGCCCAGGTAGACGAGGTACGCCGCGCCAGCGAGGCGGATGACCGCGTACGCCTCGGCCGAGGCTGCGAGCAGCGCTGCGACGCCCAGACCGGACAGCGTCGCCCAGATCAGCGTCCCGGTCGAGATGCCGAGGCTCGTCCGGATCGCCGCCATGCGACCGCGGGACAACGCCGTGGCGGTCACGAGCGCCATGTCCGGCCCGGGTGCGATCGTGAGGAGCACCATCAGGCCGATGGCGCCGGCGAAGCGCGGGTCGAGCAGGAAGTCCATCAGCGGCGCCCGGCCCGGCCGATCACGGGTCAGACTCGCGTCTGGTATTCGCCGGTGCGCGTGTCGACGCGGATCGTGTCGCCGGTCTCGACGAAGATCGGCACGACGACGACCAGCCCGGTCTCGGTCGTCGCGTTCTTGCGCGCACCGGTCTGGGTGTCGCCCGCGAAGCCCGGCTCCGTCTCCGCCACGCGGAGATCCACCGTGACCGGCAGCTCGACCCCGATCGTCTCGCCCTGATAGCTCGTCCGATCGAGGGTCATCCCGTCCTTCAGGTACTGGGCGGTCTCCCCCAGCTGCTCGGTCGTCAGCACGAACTGGTCGTACGTGTCGGTGTCCATGAAGTGATGGTCGTCCGCGTCGCGGTACAGGAACTGCACCGGGCGCTTCTCCATCGAGGCGCGCGGCCAGCGCGTGCCGGCCTGGAACGAGCGCTCCACGGTCTGGCCGCGCTTGATGTTGCGCAGCGTGATGCGGACCTGGGCCGAGCCGCGGCCCATCTTGATGTGGTGGTAGTCGAGGATCTGCCACAGCTCGCCGTCGAGCTCGATGGCGACGCCCTTCTTGAGTTCGCCGGTGCTGATCATGTCGGATGGGCTCCTGGAGGCCGTCGCGGGCATGGCGACGCCGGTCGATCGATCGGGGTGATACGCGAGCGATCGTACCAGACCGCCGGTCCGGTCCCCGTCAGTCGTCGCGTTCGAGAGCGCGCAGGCGGACCTGGTACTCGGTCGGGTCGATCTCGCCGCGGGCGAGCCGCGACTTCAGCTCGGCGACGGCCGGGTTCTCCTGCGGCGGCACGGTCCGTCGGATCGCCCAGATCACGACGCCGATGATCAGACCCGTGGTGATGAGGGGCACGGCGAACGCGAAGAGCATCGTCGGTCCCAGGAACGAGAACAGGTCGATCTCCATGGCCGCGCCAGCGTAGCGACCGCGGGGTCGGGGTGTCAGCCCCCGACGACCAACACGTCGCGCGGAAACCGGGTCAGGCGCTCGACGCGACCGGCCCCGGCGTCGAGTGCGATCAGGTCCTCGATGCGGACGCCCATGACGCCATCGAGGTACACGCCGGGCTCCACCGAGAAGACCGTCGGACTCGGCAGGGCGTCATCGGTCGCCGACTGCCCGAGGCTCGGCGCCTCGTGCGTGGCGAGGCCGATCCCGTGTCCGGTGCCGTGGCCGAAGTGCTCACCATGGCCGCCGGCGGCGATGATGTCGCGCGCGACGGCGTCGAGTGCCTTGCCACTCGGAAGCGGCGCGCCATCCTGCCCCGCGCCGCCCGCGACCGCGGTCTCGATGGCCTCGATCGCGGCCCCCTGGGCGCGGGCGACCAGCTCGTAGATCGCGAGATCGTGCGCCGCCGGCTCGCCGACGAAGAGCGTGCGGGTCATGTCGCTGCGGTAGCCCGCGACCTGGGCGCCGAAGTCGAACAGGAGGACGGCACCCGCGGCCACCGGTCGGTCGCCCGGAGCTCCGTGGGGCAGCGCCGCCTCCGGTCCAGAGAGGCACGCGACGTCGAAGGCGAGCGCCTCTGCCCCACCGGTGCGGATCAGCCATTCCAGCCGGAGCGCCAGCTCGGCCTCGGTGACGCCCGGGCGGATCTCGGGCAGGAGGGTCGCCAGGGCGCGGTCCGCAACGGCACAGGCCGCCCCGACTCGCTCGAGCTCGGCGGGTTCCTTCGTCGCGCGGTCGGCCTCGACCCAGCCCTCGACCGGCACCAGCTCGACATCGGGCGCCGCGCTCTCGAGGCGGCCCCAGGTCGCGTGGGAGAGCGCGGCGGCCTCGACCGCCACGCGGCGGGCGCCGACCGCGCCGACCAGCTCCGGCCAGCGCGACGGCATGTCGTGGTAGACGTCGACGACCCGCGCATCCGGCGCCTCGCGATGCGCCTGGATCGTGTACCGCGAGTCGGCGAGCACGAGCAGGCCCTCGCCGCCGACGAGGAACTGCCCGGACGTGCCCGACACCTTCTCCTCGCCGTCGCCCAGCGCGAACCCGGTCAGATACCGCATGTGCTCGGAACGGACGCCGAAGTAGGCGTCGACGCCGGCCTCGGCGAACCGTGCCCGGAGCCGGGCCAGGCGTTCGGGCCGGGCGGCGCGGTCGGCATCGGACCAGGCCGTGCGCTGGCGCTCCGTCGGCGAGGGCGCGAAGTCAGCCGGCTCCGGGAGCCGACCGGTCATATGTAGCCGTACTCCTTGAGGAGCTTCTGGAACGCGGCGTTGTCCTTCGCGAACGAGTGCGCGCCGGCGCCGTCCGGGATGGCCACGAAGTAGAGGTACTTGTCCTCCGTGTCGGGCTGGAGCGCCGCATCGATCGACGGCAGGGTCGGCGTCGCGATCGGTCCCGGGATGAGGCCCGGGTTGATGTAGGTCTGATAGCCCGCGAGCTCGGGCGGCACCACGACCTCCTTCATCGGGACCTCGGGCGGCGACCAGAACGAGTACTTCTGCCACATCTCGAAGTCGAGCTTCGCGAGCTCCAGCGTGTCGTTCGCCCAGATGACCGTCGGGTCGGCATTGAGGATCTTGTTCTTGATGCCGGGCAGGCCATCGATCCGGTTCTGGTAGACGCCGGCGATCTTGGGGCGCTCGTCGTCGAGCACCGCCTCACGCTCGACGATCGAGGCCAGAGCCAGCACCTGGTAGAAGGACAGGCCGCGGTCCTTCGGCACGTTGATGCGATCCACGCCGACATTGACGTAGAACTTGTCCAGCATCAGGCGGATGAGCTCGTCGGCCGTCGTGTCCGGCAGCACCTTGTAGCTCGCGGGCCACAGGAAACCCTCGAGCGTGGGGTTCTCCGGCACGGTCGGGTCGCTGAGGATCTTCTTGAGCCACGGATAGTCGTCGACCAGCGCCTTCGGCGGGTTCGACGCGAGGTCGTAGAACTCCTGCACATCCATCATCAGCGGCAGCGTCTGGAGCTTCGCGGTGATCTGCTCGAGGCGCAGCCCGGTCCGCAGGCCGATGTCGACATAGGGGACGGCCGGCGGGTCGAGCAGCGCCCGGGCGACGTCCTCGGGGAGCATGTTCTTGCGCAGCAGGAACGTGCCCTGCTGGAGCGACGACGTGAGGTCGAGGTCCACCGCGATGAACACGAACGCGCGGTCGTCCTTGATCAGGCCCTCCTGCTCGAGGCGGGCACCGATCGTCGAGGCGGTGTCGCCCTCCTGCACGACGAACTCGACCTGGGTGGGGTCGTCGGAGACCGCCGTGGTCAGGGCGTCGCCCAGGTCCTCGCGGACGATGTCGCTCACGAACGGCATCGAGAGCGCCGCGGGGTTGTCGGCGGCCCACCCGAGGATGGCGTTGTTGACGATCGGCCGCAGCGCCGTGAGCGCGACGACGAGGACGATTCCCGCCAACACGAGCGCGAACACGAGGAACTTGATGATCCCGAAGAGGCCGCCGCCACCGCCGCGCCCGTTGCGGCCACCCCGTCGCGGCTCGACCACCGGCGGGAGGATGTCGGTGGCATAGGCATCGGGATCGTAGGGATGCGCGTGGGGTGCGCGATCATCCCGTGGGCGTCCGCCGGAGCGGATCGTCATGCGCGGTTCTCCGTGTGGTCGCTCGCTCGCGGCAGGGACGATCGGATCCCGGCCCGTCTGTCGAGTTCATCCTGGAGGATGATGGCCGCCGCCTCTCGATCGACGCGCGCCTTGTAGGCGTCGCGCTGGGATCGCGTCGGGGGTCCGCCCGACCGGCCCCGCTTCATCGGACCAAGCCGGTCCTCCGCGAGGTGACTGGTCAGGCGCTCGTCACGAAAGGTTAGCGGCAATCCCAGATCGGCGGCGACCGCCGTCGCCCACGTCCGGGTCAGCGTCGCCTGCGAGCCTTCCCCGCCCGACACGTCGAGCGGCAGCCCGACGACGAGCTCCTCGATGGCGTGCGCGCCCACCACCTCACGCAGGGCGGACGCGTCAGCATTGATGTCGCGGGCGCGCCGCAGCGTGACGAGCGGTCGCGCGGGCGAGCCGTCGCCGTCGGACAGGGCGATGCCGACGCGGCGCTCCCCGAGGTCGATGCCGAGGATCCGGGTCATGGCCGATGGCCGCCGCTCACGGCTCCTCCGTGGGCTCCGGCGTCTCGAGGGAGACCGCCTCGTCGATGGTCAGCTCGACCCGGCCGTCGAGGGTCGGGATCGTCGAGACCCAGTCGGGCCACGCCGAGAGCTGCACCGTCCCGTAGGCCTCGAGGATGGTCCGGGCCTCCTCGAGTGGCCGGCCCATGACCTGCGTCTTGAGCGCCGCCGGGTCGAGGATCGCGACCTGCCGGGCCGTGGCGCTCGCCGGGAAGCTGATCTGGTCGCCGGAGATGACGGCGGGCTCGACCGTCACGTCGATGGACCCGTCGACCAGTCGATGATTCGGGTCGACTGCGTCGCGCAGCCGGTCGGCGGCGATGGTCTCGACGGGGTCTGCGTTCACCGCAGTCACAGTCGCGCTGGCGCTCAGCCCGAGGTCGAAGGTCGCGATCTCCTGGTCGAGCAGCGTCGCCGGATCGACGCTCGGGATCGGGGCCCCGAGCTCGGCCGTCTCGGGGAAGATCGTCGCGCCCTCCGGCGCGATCGACGGGTCGGCGAGGCGAGCTGTCAGGGCCGCCTGCAGGGCGGGTTCGAGGGCGGCCATCGCCGCATCGATGTCCTTCTGGGTGACCTTCGGGAACTCCTCGCGCTTGCCCCCGCCGGTCGCTTCGGGGTTCGTGACCTTCAGGAACTGCGAGTTCTCGTCGCGTGGGACCTCGTTGATCCGGTTCGCGTCGACGTTCCCGTCGGGGCCCTTGTCGACCGCGGTCACCTTCACGCTGGCAAAGCGCGGCAGGATCTTGAGCCCGCTCAGCTCCGCCTTCGGGACCGTCACGTTCGAGCTGGTCTGGAAGCGCAGGCCCGACTCGGTCCGCACGATGCTCCCCGACGAGATCGTGTTCGACGACGTCGGGTCGCGGTTCTCGAACCGGACGGTGCCTGTCGCGCGTGTCGTCTCGACGCGTTTCCCGGTGGCCGGGAACGTGTTCGTGACGTCGAGATCGAGGGTCACGGACTCGGCCGGCACCACGCCCGCCTCCGCGTCCGGGGCCGTTGCCGTCGGATCGGCGAGGATCGTCACCCCGACCGGGCCGACCGGCTCCTCCTTGGGCGAGACCACGATCGTCGCCGACGGGAGCACGAGGTACGCGCCCACCCCGCCGATGAGCACGGCCAGGGCGATCGCGGCCAGGCCGACGAGCAGCGACGTCCTGGGCATGCCTCGCCCGACGCTGACGCCGAGCGTGCCGCCCCGGACCGGGACGTCCTGGACTCGAGTCTCGCGGGACGTGGGCCGGGCGGTCCCTTCGCGGATCGAGGTCCCGGCCGGCGCCCCGCGGATCGACCGTTCCGAAGCCGGCGTCGAGGGTCCAGGCGACGCGGCGGGTTCCGCCCGGATCGCTGCGGCGGCAGCGGCCAGCTCGGCCGCTTCCATGTCGTCGAGCGTCTGCTGGACCGGCCGCTCCAGCTCGGTCTCGTCGGTCATCGGGACGACCGGGGTCCGTGCGGTCTCGCCGGCGAGTGCCGCCGCGGCGGCCGCGGCCGACGCCCGTGCCGCCTGGGCCGCCTCCGCAGCGCGAGCCGCCTCGGCCGCGGCCGCCAGCCCGGCGCCCTCGGGGAGCGCCGCGGCAGCGCCTGGATCGCGGTCGGCTCCGCGCGACGCCTCATACTCCCCGACCGAGCTGAAGACGGGGAGGCCTGCCGACGCCGCCAATGCCCGCGTCGCGGCGTCGTTGGCCACGATGGCGAGTTGCTTCTCGTGGGTCAGCGCGTCGCGGGCGAGCAGCCGGAAGTTGATGCGCGAGGTCGCGACACGCGACCCGTGCGGGAGCACCACGGCGACACGGCGCCCCTCCACGGTCCGGATGCGGGACGCCGCGGAGGTGATCTCGTCGTCGATGTCGAGGTAGATGACGCCGGCGGCCATCGATCAGACCTTCATGGCGCGCAGGACCCGCCGGAGCGCGACCTCGAGGACGTCCTCGGACGTCTGGAGCTCGATCGCCTGGTAGGCCAGGCCCATGGGCGTCACGTCCTGCTGATCGACGAGCAGCGCGGTCGCATCGGAGATCGTGTCGATCTGGTCAGGTGCCATCACCGTCACCTCGGGCGGTCGGGCGAACGGCAGGCCTTTCCAGAATGCCTCAGATGCGAGCGACGCGCGGATCTCGGGCAGGCGCGAGCCGCCGCCGCACAGGAAGATCCGGCCCGGGAGGAGGTCCCCGCCCGAGAGCTCCTCCATCACCAGCTCGACGCCGGCGGCCCAGACACGGACGTCGTCCGCGATGATCGCCGCGACGTTGGCCGCGTCCTCGACCGGCAGCGCGCGGGCGTAGTCCACCTTGAGCGCCTCGGCTCGCGGGAACGGCAGATCCAGGCGATCGGCAAGGCTCTTGGTGAACGCCCGGCCCCCAAGCGCGAACATCCGCGTGCCCTCGATGCCGCCCTGGCGAACGAGGGCCACGTCCGTCGTCCCACCACCAACGTCGACGAACAGCGCGCCGGACTGGCGGACCTGATCGCTGCCCAGGACGCGGGCGACGGCATACGGCTCGGCGACGATCTCGAGCAACTCGAGGTCGAGCTGGCTCGCGACGCTTTGCAAGGCCCCCAGGTGCACCAGCGGGGCGAAGGCGTTGAAGATGCCGATCTTCACGTGCCTGCCCTGGAACCCGACCGGGTTCGTGAGCGCGTAGCCGTCGATCGAGGCCCCGGTCACGGCGGCGTGCACGAGGCGCACATCGACCTGGGGCAGGCCCGTCTCCCACGTGATCGCGCGCTCGGCCTCGCGCAGCGCCTCGCGTTGGACCGAGTCGATCAGCCGCTGGAGCTCGGTCTCGGTGATCGGCTGGTCCGGCTTCTTGCGCTCCTGTGCGTGCGTGGTGGTGAAGCCCTTCACCAGCTCACCGGCGATGCCGATCACGACCTGGGTCGGCCGGAAGCCGGCCATCTCCTCGGCCTCCTGGAGCGCAACGGCGCAGTTGTCGACCACCGCGGCGATATCCGCGACCGTGCCGGACTGCATGTGCGAGAGCCCCTGCCGCTTGCGCCCGACGCCGCGGACCGTGCCATGACCGGCCGCGTCGATATCGAAGACGAGAGCCTTGGCGAACTCGGTCCCGACGTCCAGCGCGGTGCACGCGGCGAGCGCCTCCTCCCCGTCGCGCTGCCAGATGCGGCGCCAGAAGGCCATCAGGCCCCCGGTTCGAGTGCGGCGGTGATCGCCGCGAGCGCCGCCTGGAGGCCGTCCCGTCGGGTGCCCTTGCCCTGCGCCATCTCCGGGCGCCCCCCACCGCGGCCGTCGATGGCAGGCATCGCGGCCGTGACCAGCTCCCCGGCCGAGATCCCCTGTGCGACCAGATCCGGCGAGACCGTCACGAAGAGCTGCGGCTCGTCGGCATCGAGGCCGAGGGCCACGACGGCGGACCCCAACACCGTGCTGACCGACCGGGCGGCGCCCTTGAGCGCCTCCATCGTCTCGTACGGGGCGGCACGGGCCACGAGTCGGACGCCCGGCGCCACCTCGACCGCTTCGGCCGCCAGCTGCTCCGGCGCAGGGACGCCCGTCCCGCCGGCCTTCAGCCGTCGCTTCGTCTCCCGCAGCTCGTCCTGGAGCGCGGCGACGCGGTCCGGCAACGCCTCGGGCGAACGCGCGCCCGCGACGTCTGCGGCACGGTCCAGCAGCTCGAAGCGCTCGCGCGCCAGCGCGTCGGCCGCGGCCCCGGTGACGGCCTCGATGCGGCGTTGCCCGGACCCGATGCTCCGCTCGCCGGTGATGATGAACCCGCCGATCTGGCCGCTCGCACGGCAATGGGTGCCGCCGCACAGCTCGAACGAGTAGTCCTCGACACGGATGGTCCGGACCGTCTCGCCGTACTTCTCGTCGAAGAAGGCGTCCGCGCCTCCCGCGATCGCATCGGCCATGCTCATGAACGCGATGGAGACGGGCCGGTCGTCGCGGATGATGCGGCGGACCTCATCCTCGATGGCGCGCTTCTCGTCGTCGGTGAGCGCCCGCTCGAACGGGAAGTCGAACCGCAGGGACTCGGGCGTGACCAGCGAGCCCGCCTGTCGGGCCCGCTCTCCGACCACATTGCGCAGGGCCCGATGGAGCAGGTGCGTGCCCGTGTGGTTGCGCATCGTGTGGGCCCGCCGCTCGGCGTCGACGACCGCCTCGACCGGCGCCCCCACCGTCAACCGGCCCTGGAGCGTGCCGCGGTGGACCACGAGGCCACCGATCGGGCGTTGGGTGTCCGCGACCTCGAACAGGACGCTGCCGCCGCCGGGCTCGCGGATCAGACCCCGATCACCGATCTGGCCACCGCCCTCGGCGTAGAACGGAGTCCGCTCGAGGACGACCTCGGCCTCGCCGTGGCCGGTGAGCTCGTCGTACTCGGTGGCGTCGCGCACGATCGCCACCACCCGGCCCTCCGCTGTCGTCGTCTCGTAGCCGAGGAACTCCGTGTCCCCGGTCCGCGCCTGGATCGCGCCGTACAGCGATGCCAGCTCGGCGTGCCTGGCGAGCTGTGCCTTGGTGCCCGACCGGGAGCGGTCGCGTTGCTCGGCGAGAGCCCGGTCGAAGCCGGGTCGGTCGATCCCCACTCCGTACTCGGCGGCCAGCTCGACCGTGAGGTCCACCGGAAAGCCGTACGTGTCGTGGAGCCGGAAGGCGACGCCGCCATCGAGACGGGGTGCGTCTGCGGGCAGGTCGTCGGGCGAGCGCCCGATGGCACGCTCCGTGGTCTCGAGGGCCGCCAGCGCCTCCTCGAGGTGCACCGTGCCGGCATCGAGCGTCCTCGCGAACTGCGCCTCTTCGCGCGCGATGGTCGCGAGGATCTCCTCCTGACGGGTGACCAGGTAGGGATACGCCTCGCCCATCATGCCGATGACGATCGCGGCGAGATCGCTCAGGAACGGGTCTCGCTGACCCAGCAGGCGACCGTGCCGGACGGCGCGACGCAGGATCCGGCGCAACACGTAGCCACGACCCTCGTTCGACGGCAGGACGTCGTCGGCGATCAGGAACGTGATCGCCCGCGAGTGGTCCGCGATGACCTGGTAGCTGAACCGCTCGGCCTCGAACGCCTCGGGGTCGTGCCCGAGCAGCTCTCGCATCCTGTCGTGGATCGGCGTGAACAGGTCCGTGTCGAAGGTCCGCGGGACCTGCTGGAGGATGCTCGAGAGGCGCTCCAGCCCCATCCCGGTGTCGACGCTCGTGAACGGCAGCGGGACACGCCCGTCGGGCCGCTGGTCGAACTCCATGAAGACCAGGTTCCAGAACTCCAGCCAGCGAGGACAGGTCTCCGAGTGGTCCGGCGTGCAGTGCGGCCCCTCGGAGAACTGCTCGCCCCGGTCGAAGTGGATCTCGCTGCACGGACCGCACGGGCCGGTGTCGGCCATGCGCCAGAAGTTGTGGTCGTCGCCCGCATCGACGTCGCCCCAGGCCGCCATCCGTTCGGGCGGCAGGCCGATCTCGTCTCGCCAGACCGCACGGGCGACCTCGTCGTCCTTGTACGTCGTGACCGCGAGGCGGTCCGCCGGGAGGCCGAGCTCCTGCGTGACGAACTCCCACGCCCAGTGGATGGCATCGCGCTTGAAGTAGTCGCCGAAGCTCCAGTTGCCGAGCATCTCGAAGAAGGTGTGGTGACGCGGCGAGCGCCCGACCTCTTCGAAGTCGTTGTGCTTGCCAGCGACCCGCAGACAGCGCTGGTAGTCGACCGCGCGGCTGTACGAGCGGGTCTCGGAACCCGTGAAGACCTCCTTGAACTGGACCATGCCCGAGTTCGTGAACAGGAGGGTGGCGTCGCCCGCCGGAACGAGGCTCGCGCTCGGCACGGCGGTGTGGCCGCGGGCGACGAAGAACTCGATGAAGCGACGGCGGATCTCGGCGGCAGGCAGCGGCTTGATCCGCGAGTCCGGTTGGACGAGTGGGGTCGACATCGGCCGCAATGGTACCGAACGACGACCCCGCTCCCGAGCCGGTCCGGTCCCGCCGGACCGATATGTCGCTGCAAGGTGCCCCGCTCGGATGCTGAGGACCCTGCCGGACGTCATCGATACCTTGGTCCCGAACGGGTCCGCAGCCCGGAAGGAGCGAACCATGGCATTGATCCGAAAGTGCGAGAAGTGCGGCTCGATCGACCGCAGGATGACCTGGGACTCGGCTGAGGCCGCGGCCAAGGACGGCGCGTTCACCAACTGGGCCTGCCCCACGTGCGCGTGGCCGGAGTTCGACCTCGTCGAGGCCGAGCGGGAAGTCCCGACGACCGCCTGAGCGGCCTGGGTCGATAGCCGCGCGGCCCTCGGCTACTTCGGGGGTCGCGGACGGCGCCGCTGCCAGAGCGCGGAGCCCGCGATCATCGCGCCGATGATGGCGCCCAGCGTCAGGCCGCGGAGGAACTTGGCGGTCGTCCGCTCGTCGGTCATGCCTGGCGCTCGCTCGGCCCGAGGACGGCCAGGACGGTGACGATCGCGATGCCCAGCCACGCCCCGGCCGACGCGGCCACGAGGCGGAAGTCGCCGATCGACGCGATCGAGACGCCCAATCGGTCGCCGAGCGTGTTCCCGGCCCACGCGCCGAGCACCGCGGCGCCGACGGTCAACGGGAGGCGACCGCCGGCGGTGCCCCGGATCAGGACGTAGATCGCCGCATTGAAGATGCCGACGAGGACACCGAGGATGAGCGCCGGGTCGACGGTCACGCCGACGCCGCGAGCGCCGGCTCGGCGACCGGCGTGCTGGATCCGACCGTCTCACGCGAGATCCGGCCGCCGCCCAGCACGATGTCGCCGTCGTACAGGACCGCAGCTTGACCTGGAGCGGCGGCCCACACGGGCTCGTCGGTGGTCACCGTCCAGCGGCGATCGCCGCGCTCGACGAGCGTCGCGCGGATCGGGGTCGCCCGGTGGCGGATGCGAACGTCGGCCCGGAACTCGCTCGCCGGGGGTGCTCCCACCACGAAGCTGGCTCGCTCCAGGTCGAAACCGGTGGTCTCGAGATCCTCGCGCCGTCCCAGCTGGATCGTGTTCGTCAGGGGATCGATGCGGCTGACGTAGCGCGGCTGGCCGAGCGCCACCCCGAGCCTTTGTCGCTGGCCGACCGTGTAGCCCGCCGATCCGCGGTGCTCCCCAACCCGCTCGCCGCCGACATCGATGAGCGGACCCGGTTCCGGCTGCCATCCTGCCCGTTCGCGGAGCGCCTCGCGGTAGTCACCGCCGGGAACGAAGCAGATCTCCTGGCTCTCGGGCTTGTCCGCGGTCACGAGCCCGAGTCCGCGCGCCACGTCGCGCACCTCCGGCTTCGTCAGCTCACCGAGCGGGAACCGCGCGTGTTCGAGCTGGTCCTGGCGGAGGCCGTAGAGGAAGTACGTCTGGTCCTTGTCCTCGTCGGCGGCCCGGCGGAGTCGCGCCCGGCCGTCCGGCCCCACGTCGCGCCTCGCGTAGTGTCCGGTGGCGACCGCGTCGCAGTCGTAGAGGTGTCGCGCCCGACCGAGGAGCGCGCCGAACTTCACGTAGGTGTTGCAGTCGACACAGGGGCTCGGCGTCCGGCCGTCGAGGTAGGCGTCGAGGAACGGCTGGAGGACGCCGGCATCGAACTCGCGCTCGAGGTTCATGACATAGAACGGGATGTCCAGCTGCGCGGCGACCCGGCGGGCGTCGTCGGCGGCATCGAGGGAGCAGCAGCTCTTCTTGAACTCGGAATACGTGTCGGCGACGTCGTGGAGGCGCATCCACACGCCGACCACGTCATGGCCCTGCTCGTGCAGCAGCGCCGCGGCGACCGACGAGTCGACCCCGCCCGACATCGCGACCAGGATCCGGCTCACGCGGGGATGCCCTGCCCGAGCGGGTCGGCGGCGACCGCCGCGGCGCCGACGCGCATGGACGCGACGACGCGCGGGACGACGTCACAGGCCGTGGCGATCTCCTCCTCGGTCGTGGTCCGGCCGACGGACAGTCGCAGCGCGCCGCGTGCCTCCTCCTCGGGATAACCCATGGCGGTCAGGACGTGGCTGACCTCGGTCGAGCCGGTCGTGCAGGCCGAGCCGACGGAGCACGCGATCCCCTCGAGGTCCAGCGAGAGCGCGACCGACGATCCGTCCGTGTCGCGGGCGACGATCGAGAGGAGGCCGGGGAGGCGGCCCTTGGGGTGCCCTGTCAACTCGGTGCCGGCGATGGCGAGGACGGACTTCGAGAGCCGCTCGCGCAAACGCCGAAGGCGGGCGACCGTGGCGGGTCGCTCGGCGCAGGACAGCTCGTAGGCCTCGGCGAGGCCGACCGCTCCGGCGACGTTCTCGGTCCCGGCCCGGCGATGACGCTCCTGGGTGCCACCCTGCTGCTGCGCGAGGATGTGGGTCCCGTGTCGGACGTACAGCGCCCCGACGCCCTTCGGGCCCTCGAACTTGTGGGCCCCGAGCGAGACGAGATCCGCCCCGAGCGTCGCCATGTCCAGGTCGATGTACGGCGCGGCCTGGACGGCATCGACGTGCAGCAGGATGCCCTTATGGGCGCGCACCCGCTTTGCGATCTCCGTGATCGGCTGGATGGTGCCGACCTCGTTGTTGGCCAGCATGATCGAGACCAGGATCGTGCGGTCGGTGAGCTCCGCCTCGAGCTGGTCCGGGTCGACGCGGCCGTAGCGGTCGACCGGCAGCTCGACGACTTCGAACCCGAACTTCTCGAGGTAGCGCAGCGTGTGGCCGACGGCGTGGTGCTCGATCGAGGAGGTCACGATGCGGTGGCCACGCGCCTTCCCCGCCCAGGCGGCCCCCTTCAGCGCGAGGTTGTTGGCCTCGGTGCCGCCGGACGTGATGACGATCTCACGCGACTCGGCGTTGAGTCGTCGGGCGATCCGCTCGTGGGCGTCGTCGAGCGCCGCGCGGGCGGTCCGCCCGAACGAATGGGCCGAGCTGGCGTTCCCGAACGACTCGGTGAGGAACGGCAGCATGGCGTCGAGGACCTCGCGACGGAGCGGCGTCGTGGCCGCATGGTCGAGGTAGATCGGCATGGCGCCCAGCGTACACCGACCCGGTCGCGGGCCGCCTCGCCGAACGTGCCGGCCGGCCCTCGTCGTTCGTCCATCCCGCGACTTGACGCTCATCGGTGTCGCCGAAGGCGGTGGCGGGTCGAGGATGAGCGCAGCAGCCCTTCACCCCCACGCATCGCGCCTATGGCGCCTGAGGAACCCGATCATGCTCGACATCCTGACCATCGTCACCCTTCTCGCCGGCTATACGCTGATCCTCGTGATCGGCGCAAAGCTCGGAGCCGGGCCAGATTCGCTCAACGGCCTGTTCACCTATCAGGACATGCCTTCTCGACCGCGCGGCGTCCAGGAGGCCGATCTCCCGCCATTCGTGTTCCGCGACGCGCGGAACGCCCCCGCCGGCGCCTGACGCCTGGCTCCCGCGGCTGGACAGCCGCGGGAGAATCGGGCCATGGCCGATGACCTCGCGTTCATCTCGATGGTCATCGGCTTCGCGTCCGTGATCGTCGCCGGCGCGAAGCTCGGGGCCGGTTCGCTCGGCTCCCTGGCGGGCCTGTTCCCCTCGCATGGCGGTCGGGACTGGCCGATCGGCGTCCAGGAACGGGATGCGCCGCGGTTCGTGTTCGCGCCGCGGCCAGCGACTCCGATCGCTGGATCGGAGCACGTTTCCCCACCGTCGCCACGGTTCGCTACCGTCGATCTCGACGGGAACACTCCCGTCCCGCAACTCCTCGAACTCTATTCCGGTCCGATCCGAGACTGACTCGCTCCGGGCAGGAGCGCGAGGGCAACCGTCTCCAGTCAGCCCGCCTCGGTTCCGACCGTCGCCGCGATCTGACAGACGAGGCTCGGGGCGATCAGCGCCGCGACGCTGGTCCCGAGGCCATGCGCGACGTCCGGCCTTTCCGTGGCGTCGGCGGACGGTCGCTCGGTCTTGTATCGCACGGATGCCAGGTGCAGTCCGGCGATGGAGGCCTCCGCCGCTCGGTCGACGCCCGCCGTCGCGTCACCGGCCGGCTGCGACGCTGCGTCGGGCGGCTCCCCTCCCCCGAAGGCGACGTGCAGGAAGCGCACCGCCTCGCCGCGCCTGACCTTCGTGGACTGGCAGAACGTGGTCGCGCTGCAGCCGGCCATGAGCCCGGCCTCCGCGACGGCGTTGATCTCGTCCTCGTGACTGGTCCCGTTGTCGTCGGTGAAATGGTCCTCCTCGGCTGGTGGGAGCGCCAGCGCCCGGGCGAGCACCGCCGCCATCGAGCCACGCGTGACCTTGCCGTTCGGGCAGAACTTCGCCGGGTCGCAGCCGAGGAAGAGCCCGGCCGCCGCCGCCCGATTGATGTCGGCCTCGTGTGACGTCCCGTTGTCGTCTTTGAAGAAGTCCTGGCTCGCGGCAGGCAGGTCCATGACGCGGGCCATGAATGACGCCAGCTCGCCCCGCGTCACCGGGTCGTACGTGCAGAACATGTCCGCGTCGCAGCCACCGGTGATCTTCTCGGCGTAGGCCCAGTCGATGTCCGGGTCGTACGGCGTCGAATCATGGTCGTTGACGCACGACGTCCCGCTGGCGAGGACCTTTACCTTGGTCCCGCTGGACTTGAACGAGATCCGGGCCCACTTGCAGTTGTTCGTGTCCGAGGACTCGACGAACTTGCCATAGAGATCGACCGCGGACCGGAGGGTATAGGTCCCCGCGGGCAGCCCGGTG
This sequence comes from uncultured Chloroflexia bacterium, assembly GCA_963841135.1. Classification (GTDB taxonomy): domain Bacteria; phylum Chloroflexota; class Limnocylindria; order Limnocylindrales; family CSP1-4; genus SPCO01. Next base: position 1,612,719 of record CAWJBJ010000004.1, on the reverse strand, counting down.
ATGTCGATCCACTGGAAGGCGAAGGCCGCCGGGTACAGGTCGCCCCAGCCGACCGAGATGCCGTTCTTCGTGTGCAGCGACCCACGTCTGGCGCAGCCCGACTGGGAGTACTTGCGCGACTTCGGGGCCCCAGGCAGCTTCAGGTTCCGGGCGTTCGTGTCGAAGAAGCAGAATCCGATCTTGGCGTCGCGGCGTGTGCCCTTGGTCGACCAGAGGTGGTACGACATCATCCGGCGGACGTGCCAGTGGTCGTGACCGTCGCCGGCATAGCGCATCGTCGCCGTCGTCTTGACGCGCCGGGTGGTCCCACCCGTGCGGTAGATGACCTGGTCGAGGATCCACGGCTTCTTCGTCGAGGCGCGGCGGCCGCGGATCTCGAACGGACCGCGCCCGACGTTGGCCATCATCCCGTCGAAGCGCAGGAGCCGACGGCCGCTGGCCGTCTTCTGGATACGCAGGCCGCTGATCTTGGCCACCTTGAGATCGGGCAGCTTGTCGGTCGCGGCGGCCACCTCGGCGACCGGCAGCACACCGTTCACGATGCCCAGGATGCCGATCGCGACGACGAGTCGGATCGCCGTCCGGCGGCGTGCGTTCCCTGCCATTGCCGAGGAAGGTACACGGCCTCGGCCGCGGACGTCAGTTCGGGAGGGTCGCCCCGTCGCGATCGGCGCTCCGCCGGAGGTCCTCGGCGCGCCCGACCTCACGTCGCCGCTCGTGCTGGGACAGGGCCCGCTTGCGCAGCCGGATCGATTGCGGCGTGACCTCGACGAGCTCGTCGGCGGCGATGAACTCGAGCGCAGTCTCGAGCGTCAGCGGCCGCGGCGGCGTCAGCCGGAGCGACTCGTCGTGGCTGTGGGTCCGGATGTTCGTGAGCTTCTTCTCCTTGGTCGGGTTGACGTCCATGTCCCCCGATCGGCTGTTCTCGCCGACGATCATCCCCTCGTAGACCTCGACGCCGGCGCCGATGAACAGCTCGGCTCGCTGCTCGAGGTTGAACAGGCCGTAGGCGTTCGAGATGCCAGCGCGGTCGCTGACGAGGACGCCGTTCGTCCGGTGCGTGACCTCGCCGGCCCACGGCCCGTATCCCTCGCCGATCTGGTGCAGGAGCGCCGTGCCGCGCGTCTCGGTCAGGAGCTGGCCGCGGTAGCCGATGAGGCCCCGGACCGGCAGCACGAACTCCATGCGGACACGGCCGTCGGTGTCGGTCGTCATCTGGTCGAGGCGGCCCTGGCGCCCGGCCATCGCGCTCTGGATCTCGCCGATGTACTCGGGCGGGATGTCGACGGTGATGCGCTCGTAGGGTTCGAAGACCTTGTCGCCGACCGCGCGCAACAGGACCTCGGGCCGGGATGCGGTGAGCTCGAACCCTTCGCGGCGCATCTGCTCGATCAGGACCGCGAGCTGCAGCTCCCCGCGCCCGCGGACCTCGAACGCCTCGCTGGACTCGGCCGGCCGGACCTCGATCGACACGTTGCCGAGCACCTCGCGATCGAGACGGGCCTTGATCTGCCGGCTCGTGACGTACTTGCCCTCGCGGCCCGCGAGGGGCGAGGTATTCACACCGAACGTCATGCGCAGCGTCGGGGCATCCACGTCGAGGCGCGGCAGCGGCCGCGGATCGGCCGGATCTGTGAGCGTGTCGCCGATCGTCACCTCGGGCAGCCCAGCAACGCTGACGATGTCGCCGGCGCTCGCCTCGGCGATATCGACGCGCTCGATGCCGTGCGCGGTCTGCAGGCTCGTGACGGTGCCGTTGAGCGTGACGATCCGGCCGGGCTCGACCGCCCCACTGGCGTCGTCCGCCTCCTCCCGCAGGACCGTGATGCGCTGCCCTGTCCGGATGGTCCCGTTCCAGATCCGCCCGACCGCCATGCGACCGACGTACTCGTTCGCCGACAGGTTGGTCACGAGGAGCTGCAGCGGGTGACCCGGAGTGTGGACCGGCGGCGGCGTCACCTCGACGAGCAGGTCGAGGAGCGGACGGAGGTCGGTGCCCGGCACGTCGAGGTCGCGCGTCGCGGTGCCTGCCTTGGCGTTCGTGTACACGATCGGAAACTCGATCTGATGCTCGTCGGCGCCGAGGTCGAGGAACAGCTCGTACACCTCGTCGAGGACGGTCGCCGCCCGGGCGTCGCTGCGATCGATCTTGTTGATCGCCAGGACGACCGGCAGGTGGCGGGCCATCGCCTTCTGAAGGACGTAGCGCGTCTGCGGGAGCGGTCCCTCGGCGGCGTCGACGAGGAGCAGGACCGAGTCGACCATCAGCAGCGAGCGCTCGACCTCGCCGCCGAAGTCCGCGTGGCCCGGCGTGTCGACGATGTTGAGCCGGGTGCCGGCGTGGTCGACGGTCGTCTGCTTGGCGAGGATCGTGATCCCCTTCTCGCGCTCGAGGTCGCCCGAATCCATCACCCGGTCGACGAGCGCCTGGTTCGCACGAAAGGCGCCGGTCTGGCGCAGCATCGCGTCGACCAGAGTGGTCTTGCCATGGTCGACGTGGGCCACGATCGCGACGTTGCGGAGATCGCTGCGGGTGGCCGTTGGCTCGGCGGCGGACACGGTGGGGCTGGATGTCGAGGGCTCGGTCATGGGCGCGGCGCAGTGTCGCACATCGACCGTTCGTGCGCCGCTGGGCGCATCGTGCCTGCTAGCATCGAGCGACGATGACCGTCGCCGCCGTGATCCTGTCCGCGACCGCCGATGGCGCCCTTGCCGAGACGCTCGGACAGGCCCGGGTCCGGCGTTTGGCCGACATCGCATGGTCCGGCGGCGCGCTCCCGATCGTCGTCGTGTCGCCGGACCCCGATGGGACCGTGGCCGCGTCGCTGGCCGGCAGCGAGGCCATCTACGGGACGCCAGCGGGGCCCGAGACCGGCCCGGCCGGGCAGATGACACGCGGCACGGAGCTGGCCGCCGCCGAGGTGCGCGACCTGACCGCCGTCCTCCTCTGGCCCGCGAGGATGGTCTGGGTGGGGCCCGAGACGATCACTTCGCTGATCGAGGCGCACGGCGTCGCCCGCGATACGATCCTGCGGCCGACCTGGCAGGGCGAGCCGGGCTGGCCGGTGCTCTTCCCGGTCACGCACCTCGAGGCGCTCCGCGCGACGCCGCCGGACGTCATGCCGCCCGCCGTCGTGGACCGGCTGGCGGCGCTCGTGCCGACCCGCGCGATCGAGCTCGGCGATCCGGGCGTCACGCACGACGTCGACACGACCTCCGCGGACCTGCCCGCGTACGAGGGTCCGCCCGACCCGCCCGCCGGTCACACGCACGAATGGGGAGACGACGTGGTCTCGGAGGCAGGGCTCCCGGAGCCCGACGAGCCCTAGCCCGGCGAGCCCGAGGCCGGCGACCGCGCCGCGCCGGCGGGACGGGCCGCGATCACCACGTGCAGGTGACGGGGTCGCTCGTGACGAGCCACCGGTCGAGGTGCGCGTAGTCCGCCCACACGCGGACGGACCCATGCGCGGGCGCGGGATCCGTGCTCGGGATCAGGGTCGCCTCGACGGACCCGTCGGTCAGCCCGCGAGCACCGACGTCGATGCCGACCTCCAGGTCCGTGCCGACCTCCCGACCCTGGAGCAATGACGTCGACGGGCCGGCCATGCCGCGCCAGATCCCCGGTCCCGGGGCGTCGAGGCCGTCATCGACGAGGACCGGGCTCCATGCCTCGCCCTCGGGCGTCTCGCCGTCCGCCGCCCAGTGGACGAGCATCCCGTCGTTGCCGCCCGCGAGGGACTCGGCGCCAGACCACGCCCAGGCTATCGTGGTGACGAGCACCCGATCCGGCTGCCCGTCGGCCGTCACGTCCCGGAGACCCGAACACTCCACGGCCGTCGTCAGCGTCAGCGCCTCTCGTGGCGCCCCGAGGACCTGTCCCGCGCGGACCGCGTCGGTCAACAGCGGCCATGCCTCGCTGGCCAGGAAGAGGAGAGTGACCAGGACGGCCAGTCGCCCGTCCGCGATCGACCGCGCGGGCCACGTCGCGGGACGCCGCGTCAGCACGACCGCCGCCGCGATGCCCTCGATCGGGATCGTGAGGTTGCCGCGCCCGAGGTCGACGGCCAGGTGGACGATCGCGGCCGCGATCAGGATCCAGCAACTCCAGATGGCGGCGGGGATGGCCCACGGATACCGACGGTACAGGCCGATGAGCAAGGCCAGCAAGGCACCGACGCAGAGCGCGACGCCGAGGAGCCCGACGAGGACCTCCATCGTGGCTCGCTCGACGATCTGGTTCCCGAGAAGCAGGATCGCCACGGCGATCACGACCAGGAGGAGCGCGAAGAGGGTCATCGCCCACCGGCGGAACCGCTCCAGCTGGTCGGTCGACGGCGTGGCGCCACGGGCCTGGTCCGTCGGTGACGGCGGCGGATCGGTCGGTGTCTGAGCCCCCACGTCGTCCACTACGCCCTCCTCGCGGCATCGGTTTCCCACTCTACGGCAGGGCCGTCTCCGTCAGCCCGCGGGGGCGAACGTCCCACGGAGGTCGTCGCGGACCCGGCCGATCGCGCCCGTGGCGAGCGCGAGGCCCACGACGACGAGGCCGACGCCGGCCACCTGTCCGAGCGATGGCGCCTCCCCCAACAGGAGCGCAGCGAACAGGACCGTCATGACCGGCTGCGTCAGCAGGATGGCCGAGGTCAGCACGGCCGGCAGCCGCGGCAGGGAGATCTGGATCAGGAGGTAGCCGATCGACTGGCTCGTGACCCCAAGGGCAAGCAGGTAGGCATGGGACGGGAAGGCCGGGACAGGGTCGAAGTCGCCGATCAGCGCCCCGAACCCGGCCGCGACGAGCGCCGTGACGGCCGTCGCGATCGTGACCGGCCCCGCGGCCCGGGCCTCGTGGGTCGCGCGCCGGATGATCAGCAGGTAGCCGGCGTACGACGCGGCTGTGACGAGGCCGATCGCGACGCCGACCGGGGCGTTCGCGCCGTAGGCATCGCCGCCGACGATCCCGGAGATCAGCACGACACCGAACAGCATGATCGGCAGGGCGACCATCACGTTCCGGCCCGGACGCTCGCCCCACAGCGCCCACGCCGCAAGCGCGACGATCACCACCTGGAGGTTGCCCATCATCGTGGCGAGCCCGGCGCCGATGTTGTCGACGACATAGTGGAAGGTCAGCAGGTCCACGGCGAAGAACACGCCGGCGAACGCCGAGAGGCGGACCGTCCGGGCGCTCATGGGCCCGAGCTCCCGTTGCTCGGCCCACGCGGCAAGCGCGAGGAGCGGCAGGCCGTACAGGCAGCGGAAGACGACGCCGGTCGAGGGACTCACCTCGGACCAGCGGTAGAAGATGCCCGAGAACGTGATGCAGATTGCCCCGGCCAGGGCCGCGAACCGCGGGTGCCGGGCGACCGCGCGAAGCGGGTTCACGCGGAGAGGCTGCCGCCGAGGTACTTCATCGCGGCGAGGGCGCCGGGCCGCTCAGGCGTCGCCATTCGCGCTCCCCGGCTTGCCCGCGACGCCGACGAACCGCAGGCCGAGCTCCGCGAGCTGATCCGGCTCCGGCGGCGAGGGCGCCTCGAGCATCGGATCGCTCCCGGACTGCGTCTTCGGGAACGCCATGACCTCGCGGATGTTGGTCTGATCTGCGAACACCATGGCCCAGCGGTCGATGCCGAGCGCGATGCCGCCATGCGGCGGTGCGCCGTACTCGAAGGCGTCGAGGACCGCGCCGAACTTCTCGCGCATGCCCTCGGCGGTCTGGCCCTGGAGCGCGAAGCTGCGCTCGAGCAGGTCGCGTCGGTGGATCCGGATCGACCCGCCCCCGACCTCCCAGCCGTTGAGCGCCAGGTCGTACTGGAGCGCGCGGGCGCGGCCAGCCGGGTCGTCGGGCGACGGCCGAGCCGGGTCGCCCGACGCGGTCACCAGCAGCGCCTCGTCCTCGGGGACGACCCCGCTGAACGGGTTGTGCGTCGCGTCCCAGCGGCCGTTCTCGCTGTCCCACTGGTACATCGGGAAGCGGTGGATCCACGCGTACGCGAGGACATCGGGGTCCGCGAGACCGAGCCGGACGCCCAGCTCGACCCGCAGCCGGCCCAGGACGTCCGCCGTGACGGCGGGCGTGTCGGCCACGATCAGGATCAAGTCGCCTTCCGAGGCCACGGCCCGCTCGATCATGGCCCGCTTGGTGTCGTCGCCAAGGAACTTCGCGATCGGCCCCTTGACTTCACCGCCCGGTTCGAGCGCGAGATGGGCCAGGCCCTTCGCCCCGAAGCGTTTGGCCCGCTCGGTCAGCTCGTCGATCTCGCGCCGGGTGATGCCGGCCATCCCGGGCGCGACGATCGCCTTGACGTGCCCACCGGCCGCGAGGGCGATGTCGAAGACGCCGAACCCCGACGCGGGCGTGCCATCGGGGCCGACGAGGATGGACCCGAGGTCGACGAGCTCCATCCCGAAGCGGATGTCGGGCTTGTCGGTGCCGAAGCGCTCCATGACCTCGTCGTACGTGAACACCGGGAAGGGCGCCTGCTGGATCGGGCGGTCCGGGCGCGTGGCGCGGGAGACCTCGATCGCCATTGCTTCGACGAAGTCCATGACGGCCGCCTCGTCGACGAAGCTCATCTCGAGGTCGAGCTGCGTGAACTCGGGCTGGCGGTCGCCGCGCAGGTCCTCGTCGCGATAGCAGCGCGCGATCTGGAAGTAGCGGTCGATCCCGCCCACCATGAGCAGCTGCTTGAGCTGCTGCGGGCTCTGGGGCAGGGCGTAGACCGTCCCCGGCTGGAGCCGCGACGGGACGATGAAGTCCCGAGCGCCCTCGGGCGTGGACTTGATCAGCGTCGGGGTCTCGACCTCGACGAACCCGTTCGCGTGGTGGACCTCGCGGATCGACTGGACCATGCGCGAGCGCAGCAGCAGGCGGTCGGCCATCGGCTGGCGCCGGATGTCGAGGTAGCGGTACTTCAATCGCAGCGCCTCGTCGACCGGGGCGTCGGGCTCGTTGATGTAGAAGGGCGGCGTCTTCGCGTCGGACAGGATCTCGACCTCGGTCGCCCGAAGCTCGATCTCGCCCGTCGGCAGCCTCGGGTTCTCGGTGCCCGGCAGCCGCTTCGCGACGTCGCCCTTGACCGTGACGACGAACTCCGGCCGCGCACGGCTCGCCTGCTCGTGGGCCGCGGGATGCTCGGTCTGATCGACCACCACCTGGGTCACGCCGTGTCGATCCCGAAGGTCGAGGAAGATGAGCTGGCCGTGGTCCCGTCGCCGGTGCACCCAGCCGGCGAGCCGCGCGGGCGATCCCGCGTCCGACGCCCGAAGCTCGCCGTTCGTATGGGTGCGATAGGGCGTGGCGAGGCTGACGGTCGGCTCACTCATGGCCGGCGTATCGTAGACGACCGCGACCGCCGACCTCAGACCGACCGAACCCCTGTTACCGTGGTGGCATGGCCCGTCGACATCTCCGTTTCGCGCTCAAGCAGGTGACGTTCGCAGGCGTGGGCATGCCGGGGGCGACGCTCGATTGCTGGGACGACGACCAGGGCCGGTCGCAATGGTCCGCCCGCGTCGTGACCCGCGCGGACCCCGAGCAGGACGAGGGTGAGTTCGTCGGGGTCATGGCCGACGGCCGGGTCGTGACCGGCTACGTCACAGTCGGCAGCCGGCAGATCGGGCCGGGCGGCCGCCGCGAGACGCTGGTCGAATTCCACGGTTCGGGCGACCTGCACGGCCTCGAGGATCCTCCAGCCTGACCTCGCATCCCGGTCAGTCGGTGGCGGCCACGTCAAGCCTCTGGGCTCTTCAGCGATCGGGCGCTCTCCGAAGCGAGATCGCGAGCAGGACGGTCGCGATCGACACGATCAGCGCCGTGGCGTTCGGGACGACGAGGATGACGCTCCCGATCGCGAAGCCATAGGCGATCCACAGCACGAATCCGACGATCAGGACGCCGAAATAGCCGAGCGACACGTCGGCTGATGAGCGCCGATCGAGCATCCGACGGATCTGCAGCAGTGGCGAGATCGCCATCAGCACGCCCCATCCCGCCGCCACGATCCCGAGACCGTCTGCCACAACGCACCTTCTTCCAAGGTGGCGCTCGGCGATGACCGCGTTCGCTGGAGGACCAGGAGGAGCGCAAGCGCGGCACCCCGATGATACCGCGCATGGCCCGCCCGAGCGACCGGCCTCAGTCCCGACCGCGCAGCAGCGAGACGCGGAAGGGTCGGAGCTCGCCGCGGGCGAACCCGCCGGCGATGACCGGATCCTCCTCCATGAACCGGCGTGCCGCCGCCTCATCGGGCGCCTCGAAGATGCAGATCCCCGTGTTGACCTCGCCCAGCGTCGGGCCAACCAGGATGACCGTGCCGGCCGCCAGCTCGCGCGTGAACCGCTCGAAGTGCACGGCCCAGACCGCCTGCTCCTCGTCGGTCATCGTCGCCGCGAAGTCGTCGCGCGGCGGGTGGATGAAGTAGATCCACTCGGCCATGGGTCCCGCCTCAGGCGTCGGTCTTGCCGGTCGCGTTCGGCGTGGCCGTCCCGTGGCGGTGGGCCGCGTGCGCTCGGGCGAGCTCGCGACCGAGGTCGGCCCGGGCAACCAGCTTCTGCGTGCCCGCCGGCAGGTCCCGGAGCTGGACCTCACCGCCGGCAAGCTCGTCGCCGAGGATGACCGCGAAATGGGCGCCGTCGCGGGCCGCGGTCTCCAGCTGCTTGCCGAGCTTGCGTCGAGCCAGGTCCGCCCGCACGTCGGCTCCCGCCGCACGCAGTTCCGTGGCGACCACCAGCCGCGAGATCGTGTCGTCCGGGTCCGCCCCGACGACGACCGCGACCGGCGCCGGTTCCGGCGCCGGCGGGAGGCCCGCCTCCTCGAGCGCCAGCACGAGCCGGTCCAGCCCGATCCCGAAGCCGATGCCCGGCGTCGGACGGCCACCGAGCAGCTCGACCAGGCCGTCATATCGGCCGCCGCCGCCGATCGCCTGCTGCTGCCCCTCGCGGCCCTCGACGTAGTACTCGAAGGCGGTCCGCGTGTAGTAGTCGAGGCCGCGGACCAGCCCCGGCGCGAGCCGGTAGCGGACGCCCAGTGCCTCGAGGTGGTCGCGGACGCCCGCGAAGTGGGCCGCACAGGCGTCGCAGAGCCGATCGGTGAGGTGCGGCGCCCCGGCGTTGAGCGCTGCCATCGCCGGGTCCTTCGAGTCCAGCAGCCGGAGCACGTTGCGCTCCAGCCGATCACGCTCCAGGGGCGGCAGCGCGTCGCGGTGCTCGCGGTAGTACGCCGTGAGCTCCTCGATGTACGCCGGCCGGCACGCCCCGTCGCCGATCGAGTTCAGGTGGACCTCGACGCCCCCGAGCCCGGCCTCGCGATAGACCCTGGCCCCGAGCTCGATGATCTCCGCGTCGATCGCCGGGCCGGCATCGCCGATCGCCTCGACGTCGAACTGGGAGAACTGCCGGTAGCGCCCGGCCTGGGGCCGGTCGTAGCGGAACATGGCGCCGATCTGGGCCAGCCTGACCGGCTGCGGCCACGTGTGCATCCCGTGCTGCACGAAGGCGCGCGCGATGCCCGCGGTCGGCTCAGGTCGCAGCGCCCAGCTCTCGGACTCCTCGGTTCGCGGGGCGATCCGGAACAGCTCCTTCTCGACGACGTCGGTGACCTCGCCGATCCCCCGCTCGAAGACCGACGCGACCTCGATCAGCGGGGTGTCGATGCGCCGGTAGCCGTAGCGGGCCGCCAGGTCCATCGCGAGTCGCTCGAGGCGCGTCCAGGTCGGCGTCTCGGCGGGTAGCAGGTCCCGCGTCCCGCGCGGCGCCCGGAAGGTCGGCATCAGTCTGAGTCTAGGGCCGCCAGCCCGCCGTCGTCGGCCTGCCGACGGGCATCGGCCGGGTTCAGCGGAAGGCGCTCCCGTCGCTCGGGCCGATCGTCTCCTTTTCGCCCGACAGCGCTTCCTCGCGGGCGTTGGCGACGTCGCGCTGCACCGCTTCGACGGCGAGTTCCCGCTCGACGGCCTCATGGTCGACGGCCGGTGGCTCCTTGGGCCCTCCGAAGAGCGAACGAAGTCGGTCGATGATGCTCATCCCACCTCCTCTGGCGGCTCGTCGGCCCTAGCCCAGGTCGCGCTGGACGTTGATCACGTCCTTCAGCGTCTCGATGCGGCTCATGACGCGGGCCAGCTGGGACACGGACTGGACCTGCAGCGTCGCGGTCACGACGGCCGTGTGATCCGGGGTGACCCCCACGCTGGCGGCCACGATGTTGACCTTGTTCTCGGCGACCACCTGCGTGATGTCCGAGAGCAGCCCGGTCCGGTCGTAGGCCTCCACCCGGATGGCGATCGGGTAGCTCTGGGTGGGCTCCGCCTCCCACTCGACCTCGATCAGCCGGCCGAGCTCGCGCTCGTTGATGACCGTCGGGCACGACTGGAGGTGGACCGTCACGCCCTTGCCCCGCGTGATGAACCCGATGATCGGATCGCCCGGGATCGGGTGGCAGCACTTCGCGAACCGGATGAGCAGGTCGCCGACGCCCTTGACCCGCACCCCGCCGGTCCGCGTGATGTGCTGGGGCGGCGCGACCGTCGGCAGCGTGCTCTGGCCGTCGTCGACCACGCCGAGACGCATGACCACGGTCTGGGCGCTCACCGCGCCGTACCCGACCGCCGCGTAGAAGTCCTCGACCGAATCGAAGTTGAACGTCTTCGCCACCTCGACGATCCGCTCCGTCCCGATCGCGGTCGTGGACGTCCGCGCGAGGCGGCGCAGCTCGCGCTCGAGCGACTCGCGGCCGTGGACGATGTTCTCGTCACGGTCCTTGCGCTTGAACCATTGCCGGATCTTCTCGCGGGCATGGCTGGTCCGGACGACGTTGAGCCAGTCGCGCGAGGGGCCGTGCTCGCCCTTCGTCGTGACGATCTCGACGATGTCGCCGTTCTTCAGGCGGTAGTCGAGCGGCACGAGCCGGTTGTTGACCTTCGAGCCGATCGTCCGATGGCCGACGTCGGTGTGGATCCGGTAGGCGAAGTCCAGCGGCGTGGCGCCTGCCGGCAGGTCCTTGATGTCGCCCTTGGGCGTGAAGACGAAGACCTGGTCCTGGAAGATGTCGAGCTTGATGCCCTCGACGAACTCGGTCGCGTCCGACTCGGACACCTCGCGCTGCCAGTCCATGAGCTGGCGGAGCCAGGCGAGCTTCGCGTCGTACTCGCGGTCGGACTTGGTCCCGTCCTTGTAGCGCCAGTGGGCGGCGATGCCCACCTCGGAGACCTGGTGCATCTGGTGCGTCCGGATCTGGATCTCGAGCGGCTTGCCGTCGAGCGCGATCACCGCGGTGTGGAGCGACTGGTAGCGGTTGTTCTTGGGGACCGCGATGTAGTCGTCGAACTGGCCGGGGATCGGTCGCCAGATCGAGTGCACGATGCCGAGTGCCGCGTAGCAGTCGCGCACGTCCTCGACGAGCAGGCGGATGGCGTAGACGTCGTAGATCTCGCCGAACTCCGCGCTCTTGCGCTGCATCTTCTTCCAGATGCTGTAGAGGTGCTTCGGCCGGCCCTCGATGTCGGCATGGATCCCGGCCGCCTCGAGCTTGGGTCGCAGCTCGGCGATCGAGCGATCGATGAAGCTCTCGCGGGCCTTGCGTCGCGTGTCGAGGAGCGTGGCCAGCTCGCGGAACCGCTCTGGCTCGAGGGCCTTGAAGGCGAGGTCCTCGAGCTCCCACTTGATCTGCCAGATCCCGAGGCGCTCCGCGAGCGGCGCGTAGATCTCCATGGTCTGGCGGGCGATGCGCACCTGCTTGTCCGAGGGCAGGCCGTACAGCGTCCGCATGTTGTGCAGCCGGTCCGCGAGCTTGATGAGGACGACCCGGATGTCCTGGGCCATCGCGAGCAGCATCTTGCGGATGTTCTCGGCCTGCTGCTGCTCATGGCTGTGGGTGCTGAACTTGGAGAGCTTGGTGACCCCGTCGACGAGCTGCGCGACCTCCGCCCCGAAGCGCTCCTCGACGTCGGTCAGGCTGTATTCGGTGTCCTCCGGCACGTCGTGCAGCAGGGCCGCCTGGATCGCCACGGGATCGACCCCGAGCTCGGCCAGGATCTGCGCAGACGCGATCGGGTGCGTGACGTAGGGAGCGCCGGTCGCGCGACGCTGCGTCGCGTGCGCCTCCACGGCGAGGTCGAACGCGCTATCGACCGCTGTGAGGTCGGCCTCGGGATGGTGTTCCGCGATCGCGGCCGACAACGCCTTGCGCAGCGCCTCGAGATCGGGTTCGCCGCTGGATCGGGCGCGCGGGGCCGGCGCGGCACGCCGCGGGGTGCGCCGAGCCGCCGGGGGCGTCTCGCGGACCGGTTTCGTGCGTGGCGTGGTCGTGGCCATGGGCGGCAAGGATAGCAGCGGTGCTCAGCCGAACCCGAGCTCCCGAAGGGCCATCTCCGCCTCCGTACGTTCGTCCCATGCCGCCGGGCCGCCCGGGCCGATGATCGAGCGCTCGTGTCCCTTGCCCGCGAGCAGCACGATGTCGCCCGTTCGGGCGCGCTCCAGCGCCGCCGCGATGGCCGCCCGACGATCGGCGATGAGCAGCAGGTCGTGGTCCCGCCGCTTGCCGGCCGCCTCGGCGCCACGGGCGATGTCCTCGAGGATGGCCTCGCGGTCCTCGTCACGGGGGTCCTCGTCGGTGACCACCACGAGACGGGCGCGCTCGCCGGCGATCTTGCCCATCAGCGGGCGCTTGGCCGTGTCACGCTCGCCGGCCGACCCGAAGACCGCGATCAGCCCGCCGCCGCGGGCCGCCGCCACGGGCGCCAGCAGGTCGAGCACGGCCTGGAGCGAGGCCGGGCTGTGCGCGTAGTCGACGATGACCCCGAACGGCTGGCCCGCATCGACGCGCTCCATCCGGCCGGGCACCCCGCTCAGACCGGCCAGGCCCTCCCGGACCGCCTCGGGGTCGAGCCCGACGGCCTCGCCGAGCGCGACGACCGCCAGCGCGTTGTGGACGTTGAAGCGACCGGACAACCTGAGCGCCAGGCTCCCCGCGCCCGACGGGGCGGTGTAGGCGATGCGCAGGCCCGAGGCGTCCTCCTCCACCCGCGTGGCACGGACGTCGGCCGCGGGATCGGTGCCGTAGGTGAGGACACGCGCCCCGGCCTCCTGGGTCACGCCGACGAAGAGGCCGGCCGACGGGTCGTCGAGGTTGACGATGCCGGTCCGGGGCCAGGCGCGGTCCGACGGCTTCTCGACGGCCGCGCGCCCGGTGCCCAGCCGCTCGAAGAGCGACAGCTTCGCATCGCGATAGGCCTCCCAGGAGCCGTGGAACTCGAGGTGCTCATGGGTGACGTTGGTCAGGATCGCGACGTCGTAGGCGACCGACCCGACCCGTTCGAGCGCGAGGCCGTGCGAGGTGCTCTCCACGACGGCGGCCCGGTCGCCGGCCGCCGCCATCGCGCGAAGGGCCGCCTGGAGGTGCGGCGCATCGGGCGTCGTCGCGTGGGCCTCGTTCGGCTCCTCCCTGCCGCCGATCCGGATCGCGGCCGTGCCGATCATCCCGGCACGGACGCCCGCGGCCTCGAGCGCGGCGACCGCCAGGAAGCCGGTCGTTGTCTTGCCGTCGGTGCCGGTGATCCCGACGACCGCCAGCTCGTGGCTCGGATCGCCGTACCACCATGCGGCCGCGGAGGCCAGGGCGACCTGGCTCGCGCTCGACGATGACCTGGGGCAGCGCGACCTCTGGCAGTGGGCGTTCCACGATCGCGGCGCTCGCTCCCGCCGCCTCGGCGGCCTCGACGTAGTCGTGCCCGTCGACGTGCTCGCCGCCGATCGCGACGAACAGCGAACCGGCATGCACGGCGCGCGAGTCGTCGGTGACGCCGCGGACCAGGACGTCGGCGAGGCCCTTCGGACCGATCGCCCGGCCGTCGCGGCGAGCGCCGCGGAGGCGGCCTTCTGCGGTCAGCCGCTCGAGGAGACCCGCAAGGGCCGCGGGCGCGCCAGGCTCGGCCTCGTCCAGCATCCCAGCGATCGTCCGGCCGGTCGGAGGCGTGTCGTCGGTCATCGCCGGACGAGCCGGGCGACGCGGGCGGTCAGCCGTCCTGCCGCATAGCGCCGGGGCTTGTAGACGCGCTCGTGAGCCCCCGCGAGGGCCAGCCACTGGCCGCCGAACCCGATCTTGTGCTGGTAGAGCCCGAACATCGGCTCGCCCTCCACGGGCTCGCGCCGGGCGCCGGGCAGGTCCGCGCCCCCAAGGTCCATCTCGCTCGCGGCCTCGCGGATCGCGAGCTGGATCGCCCGCCAGCGGGCGAGATGGAGCGCGCCGGGATGGGTCCGCCGCGTCTCCGCCCGGTCGCCGGAATGCACGGTCGAGAGGCGTCCCCCGTGCCGGTACAGCACGAGGCCCGCGAGCGGCGTGGCGGCCGGGGCGCCGTCGCGCACCTCGAGGTACACGAGGTGACCCGCCGCCAGCGCGGCCCGCCACCACCCGACGAACCCCGCGCGCGGCCCGAACGTGAACTGGCGGCGCTCGCCGGTCGCGAGCAGGAGGTCGTAGAAGCGGTCGAGCGCGATCTCCGGCGGCTCGGCCGGTGCGGCGAACCCCTCCCCCGCCCCTCCGGGGCCGGCGTCCCGGTCGTGCCGCACGACGACCAGACCGGACTCCTCGGCGGCGCGGATCCGCTGGCGCGTGGACTTCGCGATGTGTCCGAACGCCAGCGGCTCGTCGACCCCGTCACTCAGCGGCAGCGTGATGCGGTGACGCGAGGGCTGGATCTCCTCGATCGGCTCGAACCCGACCTGGCGGATCGTGTCCGTGAACGCCCGGTCCGATGCGGGGACCTCCGGATCCGCGGCCACGACGTCGATGCCGGACGCCTCCAGCGCGTCGCTCACCGCGACCTGGCGGGCGGCCAGCGTCGCCCCCTCCGCGCCGACCGGCGCCGGCCCGCGCGGGATGTAGGCGCTGCCACCCCCGATCAGCGGCCACGACCGCTCCAGGCTCAACACGCGGGCGCCGTCGTCGAGCACGTAGAACCGCGGCCGCCACCCGGACGCCCGGCGGTGCTCGGCCCAGGCGCGCGACTGGTACACGTGGCCGCCGGGCGCATCGACCGCGTGTGCGTCCCAGTCGTCGAGTTCGGCGGCCGTGGCCTCGCGGGGTCCGCTCAATCGTCGCCCCCGCCCGCACCGGCGAACTCCGCGGCACCGGTCGCACCGGACCTGCCGTGCCGCCACCGCGCCCAGCGGACGCGCGCCTTGACGGCGGCCTCGTACGCCTGTCGTCCGAACGGGTCCAGGACGAGATCCCACGCCCCGATGTAGCGGACCTCGCGCCCGCCGAATCCCGTCTTGAAATGGGCGATGCCACCGGTCGCGAGGCCCCACAGGTCGTAGCTCGACGCGCCCTGCTCGCGCGAGGTCCGGATGGCCTCCCACTTCAGGAGGTAGTTGGCGCGTGAATCCGCCCCGGCGGCCGTCATGCCGCCGTACGGCTCCACGACCCGGTCACCGCTGCGGACCAGGAACAGCGCCGCCACGGCCTCGCCGTCCGCGGTCTGGGCGAACAGCAATCGCGCCCGGCCCGCGGGTCGATAGGCCTCCCAGACGTCGCGATACGCGCCTTCCGTCCGGATCAGGAAGCCGGCCCGTGCCGCGGTCTCCTCGTAGATCCGGTAGAAGTCGCCGAGCCGGTCGCCGTCCGCGTCGACGACGACCACGCCGCCGGAGCGGGCCTTGTTCACGTACTGCCGCCACTTCTTGCGCAGGTCGCCCCACAGGGCCGCCTCGTCGGCACGCAGGTCGATGACCCGCGTCGAGCCCGGCTGGATGGCCGGCGCAGGCCGCCATCCAGCAGATCGCAATGCCCGTCGGAGCGCCCGATCGGGGTCGAGCGGACCGTCCGCCTCGATCTCGGGGTCGATCCGGACGTGGCTGACACGGCCGGCAGCCGACGGCAGGGCCGTCCGCACGCGCTCCGTGAACGCCTCGATGGAGCTCGGGCTCCACGCCGCCGCGACCGGGCCGCGCGGCGCGTAGGCGAAGGCCCAGGGCATGGGTCGCGGACGCATGACGAGGATCTGTGCGCCGATCGGACCGTCGGGCGCCTTCGGGTCCACGATGCGGTGAGCCGACCAGCCGTTCACGGCCTTGACCTCGGCCCACGCCGGGAGCTGGAGGTAGGAGCCCGGCTCGTTCGCCTCGACGAACGCGTCCCACGCCGCCGGATCGGCGAGGTCCTCGCTGGTGGCTCGGCCCGCCGGCTCCGTCACGACGGCCGTGGGCGGCGGAGCACGTCGACCATGACCCCGACGATAGACGGCAGTTCCGGGATCCGCAAGGCGAGCGAGATGGCGGCATAGACCGCCCCGAACACGAGGCCGGTCACTGCGATCTCGAGGGCGAGGAGGAGCTTGCCCGGGTCCGGCCCGATCGCCCGCTCGACGAGGCCGAGCACCACGAGCCCGGCCACCGACGCGACCACGGTCCCGAAGACCGAGCCGAGGCCGACGCCGAACAGATCGCTCGGATGGAAGGGCTCCAGCCGACGTGCCAGCAGGACGACCAGCGTCATAGCCTCGAGCCAGGCGGCCGCCGCGATCGCCAGAGCGACGCCGGGCAGCCCCAACGGGCCGACCAGCGCGACCGCGAGGGTCGTGTTGACGATCACGGCCCCCACCGCCACCAGGACCGGGGTGATCGTGTCCTGGCGCGCGTAGAACGCCCTGGCCAGGACCGCGATGAGCGCGTGGGCCGCGAGCCCGATCAGGAACGCCAGCAGCGTGGCGGCGGTCTGCGCCAGCGCTGCAGCGGGGTAGCGGCCGTCGTCGAAGAGCAGCGACACCGTCTCGACCCGCACGATCGCGAACAGCGCCCCGATCGGGACCATGACGTAGACCAGCAGCCGCAGCGCCCGCATGAGCATCGCCACGAACTCGGGTTCGCGTCCGACGGCCGCCTCCCGCGAGAGGGACGGCAGGACCACGATCCCAAGCGGCACCCCGATGACACCGATCGGGATCTGGAGCAGCGTGAAGGCAACGTTGAAGCTGGTGACCGCCCCGGGTCCCTGGAGGGTCGCGAGCGAGGTCACGACGACGAATGTGATCTGCGACGCACCGAGTCCCACGGCCCGGGGCGCCATCAGGGTCAGGGCCTTGCGCGCCATCCCGTCGGCGAAGTCGACCCTCGGGGCATAGCGGAAGCCGAGCCGGACCAGCGGTCGCAGCTGGACCAGCAGGTGGCACAACGAGCCGGCCACGACGCCGATGGCCAGTCCGTCGACGCCCATCGAGGGCGCCAGGATGAGCGCGGCACCGATGATCGCCAGGTTGTAGGTCACCGGGGCGATCGCCGACGCGGCGAAACGGCCGCCCGCGTTGAGGACGCTGGTCGCCACGGAGCCCAGCGCCAGGAAGATCGGGCTCAGGATCATGATCCGGGTCAGCTCGACGGTCTTCGCAGTCTGGGCGGCGTCGAAGCCGGGCGTGATGGCCTCGACGATCACCGGCGCGGCCACGAGGACGACGAGGCCCAGGATCAGGAGCCCGGCGAGCATCAGGTTGGTGACCGTCGAGACCACCCGCCACGCACGAGCGTGCTCGTCGGTGGCGAACAGGCCGGACACGATCGGGATCAGCGCCGACGAGAGGGCCCCGGCCGCGACCAGCTGGAAGATCAGGTCCGGGATGCGGAACGCCGCGAAGAAAGCGTCGAGCTCCGAGAGGGAGCCCCCGCTGCGCACGATGACGAGCGTCCGGACCCAGCCCAGGACACGCGAGGCGAGGAACGCGGCGGAGACGATCAGCCCCGCCCGCGCCACGTTGCGGGCGGTGGTCACGGAGCCGGGTCGCGCCGCGCCCTGGGGTGCGCCTCCCGGTACGCGCTCCGGAGCCGCGTCGGCGAGACGTGCGTGTAGATCTGCGTGGTCGCGAGGCTCTCGTGACCCAGCAGCTCCTGGACGACCCGCAGGTCCGCGCCGCCGTCCAGCAGGTGCGTCGCGAACGAGTGGCGCAGCGTGTGCGGCGACACGCCATCGGGCAGTCCGGCTCTACGCCGCAGTCGATCGAGGCGGTAGCGCAGCCCGCGGACGCCCAGGGGCTCGCCGAGGTGGTTGAGGAAGAGCTGGGTCGGCGGGGCCGTCTCGGCCGTCCGGCGCTCGAGGAGCACGGGCCGGCCATCCTCGAGGTAGTCCGTCACCGCGGCCACGGCCGGGCGCCCGAGCAGGCCGATCCGCTCCTTGCGCCCCTTGCCGATCACCCGTACCTCGCCGCGCCGGAGGTCGAGCGCCCCGAGATCCGCCTCGGCGAGCTCGCTGATGCGCAGGCCCGCGGCGTACGCGGTCTCGACCAGCGCCCGATCGCGCAACGCCAGGGCGGCCCGCAGCGCGGTGCGGTCCGGCGAGCCGGCGTGGTCTGCCGCGGCGAGGTCGGCGGTGACGACATCGAGCAGCGCCCCGATCTCGTCGATCTCGAGGACGCGGGGCAGCCGGCCGGGCAGCCGGGGGGTCGCGATCGCCCCCCACGGATCGCCCGGGTGCGGCGCCGTCACGGGCGGCCCAGCGGTGGAACGAGCGGATGGCCGCCAGCCGCTGCGCGACGGACGATCGGGCGCGGCCGGTCGAGAGCTCCGCGAGGTACGCCCGGAGATCGGCTCGCGAGGGGGTCCGCCAGTCGACGCCGCGGGCCGACAGCCACTCGAGATAGGCGCCGATCGCGGTCGCGTACGAGCGTTGTGTGTGCGCCGAGGCGTCGCGCGCGGCGAGGGTCCGGAGGAAGCGGGCGAGGGCCGAAGGGGTCGCGCGGTCGAGGGCGACCCCGCTCACGCGTCGGCGGCCGGTTCGACGGGTCGCGCCCGCCGGGTCGTGGCACGGCCGCCCGAGCGGGGTGCCCCACGCGCCCGCCCGCCGCCTCGCCCCGCGCCACCGCGGGCACCGCCGCGAGCCGGCCGCGCGAGCGCCTCGGGGTTCGCCGGGCCACCCGGATACCGCTCGCCCGGCACGATCGCATCGGGCGCGGCCTCGATCGCCGAGCCGCAGACCAGGCAGATCGCAGCCTCGCCCTTGCGCGCGATCGGGCCCTCGTCGGTGTCGTGCAGGCCGCCCAGTGGCTCGTTGTTCGTCGTGTAGTCGCACTTGGGGTAGTTGGAGCATCCCCAGAAGACGTTCCCGGTGCGCCTCGCGCGACGCGGCACGAGGTGGCCGTCGTGGTTCTTCGGGCAGTCGACCGTGAACGGCAGCGGGTCGGGCGGGGGCGGTCCGTCGCGCTTGATGTAGTCGCACTCGGGATAGCGCGAGCACCCGACGAACAGCCCGAACTTGCCGCGCCGGCCGACGAGGGTCCCTTCCCCGCACTTCGGGCAGACCTCGCCGGTCCCCTCCTGGGGCGGTGGCTCATCGCCCGGCAGCGGCCGGCTCTCCTTGTGCTCGGGATACATCGAGCAGGCCAGGAACCGGCCGTTGCGGCCCAGGCGGATCACCATCGGGTGGCCCTCGGAGCACACCTCGTCGGTCGCCTCGGTCGTGAAGTCCGCGCGCTTGAGCTCGCGGCGCTTCTCGTCGACCCGATCGCGGAGCGGTCCGTAGAACGCGCGCAGGAGCGGGACCCACGCCCGCTCGCCGCGGGCGATCTCGTCGAGCTCCTCCTCCATCCGGGCGGTGAACGCCACGTCGACGTAGTCGCCGAAGTGCTCGACCAGCAGGTCGGTCACGATGCCGGCCACGAGCTCCGGGTGGAGCCGCCTTTCCTCCACCCGCACGTAGCCGCGGTCGAGGATCGTCGAGATGGTCGCTGCGTACGTCGACGGCCGGCCGATCCCGTGCTCCTCGAGCGCCTTGATGAGCGTGGCCTCGGTGAACCGCGGCGGCGGCTCGGTGAAGTGCTGCGTGGGGGTGACCTCGAGCACGCTCGTGCCGTCGCCCTCGGCGAGGGCCGGCAGCCGGGCGCCCTCGTCCTCGTCGTCCGACGGGGCGTCGTCGTCGCGACCCTCCGTGTAGACACGGGCGAAGCCGTCGAACAGGACCTTCGTGGCCGATGCGCGCAACTCATAGGGGCCGTCCGCGAGCTCGATCGAGGTGGTCTCGAGCTCCTTGGCCGCCATCTGGGAGGCGAGTGCCCGCTGCCAGATCAGCCGGTACAGCCGCAGCTCCTCGGGCTTCAGGAAGTCGGCCAGCGAGTCGGGATCCCGCTCGAAGCTCGTCGGGCGGATCGACTCGTGCGCCTCCTGGGCACCCTTGCTCTTCGTCTTGTACACGCGGCCCTTCGGCATCGTGTACGGCTCGCCGTACCGGTCGCGGATCACGTCGCGCGCCTCGCCCATGGCCACGCCCGCCATCGCGGTCGAATCGGTTCGCATGTACGTGATGAGCCCGACGTGCCCTTCCCTGGTCTCGACGCCCTCGTAGAGGTGCTGGGCGACCGACATCGTGCGCTTGGGGCTGAAGCTCAGCCGACGGCTCGCCTCCTGCTGGAGGGTCGAGGTCGTGAACGGCGGCGCAGGCGAGCGCTTCTGGGTTCGGACTGCGACCTTGGTGACGACCGGATGCGAGAGGGCGATCGCCTCGACGTGACGGGTGGCCGTCTCGACGTCGCTGACGTCGATCGCCTCGCCGTCGATGCGCACGAGCTCCGCGGCGAACCGCTCGCCGCCATCGGCCTCGAGGATCGCCTGGATCGTCCAGTACTCGCGGGCGACGAAGCTCGTGATCTCGCGCTCGCGCTCGACGACGAGGCGCACCGCGACCGACTGGACGCGGCCGGCCGACAGGCCACCGCGGACCTTGCGCGACAGCAGCGGGCTGAGCATGTAGCCCACGAGCCTGTCGACGATCCGGCGGGTCTGCTGCGCGTCGACGAGGTTCTGGTCGATCTGGCGGGGATGGGCGAACGCCTCGCGGATCGCCGGCTCGGTGATCTCGCTGAACGTCACCCGGTGGGTCTTCGCCGCGGGGACGTGGGCCGCCTCGGCCACGTGCCAGGCGATCGCCTCGCCCTCGCGGTCGAGGTCGGTGGCGAGGAAGACGGCGTCCGCTGACTTCGACGCCTTCTCGATGTCGGAGACCTGCTTGCGCCGGTCCTCCGAGATGACGTAGTCGGGCGCGAAGTCGTTGTCGACATCGACCCCGAACTTGCCCTTCCCGGGGTTCTCGGGCAGGTCGCGGACGTGGCCGTACGAGGCGAGGACGCGATAGTCGGAGCCCAGATAGCGTTCGATCGTCCTCGCCTTCGCGGGCGATTCGACGATCACAAGGTTCTTTGGCACGGCCGGGAGTGTAGCACCGGGTCCTGCACGGACCCTCACCTGGCTCGGGGCGTCTCCCCGGCGGCGGGACCGGACGACGGCCTGCCTAGACCTCGCGGATGCGGCGTAGGAAGTCCTCGTCGATCTCGAGCTCTTCCTCCGGCGGCGGGGCCTCGTGGTGCTGGCCGCCGCGGGACCGAGCCCCGATCGGGACCGGCCGGTCCGCGTTCTCGCCAAGCGACGAGGGCGGGATCTCCACGAAGCGGATGTGCTCGTACGCGAAGAAGAACACCGAGTTCATGTCATCGACGAAGACCGGACGCTTGCCATCGAGCGTGCGCAGGTTCGTGCAGCGGAGGCCGAGGTCGCTCGATGCGGGCATATCGAACAGGTCGGCGATCAGCGGTTGCTCGTTGTTGATGTGGAGGCAGGCGTTGTAGATCACGAGCCAATCTTCGTCATGCGCGCCCGTCGGCGTCAGCCGGACGATGGGGCCGGTCGCGGTCAGACGATGGTCCGGTCGCCTACGGGTGGTAGAAGTCGACGACGAGGCGGACCCGGCCGTGCGACACCCAGACACCGATGCCGACGCGGTCGTACTTCTTGTTCATCATGTTCACGTAGTGGCCGCCGTTGTACGACTTCTCCGACTGGAAGTAGCGGTGCGACCCCAGCACGGCGGAGCGCGGGTTCCCGCTCCGGCAGCCGAGGTTCTCGGCCCACACGTAGTTCCGGTAACCGGCTCGACGAAGCCGGTCGCCCGGATTCCCGCCGATGAAGTGGCTGCAGTCCGCGCCGACCGCGAGCTTCTTGGCATACGGGCGGGAGACGTTGGTGCTGATCCCCTTGTCGAGCTTCAGCGCGGCGACATCCCGGCCGCCCGGACTGCTGCAGTTGCCTCCCGAGGTGACCCAGCCACCGGTTCGCGTGCAGTTCATGAGGCCCAGGTAGTACGTCTCGACCGAGGCCCAGCTGCCGCCGCCGACCGAGCCGCCCCCGCCCCCGCCGCCGCCACCGGATGAGGTCGTCGAATTGGAAGTCTTCGAGATCGTCTTGAAGGCGCCCTTGACGGCCTTTGCGATCGCGGCGCCCTCGGCGCTCCTCGCGGTCGCCGCGACCTCCATCACGACCTTCTTGCCATAGGGCAAGGCCTTCTTGGGCTCGAAGACCAGGACCTTGTCGCTCTCGGCCCACGTGACCTTGCCCTCGATGGCCTTGCCGCCGACGGTGACCGTGAACGCCGCCTTCGTCGACGCACGCTCCATCGCCCGGGTGAACCGGACCGAGATGGCCGCCTCGCGAGCCACCGACTTCGTGTGGTCGACCGGCCGGAACCGGACGACCTTCGGCGCGGCGACGGTCTGGATCTCGAGGATCGCCGGATCGATCGCCACGCCGTCGGCGTCCCGCACGCCGTCGACGACGATCCGGTACAGCGTGTTCGCATCGAGAGGCGACAACGGCTGGAACGTGTAGCGGGTCATGCCATCGGCGATCGCGGCGCTCTCGATCGTGCCCGCGACGGCGGGCACGACGCGGATGCTCGCGGCGACCGACGAGGGGTCGACCGGGCCGTCGAAGGTGATGCCGAACGCTGTCCCGACCCCGACGCGCTTGCCGAGGCCTTCGGTCGCGGCGATCGTCGCGCCGGCCGGGGCACGGGTCAGGAACGCGGCACGGGCGGGGGTCGCCATGGGTGCGCCGGTGGCCGCGAGGGCGCCCGCGTCGACGGTGACCGTGTGGTACGTCCCGGCGGCCCAGTGGCCCTGCGGCGTGATCGTGAGCGCACGAGCCGACTTGTCCCACGCGAGATCGACCTTCGTCGCGGGCGAGACCTTGAGCGCGGCCGCGACCGACGCCTGGTCCATGGGGGCGCTGAATTCGATCGTGACCGGCGCGCCGAGGGCGCGGTCAGTGGCGACGACGGTCCGGAAGGTCCCCGCGGTGAGCGGCAGGATCGCGCTCGGCGGCGTCGCCGTGGTCGGCGCGGGCCGCATGGTGAGGATGACGCCGAACGCGAGGATGGCACCGAGGCCGATGGCGAATCCGGTCCTAGCGAACAGCGAGCGCCGCAGCCCGGCACTCAGGTAGATGATCGCAAGGACGGGCACGGCCAGTGCCGCGATGGCCAGCTTTCGCAATAGACGGACGCTCCAGGGCTTGGGGGTCGGCGGGGGCCGCTCTGGCGTCACCGGGTCGCGTTTGGGGTCCACGACCGAGGCCCACCTTAGCATCGGGGCGCAAATCGGAGCAAACCAAAGCCGTGTGTGCCGGCCCGATTTCGCTAGCCGGCGACGCACCGCCTTCTGCGGTGTCGGCGAGCGCGAGGGTGCCCGCCGGGCGATAGCGGCCGAAGACGCCGACGGCGAGGCCACGTCGCTCGAGCAGCGTGAGCGAGGCTAGGACCGTGGCCACCGGGAAGCCGGTCACGGCCACGAGCTCGTCAACGGTCGCGTGCCCGCCGATGAGCCCCTCCCCCACCCGACCCGTGGTCTCGCCGAGATCGCGTATCGTCGCGCCGGCGAGAGCGGTCGCGCGCGGGGCGTCCGGGCGGACGGCAAGGCCGAGATCCTCGATGAGCTGCGGGATGCCGGCCACGACCCGCGTGCCGTCGCGGAACTCGCGCAGGAACGAGAGGCAGCCGGCCGACGCCGGATCGTCGATCCGACCCGGGACGAGGTAGCAGTCGCGGCCCTGTTCGAGCGCCCACGACGCCGTCACCAGCGCGCCGCTCCTGGCGGGTGCCTCGATGACGACCGTGGCGTCGGCCAGCCCGCTGATGACACGGTTCCGTCGCGGGAACGTGCCCTTGGTCGGCTCGAAGTCCGGGGCGAGCTCCGAGACGACCGCCCCGCCGGCATCGACGATCGCCCGAGCGAGGCGGCCGTGCGCTCGCGGGTAGACCTGACCATGACCGCCGCCGATGACGGCGACCGTGCGGCCGCCGGCGTCGACCGTGGCGGCGTGGGCCGCGCCATCGATGCCCAGCGCGAGACCCGAGATGATCGTCGCACCGGAGACGCTGAGCGCGTGCGCCACGCGCGTGGCGAACCCTCGGCCGGCCATGGTCGCCCGCCGGGTCCCGACGACGGCCACCGCGGGCTCGGGGCCGAGCGCGGCGACATCCCCGCGCACGAAGAGCAGGTGGGGCGGGAACTCGATGGCGGCGAGTCGCACGGGATAGGCGGGATCGTCGACGGTGACCACGCTGAGATCGAGCCCCTCGATCCTGGCCAGGATCCGGCTCGCGTCCGCGGCGGCTTCGGCGATCGCGGTCGTCACCGCCACGGTCAGCGCACGCCGCGCTCGCTCGCCGTCGGGCGCGGGCTCCGCCGAGGCGGCCGCGAGCCGTTCCGGGCCGCCCGGTTCGCTCGCGATCTCGAGGATCCGGCGTCCGCTGCCGAATCGTCGCAGCAGGACCGCGAACCCGACCGGACCGAGGCCGACGACCGCCGCCAGGACGGCCCAGGCGTCGCGCTCCCGGGCCCGGTCGGCCGAGGGGTCGGCGCGGCCATGCCCAGGAGCGGCCGGATCGGTCCCCACCGAGGCCGCGCCCGCGCCCACGCCCAGCACCTTCAGACCGCCCGCAGCTCGGCGAGCCGCGCATCGGCGGAGCGGTAGAACACCGCCTCGTCGAGATGCGGCTCCCGGACGGCGTCGTCGCCGGCCAGGTCCGCGATCGTCCGCGCGACCCGCAGGATCCGCTCCGTGCTCCGCCCGCTCGCGGCCTCGAGCTCCGCGAGCCGGATGAGTCGCCGTCTGCGCGGGCTCGTCGAGTGCGCACGCCGCGCGCAGGGCGACGCCGGTCAATCGCCCGTTCATCGACCAGGAGGACCCTCCGCGCCCGCGGGCGACGCGGCGAGCGGCCATGATCCGCCCGCCGACGACGTCTGACGTCTCGGGCGGTGGTCCGCCCACGATCGCTGCCGGCGGCACGCGTGGCATCGTCACCCATAGGTCGATCCGGTCGCGCAACGGTCCGGACACGCGTCGTCCGTACCGCTCCACCGCGGCCGAGGTGCAGCGGCAGTCCCGATCGGTCATGCCGGCGAAGCCACAGGGGCACGGGTTCATCGCGGCGATCAGCTGGAAGCGGGCCGGGAACGTCGTCGCCCGGCCGACGCGGGCGATCGCGACGCGTCCCTCCTCGAGCGGCTGGCGCAAGGCCTCGAGCACGTCGCGATCGAACTCGGGCAGCTCGTCGAGGAACAGGACGCCCTGGTCCGCGAGGCTGACCTCTCCGGGCGACATGCGCGGCCCGCCGCCGACCATCGCGGCATAGGAGATCGTGTGGTGCGGGGCTCGGAAGGGCGGCCGCCGGCGCAGGCCCGTGATCGGCCCCTCTCCGGCCGCTGACGCAACGATCGTGACGGCCAGCGCCGCCGCGTCGTCGAGCGGCGGCAGGAGACCCGGCACGGTCCGGGCGAGCATCGTCTTGCCCGATCCCGGCGGGCCCAGGAGCAGCAGCCCGTGCCCACCAGCGAGTGCGATCTCCAGCGCCCGACGGGCCTGGAGCTGGCCCCGGACCTCGCCCAGGTCGGGGAACCGGCTCGCGACATCGAGCGAGGCGGCCATCTGGCCATCCGCCGCCGTCATGGTCCGTTGCTCCCCGACGAGGGCGATCCGCGGCGGCACGACGACCCGTCGTCGGGACCGCGAGCTGCGCACGATCTCGACGGCATCGGCGAGGGTCTCGACGCCAACGACCTCGACCCCCTCCACGAGGCGCGCCTCGTCGACGGCCGCCGCGGCGACCGCGATCGAACGGACGCCGCGACGGGCCAGCGCGGCGACCATCGGCAGCACCCCCGGGACCGACCGCACCTCGCCGCCGAGAGACAGTTCGCCGAGGAGTCCCGTGCGGCGCGTGCCGGGTCGGATCTGCTCCGAGCCCAGCAGGATGCCGATGGCCATCGCGAGATCGAGCGACGACCCGGCCTTGCGCAGCTCGGCCGGGGCCAGGTTGACGGTGATCCGCCGCGGCGGATGGATGAAACCGGCATTCCGGAGCGCGCCGCGGACCCGTTCGCGTGCCTCCTGGAGGGCGGTATCGGCCAGCCCGACGATCGTGAACCCGGGCAGCCCGGGCGCGACGTCCACCTCGACCCGGATGAATCGGCCCTCGAGGCCGTAGAGCGTGGCGGACGGGACGATGGCCAGCACGCGGCCACCCTATCGAGGCCGGCTCACCCGGCGGTCAATCGACGATCACCCGCGGCGCACCCGCCGCTCGCCACGCCGATCGTCAGCGGACGGAGACGGCCTTCGCGGCGGCGGTGACGCCGACCGGCTTGTCGAGCGAGCGCGCGAAGTGCAGGAGCGACCCGCCCAGGGCCGAATCGGCCTTCATGAACATGAACGGCGCGCCCGAGTTCAGGGCGCTGATCGCCCCCCGGTACTCGTTCACGATCTGGTGGTCGATCGTCCGGCGCAGGGCGCCCTCGGCGTTCTTGACGTTGATGCCGGTGAAGGCGTTCGAGCGGTTGAGGACCAGCTGGACCTTCGTCGGGGGGTAGCCCAGGTGGTCGACTGTCTCGAG
Organism: uncultured Chloroflexia bacterium; assembly: GCA_963841135.1. Classification (GTDB taxonomy): domain Bacteria; phylum Chloroflexota; class Limnocylindria; order Limnocylindrales; family CSP1-4; genus SPCO01. The sequence continues at coordinate 1,586,033 of CAWJBJ010000004.1, read as the reverse complement.
GATCAACCGGACGTTCTTCAGGCACGAGAGGTCGGCCGTCATCACGACGAAGATCGTGTCCGCCGATTCGAAGACGCCCAGGTTGACGTCGTCGAGCCGCTTGTCGATGTCGACGACGATGTAGTCGTACTGCGCCCGGAGGAAGTCGCCGATGAGCGGCAGGTGGTCCGGGTGGACGAGCTCGGCCGTCTCGGGCGACGGCGGCGCCAGCAGCAGGTCGACGCCGGAGTCGTGCTTGACCATGACCGACCTGATGAGGTCGCCGTCGATCGTCGGCGCGGTGACGACGTCGACGATGCTCTTGCGATCGAGCCCGAGGTCGAGGAACACGCGGTGATCCCCGAACTGGAGGTTGCCGTCGACGAGCGCGACCTTCCGGCCGAGTTCGCGGTGCAGCGCGATGGCCACGTTGATCGCGATCGTCGTCGTGCCCACGCCACCCTTGGCCCCGTAGAAGGCGAGGATTCGGCCCAGGGGCGGCCGGGCGGCCAGGACGTCACGCGGCGCAAAGCGGGCGAGCAGGCTCTTGATGCGCGCGAGCAGCTCGGCCGGGTGGAACGGCTTGATCAGGTAGTCGTCGGCGCCGGCTCGGAGACCGCGGACCTTCTGCTCGACCTCGCGCTCCGCGGTGAGCATGATGATCGGGACGTGCGAGGGCGGCTCTTCCTCGGCCCGGATCTTCGTTGCGACCTGGTAGCCGTCGAGCTTCGGCAGCGCGACGTCGAGCAGGATCAGGTCCGGCGCCTCGGCCCCCCAGAGCCGGAACCCTTCCGCGCCATCGGCGGCGACGATGACGTCGTAGCCCTCCTGCTTGAGCGTGTACTGCAGGAGTCGCTGGACGTTCTGGTCGTCATCGACGATGAGGATCTTGGCCGCCATCGGTCCTCCGGGGACGTTCGTTGAACGTGAATGGACGCCGGCCTGGGACCCCCGGCGCCGAGATTATAGGCTGACATTTCCCGAGCCAGAGCGTGGCTCAGCCCGTTGCCGGGGGTCAACGGACCATTCGTACCATGACGGGCTGGCTCAGCCGCCCGATGGCGGGCTTTCCGGCGTCGCCGGCGACGACTGGCTCGCTTGGCGCGACGGGGCGATCGTTCGAGCGCCGCCTGCCCCGCCAGGCCCTCCGGACGACCCGCCCCCGTTCGGCTCGATGTAGTCGAGGAACGGCTCCAGCCAGCGCGTGAACTCGAACGGGATGACGAACTTGGTGGCGGGCCCGGCGCCGAGCGACTTGAGCGCCTCCAGGTACTGCAGCGCCATCGTCTTCTGGTCGACGCCCGACGCGGCGTTGAAGATGCGCGTGAGCGCTTCGCTGAAACCCTCCGCCCGGAGGATCGCCGCCTGGCGCTCGCCTTCGGCCTTGAGGATCTCGGACTGCTTCTGGCCCTCGGCGACGTTGATCGCCGACTGCCGCGCGCCCTCCAATTCGGTGATGACCGCCCGCCGGGTGCGTTCGGCGGAGAGCATCCGGTTCATCGAATCGAGGATGTCCCGCGGTGGCGTGATCTCGCGGATCTCGACGCGGGTGATCTTGCCGCCCCAGTTCTCGGTGATCTCGTCGAGCTTCGTGCGCAGCACCTCGTTGATCTGGTCGCGCTTCGAGAGCACGTCATCGAGCAGGAAGTCGCCGACGACGGCGCGGAGGTTCGTCGTGGCCAGCCCGGCGAGGGCGCCGACGAAGTCCTGGACGTTCACCACGCTCTTGAGCGGCTCGACGATGCGCCAGTAGATCAGGAAGTCGATCGGGATCGTGACGTTGTCCTTGGTGATCGCGGTCTGGCTCGGCACCTCGACGAACTGCTCGCGCAGGTTGACCTTGCGCGGCCGGTCGACGAACGGGATCAGGAACACCAGCCCGGGTCCCTTGACCAGCGACTCGTCGGTGTTGCCCAGCCGGTAGACCACGAGCTGGTCGCCGCGGTTGACCACGCGGATCGACAGCCACAGGATCAGCAGCAGGAGCACGACGATCGCGACCACGGTGATCGGGAGCGCTAGATCAGGCATCGGTGCCTCCGTTGGTGGCCGGGACCCCGGCCGGTGGTTCGATCGGTTCGACGATAAGCGTCAGGCCGTCCCGGCGGACGACGCGGACCGGTGTGCCGGGCGGGATCGGCAGCCCCGCCTCCGTCCGCGCGGTCCAGTCCTCGCCCGCGGCCTTGACCACGCCATCGGGGACGAGCGCCGTGAGGACCTGGCCCAGTGAGCCCGTGCCGACGACGGGCCCGGTCGAGGTCACGAGCAAGCCGCTCATCCGGCGGCGCCAGCGGAGGACCACCCACAGCACGAATGCCATGTACGCGGCGGTCAGCCCGGTCAGGACCGCGATGATCCGCGGATCGACGGAGATCGAGGGCGCGGTGGGCGTCCCGGGCGCGGTGTAGAGCGCCGAGGCGCCCAGCGCGAAGCAGATGATCCCGCCCACCGTCAGCAGCCCGTGACTGGTCACGGTGAACTCCAGCAGGAAGAGGGCGATCGCGAGACCGATCAGCATCAGGCCCGCAACGTTGAGGGGCAGGCTCCCGAACCCGATGAACGCGAGGATGAGCGCCATGGCGCCGAGGATTCCGGTCACGAAGTTCGGGCTCTGGAGCTCGAACAGGAGGCCGTAGAAGCCGAGCGTGAAGAGGATGAACGCGACGTTCGGATCGGACAGCAGGTGGAGCAGGGCCTGGGCCGGGTTCATCGCCAGCTCATCGGTCGCTGCGCCGGCCGTCGCGATGACCACCGGCTGGCCGCGGACCTGGACGGTCCGGCCGTTCGCGAACGCGAGGACCTCCTCGAGCGATCCGGCGATGCCGTCCACGGCCCCGACGGAGACGGCCTCCGACGCCGGGGACGAGCGGGCGTCCGCGACCGTCTGCTCGGCCCAGACGACGTTGCGCCCGCGGGCCTCCGCGATCGAGCGGATGTTGGCGATCGCATCGTTGCGGACCTTGTCGCCGAGCGTGCCCGGGATGTCCTCGCCCTGTCCCCCGACCGGGGATGCGGCGCCGATGTTCGTCCCGGGCGCCATGAGCGCGACGTGCGCCGCGAGCGTGATGAAGGTGCCGGCGCTCGCGGCACGCGCCCCGGACGGCGCCACCCAGACGATCGTCGGGATCGGTGCCTCGAGCAATGACGAGACGATCTTCTGGGTCGCATCGAGGCTCCCGCCCGGCGTGTTGAGCTGCACGATGACCGCCGGAGCGCCCTCTGCCGCCGCCTGTGCGATCCCCTCGGCGAGGTAGCCCGCGAGCACGTTGTCCACCACGCCGGTCGCCGGCAGGACGGCCACGGATCCACCCGCCGCGCGGGTAGGCCCTCCGGCGAACAACGTGACGATCCCGAGGACCAGTGGGATCGCGAACAGGAACCGGCCGATGTGACGGGCCACGGGGACCTCCGACGGCCCTATCGTACTGCGGTCGCCTCGAGGTACACGAACGTCAAGTGACTCCACGACTCGAGCCGATCCGCCACCGCCGCCACCTCGGCAGGAGCGACGAAGGAACCCTCGAGCTTCTCGACCTCGCGGATCGCGACCGGCCGCCCGGCGGCGTCCGCGACGTAGACGGCCCCGAGGTGGACTGACCCGACGTCGGTCGTGTCGTCGTTGAGGAGCGCGACGAGGCGGAACGCGGGCTCGAAGTCAGCCGTCAGCTCCTCCGACCACTCGCGGCGCAGCCCGCCCGCGAGATCGACGTCGCCGGGATTGAGGTGGCCGCCCACGCCGATCGAGTACCGATCGTGCAACCGCGGGTCGCCCCCGGCACGGGTCCGTCGCATCAGGAAGAAGCGATCGCCGTCACGCAGCACGAGGTACGGGATCACCTGCTTGAACGACGGGTCGGCCTCCATGGCGGCACGGGGCCGGAACGAGCCTTCGCGACTGACCAGCTCGGCGAACCCGTCGAGGGCGTCGGTGCGGAGGCCGTGCCAGCCGGCGCCGTCGGGCAGCGACTCGCGCGGGACCACCAGCACCTGCTCATCCATCGGGGTCGTCCTGCAGGCGCGCCCCGGCCGCGCGGAGCCTCGCCTCGATGGCTGTCTCGTCCGGCCCGCCCGGCCGCTCGAGGGCGGCCAGCCACGCGTCGATCACGTCGCCGACGTCGCGCAGCCTCGCCGCGATGGCTGGGGCATTGGTCGCCGCGATCGCCGCACCCATCACCGGATCGCCGTTCGCGAGGCGGGTCATGTCGCGCCACCCGGAGGCCGCCAGGTCGCGCGCCTGCGGCCAATCGGGCCGAGCCGCGCCATCGGGTGGTCCGGCCACGGCTTCGACCAGTGACGCAGCGAGGATCAACGGCAGGTGGCTGATGGCCGCGACCGCGGTGTCGTGGGTCTCGGCGTCCATGACGATCGGGCGAGCGCCACAGGCCGTCGCCAGCGACGCCACGGCGGCCACGTCGGCCGGAGTGGCCCGAGCGCCCTCCACGAGCACCCACGGCCGTCCGGCGAACAAGTCGGCCGTGGCGGCCCCGTACCCGGTCGCGTCGCGGCCCGCCATCGGATGACCACCGACGTAGCGGAGGCCGTGGCTATCGGCCCGCTCGAGGAGCTGCCCTTTCGTGCTGGCGACGTCGGTCACGATCGCGTCCGGGGCCAGCCCCGTTGCCCATGGTCCGGCGAGCGAATCGAGAAGGTCGAGGCACGCGGACGCCGGTGCGCCGAGGACCACGATCCGTGCGCCCTCGATGGCGCCCGGGCCGGTCGTGGCCACCCGATCCACCACGCCGTCGGCGAGCGCCCGCGCGGCACCGCCGCCGGCGGGGCTCCAGGCGGCCAGCTCCCAGGCGTCCGGGTCGGCCTCGCGGAGCGCGCGTGCGATCGAGCCGGCGATCAGCCCGAAGCCGAGAAAGGCGACACGGACCGGTCGAGCGGTCGCGCCGCCGGCCGGATCAGTCGACCCAGCCAGGGTCGTTGCCGGAGTTCGGTCCGCCGCTCGGGCCTCCGCCGCGTCGCCGGCCCGACCGGCGATCGGCGGCTCGGCGCTCGGCATCGGTCTCGGGCGGACCCGGGTCGTCCGGCGGGTTCTGCCGGCGGTTCGTCACGCGCCGCTCGGTATCGCGACGTTCGTTGTTGAGCAAGGCCCCGCACCGCGGGCAGCGTCGCTCCTCCGCAAAGAGCGACTCCAGCGGGACCGTCGTATAGATCTGTCGTCCGCACGCGCGGCAGGCGAGCTTCGGCACCTAGACCACCGGGAGCGAGGCCAGGGCCGCCTCGACCTTCTCGAGCGGGTACTCGTAGTCTTCGAGGCTGCCGTCGAGATAGCGCTCGTACGCGGACAGGTCGAAGTGGCCGTGCCCGCACAGGTTGAACAGGATGACCTTCGCCTCCCCCGCCTCGCGGGCGGCGAGCGCCTCGTCCATCGCGACGCGGATCGCGTGGGTCGGCTCGGGTGCGGGCAGGATGCCCTCCGCACGGGCGAACGCGACGCCGGCCTCGAAGCTGGCGCGCTGGTGGACGCTCCTGGCCTCGATGAAGTCGTGCTCCTTGAGCAGGCTCACGAGCGGCGCCATCCCGTGGTAGCGCAGGCCGCCGGCGTGGATCGGCTCGGGGATGAAGTCGGCGCCGAGCGTGTGCATCTTCACGATCGGCGCCATCTTGCCGGTGTCGCCGAAGTCGTACGCGTAGACCCCGCGGGTCAGGCTCGGGGCAGCCTCGGGCTCGACGGCGATGATCTTGTGCGTCGCACCCTCCCGGAAGTTCCGGCCGAGGAACGGGAAGGTGAGGCCCGCGAAGTTCGAGCCGCCTCCGGTGCACCCGATGACGATGTCGGGCGACTCGCCGGCCATGGCCATCTGCTCGATCGCCTCCTGGCCGATGACCGTCTGGTGCAGCAGGACGTGATTGAGGACAGAGCCGAGGGCGTACTTCGTGTCGTCGCGGGTCGCCGCGTCCTCGACCGCCTCGCTGATCGCCATGCCGAGCGAGCCCGGGCTGTCCGGCGTCTCTGACAGGACCGATCGACCGTAGTTCGTCGTCAGGGAGGGGCTGGCGACGACCTCGGCGCCGTAGGTCTCCATGAGGATCCGGCGGTACGGCTTCTGGTCGTAGCTGGCGCGGACCATGTAGACCTTGACCTCGAGGCCGAACATCGCGCCGGCGAACGCCAGAGCACTGCCCCATTGGCCCGCGCCGGTCTCGGTCGCCAGGCGCTTGACCCCTTCCTGCTTGTTGAAGAAGGCCTGCGCGAGTGCCGTGTTGGGCTTATGGCTTCCTGCGGGGCTGACGCCCTCGTACTTGTAGTAGATGTGCGCCGGGGTATCGAGGGCCTTCTCTAGCCGGTGCGCGCGGTACAGCGGGCTGGGTCGATAGAGCCGGTAGGCGTCACGGACGGGCTCGGGGATCTCGATCTCGCGCTCGGAGGAGACCTCCTGGCCGATCAGCGCCATCGGGAACAGCGGCGCCAGGTCCTCGGGTCCGATCGGCTGATGCGTGCCGGGGTGCAGCGGCGGCGCGGGCGGGACAGGCAGATCGGCCGCGATGTTGTACCAGGCGCGAGGGATCCGCGATTCGTCGAGGACGAACTTCGTCTGTCGTGGGTCCGATGGCGCCATCAACCTCTCCTGCAGTGATCCCCGATGCCATGCGATCGCGCCGCGCGGGGACGCGAGCCTAGCGCTGTCGAACGGGCGGGCGCAATACGCGTTTACGGGACCTAGTCGTGGTCGCTGCCGTCGTGCTTCTCATGACCCTTCTCGTGGTGCTTGTCACCGTCCCGGTCGCGATGCTTGTCATGGTGCTTGTCGCCGTCCCGGTCGTGCTTGTCGTGGTCTTTGCCATGGTCCTTGTCACGACCCTTGTCGGGATCCTTGTCCCGATCCTTGTCGCGGTCGTGATGCTTGTCCTTGTCGCGGTCCTTCGGCCGATCGCGGTCGTCGTGGTCGCGATGGTCCTTCTCGCGGTCGTGGTGCTTGTCCTTGTCGCACTTGTGGTGTCGACCACGGCCGTCATGGGCCTTGCACTTGTCGCGGTCGGTCGGGAACTTGATCGGCTTGAAAGTTGGTTTCGGCGTCGGCTTCACGACAGGCTTCACGGTCGGCTTCGCCGTGGGCTTTGCCGTTGGGTGAGGCGTTGCGTGGTCAGTGGGGGTCGGGGTCGGTCGAGAGGTATCGGTCGGGGTCGGACGGGCCGTGTTCGTGGCCGTCGGGGTCGGGTTTGGCGCGGTGGTTGGCTTGGGGGTCACCACCGGCTTGGGGGTCACCACCGGCTTGGGGGTCACCACCGGCTTGGGGGTCACCACCGGCTTGGGGGTCGGCTTCGGCGTCACGGCCGGCTTCGGCGTTGGCTTCGCCGTGGGTGGCGGGGTCGGCTTCGCGGTGGGCGGCGGGGTCGGATTCTGGGGCTGCCGTGTCGGCGTCGCGGTCGGGCGCGAGACGACGGGCTCGCCCGGGCTTTCCGTCGGGGTCGCACTCGGGCGACTCGAGGACACGGCCCCCGGCGCGGTGGAGGGTTCGGAGCCGCTCGGCGAGGCCGCAGGCGCCGAGGAGACGGGCGCCGACGACCCCGGTCCTGTGCTGGCCGATGGCGGCGCGGTCGGCACGCTCGCAGTGGTCGTTTCGCTCGGGGTCGGACCGCTCGCAGACCCTGTTTGGCCCGGCTGCGGTCCGTTGGCGGTCGTCGTCTGGCTGGGCCCAGGGGCGCTCGGGGAACCGGCGGCGATGCCGGGAGTCGGGACCCCACCGGACCGGTTCGGTCCGGTCAGATCGGCGACGCTGACGGCTAGCGCAACCGACACGAGGAGCACATTGATGATGCCGAGCGCGATGACAGCGCGCAGGCGTTGGGCGGCCGTCACGTCGATGCGGACTCCGGCGGCGGGCGACGCCGCGGGGGGATGGCGTCTTGTCTCGGATGGTAGCACCGGGCCCGGTCCGCCGCGTTGCAAAAGCCTGTCAGTGGAGCCGCACCAACTCCATCGGTTCGTACCTGGCGGGACCGCCGCCGGTCAGGCTTTCGAACAGGCCGACCTCGTCGACGCGGAACCTCAGGTGGAGATCGGAGGCCTCGACGATCAGCCGTTGGGCGAGCCCGGCACCGGCCCAGATCCCGTCCGATCTGGCCAGCGTGAGATGGGGTCGGAAGGCCCGATCGGACGGTGGCCAACCCGCTTCGACGAGCGCTTCATCGATGCGTCCTGCGAGGGCCGCGAGTTCGGCGGCTCCATCGCGGATGCCCATCCAGAGCGTCCGAGGGCGGCTCGGCGATGGGAAGGCGCCGGCGCCTTCGAGCTCCACCTCGAAACCGGCGCCGACACTCGCCTTGCGGAGGGCGTCACGGGCGATCGGCACGCGATCCTCGAGCGTCGGACCGAGGAAGCGGAGCGTGAGGTGCAGCCCGTCCATCCGCACCCACCGTGCGTCCCGCCCACCTCCGGGGACGCCGGGGGCTCGCACGCGCTCGACGAGCGCCGCGACCTGTTCGGCCGCCTCGGCGGGCAGGGGCGCCGCAACGAACAGGCGGCGGCCCGGCTCGTCCTTCCCCGGCCATGAGCGTCGCGGTGGCCCGCTCATCGTCCGACGGAGGCGTCGGTCTCTTGCTCCAGGGCGATGCGGTCGGCCCGCAGGACCTCGAGCGCTCGTTCGCGATCGCGCCATCCGAGCATCTCGACGGTCTTGTCCTCAAGGGCCTTGTACGTCTGGAAGAAGTGTTCGATCTCGACCAGCCGGTGTGGCCGGACCTGCTCGAGCCGTTCGATGTGCTGCTGGTGCGCGTCCCCGATCGCGACGCACAGGACTTTGAAGTCGAAGCCCTTCTCGTCGCGCATCTCGAGGCCGCCGATCGGGCGCGCCCAGACGTGGCAGCCCGTGAACGTGGGCTCGTCGATGATCAGCAGGGCGTCGGTGTGATCGCCGTCACCGGCGCGCGTGCCCTCGATGAAGCCATAGTCGAAGTTGTAGTAGACCGCGCTCGAGAGCACCCGATCGAGCCGGAAGACGCCGGCCTCCTCGTCGAACTCGTACTTGTTGCGCGACCCGCGCGGGATCTCGACAACGATCTCGACGATCTCCGGGAACGGTCCGGGGCTCTTCATGCGGTCACGATACCGCGGCTCCAGACCTGCGGACCGCGACGCGTCGCGCCCCGCGCCGACGGCTCAGCCGATGTCGGCGCAAGGCGGAGCCGAGCACCGGAGTGAGCGCACCCCAAGGTTCGTGAACGAGGAGCGCAGGCGACGACGCGGCGATGGCGTCGGATCAGCCGCCGGCCTAGTCGTTGTAGAGACGCTCCTCGATGAGTTTCTCCTGGACGGTTCGACCGTTGGGGTCGAAGCAGGAGAACTCGAAGTGCTTCTCGTACTCGAGGTCCACGTTGTCCTGACCGCCACGGTTCTTCTCGACCGAGACGATGACCCAGTCGCGGAAGCGCTGCGCCTGGTACGGGTTGAACTCGATGTTGACCTTGGCGACGATGTGGTACTTCTCGTTGAGGATGACGATGATGTCCGCCTCGTAGTTGATGGCGGAGCTGCCGCGCAGATGGAAGTTGCGCAGGCGGGAGGCCTTCAGGCCCTCCTTGTCCGCCGCCACGATGGCGACCATGGGAACGTCCTCGGCGAGCGCGATGTCCTTGAGCCCGTTGACGATGTAGGTGACCTTCTCGGTCTCGTTCTCGGGCTCCGGGATCTGCGGCACCTTCTGCAGGTAGTCGACGAAGACCACGAGGCGCCGATCGCCCGACAGCTTGCGATGCTGCTGGACGAGCGTCCGGATGTTGTCGATCGTGCTGGCTGTCTGCGAACCGCGGAGCAGGAACAGGTTCTGCCCGTAGCGCGCGATGCGGTCGAGTGACGGGCGCAGCCGCGGGTTGTTCGCGAGCTGGGCGCCACCGGTGCCCTCGGCCATCCAGGTCCCGAGGATCTCCTTGCGAACGTCGACGATCTTGATCGCGCCCGTCTTGTGGGGCAGGTGCGCGAGGGCCGATTCCATCGCGATGAGGCGATTCAGCAGATACGGCTCGTCGTGCTCGAAGCAGAGGTAGAGGACGTTCGCCTGACCACCCGAGGCGATGTTGCGCGCCATCTGGAGGGCCATCGTCGTCTTGCCGGTGCCCTGCGCCCCGCCGATCAGGAGCAGCTCTCCGGCGCGGAGGCCGCCGCCGATCGTCTTGTCCATCGGCGTGAAGCCGAGCGGGACGGGCTGGTATTCGCTCACTTGACCGCCGACGACCTTCTCGTTGAGGTCGACGAGGACATCGAGCGCGGATCGGGGGACCATGCTGCCGTTGCTGGTATCGAGACGCCAGGACTTGGCTGGCTGCGGATCTGTCTTCAGATCAGCGGCTTCGGTGCTCACGTGGTGCAGACCTCCCCGAATGTGGTGCAGTGATGCAAAGGGTAGCACCCGGGTATGCCCGAATCACCCACCCGGACTGGTCAGGTCCGCACACGCAGCAGCGAATCGCCCGGTTTTCGCGGTGGTCGGCCCGGGGCCCCGGGTCAACGCCTCGAAGGGGTCAGCGGGGCAGGCCGACGAGCTCGTCGAAGGTGCGCACCACGGTCCGGATCGCGATCTCGTAGGTGTCCAGGTCCATCCACTCGTCGGGCGCATGGGCGTTGTCGTTCGGCGGCGTGAAGCCGAGGAGCACGACGGGCAGACCCAGGATCGATTCGAAGCTCGCGCACACCGGGATGCTGCCGCCTTCGCGGATGTAGACGGGTGCACGACCGAATGTCGCCTCGATCGCCCGCGCCGCGGCCTGCGTGGCGGGATGATCGATCGGCGTCAGGCTGGGACGGCCGCCGCCCAGGTACGTGACCGTGGTCGTCACGCCAGGCGGCGCGATCGCGAGGATGAACGCCTCGACTTGCTCGAAGATCCGCACCGGATCCTGCGCCGCGACGAGGCGGCAGCTCACCTTGGCGTGGGCGTGTGCGGGGATGATCGTCTTGCTTCCGTCGCCCTGGAAGCCGCCCCAGATCCCGTTGACGTCCAGCGTCGGGCGCCCGCCACGCCGCTCCAGGACCGAGTAGCCGACCTCGCCGACCAGCGCCGGCACGCCGATCTGCGCCCGATGGGTCTCCTCGTCATAGGGCAGCGCCGCGAAGGCGGCGCGGTCCGCCTCGGTCAGCGCCACGACGTCGTCGTAGAAGCCCGGGACCAGGATCCGGCCGTCGGGACCCTTCAGCGCGGCGATCATCCTCGCCAGCGCGTTGGCCGGGTTCTCGACCACCCCGCCGTAGTTGCCCGAGTGGAGGTCGACGGGGCTCCCGACGACGTCGATCTGCGCGTACGAGATCCCGCGCAGGCCGACCGTGATCGCCGGAAGGTTGCCCTCGAAGAAGCCGCTGTCGCTGATGATCGCGACGTCCGCCCCGAGGCGCTCCCGGTTGGCCTCGAGCCACGCGTCGAGGTGGAGCGAGCTCGACTCCTCCTCGCCCTCGAAGATGTAGCGGACGTTGATCGGGAAGCCACCGCGCGTGGCGAGGATGGCCGCGGCCGCCATCAGGTGGAGGTGGATCTGGCCCTTGTCGTCGGAGGCGCCGCGGCCGAGCATCCGCGTGCCGTCCACGACCGGTTCGAACGGTGGCGACGTCCAGAGGTCCAGGGGGTCGACCGGCTGCACGTCGTAGTGGCCGTAGACCAGGACGGTCGGAGCTCCCTCAGCATGCAGCCAATCGCCATAGACGACGGGATGGCCGGTCGTCTCGGCGACCTCGACGTGCTCGATGCCGATCCCTTGCATCGCATCCGCCAGCCACTCGGCGGCACGTCGGCAGTCGACGGCATGCGCCGGGATGCCGGAGATGCTCGGGATCCGGAGGAACTCCTTGTACGAGGCGATCCGCGCCTCGTGGGTCGCATCGAGGTGCGCTTCGAGCGCGTCGGCTTGGGTGGTGGTGTCAGGCATCGGGCGAGTCTAGCGGCGGCCGGGCGCCGTCGCTGGACACGGAATTCGAACGAGCGGGCCGTCGCCGGCCCGCTCGCGCGTTCAGGTCTGGATGGAGCCGGATCAGGCCGGCTGCGGGTTCGGCTCGGCGACCGGCTGGCCTGGCCCGATGATGGTCGGGACGCCATGCTGGTTCAGCTTCGGCGGCAGGTCGCTGAAGAGGGCCTCGAAGCCCTCCGAGTCCACGGTCTCCTCGGCGACGAGCTTCTCGGCCAGGGCGACCAGCTTGTCCTTGTGGGTCGTGAGGACCTCCTGGGCACGCTCGTAGGCCTTGTCGATGATCGCCCGGACCTCTTCGTCGATGGTCTTGGCGACCTCGTCGCTGTAGTTGCGCTGCTCGCCGATCTCCCGGCCGAGGAACACGAGCTCGTCGCGCTTCCCGAACGAGAGCGGTCCGAGCTTGTCGCTCATCCCGAACTCGGTGACCATCCGGCGAGCCAGGTCGGTCGCCTTCTCGATGTCGTTGCTGGCGCCGGTCGTCGTGTCGCCGAAGATCAGCCGCTCCGCGACAGTCCCGCCGAGCAGGCCTGCGATCTTGTCCTCGAACTCGGTCTTGGACTGCAGGTAGCGGTCCTCCTGTGGGAGAGCCATCGTGTAGCCGAGGGCCATGCCGCGGCTGATGATCGTGACCTTGGCGACCGGGTCGCACTTCGGCAGGATCCGCTGGACGACCGCGTGGCCACCTTCGTGGTAGGCGATGATCGCCTTCTCGGCGTCCGAGATGATCCGCGACTTGCGCTCGGGTCCGGCCACGATCCGCTCCAGGGCCTCCTGGAACTCGGACATGCCGATGACCTTCTTGTTGCGTCGGGCCGACAGGATGGCGGCCTCGTTGACGAGGTTGGCGAGGTCGGCGCCGGAGAAGCCCGGCGACTGTCGCGCCACGCCTTCGACATCGACGCCCTTGTCGAGCGGCTTGCCCTTGGTGTGGACGCGCAGGATCTCGGTCCGGCCGCGCATGTCCGGGCGGTCGAGGATGACCTGGCGGTCGAAGCGGCCCGGGCGCAGGAGCGCCGGGTCCAGCACGTCCGGCCGGTTGGTGGCCGCGACGACGATCACGTTGGTGTTCGTGTCGAAGCCGTCCATCTCGACGAGGATCTGGTTGAGCGTCTGCTCGCGCTCGTCGTGGCTGCCACCGAGGCCGGCGCCGCGCTGGCGGCCGACGGCGTCGATCTCGTCCACGAAGACGATGCACGGCGAGTTGCGCTTGGCCTGGTCGAACAGGTCGCGGACGCGGCTGGCGCCGACGCCGACGAACATCTCGACGAACTCGGAGCCGGAGATGCTGAAGAACGGCACCCCGGCTTCGCCCGCGACGGCGCGCGCCATGAGCGTCTTGCCGGTGCCGGGAGGGCCGACGAGCAGGACGCCGCGCGGGATGCGCGCCCCGAGGGAGTTGAACTTCTCCGGGTACTTCAGGAACTCGACGACTTCCTGGAGCTCGGTCTTGGCCTCGTCGACGCCGGCCACGTCCGCGAACGTCACCACGGTCTTGCTGCCGAGGAACATCCGCGCACGGCTCTTGCCGAACGAGAGGGCCTGGTTATTGGTCCCCTGGGCCTGGCGCATCATGAAGAAGATGAACCCGCCGATGACCAGCAGTGGCAGGAGCCCCGTCAGGAGCAAGCCGAGCCACGACGTGTCCGGGGTCTTGTTCGCGGTGAAGACATCGGCCGGGAGCGTGACGCCCCCTTCGGATGCCGCAGCCTGCATGTCGTCGGGGTAGACCTTCTGCAGGATGTTGGGGACGACGACGGTGTACGGCGTCCCGCTGCTCGGCGTGACGGTCAGGATCTCGCCTTCCTGGACGACCTTCTTGACCGTCCCGGCCTTGACGTTGTCAAGGAAGGCTGAATAGCCGACGGGCGGCGCCGGCGTGCTGGCATTGATCCAGGTGAACAGCAGTGCGGCCGTGCCGAGCACGAGCACGACCATCACGATGCCGTTGCGGAAGAACTTGGGGTTCAACGAGGGAGCCTCCGGGTATGCGACGACGCCGGTGCGCCGCCAGCGTGGCGAGTATACCGCCGGTGGTCATGACGACCCCATGACGGATGTCCTGGGCCTGACTGGGATACGGACGCCCGGCGGCCGTGGATGGTGGCGTGCCGCCGGTTGAAGGATTCTCAACCGTCGGGCGAATCAGAACGACCCTCCCGTCGGAGGGCCGTCAGTCAGGGATCGAGGTTGGTAGCGGAGGGCGGATTTGAACCACCGACCAAGGGCTTATGAGTCCCCTGCTCTACCACTGAGCTACTCCGCCGCCGTCTTCAAGCTTATCGAGCATGATCTGGACGGGCAACTCCGGCTCTTAGAGCACATAACTATCGAACAGCACATACCCGTCCTAACCCGTCGCCGCCGAGATTCCAGACACCCTCACGTGTGAAGGGACCTCCGCGGCGCAGTCGCCCTCGCCCGCAGGTACGCGAGGGTTCCGGCCAATTGGGCCATGGCCTGGGCTTCGCTACCGCCGGCTTCGCTCGCGCGTGGCGGTACCGTCTTACTGGCGGACCGTGTTACGGGGCGCTGAAGGTAGACTCCCAAGGACCCTCGAGCCGAACCTGCGTGCCGTCGGGTCGCTCACCCACGAGCTCGGTGATGACGAGCGTCCACGCACCCGCCGGGTCGCCGGTCCCGGCGTAGATGCCGGCCGTCTGATCCAGGTCGCTCGGTCCGGGACGGCCCCCCCAGTCCATGGCAATGGTCTGGTCGCCGTGCGTGAAGTAGCCGACCGCAGACCAGCCGGAGGCCCCTCGGGCCGACGGCTCGAGGTGGATCGAGGCGGAGATCATGGTCAGGCTGAGCCGCACACTGGCGTCGTTCCCACGTCGCGTCCGGGCTCAAGAGACGATGGCGGTCTCGTGGCCACTCGACGATCGCGCGGCGGTGGCGGCCTGGCGTTCCATGCGGTCCGCGAGATAGGCGGCATCCCGGCCCACGCCGCCCAGCAGGGCGGACGCGCCGGCGTACATGAATGGCAGGCCGATGAAGAACAGGCCGGGCACATCGGTCACGACGCCACGGGTCTGGCGCGGCCAGCCATCGGGGCCGGTGAGCGCGACATGGATCCAGCCGTGATCGTGCCGGAATCCGGTAGCCCACACGACGTTCGCGGCCTCGATGACACGGCCATCGTCGAGCAGCGGCATGCCGCCTCTTGCGCCCACGGTTCGGGCCTGGACGCGTTCGACGCCGGCGGCAACGAGGTCCGATGGACGCACGCGGTCGAGCGGCAGCCCGTGATCCCGGATGTCCGGCTGCGCCTTGCGACCGATCGGGTTGTCCGTGGTCGCGATGTGGTTGACGAAGAACCAGAAGAAGGTGTCGAACGTCCGCGCCAGCCGATCCTCCGGCCGGAACGGCATCTTGCCGACGTCGCGGCCGGACAGCACGGTCGGATGCTCGGGTGCCGCCATCAGGGCGATCTCCGCACCGGAATTGCTGGCTCCCACCACCAGGACCGCGCCATCACGGAGCTGCGAGGTGCTCCGGAACTGGCTCGAGTGCAGCTGAGAGATGCGCGGGTCCAAGTCGGTGGCGAAGTCCGGAATGCGGGGTCGATCGTAGGCACCCGTTGCGACCACCACCTGGGCGGCGGCGTGGTCCCCGTCGTCGGTGACGATCCGAAAGCCTCGGCCGGCATCGGCCGGCCAGACGTCGGTGACTCGCACGCCGGTCCGGATGGGCAGTTCGAACCTCGTCGCGTACGCCTCGAGGTAGTCGGCGACGTCGTCCTTCGTCGGGAAGCTGTGCGGATCGCCGGGGAATTGCATGCCCGGCAAGCTGTTGAAGCGCCCCGGCGTGAAGAGGCGCAGCCCGTCCCATCGGGTCCGCCAGGCATCTCCCACGCGTGCGCCGGCATCCAGGATGACGAAGCGGCGATGCTGCCTGGCCAGGTGGTACCCCACCGCGAGGCCCGCCTGTCCAGCGCCGATGATCACCACGTCTGACGTCTGATCGCGGCCCACGTGTGCTTCCCTCCGCTGCGCTCTGTTGTCGAGATGACGATGGCGCGGCGGAGGCCGTCTCCGCATCGGCCGAATGATCCATTTCGGCCGCCGCGGGGCATGGGTCGTTCTACGCAGGTGGCGTGACCACGCCCTGCTGGTAGGCCCAGGCCGTGGCCCCTGCGCGGGACGACACGCCGAGCTTGTCGAAGATGTTGCTCAGGTGGCGACCGACGGTCCGGTCGCTGATCACGAGCTCCTCGGCGATGGCGCGATTCGTCTTGCCGGCGGCAACGAGCCGCAGGACCTCGGCCTCGCGGGCGGTGAGGCCACCGACGCGCTCCGCTGCAGGTTCATCGAGAAGTGCCTCGGCCCGTGCCAGGTCGGGGCGCGCGCCGAGCTCCCGGAAGGTGTTGGTTGCAGCGTCGAGCTCTAGCGCAGCGGCATCGGCGTCCTGGAGGGCCCGGCAGGCGATTGCCACCAGGACGCGCGTCCGTGCTGCCTCGTATGGCGCATCGAGCGCTTGCCACTCGGCCCATGACGAGCGCAATGCGGTCAGGGCGGCACGCGGATCGCCCTCGGCCAGCAGGACCGCCCCGTGCGCGCGTTGCGCCATCGCGGCAAGCAGCGGTGCGGAAACGTCGCTGGCGATCTGCACCATCTCGTCGGACGCCAGCCGGGCCGCGGAGGTCGACCCGGTGGCCAGCATGACCTCCACCAGCGGCCCCAGCAGGCGGGCACGGTCGAAGATGCCGGTCGCCTCGTCGGTCGCGCGTGCCAGGGTGGCGGCGGCGAGCTCGTGCTGGCCCTGCGCCAGCCGGAGGAGCGCGATGCCCGGCTCGGGCCGACGGCCGAGCCGGCTGGCGCGGCGGTACGCCGCCTCCGATTCGGCGAACTCGCCGCGCAGGCGATGGAGCTCGGCCGTCTGGTAGATCGCCTCGCCGAGGGACGGATCGGGCTCCGGCTGAGCGAGCCGCTCGCTTGCCTCCCGCGCCTCGGCGGCAGCGTCCTCCCATGCGCCGTGAAACTGGCGCAGCTCGGCGCGGTTCAGGAGGCATTGCCCGCGGAAGTGCACGAGCTGCGGCTGGGCTTGGCACCAGCGATCGAGCGCCGAGGTCCACTCTTGCGCCCGACGCACGTCGAAGACCGCGTGGCAGGCCGCGATGACCGAGCAGTAGGTGATGCCCGCGATGACGGGCGACACCTCGCCAGAGGTCACGTCGGCCATAGCCTCGTCCATCAACGCAATGCCGCGGTCGACGTTGCCCAGCGCGAGGAATGACTCGCCCGCGCCGACGCGCGCCAGGACGATCAGGTCCGGGTCGGCGAACCGGCTACCGATCGCGGCGGCTCGTTCGTACGAGCCCAAGGCAGCGTCCGGGTCGCCGGTCGCGAGGCTCTGCACCGCGGCGGCGACCAACAAATACCCGGACTCCACCCGCTCGCCGCGTCCCTCCCCAACGAGGCGTTCCGCCTTGGCGAGCCAGCCGGCCGCGGGCGCCATCTCACCCCGCCCGAGGTATTCGACTGCCACCCAGAAGGCGCTGCGCGCCGCCCGTCCGACGTCCGTCGCACGAATCGCGTCGCGGTACGACCGGCGCGAGAGTTCCATGCTCTCCGCGTACTTGCCCACCAGGTACGTGGCCATCGCGAGGCGCTCGAGGTCCTCCGGAGCGAGAGGAGCCTCCCGATCTGCCGCCCACAGCAGGTCGCAGGCATCCGCCCATGCCTGTTGGTCGAACGACTTCCTGCCGCGCTCCAGTGTGGTGGGTGGCACGGTCGAGCGCTGCGGCATCGGTCTAGTCTCCGCCATCAGCCAGACATCCGCCGCGTCGGTCAGGTCGCGGTCTACGACCTCAGGAGTGGGAGGCGGGTTAGGCATCGACGGCGTTCGTCGACCGCCAACCCCAGAAGATGGCCGTCGGATCTGCGTCGATCTCGGCAAGCAGTTGGTCGACGTCGGACACAGCGGCGGTCCGATCGTACTGGTGCCAGCGGGGGTTCCGGTCGCGCCAGTAGAGCGCCCAGGTGATACGGGTCGGGTCGTAGCGGAGCTGGGCGATCGGTAAACGCGACCACTCGGGCCTAGGGTCCGCTCGCCATGGCGGCCGGCACTCCACGATGGTGACCGTCGTGCCGCGAACGACGACTTCCATGCGGACCTGGGCGGCGACGCGCGACGGAACGCGTGCGTCGACATAACGCCGAAGCCTCGCGAGGTCATACGACCGCCCGCCACTTCTCGGCTCCAGTCGGTGACAGTGCCCGGGTCCTCTCAGTCCGTGCCAGCGACGTCGCGCCTGACGGATCCATCGGAGAGGTGAACAGGTATGCGCTCGATCGGAGTTATGTGCTCTTGGGCTCGCTGCCGATCGAGCCTATAAGTCACCCGATTCATGCTCGGGTCCCACTCGGGAAAGCACAGCGGTTAGATGAGTAGGCTTATGAGTCCCCTGCTCTACCACGAGCTACTCCGCCGTCGAGGTCCAAGGATACCGAAGGTTCCGAAGGGCCAGCAACTGCCCCTGCGACCTTGGCTACTTGCCGACCAGCGTGACGCCGATCATGCGGTGGTAGTGCGAGACGAACACGTCGCGGTGGATGAGCCGGCCGTTCGAGTCGCGGACGGTCCGCGTGATCGAGACGTCCTTGCCGTCGACCGGCCACTCGATGCGCTTGCTCTGCCCGTGGGGCAGGGACGAAGTCTTCTTCACGGTGTCGAAGCCGCGCACGACGTTACTCACGTTCGGCCGGCTCCACGACACGGCCCGGCCGTTCGGCACGCTCCAGATCTCGAACGTGACGATCCCGGGGGAGGCGTGGGTCTTGATCAGGATCGAGTGCTTGGTGTCGTTGCGGAAGCGCATGTTCTGCGACTCGGAGACCGTCGCGTCGAGCCCGAGCGGATAGCGGGTGATGTAGTACCAGTGCGGAGCGCGGGACACGATCTGCATCCCGCCCCGGGCAGCCGCGTTGAAGAGCGTCGTCGACGCCGCGCAGATCCCGCCCGCGAGCGCCTTGCCCTCGACCGAGTGGCCGCCGACGATCGCCCCGCCGAGGCGATATCCGGTCCGGAAGCTCACCTCGCCGAGCGCGTTCCAGAAGTCGAACACCTGGCCCGGCTTCACGACGACGCCGTCGAGGCGCCTGGCGGGGACCGTGATGTTCGCCGCGAACCCGTTGTGGGCGCTGACCGCGTAGCGGGTCGTCCAGGTCCCGAGCTTGACCATGAGCGGGGCCTTGCGCTTGGCCTCGTCGGTGGAGAGCTCCGGTGCCACGACCATGGTCTTGACCTTGACCGGTGTGTCGCCGCCGGATCCCACGCCACGGGCGGCCAGGGCCGCCACGACCGCCTGCGCCGTTGCCTCCTTGTCCACCGCCCGACCGAGCTTCGAGGCGCTGACACCCATGATGTGTCCCGACCGGCTCTTCAGGTAGAGCGCCTCCGTCGGCTTGCGCTTGAGGTCCTTGGCGACCTTCTTGAGCGCTGCCGGCACGGAGGCCGGGTCGAGTCGCGGTCCGTAGCCGGCGCCGACGCCCGAGAACGTGATCCACGGCCGGATCGTCGCGGCTTTGATCTTCCACTTCTTCGAGCCCTTGCTCAGCACGATGTCGGAGGCGATCCGGTCGGCCACACCACGGGCCCGCTCGGCGTCCGCCTCGCTCGTCGCCGGGGCCACCCAGGACGACGCCGCGGAAACCGTGACCGACGCCGGGGTGGCGGGGTCGAGCAGCGCGGCCTCGATCGTGGCGGCGAGCCCGCCCGTGTCGACCTGGACGCCGTTGACGGCTCGGTTGATCGCATAGCCGGTCCCCACCGCCACGACGCCGGCGTCCCGCGCCGGAAGCGCGACCCGGTCGCTGTAGGCAGCCAGCGCATCGGTGAGCCGCGCGCGGTCGAACGTCACGATCGCGGGCATCGACACCGGCTCCACCAGCAGCCGGAGCCCCGTCACGGTCTCTGCGAAGAGCGTGCCCTCGCGCCCGAGCGTCGCCGCGTGCGCGACCATCGCGTCGTAGTCGACCGTCCGCCCCAGGTCCGAGTAGGAGACCACCATGTTCCCGACGCCTGACCGGACGGTGACGTCGCCGGTCTCGACGTGGCCGAGCGCGGCCACCAGTGCGTTGCGGGCCTCCGCCGCCGTCAGGCCGCCGACCGCGACATCGCCGACCTGGATGCCCGGCAGGATGCGCTGGGCGTAGGACTGGCGGAAGGCGATCAGCGCGGCGAGCACGATCACGACACCGAGCAGCGCGCCGATGACGAACCGTCGAGCACCGCGCCCCGGTCGTGGGACGTGCAGAGCACGAGTGGTCGGCGCGACGTGTTCGGTGACGGCCATGTTTGCGCTCACCCCGGATGGGCGCCGGCTGCCCCGGCGTCAAGGACGGGAGACTACGGCAAGTGAGGGCTGGCGAAAAGGGGGCAAATCGGCGGCCGATCGCCACATGCGCGATCCGTCGCGGTCAGCCGACCTCGTGAAGCCGGCCGGTCTCGACGTCGAAGACGAGACCGTGGACGCCCTCGGACCGGACCCACGGGTGCGCACGCAGGCGGTCCAGCGACCAGCGGATGGTCGCCTCGAGGTCCCCGAACGACCCGAACGCGAGATCTATCGTCGTGCCCGTTGCCGCCGCCAGGCGCTCGCGGAGCGCGTCCTCGTCCGCGCCGAGCAGACCGCATCCCGTGTGCCCGATCACGACGATCTCGTCGGTGCCCAGGAGCTGCTGGCTGACGATGATCGAGCGGATGACGTCGTCGGTCGCGATCCCGCCCGCGTTGCGGATGATGTGCGCGTCCCCGGTGCGCAGGCCCAGAGCCTCCTCGACGTCGAGCCGGGCGTCCATGCACGCGATGATCGCGAGGCCGCTCAGGGGCGCGGCGGTCAGCGCGGAGCGGTCGAACGATTCGGTGTAGCGCTCGTTCTCGGCGAGCAGCCGCGCGTACTCCGAACGCGACCCAGCGCCCGTCCGTCCCTCGGCCGGCTCGTCCATGGCGGTCGCGGGGTCAGGTGGCTGGCGGCTTGCCGCCGGCGTGCCGATCGATCAGCTCCCCGATCGTCATGCCGCCGTAGCGCTCGTCGAGCTGTCCGCGCGCGATGCGCCACATTGTCCGCAGCGGACGCGGTCCGCCGGTCGCGAGGTCGGCCAGCCGGAGCGCCCCGAAGCGTTCGATGCCCGGCATCGCCGCGAGATCCGCGGCCAGCTTCGTCGCGGCCTCGTCGACCGTGGTCTCGCGGGTCATCCCCGCGGCGTCGAGCCCGGCGGCCTCCAGCGTGGCGCGCGACGGGCGTGCCGGCCCGGCTGCGGTGTCCGTCCTTGCCCGGGCCGCATCCGAGACTGTCGCGGTCGCCTTGCGGATCGCCTGGTCGGCATCGGCCAGGGCCGCGTCGACGGCTTCCGGGCTCTCGAACTGGGGCGGGACGGTCGCCGCCGGCGTGGTCGGGGCCGCGGGCGTCGTCGGCGCCGCGGACCGCGCCCGGGCAGGTGACGGTGCCGGCTGCGAGCCCCACGCCGGCTCCTGCGGCATCGCCGGCGCGGATGCGGACGCCGAGGCGGGACCGGCGGCGGGTGTCGTCGTCGAGGAACCTCGACCGCTCGAGCGCCGGCCGCCGCCCTTCTCGGTCCCCCCGGCACCACCGCGGCGTCCCGACGGCGCATCGGGCCGATCGGTCGCGCCGACCGCTCGACTGAGCAGGTCCGGGATGTCGATGCCGGTGAGACCTTTGACCGTGGTGCTGGCCTCGGTGACCGTCCGCGTCACGTTCTTGACCACGTCCGACGCGCCGTCGGTCGAGAGGACGGTCAGGCTGTCGATGTTGGCCATCGGCTCGGCCGCGGCGCGGACGATGTCCGGCAGCATCGAGAGCACGGTCTGGATGATCGCCGCCTCGTTGAACTGGCGGTAGGCCTCCGCTCGGAGCGCCAGCGCCTTCGCCTCTGCTTCGCCCTTGGTGAACGTGATGCCCGCCTCGGCGTTCCCTTCGAGCGTGGTCCGCTTGGACTCGGCCTCGGCGTTGACCGTGACGACGCGCGCCTGGGCCTCGCCCTTGGTGACCGTCACCGCGGCCTCCGCCGACCCGGCGAGCTTGACCCGCTCGGCCTCGGCCTGGGCCTGGGCGATTCGCGCCGACTTCTCGCCCTCCGCGCGTCGAACCTGCGCCGCCGCGTCCGCCTCGGCGGGCCGGACCACGCTGGTCAGCAGCTCCTGCTCCTTGCGCGCGGCCTCCAGCTCGGCCAGCTCGGTCTGCTTGCGGGTGACCTCCTGGGTCGCCTCGGCCTCGGCGAGCGGGCCGGACTGCGCGGCCCGTGCCTGGGCGGCGGCCGTCTGCGTCTCGGTCTCGGCTCGACGCAGCGACACGTCGCGCGCCGCGTTGATCTTGACCTGCTCGGCCTCGGCTTCGCGGACCGCGGCCTCCTGGTCGGCGGAGGCCTTCGCCATGCGGGCGTCCCGCTCGCGACGGGCGGTCTCCTGCTGGCCGATGAGCTCCATGTACCCCGACTCGTCGCGGATCGCCTGGATCGTGAACGAGTCGATCTGCAGCCCGGACGTCGCGAGGTCCCCGCGGGCGGCGTCCTGGACGGCCTGCTGGAACTTCTGCCGGTCGAGGTTCAACTCCTCGACGGTCAGCGTGCCCACGATCGAGCGGAGCGAGCCCTCGAGGACGTTCTTGACGATCGAGTCGACCTGCTCCTCTTGCGCGTCGAGGAAGCGCTCGGCGGCGTTGCGGATGGACTCGTCGTCCGCGCCGATCTTGAACGTGGCGACACCCTGGACCGCGACCTTGATCCCCTGGCGCGAGACGGCGTCCGCGAGATTGACGTTGATCTGGCGGGCGGTCAGCTTGAGCTTGCCGACCTTGTTGAGCAGCGGCAGGACGATGACGCCCCCGCCGCGCACGACCTTGAGGTTCCGGCTGCCGTCCGGTCCCTTGTCGCGCTGGCCGCTGACGACCAGCGCCTCGTTCGCGCCCGCGACCTTGTAGCGGCTGCCGATGTAGCTGACGATGAGGACGACGATGACGATGATCAGGAAGACGGGGATCACCCCGCTGCCGATGAACTCGAAGACGTCAGGCACCCTGGGTCCCTCCCTGGTCGGCGTCGGCCGCCGCTGATCCACTCGCCGCTGGGACGGGTTCCACGATCAGGCCCGAGCCGGCCACGCCGGTCACGCGGGCCGTCGTCCCGGATGGGATCTCGTGGGTCGATGTGGCGCTGAACTCGTGGGTCTGGCCCTCCTTCTTGACCAGGACGCTGCCGTATCGGCCGGCGGGGATCCCCACGGACACGAAGGCGTCGTCGCCGACGAGGTCGCGTGTCGAGAAGGGCTCGGCGGCCTGGGCCTTGCCGAGGATGCTGAACAGGAGGTAGGCGACCCCCAGGCCGGCGAGACCGAAGCCGGACCCGATGATCGCGGCCTGACCGGCGTGCACGTCGAGGACCTGGGTGGCGAAGAGCCCGCCGACGCCGAACATGGAGACGAACGACAGGAGCAGCGGCATCAGCGACACGCCGCCGATGTCGAAGTCGAAGATCGCGCCGAGCAGGTCGTCGACGACGACCGTGAACAGCAGCAGGCCACCGCCGACCAAGGTGCAGACGACGAAGACGAGATCCTCGACCGGGATGTCGATCATCGGGTGGCGCTCACGTTCCCCTCCTCCAGCGGCCGGAACGGCCGGGACGGACAGGATAGCGGTCAGCGGGTCGCGCGACGAGGGGGTCGTCGAGGCGGTCGGAGGGTCAGTCGCCCGGGCCGAACAGGAGCGTCAGCCACCGTTCGAGCGGGGTCACGCGGGTGCGCTCGGCGCCGAGGCGCACGCTCGCGGAGCCGGGTGCGTCGTCGGCCAGGGGCGGCGCGTGGGGCGCGAGCGTGAACGGGATCTCCTTGGCGCCACCGAGGCGGTAGCCACGGGCCTGCTGATCGATGTACCGCCGCCGCTGGATCTGGTCGAGCTCGCGGGTGAGACCGGCGACCTCGGCGGTCCGGGCGACGTTGTCGGCGGCCAGCTGTTCGGCCGCGCGACGCGGCCGCCTGCGCCTCGCCGACCTGCCGCGCGAAGACCACGACGATCCAGGCCGCGATCAGCACGCCGATGACGCCGGCCAGGCGCCGGCGCGTGATCCCGGCGATCGGCAGGCCGGAGAGATCCGGGATCTCGTGCGGGTCGAGCTCGCCGTCGGGACCGTCCGGGGCCACGCCGCGCGGGTCGATCGCATCGAGGTCGTCGTCGGGCGGCATGGGGGTGGGTCGGCGGACCATCCGGGCGAGGGTAGCTGAGCGGTCAGCTGACGTGTCAACTTGCCCGCGCCGTGACAGGCGAGCTGTCACACCCACGCCTGAGGCTCCTGCTAGACTCCCACAAATCGAACATCCGTGCTATCCGAGGCCGCGTGATGCGAACCTACGCCCCCGCTGACGCTGAGGCCGTCCTCGCCAACCTGTTGGCCGAGCCGTCGCTCGCGCGGGGCGTGGTCCACCACGCGGTCATCCCGGCTCGGCCGCCCGCATACGGCGAGTTCCCCTCCTGGCTGGACGCCCGGATCGTGGCCGGCCTGGCGTCGCGCGGCATCGAGCGGCCCTACATCCACCAGGCCGAGGCGATGGATGCCGTCCACGCCGGCGAGGACGTCGTCGTGGTGACGCCCACCGCGTCGGGCAAGACCCTGTGCTACGCGGTCCCCGTCCTCCAGGCGATCGCGGACGACCCCGGCTCGCGGGCGCTCTTCCTCTTCCCGACCAAGGCGCTGGGGCAGGACCAGGTCGCGGAGTTCGGCGGCCTGTCGGCGGCGGCCGGCATGTCGATCCTGGCCTCGACCTACGACGGCGACACGCCCGCGCCGATCCGCTCCGCCGTGCGCGCCGCGGGCCAGGTCGTGGTCACCAACCCGGACATGCTCCACTCGGCGATCCTGCCGCACCACACCAAGTGGTTCCAGCTGTTCGAGCAGCTCAAGGTCATCGTCATCGACGAGCTGCACACGTACCGCGGCGTGTTCGGCGGCCACGTCGCCAACGTCCTGCGACGGCTCCTCCGGATCTGCGCCCACTACGGCAGCACCCCGGTCATCGTGTGCTGCTCGGCGACGATCGGGAACCCCCGCGAATTGGCGACGATGCTGACCGGTCGCCCGGCACGGCTCGTCGACCGCAACGGCGCCCCGGCCGGCGAGCGCCACGTCGTGCTCGTCGACCCGCCGGTCCTCGAGCCGGCGAGCGGCGCTCGCGGGTCCGCCGTGACGCTCGCGCAGCGCTGGGCGCTCCCCTTCCTGCGGGCAGGGCGCCAGACGATCGTCTTCGGGCGGTCACGGGTCGCGGTCGAGCTGCTGCTGACCGGTCTTCGCGAATCGCTCCGCGAGAGCTACGGGCCGCGCAGCCGGGTCCGCGGCTACCGGGGCGGCTACCTGCCCACGGAACGGCGCTCCATCGAGCACGGCCTGCGCGACGGCGAGGTGCTCGGCGTCGTGGCGACGAACGCCCTGGAGCTCGGGGTCGACATCGGCCGGCTGGACGCCGCGATCCTGGCCGGCTACCCGGGCTCGGTCGCTGCCACGTGGCAGCAGTTCGGACGGGCCGGCCGGCGGCAGGGCACCAGCGTCGCCGTCCTCGTGGCATCGGGGGCCCCGGTCGACCAGTACGTCATCCACCATCCGGAGTTCCTGCTCGAGGGGACGCCCGAGGAGGCCCGCCTCGACCCGGACAACCTGCACGTGCTGCTCGCCCACCTGCGGGCCGCGACCTTCGAGCTGCCCTTCGAGCCGGGCGAAGTGTTCGGGCCCGGACCGGCCGACGACCTCCTGGCGTTCCTCGCGGAGGAGCGGCATGTCCGCCAAGCGGGTGACGGGCGGTGGTACTGGTCCAGCGAGAACTTCCCGGCCTCGGAGATCTCGCTTCGCACGGCCGCTCCGGAGAACGTCGTCATCATCGACACGACACCGGACCGCCCGCGGGTCCTGGGGGAGGTGGACCTGTTCAGCGCGCAGGTGCTGGTCCATGAGCGCGCGATCTACATCCACGAGTCGGTCCAGTACTACGTCGACCGGCTCGAGTGGGGCGAGCGCAAGGCCTATGTCCACCGGGTCGATGTCGACCACTACACCTACGCCAATCGCGCGGTGACCTTGAAGCCGCTCGAGGTCTTCGCCGAGGCGCCGGCCACCGGCGGGCGGCGGATCCACGGCGAGGTGATGGTCGCGAGCCTCGTGACCCTGTTCAAGAAGCTCAAGTTCCTCACCGACGAGAACGTGGGCTGGGGCCCGATCGACCTGCCGGAGCTCGAGCTCCAGACGACGGCCTACTGGCTCACCGCGGACCGGGCGCGCGGCGGCTGGCGGCGGGACGAGCTGGACGTCGCGCTGCTCGGTGCCGGACGGGCGATCCAGACGGTGGCCTCCGTGCTCTTGATGGTCGACCCGCGCGACCTGGGTCTGGTCGCCCAGGTCCGCTCCCCGCACGCGGAGCAGCCCACGATCTACCTGTACGAATCGGTGCCGGGCGGGATCGGGCTGTCCGAACGCCTCTACGCTCGTCACGACGAGCTGCTCGAGGCGGCCGCTGACTTGATCGAGGCGTGCGGCTGCGATGGTGGGTGCCCCGCCTGCACGGGACCGCGCCTCGAGCCCGAGGTCGATGCCCGGGCGCTGGCGCTTCGCCTCCTGACCGAGCTCGGGGCTCGCGAGCGACGCGCCCCGGCCGCGCTTCCCGCCGCGGGATGACGAGTCCGATCGCCGATACGGGCGGCCTGGCCCGGCGCCTCGAGCGATACCGGGCCGCGACCCGCCGCGAGGCCCCGGGCGAGGTCGCGCGGCAGGTCGAGCTGCCCCACGCGCCGCTCGATCGACACGCGCTGGCGGAGCGGCTCGCCGCGACGCTGGACGGCGAGGTCGTCCAGTCGCCGGCCGGGACCTACGTCCGCTGCGAGACGGAGCCACGGACCATCCCGCTCGACCGCGAGAGCCTGGCGCGACTCCCGGCGCAGCCGCCGCCGGACGTCCCGCTGGTCTGCCTGGACACCGAGACGACGGGCCTCGCGACGGCCGCCGGGACCGTCGCCTTCCTGATCGGGCTCGGGTGGTGGGAGGACGATCGGTTCCGGCAGGTCCAGCTCCTGCTCCCGGACCATGCCGACGAGCCCGCGATGCTGTCGGCGTTGGCCGAGCACATCCCCGTCGACGGCTGGCTCGTGACCTACAACGGCCGCGGCTTCGACTGGCCGCTGCTGGTCACCCGCTACCGGATGGCGCGACGTGCGGCGCCCATCCACGGCGGTCACCTGGACCTTCTCCCGGTCGTGCGCCGCCTGTTCCGCCACCGGCTCGAAGACGCTCGCCTGCGGACCGCCGAGGCCGGGTTGCTGGGGCTCGAGCGGCACGGCGACGTCGACGGTGGCGAGATCCCCGGTCGCTACCTCGGGTTCCTGCGTGGTGGACCGGCCCAGCCGCTGGTCGAGGTCGTCCGCCACAACGACCAGGACGTCCGCTCGCTGGCGCGGCTCCTGGTCCTGCTCGCCAACGGCTACGGGACGGCCGAGGCGCGACGCACTGCGCCGATCGGCGACCTGGGCGGCCTCGCTCGGGCATTCGCGCGTGCGGGACGACTCGGAGAGGCGCTCGAATGCTATGACGGCGCGCTCACCGTCGGTCTGGAGCGGCCCCAGCCGAGCCTGGTCGCGATCGCCTCGGACGTGGACCGCCGCCGGCCCGCGGTCGTCGGCGAGGTCCCGTGGTGGTCGCCGCAGGTGCCGGCCGACTTCGGGGGCCGGGCTCGCCCCGACATCCGGGCCGCCCCATCGCATCGCTCCGCCGCCTTTGCGACGCCCTGGACCACGGACCGGATCGCGGTCGAGCGGGCCCATCTCCTGCGCCGCCTCGGCCGCTGGGACGAGGCTGCCGAAGCCTGGGCCAGCCTTGCCGCAGGACCGGGGCGGACCGCCATCGTGGCCGCGATCGAGCTCGCGAAGATCCGGGAGCATCGCCTGCGGGACCCGCTCGGGGCGATGCGCGCGACCGGCGACGGGCTCGCCCTCGCGGAGCGGCGCGGCGGGCTGGGACGGCCCGAGCCGCGTCTCGAGGCGGATCTCCGGGCGCGCGCCCGCCGGTTGCGCCGCCGGCTGGTGGCACGCGCCGCTCGTCGAGGCGGGCCGGACCCCGGCGATCAGGTCCAGGGCTGGTCGGGCGGCGTCGCCGCGATCCCGGTCCATCCCGGTTCCGGGAGGGACCCACTCAGGATGGATCGAGCGCGCCGACCCGTGTGACCTCGACCGGCCGGACGGCCCCATCGGACGATGCTCCGGCGCGCCGCTCGAGGATGGCCGATCGGTCCGGGACCCCGACGAGACCGAGCCCCTCGACGACCAGGGATCCGGCCGCGGCCGCGAACGGCAGGTCCGGACCGGTCCGCGACCGTCGTCGGCCGGCCACCGCTGGTCGCAGGATCGACGCCTGGAGCGCGGCGAGGAACGTGTCGCCGGCGCCCGTCGCGTCGATCTCCCCCGAGGTCGTCGTGGCGTCGTAGCGCCAGGTCTGCGAGGGCCCGTCGCTCCCCACCCGGACGAGCACGCCGCCCTCGCTGCCCTGGGTGACGAGCAGGAACGCGCCGGGGTGAAGGACGTCGGCGAGCACGCGGACGCTCGTGCCCGGCGCGAGGTCGTGATGGCTGACGCCGACCAGGTCGGCACGCTGCAGGAGCGCAGAGGCCCGTGGCGGGCGTCGCGTGACCACCTCGCCCGGCGCGAGGTCGCGGAGGAAGCCCTGCCAGCCGATCGCGAGGTGCGCGCGCGCGGGCACGACCGCAGCCCACGCGTCGGTCACCTCGCCCGCGACCGGCACCAACGACCAGCCCGGCGCGCTCAGCCACGCAGCGGGGATCTCCGGGACCGGGAGCGGCACGCCCGCTCGCAGCGCCGTCTGGACCCGACCGGCCGGGGTGTGGTCGTTCTGGAAGACCGGCCCGTCGGGCAGCGGCACGAGTCGGATGACCACGCCCGCATCGCGAAGCATGTCCAGCTCGCTCGCGGTGGCCGCGCTCGCGTCGACGCCGACGACCGCAGCGGTCCGCATGCCCAGCCTCGCCGTGGTCAGCGACGCGTACGTGACCCCGCCGCCGAGCCGCCATCCTCGCGGGTCGTCGGCCGAGACGTCACGACTCGCCGAGCCGACGTGGACGACCTCGATGCGAGGCGGAGCCATGACACCTCCCGGCGTATACTGCCGCCTCGCTCCGACCGTATCGCGAGGCTGAGTTGTTCTTCTACGAGCTCCACGAGGGCGATGACGAGGTGTATCCGACGTCCTGGTGGTCAGCGAATCCGAGTGGGAGCCCGACGAATTCTTCGAGCTCGTCCAGACCATCCGGCGCCGCATCCAGGACCAGTACCACCACGATACCCTCAGCGAGGCGATCGCCATCGAGCTGGAGCGCGACCACGGGTTCATCCACGTGAGCGACGATGCCCTGGCCGCCGCCGTCAACGTCTCGGTCGTCGAGGAGGAGAACTTCCTCGCCGAGCTGGAGGTCGAGCTGGCCGACGCCGAAGAGGACGACGACGACGATGACGACGATGACGACGAGCCGCGCGTGGACTTCAAGTCGGTGCTCGTCGACTTCGATCCGGACGGCCGCCTGAACTAGGGCGGGGACCGCGCGCCGGCCGATCGCGGCACCCGGGACCGCGGCCGCCCTACTTGCTGAAGAGGATCTCCACGACGTCCCCATCGTGGACTTGGTAGGTCCTTCCCTCCGACCGCAGGCGACCCGCCTTGCGCGCCTCCGCCAGCGACCCGAGCGTGATCAGGTCCTCGTACGCCACGGTCTCGGCGCGGATGAAGCCCTTTGCCAGGTCGGTGTGGATGGCCGCAGCGGCGTCGACCGCCGTCGAACCGTCGGGGACCGGCCAGGCGCGGACCTCGTCGGGTCCTGCGGTCAGGAACGAGATGAGCCCCAAAAGCCGGTAGGTCAGCGCGATCACGCGGTCCAGCCCGGACTCGACGATCCCGAGTTCCTCCATGAAGGCCACGGCCTCGTCCGGCTCCAGCTCGCCGAGCTCCATCTCGATGCGGGCCGACAGCGCGTCGACCATCACGTGCTGGTGGTCGTAGCCCGCCCCGATCCGTTCGACGAGGGCGGGGGCCGCCGCCAGCTCCCCTTCCCCGACGTTGAGCAGCACGAGCATCGGCTTCTGGGTCAGGAACCGGAACCCGCGGATCGCCTTCTCCTCGTCCGCGTCGAGTCCGAGATCGCGGATCGGGCGGCCGCCCTCGAGCCCCTCGTGGAGCCTGGCCAGGACGACCTCCTCGCGTTCCGCGGCCTCGCGCTCGGCCGCGCTCCCGTGGCGCCCGCTGCCCTTCAGTCGTTCGAGCCGGCGCTCGGTCATCGTGAGGTCGGCGAGGATGAACTCGAGATCGAGCCGCTCCAGGTCGCGGGCCGGGTCGACGCTGCCGTCCGGATGCGGGTTCGACGGATCCTCGAAGGCGCGGACGACGTGCAGGAGCGCGTCCGAGTCCCGGAGCCGTGCCAGGTGGTCGGCCGGGAGCTCGTCCGCCCCGACGTGTCCCTCGGTCGAGGCCGGCAACGCCGGCAGGTCGACGTACGTGACGTCGGCCTGGACGATCTTCTTGGGCTTGAAGATCTCGGCGAGGCGCTCCAGGCGCGCGTCCGGCACCTTCACGACGCCGACATGCAGCGTCACGCCGCCGAACCCGCCGGTCTCGGCGTGACCGCGGGTCAGCGTGTTGAAGACGGTCGTCTTGCCCGATCCGGCAAGCCCGACGATGGCCGTTTGCATCGCGTCAGTAGCCGGCAGTCGGGTCCACGACGTTGAGCAGCGGCTCTCCGGCCGCGAACCGGCGCAGGTTGTCGCAGAAGAGCTCCACGCTCCGATCGAGGACGCGCCCGCTGGACCACGCCGTGTGCGGCGTGACGATGACGTTGGGCAGGTCGTAGAACGACGACATCGGCGGCAGCGGCTCGTCGTGGAACGTGTCGAGGACCGCGCCGCCGAGCGGACCGTCGCGCAACGCCCGCAGGAGGGCGCGCTCGTCGACCAGCCGGCCGCGGGCGACGTTGATCAGCCATGCACCGGGCTTCACCATCGCGAGCGTCTCGTCGTTGATCATCTCCTCGGTCTCGGGCGTCAGCGGGGCGGCGAGGACGATGAAGTCGGACTCGGCGAGCAGCTCGGGCAGCCGTTCCGGTCCACCGACCCGTTCGATCGAAATCTCGCCGGGCACCTCATCGTCGGCACCGGCCTGCCGCGTCTCCGCGTCGGTCGGTCCGGTGCCGGCCTCGGCTCGTCGGCGGACGGCGATGACCCGGCAACCGAAGGCCGCCGCGAGCGACCCGACCGCCCGGCCCATCGACCCAAGCCCGACGATGCCGACCGTCACGTCCCGCAGCTCGGCGCCTTCGAGCGGCTGCCACGTCCGCTCGCGTTGCAGCTCGAGCAGCTGCGGCAGCCGACGGCTGACGGCCAGGATCATCATCATCACGTACTCGGCGATCGGTCGGCTGAAGACCCCGCGGGCGTTGGTGACCAGGATCCCACGCTCCCGGGCCGCCGGGGTCAGCGCCCGTTCGACGCCCGACGTCGCGGAGTGCACCCACGAGAGCCGCGGCGCACGCGCGAGCAGGCGATCGAACGCGTCCGGCAGCAACCAGCCGCGGAGCATCACTTCGACGTCGTCGAGCGGCCCGTCCGCGAGACCCTCGATCGACACTGTCACGATCCGTGCGCCGGGGGCGACGGCCCGGATCCGTTCGAGGTCCCGCGATCGGTAGCGCGCCGAGAGGATCGGGCTGAGCGCGATGGCCGTCGGCGCGCCGAGCGGGCCACTGCCGGGGCCGGCTCGCCGGACCAGGCGATCGTCGTCGGTCACGTCGCGGCTTGGTCCAGGACGCGGGCGATCCAGCGCTCCGGCGCGTCGATCTCGCCGTCGCGCGGCAACGTCTCCGGCCCATCCCAGAGACGGCCCAGGGCGACCTTGCCCCGGGCGTCGGCGATCGCGCGGACGAATTTCTCGCCCTTCTTGTACTGCTCCATCTTCAGGTCGAGTCCGGTCAGTCGCAGCATCGAGCGCTCGAAGGGTGTCCGCTTGGCGCGCCGCTCGTGGAAGCGCGCGCTGATGCGTTGGACGCCTGGGACGAGGTCCTGTCCAACCTCGTCCATGACGTAGTCGCTGAAGCCCTCCAGCAGGCTCATCACCGCCTGGGTCTCGCGGAAGAGCCGCTTCTGCTCGGGACCCATCAGGCGCTCCATCCAGTGCTCGCCGTCGGACTCCCCGCGGATCGTGCGGCCGAGGGCCCGGATGGCGTCCCGACCCAGCGTCCGCGCATCGTTGCTGAAGAGGCTCAGCTGGCGCTCGAGGCGCGACGCGAGGTACGGCCGGAGCCACGGATGCGCCTCGAATTCGAACGCATGGGTCGTCTCGTGGAGGGCGATCCACGTCCGGAACGGCTCCAGCGGCACGCCCAGCGTGGTCGCGGTCTGGCGGATGTTCTCCTCGACGAACAGCAGCCGGCCCGGGGCCTGTTCCGCGGTCAGCAGCGCGAGGTCGTACTGCCCGAGGACGCGGCCGCCCATGAACCCGAGCAGGAACCCGAGCTGACGAGTCGTCACCCAGCGGTTGGCGAGGGCCATCGTCGCCTTGGCGAGCCCGCCGCCCGGCGGGACGACCTGGTCGAGGAGGTCCGCCTCGAGCTTCCCGATGAGCGACGCGAACGTGCCGATGTTGGCTCGCACCCAGCCCGCCCGGTCGACGACGCCCGAGCGCTCGACGACGCCCGGCAGCTCGGTCCCGAGCGCGGCCGAGAGCGCCGGCACGATCTTCTCCATCGCGGCGGCGTAGGACGGTTCGGCGGCGCGCAACTCGGCGGCCGTGAGCGCACCCGGGGCTCGGTCGAGGCGCCCCACGGCGATCCGCTCGACCCCGGTCCAATCGACGAGACCGCGACGGGCCGCGCGCTCCGCGTGGCGTCCGACCACGGTCGCGGCCGCGCCGAGCGCCGACCCGATCAGGAAGCCCGCCTGCCAGACCCGGTCGTCCCGCCAGGCCGGTCCGCGGCGGTCTCGACCGGTCATCGGGCCACGACAGCGAGCTCGACGCGCTCGACGTCCGGGAAGGCGGCGCCGAAGAGGCGTGCCGCCAGGTCGTGGAATCGGTCGGGGTCCCCGGTCGTCAGCTGCACGTGGGTCGCGGGCGAGCCGGCCGACGTCGCGAGCGCGTTGATGTCGAGGAGCTCGGCCAGGGCGGACGCCGTGGCGGTCGCCGAGTCCACGATCGCGACGTGGTCCCCGGCCACGGCCTCGATCAGCGGCCGCAGCAGCGGGTAGTGGGTGCAGCCGAGCAGCAGCGTGTCGACGGTGGCGCCGGGCGGCAGCGGGAAGATCGACTCGCCGTCCGCGCCGCGCTCACCGAGGAGCGGGCCGAGGGCCTCGACGACCGCCGCCTCGGCCACCGGTCCTCGCAGCTCGCCGGCCTCGACGAGCGGGACCAGCGTCGGGGTCGCGTGCTCGTAGACCTCGACGGCCGGGTTCTCGTCCTTGATCGCCGAGAAGTACGCGTGGGAGCGGATCGTCGCGGGCGTCGCGATCACGCCGACGCGGCGGTTGCGGGTCGCGAGTGCGGCCGCCGAGGCCCCGGGGCGGATGACCCCGAGCACCGGAAGGTCGTAGCGGCGACGGAACGCCCCGATGCCGACAGCGGTCGAGGTGTTGCAG
The DNA here is from genome assembly GCA_963841135.1 of uncultured Chloroflexia bacterium. GTDB lineage: Bacteria > Chloroflexota > Limnocylindria > Limnocylindrales > CSP1-4 > SPCO01. The sequence goes on along the minus strand of CAWJBJ010000004.1, from coordinate 1,552,489 downwards.
GCGACCACGAGGGCCTTGACGTCGCGCTCGACGAGCGCGTCGAGCGACTGGGTCGAGAACGCGAGCACCTCGTCGTCGGGTCGCACGCCATAGGGCGTGCGGAGGTTGTCACCGAGGTAGATCGTTGATTCGGCGGGCGTCCTCCGCAGGATCTCGCGGAGCACCGTGAGCCCGCCGACGCCGGAGTCGAAGACCCCGATCGGACGGGAGTCGGCCATCCGGGACCCTAGCGGAGACCGGCCGCGGCCGGCGTCTTCCCGAGCCCGAGGAGGTCGCCGGCCAGGCGGGCGAGGTCAAGGCTGATGGGCGCCTCGGGGCTGGCGATGACGAACGGCACGCCCTCGTTGTTGGACTGGATCACGAGGCGGCCGTCGGACATGACGCGGTGCTCCGGCACGCGGCCCAGCGCGCGCTCGAGCGCCCCTGGGTCGATGCCGCCCGACGAGTCGGCGCGGTTGATCAGGTAGTGGACCTTGGACGCCGCGTAGCCGATGGCCCGGAAGGTGTCCGCGATCGCGACGGTGTTGTGAATGGTGGTGGAGTCGTAGGTGACGATCTCGAGGATCGTGTCGCTCGCGTCGAGGAAGGCGAGGTTCACGTCGTTCACGTAGCTCGACATGTCGATGACGATGACCGAGTAGACCCGGCGCAGGAGCGAGAGCACCTTCTCGATGTCCCGCGAGGTGACCATCTCGGCCATCTCGATGCGCGGTGGCGCCAGCAGGATGTCGATGCCCGACGGATCGCGCCAGAGGACGTCGCCGAGGTCGGACTCGGCGATCCGGTCGGTCGGCAGGTCGAGGATCGAGGGGGCATCGGCGGGGACCTTGAGGAGCGCGCGCAGGTCTCCGAACTGGAGGCTGCCGTCGATCAGGACCGTCCGCTGGTCGCGCTGTCCGATGGCCACCGCGAGGTTGAATGCGATCGTCGTCTTGCCGACCCCGCCCTTTGGCGCGAAGACCGAGAAGATCTTCGTGCTCGCCCGCTCCTGGGAGGCCTCGAAGACGTTCCGGACGCCGCTGATCCGGTTGATGAGATCGAACCCCGAGAACGGCATCGAGAGGACGCCATGGATGCCCCTGCTCCGGATCCGGCTCGATTGGGTTCTGCGGCACAGTCAGCACGATGACGGGCACGCCGAGACCGGACTTGTGGATCTGGTCGACGAGACTGGGTCCCTTGACCCGGCCCTGGAGGAGCGCGTCGACGATCACGACGTCGGGTCGGAGCTCCTGGATCTGGCCGAGCGCCTTGCCGCCCTCGGACAGGACGTCGAGCAGCTTCACCTTGGACTGCGCGTTCAGGAGTCCCCGGATGTACTGCGCGACTTGCGGCACGTCCTCGACGATGAGCAAACGTGTCTGGTCACTTGAAGCCATCGGGCCGACGATACCACGCAGCCCGTGCGGCGGACTCCCTCGGAGGTCCGGGTCCGGCGACGCCGGCCGCCCGTGAGGACGGGCCCGTGACTACGGCTTGCGGGCGAGGAGGATCGCGCGCTCGCTGCCGGGTCCCAGCGCCCCGAGGTCGTAGCCGCCGGCGATCGTCTCGACCGCCAGCCCGGCATCCTCCGCCCATGCCCCGAGTTCGTCCGCCGAAAGGAGGCGCATGCGGTCGCTGCGCACCCAGCGCCGGGTCGGTCCGCCCTGACGCGACGCCTCGAACATCGTGGTCACGGCGATCGTGCCGGTCGCCGCGTCGTGCTGGGCGGATCCGGACTTCGTGACGAGCTCTCCGGTCTCGGGATCCGGGCGCGGCCACTCGAGGATGATGCGGCCGTCGAACCGTGCCAGGTCCTCGGCGTCGGGCAGCCAGATGTCGACGACCGCCACGCCGCCGGGTGCGAGGTGATCGGCGAGCGCCTGGATCGCGGCGCGCTGCGACGTCCGGTCGGGCAGCACGAGGATCGAGTTGAGCGCGATGAACGCAAGGCCGAAGCGGCCGGCCTCGGGCAGTCGCAGGCCGACGAGATCGGCCTCGACGAGGGTGAGGTGCTCGGTCGCGGCGGGGCCGGCGAGGGCCGCTCTGGCCGAGGCGCGTGCGAGCATCGCCGGATCGATGTCGACCGCCGTGACCTGGTTGCCGCCCGCCGCCAGCGGCACGGCCAGGCGCCCGGTCCCGGCCGCGAGCTCGAGGATCGGCCCACCCGTCCGCTCGGCGAGGGCCAGGTAGAGGTCGAGGTCGCCGGGGTCGTCGACCAGGTCGAGGTCGTACAGCCGCGCCAGGTCGTCCGCGCTCGCCCGGTCCCGCGGGCCGAGCGGGTCGCGGTCGATGGTCAGCCCTCCCAGCGGATCCGGCCGCCGGCCTGGCGCTTGACCGCGAGCGCGCTGATGGCCTCGAGCGCGGCCCGATTCGCGGCCATCGCGGTCGTCTCCGCCTGGTCGTAGGGCGGCGAGACCTCGACGATGTCCATCCCGGCGAGCTCGACGGACCCGACGATCTGGCGGACGGCCCGCAGGACCTCGCGGGTGAGCATGCCACCGGGCTCGGGCGTTCCGGTCCCGGGCGCCATGCCCGGGTCGATGACGTCGATGTCCAGCGACAGGTAGATCGACGTCGGGGCCGTCGAGGGCCTCGGCGATCGCATCGGCGATGACCGCCTCGGCGCCGCGCTCCTCGATCTCACGCATGAAGTGCCAGCGCAGGCCGTGCTCCTGCATCCAGTCGAAGGTCTCCTGCGGTGGCCAGTACCCACGCAGGCCGACCTGGACGAAGTTGCGTCCGTCGATCGCGCCCGATTCGATGAGCCGGCGCATCGGGGTGCCGTGGCTGGCCAGGACGCCGAACGACTCGTTGGCCGTGTCCGCATGCGCATCGAAGTGGACGATCCCGACGCGCTGCGGCGCCCGGAGCTCGGCGATCGCTGTCGCCGCCGGCCAGGTGATGGAGTGGTCGCCGCCGAGGATGATCGGGATGGCGCCGCTGCCGGCGACGTCGCGGACCTTGCGATAGATCATCGCGTGCGCCGCGCTCGATCCAGGAGGGCACGATGTTCGCGTCGCCGGCGTCGACCACGGTCAGCACGTCGAACGGGTCGACGTCGAGCTGGAGCGAGTGGAGGGAGCCCGACGCGTACTGCGCCTCGCGGATCGCGCGCGGCCCGAACCGGGTGCCCGGCCGGTGGCTGACGGCATCGTCGAAGGGAGCGCCGACGATCGCGACGTCGACCTCAAGCCGCCGGAGCTCGGCCGGATCGTCGACCCAGGGCAGCTTGCTGAACGAGACGGGTCCGACGTACGTGGGAAGGTCGTAGTCGCTGAAGGTCTCGAAGTCCTGGTCCCAGCCGTTGCGGGATGCGTACCCCGATGCGGGCTCCGGATCGTGGGGGCGCTTGGCCACGGGTCCTCCCGGAAACGGCGCGGCACCGGTCTCGGTCCGCGGATCGGTCCGTCTCGCTGGGGGCGCCGCCGGTTCGATCCTCTCGTCCAGCGGGGCGCGCCGGCGTCATCCTACCGCACGCTCGCCCGGCGCCGGGTCAGGTCGCGCGGAACTCACGCCAGGCGGCCTCGACGAGCGCCGGGTCGACGAACAGCTCGTACGCGGTCTGGGCCACGAGCGCAGCGGCCAGCAGGGTGACCTCGTCGGCGCGCGGGGTGATGGCCGCGTCGCGGAACAGGATCGAGTGGCCGGGCGTGCCCTCCGGCGCGATCGAGAGCTCCGGGTGGATGGTCGGGCAGACCCAGCTGACGTTGGCCATGTCCGTGCTGCCGGCGTTCGGGTCGTCGCCCTGGTCCTCGATGCCGTAGGCCCCCATGTTCGCGCGGAAGCGCTCCACCAGCACCTGGTTGTTGCGCATCGTCGTGGCCTTGCCCGTGAACGACACCTCGACGGTCGTGCCGGTCGCGAGGGCGGCGGCGTCGCACAGCTCCCCGAAGCGCTGCGCGCATCGTCGCGTACTAGGCCTCGTCGTCGCTGCGGATCATGAACCAGGCCGCGGTCCGGCCGGGGATGATGTTCGCGGCGGTGCCGCCCTCGCGGATGATCCCGTGGACCGCGGCCGACCGCGTCGGAGCTGCTGACGCCAGAGGCCGACCGAGCTGAACAGGAGGATCATGGCGTCGAGCGCGTTCCGACCCTTCCACGGGTTCGACGAGGCGTGCGCCTCGAGCCCGTGGAAGACGATCTCGATGTCCTCCGACGCGAGCGGCCAGCTCTCGACGTGGTTCCGGTCGCACGGGTGGTACATCAGCGCCGCGTCGAGGCCCTCGAACAGGCCGTCGGCGATCATCTGGGCCTTGCCGCTCCCCCGCTCCTCGGCCGGCGTCCCGAAGAAGACGATCTCGCCCGGGCAGCTCGTCGGCGATCGAGGCCAGCGCGATCGCGGTGCCCGACGCCCGCCGCCGCCATCGTGTTGTGCCCGCATCCGTGGCCGAGGCCCGGCAGGGCGTCGTACTCGGCGAGGATCCCGATGCGCGGCCCATCGCCGCCCCGACCCCCTCGCCGCACGGCGCGGATGGCGGTCGCGAGGCTGCCGGCCGGATACTCGACCTCGAACCCGTGCCGGGCCAGGGCCTCGGCGACCCAGGCCGAAGCGTGGTGCTCCTCGTAGGCCGGCTCCGGATCGGCGTGGATCCGGTGCGAGAGGTCCAGGATCTCGTCGCGGGCGGCCTCGACGGCTCCGGCGAGACGGGCCTTGGCTTCGACGTGCGGCTCGGCCGGACGGGTGGCGGACAGCGACGGCAACGAGACACTCCTGGCGACGGTCCGTGGGCCGCGCCAGCCTAGCGCCCGGCGGTGGGCGGATGGCCCGGTGTCCCGGTCAGCGCTCCGCCGAGAAGGTCGACTCCGCGACCAGGGCGAGGGCGATCATGAACAGGGCGATCGGCCAGTCGAGGATGCCCTGGACCCGCAGCCCCACGAGCACCGTGACGATGACCGCGACCCAGGCGGCGCGCCGGATGGCGCGGGTCCAGTCGCCGCGATACGCGATCTGGCGATGTCGCCCGAACACGATCAGCCAGAAGATCGGCACGAGCGTCAGCCCGAACGCCAATCCGATCAGTCCCGCCCCGATGAACCCGGCGGTGGGATCGAGGACCGGGTCGCGGGTGGTGAGGACGAGGCCGACCAGCAGCCAGACGAGCGCCGCGGCTGCGAAGAACCCGAGGTTGAACCAGCGGTCGCGCGCCTCCATCACGCGCGAGTCTAGGGCCTCGGGCACGGCGGTCGCCCACGGGCGGAACAGCCGGATGAGCAGGTCCATCGTCGATCTGCGCTCCTCGATCTGGGATATCCCGGCGGTTCGGAGCGGGGCACCCCGCCGCCGGGTCGGCGACCATGCACGATGGCCGGCGATCCGTCGAGTGAGGTGGATTCCCTATCCGGCGTCGCCGTCGGGGTCAGCGGGCCGCGCTCGACGGACAGATGTCGCGGAACGCGCAGTAGGTGCACGCGAGGTACTCGGGCTTCGGCGTGTAGTCCCGGGCACGCATCCCGGCGGCGGCCGTCGCGATCCGTTCGCGAGCCTTCGCCAGGCGCTTCGGATCCACCTCCACCCGGCCGATCAGACCCGACCCGAGGAAGTGCAGCTGGACGGCATCGGGCAGCCGGCCGGTCATCGCCTCGTAGCCCATCGCGTAGATCTGGAGCTGGAGCGACTCGCGGGCGCGCTGGCGGGCCTTGGCCGGGTCGCGGACGTCGGAGGACTTGTAGTCCGTGATCGTCACCCGCTCCCGGCCCATCATCCCGAGGGTCGGCGAGACGACGTCGGCGGACGGCTCGCGGGATCGGATGGCCCGGTCGCGGGCAGCGGCGCGTCATCGGCGATCGGCTCGACATCGACCCGATCCCAACGGCCGCGCACCCGGTCGCCACCGAGCGTGAAGCTGAACTCGCGCTCGACGTACGTCGGGATGACCGCGTCGGGCTCGAGCTGGGCCTCCCGGAACCGGTGCAGCGCGAGCGCGTCCGGCCACGAGGCGAGCCTCCTCGTGCTCGCGGCTGACGAACCCCTCGTTCGACCAGGCCGACGCGAAGACCTCGTCGAGCTCCGCCTCGGACATCACGTGGCCCCGCGCGTGGTGGTGGTGGAAGAGCTGGACGGCCTTGTGGAGCGCAGCGCCGTAGACGATCGCGTGGTGGGGCGCGAGCGGGACGCGCAGGACGTGGGCGTACTTGTACTTGAGCGGGCAGGTCAGGTAGTCGTCGATCTGGTAGAAGCTCAGCGACAGCGGCTCGTCGATGGGCACCCGGGCGACGTCCGGGCGGGCCGCGGATCGCTCGAACGCCGCGAGACGGTCCTCTGTCGTCGGCGCCGCCGCCCCAGCGCCCGGGATGCCGGCCGTCGTCGGCAGGTCCAGGGCCTCGAGCACGAACGGCGACACGCGGCGCGCCCGGGCTCCGCCGTAGTCCGCGGCGTGCGAGAGGACCAGCTCATCGCGGGCGCGGGTCATCGCCACGTAGAACAGCCGTCGCTCCTCGGCGAGCGCGAGCTCCGGCGTGGGCGGGGCGCCGCGACCGAGACCGGCCGGCAGCGCCAGCGCCTCGCCCCGTCCGCTCGAGGGGAACCGCCCTGCGACGAGCCCGGGCAGGAACACCACGGGGAACTCGAGGCCCTTCGCCTTGTGGACGGTGAGGACGGCGACCGCGTCGGCCTCGGGATCGAGCTCGGCCGTGGCCGGATCGTCGCCGGCCTCGATGAGCGTCTGGAGATGCGGGGCGATGAAGATCGCCCGGTCGTCGGCCAGCAGCGCCGACTGGCTTCGGACGATCTCGAAGAACCGCGCGATGTTGCCGAGCGCGTCCTCGGCGGCGACCGTGTCGGTGGCGGCCAGCTTCGCCAGCAGCCCGCTCGCGCGCAAGAACCCGTACAGCATCTCGCCGGCCGGCCGCTCGTGAGCGATCTCCGCATAGCGACGCAGGTCGGCGACCAGCTTCGTGACCGCGGCGCGCGTCTCAGGCCCGACGCGCAGGATCCCCGGCTGCGCATCCAGCTCCTCCAGGATCGCCCGGATCGACCGGTTGCGGCGGCGGGCCATGTTCACGATGGCCGTCAGGTCGTCGCCGCCGAGCCCGTAGACCTCGGACGTCGCGAGCGCGTACAGATCGACGCTGGACTCGGGCTCCGCGACCACGCGCAGGAACGCGAGCAGCAGGCGGACCTCCGGGCGGGCGTACAGGCCCGACGTGCCCGGAGAACCGCCAGGGGATGCCGGCGAGGTTGAGCGCCCGCAGGAACGGGTCGGCGTGGCCGTTCGCCCGAACGAGGATCGCGTGGTCCCGCGGCGGCGCCCCCGCGGCGACACGTCGGCCGATCTCGGCGGCGATCCAGTCGGCCTCGTCCGAGGCCGTCGCGAACGCCTCGAGCCGGACCGGCGCGGCCACCGGATCGGCACGCTCGGCGCGCAATCGCTTGCTGACGCCGGCGCGCACCTCGAGCCGGTCCGGGTCGTTGAACCGCACCAGCCGATAGGCCGCATCGAGGATGGGCGCCTTGGAGCGGTAGTTCCGGCGAAGGACGACGGTCCGCGCGGACCGGTATCGGTCGCGGAACCCGAGGATGTTGTCGATCGCCGCGCCCCGGAACGCGTAGATCGCCTGGTCGTCGTCGCCGACCACCGTGACGTTCCGATGCGGCTCGGCCAGCAACCCGACGAGCTCGGCCTGGGCGCGGTTCGTGTCCTGGAACTCGTCGACGAGGATGTACCGGAACCGGCCGGCGATCTCGGCCCGGGCCGCCGGCGACTCGCGGACGAGGCGCAGGGCCAACGCGACCTGGTCGCCGAAGTCGATGCAGCCGTTCGCCGCGAGCAGCGTCTGATACGTGGCGTAGGCCTGGGCGAGCTCCCGCTGGCGGCTGGCCTCCTCCGCCGCGGCATCCGCGCCGTCGCGGTCCGTTTCAGCGGCCGGCGCCCTGGACCGGGCGGCGGCCTCGGCCACGGCGGTCGCCTCCGCCGAGACGCGGTCCGCGAACTCGCGATAGGCGGCCGGGCTGATGTCCTCGTCCTTGCACCGGCTGAACAGCGTCGCGAGCGCAGCCGAGGAATCGGGTGGGATCGCCGAGCGGGCCGGTAGAGGTCGAGGTCGAACTCGAAGAGATGCTCGCGAAGGAAGATGACGACCTCGGGCCGGGTCAGGACGCGCAGGTCGGTCGGCAATCCGAGCTCCAGCGCGTAGCGTCGGATGAGGCCGTCGCCGAACGCATGGAACGTCGAGATCGCGGTATCGGTGTACCCGTACGGCACGAGCTGGTCGACGCGGACCGCCATCTCCTCGGCGGCCTTGTCGGTGAACGTCAGGGCGAGGATCTCCGACGGCCTTGCCCGTCGGGTCGCGACGAGCCAGGCGATGCGCCGGGTGATCACCTGGGTCTTGCCCGTCCCAGCCCCGGCGACGACCAGGAGCGGTCCGTCCTCGTGGGTCACCGCGCGGCGCTGATCCGGGTTCAGCCCGCCGAGCAGCGCCGCCAGGCCGGTGCCGGGCTCCGGGACGAGCCCGTCCATGACCGGGTCCATGACCGGGACGAGCTCGCGCCACGCCGGCAGCTGGTCCAGCGATGGCGGCTCGCGGCGCGTTCGCAGTCGGGGACGCGTCACGGCCGATGCGTCGGCAGGGTCGCCGGGATGGGTCGGTTGGTGGTCGGGAGCGGCGGTCGTCGTGGGGGCCATGCCCGGACCATCGTCGACCCCCGTGCCAGCTAGCCTGTCAGGCCATCGCCTGCTTGATCGCGGCCGTCTCCTCCTCCGAGAGGCCCGTGTCGGATCGGCCGGCCACGATGGACTTCGCGTAGACGCGCGTCCCCGACCGGGCATGCAGGCTCGACAGGACCCAGCCGTCCCCGTCGGCATCGAGCAGCGCGAGCGCGAAGCTCTGGTTGCCGCCGGTCTCCTCGAACGGGTTGTACCGGACCAGCCCGGTCCGCTGGAAGGCGCGCGGCTGGCGGCTCTCGAGGACCTTCGTGCGGGCGGCGACGTCGTCGAGCTTGCGGGCGACCTCGACGACCTTGTCCAGGTGCGCCTCGAGGACGGCCTCGAGACTCTGGCCGTCGGAGTCGCGGGTCAGGCCGACGAGGCGGGCGCCCGAGCCGCCGGGATCGCCGGGCGAGCACGATGAACGCGACGAGGAGGAGGCCGATGGCGATGACGAGCGCCACGACGATGGCGCCGATGGCTGGGGTCACGAGCGCGTTGAGGTCGATCGCAGGGTCCTCCCCGGGGGTGGCCCGAGTCTAGCAGGCGTCACTTCTCCCGGGCCGACCGCCCCGCCGCCGGTCGGTCTCCGAGGCGGGCTGACGCTGGCGCCGGTGCTATCCTCTGCGCTCGACGGACCCGCGTCCGGGCCATCCTGGCCCCCGTCCACCGGACACCGCCGGAGGATCGTCCCGCACCATGGCCAAGCGCTCGCGAGGGAGCACCCGACCGGGACAGCGGCGCCCGATCCAGCGCGCAACCGGTCGGCCGGCACCGGCCGCACCGATCGCCGCTCCGACGCCCGCGTCCGTCGAGCCTCACGGCCGAAGAGGAGGCCCGCGCGGCCGAGCTCGAGGCGCAGATCGTGGCCGAGGAACGCGCCGCCGAGGAGGCCCGCAAGCGCTCGACCGAGCGACGGCGGTCCGGCAGCTCCGCTGCTGAGGCCGGTCCAGGCCCGCGGGTCTCGCCTGGCCTGGCCGTCCGGGCCGCCGAGGAGTACGCGTACGTCGGTCGGGACGTGCGGCGCATCACGCTCATCGGCGGCGTCGCTGATCATCCTGCTCGTCGCGCTCTGGGTCGTCACGCCACCTGACGGGCAACGCGGCCATCTGATCCGCGGGCCGGCCGGCCCGCCGCGCTACCATCCGGACATGCCCGCCGCCCGCCGTCTCGACCGGCGCCAAGCCCGAGGCGCTCTTCCATCCTCCGCCCGAGCGGCAGCCGCTCGCCGCGCGCATGCGACCGCGCGACCTCGAGGAGTTCGTCGGGCAGGCGCACCTCGTCGGCGAGCGCGGGCCGCTCCGCCGCAGCGTCGCCCGCGGCCACCTCGTCGTCGACCCTCCTGTGGGGACCGCCCGGCACCGGCAAGACGAGCCTCGCGCGCCTCCTGGCGGACGCGATCGGCGCCCACTTCATCTCGCTCTCGGCGGTCATGTCCGGCGTCGTCGAGGTCCGCGCCACGATCGCCGAGGCACAGGACCGGCTGGCCCTCCACGGCACGCGCACGGTGCTGTTCCTCGACGAGATCCACCGCTTCAACAAGGCCCAGCAGGACGCCCTGCTGCCGCACGTCGAGGACGGCACGATCACCCTCGTCGGCGCGACGACCGAGAACCCCTACTTCGAGGTGAACGCCGCGCTCCTGTCGCGGATGCGGGTCTGGCGGCTCGAGGCCGCTGACCGACGACGAGGTCGCGACCGTCGTCCGCCGCGCGCTCGCCGATGCGGAGCGCGGTCTGGCCGGCTCGCTCGGACCGGACGGCGGCGTCGCGCTCGGCGACGACGCCTTCGAGCACCTGGTCGTCGCTCGCCGGCGGCGACGCGCGGGCCGCGCTCAACGTCCTCGAGGGTGCGGCCGCCCTGGCCGCCGACGAGGGCATCCGCGACGCCGACGGCCACGTCGACCCCGCGTCTCGAGGACATCGAGACGGCCGCCCAGCAGCGCGTCCTCGCCTACGACCGCGCCGGCGACGGCCACTACGACACGGTCTCGGCGTTCATCAAGAGCCTGCGCGGCAACGACCCGGACGCCGCGCTCTACTGGCTCGCGGCGATGGTCGCCGCCGGCGAGGACCCGCGGTTCATCGCGCGGCGGCTGATCATCAGCGCGTCCGAGGACGTCGGGAACGCCGATCCGCGCGCCCTGCAGGTCGCGGTCGCCGCGTCCGCAGGCGCTCGACTGGATCGGGCTGCCGGAGGCGCAGTACGCGCTGGCCCAGGCGACCGTCCTACATCGCCGACGGCGCCGAAGTGCGACTCGCGTCGGGCGCGCCTACTGGGCGGCCGTGGCCGACGTCGATGGCGAGCGGGTCGCTGCCGGTCCCGAACCATCTGCGCAACGCCGGCGATCGCCGGATGAAGGCCCACGGGATCGGCGTCGGCTACGTGTTCCCGCACGACTTCGAGGGCGACGACGTCGAGCAGCAGTACCTGCCCGACGAGCTGGTGGACCGCCGCTACTACGTGCCCGAGCGACCAGGGCCACGAGGTCCACGATCGCGGCCAGGATGGCCGAGCGCGAGGTCGCACGGCAGGAGAAGCCGCGGCGCAAGTCGAGGCCGTCGCCGCCGATGGCGTCGATGAGCGACGCCATGAAGCCGAACATGGAGAACCGCAAGAAGCTCGCCGAGACGCAGAAGAAGGACGCGCAGGACTAGTTCGCGGAGACCGATAGGCGCGACGCAGGCGCCCAGCCGCCCGCTGCGCCGTAACAGTCGAGCCGTCTCGGGGCGTCCTGCCATCGCGATGATGCCGAACGTGGAGGGATGACCGTGTTGTCCAGGGCCATCGGATGGGTCCGGCGGGTGGTCGACGTCGTCTTCCCCCGCGGTGCGATCGTCCTCTCGGTCCTCAGCCTCGGCTACTTCGCGATGGGCCTCGTCCGCAACCGCGTCTTCGCCAACACCTTTGGCGCCGGCGCCGAGCTCGACGCGTACAACGCCGCGTTCCGGATCCCCGAGATCGCCCTCGACGTGCTCGTCGCCTCGGGCCTGACCGCGCCGTTCGTCCCGATCTTCACGAGCCTGCGGCGCACGGACGAGGACGGGGCCAACACCTTCGGCCGGACGGTGTTGACCGGCGCGGTCGGCGTCATGGTCGTCGCCTCGACGCTACTCGCGATCGGGGCGCCCTGGCTGGCCGATGTGTTCGAGGGCTTCGATCCGGCGACGCGGGCCCTCTACGTCGAGCTGCTGCGGATCAACTGCCTTGCCCAGGTGCTGTTCGCGGCATCGTTCGCCCTGGGCGAGGTGCTCGTGGCGAACCGACGGTTCGCGTTCTACGCGCTCGCACCGATCCTCTACACCGGCGGGATCGTCCTCGGGACGGTCCTGTTCGCGGGCCGCTTCGGGATCCACGCCACGGCGTGGGGTGCGGTCGCCGGCGCCGCGGCGCACCTGGTCGTCCGGGCGATCGGCACGACCAGGACCTCGTTCCGGATCCGACCGGCCTTCGCCTTCCGGACGCCGCCGTTCCGGGAGTTCATCCGGCTGATGCTCCCCCGGATGGTGAGCCACCCCATCGAGCCGCTGACGCTCACCTACTTCACGGTCCTCGCCGCCTCGCTCGGGACGGGCAGCGTCGCGGCGTTCAACTTCGCGTCGGACTACCAGGTCCTGCCCGTCAGCCTGATCGGCGTCGCTTTCTCGCTCGCGGTCTTCCCGGTCCTGTCAGCGGCCTACGCGGACGGCGACGCCCCGACGTATCGGGCGGTGCTCGGCCGGAACCTCCTGACGATCGGCGCGCTCACCGGCCTCGCCGCCGTGGGCCTCTTCGTCTTGTCCGGGATCCTGGTCGACGTGCTGCTCGGTGGCGGACGCTTCGGCCCCGAGGACGTCGCGCTGACGTCGGGCGTCGTCGCCGCGTTCGCGCTGTCGATCCCCTTCGATGCGCTCGCCTACCCGCTTTCCCGCGGGCCTATATGCGACCCACGACACGATCCGCCAGGTCATCGCCTCGTTCACCGGGCTCGGGGTGGTCGTCCTGGCCTCGCAGGCCCTCGTCGGGCCGTTGGGCATCCTGGCCATCCCGATCGGGTACGCGGCCGGCATGGCCGCCAAGGACGCGTTGCTGGCCGTCTTCCTCGTCGGGCGCCTACGAGCGATCGGGCGAAGCGACCCTACGGCGCGCTGAGCGTCGGCACGACCGAGATGTAAAGGTCGTCGCGGTCCTTGTAATGGCCCTCCGGGCGGCGCCACTTGAGGTAGTTCCGTTCCATCTCGCTCGTGTCCTGGAACGTCCCCGGCGGATCGGAGCGACCCCAGATGCTCGAGACGCGCGGATACCAGGGGTCGAGGACATAGGCGCCGGACACCTTGGCGTCCTTGAACACCGACGGATCAGCATCGGCGCGGAACCCGGTCATGACCCAGGTGTGGGCCCCGCGCCAGGCGAGGAGGATGACCGGCGAGTTCGTCGCCTGGATCGCCTTCGCCGCGTCCCGCAGCGCGCCGTTGCGGGTCTTGTAGGCCCGGACTTCGTAGCCGGCGGCGCCGTATTCCTCGAGCGCCAGGGCCATCGCCGCCGGTCCCCAGTCGCCATTGAGGCTGTCCGACCGGCTCTCCCACGTCCGGACCTTGCGCTGGAGCTCCTTCTGGAACGCATCCGACGTGTCGGCGAGCCCGAGGACCGCGAGGGCCATCTGGACGCCGGCCGGGGCGCACCAGGTGTTCTTGATCTCGGAGGCGAACACCGCCTTCGGCTTCTTCACGATGTTGACGTCGACGGCCGTGCGCACGGGTGCCGGCGTCGGCGTCGGGCTGGCCGTGGGGATCGGCGTCGGCGAGGCCGCCGGATCGAGCGAGCCACTCGGCGTCGCGGCCGGCGTGGGCGTCGGCGGGGTGTCGGAGGGCTCACCCTCCTCCTCGGGGTCCTCCACCAGGAGCGTGCTCGGCGCCGGCCGGTCCGGCGGCGGCCCCGCGAGATAGCGGTCGACCCGGGCGACGACGTGGTCGAATCCGTCGCCGACGCCGAACGCGTTGACCGCGACGGCACTCGAGCCCACCGCGAGGCCGAGGAGGACGACCATCGCCGACCCTGAGATGAGCTGCGTGCGGCGGCGCGGTCGATCGAACATGCGTGGGCGGTCCTCCGGGGCTGACATGCTACGGCCATACGACGAAGCGGGCCTTGCTCGTGAGACGGCCCAGACGGTCCGGAACGGCTGGGGCCGTGGCGCGTCACCGTCGTCCCGTGCGACCATTGAGCGACCCGCGCGCCCTGCCTTCCCCCCGTCACATGCCTCCCGGAGGAGACCGTGGACCGCTTCGAACCGAATCTCAGGATCCCTGGTCCGACGAGCCTGCCGCCATCGGTCCGGGTGGCCGGCGGCCGGCAGATGATCAATCACCGGGGACCCGAGTTCGCCGCGATGCTCGAGCGGATCCTGGCGGGCATGAAGCCCTTCTTTGGCACGACCTCGGACGTCGCGATGATCTCGACGGCGGGCTCCGGCGGCCTCGAGGCGGCGGTCGTCAACACGCTCTCTCCGGGCGACCGCGTGCTGGGCGTCTCCATCGGGTCGTTCGGCGACCGCTTCGCCAAGATCGCGGGCATCTACGGGGCGGACGTCACCAAGCTCGACGCCGAGTGGGGCTTCGCCGCCGCGCCCGACGAGGTCCGCGAGAAGCTGCGTTCCATGCCGGACGTCAAGGCCGTGCTGCTGACGCACAACGAGACCTCGACCGGCGTCATGAACCCGATCCGTGACCTCGCCGCCGCCGTCCGCGCGGAACGACCAGAGGCGCTGATCCTCGTCGACAGCGTGTCGGGCCTCGGCGCGGTGCCGTTCGAGATGGACGACTGGGGCGTCGACGTCGTGGTCACCGGATCGCAGAAGGCCTGGATGTCGGCGCCGGGGCTCGCCATGGTCGCGGCCTCGCCGCGGGCCTGGACCGCGATGGAGACGGCGACGATGCCGCGCTTCTACCTCGACCTCCGCGCGCATCGCGAGAGCCATGCCGCCGGACAGACGCCGTTCACACCGGCGATCGCGGTCGTCTACCAGGTCGACGAGGGCCTGCGGCTCATGGCGGAGGAGGGCGCGACCGCGATCTTCGCCCGTCACGAGGCCTGTGCCGCGGCCGCGCGCGCGGGCCTGTCCGCGCTCGGCTTCGACCTGCTCGCCGACGCGAGCGTCGCGTCGAAGACCGTGACCGCGGCCCACGTGCCCGACGACCTCGACTGGAAGGCGTTCAACGGCGAGGTCAGGCGCCGCGGCGTCGTGCTCGCCGGCGGCCAGGGCAAGCTGACCGGCAAGATCTTCCGCCTGGGTCATCTCGGATCGGTGACGGTCGAGGAGATCCTGGGCGCCCTCAGCACGCTCGAGTTCGCGGCGTTGGGCGCGGGGCGGCCGATCCGCCCGGGTGCGTCCGTCGCTGCCGCCCAGGCCGCGGCGATCGAGGCGTACGGGCTGGCGGCGCCGACGACCGCAGGTGCGCCCGGGTGAGGATCCTGGTCGCCGAACCGGTGGCGGGCGAAGGGCTCGAGCTGCTCCGGGGGAACCACCAGGTCGACGAGCGATCCGGGCTGTCGCGCGACGAGCTGTGCGCGATCCTGCCCGACTACGACGCGCTCATCGTGCGCAGCCAGGTCGACGTCGATGCCGCCCTGATCGGCGCGGGCAGCCGGCTCATCGTCATCGGGCGCGCGGGCGTCGGCGTCGACAACGTCGACCTCGATGCGGCCACGCGAGCCGGCATCACGGTCGTCAACGCGCCGACCGGGAACACGATCGCGGCCGCGGAGCACACGCTCGCACTCCTCTACGGCATCGCGAGGAAGACCGCGGCCGCGGACGCCTCGCTGCGGCGCGGGGAGTGGAAGCGCGCGCAGTTCACCGGCCTGGAGCTGCGGGGCCGGACGATCGGCATCGTCGGGCTCGGCAAGATCGGGCAGGCGATCGCGGTCCGGGCGCGCGCGATGGAGATGACGGTCCTCGGCGTCGACCCGTTCGTGACCGCGGAGCAGGCGGCCAACCACGGCGTCGAGCTCGTCGAGTTCGACGAGCTGCTCTCGCGCTCGGACGTCGTGACGGTCCACGTGCCGCTGACGCGCGCGACGCGCAAGCTGATCGGGAAGTCTGCGATCGCGAAGATGAAGCCCGGCTCGATCGTCCTGAACGTGGCGCGCGGCGGCGTCGTCGACGAGGCGGCGGTCGCCGAGGCCCTGGCCTCGGGGCAGCTCGGCGGGGCGGGGATCGACGTCTTCGAGCAGGAGCCCCCGATCGGATTCGCCCCTGCTCGAGGCGCCGAACACGCTGCTCACGCCGCACCTCGGGGCGTCGACCGCGGAGGCCCAGATCCTGGTGGCCGAGGAGGTCGCGGGACAGGTCCTCGACGTCCTCGAGGGCCGCAGCGCCAGGTACGCGGTGAACGCCCCGCTCCTCACGCCCGAGACGGCCCGCGCGATCGCCCCCTACCTGCCGCTGGCCGAGGTGCTGGGACGCTTCTTCGCCGAGTTCACGCGCGGCGGGTTCAAGACGCTGACCCTCGAGATCGCCGGCGACCTCGCCGCCTACGACGGCACGCCGCTGACCGCAGCCGTCCTGCGCGGCCTCCTCGAGTCCACGACCATGGAGCGGGTCAACCTGGTGAACGCCGGGGCGCTCGCCAAGGCGCGCGGGCATCACGGTGATCGAGCGCAAGACCCCTGACGCCGGCGCGTTCTCCTCGCAGCTGACGCTGTCCACGGAGCGGCGCGGCGTGGCGACGACGGTCGCGGGGACGGTCGCTGCCGGCGAGCCGCGCCTCACCCGCCTCGACGACTACCGCCTCGACATGGCCCCGTCCGACGTCATGCTCATCACCCGGCACATGGACCGGCCGGGAACGGTGGGACGGATCGGGATCATGCTCGGCGAGGCGGACGTCAACATCAGCGCGATGC
This sequence comes from uncultured Chloroflexia bacterium, assembly GCA_963841135.1. Classification (GTDB taxonomy): domain Bacteria; phylum Chloroflexota; class Limnocylindria; order Limnocylindrales; family CSP1-4; genus SPCO01. The sequence goes on along the minus strand of CAWJBJ010000004.1, from coordinate 1,535,978 downwards.
ATCTCGCCCGCAGCCGGCCGCGCGAGGACGCCCTCATGATCCTGGCCCTCGACGACGACGTCCCCGATGGCGTCGCCGACGCGATCCGGGCGCACGAGAACGTCAAGGACATCTGGACGATCCGCCTGGGAGGCGACCGCTGACCGCCTCCCCGATCCCGACCGGCCTGGACGCGACGCTCGTCTTCGTCCGGCACGGCGAGAGCGAGTACATCGTCGAGGGCCGCTTCCAGGGCCAGGCCGACACGCCGCTGTCGTCGACGGGTCGGGCGCAGGCGGCAATGGTCGCCGACCGGCTGGCCGACCCGGAGCGCTCCCCCGCCCTGCCGATCCCCGCCGGCCGCCCCCACGAGATCGCCCACTCGCCGCTGGGTCGCGCAGCGCAGACTGCGATCGCGATCGCCGAGGCGCATCCGGGCCACCCGAGCCTCCGTCCGGACCCGCACTTCTCGGAGATCGGGCAGGGCGAGTGGGAGGGCCTCCACCGCGACGAGATCGAGGCGCGGTTCGGCGACATCCTGGCCGGTTGGCGGCTCCGCCCGACCGAGGTCTGGGCACCCGGCGGCGAGTCGATCGTCCAGGTCGCGGAGCGCGTCCGGGAGGGCCTCGCCACCGCCCTCGCGGCCCTGGTCCGCGAAGGGGCGGGCGGCCGCCTCGACCCCGTGGCGGGATACGGGGGCATCCGGGCCGACACGCCGTGGAGCCTCGTGGTCGGCCACGACGGCGTCTTCAAGGTCATGCTGCTGACGCTCTTCGACCTGCCCCTCGAACGGTTCTGGATGTGGTCGTTCGACCTGTGCGCGATCACGGTCGTCGAGCTCCGTGCCGGTCGCGCGGTGCTGCGCGCGCACAACCTGACCGACCATCTCGCGCCGGTCCTCGACGCCGCCGTGCTTGCGGAGCGGGCCGCCCGGGAGGCGACCGGAGCACTCTGAGCCGACCTACCGGCGGCGGCGGTCCCGTCGGCGGAGGGCGAGGCGCAGCATGTTGAGCTTGAGGCGCCGTTCCGCGTCCCGGAGAGCGCTCAGCCTGTCGTCGCCGAGCACCCCGCGCCCGTAGGACGTCTCGACCTTCGCGTTCGCGACCACCTCGAGCTCCGGCCTGACGATCGGCAGGACGTCTCCGAGGGCGCCGGAGAACTCGTAGACGGTCTGCGTCGGGCGCGGCCCGAACCCGAACCGGCCGGCGAGCCGGGTGACGGTCCGGTACGCGTGGTCGGCCGTCGTGCCGCTGCGCGGACCGCGCTGCCACGCGATGAACGCGAGCCCGCCGACGATCACTGCGAGCAGGATCGCGATGCCGATGAGCGGACCGGCGGCGCTGCCCGAGTTGACGGTCCCGGCGCCAGTCGGGCCGGTCGGCTCGTCGATCCCGCCGTCATCGGGTCGGGACGGCAGCGCGAAGCTCGGGAGCGGTCGCGGCGTCCCGGTGACGGGCGGCCCGGACGGCAGCGCCTCGAGCTGGGCCACGCTGCCGCCGGTCGGGTCGAAGGGCACCCAGCCGTAGCCCGGGAAGTAGACCTCGACCCACTGGTGGCTCTGGCTGTTCATGATCGGCTCTTCGCCGCGGGCCGTTCGCTTGCCCGGCAGGAAGCCTTCGACGATCCGCGAGGGGATGCCCTGCTCGCGCAGGAAGATCGCCATCGTCGAGGCGTAGTACTGGCAATAGCCCTGCCGGAATCGAGCGAAGCACTCGACCGACGAGAGGTCCTTGCACTCGCCGCTCAGCAGGTCGAACACGTCGGTGTCGTACTGGAACAGGGCATTCGGGCCGGACTCGCGGAAACGGGTCTGCAGGAAGTTCGCGAAGTCGATCGGCGCCAGCGATGGCGCCTCGCTGACGAGCTGGTCGTACAGCTCCTCGGCCTGGCCGCCGTCCGGGATCGCACCCTCGGGCACCGCGAGATACAGGCTCTCGACCTCCACCGGGTAGTCCGTGCCGGCCGCGCGGAGATTCTCCAGGTTCAGCTGCCCGGGATCGTTGCCCTCGATCGGAACGAGCGCGGTGACCGTGTACGGCCCATCGCCGTCGCGCTCGATGGTCCCGAGGAACGGGCCGTCCCCGACGAGACCCACCTCGGCCCGTTGGTCGATGACGCTCGGCGTCAGCGGCGACAGGATCGGCCGGCCCCGGTACCGGTCCGGCGTGACCGTGAACTCGACCGAGCGGGTGACGGCGGGATCCGGGTTCGGTGTGTCCACCGATCCCTCGAGGAGCGACTTGCCCGGGTCGACGACGATCGACGCCGCCTGGCTCGAACGCCAGCTCGTCAGCTCGAACTGGTCGAAGGTCGTGACACGCCAGTAGAACGTCCGCTTCTCGTCGGCCGCCATCTGGATCGTGACCTCGAGGCTGGAGTCGGGCTGCCACCGCCCGGAGATCCGCGTGCCGGACGGATCGAAGTCGGCGCCGTACGAGCGGCTGTTCTCGCCGGTGGGCAGGTAGCGCTGGATCGACCGGGAGAACTCGATGAGACCCGCCGCTGAGACCGCCCCACGCGCCGCGCAGCGGATCCGAGGACGCCACGCTGGTGAGCAGGAGCGAGCCGCCGATCGCGGCCACGATGAACAGCGTCCCTCCCCGCAGGTAGATGCTCGAGATCGAAGCGGGGTCCCCGATCCGGCGCCGGATCCACTCGGCCTGCTCCTCGATGACGTGGTAGCGGATGAGCAGGAAGAGCGACGCGAGGCTGTAGAGGACCAGGTACACGAGCTGGTCGCGTGTGGTGAGCGACATGTTGATGAGGAGGACCAGGCCGACCACGACGATCGCGTTGAGCGGACGAGCGTGCCCGAACGTGGTGTATGACGCGAAGGTGGCCGTTCCCCAGGCGAGCAGCCCCATGACCAGGATGAAGTGCCCGTACTCGTTGGTCACCTGGAGCTGGAAGACGAGCAGGTCCATGCCCGCCTTGATCAGCGACCTCGCGCTCTCCTGGTAGGCCGCCGCGAACGGGCTGAGCCCCTGGATCGGCGTCGAGTCGTTCCGGATGAGCAGGTCCCCGACCGCGAGCGGGATGATGAGCGCGGCGAAGATCGCCCCGATGAGGTAGGTGAGCCACCGGCCCCATCCGACCTTCGCGCCGATGAAGCCCATGAGCATCCCCGCCAGCGCCATCGGGACGAGGAGGTCCGTGAAGTCGTCACGGGCGAGGATCGGGGCGACATCGTCGATCGCCGCGGCCATCGTGACGCACAGCAGCGCGACGAGCCCGACGGTCGCCCAGCCCTCGGAGGGTGCCAGCGGGATGCGTCGGTTCATCGGGTCAGGATCTCGCCGAGCGGGCGCCCGGGCGGGACGACGTAGAACGGCAGCTCGTATTCGGCGAGGGCGTGGCGCAGCGCCCGGGCGCGCTTCGCGGCGGCCTCGGTCGCAGCCGGGTCGTTGACGACGTACTCGCCGGAGACCGCCGCGGCCACGGTTCGCGCCGCCTCGTCGAACGCGGCGATGTCGAAGGTGACCACGACGCACGCGACGCCGCGGGTCCGGAGGCTGGCCAGCGGGCGGACCCACGACGGGTCGAGCGATGGCGTGATGACGACCGCGGTCATCCCGCGCCGGAGCCGGCCGACCGTCGAGATCAACGTCTCGACGAGGGGCGCCTGGCCGTCCGCCTCGACCGCGGCGAGGAGCTGCATGATCTTCTGGTGCTGGCGGCCGCCACGGTCGGCCGGGAGGAAGGCGGTCCGGCCGGCGTTGACCGTGAAGCCGACCGCGCGGTTCTCGGCGATCGCCTTGTCCGAGACCGCGGCCGCGACCCGGATGGCCGCCTCGGTCGTCGACTGGTCGCCGCGGCCGCCCCCGATGCCGCGCTGCAGGTCGAGGACGATCCAGGCATCGGCGGTCTGCTCGAGGTCGAACTCCTTCACTTGCAGCTCGCCATGGCGCGCCGTCGTCTTCCAGTGGATCCGGTTCATCGCGTCGCCCGGCGCATACGGACGGACCGACGTCGCCAGCGGCGTCGTCTGGAGCGTGCGCTCGGGCGAGGCGTGGCTGCCCTCGAGGATCGCCGCCGGCAGCCGCCAGGCCGGGATGGGCTCCAGTCGCGGATAGACGACCACGGAGACGCCCTGGCCGACGGTCGCCGCCGCCTCGAAGAACCCGAACGGGTCACCCGTGCGGATATGGAGGGGCTCGATCCGGAAGTGGCCGCGCCTCGAGAGCGGGACGCGGATCAGCCACGACCGCTCGCTGCGGCCCGCGAGCGTGAGCGCCCGACCGGGCAGCGCCCCAGGCAGCGTGCTCGGGTTGTGCACCTCCAGCCACAGCTTGGGGAGCCGGCTGCCGTTGCGCAGCGTGTAGGTCACCCGCATGCGGTCGCCGACGTGGCCGTGCAGCTGGCTGACGGCATAGCCCGCCTCGAGGTCGGTCAGCCCCAGGCGGACCAGCACGTACGACCCACCGATGACGAGGATCGCGAGGTAGAGCAGGAAGAAGAGGAAGGGCCAGCCGGTCGAGAAGGCGGCCACCACCAGGAAGGCGCTGACCAGGAGGAGTTCGAGACGGCGGATCATCCGATTCGGCTTCCCCTCACGATCCAGCCGGCGTCGCGGGCCCTATGCGCCGGGAACGGCCGATGGCGCCGGTGGTGCTTCGCAGGCCCGTCGGACCGCCGGCGCCGGTCGGTCGGATGCCTTCGATCGATGTCGTCTCGAGGAGCTCGCGGACGACCTGACCGGCCTGCACATCGTGGATGGACGCGCTCGTCTTGATGATCAGCCGGTGGGCCAGCGCGGGCTCGGCGAGGGCCTTGATGTCATCGGGGATGACGTAGTCGCGCCCGAGGAGGCCGGCCAACGCCTGACCCGCTCGATAGAGCGCGATCGACCCGCGCGGTGAGGCGCCGAGGTAGACGTCGGGATGGCTGCGGGTCGACCCGACGAGCCGGACGATGTAGTCCGCGACGCTCGAGTCGACGTAGATCTCGCGGACGGCTCTCCTGCATCTCGCGCAACTCCTCGAGGGTCAGCACCTCCTCGAGGTCCTCGAGCGGATGCGTCCGCTTCTGCTCGTCGAGGATGACGATCTCCTCGATCGGCTGGGGGTAGCCCAGCCGCAGTCGCAGCATGAACCGATCGAGCTGCGCCTCCGGAAGCGCGAACGTCCCCTCGTACTCGATCGGGTTCTGGGTCGCGATGACCAGGAAGGGATCCGGCATCGGGTAGGTCGTGCCGTCGATCGTCGCCTGGCGCTCTTCCATGCATTCGAGGAGGGCCGACTGGGTCTTCGGGGTCGCCCGGTTGATCTCGTCGGCGAGCACGATCTGGCTGAAGATCGGCCCTGGCCGGAACTCGAACTCCTGAGTCTTCTGGTTGTAGATCGACAGGCCGGAGACATCCGAGGGCAGGAGGTCCGGGGTGAACTGGATCCGCCGGAACGAGGAGCCGAGGCTCCGGGCGATCGCCTTCGCCAGCACGGTCTTGCCGGTGCCTGGCACGTCCTCGATGAGGAGATGACCGCGGCACAGCAGCGCGACCAGGGCCAGGCGGACCTCATGGTGCTTGCCGACGATGACGCGCTCGACGTTGGCGAGGACCTTGTCGCCGGTCTCCTGGATCTTGCTCATCGGCCTCTCTCGCGGGGGTGGGCGACGCCGAGGACGCCGCGGGCGGCGGGGGTTCGTGGGGTGCGACGAGCCCAGTGGGGCCCGTGTGTCGTCGCAGGATAGTACGTCGTGTCGCCGAACTTGGTTCAGGGCGCTCCCGGTCGCGGAGCGCCGTTCAGCGACCGGTCGGGTCTGTCGCCACGGGGTTGGGTGGGTCGCCGGCCGTCGTCGGCCGCGGCGCGATCTCGCGCTCGCCCGCCGGGTCGCGGGCACCGCCCCCCACGGGACCCGCGACGCAGCGCCGACGGACGAGCATCGGCCTGGAGCGGACGAGCCACCCGCCGCACCGGCCGAGCCGGGAGGGTGTCCGGCGCCGGTCGCGGCCCCCAGCCGTCACCGTTGCCGAACGCTCCGATCTCCCTCCACGGGCCGAGGTTGGCCCGTCCGGGTGAACGCTGCGTCAGCGCCAGGTCAACGTTTCGCGGCGTCGTGGGTGCGGCCGGCGCGAGTGTCAGCCGCGCAGGACCGTGATGGCGCCGACCCAGGCCGTCATCAGGCAGCCGATCCCGCCCATGACGGCGAGGAACGGCTCTCCCCCGACCCACGACGCGGCGGCGACGCCCCCGAACATCGTCGCGAGCACCGCCGCGATCGCGCCCAGGCCGATCCGCTCGAGCCACGGCCGGGGTCGACGGGGCTCGGTCGGCGCATCGCCGGGCCGCCCCTGGTCGTGGTCGTCGTGGCCGTCGTGGCGTACGCCGCCGTCGTCGCCCGATCGGGAGCCCGGCTCGGTCACGGCGTTCCGCGCAGGTAGCGGGTCATCAGGTCGCCGGCGATCGGGGCGGCCACCTCACCACCACGGCCCCCCTTCTCGACGAGGACCGCGATCGCGACGGTCGGCTCGTTCGCGGGGGCGAAGCCGATGAACCACGAATGGGGCTCCCCTGTCCCGCCGAGCTCCGCCGTCCCCGACTTGCCGGCGGTCGTGACGCTCGGGACCTTCGCGCCGGGCGTGAACTGACGCCCGATGTCCCCTTCGACCGCCGCGACCATCGCGCCCTCGATGTCCCGCGCGTCCGCGGCATCGATGACCTGCGCCATCCGCTCGGGGCCGATCGTCCGGGAGCCGCCCTTGCCGGCGATCGCGGTCACCAGGTGCGGTCGCATCAGCGCGCCGTCATTGGCGATCGTGGCCGCGACCAGCGCCATCTGGAGCGGGGTCACGAACGTCTCGGCCTGGCCGTACGCGGCGTTCGCCAGCTCGACGTCGTCGGCGAACCCGCCGGGCGCCGACCCGTCGCCGTTGGTGACCTGCGAGATCGCGGTCGGCAGCTCGAACGGCAGCGGCGCATCGAATCCCATCCGGTCGGCGTAGCGGACCAGCTCCTCCCCGCCCGTCGCGAGGCCGGTCAGCGCGTACCAGATGTTGCACGACGCCTCGGTCGCCCCGACGAAGTCCAGCCGCGTCGTGCCGGTCACGAGATGGTGGCCATCGCGGACGCGGAACCCGTCGACGAGCAGCCCGTCGCGTTCCGCCTTCGGCTGGTCCTTGTAGGTCGTCTCCGGGTCGATGGCACCGGAGCCGAGCCCCGCCACGGCCGTGACGATCTTGAACACCGAGCCCGGGACATAGCGGCCCTGGGTCGCCCGCGGAAGCAGTGGTTGCGCCTTGTCGTCGAGGAGGGCGTTGAATGTCGCGTCGGCGGTGGACGGGTTCGCCAGCGCCGAGGCGTCGTACGTCGGGGTCGAGGCCAGCGCAAGGACCTCGCCGGTCCTGGGATCGAGCATGACGATCGCGCCGCGATCCTTGCCGAGCGCCCGCACCGCGGCACGCTGCAGGTCGTAGGAGAGCGAGAGGGTCAGCTCCTGGGGATCGTACGGATCGGTCCCGAACTTCCGGAAGGCGTCGGCGAGGGGATCGCTCGCGAGGCCCGCCAGCTCCGCGTCGTACGCGCGCTCGAGCCCCGCCGTCCCGTAGCGCTGCGACGCGTAGCCGACGACGTGGCTGATCGACGGGCTTGCATAGACGCGGAAGTTCTCGCCGTTCTCGTCCTTCTTGTTGCGCGCCAGGACCTTCCCGTCCCGGTCGAGGATCCGCCCGCGCGGGACCGTCCGGGCGGCGGCGATGACCGCCGGGTCGTACGGCGACACGACGAGCTCGGGCGCCCGCACGACGCCCCAGTACCCCGCCGCGCCCGCGAGCAGGCCGAAGGCGACCGACAGCGCGATCGCGACGTGCAGGATGCCGCGCCCCAGGGGCTTCCGGCCGGAGAGGTCGCCGTGCATCAGCGGGCCAGCCGGCTCGTCAGCCGTCGCCAGCGGCGCGGCGCGGATGGAGGCGGGGGCGGCTCGACGCCCTTGTCCGAGAGCGCCAGCAGGAGCCCGACGACGAGCGAGTTCGCGAGGAGCGATGAGCCGCCATAGCTGATGAACGGGAGCGTCACGCCGGTCAGCGGCAGAACCTTCAGGTTGCCCGCGGCGATGATGAACGCCTGGATGCCCACGACCAGCGCCAGCCCGATGGCGAGCAGCGCGCGGAAGTCGTCGGCCGCAGCGGCGCCGATCCGCAGCCCACGCTCCACGACGATGAGGAAGAGCCCGAGGATCGCGAGGACGCCGACGATGCCAAGCTCCTCGCCGAGGGCCGCGAGCGGGAAGTCCGTGTGGATCTCGGGGATCGGCAGCCGCCCGCCGACCTCGGGCAGCCCCGCCCCGAGCCCGACGCCGACCAGCCCGCCGCGGGCGAAGGCGTGGAGACCTTGGACCACCTGGTAGCCGACGCCGAGCGGGTCGCGGAACGGGTCGATCCAGATGTCGATCCGGTTCCGGACATGGTCGAACAGGAAGGCCATGAGGAGGCTGCCCAGCACGAACAGGATCAGCCCGATGATGACGAGGCTCACCCGGCCGGTCGCCACGTAGACGAGCGCGAGGAACACGCCGAAGAACAGCAGCGCCGCACCGAGGTCACGCTGGACGACGACGATGCCCAGGGCGATCGCCCACATCGCGACCATCGGGGCCAGGTATGGCAGCGGCGGGAGGCGCAGCGGCCCGACCCGCGTGTCCTGATCGACGAGCAGCGCTCGATTCTCCGACAGGTAGCCGGCGAGGAAGACCACGAGGATGACCTTGAGGAGCTCGGATGGCTGGCCCGAGATCGGCCCCAGCTGGAGCGTCAGCCGCTGGCCGTTGATCTCGGTCCCGAGCACGAAGGTCAGCAGGAGCAGCCCGACGCCCGCGGCGGCCCACGTGTACTTGTAGCGGCGCAGCCAGGCGTCGGAGCGGACGACGATCCCGAGCGTCGTCGCGATCGTCAGCGCCAGCAGCAGCCAGACGAGCTGCACGTCGGCGAGGCCGAGCTCATTGCCGAAGAACGTCTGGGTGACGAGGTCCTGCGGCAGACGCTCCATCAACAGGAGCGAGATGCCGCCGAGGAGCGCGACGACCGGCAGGAGGACCTGGTCCGTCCGTCGTCCGGCGAGCACCTGGGCGACATGCGCGGCCGCGAGCGCCGTGAGGTAGATGGCGAGGCCGCGCGGGTCCGCCGGGCGGAACGAGCCGGTCACGGTGGCTCCCAGCGACAGGCTGCCGACCACGAGCGTGATCGCCACCAGGGCGAGCAGGCGCGCCTCGTGCCACCGTGGCCGGGGCCGGATCGGACCGAGGATCCGCGGCAGTGCCGGGGCTCGGCCCACCGAACCGGGGGAGCTGGCGGTCATCGGCGGGCTCGCTCCAGCCGGAACCGGACCTGGCCAACCTGGAGGTCGTCACCGAAGCTGAGGGCGGCGACGCCCTCGACCGGCCGCCCGTTCACGTACGACCCGTTGGTGCTCCCAAGATCCTCGAGGTACCAGGCGCGGCCGCGGAACGTGAGGATGGCGTGCTCCGCCGACGCGAACGGATCGTCGACCACGATCGCGTTGTTGACGTCGCGACCCATCGTCGTGATCGCGTCGAGGGCGAAGACCGCCCCGGTGGCCGGCTCCCCTCCGGGCGAGTCGAGCACGACCAGCCGGCCCAGCTCCCCGGTGCCCTCGCGGGTCGCGGCTCGGAGGTCCCGGAGCAGCGCGCGGACAACCCGATAGAGGAAGAGGTACAGGAGCGCCAGGAACGCGAATCGAAGGACCCAGAGGACGACGAGGTAGCCATCCATCAGGTCCCGGCCCCGTCGACCTTGACCTCGAGGGTCGAGCCGCCGATCTGGATCTGGTCGCCCGGACCCAGGACCACCTCGGTGACCCGCTCGCCGTTCACGTCGGTGCCGTTCGTGCTGCCTAGATCGGTATAGAGCAAGGTGCCGCGCCGTCCGCCGATCCGCCCATGGTGGCGCGACACGCGCTCGTCGCGCAGGACGAGGTCGTTGTCGGTCGCACGACCGATCGTGATCCCGGCTCCGATCGAGACCTCGCGGACGCCACCGTGCGGCTCGTGGACGCGCAGCCATGCCGACGGCGCGATCGGGACGGGCACCGTGAAGACGATCGTCGAGGAGTGGTCCGGTCGCCAGCCGCGCTCGTCGCCGCGGTCCTCGCTCGTGACCTGGGAGGTCCGTCCCGCGATCGGGTCGGCGAAGCGGGCGTCGACGCGGATGTCGGTCCGCTGAACGCTCGGGTCGGCCAGGAGGTCTACGCGCGGGCGGTCGACCAGCGTGTACTTGCGTGCCCGTGCAAAGACGAGCGCGGCGTCGGCGAGCTCGGCGGCCAGCGTCTGCTCCATCTCATCGAACCCCGCGAGATCGTCCGGATGGAGCCGCACGACGAACCGGTTCGGGGCGAGCGTCCGGTCCGAGGCGGCGAGCCGCTCCGACTCCATGGCGCGCTCGATGCGGCGCTGGAGTTGGACAGGCTGCAGTCTGGTGCGGAACAACCGAGCGGTCGGACGCTCGAACAATCGTTCGAAGAACCGCTCGATGGCGGTGAGCGGCGGCATGGTCGGTCGGGAACGCTACCACAGGGTCCGCGAAGGCCCCGCGGCGGCTCCGACACCGGACTATCCGCGGTCGAATCAGGTACGGCCGTCGGGGGAACGACCGGTGCCGTGGGATATACTCTCGCCCCTGTTCGGGGTGGTCCGTCCGCTCCAGCATGTCCAGCGCCCATCCGGGGACCCGATGGCCGAGATCCTGACCGAATCCTTCTGCGAGCGATGCGGCTCGCGCTACACCTTCGAGTCGGAGGTCCCGCGCGCCCGCCTGCGCGGCGTCAAGGTCCTGTCGAAGGGCCTCAAGAACTTCGTTCTCGATGACAAGACGTCGATCGACGAGGCGATGGCGGCCGCCCGCGACGACACGGACCGCGCGCTGACGTCCCACCAGCTCGAGGCGTTCCACCAGACCTTCAACTTCTGCATGAACTGCCGGCAGTACATCTGCCCGAACTGCTGGAACGATGGCGAGGGTCAGTGCTTGACCTGCGCGCCGCTCCTCGGTCGCGGCATCCTGGCCGCGCCGTTCCCCCACCTCGACCCGTCGGCGGGCATCGAGGCTCCCGGCGACGGGTTCGCCGCAGCCGCGATGAACGGCCACGGCAACGGATCCGATGTCCAGCCGGGCTTCGACGCGCTCGCCCGCCTGGACTCCCTTGCGCTCGATCCCGCGCCGGCGCAGCCGAGCTCGGAGATGATCGGCACGAGCGAGGTCGAGGCGCGGGCCGAGGCCGCCGAGGCCACCGGAGCCGAGACTGAACACTGGCTGACCGTCATCGAGCAGCCTGACGACGACCGCATCGGCGCTGAGGTCGCTTCGACCGTTGCCGCGCCCGAGCCGGCAGTCGTCGCCGAGGCCACGACCTTCGCGCCCGACGACGCACCCGCGCCCGCGCCGGACGCCGCGACCGCCGAGATCGCGGATCGGCCCGACCACGAGGTCGCGGCCACAGCGTCCGAGCCCGATTCAGCGAGCGACGCGGTCGCCGCGGTCGCGCCGACCGACATCCTGCTCGCCGGGCTGCAACCCGGCCAGAGCCTCGACGAGGCCATTGCCGCGTTCGAATCGCAGCCGGGGATCGCCGCCGAGCTGGATCAGGTCGACCAGCAGCCGGTCGAGGCCACGATCGAGATCGAGACCCCGGTCGAGGCGGCGACCCCGGTCGAGGCGGAGACCCCGGTCGAGACGGAGACCCCGGTGGCGGCCGAGCCCGTCGAGGTCGCGATGACGGCCCCCGAGGACCTCGTCCGGCTCGTGGAGTCGACCGACCCGGGCTGGGATGCCGATGCCGCCCCCGCCGCCCCGATCGTGGCCGAGGCTGTGCCCGACGCTCCCCCTTCGGCCGTCGAGCCGCTCGACGAGATCCCGACCGGCGAGCCAGTCGCGGCCGAGGCCGAGGCCGCGCCCGACGAGCCGTGGCAGCCCGAGCCGCTGGACGAGCTCGTCGCCCCGGAGCCGCTCTACGCCCTGCCGACAGCACCCGAGCCCGAGTTCGTCGAGGCCGTCGCCGTCGAGCCGATCGTCGTCGAGCCGGTCATCGAACCCGCTTCCGAGCCGTTCGAGATCGCCGCGGCCGCCGCCGTCGATGTCGTGGAGCAGCCGGCTTGGTCGATCGTCGCGCCGAGCGAGCCGCCGAGCGACGGAGTCTCGATCTCGGACCACGCGATCACGCCGGTCGCGCCGCCGGCCGTCCCGACCGACCCTGCAGCGGAACCGACCTGGCCAGCCCAGCCGGCATGGCCGAGTGTCGCTCCGTCGACGGGCCTGCCGTTCCTCGGCCGCCACGCCACGCCGACAGGCGGGGTCGAGGCCCTGTGGGCCGCCTCGGATCTCGCGGTCAGCGCGCCACGGGCCGGCGCCGAGAAGCCGACCGGCGGCGTCCAGCCGTGCGTCAGCTGCGGCCTGTCACTCTCCGCGACCGCCCGGTTCTGCCGGCGGTGCGGGACGGCTCAGGTCGCCTGACCCAGTCCCTGGATCCGCGGCCCCGGCCGCAGGGGGCTCGCGTAACGCCGCCGCGGTCGCCGCTTCTGTGGCATCGCGCATCTCCGCCGCCACGGCGGCCTCCTCCCGGACCCTGACCCACGCCGCGCCGTACAGCAGCGCCTGGAACGTGAATGACAGCCAGGCCAGGGCGATGAAGGCGGTCGCCACCGAACCCGCCAGCGCCGCCGCTCCGACGAGTCGCGGCGCCAGGAAGACGAACGCCTGGCTGAGCGCCACGACGACGATCGCGACGATGACCGATGGTGGTGCGATGGCCGACCAGCGCGGGGCGCGCGGCGGCACGGTCCGATACATCAGCGTCACCACGACGATCGCGATGAGCAGCACGACCGGCACCGACGTCAGGATCGTCGCGAGCGCTCGGCCGTATGGCATCGAGACCGGCAGGAAGGCGTCGGCGGCGCTGGCCAGCCCCACCAGTGCGATCAGGACCAGCACGCTCGTGATCAGCAACGCCACCCAGAGGAATCCGCGCGCCGTCCTGCGGAACAGGTCCCGCTCGGGCTCGTCCGCGAAGATCCGGGCGAACGCGACGTCGAGCGTCACGTAGAACTGGCTCACGGTCCAGATGAGGCCGACCAGGCCGATCACCGACGTCAGCGCCGCGCCGTTGACCAGGTCGAGGAGCGTGACCTCGATCAGCTCCTTCAAGGGCGGGAAGACGGACGAGAGGCCCTCGGCCAGTTCCTCCTGGACACGCTGGGTCGTCGACCAGCCAGCCGGCGAGCCCCAGGGTCACGAGGGCCACCGGGATCGTGGCGAACAAGGCCGCAAAGGCAAGCCCGTTGGCGAGCAGCCCGCCCGCCGCGCGACCGTAGGCGTCCAGGACGGCGCGGACGAAGGCCACGCGCGGCCGCTCGAGAAAACGCTCCAGGATCGCGCTTGGATCCAGGCGCCGCGGGATCAGCTCCCCAGGTCCTCGAACAGGGCGGGCTGGATGTCGTTCGCCCGAACGCGCCGGGGCGCCGCGATCAGGGCGCGCACCTCGCCCCGCCGGACGAACCGGCGGCCGCCGAGCTTGATGCTCTGGAGGCGCCCGGCCCGTGCCCAGCCGCCGATCGTGGCCGGGGTGAAATGGATGTTGGCTGCGGCCAGGATCTCAGCCGCCTCGGCCAGCGTGATCCAGTCAGCAGGCGCGGCCATCGTCAGTCGCCGCCGCTGTGGCGCCGGCCGACGGACGCCACTGCCGGAGCCCGACGTGTCGCTCGCCTCCGCGGCCGTCGGCCTTGGCCGGCGCGGTCGCGGCCGCGCCCTCCTCCGAGCCCTTGCCGGTGTCGGTCGGACGTCCTTCTTCGAGGCCGGCGCGGCGGCGCCGGCGCTCCTTCTTCGCCCAGCCGGAGCCCTTGAAGTGGACGGCCGGGGCCGAGATCGCCTTGCGAACCGGTCCGCCGCCGCACAGTGGGCACGACGTCGGACCCGGGACGTGGACGCCGTGGACCACCTCGAATCGGCGCCGGCAGTTCGCGCACTCGTAGTCGTAGATGGGCATCTGGCGATCGTCCGGGCGGCGTCAGCCGCGGAGGAGGCGCATGCCGCATTTCGGGCAGTAGAACGCCCGCTCGTGGGCGGAGGCGAACCCGCAGTGCGCGCAGACGAGTCCGCCCCGCCCTGCCGCCGGCACGGGTCGCTCGATCTGGGTCATGCCCTGGGCGTACTGGCTCGCGAGGATGTTGGTCAGGATGCCGGACAGAAGCTTGGCGCCGATCCGATCGGTGTCGCCGCGGACGCCGCGTCCGCCCCAGCCGACGACCGCGCGGCAGATCATGTCGCCGGTCGCCTCGTCCCAGTGGGAGGCGACGCCACCGATGATCGCGTTGTACTCGGGATAGCCAGCGGTGTCGATCTCCCCGTCGAGCAACGCGCAGGCGAAGGTGTCGAACGCGAGGTCGACGGCGTCGATGGACTCGAGGACGACGAGCGCGTGGCGCGTGATCGGCGAGTGGACGTGGTGGGCGTTGAGCCACTGCATCGCCTCGGACGGGCGCGACGATCGTCGGGGTCGCCTGGCTGAACTCGATCGGCGAGCGGCGCGACGACCTCGATCTCCGAGCTGCGCGAGACCGGCCAGCATCCCGGGCAGCTCGGCAAGTGCCTTGGGCCCGGACTTCATCCGGACACCCTCGCTGCTCTTGCCCGCGTAGTAGAGCTTGAGCTGATGATCCTGGGCGACGACCTCCTCGGGCATCGTCAGACCCGAGTGGCTCGTCGGCGTGGAAACGACGGGCGTCGACGCCGCCTCGGCGTTGCCACGCCGCTTCAGGAATTCGAGGGGCACGTGTGTCTCCAGGCTGATCGGTCGGCCGTCATGGTAGCAGGGCGACCCCGCCTCGCCACAGGGTGAGAACCCGCGAATCCCGAGGGATGACACGCTCGGGCCGCGCCCGGGATCATCGATCGGCGGAGGCGACGATCCCCTCGAACGGGCGGAGCTGGATGGTCGCGCCGGAGCGGAGCCCTTCGGGCAGGTCGAGATGCGTGCCGGCCACGGGCCGCCACGTCCCTCCGGCCGGGGCCTGCGGCACGCGACAGTCGGCCGGCTCCGGCGCCGAACGCGATCAGCACGAGGACCTCCGGCCCGGACCCCCTCCGGCGATAGGCAAGGACCGACGGCTCCTTCGCCGACACGACCTCGAGCGCCCCGTCCTGCACCGACGGCAGCGCGCGCCGGGCCTCGAGCAGACGGCGATAGCACGCCAGGACCGAGTCGGGGTCCGCGGCTGTGACGCGACGTTGCGCGTCGGCGCGTCGGGCGCCAGCCGAAGCCAGGGCCGGCCGGTCGTGAAGCCAGCTCCCGGTCCGCCGGTCCATGGCATCGGCGTCCGCGCCTGTGAGCGGTCCCACCACGTGAAGTCGGGCCCGACCCGGGCGGCCGGCGGGTCGACGCTCTCCTCGAGCGGGACCGTGACGTCGCCCAGCGCCGATCTCCTCGCCGTAGTACAGGAACGGCGTCCCGCGCACCGTCAGCGAGCAGGGTCGCCGCGGCCTTCGCGATCGCGATCGCGCGGCTCGGTCGGACCGACCGAGCGGCGAGCCGCGAGGCATGGCGCGGCTGGTCGTGGTTCGACAGCACGGCCGTCGGCCACCGGTCCGGACCGAAGGCCCGCTCGCGACGACGGATCGCGGCGCGGAACGCGTCGGCCGACCAGGGACGGGTCAGGAGCTCCCAGTCGAAGACGAGGTGGCGGTCGACGGTCAGCGCTGCCGCCCCTTCGGTGGTGCCCGACGAACAGCTCGCCGACGCTCATCCGGCCGGGTCGCTCGTCGACGATGGCCCGGAACCGGCCGATCAGGTCCGGCAGGTCCGGCTGGTCGATGTCGTAGCCGATGGACCTGGCGCGTCCAGGCGGACGTCCCGCGACGCGGCGGGTTGGAGCGGCATCTCGGGATGCTTGAGGAAGACGTTGAAGGTGTCGAGCCGGAAGCCGTCGACGCCGCGCGCCAGCCAGCCCCGGACCATGTCGAACTGGGCGGCCTCGACCGCCGGGCGCGCGCCAGTCGAGCTCCGGCTGCTCGGCGAGGAAGGTGTGGTGGTAGAACTGGCCGCGGCGCGGCTCCCACGTCCAGGCCGGGCCACCGAACCACGAGACCCAGTTGTTCGGCGGCAGCGGCCGGCCGTGCCGGATCCAGGCCCGCGGCGTCGCGCCAGAGATACCAGTCGGCCTTCGAGCCCGTCGCGTCGATCGCCGCGAGGCGGTGAACCAGGGGTGCTCGTCGCTCGTGTGGTTCATCACCAGGTCGAGGATCGACGCGGATGCCGCGCCGGTGGGCCTCGTCGACCAGGCGGTCGAAGTCGGCCTCGGTCCCGAAGCGCGGATCGATGGCGCTGTGGTCGCTGACGTCGTAGCCGACGTCGAGACCGGGCGACGGATAGATCGGCGACAGCCAGATCGCATCGACGCCGAGGCCATCGGGGCCGAGGTGGTCGAGGTGGTCGATGATCCCGGGCAGGTCGCCGACGCCGTCGCCGTCGCTGTCCGCGAAGCTGCGTGGGTAGATCTGGTAGACGACGCCGCGCCGCCACCAGTCGTCGCCGTACCGGAACGGGTCGCGTGCCGAGCGATCCGGCTGGCCCGCGGTCGGTTCGCGTCCGCGCTTCGACCGGACTGGCTCGGCCGTCACCGGGAGTCTCCTCCAGTCGCATCCGCCACGCCGATGCGGCCACGGGCGTCGCGATGGTATCGAGTCGGGCTTGACAATGACGCCGCAACACGTCATTGATACGCGTTACTGACGCGCGTTAGTCGACCACAGTCGCGGGCGCTGCGTCAAGGAGGAGGCTCGGCGGTCGACATGACGAAACGGACCGACCAGCGCGGACGTGGCCGACCGTGGCCGGCGTATCGCGCACGACCGTGTCCTTCGTCCTCAACGATCGTGCCGACGTCAAGATCCCCGAGGAGACCCGCCGGCGGGTCCTCGACGCGGCCGAGCGAGCTCGGCTACCACGCCCATGCGCCCGGCCCGCCAGCTCGCCGGCGGCCGCAGCCACGTCATCGCCCTGGTCCTGCGCCAGTCGCCCGAGCAGATCGCCAGCGACGCGGTCCTGGCCGAGACCCTGCGCGGACTGGCGTCGGCGGCCCGATCGGGCGGCTTCCGGGTCATGGTCGAGCCGCTCGCGCCCGACGGCCCGAACGCGACCTACGCCGCGCTCCTCCGCGCCCAGCACGCCGACGGCCTCGTGATCTCCGGGCCGCGCGTCGACGATCCCGATCTGCTCGAGCTCGTCCGCGACGGTTTCCCCATCGTCCTCCAGGGCGCGCTGCCCGATGTCGACGTCACCAGCATCGACGTCGACAACGTCGCCGGGGCCCGAGGCGCCGTCGAGCACCTCATCTCCCTCGGCCACCGCCGGATCGCGTGCATCACGAATGCGCCGCTGGTCTACACCGCCGCCCAGGAGCGGCTCGACCGGCTACCGCGATGCGCTGCGCGCGGCGGGCATCGCCGACCGCCGACGAGCTGATCGGCCGAGGCCGCCTTCGATGCGGCCAGCGGCCACGCCGCCATGGCCGCCCTGCTCGCCCGGACCACCTTCGATGCGGTCTTCGTCGCCAGCGACGTCGTCGCCCTCGGGGCCATCGGGGCCCTGCGCGAGGCCGGCCTGCGGGTCCCCGGAGACATCTCGGTCGTCGGCTTCGACGACATCCCGCTCGCCGCCTACTTCGACCCTCCCCTCACCACCGTCCGGCTGCCGGCCTTCGAGCTCGGGCAAGCCGCCGGACGAGCGCTCCTGGACCGGATCGCCGATCGGGCGGTCCCGACCCGGACGCTGCTACCGACCGAGCTCATCGTGCGTGCCTCGACGGCTCCGTCGTCGAAGGCGTCAGCGACCGGCGCGGCCTGACCCCGCCGACGACTGTGACCCAGGGAACGGCTCGGACGACCGGGCCGATGATCCGGGAAAGGAGAAACGACATGGAGGAGCGGACATTCCGGCGAACCGAGATTCGCCGGTTTGCTGGCCGCAGCCACGATGGTGGCCGTGGCCTGCTCGTCGGGAGCTGCGACGAGCAGCCCGGCGGGCTCGGCGGGGGCGAGCGCCCCAGCAGCCAGCACGCCAGCCGGCAGCGGCGAGGCATCGACCGGCCCCGGGGGCCAGATCGGTGGCGAGGTCTCGGTCATCGGGACCTGGACCGGCGCCGAGCAGGACTCGTTCCTGGCGATGGTCGCGCCGTGGGAGGCCCAGACCGGCGCCAAGGTCAAGTACACCGGCACACGCGACATCAACGCGGTCCTCACGACCGGCGTCGCGTCGGGCATCCTGCCCGACCTGGCCGGCCTGCCGGGACCGGGCCAGATGGCCGACTTCGCCCGGGCGGGTGCGCTGCAGCCGCTCGATGACGTCCTCGACATCGCCACCTACAAGGCGGACACCTCGGCCGCCCTCGTGGAGCTCGGCACCGTCGACGGCAAGATCTCGGGCGTCTTCATCAAGGCGGCCGTGAAGGGCCTGATCTGGTACAACCCCAAGGTCTACACGGGAGGCGAGCCCACCAGCTGGGATGACCTCGTGGCCAAGGGTGCCGCGGCGGCCTCGGCGGCCGGTGGCGACGCCAAGACATGGTGCGTCGGCCTCGAGTCCGGCGCCGCGTCCGGCTGGCCGGGCACGGACTGGATCGAGGACATCGTCCTCCGCCAGGCCGGTCCCGACGTCTACGACCAGTGGGTCGCGGGCACGATCAAGTGGACGTCGCCGGAGATCAAGGCGGCATTCCAGTCCTTCGGCACGGCCGTCTCAGCCGACAACGTCTACGGCGGTCCGAAGACCGTGCTGTCGACCAACTTCGGCGACGGCGGCAACCAGCTGTTCACCGAGCCCTCCGGGCTGCATCTTCCACCACCAGGCGTCGCTTCATCACCGACTTCTTCAAGAACCAGGGCGGTGCGAAGGACGGCGACTACGACTTCTTCCCGTTCCCCGACATCAATCCCGACGTTCTCCGGCGCCGTCGAGGGTGCCGGCGACCTGTTCGGCATGTTCAACGGCACCGACCAGGCGAAGTCCCTGATGGCCTACCTGGTCACCCCAGAGGCCCAGCAGATCTGGGTCGACCGTGGCGGCGCCCTCTCGGCCAACGCCAAGGTCACCAAGTACCCGGATCCCATCAGCCAGCGCTCCGGCGAGATCATCACCGCGGCGAAGAGCTTCCGGTTCGACGCCTCCGACGCCATGCCGGCGGCGATGAGCAGCGCCTTCCAGACGGCGATCCTCGACTTCACCCAGGACCAGTCGAAGCTCGACTCGGTCCTGGCCAACCTGGACTCCGTCCAGTCGAGCGCTTACGGGGGCTAGCCCATTCCGAGGCCGGGACGGCGCCTGCCGCCCCGGCCTCGATCCCCAGAACGGCAGGGAGTGACGGATGGATCCTCGAGTCATCACCGCGCTCATCGCGGTGATCGGCGTGCCCTTGGTGCTGGTGGCCTACATCCTCGTGGTGGAGCGGGTGCTGATGTTCGCGCCGCAGCGGCTGCAGGCCACGCTTCGGCCGTGGCTCTGGCTCCTGCCGGGCATCCTGCTGCTCCTGGTCTTCCTGGTCTATCCGACCATCAACACCATCGCCCTCAGCTTCCAGGACAAGTTCTCGAAGAACTTCATCGGCCTGGACAACTACGTCTACTTCTTCACGAGCGGCGACACGCTCACCGCGCTTCGGAACAACATCATCTGGCTGGTGCTCCTGACCCTGTTCGCGACCGGCTTCGGCATGCTGGTGGCGATCCTGGTCGACCGCGTGCGCTACGAGTCGGTCGCGAAGTCGACGATCTTCCTGCCGCTCGCGATCAGCTTCGTCGGCGCCGGGATCATCTGGAAGTTCGTCTACGACTACCAGCCGCCGGGACAGCCACAGACCGGCGTCCTCAACGCGGCGCTGACCGCCGTGGGCGGTCAACCCGTGACCTTCCTCCAGGACGCCCCGCTCAACACGATCTGGCTCATCGTCGTCGCGGCATGGGTCTGGACCGGGTTCTGCATGGTCATCCTGTCGGCCGCGCTGAAGGGCATCAGCGCCGAGCTCCTCGAGGCCGCCCGCGTCGACGGAGCGAGCGAATGGCAGGTGTTCCGGGGCATCACGTTCCCGCTGCTCCTGCCCACCGTCGCGGTCGTCTCGACCACCATGATCATCACCGCGCTCAAGGCCTTCGACATCGTGTACGTGATGACCGGCGGCAACTTCGACACCGACATCATCGCGCTGCGCATGTACAAGGAGCTGTTCAACTTCGGCCAACCCGGCCGAGCCAGCGCGGTCGCCGTGATCCTGCTGGCGCTGATCATCCCGGTCATGTTCATCAACATCCGCCGGTTCCGTGAGCAGGAGGCCCATGCGATGACCGCCGAGACCGCAGCCCGCGCCGGCGTTCGCCGCGGCGGCTTCCGGATCAGGCCCAGCCGTGTCGTCCTCAACGTGATCGTGCTCGGGCTGATGCTCCTGTGGCTCCTCCCGACGGTCGGGCCTGCTGATCAACTCGTTCCGACCGGCGGCCGACGTCTCGGCCTCGGGCTGGTGGACGGCCCTGTTCCCGCCGTACAACTTCACGGTCGAGAACTACTCGCACGTCCTGTCGCGGAACGGCATGGGCGACGCGTTCATCGCCAGCTTGCTCATCACGATCCCCTCGACCGTCATCCCGATCACGATCGCGGCCTTCGCCGCCTACGCGTTCTCGTGGATGCAGTTCCGCGGGCGCGACATCGTGTTCGTGATCGTCGTGGGCCTGCTCGTGGTGCCGCTCCAGTCGACGATCGTGCCGGTCCTGCGGATCTTCCGCGAGCTCGGCGTGGCCGGCACGTTCCCTGCGGTCTGGCTGGCCCACACGGCCTATGGCCTGCCCTTCGCGATCTTCCTTCTGCGCAACTACATGGGCGGCCTGCCGCGCGAGGTCTTCGAATCGGCGTCGATCGACGGCGCCGGTCATGCGACCGCGTTCTTCCGGCTGGCCATCCCGATGAGCGTCCCGGCGCTCGCGGCCCTCGCGATCTTCCAGTTCCTGTTCGTCTGGAACGATCTCCTCGTGGCGCTGCTGTACCTCGGCGTCGGCAACCCCACGAACCTGCCGTTGACCGTCGCGATCTCGCAGCTCGGGACGAGCCTCGGCGGCGACGCCCAATTCCTGATGGCGGCAGCGTTCATCTCGATGATCCTGCCGTTGATCGTGTTCTTCGCCCTGCAGCGCTACTTCGTCCGGGGGATCACCGGCGGAGCGGTCAAGGGGTAGGGACCGGGCACGACGGGCGGGTGACTCCTCCTCCGCCCGCCCGTCAACGCCCGAGCCGCTCGGTCAGGCGGGCGACCTGGTCGGACAGCTCCGCCTCACGGGCGCGGGCGCCGTCGACGACGCTCGGGGGTGCCTTCGAGATGAACGCCTCGTTCGAGAGTCGCTCGCGCGCGGCCAGCAGGTAGCCCTCGGCCTCCGCGAGCTCGCGTTCGAGGCGGGCACGCTCGAGGTCGGTCGCGACGGCATCGGAGGCCTCTGGACGGACGCTCGCCTGGATGTCGCTGCCCGGGGCGATGACCGTAAGGTCGTGGGTCGACGACGCGGCGCGCAGTGCCTCCTCGGTCAGCTCGCGATGGAGCGGCCGGGCGCGGGCGAGACGCTCGATCGCCGGTCGCAGGGCTTCGAAGGTGGCTCCGATCGCCTGGGGCACGTAGACCCGCGTCTCGAGCCACGCACCTGCAGGCACCTTCGCCGAGGCGCGCGCGTTGCGCAGCTCGGTGACGATGGCGATGAGCGATCCGACTTCGGCCTCGATGGCGGGATCGCGCTCCCCTACCCCGGGCCAGCGGGCGACGATGAGCAGCTCCGGATCGCTCGCCCGATGCGGGATCGCGGCCCACAGCGCCTCGGTCTCGAACGGCATGACCGGATGGAGCAGCCGCAGGTACGTGTCGAGCACGGCCACCAGCGTCCACCACGTCGCCTCGCGTTCGGCC
Organism: uncultured Chloroflexia bacterium; assembly: GCA_963841135.1. Classification (GTDB taxonomy): domain Bacteria; phylum Chloroflexota; class Limnocylindria; order Limnocylindrales; family CSP1-4; genus SPCO01. The sequence continues at coordinate 1,514,069 of CAWJBJ010000004.1, read as the reverse complement.
GGCTCGAGCGTCGCATCCGAGAGGCGGACCTTGGCCAGCTCCAGGCCCCAGTCGCAGTACTCGCTCCAGATCGCGACGTAGAGGAGCCGGGTGACCTCGCCGAACGCGAAGTCCGCCATCGCGGCGTCGACGTCCGCCGTCGTGGCGGCGGCCCTCGAGAGCAGCCAGCGCTCCGCGGGTCCGAGATGATCGGCGTCCGGCAGTCGCCGCTCGGCGTCGAGGGGGATCGAGTCGGGGCGGGCGCCGACGACGAACCGCGCCGCGTTCCAGAGCTTGTTGGCGAAGTTGCGGGCGTTCTCGAGCTTGGCCGTGCCGAACCGCTGGTCGTTGCCCGGCGTGGTGCCGTGGATGAGCGCGAAGCGGAGCGCGTCGGCGCCGGCCTCGTCGATGACGCCGAGCGGGTCGACGACATTGCCCTTGGTCTTGGACATCTTCTGGCCGATCGGGTCCCGGATGAGCCCGGACAGGTAGACCGTGTGGAACGGCTCGCGGTCGGTCAGGTGCAGCCCCAGCATCATCATCCGGGCGACCCAGAAGAAGATGATGTCGTACCCGGTCTCCATCACCGACGTCGGATAGAACCGCCGGTAGTCGGGCGTGTCCTCGGGCCAGCCGAGTGTCGAGAACGGCCAGAGACCCGAGCTGAACCAGGTGTCGAAGATGTCGGGGTCCTGCTGGAGGTCCGCCACCGGGCGGGCGCACACCTCGCAGGCGTCGGGGCCTCCGGGCGCTGCGGACACCGTGACATGCCCGTCCGGGCAGTACCACGCGGGGATCCGGTGACCCCACCACAGCTGGCGGCTCACGTTCCAGTCGCGGATCTCGGTCATCCAGTGTTCCCATGTCTTCTCGAACCGCTCTGGCAGGATCCGCGTCCGACCGGACCGGGTGGCGTCGAGCGCGCGGGCGGCGAGCGGGGCGGTCCGGATGAACCACTGCGTCTTGAGGCGTGGCTCGATGACGTCGTCGCTGCGCTGGCAGCGGCCGATCACCATCTCGTGGCTCACCTCGCCGACCAGGTCGCCTCGAGACTCGAGGTCCGCGACCATCCGGCGCCTCGCCTCGTATCGATCGAGCCCGTCGTAGGGCGTGCCCGTGCCGACGATGCTGGCGTCGTCGGCGAGGATCGTGATCGCCGGAAGGCCGTGCCGGCGCCCGATCGCGTGGTCCTCATGATCGTGGGCCGGCGTGATCTTCACGGCGCCCGTCCCGAACGCGGGATCGACGACCGCGTCGGCGATGATCGGCACGTCCCGATCGACGAACGGGATCCTCACCCGCCGACCGACGAGGTCCGCGTAGCGCGGATCGTCGGGGTGCACCGCGACCCCGGTGTCGCCGAGGATCGTCTCCGGACGGGTCGTGGCCACGCTGATGGAGGCGTCCGGATCCGGCCCGCCCGTGGCCTCGTCGATCAGGTGGTAGCGCACCGTCCACAGCGTGCCGGTCTCGGGCGTGGAGATGACCTCGAGGTCGCTCACGCTCGTCCGGCAGCCGGGGCACCAGTTGACGAGGGCCTCGGTCCGGTAGGCGAGGCCGTCCCGGTACAGCCGGTCGAACGCGACGCGGACGGCCGTCGCGGACCCCTCGTCCATCGTGTAGCGCAATCGGCCCCAGTCGAACGACCCGCCGACCCGGCGCTGCTGGCCGAGCATGACGGGCTTCGTCGAGTCGCTGAACGCGCGCATCCGCTCGAGATAGCGCTCGCGGCCGAGCGTCGCCCGGCTCTCCCCCTCCTTGGCGAGGATGGCATCGAGGACCACCTGCGCCGCGATGCTGGCGTGGTCGAGCCCCGGGAGGAACAACGTCGTGTGTCCGCGCATCCGGGCGTGGCGGATCATCAGGTCCTCCACCGCGGTCCGCTGGGCGTGCCCCAGGTGGAGCGAGCCGGTCACGTTCGGCGGCGGCTGGATGATCGTGAACGGCGGCAGGTCGGGATCGGCCGTCGAGCCGGCGCCGTCGGGCGCGAAGACATCCGCGGCGAGCCAGCGCTCATAGATCGAGCCTTCCACCTCGGTCGGCATGTAGATCTTCGACAGCTCGCCCATGGATCCCTTCCGAAACGACAACGCCCGCTCGTCCAGCGGACGAACGGGTCGTGGTACCACCTGCTGGTTCGGCGCCCGGGCGGCTCGCTCATCGCGGCTCGCGGGTTCCGGGCTCCCTCTGGGCGCGCTATCGGACGCCGACCGCCACGGCTCGCGAGCGACCTTCACGCCGTTGGTCCCGCGCGGCTCGCACCGTCCCGCGCTCGCTCCGGGGCCGTCCCGGCGCTACTCCTCCCGGTCGTCGCCGTGAGGCCGGGAGTGTAGCACTCGACGCCGTCGGCGCGAGGGTGGCAGACGCGTCGGGAGGGAGGCCGGATGACCTCCCTCCCGGATCGAGGACCTTGTTCGAGCGGGTCGGCGGAGGCTCAGCGAGCCGCCGTGAACCCGCCGGCCACCGGGTCATAGGCCGTGGCCTCGTCGTGGCCGCCGACCTCATCCCAGATCTTCACGTGGCGGCTCTCCTTGATGAACCGCCCGCCGATGATCACCGTGATCAGCGCGACCACGATCGGGTAGATCAGGCCCGCGTAGAGGTTGCCGGTCGCCGTGAGCAGCGCGGCCGCGATCAGCGGCAGGAAGCCGCCGAACCAGCCATTGCCGATGTGGTACGGGATCGACAGCGACGTGTAGCGGATCCGGGCCGGGAAGTACTCGACGAGGAACGCTGCGATCGGGCCGTAGACCATCGTCACGAACACGACCTGGATCCAGACCAGCACGATGAGCGGCAGGATCTCCGGACTGGCGACCGTCGCCGTGACCCCGTCCGGGCCGACGAACTTGCCGGCCGACTTCCCGGTGGTCGCGAGCACGCCCTCGGGGTGGGCGAACTGGACCATCAGGTTGTAGATCGGGAAGTACGAGATCGCAGCGATGAGACACCCGCCGAGGATCACCGGCTTTCGCCCGATCCGGTCGGAGAGGCGTCCGAAGAAGACGAAGAACGGCGTCGCGAAGACGATCGCGGTCCCGACGATGAAATAGGCGTCGGTGAACTTCACGCCCAGGACGGTGCCCAGGAAGAACAGGGCCTGGAACTGGCCCTGGTACCAGACCACCGCCTGGCCGGCCGTCGCCCCGAGGAGCGCCAGCACGATGAGCCGGCGATTCGCGCTGTTGCCGAAGCTGTCACGCCAGGGCGACGACGACGAGTTGCCCGCCGCCTTGAGGCGGCTGAACAGCGGGGTCTCCTGGAGCCGAAGGCGGATGTACAGCGCGAGCGCGACGAGGATGATCGACAGGATGAAGGGGATCCGCCAGCCGAAGTTGGTGAAGTCCTCCGCCGACATCGAGACCCGGGTGATCCCGACGACGGCGAGGGCCAGCAGGAGCCCGAGGGTGGCGGTCGTCTGGATCCAGCTCGTGTTCTGGCCGCGCTTCTCGTCGGGGCTGTGCTCGGCCACGTAGATCGCGGCCCCGCCGTACTCGCCGCCGAGCGCCAGGCCCTGCGCGAGGCGCAGCAGCACGAGGATGATCGGGGCAAGGATCCCGATCTGGGCGAACGTGGGCAGGATGCCGACCAGCGCCGTCGAGAGGCCCATGATCGTGATCGTCAGCAAGAAGGTGAACTTCCGGCCGGTCAGGTCGCCAAGGCGACCGAAGAACGCTGCCCCGAACGGCCGCACCGCAAACCCCGCGCCGAACGTCGCGAGCGAGGCGAGGAGGGCTGCCGTGTTGTCGCCAGGCGGGAAGAACTGCGTGGAGAAGAACGCGGCGAGGACGCCGTAGAGGTAGAAGTCGTACCACTCGATGATCGTCCCCGCAGCGGATGCGGTGATCACGAACGGCAGGCGATAGGGTCGCGCGGACGCGGGAGCAGACATCGTGGCCAAGGTGGGCTCCTTCACACGGATTGGGCGGCCGGCAGTGACGGTTGCCGTGGAAGATGCGGACCCGGGTTGCGATTTCAGTTCGCCGGTCGCGATCCTCCTTTCCCTCGTCCGTTCAGGCGATCCGGGACGCCTCCGCGATCCCCGGTGCAGCGACCGCTGCGTCAGTCCTGCTAAACGCTACGTGAATCCTGGCAAACGCTACGACGACCTCGGCGCAGCGTCAACGGGTTCGTTCCGGCTCGCGTCCATCGCCACGAGGCCCCTGCCGCACGGCCTTCGTGGCCACCCACGTCGCGATCTCCGCCCGTCTCCCGACCCCGAGCTTGGACAGGATGTGCTCCAGGTGGGCCGAGGCAGTCTTGGGGGCGACGCCGAGCTCCTCCGCGATCTCCGCGTTCGTCCGGCCGTCGGCAACGAGCCTCGCGACCTCGAACTCCCGTGCCGTCAGGGGCGCCCACGGGTCCATGGCCGCGGCGCCCAGCCCGCTCGACCGGAGGACCTCCTCCGCGGCCGCCACCAGCGGGGCCGCGTCGAGGGCCAGGCCACGCTCGCGGGCGAGCCGTGCCACCCGGGCGGCATCGGTCCGCAGGTTTGCTCGAAGGAGGCTGCGTGCCAGATCGACCCGCCCCCAGTCGCCTTCCCAGGCCCGACCGAGTCGCTGCCAACCGGCCAAGGCCGCCTCGAGCGCGACACGGGCCTGGCCCGTGGACCCGTCCGCGGTCAGCCGCAGGCCGCGCGCGTGCTCAAGGGCAGGTTGCGTGCCCGGGATGGCCCGGCTTCGGATGGGTCCCTCGACAGCCTCGATCCAGCGCTCGGCTCCAAGAGGATCGCCGGCCGCGAGGAACGCCCTGGTCCCGGTCACGGCGAACGGATAGAGATAGGCCGCGTCCCCGACGGCCGCCGACGCCCGGAGGCCGTCACCCGCCAGGCGGATGGCAGTATCCAGGTCGCCGGTCAGGACGGCCATCTCCGCCAGACCCCAGACGGCCGGCGACAGGCGTTGGAGCTCGTGCATCCGCGAGCCCAGCTCGCGGGCCTCCTCGAGCGCCTCGGCCGCGGGCGCCCACTGCCCTCGTCCCAGCGCGACGTAGCCGATGACCAGGAGTGCGGTGATCCGCGTCGTGATGCCGCCGCGACCGTCGGCGAGGCTGGCGGTCGCGAGCGCCTCGCCCTCGGACCAGCGGCCCGTGGCCCACAGGACATGCCCGAGGTGGGCGGCCATGTAATGCCGGTGATTCCAGAGCTCGACGCGCTCGGCGAAGTCGATCCCTTCGCGCAGCCAGCGTTCCGCACGGTCGTACTCGACGAGGGCCGACGCGCTCGTGCCGAGCATCCGATACGCGCGGGCCGCCTCCGCCTCGAAGTGCCCGGACCGCGAGGCACCGATCGCCTCCTCGAGCAGCTTCCAGCCCTCGTCCATGCGCCCGGCGAACACGTAGCACGAACCGAGCGTGGCGGCGGCATTGCGCTCGGTCGGTCCATCCTCGGCGGCCCGTGCCAGCCGCTGGGCATCGAGGCCGAATCCGATCGACTCGTCGAGGCGCCGGTCGAGCATGTAGGCCGCCGACAGGCCCGCGAGCAGCTGGCCGCGCACGCGGTCCGTCGGCGGGTCGACGGCCGGGCGATGCAAGGATGGCGGCGCTTCGAGCTCGCCGAGGGCGGACCGCAACCGCGCGGACCGCTCGCCGAGACCGTCGCCGAGCAGGTGCCGGACCGCGACGAGGGCCGCCACCACGGCGGCCGCCTCGAGCGCATGGCCGCCCGCCAGATAGGCCGCCCGGGCGGCCTCGTACGCGTCGGCCGCCTCGCTGTTGCGGTCGGTCGCGGCACAACTGGCGGCGTATTCCTCCAGCAGCCGGCCGCGAGTCCCCGGATCCAGGTCGGCCGCCATGGTCCTGATCGCCCGCTCGTACAGCTCGCGGGCCTCGCCGTGCGAGGAGATCGCGGTCGCCGCGCGCGCACCGGCGAGGGCCGCGCCGAAGGCCTCGGCCCGACGGCCAGCGTGCTCGAAGTGGAACGACAGGAACGCGTCGGTGCCGACGTCCGTCCGGCCGACCGCCGCCTCCGCCGTCCGGAGATGGAGTCGCCGCCGTTCCGGCTCTGCCAAGCGGCCGTAGATCGCATCGCAGATGAGGGCGTGCCGGAAGCCCAGCCGACCCGGGGTCAACGTCGGCAGCAGGATGTGGTGGTCCGCGAGCTCGGTGAGAGGCGCAGTCAGCTTGTCCGGATCCTCGTCGAGCACCGTCGCAAGCAGGTCGACGTCGAACGAACGCCCGATGACCGCGCCGGCCTCGGCCAGTCGCGTCGCCCGTCGCGAGCGCTGGGCCAGCCGGGCGACGATCGCCCCTTCGACAGTATCGGGGGCGTTCGCCGCCCGGACCGCCTCGACCGCGGTGAGGTCGCCCGCCTGGAGGATGCCGAGGAACTCCTCGACGTGGAGCGGGATGCCGTCAGTGCGCGACTGGATGGCCGCAGTGACGTCGTTGGCGAGGGGGCCGCCCTGGCCGGTGATGAGCGCGATCATCGTGCCGGTCTCCGCGAGGGACAGACGCCCCACGCGGATCTCCTCGGCGAGCCGCTGGGTGAGCAGTCGCGACCGCCACTCGCGCATCGGGACCCGCGGGTAGAGCTCGTCGCTGCGGTACGTGGCCACGACGAAGAGCGAGATCTCCGGGACCCGTCTGGCGAGCGCGGCGAGGACCTCCAGCGTCAGGTCGTCCGCCCAGTGCAGGTCCTCGAGGATGACGAGGGCGGGGCCGCCATCGGCGACCTCGGCGAGGATCTCCGCCACGTCGAGGACCAGGAGCCGCCGCCGGCGATGAGCGTCCCCCACTCCGCTCTCGGCCTCGTCTAGCCGGCGGGCCAGCCGCTCGCCGAGATCGCGCAGCGCATCGGATCGGCCCATCGCACGAGCGAGGTCGACGAAGATCGCTGCCGCGACCTGGAGGTCACTCGGGTAGGTGCCGGCACGGACCGTCCGCATCCCGGCGGTCACGGCGCGGCGTTCGATCGCCCCCGCCAGGCGCGTCTTGCCGATCCCGGCCTCACCGGCCACGAACAGGAGCTGGCCGCGTCCGGCGGTCACCTCGGCGAGCCGGCGATCGGCGAGGGCGAGCAGGTCGTCGCGGCCGACGATGATGGGGCACACGACCGTGCGGCGGGGTTCCATGGCGATCCAGTGTAGGTCGAGCACGTCGCACGACATCGGTCGGATGACCGATGACCGACCGCGGAGGGGCGGCCATCGTCGGACCCAGAGCCCGTTCCAAAGGGCTGGTTCCAGACGGAGGTCCTGCGATGGCCAAGTTCATGGATGTGCACTCCGGGTTCGTTGGCGTCACCCGCGAACAGCTCAAGGAGGCGCACGAGCGCGACCTTGCGATCGAGGGCGAAGAGGGCGTGCATTTCGAGCACGCCTGGCTCGATCCGGAGATCGGCAAGGTCTTCTGCCTGTCCACTGGGCCGTCCAAGGAGGCGATCATGCGCATCCACGACCGTGCCGGCCACCCCACCGCCGAGGTCTACGAGCTTCCCGTCGAAGTGGCCTGACGCAGGCCCACTGGTCATCGCGCTCGTCGGCGCCACTCGGACACGGGTGGCGCCGACCGGCTGGTCAGCCCCCCTTCGACGAGAGCCAGACCGCCGCATCGATCGGGAGCGCCCCGTCCGAGAGCGGCCCGCTCGCGAGCACGATGTCCGCGCTCGCGGGCAGCGGCACGGCAGCAGTCGAGAGGTTGACCAGGCACGAGACGCCGTCGCCCCGCTCGAACCGCAGCACGCTCGGGTCGCTCGCCACCCAGCGGAATGCCTCGCTGGCGAACCCGGGTTGCTCGCGCCGGATCCGGATCGCCTCACGGTACAGGGACAGCATGGAGTCCGGGTCCCCGTCCTCGGCGGCGGCCGTGAGGCGGGCCCACGCAGCCGGTTGCGGCAGCCAGGGCACTGAGCCGGCCGGCCCGAAGCCGAACGGCGCGGTCGTCCCCGACCACGGGACCGGCACCCGGCATCCATCCCGGCCCCGCACACGATGCTCGGTCCGCGTCCAGACCGGGTCCTGGAGCACCGCCTCGGGCAGGTCCTCGACCTCCCATAGGCCCAGCTCCTCGCCCTGGTAGACGTACGCGCCGCCCGGCAGCGCGAGCATGAGCAATGCGGCCGCCCGCGCTCGACGCGACCCCAGGACGAGGTCGACCGGGTCGGTCTCGCCTGGCGTGGGGCCACTCGGCGCGGAATCGCGGGGCGCCAGCTGCGGTCGCCCGAAGCGGGTCACGTGGCGGGGGTAGTCGTGGTTCGAGAGCACCCACGTCGGCGGCGCGCCGACCGCGCCGAGCGCCTCGATCGTCGTGTCGATGGCCGCTCGCAGCGCCGCCGCGGTCCAGGGCGCGAGCAGGAAGTCGAAGTTGAACGCGCTGTGCAGCTCATCCCGGCGGAGATAGCGGGCCCGCCGCTCCGGGCTCCCCACGTGGATCTCCCCGACGAAGACCCGCCGCGGCGAGTAGCCGTCCGCGATCGCGCGCCACGATCGATAGACCTCGTGCACGTCGTCACGATCCCAGTGCGGGTGGCTGCCCGGGGCCCGCGGCGGCGCGCCGGCGACGACGGACCCGACGTCGGGCATGGCGGGGTCCTTCGCGAGCGAGTTGGCGACGTCGATCCGGAAGCCGTCGACCCCACGGTCCAGCCAGAAGCGCACGATCGACTCGAACTCCTCGCGCACGTCCGGGTTCGACCAGTCGAGGTCGGGCTGCTGGGAGGCGAAGAGGTGGACGTACCACTGGCCGGGCGCTCCATCCGCCTCGGTGACCCGCGTCCATGCCCGTCCGCCGAAGACGCTCTGCCAGTCGTTGGGCGGCTCCACGCCACCCGATCCGCGACCGTCGCGGAACAGGTAACGAGCACGCTCGGGCGAGCCCGGCGGGCTCGCGAGCGCCGCCTGGAACCAGGGGTGCCGCTCGGAGGTGTGGTTGGGCACGATGTCGACCAGCACCCGGATGCCGTGCTCGTGAGCCGATGCGATCAGGTCGTCGGCGTCGGCCAGTGTGCCGAACAGCGGATCGATGTCGCGGTAGTCGGCCACGTCGTAGCCGCCGTCGGCCATCGGCGAGCGGTACCAGGGCGTGATCCAGATGGCGTCGACGCCGAGTCCTTGCAGGTAGGGCAGTCGCGACCGGATGCCGGCGATGTCGCCGATGCCGTCGCCGTCCGCGTCGGCGAAGCTCCGGATGTAGACCTGGTAGACGACGGCGCGCCGCCACCACGTGTCGCCCTCGACGGTCACGCCGGACGGGCTAGGCCGTTTCGCCGCGCTCGGCCAGCCACTCCTCGAAGTTCGTCTCGTCCACGCCGCCTTCGACGTCGTTCTTCGAGAGCAGCAGCGGGAGACGGCCGTCGCGGATGGTCTCCTCGGTGATGATGCACTTGCGGATCTCGGTCCGCTCCGGGATGTCGTACATGACCTCGAGGAGCGACTCCTCGACGATCGAGCGCAACGCCCGGGCGCCGGTCTTGCGATCGAGGGCGACCTCGGCGGCGGCGCGCAGGGCGCCCGGCGTGAAGACCAGGTCCACCTTGTCGAGCGAGAGGAACTTCTCGAACTGCCGCGTGACCGCGTTCTTCGGCTCGGTCAGCACGCGGACCAGGTCGTCCGCGGTGAGCGCCGAGAGCGTGACCATCACGGGCAGGCGACCGATGAACTCCGGGATGAGCCCGAACTTCAGCAGGTCCTCGGGCATCAGCTTCTCGAGGATCTTGCCGCGCTCGACCGCGCTCATCGCCGACTCTGAGCCGAACCCGATGGACCGGCGCCCGACCCGCTCCTCGACGATCTTCTCGAGCCCGTCGAAGGCGCCGCCGCAGATGAACAGGACATTGGTCGTGTCGATCTGGATGAAGTCCTGGTGGGGGTGCTTGCGGCCGCCCTGGGGCGGGACGTTGGCGACCGTACCCTCGAGGATCTTGAGCAGCGCCTGCTGGACGCCCTCGCCGGACACGTCGCGCGTGATCGAGGGGTTGTCCGCCTTGCGCGCGATCTTGTCGATCTCGTCGATGTAGATGATCCCGCGCTGGGCCCGCGCGACGTCGAAGTCCGCGGCCTGGATCAGGCGCAGCAGGATGTTCTCGACGTCCTCGCCGACGTACCCGGCCTCGGTCAGCGACGTCGCGTCGGCGATGCAGAACGGGACGTCCAGCACCCGGGCCAGCGTCTGGGCGAGGAGGGTCTTGCCGGAGCCGGTCGGACCGACAAGCAGCACGTTCGACTTCTGGAGCTCGACCTCGTCGACCTGGTGGCCGGCGTTGACGCGCTTGTAGTGGTTGTAGACCGCGACCGAGAGGACCTTCTTGGCCTTCTCCTGGCTGATCACGTATTGGTCGAGGGCGTCCTTGATCTGGTGCGGGTTGGGGAGCTTCGACGCGGTCGACTTCGGGCGCGGCGTCTCGAGGAGCTCCTCCTCGATGATCTCCTGGCACAGGTTGATGCACTCATCGCAGATGTAGACACCCTGTCCGGCGATGAGCTTGCGAACCTGTTCCTGGCTCTTCCCGCAGAAGGAGCACCGGTACGGGACCTTGGGTCCCTTGGTGCTGCTGCTCGTGGTCACGTGCCCGTCTGACCTCTATCCGTCTTTCGGCTTCCTGACCGGCTCCGGCGGAGTCTCGGCTGCCTCAGCGGCTGCCGCGCCTTCGCCGCCCGTCATGCCGGCATCATGGGCCTGCGCGATCAAGGATGCACTCTCGACCGAGTAGACCGCGTCGATGATGCCATAGTCCTTGGCGTCTCCGGGAGCCATGAAGTAGTCCCGGTCGGTGTCCTTGATGACCTTGTCGAGAGGCTGGCCCGTGTGGCGAGCCAGAATCTCGTGGTTCGCATGCACCAGGTGCTCCCATTCCTTCATCTGGATGACGCGCGTCTGGCGCGTTGCCGCGGAAGCCGCCGGAACCCTGGTGGATCATGATCCGGCTATTCGGGAGGGCGTAGCGCTTGCCCTTCGCGCCGGCGGCCAGCAGGACCGCGGCCATCGACGCCGCGAGCCCGATGCAGATCGTGCTGACGGGGGCGCGCAGGTACTGCATGGTGTCGTAGATCGCGAGGCCCGACGTCACCTGCCCGCCGGGCGAGTTGATGTACAGGCTGATGTCCTTCTCGGGATCCTCGGACTCGAGGAAGAGGAGCTGGGCGATGACCAGGTTGGCCAGGTGGTCCTCGATGGCGTCGCCGAGGAAGATGATCCGCTCGCGCAACAGGCGCGAGTAGATGTCGTAGGCGCGTTCGCCTCGGCTCGAGGATTCGATGACCATGGGGACGAGCATCGTGGGTCTCTCCATTTGCAGGCGCCGGTCCGGGGCGGCGGGTCGATGACGGTCGGTCAGCCGGCGGGCGTCGGCTCGTCGGCGAGGATGGAGCCGGGATCGGTGGCGTCGATCGCGGCGTTGGCTTCGGCCCCCTCACGGTCCACCGCGGACGCCTGGGCATCCTCGAGGTGCGGCAGTGGGGGGTGCTCGGGATGGTCGGCGAGCCAGGCGTCGACGATCGTCTCGACGACGCGACTCCGGCGCAGCGTGCTGCGGATGAAGCTGCGGCCGCGCTCTGACTCGAAGTAGCCCAACAGCTTCGGGTCGCCGGCGTACCGCTCGCGGCCGCGCGCCACCTCGGCATCGACCGCGGCGTCATCGATGACGACCCCTTCAGCCTCGGCGACCTTCGAGAGGACGAGGAGCGTCTTCACCCGCTTCTCGGCGGGCTCGCGGAACTGGGCGTGGAGGTCAGCCTCGGTCTTCTCCATGACCTTGAGGTAGGCCTCCTCCGTGATCCCCTGCCGGGCGATCTGCCCACGGAACTCGTCGTGCATCACCTCGACCTCCTGGTCGATCAGCACGTCCGGGCAGCTCGACGGTCGCGTTGGCCACCGCGTACTCGATGATCTTGTCGGCGAACTCGTGCCGCGCGTGGTCGGTGGCGTTGCCCTCGAGGCGGGTCTGGATGTCGGCGCGCAGCGCGGCGAGGTCGTCGAAGTCCCCGAGCTGGTGCAGGAAGTCGTCGTCGAGCTCGGGAAGGACCTTCTCGCGCAGCTCCTTGACCTCGACCGTGAACTGCACGGCCTTGCCGGCCAGCTCGGTCTCGGCGTAGTCGTCGGGGAAGGTGATGTCGAACTCGGTCGACTCGCCCGGCTTCAGCCCGACGAGGTTCGCCTCGAACCCCGGGATCAGCCGTTCCTGGCCGAGGATGAGCGGCATCCGCTCCGAGGAGCCGCCCTCGAACGGGGTGCCGTCCCGCGTGCCGGTGAACGCGATCACCGCGTAGTCGCCGTCCTTGGCGCCGCGGTCCTCGACGGCCGTCAGCGTCGCGTTCTGGTCGCGGAGCTCCTCGACGACCTGGTCCACGCGGGCGTCGTCGATCGTCTCGATCTCGGGGCTGAAGTTGAAGCCCTTGTAGTCGCCGAGGGTCACATCCGGTCGGACCTGGACCGTCGCCTTGAAGACGAGCGGCTTGCCCTCCTCCGCCTGCACCACCTCGACGTCCGCGTTGGTCAGCGGGAGGAGGTCCTCCTTGACGAGGGCCTCGCGGTAGGCCGATTCGACGAGGTGTTCGACCGCATCGTCAAGGACCGCGCCCGGGCCGAGGACCCGCTCGAGCACCGGTCGGGGCGCCTTCCCCGGCCGGAAGCCCGGGACGCGGGTACGTCGCGAGAGGTGCTGGACGGCGTCCTTGATGGCGCGATCAAGACGCTCGGGGGGCAGCTCGATCTCGAGCTCGACGGTCGACTTGGGGGCCGGGGTGGTGGTGACGTGCATCGCCGGGGAAGTATAGGGCGGGTCCCCGGTCACGGCCGGGCGCTCCTCAAGCCGCGGAGGAGCCTGGTAGGCGAGGTCGGGGTCGAACCGACACGCCGCTCACGCGGCACCGGCTCCTAAGGCCGGCGCGTCTGCCATTCCGCCACTCGCCCGTCCGCGAGTGTAGCGGGTCAGGCCCCGGCGTCCGTGGACTCGTCCGCCGATCCGGCTGACGCGTCCTTCCCGTCCTTCTTGGCGGTCCGGGGCTCGCGCGCGCCGCCCGCCTCGCGCTCGGCCCGCTCGCGGACCTCCTTGAACTTCGCGGCGAAGCCCTCCTCGTCCGGGTTCAGGAGTCGCTCGGTCGCGGTCCGGAGGCCACGCGAGATCAGCGGCCCGGCGGCGGCCATGACGATCGCGCGCTTGCGACCGGCACGTTCCTTCTCCGCCTCCGTGGCATAGGCCGCGAAGTCGCGCTCGAGCGTCCCGCGGACCTTGTTGCCGTCGTCCCCGAGCTTGCGGAGCGTCTTCTCGATCTCGTCGGGCAGCATCGACTTGGGCATGTCCGCGGACGGGCCGCGCACGGCGCGCCTGGCGGCGCCGAAGAGGCGCTGCGGCCCCTTGAGCGCCAGGAATCCCACGCCGCCGATGGCCGCGGCGGCCTTGGCGGGACTGCGCTTGATCCTCGCCGGGATGTCGACCGCCGCCCGGACCGAGGCCTCCATGGTCTCGAGCTCGTCAGCCAGGTCGGCTCGCGCCGCGATCACCCGATCCCGGGCGGCATCCGTTTCTGTAGCCACTCGAGCGTCTCCTTGCTGGTCTCGATGGTCTGGGTGGGGTAGAACCGTTCCTTGAGCCGCTCGACGTCGACGCCGGTGCGAGCGACGTCGGCCCCCATCAGCGCCATCCAGGCGACATAGCCGGCCGCGATGCCCGACGCCCGCGCCGACCTGCGGTCCGAACGTGATCGCGCTGAATGCGCCGAGCAGTAGGCCGACGACCAGCCCGCCGATGGCCGACGGCCCGATCGGCGCCTTGGCGCGCCAGGCCCCGACGAGCCCCAGGATGAGGCCGAGCACGGCACCCGCGATCAGCCCGACCACGAGCGGCCGGACGCCCGGTTCGACCCCGACGAGGGTCGATTCCCCGATGGCCACATAGGCGCGGTTGGTCAGGTCGAGTCCGAGTCCGACGCCCACGACGATGGCGATCACCACGGCGACCGCGAACGACCGGGCGATGCGCTGGGCGCCGACGCCCACCGCGCCGAGGACGCAGCTCAGGGCGATCGCCGTGAACGCGAGGACTCCGTGGAGGACGCCCCAGCCGATCGAGCCCAGGATCCACTCCCCGAGGAAGAGCGCGCTCCCGACGACCAGGAGGAACGCCGTCATGATCAAGAGCGCGATCGCGACGCCCACGAGTGCGGCGGTGCGCGCGATCTGGCCGCCGATCGCGGCGAATTCGGCCTTGGCCAGGTCGATATGGGCCGTGACCAGTCGCATCGCGGCATCGCGTGTCGCCGAGACCTGGTCGCGGATGCCGGGCGGAGGCCGGCGTGGCGTGGGCTTCTGCGGGTCGTCCAGGGCGGTGCTCCGGGGAGATCGCGTCGTCGTGGGGGTCCGTCCGATGATAGCAGCGCCGACCCGCGCCCCGGCCCGCTCACACGATGCCGGGTCCGTTCGCTACGCTCCGCCGATGGCGAACCAAACGTCAGGCCGTCCCCTCCTCACTGCGGAGCTCTTGAGCATCGGCAGCGAGCTGACCGTCGGCGAGACCCGGGACACGAATGCCGGCGAGCTGGCACACGCCCTGACCGAGCGCGGCGTGTCGGTCGGCCGGCTGACGGCCCTCCCCGACCGGCTGGACGTCGTGACCGAGGCGTTCCGATCCGGCCTCCAGCGGTCCGACCTGGTCATCTCGACCGGCGGCCTCGGGCCGACGCCCGACGACCTGACCCGGGAGGCGATCGCGGCCGCCCTGGGTGAGACGCCCGAGGTCGATGCCGAACTGGAGGCGTGGCTGCGCGAGCTCTGGCGGCGACGCGACCTTCCCTTCCCGGAGATCAACCTCAAGCAGGCCTGGCGGATCCCGTCGGCGGACGCGATGCCCAACCCGAACGGCACGGCGCCGGGCTGGTTCATCCGGCGACCCGATGGACGGGTGGTGATCGCGCTGCCCGGACCGCCCCGCGAGATGCGCCCGATGTGGACCGACGAGGTCCTGCCCCGGCTCGACGCCATCGGGCTCGGGGCCGAGGTCGCGGTCCGCACGTATCGACTGATGGGGATCGGCGAGTCGATGCTCGCCGACCGGCTCGGCGAGACGCTGCTGCGAGCCGCGAATCCGGTCGTCGCGACGTACGCGCGAGCTGACGCGGTCGATGTCCGGATCTCCGCGACCGCCGAGGGTGAGACGAGTGCCGAGTCGCTCGTCGAGCGGGCTGCCGAAACCGTCCTGAGCCTGATCGGCGAGCACGTCTGGGCGACCGGACCGACCACTTGGTCGGGCGCGATCGGCGATCGGCTCGAGGGCCTCGGGTGGACGCTCTCGATCGTCGAGATCGGATCGGCGGGCCAGCTCGCGACGCTGCTCGGCGACGTGCCGTGGCTGCGATTCGTGGAGGCGCTCGCGGCCGACAGCCCCGGCGCGCTTGCGCACGGCGAGGAAGACACGGACACCGATGTCGAGGGTGGCGCGGACCACGCTGCCGAATCGGGCGCCGACGGTCGATCGGCCGTGGACGCGCTCCAGGCGTTCGCCACGCGAGCACGTGACCTCGGCGGCAGCGACGTCGGCATGGCGCTCCGGGTCAGGCCCCGAGCGGGCGACACCGCGGTCTCGGTGGTCGTCGTGACGCCGTCAGGCGTCCATCGCCGCCGGCACATCGTGTTCCTCGACGGCGCCAACGGTCGAACACGGGCCGCCCTCTCCGCGGCCTCGGTCCTCCTCGAGGCGCTCAGGGCCGACTAGCGGTGGGACGCCAGCGTCAGGCCCTCGAGGTCGGTCACGACGATGGCGTCGCGCTCCAGGCGCAGGAGGCCATCCGCGGCGAACTGGCCCAGGAGCTTGTTGACGCTCTGCCGCGTGCTGCCGACCATCGAGGCCAGGTCGCCCTGCGTCAGCGACATCCGCAGGCGGATCGCACCATCGGGCTGCGGGGCGCCGTCACCGGCCAGGCGGACCAGGCACGCGGCCAGCCGGCCCGTGATGTCGAGGAAGTGGAGCTCCTCGACGTGGTCGGTCAGTCGACGCAGCTCGGACGCGAGGGCGGCCAGCAGCGCGTCACGAACCGCCGGCTCGTTGCTGATCAGCTCCCGGAAGCGGTCCCGCGGCAGGACCACGGTCTCGGTGGCGCTCAAGGCCGTCGCGGTCGCCGAGCGTGGGGCACCGTCCAGGAGCGCCAGCTCACCGAAGACGTCGCCGGGCCGGAGCCGGACCAGGATCGCCTCCTCGCCCGCCTCGGACGGCAGCGAGATCTTGATCTCTCCCGAGACGATGATGAAGAGCGCGTCGCCGGGGTCCCCCGCGTGGAAGATCACCTCGCCGCGTCGGAACCGCCGCGATCGAACGCTGGCCGCGACCCGTCCGAGCGCAGCGTCATCGAGGCCCGCGAAGAAGGGCACGGACGCGAGGGCCTCGGCGAAGGTTGGGCTGACGAGCATCGAGCGCATCGTAGTCCGCCGCGCCCGACCCAACCATCCTCGGCGACTTGCTACGCGCCGCGGACCGCCGCCAGCGCCGCCTCGGCTCGCGACCGATAGCCGGCCGCGTCGGCGGCGTCCGCCGTCAGGCCCGCCGCGGTACGCCAGAACGACGCCGCCTCGGTCGCGGCCCCGAGCGCCAGCGCCGCGGCGGCGGCCGCGTCCAGGAGGGGGATCGCCCGGGCCGCGTCGCCCGAGGCGGCCCGATGGACGGCGATCAGGACGACAGATCGGGGGTCGTTGGCCTCCTCGAGCTGATCAGCCAGACGGCCATGGAGGTGCCGCCGGCGCGCCGCGAGCACCCCTGCATACGCCGTGTCGTGGATGAGCGGGTGGCTGAACCGCCATGACCCGTCGCGGTCGGGGGTGACGAGTCCCGCGTCTGCCACGCGCTCGAGTGTTCCGGGCGCGATCGGGACGGCCGTGAGGCCCTCGATCCGAGCCCGGTCGAAGCGCATGCCGATCACCGACCCCACACCGAGCGCCTCGCGGGCGTCAGGCGGGAGCGCGTCGATGCGCGCACCGAGGACGGCACGCAGCGTCACCGGGAGGTTCGTGACCGGGCCCTCGGTCAACGTGACCCGCCCGTCATGCCAGGCGAGGGTGCCGTCATCGAGCGACGCCCGGACGGTCTCCGTGACGAAAAGCGGATTCCCGGCCGTGCGCTCGTGGATCCGCCGCGCGCCGTCGGCGTCGAACGCGGCACGGGCGATCTGGGTCGCGAGCTGTGCGGTCTCGGGCAGCGACAGCCCCGAGAGGCCGATCTCCTCGACGCCCGGCCGCTCCGCCCAGGCAGGGCGCGGTCCGGGACGCATGGCGGCCAGCACGACGAGCGGCAGTCGAGCGGCTCGCTCGACGAGGACCTCGAGCATGCCGACGCTCGAGGCGTCGATCCAGTGCATGTCGTCGACCACGACGACTCGCGGTCCACTGGTTTCGATGAGCCGGTCGACGTAGCGACCGGCGACGTCGACGAGCGCCGCCGCCATCGCCGTCGAATCGGCTGGCATGTCCGGCGCCTCGGCCTCCCAGCCGGAGAACGCAGCGTCCCGGGCGATCGCCGCGATCGCGCCGCCGTACTGCCGCGCGACGGCATCATCGAGGTCCGGCGTGAACAGCAGCGCGCGGGCGTAGCTCCCGGAGTCCATGCCGTGCTCGTCGGCGGCCGCCTGCGCGAACATCCGTGCGAACCGGTACGGCTCCGCCTGGCCGTAGGAGGTGTTCTCGGTCCAGGTCCAGGCCATCCCCTGCCCCTTTGCGTGGCCGAGGAGATCCGCGAAGAGCCTCGACTTGCCGATGCCCGGCTCGCCGACCACCAGGATCGTGCCCCCGACCCGATCGGATCGGCACCGGTCGAAGAGCGCGCGGAGCCGGCCCCGCTCGTCCTTGCGGCCCACCAGCGTGCCGATCACGCGCGTCCGCGGGGCCACGTAGCCGCCCAGCCCCACCTCGCCCTCGAGGGCATGGAGCCGGACCGGCTCGGACTGGCCGCGGAGCACGAACGACCCGCGGTCCGCGACGACGAGCCGTCCCCGGGCGGCGGACACGGTCGCCGAGTCGAGCAGGATCTCGGCCGGCCGTGCGAGCGACTGGATCCGGGCAGCCGTCGTGATCGCCGAACCGGTCAGGGCCAGGTCGTCCCGCGTGGGATCCGCCCGGGAGGTGACGACCTCGCCGGTGGCGATCCCGATCCGGACCTCCATCGCCTCCGCCCCGTCGCCGAGGTCACGCAGCGAGGACCGGATGTTCAACGCTGCCAGCGCGGCCCGGACGGCGTCATCGTCGTGGGCGCGCGGCCAGCCGAAGACCGCGAAGACGGCATCGCCGATGAACTTCTCTCGGGTCCCGTCGAGCCGCTCGATGGCATCGGCCATGACCGTCAGGGCGGCGCGGACCCTGCGTCGGACCACCTCGGGATCGTGTTCGGCCACCATGCGGACGTAGTCGACGAGGTCCGCGAAGAGCGCTGTGACGATGCGCCGATCCCCATCGCCCTGGCCGGGGTCCGCGGCCTGGCCGCCCTGGGGCGCCGCCGTCTCAGCGGATGCGCCGAGCGACGCCCCGCATTGATCGCAGAACCGCGCCCCGGCCGCGCCGGTCGCGCCGCACGTCCCGCATCGCACCGTCGGGCTGGATCCTTCCTCCGCGCACTCGGACTGTGCAGTCTAGACCCGCAGCGGCGCCCCGCCCCCGCGTCAGGAGACGGTCAGGACAGGCCGATCGGCGGACTGCGCGGCGCGGACGCTCATGCGCGCGGCGACCGCGCCGGCGATGGCCGTCAGGGCTCGCGCCGCCGGGCCCGGCTCGCGTTGGGCGACCGCGGGGACGCCGACGTCGCCGCCCTGTCGGACCGTCACATCGAGCGGAACGCCACCGAGATAGTCGAGGCCGTGGTCGGCCGCGAACCGCTCGCCGCCGCCGCGTCCGAAGATCTCGGTCAGCTCGCCGCAATGCGGGCACGCGAAGGCGGTCATGTTCTCGACGAGGCCGAGGATCGGCACGCTCATCCGCTTGAACATCGCGAGGGCCTTGGCGACGTCCGAGAGCGCGACCTCCTGCGGCGTCGTGACCAGGACCGCGCCCGAGATCGGGACGGCCTGCGCGAGCGTCAGCTGGGCATCGGAGGTGCCGGGCGGCAGGTCGATCACGAGGTAGTCGAGCTCGCCCCACTCGACGTCGCGCAGGAACTGCTGGATCGCCCCGCCGACGAGCGGGCCGCGCCACACGATCGGCTGGCCCTCGGGCACGAAGAACTGGATCGAGATCGTCTTGACGCCGTGGCGCTCGAGCGGGCCGATCTTGTTGTTGTCGGTCGCCTTCGGCTGGCCCTCGATGCCCATCATCATCGGGATGTTCGGGCCGGTGATGTCGGCATCGAGCAGCCCGACCGAGGCACCCGCCTGGGCCAGGGCGACGGCCAGGTTGACGCTGACCGTGCTCTTGCCGACGCCGCCCTTGCCCGAGGCCACCGCGATGACGTTCTTGACGCCGGGGAGGAGCTGTTCGGCCTGGCGTGGCTGCGCGCGCCGGACCATCGCGCCCCAGGTGATCTCGACGGTCTCGGCCCCGATCGCCGTGAGCACCGCCCTGGCGTTGCCCTCGATCTCGTCCTTGAGCGGACAGGCCGGGGTGGTCAGCTCGATCGTGAAGGCGATCGCCGCGCCGTCGATGGCGACGTCCTTGACCATCTCGAGGGTCACGATGTCGCGTCCGAGCTCGGGCTCCTGGACGGCGCGAAGCGCGTCGATGACGGCGCTCTCGGTGAGGGTGGGCATGAGCGGGGGTTCCCTCTGGGTCGTGGTCGCCGGCAGCGTTCTGACGGTCGTTGCGTCGATATCCTACCGCGCATCGCATCGGGACCGGGTCGGGCGTCCGGGAGTCGATCCGCGGGCGAGCGCCTCCGCGTGGTGAGCGTCCCGCATCTTCCCCGGCGGGCGTGCGAATCGCGCGATCCGTAGCCCTGGTCGTCACGAATCTCGCACGCAGCGCCTGGCGACCCATGCGGAGCCCGGCCGCCGATCCACGTCCTTGACACCCCCAGCGCCCGACCATATCCTCGCCCGCATCCGGGCCGCGCCGGGAGGGCCCCGCGACCAGCGGCAAGTGCGTGCCGGCCCAGGATGCATCGATCGCGTCTCCGCCTCTGCCTCCCCAGGAGTGCCAACGAACGTGCCCGCCGTCGACGTCAGGCTCGTGGACGTGGTCAAGCGCTATGGCGAAGCGGTAGCCGTCGACCACATCGACCTCGAAGTGCAGACCGGCGAGTTCTTCAGCCTGCTCGGGCCGTCGGGCTGCGGGAAGACCACGACGCTGCGGATGATCGGCGGGTTCGAGCAGCCGACGTCGGGGCTCATCGAGCTCAAGGGCGAGGACGTGACGTGGCTGCCGCCCTACAAGCGACACGTCAACACGGTCTTCCAGAACTACGCGCTGTTCCCGCACCTCACGATCTACGAGAACATCGCGTTCGGCCTCCGCCGCTCCAAGGTCGACGACGCAGAGGTCAAGACTCGCGTCACCGAGATGCTCAAGCTCGTCGAGCTGCCCGGGTTCGAGCGACGCAAGCCGACCCAGATCTCCGGCGGACAGGCCCAGCGCGTCGCGCTCGCGCGCGCCCTCATCAACCGGCCGTCCGTGCTGTTGCTCGACGAGCCCCTCGGCGCCCTCGACCTCAAGCTGCGCAAGCAGATGCAGGTGGAGCTCAAGCGCATCCAGCAGGAAGTCGGCATCACCTTCATCTTCGTCACCCACGACCAGGAAGAAGCGATGACGATGTCCGATCGCATCGCGGTCATGAACCACGGCCGGTACGAGCAGCTGGCCGACCCGGCGAGCCTGTACGAGCGGCCGCGCACGCGGTTCGTCGCGGGCTTCCTCGGTGTCAGCAACCTGCTCCCGACCAAGCCCGATGGCGGCACCGACGGCGCGTACGTCGTGTGTCGCCTTGCCGACGGCACGGCGATCCGGGTGCCGAAGACCCTGACGGAGGGCCTCGAGAGCTTCGAAGTCGGCGTTCGGCCGGAGAAGATCCGGCTGCGCGAGACGAGCGAGGCGGTCCCCGAGGGCCAGAACCACATGCTGGGCACGATCCGCGACGCCTCATACCTCGGGGTCTCGACCAGCTACATCGTCGAGACCAAGGGCGGGGGCACCGTCACCGTCTACGAGCAGAACGTCGAGCGGGCCACGCGCGCCGAGCTGTGGACACCGGGCGAGGAGGTCCAGCTGACGTGGTCCCCGGACCACACGTTCGCGGTGGACGCGACCGGCACGCCGCCTCCCGCCGGGCCCGTGGGCGCCGAAGTCGCGGCCGGCGACGGCGACGGCGCCCCGGTGCCACCCGCGGGCGTCTCGCGCCGCAAGTTCCTCGTCGGCGGGGCCGTCGCCCTCGGTGCGGTCGGGTTCGCCGCCTTCCTCGTCAACACCTCGGGCGGCGGCGTGAAGCCGTCGCAGTCGCCGGGCGGATCGGCCGCCCAGGCCTCCCCGACGCCCGGCGCTGCGACCACGGCCCCGGGCAGCGAGCCCCCGCCTCCCTCCGAGGGGCCGTTGACCGGCGAGATCCGGTTCGCCAACTGGGTCGGCTACATCGACGTGAACGAGGCCGGCGACGCGCGTCCGACCCTCGAGAAGTTCACGGCCGAGACCGGGATCACGATCGACTACCTGGAAGCGGTCGACGACAACGAGGGCTTCTTCACAAGCAACCTGTCCGGTCCGTTGAACGCCGGCCTGCCCACCGAGTGGGACATCGTCGTCGTGACCGACTGGATGGTCGCCCGCCTCGCACGGCTGGGCTGGCTCGAGGCGATCGACACCGCGAACACGCCGAACTTCACGGCCAACCTGCTGCCGCTGTACAAGGGCCGGTCATTCGACCCGGACACGAACCTCGCCGCCCCGTGGCAGTCCGGGATGACCGGGCTCGGTTTCGACATCAGCAAGACCGGCGAGCAGACCTCGATCGACATCCTGTTCAGCGACGACTTCGGCGGCCGGATGATGTACCTGAGCGAGATGCGCGACACGGTCGGCCTGTCGGCGCTAAGGCTCGGGTCCGACCCCGCCACTCTCACGCAAGAGCAGTTCGACGCGGCGCTCGCCGAGGTCGACAAGGCCGTCCAGGCCGGCTACGTCCGCCAGGTCGCCGGCAACTCGTATGTCGAGTCGATGACGAGCGGTGACGCAGTCCTCGCGATGGCGTGGTCGGGCGACGTGACGTCGCTGCTGGTGCCCGCGCAGTCGGGCGACCAGGACTTCCGCTGGGTGCTGCCGGCCGAAGGCGGGATGCTCTGGACCGACAACATGGTCGTCCCGAAGGGCTCGCCCAACCTGCGGCTCGTGGAGCGCTGGATCGACTTCTACTACGACCCGGTCAACGCGGCGACGATCGAGGCGTACGTGAACTACGTCTGCCCCGTCGCCGGCGCCCGCGAGGTCATGCTGGAGATCGATGCCGATCTGGCGAACAACCCTCTGATCTTCCCGCCCGAGGACTACGCCGCGCGGCTGCACCAGTTCCGCGCCACCTCGGCCGAGGAGGAGGTCGCCTGGAGCGAGGCCTTCACGAAGGTGCTGGGCCTCTAGCCGCCGATGCGTCGGACGATCAACTTCCGGACGATCGCCCCGTACGCCCTCCTGCTCCCCGGCCTGCTCTGGCTGGCCGTGTTCTACGTCTATCCGGCGATCCAGATGTTCCTGGTCTCGCTGTGGACCGGCAGCATCCAGGAGGGTTCACCCAGACCTGGAACTGGGGCGTCTACCCCGAGGCGATGACCGAGTACTGGCCGTGGATCGGGCGATCGATCGTCTACGGCGGTCTCGCGACGCTCCTCGCCTTTGCGCTCGGGTTCCCGCTCGCCTATGCGATCGCCTTCCGCGGCGGCGCCTACAAGAACCTGCTCCTGTTCCTCGTCATCGCCCCGTTCTTCACGAGCTTCCTGCTGCGCACGATCTCGTGGAAGATCATCCTCGCCGACGACGGGTTCCTGCTGGGCCCGCTCAAGGCGATCGGGATCATGCCCGAGGAGTTCCGCCTCCTCGCCACCCCGGCCGCGGTCGTCGCCGGGATCACCTACAACTTCCTGCCGTTCATGACGCTGCCGCTCTACGTTGCGCTCGAGAAGATCGACCGCCGACTTCTGGAGGCGGCGGAGGACCTGTACGCCGGGCCGTGGCGACCGCAGGGCACCATCGCCGGGACCATCATCGGCGGCCTGCTCGGCGTCGTCGTCGGCGTCGTCATGGAGTACGGCCCGCTGCCCCTCGGGATCCCGGGCGCGATCCTCGGGGCGGTCGTCGGGACCTACCTCGTCAGCCAGGCGTTCGTCCGGGTCACGCTGCCCGCTGGCCGTGCCCGGCATCTTCGCCGGCTCCCTGCTCACGTTCATCCCGGCCGTCGGCGACTACATCAACGCCGAGCTCCTCGGCAACCCGCAGTCGCTGATGATCGGGAACGTCATCCAGGCCCGCTACCTGCGGGTGACCGACTACCCGACGGCATCGGCGCTCTCGTTCATCCTGATGCTCGCCATCCTGATCGGCGTGCTCATCTACACCCGGCTGCTCGGGACCGAGGACCTCACCTGATGGCGACCGCCGCCGTCGCTGTCCCCCCGAAGCGAATCGGTCGGCAGCCGGTTCCGCCGCGGCGTCGATCGCTACCTGCTGCCGTTGTACGTGGCCGGCGTCACGCTCTACCTGATCGCACCGGTCGCGGTGATGATCCTCTTCAGCTTCAACGACCCGACCGGGCGGTCGAACCTGACCTGGCGTGGCTTCTCGATCGACGCGTGGCTCAACCCGCTCGGCCGGCCCGGGCTGACCGATGCGGTCTCGAACAGCCTGATCATCGCCTTCGCCTCGACGATCGTCGCGACCATCCTCGGCACGCTCATCGCTCTCGCCCTCGTCCGGTACCAGTTCACCGGGCGGTCGTCGACGAACCTGCTGATCTTCCTGCCGATGTCGACGCCCGAGATCGTGCTCGGCGCCTCGCTCCTGACCACGTTCATCGCCTCGGTCCAGCTGCCGTTCGTCCCCGAGGGCCTCGTCTACCCGCTCAGCATCCGCACGGTCATCATCGCCCACATCATGTTCAACATCAGCTTCGTGGTGGTCACCGTGAAGGCCCGCATGCAGGGATTCCCGCGCCACCTCGAGGAAGCGGCGATGGACCTCGGCGCGAACGAGTGGGTCGACGTTCTGGAAGGTGACCTTCCCGCTGATCCTGCCGGGCGTCATGGCGGCCGCGCTGCTCGCGTTCAGCCTGTCGATCGACGACTACGTCATCACCAGCTTCACCGCCGGCACGACCCAGACCTTCCCGCTGTTCATCTACGGGTCGCAGCTCCGCGGGATCCCGGTCCAGGTCAACGTCATCGGCACGATGATCTTCGTCATCGCCGTCGGGCTGGTCCTGCTGAGCACGCTCTATTCACGCCGCGTCGCGGCCCGTGAATACAGTGGCCGGGCCTGACCCACCGCCAGAGGTCCATTTCCATGGTCGACACCGCCGACGCCCGTATCGCCGGATCCGCCGCGGGCCCCCTCCCCGACCACGGCGTGGTCCCGCCGGTCTGGGGCCGGATCACGAACCTCGACGTCGACCGCGGCGAGGGCTCGTGGCTCATCACGCGCGATGGCGAGCGATACCTCGACTACTCGTCCGGGATCGGGGTCACGAACACCGGCCACGCCCATCCGCGCGTCGTCGCGGCCATCCAGGCCCAGGCCGCCAAGCTGCTCCACGGCCAGCAGAACATCCTCTACCACGAGCCCGGGCTCCGGCTCTACGACCGCCTGCGGACGGTCCTGCCCGGCGGTCCGTGGCAGGCGTTCCTCTCGAACTCGGGAGCGGAGGCCATCGAGGCGTCCGTCAAGCTCGCGCGGGTCGCCACCGGCCGGCCGGCGATCATGGCATTCCGCTACGGCTACCACGGCCGGACCGCCCAGACGATGGCCCTCACGACCGCCAAGGACGTCTATCGAGGGGCCTTCGAGCCGTTGCCGGGCTCCGTCTATCACACGGCCTACCCGTATTGCTTCCGGGCCCCCGGCGCGGCACACCCGCCCGAGGAGTGCACCTGCGACTGGGAGGCCCAGCTCGATCTGACCTTCCACCAGTTCATCTACCCGGACCGCGTGGCGGCGATCGTCCTCGAGCCGGTGCTGGGCGAGGGCGGGTACATCGTGCCGCCGCCCGGGTTCCTGCCCCGGCTTCGCGAGATCACCCGGGAGCACGGCATCCTGCTCATCGCCGACGAGGTCCAGACGGGGTTCGGGCGGACCGGCGAGATGTTCGCGGTCCAGCATTGGGACGTCGAGCCCGACATCCTGGTCATGGCCAAGGGCATCGCCTCAGGCCTGCCACTGTCCGGGATCCTGGCGCGGGCTGAGCTCATGGCCGCCTGGAAGCCCGGGACCCATGGCGGCACGTACGGCGGCAACGTCGTCTCGTGCGCGGCCGCCAACGCCACCCTTGATGTCATCGAGGAGGAAGGGCTGGTCGCCAACGCTCGCGAGCGTGGCGACCAGTTCCTTGCCGGCCTCCGCCGACTCGCCGGGAAGTACCCGTCGATCGGCGACGCACGCGGCCTCGGACTGATGGTCGCCATCGAGCTGGTCAAGCCCGGCGACGGCGACGGCCGGACGCCTGATCCGGATCTGACCAAGCGCATCCAGGCGGAGGCGCTGGAGCGCCGGCTCATCGTGCTGACCGCGGGGACCTACGTGAACGTCGTCCGGATCATCCCGCCGCTCGTGACGACCGCGGCCGAGGTCGACCAGGCGCTGGACATCCTCGACGACTCTCTGGCCGCCGCCGGCGCGTGATCGGATCGCGAGCCGCCGAGCGGTAGCGCGTCAATCGGCGAGGCGGGAGCGGCGCAGTATCGTGGCCACATGAAGCGTCGTCGAGGGCCGTCTCGAGCTGCGTTCGCCGGCCGTCCTGGGGACGCGGACCAGGACGATCCCGCCGTGGTGGCGGCGCAGGGGAGGGTGCAGGCGCTGCTCGATCGGCTCGCCAGAGTCGATCTGCAGGTGGCCGTCGTCACCCCGCCGGACGCGACGCGCATCGCGGCGCGTGACCGCGCAAAGACGGCGGCCATCGCCCACGGTCGACTGACGCTCTTCGACCACGCGTCGGCAGCGGCCCGCGAGATGGCCATCCGGGGGTTCGGCCGCTCTGGCTACAGCGGCACCTGGGCCCTGACCGAGATGTCGATGTCGGTCGCGACGCCACGCGATCGCCTCTCGGCCGCGGCCGCGTTCGAGGAGGCCGCGATGGCCGCCGTCGTCGAGGACATCGCGGGCGAGGAGACGGTCGGCGTGCTGCGATCGACGTCGAACGGGCTGGGCAACCTGACCGGGCTCACGGCGCCGGGGTCGATCGCCGCGATCGCGTCGCCGACGCATGTCCGAGGCCCGCTGGCCCTGGGGCTTCTCGGGATCCTGGTCGTCGTTCTGTTCGCGTCGGGCCTCGGCGCAGTCTCAGTGCTGGCGTTGGCCCTTGCGATCGCCCTGCTCGCAGCGTTGATGCGGCGGCGACAACCAGAGCAGTGAACGGCGCCATCACAGTCGTCCCCGCGACTGCCGACCGCTGGGCCGACGTCCGGACGCTGTTCGAGGGCGATGGCCCGCGCGGGTGCTGGTGCCAGTACTGGCGCCGCTCGAGCGGCGCGTACTCGTCGGGCGGGCCTGGATCCGGTGAGGCCAACCTCGAGGCTGGGGTCCGTGCCGGGCCACCGTCGCCCGGCGTCATCGCCTACCTCGACGGCGAGCCGGCAGGTTGGTGCGGGCTCGGGCCGCGCGCGTCGATGGAACGCCTCGTCCGGTCGCGAACCATCGCGGCGCTCGATGACGTCGCGGTCTGGTCGATCGTCTGCTTCAAGGTCCGCGTCGGCTACCGGCGACGGGGCGTCGCCCGGGCGCTGCTCGATGGCGCCATCGACTATGCACGCTCGAACGGCGCCCCTGCGGTGGAGGCCTATCCGATCGACGCCGACGGTCAACGCCTGGACGTGAGCTTCTCCTACGTCGGCTTCACCGCGATGTTCGAGGCGGCCGGCTTCGAGCGCCTCGTCGAGACGGCCGCACAGCAGCGCGGGTCGGCCGAGGATCCTCATGCGCCGGTCTCTGGACGGGGCCGCCTGAGATGGACATCGCCGCCACCGGCCTCTTCGCGATCGTCGCCTTGATCCTGGTCAAGGAGGCCGGCCTGCCGATCCCGGTGCCCGGCGACCTGATCGTCATCGGCGCGGGCGTGGCCGCCGGCCGGGGCGACATGGACCCGGCCGCGGCGCTCGTCGCGATCGTCGCGGCGAGCATCGTCGGCGGGGTCGTCCAGTTCGGCCTGTTGCGATCGGTCGCGCGCCCGGTCGCCCTGCGCGTCCTCGGTCGGGTGACGTCAGCGGAGCGACTCGATGCCCAGACGGAGCGCCTCCGGCGCGGCGGCGCCCGATCCGTGGCGATCGCCCGATCGACGCCCGGCGTCCGCATCGTCGCGGTCGCCGCGAGCGCGCTGGCCGGCCTTCCGCCGATCGCGTTCGTGACAGGGCTCGCGATCGGGAATGGCCTGTTCATCGCGGCCCACTTCGGCCTCGGCTACGTGCTCGGCGAGCCGGTGCTGACGGCCGTGGGCGGGGCGCTGGGCCAGGTCGCGATCGTCGCGATCCTCCTCGCCGTCATCGGCGGCCTCGGCTGGGTCCTGATCCGGCGTCGCCGAGGCGGGTCCCCGGCTGCTCGCGCGGTCACGCCGCTCGGAGTCGTCAGCGAGTGGGCGGACGCGTGCTGTCCAGCCTGCCTGGCGCTGGCGGTCGTGGGCGCCGATCGCCCGGAGCGCGCCTGAGCCGACGAGCCCGATCGCGAGGCGCGGCGCCGCCGGTCGCGATCAGATGAGGAGGAACACGCCGAGGGCGATGAGCCAGACCGACCAGGCGATGTAGGCGATCGGCACGATCGTGCCTGCGAGGGCCCATCCGTCACGCTCGTTGGGACCGGCGAACTCGAGGGTGCCGACCAAGAGGGCGATCCCGACCACGAGTCCCACGACGCCGAGCCACGACGGCAGGATGGCCGTCGAGAGGATCGAACCGGCGACCAGCAGGGTCCACAGACCCGTGAACAGGTACCCGAGGTGCTCGCCGATGCCGACCCCCAGGAGCCGGTGCAGCGTCGCGAACACGGCCTCGACCGTCTGGCGGTTGGCGTCGCCAGCCGGTCCATCGGGCGCCGCCACATACCGACGGGCCAACTCGGGCACCGCGAACGGCCAGCGAACGAGGCCGAGACCCTGGACGAGCGCCGCCGCGGCGCCGACGGTGATCGAGAGGGCGGACAAGGCGGGCGAGGCCCCGAGCACGACGGCCAGCATCGCCGCCAGCGGCAGCATCAGGAGCGCGCTGACGAGCAGCGCCTCCCAGCGCAGGATCAGCCCGGAGCCGCCGGCCGCGAAGCGACGCAGGATCTCATCGGGCTCCTTGCGCAGGATGTTCGGGTAGTCGAAGACCCGACCGAGCTCGAAGAACGCCAGGTTGAACGCGATCGGGACCAGGATCAGCAGGACCGCGGCGGCCATCTCGACGGTCATTCCGGGGTCCCGGTGGGCGGCGAGGGAAAGCGCGACTCCACGCGCGCCTGGCTGGCCCAGGCCATCCGGTAGCCGGCGAACAGGAAGACCACGAACGTGGCCACGAACCCGACCAGGGCGGCAGCGAGCGCGACCTCCGGACTGGCTCCGAGACCGAGGGCACCGATCGCCAGGATGGCGCCGGCGATCATCCCCTCGATCGTGGCGAGCATGCCCGGTGCGGTGGTCAGCCCATGGAGGAAGTCGCCCAGGGGGCTGGTCGGTCGGTCGAGCCCGCCGTAGGTCGCGAGCACGCCGTGGGCGTCATCGTGGAAGCCGGTCGTAAAGTACGGCTCGAGGCCCGGCACCATCTCGCGGTAGGCGTTGCGGATCCGGTTCATCCCGCGGACGCACTGCAGCTCTTCCCGGCTCGCGGCGACGATGCGGCCCAGCGTCGCGGCGCCGATGTACAAGTCCGCGATAAGCAGCGCGAGGGCGATCGGCACGACCGTCGCGGTCAGTCCCTGGGCCCCCACGACGAAGCCGATGACGATGAGCGAGGCCGACAGGAACGTCAGGAACATCCCCGCCCGGCTGAACGACTCGTTGTAGGTCAGCGATCGACTGGCGGCCAGGCTCGAGTGCTCGGCCGTCAGGATCGACAACGCTCGCGGGTCCGACAGCGCGGCAGCGGCTCGCCTGGGCGGCGACGGATCGATCTGCGCGCTCGGTCGCGGCGCGGGGTCGCCGACCGTCGTGGGATCCGTCATCGTTGTTGCCCTCCTCAGGCGCCGACCAGCCGGTCTCGAATCACGTCATGGAGCAGGCCGTTCGTGGTCAGGAACGTCCCGCTGTCGATCGCCCGGCCGCCCTCGAGGTCCGTCGCCCGGCCGCCCGCCTCCTCGATGATGACGGACGGGGCCGCGGCATCCCAGGCGGAGAGCCCGACCTCGACCATCGCCTCGGCGGCCCCTTCGGCCACGAGGGCGTAGCCCCAGAAGTCGCCGAAGCCACGCTCCCGCCACACGTCCCGGAGCAACGCCTCGAAGCCCGGCGCGCGGCCGGAGGCGATGATCTCCTGCCCGGAGCCGTACAGGACCTGCGCGTCGTCGAGCGAGGCGACACGCGACACGTGGATCCGGCGCGCCGGCTCACCCCGGTTGCGGGCCCACGCCCCACCGCCGCGCCACGCCCACCAGCGCTCGTCGAGCGCGGGGGCGGACATCACGCCGGCCTGGAGCTCGCCGTCGCGCTCCACCGCGAGCAGGGTGCCGAACAGGGGCACGCCGCGAATGAAGTTGTGGGTCCCGTCGATCGGGTCGATGTACCAGCGCACCGACGCGTCGCCTGCCTCGGTCCCGTACTCCTCCCCCACGAGCCCATGGTCCGGGAAGGCGTCGTGCAGCCGCTCGCGGATCATGCGCTCGATCGCGGTGTCGGCCTGGGTCACGAAGGTCCGGTCGGGCTTGGTCTCGATCGTGAGGTCGCGCCGGAAGTGGGCGCGCGCGGTGACATCGGCCTCGTCGCAGGCGGCCTGCGCGACCTCGAGCCAGCGCCGCAGCTCGGCGTCCGCGCCGCGCCGCAGCCCGGCGGACCACTCCGAGCCGAACGCCGCGGGTGCGCTCATGCCTTGATGCGCTCGCCGGTCGGGTCCCACAACGGTTCGCGCGAGACCTCGAAGCCGATCCACTCGCCGAAGACCTCGACCTCCCCTCGTGACCCGATCGTCGCGGTCGGCGGCAGGTAGGCGTAGGCGATCGAGCGTTCGACCGCGAACCCGTAGCCGCCCGAGGTGACCCGCCCGACGACCGTTCCGTCGATCCGCACCGGCTCGTTGCCGAGGCAGACCGAACGCGGGTCGTCGAGGACGAGACAGCGCAGCCGCTTGCGCGGCCCGGCCGCCTTCGCAGCGACCAGCGCGTTCCGCCCCAGGAAGCCCGACGGCTTGTCCAGGGCGACGGCGAACCCGATGCCCGCCTCGTACGGGTTCTCGTCGGGCGTGATGTCGCTGGACCAGACGCGATATCCCTTCTCGAGGCGGAGCGCATCGATGGCCCGGTAGCCCCCGGCGACCATCCCGTGCGGGACGCCCGCCTCCCAGAGCGTCGTCCACAGCATCCGGCCGTAGTCGGTCGGGGCGTACAGCTCCCATCCGAGCTCGCCGACATAGGTGACGCGCAGGGCGAGCAGCGGGACCGACCCGACCGTGATCTCGCGCGCGGTGAGGAACGGGAAGGCCTCGTTCGAGAGGTCCTCGCGCGTGAGCGGCGCGAGGATGGCCCTCGCCCGCGGTCCCCAGAGCCCGAAGCACACCCGCGACGCGGTGACGTCGCGCAGCGTGACGCTCCCATCCTCCGGCAGGTGGTTGCGCAGCCAGGCGGCGTCGTGGTTCCCGACTGCCGTGCCGGTCACGAGCATGAACGTGTCCTCGGCCAGGCGCGTGACGGTCAGATCGGCCTGGATCCCACCGCGGCGGTCGAGGAGCTGCGTGTAGACGATCGACCCGACCTCCCGATCGATGTCGTTCCCGCACATCTCCTGCAGGAACGCGACGGCACCCGGGCCGGCGATCTCGAGCTTGGCGAAGGACGTCTCGTCGAACAGGCCGGCCGCGTGCCGGGTCGCGAGCGCCTCGGCGCCGATCGCCGGCGACCAGTGCATGCCCGCCCAGCCGCGTGGCCGGAGCGAATCGTCGCCGGCCGGGGCGTTCGACTCGAACCAGTTCGGGCGCTCCCAGCCCGACTTCTCGCCGAAGGCAGCGCCGAGTGCGCTGAGGATCTCGTACGTCGGGGCCGTGCGCAGCGGCCGCCCCGCCAGGCGCTCCTCGTTGGGGTAGTGGATGTCGTAGTAGGTCGCGTAGACCTCGACCGTCCGTGCGAGCGTGTGCGCCTGCGACCGGTAGGCGGGGCCGAACCGGCGGATGTCCATCTTCCAGAGGTCGAGCTCGGGCTCGCCCTCGACGATCCAGGTGGCCATCTGGCGGCCGATGCCGCCGGCCCCTGCGATGCCGTGGGCGCAGAACCCGGCAGCGACGAAGAACCCGCGGACCTCGCTCTCGCCGAGGATGAACTCGTTGTCGGGCGTGAAGCCCTCGGGCCCGTTGATCATGCGACTGACCCCGGCGTCGGCGATCGCCGGCACCCGGCGGACGGCGCCGTCCATGATCTCCTCGAACCGCGGCCAGTCCGGCGCCAGGAGCTTGCCGTTGAAGTCCGGCGGCACGCCGTCGAGCCCCCACGGTGCGGGGTGCCGCTCGTAGCCGCCCATGCACAGGCCGCCCACCTCCTCGCGGTAGTAGACGAGGTTGTCGGGGTCGCGCATCGTGGGGAGGGCCGGGTGGACTCCCTCGATGGCCTCCGTGAAGAGGTACTCGTGCGCCATCGGGACGATCGGCACGTTCACGCCTGCCAGCCGGCCGATCTCGGGGGCGAACATGCCGCCGGCGTTGACGACGACGTCGGCCCGGATCTCAGTCGTCTCCCCCTTGTGCTCGACAGTCACGCTGGTGACGCGGCCGCGCTCGACGCCGACGGCGACGACCCGCGTGTGCGGCCGGATCGACACGCCGCGGTTCCGGGCGCCCGCAGCCAGAGCCTGGGCCAGACCGGACGGGTCCAGCCAGCCGTCGGTCGGCAGGTAGACGGCACCGAGGACGCCGTCGAGCGACATCAACGGGAACAGCTCGTGGGCCTCCGCGGGGGTGATGAGCTCGAGCGGCAGCCCGAACGTCTTCGCCCAGCCCGCCTGGCGGCGCAGCTCCTCCTGACGCTCGGGCGACGATGCCAGTCGCAGCGACCCGACCTCGTGCCAGGCCGGGTCGGTGCCGGTCTCGGCGGCCAGGCGCCGGTACAGCTCGACGCCGTACATCATCATCTTGGTCAGGGTCACGGAGCTGCGCAGCTGGCCGACCAGACCAGCCGAGTGGAATGTCGAGCCCGAGGTCAGCTCGGCCCGGTCGACGAGAACGACATCGGTCCAGCCCAGCTCCGCGAGGTGGTAGGCGATCGACGTCCCGCCGACGCCTCCGCCGATCACGACCGCGCGAGCGTGCTCGACCATCCGACCTCGATTCCCTGTCCAGGCTGCATCGACGTCGCTAGCCTAGAGCGCGAGACACGCGCCGCGCGCGACCGACGCGACGCGCGGGACCTCGGCCGGCCATCCGCTGCGCTAGAGTCGGCAGCAGGAGGGCCGCGGTGGCAACGACACCCACGATCGACGACGTCATCGCGGCGATCCCCGCCTGGGCGGGCCGGTCGGTCAGCCACGAGCCGATCGCGGCCGGCCTGACCAACTCGAACCACCGGGTCACGGTCGATGGCGTCCCCTACTTCGTCCGCATCCCGGGCCCGTCGACCGAGCTGCTTGCCGTAGACCGGGCGAACGAGCGGCACAACACCGTCGCCGCGGCGACAACGGGCGTCTCGCCGCGCGTGGCCGAGGTCGTCGAGGCGATGGACGCCTTCGCGCTCGAGTGGGTCGACGGCCGGACGATGTCGAACGAGGCGCTACGCGCGCCCGGGATGCCCGCACGGATCGCGTCGGTCCTGCGCCGGCTCCACGCCGGCCCGCGCTTTCGCGACGACTTCGACATGTTCCGCGTTGCCGAACGGTACCTCGCGCTGGTCGACGAGCGCGGCCTGCCCATCCCGGCCGGGTACCGCGAGCACCTGCCTGCGATCCCGCGCATCGAGGCAGCCCTGGCCGTCCACCTCTTGCCGTCGGTCCCGTGCCACAACGACCTCCTGGCCGAGAACTACCTCGACGACGGCGAGCGCCTCTGGATCGTCGACTACGAGTACAGCGGCAACAACGACCCGACGTTCGAGCTGGGCAACACCTGCCAGGAGCTCGGCTACGACGACGGGCAGATCCGCGAGCTGTGCGCCGCCTACTTCGGCGAGGCGACGCCCGCCCTGCTCGCCCGGATGCGGCTCCAGATGATCATGTCCGACGTCGGCTGGACGCTCTGGGCGGCGATCCAGGCCGGCATCTCGACCATCGACTACGACTTCACCGGCTGGGCCGAGGAGCGCTGGGCCCGCGCGTCGGCCGCGATCGACGGACCCGACTTCGAGGGCTGGCTCGACGAGGTGCGGGCCTGACCGGCCCTAGCCGCGCATGCGCCCGCCATCGGGATCCACGAGCACGTCCGCCACGACCTCGGCCGGGATCCGAGCGTCGAAGACGTCCACCTCGAGCGCCGTTCCCTCTGTGAGGGTCGCCGGGCAGTAGGCGTACCCGATCGTCGCGGGCACGGTCGGGCCGAACGCGACGCTGCGCAGGCGCCCGATGACCTCGCCGTCGCGCCGGACCGCCTCGCCGCCGTAGATCGGCAGCCAGGTCCCGCCGAAGCGGAGCGTTCGCAATCGCCTCGTCACACCGTCCACGGGTGCCTCGACCGCCGCGCGCAGCGCGTCACGGCCGATGAACTCGCCCGTGTCGAGTCGGACGAACGCGCCGAGGCCCGCCTCGAACGGAGTCTCGAGCATCGTCATGTCGGTCCCGAAGTACCGGTAGCCCTTCTCCATGCGAAGCGAATCGAGCGCGCGGTAGCCGAACGGCTCGAGGCCCAGGGGCCGGCCCGCGAGCCAAACCCGGTCCCAGACCGCGACCGCCCACCCAGCGTCCATCGTCAGCTCCCAGCCCAGCTCTCCGGCGTAGCTGAGGCGCGACGCGAGGACCGGTGCTCCGCCGATCCCGATCGGGCGAGCCCGACGCATCGGGAGCCCTGAGTCCGAGGTGTCGTCCTCGGTGACCGTCGAGAGGATCTCGCGGGCCAGCGGACCCCACAGCCCGATCGTGGCGTGGTCGCCGCTGACGTCCTCGATCGTGATGACCTCGCCCTCATCGGCGTGTGTCCGGAGCCACGCGAGCTCGGAGGCCACGTAGCCGGCGCCCGTCACGACCCGGAACCGGTCGTCCGCGAGCCGGGTGATGGTCACGTCGGCGACCATCCCGCCGCGCTCGTCGCACCACGGCGTGTACACGATGCTCCCGACCGGCCGGTCGACATCGTTCGCCGAGACTCGTTGCAGCAGCGCGTGCGCGCCCGGTCCGCTCACATCGATCTTGCCGAACGAGCTGAGATCGATCATGCCCGCCCGCTCGCGTACGGCCGCGACCTCGGCGACCACGCGGTCGAGCCAGGGTGGCCGGCCCCAGCCGTAGGCGGCCTGGTCGCGACCGGCTCGGCGCCATGGCCGCCCCGGCTCGTGGAAGTCGGCGCGCTCCCAGCCGGCCTTGGTGCCGAAGACCGCACCGGTCTCTTGCAGACGGCCGTGCAGCGGCGAGAGCCGACGCGGCCGGCCTGCGAGGTCGGCATCGAACGGATAGCGCAGGCGGTAGTAGTCGGAGTAGGTCTCTCGGGCCAGGCCCGCGGCGAAGCCGGGATCCCGGTAGGCCTCGCCGAACCGCCAGGCACGGTACGGACCGACGTCGAGCCCCGGGTCTCCGCTCGTGATCCAGCCGGCCATCGCCCGACCGATCCCGCCCCCGCCGCCGAACCCGTTCAGCGACAGCCCGGCGGCAACCCAGAATCCGCGAACCCCGGGCAGCGGTCCGAGCAGCGGGTTGGCATCTGGGGTCATCGCGTCCGGATGGCAGACGAGGCGGATCGCCTCGGCATCGGCGAGGAACGGGAACCGCCGGATCGCCCCGGCCATCAACGGCTCGAACCGCTCGTAGTCGGGCGGCAGCGATCGTGCGGCGTGCTCCCACGGCACGCCGTCCTCCCAGCGCGAGACCGGATCGAGCTCGTACCCGCCGAAGACCATCCCGCCGTGCTCCGCCTTTCCGTAGACGAGGTTGTCCGGGTCGCGGAAGCAGGGCATGTCGGGCGGCAGCTCCGAGCCGGGCACGGCCTTGAGCGCGATGTGCTGGTGGTCCACCGGGGTCGAGGGGATCCAGGCGCCGACCATCGCCGCGACCTGCGGGGCCCAGATCCCGGCGGCGTTGACGACGAGCTCGGTGTCGATCGGTTCGCCGTCGGTCAGGACGCGCGTGACCTCGCGACGACCGGAGAGCTCGAACCCGGTCACGCGCGCGCCGGTCTTGATCCGGACCCCCAGCGCGCGAGCCGCGTCCGCGACGGCGTGGGTCGCGCCATGCGGGTCGAGGTACCCGTCGCCGGCGAGATGAACGGCGCCGTACAGCGATTCTGGCGAGATCGCCGGCATCAGCCGGCGGGCCTCCTCAGGACCGATCACCCCGGCGTCGAGCCCGATGCCGCGCGCCCGGCTCGCGGTCCGCTCCAGCTCCCCGAGCTGCTCGGGCGAGGAAGCGAGCCGGAGGCTGCCGACGGTCTCGAACGCACCGAGCGACCGGTAGAGCTCGATGCTGTACTGGCGGAACTGCATCATCGTCGACGATGGGTTGAACGCGGTCACGAGACCGGCCGCCTGGCAGGTCGACCCGGCGGTCAGCTGGGACTTCTCGACGAGGAGCACATCGGTCCAGCCGGCGAGGGCCAGGTGGTAGGCGACGCTGCATCCGGTGATGCCGCCACCGATGACGACGACCCGGGCCTGATCCGCGCTCATCAGCCGACACGGTACGGCTCGCACGCCGGTCGCGTGTCGTCTCGGCGCACGCCGCAGACCCCTCCGCTACGATCGGACGGTGACGAGCCAGCACGACGACTCGCCGAGCGGGCGCCGCCAGGCCGCCCTCGCGCTCATCGCGTTCGCCGCGACCCTCACGCTCCTCTTCGGACTGTCGAGGATCGTCGACCGCTCGACGGCGAGCGCGTCGCCGTCACCGAGCGCGTCGAGGCCCGCCGGGTCGGTCGGGCCATCGCCATCCGTCGAGGTGTCGCCATCGGCCCCTGCGAGCGCCCCGCCGTCGGCATCCGGTTCGGCGGCGCCCGTCTCCCCATCGGCCTCGCCGTCGGGCGACCCAGTCCTTGTCGGCGCCGGCGACATCGGCGACTGCGACACCACCGATGACACGGCCACGGCCGCGCTGGTCGCCGAGGTCGAGGGCACGGTCTTCACCGTCGGCGACAACGCGTATCCCGACGGACGTCTGGAAGACTTCATGAACTGCTACGAGCCGACCTGGGGAGCGTTCAAGGCCCGGACCCGGCCCGCGCCCGGCAACCACGACTGGGAGACGAAAGACCTCAAGGGCTATCTCGACTACTTCGGGACCGCCGCCGCTCCCGAGGGCACGCCGTGGTACTCGTATGACCTGGGCATGTGGCACATCGTCGTGCTCGACTCGACATGCGACAAGACGGGTGGCTGCGGGGCGGACTCGGCACAGGGCCGTTGGCTCGCCGCCGACCTCGCCGCCTCCGATGCCCGCTGCACGCTGGCCATCTGGCACGCGCCGCGGTTCAGCTCTGGTGACGAGCACGGCAACGACGACGATGTCGCCCCGTTCTGGGAGGCCCTCTACGCCGCCGACGCCGACCTCGTCGTCAACGGCCACGATCACGACTACGAGCGGTTCGCGCCGCAGGACCCCGACGGCCGCGAGGACCGCTCGCGCGGCATCCGCCAGTTCGTCGTCGGCACTGGCGGCGCGGAGCTGCGCTCGTTCGATGACCCGAAGCCGAACAGCGAGCTCCGGGCAGCCGTGTCCCACGGCGTGCTCAAGCTCGTCCTGCACGCCGAATCCTACGAATGGAGCTTCCTCCAGACCACCGGTGACTTCGCCGATTCCGGGTCCACCCGCTGCCACTGACGCCCGTGGCGGTCGAGGACGTCAGTCGGTGCCTGCCTCGCGGAGGGCCCGCTCGAACCCGGGCGTGGCCGCGTTGGCGAGCAGCCGATCGAAGTGCTCGGCGGCGTACGCGACGAAGTCGACATCGAGCGTGCTGATGCCCTGCTGCAGCACGCCCCACATGGCCTCGCGGAAATCGGACACGACCCGCATCAGCGTGAGGCGCGCCAGCCTCGAGGCGCGCACCTCGCCGTCGTAGCCCGCGAGGAGGATGGCGTCCTCCTCGCCCGAGAGCTCGTGGTTGATGCTGAAGTTGCCGAGGTCGAAGAACGGGTCGCCCATGCCCGCGTACTCCCAGTCGACGATCCGGATCCGGGTCCCGTCGTCGATGAAATTCGCGTTCAGCAGGTCGTTGTGGCACGGGCGCAGCTCGAGCGGGCGCGGCGAGACAGGCGAGCTCGATCCGCCGGCCGATCGCCGCGGCTAGCTCGTACTCGGGCGGGATACGGACGCCGCGGGCGGCGGCGAGCCCGCGGTAGACCTCGACGATCCGGAGCGGGACGAACAGCCCGGGGATCGCCGGGCCGTCGTGGATCCTCCGGAGTGAATCGGCGACCCGCGAGAGCGTCTCGGGCCGGT
Organism: uncultured Chloroflexia bacterium; assembly: GCA_963841135.1. Classification (GTDB taxonomy): domain Bacteria; phylum Chloroflexota; class Limnocylindria; order Limnocylindrales; family CSP1-4; genus SPCO01. Next base: position 1,476,349 of record CAWJBJ010000004.1, on the reverse strand, counting down.
GGACCGCCTCGTCGCTGACCGGCGAACCCACGATGAACCGCGTGACGAGGTAGCCCTCGGGCCGGATGAACGCGGTGACCTCGGGTCCGACGCCGACGCCGGCCGCGGCCACGGTCGCGGCATGCTCGACCTCCCGGCTGATGCCGAGCAGGTACGTGTCGTTGCCGGCCAGCCGGATGACCCAGCGCTCGTCGGTCCCGCCGGCCTCGACGAGGAAGTTCCGGTTCGTGATGCCGCCCGAGAGCGGCGTGAGCGTCAGTGCCCGACCGCCCAGCTCCGGCACGCGGCCCATCGCCCGGACCAGGTGGTCGCGCAGGTCCCCGCGCAGCTCCTGGTCCGGCGATAGCCCGTCGGTCACGTTCAGCTAGCCGATGACCGCCTCGCCAGTGGCCGCGTCGGCCTCGATCTGGACGGCGTCGAGCTTCCCACGCTGGCTGACGAGGTAGTAGATCCCGCCACCGACCACGACGAGGCCGACCAGCGTCTCGAAGACCGGGATGGCAGGCAGGCCCTCCAGCACGTTTCCTCCCCAGCTCAGGAACGTGTTGATGAACGGATTCGACAGGGCCCGAAGATCGGTGCCGAAGTCACCGAACCACGTCGAGACCCACAGCCCGATGTTGACGATCATGAAGCCGCCGTACAGCAGGGCGATGACATTGATCACCGTCCCCCAGTTGCGCAGGGAGAAGAACGCCTGGCGCTGCGGCCATCCACGACGGCGGGCGACCAGCACGCCCAGGTTGCACAGGAAGTAGCTGAGGTAGATCATCCCGGTCGCCGCGATCGCCAGGGTGGCCGCGCCGAGCGGTCCGGTCAGCACGATCGGGACGGCGGCGAGGATGCCCACCGCCACGGCGGCATACGACGGCGTCCGGAACGTCGGACTGACGTGCGCCCAGAGGCGCCCGAACGGGAGCCGGCGGTCGCGCCCCATCGAGAACATCAGTCGGGTCGTGGCGCCTTGGATGGCAAGTGTGCACACGAAGACCGACGCCAGGATCACGAACAGATACAGCTCCCCGAATGTGATTCCTGCGACGATCTCCGCTGTCAGGTTGTCCTGCAACGTCGATGCGATCGGGAAGCCGAACGCCTGGCCCTCCGCGATGGCGGCGTCCATGTCCTTGAAGGACAGGATGATCGCGATGAGGAAGATCGCGCCGACGATCCCCGAGAGCCAGATCGCCGACAGGATGCCGCGCGGCGCCTGCCGGCTCGCGTCGATGGTCTCCTCGCCGAACGTACCGGCCGTGTCGAAGCCGTAGACGACGAAGAGCGCGATGAACGCGCCGATCAGGAAGATCGCGAAGACGTTGCCGTTCGCGGCCGACTCCAGTCCACGCGTCTCGAAGAGGACCGACGGACTCTGGTGATTGGCGAAGAAGAGCAGCACGAGGGCGAAGATCAGCATGCCCAGGATCTCGGTCGCCACGCCGATGTTGTTGATGATCGACAGCAGCCGCACGCCGAACGCGTTGATCGCGGTCGTGATCGCGAGAGTGACGAGTGCGACGAAGGCGTACATCGTCGTGATGCCGGTCGGGTCCGGCGAGTCGAGAAAGCCCTCCGTGCCGTTGATGCCCGCCACGACGAGGGGGACCGTCACGGCGACCGCGGTCACCGTCAGCACGCCGGCCCAGAAGTAGATCCACCCAGTGAACCAGCCGAGGGTCCGGTGGGACAGACGCTTGGACCACTGGTAGATCGACCCCGCTACCGGGAAGTGGCTGGCGAGCTCGGCGAAGTTGAGGGCGACGAACGTCTGCCCGAGGATCACCAGCGGCCATGCCCAGAAGAAGATCGGGCCGGCGAATCCGATCGCCAACGCGAAGACCGTGAACGTCCCGGTCGACACGCTGATGTAGCTGAAGGCCACGGCGAAATTCGAAAGGAATCCTAGGGAACGCTGGAGCTCGGGCTTGATGCCCAACGAGCGCAGATGCTCGTCGTCCCGCGCCGCGATGTCCTGGGGGTTGCTGGACACGATCCTCTCCTCCTACCGCCGCACCCACGGGGGTGCGAGACTGACTTCTGGGGAGCGAGCCGAGGAATCCGGGGCGGACCGCCGACGGGCTCCCTCCGGGCCGGTCGCGATCTGCGGCGGAGGATAGCACCGCGCCGGGCACCGTCAACGACGGTTTTCGTCGTCGTGCGGGCGCCCCGGAACGGGATTCGAGGGGATCGGCTCTAGGGGTCGAGTGCTTACCCCGTTGTGTCAGCAGACCACTACATGTAGGGTCGAGTCATGGCCCGACCAGACTTCCCTCTTTCGCTTCGCGCATTCCAACTTGCCTTCCCCGACGACGAGGCCTGCGCCCGGTACCTGGCCGCCTGCCGATGGCCCGACGGTTTCCACTGCCCGAGGTGCGGGAATGATCGCGCGTACCTCCTGACCGGACACAAGCGCTGGCAACGTGCCTCGCCCAGTTGCCGCCACCAGACCTCCCTTACGTCCGGCACGATTCTGGAGCGCACGAAGGTCCCGCTGACGACCTGGTTCTGGGCCGCCTACCTCGTAACCACGGACAAGCGCGGGGTCTCGGCCAGCCACATCGAGCGGCAACTCGACCTCAGTTATGACGCCGCCTGGCTGCTCCTCCACAAGTTGCGTCGAGCCATGGTCGTGCGGGACCGCGAGAAGTTGAGCGGGACCATCGAGATGGACGAGACGTGGGTCGGCGGTCCCCAGGCTGGGCTCTGGGGAAGCCGCCAACTCAAGGGCCGCAAGGCGGCCTTGGTGATCGTCGCCGTGGAGCGTCGGGGCACGGGTTCGGGTCGCGTCCGGATGGAGGTAATCCCCGACTTCACGCGGGACACGATGACCGAGTTCGCGCTCCGCAACATCGAGGTCGGCTCGACGATCGTCAGCGACAAGATGACCGGCTTCGACCGCTTGCCGAAGGCCGGATACACGCACCAACCCGCCAAGCAGGGAAACATTCGCAAGGGAGCGGTCCATGTTGTCCCACTCGCGGATCGAGCGATGGGAAACATGAAGCAATGGCTTCTTGGCACGTTCCATGGCGTCAGTCGCCCGCAACTCCAGGCCTACCTCGACGAGTTCGTCTTCCGCCACAACCGCCGCGGCAATCCGCAGTTGGCGTTTCAGACGCTGCTTGGTCTCGGAGCCAACCGGAAGCCTGTGCCGTTGTCGGTCGTTCGTGGAGCCACCGACATGCCGTACTTCCCGATCGCGCCGCTGGCTGCCCCGACCCCTTGACCGCTCTCAGCCGAGGGCATCGAGCGATGACGCGAGATCCGCTCCGCCATCGACCGCGGCGGTCATGACCCGATCGAAAGCAAACCAGGTCCCGGGGCGACTGTACGGCAGTCCAAGCCGGAACCGGGCCATCCACAGGTCCGCTTTCGTCAGCCACGGCGAACCCAGTTCGTCGGTGCTGGCACCGTGCCGCTGGGCCCAACCAAATAGACGACGAGTCGTATCGACATCAAGCATGACGGCGAACGGGTCGCTGGGCTGCCCAGGGTCCTCACCAGGCAGTCGGATCGGCCCGGTGTCCGTCGCCATCGACCACGCCCATCTCGCTTCCTCGACCTCGTGATACATCGGCTCTCCGATGGAGGAGCCGAGAGGACCGCGACGCACTCCCGACCGCTCCGCGCTCGCGTCGGACGGCGTATCTCGCTCCACAACCCGGACCCACACCCGGCATCCCGGATCGAACGATGCGCTGTACCGATCGCCTGCCTTCGCGTCAGCCGGCAGGAAGACGCGCTCATCAGTTCGCGGGTCGTTCAGATCCACGAAGTCAATGGGTCGCCCCCACCGGGCATCGGCGGCGGCGTCCGCCACCCAGTTTCCCAGTCGTTCGAGGGACGATCCGCCGTCCTCGCGGGCATCGTCATCCGGGTGCCCCGCTTCGAGCAAAGCATCCGGCGTCCCCTTGGTTTCCCAACGCCGATCAGCAAGCATCACTTCGTGAGGGAGCGTCCACCAATCGAGTCCGAGATCCCGCGTGCCGACGATCAGGCCGGCGATCGCGGACGTTGCCGCCGCTCGTCGGCTCAACGGCGCGAGCCGAGCAAGGTCGAGGCAACGAGCGGCCCGCTGGTGTCCGAGCGCCTCGCTGGCCTCCTCAAGAAGGCGGTCCACGGTTGGATCCAGGATGTTGAAGAGGCGCTCGACCTCGGCCATCGCGTGCTTGCGGCTACTGTCCACGCGTGATCCGCTGCTCGTCATCAAGTGACCCTACATGTAGTGCTCTGCTGACACAACGTGGTAAGCACTAGGGGTCGAGGCGGTAGAAGCGGAACGCCTCGTGCTCGGTCGGCAGGATCGTGAAGCCCGAGAAGCCGGCCTCGCGGGCGATCGCTTCGAGGGCCGCAGGACGCAGGACAGTGCCGGTCCCCACCGACGGCTGGTCGAGGAGGCCGTTGGGCAGACATGCGACGACGCTGTACCCATAGAACATCCGCTCGGCCTCGTCGCCCGGCGCAGTGAACCGCTCCGCGACGCGTTCGTCGCCGATCAGGACGGCCCCACCGGGCGCGAGCAGCCGCCGAGCTGCGCGGAGCACCTCCGCCGGGCGAGCCATGTCGTGCAGGGCTTCGAAGATCGTCACGAGGTCGTAGCGGCCAGCGCCATCGGCGTCGGCGGCATCGGCGAACAGGTACTGCACGCGATCGGTCATGCCCTCTGCAGCCGCGTGCGCCTTGGCCCGGTCGATCGAGCCCGGGTCGATGTCGATGCCGTCGACGGCGATCCCGGGGAAGTGTCGGGCGATCGCGATCGATGACCAGCCTGTCCCGCAGGCGACGTCGGCCACCCGGCCCTCACCGTCGCGCAAGCGGGCAGCGATGTCCGGCAGCGCGTCGATCCAGTCGCCGATGAGATGCGCGAACTGCGGGCGGTTGAAGGCCTCCTGCGCCTCGATCACATCCGGGCCATAGTCCGCCCAGTCGATGCCGTCGCCCGACCGATACGCCGCCAGGAGATTCGGCATGCGCTGCGCGAAACCGACCACGAACCGGGCGAGCGGTGCCATGTAGGTCAGGCTCCCCTCGTCGACCAGGACCTCGGCGTGACCGGCCGGCAGGGAGTAGCGGCGTTCATCCGGGGCGGCCGTGACGTCGTCGACGTCGAGCACCGCGCCGACGGCCTGGTGTTCCAGCCACTCACGGGCATACCGGGGATGGATCCGGGCTCGAGCGGCGAGCTCGGGTGCCGTGGCGGGACCGCCCTCGTGCAGCGCGCGGTAGAGTCCCAGGCGCTCGCCGAGGTAGATGGCCTGCGCATCGAGCGCGCCTAGGATGGCGGCTCCGACCCGTTCGGCCAGCGCGTCGCGACGCTCGGCCGCGGTATCCGTCTTGGTCATCGTCATCGGACAGGTCCTCCTCGGATCAACGGAAGCGTCGATGGTCGGCGACGGGCGTCGCTTGGGGAATGGACATCAGTCGATGGCGAATGCCGGCGGATATCGCATAGCGCCGCGCCATTCGGGCGTCCAGGTCGGGAGCCGGAGGGCCATCCAGAACTCGTCCGACCATGGCTGCGGCGGCTCGATGCCGATCGCTCGCGCCGACTCGAAGCCGAAACGCGGGTAGTACGTCGCGTGGCCGACGAGGACGATGACCGGCCAGCCAAGCGCGGTGCCGGCCGCGATCGTCGCCCTCAGTAGGTCGCCGCCGATCCCGCGACCCTGGTGGTCGGGCGCGACCGCGATCGGGCCGAGGGCCAGGATCGAGCGGGTCGTGCCGGCCTCGTCGGTCAGGGTCCCGGCGCTGGTCACGCAGTGGCCGACGATGGTGCCGTCGTCCGCGACGGCCACCAGCGAGAGCCCGGGGATCCAGCCCTCGCCACCGCGAAGGTCGTCGACGATCCGGCCCTCCTCGGTCGAGGGCGCGAACGCGGCATCCACGAGCGACCGGATGTCGGCCTCGTCGCCGGGCCGCTCCGGCCGGATCAACTCGCCCCGACGGCCTCGCGCAGGGCGGCGGGCATCGGCCGATGCACCTCGACCGGATGGACGTACGCCCCGACCATCTCGCGCGAGCCGTTGACGCCAAGCTCGGTGAAGAGGAACGCGATCTTGCGTCGCTGCGCGGCGAGGATCTCGTCCTTGGCGGCGAGGTCCCAGAGCTGTCGCTTGAACGGGCCGATCGCCTTCTTGCGCGTCGTGTAGACGAACTGCTGGTCGGTCTGGCCGTCCTTGCGCTCGTCGGCGGCGTTCGCGTCGCACCAGGCCTCGATCTCGCGATGGAGCTCCTCCGGGAACGCCGGATGCTCGTAGAGCGCGTTCTGGAAGCCGGTGGCGAGGTGGATCTCGGCGGTCTCGACCGCCGGGAAGCGGTGGAACAGCTCGTCAGGCAGGGTCGATGCGCCGTGCTGGACGGCGCCGGCCAGGCCGTACTCGCTGCGCGCGACCTCGCCCAGCTCGCGAAGCACCTCGAAATCCAGCTTGACCTCGGCGACACCGCCGTCGGGGAGCGGCACGCCACCATGGCTCGTGCCCGTCTGGACACTGACCTTGCTGATGCCGAGGGCGCCCGGCATCCGGCCCTCGAGCTCGGCCCGGTAGCCGTCCAGGTAGGCGCGCAACTCCTCGACCGTCGAATTCTGCGAGCCGACCTCGCCGATCTCGCCGCCGACGCTGATCACGACGCCGTCGGCCTCGAGCGTCCGGACGAGGGCCGTCAACTCGGCCGCGCGCTGGTAGTTGTCGCGCTGCTGTTCGTCGATGCTGGGCTTGGAGAGGTCCACGAGCGTCGAGGAGTCGATGTCGATGTTCCGGTAGCCAGCTTCGACCGCGAGCCGGCACGCCCGGCGGATCTCCTCGGTCATCGCCTCAGGATCGGCCGCGTACTTCTTGGCATTGAACTGGTAGTGGTCGCCCTGGATGAACACCGGACCGCGCCAGCCGGCGGCGATCGCCCCGGCCAGCACGGCCGTCGAATAGTCGATGGGGCGCTGGAACGTGTACGTCTGCTCGCTCCGCGCGAGCTCCAGGATCACTGCCCAGACATCGGCGGCCTTGGCCGTCTCGTAGGCCGTCCGCGCCATGTCGAACGTCTGGGCGCGGATGTTGATGGCCGGCACGGTGAAGCCCGAGACCTCTCCACGACCGCGGGCGAGGTACAGCTCCTCGATGCTCGCCGAGTGCGCGCCGAGCGCCTGGCTCGCCTCCCAGACGAGCCACTGCGCCGTCGCGGTCGTGGGCTCGTCGGTGCTGAAGGCCGCCGTCCAGGCCAGATCCCGGATCGCCCCGTCGCGGAAGGCCGCCTCGTCGTCGATGAGCAACAGGTCGCCGTCGAGATGCGCGGCGCCGCCGATGAGGGTCAGCAGCTCGGCAGGTGAGGTCGCGACAGTGGGCATCGGTCGGTGGTCTCCTCGGGTCAGGGTTCGCCGACCATGGTACGGCCCGAGGAGGATGGACGCGCCGGGATCGCCTGCGCGCCAGCAGGTTCGGATCGAGCGTCCGGTCGGTCCCGGACATGGGACGACCGCCGACCCCGGGGGACTGGGTCGGCGGTCGATGGTCGTCGCGTGTTGTCTCGTCCACTCTCGCGGCGACGAACGCGCGACGACACCCCCCGAGGTCGCGAATGCGACGCGACGGATGACGAGGTGGGCCGTGGACGCGGATGGGTCGGCGGGCCGAAACCCGCCCGGTCGCGCGGGGCGCCGGGCCTCAGACCGTCGGCTTGACGACCATGAGGAAGACGATCGCCACCAGGAGGATTCCGAGCATCATGCCGCCCCGCTGGATCCGCCCGACGAGCACCATCAGCTCGGGGGCGGGCCGGTCGCACCCGCGGGAGGCGGCGACGACGAGAGCTCGATGACGCGGTGGACGATCGGCCTCTGCACGAAGAACGAATAGCCGTACGCGATGATGTAGAGCACGATCGCGAGGTCGAGCCACCAGAACGCCCGGTCGGTCACGTTGATGCCACGGACCAGGATGATCAGGGCGCCGGTGATCGGCAGCGTGATGCCGATGGGATACACCAGCCGTGAGCTGATCGTGTGCGACACGCGGGTCGCGAAGTTCGCGTGCTGCGGCTCGCCTCCACCCATCGCCCCGATCGTCGCGAACGCGAATGTCGGCCCGAACGCGACGATCGCTCCGAGCACGTGCAGGAACAGGAGCCACGGGAACAGCGCACTCAGGTCCATCCGGATGTTCCTCCGCGAGCGAGCGTGGGCCCCCATCGATGCTCCGGAGGATAGGCCTACGACACCCGCTTCGTTCGACGACCGACGAAGTCGACGAGGACGTACTCGCCGAGATGCTCCGGGGTGGCGTAGAAGGCCCGGCCGCGGTTGAGCCGGGTCATGTGCGCGACGAACTCGGCCAGCGCCCGCGACCGCTCGAGCATGAAGGTGTTGATCGTGATGCCCTCCTTCGTGCAGCGCTGCACCTCCTTGAGGGTCTCGGTGATCGTGCGCCGTGTCGGTGGGTAGCTGAACTCCACCTGATCGCCCTCGAAGTGAGCCGTGGGCTCGCCATCGGTGATGACGACGATCTCCTTGTTGGCGGCCGGGTGGCGCTCGAGGATCCGGCGAGCGAGCAGGAGTCCGTGCTGGAGGTTGGTTCCGTACTCGTAGCCGTGCCAGGTCAGCTCAGCCAGCGCACCAGGCCGGATCTCGCGCGCGTAGTAGGCGAAGCCGATGACCGTGAGGTGGTCGTGCGGGTACTGGGTCCGGATGAGCGTGTCCAGCGCAACGGCGACCTTCTTCGCCGCGAGGAAGCAGCCGCGCAGGAGCATCGAGCGACTCATGTCCACGAGGAGCACGGTCGAGGTTCGGGTCAGCTGTTCGGTGCGGAAGACCTCGAAGTCGCCGGGCTCGAGGTGGATCGCGGGATCGCCGCGGGCGCGTCGGGCGGCGGGGGCGTTGTCCTCGCGAGCGAGGGCGTTCGTCAGCGTCGCCCGCAGGTCCAGGTGGAACGGGTCCCCGAACTCGTACGGCTTGGTCGTCTCCTCGCGCTCCCCTCCCCGGCCGGGACGATCCATGCGGTGTCCGCCGAAGGCATCGCGCTGGAGTCGGGCAAAGAGGTCGTCGAGCACCTTCTGGCCGATCCGCCGGCTGCCGCGGGGCGTCAGCTCGAGCCGCTCCCCGTCGCGGGTCAGGTACCCGGCCTGCTCCAGCCGTCGCGCGAGGTCGTCGAGCAGGTCGAGGTCGCGGATCGCCTCGTCGCCGAGCAGCTCCCGGACCTCGTCGCGGTCGATCGAGGCCATGTCGCCCGGGCCTTCGACGTCGGAGAGGGCGTCCTCCAGGCGGTCCATGGCAGCGAGTCGCTCGATCTGCGTCAGGGCGCCCTCGAGCCCGAGTGGCTCGTCGCCCCCGAACGGGACGCGCTCGCCCAGGCCGCCGGGCAGGAGCAGGTCCAGGTTCGAGGCGAGCTGTGCCAGGTCGACGAGGAGCCGGTCGTCGCGCAGCAGGGCGTCCATCATCGACTCGAGCTCCGCCCGCTGCTCGGGGGTCATCGACCGCAGGAGCGACTGCATGGCGGCCATCCGCGCGGCCAGCTGGTCGATGATCTCGTCGAAGGTCTGGGCTCCCGGGAAGAACTGGCCGTGCTTGGCCAGGAACTCGCGGACGTCGGGGTCCTCGCCGCCGATGCGCCGTCGAATCAGGTCGTTGAGGTCGCGGACCATCTCGCGATTGGCTGCGAGGTCCTCGAGGCGTATCGACCGGATCGCGTCGGACATGCCCGCGACGTACTGGTCGAGCATCTGACCGCGCAACCGCGTCACGAGCTCGTCGAAGCGCTGGCGGGCGTCGGGTTCGAGGAAGTCGTAGTCCTGCAGCCCGCGCAGGCGCTCCCCGATGTCCTCGGGCAGGCCGTCGAGCCGGTCCAGCCGCTTGGCCGCCACGTCGCGCAACAGCTCGCGGAGGTCGCCGTCGTCCGCGCCGTCGTTGGGCGGATCGGACGCCTCGGCAAGCCGTCGCTCGACGCCGGAACGTTCCTCCGCCACGATCTCGTCGAGCTCTCGTCGGATGTCGCCGAGCACGTCCCCCAGCCCGTACCGCTCGAGGGCCTCCTCCCGCCGGCGCTCGAGCCGGTCCATCAGGTCGCGCAGCCCGGCGAGGTCGGGGCGCGTCGGGTCGCCCGTCCGCCAGCCACGCTCCATCAGGCGGCGCAGGGCCTCGGCGAGGTCGCCCTCGGCCATCACGTCGTCAGAGAGCGCGTCGATGATCTCTTCGGCATCGAGGTCGGCGAGCTGCTGGCTCCCGTCCCAGCGCGAATACCGGGCGCGCTTCGCCAGCGCGTCGGTGGCGTTCTGCCCCTCGCGGGCGCGCGCACGGTCCAGCGCGGTCAGGTCACGCGGGTCCGGCGAGTACGCGGTCATCCCGGCGCGCTCATCGGTGGTAGATCGTGCCGCCCGCGATGCGTTCCTTGTTGAGTCGCCGGGCGAGGTGCAGGCCCTCGAGCAGGAACTCGACCGCCGACGCGATCACCGCGGGCTCCTCCGCGCCATCGGTGACGTCGTAGGCACCCAGCCGGTCCACGGCCACGCTCAGCCCGGGCACCTCGCGCATCCAGGCCACGTATTCGCGTGACGGCGTCCGCTCCCCGGTCTCCACGGTGAAGCCGTCCTCGAACGCCTCGACGATGGGGTCCAGGTCGTCGAGGGTCACGCGACGGCTGAAGGTCGCGTAGAGGGCCTTGGTGATGAGTCGCTCGACGATGCGTTCCTCCGGGGCCTCGTCGCCGATCGTCTCCATCTCGACCTTGCCGGCCGTCGAGGCGATGACCGCGCCGAGATCGGAAACCCGCGGCGCCCCGAGCTTCTCGCCGAGACGGACGGCCCGCTTCAGCGCCGCGGCCTCGAGCACCTCGGTGTTGGCGACCGAGACGCGGACGCTGACGCCGGAGCGCTGGCTGATCTCCGGGGAGCGGCGCGCGAGGTGGGTCAGCTCGGCGATCAGCTCCTCCATGAATGTCGGGACCACCACGTGGGGCACGGCGTCGTCGGCCGCGAACCGCCGCTTCTCCTGGCGGACGATGGCCATCTCGTGCTCGAGCGTCCGCGGGTAGTGCGTCCGGATCTGCGAGCCGAGGCGGTCTTTGAGCGGCGTGATGATCCGGCCGCGCGAGGTGTAGTCCTCGGGGTTGGCCGATGCCACGACGAACAGGTCCAGCGGCAGTCGGACGACGAACCCGCGGATCTGGACGTCGCGCTCCTCGAGGATGTTGAGCAGGCCGACCTGGATCCGCTCGGCGAGGTCGGGCAGCTCGTTGATCGCCACGATCCCCCGGTTGGCGCGCGGGATGAGCCCGTAGTGCAGGGTCAGCTCGTCGGAGAGGTAGCGGCCCTCGGCGACCTTGATCGGGTCGACCTCGCCGATGAGATCCGCGATCGTGATGTCCGGGGTCGCGAGCTTCTCGGCGTAGCGTCGATCGCGCGGCAGCCAGTCGATGGCGGTCGCGTCCCCATCACGCTCGACGATCGCCCGGGCGGCCGGGCTGACCGGGTCGGTCGGGTCGTCGTTGAGCTCACCGCCGCGGACGATCGGGAGCTCCTCATCGAGCAGGCCGACCAGGGCTCGGGCCATCCGCGTCTTCGCCTGGCCTCGCTCGCCGAGGAAGACGAGGTCCTGGCCCGCGAGGATCGCGTTCTCGATGGCCGGGACCACCGTGTCGTCGTAGCCGACGACACCGGGCAGGACCTCAGCGCCACCGGCGAGCCGCGACAGCAGGTTCGCCCGCAGCTCCTCCTTGACCGTCCGCGAGCGCCAGCCGGATGCGTGCAGCTCGGCGATCGTGGCGGGTCGGGCGGTCGTCGGCATGGCTGACCTCTAGTTCGGCGCGGCGGTGGCGATGGATGTGGAGGCGGCCGTCGCGAGGCGGTAGCCGTCGATGGCGTTGCGGACGTCCTCGACCCCGGTCACTCCTGCGGCGGCCAGGTCGGCGAGGTAGTCCCGCCGCCTGTCGAGCTCGAGCTCGAAGTCGCCGGCGCGGTGATCGGTCCGCCGCGCGAGCTCCGGGATGATCCCCCACGCGAAGTGCTCGAACCGGTCGTGGCCCGGGTCCCAGGTCGCGATCACCGCCGGCCCGAGATGCTGGACGTGGCCGTGTTCGTCCCGGACGACCGGTCGGATGTAGTGGGCCGCGACCACCCGGCGCCGGCCGCCGGCGACCGCCCGCAGGACGACCACGACGCCGATCCGCGACAGCTCGTCATCGGCGAGCTGCACCGGCGGCCGGCGAAGCGCCTCGAAGACCTCGTCGAGCGAATCGGCATGGATCGTCGCCGCCAGCCCGTAGCCGATCGAGGCGGCCCGGATCGCGATTCGCGCCTCGGCGCCCCACGTGTACGCCGGCAGGTGGTCGGACAGCTCCGGGATCAGCAGGACGGTCGACTCCGGCCGGATCGGCGGCTTCCGCTTGAAGCCGCGGCTGGCTCCCTGGATCGCCGTGCGTCCCTGGCTCCGCTCGGACGACCGGACGCGCCGCCAGCCCAGCTCGGGCGCCTGCGGCAACCAGTCGAAGGTCTCGGTCGCGCCGGCGAGCTCGATCGCGTGGGTTCCCGGCGGGAGGAAGTCCAGCAGCGCGTTCAGGAGCGTCGACTTGCCGGTCCCCGACGCCTCCGCGGCGACGACCAGGGGCACGCGCGCCTCGACCAGCAGCCAGAGCGTCGCGGCCAGCTCCGCGTCGAGCGTGCCGGCAGTGACCAGCTCCACGATGGAGCGAGGATCGGGCGGGACCGGGCGGATGGCCCACCGGCCCCGCGGCGGCGAGGGTTCGGCCACGAGAGACTCCGAACGAAGGGTGGGGATTCCGGCTCGGGCGGCCAGCGTACGGCGGGGTCTGGAGGCCGTCAAACGTGCCGGCCCGAGGGAGGCCGCGACGGCCGGAGCGAGCGACGTTCGACGCAGACTGGATGTCGTCGGCGGCTGAACCGGTCACCTTTCGGCAGGTGCCGGGGCTACCCTGTCACGATGGCCGTCCGACCCGCCACCGACCTCCGGTTCCTGCCGCTGACACCCGATCGGATCGGGGACCTCGCGACGCTGTTCGACGCGGGCGGCGATCCGAAATGGTGCTGGTGCGCCTACTACCGGTTCCGCGGCCGGGACTGGACCAACTCGACGCCGGGGGCGAACCGCAAGGAGCTCGAGTCGCGTTCCGCCGGCGATCCGGCCCCCGGTCTGGTCGCGTATGACGGCGACGATGTCGTCGGCTGGGTCAGCCTCGGGCCACGCGAGGACTACGAGCGTCTGGCGTACTCCAGGATGCTCACGCCCGTGGACGACACGCCGGTCTGGTCGATCGTGTGCTTCGTCGTCGGGCGCCGTCGACGCGGCCAGGGCATCGCCGACGCGTTGTTGGCCGCCGCGATCGCGCACGCCCGCCGACACAGTGCGACGATGCTCGAGGCCTATCCGGTGGACACGGGCGGCGAGCGCATCCCCTCGCCGAACGCCTTCAAGGGCACGCTGTCGATGTTCGAGCGGGCCGGCTTCGAGGTCGTCGCCCGGCGGCAGGCGACCGCGGATTTCCCAGCCTCGCCCGATCGTGCGGCTGGCGCTGTGACGCCGCCCCGAGACGCCGACGACGCCATCGGAGCCGATCTCGCGGGATGAGCGGTAACGTCGACGGGGCGCGGCCGACCGTGGGCCGGGAGCGCGCGGCCGCCGTGGGGCTGGTGGTCGCCGCGTCGTTGTCGCCGCAGCTCGGTGCCGCATTCGCCGTGACGCTGTTCGACGAACTGGGTCCGGGGGGTGCCGCGTTCCTGCGGCTCGCCTTCGCGGCGATCATCCTGTGGGCCATCTGGCGTCCCCGGCTGGCCGGCGACCTGCGGCTGGCCGGAGCGTTCGGCGTCGCACTCGGGCTGATGAACTGGTCGTTCTACGAGGCCATCGCCCGGCTCCCGCTCGGCGTCGCGGTGACGATCGAGTTCTCCGGCCCGCTACTGGTGGCGGTGATCGGCTCGCGGCGGCCGCTCGACCTCGCGTGGGTCGGGCTCGCCGCGATCGGCATCCTGGTGCTCGTCGACCCTGGCGGCGGATCGGTGGACGCCGTCGGTGTCGGATTCGCGCTCGCCGCCGCCGTGTGCTGGATGGCCTACATCTACCTAAACAAGCGCGTCGGCACGGCGTTTCCGGGCGGCTCTGGGCTCGCGCTCGCGATGGCCGTCGGCGCGCTGATCGTGCTCCCGGCGGGCGTGATCCAGGCGAATAGCGCGCTCGCTGAGCCCGAGATGCTGGGCTCTGCCCTCGTCGTGGCCCTCCTCTCCTCGGTGCTGCCGTATTCGCTCGACCTGGAAGCGCTCCGCCGGCTCCCGGAGGCCGTGTTCGGCGTGCTGATGTCGCTCGACCCGGCGGTCGCCGCGCTGGTCGGCTTCGTCGTGCTCGGGCAGGCGCTCGGTGCGAACGAGCTGATCGGGATCGCGATGGTGATCGTGGCCAGCGCCGGGGCGGCGAGCCTCAGTCACCGATGACGCGGGGGCGCTTGACCCTGTCGCGGGCGACCGTCTACGTCATCTGCCGCAGACCGCCCGCGTCGTCCGTCCGGGTTGACACCTGGCGGCCAGCGGACATAAACTCCCGGCCGGCGCGCAAGTCGCCCGCCCTCGTCTAGCTCACCTGGAGGCCGGTCTCCGAATGACGATGCGACACCTCTTCCGACGCACGGCTGCGCCTATCGGCGCTGTCGAAGGCGGGAGATCTGCGCCCATCTCGAGCTAGCCGCAGGCGGCACGACCGCCTTCCGGACAGAACCCGAGCCGTGGGCCAGATCGGGCCCCCGGCTTTTTTGATGCCCTTCTTCGCCCTCCCGAGGGACGACGGACGCACCAGAGCCGCGAGGCCCCCCGACCAAGTGTCGGGACGAGGCCCGCGGCTCGTTCTTTGTCCACCCTCCACCTGGAGTCCACCGTGACCGCCACCCTCATCGACCAACTGAATAGCGATCAGCCGGCGGTCAGGCCCGCAGCCTGGCCGGTCGCGACCGGGATCCCCGCCCTCCTCCTCGAAGGCGTCACCAAGCGCTTCGTGGTGGGCCGGGCGAAGAAGCCGGTCGCGGCGATCACCGACGTGTCGATGCGCCTCGAGCGCGGCGACATCCACGGTGTCCTCGGCGCCAACGGGTCGGGCAAGTCGACCCTCATCCGCCTCATCTCGGGTCTGTTGACCCTCGACGAGGGCCGGGTGCAGGTCTTCGGGCACGACGTCGAGCGCGAGGAGATGGCGGTCAAGCGCCTGATCAACCGGGTCAGCGTCGACGCCGCCTTCTTCAAGAAGCTCAGCCCGATGGAGAACCTTGTCTTCGCTGCTCGGCTCTACGGCCTCGACGGGGCCGTCGCCAGGCGCGAGGCCCTCGCGATCCTGGAACGGCTGGGCATCGGCGCCAAGCGGGTCGATCGCCCGATCGAGCAGATGAGCCGGGGCATGCAGCAGAAGGTCGCCATCGCGCGAGCCCTGCTGACGAGCCCGACGCTTCTGTTGCTCGACGAGCCGACGACGGGCCTGGATCCGCGTTCCAAGCTGGACGTGCAGACGTTCATCGAGGAGCTCCGCCAGACGCACGACGCCACGATCGTCCTGACCACGCACGACCTGGTGGAGGCGGAACGCCTCTGCCGACGCATCACGGTCCTCGACGGCGGTCGCGTCGTCGCCGAGGACACACCGGACGGCCTCAAGGCCATGGTGTCGGCCCAGTTGGGCCGTCCCGCGAGCCTCGAAGACGTGTTCATGACCTACACGGGCCGCTCCCTCGACGAGGACGTCGAGGAAGACGAGTCCGAGCCCGAAGACTGACATGAAAGGAGGTGAGAAGAACATGCAGCATCTGCCCTGGTTGGCCCTCCTGCTTGCAGAGGACCAGCGTCAGCGACAGATCGAAGCGGTCGCCCTAGAGCGCCGCCTCGGTCGGTCGTCCCAGTCCGTCCGCCAGACGATCGGTCGCCTGATCATCGCGATCGGCGCGCGCGTCGCGGCGGACCCATCTCTCGAGCTGGCTCGGTCCCGGTAAGGGCCGAGCCGGCTCTCCCGCCTGGAGACCACTCCCGTGACCATCGTCGCCCATGAGCTGAAGGCCTCGTACGCCTTCATCGAGCGCAACTTCAACCTCACACGCCGCTACTGGGGCTGGGAACTCGCGTTCCTGGTCTACTCCGTCGCGGGCGCGCTCTCGATCTCGCTCATCGGTGCGGACCAGGGCAGCTCAAAGCTGCTGCTGACACTGATGGTCGGGGCGATCTTCTGGAACTACCTGTCGGTGGTCTTCAGCTGGATCGCCGAGACGATCGCCATCGAGCGCTGGGAAGGCACGCTCGAGTACACCTTCATGGCACCGATCCGGCGCTGGGCGCAGCTCGTCGGCCAGGTCGCCTACGCCATGGTCTACGGCCTGCTTCACACGGCGGTCATCTTCATCGTGCTCGTGCTGTTCTTCCCCCAGCTCGACCTGAGCCAGGCGAACCCGGCCACGGCCCTGGCGTTCATGCTGCTCGGCTCGTTCAGCTTCGTCGGGATCGGCATGATCGCCGCGATCCTGCCGCTCCTGTACATCGAGCGCGGCGCGCAGATGACGTTCGTCCTGCAGTCCTGCCTGCTGCTCGTCAGCGGCGTGTACTACTCGGTCGACGTCCTGCCGCCCTGGATGCAGGTGCTCTCGCGCCTGTCGCCGGCCACGTACGTCCTCGAGGGCGTGCGCGCGGGCCTCGTGTCCGGGACACCGGTCACGGAGCTGCTCCACGACGTCTGGCCGCTCCTCGTGATGGGCGCCGTGCTCATCCCGTTCGGGCTGTGGGCGTTCGGCCGCGCCGAGCGCTATGCGAAGCGCACCGGCAAGCTGAAGCGGGTGGGCTGAGCGATGCCCAAGGCACCGACCGCTCCCTGGCTGCGCCAGGCTGGCGGGCTTTCGGGCACGGAGCTCATCGAGGCGCTGCGCGCCGTCGGCGCTCGGGAGCACGCGCGTGGTTGATCCGATCGTGCCGCTGCCCGCGACGCTCGGCTGGGACGCCGCCTGGGCCACGGCGTTCGAACCATTCGCGGGCGCCGGCCGCCGGGCGGCGCGGGTCCTGGCGGTCCACAAGGAGACGGCGATCGTGCGCGAGCAGAGCGGTCTCGAACGCCCGGCCATCGTGACCGGACGGCTGCGGTTCGAGGCGCTCGGACCGAGCGACTATCCGGCCGTCGGCGACTGGGTCGCCGTGGACGATCCGGGTGCGGCAACGTCCGCGACCGACCCGGCGATCATCTCGGCCATCCTCCCCCGCCGCTCAGCGTTCATCCGGAGCGCCGCGGACGCGAACCGCCGGACCGCCGGGCACCTGGTCGACGAGCAGGTCATCGCGGCCAACGTCGACATCGCGTTCCTCGTCGCGGGGCTGGACGGCGACTTCAACCTGCGCCGGATGGAGCGCTATCTCGCGGTCGCGTGGTCGAGCCGGGTCGTGCCGGTCGCGGTCCTCAACAAGGCCGACATCGGCATCGACATCGACGAGCGCCGCCTCGCCATCGCCGCGATCGCCCCGGGCGTCCCGATCGTCACGCTGTCGGCGCTGACCGGCGACCACCTCGCCGACGTCGCACCCTACTTGCTGCCGGGGACGACCGCGGTCGTGCTGGGCTCCTCGGGCGTCGGCAAGTCCACCCTCGTGAACGCGCTGCTCGGCGAGGCGCGACAGGCGACAGCCGCGGTCCGGGAGGACGACTCGCGGGGCCGCCACACCACCACGCACCGCGAGCTGTTCGCCCTGCCGGGCGGGGCGCTCCTCATCGACACCCCGGGTATCCGCTCGCTCGAGGTCGCGGGCGCCGACGAGGGCCTCGACGCCACCTTCGACGACATCGTCGAGCTCGCGACCCAGTGCCGGTTCAGCGACTGCCGCCACGGCTCGGAGCCCGGCTGCGCGGTCCGGATCGCGCTCGACGACGGCCGGCTCAGCCAGGATCGGCTGGCCAGTCACCGCAAGCTCGAGCGCGAGCTGGCCCACGCCGAGCGCAAGGAGGACCCGCGCGCACGGGCCGCGCACAAGCGCGAGTGGCGGCTGATCCAGAAGTCCGTCAATCAGCACATGACCAGGAAGTACGGAGACGATCGATGACGACCCGAACGACGACGACGCCGAACGACGAGATCGCCGTCCCAGGCCGGCCCGACATCCCCGGCCTGCGGTTCCGCCGGTTCCGCGGGAGTGCTGACTATGCGGGCATGGCGGCCGCGAACCAGGCCGGCCGCGAGCAGGCCGGGATCCTCGAGTTGATCACCGCCGAGAGCATGGCGCGCTCGTACGATCACCTCGTCAATTGCGATCCGCAGCGCGACATCCTCGTGGTGGAGCGGGACGGGACGATCGTCGGCTATGCCCGCGTCGAGTGGCGCGACCAGACGGATGGGACGCGTGGCTTCACCTCCGTCTGCCTGCTTCGACCCGCAGACCGGCGGCTCGGCATCGGGGGCGCGATGCTCGGCTGGTGCGAGTCCCGGATGGCTGCCGTCGCGGCCAGCCTGCCGGCCGACCGGCCATCGAAGATGAAGGCATTCAGCTGGGACGCCGACGAGGGCGCCGCGGTCCTGCTGGCCGCGCGTGGCTGGACCCGTGAGGGCAAGGGCTACGAGATGGTCCGGCCGACGCTCGAGGCTATCCCGGTCGTCCCGCTCCCCGAGGGGTTCGACGTGCGACCGATCGACGACACCGCCAAGGAACGGGGCGCCTGGCTGGCCGCCGCCGAAGCGTTCCGCGACGAGCGTGGCGAAGGCGAGTGGACCGAGGAGGACTGGGCGCTCAGCCAGGCTGACCCGCACCGGGATCCGACCCTGTGGGCCGTCGCATATGACGGCGACGAGGTCGCCGCCGGCGTGTACGGGCGGATCGATCCCGAGGAGAACGCCCATCACGGCGTCCTCCAGGGCTACATCGACGGAGTCTGGACGCGGAAGGCGTATCGCCGACGCGGCCTGGCCCGCGCGCTGCTCGCCCAGGTGCTCGAATTGCTCCGTGAGCGGGGCATGACCAGCGCGTACCTCGGCGTCGACGGGTTGAATCCCAACCAGGCGATGACCCTGTACGAGTCGCTCGGATTCGAGATCCGGACCTCGGAGACCGACTGGACCAAGCCGCTGCCGACGCGCGCCGCGGCCTCGGAGGAGACGCGATGACCACCATGACCGAGACACGATGGATCGACCTCGAGGGTGCGCCCGCGATCCCGGGCCTGCGCGCCCGCTACTGGCGCGATGCCGCCGATTACGCGCTGCTGACCGAGCTCATGAACGTCTGCAGCGAGGCGGACAAGATCCCGTGGGTGGAAACACCCGAAAACATGCGGATCGAGATCGAGGGCGACGACGGCATTGATGCCGGCAGCGACATCGTGATCGTCGAAGTCGACGGCCAGGTCGTGGCTCAGACCCAAGTCTGGCGCGCTGTCCGGGACGGCGTCCCGATGTTCCACGTCATCGGCCATGTCCTGCCCACGTACCGCCGTCGCGGCATCGGGCGGGCCCTGCTCGCGTTGAACCTGCGCCGCGCCGCTGAACGCGCCGCACTGGAACCGAAGGGCGCCCCGGTCCAGGTCGAGGCCTTTGCCGAGGAGACAGAGACCGGTCACCGCGCGATCCTCGCGGCAGCCGGGTTCGAGACGGTTCGCCACTTCTTCCTGATGCGGGTCCCGAGCCTGGACGACATCCCCGACGCCCCGCTGCCCGATGGCATCGAGGTCCGGCCTGTCACCACGGACCACCACCGGCCGATCTTCGATGCCGAGGCCGAAGCGTTCAAAGACCACTGGGGCCATCGCGAGCAGGGCGACGACCTGTTCAGGACGATGTACGCCAAGCCGGAGCTGGACACGAGCCTGTGGGTCGTGGCCTGGGACGGTGACGAGATCGCGGGCGTCGTTCAGAACTGGATCTGGCCTGCCGAGAACGAACGGCTCGGCGTCAAGCGCGGGTGGCTGGAGCGCATCAGCGTCCGGCGGCCGTGGCGCCGGCGCGGACTCGGTCGGGCGATCACCGCGGAGGCCCTCCGGCGGCTCCGCGATGCCGGGATGGAGGACGCGATGCTCGGCGTCGATTCCGAGAACCCGACCGGGGCCCTGAGCCTGTACGAGGACGTCGGCTTCAGGGTCCACTCGAGCGCCGCCGCCTATCGCCTCCCCATGGAACGCTGAGCCGGCGACCCCGTCGAGCTGAGGGTCAGCGGATGACCCCTCCCACGATCCGCAGCTCGGCGTCGCCCAGACGTCCCGCGATCAGCCGGATCGACCCGTCGGCGGTGTCGTAGACCGTGATCGAGGCGCCGAATGGCGCCTCGTGTCCGGACGCGTCAAAGCCTGCGCCGGCGCCCGCGTAGACGTATCGCCCGTCCACGCTGACCGCGATCGAGCTCAGGTCGGCCTGCGCGGGCCACTGGCCCAGTCGTTCCAGGGTCGCCGCGTCGAAGGCGAAGACGCCGGTCGAGCCGATGAACTCGTCCTGTCCCGGCGCGCCGACTCCCAGGGCGTAGACCCGGGTCCCGTCGGCGCTGACCACAAGGCCGGGCTCGAGCAGGAGCTTCGCCACGACGGCGGGCGCGATCCATCGGCCGAGCCGCTGCCCCGCGGCGGCCAGCGTGCCGGCAAGCCCGTCTGGCGCCGCGCCCGTACGGACCGCGCTCCCGACGACCTCGGCGGTCGTGAGGTCGAACCGCGTCAGGAGGCGACGGAACGGACTCCAGATGAAGACCGCATCGCCATGGCGACTCGCCACGGCCCCGCCGTCCGAACCACTGGATCCCAGGGCGTCGGTCGCATCGATCAGCCGTCCACCGGCATCGATGCGCTTCACGAAGACCGCCCCCTCCGGTGACGAGCAGACGGTGTAGTAGGCCGGTCCATCGGCCGTCCGCTCGGAGACCAGGCCGGCATCGATCTCGCCGCAGACGTCGCCCGTCGTCCCGCCTGCCGCCGCGGGCTCCCCGAGCGCCCGACCATCGAAGGTCGCGATCCAGTGGTCCGTGCCGAACGAGACGCTCGACGTGTTCGCGATGTCCTCGTACCAGAGGCTCGAGAGCAGCAGCGCGTCCCCGTTGGGCGCGAGGGCGACGGTCGGTGCCGTCCGCACGCGGGCGTGCCCATCGACGACGACCGGTTCGGCGAGCGTCAACTCGCTGGTCGCGACGGCATCCAGGCTGGCGAGGTCGATGACGTCGACGCCGACTGTCCAGCCAGTGGCGCCGTCCCGGCGGCTCCAGCCCACGAACCCGTAGCGGCCGTCGGCCGAGCCCGAGAGCCGGGCGTCGACGAGCTGTGGCTGCAGGCGCGCCGGCGCGGTCGGATCCGCGGTCCCTGTGATCGTCTGGTACGGCCGCCGGAGCGTCGACACGCCGCTCGCGTCGACGGCATCGAGCGTCACCGTGAGCTCATTGCCGGTGCTCGAGCTCCGGAGCAGGTCCGTGCAGAGGCAGACCCAGCCCCCATCGGGCCGTGCCAGCACGGCGGACTCGCCGGCGGTCAGGCCCATGGCCTCCGCTCCGAGCGTGCCGGTCGCGAGGTCGGCCACCCGGTATCGACCGTTGCTCCAGACCATGACCGAGGTCACGCTCGGCAATCCGCCGTCGCGCACGAGCTGCGGGATCGGCGTCACCGCGGGCCCGCCCGATGCGGTGGGCGCCGCCGTCCCGGTGGCGCCGGGCGACGCCCCGATGAGGCCGGGGCTCGGACGCGGCGCCGTCATCCAGATCGCGGCGAAGGACAGGACGATCGTCGCCACGACGGCCAGCGTCGCGGCGCCGGCCAGTCGCCGCGTCCAGCGCACGCCGCCGGACGAGCCGCGGCTCCGGCCCGAGCGTTCCCGCCACGTGACGTCGTCGAGTCCGCGGGGCGGCATCCGCCAGTCGTCGGCAACGTCGCGGACCAGGGCCGCCAGGGTGTCGTCGTCGGGCACGGGGTTGCCGGGTCGAGGGCTGCGGTCAGGATCCATGGGGACACCTCGGGTCATGGTGCGGCCCGCCGCGACGCCACCGGCTCGGTCGTCGTCGCCGGGTCCGCGGCCAGTCGGTCACGGAGCGCCGCGTGGGCGCGGCTGAGGATGGAGCCGACGTTCCCGGGACTCGTCCGCAGGAACCCGGCGATCTCGGCGTAGTCGTAGCCGTAGTAGTGGCGGAGGATCAGTGCGGCCCGGGCGTCCGGCTTCAAGAGCCCGAGCGCCTCCTCCACGAGGCCGCGCGTGGCCACCCCGGTCGCCGGGTCGCCGTCCTCGGGTGCGGTCGTGGACGCGGTGCGGAGCTGCGCGACGGCCGGCACCGCGAGACGCCGGACACGTCGCCGGCGCAGGTCATCGAGCGCCGCGTTGCTCACGATCCCGTGCAGCCAGGCCCGCAGCGGACGGTGGACGTCGTACTGCTCCCAGCGCTCGAACGCCCGGGCGAAGCAGTCGTGCGTCGCATCGACGGCCGCGTCGCGGTCGCGAAGGATCGCGAACGCGACCCGATAGACGTCGTCGGCATGGTCGCGGTAGGCCCGTTCGACTGCGTCGCGCCGGAGATCCTGCTCTGTCACATCACCTGTACGCGCCAGCGGCGCGGATCCTTGCACGATCGCGCGTCGAGATCACGCGAACAAGCGGCCACCGTCGCGCACCAGCTCCATCCAGGCACGCTCGCGCCCGATGGTCGTCGTCGCCCCGTGCCCCGGGAACACGCCGATCGGGTCCTCGAGCTCGGTCAGGCGTGCGAGCGACGCCACCAGGGCGTCGGGGTCGCCGCCCGGCAGGTCGACGCGACCCCAGCCGCCGGCGAACAGCGTGTCGCCGCTGTAGAGGACGCCATCGTCGTCATCGACGAGGCAGACCGAGCCCTCGGTGTGGCCGGGCGTGTGCATGACCCGGAGACGGATCGTCGCCGAACCGCACGAACCCGCCTTCCGCCAGCTCGACCGCGGGCACCGACGGCGGGATCTCGAATGGCGCGAAGATCGGATCCGGGTGCAGGAGCCGGTCGCGGTCGGCGGGGTGGACGGCGATCTCGGCGCCCGTGTGGGCCGCGAGCGCGGCGTTGTCGCCGATGTGGTCCCAGTGGCCGTGGGTGGACACGATGAGCTTCAGCGTCCAGTCGCGTGCCGCCAGCTCCTCGGCGATCCAGGGCAGGCACGGCGTCGCGGCGTCGATCGCGATGGCCTCGCGCGTCCGCGGATCGGCCAGCACGTGGACGTTCGTCGCGACGGGGCCGGCGACCCGGCTCAGGCGCTCGGTCACGGCGTGCGACCGCGAATCAGTCGTCGGCCTCGAGCTTCGAGCGCATGCAGTCGAACGTCTGCCCGATCATCTTGTCGGCCGTCCCCTCGATGAGCCTCGCACCGACCCCGGCCAGCGTGCCCGCGATGTTGACGTCCGCGCGCCAGTCCATGACCGTCGTGCCGTCCGGGCCGTCGGAGAGGGTCATCAGCGCATCGGCGTCCACCGCACTACCGGGCGCCTGGCCATGGGCCTTGATCACGGCCTTGTCCGGGGCGACCAGCTCGGCGAACCTCATGTCGACGTTGAAGCGGGCGCTGATGAACCCGATCCCGACCTTGGCCGTGGCCTTGAAGTGGGTGTCGTCGACGACCTCGATCGTCTCGACGCCGGGTCCGCACTGACCGACCTGGTTCGGATCGGTGACGAACGCCCAGACCTTCGCGCGGCTGGCACGGATCGGGACAGAGCCTTCGAAGTGCATCGCGGTCAGCCCCCGCTCTCGAGCGTCGTGCGGATGCACTCGAACGTCTGGGCGATCAACTTCTCGGCCGTTCCCTCGATCAGCCTGGCCCCGACGGTCGCGATGGTTCCCCCGATGAGGATGTACGCCGCCCAGTCCATCACCGTCGCCTTGTCGGAGCCATCCTTGAGCGTCATCGTCGCCGTCGCGTAGACCGCGCTACCCGGAGCCTGTCCGTTGGCCTTGATGACCGCCCGGTTCGGCGGTTGCATCTCCTCGATCACCAGGTCGACGGCGAAGGTCGCGCTGATGAAGCCGATCCCGACCTTCGCCTTCGCCTTGTAGTGGGTATCGTCGATGACCTCGACGCTCTCGACGCCCGGCCCGCACGGCCCGACCCGGTTCGGGTCCATGAGAAACGCCCAGACGCGCTCGCGTGGGGCGTTGATCTCGACGGTGCCAGCGAATTTCATCGGGTCTCCCTGGGGCCGATCGGATCGGCAGGGTCGGTCGGATCAGCCGCCCGATGAAACGGATGCTGCCACATAGGCGGTCGGCTCTTTCACGAATCGCGTCCGGCAGCCGAGGCTGCAGAACGCGTAGACGCTGCCATCGTGCTCGGCCAGGTGCCGAGCGTGCGCCCGCTCGACGGTCATGCCGCAGACCGGGTCGAGCAGGACGATGTCGTCGACGACCGGCTGGACCGTTAGCTGCTCGGTCGGGGCGCCGGCGACGGTCGCCGGGCCGGGAGCCGCGACGAAGTCTGCGCGACCCCGTCGGACCTGGACGAGCTCGGCGAGGATCGAGAGCGCGACCTCCTCGGCGGTCTCGGCACCCAGGTCGAGCCCGGCGGGTGCCCGCAGGGCGGCCAATCGCTCGTCCGCGATGCCCGCCTCGTCGCGCAGCCACGCCCGCACGACCGTGGCTCGCGTCGGTGAGGCGATCAGCCCCACGTAGGCCACATCGCGTCGGAGGGCGGACGCCGCCGCCTCCTCGTCCCAGATGCCCTGCGTGGCGATCACAACGTACGGGGCGAGACCCGGGTCGATGGCGGTCAGGTCGGCGCCGGTCACCACGCGTTCCGCCGCCGGGAACGCGTCGGCCTCAGCGACGGGATCGATCACGGTCACCCGCCAGCCCGCGGCGGCGCCGAGGGTCGCGAGCGCCGACGCGATCGGGGTCGTGCCCGCGACCCAGAGCAACGGGGCAGGAAGATGCGGTTCCACGTAGATCTCCAGTGTTCCCCCGGAGTGACAGGTCATGACCAGTTCGACCACGCCGTCGCCGCGCCGACCCTCGGCAGGTGCGTCCTTCGAGAGGCGCAGCAGCCGGGGCTGTCCGTCGACGAGCGAGCGGAGCGCCTCGCGGACGACGACGGGCTGGGCGCAGCTCCCGCCGACCCAACCCTCGATCGTGCCGTCCGGATGGACGATGCCGCTCGCACCGGGCCGCGCCGACGTTGGCCGCCGGACCGCCACGACCGTGGCGACAACGAACGGCTGACCCGCCGACTCGAGCGCGGCGGCGCGGACGAAGACCGACCGTCCGGTCATCGCCGGCCTACCAGCCCTCGCCGCTCAGCCGTCCGAAGCCAAGGCGGCGCCGAGCACGAGAGCGAGCGCACCCCACGGTGCGTGAGCGAGCGCGCGCAGACGCCAACGCCGGCATCGGCACGGATCAGCGGCGACCGATGTTCACGAGATGCCAGCCTCGTGGAGGATGGCCCACACCTTCTGGGGCGTGATCGGGATGTCGATGTTCCGGACGCCGAGGTGCCACAGGGCATCGACGACGGCGTTGGCGATCGCGGGCGGCGCCCCGACCGTGGCCGACTCCCCCACTCCCTTGGCGCCGATCGGATGATGCGGCGACGGGGTGACGGTCTTCTGGAGCTCCCAGGCGGGCGTCTCCATGGCCGTCGGGACCAGGTAGTCCATGAGCGTGCCGGACAGGTTGTTGCCGTCCTCGTCGTAGACGATCTCCTCGTACAGGGCCGGCGCGAGGCCCATCGTCAGGCCGCCGTGGATCTGGCCGTCCACGATCATCGGGTTGATGATGTTGCCGCAATCGTCGACGGCGACGAAGCGCCGGACCTTGACCTGCCCGGTGCCCTTGTCGATGTCGACGACGCAGATGTAGCTGCCGAACGGGAAGGTCAGGTTCGGCGGGTCGTAGTAGTCGACCGCCTCGAGGCCCATCTCCATCCCGGCCGGGAAGTTCGTGTAGGCCGCGAACGCGACCTCCTGGATCGTCTTGAACCGGTCCGGCGAGCCCTTGACGCTGAACTTCCCGGGCTCCCATTCGAGGTCGTCCTCGGACGCCTCCAGCAGGTGGGCCGCCAGCGTGCGGGCCTTGGCGAGGATCTTTCGTGAGGCCATCGCGGTGGCGGCGCCGGAGACCGGCGTCGAGCGTGAGCCGTACGTCCCGAGGCCGTAGGGCGCGGTGTCCGTGTCGCCGTACTCGATCTTGATGTCCTGCTGCGGGAAGCCGAGCTCCTCGGCGATGATCTGGGCGTAGGTCGTCTCGTGACCCTGGCCCTGGGTCTGCGAACCGATCCGCGCCAGCACCTTGCCGGTCGGATGGACCCGGATCTCGCAGCCGTCGTTCATCTTCAGGCCGATGATGTCGAAGTCGTGCGACGGCCCGGCCCCGACGATCTCGGTGAAGCTGCAGATGCCGATGCCCATCAGCTCGCCCTTGGCGCGCTTCTCCGCCTGCTCCTTGCGCAGGTCGTCGTAGCCGATCATGTCGAGCGCCTTCTGGAGCGCACGCGGATAGTCGCCCGAGTCGTACTCCCAGCCGGTCGGCGTCTTGTACGGCATCTGCTCGGGCTGGATGAAGTTCTCCATGCGGAGCTGCGCCGGATCCTTGCCGATCTCGTGGGCGAGGACGTCCACGATGCGCTCGACGGCGTGGACCGCCTCGGTCACGCGGAACGAGCACCGGTAGGCGACGCCGCCGGGCGGCTTGTTCGTGTAGACCCCGTCCACTTCGACGAACGCGTTGTCGAAGTCATAGCTGCCGGTGATCACGTTGAACAGCCCGGCCGGGAACTTGGACGGGTCGGCCGCGGCATCGGTGTAGCCGTGGTCGGCCAGGGTCTTGACCTTCATCGCCTGGATGCGGCCGGCCTTGTCGGCGCCGACCTCGATGTTGATGTGATAGTCGCGGGCGAAGGAGTCCGCCTGGAGGTTCTCCGAGCGATCCTCGATCCACTTGACCGGCTTGCCCACGGTGAGCGAGGCGACGACCGCGAGCACGTAGCCCGGGTAGACCGGCACCTTGCCGCCGAAGCCGCCGCCGATGTCGTGGGTCTTGACCCGGATGTTCTGCTCGGGCAGGCCGGCGACGAGGGCGAGGACCGTGCGGATGGCATGCGGCGCCTGGCTCGTCATGTGCAGCGTCAGCTGGCCGCGGACGGCGTCCCAGTCGGCGATGCAGCCGCAGGTCTCGATCGACGCCACGTGGATCCGCGGGATGTAGATGTCCTCGGAGACGCGCACCTCGGCCGCGGCCATCGCCGCGTCGGTCCCGGCACGGTCGCCCGATTCCCAGTGCCAGATGTGGTTGTTGGCCTTGTCCTCGCCGCGATCCGGGCGCAGGACGGCGGCCCCCGGCTCCATCGACTTGTGCGGATCGACGATGACCGGCAGCGGGTCGTAGTCGACCAGGACGGCCGCCACGCCATCGGCCGCGATGTACTTGGTCGTCGCCACGACCGCCGCGACCTCCTGGGACTGGTACATGGCGGTCGTGGTCGGCAGGACCATCTGCTTGTCCCCCGCGAGGGTCGGCATCCAGTGGAGCCCGGCCTTCTCGAGGTCGGCGCCGGTGATGACCGCGAGGACGCCCGGGATCTTGAGCGCCTCGGACGCATCGATGTTCCTGATGGTTGCGTGGGCATACGGGCTGCGCACGATGTCGAGCCAGAGCTGGCCCGGGCAGGTTGAAGTCGTCGATGTACTCGCCCGCGCCGCGGATGAAGCGCGGATCCTCCTTGCGCTTGACCGAATGACCCATGCCCCCGATCTCTGGGCTGGTCCGGAGCTCGCGTGTCTCGGTGGTCATCTCGTCACTCCCCGCTCAACCGGCCGCGGCCGGTTCGGCCGAGACTTCCTGTCCTTCGGTGGTCTCGGCGGCCACGACCGGGGCGCTCTCGCTCTCGCGCAGCGTGCCGGCGGCCTGCTGGATCGACTTGACGATGTTCACGTAGCCCGTGCAGCGACAGAGGTTGCCGCTGATCCCCTCCCGGATCTCGGCCTCCGTGGGATCGGGGTTCTCGCCGAGCATCCAGGCGGCCTGCATGATCATCCCCGGCGTGCAGAAGCCGCACTGGAGGCCATGCTGGTCCCAGAACGCCTGCTGGAGCGGGTGCAGGTCGGCGCCCGACGCCATGCCCTCGATGGTCTTGATGCTGCGCCCGTCGGCCTGGACCGCGAGCATCGTGCACGACTTGGCGCTCTGCCCGTCGACGTGGACCGTGCAGGCGCCGCAGTTGCTCGTATCGCAGCCGACGTGCGTGCCGGTCAGCCCGAGGTTGTCGCGCAGGAAGTGGACGAGCAGGAGCCGAGGCTCGACGTCTGCCTCGTGCGCCTCGCCGTTGACCGTGACCGTGATGTGCTGCGTGGACATGGTGGTCTCGTCCCTCGCTACGCGTACGCGCGGGCGCGTTCGGCGGCGATCCGAAGTGACCGGAGGGTCAGCTCGGCGACCATCGCGCGCTTGTAATCGACAGGTCCGCGGGTGTCCGCGGACGGGTGGCTCCGGGTCGCGGCGGCCGCGCCCGCCCGCAGGAAGGCCTCGTCGGACGGCGCCCCGCCCGTGAGGGCGGCCTCCGCGTCGGTCGCCGCGAACGGCGTGTCGGCGACACCGGTCACGCCGATGCCTGCCCCGGCGATCGTGCCGTCGTCGGCGAGTCGGAGGATCGTCGCGACGCCGACGGTGGCGAAGTCGCCGACCTTGCGCTCGAGCTTCACGTAGGCGCCGCCGACGTGCTTCGGGCGCCGGTCGAACCGGATCTCGGTCATGACCTCGGTGGCTTCGATGGCGGTCTCGAAGGTCCCGGTGAAGAAGTCGCGGGCCGCGATGACGCGCTCCCTCGACCCATCGCGGCAGACCACACGAGCGTTGGCCGCGAGCAGCACGGCCGGCCAGTCGGAGGCGGGATCCGCATGGGCCACCGCGCCGCCGATCGTGCCCCAGTTGCGGACCTGCGGGTCGCCGATCCCCCCGGTCACGTCGTGGAGCAGCGGGTAGTGATCCACCACGATGCCGTTCTCGTGGATCTGGCGATGCGTCGCGCGGGCCCCGATCCGGAGCTCGTCATCGGTCTCGACGATCCCGTCGAGCCCGGTCACGTCGCGCAGGTCGACGAGGAGCGGGGGCTGGGCGAGACGCAGCTTGATGAGCGGGATGAGGCTGTACCCGCCGGACAGGATCTTGGCCTCACCCTCGCGTTCCTTGAGGATCCGCAGCGCTTCGTCCAGGTTCGCCGGACGGACGTAGTCGAACTGGGCGGGAATCATCGCGCTGCTACCCTCCTCCCCCGCTCGGGCGGGGCGATACGGTCGGCCCGTCCGACGTGAGACGGGCTTGCGGGTCTGGCGACGATCGCAGGCCTCCGGTCGGGACGTGGCGTCAGGGTCCGACCGGCGGTCCGGATGTGCAGGGACGTTGCGGCTGAGTATCGTCCTGCCCAGATCGCGCGTCAACGAAGACTGGACAGGCTTGACCCCTGCTGGCCCCTACGCCGGATCGGTCAGACCGGATGTCGGGCTCCGCGAGGGCAGGGTCGGCGGGCCGGGCGGGCGCCGTGCCCCGGGCCGTGGACGGCTCCGGCTCGGCTCCGGTCGGGGTGGTGGCCCGGAGCGGCGCGCTCACCGCGCCATCTCCTGCCGATGTGCGGACTCTTAAGACTGCCAGTCTTAACCTCGGAGCTAGCAGCCGATCACGGCCGTGGATCCGGTCCGTGGCTCCGATGACTGGCTGATCTCCACGCTCGAACACGCTGGAAAGCGCCGCGCAACCGGCGACGCCGGCCGCGATAGCGACTCCAGAGGCGCCGGTCAAGACCCGGAGTCTTAGCAGACCCCGCAAGGAGCCGCGACGGGCTGCTCAAGCGTCCGCAACCGCGCCCGAAGACGCGGGCCTGACGCGGAACACGGAGTGAGGGCCGGGCTCTAGACCCGACCCTCACCTGCCGTGGTTGGAACCGGCCTCACGCCACCGCGAGCGGCTCGCCGGTTTCGACGAACGTCTTGAGGCCCGACGCGAGGTACACGACACCGCTCGAGAATTCGCCCTCGATCGTCGAGCCCGGGACGAGCACGTTCGTGACTGTCAGCTTCGAGCCGCCGTCCTCGGATGGCTCGACGGCCCAGGTCATCTCGACCGGACCCTCGGCATCGACCTCCGGGCTCCAGCGCGGGTGGAACGACATCGTCACCGACTTGCCGGGCTCGATGTCCAACACCTTCCCATCGGCCGCGATGCTTCCGTCCTCGTAGGTATAGGTCAGCGGCGAGCCCGTCGCCCAGTCGGACGCGACCCGCGTCCCGTAGTAGTAGCGGACGGTGTCGTCGCCGTCCGTGATCGCACGCCACACGCGGTCGGGCGATGCCTTGATATAGATGCTGTAGACGTGGTTGATCGTTCCCATCGGTGGTGTCTCCAGCTGTGCCTTGATGGTCTTCAGGGAGCCGACGATCGACTCGGCGAACTTGCCGGTCCATCGGTCGTGGACGAGGCGGATCGGCACGGGGTTCAGGTAGTGGCGCTTCTCGCGTCCGACGCGCTGTGTCGTCACGAGTCCCGCCTCTTCGAGGACACCCAGGTGCTTCATGACCCCGAAGCGCGTCATCGCGGGCAGGTGCGCGCACAACTCGCCGAGCGTCTGGCCATCGCGCTCGAAGAGCTGGTCGAGCAGGACCCGCCGACCGGGGTCAGCGAGTGCCCTGAAGACCGGAGCCATGTCATCCGTCATGCCCGGCACTTTATGTGACTCAATGGTCACATGTCAAGCCCTCGAGGTGGTCCATCTCACGGCGCTTCTCGCCCGTCGAGCGCGCCGACAAACCACCACTGGTCGAATGCGCAGGTTGAAGCCGGCGGCGCGACCCACGTGATCCCCGCGACCCACTCCTCGCCCGACTGCCCGCTCTCCTCCGCCCTGTCCCCGCTGCCGCCGAGGACCACGGCGTCCCCGTCCCGGACGGTGACGACTCTCCCGTCGACGTTCGCGAACGTGATCGTGTCCGCTTCCGCGCTCCACGTGGTCCGGTCGACCGGCCAGACCAGGACCGTCACGCCGCTCGGGGACTCCAGAGCGACGCACGCGTCCGTGATCCGCAGCGTCCCCTCGGTCCGTGCGGAGTCAGCGCCGTCCTGCGGCGGGATCACGGCCAGCGGGCCCCACGGGTCAGGGACGGCTGAGGCGACGGGGGGTGACTCCGACCCAGAGGGCGACGGTCCGGGCACCGTCGTCGGCGTGGGTGCCGGCCGGGAGCACGCCGCCACCAGGATCGCGATTGCCACCAGGACGCGCCGCCGCGCGATCATGCCGGCCGCCGCCACGTGACGATCCCCACGGGAAGTGGCCGCTGACCGCGGAGCCCGACCCTCCCGTCGGCATCGACCTCCAGCACCGTGTCGAGGGCGGTGGTGAACCGGATATCGGCCTCGCTCCCGGGTTCGACCCAGAGCTGCCGGCGCAGGAAGCCCTCGAGCTCGGTGCGGTCGCTGAACCGGCGAGGCGCCCGCTCCAGCCGCTCGACCGATGGCTCCCTGCCGAGCGCTCGAAGCAACTCGAGGAACTCGGGGAGGGCAGGCAGGGCGACCCGTTCCTCGCCGTGGACAGGCGGCCAGAACACGTCGGCGATCGACGACGGCTGGCGTTCCATGAGGATCGCAACGCACAGACGGCTCGCGGCCGCCTCCATGCCCTCGACGAACGGGCCGATCGACTCGATGTCGTAGCCGACGTGCGCGATCAACGCGACATCCGCGCGATACGGCCCCACGTCACCGACCGGCGGCCAGCGCTCCTGGACG
Source organism: uncultured Chloroflexia bacterium (assembly GCA_963841135.1). Classification (GTDB taxonomy): domain Bacteria; phylum Chloroflexota; class Limnocylindria; order Limnocylindrales; family CSP1-4; genus SPCO01. The sequence continues at coordinate 1,444,699 of CAWJBJ010000004.1, read as the reverse complement.
ACGCGGACGTTGTCGATGCCGTGCTCCGCAGCGAGCTCACCCAGCGCGCCGAGCATCCCGGTGGAGGGATCGACCGCGATGACGGACCCGCCTGACGCCGCCAGGTCCGCGGCGATCGGAAGTGCGTACCGGCCAGCACCCGCCCCGATGTCGAGCCACGTCTCGCCGGGCTTCACCAGCGCCCGCAGCGACTCCAGTGCCGGCTCGTCTGTGCGACGCGGGTCGACGCGGAAGAGCCCCGTCACAGGGCTGTAGAAGTCGGGACCATCGGGCACTTCGCGGAACCGATCCACCTGGTCGCGATTGGCCCGGACGCGCGCGGCCCAGGCCGTCACCAACACCGCGACGAGGTCCGCGCGCGTGTCGACGTCGGGGTTGTCGCCCGGGACGGCGACCTCGCGGACGAGGTCCGGGTGCGCGGCGAGCAGCGGACCAAGGCCGCGGTCGCCGGTGGCCGATGCCACGAGGTCGAACGCGGAGCGTCCGAGGAGGACCGGGTTGCGGCCGCCGTCCGTGGCATAGGCCGGGACCACGATCGGTCGGTCGGTCGGCGGCGGTTCTGCGAGCAACGCCGAGATCACCTCAGCCGACAGGCGAGGTTGGTCGCCGAGCACGATCAGCGCTGCCGCGACGTCGCCATCGAGCGCCGCGATCCCCTCCTGCAGCGAGCTCGCCAGGCCACGGCCGGGATCCGGGTTTCGCACCCGGCGCTCGGATCGCCACGTGACCGCCGCCTCGATGGCATCGGCATCGTCACCGAGGACGACGACCACGTCCCCGAGACCGGCACTGGCGAGGCGATTGAGCACGTGCTGCAGGATCGGGCGGCCCTCGACGGTCGCGAGCAGCTTGTGCCCACCGAACCGCGACCCGGCACCGGCGGCGAGCACGATCGCGGCGACCCGATCGGCGGGGCTCATGCGACGCATGCTAGGCGATGGCCGCCCCCCGGACCGACCGGCCACCGAACGGCTGGACCTTCCACTCGCCGGTCGGGCGCGGTACCGTGTTCATCGCCCGGCGACGCCTGCCCCCAGATCGAGCGGCCGGGCAGTAGAGAGGGACCGATCGATGACCGACGAGACCGATCCCAGGGCGCCCGTGGACCAGCCCGAGCCCAGCGGGACACCCGACCCCGCCGACGCGACGGCTGGCCCGGCGGCGACCGGCCCGTCGGCGGCCGCCCTGCCCAGTTTGAACACCGCGCAGGTGACGGCCTTCTGGACGGGACTCGGCTCGGTAGGTCAGCTGATCGTCGCGGCCGCCCTGGCGCTGATCGCCATCACGATGGTTGGCGCGATCATCGACGCCTGGGACTCGTCGGGCACGCTCGCGATCGTCGTCGTGACGGCCGCCGTCGCTGCCGGGCTTGCTGCCTGGCTGACGGCCAGGGTCCGGGCCGGGGCACTGCTGACGCCGATCCCCCTCGAGACGATCGAGTTCGCTGCGGGCGTCGTGGCGGTCGTGCTGGCCGTCCTGCGACTGGTCGAGTTCGTCTTCGATTTCGATGACCTCGAGGACTACGGCGGGCCCATCGGCGCCGTGCTCACGGTCGGCCTGGCGCTCGCCGCCGGTGCCCTGCTGCTCGGTGCCCTGCGCCGCGACCCGACACTACGGTCTGCCGCGCTGGCCGGTGACCGCGGGACGCGGCTCGCGGTCGGCGGACTGGTCCTGGTGCTGATCGCCTGGCTGCTGAACCTCTCGATCGGCTTCTGGAACATGAACGCGGCGTCGACATCAGTCGCGATCCTGGCGTTCGCCGCCGTCCTCGTCGTCGTCCAGCCCCGCTGGCTGCCCGTCGTGGATGAGATCCCGCTCGGCTGGCTGGGCGCCGGTCTCGGCGTCGTCGCCCTGCTGCTGGCCGTCGGTCAATGGGGCGAGCTCATGGACATCGGGCTGACGCGCGTCGACCTCGAGCTGATCGACTACGTGCCCCAGGTGCTGTCGTTCCTGGGCATCGTCGCGATCATCGCGGGCGGCGTCCTGGCCGGCATGCCGACCTGGCAGGCGCGCCTCAGGGCGCAGGCCCCGGTCGTGGCCACGCCGCCGACGACTCCGCCGACGCCTTTGGCGGCGCCGTCCGCGGGACCGGCCGCCGCACCCGAACCGACCGCGGCACCGACGACGCCAGCACCGCCGGCCACGCCCGGCGAGCCGCCCGAAACGACCGGCTGAGGCACCGGCCCAGGGTCCTCAGGCGACCGCGCGTTCGCGCAGCGGGACGCCCGACCCGCCATACCGCTCGGCGACGACCTCGGCGAGGATCGCGAGCGCGGTCTCGGCCGGAGCACGCCCGCCGAGATCGAGCCCGACCGGGCCGCGCAGCCGCGCCAGCTCATCCTGGCTGACGCCAGCCTCGAGGAGCCGCGTGCGGCGATCGCCCTGCGTCTTCTTCGACCCGACCGCGCCCACGTACCGGCACCGGCGCCGGAGGGCCTCGACGATGGCCGGCTCATCGAACTTCACATCGTGGGTCAGGACCGCGACGGCGTCGTTCGGGCCGAGGCCGATCTCGTCGGCGACCTCGTCGGGCCATCCGATGATGAGCCGGTCGACGTCCGGGAAGCGCTCGGGCGTGGCGAACGATGCGCGGCCATCGATGACGACCGTCTCGAAGCCGAGCTCGCGGGCCAGCCGCACCAGCGACCGCGCGACCTCGACGGCCCCGACGACCACCAGGCGCGGCCGGACGGGAAAGACCTCGACGAAGAGTGAGCGCCCGGCCAGCTCCACCGTTCGCGAGAGGCCGCGCTTGAGTGCCTCGGCCGCGGCGTCGATCAGCTGTGCGTCCAGCTCCAGCGACCCGAGCGACCCGTCCAGACGGCCATCCTCGTGGAGGACCAGCTCCGTCGCGGGCGGCGCCCCGACACCCGGCTCGTGCGGGCCGAACGTCCCCGGCGGCGAATCGGCGGGGAGCGGCGTGATGACCGCGGAACCGTGTCCGCCGGCGCCGAGCGAGGCTCGGGCCGCGTCGATCACCGCGGCCGGCGCGGCCGGCTCCACGAGCACATCGATCGTGCCGCCGCACGCGAGCCCGACGTCCCACGCCTGCTCGTCGCTGATGCCGTAGCGGATGACGCGGGCGTTACCGCTCGCGCGTGCCTTCTCGATCTCCTCGGCCGCGGCGCCTTCCACGCACCCGCCGCTGACCGAGCCCGCGATCCGGCCATCGGCCGCGTACAGGAGCACGGCGCCCTCGGGACGCGGCGCCGACCCGAACGTCCGCACGACCACGGCGCGGCCGATGTCGGCACCGTCGGCCTCCCATGCCGCCAGGGTCTCGAGCAGTTCGCGCATGGGTTCGACGCTCCTTCGAAGGGCTCAGCCGAGCGGGCGTGCGGCGGCGGGGTCGGTCGGCTCGCCGCCCACGATCGGGGGCGCGAGGATGTTCGCGATGGCCAGCTCGGGGAGTGCCGCGTGCGCTGCCGCCTCGCTCCCCCGCCGCGTGTCGGTCGCGCGGACGCCACCGAGGATCTCGCCCAGGCGCTCGAGGTTCGCCACGGTCCCCGCGGCGAGGAAGTCATCGATGTACGGGAACGCCGCGCGCATGCCGCCGGCCAGCGGCTGATACCCGGGCGTGCCGGCGAGCGGATTGAGCCAGATCAGCCGATGGCAGTTGCGGCGCAGACGGGCCGTTTCGGTCGCGACGAGCGCCGGGTCGCCGCGGTCCCAGCCGTCCGACACCACGATGACGACGCCCGAGGTCCGAAGCGTCCGGCGTGCCCATTTCTGGTTGAACGTCCGGAACGATTCCCCGATCCGTGTGCCACCGGCCCAGTCGTTGACCGCCTCCGAGACGCGGCCGAGCGCCCGGTCGCGGTTGCGGTCCCGGAGGAGGCGCGTCACCCGGGTCAGCCGCGTCCCGAACACGAACGACTCGGTGCGGACCTCGGACGCGGCCGAGAGCGCCTGCACGAACCGCAGGAGCAGCCGCGAGTGGCGCTCCATCGACCCCGAGATGTCGCAGATGACCACGAGCGAGCGCGGCTCGCGGATCGGCCGCCGCCAGACCCAGTCGAGGAGCTGACCCCCTGTGCCGAGATTGCGCCGGAACATCGCCCGCGGCGCGAGCCGTCGGCCGTGGGAGTGGAGCTCGTAGCGGCGCGTCCGCCGGCGCTCCAGGTTCGGGACGAGCGCATCGACCAGCCGTTCGGCCTCGCGCAGCTCGGCCGGCGTCATCCGGTCGAACTCCCGGTGTCGGAGGACCTCGCCCTGGCTGTAGGCGTCCGGGGCGATGACCACCCCTTCGATCGGCGCCTCCGCGTCCTCGTCCCCATCGCTCGGGACCGGGACGCCACGCTCCTCGGGCGTCCCCTCGGTGCCGGTCTCGCCCGCCTCGGGCGGCGCGGGCCCGGCCTCGGAATCGGCGTCGGGAGGCGCATTCGGATCGGCGAGCGGTGGCGGCTCGAAGCTACCCGGCAACCGCGACGAACGCCGGCGCCACCAGCGGTCGAAGACCGCGTCGTAGACCTCCCGGTCGTCACGCCGGCGGGTGAAGATCGCGGCCCCGGCGCCCCGGACCTGCTCGCGGTCGCCGATGTCGACCAGGGTCAGGGCACGGGCGAAGTCCGCGGCGGCCCCGAGGTCGACGGCCAGCCTCGCCGCCCGCAACGCCCGCCCGAAACCCACCGCCTCGCCCAACAACCGGCGCCCGTCGACCTCGGCGCCGAACGGCTGGCGGACGATGGCGGGATCGGTCACCGGTCGCTCCGCTCAGCCGCCGGCGGCGGCCTCGGTCAGCATGCGTCGGGCCTGGTCCCCCCGGACCTGCCGGATGTCCTCTTCGTACTTGAGGACGACGCCCAGTGTCTCGTCGACCAGCTCCGGTGCCAGCTCCGTCGCCCCGAGCGACAGGAGCGCCGCCGCCCAGTCGAGCGTCTCGGCGATGCCCGGCACCTTGGTCAGGTCGGCCTCGCGCAGGCGATGGACGAAGCCGACGACCTCCCGCGCGAGGCGCTCTGGCGCCTCGGGGACCCGGGCGAGCACGATCTCGTACTCCTTCTGCGCGGTCGGGAAGTCGATCCAGTGGTACAGGCAACGGCGCTTGAGCGCGTCGTGGACCTCGCGCGTCCGGTTCGAGGTCAGGATCACGCGCGGCGCCTGGACCGCCTTGATCGTGCCGATCTCGGGGACCGTGACCTGGAAGTCGGAGAGGATCTCGAGGAGGTAGGCCTCGAACTCCTCGTCGGCTCGGTCGATCTCGTCGATCAGCAGGACCGGGGCGACGCCCTCATCCGCCTCCAGCGCCTGGAGCAGTGGCCGCCGGATCAGGAAGTCCGGCCCGAAGATGTCATGGGCACTCGCATGGTCCGCCTCGCCGCGAGCCTCCAGGAGCCGAATCTCCAGCATCTGGCGCGGGTAGTTCCACTCGTAGACCGCGGTGTTGACGTCGAGACCCTCGTAGCACTGGAGGCGGATCAGGCGGGCGCCGAGGGACGCTGCGAGGACCTTGGCGAGCTCCGTCTTGCCGACCCCGGCCTCGCCTTCGAGCAGCAGCGGGCGACCGAGCTCGAGTGCCAGGAAGACGGCCGTGGCGAGCGATCGGTCGGCGATGTAGTCGCGCTCGCGGAAGTCGGTCTGGATCGCCTCGATCGTGCGGGTGCCTTCGGGCCGGAATTCGCGGTCGGTCATCGAGCGAATCTACACGCCGGGGCGCGAAGGGGCGCCGAGTGTCGCCAGACGGCCCGGGCCGTCACGCGGCGTCGCCGCGCTCCAGCTCGGCCGCGCGACCACGCAGCCCGTCGAGCTCGTCGAGGCCGGCTCGCACGACCCTGTGCCGCGCGGCGCGCTCCGTCTCCGCCTGCTCGGCGGCTCGCTCCAGAGCCGCGGCGCTGTCCGTGTACGTCCGGTGGAGCTCACGGATCCGGTCGGCGAACCGGGCTCGCATCTGCCGCTGGATCTCGTCGAGCAGCGACGCCAGGCGTCCATCGGCCTCGAAGCGGACCTCCTCGACGAACCCGGCGAGGAAGGTGCGGGCCTGCTGGCGCCGGTCGGCGAGCTGCCGCCTCCGCTCGCCGAGCACGCCCTTGCCGCCGAACACAAGCGCGACGCCGATCGCGGCCGGCCCGACGATCGCGGCTCCGAGGAGCGTCCCGAGCATGCCCAGCATCTCGATCCCGACGCTGGCGCCCGTGAAGACGCCGAAGCTGGCCGCGAGCCCCGACCGCGTCTTGCCGTCGAACGCGGGCCCGCCATGCCACATGGTCTGCACGTCGAACGAGATCGGCGACCCTGTGCTGTCGAGGCCGATCTCCTCGTCGGCCAGCAGGCGCGCGATCATCGACTGGATCTCGGCAGCACCGCTCGTCGCCTCGAGGAAGGCGCCTCGGACGGTCGCCGCCGTGCGCTCCTGGATCCGCGCGCTGAGCGCCGGCCAGTCATCGGCCGGATCGATGCGCTCGAGCTCGTCCTGGGCCTCCCGGACCACCTGGCGCATCTGCCCCTGGAACGCGAAGGTGATCCGCGTCCGAAGCGCGGCGAACTCGTCCTCGAGCCGCACCGACCAGGACGCGTCCGCCTCCGTGAGGGCAGTGAGTCGCGTCCGGACGTCGCGCAGGTCCCCGGCCAACCGAGCGGCAGCCTCGGGATCGTCCAGCGCGAGCGACTCGGCGGCGAGGGGCTCGCGCAGCTGCTCGATCGCCGGCCCGACCTGGGCGACCGCGGACGCCAGGGCGAGCGTCCGCGCGCGTCCGACCACGTCGCCGACGAGAGTCTCCGCGAAGGACGGCACGCCGCTGTCCCGCGTCAGCCCGTCGTCCCCGAGCGCATCCCCGGTCATGCGAAGCGTCGAGCTCACGGCGAACGGCGGCTCGGCGAGACCCATCGTCGCGAGGTGTCGCGTGTCGATCTCGACGATGCGCCGCCACTCCGGATACATGTCCACCTTGGTGACTGCCACGAGCACGGGCGGCCCGGCGCGCATGGCGCTCGCGAGGAACTCCAGCTCCGGGCCGGACAGCTCCGCGGACGCGTCGGTGACGAAGATCAGCGCGTCGGCCGACGGCAGGAACGCGAGCGTCGCCGCGGCATGACCGGCATTGAGCCCGCCCACGCCGGGCGTGTCGACGAGCGAGATCCCGCGGCCCAGGAACGCGTTCGGCAGGCCGAGCTCGACCAGCTCCACGCCGGGCCGCCGGTCGGCCCCATCGTGTTCGAGCACCCACGCGCGGACGTCGTCCGCCGGGATCGACTCGACGACGAGCACGCCGCCCTCGCGCCGCCGGACCGTGGCGCTCGCCTTGTCCGCGTAGCCGACGACCGTGACCGCGGTCGTCGCGAGGTCGTCATCGACCGGACACACCGGGCTCGCGAGGAGCGCGTTGATCAGAGCGCTCTTGCCCTTCTTGAACTCCCCGACGACGCAGACGACGGTCTCGGTCCGTGCGATCCGCGCGGCGACGCCGTCGAGGCGGGCGGCGAGGTCATCGCGGCCGAGCCGGCTCGCCGTTCGCCGAACGTCGGCCACGAGCGTGGCGACGCGCTCCGATCCGGGCTCCGGGACGGGCCTCTCATCCGTGCGGGAACGCCGCGCGGGCACGCCGGCGGGCGTGCGGGACGGTTTGGGCGCGACGGTCCCCGTTCGCGGCATCGGTGGCACGGTCCTCCTTCCGGTCCCGGAGTGTAGCGTCCGACATCCCGCGCGACGTATCGCACGGTAGACTCGGGGACTTGCGGGACGCCCGATGGTGGGCACGGGTCCGGGGGAACCCGGACGATCGAGGTGCGGTGATGGAGTACTCGCTCGGGATCGATCTCGGAACCACGTACTCCGCTGCCGCGACGGCCCGCGACGGCCGCCTCGAGATCTTCCAGCTGGGTCAGCATTCGGCCACGATCCCCTCGATCGTCGTGCTGCGCGCCGACGGCGAGGTCCTGACCGGTGAGGCCGCCGAGCATCGCGCGCTCGCGGAGCCGACGCGAACCGGCCGCGAGTTCAAGCGGCGCCTTGGCGACCCGACGCCGATCATCCTCGGCGGCACGCCCTACGGCGCCGAGGCCCTGCTCGCCCACCTGCTGCGGGGCATCGTGTTGCGGATCGGCGAGCAGCTCGGCGGGCCACCGGCGGCGATCGCACTGTGCCACCCCGCAAGCTACGGGGAATACAAGATCGACTTGCTCCGGCAGGCAGTTCGCCAGGCCGACATCGGTCCCGTCTCGCTGCTGACCGAGCCGGAGGCCGCCGCCGTCGACTACGCGCGCCAGGAGCGCGTGCCCGCCGGGACGGCGATCGCCGTCTATGACTTCGGCGGCGGCACGTTCGACGCCACGATCCTGCGCAAGACCGAGGACGGCTTCGAGCAGCTCGGCCGGCCCGAGGGGATGGAGCGCCTCGGCGGCATCGACTTCGACGAGGCCATCTTCACCCGGGCCATGGCCCTCGTCCGGTCGTCGGGGGTCGCCCTGGACCCGAACGATCCGGCCACGCTCGCGGCGCTCGCGCGGCTCCGCGAGGAATGCCGGCGGGCGAAGGAGGCCCTGTCCTCCGACACCGACGCGACGATCCAGATCTTCCTCCCCGGCATCCAGGAGGAGATGCGCCTGACGCGACCCGAATTCGAGGAGATGGTCAAGCCGCGCATCCGCGAGACGATCGATGCGCTCGGCCGCGCGGCACGCAGCGCCGGTCTCGGCTTTGACGGCATCGACCGGGTGCTGCTCGTCGGCGGGACCTCGCGCATCCCGCTCGTGGCCGAGATGGTCCGCGAGGCGACCGGCAAACCGGTCGCGGTGGACGCGCATCCCAAGCACACGATGGCGCTCGGCGCCGCATTCGTCGCGGACCAGGCGCGCGAGGCCGGTGTCGGCGCCGCTGCGGCCGCGGAGGTGGCCACGGCCGCGGCGATGGCGGCCGGTGCCGACGCAACGACGCTCCCGCCCGCGCCGCCGGCCGATGTCGAGTCGCCCACGGTGGTGTCGCCGGTCGTCTCGCCACCCCTTGCCGCGACCCCGCCGCCGGCCCCGCCGAGCCGGCCTGCCGACGCCGGGGCCGGTTCGGGCGGTCGAGGCCGCCGGAGTCTCGTGCCGATCGCCGCCGCCGTCGGCGCCGTCGCGCTGGTCGCGGTGCTCGCGGTCGGGGCGTTGGCCCTCCTGCCGGGCGCCGGCGCGGCGTCGCCGTCGCCGGGGGCTTCGGCCGGCTCCTCGGTCGCGGTGGTCAGCCCGTCGACATCGCCCAGCCCGTCCCCCTCGCCCACACCGACTCCGACGGCGTCGCCGACGCCAACGCCGGTCCCGACCCCGACACCCACGCCGACACCGACCCCGACGCCGGAGGGCCGGTTCGCCTGGATCAACGGCATCACGATCGACGGCGGCGCCTACGCCGTCGACTTCAAGGCCTTCCACTACACGCCCGACAAGACCGGCGGGTATCACGTGCACTTCTTCTGGGACACGATCCCGCCGAAGGAGGCCGGGATCCCGGCCGACCACAACAACTGGATCCTCTACGACAAGCCGAACCCCTTCACGGGCTACAAGGTCGCGGATCGGCCGAACGGCGCGACGAAGATGTGCATCCTCGTGGCCAGGCCCGACCACTCGGTGGTCCAGAAGACCGGCAACTGCGTCGACCTTCCCAGCTAGGCGTCCGCGACCGATGGCCGACGGCTCCCCGGACCTCGCACTCGAGGTCCGACGCATCGCGGACGACGCCCGACGGATCGCGGCGGGCACGGACCAGGCCGCGGCCGTCGATGCCACCGTGCGGCGCCTGGACGAGCCGCTGCGCGTGGCCATCGCGGGTCGGGTCAAGGCCGGCAAGTCGACGCTGCTCAATGCCCTCGTCGGGGAGCGGCTTGCCGCGACCGACGCCGGGGAGTGCACGCGGATCGTCACGTGGTATCGCCACGCGCTCGGCTACCGGGTCACGGCCGACCTGCGGCCGTCGGGGTCCGCGCGACCTGGCCTTCCGGCGCGACGACGGCGAGCTGCAGATCGAGCTCGATGGCCGGCCCCTCGAATCGATCGAGCGGATCGAGGTCGGCTGGCCGTCGCAGAAGCTCGCCGACCTGACCCTGATCGACACGCCGGGTCTGGCCTCAGCCGACGAGCGCAACTCGGAGCGGACGACCAGCGCCCTGCTCGACCGGGGCGCCGACGGCCCGGGCGAGGCGGACGCGGTGCTCTACCTCATGCGCCACCTGCATCACACGGACTCGCAGTTCCTCGAGGCGTTCATGGACCGCTCGATCGCCCAGGCCTCGCCGGTCAACGCGATCGTCGTCCTGTCGCGCGCCGACGAGATCGGGGCGGCGCGACCCGATGCCCTCGACTCGGCGCGGTCGATCGCGGCTCGCTACGCCGGCAACCAGCGGGTCCGCGAGCTCGCGTCCGGGGTCGTGCCGGTGGCCGGCCTCATCGCGGAGACGGGCGCGACGCTCCGGCAGGAGCAGTTCGGATGGCTCCGTGAGGTCGCCCAGCTTGATGAGCCGAAGCGGGCGGACGTCCTCCGCTCCGTCGACCGGTTCCGCAACGCGGACCTGAACCCGCTCGGCGAGGAGATCCGCGAGGAGCTGCTCGGGCGGTTAGGGCTGTACGGGCTTCGCCTGGCAGTCCGCCTCATCGCCGATGGCGAGGTCCGGACCGCGACTGAGCTGTCCGGTGCTCTGCTCGAGCACTCCGGGATCCGCGAGCTCCAGCGCGTGCTCGCCGAGCAGTACACGGCCCGCGCCCAGGCGCTCAAGGCCCGCTCGGCGCTCGCCGCCCTGCGCGTGATCGGCCTCGAGCTCGACCGCCAGGGCGCCCGCGACGCGGCGGACCTGGTCCAGGCCGTCGATCGGCTCGAGGCGTCATCGCAGGCACTCGCGCTGCTGCGCCTCCTCCACCTGGTGTTGTCCGGGCAGATCACGCTCGCGCCAGATGAACGAGCCGAGATCGACCGACTCTGCGGGTCAGGCCCTGCGGCGGAGCGGGCGGGCCTGGCGGCCAGGAGCGCCCCCGATGAGGTCCGCGCCGCGGCCATCGCCGGCCTCGAGCGGTGGCGGTCGCGAGCCGGCAACCCCCTGAGCGACCGCCAGACGGTCGAGGCGGCAGAGATCGTCATCCGTGCCTACGAAGAGATCCACGCCGAGGCCGCCTAGGTCGCGACGACCTCGAGCCGCCATTCGACCGGGACAGCGCGACGGACGGCATCATCGACGGGACAGTGGGCGATTCCCCACGCCACGATCTCCTGCAGGACCACCTGGCTGGCGGATGCAGTCGCCAGTTGCACGCTGATCCGCATGCTCAGCGGACCCGCCGAGACGGCGTCGTCGATGCCGAGGATGCCCCGGTCGTCCAATTCGCTGTCGACACCCACCTGGAGTCCCGGGAGATCGACGCCGACCTCCGCGGCTCGCATCGCGATGAGGGTCGCCACGCAGGCCGCGTAGGCCGCGCGGAACAACCAGCCAGGAGAGAGGGCGCTTCCGCCGCCGCCGATCCCCGTCACCATGTCCGTGACGATCGACGCCCCATCTCCGCCATCGACCCGGACACGCAGACCGTCCTCAAGGACTGCCGTGGCCGCCCCGTCGCGGTACCGGGCCTCGCCAGGATTGGCGGCCAGGTACTCGCGAGCGCCGGCGATCGCGGTTGCGATCTCCTCTCGACCCATGCTTCCTCCTCCGGATGGTGCGGGCCTCAGCCGTCGGGGGCGTCGAGCTCGCGGGCGTAGGGTGGGAATCTGAAGCGCTGGCTGCGTGTCAGGATGCCGCCGTGGCCGAGCTTGGCGACCGTCCGCTCGGATGCCGGCTCGCCGCTGAGCAGGCGCGGCAGCAACAGGTCCGCGGCCGTCGCCTTCGAGTAGGCCCCGCACGTCGGGAGGCCCAGGATCGCGGTACTGCCCACGCGCGCGAGCCACAGCATCGAACCCGGGTGCGCCGGCACGCCCCGCCGCACGACGCGTCCGCCGAGCGCTGCGATCGCGGTGAAGACGGCGTCGTGGGGATCCGTGCTAGCCGCACCGGCCGTCAGGACGAGCTCGACCGGCTCGGGGCCGTTCGTGAACCGGGCCAGGGCGTCCTCGACGGCCTCGTCCTCGTCCTCGACGTACTCGATGGCGGCGATCGTCGAGCCGAGTCCCTCGACCTTGGCCCGCACGCTGGCCTCGAAACGGTCCTTCGCGGTCGCCCGGACCGATTCCTTCACGATGACCCCGACGCGCGAGGCGACGAACGGCGCCACCCAGACGATCGGGTGCGACCCGAAGTCGGTCAGCCGCACGCCCTCATCGACGATGGACGCCTCGACGACGTGCGGGGCGACCTTGATGCTCGCGACGAGATCGCCACGCTCGACGATCTGCCCGTCAAAGACCGTGAACACCTCGAGCGGATCGAGCCGGTTGAGCCGCTCGAGCTCGGCGATCCGGACGTTCACGACGCCAGGCGCGGCCGCGACCAGGTCGATCCGGCTCTGGTTCGGGCCGCGGACGTCGAGTCCGGTCCCGGCGACGGCCTTGGCCAGGCGGAGCGCCGCCTCGTCCTCGTGCAGCTCCCCCGCCTCCGCGACCAGCACGGTGATCGGCGGCCCGGGATCGGCCGCGGCGAGTGCGCGAAGGTCGTCGCCCGACAGCCGGCGACCCTTCTCCCAGCGCGTGCCGGCGACGGTCAGGTCGCGGGCGAGGACCGCGCCTTCGAGACGTGCGGGCGCAGATCGACCAGGGACGACCCGTTCGACCCGCACGCCGCTCCCGCTGGCCGGTCAGGCGGAGCGGCCGAGGGCAGCCTCGATCGCACGGCGGGTGTAGACGCTGGCCATCTGCGTCCGGTACGCGCGGTCCGCGTGGATGTCGCCGCCGACGGTGACCCCGTCGGTCGCGTGCGCGGCGGCCGCCGCGACGGACGCCGCCGAGCCATCCGACCCGAGCAGCGCCGCCTCCACGGCCTTGGCTCGGTAGGCGACATCACCGACGCCGGTGAGTGCGACGCGGGCGTGCGAGATGGTCCCGCCGCTCGACGCCACGACGGCGCAGACGCCCACGATCGAGTACCCGGACGCGGGGTGCTCCATCTTCCGGTAGGCGCCCGTCGCGCCATCCGGGAGCGGACCGCGTCGAATCGATACCAGGATCTCGTCGGCCTCGATGCCGGTCGCGAACGCGCCCTGGAAAAACCCGTCGACCGGGACCACCCGTTCGCCGCGCTTCGAGCGCAGCACCACCGAGTAGTCGAGGGCGAGGACGAGCGCCGGCACGTCCGAGGCCGGGTCGGCGTGCGCGATCGAGCCGCCGATGGTGCCCCGGTTGCGGACCTGGACGTCGCCGATGCCCAGGATGCAGGCCTTCGCGAAGTCGAGCTTCGTGGCCGCCAGCGTCTCGGCATATGTCGTCAGCGCGCCGATCTCGTAACCGCCGTCGGCGGTCGACGTGGCGCCCTTCAGCTCGCCGAGCCGTCCGATGTCGATGAGCGTCTCCGTACTCGCCATCCGCAGTTTCAACAGCGGCAGCAGGCTCATCCCGCCGGCGAGGACCTTGGCCGAGCCGTTGGCGGCCGCGAGCGCGTCGAGCGCCGCGTCGAGGGTCGCCGGGCGCTGGTAGGCGAACGCTGCCGGGATCATGCCTGGCCTCCCTTCGCGGACTGGATGGCACGCCACACGGTCTGGTCCGTGTACGGCATGTCGAGGTGGCGGACCCCGAGGGGGCCGAGGGCGTCGATCACGGCATTCGCGACGGCCGCTGTGCTCGCGATCGCCCCGGCCTCCCCGACGCCCTTGACGCCGAGTGGGTTGACCGGCGACGGCGTGACCGTCTCATCGAGCTCGATGTTCGGGAAGAACGACGCCTTGGGCACCGCGTAGTCGAGCATCGAGCCGGTCAGGAGCTGGCCGTCGTCGCTGTAGATGGCCCCCTCCCAGAGCGCCTGGCCGACGCCCTGCGCGATGCCGCCATGGAGCTGCCCGTCGACGATCATCGGGTTGATCTTGTTGCCGACGTCATCGACCGCGACGTAGCGGACCAGCTCCACGTGCCCGGTCTCCTCGTCGACCTCGACCACGGCGATGTGCGTGCCGAACGGCCACGTGCAGTTCGGCGTGTCGTAGTACGCCGTCTCGTCGAGGTACGGCTCCATGCCTTCGGGGGCATCGAACGCGAGGTCGAGCGCGAATGCGATCTCCTGGAACGTCTTCTTGCGATCGGGCGAGCCCTTGACCCGGTACTCGGCGCCGTCGATCTCGATGTCGTCCGGGGACGCCTCGAGCATGTGTGCGGCATAGCGCCGCGCCTTGTCCTTGATCTTGTCCGCTGCCTTGATCGCGGCCGTCATGCCGACGGAGCTGGTCCGTGAGCCGTACGACCCGTAGCCGAACGGCGTGCCCTGCGTGTCCGAGTGCTGGACGATGACGTCCTCCATCGGGATGCCGAGGGCGTCGGCCATGACCTGGGCATACGTCGTCTCATGGCCCTGGCCCTGCGGCTGCGTGCCCATCGTGACGACGACCTTGCCGGTCAGGTGGACCTTGATGTTGGAGGACTCCCACATCGCGGCGCCCCAGCCCTCGCCGACGGCGCCGATCCACTTGGACGGCGCCACGCCGCAGACCTCGATGTACGTGCTCAGGCCGAGTCCAAGGAGCTTGCCGCGGCGCTTGGCCTCGGTCTTCTTGGCCGAGAGGTCGGCGTAGCCGACGGTCGCGAGGGCCTTGTCCATGGCCGGCTCGTAGTTCCCGGAGTCGATGTAGATCTTGGCCCCGCCGCTGGCGGTGCCCAGGCCGGACGGATTGTCGTACGGGAACTGGTCGGGCTGGATGAAGTTGCGGCGCCGGACCTCGGCGCGGTCCATGCCGATCTCCGCTGCGAACAGGTCCATCGCCCGTTCGATGACGTAGGTCGCCTCCGGTCGTCCGGCACCGCGGTAGGCGTCGACGAACGTCGTGTTCGTGTAGACGCCCGTCACCTCGGCGTAGACGTTCGGGATCTTGTAGCAGCCGGAGAGCACGCGGGCGTACAGCGTGGTCGGGATGCCTGGGCCGATGGTCGAGAGGCGGCCGCCGAGGTTGGCGAGCGTCTTCACGCGCAGACCCGTCACCTCGCCGTCGCGCTTGCCGGCGATCTCGAGATAGGTGATGTGGTCACGGCCGTGGATCGTGCTGCCGTAGCTCTCGCGCCGGCCCTCGATCCACTTGACCGGCCGGCCGCCAAGCGCCTTGCTGGCGAACAGCACCAAGGGGTAGTCCGCGTACGTGAAGATCTTGGTGCCGAACGCCCCGCCGACATCAGGGCTGATGCACCGGATCTTGTGCTCGGGGATGCCCATCACGAACGCGGCCAGCAGGAGCCGCTGGATGTGCGGCGTCTGGCTGGACATCCAGATCGTGTACTCGTCGGTGCCCGGGTTGTACCAGCCGATGTTGCCCCGGACCTCCATCGGGTTCGGGATGAGCCGCTGGTTGACGATCCGCTGGCGGACCACCACTTCGGCGGCGTCCACCGCCGCGTCCGTCCCGGCCTTGTCGCCGACGCTCCAATCGAAAACCCGGTTGTTCGGGGCGTTCTCGTGGAGCTGGGGCGCGCCGTTCTCGAGCGCCTTCTCGGCCTCGACGACCGCGGGCAGGCGCTCCCAGTCCACCTGGATGGCCTCAAGGGCGTCGAAGGCCTGCTCCTCGGTCTCGGCGACCACGGCGGCCACGCCCTCGCCCGTCCACTTGACGCTGTCGGTGGCGAGCGTCCGGGGCGTGTTGACGTTGTTCTGGATCCCGGCGCTGCCGCCCGCAGGCCAGGCCATCGGCAGCGGGTTGTACGGGATGTCCGCGCCGACGAAGACGGCGACGACACCGGGCATCGCCTTTGCGGCCGCCGTGTCGATGGACCGGATGTTGGCGTGGGCGTACGGACTGCGCAGGATCGCCATGTGCGCCATCGACTGGAGCTTGATGTCGTCCACGTAGCGGCCGCCGCCGGTGATGAAGCGCGGGTCCTCGGTCCGCTTGACGGCCTTGCCGAGCGGGGAACTGGGGGCGTCGAGCACGTCGGTCATGGTGGTCTCCTCGCCCTACGCGTTCGCCGGGGCCGCGGCCCCGTCACGCATCGTTTCGGCGGCGGCGCGGACCGCCGCGACGATGTTCTGGTAGCCCGTGCAGCGGCAGAGGTTGCCGTGCAGGGCATGGCGGATCTCTTCGTCGGTCGGATCCGGGTTGCGGGCCAGGAGGTCGGCCGCGGTCATGATCATGCCCGGCGTGCAGAAGCCGCACTGCAGGCCATGCTTCTCCCAGAACGCGTTCTGGAGCGGATGCAGGCCGTCCGCCGGGGCCATGCCCTCGATGGTCGTGACCTGCGCGCCGTCGGCCTGGACCGCGAGCATCGTGCACGACTTCACGGCGTGGCCGTCGACGTGGACCGTGCACGCGCCGCACTGGCTGGTGTCGCACCCGACGTGGGTGCCGGTGAGGTCGAGATCCTCCCGGAGCGCTTGGACGAGGAGCCGTCTCGGCTCGACGTCGAGCTCCCGAGCCGTCCCGTTGACCGTCAGCTGGATGTGTTCGCCCACGGGCTCAACCTCCTCCGGCACATGGTGCGCGGACACGCCGACGAACCGCGCTTCACCTGGAGCGTTCGGGTCCTCGATCCGGCCGCCTTCAAGCCGAATGAGGTCCGACGATGGTGGCACCGTGGCGAGCGGGAATCAAGACCGTTGCGCGACGGTCGCACCGCGTACGCCTCGAGCCTCCGGGGCGCCGGGCCACGGGGCCCGCGCGGGGTCAGCGGTCGGCGCGACGCCGTCGGCCCGCTCGGGTGCTGGCCGGCTCGTACCGACCCAAGGCCGCGCTCCGACTGTCGACCGCCCGAGGGTCGAGGGCGGCCAGGCGCTCGTCCCGTGGCAGCCCCGCGAGCCGGACCGCCTCCCCGAGCATCGCCAGCTTCCTCGCCGCGACCGGCCACGGCAGCGCCGCCAGCGAGGACGCAGTCGCCAGCCCGACCCGCTCGATGCCGCGTCCCTGGCTGCCGGCGGCATACGCGGCCGCCCAGAGCAGGACCTCCGGGCCGTCGTCCGAGGTCTCCGCGGCGGAGAGCGCCCCGCACACGACGCCACGGGCGGTCGGCGCGAGCCGAACGAGCCGCCAGTTGTCCGGCCCGCCCACCAGGTCGACGGCGAGGCTGTCGTACGGGGGTCCGAGGATGGTCTCGATGCCGGCGGTATCGGCAGCGCCACCCGTGATCGCGAGCGACGTATGGATCGGGGTTCCGGATCCCAGGCCGTCGGCGGCGAGCCCTTCGAGCAAGCGATCGTGGAGGTCGCGGAACCGGGCTCGCTCGGATTCGTCGCCGCCGATGCGGGCGGCCGCGGGCTCCGCGATCTCGACCATCGGGCAGCCGGCCGCAGCCAGCTCGTCGATCACCCGCCGCAGGTCCGCGACGGATCCGCCGGCCGGCACGCCCGCCGTGTACGGCCCGGGCAGGACGGCCTTGACCGCGCGATCGGTGCGGGCCGCGGTGGCGCGCCACGAGGCGACGGGGTCGGCGGGTGCGATCGGCCATCCGCCGTCGGTCAGGGGCTCAAGGCCGGCTTCGGTCTGGACCGCGACGATGGCATCGAGGATCGCGACGGGCGTCGCGTCGAGGGCGACCGGCGGCCGCGGCAGCGGCCCGAGGAGGGTCGCGAACACCGACCTTAGTCGTCTGTGACGCGGGCCGGCGGCGGCGCGATCACGGCGATCTCGTCGTGCGCCGACCCGAACGCCACGTCATCGGCCCGCGCGGCGGTCCCGACGAACAGGCCCGCCACCACGACCACCGCCACGGCGCCGACGGCGATGGCCGGGACGAACCGCGGTGACGCCGTGCCGATGACGCCGAGCGGGCTGGCGGGCGGGGCGCCGACCCGACCGGCCGTCGTCACGCCGGCGTTCCGACGCCACATCGAGGACATCGTCGGCACGCCGGTCGGCTGGATCGCGGCGCCCAGCCACAGGCCGGCGAAGAGCCCGCCGAGATGCGCGGCGTTGTCGATCTGGCCACCAGACGCGAACCCGAAGACGAGGTTGAGGACCACGAGGAAGCCCAGCTGGCTCACCAGCCCGCGGTTGGCGCGATCGACCGGACGGTGGAGCCGGTTCGCGGCCAGCAGCACACCGAACAGGCCGAAGATCGCCCCGGACGCCCCGACGGCCGGCACGTCACCGCCGAACACGAAGCTCGCGACGGAGCCCGCGGCCGCGCACGCGAGGTACAGGATCAGGAACCAGACCGACCCGTACCAGCGCTCGACGATCGGCCCGGCGAGGTACAGGGCATACATGTTGAAGAACAGGTGGAGCAGGTCCCCGTGGACCAGGGTGACGGTCCAGAGGCGCCAGTACTCGCCATCGGCGATCGCGACCTTGTCCAGCCACAGGACCCGCAGCAGGTCCTCCCCCTCGGCGGTGAAGAAGACCACCAGCGACACGATCGCGGAGGCCGCGATGAGGATCGTCGCGACCGGGATCAGCGGTCCGTCACCACGGGCCTTGGCGAAGTACCGTCGGGCCGACCCCGAGTCGCCGGTCTCCTTCGCCAGCCATCCGAGGCGCGACGCGATCTCTGCCTTGTCCGCCGTCGGCGCCCGGCGATCGGCCTCGCGGTACGCCTGTTGGGCGCCGCGGAGATCCCGGTCGCGCACGCGCGCGGCGGCGATGTTCCGCCAGGCCGCGTACGTGGACGACGTCTCGCCGAGGTGGAGCACGGCCTCCCAGGTGGCGACGGCGCCCGGCTCGTCGTCGAGGCGGTAGCGCGCCTCGCCCAGCCCGAGGAGGGCGGCGGCCGTGACCGCGGGGTCGTCGTACCCGACGACGCGCTGGTAGTGCGCGGCAGCATCGCCGTAGTCCCCGGTCGAGAGCAGCTCGTCGCCCCGAGCCAGCAGACTTTGGGCGGCTTCCCGCGAGAGGCGGCCCTGGGGCACCTCGCGGCCACTCTCCGGTGGTCCGGGCTGGTCCATGGCGGCGACTCTACAGGAGCCGGCGCGACGCGGACCAGCGAGGCGGCCTGGTGCGCCGCGGAACCGCCCCTGGGACGCCGGATCGACGGTTCCCGCACGACCTTGCAGCGAACCTTACGGAAGTCTGGCCACGCGTGGGACTAAAGGTCCAGACGGTCGGAACGACCGGGCCTCTTGGAACGAGTTCGACCCCACCTACGATCGTGAGGTCCAAGAAATCGCTCGCCGGTGGATCATCGTGGCGTTCCTTCAGACCAACATCTCGCGGCTCCGCGTCCTTGCGATCGCCCTCCTGGCGATCCTGGCCGTCGCCGCCTGCAACAGCGCCCCGACCGAGACCGAGACGACCTCCCTCGACATGGCCTCGGCCAGCTCGCAGGTCCTCCGGGCATGACGATCCTCCGCCGCGGCCGAGACCGCAAGGAGCGCTCCACCGGTCAGACGTTGGTGGAGTTCGCCCTCGTCTTCCCCATGTTCTTCATCCTCTTCCTTGGCGTTATCGAGTTCGCGTTCTCGTTCAACGCCATCCTCGGGGTCAACTTCGCCTCGCGGAACGCGGCGCTTGCCGCGGCCGAGGCGGGCGCGGCCCAGGGCGGCGACTGCGTGATCCTTCGGGGCATCGAGGAGGACGTTGCCGCTCCGGCGAACCACGCGAACATCGTGAAGGTCGAGATCTACCGCGCGAAGTCCAATGGCGATGACTACGTTCCCGCCACGCGGACCACCTACATGCGGACCGGCTCGGGACCGTGCACCCTTCCCGACTTGTCGGTCATCACGATCCCGTACACCCGCACCGTGAACGGGTACCCCGAGATCGAACGCTGCAACATCCTCGCGGGCTGCCCGGGGCCTGGGCTGCACACGACCATCGACCACATCGGCGTCCGGGTCTACTACGACCACCCGTTCGTGACGCCGCTCCAGACCTTCGTCGGGTCGGGTGACGGCATCACCTTCGACCGGTCCAACGTCATGCGGATGGAGCCGATCCTGTGATCGCCCTCCGACGACGCCTCGAGGCACGCCGCGTGAGCGGCAGGCGTGAGCACGGCCAGAGCCTGGTCGAGTTCTCGATGATCATCTCCGTGGTCATGCTGCTGCTGCTCGGCATGCTCGAGTTCGGGTTCCTCTTCGACCATCACCTGACGCTCGAGTACGCGACCCGCGAGGGCGCCCGCGTGGGCTCTGCGATGGGCAACGGCGGCGGCACGCTCGGGTGCGGCGCGGGCCAGTCGCCCAACGCCGCAACCGTCGATCCGCAGATCATCGCCGCGGTCCAGCGCGTCATCACGTCGCCAGGTTCCGCCGTCGTCGCGAGCCGGATCACCGAGATCCGGATCTACAAGTCGAACACGACCGGCGGGATCTCCGGCTCCTCCAACAAGTGGATCTACAGCCAGGCGAACGGCCCGTCGGTCGACGGCAAGAACCTCGACTTCATCCCGTCGGGCGCCACGGGCTGGGCAGCCTGCGCCCGCGACAACGGCGCGGAGCCCGATTCGATCGCCGTCAGTCTCAAGTACGACTACCACCTCGTGACCCCCCTCTCCGCGGCCATGGGCTTCTTCGGCCCGGGCACCGGACCATCGGCCTTTGAGATCGGTGATCGCACCGTGATGGCCCTCAACCCAGGAAAGTGACCATGCGAACGACTCGTCAACACCCTCGTTCCCGCGGCCAGATCGTCGTCATCTTCGCGCTCGCGATCATCGCGTTCGTCGGACTGTGCGCCGTCGTCATCGACGTGTCGTGGTTCTGGTCGAGCAGCCTGCGCATGCAGCGCGCCGCCGATGCGGCGGCCCTGGCCGGCGTGACCCACCTTCCGTCGCGGTTTGACCTGGCTGAACAGGATGCGTGGGACGAGGCCAAGAAGAACGGGTTCGAGAACGGCGTCAATGGCATCGTCGTGGATCCCGTCCAGGACACCACGAACCCGCGCCGCCTCAAGGTGTCGATCAGCGGTGATGTGGGCACGTTCTTCGCTCGCGTGATCGGGATCAACTCGTTCCACACCGAGCGGCACTCCAAGGCGGAGTACGTCCTGCCGGTCCCGATGGGCAGCCCGGAGAACTACTACGGCATCTTCGGGCTCGTGCGGCATTGCGCCAACACGACCGGCTCCAACACGGTGTGCGAGACGGCCGGCGGCGTCACGACCTTCCCGCCGCCCACCCAATTCCCGAACACCACCACGAGCTGGCTCACGGCGGCCAACGCACCGACTGGAACCTGGGCGACCCCGACCAACACGACCAGCACCAACAACGCATGGGCGACATCGACGACCGCGAACCAGTATCAGACGTTCGGCACCTTCAACATCGCCCTGAACGCATCCGTCACGAACATCGACGGCATCGAGGTCGAGGCCGAGGTGAGCAAGACCGGCACCGGGAACTCGTGCCAGATCCAGTTCGAGCTGTCGTGGAACAACCGGGCGAACTGGACCACCGGCGCGGGCACGGGCGTCAAGCTCACGCCGAACCTGACGACGACGGACACGTACCGGGCTCTCAGTACGGCGACCGATCTCTGGAACCGGGCCTCGTGGAGCACGACGGAGCTGAACAACACCAACTTCTGGGTCCGGGCGCGGACCATCAAGACGACAACGGCCGCTTGTGCCGCCGCCGCAGTCGTCCGGATCGACCACCTCCGCGTGCGCATCAGGTACGACTACGAAGTCGCGAATCCCAAGGTGTTCACGCCGGACACGAACGTCGCGGGGCCGCAGGCCCAGGTCCTCTCGCCGCGCGGCTTCTGGGGCATGGTGCTCACGCAGGGCGCTGAGACGATCAGCGGTGACGCCTACTTGCCCAAGTACGACACAGCATCGTCTACCACGCTCAATCCGCTCTACGACCAGGTGAACTACTTCAACTATGCCGTCGAGATGGCCCCAGGATCGACCGGGGGCTCCCTGTGGATCTACGACCCGGGCTTCTGCGCAGGTTCGCTTGCAACAGGCCTCGGGGATACGTGGGTCGGGACCAAGGTTCCGATCAGCACCTTCTACGACCTCTACGACACGCAGAACACGCCATATGACCTGTCGGACGACACCGCCTGGTCGACGTCAGGCAACACCTTCCGCCGGCAGGACGGCTCAGACCCGGCGTTGAACGGCTCCGGTGGCTCCGGGATCGCCGGGTGCGACGCGTACCACCTCGGGTGGTACCAGCTGGGAGCCTCCAACCTCGTGGGCGGCAAGACCTACCGGCTCCACGTGAGCACGGTCGATCCCAGCAGCCCGACCGACCAGCTCACCGCCAATGCCCGCAACGGCTGGGCCCTGTTCGCACGGGTCACCAGCGGAACAGCGCCGAAGATCTACGGGGTCGGCGCGATGGAGATGTACACCCCGCTGCCGAGCTCGTCGTCCTCGGAGTTCTATCTCGCCCAGATCGAGGCCGCGCACGCCGGCAAGACGATGGAGATCCGGCTCTTCGACGCCGGTGACACCAACCAGGACGCCAACATCCAGATCCTGATCCCGACGGCCTCAGGCTGGAGCGCGACGAACTTCAACTACACGGCCGCCAAGGGGACCACGAACAGCGGCGCGGCCAACTGCAACAGCCTGGCCGGCACCGGCGTGGCCAGCGTCGTGACCTACTCGAGTGGGTCGCCGCGGTTCCAGGGCTGCTGGATCACGATCCAGATCCCGATCCCAACGACGTACACAGCACCACAGTCGGGCTGGTGGAAGATCCGCTACAACATGACCGGTAGCGGCACGAACGCCAGCGACCTCACGACCTGGCAGGTCGAGATCCGGGGCAACCCGGTCCACCTGGTCCTGCCCTAGCCCTCGGACTTCACCTCCGCCTCCACCTGACGACCCCCTCGACGGCTGACGAGGGGGTCGCTCCCTGTCCGGCGCTAGACTCGCGAGCATGTGTGGGCGCTTCACCCAGGAGCGGCCGGCCTCGGAGCTGGCCGAGATCTTCGGCGCGGAACCGCTCGTCGACGACCCGGGCGGCCGGTACAACGTGGCGCCCACCGACGAGGCGTCGGTGATCGTCGAGCGCGACGACCGGCGCGCGGTCACGTCGTATCACTGGGGCCTCATCCCGCACTGGGCGAGCGACAGGAAGATCGCGTCGAGGATGTTCAACGCGCGGGCGGAGACCCTGACGGTCAGTCCAGCCTTCCGCGAGGCATTCCGCAGGCGACGGTGCCTCGTGCCGGTCGATTCGTTCTACGAGTGGAAGCGCGAGGGTACCGTTCGCCAGCCGTATCGGGTCATGCGCGCCGACGGCCGGCCACTCGCGCTCGCGGGTTTGTGGGCGGGCTGGCGCGACCCAGCCACCGAGACGGTCCGCCGCACGTTCACGATCGTGACCACGACCCCGAACGACGCGCTGCGCGACCTGCACGACCGCATGCCGGTGGTCGTGCCCGAGTCTGCCTGGGACCGCTGGCTCGGGCCGACCCCGCCGGACCCGGGTGAGCTCCTCGGGCTGCTGATCCCGAACGACGACGTTGCGTTGACCATCTACCCCGTGGTGCGCGACGTGAACGACGTCCGGCGCGACGGGCCGGGCCTTATCGAGCCATCGCCTGCCGTCGCCGGCTGAGCCCGCGGAGCCTCGAGGCGGCGGCCGGGGTCAATCGAGGACAGGCGACCAGGCCTTGGCGTCCGTGATGGTCGTCTGGAATGCGAGTGCCGGCTCGATGCCGCGATCGAGCGCGGCGGCATACGCCCCGACCAGCGAGCCGAACGCGCCTTCGGGGTCGGCATCGGGCGAGGCGATGACCGTCGCGTCCGACGGCAGCTCGGGCGGCACGGATGCGTCCGACGGGATCAGCACGACCAGCGCGGCGTGGTTCCAGGCTGCGGCATCGATCGCGACGGCGGTCAGGGAGTCGTCCCCCTGCGCCACGACCAGCACGCCGACGTCCGTCAGGTAGCGCAGC
The DNA here is from genome assembly GCA_963841135.1 of uncultured Chloroflexia bacterium. Classification (GTDB taxonomy): domain Bacteria; phylum Chloroflexota; class Limnocylindria; order Limnocylindrales; family CSP1-4; genus SPCO01. The sequence goes on along the minus strand of CAWJBJ010000004.1, from coordinate 1,420,886 downwards.
GCGAGCTCGAGGTCGGCTGCCTCGAGGACAGGGGCATCCGGACCGGCCGGCTGCCGAAGCGTGGCCACGTGAGCCACGCCGCGAGACGTCAGGTCCTGGAGCATGGCGTCGCCGGTCTGGTCGTCGACGACGCGGGCGACGAGCTGCACGGATGAGCCGGCTGCGGCCGCGGCCAGCGCCACGAAGGCGGCCGGCCCGACGGCGACCACGCCTGACGGAGCGATCCGGGCGACTGGATTGCCGACGACGACGATCACACCCGCCAGCCTAGCGCCTCACGCGCATCGCGGACCCTCGCCTCAGCCGCCGCCGCCCGGCCCGGGATTGCCGCCGCCACCGCCGCCACCACCACTGCCACCGCCGCCACTGCCACCTCCGCCGCCTGGTCCGCTGTTGCCGCCGCCGCCCTCATCGGTCTCGGTCGCCTCCGGCGTCTCGGTCGCCTCGGCCGTCTCGTCTGGCTCGGTCGTGTCGGTCGGCGAGGCGCTCGGCGACGCCGTGGGAGACGGCGACGGGGCGGTCGTGGGCGACGGGGCGGTCGTGGGCGATGGGCTCGGCAGCGGGCTTGGTGCGTTCGTCGGGGCCGGCAGGGTCGGTGTCGGGCCGGGACCCGCGTTGAGGAGACTCGCGGCCCCCACGGCGACCAAAGTCGTGACCGAACCTGTCGCGAGGACGACGAGCAGCACGAACGCCAACGCCTGGGCGCGGACCGCCACCGGCCGCCCACTGCCCGTCGCGAGACGCCAGGCGTCGCGGACCGAGAGCAGGAAGGCGACTGGCAGCCCGCCGCGACCGGTCCGAGCAGCGGCCATGAGCAGGCGCGGCGTCGGCTCTGTGACGAGCGCCGCCATCACCCTGTCCTCGAAGCCGACCGTCGGTCCGGCGCTGTCGCGGACGCTGAGCGCCTCGAGCTCACGCGCCGCGACCATGGCTTCGGCGACCTCGGCGTCGGACGGGCCGGAACCGTCGTCCGGCCGGACCTCGGACGGATCGAAGCGACGTCCCAGGCCACTCATCGCCCGACCTCGTCGACGAGCACGTCGCGCAGGCGGACGAGTCCGCGGTACAGGTGCGTCTTCACGGTGTTGAGCGGCCGCTCCGTCTCACGCGAGATCTCCTCGAGGGTCATCTCGCCGAAGAACCGGAGCGTCACCACCTCTCGATAGGGTTCGGGGAGCGACGCGACGGCCGTCCGCACGTCGGTGGCACGCTCGGCGCGGACCGCCAGCGAGGATGGATCCAGCTGTCCGGTTGCCTCGATCGACGCCTGGTTCATCGCGGCAACGATCGGGTCGGCGGCCCCGTCCCCCTCCCGACCGAACGGGTCTCGCCACGTGACGGTCTTTCGGCGTCCCACCTGGCGCAGGGCGATGCGGACCGCGATGCGCGTCAGCCAGGCACCGAACGATCCCTCCCCGCGCCAGCCTGCGAGGGAGCGATAGGCGGTCACGAAGGCCTCCTGGGCTGCGTCCTCGGCTTCGTGCAGGTCGCCCAGGATGCGGTGACACGCCCGAACGACGGGCGCTGACTCGCGTTCGACCAGCCGACGGAACGCGTCGCGATCGCCGGCAAGCACAGCCTCGACCGTGGCTCGATCACCGGCAAGGTCATCGGTCCGGGCGGGCGGCACGAGCATGGGGTCGCTGATGGACGGTCTCCGAGAGGCGGGGGCAGGTCCAGCGTAGCCGACCCAACGGGCGGCATGGTCCTCGTCCACCTCGATCGAACGGACGGATCAGGGCACGCTCAGTCGTCGCCGCCGTGACCGCCGCCGCCGGGACCGCTGTTGTCACCATCGTCGTCATCGTCGTCGTCGTGACCGCTGTCATCATCGTCGTCGTCGTGTCCGCTGTCGTCGTCCCCGTCGCCGGCGCCGTCGTGTCCACTCGAGCCGCCGTGGTCGTCCGACGCATCGGCGTCGTCGCCGCCCGGTCCCCGGTTGTGGCCGTCGTCGTCATCCGGCTCGGCGGTCTCGTCGGCCTCGGGCGATCCGGTCGCATCGGGCGACTCGGTCGGATCGGCGGTCTGGCTCGGATCGGCGGTCGCGGTGGGCTCAGCGGTCTGGCTCGGCTCAGCGGTTTCCGACGGCTCAGCGGTCTCTGTCGGCTCGGCCGTTGCTGTCGGCTCGGCCGTTGCGGCCGGCTCGAGCAGCGTGAGCGGGCTCGCGCTCGATCCGGTGGTCTCGAGGACGCCATTGGCGGCAAGAGCCCCGCCAACGACGAGGAATGTGGAGACGAGCGCCACGCCGGCGCCACGCAACCATCGATCTTCGGAACGCATGTGTGGTGTCTCCCCGCGTGGCCGATCGGTCGACCGGCATCTACGCATCTGAGACAGCTCGCGACGCAGAAGTTTCAGTCGGGCGGCTCGACACCCGTGTCGGCGGCCACCGGCTCGTCGGTCTGGCCAGGCAATGACGGCGTCTCCGCGCCCGCCGTCGGGCCGGCCGTTGCCCCTTCGTCGAGCGGGCCCGGCGCCTCCGGCACCGCTTCGGCGTCTGGCTGGGTGATCGCCGCGGCGGCCGCGAACCCGGCTCCCGGGACGCCAGCCACGTCGTCCGGCTCGATGACCAGGCGACCGAGGCCTTCGGCCTCGAGCGCGGATCCGAACGCGTCGACGTCACCGACCAGCACGATCGCCGCGCCGTCGAGGTCGAGATGGGCCGCGGCGGCCGCGCTGATCGCCGCCGGGTCGACCGCCTCGATCCGCGACCGGTAGCCGATCAGCTCGTCGATCGTCAGACCGTGGATCACGAGGCCGGCAAGGGCGCCCACGACCGCGGACGCCGTCTCGAACCGCAACGGGAACACACCGATGAGGAAGTCGCGTGCCGCCGCGAGCTCCGCGTCGCTCACGACCGTGTCCCGCATCCGCGTCAGCTCGGCGAGCGTGTCCAGGATCGCGGGGATCGTGACTTCCGTGTTGACACCGGCGCGCGCCGCGAACGGTCCCGCGCCACGCCGCATCTCGAAGCCCGCGCTGGCACCGTACGTGTAGCCCTTCTCCTCGCGGAGCTTCATGTTCAGCCGCGAGTTGAACAGGCCGCCGAGGATCGCGCTCATCACCGACACCGCGTGGAAGTCGGGGATTCGCCGGGGCAGACCCCGGTGCCCGACGCGGATCTCGGTCTGGACGGAGCCCGGCCGGTGGATCACGCGGACCAGCCGGCCCGAGGCCGAGGCAGTGTCGACGATCGGGGCCTGCTGCTCCACCGCAGAGCCGGCCATCCAATCGCCGAAGAGCCGCTCTGCGATCGCGGGGACGTCCTGACCGGCCAGGTCGCCGCCGACGACGAGCGTCGCGCGAGCCGGGTCGAGGCCGCGCTGCCATGCCCGGCGAAGCGTGGCCGGGTCGAGCCGCTCGACGGTGTCGGTCGTGCCACCGGCGGGGCGGTGGTACGGCGACGCGGTCGAGTAGATCGTGTTGATCAGCACTTCCTCGACGCGCCGGCGCGGATCCGCTTTGGCCTGGAGCAAGTCGTTCAGCCGCTCGTCGCGGAGCCGCTCGACCTCCGCGGCCGGGAATGTCGGGCGCAGAAGGAGCTCGGCCATGAGCTCCAGCGCCTCGGGCAGGCGTCCGGCGGGGACGTCCAGACTGGCGGTCATCGCATCCCAGCCGGCGTCGGCGTGGAGTGATGCCCCGAGCCGCTCGGTGGCCTCGATCAGGGAGATCGCGTCGTACCGCTCGGTGCCCTCGGACAGCGCCCTCGCGGCCAGGACCGTGGCGCCCGCCTCCTCGGGAGACTCGTCGACGGCCCCCGTGGGCAGCACGAGCGACGCCGACACGAGCGGCCGGCCGGGCAGGTGCGCGACCAGGATCCGGAGGCCGGACGGAAGCCGGTGCTCGGTGACCGCCGGGAACTCGTACGGGCGGGGCGTGCCCGGGACGGGGCGCTCGCTGATGACCGGCCCGTCGCGGAGCGGCTCGGCGACCGTGCTCATGCGGCCTCCTCCTCGTCCTCGATCTCCTCGAGGGCCTCCGCGTCGGCCGCCGGGCCGTCGGGCAGGTAGGTCAGCACGACCCGGTTGTCGACCCGGAAGACATCCGTGGCCGCCGCCTGGATGTCCGCGGGCGTGACCGCGAGGTATCGCGGCAGCATCTGGTTGATGAAGCCCGGGTCGTCGAACAGCGTCGCGTACATCGAGAGGCGGTCCGCGCGCTCCTCGACGCGTTGCAGCGAACCAAGCTCGTCGGCCTCGACGAGCGCCCGGGCGCGGGCCAGCTCGTCGTCCGTGACCGGCTCGCGCGTCAGTCGTGCGAGCTCCTCGTGGAACGCCTCCTCGACGCGCGTCGGGTCGATGCCGGGTCGCACGGTCGCCCAGCCCGCGACGATCGAGCCGCCGCCGACGAACCCGAGGCTGAAGAGCGCCACGTCCTGGGCGATCCGCTCGGTGCGCACGAGCCTGCGGTCGAGGCGGCTCCCCTTCCCGCCTGCGAGGATCTGGCTGGCCATGTCGAGCGCGTCGAGCCGCGGGTCCCCGAACACCGGCGCCCGGAACGCGATGTAGATGCGCGGCAGCGGGACCCGGTCGCGGACGGTCTCCCGATGCTCGCCGCCCAGCGTCGGGGGGAGCGACAGGTCGCCGAGCTTCGGGATCGACGGATTGGACGGGATGGCCCCGAAGTAGCGCTCGGCGGCGGCCAGCGCCGTGGCCGTCTCGACGTCGCCGACGATCGAGAGGACGGCGTTGTTCGGCGCGTAGTAGGTCCGGAAGAAGCCGATCACGTCGTCAAGCGACGCGGCGTCGAGGTCCTCCATCGAGCCGATCGTGGAGTGGTGATATGGGTGCTCCGGCGGGAAGAGATGCGCCTGGACCTTCTCCTGCCACGAGCCGTAGGGGCGGTTGTCGTACGAGGAGCGCTTCTCGTTCTTGACCACCTCGCGCTGGTTGTCGAGGTTCTCCTGGCTGAGGGCGTCGGGCAGGGTCGCCATCCGGTCTGCCTCGAGCCACAGGCCGAGCTCCAGCTGGTGGGCCGGCAGCGTCTCGAAGTAGTTCGTGCGGTCAAGCCACGTGGACCCGTTCATCGTCCCGCCGGCAGCCTGCACGATCGCGATGTGCTCGGCCTTCCCGACGTGCTTCGAGCCCTGGAACATCACATGCTCGAAGAGGTGCGCGAACCCGGTGCGCCCGGGCTGCTCGTGCTTGGAGCCGACGTCGTACCAGAGGTTGATCGCCACGACCGGCGCCAGGTGATCCTCGGCCACGATGACGCGCAGGCCGTTCGCGAGGCGGTCGTCGCTGAACGTGATCGTCGGGACGTGGGTCGGCACGCAGGCCTCCTGGGTTCGGCGGCGCCGATGGCCGCTGGGCAGTCGGATCGAGTGGCGTCGATCGTAGCGCCTTTCGCTGCCGGGCCGGGAATGGACCCCGTGCAGCCGGGTCTTGACACGCCACCCGGCTCGATGTTAGACATACATCTAACACCAGTTAGGAGAACGCGAACAGGATGGCCGCCCGACCCGCGACACGCCGCATCCCGACCGAGGATCGATCGCCGAGCCCGCGCGTCCGCGACCTCCGACCGCAGGGCTCGGGACCCACGATCGAGTGGGACGTTCGCACGGCGTACGACTTCGTCTTCAGCCTCTCGAGCGACGCCGGCTCGACGGACGACCTGCCGCCCGCCGATCGGACATGGCTTGCCGACTCCCGCGCCACGCTTCGCGAGGGCTTCGGCGAGACGCTCGATCTCTACAGCGACGAGCTGTGCACGGTCGTCGCCGGGCTCGCGGTCGATCGTCCCGAAGTGACCGACGCGGCGTCGTTCGTGCGCGCACTGGAGGGCATCGACGACGAGACGATCCTGCGCACGATCGTAGGCGACGACCTGCGCGACCCGGACATCCGGGCGACCGCCGAGCTGGCCATCGCGGGCGACGAGCCAGCGATCGCCGTCATGGCCGCCCGGGCGGCCACCCACCACGACCGCGCGTTCGAGACCTGGGTGGCCTCGATCTACCGCGAGCCATCGACGGTGATCGAGCCGGCGAAGCGGATCCTCGCGGCCTGGCTGGAGTCGTTCCGTGAGATCGAGCCGCGGGTGGAGGCGATGATCCAGCGCGACTACGACGACCGCGCGGACGACCGCGCGAGCCTGCCGCCCCTCGAGCTCATCGAGCGGACCACCGGGGGGATCCGCTGGCTGTCGGAGCAAGGCGTTCGGCGGGTCATCCTCGCGCCGTCGTACTTCGCGCGGCCGTACAACTTCCTTCTCGGGGGCGGCGAGTGGCGCATGTTCGGCTACCCGATCGCCGACTCGGCGCTGGATGGCACCGATCCCCTGGCGCCCCCGGCGGCGGTCGTGCGCCTGCACCGGGCGCTCGGCGACGACACGCGTCTCCGGATCCTGCGGCTCCTGCGCGACCGCGACCTCTACCTGACGGAGATCGCTCAGCAGCTGGACCTCTCGAAGCCGACGATCAAACACCACCTGGCGCTCCTGCGCGCTGCGGGTCTCGTGACGATCACCGAAGCCGGCTCGGTCATCTACTACAGCCTTCGGCCCACGCGTCTCGACGACGCATCGGGCGAGATCAAGCGCTTCCTCCTGGGCTGACCAGGAGGCTTCGAACCCCTTCCGGGTCCCTGCCGTCTCGACGCAGGGCCACGAGTTAGATAACTGTCTTACAGGAGGAAGTGACCGATGTTCGATCCATTCGATCAGGTTCGCATGCGCACCCAGCGACTCCTGGACTCGGCGGACCGCATCCGACAGGAGCGCGCGCTCGGCAGGGCCGCTCGCGAAGCCGCGATGACCGGGACCGAGGCCGTCCGCCAGACGACGGCGACCACTCCGCGGGAGCCGGCCGAGGCTGCCCGAACGGCCGAGGCGTCCGATCCCGCCTGGTGCGAGACGACGCCGCCGGACGCCACCCGGACCCGCGCGGCCTGAGGACCGGCCGTGAGAATCGGTCTGCAGCTCCCGTCGTTCTCATTCCCGGGCGGGACGCCGGCCATCAGGCCGACCCTGACGGCCATCGCCCAGTCGGCAGAGGCGAACGGGTTCGCCAGCCTGTGGGTGATGGACCACTTCTTCCAGCTGCCGCTCGACACCGGTTGGGGTGGCCCGGATGAGGCGATGCTCGAGGCGTACACGACCCTCGGGTTCCTGGCGAGCGCCACCGAACGGATCGCGCTCGGCCCGATGGTCGCCTCGGCCGTGTACCGGCCGCCGGCCGTGCTGGTCAAGGCGGCCACGACGCTCGACGTGCTGTCGGGCGGTCGCACATACCTGGGCCTCGGGTCGTCGTGGTACGAGCGGGAGGCGATCGGCCTTGGCCTCCCCTTCCCGCCCCGTGCGGAGCGCATCGAGCGACTGGAGGAAACGCTCCAGATCGCGCTCGCGATGTGGGCCGGCGACCCCCGGCCGATCGCTGGACGGCACTACGGGCTACCCGAACCGATCAGCCGACCCGCGCCGCTCGCGCAGCCCCACCCGCCGATCATGATCGGCGGGGGCGGCGAACGAAAGACGCTGCGCCTGGTCGCGACCTACGCGGACGCGTGCAACATCCTCGTGCCCGATCCCGGGGAGAGCGCCCGCAAGCTCGAGGTCCTGCGTCGGCACTGCGACGCGCTCGGGCGGGGCTACGACTCGATCGAGAAGACCGCCCTCATCGAGGCCGACCTCCGACCCGGCCGCCAGGCGCCGTCGGACGTCGTCGCCGCAATCGGGGCACAGGCCGCCGAAGGCATCGAGCACGTGATCGTGAACATGCCCGACGCGCACGTGCTCGAGCGCTTGGAGACGTTCGGACGGGAGGTCATCCCGGCCGTCGCGTAGAGCCGCCCGGCTCGCGACAGGAAGCGGAGACCCGGCCCGTATGATCGGACCACGCCGGCAACCGCCCTACGTGGTGGATCGATCCGGCCCGCTTCAAGAGGGAGGTTCCCATGATCCCGCGCGCGAAGTCCGCCGTCGTTGCCGCGTCGCTGGCGCTCGTCCTTGGCGCGGTGGTCGGCTCGGCGGTCACCCTCGGCGCCGATCCGGCAACCGACCCGCCTGAGGTCTCGGCCGAGTCGATCGCACCAGCGTCGACACCGCCGTCGCCGAACACCGGTGAGGCACCGATCCCGATCGAGCAGCCGGCACCGAACCAGGACGAGGGCGCCGCGGTCGAACCGGACTTCCAGGTGGCAGGCCGCCTGGCCGAGATGGACTTCGTGCCGGTCAAGCCGTGTCGTCTCGTGGACACCCGGCTGGCCGGCGGTGCCCTGAACGCCGGAGCGCTTCGCAACTTCGACGCTCGCGGGACGGGGTCGCTCGCCTCGCAGGGCGGCAGCGCGACCGGCTGCGGCCTCCCGGCCAATGCAGCCTCGATGTCAGTCACCGTGGTCGGCGTGAAGCCGGCCAAGGGCGGCTACCTCCGGTCGTGGGCCTTCAGCACGACCGAGCCGTTGAGCTCGTTCATGAACGTCACGAAGAACGTCACGATCGCCGGATTCACAAACCAGGAGCTGTCGCAGCCGGGCACGCTGTTCGACTTCGTCGTCCGCAATGGAGCCGGCAAGCTCCATCTCGTCATCGACGTCAGCGGCTACTACATCGCGCCGCTGGCGGCTGAGGTCAATATCAACGGCACGCTCAAACGAGGCTCGCGGGTCACGAGCGTGGTCCACGTCTCCACCGGCCAATACCGCGTCTTCTTCGACCGCGACGTCAGCGCCTGCTTCTTCCAGACCTCGACTCCGTCCGCGGGAGTCCTCGTCCAGGCAGTCCTGGGAGCCGAGCCTTTGGCGGGACAGCCGACCGGAGTCTTCGTCATCGCGACGAACGGCACGCCAGCCGTCACCGATATCCCGTTCTACCTGGTCGTGACCTGCTGAGCGAAGCCTGGGAGCGGGCGGGTCCGTGGGGGACCTCGTACACTCCCGGCCATGATGCATCCGTCCCGGCCTTCGCGGTCGCAGTTCCTCGTGGCCGCCGCCGTCTTCGCCCTGTTCCTGATGCCGTCGGTCGCGATGGCCCACGCGGAGCTGGAGGTGGCGAGACCCAGGGACGGGTCCACCGTCGAGGGCACGCCCGACGAGGTCGCCGGAAGATATTCGGAGGCGATGGACGCCGACGGCAGCTCCCTCACCCTGGTCGGGCCCGACGATGCCGAGATCGCGAAGGGCGGGGTCGATCCCGCGAATGACAGCCGCATGGTCATCACGGACATCCCGGAGCTGGCGCCAGGGACGTACACGGTCAAGTCCACAACGAAGTCCGCCGAAGACGGCGACGTCGATCGCACGGAATGGACGTTCACGGTCGAGGTCGCCCCGACGCCGAGTCCGAGTCCGAGCCCGACAGCGACGGCGACGCCAGAGCCGACGCCCGAATGCACCGACGGCTGCGACGGCCAGAGCTCCGAGGCACCGACGACCGCCCCGCCGCCGACCGCCACGCCGTCGCTCACGCCGGCTCCATCGCCAAGCGCCGACGGCGGCACCGCCGGGAGCGGCGGCGACGTCCTGCTGCCCATCATCGCCGCCGTCGTCCTCGTCGGCGCCGTCGCCGGATACCTGTTCAGCCGTCGCGACCGAACGCCAACGCAACCATGACCCTCGGGCGCCGTGGGCGCCGGTCCGTCGCCAGGATCGGCACCCTGGTCGTCCTCGCGCTCGGACTCTCGGCGTCGCTGCCGGCGTCGGTCCTCGGGCACGCCCTGAACCCGACCTACACGAGCCGCCTGCCGCTCGCGGTGTACCTCGCGGGGGCCGCGATGACGGTCGCGCTGTCGTTCCTGTTCGTGCTCGCCCGGGACGTGCGAGCCGCTCCTCCGGCCACGCTCTCGCCGTCACACCTGCCACCCCGGGCGCTGCGCATCGGCCTGCGCGTGCTCGGCCTGCTGGCCTGGGCCTGGATCATGGCCCAGGGGGTCGTCGGCGGCGCCAGCGTCGGGTCGGTGGCGCCGCTCTTCCTGTGGGTCTACGGCTGGGTCGGCATCGCGCTGGTGTCCGCGATCATCGGGCCCGCGTGGCACTTCATCGACCCGTTCTCGACGCTGTACGACCTTGGCGCCTGGGTCCTGCGCCGTCTCGGTGTCGGAGCGTGGACGCCGGCCGACTACCCGGCTCGGCTCGGACGCTGGCCGGCGGTGATCAGCGTTCGCCGCCGTCATCTGGCTCGAGCTCGTCGATGCGGGCGGCCCCTCGACCCTGTTCGTCGTCCTCGTCGGCTACTCCGCGTTCACGCTCGCGATGATGGCCCAGTTCGGACGCGACACGTGGCGATCCCGCGGGGAGACGTTCACGGTCTGGTTCCGCCTCCTCGGACGGCTGGCGCCGTACGGTCTCGCGGACGAGGACGGCCGCGTGTTCCGGCGGCCATTCGTGAGCGGCCTCCTGGAGCCAGGCTGGACGACATCAGACGCCGTCCTCGTGGCCCTGGGCGTCGGATCGATCCTCTTCGACGGGCTCTCGCAGACCCAGTTCTTCTTCGACCTGTTCGGTGCGCCCGGCATCCCGGGCGAGACGGTCCTCCTCTTCGCGTGGCTGGGTCTGCTGGCGCTGGCCGGGCTCCTGCTGACGCGCGTGGTCGGCATCGAGGCTACGGGAGCCGGGCTCCTGCCGATCGCCGTCGGCTACCTGATCGCGCACTACCTGACCTACCTGCTCATCGACGGCCAGAACGTCCTCGTGGCCATCTCCGACCCGCTCCAGCAAGGTGCTGACCTGTTCGGCACCGCGTTCCACGAAGCGTCGGGGGCGTGGCTGCCGCCGGGGCTCATCTGGACCGTGCAACTCGCGGCGGTGGTCGGCGGCCACATGCTCGGCGCCTGGGCGGGTCACGTGAACGCCGCTGCGCACGCGCCGCCCGGCACGGACACCGGCGCCATCCGCCGGCGCGAGGTGCCGCTGGCGGTGGTCATGGTCGCGCTGACGACGCTGACGCTCTGGTCGCTCGGGCAGGCCATCGTCGTCGCGCCGGAGGAGCCGGCCGCCGTGATCTCGATCGACGTGCGGTCCGCCTGACCCTCGGCTACGCCCCGACCGGCGCGGCGACCCGGGCGCGCGGCACCCACGAGTCCAGCGATCGGACCTCCGAGAGGCGCTCCGCGATCGACGGGTCGAGCGCCTCGGCGGCAGCGACCGCGGTCTCCATCGCGGTCAGGCAGAGGATGCCCTCGTCCGTGGCGGCCAGCCGGATCTCGGCGGCGTCGCGCACGGCGCCCGAGCGCGGCGTCGGCGTGTTGACCACCAGACGCACCTCGCCGGTCGCGATGAGATCGAGGATCGCGACCTCGCCGGCGCCCTCGTCCGGCGCCTCGCCGAGCTTGGCCACCGGCCGCGACTCGTAGCCCGCGGCCGCGAGCGCCGCTCGCGTGCCGGGCGTGGCCGCCAGGCGATAGCCGGCAGCGGCGAGCGCGGCCGCCAGCCGTCGGCAGCGTGCCCTTGTCGCGATCGGCGATCGAGAGCAGGGCGAGGGCGCCCTCGTCGCCCGGCACGCGGCGGGACCAGGGCCGCGCCGAGGAGCGCCTTCGCGAGCGCGACCCGCGGGTCCGTCGTGGATGCCGATGACCTCGCCCGTCGACTGCATCCCGGGCCCGACCGACGGGTCGACGCCGCGCAGCTTGGCCGTCGAGAAGGCCGGGGCCTTGACCGCGACGAAGGCGGGCGGCGGGAGCAGGCCGTCCGTCCCAGCCGAGCTCCGGGAGCGTGGCGCCGAGCGCGATCCGGACCGCGAGCTCGACCATCGGCACGCCGGTGACCTTCGACAGGAACGGCACCGTCCGCGATGGCGCGCGGGTTGACCTCGATGAGGTAGACGCCGTCGTCGCGGACGATGAACTGGGCGTTGACGAGGCCCTTCGCGCCGAGCGCCAGCACGATCCGCTCCATCGTCGCGACGATCAGCGCCTGGTCGCCCTCGCTCACGGTCTGCGGCGGGAAGACGCCGACCGAGTCGCCGCTGTGGACGCCCGGCCCGCTCGATGTGCTCGAGGAGCCCGGGGATGAGGACCCGCTCGCCGTCCGAGACGGCGTCGACGTCGACCTCGACGCCCTCGAGGTAGCGGTCGATGCGGACGGGCCGGTCGGGATCGACGACGGTCGCGGCCGCCAGCTGCCGTTCGAGGTCCTCCGGCGAGTAGCAGAAGTCGATCGCCAGGCCGCCGATCACGAAGCGACGGCCGGACGATGACCGGGTAGCCGATCCGCTCGGCGAGCGTCAGCGCCTCCTCGACGCTGTGGGCCATCCCGCCTTCGGGCTGCGGGATGCCGAGCCGGTCGAGGAGCGCCGAGAACCGCGTCCGCTCCTCGGCCTGGTCGATCGCCTCGAGGTCGCTGCCGAGCAGCGGCACGCCGCCGGCGGCGAGCGGCGCCGGCGAGGTTGAGCGGCGTCTGGCCGCCGAACGCGACGACGGCCGGCAGGAGGCGCCTCGCCGTCCGGCGATCTCGGCGTCGATGACGCTGCGCACGCTCTCGGGGTCGAGCGGCTCGAAGTACAGGCGCGACGAGGCGTCGAAGTCGGTCGAGACCGTCTCCGGGTTCGAGTTGATCATCACCGCCTCCAGCCCAGCTCGCGGAGCGTGTCGGCGGCCTGGACCGCGCAGTAGTCGAACTCGATCCCCTGCCCGATCCGGACCGGGCCCGAGCCGATGACCAGCGCCGCCGGGCGGGCGACCGGCGGCGCCTCCGGCGCGGACCCGGCCGCGGCGTAGGTCGAATAGAAGTACGGGGTCTCGGCCGCGAACTCCGCCGCGCACGTGTCGACCATCGCGTAGCCGGGCCGCAGGCCGAGCGCGAGCCGGGCCGCCCGAAGCGTCGTCCGGCGTCGTGCCCGAGAGACCGGCGAGCTCGCGGTCCCCGAAGCCGGCGCGCTTCACCGTCGCGAGCAGCGTGGCCGCCTCCCCGTCCGCCGGATCGGCCAGTCGCGCGCCGGCGCGCTGCACCTCGGCCTCCAGCGCGACGTTGCGGCCCATCTCGGCGAGGAACCAGGCGGAGATGCCGGTCGCCTCGCCGATGACCGCCTCGGGCACGCCCCGGCGGAGCAGCCCGAGCAGCCGCCACAGCCGGCTGTCCGACGGCGCGAGGAACCGGCGCAGGACGATCGGCGCGGCGGTGCGCTGGGCGTGGCGGGTGGATTCGCAGGCCTGCCCGGTCTCGTCGATCCAGCGGATCGGCTCGTCGGCCTCGGGATCGCCGGCGTAGACGCCGGCGAGGTAGTCGAACGTCGGCGTCCAGCTCGGGTCCTCGGCCAGCGGCCCGACGCCCGCCTGCTCGAGGCCGCGCAGCGCCTTGTTGAGCGCCGACCCGAACGTCCGGTCGATCGCCATCACCTCGCCGGTCGCCTTCATCTGGCTGCCGAGCGTCCGGTCGGCGCCCGGGAACTTGTCGAACGGGAAGCGCGGCAGCTTGACCACCACGTAGTCGAGCGCCGGCTCGAACGCGGCCACGGTCGTGCCGGTCACGACGTTCGGGATCTCGGCCAGCCGCCGCCCGACGGCGATCTGGGCCGCGACCCGGGCGATCGGATAGCCCGTCGCCTTCGAGGCGAGCGCGGAGATCGCGACTGACGCGCGGGTTGACCTCGATGACCGCGTACTCGGTCGAGTCGGGCGAGAGCGCGAACTGGACGTTGCAGCCGCCCTCGACGCCGAGCGCCGCGGATGATCGCGAGCGCCGCGCTGCGCAGCCGCTGGTGGACGGCGTCGGTCAGGGTCTGGACCGGGCGCCACGACGATCGAGTCGCCGGTGTGGACGCCGAGCGGGTCGACGTTCTCCATCGAGCAGACCGCGATGCACGTGTCGTCGGCGTCGCGCATGACCTCGTACTCGATCTCCTGCCAGCCGACGAGGCAGCGCTCGACCATGACCTGGCCGATCGGGCTGGCCCGCAGGCCGGCGCGGACGCGCTCGCGGTAGGCCGCCTCGGTCTCGACGATGCCGCCGCCGGTGCCGCCGAGCGTGAAGGCCGGCCGGACGATCGCCGGGCAGGCCGATCGTCGTCGAGCGCCGCGTCCGGCGAGGCGGCCGCGCGGTCCTCGGCGGTCGCGCCCTCGACGATCGCACGACGGCGCGTACGGCTGGCCGATCCGGTCGAGCAGGTCGCGGAACGCCTCGCGGTCCTCGGCCATCCGGATCGCCTCGAGCGGCGTGCCGAGGAGCCGGATCGAGTGGCGCTCGAAGACGCCCGCGTCGGCCAGCGCCGTCGCCAGGTTGAGCGCGGTCTGGCCGCCCAGCCCGGCGAGCAGGCCCTCGGGCCGCTCCTTGGCGATGACCGCCTCGACCGCCTCGACGGTCAGCGGCTCGAGGTAGATCGCGTCGGCGACGTGCGGGTCGGTCATGATCGTGGCCGGGTTCGAGTTGACGAGGATCGTCCGGACGCCCTCGGCGCGGAGCGCCCGGCAGGCCTGGGTCCCGGCGTAGTCGAACTCGGCCGCCTGGCCGATGACGACCGGCCCGGAGCCGAGGATCAGGACCGAGGCGGGCTTGCGAGCCTCGGTCATCCGGCGCTGGTCCGTCCCTTGGTCGCGGCCGCCACGAACCGGTCGAACACCGCGAGCGCGTCGAGCGGGCCCGGGCGCGCCCTCGGGGTGGTACTGGACGGTCTCGATCGGCAGCGTCGCGGTGGCGCAGGCCCTCGACCGAGCCGTCGTTGAGGTTGACCTGGCTGACCCGGAAGCCGGACGCGGCCGGCAGCGAGTCGCCGACCACCTGGACCTCGTGGTTCTGGGCGGTGACCTGGACGCAGCCCGAGCTCGAGGTCCTGGACCGGGTGGTTGGCGCCGTGATGCCCGAAGCGCAGCCGGCGCGTGTCGGCGCCGGCGGCCCGCGCCGACGATCTGGTGGCCGAGGCAGATCCCGAGCAGCGGCCGGCCGTCGTCGATGACCGCGCGCGCCAGGGCGACCGGCGCCTCGAGCCGGGCCGGGTCGCCCGGACCGGGCGACAGGATGACGCCGTCGATGTCGCGACGAGAGCGACGTCCGACGGCGACGCCGTGTGCGGGAAGACCCGGACGCGCGCGCCGCGGAAGCGCATCGCCCGGACGATGTTGTTCTTCAGCCCGAAGTCGACGATCCCGATCAGCGGCCCGCGTGTCGCCCGGCGGCTCGAACGTCGGTGATGCGTCGGCGGCGACACCTGGCCGACGAAGTCCTGGTCCTCCCAGCGCGGCGACGGCCCGCGCCGCGGCCTGAGCGCCTCGGCACGATCGACGTCGCCCGGGCGCCGTCACGATCGCCGCGCAGGCAGCCGTTGGCGCGCAGGTGGCGCGCGAGGGCCCGGGTGTCGACGCCGGCGATCGCCGGGATGCCGGCGTCGCGCAGGAGCGCCGCGAGCTGGCGGGCCTCGTCGAGGACGGCGGCCGTGGCGTTGGCGACGACCAGCGCCCGCAGCCACGGCCGGATCGGACTGGTCGTCGTCGGCGAGGCGCCCGTAGTTGCCGATGAGCGGGTAGGTCATGACCACGACCTGGCCGGCGTACGAGGGGTCGGTGCAGACCTCCTGGTAGCCGGTCTGGCTGGTGTTGACGACGAGGTCGCCGCCGGCGGCGACCGGGGCGCCGAAGGCGACGCCCGGGAAAGACCGTGCCGTCCTCGAGCGCCAGCAGGGCCGGCCCGAGGTCGCCGATGCGCGGGTCGACGATCGCGCTGGACGCGCGGCGGCGGTGGGACGATCACGCGGCCTGCGGATACAACGAACCCACCGGCCTCGTGGGCGCGGTGGGCGACGGCGGGCGCGGACATCTGAGCCTCCTTCGCCGGCCTCACGGGACCGGTACGCCGGCCTCACAGGACCGGCCATGAAAGGACCGCCTCAGAGTAGCACGCGGTGCCCGGTGGACGCGCCACGAAGCCCCGACCGCGAACGGTCGGGGCTTCGGTGTGACCCCTTCGGCCGGAGCGTGGTCCGGCCGCGTGCTTAGCGCCGGTTGCGGAGGTGTCGCGGGGTGAGGAGGAGCACCACGATGGTCAGGAGGCCAAGACCCACGACGGGGAGCCACGAATCAGGTGCTCGCACGACGGTCGCGATTCCGCCGTCGGTCGGCGGCAGGGTGATCCGCGGCCTGCCCGTGGCGGCCCCGACCCCGCCGGTCTCCCCCGGCTCACCGCCCCCGCCTGGCGTGTCGGTCGCCGGGGCCTCGCCGCCGTCATCCGGAGGCGTCGGCTCCGTCGACTCGGGGCAGATGACGTGGAAGCTCTGCACCTTGCTGCTGCCGTCGATGGGCCACTCGTCGTCGGCGACGACGTTGTAGCGGCCCTCGACCAGCGTGAAGAAGCCGGTGCTGGGGATGCGCATGCGGCCATCGCCGTCGGTGGCGCCCTGGCCCTTCAGGTGGGTCTCCCCGTCCTTCCAGTTGCCAGGGACCCAGTCCTTGATCTTCCAGCCGACGATCGGGAACGCTTCGTCGAAGTCGAAGATGACCGCGAAGGTGCAGACCTCCGGCTCACCGTCGACGATGGTCTGCTCGCCGGTGTCACCGTCGATGATCGTGACGGTGCCGGTCGGGGGCTTTGCCAGCACGGTCGCTGGCTGGATGAGTGCCAAGAGCACGATGAGCGGCGCGAGCGCAGCCACGAGCGCGCCGACGCGACGACGACCCTCACCGGTCGCCGTCGTCGATGACGGTCGCATGGATCCTCCCCCGGACGCACCGGGACAACGGAGTCCGACAGGCGACGTACGACACGATGGGATGCGCCCGGATCATCCGAGCCCCGGATCCCCGAGTCCGGATCCACCCGGCTCCGACGGGCAGATCCATACGCCGACGCGGCGTGGGGGCCGGTGACGAACGAAGATGAGATGAGAGCCCGAAAAACGACTGCCCCCGAAGGCCGCCGCCGCGCACTCTAGTACGGTCTGGTGGGGTCGGCAATAGGTGTTTTCCCGCCCGCCGGGCGGTTGTCACGTCGCTGCGAGCCGCGTTCGTGGCGTGTTGTGCTCCTGCGCCGCGCGAATGGCGAACCTCGGGCCAGGGCCACGAGCGCCCACGGACGAGGTGTCGAGATGCCACAGAAGGCCTGGAGCGACAAGCGCGAACGTCAGTACGAGCACATCAAGGACTCGTACGAGGAGCGCGGCGTCGGCGAGGATGAGGCCGAGGAGCGGGCCGCCCGCACGGTCAACAAGGAACGCGCCGAGCACGGCGAGACGAAGGCGCAGCGGTCGCGGAAGTCGTAGGGAGCGAGGTGGCTCCGCCGCTCAGTCAGCAGGGCGGAGCCACCCGTGGGATGCGGTCGATCGAGCGGAAGCCCCTCGGCCGGGTAGACCGTTCAGCCACCCGATCGACCGAGCCCACAGCATGGAAAACGCAGCGGCAGCGGGGACATGGCCCGATGGTCCTGGGCCTCGGTGGTCCGAGGCGAGTCCCGCTCGAGCCTCGCGATCGGATGGGGTTCTCATCCTCATGCCGAACGCCGACGGGTCGCAGGCTGTGGGGTGCGACCCCTGGTCGAAGCCGACACGCGGGCACCCAGCCCCGCCGCTCCGACCCCGGGCCAGGAAAGCGTGAGCCTGATGACACGACGGGAGGAGCTTGAGGCCGCTCTCGACGGTTGGCGTGACGCCGAGCGACGACTCGAGACGGACACGGAGGACCGCGAGCGGACCAGGCAGGAGATCGCCAGGCATCGCGCCGAGTTCATGCGACTGTGCGCGCGCGAGGTCGCCGACACGGCGGATCCCACGAGCCATCCCCAGGCCGTGACGTGACCCACCGCCTTCGAGTCGTCCGCGACCCGGGTCCAGAGCTCGCGTCGACATCCGCCGTGGACGCCGACCAGACGGCCTCGGCCGCCGATCAGACCACATCCGACGCCGACCAGACGTCGTCCGAGTCGGATCAGCTCAACGCCGACAAGGACCAGGCCGCGTCGAATCGTGACCAGGTCATCGCCGACCGGGACCACGCCGCGAACGTCAACGAGACGCCCGCCGAGGAGTCCGACTACCGGGCGTCCCAGCAGATCCGCAAGACCGGCAGCATCGAACGGCAGCACAACCGCCAGGAGCGCCAGGCGACCTCCCTCGATCGGGCGCGAAGCGCCGGCAAGCGCGATCGCGTCGCCGAGGAGCGAGACGAGCGCAGCCGCGAGCGCGAGCAGCACCCCGACTGACGTTCCGCGGGCCGGAAGACGGGACGACCCGGTCGATCGTCCCGATCAGCCCGCGAAGGGCGGCGACCCCCTGACGTTGGCCCGCTTCGCCTCGTCGATCGCCTCCTGATACGCCAGGCGCAGCCGGTTGAGGTCGGCGAGGATGCGCTGCCGGTCGTCGATGTCGGCGGTCTCGGCGAACTGGCGCTCGAGATCGCGCCACTCCTGGAGGATGACCCCGGCGACCGCTCGAAATGGCATGACTTCGACCCCGCTGACGGCCCCCTCCATGGACGACCGAGTCTACGCCAGTCGATCACCGCGCCGACAGCGGGGTTTCATCCTCAATTTGAAACCAGATGACCCTCGGATCTGCGTCCGAGGGTCCTGTTCGTGCGTGGAGCGGTGGTGAGCCCGGAAGGACTTGAACCTTCAACCCGCTGATTAAGAGTCAGCTGCTCTGCCATTGAGCTACGGGCCCACGGATCCCGGTCTCCGCCGGAGCCGAGAACTGGTCGATGCCCTGAGCCTGTCGCCCGGACAGCTGATGATTGGTACCTGTCACAGTCCCGATTATGAGGAGTCCGAGCGTCGGCTCCGGCATCGACCAGCGGCGTGCATCTTACCCAACCCGGCCGGAATGCGACACCGTCGGCGCAGCCTCACCGCGCGACGGACGCCACGTAGACTGGCGCGATGTCGACGATCGGCTCCGTCCCGCCTCGTGGCCACGCGGTCGTGTGCGGCCTCGACCACCTCGGCCGGCGCACGATCGATGAGCTCCGCCTGCGCGACGAGGAGGTCGTGGCGATCGGCCCCAGCGCCGATCACGAGGAGTGGCTGACCGGCCACGGCGTTCGACTCGTCGTTGGCGACCATCGCTTGCCGCGGGTCCTCCGCGCCGCCGGGGTCGACCAGGCCGGGGTCCTGGTCCTGACCGGCGACGACGACCTCGGCAACCTGAACACGGCCCTTGCCGCGACCGAGCTCAATCCCCTGATCCGGGTCGTGATCCGGATGTTCGACCAGGAGCTCGGCGCGCACATCCCGGACCTCTTCCCCGATGCCGTCGCGCTCTCCTCGTCGGCCCTGGCGGCCCCCGGGTTCGTGTCGGCGGCGATCGAGGGCGAGACGGGCAGCCGCTTCCCGCTGGCGGGACGGCTCGTGTCATCGCGGCGCTCGGCCGATCCGCCCCTCGCGCCGATGTCCGTGCCGATCGCCCGGCTGCACCCCGACCGGACGGTCGAGACGCTCCCCGACGTCGCGGCCACGGAGCCCGACCTCATCCTCATCGACGTCGCCGAGGAGGACGCGGACGCACCGTCGATCCTCAGCGCTGTGAGCCGCGCGTCGACCCACCGCGGGGGACCCCTCGGCCGATGGTGGGGCGGCGTCCGGGCACGGCTCTCCACGCCGGAGCGACGGCTGGTCCGGTTCGCCGCGATCCTGCTCGGCCTCGCCGTCGCGTCGGCGATCTTCTTCGACCTGGTCGCCGGGTTCACCCCGCTCGACGCCGTCTCGTACGCGATCACGCTGCTGACCGGGGCGTCGCTGCCGACCAACCTCGAGGGCGCTGACAAGAACCTGCCCCTGCGCATCTACGCGATCCTGCTCAGCCTGGTCGGCGCGGCCATCGTCGCGGTCGTCTACGCGTTCATCACCGACGCCCTGATCCGCTCCCGGCTGCTCCAGACGCTCGGCCGCCGGACCGTGCCCGCGAACATCCATGACCATGTCATCGTGGCCGGGCTCGGCTCCATCGGGTACCGGGTGGCCCTGGGGATCGCCGCCCGCGGCGTGCCGGTCGTCGTCATCGAGAAGCACGACGAGAGCCGTTTCGTCTCGCCGGCCCGTGCCGCGGGGATCCCGGTCTACATCGGCGACGCCCGGCACCGCGAGGTCCTCGATGACCTCCGCATCGCGAGCGCCCGGGCCGTGGTGGCGGCGACGAGCGACGATCTCGTGAACCTCTCGACGGCGCTCAACGCCCGGGCGATGCGTCCGGACCTGCGCGTGGTCGTCCGGCTGTTCGACCCCGAGTTCGCAATGCGCGTCCAGCACGGCTTCGGCATCCGGTTCACCCGGAGCGTCTCGCATCTGGCTGCGCCGGCCTTCGCCGCCGCCGCGGTCGGGTCCGAGGTCATCGCGACCGTGCCGGTCGGCGACCGGCGGACGATCCTGTTCGCGCGGCTGCGCGTCCCGGCCGGCTCGCTGCTGGAGGGCCGGCTGGCGGCATCGCTCGACGCCGAGGGCAGGCTGCGTGTCCTTGCCGTCGCCGATCCGGGCTCGGAGGAGGCTCGCTGGGACATCCCGGCCGATGAGATCCTCGACGCCGGGGAGGAGGTCGTCGTGGCCGCGACCCGGGCTGGTCTCGGCGAGCTGCTCCACCTGGCTTCGACGCCGGCACACCCCGGCGGCGCCGCCCCGGAGCTCCCGGGTCCCGAGTACACCGATGCCGGCCTGATCGTCGACACGGTCGACCAGCCGGAGCTCGACCCCGTCGACGTGGACGCCTAGGCGAGGTCGATCGCGCCGACCGTCAGCCGCGTTTGCGGGCGACCCAGACCTCCTCGCTCGGCCACTGCCGGGCCCACTCCGCGGTCACGAACGGGTACGACGTCGTCGCGCCCTCGTGCGCCTGGAGCTCGACGAGGTCCTCGACCTCGAACCCGTTGGCCCGCAGCAGCCGGATCCAGTCGCCGTACCCGAGATGGAAGTTCACGGAGTCGTCGCTGGGCCATTCGAGTCGATGGAGCCCGAAGTACGGGCGAAGGAGCCGCTCGTCGGCGGGCTCGTCGTCAGCGTCGGGCATGGCGAGGACCAGGATCGTCCCGTTGACGAGGAAGATCAGCCGGCCGCCGGGCCGGAGCAGTCGCGAGGCCTCGGGGATCCAGCGATAGGGGTCGGCCCAGATGCTCGCGCCGTACTCGGAGATCGCGAGGTCGAAGCTCGCGTCCGGGTACGGCACCGCCTCGGCGTTGCCATGGAGCAGCGGGAAGTCCAGCCCGTGCTCTGCCTGGAGCCGGCGGGCGGTCGCGAGCTGCTCCGCGGAGTTGTCGATCCCGACCGGCCGTGCGCCGCGCCGGGCCAGCCATGCCGACACGTAGGCGGTCCCGCACCCGAGCTCGATCGTGTCAAGGCCGTCGACGTCCGGGAGGAGGTGGACGGCGGCCTCGGGGATGTCCCAGATCCCCCACTTCTCGTCACCGACGCCCAGGGCCCAGCTCCGCTCACCGTTGGCGACGTACTCGGTCGCCCATTCGTCCCAGACCGCCCGGTTGCGCCGGACGTGGTCTGGCAGGGCGTCGGCAGCCCCGGCCGGGGGTCCCGCGGACTCGGGATCGGGCGTCATGCGCCGGCGGGCTCGCGCACAGGCTGCGTGGGATCGTCCGGGTCCCGCCCACCCTCGGCGTCGCGGGCCGCCTCCGAATCCTCGTCCTCGGTCTCGGCCTCGATGGTGATCCGCGGGATCCAGCCGAGGAAGCGCGGCATCCACCAGTTCCAGTCGCCGAGCAAGCGCATCGAGGCCGGCAGCAGGACGCTCCGGATCACGGTCGCATCGAGCAGGACAGCGACCGCGAGCCCGAACCCGAGCTGCTTGATGATCGAGAGCCGGAGCGTCACGAACACCGCGAAGACCGCGACCATGATCACCGCCGCGCTCGTCACCGTTCCCGCGGTGATCGAGATCCCGCGTTCGACCGCGGCGTTGGAGCCGAGGCCGTGATCGCGGGCCTCCTTGATCCGCGTGAGGATGAAGACGTGGTAGTCCATCGAGAGCCCGAACAGGATCGTGAAGATGAAGACCGGGATGAAGGCCTCGATGACGCCCGGCTTCACGTCGATGAGCTGCGCCCCGTTGCCGTCCTGGAACACGATCACCAGGAGCCCGTAGGCCGCGCCGGTCGAAAGCAGGTTGAGCAGGATCGCCTTGATCGGGATGACGACCGAGTGGAACGCCACGAGCAGGAGCAGGAACGACAGCCCGAGCACGAACAGGAAGACCTGCGGCATGCCGGCCTCGTAGAACCCGACCAGGTCCATCGTGTAGGCGGCATCGCCGGTGACCAGCGCCTGCACGTCCGGCAGGCCGCCGAAGATCGCGGGCACGACGTCGGCTCGGACCTGCTTCACGATCTCGCGGTTGGCCGTGTCGTTCTGCGTGCCGGCCATGACGTACGACACCATCGCGACCGTCCCGTCCTGCGAGGCGCGGGTCTCGATCGGCTCGCTGAGGCCCTTGATCGCCAGCACGCGCCTGGACAGCTCGTCGATCGCGGCCTTCGTGGCTGGCTGGTCCGCCTTCGTCACGACGACCTGGAGCGCGAGCGTCGAGCCCTGCGGCCATTTCTCGTTCATGAGGTTCAGCGCCTGGACGCCATCGATGGCGTCGGGGAAGGCGGCGAAGTCGCTCTGGCCGATGTGCAGGCGCAGGACGGGTGACGCGAGCGCCAGCAGGAACCCCGCCGACAGGACGAAGGAGAGCACCGGGCGACGCATCGTGGTCCGCACGATCCGGGCCCACAGCCCGCTGCCCTCGACCCGCGGCCGGCCGAGGAACGGCAGCCGCCCGCCGTTGACCCCGTCACCGAGGATCGCGAGGACCGCTGGAAGGAAGGTCAGCGACCCGACGACCGAAATGAAGACGACCGAGATCGTGCCGATGGCCATCGAGCGGAAGAGTGGATCGTCGAGCAGGAACAGCCCGGCGATGGAGATCATCACCGCCAGCCCGGAGAAGAAGACCGCACGACCGGCCGTGCTCGAGGCGATCTGGATCGCCCGCAGCTTCTCGGGTTCGTCGCCGTGCTGCATCAGGCGCGCGATCGACCAGATCGCGATGCCGCCGACCGCCACCGCGCCGACGACTCGAACGGGGACCGAATCGATCGTGGCGGCGAAGACGATCGCGGCCACGGCGGCGAGCGCGAGGACGATCCGCCGGACGTAGTCGCTGCGGGTCGTCGCGGTCCGCGCGGCCGGCGGGCGGCGCCGTCGCTCGGAGCGGAAGCGGGTGAGCATGAACAGCGAGTAGTCGACCGCCACGGCCAGGCCGATCAGCACGACGAGCTGGCTCGCGTACGGGCTGACCGGCGTCACGAACTGGCTGTACAGCCCGAGGACGCCGAACGCTGCGAGGAGCGAGCACATCGCGAGCACGAGCGGGATGGCGGCCGCCACGACGGCGCCGAACGCGACCAGCAGGATCGCGAACGTCAGCGGGATCGTGATCTGCAGCGACGAGTCGAGGTCCTTGTTGACGAGCTCCGAGATGTCGTCGTTCGCGAGCGTGTTGTTGAGCGCATGGATCCGGTACGTCGGGTAGTCCGCCCGGAGCTGGTCGAAGAAGCCACGCGCCGGTTCGAGGCGCTGATCGCGCTCCTCGCGCTCGCCGGGGATCGTCGCGACGATCCGGATCGCGGTCCGGTCCGGCGAGACCAGGCCGGCGCTCGGCGGGACGATCGAGCGGGTCGACGACGTCCGTGAAGGCCGGGCCGCCGGTGCCGTCGACGGTCGCCTGGAGGCCCGCGGTCCGCGCGACCATCGCGTGCAGGTCAGTGGCGACCCCTGGGTCGTCGACGGTCTTGCCCGCGGGCGCGGCGATGACCAGGAACAGGGACTGGCTCGCCTCGGCCGTGCCCGACGCGTCGAAGACCTGGTACGCGCGAACGGATTCGTACCTCGAACCCGTGTTGTCGTTCGAGACCGCGTTCTCCGCGACCGTGCCGCCGGCCAGCAGGCTGGCCACGAACAGTCCGATCGTGCCGACGAACCACAGGGTGAAGACCGGCCATCGATGGCGGGCGCTCCAGGCGGCGATACGCACGGTCCAAGGCTGGCGACGGAGCGCGTCCGGTGTCTGGGTCATGCGCAGTGGTTCGTTCGATCAGCCCGGCTGGTTGTCGATCTGGGCGCGTTGCAGCCGGCCGCTGAAGTCGATGTAGATCGACTTCCACTCGGTGAACGTGTCGAGCGCGGCGTGCCCCGCCTCGCGGTGGCCGTTGCCGGTCTCCTTCCAGCCGCCGAACGGCAGGTGGACCTCGGCGCCGGTCGTGCCGGCGTTCACGTAGACGATGCCGGTCTCGAAGTCGCGCATCGCCCGGAAGGCCTGGCTCACGTCGCTCGTGAAGATGCTCGAGGACAGCCCGTAGCGCGTCTGGTTGACCGCGAGCATCGCCTCGCCGTAGTCCGCGACCGGGATGACCGAGAGGACCGGCCCGAAGATCTCCTCCTGGCCGATCCGGTCCATCGGACGGACGCCCGCGAAGATCGTCGGCTCGAAGAAGTGGCCATGCGCGAGGTCGCCGGTCGTCGCACGCCCACCGCCCATCACGAGCTCGCCCTCGGCGCGGCCGACGCCGACGTAGCCGTCTACCTTCTCGATCGCGGACGCATTGATCAGTGGCCCGACATCGGTCGTCTCGTCCAGGCCGGGACCGAGCCGGAGCTTGCGGGCACGCGCTTCGAGTCGCTCCAGCAACGGCTCCACGACGGAGCGCTCGACGATGACCCGCGAGCAGGCTGTGCAGCGCTGGCCGGTGGTCCCGAACGCGGACCAGAGGATCCCGTCCGCGGCCAGGTCCAGGTCCGCATCCGCCAGGACCACCACCGCGTTCTTGCCGCCGAGCTCCATCGCGAGGCGCTTGAGCCGCGCCCCGGCCTTCGTCGCGATCCGCTTGCCGGTGCTGGAGCTGCCCGTGAACGAGATGACCGAGATGTCCGGGTTCTCGACGATCGCGTCGCCGACGTCGCCCCCGGAGCCCGTGACGAGGTTGACGACCCCCGCGGGGACGCCGGCCTCGGCCATCAGCTCGACGAGCAGGGTGGCGCAATGCGGCGTGTCCGACGACGGCTTGAAGATGACCACGTTGCCCGTCACGAGGGCGGGCATGATCTTCCAGCACGGGATCGCCATCGGGAAGTTCCAGGGCGTGATGATCCCGGCGATGCCGATCGGCTGGCGGATGCTCATCGCCCACTTGTCGGGCAGCTCGGACGGCGTCGTGTCGCCGAACATCCGGCGGCCCTCGCCGGCCATCAGGAAGGCGATGTCGATGCCTTCCTGGACGTCACCGCGAGCCTCCGAGAGGACCTTGCCCATCTCCCGCGTCATCGCTCGGGCGAGGCGTTCCTTGTGCTGCGCCATGAGCGCGCCGAACGCGTACAGGATCTCGCCGCGCTTGGGAGCCGGTGTGCGCTGCCACATGGGTCGTGCTGCCCAGGCCGCGCTGACGGCCATCGCCACGTCGGCGCCGGTCCCCTGCTGGAAGCGCCCGATGACGTCGCGCCTGTCGGCCGGATTGAGGCTCTCGAACGTCGAGCCGCTCGTGGACTCGCACCACTCCCCGGCGATGAAGTTGCGGAACGTGGGGACGTCGGCGGGAGCCGTGCTGGAACCCGTTGCGGGCGAGGGCGTGCTCGTCTCGGTCATGGCGGAGAGTGTAGTCGGCCCCCGAGCGCGTCAGCCGCGTCGCTGCAGCCAGTCGCGGATGGAGGGTTCGTGCTCCTCGTGCAGGTGGCTGACCCAATCGACGTCGGCGGCGGCCGTGCCATCCAGCCAGGGGAAGCCGGCCGGGTCGGTCAGCAGGGCCTCGGGCAGTGCGCCCAGCGCGGCGGCCAGCCGGTCGTAGGACTCGTCGATCGCTCGTAGGACGTCCGGGACGGAGCGATCCGCGTTCTGCGCCTGGATCCAGTCGTTGACCGCGTCGTCGTCGGTGCCGGCGGGCCAGGGTCGGCGTGGCTTGGGGCCCCCGCTCGCCGACGCGGCTTCGAGCCTGGCGATGGTCCAATCGCGCCAGCCGAGCAGGTGGGCGGCCAGGTCCTTGAAGGACCACTCGCCCATCGGGCCGGGCTCGAGCATCCGGTCCTCGCCGACCTCCGCGACGAGCGCTCGCCATTCGGCCTGCAGTTCGTAGATGCGCGCGACAACCTGGTCGCGGACAGGTCTCGCCGAAGCGCCGTGATCAGTCATGCCGTCATCCGTTCCACGGCCATCGCGACCGAGCCGCCGCCGCCCAGGCAGAGCGTGGCGAGGCCGTAGCGGCCGTCGCGTCGGCCGAGCTCATGGAG
The DNA here is from genome assembly GCA_963841135.1 of uncultured Chloroflexia bacterium. Lineage (GTDB taxonomy): Bacteria > Chloroflexota > Limnocylindria > Limnocylindrales > CSP1-4 > SPCO01. The sequence continues at coordinate 1,394,787 of CAWJBJ010000004.1, read as the reverse complement.
GAGCGTCGCCACGATCCGCGCGCCGCTCGCGCCGATCGGATGACCGAGGGCGATTGCGCCGCCGTTGACGTTGACCTTGTCCCAGTCGAAGCCGAGCTCGCGGCCGTCGGCCAGCGTCTGCGCCGCGAACGCCTCGTTGATCTCGATGAGGTCGAACGCCTCGATCGGCAACTCGATCCGGTCGAGCAGCCGGCGGACGCCCTCGACCGGCGCCAGGAACAGCCACTTCGGGGCGACCTCCGCCTGGGCGTACCCGACGATGCGGGCGAGGGGCGTGAGGCCGAGCCGCTCGACGGCACGCTCGCTCGCGACGACGGTCGCCGCCGCGCCGTCGGTGATGCCGGGTGCGTTGCCCGCGGTCACGGACCCGATCGTTGCGTCGCCGCGATCCCCGGACGCCTGGCTCGGCAGCTCGAAGGCCGGCTTGAGGCGCGCCAGCGCCTCGATCGTGGAGTCGCGGCGCGGCCCCTCATCGACCGTGACCACCGTCTCGCGGCCCTTGGCGTCGCGGACGGTGACGGGCGCCATCTCGGCATCGAAGCGACCCGCGTCGATGGCCGCGATCGCCTTCTGATGGCTGCCGAGCGCGAACGCGTCCTGGTCCTCGCGGCTGACGGCGTCCTTGATCGCGACCCGCTCGGCGTGGGTGCCCATATGGCAGTCCTCGATCGAGCACCACAGGCCGTCGTGGACGGTCGCGTCGATCAGCTCCCCGTTGCCGAGCCGCAGGCCGAAGCGGGCGCCCGGGACGAGGTACGGCGCCTGGTTCATCGATTCCATGCCGCCTGCCACGATCGTCTCGGCATCGCCGGCCCGAATCTCCGCCGCGGCGAGCATGATCGCCTTGAGTCCCGATCCGCAGACGCGGTTGATCGTCGTGGCGCTGGTCCCGTCCGGCAGGCCGGCCTTCAGCAATGCCTGCCGCGCGGGGGCCTGCCCTGCGCCGGCCTGCAGGACCTGGCCCATGAGGACCTCGTCGATCTGCGCGGTGGCCGGATCCAGACCGGCGCGCTCGACAGCGGCGCGGATCGCGACGGCGCCAAGGTCCGTTGCCGGCACCGTGCTCAGCGCCCCGCCGAACTTGCCGATGGGCGTGCGCGCGGCACTCACGATGAAGATGTCGCCGTTCGGCGCGGCATTCGAGAGGGTCATGTCGCGAATCTACACCGCGGCCCGGATCAGACCCGCTTCAGCAGCTCGTCCGCGACGATCAGGCGGTGGATCTGGTTCGTGCCCTCGTAGATCTGGGCGCCCTTCGCATCGCGCATGAGGCGCTCGATCCCGGTCTCCCGCGAGTAGCCGCTGGCGCCGAAGAGCTGAACGGCGTCGGTGGCGACGCGCATCGCCGTATCGGACGCGGTCCACTTGGCCAGCGACGAGACCTCGGCGAGCGGCTCGTTGCGGTCCTTGGCCAGAGCCGCCTCCCGGGTCAGCGCCCGTGCCGCGGCCACGTCCCGTGCCATCTCCGCGAGCATGAAGCGCACGCCCTGCTGGTCGGCGAGCGGCCCGCCGAATGCCTGGCGCTGCGTCACGTATCCGGCGGCCGCCTCCAGGCCGGCACGCGCGATCCCGACGCATGCCGCCGCGATCGAGATCCTGCCCTCGCCGAGCGCGGACAACGCGATCTTGTAGCCCTCGCCCTCGGCGCCGAGCCGGTTCGCGGCCGGGATCTCGCATCCCTCGAAGACCAGCTCCGCCGCCGGGCAGGAGCGGATCCCCATCTTCCGCTCATGGGCCCCGAACCGGAACCCGGCGGTCCCCCTCTCCACGAGGAACGCCGCGATCGCCTTGGTCCCGGCGGACGGATCCAGCGTCGCGAACACGAGGTAGCGGTCCGCCTCGGGCGCGTTCGAGATCCAGATCTTCGTGCCGGTCAACCGGTACGCGGTCGGCGAGTCGGCCGGCCCGACCCGCTCGGCACGAGTCCGGATGGCGCCCGCGTCCGACCCGGCGTGGGGCTCGGTCAGCGCGAAGGCGCCGAGCGCTTCGCCGGCCAGCATCGGCGGGAGCCACCGGGACTGCTGCTCGGCCGTCCCCCACGTCACGACCGGGTACTGCGAGAGGATATGGACCGAGAGCGTGACCGCGGTCGCCATGTCGGCCGCCCCGAGCTCCTCCATCACCAGCGTCCACGCGAGGTAGCTGAACCCGGCCCCGCCGACGGCCTCGGGGATCGGCGCCCCGGTCAGGCCAAGCTCGCCCATCCGCGTGAAGATCGAGCGGTCGAACCGCTCCGCCTCGTCGCGTTCGATCGCGGTCGGGCCGACCTCACGTTGCGCGAAGTCGCGGGCGGTCCCCTGGAGGAGGCGCTCCTCCTCGCTGAGCGCGCCGGTCACGTCCCGCTCCGCGGGTAGGCGTAGAACCCCTTGCCGGTCTTCTGGCCGAGATCCCCCGCTGCGACGAGCTCCTCGAGGACCCGCGGCGGACGCATGTGCTCGAGCGCCAGCCCATCCTCGAGCACGTGCATGATCTGGAGGCAGACGTCGAGGCCGATGAAGTCGGCCAGCTCCAGCGGGCCCATCGGATGGTTGAGTCCGACCCTCGCGCCAGCGTCGATGTCCTCCGCGCTCCCGACGCCCTGCTCGAACGCGCGCATGGCCTCGGCGAGGAATGGCATCAGGATCCGGTTGACGATGAAGCCCGGCCGGTCGGCCGACACGATCACCTGCTTGCCGAGCTCCGCGGCCAAGGCTCGAACCTCGTCGACGACGCCGTCGGACGTGCTCTCGCCGCGGATCAGCTCCACGAGGGGCATCACCGGCACCGGGCTGAAGAAGTGCATGCCGAGGAACCGCGTGCGGCGCTCCTCGCCCACCGCGTCGGCCAGGCGGTGGATGGCGATCGAGCTCGTGTTCGAGGCGAAGATCGCCGACGGCGCACTCACGGCATCGAGCTCTCGCCAGAGCGCCCGCTTGACGTCGAGGTCCTCGAACACGGCTTCGATGACGAGGTCGGCGTCGCGAACATCCGCGATGCTGTCAGTCGGGCTGATGCGCGCCCGTGCGGCGTCGCGATCATCGGCTGTCAGTCGGCCCTTCGTCACCGCGCGGTCCAGGTTGCCGGCGATCCGATCGCGTCCCGCTTCCGCGCGCGCCAGGTCCGGCTCGTAGAGGGTCACGGTCTTGCCGATCGCCGCGTGCACCTGGGCGATCCCGTGGCCCATGAGCCCGGCTCCGGCCACGAACACGCGCTCGATCGTCATCCCGGGAGCCTACTCGGTGCGGTCGGCACCGGACGGACCAGCGTCCCGCGGCGGACCACCAGCAGGAGGCTGCCGGCGAGCGCGATCGCCCCCGACACGATGAACGTGCCGCCGAACCCGATGACGCCGACCGCGATCCCGAGCACTGCCGGCGCCACGCCGAACGAGAGGTCGACGAACGCGGTCGTCGTGCCGACCACGGTCCCCCGTTCGGTCTCGTCCACGCGGGCGACCGCGAGGGCGAGGAGCGCTGGGAACAGGAATGCGATGCCGGTCGCGAACACGGCGGTCCCGATGTACACGCCGACCTGGTTCGGCACGAGCCCGAGGATCGTGAGCCCGAGGGACGCCCCGACCAGGGCGAACCCGGACAACCGCGCCGCGCCGAGCTGGTCGGGCAGCTTCGAGAACACGATCCGCAACGAGATCACGATGAGCGCGTACATCGCCAGCGCCAGCCCGGCACCGTCCATCCCGAGCTCGGTCGCGTACAGCGGGATGAATGCCAGGAACCCGGCCATCCCCCACATCCCGGTCATGATCAGGATCCCGGGAAAGATCCCGGCGGGATGGATCAACCGGGTGCGAGGCCGCCGTTCCCCCGCGACGTGAGGCCGGAGGGCCGAGGGCGCGGTCTCGGGCACGAACAGCGACAGACCGGTCGCCACCGCTGCCATCGCGGCGGCGGCGATCCAGACGGCGGCGAACCCGCCCAAGCTGAGGATCGTCTCGCCGACGACCGGACCGACCGCGAGACCCAGGTAGAGCGCCAGCGAACCGATGTTGATGGCCTCGCCGCGCCGTTCGGGCGGCGCCAGGTCGCTGATCGCCGCAACGGCCGCCACGAAGAAGAACGCCTCCGCGATCCCGAGGAGCGATCGGGCGACCACGAACAGCGGGAGCGTGTTCGCGACGAGATGGAGCATGAGCGCCACGACCGTGAGAACGCCACCAAGGATCAGCAGTGGCCGGCGGCCGAAGCGGTCGGACGCCCAACCGACCACTGGCCGCAGCGTCAGCGCCGCGATCGCGAAGGCGCCGATCGAGATGCCGACGCCGGTGGCGTCGGCGCCGAGCGGTCCCGCTGCGAACCTCGACGCGACCGGCAGGACGGTGCCCCCGGATGCGAAGAAGACGAGAGCGGCCACGAACAGGGCCCCGAAGGCTGGTGTGAACAGGCGCGGCTGTGTCACGGGACGGTCTCGCGGATCCACGAGCGAAGCCTAGCGTCGCGGCGAGCCCGTCGCGTGCTAGGAGGCGGACCGCCCGAGCGGGTAGACGTACACCTGGACGTCCAGCGGCGCGCTGACCGAACCGAAGACGCTCGTCGGGGCGCCGCGCAGTTCGTGGTCGAAGAACGCCAGGCTGAACCCGCGGGCGAGCGTCGTGACGCCGTCGGCGGTGCTGGCGGTAGGCACCACCCGTGGCTCGAACATCGCGCCGTCCGTGAACTGGTCGTGCGCCGCGGCCGGGATCACGACGCGGAACGTCCCTGGCCCGCCCGCCTCGAAGAGCTCGGCGAGCCGCGGATGGATCTCGGTCTCCTTGGTGAGGAACAGGAACGGCTTGGAGGGGGCGCTCGGGTCCTGCCGCGCCGAGAACGGCCCGCCGGCGAGCTGGCCGTCGATGTTGGCGCAGGCGTCGACTCGCGCGTCCGCACACGCTTCGGCGGCCGCGATCCCGCCGTTGGAATGCCCGAGGACGCCGATCCGCGAGAGGTCCAGGTGGCCGGCGAGCGGTGCCAGGCCGGCCGCGTCGGTCTCGAGGCGATCGAGCACGAACCGGATGTCCGCGACGCGCTCATCGATCTTCGCGGGGATCACCGCGGCCGCCTCGTCGATCGGCGGCTCGCCCGGGTAGACCGCGACCCCGGCGCCGACCTCGACCGCCGCGACCTGGTACGGATGGTCGATCCCGATCACGACGTACCCGTGGCTGGCGAGGTCCTCGGCGAGCGCGCCGTAGAACTCGACGTTGGTCGCGTTGCCCGGGGAGAGCAGCAGCACCGGCGCGGGCTGATCGATCGCGGGGTCGGCAGCGGCGCGGGCCGGGTCGGTGATCACGGCGAGGCCGGAGACCTCGAGCTGGTTGACCTCGCCACTCGCGACGAGCCCGTCCGCGATGGCGTCGAGATCGGACACGTACGGCGCCGGCGTGCCGGTTCCCGCGGTCGCGGGGTACCAGGCGACGATCCGAAGGTGGCGCGCACCTTGGACAGCGACGGTCGCGGAGGCCGGACGCGTGGCGTCCTCGAGCAGCGCATCCAGCTTGCCGACGGCGAACGAGCCGGTGGGATCGGGGAGTCGCAGGTGGGTCAGCGTCGACCCAGCCGTCGAGATGACGAGAGCGGCGATGGCGACGGCGACGCCGAGGAGCACCCGGCGCCGGGAGGGCAGACCGGGTCGCCGGCCGGTCGTCCTGGCCGCGAAGCCATCGGGCGTGGCGGTGAGCGCCTGCGTCATGGCCGCCGGACGGTCGATCGAGTCGATCGGTTCCCGGTCGGGTCCTCGGTCGCCATCGGCCCGCCGAGGGTCGCGAGCAGGCGATCGGCCGCGGCGTACGGGTCGAGGCGGTGGTCGGCGACCTCCTCGAGCAGGCGCTCCGTGTCAGCTCGCCGTTCCGGCCCGACCAGCGAGCTGCGCAATCGCTCGCCGAGGATCGCCCAGACCTGGGCCTCGGCCCGAGCGAGCCGCGCGCGCGCCGAGCCCGGACCCTCGCGACCCGCCGCCCGATGCCGGTCCAGCGCGGCGAGGAGCTCCGGCACGCCCTCGCCGGTCGAGGCGGTCGTGATCAGGACATCGGGGCGCTTCGGCTGCGGCCGCGGCAGCGTTCCGGGAGTCCCGCCCGCCGGCCCCCGCGCGACGGACGGCACGAGCATCGCGCGCAGTTGCGCCGCGGTCCGCTGGGCGCCGGGCTTGTCGCCCTTGTTGACCACGACCAGATCCGCGACCTCGAGGAGGCCCGCCTTGATCGCCTGGACCTCGTCGCCCATCTCGGGCGCCTCCAGCACGACCGTCGTGTCGGCCGCGGCCGCCACCTCGACCTCGCTCTGCCCGGTGCCGACGGTCTCGATGAGCAGCAGATCGAAGCCGCAGGCGTCGAGCACCGAGGCCGCCGCGCTCGAGGTCGACGCGAGCCCGCCGGCGTGCCCGCGCGACGCCATCGACCGGATGAAGACGTCGCGGTCCTCCGCGTAGGCCTGCATCCGCACGCGATCGCCGAGCAGGGCCCCGCCGGTGATCGGCGACGAGGGGTCGACTGCGAGGACCGCCACGGTCCGGCCCGCCTTGCGCACCTCGGCGATCAGCGCGGCGACGAGCGTGGACTTGCCCGACCCGGGCGGGCCGGTGATCCCGACCACATGCGCCCGCCCGGCCATCGGATAGAGCCGCCGGAGGGCGGCCTCGGCGACCGGCGTGCGGTTCTCGACCGCGGTCAGGAGCCGTGCCGTCGCAAGCCGATCGCCCGCGAGCGCCGCATCGACGAGCGCGGACGCCCCGGACCCGGCGGTCTCCCCCACCCTACGCGCGCGGACGCGCGTTCGACCGCAGGTAGTCGGCGACCTGCGCGATCGTCGTGCCCGGACCGAAGACCTCCGCGACGCCGGCGGCCTTGAGGGCGGCGACGTCGTCGTCCGGGATGATCCCGCCGACCGTGACCAGCACGTCGGCCATGCCCTGGTCTGCCAGCAGCTTGGTCACGCGCGGGACCAGGGTCATGTGCGCACCGGAGAGGATCGAGAGGCCGACGACGTCGACATCCTCCTGGAGGGCGGCCGTCGCGATCATCTCCGGCGTCTGTCGGAGGCCCGTATAGACGACTTCGAACCCCTCGTCGCGGAGCCCGCGGGCGAGCACCTTGGCGCCTCGATCGTGGCCGTCCAGGCCCGGCTTGGCGAGCAGCACCTTGAGCGGTCGATCGGTCATGGCCGGGATTGTAGGCCCGCGGGGCCGGCCGGCGACCGGCCCCGAACGGACCCGATGTCAGCGACGGATCTTGAGGACCTCGCCGCCGCCGACCGAGACGCTGAAGTTCGTGACGTAGATCGTCCCGCTGCGGCTCACCGCGACTCCTCCGGGTGCCGTCAGCCGACCCTCGGCGATCTCGGTCTTGTGGCCGTGCTTGACCCGCCACAGCGCTCCGGTAGTGTCCCCGCCGCTGAACAGGTTGAACACGCCGGCCTTGACGATCTCGACGACATAGAGGTCGCCGCGCGGTCCGAAGTCGAGCCCGACGATCGACGTGAAGCCATCAGCGAACAGCGTGCAGGGTCCGTGCTCGGCCTCCGGGTCGCAGACGACGTCCCGTGCCTTGGGCGAGACCCGCCAGACGCGCGACGCGCCGGGCGTGAACGGGAAGCCCTTCAGCTCTCCGACGTACCAGTACCCGTCAGGCCCGATGGCGACCGATGTCGGCACGGCCTCGGCTGGCAGCTCGAAGCCCGGCGGGAAGCCGAAGTCCGCGGGCAGGTGGCCGGTCCCGACCATCGCGTTCGGGAACTTCGCGACCGTCTTGACGCGCCCGTGCGTATCGACGATCAAGAGCTCGTTCCCGCCGGCGTCGGCCACGAGGTGCTTGCCGTTGCGGAGGGACTCGAGATCGTACGCATTCGTGTCCGTCGGATTGGGCGGAACATCGAGGTCGGTGAGATCCGGGTGGGCGTTGCGGAACGCCTGGAGGTCGGCCTTGATCGACTCGCCGCCCTGCGACACTCGCATCAGGCTTGAGAAGCGCGGGTCGACACTCTGCGGTCCGCCTCCGACGAGCCCATAGACACGACCGTGCCGGCCGACGTCCACCGCATGCACGCCGCCGACCTCGCCCTCCGGCGAGATGATCGACGGCAGCCCGACCCGGTAGTCACGGACGCCGCCCGTGGAGATCCGGATGATCTTGCTGCTGGTCCCGTAGCCGCCGGGGCCACCCTGGCCGGCGAGCGCGACGAGGACGCGACCGTGGCGGTCCACCGCGAGGCCTCGTGGGTTGTCCAGTCCGGACGCGATGACCTTGACGTCCGGCCCCGAAGCCGCGGCTGGTGAGGCCATCCCGAGCGTCGCGAGCAGCATGGCCGCGATGGCCGCGACCCACGCCGAACGACGAGTCTGTTTCATGGTCCTTCCTCCATGGGAACCGACCCCGACGTCCCTCGGTCGACCTCCATGCTACCGCGGCTCGCCGGTCAGCGAGGCTCGGCGCGGCCGATACTTGCGTCCGTGACTGACGACCCAGCGACCGCCACGCGCGTGCCCGGACCGGCCGATCGCGACACGTTCCGTGCCGCGCAGCGCCGGCACCGCTGGGCCGCGCGCGTCCGGTCCATCCCGGCCGCCCTGGCGGCCGCCGTGATGGGCATCCCGCTCGGCGTCTATCTGTCGCCGGTGCTCATCGCCCTGGCCGTCGTCGTCACCGACCTCGTCAATCTCGTCGCTCCGATGCCGGACCTCGGCGGATCGGTGATCAGCCTCATCGACAGACTGCTCGAGGGCGATCCAGGCATCGTCCAGGCCATCGCATGGATCCTCCTGCTGTGGCTGATCCCCGGCGTCGTCCTGCTCGTCGTCACGTACCTGTTCGTGCGCTGGCGGCTCGGGCGGATCGGTGGTGACGGGATCGCGACGGCGCTGGGCGCACGACCGCCGCGATCCGACGACCCCGAGGAGCGCCAGCTCGTCAATATCGCCACGGAGCTTGCGTCGGCGGCCGGGATCCCGGCGCCACGGGTCCTGCTCTACGACGACGGTCCGGCGAATGCGCTGGTCTTCGGCCGGGGCGCAAACGACGCCACGCTCCTGGTCGGCCGCGGGATGCTCGACGAGATCGACCGGGAGGCCACCCAGGGCGTCATCGCGAGGCTGATCGCGTCGGCGTCCGAGGGCGACCTCGGTCTCGCGACCGACGTCGGCGCGGTCTACGTGACCTATGGTCTCCTCGAAACGGCCCTCAGCGCCTTCGTCAGTCCGACCGCCCGGGCGCGACTGCGTGCCGGTCTCCCACCGCTCATCGGACGGCGCGGGGAACCGGCCCGCGATGCCACCGGGATCGCGGCGCTCCTGGGCATGCCGACCGATGACGACATCCCGGACAACGCGGCCAGCGGCTGTCTGATCCTCCTGACGATGGGCGGCTTCATCGGCGTCGGCATGTCGGTCATCAACCTGTTCTTCGCCGGTCCATTGCTCGTGCTCGCGTGGCGGTCTCGCGGCTACCTCGCCGACGCCACGGCCGTCGAGCTGACGCGCAACCCCGACGCGCTGGCTCGGGCGCTGCGGACGCTCGGCGACGGGCGCGGCCTTCCGGGGAGTGCGTGGCTGGAGCTGCTCCTGGTCGTCGGTGGGACGGTCGGCGCCAAGCGAGCTCCCGGCGGGCGCACGACGCTTTCGGATACCGGGCTCGCGACGTCGCTCAGCCCACCCGTATGGAAGCGGCTCGCACGACTGGTGGCGATGGGCGCCGAACCGGACCCGGCCGTTCCCGCGCCTGTGCCGAGAATCACGTCGTCGACGCCCTCGGATCCAGGGACGGCCACCGCCCGGCGCCGCCGCCTGCCGACCGCCCTGCTCGCAGTGATCATCGTGCCGCTCATGGCGGTCGCAGGCGTCCTGGCCGTGGTGGCGGCGGCGCTCATCGTGTACCTGGCGGCCTTCGCGGCGTTCATCGTCCTCGTGATCGTCGCCGGCCCTCTCCACGAGATCCTTCGCGGCCTCGCAGGCGGTTGACGGCGAGGCGATGATTCGGCGATGGATGCGGCGATCTCGCCCCTCGCTCGCAAGCTGAAGCTCAGGGCCGGCGCCCGGGCGGCTGTCGTCGACGCGGACGAGGGCTACATCGAGCGCCTGGACCCTCCGCCGGGTACGACGATCCGGACCGATCTCGAGGGACCTTTCGACTGGATCCAGGTCTTCGTGAAGTCGAGTGCCGAGCTGACCGTGGTGGCCCCACGCATCAAGGCCGCGATCGATCCGAACGGTCTCGTCTGGATCAGCTACCCGAAGGGTTCCTCGAAGATGCAGACCGACCTGACCCGGGACAAGGGCTGGGGTCCGCTCGAGGGCGCGGACCTGATGTGGCTCTCGCTCGTCTCGGTCGACGACACGTGGTCGGCGTTCGGGCTGCGCCCGTACAAGCCCGGCGAGGCCCGCCAGACGTTCCGCTGAGACTCGCCCCGACCTGACAGCACGAAGCCCAGGACCGGCGGACCGGCCTGGGCTCCATGACGACGCGGCAAAGGGGTCGGTCAGGCGTTGGCGCGACCGAACGTCCGCGCCGCGAGCATGAGTGACAGGACCGCGAGGATCCCGGTCATGCCCACGCCGATCACGATCTCGGGATCGCCCCACTGGCCGTTGAACAGCGAGCGGGCCGCGTCGACCGCATGGGACAACGGGCTGAGCGAGCTCAGGAACCGCAGCCAGTCCGGCGCGAGCGCCATCGGCAGCAGGATCCCGGACAGGAGCAGCAGGGGCATCGCCACCGAGTTCACGAGCGGCGCGAACGCATCCTCGCTCTTGAGGATCAGGGCGGCGCTGTACGAGAGCGGCGCGGTGACGAGCCCGATCAGGACGAGGAGCAGCAGCACGACCCCGACACCGACCGGGTCGACGTCCAGGCCGAGGGGGATGGCCAGCACGATGAGCAGGATCGCCTGGAACATCAGGATCACGACGTCTCGAAGCGACCGGCCGAGCAGCATCGCGACGCGGCTCATCGGGGTGACCCGCATCCGCTCGATGACACCGCTCCGCAGCTCGGCGATCAGGCCGAAGCCGCCGAAGGCGGTGCCGAAGATGGCGATCTGGATGACCAGCCCCGGGACGAACCAGTTGAAGGCATTCGTGCCGGTGCCAGCCGCCTGGGTCGCCCCTTCGAGGAGCGGGCCGAACAGGAACAGGTACAGGATCGGCAGCATCATCCCGAAGACGATCCACACCGGCTGACGGATCGTCAGCCAGAGCGACCGATGGAAGATCAGCCAGGTGTCTTGGAGGGTCTTCACGAAGGGGCTCCTCGAGCTCGCGATGCGGGGAAGGTCGTGGGTCAGGGTGCTGGCGCTCATGCCGCGGGCTCCTCTCGAAGGGATCGACCGGTCTGGCGAAGGAAGACGTCGTCGAGGCTGGGGCGGGCCAATGTCAAGGTCTGGGCTCTGAGGCCGGCGCTGTCGAGGACCCGGATCAGCTCCGGGACGGCGCTGTCTCCCTGGTCGACGTACAGCCGGATCAGGTCGTCCTCGACGGTCGCCTCGCGGACGAACGCCTGGCCGCGGACGGTCGCGAGCGCATGCTCTCGATCGCCGTCGATGCCCAGCGTCACGACGTCACCGGCGACCTGACGCTTGAGCTCGTCGGCCGTGCCCTCGGCAACGATCAGGCCGTGGTCGATGATCGCCAGCCGATCCGCGAGAGCGTCGGCCTCCTCGAGGTAGTGCGTGGTCAGGAAGACGGTCGTGCCCCGCTCGCGGAGCGCGCGGATCTCGTCCCACATGCGCGCACGGGCCTGCGGATCGAGCCCGGTCGTCGGCTCGTCGAGGAACAGCACGGCCGGCTGGTGGACGATGCCCAACCCGACGTCAAGGCGGCGGCGCATGCCCCCCGAGTACGTCCCGGTCGGGCGGTCGGCCGCCGCAGTCAGGTCGAGGACGTCGAGCACCTCGCTCGCGCGCCGCTGGGCGGTCTTCTTGTCCATCCCGTAGAGGCGGCCCTGCAGGACCAGCTCGCCGCGCCCGGTCTCGGCGGGATCCGTGGATCCGCCTTGCGGCACGTAGCCGATCCGACGGCGGACCTCCTGCGGGTCGCGTGTGAGGTCGATGCCGGCGACGGTCGCCTGGCCACCCGACGGCGTGAGGAGCGTCGCGAGCATCCGGAGCGTCGTGGTCTTCCCCGCGCCGTTCGGCCCCAGGAAGCCGAAGATCTCGCCGGCGCCCACGTTCAGGTCCACGCCGCGGACCGCCTCGACCGTGCTCTTGCGTGACTTGAAGGTCCGGCTCAGTCCCTTCGTCTCGATCATCGGGCCGTCCGGGCCCGTGGTGTTCCGCATCGTCGGACTCCTTCCGGGTGCCCTATGCTGCGGTTCCGGCCACTTGTACGGTCTGGCAACATGGGTCATTATCTGCGCAGTGCAGATATTCACCCATGCAGAGGCACATGTCAAGATGGACAAGCGACAGGGAATCGAAGGCGTCGTCAGGGCCTTGCGACGCGTCAACTTCCAGGGCTCGATCTTCGGCCAGACCATCGCCATCCGGCTGGGTCTCTCGGAGTCGGACATCGACGCCCTGGAGCTGCTGATCGACACGGGCGCGGCCACGGCGGGCAAGCTGTCCGATGTCATGGGCCTCACGACCGGGGCCGTCACGCGGGTCGTCGACCGGCTCGAGCAGGCCGGCTACGTGCGGCGCGTGACGGATCCGGCCGACCGGCGGCGCGTCGTCATCGAGGTCGTGCCCGAGCGCGTCGCCACCATCGAGTCCCTGCTCGAGTCACTCGAGCGAGCGGCGGCCGCAGAGGTCGATCGCTACTCACCCGAGCAGCTGGCCACGATCAACGACTTCCTCTCGCGCATGGCCGATCTCACCCAGTCCGAGTCGGCGCGACTGCGCACCCTGACCAAGGACGACGCCTCGGAACCCACCGGCCCGGCGGAGCACTCGGCGCCGCTCGGAGGGCTCGGCAGCGCCCGGCTGACGTTCCGCTCGGGGGCGCAGGAGCTCCGCATCCGCGCCGGCCGCTCCCCCGTCGAGCTGTACCGGGCGCGCTTCGACGGCGCGACCCCGCAGGTCCGCGTCCGCGACGGGCGCGTGCTCGTCCAGTACCGCGGCATCCCGTTCGACTGGCGCAAGCGCGTCGCCACGATCGGCGTCAACACCTCGATCCCCTGGACGATCGAGGCGATCGGCGGGGTCAACCGCGTCGAGGCCGACCTGCGCGAGGTCGACCTCCGTCGCTGCGATCTCACCGGTGGCTCCGAGCGGATCCAGATCGAGCTCGGGCAGCCCCATGGCGAGGTCCCGATCCGGATCATCGGCGGGGCCAAGACGATCCGGTTCGAGCGCCCGGCCGGCGTGCCGGTCCGCGTCCGGATCAGGGGCGGCGTCGGCCAGGTCGAGATCGACAAGCAGTCCCTAGGCTCGAAGGGGGGCGACGCGACCGTGGAGTCGCGCGGCTGGGCAAACGCCGGGGATCGCTACTCGTTCGAGGTGGTCGGCGGGGTCAAGACGGTCACGGTGACGGGCCGGCCCTAGCTCAGGCGCGCAGGCGGGCCACGGTCTGGCCAGCCCGGCGCACCCGCGTCTCGGGACGCTTCGCCTCGCCGACGTACTCCGCGAACTCGCGTCGATGCGAAGGCGCCAGCGCCTCGAAGGCCTTGTTCGCCGCGGGATCCCCGGCCAGCGCCTGGAGCAGCTCGTCCGGGACCGCGACATCGGCCGAGCGAGAGCGTTCGTCGCGCTCGAGATCGAACTCGACCGAGTCGCCGGCCGCCTTGCCGATCTGCGCCCGGGTCGCCTTGTTCACGACCATGACGACCTTGCGGCCTTCCTCCTCGAAGACGTACGGCATGAACTGGTTCTTGAAGGGGTGCCCGTCGATGGTGCCGACGACCGACGTGCGCCCGGTCGCTCGGAGCGCGGCGACGGCTTCGGCCGGGATGTCCACGTACGTGCCGCCTTCGATCGGCCGGAGCACCGCGCGGAAGCGGGCGCGGGTCATGCCTCGGGCGCCCGCCGCTCGAGATGGGCGAAGAACTCGGCGCGTGTCCGGTCACGCGTCCGGAAGAGTCCGAGCACCGACGACGTCGTCATGATCGTGCCCGGCTTGCGCACCCCGCGCATCACCGCGCACAGGTGCGTCGCCTCCATCACCACGCCGACACCCTGGGGCGCGAGGCGATCCTGGAGGAACTCGGCGATCTGCTGGGTGAGGCGCTCCTGCACCTGGAGGCGCCGGGCGTACATCTCCACGACCCGCGGGATCTTGGAGAGCCCGATCACGCGACCCCGCGGGATGTAGGCGACCGCGGCCGTCCCGAAGAACGGCAGCAGGTGGTGCTCGCAGAGCGAGTAGAACGGGATGTCCTTGACCACGACCATCTCGCTGTACGCGACGTCGAAGACGGCGTTGTTGATCAGCCGCTCGGGATCGACGTGGTAGCCGGCGGTCAGCTCGGTGTACATCCGGTGGACGCGCTCCGGCGTGCCGACCAGGCCCTGGCGGTCGGGGTCCTCGCCGATCTCGGTCAGGATCTCGCGCACGGCCGCCTCCACCCGTCCGTTGCCCGCGTGCGGCCCGGCGCCCTCGATCTGGGACTCGGCGCGGCCGGGCTCCTCGCCGATCTCGGTCTCGATCTCATCGACGATCGCCTGGACGTGGCTTGGAAGCTCGGTCGGGGTGGACATGGTCGTGGTGGGCTCCGATGCAGGGCGCGATGGTACGTCGGACGGTGCACGGCTGCCGTGTCGGGCTCGAGTGTCAGCCGGGCCGGCCGCGGCGCGCCAGGTAGTCGTGCCACAGGAGCCGCGCCGCGACCGACCGCCACGGCCGCCACGCCTCCCCGACGACGGCCATCTCCGCCGGCCCGGGACGCCGCTCGAGGCCCTTGACCTCGGCGACCGCCGTTGCCAGCGCGATGTCCCCAACCGGCCAGACGTCTGGTCGGCCGAGCACCATCAACAGGTAGATCGTGGACGTCCACGGCCCGATGCCCGGGATCGCCTCGAGCCGCTGGGCGACGGCGGCGTCGTCGAGCGCGACCAGCCCGTCCAGGTCGAGCACGCCTGCCTCGAGGGCCTCGGCGAGCGCCCGCCCGTAGCGCGCCTTCTGGCGGCTGAACCCGATCGCCAGGAGCTCGGCGTCGCCGAAGTGGAGGAACCGAGCCGGGGTGAGCGGGTCCGCGGCCGCCATCAGGCGGTCGAACGCGGCCCGCGCCGACGCCAGCGAGACCTGCTGCTCGAGCACGACGTGGAGCAGCGTGCCGAACCCCGGCGTCCGGTCCCACAGCGGCGGCGGTCCGTGTCGCGCGACGATCCCCGCCAAGTCGGCGTCGCGGGCGGCGAGCTCCTCGACGGCCGCGTCGAGCGTGGACCGCGTCAGCGGCTCGATCAGACGACCGACCCGCCCGCGGTGAACCCGGCGGCGGGCAGCGGGTCGAAGGGACGGCCCTCGGCGCCGCGCAGCCACGCCCGGGCGTTCTCGCCGAGCGACGGCCGGTGGTAGCCGCCCTCCTGGAGGATGACCAGGCGACGGCCGAGCGCCGCGACCCGGCGCCCGACCTCGTGATAGACCTCGGTCGTCAGCGCGAAGTCGCCGATCGGATCGAGTCCGTACGTGTCGAACCCGAGCGACACGACGACGATCGAGCCCGGGACGTCTCGCGATCGCCTCCACGGCCCGATCGGTCGCCTCGAGGTAGTCCTCGTTGGTCGCGCCGGCGCGCAGCGGGAGGTTGAGGTTCTCCCCCGCCCCGTCGCCCTCGCCGGTCTCGTCGGCGCGACCGAGGAAGTACGGGTAGGCGCGCTGCGGGTCGGCATGGATCGAGACGTAGCGGACGTCGCCGCGCCGCCAGAAGATCTGCTGGCTGCCGTTGCCGTGGTGGTAGTCGACGTCGAGGATCGCGACGCGCTCGCCCGGTCTGCTGCGATGATCGCCTGGGCGGCGATCGCCGCGTTGTTGAAGAAGCAGTAGCCGCCGTACATCGAGCGGGCGGCGTGATGGCCGGGCGGCCGGCACAGGCCGTAGGCGACCGTCGCGCCGCCCAGGACGAGGTCGACCGTCGTCAGCGCGACGTCGACGGCGCCGCGGGCCGCCGGCGTACGTGCCGGCGACCAGCGGCGCCGCCGAGTCGAGGCCCCAGAACCCGGCCCGTCCCGCCGCGTGCTCGGGCTCGCGGACGAGCCGCGCGACGCGCGTCCGGGCTCATCCCCTCGAACATCGCGCGGTTCGGGTACGTGTCGGCCGACAGGAACGGCGCGTCGCAGCGCCTGCGCGCCGGACCTCGGACCAGGCCACCTCGAGGAACCGGACGAGGCCCGGGTCGTGGACCGCGGTGATCGGCGCCTCGCCGTGGTCGGTCGGGCGCGACGATCGTCGAACCCGCCGTCCGCCTCGAGCGTCCGGCGGATGATCTCGGCCCGCTCGGCGACCTCGTTGGCCGGGATGGCCTCGCCCATGAACGTCTCGACGGTGATGTCGTGGCCGAGATGCGCCGGCGTGTAGACGACCTGCATGCTGACCCTCAGGTTCCGGCGTGGCGGCGACCGCGCCGGCGACCGACCAGGATCGCCGCGCTGACCGCATCGGGACGGTAGCGCATCAGGTTGTGCCCGTCGTGGCGGAACGACGCGACCGTCGATCGGGCCGCGACCCGCCGGCGACCCGGGCGGCGGACGCCGCGTCCAGCGCCCGGTCGCGCGCGCCCGGCGCGTCGTCGTCGGACCCGGCGGCCACCAGGGCCACGACCGGCGCGTCGACGACGGGCAGCGGTCGTCATCGGGTCGTACGCGAACATCGCCCGGACGCTACGCCTCGAGGCGTGCGGCCGCGTCGACCGGGACGACGCGGCCGGCATGCGTCTCGACGACCGTCGCCCGCGCCGCGCGCTCCTGGTCGGCGTCCCACGTCGCCGGATCGAACGCCGCGCGGTCGGCGAGGAACGCGCGTCATCGAGCGCAGGACCTCCGGGCGGCTCGTCGAGGCCGCGCAGGAACTCGTCGACATCGAGGCCGGTCGCGGCCTCGAGCGCCTCCCAGCCGCCGTCGACGAGGACGAGCCCGGCACATCGCGCGCCGAGCGCGATCGCCGTCTCGGCCGCGACGATCGCGCCGAACCCGTGACCGGCGAGGACGACCCGATCGTCCGGTGCCGCGAGCAGCCCCGAGCCCTCGGCCACCGCGACGACGTCACCGGCGAGGACGCCGAGGTCGTAGGCGCCGTCCTCGGTCGGAGCGTCGGACAGGCCGTGGCCGCGCAGGTCCATGGCCACCACGTGACGAGCGGACCGAAGCCGCCGGGCGACGGGCGTCCAGGTCCAGGCGGTCTTCGAGAGGCCGTGGATCAGGAGCGACCCCGGGCGACGTTGCCGCGGCGGGCACCGCCGGCACGCCCCAGTCGAGGAAGTGGATCCGATCGCCCGACTCCGCGGTCGACGATGAAGCCCTGCGGCTCGGCGGTCGGGTCGGCGGTGGGGACGGCGTCGAGCGGCAGCTCCATCGAGCCTAGGATACGGGCGCCATGCCCAAGCGCCGCCGCGGTGCCCGGACCGCCCCATCCCGTGCCGTTCGCCACCGCCCGTTCGAGGAGCTGGTCGAGCGCGCGCTCGCCACGATCCCGATGCCGTTCGCCGAGGCCCTCGACGAGGTCGCGATCGTCATCGAGGACGAGCCGACGGCCGAGCAGCGTCGGCGAGAACGAGCTCGGCGACCGGACGACGACGCTGTACGGCCTGTACGAGGGCGTGCCCCGGACCGAATGGGGCGCCGACTGGGCGCCCGTGCCCAACCGGATCACGCTCTTCCGGCTGCCGCTCGAGGCGGACTTCGCCGACCCGGACGAGCTCGCCGACGAGGTCTGGCTGACCGTCGTCCACGAGCTGGCCCACCACCTCGGCATCGACGACGCCCGCCTCCACGAGCTGGGCGTCGACTGACGGCTCAGCCCAGGAACAGAGCGACCACCAGCAGCAGCGTCGCCCACGCGATCACGATCCCCGCGACCATGCCGGTCCCGAGCATGCGGAACGGGGGTCGGCCGAGGCGCACGGCGTCCGGAGATCGGTCGCCGCCGCGCCGGACGTGGTCCAGGCCCATCGTCGCGTGGGTCAGCCCGACGAACATCACGATCTGCGGCGCGAGCGCGATGGCCGTCACGGTGTAGATCAGGGTCCCGAGCGCGAACGTCGCCGCCAGCGACTCCGAGCGTCACGAGGATCAGGCCGGCAGGCCCGGAATCGATCCCCGAGGCCGAGCGCGTCGAGGACGCGGAGCGCGATGTCGAGGCCGGCGCTCAGCCCGAAGAGGATCAGCAGCCCGGCCGCGGTCTCGAGCAGGGCGACGACGATCGCCGCCATCTTGCGCGCGCGGAAGACACGGAACGAGCGGCGCACGGCCTCGAACGGGTCGACGTCGCCGAGGACGACGCCGGCGAGCAGATACGCGAACGGTGCGCCGATGAGGGCGGTCACGAGGATCGAGCCGACGAGCGTCGCCTCGCCTGTCAGGTTGAACGCCGCCGCGAGCACCGCCTCGACCGCGCCCTGGGCCACCGCGAGCGGGACGCCCGCGACGATGGAGGCCACGAACGCCCGCCAGAAGACCATCCGCGACCGGGCGAGCGCCTCCCGGGCGGTCACCGGCCGGCCGGACAGGCGGCCGCCCAGGATCGCGGCGGCCATGGTCCGGCTCTCGACCAGGGCGGCGAACCCGCCGAGCAACGCCGGGAGGGCCGAGGAACCCGTACCACGCACCGGCACCGCCGCTCATGAGGGCCTCGCCTTCGCCCACCGTCCGGTGAAGGGTGGCGACCTCGCAGCACCCAGCTGGCCAGGGCGAACGGGCCCGACGGTGCCCAGGATGACCGCGCCGATGTAGAACGACGCCCCGCGCATCTCCTCGGACGCCCGGGCGAGCAGGTCGAAGCTGGCGCCGACGAGCCGGCGCGTCGATTCGACCGGGGGGACGAGGACGTGACCGACGGCGGTCGGTCGGATGTCGGCGGTTCGGCGGGCGGTGGTTCGGCGGGCGGTGACGACGGCTCGACGGGTAGTGTCGGCTTTCCGGGCGGGGTCGGTTCGGCGGGTGGTGTCGGCTCGCCGGGCGGGGCGGGCTCGGCGGGCGGTGGCTCGGCGTCCGGATCGATCGGCGGCTGACCGGGCGACGGACTCGGCGGGCCTGGCTCGTCCGGTGGTTCGACCGTCACGCGGTCGCTCCGGGCAAGGTCGCCGCGCGTTCGAGCAACTCGCCCAAGCCGGTCGATCTCGACGTTGCCGCCCGACAGGATCGACCGCCACCCGCTCCCCGTCCCGGATCGGGATCCGCCCCGCGAGCACTGCCGCCAGGGCCGCGGCGCCGGCAGGCTCCAGGAGCTGCTTGCCGCGCTCGAGCACGAACCGGAGACCGGCCAGGATCGTCGGGTCGTCGAGCAGCACGATGTCGTCGACGTACCGGCGCGCCATCGCGAGCGTCCACTCCCCTGCGAACGGCGCACCGAGGCCGTCGGCGACGCTCTCGGGCTGGATCCGGACGATCTCGTTCGCGCTCGAGCGCCAGCGACAGGGCGTTCGAGCGCTCGGGCTCGACGCCGTACACGCGGCTCGTCGGCCGGCGGCCCTTGACGCGCCGCGGCGACCCCGCTGATCAGCCCGCCGCCACCGACGCCGACCACGACGACGTCGACGTCCGGCAGGTCCTCCATGAGCTCCAGGCCCGCGGTGCCGTTGCCGGCGATGACCATCGGATCGTCGAACGGGTGGACAGAAGGTCAGGCCCTCGGCGTCCCGGATGCGCTCCATCTCGGCGAAGGCCTCGCCGACGTGGGCGCCGTGCAGGACGACGCGCGCGCCGTACCCGAGGCAGGCATCGACCTTCGAGCGGACCGCGCCGGCGGGCATGACGACCGTCACTGGCACGCCGGCGGCGCGACCGGCCCACGCGTACGCCTGGCCGGCATTCCCGGCCGACAGCGTGATCGCCCCGCGCGACGCGCGCCTCCGGACTCAGCGTGGCGATCCGGTTCGACATCCCGCGGGCCTTGAACGAGCCCGTCTTCTGGAGGTGCTCGGCCTTCAGGTAGAGGCGGTCGTCGGCGATCCGGACACCGCTGGCCGCGGTCACCCACCCCGCGGCCGTCGCGGATGTCAGCATCGGCGTCCGATGGACGAGCCCGCCGATCCGCTCGCGCGCGGCCTCGATCTCCGTCGAGCGGGACGTCCAGGTGGCCATCGGGGTCGGACATGGGCCGGAGTATGGCGCGGGTCACGCACGGCCGGCAGGCGCATCACTTGCGTGTTTGCGCAAGTACTGATATCGTTTCGCTCGTGTTGGACTACCTGCCGGTCTCGGCCGACGTCGATCGCGAGCGCTACGCCGCCATCGGTCGGGCGCTGGCAGATCCGAAGCGCCTGTGCGTCCTCGAGTCGCTCGCCATCGGCGAGCTCTCGGTGAGCGACCTCAGCACTCGGGTGGGCTGCCAGGTGCCCAACATGAGCCAGCACCTCGCGGTGCTGCGCAACGCCGGGTCTCGTGACCAGCCGGCGAGACGGCAACACCATCCTGTACCGCCTCGCGGACCCCCGGGTCCTCGAGGCCTATCGACTCATCCAGGACATCGCTCGCGAAGCGAGCGCATAGCTCGGAGCACCGGGCTCCGAACGTCTCGCCGGAGGGCGGGAGGAAGGAACAAGATCCACATGGCGGAGATCAAGGTCGCGACCGACGCGAACTTCGAGGAATTCGTCTCAAGGCGGAGCGGCCGGTCGTCGTCGACTTCTGGGCCGCCTGGTGCGGGCCCTGCAAGATGGTCGCCCCCGAGATGGAGAAGCTCGCCGAGAAGTACGACGGCGCGGTCGACGTGGTCAAGGTCGACGTCGACGCGAACCCGCGGCTGTCGCAGGCGTTCAACATCCTGAGCATCCCCACGATCGCCTTCTTCAAGCCCGGCGCGCAGCCGCAGGGCGTCGTCGGGTTCCGACCGCTCGAGCAGCTCGAGCAGCAGTTCGGCCTCGCCGAGTTCGCGACGGCCGACGCCGACTGACCGCAATCGGCACCTCGCTCACGGCCCCGGTCCGCTCGGATCGGGGTCGTTCGATTCCCGGATCGACCGGGCGGCCTCGTGCCCCGTCAGCCGCCTCCGGCGCGACGGGCAGCCGAGCCGAGCCAGGCAATGGCGCGGTCGACGGCGGGCGCGTCGAGCTCGACCGGGCTGAACCGGACCCAGTCCGGCCCGCGCTCGCTCGTCACGGTGTCCGGGGTCCGCTGCGCCGCGGCGGCGACAGCGGGATCCAAACGGAACTCCACAGCGGCGCCATCGGCTGCGATGGTGGCCACCGCGGTCTGGCCGACGCGAAGCGACGTGCTGCCGTCGGGCAGGACGTCGGCCTCGATCCCGGCCAGGGCGGCCTCCTCGCGCACGACCTCGCCGATGCTCACCGGCCCGCTGCCGCGAGGACAGCCGCGAGGTCCGCCATGTGATCCGCGTAGTGGTCGACGGTCTCGCCCTGCAGGGACTTCATGTGCTCGGCGTGCTTCACCCAGCGGGCCTCCGGCACGACCGTCAACGTCCCGCGCAGGACGCCCGGCTGGTTCCGGAACTGCTCGCGGAGCTCGGCCAGCGGGAGGGCCGCCCAGCGAGCCTGGATCTCGGCGTTGACGACGTCGCCGCCGCGCGCCTCCCAGTCCGCGTCGTTCCGCGCGATGGTCGGGCTCGTCTCCCCGACCGCGAGCTCGCGCGCGATGTCGAGGGCGACCGCCTGCCAGGCGAGCATGTGCGCCATCAGGTCGCGCGCGGACCACCCATGGGCCGCCTCGACGGCGACCTCCAGCCGCTCATCGTCCAAGCTCGGCGAGGGCCTGGTAGGGCGCCCAGGCGTCGTTCTCCTCGTCGAGGAACTCCATCGCATCGAGATACATGGCGGCATGGTAGCGGTGTGCACGGTCGAGACGTCGATGTGACGGCGTCGTGCGACGATGGCCGTCATGCCGTCCACGGACAAGTCCCAGGGCCAGTTCGGATCCGCTCTCGCGGACCCGAGCCGACGGCGACCGACTCGGCCCGAGGTCCCGCGCGAGGACCGGGTCGGGGTCGTCTTCGTCCACGGGATCGGGTCACAGAAGCCGGGTGAGACGCTCCTGCAGTGGTCGGCTCCCATCATCAAGATCCTCACCCAATGGCGGGGCTGGAAGCCCGCCGATGATCCAACGGGCCGGACGTTCCCGGATGCATCGCCGCAGGATCCTGGCGATCCCGTGCTCGAAGCGGCGATCGACCTTGAGAGCCCACTCCCGACCATCACACTGCGCATCCCGTCCACGACGTTCCCCGATCGGAAGGAGCCCTTCCCGGAGACGGAATGGGTCATGACCGAGGCGTGGTGGGCCTCGAAGGTCTCGCCGCCGGGACTGTCCACGATGACGTCGTGGCTGGGGCCGGGCGGCGCCGCCGGCCGCATCGTCGAGGCGATCCTGGCCAACGCGGCGCAAAAGAACATCCTCTTCGAGATCGCTCGAGCGTTCCTGGTCCCGTTCGTCACCGTCCTCGCGGCGATGATCCTCACGCTGTATGCGTTCGTGCGTGGTGTGATCGGCCTGATCCCGGTCCAATCGGTCAAGGACGCGGCCATCCTGCGGGCCTTCGACGAATTCCTGATCGGATGGTTCGGTGACGCCCGGATCCTGCTCTACGACCCGGCCCAGTCCGCGAACATCCGGGCCGGCCTCGCGGATGCTGTGCTGCGCCTGCGCGAGTCGTGCGATCGCGTCGTGGTCGTGGCCCACTCCGGCGGCGTCATGGTCAGCTACCTGACCCTTACCGATCCGGCGATCAGGCAGGGCGTGCAGGTCGACAAGCTCATCACGTTCGGGGAGGGGTGGAACCTGGCCCTCGGGCTGACCGGCGATCGCGGGGGCATGTGGGATCGGATCCGGGCAAACCTGATGGAGTCACAGGCGGTCCTTCGATGGCGCGACTTCTTCGCGAGCAACGACCCTGCGCCTGCCGGCGCGCTGAAGACGAACCACGCGATCCCGTCCATGCAGGGGAACGTCCGGATCCGCTCGACCGAAGTGTGGAACCGGCGCAGTCTCATCGCCGATCACGGCGGCTACTTCGACAACGACGAGGAGTTCACCATTCGGGTCATCCAGGAGATCGACATCCCGGACGGCTGGGGTGAGGCGTCCCGCTTCTATCGACCGGACCCAGTCCCGAGTCTGGTCGAGGGACTGCCCGCCGAGCCACGTGAGCGCCGGCATCGGCAACGCGTGGCCCTGCTCGCTCTGTGGCGGCACGTGGTCGTCGTCCTCGGCATCTCGACGGTGGCTATCGCCCTGCAATTCGCACCTGGTCGACTCGTCGACATCGGGACCTCCATCAAGGGATGGGTCCCACCCGACCTGCCGGTCATCCCGGCGGTGATCGACGCCGTGCGCACGTTCAGCACGACCTGGCTGAACTCGGCCAACCTCGACCTCCCCGGATTGCCGCCGGCGCCGGATGGCCTCGTGGCGAGCATCGTCGAGACCATCGGGCTGGGGGTCCTGCAGGCCGTCGTCCCGATCAGTGCCCTGTACCTCGTGGCGGCCGTCCCGCAGGCGTACCTGGCCTGGCCGAGAGCCGCGCCGATCCGGGCCTTCCTCTTCGTCTTCGAGCTTGGCGTGACGGTGTTCATGCTGATCTGGGTGGTCCTGATCTTCCTGCCCGGGCACGACCGGCTCCTCGGCACAGGGAGCGACTGGCTGCCCGGAGTGGGCGTCACGACCGGGACCCTCGCGATCGCCATCGTTGGGACGCGGGTCGCCTCGAAGTACCGCATTCCGCTCGTGGACAATGCCTACGCCGTGGTCTCGAGCATCCTCTTCGTCGGCGGCCTCCTCTGCGCGTTGGTCGCGATCTTCCGGCTGCGAGAGGTCGCGACGTCGGAGCTCGCCTACATCGCCATCTGGGTCGGCGCGATCGTGGTCATGGGTCTCGGCCAGGCTCGGTGGGGCGGCTGGGACCGTGTCGAGCGGCGGATCGCACTCGGACCGAGGGGCGACCTGCCCGTCGAGCGTCGACCGGTGATCGCCACGTCGATGGGCGTGGTCGCCATCGCGGTATGCCTGATGTTCGTCGTGTTCATCGGCCCGACGGCCCCCGTAGAGGCCATCGGTGTCGTCGGCGTCCTTGCGATCCTCGTCGGGATGGCCAGTGGAGCGGCCTCGTGGCGAGAGCACGGCAATCCCGTCGCGTCTCCCGGGCCGGTCGAGTACGGCGGCTCCTGAGCCGCCCACGAACTCCTAGACGGCGACCGGCTCGCGGTACTCCCCGAAGACCTCGCGCAGGACCGCCGCACTGCTCGCCGAGCGTCGCGTAGGCCGCGGCGCAGCGGATGAAGTGCGGCATGAGGTTCGTCTCGCTCGAGCCCGGCCGGCGAGCGGCCTCGCGCAGGCCGCGCGAGCGCCGCCTCGACCGCCTCGGCGTCGCGCTCGCGGCGCGTCCGGCTCGAGCCGCGCCATGTGGCGCCTCGAGCGAGCCCGCGGGCACCTGCGAGCACCGGGCACGGTCGTCTCCTCGGCGGCGTCGACGTAGGCGTTGACCCCGACGACCCGGCGCTCGCCGGCATCGAACTCGCGCTGGTAGCGGTAGGCGGCGTCGGCGATCTCGCGCTGCGGGTAGCCCTCGGTGATGGCGGCGACCATCCCGCCGCGCCGGTCGATCTCGTCGATGTAGCGCCAGACCTGGCGCTCGGTCTCGTCGGTCAGCGCCTCGACGAACCACGAGCCCGCCGAGCGGATCGACCGTGGCGTCGACGCCGGTCTCCTCGGCGATGATCTGCTGCTGGCGGAGGGCGAGCAGCGCGGCCTCGGCGGTCGGCACCGCGAGCGCCTCGTCGTAGGCGTCGGTGTGGAGCGACTGCGTCCCGCCGAGCACCGCCGCCAGCGCCTGGAGCGCGACCCGGGTCAGGTTGTTGAGCGGCTGCTGCGGGGTCAGCGAGACGCCGGCGGTCTGGGTGTGGAAGCGCATCCACGCCGAGCGCTCGTTCTCGGCGCCGTAGCGCTCGGTCATGAGCGTGTGCCAGATCCGCCGCGACGCCCGGAACTTGGCGATCTCCTCGAAGAAGTCGCGAGTGGCGAGTTGAAGAAGAAGCGACAGCCGCGGCGCGAAGTCGTCGACGCGCAGGCCGCGCGCGATGCGCGTCCTCGACGTAGGCCATCCCGTCGGCGATCGTGAACGCCAGCTCCTGGACGGCGGTCGAGCCGGCCTCGCGGATGTGGTAGCCGCTGATCGAGATGGTGTTCCAGCGCGGCATCTCGCGCGTCCCGAACTCGATCGTGTCGGTCACGAGGCGCATCGACGGCGCCGGCGGGAAGAGGAACTCCTTCTGGGCGATGAACTCCTTGAGGATGTCGTTCTGGGTGGTGCCCTCGAGGCTGGTCGCGCGGCACGCCGGCCTTCTCGGCGGCCACGATGTACATCGCCCAGATCGGCGCGGCCGGCGAGTTGATCGTCATCGAGGTCGAGACCCGCTCGAGCGGCAGGCCGGCGAGCAGGACCTCCATGTCGGCGAGGCTGCTGACGGCGACGCCGCACGTCCCGAACTCGCCCTCGGCCTCGGGGTCGTCGGTGTCGTAGCCGTACAGGGTCGGCATGTCGTAGGCGATCGAGAGGCCGGTCTGGCCCGGCGCGAGCAGCTGGCGGAAGCGGGCGTTGGTGTCCTCGGCCGCCCCGAAGCCCGGCGAACATGCGCATCGTCCAGAGCCGGCTGCGGTAGCCCGTCGGGTGGATGCCGCGGGTGAACGGCGGCTCGCCGGGGAAGCCGATGTCGCGCAGCGGGTCGATGTCCGCGTCGTCGAGCGACCACGGCCCGTACAGCCGTCGATCGGCATGTCGCTGATGCGTCGAGAAGCGCGGCTTGCGCTCGGGCGCTCGCTCGAGCGCGGGTCCGAGGCGATCCTTCTGCCACGCGCGGCGGCGAGCGGCCCAGTCGGCCGACCGGTCGGTCATGGCCGCGACTCTAGCACTCAGCCCTCGCCGAACGCGGCGACCGCCTCCTCGATCCGCGCGTCCGGCAGGTCGTTGGTGATGACGACGTTGACGCGATCGGCGGCCGCGGACGGCCAGACGACGACGGTCTGGAGGCGCTCCCCGGTCTTCGTGTCGAGCCGGTGTGCCGGGCGGCCGGCGATCGTCGGCGACGACTCGGACAGCACCTGGGTCCGGTTGGCCGCCCGCGCGCTGGTCGCGTAGAACGTCGGCCAGGGCGCTCGGCGGTCAGGCCCGGTGCCTGGAAGACCGCGAGCACGGCCGCGCGCTCGGCACCGAACGCCCAGGTGCGCGCCGGCGAAGCGCACTCTCGGCGATGCCGGCCGCCGCGAGCGAGCCGAGGCTCGGGCCCCGAGCAGTTGCGGCCGGAGTCGAGCGTGCCCGGCGGCTCGTCACGGAACCGCGGTCGGGACCAGCGCCTCGAGCTCCGGGTAGGCGCCGGGCGCCGCGCCGTCGGTCGTGCAGGCGCCCGGTCGGGTCGAACGAGACGGCCGGCCTCGGTGCGCGCAGCCAGCCACGAGGCAACAGCGACCACGGCGAGCGCCGCGATCGGGACTCGGGCGGGGCATCGGGCACGAGCGTACCGGAAGCCCGACGGGGCGCTGCCGCGGATGGTGCGTCCCTGGCACCTGGTACGTGCGTCCCGGTTCGGTGCGCGCGTGCGCCCGACCATCGACCCCGGGCCGAACTGGGACAAGGGTGCCATTGCCCTCTGCCGCGGTCGGTCGTAATGTTCTGCATACGCCGACCCGCGATCGAACCGGGACAACACCTGGGGCGTCGGTCACGGAACTGGAAACGGACGCTCGATCGAGGAAGGTTCGAGGCGCGGATCCCGGATCCGGATCACGAGCCGAGTAACAGGATCTTCGGCCAGCAGGCCTGGTGGACCGTCGGGACGGCAGCACTTATCGATCGCTTTTCATTCAGCGGACAGATCGCCCTCCGATATCGGGGGGCGATCTCGCGTCCGCCGCCAGGGTCAGGCGGAGCGGCCCGGGCGCTCCGGGGTCGGGCGCGACCGACGGAGCGACGCCGCGGCGGTCGAGGTCGCTGCCTGGATGACCCGCGCGGCGGCCACGAGGTCCGGGTCGCGGGTGACGGTGCCGCCAGCCAGTCGATGTACGACGGCTCGAAGGCCGCGATCTGGCCGAGCGTGTGGCCGTGGAACTTGCCGAACTCGATCGACGTGGCTCGGACGCGCGGTCGAGCGAGGGCGGCGTCGGCCGCCGGAAGTGGCGGATCCGGCCGCGTACCGGCGGCCCGGTCGGCGTCGACGCGCGCGGCGGCTCGCGATCCGACCACGTCGGCCGCGGAGCGGCGGCTGGCCCGGCAAGCGGCGTCCGACCGCGCCGGGTTGCCGGCGGCCTGGTTGCGCGGCCGGAACGTCGCCGCTCGTGTCGACCCGGCCGGTGACCGGCCGGCGTCGGCTTCGGGCGCGGCGGGCCGCCGCGCCGCGCGTGCGGCTGCCGCGGCTCGAACGGCGTCGCCGTCCGCGCCGTCGCGCCCGTCGGGCCGAGCCGTCGGCGTCCGGGTCAGGGCCGCATAGGCGTCGTTGATCTCGGCCATCTGCCGCGTCGCGACCCGCGACGCCGCCGGGTCGTCGCCGGTCAGGTCGGGGTGGTTGTGCGCGGGCCAGCCGTCGCCAGGCGGCCTTGATCTGCGTCGCGGACGCGCCGGCGTCGACGCCGAGGACCTCGTGCGGATCGCGCTTCGCCACCGTTGAGTGTACCGGCCCAGTTCCGACGGGCCCGGCGCTTGACAGGCCGCCGCGCGTGCCGTCCCCTTGGGCATGGGGAGTAGTCCGTCGAGCCGGGCTCGCTGGCGGCCGTCGGCCGCCGCGCCGGCTCGGGCTGGCCTATCGCTTCGCGCTCGCCTATCGGGTCCGCGCCGGCTACCCGCGCCGACACCCGCCGAGCGTCACGCCCGCCGACCTCGGCCTGCCGTTCGAGACGACGACCGTGCCGCTCCGGCGGGCCTCGATCTGCCGGCCTGGTTCATCCCGGCGCGCGACGGGGCGCCGGGTCCGGGCGTCGTGCTCGTCCACGGCTGGGAGTCGGCGCGCGACCGGACGCTGCCGATGGCGCGTGTTCCTGCACGCGGCCGGCTTCCACTGCCTGACGTTCGACGTCCGCGGCCACGGCGCAAACCCGGCCGAGACGCTGCCGCTCAGCGCCGGCGAGTTCGGGCTCGACGCGCTGGCCGCGCTTCGGCGCGCTGCTCGCGCGACCCGAGGTCACCGCGGGCGGTCTCGTCGGCCACTCGATGGGCGGCGATCGGGGCGATCCTCGCGGCGGCCGCCGACCCGCGGGTCGGCGGTCGCTCGTCGCGACGCTCGGCCCCGGCCGATCCGTACCGGCTCACCCGCCAGACGTTCCGCCTCGCCCACCTGCCGATCCCGGACCCGATCGCCTATCCGCTGGCCTGGCTGACGACGCGCGTCTACCTCCGGCCGCGCGGGCACCTCGTCCGCGACGATCAGCGCAGCGCGACGCGATCGCCCGCTATCGCGGGCCCGTCCTGCTCGCCCACGGCGACGCTCGACACGGTCGTGCCGCTCGGCCACCTGGCGCGCCTGGCCGCGGCCGCCCGCGCGGCCGCGCGGCGCGGCGACCCGGACGCCGCGCCGGTCGAGACGCTCGTCGTCCCGGGCGGCCAGCACTCCTGGCTGTACGAGTATCCCGGCCTACCGGCGGGCGGTCGCGCGGCTTCCTCGCCCGGGCGCTCGGCGGACCGCTGGACGCCGGACGAGGCGGGCGACGATCGCCGCCGCGACGCCGGCCGAGCGGATCCCGGACGCCGAGGCGTCGGTTCGCGGCGATCGAGGACGACGCCGGGCGGCTTCCGGACGCTCGCCCAGGTCGCCCTGCCGGGCGCGACCCGGCCCGCCCCGGCACGCGGCTGGTCCCGGTCGTCGGCCGACGGAGCCGGAGGCTCGACCGATGACCGAGCGACGATCCCGTCTGGCAGGCGATCGCGCATCGGCGGGCGATCCGGCGCTTCGCCGACCGACCGCTCGAGCCCGCCCATCTCGAGCGGATCCTCCACGCCGGCCGGCGCGCCGGCAGCTCGAAGAACTCGCAGCGCTGGGCGTTCATCGTCTGCCGCGACCGGGCCCACCTGCGCGAGCTTGCGGCGGTCGGGCCGTGGGCCGGCCACCTCGCCGGGGCGGCCGTCGGGATCGCGCTCGTGACGCCCGACCCGACACGGCGCCGAGGCGCCGCTCTCGGTCATGTTCGACCTCGGCCAGGCCGCCGAGAACATGATGCTCGCCGCCTGGGAGCTCGGGATCGGCAGCGTGCCGGCGACCGTCTACGAGCACGACCTCGCCCGCGCGCCTGCTCGGCTATCCCGCGGACCAGCACTGCGAGTTCCTGCTGTCGTTCGGCTACCCGGCCGACCCGACCGACCTCACCCGGCCGCTCAAGCCGGGCGGCCGGACCGCGCTCGGCGATCTGTCCACGAGGAGCGCTGGTAGCGCGCACCCCGGCTACTGCCAGCGGAACTTGCGCGACGCGATCCCGAAGCAGACGACCAGCCAGCCGACGAGCACCGCGACGCAGACCCACAGCGGCGCGAACGGCGCGCCGCCGACCATGACCTGGCGGAGCGCATCGGCGAGGTAGGTCAAGCGGGATGACCCGGGCGACGCCCTGCAGGAACTGCGGGCATCTGGTCGATCGGGAAGAACGTCCCCGACAGGAACATCATCGGGAACTGGATCGACGCTCGTCATCCCGTTGGCCGACTCCTCGGTCTTGGCGAACGAGGCGATCACGTAGCCGAGGGCGAGGAACGTCACGGCGCCGAGGACGACGAACGCCGCACGTCAGCGAGCATCGAGCCGACGATCTCGACGCCGAAGGCCAGCGACCCGACGCCGACGATGATGACCGTCTGGACCAGCGCGATGAGCAGGCGCATCAGGACGTTCGAGCCGACCAGCTGCCAGCGCCGCAGCGGCGTCGCGGCCAGGCGCTTGAGGATCAGCTTCTCGCGATCGGCGACGAG
This sequence comes from uncultured Chloroflexia bacterium, assembly GCA_963841135.1. Classification (GTDB taxonomy): domain Bacteria; phylum Chloroflexota; class Limnocylindria; order Limnocylindrales; family CSP1-4; genus SPCO01. The sequence continues at coordinate 1,364,856 of CAWJBJ010000004.1, read as the reverse complement.
CGGGATCGCCGCGAAGATGCCGACCTGCATGACCGACAGCCCGAGCATGCTCGGGACGAAGTAGCTGATGAAGTTGAGGTTCTCGGTCTGGACCGTCTGCGGGCTCGGGACGACGAGCGGCGGCCGGCCGCCGAGGTTGACGACGCCGAGCACGCTCCCGACCGACCTGGTAGACCGAGCCCGCGAGGTGCTGGCGCGACGGGTCGGTGTAGACCGCGATCTGCGGCGGGCGCCGCCGGCGACCCGCGCGCGCTGGCCGCGAGGCCGTCGCCGTAGCCCGCCGGGACGACGATGACCGCGTCGACCTCGCCGTCTTCATCTGCTCGAGCGCGTCGGCCTCGGTCGCCGTCGACCAGCGTCGACGCCGGCCTGGCCGCTGAACGCGCTCGTGCAGCTGCGCCGACGCCGGCGACGCCGTCCTCGTCGACCCAGCCGAGGGTCAGCCGGCTCGCGCCGCCGCCCTGGAAGATGAGCCCGAACATGAAGATGAAGATCAGCGGGAACGCGAGCGTCCAGAACAGGGCCGCCCGGTCGCGGACGTAGCTCCGGATGTTGGCGACGGTCAGGGCGAAGAGCGCCTGCATCGGTCGGTCGCCCGTCAGTCGCGCAGCGCCCGGCCGGTCAGGTCGAGGAAGACGTCCTCGAGCGTCGCCCGCCGGACGGCCAGGTTCTGGGGCTCGACGCCGCGCGCGTCGGTCAGCGCGAGCAGCGCCCCGATCGTCGGCCGCGACGTCGCGCGTGTAGAGCAGCGATCTCGCCGTCGTCGTGCTTCACGCGACGTGACCGCCGGGCAGCGCCGCGAGCTCGGCGTCGGCGACGCCCTCGATGCGTGTCGAACCGGACGGCGCGCTCCTGGAAGCGCTTCGAGACGAGCTCCTCGACCGTCCCCATCTCGAGGATCCGGCCGTGGTCCATGATCGCGAGGCGGTCGCACAGGACCTCGGCCTCCTCCATGTAGTGCGTCGTCAGCAGCACCGATCCGGCCCTTGCGCCTTGAGGCCGAGGACGAGGTCCCACAGCGCCCGTCGCGCCGCCGGGTCCAGGCCGGTCGTCGGCTCGTCGAGGAAGACGAGCTCCGGGTCGTTGACGAGGGCCAGGGCGACCGCCAGGCGCTGGCGCTGGCCGCCGGACAGGTCCTGCGTCTGGGCGTTCCGCCGCTCGCCGAGCTCGAGCGCGTCGATCAGCTCGTCGGTCGGGCGCGGCCGCGGGGTAGAAGCTGCGGAACAGGTCGATGACCTCGGTCGACGGTGAGCTTCGGGTAGAGGGCGGCGGTCTGGAGGCTGACGCCGATCCGCGGCTTGAGCGCGTCGGCGTCCTTGGCGACGTCGACGCCGAGGACGGTCGCCTCGCCCGCGTCGGGCGTGCGCAGGCCCTCGAGGATCTCGACCGTCGTCGTCTTGCCCGCGCCGTTCGGCCCGAGCAGGCCGAAGACCTCGCCCGCGCGCGACCTCGAAGTCGATGCCGTCGACGGCGACGAGGTCGCCGTAGCGCTTGACCAGGCCGCGCACCCGGATGACCGGCTCGGCGCCCACTGCGATCGTCTGCATGGATCGATGGTGCCAGAGGTCGATGAGCCGCGCGCGTCGGCATGCCGCGGCCGTCACGCCGGCGTCAGGCCTCGCGTCGGCCGGCTCGCCTCGGCGTCGACCCGTCGAGGCCGTCGGACCAGTCGATGTCGAGGGCGACGTTCGTCTCGGCCGGCCCGCGGTCGTCCTCGGGCGCCGGCGCCCCGAGCCCGAGGTACGCCTCCATCGCCGCCTCGAGCCCGACGTCGCGTCCGGCCAGCTCGGAGAGGATCCACTTCTGCTCGAGGACGTCGCAGTATGCCTGGACGGGTCGCGGCCCTCGCCGATCGCCGGGCACGAGCGCCGCGAGGCTCGGCTCGAGGACCTCGCGCAGCCAGCGCGTCGGCCGCCTCGCTCCTCGCTGACGAATCGCTTGCCGTGATGCTCGAGCCAGGCGCGGTACTCGCGCAGGTCGTTGAGCAGCAGCCGGGCCTGGCCCTCGAGCGCGCTGATGCCGGTCAGCCGCTCCAGCTCCCGGGCGTGGAACCGGCGGTTGGTCACCGCCACCCGCAGCCGGACGCGACCTCCGTCCGGCCCGGACGGCTCGAGCTCGATCTCGTCGACCGCGAAGCCCAGGTCGTTGAGCCGCCGGATGCGGGCCCGGATCGCGTGCCGATCGTCCGGGGAGAGCTCCGGCTCGAGGTGCAGCTCGTCCCAGACCGACGTCGTAGCGCGACGCGGACGGTCTCGGCGGCCTCGACCGCGTCGTCGAAGGCGTCCTCGGCCGGCCCTGCATCGCGCCGAGGTCGGCGAGCCCGAAGGCGACGTTCTCGACGAGGATGTCGAGGTCGTACCCGCGCTGGCCGTCGGACAGGCCCGGGTGGATCTCGCTCGTCTCGGCGTCGACGAGGAACGCCTGGATCTTGTCGCCGTCGCGCCGGAACAGCGTGTTCGCCAGCGAGCAGTCGCCCCAGAACACGCCGGCCCGGTGGAGGTCGACGAGCAGCCACGCCATCGCGTCGAGCAGCCGGTCGCGGTACGGCCCGGGCCCGAGCGGGAAGCGCATCAGCAGGCGGCGGTACTGGATCGAGAACGCGAGGTACTCGGTCATCGAGGATCGCCGAGTCGCGCTCCGGCGACTCGGCGATGCCGACCGCCTGGACCGCCGGCAGGCCGAGCGCCTCGAGGTGGCGGAGGACGTCGAACTCGCGTCCGGCCGACGCGAGCGGCTCCTCCTTGAGCGCGTAGGTCCGCTCGCCGGCGACGAGGAACCGGACGAGGTGGCGGGACGGCCCGACCGGGCAGCTCGCGGAACTCGAACGTCTCGGGCGACCAGTCCGCGAGCGGCAGCTCCCACGGCAGGTCGAGCAGGATCCCGGCGCGATCGCGGAGTCGCAGCCGCGGGAAGGACTGCTGGGCGAGCGGTGTCGCTCAGAGCTTCTTGCGCAGGTACGCGGCGACCGTGGCGTCGTAGCCCAGCGACTCGTACAGGTGGCGGGCCTCGGGCCGGTGGTGGCCGGCGGTGATCTCGACGAACGCCGCGCCGAGCTCGGCGCCGATCCGCTCGGCCTCGGCCATGAGCGTGCGGCCGACGCCCCGCTCCCGGGCCCCGGCGTCGACCACGAGGGCCAGGATGCGGACGATCCGGTCGTCGTGCTCGAACCGCGGCAGGGCGTGGACGGCGATGAAGCCGAGCATCGCGCCGTCGTGCTCGGCGACGACGACCTGCGAGTGCGGCGGAGTCGAACCGCTCGAGGCGCTCGACGATGTCGCTGGGTCCGGCCGGGTAGCCCTCGTCGGTGAAGAGCGACGCGATGGCGTCGGCGTCGGCGGCCGCGGCCGGTCGCAGGGTCACGGCCGAGCGGTCGGTCACGTGGTCGGTCATGTCGGGATGGTACCCGGCTCGGACCGTCGATGAGGAGCAGGTGGCGGCCGTCGCGCGGACCACCGAGGACCAGGCGCTCGGGCCCGAACGGGCCGTCGGCCGCGGCGCTCAAGCCCGTCGCCCGGCATCGTGGCCAGGCGCGAACCACACGATCGGCCGGGCCTTCGCCGGCCCGGGCGAGGGCCTCCGCCAGGCGCCCCTCGGTCGCCGGCTCCATTGCGACCACGAACCCGGCAGGCCCGCCGGGCGCGGTGCGGCAGCGGCCGCCGAGGAGCGCGTCGTCCGGTCCATCGATGAACGGTCCGATCGCCTCACCCAGGCCCGCGGCGAGCTCTGCGCTCGGCGCGCTCGGCCTCGACCGTGGCCCAGCCGACCGCGACGGGTCGCGCGGCTGCGGCCTGGCCCGGGAACGCCGCCTCGAGCCGTCGTCGCGCGGCCGACACGGCGTCGTCGAGGAGGGCCGTTGTCGGACGCATCGGGCGGCTCAGGCTCAGCCGAGCAGGAGCAGGTCCGGCGCCGGGTCGCCGACCATCACGAAGCCCGCGCGACGGTACAGCCGGATGGCGCCCTCGTTGTCGGCGAAGACGCCGAGGTAGTCCACTCGCTGCCGGCTTCCACCGCGTCCGCGGCCGCGGCCAGCGTGACCAGCTCGCCGAGGCCACGCCCGCGTGCCCAGCCCGCCGTCCCGATCGAGGACAGGTAGCTCACCCCGTCGAACGTGGCCCGCCGGGCGACGGCGGCGGGCTCGCCGTCGATCCGCGCCAGGTAGTGGGTGAACGCGGGGTTCGCCGAGCGAGGCCGCGGTCTCGCGCTGGACGCCGGGCCGCCGGGCCGCCTCGACGCGCGAAGGCGTCGCACAGGACCGAGACGAGGTCGCCGAGCGACCGTCGGCGACGCGTCGTCGGCGGGCCCGCAGCGAGCCGCTCGAGGCGTCACCTGCGGACCCGGGTCTCGGCGCGATCCGGCGAGGGCCGGCTCCGGGTCGGTCATGACCATCAGGCAGCCCGCGCCCATGTCCTGGAACCCGTTCGCCACCAGCCGATCGACGAGGTCGGCCGGCTCGTCGTGGAGCGGCGACGGCCAGATGTGCGGCTGGCGGCCGATCGACGCGAACAGGACCAGCGACCTCGGTCAGGCGCCGATCGAAGGCGTCGGGGTCGGTCGGCCAGCGGATGCGCCTCGAGCCGGTTCCAGAACGGCTCCGGATCGGCCGGGTCGTGCAGCGAGGATCGCATCGCCGAGGTCGCGCAGCTCGCGATCTGGCATCGCATGGACCCGCGCCTCGTGGACCAGCAGCCGGCGCATCGTGGCCGCGTCGATGCCCTCGACGAGCCGGCTGCCGGACACGCGATGCTGTCCCCATGCTCGAACGATACCGGTGTCGAAACCGATCGCGCCGGGGAGCGACGTACCCTTGGACGACACCGCCTGCCAGGAGGAGATGCCCATGTCCCGCACGGACGATCCTGACCCTCGCGCTCATCCGCGCTCATGACCCTGGCCCTCGCCGCCTGCGGCGGCGGCGGGGCCTCATCCGCTCCCGAGCGCCGGCGCGAGCGCTCCGGCGGCCGCGTCGCCCTCGGCGGCCGGCGGCCGCCTGCGAGGAGACCACCGATCCCGGCGACGTGACGGCCACCATCAAGGACTTCGCGTTCGATCCGGACGGCCATCACGGCGACGGTCGGCCAGGTCATCGCGTTCACCAACACCGGCGCCGCCCCGCACACCGCCACGCTCGACGACGGCGTCGTGCACGACGCCGAACATCAGCGCCGGCGCGACCGGACGGCGCTGATGTTCAGCGCCGCGGGCACGTACCCGTTCCACTGCGCGATCCATCCGCAGATGAAGGGCACGATCACCGTCACCGGGTAGCGCTCGTCGGCGATCACGCCGAGGCCGATCAGCGGGCCGCTCCGACCATCGCAGAACGAGGCGCCTGACGGCAGGTCGATGAGCAGCGGCTCCGGCAGCCCGGCCGCCGCGAACCACTCGCGGAGGCGCTCGCGGGTCGCGAGCGCGGTGCCCTGGTAGAGCTCGTCGAGCTGGACGCCGGCGATCAGCTCGCCGTGGCGCGTCCGGAACTCCTCGGTCGAGGACGGCAGCGGCCAGTCGAGGACGATGATCCGGCCGCCGGGGCGCAGTGCCTCCCAGGCGACCCGCAGGGCCGCCGACCGGGTCGTCGAGCTGGTGGAGCGCGTACTGGAAGTAGGCCAGGTCGTACTCGCCGGCCGGTCCCGGCTGGCTGACGTCGCCCTTGCGGATCGCGATCCGGTCGGTCAGGCCCGGCGGCCTCGACGTTGCGCCCGGGCGCGCATCGACCGAATCGGGCTCGAACTCGACGCCGACGAGCTCGAGCGCCGGGAACCGGCGGGCCATCGCGATCAGCCAGCGGCCGCCGCCGCAGTGGATGTCGACGACGCGACCGCCGCGGGACAGGTCGGCGACGAGCTGCGGCAGCGCGGCGAGGACCTCCTGGAAGAACACGGCGATGTCCTGGACGGTCAGCCGCTCGATGGACTCCCGGTAGCGGTCGGGCCGCTCGCGGATCGGCTGTCCCGGTCCGGAAGAAGTCGAGCATCCCGCCCCAGTCGAGCGAGGCGGTCGACCGAGTGGACGAACTGGCCGCCGAGGAACTCCGGGCGCTGCTCGTCGAGCAGCACGATCGCGGTCGCCTCGTCGATGGTCAGCCGGCCGTCCTCGAGGGTCGCGAGGTCGTGCGCGTCGGCCGCCCACGCCCAGACCTCGACCGCCTGCGTGCTGGCACCCGGCCGCGGCGGCCAGCTGGCTCGGTGGTCAGGCCGGCGGGCCCGGCGGCGCGGAGATGCGCGAAGAGACCAAGCTCCACGCCGAGGAACACCAGCCAGGCACTGTGGAACCCGGCCAGGCTGGCGACGAGGTCGTCGAAGCGTTCATCGAGCTGCATCGGTAGCTTCGATTGTCGCATGCACGGACATGCGATCACGGACAGGCGCAGCGCGCCTGTCCGTGATGACCCCTGGCTGCCGCGGTCAGCGGCGGATGTGCAGCGCCTGGGGCCGGGGCGACCTCCAGGCGTGGACCGTTCCAGCCGCCGAGGCCCTTCTGGGCTCCGGTCGCCGGGCCCGAGATCGACGCCCGGGTCGGCATGCTGGCGCGGGCCGCTCCAGCCGCCGAAGCTCTTGCTGGCGCCGGTCGCCTTCGCCCGGTCGTTGAGCTCCGCCGCGGTGCTGGATGAGGATCGGGTCCTCGGCACTGAAGAGCGAGGCCTTCTCGCCCATGCGCTGGGCGTAGAGCGCGGCCTGCACGTCGGCCGGGACGGCGGCGGGTGCCGCCTTGTAGCCCTGGCCGAGCGCGATCCCGACCGCGCCGAGGGCGAGCGCCCCGACGAGGACAGCAAGGGCGCCGAACGGGGCGGTCTGGTTGGCCTGCCCGGTCATGGGCTGCGTGGTAGCGGACATCGTCCGAACCTCCTGGTGGACCCGGACCGGCGCTTCGGAACCTCCGAGGCTCGGTCCGTGGTGCTGTCGCCATGCTCGATCCAGGCGAAGGGCGCGCCATCGGGCTCGGTCCCTATGCCGGTCGCGCGCCTTGCCTCAATCTGTCAGGGGCCGATCCGGCGGGTACCTTATGGATGACCGGGGACAGGCCGAAGGAGAGGGACCCGCATGCAGCGCCGCTACCTCACGGTCGACGTGTTCACGGAGCGGCCGTTCGTCGGCAATCCGCTCGGGATCGTGCTCGATGCAGCAGGCCTCTCGACCGCGCAGATGCAGGCTGTCGCCCGCGAGTTCGGCTATGCCGAGACCACCTTCGTCCTGCCCGCGGCCGACGCGGAGAACACCGCGCACGTCCGGATCTTCTCGCCCGGAACCGAGCTGCCGTTCGCGGGCCACCCGAACGTCGGGACGGCCTTCGCGCTCGCTCGCCTCGCCCGTCGGGAGGCTCGCGACCTCGGGCCGGTGGTCCGATTCGAGGAGACCGCCGGGCTCGTCCCGGTCGAGTTGCTCGAGGAGGATGGGCTGATCGTCGGCGCCGAGCTGACCGCGCCGGAGCCCTTCGCGCGCCGGGGAACCGCGACGGCCGACCAGGTCGCCGCCTGCCTGGCGCTCTCGCCCGAGGACGTCGAGACGGCTCGTCACCAGCCCCAGGTCGTCTCGGTCGGGCTGCCGTTCCTGGTCGTAGAACTGGGGACCCGCGATGCCCTCCGCCGGGCAGCCGCCCGGCCGGACCACTTCACCAGCCTCTTCCCGCTAGATGGCGCGGACGCCATCTACTGCTACACGCGTGAGGTCCCGGCCGACGAAGGGCCGCTCGACTGGCAAGCCCGCATGTTCTCGCCGCTCGACGGGACCGGCGAGGACCCGGCCACCGGCAGCGCGACCGCGGCGACCGCGGGGCTCGTGGCCGATCTGGCCCCCGAGACCGACGGCGAGCTTGCGTGGCGCGTCGGACAGGGCTACGACCTCGGGCGGCCCAGCCTCCTGCGCCCCCGCGTCGACAAGCGCGCCGGGCGGATCGAACGCGTTCGGATCGGCGGTCGGTGCGTGGAGGTCATGACCGGGACGCTCGAGCTGGCCGGCGAGGCGTGATGCAACGGCCCCGGGGTTGGCGGGGTTCTGGTGGGTGATGGATGACGACGAGGCGCTGCTGAGCGGACTCGCGGGCGACCTCGACGGCACGTTCGAGGCGCTCGTCATGGCCCACCAGGACCGCTGCTACTCGATCGCGCTGCGCATGCTGGGCGACCCGGGCGACGCCGAGGAGGCCGCGCAGGACGCGCTGGTGCGCGCCTACCGGGCGCTCGCCGGCTACGACGCGACGCGGATCCTGGAGCTTCGCCTCCGGCCGTGGCTCGCGACGATCGTGCTGAACCTGTGCCGGACCCGGCTGGCCAGACGGGCTGCACGGCGGGCGCCCGCCCCTCTCGCTCGACGCCGACCCCGGTCGGGTGACCCTGGCCGAGCCCGCCTCGACCGATCCATCCGGGTCCCCGGTGGCCGTCGTCGACCGACAGGCCGCGCGCGAGCACTGGGCGCGCGCTCCTCGCGACCCTGCCCCCGGCCTATCGGGCCGCCGTCGTGCTCCGCCACGTCGACGGCCTGTCGCTATCCCGACCTTGCCCATGCCCTCGGCCGACCCGAGGGCACCGTCAAGGCCCAGGTCCATCGGGGCCTGGCGATGTTGCGAACGGCCCTCGAGGCGGCGAACCGCCTCGAGCGCGAGGAGATGACCGCATGACCACCGATGACCTGACGCTGGAGGCGGCCATGGCCGATCTCACGACCCCCGCTCCGCCCGGCCTGGCGGCCAACGTCCTCGTCGAGGTCGGCCTCGCCGACCGGATGGCCCGGATCGACTCCGTGATCGGGCCCGCTCTACGTCGCGTGGAACGGGCTCGGCGTCAGCGCCGTGGAGTCCGCCGAGTTCGCGGCCGAGCCACGCCGCCCGCACCGGGCGTCCCGTCTACCCGGCCGATGCCCTGCCCGATCGCCTGGCCAAGGCCATCGACCGGCGCCTCGGGGGCGATCGCCGCGTCCGCATCGACCTCGACCTGCGCGGCCACAGCGACTTCGAGCGGGACGTCTGGCGCAAGGCGCTCGAGATCCCGCGCGGCGAGGTCCGGCCGTACGGCTGGGTCGCCGCCGAGATCGGCCGCCCGAAGGCGGTCCGGGCCGTCGGGACGGCCCTCGGCCACAACCCGGTGCCGCTCATCGTGCCGTGCCATCGGGTCGTCCGGACGGACGGCACCATCGGCCAGTACTCGCTCGGCGGCCCGGAGAACAAGCGCACGATCCTGGCGGCCGAGGGCCTCGACCCCGACGCGATGGAAGGCGCGGCGCGCCGCGGCGAGCGGCTCATCGGCTGCGCCTCGACGCACATCGTCTGCTGGCCGACGTGCCGCACGCGGCCGCCACATGCTGGAGCGCAACCGTCGGCCGTTCCGCTCGCTCGCGGATGCCGCCGCCGCCGGCTATCGCGCCGTGCAAGGTCTGCCGGCCGGCATCTGGAGCCGCCGCCATCGCGGCCTGATGGTTGCGATCTGGTTGTCCTAGTGGACTAGGCCAAGGCGCCCATCGTACACTCGGCCGATCTTGGACCACCCACCTATGCCAACGGCTCCAGCGGCGCGCACCGGACGAGGCGTGCGGCTCTGGCTGGGCATGCTCGTCCTCTACGTCGTCTGGGGCTCGACCTACCTCGGGATCGCGGTCGCGGTCGAGACGATCCCGCCGTTCCTCATGGCCGCGATCCGCTTCGGCATCGCCGGTGCGGTCCTGCTGCTCTGGTCGCTCGCGCGCGATCGCGGCTCGCTTCGTCGCGCCGACCCGTCGCGAGTGGCGCGACTCGCTCATCGTCGGCGGCCTGCTGCTCGGCGGCGGCATGGGCATGGTCGCGTTCGGCGAGCAGACCATCCCGTCGGGGATCACGGCGCTGCTCATCGCGATGATGCCGGTCTGGGTCGCGATCTTCGGCCGCATCGTTCCTCGGCGAGCGACTGCCGCGCGCTCGCGGTGGTCGGCATCGCCGTCGGGTTCGTCGGCGTCGCGTTCCTCGTCGGTCCGTCGGCGCTCGGCGGCGCCGGCGCCCTCGATCCGCTCGGGCTGGCCGCGGTCATGCTGTCGCCGATCTCCTGGTCGCTGGGATCGCTGTTCGCGTCCCATCGGGCAGTCCTGCCCGCGCCAGCCGCTCGTCGCCACCGCGGCCCAGATGGTGGCCGGTGCGGCTGGTCCTGACGGTCATGGCGCGGCCTGAGCGGCGAGTTCGGGCGGTTCCAGCTCGATGGCGATCTCGACCGACTCGTTCGCTCGCCCTGACCTACCTGACGGTCGTCGGCAGCCTCCTGGCGTTCACCGACGTTCGGCTGGCTGCTGCGGTCGGCCCCGCTGCCGCTCGTCGCGACCTACGCGTACGTCAACCCGGTCGTGGCGGTCGTCCTCGGCGCGTTCGTGCTCCAGCGAGCCGATCGAGCCGCGGACCGTGCTGGCGGGCGGGATCATCGTCTTCGCGGTCGCCCTCATCGTGACGGCCCGCGGCCGGATGCACGCGCCAGGAGCGGCGCACCGCGCCCGGAGGCGGTGCCGGCCGGGACGAGTCCCGCCCCGAGCGCCTAGCTCGGCCGCTCCGGCCCGCTCCCAGCCCGGCGCCGGCCACGGCTCGCAGCGGAGCGGCCGGTCCTCGCGATAGCCGAGGGCGTAGTCGGCCTGGATGAGCGTGTGGAGCTGGCTGGTGCCCTCGTAGATGACGGCCGCCTTCGAGTTGCGCAGGTAGCGCTCGACCGGGAACTCGTTCGAGTAGCCGTTGGCGCCGTGGACCTGGATGGCGTCGAGCGCGCTCTGGACGGCGTGCTCGGTGGCGTGCCACTTGGCGAGGCGCGTCTCGCGGGTGTTGCGCAGGCCCTGGTTCTTGAGCCAGCCGGCCCGCCAGACGAGCAGCCGGCCCATCTCGGTCCCGGCGGCCATCTTCGCGATCATCTGCTTGACGAGCTGGTGCTCGCCGATCTCCTGGCCGAACGTCTGGCGCTCGTGGGCGTAGCGGACGCTGGCGTCGAGGCACGCCTGGGCGAGCCCGACCGCGCCCGCCGCGACCGTGTAGCGGCCCTGGTCGATGGCGCTCATCGCGACGAGGAACCCCTCGCCTTCCTCGCCGATCCGGTTCTCGGCCGGGACCGGCGACGTCGTCGAGGTTGATCAGCCCGGTGTTGCCGGCCCGGATGCCGAGCTTGCCGTGGAGCGTGCCGGTCGTCAGGCCGGCCATCCCGCGCTCGAGCAGGAACGCGGTCACGCCCTTGTGCTTCTTCGCGCGGTCGACCGATGGCGAAGACCAGGAAGTGGTCGGCGATGTCGGCGAGGCTGATCCAGATCTTCTGGCCGTTGAGCCGGTAGGCGTCGCCGTCGCGGCGGGCGGTGGTCTGGAGGTTGCCGGCGTCGGTGCCGACGCCGGGCTCGGTCAGCCCGAACGTCGCGAGCTTCTCGCCCTTCGCCTGCGGCACGAGCCAGCGCTGGCGCTGCTCCTCGGTCCCCCACTGGAGGAGCGCCAGCGAGTTGAGCCCGACGTGGACGCTCTGGACGACCCGGAACGCCGTGTCGGCACGCTCCAGCTCCTCGCACAGGATCGCGAAGCTGATGTAGTCCATCCCGGCGCCGCCGTACGCCTCGGGGATCGGCGCGCCGAGGAAGCCCGAGCTCGGCCATCCTGCGCGAAGACCTCGCGGTGGACCTCGCCCTTCTCGTCCCACTCGCGGATGTGGGGCAGGATCTCGGCCTCGGCGAAGGCCCGGGCGCTGTCTGCTGGACGAGCCTGTTCTCGTCGGTCAGGGTGAAGTCGACCATGCGCGGCATCGCTACGCGGCGCGCACGCGGCGACGGTACCCGGTCGCGGCGGCCGACCCGATACACTCGGCCGATGGACGACCGTCACCGGCCGCCGATCTGCCGCCGCAACCTGACGCCCGTCCTCGGCCGCTACTTCGAGCGCGAGTGGAGCCACGGCGAGGGCCACCGGCTGTACGACACCGACGGCAAGGCCTACCTCGACTTCGCGAACGGGATCGCGGTCACGGCGCTCGGCCACGCCCACCCGCGGGTGACGGCGGCGATCCACGCCCAGGTCGACAAGCTCATCGGGCCGGTCAACGCGCTCGGGTTCACCGAGCCGATCTCGCGGCTGGCCGACGGACGCTCGCCGCGACGCTTCCCCGACGCCGCTCGACTCGGTCATGTTCCTGAACTCCGGCTCGGAGGCGATCGACGGCGGCGCTCAAGCTGGCGCGCCGGGTCACCGGGCCGGCCCGGGATCATCGCGTTCCGCGGCGGCTTCCACGGCCGGACGTTCGGGGCGACGAGCGTGACGACGCTCGACGCTCAACTACCGGACCGGCTACGAGCCGCTGCTGCCGGGCGTCTACCTCGCGCCGTACCCGGCGCGCCTACCGCGACTTCGACGGCGACGAGGACGGCCGCCGTCGAGCGGCGCCATGGCCGACCTGCGCGACGCTGCCTCGACGCCGTCGATCCCGCCGTCGGAGGTCGCGTGCGATCCTCATCGAGCCGGTCCAGGGCGAGGGCGGCTACACGCCGGCGCCGGCGGCGTTCCTGCGCGAGCTGCGGGCGATCTGCGACGAGCACGGGATCCTGCTCATCGCCGACGAGGTCCAGACGCGGCTACGGGCGGACCGGGCGGATGTGGGCCTTCGAGCACGCCGGGATCGTCCCCGACGTCGTCGTGCGTGGCCAAGGCGATCGCGAACGGCCTGCCGCTGTCGGCGATCGTCTCGTCGCGCGAGCTCCAGGAGCGCTGGGGCCGCGGCGCCCACGGCTCGACGTACGGCGGCAACCCGGTCGCCTGCGCGGCGGGCGTGGCCGTGCTCGAGACGATCCGCGACGAGGGCCTCGTCGCGAACGCCGGCGGCGCGCGGCGCCGAGCTGACGGCCGGGCTCGGAGCGGATCGCCGCCGAGGACGACCGGATCGGCGACGTCCGCGGGCCCGGGCCTGATGATCGGCGTCGAGTTCGTCCGCGACCGCGCGACGCGCGAGCCGCGACGGCGACGCTGCCCGACCGGCTGATGGCCGCGCTGCGCCGATGCCGGCCTGCTGGTCCTCACCTGCGGGCGCCAGCACGAGGTCGTGCGCTGGATCCCGCCGCTCGACGTCACCGCGGCCGAGATCGCCGAGGCGGTCGAGATCTTCGGGGAGACGCTCGGCGGGCCTCGACTGACCGCCGATCGTGAGTCGATCGTCACGCCGCGACCGCGCGACGGGACACGAACGAGCGCCCGTGCCCATCGGGGCCGGGCGCTCGGCGCGCGCAGCGATCGACGGGGGCCGGAGCCGGTCCGACCCGCAGCGTCAGCGGTTCTGGGAGAGGAACTTCATCACGTCGTCAAGCCGGAACCGGCGGTCCCCGCGCTTGCAGACGCGATAGAACGGCAGCTCACCCCGATCGCCCAAGCCGCTTCACGGTGTTCACGTGGAGGTGGAGCATCTCGGCGACTTCGGTCGCGGTGAGCATCGGTCCCAGTTCGTTGACGGCCATCGATGCCATGTGGTCGTTGCCTCTTGTTTCTGCGCACTTGTCGGCGGTCCGGGTCCTTGGGGTGGCCAGGGGTAGGGTCCGGCCCGCTGTCGAGGCGAGAGCGTAGGAGTGAGGTACCACCACCGCCAAGCCGTACTTTGGGGTAGCCGCCAGTACCACGGCCCCGATTCATGCATGGATCGGCATCGACCGGCCTACCATCGACGAGTGCGCCTGCCGGACTCGATCCCCTCGCGACCAGACGACCTCGGGCTGACGATCCGGGACCGGGTCGCGGGCGCGATCCCCGCGCGGCCAAGGCCACGGCAGGCGCTCGGGGCGCTCGCCCTCGGGGCGGGCATGTTGGCGCTGGCGACCGCGCTCGCCATCGCGCTCGAAGCGGGCGACATCGGCATCGAGGACGCCTCTCCGGTCTACCTCATGGCGGTCGTCGCGGTCGGGTCGCGATTCGGGACGTGGGCGGCGATCTGGACCGCGATCGCTGCGTTCGTGGCCTACGACGTGCTCCTGACCGAGCCGCGCTTCTCACTTGTCGTCAGCGACCCGCGGGAGTGGCTCGACCTGCTGCTGTTCCTCTTCGTCGCCATCGCCATCGGCCGCCTGGTGGCCTTCCAGCACCATCGGGCCGAGGAGGCTGACGCCCGTGCGCGCGAGGCGACGAGCCTCTTCGCGATGAGCCGGCTCCTCGCCACCGCCGACTCGGCGGATCAGGCCGCCCCCGACCTTGCCCGGCGGCTGGCGGCCGATGCAGGCCTTCGCCGTGTCTGGATCGCCGTAGGCGAGCCGGGACGGCAACGCATCGTGGCCGACACGGCGACCGGCACCGAGATCCCGACGAGCTCCGTCCTCGCGACCCTCGTTCGCACGCCCGGCGATGAGCCCGCGAGATGGGTTCGGACGCACGAGGCCGGTCGCGGTCGCGAGCCGCTCGGCGGGGGACTCCAGGTCCTCCGGGTGCGGATCGAGAGGTCGTCCGGCGATGGACCGGCACGAGCGACCCAGCTCTTCGGAGAGATCGGGGCGACGCGCGACCGATCGAGCGGGCTGCCGAACCGCGCCGAGACGAGGATCCTCGCGCTGGCCGCCGACCAGATCGGGCTCTCGCTGCGAAGGGATCAGCTCCGGCAGGACGCGACGGAGACGGAGATCGCTCGGCAGAGCGACGCCCTCAAGACCGCGCTCATCGACTCGGTCTCGCACGACCTGCGGACCCCGCTCGCGAGCATCCGGGCCACGGCCGGCGGCCTTGTCGACCCGGCAATGTCCTGGACCGCCGAGGACGCGCGCGCCGCGGGGATGGTCATCGACGCGGAGGCGACCCGGCTGGACCACCTGGTCCGTGCGGTCCTGGACCTCAGCCGGATCGAGGCGGGGGCCCTTCGTCCGGAGCTCGAGCCGCACGACCTGCGGGACCTGGTGGAGCCCGTGGTGGCGCGGGCGCGGTCCACGGCGCCCGGCCGCTCGATCGAGCTGTCCATCCCGGACTCGCTTCCGCCCGTGCTGGTCGACCCGGTCCTGGTCGAGATCATCGTCGCCAACCTGGTCGACAACGCGGTCTCGCATGCGGGCGTCGGGGCGACCGTCAGGGTCTCGGCGACCGGCGTCGACCCGGGTTTGGTCGGCCTCCTCGTCGAGGACGGCGGCGCGGGCGTGCCAGCCGACGCCCTGCCACAGCTCTTCGACCGGTTCTATCGGGTCCCTCGGGCCGCGGTCGGCGCGCGCAAGGGGCTCGGGATCGGATTGAGCATCGTCCGCGGCCTGGCCGAGGCGATGGGTGGGACCGTGGCCGCCAGCAAGAGCGTGCTCGGCGGGCTCGCGATCGACGTGACGCTGGTCGCGGCCGACGTGCCCGCCGACATGTCGGACCGATGACGATCGGGGCCCACGTCCTCCTGGTCGAGGACGATCGCACGACCCGGGAGGCAGTCACCCGGAACCTCGAGGCCCATGGGTTCCGCGTCGAGCCGACCCAGGATGCGACGACCGCGCTGCGCAAGTGGGATGCCGAGCGACCCGACATCGTCCTCCTCGACCTCGGCCTGCCGGATCTGGACGGCGCGGCGGTGGTCCGGCGGATCCGGCAGGACGCGAGCACGCCGATCCTGATCCTCTCGGCCCGCTCGGACGAGCGGGACAAGGTCGCCACGCTGGAGGCCGGGGCCGACGACTACGTGACCAAGCCATTCGGCATGGATGAGCTCCGGGCCAGGATCGGTGCCCTGCTGCGGCGAGCCGGGGGTGCGGCGGCCTCATCCGACGGGACGCTGACGCTCGGCCCGGTCGTCGTCGACGTCGCGGCGCGTCGGGCGACGATCGCGGGCGAGGACATGGACTTGACGCCGCGGGAGTACGAACTGCTCAAGGTGATGGCGAGCAATCCTGGCCGTCTGTTGACGAAAGGGCGCCTCCTCCGGGCGGTCTGGGGATCGGCCTACGCCGATGAGGGGCACTACCTGCACGTCTACGTCAGCCGCCTGCGCCGCAAGCTGGCCGCAGCTGACCCGACGGGAGTCGCCGGGCTCATCACCGCGGAGGCAGGCGTCGGGTACCGGATCGCGGAGGGGTCGCGGGGAGACCTCCCGCCGGAGGAACGCTGAGCGATCGTCGAGGGCCGACCGTCCACCGGATGATGGTTGCCTCTTGGGTCCCGCCCCTATCGACGGGCGGCCTGACCCCGCACGATCCGCCGGGCGTCGCGCGACATCCGCAGGAACTCGCGCAGGTGCGCCACGGGCTCGATGTGGCTCGGCTCGCCGGCATAGATGGTCTCGATCGGGACCCACGCGATCGGGAGCCCGAGCGCAATGCAGCGCGCGATCATCTCGATCTCGAACTCGAACCCCGACTCGGTCGATCCCCGCATGACGTTCATCAGGCGGCGACCGATCAGCCGGTAGCCCGACTGGTTGTCGGGGATGCCCCGCCCGACGGCCGCCGAGAAGACCCAGCCGCCCATCGTGTTCGAGAGCCGTCGGACGGCTGGCATCCGGCTGAAGTCGCGACGCCCGATGACGAGCTCCGGTCGGTCGAGGGCGTAGGCGGCGAGGAAGGCCGGGATCTCGTCGGGGTCGTGCTGGCCGTCGGCGTCCAGGGTGACCACCGCATCGGCACCCTGGGCGACGGCGTGCCGGAATCCGGCGCGAAGGGCCGCACCCTTGCCCTGGTTCGGGACCTGCCTGATGACGGTCGCCCCGGCCCGTTCGGCGGCCGTCGCGGTGTCATCGGTCGAGCCGTCGTCGACCACGACGACCGGCAGGTGACGCGATGCCCGCTCGACGACATCGGCGATGCGCGGGCCTTCCTCGTAGCCGGGGATGAGGGCGAGGATCGGCTGGGCGGACGATGCCGGGGTCGACACGGACGCATCGTACGCGCCGGTCGGACGGCCCGGATCGATCAGGAGCCGACCCTGAGGTGGCGCACGAACCACTCGGTCGTGCGCCGGATCTGATCCAGCGCGTGCGCTCGCTCGATGACGATGTGCCCCTCCCGGGGATACACGACCAGTTCGGTCTCCGCTCCGGCAGCGACGAGCGCCGCGTAGAGCTGATGGCCCTGCTCGACCGGTGTGCAGCGGTCGAGCGCACCCGCGGTCACGAGCGTCGGCGTGACCGCGCGATGGGCGTGGACCACGGGCGATCGGTCCGTGTAGGCGCCGGCGGGCTCGTCCCAGCGTCCGTCGAGGATCCCCTCGTCCCAGGCGGCCACCTCGGAGGTCAGGTGGAAGGAGCGGAAGTCCGCGACGACCGACATCGCGACGGCGGCGTCGAACCGGTCCGTCTGACCCACCGCCCAGGCCGCCATGTAGCCGCCGTAGGAGAGTCCCGCGATCCCCAGGCGGTCGGGGTCTGCGATGCCCGCGTCGATGCACGCGTCGATGCCGGCCAGGATATCGGCGAAGTCCCCCCCACCCGGGTCGCCGATGACGCCCTGCGCGAACGCGTGGCCGCGTCCCGTGCTGCCCCGAGGATTCGGCAGCAACACGGCGAACCCGGCGTCGGCGAGGACGACGCCGTTCGGCTCGGACTCGGAGAAGTACGCGCTCCAGCACCATGTCGGGCCGCCGTGGACTGCCGCGATGAGGGGCAGCGGGCCCGTCGCACCGCTGGGCGTCATGAGCCAGCCCTCGATCTGGAGGCCGTCCGGAGCGGTCCAGCGCAGGGGCCGGGCGTCGGGCCAGGCCGGACGGTCGGCGAGGAGCGGGCCGTTGAAGTCGGTCAGCCGGATCCATCCCGGCGTCTCGTGATCGAGGCGAGCGATCTCAGGCGGCACGCCATGCGCCTCGTGGGTCGTGAAGACCGCTCCGGCACCGTCACCGACGGCGCAGGACGGCTTGACCACGTTGCCGCCGATGAACTCGAGGCCACTCCAGACCTCGTCGCGCCGACCGTCTAGCCAGATTCGGCCGGTGGCCGTGCCCAGGCCGTCGGTCCGGCTGTACCACAGCGACTCCGCGTCGATCCAGCTCGCCAGGCCCACGCTCTCGAGC
This sequence comes from uncultured Chloroflexia bacterium, assembly GCA_963841135.1. Lineage (GTDB taxonomy): Bacteria > Chloroflexota > Limnocylindria > Limnocylindrales > CSP1-4 > SPCO01. The sequence goes on along the minus strand of CAWJBJ010000004.1, from coordinate 1,346,961 downwards.
CCCGGCCAGGGATCGGCAGGCGAGCCGTCCTCGAGGTCCACGATCATGACGCTGCCGCTCAGGAGACCCGGGTCGCTGGAGTAGCCCTCGACGACTGCGGCCCGTCGCCCGTCCGGGGACAGGGCGAGGCCTTCCAGGTGCCATGTCGGCTCGTAGAGGGCCCGGGCAGAGCGGTCGTGAAGATCGAGTGCGACCAGCCTCGCGTGGTACCAGCCGTATCCGCTCGGGGCGTCCGAGACGATCGCGACGACGATCGAGTCCCCGTCCCAGTCGAACTCCCAGACGCTCTGCTTCGGCGGCCCGACCTCGTCGACGACGCCCGTTTCGAGCGCGACCCGGAAGAGCCGGCGCCATGCCGCGCCGGGGCGATGGACCTCCAGACGGGGCTGCTCGGCCCAGAGCACGGCCCGGGCCGAGAAGTCGAGGCCGTAGAGCCCGGCGTCGGCGGCCATCACCAGCAGGCTCGTTCCGTCGGCCGACCAGGCGACCGCCTCGGCGGATCCCTCGAGCGACGCAGCCAAAGCCGGCTCGCCGTCGACCGGCATCGTGTAGGGCAGCGAATGGCCAGGCGTGACCCGATCGGAGAGGAACGCGATACGGGCGCCGTCCGGCGACCAGACCGGCGTCGCCCCGTCGGTCAGCGGGACCGCCGGGCCGTCTCCGCGCAGCAGCCACAGCTCGCTCGGGAGGTGCGACCCGTTCTCCGCGGCCGCAGGGTGAACGGAGAAGACGATGGTCTCGCCATCGGGCGCAACGGCGATCTCGGCCGGGGTCCGAAGCGCGAGCAATCGCTCCGTCATGTCGCTGTAGGGCACGTCGTCCTCATGAGGGGTCGAGGGACGGGTACGAGGATCGCGGGAGTGGCGCCCCCGCCAGGATTCGAACCTGGGACCTTCCGCTTAGAAGGCGGCTGCTCTGTCCACTGAGCTACGGGGACGCGGTTACCTGCTTAGCCCACGCACGTTCAGTCACGGCAAGGGCGCGCTTGAGGCGGTCCACACTCTACGCGACTCCTCCCGGCCGTACCTCTTGCCCGTCTTGTGAGAGTGCCAGACCACTGGCGTTCGAGGCGACTCGCTCGCCGCCTCTCGTGGTCAAGAACGTCATGGGCCTGTTACGCCGGCCGGTCACTCGGTTGCCCGTCCCGACGGCCGTCACGACGACGATGGGCCGGATCACCAAGCTCAGGAGGCTCCGATGGAACGCCCGACAGGCACCGAACCGGCCGACGATGCCGCCACCGACGACGATTCGGCCAAGGACCTGCTTCGTGGCGGCAGCGGAGAGCGTGGCGTCCCCACGGACCCGGTCACGAACGACGACCTGCTGAGCGGTGGGTCGGGCGCCCTTCCGCCGGCGGACGGAGGCGACCATCCGGTGGCCCGCGACGACCTCGAGGGGCCCTCGTCCTAGTCAGTCAGGAAACGCCGTGGTCCCTCGTCCGGGCGTAGGCGCGCGCATACTCGTCGCGCAGGCGTTCGATGTCAGCACGGCCCGACTCCCATTTGGCCGTCCCGGGCTCCGCGCCCTCGAGGGCGCGCTCGGCGGCTCGCCACTCGTCGAGGACGATGCTCAGGGCCCGTGGTGGGACGATCGCGATCGGTCGATCCACGCCCTCTGGGAGCTTCGCGGCATCCTCGGCCAGCGAGGACTGCCGGGAGGCCCATTCAAGGATCTCCTTGGTGAGCTCCTCGATCTCGTGCGCGATGTCCGTCAGCTCAGACGAGGGCATTTCCCGTTTCTGCTCCTCCAGCGCATGGAGGCGTTCGACGCGGGTCAGGAAGTTGTCGGATGCCACACGAAGCCGTTCTTCGGTCACTTCGCTCCCCTCCGTCGCTCAGTCGGTTGGCTGCTCCGGATCGAAGGCCGGCAGCACGGGGAAGGGCTCCGGCACCGGGGCGTTCGCCGCCGTCGCCTCATCGACCGCCCGCTGGTACTCGGCGCGGATTCGGTCCAGTTCGCCGTTCAATCGGAGCTTCTCCGCGTCATCGGTCGCCGCGACCAAGTGCCGCTCAGCACGACGCCACTCCTCGAGAAGCGTAGCGGCTCGGGCGCGATACGGCATGGACATCACCCGCTACATCGCTGCTCGTCTCGGACACGAGCGAGTGTACCGACCCGGAGGGTCAGGAATCCGTAGCTCGTGACCTAGGCATGCCCGCCTGGGCCGGCCGAGCCTGATGGCGCAACGAACTCGCAACGAAAGGCGAGCGAATCGCACGTGCCGGATGCGCGCGGGCGGCGTGAACCTTGGATCGCCTACGCCGCGCCGAAAGCGCGACATCCACTGATCCGGAGGTCCCAGACGTGCGTGGAATCCTCGTCTTCATCGTCGTGCTGCTGCTCGGTGGCGGACTGTGGGCCGCGGTCGTCAGCGGGTGCGTCGCTTCCTGATGGCCACATCAGTGACCCGCGGCGTCATCGACAGTCAGTCGGATAGCGGGATCCCGAGCTCTGCGGCAGCGCTCACCTTGCGCGCTGCCATCCGGTCGCCGAGGTCACGCAGCTCCGCGGCGTCGAACACCTGGCGAGCCGTCTTGAACATCTCGCCTTCCTCCTCCTCGATGTGGTGCTCGACGTTCTCCTTCATGACGATGGCCTTGGCGCCCCACGACTCGTCGGCGACATCGAGCTGCTCGAGCTCACCCATCAGCAGATCGACGACGTGGTGCTCCTGGAATCCCTCGAGGACGATGTCCTTGGCCTTGGGATGGGCTTTGAGCTCCGGGTAGAAGATCTCCTCCTCGATCACCTCGTGGACCGTGAGCTCGCCCTTGATCCGGGAGAACAGGTCGGCCCGGGTCTTCACTCCCCGCTCGGTCGTGCTCTCGAGGTCGGTCAGCAGCTTCTTGACCTTGTCGTGGTCAGCCTTGAGCAATCCGATCGCGTCCATGTGTGGTTCCTCCTCGTCATGTGCTTGACATGAAAGGGCCCCGGCCATTTGTGAGCCGGGGCCCAGGTCGTCCGCCGTTCCCTGTCGGTCATTTCGGCGTCGCCACGGCGAACGGTAGTGACCGCCCGCCGTCACGGATGTTTCGCTTGGTCCCCGGCACATTGCAACGGCGTCGCGGCGCGGGCCGAGTTCCGCCTACGGCTGACCGCTGGATCCGGACATGCCGTCGTCGGTCGGCGCGACATCAGGCTCCCCGTCGACACCGGTCCGGGAGCTGTGCGCGGCGATCCGCTCGTCGCCGGGCTTCACGCCGCCGGGGATCGACTCGGCTTCGCGCTCCGGCTCGTGGCCGATATAGGCGCCTGGATCCAGGTCGTCAGACGTCGGGTCTTCAGATCGGTCGTCGGTCATGTCGTCTCCTTGGCGGGCGTTTCGGAACGCCGCGGACTGGGAAGCGGTGGCAAGAGCGCGGGCTGGATGACGGCCCGCGCCCCGGTCAGGCGGCCGTCGCGGTCGCGATCTTCACCGCGTACGTGGCCAGCTCCTCGGTCAGGGCCTGGGCCGTCGTCTTCTGGGCCTTCTGGAACTCGGTCGCCGCCATCCGCAGCTCCGCGTCCTTGGTGGCCCGTGCGATCGCCAGCATCCCGCCCGCGGAGTCCATCTGCTTGCGCTTGAGATTCAGCAGGACGGCATGCGCCTCGTAGTAGTCGCTGTCGGCGCCTTCGCTGCTGGCCGTCTCCAGCGTCTCCTCCATCAGCTCCTTGAGTCCGCCGGCGACGTCCTCGACCGCTCCGGTCGCGTCGTGCTTCTTGCCGAGGGTCTCGAGCTGCTTGAGGAACTTTCGATCACCGGTCAGGCTCGCCTTGATCGCAGTCTTGGCGCTGCTGAGCGGATGATTCGTCGAGAGCGTCGTCTCGGCATCCACGATGCATTGCTGGATGGCGATCGCCTCGTCGAACTCATGCGTGATGAATTCCGCGCCGACCTTTGCCTCGCCCATGATGTGGGCCCTCCTTCGGGTTGCGGGACCGGCGGCCCCCTGACGAGGACGATGACGGCGCCCGCGCTCCCGCTGACAGCACGCGACCGGCCGGTTCCGATTCAGCGGTGTTGCGATGTCGTGTCGTCACCCGCCGGGGGCTCGGGGCCCCGAATCGCTCGTGCTATGCTCCGCGCCCCATCGCCCGATCCGGTTCAGGCGTGGGCCAGGGAGGACGCGCATCGACGATGTCGGGACCCCCGACGCGACGCACCAACGGCCAACTCGCGCTCGAGCTCCCGCTCGAGCTGCCGCCGATCGCGATCGCACCCGAGTGGAAGGACCAGCAGCGCCTCTGGGGCCATCCGTTCCACCCGATGTGCTCCTATCTCGCGAGCTTTCCGGCGGCCCTTGCCCACGCGTTCATCGCCCGGTACTCGCGGCCAGGTGACGTCGTCCTCGATCCCTTCTCCGGCCGTGGCACGACTCCGCTCCAGGCGTGCGCCGAAGGCCGGATCGGCATCGGCAACGACCTCAACCCGTTCGCCCATCTCCTGACCGCGTCCAAGGTCGAGCCTGCGACACGCGCCCAGGCCTCGACCCGCTTGGCTGCACTGCGGCTCGCCTGGAACGCCGGATCGGCCGGCTGGCTGGCGCTGGCAGAGCGGGTCGCGGCCGATCCTTCGGCGCCCACGTCGCTCGTGCCGATCGCAGGATCAGGTGGCGGTCCGGAGGATGGCGTGGAGCCCGTCCCCGTCGAGGTCGCCCTCGCGTTCCATCCGCGAACGCTCGGCCAGCTGCTGTTCGTCCGCTCCCGCCTCCGCCTCGAAGACCGAACCGACCGCTTCCTCGCCGCCGCCGTGACCGGGATCCTCCACGGCAAGAGCGCCTCGTACCTGTCCGAGCTCATGCCGAACACCTTCAGCATGGCGCCTCGATACGTCCGGGACTTCGCGGCGCGAACGGCCTTCGCATCACCGGAGCGCGATGTCTTCAACGGCCTCTCGAAGAAGCTCGACCGGCTGTACCGTGGCGGGCCGCCGGCGGCGGAGGGCGTGGCGCTTCTCGGCGACGCCCGGGACGTGGCGCCACGGGCCCAGGCGGCACTGCACGAGCGAGGACGGCCCGAGCGGGCGCGCCTCGTGGTGACGTCGCCGCCATACCTGCGGGTCGTGAAGTACGGCTACTACAACTGGCTCCGCACGTGGTTCCTCGGCTTCGACGCGCGCGCGATCGATGCCGCGCTCGACGACGCCCACCATCGGGAGCCGTACATGGCGTTCCTCCGCGACGTCCTCGCCGGACTGCGCCCCGTCCTCGCGGACGATGCCGTCGTGGTCCTCGTCATCGGGGACGTCGAGACCGACCGGGGCCGCCGGATCCGTGGCGGCGTCGGCCTCGCCGAGCGCGCCTGGGAGGTCGCCGCGGAGCCCGAGGGGTATCGGCTGGCCGGCGTCGCGCTCGACGATGTCGCGGCGAACCGAAAGATGACGAAGCTCTGGGGCGACGAGGCGGGACGGGCGACGAAGACCGATCGCATCCTCGTCCTTGGCGCCACCGAAGTGGGTCGGCGCCGCGCGCTCGCGGGTGCCGGCAACGACGTCGACTGGACCTGGCCGCCGAGGGCGCTCCGCCCCCTCTAGAATGCGGCCATGCAGCCCATGTACGACCCACCGGACCTGGCCGCGATGGATCCGCTGGTCCTGATGAAGAACCTCGACCACGTCCGGATGACGAGTCGCCGGCTGAGCTACATCCTCCAGCAACAGGTCCATCTGTACACCCCGGAGGCGAACAAGCTCCGCGATCAGATCGACCGATACGTCGAGGCCGAGCGCCAGATCGAGGGCGAGATGGCGAGGCGTCGCATCCGAGCCTGAGCCTCGAAGGCCGTCGTCGAACAGACTCGAACCCCCCGCCGATGGCGGGGGGTTCGAGCACTTCTGGGGACGTCCTGTGTCGTCGGATCTCCCGACGGGATGAGTGCGTGCGAGTTCAGACGGCGGCGTGCACCGGGTTGAGCCTGATCGGGACGTCGATCGTTCGCTCGGGCTGGCCGACCGGCGTCTCGCGGCCTTCGGTGACCGCGAGCAGGTCTCGGGTCGTCGCAGTCGAATCGTCGAGGTCGGCGGCGAACGCGGCGTCCTCGGGGCCGGCCATGACGGGCACCGGCTCGGAGGCGATCCGGACCGCGACGGGCCGACGTCGTGCCTGCTCCTCGTTGACCACGCCGGCCGCCAGGCCGGCGAGCGCCGGCATGTCGAACAGGCTGAACCCGATCCCGAGTCCGGCAAGGTCGTCCGACCCCAGGCCTCGGAACAGCCCTCGTGCGGCGACTGCACACATCTCGTCGTAGAGCTCCGGCCAGCCGACGCGTCGACGGCGGTAGCAGAACCGCACGAATTCGATCGCGTCCGGATCAGGTGTCCTTGGGCTGGCGATGCTTCGATCCATCGATGGCGTGCCCTCCACTCCACTGCCGCGGACCGGCCGTTGGCGCGGCGACGCAGGCATGCGGAACCGGCCCGACGGGTGGGGTGCCTGTCCCAAGGCCCGCCGGTTGACGGTCCGGCTTTCCCCTCGGCCTACCCTCACGTAGATCCCTGGCGGCCGGGGAGAGGGACATCGTAGGCCGCGCCCGCGGTGCCGGGAAGGGGGCTTGTCCACGACTTCGTCCACCAAGTTATCCACACGAACGGACGTTCGGTGAACGGGCGTGCGGAACGAGCGTGGCTGGCGTCGGGATGGCGTCCGACGCAGATCAGGCCGCCCGTCGGGTCAGCCCGAGGCCGGGTCGTCCGGGAAGGATCCAGCGGTGGTCGTCCCCCAGGGTAAGACCCTCGAACGGATCGTCTGCCAGCAGCAGGCAGCCGTCCAGATCGACCCAGTCGGCGAGCGAGGCGACCGCCGCGGAGCCGGCGATGCCGACCGAGGTCTCCTCCATGCAGCCGAGGAACGTCCGGAACCCGAGCTCGCGCGCACGCTCGAGCATCTCTCTGGCAGGAGCGATCCCGCCGCACTTCGCGAGCTTGACGTTGACGCCCGCGACGACGCCCACGAGCGGCTCGAGATCCTCGAGGGTCACGGCGCTCTCGTCGGCCACGATCGGCAGCGTCGACCGCTCCTGGATCCAGCCCAGGTCGCGGTAGGCCCGCGCCGGGAACGGCTGCTCGATCAGCTCGACGCCCAGGTCGACGAGCTCGGGCAGGAGCCGCTCGGCGTCGTCTCGCGTCCAGCCGGTATTCGCGTCGATGCGGATCGGACCGGAGAACACGTCCCGGACCGCCCGGAGCGTCGCGAGATCGTCCGGCCCGCCGCACTTGATCTTGAGAGCCGGGAAGTGCGCGGCCCGAGCCGAGCGCTCGGCGACGATCGAGGGCTCGTCGATGCCGATGGTGAAGTCGGTCGGGGGGATCGCCGACGACAGCCCGATCATCTCGTGGACCGGGACGCCCTGGACCTTGCCGGCAAGGTCGTGGAGGGCGATATCGAGCGCGCACTTGGCGGCGCCGTTCCAGCGGATCGCATCGGATGCGGCCGCGGCGGCTACCACGAGGCCCGCGGGGGTCATGGCCGGCTCGCCGATCGCCGCGAGCAGATGCGGGAACATTGCCGCCATCGTGTCGGGCGTCTCGCCGTAGAACCGGTCCGGATAGCCCTCCCCCACCCCGATGACGCCCGGGTGCCGCTCGTCGCGCAACTCCACGACGACGGTCGTGACGCCCGCGCCGGTGTGATGGTCGCTGCGGGCGATCCGGAACGGGTCCCGCAGCGACAGGTGCAGGACCTCCGACGTGAGGCTCAGACCCACGGCAGGGCGTCCACGCCGCTGCGGACGGCCGCCCAGAGCCGGTCGCCGCCGAAGCGGACGGGGTCGTCGGCCGGCAGGCCGGTCTCGGCCTCCGTCTCGGCGATGATCCGGCGCGCCTCGGCGTCGTCCGGGTAGCGCGAGGTGTTGAGCGCCACGGCCACGACCTTCGACGGCGCGACCAGGCCCGCGACCCGCTCGTGCAGGTCGATGAACCCGGGCAGGGACGCGATCGGGAACGAGGCCTCGGGCAGGTGCTCGAAGTCATGCTCGGCGAGTCCAGGCTTGTGGACCATGATCATCGCCTGCGGCGTCGCGCCGTGGATCAGCCCGAGGGTCACCGACGAGTAGGCCGGGTGGTCCAGCGACCCCTGTCCCTCGACCAGCACCCAGTCCCCCATGGTCTCGCCCTGCTCGACGAGCCACTCGACCGTGCCCTGGGTGAAGTCGCTGATGAGCCGATCGACGGCGACGCCCCACCCTTCGATCATCATCCCGGTCTGGCCCGTCGGGACGAAGACCGCGGACTGACCGGCCGCCAGGGCCGACTTGCGCAGCTCCAGCGCGACCGACATCTTGCCGATGGCGCAGTCGGTCGCGACCGTGAGGATGACCCGCTTGCCCGGCCCGTGGCGGCGCCCGACGGACGTCTCCATCCGCTCAGGGGGCCGCCGGTAGTCCACGATCGTGGTGCCGCGCGCGGCGGCCGCCGCCGCGAATCCGGGATCGTCGCCGAGGAACGTGTGCAGCCCGCCCAGGACGTCGAGGCCGGCGCCGATCGCCTCGAGGATCGTGGTCCGCCACTCTGCCGGGAGCTTGCCGCCGGTCGGGGCGATGCCGATGAGCAGGGCGTCCGGGCGGTCCGGAAGGGCCAGGGCATCGGCCAGGCTGGCAACGATCGGGATGTCGTGCCCGGGCAGGAACTCGTTCACGTTCCGGCCGGCCTGCGTGGAGTCCAGGACGGCGACGACATCGTCGCGACCGTACCTGATCACCCCGTAGGCGGTCTTGGCATGGTGCTCACCGAATTGGCCTTCGGTGAGGATGAGGAGTCGGCGGCGGTCGGTCGGTCGCATCGCGCGAGTGTAGGCAAACGCGGGCTCGGCCGAAGGACCGCGGTCGCGGGCATTGACAGGGCCCTCCCGCGAGATAGGATGCGGGCCAATCGGTGTCTCGATGGCCGGCCGTGCCCACTGGGAGGGTGACGCGGGCAGGACGGAGGACCTTGAGCGGGACCTGCAGGATCTGTGAGGAGCCGGCGACCCGGACGATCGGCGAGTACGCGTTCTGCGATCGCCATTTCGAGCGGGCCTCGCGCGAACGCCGGGGCGGCTGGCAGGCGGACGTCGCCTCGATCGTGCTGCTCGTCGGCTTCGTCGTCGTCGTGTTCGCGATCGATGAGCTGCTGCGCCCGCGGCTGACGGGCAACCTGCTGACCGCGATCGGCCTAGTCCTCGCGATCGTGCCGGCCGCCGTCTGGCTGGGCTTCTTCTACCGGCGCGATCGGCTGGAGCCGGAGCCGCGGACGATGGTGCTGGGCGAGTTCGTCCTCGGCCTGCTCGTCGCCACCGCCATCGGGATCCCGCTCGTCGACCAGGTCTTCGACGTGGGGAGCTGGATGTTCGCGTCGCCCCTGGTCCACCTGACGGGCGGCATCCTCGTCGTCGGGATCATCCAGGAGGCGCTGGTCTACCTGACGATCCGGCTCTCGATCTACGGCTCGGGCGAGTTCGACGAGCGGACCGACGGGATCATCTACGGAACCGCGGTCGGCCTCGGGTTCGCGACCGCGCTCAACGTCGCGTTCGTCGTGGATTCGGGCGGCGTCGACCTCGGCACCGGCGCGATCCGGATCGTCCTCACGTCGCTCGCCCATGGCAGCTTCGGCGGCGTCATCGGCTACTTCCTCGGGCGTCAGCGGTTCGAGCCACGACCGATCTGGTGGATGCCGGCCGGCGTCGCGCTGGCCGCGATCCTCAACGGCGTCTTCTTCTATCTCCGGAGCACCGTCGGCCGCGGAACGATCGAGGGCGCGAACGAAGCGGTCGCCCCATGGATCGGCCTGCTCCTCGCCGCGATCCTGGCAGCCGGCGTCACGGCGGTCCTCTCGACGCTGATACGGCGCGAGCTCGCCCAGACCAGTCGCGCCGATGGCGCCGGGGCGGGGGCCGCCTCATGAGCGCCGCCGTCGCCGCCGAGACCCGCGGCGCTCGCGATCGTCGCGAGACCCGATCGTTCGCAGCCGTCATCGTCCTCGTCGCCGTCGCGCTCCTGGGCGGGCTGCTGATCCGGTTCACGATCGAGCGCGCGGTCCAGCGCGTCGACGGTGGCGGACTCAACGCCCAGTTGCCGGCCGGCTGGATCGTCCTACCGGCAGCTGGCGACCGCCTGCTGACGGCGTACGACCCGCTCGATCCCGACCTGCGCTACGGCGTGTCGGCGATCGACACGCAGGCCGAGGCCGCCCTGACGCCGGAGGACGCCGCCGCACGCCGCCTCCTCGACCGCGGCCGGTTACTCAAGGCGTTCGCCGTCTCGTCCGAGGGGCCGGGCACGCTCGGTGCAGTCCCGACGTACGAAGTCCACTACTCGTTCGTCGATGAGGGCATCGGCAGCCAGGCGACGACGATCGACGCGATCGAGCACTACTTCGCGGACGGCGCCATCTTCCCGGAAGACCGGGTCCTCGCGGTCATCCTCGAGGCGACGCCGGAGAAGATCGAGGCCGCCAAGGCCGACTTCGAGCGCTTCGCCGTGGAGCTGGCCAGCCGCGCGGGCACCGCGACGGCACCAGCCCCTCGACCCGTCCACGCGATCCGCGGCGGGTCGCAGGTCGCCTCGATCGGCGACCCGAATGCCGGGGCGCCGAAGCCGCCAGCGGCCGACGCGGACCTCGTCCGAGCGACCGTCCAGATCCTGATGGTCGCGACGATCGGCGGCCAGGAGCAGGCGTACGGCTGGGGCTCCGGCACGATCCTGTCCCCGACCGGCCTCATCCTCACGAACGCCCACGTCGCGAAGCCGACCGCGGCCGGCCTGGGCGTGTTCGAGGCGGATCCGACGCCCTCGGTCGACCCGGAGGACCTGATCGTGGCGGTGATCGTGTCCGAGGACCAGCCGGCCGTCCCGATGTACCGGGCGACGGTCCTCTCGGCCGACGGCTACCTCGACGCGGCCGTGATCCAGATCGACCGCGACCTGAACGACCGCCCGCTCGCGGCCGGCTCACTGGCCCTGCCGACCGTGGCGATGGGCGACTCGGACGCGCTGCATGCCGGCGACGCGATGACGGTCGTCGGCTATCCGGGGATCGGCGGCGACACCATAAGCCTGAGCTCCGGTCGTGTTTCCGGCTTCCTCAGCGACGACCGGATCGGCTCGCGGGCGTGGGTGAAGACCGACGCGATCGTGAGCAGCGGCAACTCCGGCGGCCTCGCGGCGAACGCGGCCGGCGAGCTGGTCGGCATCCCGACTCGGGCCCGCACCGATGTGGGCGGGTTCTCCTGGGTCCGCCCGCTCAAGCTCGTGAAGCCGATGATCGATGCGGCGAAGGCCGGGACCCGCTCGGTCGACAGTGCGTACCTGGTCCCGGGCACGGGGCGCGAGACCCTGCAGCTCGACACGTGGACCCGCACGAACGCGGCGTGCCCGCCGACCGATCGCGTGAGCGCCTATCCGTCGGGCGCGACGAACGTCATGGCGTCGCTCACGCATAGCGGATTCGCGAGCGGCGAGGACGTCGTCAGCCAGTGGCGCCTCGACGGCGAGGTCGTGAGCCGGGGTGGCGTGCGGCTCGGACAGGGCGCCGAGGCCGGCGGCTGCTACTTCAGCGAGCTCTACTACGACCGGGGTCTGCCCGACGGGACGTACCTGCTCGAGGTGTTCGGCGGGCCGACGCTCCGTGCGTTGACCACTGCCCAGACGACGATCGGCGCGGTCGGGTCCAACGGGTCCGCGACGCTTTCGGGCACGGTCCAGGATGCCGACAGCGGGCGGCCCTTGTCCGGCGCCGTGATCTACCTCCTGGCGCCCGGCACCGATCTGCAGACGTGGTTCAACAACCCCGACCCGAGTCGGATCGTGTCGTTCGCAGAGACAGGGTCGGACGGGGCGTTCGTCGTGCACGGCCTGACCGCCGGCACGACCTACCCCGCGATGGCGCTGGCCGACGGCTACGTCGCCGCCGGCGGGTCGATCGGTCCCATGCTCGAGGGCGACAACGTCATGCGCAACCCGATCGCACTCACCCGGGTCGCGCCGTAGCGTGAGCTTCGATGTCGCGGCGGAGGCCTATGACCGCTTCATGGGCCGGTACTCCGTCCAGCTGTCCGCACAACTGGCCGACCTCGCCGGCGTCCACGCGGGACAGCGAGCGCTCGACGTGGGCTGTGGGCCCGGTGCGCTGACGACCGAGCTCGTCCGGCGTCTCGGCCCCGAGGCCGTCGCGGCCGTCGACCCCTCCGAGCCGTTCGTCGCGGCGGCCCGCGAGCGCAACCCGGGCATCGTCGTCGAGCAGGCGTCCGCCGAGCGGTTGCCGTTTCCCGATGACGCGTTCGACGTCACATTGGCCCAGCTCGTCGTCCACTTCATGGCCGATCCGGTAGGAGGATTGACCGAGATGAGACGCGTCACCCGGCGCGACGGCGTCGTGGCCGCGTGCGTCTGGGCCCACGCGGGCGGTGATGGCCCGCTGAGCCTGTTCTGGGAGGCGGCGCGCGAGCTGGATCCCGGCGTCCACGATGAATCGGACCTGGCCGGCGCCCGCGAAGGCCACCTCGCGGAGCTGTTCGAGGCAGCCGGCCTCCGAGAGATCGAGGCCACGACGATCACCGCGACGCTCGAACACAGGACCTTCGAGGATTGGTGGGAGCCGTTCACTCTCGGCGTCGGCCCGGCCGGCGCCTACGCAACCGGTCTCGACGCCGCGCGACAGGCCAAGCTCCGCGAGACCTGCCGCAGCATGGTGGGGAGCGAGCCATTCACGATCACGGCGCGGGCGTGGGCGGCCCGGGGTATCGCCTAGGGATCAACGGCTCCCGCCTCCCGGGCGGGTAGAACCCGAATAGGCACCGATCGCCCGGAGCGAGATCAAGCCGATCGCGACGGCGATCGCTCCCAGGACCATGAAGGGCGCCTGCGGCACCCCCAGAAAGACCCCCGGATGGCGAACAGGAGATGGCCACCGGCAACGGCGAGCGACACGAGGAGCGTCCTCCTCGACGGCCGATCCAGGATCGCGCGCGCCAGCCGTGTGCAGGCCGCCGCGAGGAGCCAGAACCCGATCGTGAGCAGCCAGATCGTCTGCGTGCCGCCATCGGCCAGCGCCCCGCTGCCAAGGTAGACGGCATACGCCCCCTCGAGAAGGGCGACGGCTCCCCAGCTCCAATCGGCCGCCGACGCGGACACCGGTCGCGGAGCAGGCGCTGCTTCCACGCCAGGCAGGGCCGGTTCACCGCCGCGGAAGTGGGCGCGGAGGGCCACGCAGCCGCTGACGCCCAGCTTCACGTAGATGCTTGAGAGGTGCGACCGAACCGTCGCCTCGCTGAGCGAGAGATGCTCTGCGATCTGGCGTGCCGGGACGCCAGTCAGGGCCTGGTCGAGCACGGCCTGCTCGGCCGGCGTCAGCGCTGAGAGCCGTGCGATCGTCGTCTGGGAGTCATCGGTGTGCATGCCCAGAAGGTTGATCGCTGACGACCGAACATGCATCCATCAAACCGACGAATTTCGCCACCCAGATCGATGAATCCGGGCCGGATCGGCGCACCGGGATCCTGTGGGGGTGGTACCGCATACCGGATTCGAACCGGTGATCTCCGCCTTGAGAGGGCGGTGTCCTGGGCCTCTAGACGAATGCGGCGCCGGGGTGGCGCGGTGCGGTGGGAACCGCCCGGCCGGTCGGGATGATACCAGAGGAGGCCCGTGGCTCCTCCTAGAGCCGGTGGGTCTCCAGGAACCCGCGGATCGCCTCGGCGACCTGCTGGAAGCTGCTCTCCCCGATGACCAGGCCGTAGTGCGAGTGCGCGCCGAACGGCTCGAATTCGGCGCCGAGCCATTCGGCCAGCCGCTCGACGTCGTCGGTCGGACGGTCCGGTCCAGCCCGCCGCCGATGACCAGTCGCGGCACCGCCTCGACGCCCCGCCGGTCGACCGGCACGCCGGCCAGCACCTGCCGCCGGGCGGCGCCGGCCTCGTGCGGCTTCTGGCCGAGCAGGTGCTGGATGCGCAGGACGTCGGCCAGCGTCAGGTCGCGATGGTCCCGCGACGAGCCGCTCGGGCAGCGTCTCCCAGCCGATCAGCGACCGGCCGTAGACCTCCGGGATCTCGCGCAGCTCGTACGGGCGGGCCGGCGGGCGCAGGTCGCGCGGCAGCTCGGAGGCCGAGCAGCACGATCCCGCCGATCGGCATCCGCTCGGCGGCCTTGAGCGCGAGCAGGCCGCCCATCCCGTGGCCGACGACGACCGTCGACGGCCCGAGCCGCTCGAGCGCGGCGACGACGTCCTCGGTGTAGGTGTCGAACGAGAGCTGGGCCGGGTCGGCCGTCTGCGACCAGTAGTGGTTCCGCAGGTTGAGGGCATGGCCCTCCCAGCCGCGCCCGGCGAAGTAGCCGAGGTACCGCTCCCACAGCCACGAGCCGGTCAGCTCGCCGTGGACGAACAGCAGCGGCTTGCGGCGCGATCGTCGCTCGGGCAGCCACGACTCGATGTAGAGGCCGCGATCGTGGAGCTCGATCTCGTCCTTGCGGACGGGCCGCCCGTTCGACGGTCGGGACCTGGGCCTGGGCGAGGATCGCGTCGGGTGTCTGGTCGGGCAACGTGGCTCACCATTCGTGCGGGTTGATGACGAGGCCGGTCAGGGCCTTCGGGATAGAAGTAGGTCGACTTCTGGGGCATGACGTCGCCGTCGCGGCGACCGCGGCGATCGAGGCGACCGGGGTCGGCTCGAGCAGGAACGCGGCGTCGGACGCTCCATCGGTCGCGGAGTCGACCCGCTCGATCGCCTCGGCCGCCGACTTCGTGTAGGCGATCGGCGCCGGCGTCGACGGCCTCGTCGGCCGACGCCGAGCCGCTCGAGCGCGACGCCGAGCAGCGTCACGTCGAGCTCGCGGAGCGCCTGCGCCGCCGTCGGAGAGCAGCGGCTCGAACGCCTCGCGCCGGGCCGTCAGGACGCGCGCCGCCGGACGCGTCCACAGCCCGAACCGCCCCGCACCGCCGGCGCGCCAGCCCGGCGGCCTCGAACTGCCGCTGGAGCTCGTCCGCCGAGACGCCCGGCTCGACGTCGAACAGCCCGCCGGCCCGCTCGAGGAGCGCGGCCGCGCCGTCGTCGCCGAGCCCGCGGACGATGCGGTGCGTCGGCAGGACCGTCAGCGGCTCGCCGGTCGACTCGAGGAACGAGCATCAGCAGGTAGTCGAAGGCCGGGTCCTCCTCGCACGAGCGGCTCATCCGCCGCTCGTCGCGGTAGCGGAGCGCGGTCTCGTAGCGGTGGTGGCCGTCGGCGATGGTGATCGGGCCGGCCGAGGCCGCGCGACAGGAGCCGCGACGACCGCGTCGGCATACTCGCCGTCGGCCGGCACGGCCCACAGGCGATGGCGGACGCCGTCGTCGTCGGTGAGCGTCGACCTCGGCCGGTCTCGCGGCGCCAGGCGGCCGAGCTGCGCCCGCGCGGCCCCGCCGGCGTCGTCGAACAGCCCGACGACCGGGCTCGTGTTGACGCCGGTCGCGCGCAGCAGCTTGTAGCGGTCCTCCTTGGGCCCGGCCAGCGTCCGCTCGTGGGGCAGGACGCCGGCATCCGGCCCGAACGGCTCGAGCCGCAGCCGGCCGAAGAAGCCGCGCTGGGTCCGCTCGACGTCCGTGCCGGGCACGCGGTAGGTCTGCTCGTAGACGTAGATCGACGGGTGCGGGTCCTTGTGGAGGACGCCGTCCGAGCGCCATGCGGCCAGGGTCCGCGCCGCCCGCCGGTAGCGGTCGTCGGGCTCGTCGCCCTGGGCCGTCCTCGGGCAGGTCGAGGCGGACGACGTTCGCCGGGTGTCGCGCGAGCAGGCGCTCGTGCTCGTCGGGCCCGATCACGTCGTAGGGCGGCGCGACCACCGCGGCCAGGTCGCCGACGTTGGACGGATCGAAGCGCAGGGCGCGGAACGGACGGATCTCGGGCACGGGACCTTCAGGAGGGCGGCACGCGGCCGATCGGCTGCGGGACGGTGGCATCGTACGATACGAACGCCGCGGTGCGACCATCGGCCATGGCCCGAGATCGCGGCCCCACGCACGCCACGCAACTTTCGCCCGGGGCGGGACGTCCTTGCTCCGACCACGCCAGCCGAACCCGTCCCGGAGTCTCCGTGCGCCTCTCCTCGATCCGGTCAGGCCATCGCCGTCCGCCGCCTCGACCGGCGTTCGCGCGTGCGGTCGCTGCTCGCGATGGCGCTCCTCGCGATCGGTGCGCTCGGCGTGCTCCCGGCCCCGGTCCTCGGCGTCGAGGGCCCGACGATGGAGGCGCAGGCGCTCCTCGACGGCCATGCCCGGGTCGGCTCCTGGATGGCGATCGCGGTCCACCTCGAAGAACGACGGTCCGGCGATCATCGGGCGAGCTGCGGCTGGCCGGCGGCGCCCAGGGCCGGACCCGGTTCGGGCAGGTCGTCGACCTGCCGACCCAGTCCGACAAGACGTTCCTCCTCTACGCCCAGCCGCCGGCCTTCGGCCGCGAGCTCGAGGTCGCGCTCGTCGACGGGCGACGAGACGATCGTCAAGACCAAGGTCGGCTTCACGATCCACGACGCGACCCAGCTGATCGTCGGCGTCGTCGCCGAGCGCCCGGGCGACATCGTCGGCGGGCATCGACCTGCTGCCGAACCAGAACCAGCTCGCGCCGGTCATCATCCCGCTCGACCCGGAGGACCTGCCCGAGCGGGTCGAGGCCTGGAGCGGCCTCGACCGCCTGGTCTGGCAGGACGTCGACTCGAACCGGCTGACGCCGGGCCAGCTCGCGTCGCTCCGCGGCTGGGTCGCCGGCGGCGGCCGGCTGATCATCGTCGGCGGGACCGCCGGCCCGAACAGCCTGTCGGCCTTCCCCGACGCCCTCCTCCCCTACCGGCCGACGGCGACGATCGACGTCGCGGCGGCCAGCCTCGACGGCCTGCTCGGCAGCGTCCCCGCCGGGACGGCGGACCTGCCGGCGCTCGGCGGCGAGCTCATCGAGGGCCGGGCCCTCGCCACGAGCGGCGACCGCGTCGTCGCCGCCGAGCGCGCGTACGGCAACGGCGCGGTGACGCTCCTCGGCTTCGACCCGATCGACCAGGTGGATCGCCGACGGCGCCGCCGGCGAGGCGCTCTGGCGCCGTCTCCTGCCCGCCCGCTCGTCCGCGCGGGCTCGTGCTCGGCGACGACAGCCAGCTCGTGAGCGCGGTCTCGCAGCTGCCGTCGCTGGCCCTGCCGCCGATCGGCGGGCTGATCGTCCTGCTGGGCGCCTACATCCTGCTCGTCGGCCCGATCAACTACCTCGTCCTCCGCCGGCTCGACCGGCGCGAGTGGGCGTGGGTCACGATGCCGGTCCTCATCGCGGTCTTCGCGGTCGGGGCGTACGGCTTCGGCGCGGTCCTGCGCGGCAGCGACGTCATCGTCAACGAGGTCGCCATCGTCCGCGGCGCGCCGGGCGCCACCGAGGGCACCGCCCAGGTCTACCTCGGGGTCTTCTCGCCGTCGCGCGGCACGTACCAGGTCAGCGTCCCGGGCGGCGCGCTCCTGTCGGCGCCGATCAGCGGCGACTTCTTCGGCGGCGAGGGCGCGGCCTCGGCGCTCGACGTCGCTCCAGGGCGACCCGGCGCAGGTCCGCGACCTCGCCGTCGGCTTCGGCTCGCTGCGGACGATCCGGGCCGAGACCGCGGTCACCGTGCCGCTGATCCAGACCGACCTGCGCCTCGTCGACGGCCGCCTCAAGGGCACGATCAGGAACGCCTCGACGATCACGCTCCAGAAGCCGGCGGTCGTGCTCGGCGGGACCGTCGCCGTGCTGAAGGACCTCGCGCCCGGCGCCGAGGCGACGGTCGATGTCGTCGTGGCGCCAGTGCCGTTCGGCCAGCCGCTCTCCGACAAGGTCGTCGGGCCGATCTTCTTCGGCGATCGGGGCAGCATGACGCCGACATGACCGACCAGTACATCCGGCACTCGATCGTCGACCAGCTGACCTACGACCCGAACTGGGGCTCGACCGGGTCGCTCTCCACCGACGGCGCGGTCGTCCTCGCGTGGGGCTCGGGGAGCCTGCTCCCGGTCGACGATCGTCGGCCAGAAGCCGCGCGCCACGGGCAACGTCCTCTACTACCTGCCGGCCGACATGGCGGTCAGCGGCACGACCACGTTCCGCGCCGACCTGCTCCGCTCGACCACGGTCGACGCCGATGCCGCGTTCTTCAGCAAGGACCCGTTCAGCATCAACTTCGGCAAGGGCAGCGCGACGATCGCCTACCGGCCGATCCGCGTTCGAGGGCACGTTCACGCCGACCGAGCTCGCGATGGGCATGAACTTCGGAGGGGACATGCCCATCGTGGCCCCGGCAAGACCATCGAGCCGCTGCCGGCGATCCCGGCGCCCTGCGCGGATCCGACGAATCCGGCCTGCGCGGTCGCGGGGTTCGACGGCATGCCGGAGGTCGAGCTCTTCGACCTCGTTGCCGGCGACTGGGTGCGGCTGCCCCACCTGGCCGGCGGCACGCGGTACGCCATCGCCGAGCCGGCGCGCTACGTCGACCCGACCTCGGGGAGCGTCCTCATCCGGTTCGTCAACGACCGTGACGACGGCGTAGGCTTCAGCTTCGACCTGTCGATGACGGGGACCGTCCGATGACCGCGATCGTGCGGACCGAGGGCCTGGTCAAGCGCTACGACGGGACGCTCGCCGTGGCCGGCCTCGACCTGTCGGTCGAGCCGGGCGAGATCTTCGGCCTCGTCGGGCCCGAACGGCGCCGGCAAGACCACCACCCTGCGGATCCTCGCGACGCTCCTGCGACCGTCGGCCGGCGAGGCCGAGATCGCCGGCTGGTCCGTCACCCGGAACCCCGACCAGGTCCGGCGCGTCCTCGGCTTCATGCCGGACGTCTTCGGGGTCTACGACGACATGAAGGTCTGGGAGTACCTCGACTTCTTCGCCCGCTGCTACGGCATCCCGGCCGCCGGCCGGCGGCGCATGATCGGCGACCTGCTCGAGCTCGTCGACCTCGGCGACAAGCGCGACCAGTACGTCCAGACGCTGTCCCGCGGCATGCAGCAGCGGCTCTGCCTGGCCCACGCGCTCGTCCACGACCCGCAGATCCTGCTGCTCGACGAGCCGGCCTCGGGCCTCGACCCGCGCGCGCGGGTCGAGCTGCGCGAGCTGCTCCGCGAGCTGCGGGCCCTCGGCAAGACGATCCTGATCAGCAGCCACATCCTCCCCGAGCTCGAGGAGCTGTGCACCAGCGTGGCGATCGTCGATCGCGGCCAGGTGCTGGCCCAGGGCCGGGTCGCGGACATCGAGCGCCGGCTCCGCTTCGGGGCGGTCCTGCGCGTCCGGCTCCTCGCCGATGGCGAGGCGACGTCGAGGCCGCCCGCGACCGGTTCGCCGACGAACGCCGATGTCGCCTCGGCGGTGGTCCTCGACGACGGCACCATCGAGCTCGGGTTCCGCGGCGACGACGAGGCGTCGGCCCGACTGCTCGCCGATCCGTGCGGGCCGGGCTGCCGATCGCGAGCTTCGCGCGTGCCGCCAGCGACCTCGAGGAACTCTTCCTGCAGGTGACCGCCCCCGATCGCGCGCCGCTGGATGCGGCATGAGGAGCCCCCGATGACCGAGCCCATCGAGAACGCCTCTGCGCCCGTGGATGCGACGGTCGAGGAGATCGCCCCGCCGTCATTCGCCGGCGACCCCGGACCGGTGGAGACCGCCCCCGTCGCGACCCGCGACGGCGCGTGCGCCTGCCGCGGCTGAGCGTGCGCCCGACCCTGGCCGGGATCGCCGCCGTCGGCGTCAAGGAGCTCCGCGGCCGGATGCGCGGCCGCCGCGCGTTCGTGATCCTGACGATCTACCTGCTCCTGCTCGGCGGCTTCGCCTGGATGGTCGAGCTGCTCATGGAGCGGAGCTACACGACCGGCTTCGGCAACTCCGCGGCCTTCGCCTCGGCGGCGATCGGCCAGGGCATCTTCGCCGCGCTGCTGATGCTCGAGACGCTCCAGGTCGTCTTCCTGGCGCCGGCCGCCACGGCCGGGGCGATCAGCCTCGAGCGCGAGAAGCAGACGCTCGACATGCTCGTCGCGACCCCGATCACGTCGCTCGCGATCGTCCTCGGCAAGCTGCTGAGCGCGCTGACCTATGTCTTCCTGCTGATCGCTCGCCTCGGTCCCGCTGACCGCGGTCGTGTTCGTCTACGGCGGGCGTCGGCCCGGAGGACGTCCTGCGGGGCTATGCGGTCCTGCTCGCGACGGCGCTCGGCCTCGGGGCCTTCGGCCTGTTCTGCTCGAGCCTGGTCAAGCGCACCCAGGCCGCAACGGCGATCTCGATCTTCGGCGTCCTCGCGGTCTCGATCGGGTCGCTGTTCGTGCTCATCTTCTGGAACGGCATGGCCACCACCGACAACGGCCGTGGCTTCGGCCCGATCAAGGGCCGGCCGCCCGAGGTGATCGCCTACGTCAACCCGTTCATCGCCCAGGCCGACGTCCTGTGCGGGACGGAGCTGTCATTCGGGACGTGGTGCGGCATCACCCAGTCACTCGTGCCAGGCCAGAACGGCGTGATCTTCAACGACGGGGGCGCGCCCGCGATCCCCGTCCCGGTCCCGGCCCCGTTCCCCGAGGGCGGCAAGGGCTTCGTGGTCGACGGCCGAGGCGGCGTCGTGGCCGTGGACGCGTTCCCCGACCAGGTCAATGACGTCGCGCCGTTCGGTGTCGTCCGCGATGCGGTCTGGCCGAAGAGCGTCGCGACCTGGCTGATCCTTTCGGCGGTCTTCCTCGTCCTCTCCATCCAACTCGTCTCGCCGACGCGGCGCTGGCGTCCGCATCTGCCGCGCCGGACCAGTGCAGGAGCCGAGGCATGAGACTGCGACCTTCCTCGCTCCGTCGTCGGTCCGAGCGGCCCGAGGCCGCCTACATCCCGGTCGACCCTCGGGTGGCGATCGACGGCCCATTGGATCCGCTCCTGCTCGCGGTCCGTGCCGGGCTGGCGGCGCACCGACGGCGCCTCTGGATCCGGCGGATCGTCCGGCGCGGCTGGCTGGCCCTCGCCGCGATCCTCGGCGCCGAGCTCGTGCTGTGGACGATCGCCCGCTTCCTGCCGCTCGAATGGGCGCCGGTGGCCGGCGCGGCGATCCCGGTCGTCGGGGCCCTGGCGCTCCTGGCGACGGTGGTGCTCGCGCGGCCCTCCCTCGGTGAGACCGCATTGGCGGTGGACGCCGAAGCGCTCCTCGGCGACCGGGTCTCGAGCGCGCTGGAGCTCGCGGTCGGGTTCCCCGGTTCGGCCGGGCCCGGTGACGAGCCGACCGATGCGCCCCCGGAAGAGCCGACCGACGAAGCCGCGCAGACCGACCGATTCGTCCGCCGCCAGCGCGCCGACGCCGGCGTCGCGCTCCGCAGCGCGCCAGCGAACCTCTTCCGACCGAGATTCTCGCGCAACCCGGCCATCGCGGCTGCGGTCTCCGTCCTGCTCCTCGCCCCGGTGCTGCTGCTCCCGAACCCGCAGGACGCGGCGATCGCCCAACAGCGCCAGGTCCGCGAGGCCGCGAGCCAGCAGGCCGAACGCCTCGACGACCTCGCGAAGGACCTCGAGTCGAAGGGGGCCGACGCGCAGGACCCGCGGACGCGGCTGGCCCAGGACCTGCGAGACCTTGCCCGTCAGCTTCGCGACCACCCCGATCGGCTCGATGTGAACCTCGCGCGCCTCGGCTCCGTCGAGGCCGAGGTCCGGGCGCAGATCGACCCCGCTACGGAGCAGCGTGCGGCAGCCCTGACGTCACTGAGCCGAGCGCTCTCGAGAGCCGCGACCGGAAAGCCCGACGCCAACAAGGGCGGCGACCCGAAGGAGACCGAGGAGGACCTCGACCGCCTCGGTGAGCAACTCGATGAGATGACCCCGGAGGAGCGCGCGAACCTCGCACGGGAGCTCGCCGAACAGCAGGCGGCGGCATCGGGCACGAGCGGCGCGGCCTCGACGGCGCTCCATGACGCCGCACAGAGCCTGGCGCAGGGCGACGTCGAAGGCGCGAAGTCGGCCCTGGATCGCCTCGGCGAGGCTCTGACCGGCACGGACCGCCAGGTGACGGCCAGCCGGGATCTGTCGGGCGCCGCATCGCGCCTCCAGGAGGCGCGACGGCAGTTGGCCGACTCGGGCCGGACGAACACGGCCCAGGGGCAGGGGCAGCAGGGCCAGGCGCAGGGGAGCCCGCGACCGAGCGGCAGCCCCGGCCAGGGCCAGGGTCAAGGTCAGGGAAGCCCGGGCGCCAGTCCGGGGCAGGGTCAAGGCCAAGGCCAGGGGCAAGGGCAAGGCCAGGGGCAGGGGCAGGGCCAGGGGCAAGGGCAGGGCCAGGGGCAAGGGCAGGGCCAGGGGCAGGGTCAGGGCCAAGGGCCAGGGTCAGGGCCAAGGGCAGGGTCAGGGCCAAGGGCAAGGCCAGGGCTCCGCCGGTGGCGGGGGCTCGAATGCCCGCTCGCTCGGCAATGGCATGGGCGGCAACGGCCTTCCGGCCGGACCGACCAACCCGAACCGGCCGTCGCAGCTCGGACCGGACCTGTCATCGGTCTACGCCCCGTTCGACCGCCTCGGGCGACCGGGCGACCCGTCGTACATCGCGGGCACCGGCGGCGACGGCCAGACCCAGCAGGGCAGTCAGACCGGCTCGGGCACCAACAACGGCGCGTTGACTCCGTACCAGCAGGTCTATGCCGACTTCGAACGATACGCACAGACGTCCCTCGAGCGTGGCTACATCCCGCTCTCGGTGAAGGACTTCGTCCGCGACTACTTCAGCTCGCTCGACCCGTCCCAGTGACGGTCGGCGCCGATCGATCGACCCCGACGCATCCGGAGGCATCCATGGAGAGCTCGACCGTCGCGGCCACCTCGCCGCGCCTGGCACCCGAGGCGTTCGCCGAGCGTGCCCAGACCATCGAACGCGAGATCGGACGCGTCATCGTCGGCCAGCGAGACCTCGTCCGCCAGACGCTGACCGGGCTGCTGGCGAACAGCCACGTGCTGCTCGAAGGCGTCCCGGGCCTCGGCAAGACCATGCTCGTGCGGACGATCGCTGACGTCATCGACTGCACGTTCAACCGCATCCAGTTCACGCCGGACCTCATGCCGGCTGACATCACCGGCACGAACATCCTCATCGAGGAAGGCGGCCAGCGCGTCTTCCGCTTCCAGCCGGGGCCGATCTTCGCGAACCTGGTCCTCGCCGACGAGATCAACCGGGCGACCCCCAAGACCCAGTCGAGCCTGCTCGAGGCGATGCAGGAGCATCAGGTCACGGTCGCTCGCCAGCGCTTCCCGCTCGACGCCCCGTTCTTCGTACTGGCGACGCAGAACCCGCTGGAGATGGAGGGCACGTACCCGTTGCCCGAGGCCCAGCTCGATCGCTTCCTCTTCAAGGTCATGGTCCCCTTCCCGTCCGAGGAGGACCTGGTCTCGATCATGGATCGCACGACCGGCGCCGAATCCGTCACCGCGGGCAAGGTCTGCACCGCCGCGGAGATCGTCGAGATGCAGCGTCTCGCCCGGGCCGTGCCGATCGCGCCGCATGTGACCGCGTACGCCGTGAGCGTGCTGTCCGCCACCCACCCCGATCAGCCCCGTGCCCCCGAGCTCGCCCGCGACTACGTTCGCTACGGCGGCTCGCCGCGCGGTGCCCAGGCGCTCGTGACCGCCGGCAAGATCTATGCGCTGCTCGACGGGCGGTTCAACGTCTCGATCGACGACATCCGTGCGGTCGCCCTCCCGTCGCTCCGTCACCGGATCATCCTCAACTTCGAGGGGGAGGCCGAGGGCATCACGACCGAGGCCGTCATCCGGTCGATCCTCGACGCGGTCGTACCGCCGTCCGTCGAGTAGCGGGTCCAGCGGACCCCGTCCCGGCGACCAGCGCATGACCGAGGGACTCCCCGGGCCGCTCAGCGATCCGCCGACGGCGGCACCCGCCGGCCGGCCGGCCGCGACCGGCACGCGCCCGGCGTTCCTCCCGAGCGAGGTCGACCCGACGGTCTTCGACGAGGCGTTCCTGCGCCAGCTGGAGCGCCTGCTGCTGCTGATGCGCGCACCCGTGCGTGGCGGCCTGAAGGGCGGCCGACGGAGCGTGAAGCGCGGCCAGTCGGTGGAGTTCGCCGACTACCGCGACTATGCCCTGGGCGACGACCTCCGCCAGCTCGACTGGAACGTCTACGCCCGCCTCGAGCGCCTGTTCGTCAAGCTCTTCGTCGAGGAAGAGGACGTGACGGTCACTCTGCTCGTCGACGCGTCCGCGTCCATGGCCGCTGGCCACCCGGCGAAGCTCCTGTTCGCGAAACGGGCCGCGGCGGCGCTCGGGTACATCGGGCTCGCGAGCGAAGACCGCGTGTCGGTGACGGCCCTCGCGGGACGCACGGCCCGTCGGCGGACCGCGTTGCGCGGCTCCGGGCGGGTCTTCCGGCTTCTGGCAGACCTCTCGGCGATCACCCCGGCCGTGGGACCGACCGACCTCCTGGCCGCCGTCCGCCACGCGGCCGCCCAGCTCCACGGCCGCGGCGTGGTGATCCTGCTCTCCGATCTGCTCGATCCGGCCGCGGACCGGGTCGTGCGCGAGCTGGCTGCCACCGGCTCGGAGCTCATCGTCATGCACATCCTCTCGCCGGACGAGCTGGACCCGGTGCTCGAGGGCGACCTCCGGCTCCTGGACAGCGAGACCGGCGAGGGCCTCGATGTGACCGTCGACCTCGCGACGATCGACGCCTACAAGGACCGTCTGGCCGCGTGGAAGGCCGGCTTCGCGGACCTGGCGGCAAAGCGCCGAGCCAGCTATGTCGACCTCTCATCGGACGTCAACCTGGCCGACCTGATGTTCGCGGAGCTCCGTCGGCGCCGGGTCCTGGGCTAGCCGATGCCGTTCATCACCCCGCTGGCGCTCGCCGGGCTCATCTTCGTGCCGGCCGTCATCGCGATGTACATGCTCAAGCTCCGGCGCGACTCCGCCGTGGTCCCCTCGACGCTCCTGTGGAGCCGGCTCATGACCGACGTCGAGGCGAACGCGCCATGGCAGAAGCTTCGTCGGAGTGCGCTGCTGCTCCTGCAGCTGCTTCTCGTGATCGCTCTCGTGCTCCTGGCGTCGCGGCCGTTCCTGGAGCGTCCCGCTGGCCTCGCCCGGGACATCGTCCTCGTGATGGACACCTCCGCGAGCATGGGCGCGACCGACGTGGCCCCGAACCGGATGGCCGCCGCGCGCGCCGCGGCCATCGAGGCGCTGGCCGACCTCCCGACGGGCGGCCGCGTCAGCGTGATCGCAGTGGACCGGAGCGCGCGCATCGTCGTGAACGACACGAGCGACATCAGCCGCGTGCGCCAGGCGCTCGACGAGCTGGAGCCGGCTGCGAGCCGCGGCGACCTCGGCGACGCCCTGGAGCTCGCGTCCAAGCTGGCCGCGCGGTCGGGCGACGCGCAGATCCTGGTCGCGACCGACGCGGCGCTCGCGACCGTGCCGACGACCAGGGTGGACGCCCCGATCAAGGTCCTCTCGGTCGGACGCGAGCGCAAGAACCAGGCGATCGTCGCGCTCGCGGTCCGGACGTCGCCGTCGGCGGTCACTCGCTCGGTCTTCATCAGCGTCGCCAACCTCGACATCGAGGCGGCCGCCCGCCGGATCGAGGTGTGGGGCGACGACCGGCTGCTCGAGGCGCGCGACGTGTCGCTCGACGCCCAGGCACGGTCCGATGTCGTCATCGACGACGTGCCGCCCGACGTCGCCGTCGTCGAGGTCCGCCTGGTCGGCGCAGACCCGACCTCGACCGCCATACCCGACCAGCTCGCGGTCGACGACCGCGCGTGGGCCGTGATGCCGACGACGCAGACCAGGCTGGTGCTCCTCGTCGGCGACGGCGACCCGTACCTGGAGACGGCGCTCTCGTACCTCCCGAACGTGGAGCTGTTCGGCGTCGCGCCCGCCGACTATGGTCCCGCATCGCAGCGCACTGACGGTCGAGCGTGGGACCTGACGATCTTCGAGTCGCACCTGCCGGCGACGCTGCCGGCGACGCCGATCCTCGCGATCGCACCGCCGCGGTCCAGCGCCCTCGGCGACGTGAACGGCACGATCAAGGATCCCGGCATCGGCTCGCTGAACCCGGACGAGCCGATCCTGCGCTACGTCGACCTCTCGACGACCCACATCTCGCAAGCGCAGCGCCTGACCACGCCGACGTGGGCGCGGACCGTCATCCCTGGCCCGAAGGGCGCACCGCTGCTGTACACGGGCATCCGTGCCGGGCTGCCGACCGCGGTGCTGGCGTTCGAGCCGCGGCGCTCCGACCTGCCGCTCCAGGTCGCGTTCCCGATCCTTCTGTCGAACCTCACGGGCGAGCTGCTGGGCGGATCCGCGGCCCCGACCGGGGCCATCGCGCCTGGGTCTCCGGTGAGCCTGACCGTGCCGGCGGGCGCGACCGGCGTCACGGTGACCCGGCCCGACGGCACCGAGACCGAGCTCATCGCGAGCGCCGCCGCGGGATCGTCCGTGTCCTTCGTCGCGACCGAGCTCCTCGGCATCTACACGGTCACGCCGATCCGCTCGGCGGCGGCATCACCGGGTCCCTCGGGCGGCGCGGCGGCGAGCGCCGGCACCTCGCCGGTCGCGAGCGCCCGACCGTCCGGGTCCCCGGGAGCGTCGGCGTTGCCGGTCGATCCGAACGCGCCGGTCCGCTTCGCGGTCGACCTGTTCGATGTCGGGGAGTCGACGATCGCGCCGGGATCCGTGGCCGCCATCGAAGGGCTGGGCACCGCTCCCGAGGCGTCGGCGCCGCCAGGCAGTGGTGCGACGACCGAGCGGCCGACCACGCGCGACGAGTTGTGGCTGCCCATCGTGCTCCTGGTCCTAATCGGGCTGTGCGTCGAATGGGCCCTCTTCCACCGGGATGCGGTGGTCCGCTTGCGCCGGTCCCTGGTCGCGCGATTCGGCCGGCAGCCGGGCGGGGCGGGCTAGATGGGCATCTCGTTCGAGGCGCCTCTCGCGCTGCTGGTGCTCGTGCCAGCGCTGGCCCTGACGATCGGCTTGCACGTCGGTGCACGCCGGCGCATGGGTGCGGGTCGGCGACGGGCCGCACTCATCCTGCGGACCATCGTGCTCACGGCGCTCGTGTTCGCGATCGCCGGCTTCCAGCTCGTCCTTCCGGTCGATCGGCTGGCGACGGTGTTCGTCGTCGACCTGTCCGCGTCGGTCGGCAATGCCGGTCGTTCGGACGCGCTGGCGTTCCTGCGGGAGACGCTCAAGGAGAAGCCACCTGGCGACGTGGCCGGCATCGTCGCGTTCGGCAAGGACGCGCTCGTCGAACGGCTGCCGTCCGAGCTCGAGGAGATCGACCGAATCGCGTCCGCGCCGGTGCAGTCCGCGACGGACATCGGAGCCGCCCTCCGGCTGGCGACCGCGCTGTTCCCCGACGACGCCCAGAAGCGGATCGTGCTCCTGAGCGACGGGAACGACACCACCGGATCGGGGCAGGCCGAGGGAGCCCTCGCCGCCAGCCGGGGCGTGGAGATCGAGACGCGCCAGATCGGCCTCGGCGACGTCGACGAGGTCGTGGTCGAACGGCTCGTCACCCCGTCCACTGCACGCCTCGGCGAATCGATCGAAGCGGTCGCGGAGATCAGCTCGTCGGTCGCCCAGCCGGCCACGGTCTTCCTCTTCGCGGACGGCGCGCAGGTCGCCTCCAAGGCGATCGACCTCGACGCGGGCATCACCCGCGTGACCTTCGACATCAAGCCGACGGAAGCGGGCTTCCACACGTTCCGCATCCGGGTCGAGGCCGCGCGCGACACGTTCAGCGAGAATGACCGCGCCGACTCCAACACGATCGTCAAGGGCGAGCCGCGGACGCTCATCCTGGCGGGCAACGACGTGGTCGCCGCGGAACTGGTCAAGGCCCTGGAGAGCCAGCGCCAGCAGGTGGACAGGATCGTGCCGGAGACCCTGCCGACCGATTTCGCGGGGCTCGCTACCTACGACAGCATCGTGCTGGTGGACGTGCCCCGGATCCGCCTGTCCGACCGTCAGCTCGCCGCGCTCCAGGTCTACGTGCGGGACCTCGGCAAGGGCCTCGTGATGGTCGGCGGGCCGGACAGCTACGGCGCCGGCGGCTATCAGAAGACGCCGATGGAGGAGACGCTGCCCGTCGACATGGGCGTTCGGAATCGCGAGAAGCAGCCGGACATCGCGCTCGTCGTCGTCATCGACTCATCCGGCTCGATGGCGGCGTGTCACTGCAACTCGTTCGACCGCGGCCCGGGCGGCGCCGGGATCGCCGGCATCCAGAAGGTCGACATCGGCAAGGAGGCGATCCTGCGAGCCGCTGCCGCCATGACCGATCGCGACGAGCTTGGCGTCGTCAGCTTCAACGAGTCGGCGCACTGGGTGGTCCGGACGCAGCCACTGGGCGGCATCGGCGACCTCCAGGGCCAGGTGAACGGGATCCGGGCCGACGGCCAGACGAACATCTACTCGGGCCTCGACCAGGCCGTCCAGTCGCTCGAGGGCGTCACCGCGACCCGCCGGCACATCATCCTGCTGACTGACGGGTGGTCCAGCTCGGGCCAGTACGACGAGATCCTCGCGAAGATGCGGGCCGACGGCATCACGCTCTCGACCGTCGGCGCGGGCGGCGGCTCCAACCCGTTCCTCGAGCAGCTCGCGACCCAGGGCGGCGGTCGCTTCTACTCCGCGCCGAATCCAGCCAGCATCCCGGACATCTTCCTCAAGGAGACCCAGCAGGTCTCCGGCCAGCAGATCGTCGAGGAGCCGTTCTTCCCGATCCTGACATCCTCTTCGCCCATCCTGCGCGGCCTCGAGGACGGCCTGCCCCAGCTCCTCGGCTACAACGGCACGACCGCCAAGCCAGCCGCCCAGACGGTCCTCGTCACGGCGCGCGACGACCCCCTCCTCGCCCAGTGGCAGTACGGCCTCGGGCGCTCGGTCGCGTGGACCTCGGACTCCACCGGGCGATGGGCGAAGGACTGGCTGGCGTGGGGCGGCTTCAACCGGTTCTTCTCGCAGCTCGTGAGCTGGACGTTCCCGGGCGAGGAGACCGACGGCATCGAGGCGCGCTTCGAGTCGAAGGACGGCTCCACCGCACTCCACGTCGAGAGCGTCGAGGCCGACGGCTCGCCGCGCGACTTCTACTCGACGCGGGCGACCGTGGTGGGACCGGACCTCGAGCCGCTCGACGTCAGCCTTGTCCAGATCGCGCCGGGCGTCTATGAGGCGCCCCTCGGCGATGTGGACCCGGGCGCCTACGCGCTTCGCGTGACCCAGACACGGCCAGGATCGACGGCCCTCGGTCGCACGATCGGACTGGTCGCCCCGACCGCCGCTGAATACCGCCTGCTCGGGGCGGACGAGCCGTTCCTGGCCGCGCTCCGGTCCGCGACCGGCGGCGGCGTGGTCGAGACGCCGCTCGACCCGTGGACCCACGACCTGACCGCCACGAACCGCTACACCGACCTGTGGCCGTTGCTCCTGGTGATCGCGCTCCTGCTTTGGCCGCTGGACATCGCCTTGCGACGCGTGTCGATCGGGCGCCGCGAGCTGGTGGCGGCGCGGGACTGGGTCGGCGGCGCGCGTCGGCGGCGTGGTGCGACCGCGCCGCGGACGGCGACCGGTGAAGGCCTGTTCGCCGCACGGGAGCGCGCCTCCGGCTCGCCCTCGAGGGCGGCGCTGCGCGCGGCACCGACCGAGGTGGCCGCCACGGGCACGGGCCCTCAGACGGTCGTGACCCCGGTCCCCGGAGCCGCGGCCGCGCAGCCCGTGTCCAAGCCTGCGGCCGGCCCTGCGGCGGGCGCTCGACCGATCAACGCCCGGACCACCGGGCCCGCGGCTCCGGCGCGGCCCGCACCGGCTCCCGGCCCGGCCGCTCCACCCGAGCCCGCCCCGGCGCCGGGCGAGCCATCGGACACGATGGCCCGGCTGCGCGACGCCAAGCGACGGGCCCGCGAGCGCTGAATCCCGGTCGCCTCGGTGCCCTGGCCGCGGCTCGACGCATCCGGTGCTAGCCTTCGGCCCGTGTCCCCCACCCCGGCCCGCCGCGCCCTCTTCGGCCTGTTCGCGACCTCGGTCCTGTTGGCGGCGTGCGGCGTCGTGTCGACGTCGGCGCCGGTGCCGACACCGGCCGACTTCGGGGACCTCGCGATCGACCTGACGCGGGAGGGCATCCTCATCGACCGGGTCGTGTCCGGCGACGCCGGCTGCGACGACCCGGTCCTCGTGCCGACGGCGATCGGCATGGACGCGTCGGGCCTCGGGCAGGCCACGCCCATCCGCCTCCACCTCTACATCTTCCGGACAAGTGAGGTGTTCGAGCGCCTCCGATCGACGGTGGACGCGTGTGCGCGGAGCTTCGTCACCGACGCCGAGACGTTCGAGTCGATCGACCAATCGCCGTACGTGCTCGCCGGCCAGGGACCGTGGCCACCCGCGTTCGAGGCAGCCTTGCGCAAAGGGCTGGAGGTCGCGGCCGGCAACGGCGGCTGAGTCGAGCGGTCCGGTCGGCGGGGGTCCGTGACGGTCCGGTGTGGTCTGGGTAGGGGCCTCCCGTCGATGACCGGGATGGGACGACCGGGGGACGGTCACCGGGGGGATGGTCAGCCACGCTCCGGGCATGGTTCGAAGTCCTTCTTTCCGTCGTTTCATCAGCCCGTCGCTGCTCGCCCTCGCCCTCGCGATCGGGACGGTCTCGGGCGCGGTCGGCCGCGACGAGGTCACGGTCTCGGCAACGGATCCGGGCACGGCCGCGGCGCGATCGCTCCTGTCAGGGACCCTGGTCCCCACGTCGACCGGCGAAGTCCTTGCCGCCGGATCGCGTCCGGCCGCGGCGGTCAGCCTCGGCTCCGGCGCAACGGTCGCGGACGCGGGCATCGCTGGCGCGCGACGATCGATCGCCGCGACCGGCCAGCCCCAGACGCCCGCGGCCACCGCTCCCACGGCGGCGTCCCCTTCGCGGTACTCCGGCCGAAACCACGTGTGGATGCCGTCGCTGAAGATCGACAAGTCGGTCACGAGCTACGCCTGCTCGAGGTCGTCCTATCCCGGCAATCGCGTCTACCGCTGGGGCTGCGCCGGCAAGAACAACGTGTACCTCTTCGGGCACGCCCACAGTGTCTTCAAGCCGCTCCACGACGCCTACGTCCGGGGTCGGCTGAAGAAGGGCGCGAAGCTCTACTACGCCGACTCGAACGGCCGCGTCAGCACCTACAAGGTGGCCTGGTGGAAGGTCACCACGCCGACCAAGGGCACCTGGGCGTACGCGCCGCAGCCCAAGCGCAGCGTGACGCTGCAGACGTGCGTCGGCTCGAAGAGCCAGTACCGGCTCATCGTCCGACTCATCCGGGTCGACTAGGCGGCATTCCCCGGCCGCCTGCGCGGCTCCGGCGTTCGGCCGCCCAGGATCTGGGCCGCCTCTTCGCTCACGCGCCGGACGATGTCGGCGGCCGGCTCGATCGAGTCGATGAGCCCGACGCCCTGGCCTGCCCAGAGCGACATCGCCTCGACGTCGCCCTCGACCAACTCGCCCGCTGAGGCGGAGTCGTAGCGATGGATGGGCTCCCCGCCGAGCGTGGCGATGACCGAGCCCTCGTCGGGCCGGTCGCCCGGGTTCGGTCGGCCGGCAGCCTCCCACGCCGCGATCGTGGAGTTGCGGAGTGTCCGGTGCGGCGCGTCGGGCCACGCACCGTCGAACAGGCTCGAGTGGACGGTATCGGTCTCGTGCGCCGAGATCAGCATCCGACGGTAGACCGGGTGGGCACGGGTCTCGGCGGCAAGGACGAATCGAGTCCCCATCCAGGCCGCCGAGGCGCCGAGGGCCAGGACCGCCGCGAGTCCGCGACCGTCCGCGATCCCGCCGGCCGCGACGACCGGCACGGGCGTGACGGCGTCGACGACCGCGGGCACGAGGACGAGGGTCGACACCTCGCCACGGACGTGTCCACCGGCCTCCCAGCCCTGCGCCACGATGACATCGACTCCTGCGTCGACAGCCCGCGTGGCGGCGGCGGCGTCGCCGACGGTCATGAGCACGATCGCGCCGCGTTCATGGCACCTCGCGATCAGCGGCCCGGGATCCCCCCAGAAGAACGAGATGACCCTGATGCCCGCATCGAGTGCGGCCTCGACCCGTTCGGTCTGGTCCCATTCGAGGATGAGGTTGATGCCGAGCGGTCGATCGGTCAGGGCTCGCGCAGCCCTGACGAGCTCGTGGATCCGCGCGGGCTCGGTCCACGTGCAGGCGAGCATGCCCAGCCCGCCGGCCTCGGCGACGGCGGCAGCCAGGTCAGGCGTGGCCAGCCCGCCGATCGGCGCCTGGACGATCGGGCGCTCGATCCCGACGAGCCGCGTGAACGGCGTGCTCAGCTGGCCCACCGCTGCTCCTCCTGCGTCGCTCAGACCACCCGCAGCCCGAGGATCTTCCGGGCGATGACCAATCGCTGGACCTGGCTCGTCCCCTCCCCGATCTCGGTGAGCTTCGCGTCCCGCATGTAGCGTTCGACCGGATAGTCGGTCACGTACCCGTAGCCGCCGTGCACCTGGATCGCGTTGTTCGTCGCCCGGGCGCTCACCTCCGAGGCGAACAGCTTCGCCTCGGCGGCGGCCAGCCCGTAGTCGCGACCCTGGTCCTTCAGCCAGGCAGCGCGCCAGACCAGGGCCCGCGCCGCATCGATCTCGGTCGCCATGTCGGCGATCATGAACGCGACCCCCTGGAACGAGCCGATCGGCCGGCCGAACTGCTCGCGCGTCTGGGCATACGGGATCGCCGCATCGAGCGCGGCCTGGGCGAGCCCGACCGCGAGCGCCCCGATGCTGATGCGACCGCCGTCGAGGATGGCCAGGAACATCTTGAAGCCCGCCCCGCGGTCGCCGAGCATGTTGGCGGCCGGCACGCGGGCGCCATCGAAGCTGAGCTCGCCGGTCGCCGACGCATGCAGCCCGAGCTTGTCCTCGAGGCGCCCCACCGAGAACCCGGGCGTGTCCGAGGGCACGATGAACGCGCTGATCTCGGGCGAGCCGTCGTCCCGGGACGCCGGTCCTCGCGGTGACGATGTACGTCCCGGCCTGCCCGGCGTTCGTGATGAAGCGCTTGCCGCCGTCGATGACCCAGGTGCCACCGTCGGGGCCATCCTCGTGTCGGGCGGTGGTTCGGGTCCCGCCGGAGTCGCTGCCCGCACCTGGCTCGGTCAGCCCGTAGGCCCCGATGACGCGTCCCTGCGCCATCGGCACGAGGAACCGCTCCTGCTGGTCCTTCGTGCCGGCGAGGTGCAGTGGACCGCAGCCGAGGCTCGTGTGCGCCGCGACGATCAGCCCGAGCGACCCCCAGACGCGCCCGATCTCCTCGATCGCGATGGCGTACGCGAGGGTGTCGAGGCCGGCTCCCCCTTCGTCCTCGGGGATCGGGATGCCCAGCCAGCCCAGCTCGCCGATGCGCCGCACGATCTCGACCGGGAAGCGCCGCTCGCGCTCGTGCTCCTCGACGACCGGCGCGACCTCGGTGAGCATGAACTCGCGGATGGTGTCGCGGAGGAGCGCGTGTTCGGGCGAGAGGTCCAGATCCATCGCGGCGAGCGTACCAGCCGGGCCGACGAGTCCGTCGGACAGCGCCGCTCCGGCGCCGGTGCTAGGGTTTGCCGATGCCCGAGACCTCCCCGTCGGTCCCGGAATCGGTCGGTCCCCTGACGTCCGTCGGCGTCGGGCCCGGACGAGCCGCGTCCGTCGGCGGCCCGTCCAGCCTGCGACGCGACCTGCTCCTGCGCCTGCGCATGGATGGGCCCTCGTCGCCCGACCAGCTGGCCGCCCGGCTGGGCGCCTCGCGGACCGGCGTCCTCCAGCAGCTCCGGGCGCTCGAGGCGGCGAACCTGGTGAGCCGTCAGACGGTCCGTCACGGCGTCGGCCGGCCGCGGCACCTCTACGACGTCACTGCCGACGCCCAGGACCTGTTCCCATCGACCTATGACGCGCTGGCCGCCGGCCTGCTCGCGGCGATCGGCGCGGTCGGCGGCGACGACTTGCTCGACGAGGTCTTCGCGGCCCGGCGGCGACAGCTGGGCGATCGCGTCCGCAGCCGGCTCGCCGAACGGGCGCCGAACCGACGCTCCGCTCAGCGAACGGGTGATGGAGCTCGCGGTCATCCAGGCCGAGCAGGGATACCTGGCCGAGGCCTCGGTCGATGCCGACGGCACGATCCGGCTCCACGAGCACAACTGCGCGATCTATCACGTGGCGAGGGCCAATCCCGTCGCCTGTCAGGCGGAGCTCGATCTGTTCAGCGAGGTCCTCGGCGCCGAGGTCGTGCGCGAGACGCACATCGCCTCGGGCGATCGCTGCTGCACCTACCGGATCGCTGAGCGGCCCGGCGACTGACGTCGGCGACTGACCCGGATCAGGCCTCTTCGCGCTCGACGACCTGGCGGCGTGCGGGCTCGCGGCGCGCAGGCGGGACGTCGGTGACGTTCGGCACGAACGAGGCGGCGAGCGACGTCGCGGCGGCCAGCTCCTGGTCCGCGGCCGACAGGATCCCCAGCCGACCGAGCTGGGCCAGCTCGTCGCGGATGTAGGTCTTGAGCATCTCGGGGCCGTCGGTGTTGATCGTGAACCGGACCTCGTTGCGGCGGAGCGTGTCGAAGATCCAGCGGAACTCGTCCCAGCCGGAGACGACGCGCGTGTTCAGGTTCGAGGTCGGGCAGATCTCGAGGACGATCCCGCGGTCGCGGATCATCGCCATCGCCCGCGGGTCGTATGCCGCCTTGACGCCATGGCCGATGCGGTCCGGCTCAAGCAGTTCGACGACCCGCGCGACCTCATCGACCGGCCCCGATTCGCCGGTGTGGACGGTCAGGCCGAGCCCGTACTGGCGTGCGCGGCGGAAGAGGCGGCGATAGTCGGCGACCCGGAACGTCGTCGCCTCGGGGCCGGCGATGTCGATCCCGACGACGCCCCGGTCGCGCCAGGCGATAGCCTTCTCGACGATGATCTCGTTGAGCTCGTACGGGAACGCCCGGTCGAGGCAGAAGATGAGCCCGGGCTTGACCGGGTATTCGAGACCCGCCTTGTCCATGCCGCGAACGGCCGCCGCGATGATGTGGTCGAGGTCCTGCTCGCCTCCCCGGTTTCGCTTCATCGGGTTGAAGCGGAGCTCCATGGTGGTGACGTTGTTCTTCCGGTACGCCCCGCCGACCACCTCGTAGACGCTGCGCTCGACGGCCAGCGGCGAGCTCTGGATGAGCTCGGTCCAGTGGAAGAGCTGCAGGTAGCCGTCGAAGGACCGGTTGCGCCGCGGCGACACCGTGATCATGTCGCGGAATTCCCAGTAGTCCTTGGTCGGCAGCTTGATGCCCTGCGAGTGGGCGATGCCCCACATGATCGCCGGGGTCACGGCACCGCCGAGATGGCAGTGGAGCTCGGCCAGCGGGATCTTGCGTGAGAGCGGTCGGACCATGGACGGAGGATACCGCGCCCTAGCGGCTGGCCGGCACGACGGGCACGCGCCGCCCGTCAGTCGCAGAACGGGAAGTACTTGCCGCCGTCGCGCCGCTGCAACTGGACGCTGAGACCACCCTTCGAGGTGAACGTCGCGTGGTCGGGATCCGTGAAGGCGATCGTGCCCTCCGCGGCGTTGATGGCGTCGCCCTGATTGAAATCGATGTACCCGACTGGGTCCCACCAGCTGCCGCCGAGGTCGATGCCGCTCCAGAGGCCGCAGTGGCCGAGCGTGAACGGCTGTGCACCGGCGAGGACGGCCCGGGGCGTCGTCGGCTCGAGGACGATCCCGAAGATCTCCTGGGGAGCGACGGTGATGGCGCCTCCGCCAGGCGCGGCCTTGACGTGGAAGCCGGCCGTCGGCGCGCCGGCGAACTCGACCGTGATGTCGCCTTCGGGCCGCGCAGCGAGCGTGGTCGGGCATTGCTGGCCGTGCGGGCACCCGAACGGACCCACTTGCACGTAGATCACCCGCGGATCCGTGACCTTCACCAGGGCCGTGGCCACCTCCTTGACACGGGGGCAGTCAGCGTCGCCGAGGCCGTAGCAGGCGATCGGTACGCCCCCGAGCGTCGGAGCCGTGTTCGGGGCGATCGCCGACGGGGCGGAGGGAGCGCTCGACCCCTGTGGGGACGGGGATGGTGCCGGTGTTGCGCACCCCACGGTGGCGACGAGGACGAGCAGGAGGCCGACGAGCGGCAGGGTGTCGATCCGGTGAGCCATGGCGGCCAGACGGCGCGACCGGCGTCCCGGTTTCGTCGGACTCCGCGACGGTGCGGAGTTCAGCCGGCGAGCGGGACGATCCGGCCCTCGGCGTCGATCGTCGCCTGCCGGCGCAGCCGCTTGAGCTCGGCGCCGGGGACCTGGTCGCGGGCGTGGTAGCTCGAGCGGACGAGCGGCGCGGACTCCACGTGCTTGAAACCGAGACCCAGCGCCTCGGCCTTCATCTCCGCGAACTCGTCGGGGTGGTAGTAGCGTTCGAGCGGGAGGTGCTTGAGCGACGGCCGCAGGTACTGGCCGATCGTCAGGATGTCGACGTCCACCGCGCGCAGCGCCTCGAATGCCTCGGTCAGCTCGTCGCGCGACTCGCCGAGGCCGACCATCAGGCTCGACTTCGTGTGCGCCGCATAGCCGATCTCCGCCGACATCTCCTTCGCCCGGCGCAGGACGTAGAGGCTCCGGTCCCAGCGGGCGCGCTTGCGGACCGGCTTCTGGAGTCGGCGAACGGTCTCGAGGTTGTGGTTGAGGATGTCCGGCCGGGCGTCCATGACGGTCCGCAGCCGATCATCGGAGCCGTCGAAGTCCGGGATGAGGACCTCGATGCCCATGCCCGGGCTGGTCTCCCGCATCCGGAGGATGGTCTCGGCGAAGATCCGCGAGCCGCCGTCCGGCAGGTCGTCGCGCGCGACCGAGGTGACGACGACGTGCTCCAGCCCGAGCGCCCCGACCGCCTCGGCGACCCGCCGCGGCTCGTCGTCATCGAACCACGTCGGCCGGCCGGTCTTGACCGCGCAGAAGCCACACGCCCGGGTGCACGTGTCGCCCAGGATCATGATCGTTGCGGTGCGCTGGTCCCAGCACTCCCCGATGTTCGGGCAGCGGGCCTCCTCGCAGACCGTGTTCAGCGAGAGGCCACGCATGAGGCCCTTCAGCTCGTGGTAATTCGGGCCGGACGGCATCCTGGCGCGGATCCAGTCGGGGTGCCGGCGAAGCGCCGTCGAGCCGTCCGCGGCGGGCAGACCGGCCGCTCCCCCACCGAGCGCGATCGGGAGATCCGGTCGCTCGTGGGCGACCGCGCCCGGGGCGGTGGGCGGCGTGAACATCGGGAGGTCGCGGGTCACGCTCGGAGTGTACGACGAGGCCGGTCAGACCCGCGCCGGATCGCCGCCGTAGGCATCGGCGAACCCCGACGGCAGGTCCCGAGGTCGATAGCCGAGCTCGGCGGCGGCACGCGCGGAGCTCGCCCAGTACGTGACCCCGTCCGATGCGCTCAGGATCTCGCGCAGGTTCGGCGAGAGGCCGAAGACCCGACCGCGGTTCGGGCCCAGCAACGTGCCGAATCGAAGGAACCAGGTCGGGATGTTGAGCCGAGGCGGACCGTGACCGGCGGCCCGTGCCGCGATGCCCATCGCGTCCTTGAGGCGGATGTTCGGGCCGCCGAGCGTGTACGTCCGACCGGGCTGCCCGCGATCGAGGGCGGCGATGATGCCGGCCGCGAGGTCCTCGACGTGGACCGGGCTGATGCCCGTCGAGCCCAGGGCGATGAAGGCCGCCGTCCCGAGATACGCCTGGTGCAGCTGCTGGCCGATCGCCGAGTGATCGCCAGGCCCGTACGTCGCGCCGGGCTGCACGATGACGATCGGGGCGCCGTCTGCGATCCGAGCCTCGACCGCGACCTGTGCCAGCCACTTCGTCTCGTCGTAGTAGCTGACGAAGCCCGCGGCCGGGTCGCGTCGATAGGTCTCGTCGACGACGCGGCCCCGCGTGTTCCCGTAGGCGTTGATCGTCGAGAGGTAGACGATGCGGGGCACGCCGGCCGCCGCCGCGGCATCGAGGACGCGCTCCGTCGTCCCGACGTTGGCGTCGTACATGCGGGGCCGCTCGGAGACCGGGATCCCGACGCGGTACGAGCCCGCGGCATGGATGAGCCCGTCGGCTCCGCGCACCAGCTCGGTCAGGGCGCCGACGTCGGACAGGTCGCTCGCGATGATCTCGACCGCGGGTGCGGCGATGTGGCTCGCGGATTCCGGGTCACGGACCAGGGCGATGACGCGGTCCCCGCGCGCCGCCAGCTGACGAACGAGAGCCCGCCCGATGAACCCGGCGGCGCCGGTCACCACGACGCGCATTGGCGTCAGTAGACCGGCGTGTCCGGTCCCACGGCTTCGAGTGCGGCCTTCACGACCCGCAGGAACGAGGCTGCCTGCGCCCCGTCGTTGGCGCGGTGGTCGATGGCCATGACCAGGTTCATGACCGGTCGGATCGCGATGACGTCGCCATCGGGGGTCTCGCGGACCACGGGCCGCTTCGTGATGGCCTCCATCGTGAGGATCGCGACCTCGGGCACGTTGATGATCGGCATCGTGAGGTTCGATCCGAGCCAGCCGGTGTTGTCGAGCGTGAACGTGCCCCCACCGAAGTCGTCGAGGCGGAGCTTGCCGGCTCGAGCACGCCCCGCGACGTCCGCGATCGCGTGATTGAGCCCGTTGATCGACAGCTGGTCGACATCGCGGATCACCGGGACCAGCAGGCCGTCATCGACGGCCACGGCGACGCCCATGTTGATGCGCCGCTTGGCCAGGATCCCCGCATCGGTCCAGTGGGCGTTGAACGCCGGATGCTGCTTGAGCGCCTCGACGGACGCCTTGACCACGAACGGCACGTAGCTGAGCGAGATGCCCTCGCGCTCCTGGTACTCGCGCTTGGCACCCTCGCGGGCGCGGACGAGGCCCGAGGCATCCACCTCCATGTGGACATAGGCGTGCGGGACCGCGAGCGAGCGCGTCATCTGCGCCGCGATGCCCTTGCGCATCTGGGTCATCGGCAGGAGGACTTCGTCGGCGCCCTCGGGGAACGCGACGCTCTCGGCGACCGAGGTCGTCCTCGCGGGACCGCCCGACGGTGCCTTGGCGGCCGGCGTCGCGGCCGGGGCGATCCCCGCCGCGGGTGCCGCCGTTCCCGTTCGGATCGACTCCACGACCGCGAGCACGTCGTCGCGGGTGATCCGATTCCCGCCGCCGGTGCCCTTGATCTGCTCCGGGCTCAGCCCGTGCTCGCGCAGGAGCCGGCGCACGGCCGGGGTCATGCGCGCGTCGGGATCTCCGGTCGGCGCCAGTGTCGCCGCGGGCGCGGCGGTGGCCGCAGGAGCTGAGGCCGCGGCCGGGGCGGCAGCGGACTGGGCGGGAGCGGACTGGGCCGGCGCTGCCTCGGCAGCGGCAGGCGCCGCGCGTTCGGGTCGTTCGTCGGACTCGGCGGGGCCCTTCGCCGGCTCCGCGGCGGCCGGTTCCGCGGCGGCGGGCGTCTCCGCGGCTGGCGTCGAGGTCGTCACTGGTCCCGTCGCGGCGGACGCCTCGGACTCGTCACCCGTGTCGATGATCGCGATCTCGGCGTCGTTGGGGACGGTCGCGCCCTCCTCGGCCAGGATCTCCTTGAGGGTGCCCTCGAACGGCGACGGGACCTCGGCGTTCACCTTGTCGGTGATGACCTCGAGGAGCGGCTCGTACTTGGCGACGTGATCGCCCGGCTGCTTCAGCCACTTCCCGATCGTCCCCTCGGCGACGCTCTCGCCGAGCTGGGGCATCGTCACCTTCGCCACGTTCGCAGGTCCTCCGCTCGTTCTGTGGCGCCTAGTGTCCTCCATCCGCGCCTTGCGGGTCGAGTAGCGCCGCCAACGTGCCGGGCCGCCCGCGCGCCGCGAGACCTCAATAGGCCGCGAGCTTGCGGATGGCGTCGGCGATCTTCTCGGGGCTGACCATGAACCAGTCCTCGAGGACGTGGTTGTACGGAACGCCGGGGACATCCGGCCCCGCGATCCGCGTGACCGGGCCGTCGAGGTAGTCGAACGCCTCCTCGGCCACGATCGCCGCCACCTCCGCGCCATAGCCGCCGAACCGGTTGTCCTCGTACGCGATCAGGCACTTGCCGGTCTTCTTGACCGAGTCGAGGACCGTCTCCTTGTCGAGCGGACGCAGCGTTCGGAGGTCGATCACCTCGGCGCTGATGCCGTCCTCGGCGACCCGGTCGGCCGCCTCGAGCGCGTAGTGGGCCATCAGGCCGTAGGCGATGACCGTGACCTGCGAGCCGGGATGGGTGATGGCCGCCCGGCCGAGGGGGACCACGTAGTCGGTGTCGGGGACATCGCCACGCACCGAGCGGTACATCTTCTTGTGCTCGAAGAACAGGACCGGGTCGTCGTCGCGGATCGAGGAGCGCAGGAGCCCGCGGGCGTCGTACGGGGTGGAGGGCACGACCACCTTGAGCCCCGGGACGTGGGTGAAGAACGCCTCGACGCTCTGCGAGTGGTAGAGCGCACCATGGACGCCGCCGCCGTAGGGCGCCCGGATCGTCATCGGGACCGAGTAGCCGTTGTTCGAGCGGTAGCGCATCCGGGCCGCCTCGGACACGAGCTGGTTGAACGCGGGGAAGATGAAGTCGGCGAACTGGATCTCGGCGACGGGTCGGAGGCCGTTGACCGCGGCCCCGATCGACGTCCCGACGATCATCGACTCCGTCAGCGGCGTGTCGATGACGCGCTCGTCGCCGAACTCAGCCCACAGGCCGTCGGTGGCGAGGAACACGCCGCCCTTCTTCCCCACGTCCTCGCCCAGGACGATGACCGTCTCGTCACGCCGCATCTCGTCAGCGAGGGTCTCGCGGATCGCCTCGATGAACGTCCGCGCCGGCATCAGTCGACGTCCTCGGCGTAGACGTAGCGCATGGCGGTCGCGGGATCGGGATCGGGTTGCGCCTCCGCGTAGTCGGTCGCATCGGTGACGGCGGCGGTGATCTCCGCGAGCAGCGACTCCTCGATCGCATCGGTCAGGACGCCGGCCTCGCGCAGTTGCTCCCGGAAGCGCGGCAGCGGGTCGTGCGCCTTCTCGCGCGTGAGCTCGTCCTCGGAGCGGTACTTCGTCTGCTGGTCGTCGGACGAGTGCCCGGTCAGGCGCGTGACCTTCGCCTCGATGAGCGTCGGCCCCTCGCCCGCGCGGGCACGCGCCACCGCGTCCCGGGTCGCCGCGTAGCACGCGAGCACGTCGACGCCGTCCACGACGATGCCCGGGATCCCGTAGCCCGACGCGCGGTCGGCCACGTTCGGGACCGAGACCTGCATCGCGGCCGGCACGCTGATCGCATAGCCGTTGTTCTCGACCACGAACACGAACGGCAGCTTGTGGATCGCCGCGAAGTTGAGGCCCTCGTGGACGTCGCCCTGGTTCGACGATCCCTCGCCCATGCTCGTCATCGCGACCTGGCCGGTCTTGCGGATCTTGGCCGCGAGGGCGATCCCGACCGCATGGAGCAGCTGGGTCGCCACCGGGGAGCTGACCGAGACGAGGTTGTGCTCGTGGCTGCCGTAGTGGCCGGGCATCTGGCGGCCACCCGATGACGGGTCGTTCGCCGTGGCGTACTGGGCGGTCATGATGTCCCGCGGGCTCATGCCGAAGGTCAGGCAGGTCGCGATGGAGCGGTAGAAGGGCGCGATCCAGTCGTGGCCCTTCTCGAACGCCCACGCGATGCCGACCTGGGCTCCCTCGTGGCCCTGGCCGCTGATGACGAACGGGATCCGGCCGGCACGGTTGAGGATCCACATCCGCTCGTCGAGCGCGCGAGAGAGCGCGACCAGCCGATACATGCCGATGAGGTCGTCGTCGGTCAGGCCGACCGACGCGGCAAGCGCGGAGCTTCCCTTGCTCACCGCCATCGTGCGATCGGTGCCTCCGCTAGCCTGTGACCGGGCCTAGAAGTTGATCGAACGCCCGTCGACCGCCATCGCGGCTTCTCCGATGATCTCGGCGAGCGTCGGGTGGGCATGGGTGGCGGCCCCGATCTCCCACGGCGTCACCTCGAGCGAGATGCCCAGGCTTGCCTCCGCGATCAGATCGGTCGCGTGCGGCCCGACGATGTGGATGCCGAGGGTCTCGTCGGTCGCCTTGTCGGCGATGACCTTCGCGAAGCCCTCGTACTCGCCCAGGATGATGGCCTTGGCGATCGCCTGGAACGGGACCTTGCCGACCTTGTACTCGCGGCCGTCGGCCTTCACCTGCTCCTCGGTCAGGCCGATCGAGGCGATCTCCGGCCGACAGTAGGTCGCACGTGGCTGGTTGACGTAGTCCATCTCGTGGACATCGGTCTCGCCGGCGATCGTGTGGGCCGCCGTGATCCCCTCGTGGGCGGCGGTGTGGGCGAGCCACAGCCCGCCGACGATGTCGCCGATCGCGTAGACATGCGGCTCCCGGGTTCGCATGTGGCCGTTGACCTTGATGATCCCGCGGTCGGTCTCGACCTTGGTGGTCTCGAGCCCGATGTCCTCGATGTTCGCAGCACGCCCGGTGGCGACGAGCAGCATCTCGGCACGGACCTCGGCCGGGTCCTTGCCCTCGGGCCCGACCATCAGGCAGACACCGTCCTTGTCGGAGGTGACCGCCTTGGCGTCGAACCGGGCGTTGGTCATCACGGTCATGCCTCGCTTGGTGAAGCTGCGCTCGACGGCCTTGCTGACCTCGCCGTCCTCGAGCGGCACGATCTGGGGCAGGTATTCGAGGAGCGTGACCTTGACGCCGATGTCCTGGTACATCGAGGCGAACTCGACCCCGACGGCACCGCCGCCGACGATCACGATGTCCTTCGGCAGGGTGTCCATCCTCAGGACGTCGTCGCTCGTCACGATCCGCTTGCCATCGGGCTTCAGGTCGGGCAGCGACTTGACCCGGGAGCCGGTGGCGAGGATGACGTCGGTGGCCTGGAGGATCCGCTCGCCGCCCTTCCCGGGCGTGCCGTCCTCCCCGGGCTGGCTCACGCGGACGCTGCTGCGGACCGTCCAGCCGTCCCCTCCCCGCGATCCACGCGACCTTGTTCTTGTCGATGAGCGTCTTGAGCCCGGTCCACATGCGCTTGACGACGGCATCGCGGCGGGCCGCCATCGCGGCGTAGTCGACGACGCCATCGCCCGGCAGGGTGAGACCGAAGTCCTTCGCGTGACGCACGCGCTCGACGAACGCCGCGGATTCGAGGAGCGCCTTGGTCGGGATGCATCCCCGGTGCAGACACGTGCCGCCGATCTTGTCCTCGTCGACGAGGGCCACCTTCAGCCCCAGCTGCGCCGCACGGAAGGCCGCGGTGTACCCGCCGGTGCCCGCGCCGAGCACGACGAGATCGAAGTCGTTGGAGGAGCCGACGGCCATGGGTCAGGAAGCCTCGCGGAGCCCGTCGGTCCGCGGCCGCGCATGGCCGTCGAGGGATCGAACGGGCGGATGGGTCATCGCGACCGATGGTACGCGCGGGGCCGAGAGTCCCGCAACCGAGCGTGCGGGAGGCGATTTGCGGTGCGGGCACGCACCGTCTCGGCCGATTCGGGGCCTCAGCGTGCAGAATTGTCGCCACGCGTCAACGCTCGGCTCATACCCTGCTCCCACTGTCAGAGTCGCGCACCCGTCAGATCCCCATGGCCTTGGGAGGAAGGCCGGGGCTACCACGGAGACCAACGGGCCTCCCGCTCGTGCCGGCGGCCGGCTGTCGGCCGCCCCTGCAACACCACGACTGGAGAACGCATGCGCATCTCGATCCGACGGCGGTCGACGCTGTCAAGTCTCTTCGCGCTCCTGCTCGTCCTTTCCCTGAGTGTCCCGGCATCGGCCGCCGATCCGGCGCAACTCAAGAAGTCGGATCTCACCGTCGAGCAGAGCGGACGGATCACGGGGACCAAGTCCGCCACCAGCCGGCTCGCCGAGACCGACAAGCAGCTCCTCGCCAGGGACGACTCGGCGATGGTCAATGTCGTCATCAAGCTCGATGTCGACTCCGTCGCCGTCTACGGCGGCGGGCTGCCCGACCTCTCGGCGACCAGCCCGCGCGTCACCGGCAAGTCGCTCGACAGCGACTCGGCGGCCGTTCGCGCCTATACCAAGTTCATCGACACGCGACAGGATGCCTTCGCGGCCGCGCTGGCCAAGGCGGTCCCGTCGGCCAAGCTCGGCGTGCGCCTCGAGACCGTGTACGGCGGCGTCGCCGCGCGGATCCCGGCATCGGCCGTCGAGAAGGTGCTTGCGATCAAGGGCGTCGTCGCCGTCCAGAACGACAGCCTCGAGCAGCTCCTGACCGACTCGAGCCCGGCGTTCATCGACGCGAACCCCGTCTACTCGTCGCTCGGCGGCGTCTCGAACGCCGGCAAGGGCGTCATCTTCGGCGGCCTCGACTCGGGCGTCTGGCCGGAGCATCCCTCCTTCGCCGACCAGGGCAACCTGCCCGCCCCTCCACCCAAGGCGGATGGGACGCCGCGAACGTGCAACTTCGGCGACAACCCGTTGACGCCGGCCGCTGACCCGTTCGTGTGCAACAAGAAGCTGATCGGCGGCCAGCCGTTCCTGGCCACGTACCTCTCCAGCCCGGCCCGCGCGGCCGCCGAGCCGTTCCATACCGCCCGCGACTCCAACGGTCACGGCAGCCACACGGCCAGCACCGCTGCCGGCAACTCGCTGGCGACGGCGCCGGTGTTCGGCGTCGAGCGCGGTCCGCTCCATGGCATCGCCCCAGGCGCCTACGTCATCTCGTACAAGGTCTGCGGCATCCAGGGCTGCTTCGGCTCGGACTCCGCGGCCGCGGTCGCCCAGGCGATCAAGGACGGCGTGGACG
Source organism: uncultured Chloroflexia bacterium (assembly GCA_963841135.1). GTDB lineage: Bacteria > Chloroflexota > Limnocylindria > Limnocylindrales > CSP1-4 > SPCO01. The sequence goes on along the minus strand of CAWJBJ010000004.1, from coordinate 1,302,239 downwards.
TCATCAACTTCTCGATCTCGGGTGGGACCGACCCGCTCACCGATCCGGTCGAGCTCGCATTCCTGGACGCCTACGCGGCCGGAGTCGCGGTCGCCGCTTCGGCGGGCAACGAAGGCCCCGGTGCGAGCACCGCCAACCACCTGTCCCCGTGGGTGAACACGGTGGCGGCGTCCACCCAGCGACGCGAGTTCTCGTCGACCCTGACCGTCACCGGCACGGGCGGCGCGAGCGCCACGTTCACCGGTGCGTCCATCACCGCGGGCGTCGGCCCGCTGCCGATCGTCCTCTCGTCGGCCGCGCCGTACAGCAGGGCGCTGTGCGATGCCCCGGCGGCGCCGGGGACGTTCACCGGCAAGATCGTGGCCTGCCAGCGGGGCGGCAACGCCCGCGTCGAGAAGGGCTTCAACGTCCTGCAGGGTGGCGCAGCAGGGATGGTCCTGTACAACGCGACCCTCGCCGATATCGAGACCGACAATCACTGGCTGCCGACCGTCCACCTCGCCGACGGGACCGCGTTCCTCGCGTTCCTGGCCGCGAACACGGGCGAGATGGCCTCCTTCACTGCCGGGACCAAGCAGAACGGCCTCGCCGACATCATGGCGGCGTTCTCCTCGCGCGGCCCGGCCGGCAACTTCATCAAGCCTGACGTCACCGCGCCCGGCGTCCAGATCCTGGGCGCTCACACGCCGTTCCGTGAGGACATCCTCGGCGGACCTCCCGGCGAGATGTTCCAGGCCATCGCCGGCACGTCGATGTCGTCGCCGCATGTCGCGGGGGCCAGCATCCTCGTCCTGGCCAAGCATCCGAGCTGGACGCCCGGCCAGATCAAGTCGGCGCTGATGCTGACTGCGATCACCAGCGTCAAGAAGGAAGACCTCACGACGCCGGCCGATCCGTTCGACTTCGGGTCCGGCCGGATCGACATCGCCGCCGCCGTAGCGGCGCCGCTCACCCTCGACGAGACCGCCGCCGACTACGCGCTGCTCACCGGTGACCCGCTCAATGCGATCCACCTGAACATCGCGTCGGTCAATGCGCCCGTGATGCCGGGCCGCGTGACGACCACCCGCGTGGTCACCAACACGACCGGCAAGAAGCAGAAGTACGAGGCCTCGACGACCTCGCCGTCCGGCTCGACCATCAAGGTCTCCCCGACCAAGTTCGAGCTCAAGGCCGGCAAGTCCAAGACGCTCAAGATCACCATCGAATCCGATGCGCCGCTCGGCGTCCAGCAGTTCGGTGCGGTCAAGATCGTCGCCAAGAAGGGCTCCAGCGTCCCGCTCGGCTGGCGGATGCACATGCCGGTGGCCTTCATCCACACGCAGGGCAACGTCAGCCTCACCCAGAGCTGCCTGCCCGGGACGATCAAGCAGGGTGAGAACACGGTCTGCACCGTGACCGCCACCAACAACGCCTTCGAAGATGCCACCGTCAACCTCGAGACCAAGACAGACGGACATCTCAAGATCCTGAGCGCGACCGGCGCGACGCTACACGGCAGCCACCGGGTCAACGCCGGGGGCACGCTGCTGGGCGCCAAGCCGGGCGTGCCGTCGATCGCACCGGGCGCCGGCCCGGCCGGGTTCCTCCCGCTCGACCTCTTCGGTGGCACGCTCACCGTCCCGGTCGGTGACGAGGACATCGTGAACTTCAACGTTCCGGCCTTCGTCTACAACGGCGTCACCTACACGCAGGTGGGCGTCGATTCCAACGGCTACGCCGTCGTTGGTGGAGGCACGGCCGAGGACAACAACTGCTGCAACCTGAATGGCATCCCCGACCCGGCCCGACCGAACAACGTCCTGGCCCCCTTCTGGACCGACCTGGACGGCACCGGCGCCACCGGCATCCGCCTCAACGTCCTGACCGATGGCGTGAACTCCTGGCTCGTCGTCGAGTGGCAGGTCAACGTGTTCGGGACCAACAGCAACCGCCACTTCCAGATCTGGATCGGGGTCGACGGGACCCAGGACATCTCGTTCGCCTATGACCCGGCGGCCCTGCCCGGCGATCCGCCCGGCCAGGCCTTCCAGGTCGGGGCCGAGAACGACATCGGCCAAGGCCAGGGCATCGTCGGCCTGCCGACGACGGACCTGGTGGTCACCTCGACCGCGCCCACCCCGGGTGCGTCGCTGACCTACAGCTTCACGGCCCGCGGTGCCGATCGCGGCAACGGCCCGGTCGTGACCGAGATGGACGCCTCGACCGTGTCCGGCGTGACCATCGTCAAGACCATCGTGGTCGTCACGAGGAAGTAGCCGGGGCGTCGCCCCGCGACGCGGCCAGCGGCCGGTCCTCCACCTCGGAGGGCCGGCCGCTCCGCGCCTGCCTCGTGCTCGGCCGGTGCTAGACTCGGGCCCTCGGGCGAGCGACCCGACTACGGAGCACATCGATGGATCCCGCGGCGCTCTTCCGCACGGTCGTCCTGATGCTCGCCGCCTACCTCGCGGGTTCGATCCCTGTCGGCATCGTCGTCGCTCGACTCTCCGGCGGCCCCGATCCACGGACGATCGGATCGGGACGGACCGGCGGCACCAATGCGTTGCGGGCGCTCGGCCGCAAGTGGGCCGCGGTCGTGGTCGGCGGCGACCTCCTCAAGGGGGCACTCCCCGTCCTGCTGGCACGGTTCGTCACCGACGGCGACGCCCTGACCGAGGTGCTCTGCGGCGGCGCCGCCGTGGCCGGGGCCATCTGGTCGATCTTCGCTGGCTTCCGCAGCGGTCGGGGCGTCGGCACCGGCGTTGGCACGATGCTCGTCATCCAGCCGATCGCGGTGCTGCTCGCGGCGCCCGTGTTCATCCTGGTCATCCTGCTGACCCGGTACGTCTCCCTCGGCTCTCTGCTCGGGTCGGCAGCGATGCTGCCCATCACGCTGCTGGTGTTCATGGTCGTGCCCGCGACACCGCTGCCCTACGTCATCTACTCGGCGGTGGGTGCCGCGTTCATCTGGCTGGCTCACGCCGACAACATCGACCGCCTGCTCCACGGCACCGAGCGCAAGTTCGACCTCGGCCTGCTGGCGGGCAAGCGTCCGAGCGGCTGAGTCACTGGACCGCTGAGCCCCGCCGGGAATCGAACGACCCGGGTCGGCTGACGACCCGGGTCGGGATCAGGCTGGTTCGGCGGGCCGTGGGTCGGCCCGCACCGAGAGGGCTTGGTCAGCCGCCGCGCATGCTCCGGAAGCAGTCGCTGCAGTAGACCGGCTTGCCGCTGGTCGGGCGGAACGGGACCTGGGCTTCCTTGCCACAGTTGGAGCAGGTGGCCGCGAACATCTCGCGGGGCCCGCGGTCGCGCGTGCCGTACGCACTCGCGCCGTAGCCGCCGCCGTCACCCCCCGCCGAGTAACCGCCGCCGGCCCCATAGCCGCCGTAGGAACTGCCGCCGCCCTCCGCGTTGCGTGCGGCCTTGCGGCTGGCACGACATGACGGGCAACGGCGTGGTTCTGTGAACCCACGCTGCGCATAGAAGTCCTGCTCGGACGCGGTGAACACGAATTCCTGTCCGCAGTCCGCGCAGGTCAGATTCTTGTCGCTGTACACGAAAACGAAACTCCTCTCGGTAGCCGGCGCGATCCCGTCGATGTTCTCGCGTCAGCCGTGAGAGGAGTCGGAGTTGCGTCGAGCTACGGTCTGGCCGCGGACGTTTCCACGGCATTTACGGGCGGGATGTTACGCGTTCACCCGTGCGTTGCATAGCCCCGACTTTCGGCCGTTTTCGATGGCCCGTCAGGCGGGTTCGAAGGGCGCCGTCGCGAACAGATGGCTGAACTGCTTGCACCAGATGACGGCGCTGGCGAAGTCCGCTGGATCAGCCCCGGCGGGCAGGTCGTAGCCGAATGCCCCATCGGTCGCCTTCAGCTTCCCGAGCTCGAGTGCTCCCTTGGCATAGCCGTCGGCGTCCGGCGACAGGTACACGAACAGGTCAGGACCGTTGCGAACGGAGAAATCCTCGAGGCGGAGGTGGAACCGGCCCGGCGATGTCTCGATGATCGCGGCGGTGCCGTGCCCGAAGTGGAACTCGTCTGAGCCGTGGAACTCGCCGCTGACCAGGGTGACTGGCTGGAAGGGCGTTGGCTCGGGCGTGGCCGTCGGCGCCTCGCTCGGAGCGACCGAAGGAGCGTCCGATGCCGGCGCGCCCGTGGTCGGGATCGTGGTCGGGACAGCGGTCGCCACGGCGATGACCGGAGCGGGCTCGACGAGCGCGGTCCGGATGAAGATCGGCGACGCGAGATACCAGGTCAGTGGCGCTCCGATGGCGACTGCCACGGCGACGAGGGCGCTCGTCCGACCCGGGTGGCGTCGAGCGGCCGCGAACCAGCCCCGCCTCCGGGCGATGAGGGCGACCGCGAGCGCCGCGACGATCGAGCCGATCGCGACCGGCACGCGTAGCTCGTACAGGGCATCGAAGAAGGCTCGCGCGATGTCATCGAGGAGCTGCATGCCCCCGACGATGCCAGCCCACCGTGACGTCCCGATGACGGGCGGACGCGTGTTCCAGGGCGCCTCAGGCCACCTGCTCCGTGCCCTCGGGCTGCGCCGGTCCAGCCACCGCGTACTCGCGACAGGCCGTCTCGAGGTAGGTCTCGACCTCGCGCGCCCGGCGCGTCTCGCCCCAACCGAGCTCGGTACCCAGCAGCTCGGCCACCCGCGGGGCGATCGCGGCTCCCCGATCCGGGAGCTCCTGCGCCAGGCGAGTGCGGCGCGCGAGCATGTCGTCGAGCGACATCGCCAGCTCGTGGCGGGCTGCCCAGGTCACCTCGGCCTCGATGAACGGCCGGCCCGGCGCCAACGGGCGGATGAGGTCCAGCTCCGCTCCGAGGGCCGCGACGCTCGGTGCCTCCGTCCCGTGCCGGGCGACGAGCCGTGTCGCGGCATCGGGACCGAGCGCCGCGAGGGTCGGGATCGTGGCGAGCTCGGCGGCGATCCGCCCGAGTGCATCGGTGTCTGCCGCCCCGACGAGTCGCCGCTCGGCCGTGTCGCTCGGACGAGCGCGGGCCGCGGCCTCGCCGAGCACGGCATCGATGACGTCGCGCGCCATGATCCGGTACGTCGTGTACTTCCCACCGCCGATCCGCACCACGCCGTTCGCCTCGACCGACACGCGGTGCTCGCGAGACGCCTTCACGGTCGATCCGGCGGTGGTCGAGATCAGCGGTCGCAGCCCGGCGTACGTACCGACGACATCCTCGCGGCGCAGGTCCACGTCCATCGTCGCGTTGACGGTATCGAGCAGGAGGTCGATCTCCCAGCCGCCCGCGGCCGGGTGAGCCGACGGTCCCTCGTACGGCGCATCGGTCGTGCCGATCAGCCAATGGTCGGGCCATGGCACGAGGAAGACGACCTTGCCGGGCACGCGGATCGTCAGACCGTGCTTGTTCGGGATGCGTTCCCTGGGTACGACCAGGTGAGCGCCACGGCTCGGCAGGATGCGCAGAGAGCCGCCGCCGAACGGGTGGTCCGCCTCAGCCTCCCAGACGCCGGTCGCGTCGACGACCGCCCGGGTCCGGATGTCGAGCTCCGTCCCGGTGACGAGGTCCTGCGCCCGCACCGTATGGAGGGTGTCACCCGTGATCGAGGTCTGTAGCCCGACAGCCCTGACGCGGGTGGCCACCACCGCACCGGCGGCGAGGGCGGTACGGGCGACGGCGAGCGTGTAACGCGCGTCGTCCTCGACGCCGTCGTGATAGAGCAGTCCGCCGCGCAGGCCATCGTGGCGAAGGGTCGGCGCGATGGCGAGCGTGTCGGCCTTGGACAGTCGCCGATGCCAGCCACCGTCGTGGCGAGCACCGAGGATGTCGTACATCGTCAGGCCGATGTCATAGAACGCCTTCGACAGGAACGGGATGCCGTAGATCGGGAACAGCAGCGGCTCCAGGCGCACGAGGTGGGGTGCGAGGTCGAGGATCCGGGACCGCTCGGCGAGGGCCTCACGCACCAGCCCGAAGTGGAACTGCTCCAGATACCTGAGGCCGCCATGGATGAGTCGCGACGACCGGGAGGACGTGCCCGACGCGATGTCGTCCTGCTCGATGAGGGCTGCCCGCATGCCGCGCGAGACGGCGTCGAGCAGGGCACCGCTGCCGACGATGCCGCCGCCGACGATGAGCGACGTCCCAGGTGCCATCCGACAGGGCCGCGATGCTCCCGCGGCGGGTCTCCAGCGGCGCCGGACCCGTGACGCGGGCGGGCGCGCCGGTCACGGAAGCGGCTCTTCGGGACGCCTGCGCGAGATCCGCCACAGCAGCCACCCGGTCCCCACGATGAGCACCACGATGGCGAGGGGCGTGTGGAAGACGACGTCCTGCAGGGACGACGGCAGCAGGCTCGTCACGACCGCCGCGCCAAGGACCACGGCGACGACCGCCCCCGCCACGAGCGCGATCTCGCGGTAGCCCGGCTGGCGGGCCGTCGGGCCGTCGTCAGACACGGTCCGCGTCCGGGGGGATGCCGATGGGCGCCACGAGGACCTTGCCGGCATGGGCCGCACCGCGCTTCGTCGTCAGCCCGATCTTCGGACGGTGGAAGGTCACGGTCAGGTCGGCGCGGACGGCGGGGTCGGACGGCTCGCCGCTCGAGAGGTCGACGGCCGTCGGCGTGTCGACCGCAACGACCGGGATGCCGGCCGCGGCCGCTCGAACGATGACCTCGACCGCCGAGCGGATCGGTTCGCGGAGCGTGCCCCGGACACCGGACCCGAGCAGCGCATCGACGATCACGGCGGCCTTCTCGATCCCGTGCTCGAACATCGCGACATCGCGCGCGACCGGCAGGTGGACCTTGGTGATGCCCGTGTCACGCACGATTCGGTCCCAGTTGCGGCCCGCCGTCGCGCCGACCGGGCGTGTTCCGGCAGTCACGACGCCGACGATCACGGACGCCCCGGCCAGCGCCAGCCGTCGAGCTGCCACGTACCCGTCGCCGCCGTTGTTGCCGGGACCGCACAGGATCACGATCGGACCGGTCCCCCATCGGCCCAGGTCGACGGCAAGCGCCCTGACCGCTGCTGCCACCGCGGTCCCGGCGTGCTCCATCAGGCGTTCCTCTGGGACGCCGACCGCCTGGGCGCGTCGGTCCATCCCGATCATCGCCGCACCCGAGATCGCCGGGAGCGCGGCGGACGCCGCCCAATGCCGACGCAAGCCGCGCAGATCGAGTTCGAAGATCGCAGGGTCGTTCGCCGGCAGCGCGGGGGCCGGTTCGACGGTGGTGGGCATCGCCCTCGAAGCGTAGCCGAACGAGGGTCAGCCCATTCGGAGCGTGCCTATGGCGGAGGCGGGTTCGGCTCAGGGTCTCGGCTGCATCTCCCTGATCCGCTGCACCAAGTGGGCTGGGATCTGTTCGATCCACCGGTCGACCGTGGTCGGCGTGTCCTGGTCGGTCCCGTAGACGCGGTATGCCCACCAGCCCGTCGTGTCCCCGCCGTCGTCCGCGAAGACCACGATGGCGTCGAAGGGGTACATCCGGTCGCAGACGGAGTCGAGCGGGCAGGTGTCGTCCACGACGATCCGTGTCGCGGCGGTGGCGACCTCGTCCTCGTATACAGCTCGTGCGAGGGCGATGGCCTGCAGGCACGGGTCCGCCGGGATCCTCCCGCAGTCCATGCCGGGCGGGCGTGGCGAGCCCGACGGGCCGGCGCTCGCCGGGGGCACGGGCGATGCGGGCGTCCCCGACACAGTCGCGCCCGGCGACGGCTCCGCACCCCCGAGCGCAACGAAGCCGACGCCCGGCACCATGTGCCCGACAAGCGTCGCAAGGTCCTCGCCATACACGGGCATCGGCTCGGGCTGTGGCGGGTCCGACGGGCTGCCCGGGACGAGATCGCCCTCCTGGAGCAGATACCTCTTGGGCACGTACCCGGCGATCGTCACACCGTCGCGGCCCCACGTCGAGACGAAGTCGGGAACCAGCGCCTCGTTGACCTCGCCACCCTCCGGTGGCGACGCCTCGGGAGGCATCGGGCCCTTGGTGGGCTGTCGCCATGCGATCGCCTCGACGGCGAGGATCTCGCCACTCAGCTCGCCCGATGGCGTCGTCCATGCGCGCACGCGCGCGACGGTCAGCGCCCCCGAGGTGCGCACGAACCCAGGAGCGTCGACGATGCCGTCGAGTGCGAAGACGGCCGACGGATCGCCGGGCGGGCCGGCCACGAGCTCCCAGCCCTCGGCACACCCCAGCTGTGCGCGGGGGCTTCGAGAGAGGCAGGGCACGGTGTCGAGCACGAGTGTCCCGCCGGCGAGGAAGCTGCTCCCCGGTGCGCGCGATCCGATCTCGTCGCCACGAGCGACCGGCTCGCCGTCGATCGAGGTGGGCAGCCCGTCGGCGCCGAGCGGTGTCCCGCCCGTCGCGAAGAAGACTCGCCCCGCGAACAGGGATCCGGCCACGACGAGCGCCAAGATCACGACGGCGGCGAAGAGGACGCCGGTCGACGGGCTTCGGCGCGCTGCGCGGCGCTCGTGCCGCGCGATTCCTCGAAAATCGATCTCCGCTTGGCGCAGCTCGCCCGCCAGGAAGTCGCGCAGGCGCGCGTCGACGAACGGCTCGAAGGGTCCGTCAGCCATCGCCAAGCTCCTCTCGCAGCCGGCTCAAGCCGGTCTTCAACTGGCTTTTGATCGTGTTCTCGCTCACGCCCAGGGCACGCGCCGTCTCCGCGACGGTCAGTCCCGCCATGTGGTGGAGCGCGATCGCGGCGCGCGTCCGCCGCGGCAGGGTCGAGAGGGCGCGCCGGACGTCCGCGCGCTGGGCCAGGTCCGGCGCCTGCGCGGCGATCTCGCCGACCCGACCGTCCAGGCTCACGATGCGTCGCAGGCGGCGCATCACCCGGAACGCCTCACGGGCCTGGATCGTGAGCAGCCACGCTCGGACGGCACGAGGCTCGCGCAACGCGTCAAGTCGGCGGAGGGCAATCTCGAATGTGGTCTGGACGAGGTCCTCCGCTTCGTCCCTGTCGAGCGTGATAACGCGCGCGGCGGCGAGAAGCATCGGACCGTGTCCGTACAGCTCGTCGACGAGTGCGTCGCGCGGGGTCGCGTCAGCCGGAACCTCGATCATCTCGGCGATGTGCATCAAACCTCCGGGCTGGTCGTCCACCTACTAGAGGACCCGGATGCTCGAATCGGGTGAGCGTCCGTCTCGACCCTGTCCGGATCTACTCGCGCAGCCGGGCCGCGCCGGCGCTCAGGTCGAGGAACCCCTCGTGCTCGAGACGCCGCGCGGCTGCGCCGATCGCGTCGGCATCGTGGGCGCCCAGGCGGTCGGGCAGTGGCACCCAGGTCCCCATCGGCGCCGTGGCCAGGGCTGCGACGAGGCGCCCTCGCAGCCAGCGCGTGGTCAGGGGAAATGGCTGGCTGCGCACCGCCGGCTCAGCGGGAGCGGCGACATCGCCGCGGGAGGCGCACACGGCCGCCAGAGGGCACACGTCGCAGCTCGGCGCGCGGGGCGTGCACGTCGAGTTGGCCAGATCCATCACGGCATCGAGCCAACGCCTGGGCCGTGCACGCGAGACGAGGTCATCGGCGGCGGCCTGCAACCCGGACCAGGTCGACGGGACGCCAAGAACACGCGACACGACGCGTCGAACGTTCACGTCGAGTGGCGCGACGGGCACGCCGAAAGCCGACGCGGCGACCGCACGAGCGGTGTACGGCCCGATCCCGGGCAGTGCCCGCAGTGCCTCGACGGTCGCGGGCACTCGACCGCCATGGTCCGCGACGACCGACCGCGCCGCCTCGCGCAGGGCCAGGGCCCGTCTGTTGTAGCCCAGCCCTGCCCAGGCCGCGAGGAGTTCATGGGTGCCGGCGCCGGCCAGATCGGCCGGGGCCGGCCAGCGCTCGATGAAGCGTCGCCAGGCAGGTCCGACGCGCTCGATCCCGGTCTGCTGTGACATGACCTCCGCGACCAGGACCTCCCAGGGCGTTGCCGCCTCCCGGATCGCGAGGGCACGGCGGGCCGATCCGTGCCAGCGAAAGAGCCGGCCGTTGAAGCGCGGCCTCGTCGGCCACGGCGGACGTGACGCTCCTGGTGCCTCACGACGCGGCGCGGTCGAGAGCTGCGCGACATCGGACACGCACGCAGGATAGGCGAGCGAACCGGCCGGTGATCGCCGGGTGAGCCGACCGGCGTAGATTCGTCTCCCGCAGCCACGCAGGAGTCGAGCCATGGTCACCGCCCCACCCACGTCCACGTTCAGCGGGTTCCGCCCCGAGGCCATCGATTTCCTGGCGGAGCTGGCCGCGAACAACGACCGCGAGTGGTTCAACCCGCGCAAGGCCGACTACGAGCGATTGCTCAAGCAGCCGTTCGAGGCGCTCGTGGCCGCGCTCGCCGAACGACTCGAGGCGCGCGAGATCCCGCTGCAGGCCGATCCGAAGCGCTCGATCTTCCGGATCTATCGCGACACGCGCTTCTCGAAGGACAAGTCGCCCTACAAGACGCACATCGGTGCGAGCTTCCCGTGGCTGGAACGCTCCACTGACGGCACGACCATCGTCGCCGACGGCTCGGCGCACGGGAACGGCGGCTACTTCAACTTCCAGCCGGGCGAGATGTACGTCGGCGGCGGGATGTGGATGGCCGAGAAGCCGCGGCTCGATGCCTTCCGTCGCGCGATCGTGGAGGATCCCGACAGGGTGCGCGCCGCGCTCGAGGAACCGGGGTTCAAGGCGGCGTTCGGATCGGTCAGCGCCCACGAGCATCTGAAGCGGGTTCCGCCCGGGTTCCCCGCCGACCACCCGATGGCCGACCTGTTCCGCTACAAGGACGTCGTCTTCGGCCGACGGCTCTCCGATGCAGAGGTCCTGTCCCCTGCCCTGCCAGACACGCTTGCCGAGGCATTCGCGGCCGGGATGCCGGTCTTCGAGTTCCTCGCCACGATCCGCGCGTAGCCGGCGATGCGGTTCGGAGCTGCGTTCTGGATCAATCGCACGGACTGGCCCGGCCTGCGCGAGACGTGCATCGCGGTGGAGCGGGCTGGCTGGGACAGCCTCTGGATCGACGACCACCTGCTCGCCGACGAGGGCGATCCGACCGACGGCAAGTTCGAGGGCTGGACGACGCTCGCCGCCCTCGCCGTCCTGACCGAACGGGTCCGGCTCGGGCTGCTGGTCGCGGCCAACACGTTCCGCCCGCCCGGCCTGACCGCAAAGCTCGCGACGACGCTCGACCATCTCTCGGACGGGCGCGTCGTGCTTGGCCTCGGCGGCGGCTGGTTCGGGCGCGAGCACGAGGCGTTCGGGATCGACTTCGGGAACGGGTTCGGCGACCGCCTGGACCGCCTGGACGAGTCGGCTCGGCTGATCCGTCGCCTGCTCGACGGCGAGACGCGTCACCCACGACGGCCGGTTCTACTCGATGCGCGAGGCCGTCTGCGCACCCCGGCCGGTCCAGGCACGTCTCCCGATCCTGATCGGCGGGTCCGGGCCGACCAAGACGCTCCGAACGACGGCCGCGGTCGCCGACGTGTGGAACGGCTACGGATCGCCCGAGCGGATCGCGGAGGCCAGCGAGGTCCTGCGGCTGCGTTGCGAGGAGATCGGCCGGCCGTTCGGGGAGATCGAACGGACCGTGACGATCCACGCGGTCATCCGCGACAGCCCCGCGGCGGCCCGCGAGGTCTGGGCCGACACGGCGAGGCGCCATGGTCTCGCGGGCGTCGCCGGTTCGGACGGTTCCGACCGCGGGCTGACGGTCGGCGGCTCGCCCGAGGAGGTCGCCACGTACCTCGACGGCTACCGCCGGGACGGTGTCGGCGAGGTCATCTTCGTCTTCCGCTCCCCTTTCGACGCGGAGACGATCGAACGGGTCGGGGAACTGCGGAGCGCCCTCGGAGACTGACCCGGGTCAGGTGCCCGTGTTGATCATCACGTGCTTGATGAACGTGTAGTCCTCGAGCGCGTACTTCGAGCCGTCCTTGCCGTAGCCCGACTGCTTGACGCCACCGTGCGGCGTCTCGGACGCCAGCGTGAAGTGCTCGTTGATCCAGACGTGCCCGAACTCGAGCGCCTTCGCGACGCGCATCGCGCGGCCGATGTCGCTCGTGAACACCGACGAGGCGAGCCCGAACGGGATGTCGTTCGCCCACTTCACCGCCTGCTCCTCGTCGCTGAACCGCTGGACCGTTATGACCGGCCCGAACACCTCGTCCTGGACGATCTCAGAGCGCTGGTCCGGGCCGGCGATGATCGTCGGCTCGTAGTACGAGCCGGCACGATCCGGGCGCTTGCCGCCGACCACGACCTCCGCACCGCTTCGGGCGCGATCGACCATGCCCTCGACCTTGTCGGCCTGGGCGTGCGCGATGAGCGAGCCCATCTCGATGTCGTCGCCCTCGGCGGGATCGCCCCACTTGATGGTCTTGACCTGGTCCGCGAGCGACGACACGAACTTGTCGTACACCTTCGGCCCGGCGATGACCCTCGTCGCGGCGGTGCAGTCCTGGCCGGAATTCCAGTACCCGGCAAACCGCAGCGTCTCCGCAGCGAGGTCGACATCGGCGTCGTCGAAGACGATGACCGGCGCCTTGCCGCCGAGCTCGAGATGCAGCCGCTTGACCGTGTCGGCCGCGATCTTTGCGACGCGCTTGCCGGTCACGGTGTCGCCGGTGATCGAGACCATCCGCACGGTCGGGTGACCGACCAGGGCGTCGCCGATGTCCGCGCCCGAGCCGGACAGGACATTGACCACGCCGGGCGGGAAGACCTCCGCGAGGATCTGGGCGAACAGCAACGCGCTGAGCGGCGTCCGCGCAGACGGCTTCAGCACCACGGTGTTGCCTGTCGCGAGCGCCGGGCCGAGCTTCCAGCTCGCCATGTAGAGCGGGTAGTTCCAGGGCGCGATCGAGGCGACCACGCCGATCGGGTCGCGGCGGATGATCGAGGTGTGGCCGGCCAGGAACTCGTTCGCCGCCAGGCCTTCCATGACCCGGGCGGCGCCGGCGAAAAAGCGGAAGAGGTCGACGCTCGTGGTCATCTCGTCGATGGCGGCCCCGACTGGCTTGCCGGCGTTGGCGCTCTCGAGCCGGCCGAACTCGTCGGCCCGCGACTCGAGGATGTCGGCGAGCTTGAGCAGGAGCAGCGAGCGGTCCTGCGGTGTCGTGTTCTTCCAGCTCTCGAAGGCGGTCGCGGCGGCCTCGACTGCGCGGTTCACGTCCTCCTCCGAGCTCGCGGGCACGTTCGCGATGACCTCGTCGTTGGCCGGGTTGACGACCTCGGCGGTCTTGCCGTCGGCGGCGTCCACGAACTCGCCACCGATGAGTTGCTGGTACGTCTTCACTCGCTCAAGGGTGTCGGTCACGGGAGTGCCTCCTGGGCCTGACGGGATCGGGTGGAAAGTGTCGTCATCCTATGCCCGCAGCGGTACTCCGTCTCGCCACGTGGGGCGCAGGTCCCGCGTCGAACCAACGCCCGCCGGCATCGGGACCAAGGACGGATTGCGACGCGCATGGCGCCGGCGAGGATGGACGAACGATCGCGAGCGCCCCGCGCTCCGGCACTCCAGCCTGATCCACGACGAAGGACGGTATCCCGCATGACGACCGGTTCCATCAGCCACGCACGCCGACTCGGCGCGGCCATGTCGGCAGGGGCGCTGATCTGCCTCCTCGCGACCTCGGCGGCGTTCGCCGGGAACAACGGCACCCTCAAGATCCACGAAGAGGGCACGCCGGCCGGCACGCCCGACAACGATCCGAAGGTCTGCGTCTTCAACGTCGAGGCCTTCAACCTCGACGCGGGGCAGAGCGGCTACCTCGTGTTCTCCGTCCAGGGCGGCGACGCCCCGCACGGCACGGCCGCCGGACCGTTCGCCTTTGGCCCGGCCGACGCCGATGGCTTCCACGCCACGGGCACCTTCAGCCTGGACGCCGGGCACTACAAGGCCACCCTGTATGGCAAGAACGACCTGACCGACGTCAAGGCCAAGTCCAAGGTCTTCAAGGTCACGTGCGAGGACAGCGGTGGCGGTACCGGCGAGACCTAGGTCCCGCCACGCCTGAAGCCAGACGAGGCCCTCTGCGACCCGGGGGGCTTCGTCATGTCAGGAGGTCACGGCCTCGCCCGTCCGAGCCAGCCGCTCGATCAGGTCGGCCGCCCGCACCGTGCCCGATCCGGCCTTGATCCGCGTCGACATCGCCGGCCAGACGGGCTGCCAGCCCCCGGTCATCCAGCAGCTCGTCGATCGCGTCGGTCAGCTCCTCGTCCCGGAAGCCGTACGTCGATAGGCGGCGGCCGAAGCCGGTCTCGTCCACCCGCTGGGCGTTGTCGACCTGGTCCCAGAACAGCGGCAGCACGATCATGGGCTTGCCATGGTGGAACGCCTCGGTGACCGTGTTGTTGCCACCGTGGGTGATGACGAGATCGACCTGCGGGAGGATCGCCGGCTGCGGCAGGAATCCCTCGCCGGTCTGGTTGTCGTGGAGCGTGATCTGTTCGGCGAGCGGGCCCTTCGAGACGATCACCCGATGTTCGGTCGTCGCGAGGAGGTCGACCAGCCGTTGCATCAGCCCGACATCGGCAGAGCCGAGTGATCCCAACGAGAGGTAGATGAGGGCCCCGTCGCGCTCCCGGAGATGTTCCGGAAGCTCCCAGGTCGTGTCTGCCTCTCGGACGGTCGAATCCAGGCGGTGCCACGTCGGGCCGAGCGGGCGCTCTCGTGGGTAGTCGACCTCGGCGGGGTACGAGTAGAGGTTGAGGAACGGCGATTCCACCATGAAGTCAGGACCGAGTTCGCCATAGGTGAGCGTGGTCTCGCCGTGCTCGCGGCAGAAGGCGTCGAAGTCGGACCACATCTCGCCGTGGGTCCGCCTAACCTCCTCGAGGAACGCCGGCCAGCCGCTCCGGTCCGACGCGGCGTATCCCGACGAGAACGGCGCGATCGCCGGGTCCTTCATCTCCGCGGGGTTGCAGGACATGATCCGGGCCCACGGACGACCGGAAGCGGCGAGGGCGGGGAAGGCCACGACATTGTCCTCGACGATCGCATCGGGGCCGAGCTCGTCGAAGATCTCGTTGAGCCGCGGGTCGACGTACTTCGAACCGTCGACGAGCGCCTGGAACGTCGGGGCGATGAACTCGCCGAGCTGCTCGAAGGTCGACTTGCGGAACACCGGTGACGTATCGCGGATGAAGTCGATCCAGAACTGGCCGGGGACCTCCGGGACCTCGGGCGGCGGTCCGAGTCGCATGAGCCGCTCTTCGAAGCCTTTGGCTTCGAGGGTGCCGGCGAACGACTCCTCGACGACGAACACGATCCGATGGCCGCGCGCGCGAAGCACCTGGCCGATCCCGACGCAGTTGTTGGTCGGGCCGTAGGCGCCCTCGGGAAAGAAGACGATGGTGCGCGCGTCCGTCACGAGGCCCTCCGGTTTCGGATCAGGCCACGATCATCGCCGACCGCCGTGGCGACCCACTCAGCGGATACGCATGACGGAACGGAGGCGCTCGAACTCCACGTCGTCGATCTCGCCGTTCGCGAGACGAGTGCGGAGCGCGTCGAGCGCGGGGTCGCGCTGGGGCGTGGTGGCTGGCATGACCCGATGCAGGAGCCGGGCGAAGCCCACGATGAGCGCATAGGCGAGCAACGCGAGGACCAGGATGACCACGATCGAGTACACGAGCGCCAGGAACGGGGCGACGTCAGGCATGTCGCGAGTCTACGCCTCGCCCGTCACGATCCCGCGGTCGCGGAACGACCAGGGCACCACCGCACGCTCGACCAGCCCCACCGCCGCGTACAGCACGAGGGACACGATCGCGGTGAGGAGGATGGCGGCGAACACGAGGTCGGTGCGGAAGCTGTTCTGTGACAGCTGCATCCAGATGCCCAGCCCCTGGGTCGCCCCGACGTACTCGCCGAAGATCGCTCCGATGACCGCGTAGACGACGCTGATCCGCAGGCCGGTGAACAGCGATGGCAGGGCCGCCGGCCAGCGGAGCTTGCCGAACGTCTGACGGGCGGACGCGCCCATCGAGCGCATGAGGTCCATCGCCTCGGGCTCGACGCGTCCGAACCCGTCGAGGAGCGCGATCGTGACCGGGAAGAACGTGACGAGGACGACGATCAGGACCTTGGGCAGCAGCCCGAACCCGAACCAGATGACGAACAGCGGCGCGATCGCGACGACCGGGATCGTCTGGCTCGCGACGAGAAGCGGTTCGACGGCTCGACGGACCGGGCCCCAGCGGTCGAGCGCGACGGCCGCGGCGATCGCGAGGACCACCGACAGGGCGCAACCGACGATGGTCTCGACGATGGTCGGCACCAGGTGGCCGAATGCGGTCTCACGGAAGTCCCACAACGCCCCGAGAACGCGCGAGGGTGCCGGCAGCGTGACAGGACTCAGGCCCGCGATGCGGACGTACGCCTCCCAGAGCAGCAGGACCACGCCGATCAGGCCCAGCGGAGGCCACCAGCGGCTGATCCGGTCCGCGCGAGCGGTCACGGCAGGAAGTCGTTCGTGAACAGCGACCCATAGTCGGGCGGCGCGGCGAGCGGCTTGCCGTCCGGGCCGGCAAGCAGACCCTGCTCGTAGAGGAACCCCGAGTAGCCCTGCCACTTCTCGAGCGTCTGTCGCCCGATGGCGCCTTCGTCGTCGTGGAGGTAGCCCCCGTCGGCGAGGAATCGCTGGCTCGCCGCCGGCAAGCCCGGGTTGCCGTCGAACACGCCGGGATTCTCCTTCATGAGCAGGGCGGCGGCACCATCCGGGTCCTCATCGGCGAACTCGAACCCCCGGACCGTCGCCTCGAGGAACGCTCGTGCCAAGGCCGGCTCCCGATCCAGCCACCGGCGGTCGCAGGCGAGCACGACCTGGTAGAAGTCGGGGAACCCATAGTCGGTGAAGGCGAACGTCCGGAGCTCGATGTCCCGCAGTCCGGCTTCGAGCCCTTCCCAGGCAGTGAACGTGATGACGAAGTCTGCGCGCTTCGCGAAGAGCGCCTCGTACGCGGCGGTGTCGAGGGTGACCGTCGTGAACTCGCCCGAGCCGCCGTCGGCCTTGATGACCGACTTCAGGGTGGGCTCCTCGTTGGGGTAGCCGAAGCCGGCGTACGTCCGGCCATCGAGGTCGCGCGGCCGCCCGATGTCGGATGACGCCAGGACCGCGATCTCCTGGGCCGTGTGCTGGAGGACGGCCATCGTCGAGACGACTGGCGCGCCGGCGGCCGCGGCGAAGGTGAGGGCGTCCTGGAAGCTGATGCCGCACTCCGCCTGGCCGGCCGCGATCAGCGCTTCCGGCGTCGTCGTCGCATACGGGAGGACCCGGAGGTCGACGCCTGCGTCGTCATACCAGCCGTTGGCCTTGGCCACAAAGAAGCCGGTGTGGTTCGTGTTCGGGGTCCAGTCGAGCGCCAGCCGGACGATGCCGTTCGGGGCGGTCGAGGGTCCGGCCGAGCCCGAGGGAGACACCGTTCCCGGTGCGGACGACGATGCAGGCGCGGCGCACGCGATGACGACGAGGAGCGCGACGGTGGCGCTGAGGGATCGCATGGGCCTCATGCGATCGCGGCTCGTTCGTGGTGGGACATCAGGTTCTCCGATCACGGGTTCGAAAACGAAAACGCCGCCTCCGGCTCACGGGGACGGCGTCGAGCGATCGGATGGCCTGCTTCCTTCGCCGGTATGAGCCGGATCAGGTTCGGCGGGTCTGTGGCCTCAGCCACACTCTCAGCGCTGGTGCGCTCCCCGGAGGCGTATGCAGTTGTCCGTTACAGGGTACATGGCGACCGCGATGGCGGCCAAATCCCCGCGTTGGCGGCTGCGCTCCGCTCGCTCACGCACCTTGGGGTGCGCTCGCTCACGTGCTCTCCGCCGCCTTGGGCTTGACTCGCCCTCTCGGCCGATTCTCGGTTCGACCGTCCATCTGACAACCGCGCTATCGAGCACGATCGTCCGGCTTGGCGCTACTCGACGGCGGCGGGGCTTCTCGGTTCTCCGGAGGGGCTGCCTTCGACCAGATCCAGGAGATGACCTCGTCGAGGATCTGGGGGCCTTCGGGTTCGTTGTGGAGCTCGTGGCGGAGGCCGGAGTAGGTGCGGCGCTCGACGCCGGGAGCGCCTTCGAGCACCGCGGACGCCCCAACTGGCACCAGGCCGTCGTCCTGGCCGTGGATCACCAGGGTCGGGATGCCGAACCCGCGTGGCGCCAGTCCTCGGACGCGAGCCTGCTCGGCGAAGCCCTCGGCGCCCATCCTGACCGTGCTCGAGGTGACGTTCAGCGGATCCGCCGCTGCCCGCTCGGCGACTGCCGGATCCCGTGACAGCGTCGAGCCCTTGATGTCGTTGGGGAGAGCAAGCGTCGGAGTGATGCGGACCACGATCCGCGCCAGCCGCTTCTTCCAGCCGGGCAGCGTCGAATCGAAGCCAGGCGAGCCGAGGATCGCGAGATCCGGCTTCGGGCGCCCGGAGAGCATATAGCCCACGGCGACGAGGCCGCCCATCGAATGGGCGTACAGGATCACCGGTCGGGATCCGGCGCTGGCGCGGACGGCCGCGAGTCGTTCGGCCAGATCGTCGTGGAACTGCGACCAGCGCTCGATGTCACCGCGGCGACCGCCCGATCCGCCGTTGCCGCGCTGGTCGTACGCCCAGGCATCGATCCCGGCCGCGGCGAACTGGTCGCCGACGTGCTCGTAGCGGCCGGACTGCTCGCCGAGCCCGTGGACGATGAGGACCGCTGCCCACGGTTCGCCGGCCCAGGCGCCACCTGCACCCGCCTCATCTGCGGGCCAGTGTCGGACGAGCAGGTCCGTGCCATCGGCCGCGGTCGCGTGGCTGAGGAGCGCGGGCATGGGCGCAGCGTACGCGACCGGCGACCCGCGAGCGGAGCCCGTCGATACCATGGGCCGATGGGAGTCGAGGATGGCTGGGTCGAGATCGGGGACCGATTCTTCGTGCGTCGGTACGCGTTCTACGACCAGAACATCGGCCTGATCCTGGGCGACGGCGAGGCGCTCGTCATCGACACCCGCTCCACTCACGTCCAGGCGCGCGAGATCGTCGAGCACGTCCGCGAGCTGACCCGGTCTCCGATCACGGTCGTCGTCGACACGCACGGGCACTTCGACCACGCCTACGGCAATCACGTCTTCCGCCCGGCGACGATCTGGGGCCATGAACGGTGCGTGACCTTCATCGAGCGCACCGGTGAGGCGAGGCGACCGAAGATCGCGACGGAGGAGCCCGACCTGGCCGACGATCTTGTCGAGGTCGTGATCGATCCGCCCGATCGGACCTTCGCGGACGCCGCGGCCGTGGAGCTCGGCGGACGCGAGGTGCACCTCCGCTACCTCGGTCGCGGTCACACCGATCACGACATCGTGATCACCGTCCCGGGCACGGGGGCCTGGTGGGCGGGCGACCTCCTCGAGGGCGGCGCGGTCCCCTTCTTCAACGACGGCTACCCGATGGACTGGCCGGCGACAGCGACGGCCCTGGCGTCGCTTGTCGCTGGCGGGGTCGTGGTGCCCGGTCACGGCGACCATGCGGGCCGCGAGTTCGCAGATTCGCAGGCCGCATCCTTCGCCGCGATCGCGGCCCTCGCGCGGCGCGTCCACGCCCGCGAGATCACTCTGGACGAGGCTGCTGCGGACGAAACCGCGTTCCCCGGCGAGCCGCGGCTGGCGCTGCGCGGGCCCATCGAACGGGCGCTGCAGCAGATGCGCGGCGAACTGGACTAACTCAGCCGCCGATCCGGACGATCCACCGACCGCGGGCCTCGCCGGCCACGATCCCGTCGAGCGCCGGCTCCAGCGTGTCCAGGGTCACCTCCTGGCAGTGGACGCCGAGGTCTCGTGGCCGCAGGTCCGTGGCCAGGCGGTCCCAGATGCGGCGCCGCCGCTCGATCGGGACCGTGACCGAGTCCATGCCCAGGAGAGACGACCCCGCGCAGGATGAACGGGAACACTGTCGTCTCCAGCCTCGGCCCACCGGCGTTGCCGCTCGCGGCGACGGCTCCGCCCGTCTTGATGGTGCGGAGGACGTAGGGCAGGGTCGCGCCGCCGACGGCGTCGACGGCCCCGGCCCACCGTTCCGCGTCGAGCGGCCGGCCCTCAGCGGTCACCTCGTCCCGTGTCAGGATCCCGGCCGCACCGAGCGCGGTCAGCCGAGCCACCTCGCCAGGCTTGCCCGTGGCTGCCCAGACCTCGTAGCCGCGCTCGGCCAGGATCGCGAGGGCGGTCCCGCCGACTCCCCCACTCGCCCCGGTCACGAGCACCGGCCCGTCGGCCGGCGACAGGCCACGGTCCTCGAGGGCGACCACGGACATCGCCGCGGTGAACCCGGCGGTCCCGATGGCCATCGCGTCACGCGCGGAGAGTCCGCCGGCCAGCGGCACGACCCAGCCCGCGGGCACGCGCTGGTACTCGCTGAATCCGCCATGACGCGAGACGCCCAGGTCGTACCCGTGGGCGAGGACGCTCGCGCCGACCGCGATCGCCGCGTCCTCGCTCGCGATCACCTCGCCCGCGAGGTCGATCCCGGGGATCAGCGGGCTGATCCGGGCCACCTTGCCGTCCGCCCGCGTCGCCAGCCCGTCCTTGTAGTTGACGCTCGACCAGGCGACGCGGATCTCGACCTCGCCCGGCGGAAGGTCCGAGGCGGCGAACTCGCGGACGCCTCGGTCCACCGTGGCCAGCGTCCCGTCCTGTGCGACCTTCTCGGCGACATACGCCCGGAACGTGGCCGGGATGGTGGTCATCGCACAAGCCTACCGTCCGGCAAGGTTGCAGTTCGGATGCCTGGGTTGACGCGTTTCCGCCGCCTCGGGCACCATCGAGAGGAGATGACGACGACCTACGCGATGTGTATGCGCAGGCGGCCCAGCCGAAAGGCGAGGGTCTGAGGCCCGCGCACGTTCGATGACGTAGGAGCGGGACGCCAGACCAGTCCCGGGCCGCGGACTCCACGAAGGAGCCGCGGTCTTTTTGTTGCCCGCGAGGGCATCGGAGGTATGCACGCGACATGGCAGAACTCGACCCGACCACGTTCCGCCCGGAGACGCGGGCACTGCACTCCGGGCAGAAGCCCGACCCGGCGACGAATGCCCGGGCCGTCCCGATCTATGCGACGACCAGCTACGTCTTCGACGATGCGGCACATGCCGCCCGCCTCTTCGGGCTGCAGGAGTTCGGGAACATCTACACCCGGATCATGAACCCGACGACCGACGTCTTCGAGCAGCGCGTCGCGGCCCTCGAAGGTGGCGTGGGGGCCCTGGGGCTCGCCTCGGGACAGGCTGCCGAGACGCTCTCGATCCTCAACCTCGCGCGGGCCGGCGACAACATCGTCAGCTCCTCGTCGCTTTACGGCGGCACGTACAACCTGTTCACGCACACCCTGCCGAAGATCGGGATCACGACGACCTATGTCGACGGCAACGACCCGTCGGCCTTCGGCCGGGCGATCAACGAGAAGACGAAGGCCGTCTTCCTCGAGCTGATCGGCAATCCGCGTCTCGACGTCCACGACCTCGCGTCGATCGCCGACGTCGCCCACGCGCGGGGCGTGCCGGTGATCGTCGACAACACGTTCGCGCCGCTGCTCGCGCAGCCGATCAAGCACGGCGCCGACATCGTCATCCATTCCGCGACGAAGTGGATCGGCGGTCACGGCACCGCGATCGGCGGCGTCGTGGTCGATGGCGGGACATTCGACTGGGCCGCGTCCGAGCGGTTCAAGGAGGACTTCGTCGACCCCGACCCGTCGTACCACGGGATCAGCTACACGGCCGCGTTCGGCAACCTCGCGTTCATCCTGAAGCTGCGCGTCCAGGGCTTGCGCGACATCGGCGCTGCGCTCAGCCCGTTCAACGCGTTCCTGTTCCTGCAGGGCCTCGAGACGCTCCCGCTGCGCATCAAGCGCCACAGCGAGAACGCATTCGCCGTCGCCAAGTGGCTCGAGACCCGTCCGGAGGTGACGTGGGTCAGCTACCCGGGCCTCCCGTCCCATCCGTCGTACAAGCAGGCCACGAAGTACCTGAGCGGCGGCTTCGGCGGCATCGTGACCTTCGGGGTCAAGGGCGGCGTCGAGGCCGGTCGCCGGCTCATCGACAACGTCCAGATCTTCAGCCTGCTCGCGAACGTCGGCGACGCGAAGTCGCTGATCATCCACCCGGCATCGACCACGCACTCGCAGCTCGAGCCCGAGGAGCAGATCGCGACCGGCACCACGCCGGACCTCATCCGCCTGTCCGTCGGACTCGAGCACGTCGACGATCTCATCGCCGACCTCAGCCAGGCCCTCGAGGCCTCCACCGCCGAGGCACCTGCCGAGGGCAGCCTCGTCGGCGCGGCCGGGTGACGGCTGAGGCGACCACGACCCGGCCGGCCGGTCTCCCCACGGGGACCGGCCGGCTGGAGTCCGTGGGCCTGGGACCGTTCGACCTCGACGACGGCTCGCACCTGCCCGAGCTGACCGTCGCATACCGGCACGACGGTCGCTCCCCGGCGGAGGCGCCGCAGATCCTGGTCATCCACGCGCTCACCGGATCGGCCGATGCGGCCGGCGACTGGTGGGCGCCACTGATCGGCGACGGTCTTGGACTGGACACGTCCCGGTACGGCGTGCTGTGCGCCAACCTGCTCGGGGGCCGGTACGGCTCGAGCGGCCCGGATTCTCCGAACCCGACGACCGGCCGGCCGTACGGTGCCGCCTTTCCGAACGTGACGACACGCGATCAGGCACGGGCGCAGTGGCGTCTGCTCGACGCGCTCGCGATCGACGGGCTCGCGCTCGTGACCGGCGGGTCCCTGGGCGGCATGGTCGCCCTGGAGGTCGCGCTCGCTCGCCCGGCGGCCGTGGACCATGTCGTGCCGATCGCGGCGCCCGCCGCCACGGGATCGATGGCCGTCGCCTGGAACCACCTCCAGGTGCGGCTCATCGAGCGACTCGGCCTCGAGGGTCTGGCACTCGCACGCCAGCTCGCGATGACCACGTACCGGAGCGAAGCCGACTTCGAGGAGCGCTTCGGGCGCTCGGTGGAGCCGGACGGGGGCTTCTCGATCGTCAGCTACCTCGACCACCAGGGCGAGAAGCTCGTCGAGCGCTTCGATGCCGCGACCTATCGGATCCTCGCGGGCGCCATGGATCGCCATGACGTCGGCGTGGCCTGGGGCGGCCTGGGCGGGGCGTTCGGGCGGCTGGCGGCTGGCGGCGTGGCCGTGACCGGCATCGGCATCGAGGGCGACATCCTGTATGGGCCGCGCCAGGTAAAGGCGCTCGTGGATGCGGCCTCCGCCGCGGGCGTGGACGCACGCTACCGGGAGATCAGCTCGACGAAGGGCCACGACGCGTTCCTCGTCGAGTGGGACCAGCTCACGACGCTGCTCCGCGAGGCGCTCTGCGAGTGACGACGCCCGTCCAGGGGGCTCCTCGGCGAGTCGATCAGCGGGGCCGTAAAGGTCGTCCGATCGGAAATGAAGGGTTTCGACCTTCACGAACCCTTCATCCACCCGATGCCCTCGCCCTCCCTTGACTCGTACGTTCCTCCTCGACGGCGGCGACCGAGCCATTCGATCGCCGGGACCGGAACGGAAGGAACGGAACACCATGATCTCGAATGAGAAGTCCCTCGCGGAGATGCGGATCGCGGACCTCCAGGCCGCCGCAACGGCCCGGCGCCTCGAGCGCCGGATCCAGGGCGTGACCGACGCGAAGCCCCGCTGGAGCATCGGCCGCCTCTTCCGGGCGCATCGTCCGGTCGCCGCCGCCTGACCGCTCCCCCTGTGGTGATCAACCAGCGACCAGCCCGGATCGACGAGCGGTCGCGACGGGACGAAGAGTCCGAGCTGAACGCCTCGCCCCGTATCATCGGGACGATGGCCGGTCGCATCGTCAGCCCGGAGATCGTCGGTCGCGGGACCGAGCTCCAGGTCCTCACGCACGCACTCGATGAGGCATCGAGCGGGCGTGCGCGGGTCGTGCTGGTCGGCGGCGAGGCCGGGATCGGCAAGACCAGGCTGGTCAACGAAGCGATCGCGCTCGCGCGTGGCGCCGGAGCCCTGGTCCTGACCGGCGGCTGCGTCGGGGTCGCGGAAGGCTCACTGCCGTTCGCGCCGATCGTCGAGGCCGTGCGCCCCCTCGTCCGCGGGCTCGAAGAGGACGTCGACAGCGACAGCCCGGCGGCGGGCACAGAGGCGGGGGCTGTCCCCGAGCCCGCCGGCTGGTCGTCGCAGACGCGTGCCGCGATCCGGGCCGTTGCCGCGGCCTTCGGCCTCGCCGGCGTCGCTCCGAGCCGATCGATGGACGCCGAAGAGCTCCGGCCAGAGTGGGCGCGAAGCCGCCTGTACGAGGCGCTGCTCGAGCTGCTGCGCCGGATCGGCGAGGAGCGGGCGGTCGTGCTCGTTGTGGAGGACCTCCACTGGGCCGACGACTCCACGCGAGAGGTCCTGGCCTTCCTCGTCCGCAACCTACGGGACGAGCGGCTCCTCCTGACGGCCACCTTCCGCAGCGACGAGCTGCATCGCCGACATCCCCTCCTCCGCTGGCTGGCCGAGGTCGACCGAGTCCCGAGCGTCGAGCGCATCGAGCTCGCTCGGCTCGAGCGCGACGAGGTGGTCCGCCAGCTGGCCGCGATCCTCGGTCGCGACGTTGACCCCTCGATGGCCGAGGCGATCTGGAACCGCTCCGAGGGCAATCCGTTCTACGCCGAGGAGCTCCTCGCCACCGGCGCCGAGACCCGCGGACTGCCGGTCACGCTCGCCGAGGTCCTCCGGTCCCGGCTGGCCGGGATCAGCGAGGGGACGCACCGGCTGCTCGGTGTCGCGTCGGTCGCCGGGCGGCGCGTGGATCACGACCTGCTGACGACGATCGCCGACCTCTCCGAACCCGAACTGCTCGCGGCGCTGAGCGAAGCCACGGCCGCCGGCCTGCTGGTGGCCGAAGACGACGGCCCGGCCGAGGGATACGCATTCCGGCACGCGCTCATGGGAGAGGCCGCGTACGACGGGCTGCTGCCGGGTGACCGTCGGCGACTGCACGCGGCGACCGCAACGGTCCTCGAGTCACGTTCAGGCTCGGGCGACGACGCCGGGCGACTGGCGGAGATCGCGCACCACTGGATGTCAGCTCGGGATCAGGACCGGGCGATCCGTGCGTCCGTGATGGCGGGGGTGGCCGCGTTCGACGCGCACGCCTACGCCGAGTCGCAACGCCAGTTCGAACGCGCCCTTGAGCTCTGGGACGTGGTCGCGGATGCGTCAGAGGCGGCCGCGATGACCCGGTTCGAGCTCGTTCGGAGGGCCGCCCAGGCGGCCCAGTTGTCCGGCGACTTCTCCAGGGCCGTGGCTCACTACGAGGCCTTGCTGGCTGAGACAGATGCGACGACCGCCCCGACCCAGGCCGGCCTGCTCCACGAGCGTCTCGGTCGGGCCCTCTGGACGCTGGGGCGGATCGATGAATCGATCGCGGCCTACACGAGGGCGGCTGAGCTCGTGCCGCCCGATCCGCCCTCGGTGGAGCGGGCGCGGGTCCTCGCCGGCTATGCACAGATCCTGATGCTCGCGGCTCGATACAGCGAATTGCTCGGCCCGTCGCGCGAGGCGATCGCGATGGCCCGGGCGCTGGGCGATCGGCAGATCGAGGGCCACGCGATGACGTCGCAGGGCCTCAACCTGGCGCAGATCGGGGACGCGGAGGCCGGCATCGAGATCATGCGTGAGGCCATCGCGATCGCGGAGGAAGTCGGCAACGTCGACGACCTGGGACGTGGCTACTCGTGCCTGGCGACGGCGATCGAATTGACCGGCGCGTTCGAGGAGGCTGCCGAGGTCTCGCTGCACGCAGCGGCCCGCATGGTCGAGCTCGGGATGGGCGGGCCGAGCCAGTACGGCGTCTTCAACACGCTCAATGCCGCGCAATCGTGGTACCACCTCGGCCGCTGGGACGATGCCCTGCGTCTGTCCGAGGGGGTGTCGTCGCCGGCGGCCGGCGTCGGCCGGATCTTCTGCGACTCGATGCTTGCTCGACTCTATGCGGCGCGTGGCGACATGGCCGCCGCCGAGGCCGCCCTCGAGCGTGGCTTCGCGGCACTCGGGACCGGGAGTGAGGCGCAGTTCAACGGACCGATGCGCCAGGCGGCGATCGAGCTGCGGATCTGGCAGAACGACCCCGAAGCGGCACGGAGGGTCGCGGACGAGGCGCTCGCCATCCTCGAGGACACCGAGGACATGCCGATCCTGGCCCGAACGATCTCGCTGGCCGTGATGGCCGAGGCCGACATCGCCGAGCGAGCACGGGCGGCCCGCGACCGGGCTGGGGCGGCCGACGCCGTGCAGCGCCTGAGGACCCTCCGCGAGCGGCTTCGTCGGGCGAGGGCCCCCGTCGATCTGCCGCATGGCCCGGATCTCGAGGTGCGCGGCCACATGGCCCTCATGGACGCCGAGCAGACGCGCGCGGACGGCGCCCCGGCTCCTGAGATGTGGCGAACCGCCGTGGCTCTCTTCGTGGAATGGCGGGTGCCGTACGTCGTCGCGTATGCCCGCTATCGCCTCGCGGAGGCGTTGCTCTCCGGTCGCGAAGGTCGTGCCGAGGCGACGGCCGAGCTGCGTGCCGCTCGCGACCTGGCCACGGGCCTCGGCGCGCGTCCGCTGATCGAGCGCATCGAGGGCTTGGCGACGCGAGCTCGCCTGGTGCTCGGTGCCGTGGACGACGTCGCCGCGGAGGCCGGAACGGTCGCCGAGGATGCACATGCCGCGGCAGACCCGCTCGCCGCCTACGACCTGACGCCGCGCGAGGTCGAGGTCCTGCGGCTGGTCGCCGCCGGGCGGACGAATCGCCAGATCGCGGATCAGCTGTTCATCAGCGAGAGCACGGCCGGGGTGCACGTGTCGCACATCATCGGGAAGCTCGATGTGCGGCGGTCGCGTCGAGGCGGCGACGATCGCCGCGCGACTCGGCCTCGTCGGCTGAGCGTACGACCGCGGGTCAGCTCTCGGGGGTCGGCGTCGGGGTCGGAGTCGGTTCGGGGGTCGGCGTGGGATCGGGCACGGCCGGCGTCTGGCGCTGCCAGAGGAACTCGCGCAGCGTCACCTCGGCGGTGTGCACCTGCTTCGCGAGCTTCCGGCCGACATACCGGAAGTGCCACGGCTCGTACTGGTAACAGGTCACGGCGGTCTTGGACTTGGGATAGCTCATGATGAAGCCGTACTTCCAGGCGTTCGTCCTGAGCCACTTGCCCGCCTTGGTCTTGCCCCAGTCGGCCCGGTCCCATGGCGCGCCGCCGCCGTACGAGCGCAGGTCGACCGTCGTCCCGAGCTGGTGCTCGCTATGGCCGGCGCGGGCGCTCTCCAGGAGGGCCCGGGCGTAGCCGTGGAGTCGCACCCAGCTCGCGAAGGTCGACTTCTGGGTGGCGTAGCTCCGATACGCCGACTGGACCGAGAAGCGCGCCCCGTCACGACGGGCGGCGACTGCCATCTTCTTGAGGTCCGTCAGCACGAAGCGGCGGACCTTGTATCCGCCATTGAGGCCGGCGTTCGCTGTGGAGCGGAGGTCGGTGGGCTTGTGCTTGCTCGAAAGGCGGTATCGCGTGTCGAGCAGCGCGCGGTTCCAGTCGGTGAGGGCCCGGTGCTTGGTCAGCGTGTCGGCGACCTTGCATTCCGGAAGAGCAGGCGTCGCTCCCGTCGCGGCCGTGGCGGTCAGCCCGGTCAGCAGCCCGACGCTGATCAGGAGCGCCAGAAGGCGGCCGGTCCGGCGGCTGCCGAGGGTGGCAGCGGGCCGTTGGGGCACGGGCATTCGTAGACGCCGGAAGTGCATGACCTGAGGCTACCGTGTCGGGGCAAGTCAGGCACCTCCCCCGAACGTACCGGGCGACGACCGGGCCCGAAGGGGCCATACAGCCGCTGATGTATGCACGATTCGAGCGCCGGATCTGGCCTTCTCCGGCTTATGCATGTCGGATGCATAGGACCGATCGACGTTCCCCAGAAAGCGCTTCAACCAGTCCCCGGAGGTCGATGCGCTATCATCACCGCCGCTCCACTGGCGAGTGGCCAAGCGGTAAGGCGCCTGACTCTGGATCAGGAGATCGAAGGTTCGAATCCTTCCTCGCCAGCCAATGTCATGAGTCGCGACATCGGCGACACATGAGTCGAGACATGTGCGACGCATGTGATCAACCGGTCGCTTGAGACCCTGGCCATCGGCCGGGGTCTCGTCGTTGGTTGCGCCAGTACCGTCGATCAGGCTCGATCCGGTGGGATGACAGGATCTCCCCCGTATCGAGGGCGACGACCGTGACCTCCAGCTCGTCGACGATGGCCAGGACCCGCCGACGGGCATGGGCGGCACCGACCTTGAGGTGGTACAGGCGGCCGGCCCGGCGCAGGGTGATCGCGCCCTTCTTGTCGGCGATGTCGTAGCGGAGGCGGAAGTGGCCGGGTGCGCCGCGACCGACGGGATGCGCCTTGGGCGTCGCCCGGTAGGCCTCGCCCGGGGTGACCCGCCTGGTCGCCCGGTGCGGCCGGAGCTCGTTGTACGCGTGGCGGAAGGCGTCGAGCTGGCGCTGGAGCTCGGCGATCGTGCGTGCCGCCGGCTGCTGCCCGAGCCAGCGCTTCAGGGTCTGGTGGAAGCGCTCGATCTTGCCCTGGTCTGGGGATGGCCGGGTGCCCCGTTCTTCTGCCGGATGCCTGGTAGGCGAGCAGGTACTCGAAGCCGTTGCGGCCGCCGGTGAAGCGGGAGGTGTAGACGGCGCCGTTGTCGGTGAGCGTGGCGGCGGGCCAGCCGTGCTCGTCGCCAGCCGCCGTGAACGTGGCCACCACGTCGTCGCCCGACACCCGCCCGAACGCCGTGCACGAGAGCAGGTAGCGCGAATGGTCGTCAAGCCAGTTCAAGATCTCGACCTCGCTCCCGTCGGCCAGGCGCCAGTGGGTGAAGTCCGACTGCCAGCACTCGTTGGGCGCCGCGGCCTCGAAGCGGTGCCACGAGCTGCGCGGTCGCTTGCGCGGCTCCGGCGTCACCAGCCCGGCGGCGTGGAGCACCCGCCGGATGGTCGAGGTCGACGGGACCGGCTGGCCCTCCCGCTGCAGGTGCCAGGCGATCGTGACGGGACCGGCGTCGAGTTCTCGGGCGGTGAGCTCCGTCCTCAGCGCGACGATCCGACCACGGACCTCGTCGGATGTCATGCCCGGACTCGTGTGCGGCCGCCGGGACCTCGGCCTGATGGCGTCAAGGCCGCCATCCCGGTACCGCCGGAGCAGGCGCTGGAGGTGCTGCCGGTTGATTCCGTACTCGGCCGCGGCGGCGGTGACGGACAGCTGCTTGGAGACGACCTTGAGGATGGCCACCCGGTGCTTCGACATGCGCCCGACTGTCGCGCATGTCCCGACTCACCTGTCGCCTATCAGGTGTCGCCTATGTCCTGAACTCAGACACTTCCTCGCCAGCCG
The DNA here is from genome assembly GCA_963841135.1 of uncultured Chloroflexia bacterium. Classification (GTDB taxonomy): domain Bacteria; phylum Chloroflexota; class Limnocylindria; order Limnocylindrales; family CSP1-4; genus SPCO01. The sequence goes on along the minus strand of CAWJBJ010000004.1, from coordinate 1,272,875 downwards.
ACACCAAACAACATCTGGTCCTGACCATCTGGACCACCAGATAGTGTGTTTCGAGCTTAATCGGCTCCCCTGCCGAGGAGGTTCGATGGTGGCTAATTCGCCTGACTATTCCCCGGTTTCTTCACTGACTCTCTATACGAACATCGGACACTTCGCTTGATTCTCTAGATCCGATTCCGATCGGACTGGCGCCGCCGCCGCCGACTGTTCCGCGCCGCCAAGGCGGCCGAGGGCACCTCCGGTCCGGACCGTCGAGCGGTTTCGGCTGTTTTCGTTAGGGCCGTCCACCGCTTCGGCCAGGCGCGGCCGGTCGACTCTCCGAACCCAACGCTTCAGCGGCGATGGGTCGCGTTCTGAGTGTCTGTAGATCCACCTCGTTCGGCTGGGCGGCCGACGGCGCCGATGGGTAGTGCACATCGCGTCAGGAGGCCGGGACAGGCGCGGTAGCCGCCAGAGCGAGGAACGAGTAGATGACCAAGTCACCGCTGAAGTGGAGTGCAAGGGGCCATCCCAGGCCGCCTGTCTCGATCATGGCTCGGCCGAACAGCAGCGCGACCGCACCGGTAAGCAGCGCGCCAATCACACCTGCTGGGATACCGCCGTAGAAGTGACCGAGCCCGAACCAGACGGCGAGAATGACGACCCCCATGCTGGGGGCGATCGCGCGACCCAGCTGGGATAAGGGCGCCGCGCGATACGCGACTTCTTCCCAGAAGGCATTAAGAAGAGCGGCGATGGCCGCGACCCCAAGGAACGGCAGGGCCGCTCCGAGGTCGATCCGGTCAGGTAGTGCCGGGGCCGCCGCGTATGTGGTTATCAGGATCAAGAACACAAACATGATCGGCCCGAACAGTCCCCAGCGGAGGATCTCCGTGCTCCTGGGCTTGCGCGAAGTGGTGGGACCGTTCAGGTCCCCCTTCCCGAGGTACGCGTCCCTTGGTCGCGTCCCCAGCAGGATGACGACCCCGATCATCACGACGGCGAGCAGCGCGAGCAGGATGCGTTCGGCCAGGAGGACGAGCATCGGATGTCCCGTCGGCGAAATGACCGACTGCCACGCGGCCGACGTAAAGATCGCCGGGATGACCGCGAGCATCACTGCCAAGACCGTCATCACCGCGAAGTACCGTTCCAGCGGACGGAGCGCCACGAGGTAGCGCGCCGCGATCCAGACCCCTGCGGACAGCGCGACAACTGCCCACGCCATCCACGGGACGCTTATCGCGAAGACCTCGCGCAGCACGATCTCTGGGAGTCGGCTGATCAACAGGGTCGTGACCCAGGCGATCGTTGTAAGCGAGATCGCTGTAGCCGTCGCGCTCGGATCGGCGGCCGTGTCGCTCCGTGCGCCAGGACCGTCGCTCGCCGCCGCTACGTCGTCACTGGGTCGGTTCATCTCTGCCTCGTGCGTCGTTCGCGCGACCCTAGACTTCACCCTGACGCCAGCACAATCGCCAACGCCACTCACAGGAGTTCGCGCGGGCTGGCCCCCGTGAGGGAACTCGCACGTTGTGCGAGATGCTGTTCACGGTCGATACGCTTTCATCATCCGGTCCTCGGGGCGCTGCCTATCAGCGGAAGTCGGTGCGCGACCCGACGCTCATGGGTTGCCGAACGCCCAGACAGCGAGCTGGCCGTCCCGAGCACCGACACCGACGAGGCCCCAGCCATCGTCCCAGGTCAGAGCCGAGATGGACGCACCGCTCTGCTCGTACGTGTTCGCCTGCCAGTCCCCGTCGCGGAGCGACCACAGCGTCAGCCGATCGGCATCAACGCCGGCGACGACGAGTCGCTCGGCCGCGACGGCGACGGCGGAGGCGTAGCCCTCGTCTGTCGACAGATTCGTTTGGTCCCACTCCTTGCCGTCAGCCGACAGGGCAACGAATGGATGCTGGTCGCCCGACTTCCCCGATGCTCCGACCACTGCCAGTCGGTCGCCCCATTGGACGAGATCGACCGGTAGGAGCTGGTCGCCCAGGTCGTTCTCGAGCGCCGCCCATGTGGTCGCCGCCGTTGCGGACCAGAACGGGCGCGCGACCCCCAGCGGTCGGTCGCCGATGGCGGCGAAACCCCGAGGGGTCGTGGTCACGGATCCCATCGAGGTCTTCGCGCTGTCGGCGACCTTGGCTTGGTTCCAGGTCGTCCCATCGGACGACGACCAAGCCGACGCCGTTGCATTCATCTCGGCGTCGAGCCGGGCGCCGACGGCAACGATCTCGCCATCGCCGGCGATCACGTCGTAGAGGGCGGCATCCTCGATGGTCTGCACCGTCCGCCAGACCAGGCCGTCGGTCGAGTCCCAGATGAACCCGTTCCGAATATCGGGCAGCCCGTTGCCCACGGCGATCCATCGGTCCCCGAGGCGCGCGATCCCGGTCACCTGTCCGGGGGCATCGGGTACGTCGGCGACCGACCAGGATCCACCGTCGAATACCAGGATGGTCGAGCTGAACCCGGGACCGGTGAACCCTCCGACGACGACCAAGCCGTCACCGATCCAGATCGCATTCAGGGCGCCCTCGGCCAACGGGACGGCCGCAACTGCGTCCGCGGGCGAGGTCGGCGACGCCGTCGGGCCACTGCTGACGACCGGCGATGGCGCGCCCGACACGGATGGCACGTTCGGCGAGGCCGGCGTTCCAGCCGCGTCCGATGGAGTCGCCGCAATGCCTCCATTCGATGATGACGAGGTCGCGCAACCGCCGATGACCATGGCCATCACGACTGCGTACACCGATCGGCGGACTACCCATCGTGGCTGCGTGTTCATGTCGTTTAGCCTAGCGGCATCGATCGCCGTCTGAACCGCAAGAGCACAAGAGTCGCCCTACCTCTACCCGGCCCTGAGGGCGTCAAGGTACGGCACCGTGGACCCGGCCAGCCCCGGCTCGGGATCCCGTCGGGCGCGCCAGAGCCGATGGTCAAATTTCGGGCCGCTTCGCTCCCGGGCGAAGCTAGGTCTGTTGCTGGACATGGGTGAAATACTGGCGCTAGGGGTACGTCTATCGCCACGGCGTCTCGCGGGGAGGCGGAATGATCTCGACGACGGCAGGGCTGATCCGGCGTTACCCGCTGAGCACGTATGTCGTGCTGGCGTACGTGTTCTCCATCACGCTTGGACTTCTACTCAACGTCTCGCTCCTCTTCGGCCTGATCGCGCTCTTCGGACCGGCCGCGGCGGCCTTCATCGTGGCGCGCATCTGGCGCGGACGAGCCGGTGTTGGCGAGTTGCGCACGGTGACGACCCGCTGGCGAGTCCATCCCGGCTGGTACATCGCCGCGCTGGGCCTACCGATCGCGGGGACCGCCATCGGCCACGTCCTCTACGTCCTGGCGGGCAATGCAGCACTCCCGGTGCCTGGCAGGGTCGAACCGATCTTGCTCGTGCTGTTCTTCCTGGTCATCGGCGAGGAGATCGGCTGGCGCGGATTCCTGCTGCGTGGCCTGCTGAGCCGGCGGTCACCGCTCGTGGCGACCCTGGTCGTCGCCGCTGTGTGGACGCTTTGGCACAGCCCGCTGTATTTCATCCCTGGAATGCCGTCATACGGAAATCCGTTCTGGGCCTTCACACTGTGGGTGTTCGCGTTCTCGTTCCTGATGACCTGGCTGTGGCTCGGCACCCGAAGCGCTTGGCTGGCAACGATCATGCATGGCACCGGGAACCTCGCCGCATCGCTCGTGTTTCCGGTCGCTGATATCGCGGGTCTGTTCGTGTTCAGTGCGATCGGCTTCGCGATCGTCGCGGTTCCGCTCGTCCTTGCGTCACGGTCGCGCTGGATCAGCATTGGGAGCCAAGACCCGGACGCCCAATCGGGTGCAGTCGCCGATGCCTCACCCGCATAGCGGTCAAGGACCGGGCAGACATGGACGTCCGCGCGTTGACATTGGTTAGTACGGGACGGACCCAGATCACGCCGAGGATGAGGCTCGCCGTCAGGGCCGGTGGCGCGTCCGAGGTCGACTAGCCATCCAGGCGTAGGGTTATGGTCCAAGCGTCGATGCGATCGTTTGTCGGCTCGGCTTGGCTGGGAGGACCACTGATGACGACGACCACGGCAGCAGCGCCGCAACCTGACGCGGTGCCATCGGGCCGAAGCCGGGTGGCGAGCATGTGGTGGTTCGTCGGCATCATGCTCGCCTTCGCGCTCATCGTGACGGTGGCCGCCGTCGCCTCGAGCGCTAACCCGAATCTCCTCGCCTTCCCGCTCGCGCTCGCGCCCGCGGTCATCGCGATCGGGATAGCGGGGCGGGAAGGTCACGGCGCGGTCGGGGCGCTGCTCCGTCAGCTGACCGTTCTCCCCAAACGGCCGATCTGGTACCTCACGCTCCTGCTCCCCCTCGCCGCGTTCCTCGCAGTATTGGCGATCGCGGTCGCACTCGGCGAGCCCGTCACCGGCCTGTTCGACGGTCTGTTCCCGGCCATCCTCATCGTCCCGCTCGTCGTCCTGCTACCGGCCTTAACCGAGGAATTGGCCTGGCGCGGCTTCGCGCTCGCGCGAGCGGTGGCCGCGATGTCGCCGCTACGGGCGGCGCTCGTCCTCGGTATCCCCTGGACATTGATCCATGTCGGGCTCTTCCTGCCGGGTCAGATGAACGCTGGCGCGTCGTACTGGTCGATGGCCACCCAGATCATGTCGCTGTCCGTGGTCCTCGCCTGGGTCTACCTCGGGACCGGACGGAGCGTCTTGATGGCCGGTCTCGTGCACGCCCTATTCAACGGGATGGTGCCGCTCACGGGCGGCATCGATCCCGAGCTCGCCTGGACGATCCGCGGGATCGTATGGCCGGTGATGGCGATCCTTATCGTCGCCCTCGGCGGTTTCCGTGGCCTGGAGCGCGAGGCTCCCACGCCCGACCGGGGTCGAGCACCGCAGCCTGCCTGAAACCGCGAACGTGATCCTCGACACGAACCGCGAGGCGTCGCGCTGCTGGATCCCAGCTCGGGCCTCGCGGCACGGCCAACGACACCAGCACATTGTCGATCTCGAGCCGCAGGTCGTGGTGCAGGCGGGTGGCGCGATAACGCTGGACGGTGAAGCGACCGCTCCACTCCCAGGCGCCAGTACGTTACGGTTCGCAGGGCGGTGCATCGGGGTAGCAAACATCGGGCGTCCCGCTGGCGAGTTGCCAAACGGTTAGGCGCCTGACAAGCTCCTATGGTTTGTCAAGCGGCGCGGGCCTACTCCGACTGGCCCGCCTGAAGCAGCCGGAAAACCGGCCGAGACACCCGATGCTTGAGGCAGCGGAGCGCCTCGGCCCAGCTTTTGCCGCCGGCGCGCTTGCGGGCGATGTACGCCTTGGCCGGCTCGTGATGCCAGGCCTGGCTTGTCCTGCTTCTCTTCGACGCGGGACTCCGACTGTCCGAGGTCGTGTCCCTCCGAGTCGGCGACGTGCGGCCAACCCGTCCTCGGTTGCGAGCACCTTCCCACGTGATGGGAGGGCCCGGTCAGTTACGCACCACGTATCAGAGACTCCGAATTCGCCGATCCTCGAGCGAGAGCGGATGTCGACGCGGCAGCCCGGCTCGCGAAATTGCACAGTCCATGGCCACCAACCCTGTCCACACGATACGCTCGTCTCGTGCCCGAGCTTTTGCGACTCGCTGCGTTCACGCTCGACCCGAGCGGCGGAAACCCGGCCGGGGTATGGCTTGGCCAGGACCTGCCGGAGCCACAGGAAATGTTGCGGATCGCGGCGGAGGTCGGCTACTCGGAGACGGCGTTCCTGGCTCCGGACGACAACGGAAGGCCGGCCAACTACCGAGTGCGGTACTTCAGCCCGGCGGCCGAGGTCCCCTTCTGCGGCCACGCCACGATCGCGAGCGGGGTCGCCCTGGCCGAGCGTTCGGAACCGGGCCTGTTCGTCCTGACGACCAACAACGGCCTTGTAAAAGTCGACTCCGAGCGACGGGCGGACGGCCACATCGTTGCGACCCTGACGTCGGTCGCGCCGCGGGTCGCCGATGCCGACCCACTCTTGGTGGCCGACACGCTGGCGGCGCTTGACTGGAAGCCGGACGAATTGGATTCGAGCCTGCCGCCTGCGGTCGGTTTTGCGGGCGTGTCTCACCTGATCATCGCCGCCGGATCGAACGAACGGCTCGCCCGATTGGCCTACGATTTCGATCGACTCCTATCGATCATGCTCGCGGCCGATCTCACAACCGTGCAGCTGATCTGGCGCGAGTCGACCCATGTGTTCCGGGCGCGAGATCCGTTTCCGGTCGGCAACGTCGTGGAGGACCCTGCGACCGGGGCAGCGGCCGCTGCGCTGGGTGCCTACCTACGCTGGCGCGGCGAGGTCGTGCCACCAGCGTCCATCGTGATCCGCCAGGGTGTCGAGATGGGACGTCCAAGCTTGATCGAGGTCGAAGTACCTGATGCGGCCGGCGGGATCCTTGTCAGAGGAACAGCTGTATCCCTGGACGGGATAGGCACCGCCGCGCCGAGTGGTTGATGCCAGCGGAACCCGTCTTGAGCGCCCTCGTGGCAATGATCACCCATCCCCGCTGGCGAGTCGCTTGTGAGCACGAGGCGGCTCAGAAGTTGGTTGCGACGACGATCAAGTGGACGACGAGACCGCTGGCTAAAAGGGGCAGAACGGATCCAGGCCTAACGCCGGCCACGATGAACCCCGATGATCGCGATGTAAGCCAGAGCCGAGATGGACGCGCCATTCTCCTCGATCGTGTCCGCGCTCCAGGAGCCGGCACGCATCGACCACAACGTCAGGCGATCGGCCTCCACGCCGGCGATGACCAGCCGGCATTCGCGACGGCCACAGCCGAGGCATATCCCTCGGCGGTCGAGAGGTCCGTGCGCTCCCATCGCCGGCCATCTGCCGATAGCGCCACGACGGGGTGCTGGTCCCCCGATTTTCCGGACGGTAGCCGTGATGGATCTCGGCCACGCCGGACGCCAGGTTGCCGGTGACCGTGCAGTACTTCGTCGCCGACAGTTCGATCGCGCGGCGGACCGCTTCGATCTCGGAGGCTCGGCACTTTCAGCAGCTCGGCCGGCCGCTTCCGCACCGCGATCGCCTCGTTCGCAGGTTCGCCGAAGCCTGAGAGTGCCCTCGGAGGCTTGACCCACCTGGGCGTGGTCTGTGACCGGCTGGACCCGAGGACAGATCTATCTCGCGACGGCCGTCGACTACCTGCTTAAAAGCATGCCAGCCCTCGATCTGGCGATGCGTGGTGCAGGTCCCAGGTTGACAGGATAGATTTAGTGCTAAATAATACGGGAGCTCGAGTCAGCCAGACCCGACACCACATCCAGTCCGAAGCCTGAAGGGAAGTCATCAGTCATGAAACGATCCATCGCCCTCCTCGTGCCAGCGCTCGCCATCGCGATCGCGGCCTGCTCCAGCGCGGCCTCACCGAGCGCGGCGCCCACCACCGCTCCCACGGCGACCCCGGCGCCTACCGCCGCCGCCCCAAGCACCGCGCCTTCGGTATCGGCCGCCATGACCAAGGACATCGTCCAGACCGCCACCGAGGCGGGCTCGTTCAAGACCCTCCTGGCCGCGGTCGAGGCTGCCGGCCTGGTGGAGACGCTCCAGGGCGAGGGTCCCTACACCGTGTTCGCGCCGACCGATGCGGCCTTTGCCGCACTGCCGGCCGGCACGCTCGACGGCCTCCTCAAGGATCCGGCCGCTCTCAAGAAGATCCTCCTGTACCACGTCGTCTCGGGTTCGGTCACCGCTGACAAGGTCGTCGGACTCACCTCAGCCACGTCGGTCGAGGGATCGCCCATCGCCATCTCCGTCAAGGACGGAACCGTCTATCTGAACGACAGCGCCAAGGTCGTGACTCCCGATGTGATGGCCTCGAATGGCGTGATCCACGTCATCGACAAGGTCCTCCTTCCGCCCTCGAACTGACCCTCCCGCGACCCATTCCACCCGAGGGTGGGGCCTGTCTCTCCTCCAGGCCCCACCCTCGTCCCGTGAAGGACAACATCGTGATCGCCAGCAACCAGCTCATCTCCACCCCGACCGTGGAGCTCCCGGCTTCTCGGGCTGCGTCCCTGCGGCGCTGGAACATCGGGCTTGGCTTCGTCCATGCCGTCCAGGCCGTCGCCGTCCTCGCGCTCGCGACCGCCTTCGCGCTGCCGGTCACGGCGACGTTCATGGAGGGGCCGCCGGGCACTCCGGCAGGCGCGCCGACCACCCTGTTCGACGTCTCCGTTGCGTGGGGCGTCGCCCTCTTTCTCCTGCTGTCGGCCGTCTTCCACTGGCTCGTGGCGCTGCCCGGCGTCTTCGGGCGCTACACCTCCGGCCTGACGGCGCAGCACAACTACTTTCGCTGGGCCGAGTACTCGCTCTCATCGTCGGTGATGATCGTGCTCATCGCGATGCTCACGGGGATCAGCGATGTCGCGGCGCTGATCGGCATCTTTGCGGCCAATGCGGCCATGATCTTCTTCGGAGCGGTCCAGGAACGATACGAGCGACCGGGCGGCTCACTGTGGCCGTTCTGGCTCGGGTGCGTCGTGGGCATCGCGCCGTGGCTGGCCGTGGGCGTCTACCTTTGGTCGCCCGGTAGTACCGCCGAGCCGCCCGCCTTCGTCTACGCGATCTTCGTCTCGCTCTTCGTCTTCTTCAACATCTTCGCGCTTAACATGTGGCTCCAGTACCGGCGGGTCGGTCGCTGGAAGTCGTACGTCTTCGGCGAAAGGGCCTATTTCATGCTCAGCCTGGTCGCGAAGTCGGCGCTCGCCTGGCAGGTGTTCGCAGGAACCCTGGCGGGCTGATGCCGCCGGACCCGTCCCACCATCTGAGCCTGCACGAAGTGGCCGATCTCCTCGGCGTCCACTACATGACGGTCTACCGTCGCGTCCGGCTGGGGATCCTGCCGGCCCGCAAGATCGGCGGCACGTGGTTGATCGATCCTGCCGATCTCGAGCGGGCGACGACAACGCCCGACCGTGGTCGTCGCCGCCGCGGGAGCAGCCATCCGCGAGTATCGATCTGGCAGGAGCGACTCCAGGCGCGGATGCTCGGCGGTGACGTCGCGGGTAGCTGGCAGGTCATCGAGGCTGCCATGGCCTCGGGCTTCGAGCCCGGCGAGATCTATGTCCGCCTCCTCGCGCCGTCGCTGCATGCCATCGGGGCGTCGTGGCTATCGGGTCGCGTCTCGATCGACCAGGAGCACCTCGCGAGCAGTGTGGCCGCGACGCTGATCGGACGATTGGGCCCCCGGTTCGTGCACCCAGGCCGCAAGAAGGGCGTCGTCATCGTCGCGATGCCGCCCGGTGAGCGTCACGGACTCGGGGTCGCGATGCTCGCTGACATCATTGCCGATGCCGGATACGGGGTCCTCAACCTGGGCCCCGACACGCCGACGGCGTCCCTCGTCGCTGCCATGCGCGATGCGGGATCTCTCGCGGCGGTCGTCGTGAGTGTCGTCGACAGCGAGCGTCGTCCGGCAGCCGGACGCCTCTTGGCCGCCGCCCGTCGGGAACGACCGTCGGTTCCCCGACTGGTCGGCGGAAACGCGATCCCGGACGAGCGGGTCGCGCTCGATCTCGGTGCGGACGGGTGGGTCGCGGATCCGCGAGGGCTCGGCGACCTGATCGAAGCGCTCAGGGCACGGGCGTGATGAAACCCCTACCCCCTCCCGTAGCGGGTGTCCCGTTTGATCTGGAGACCGCCGCCGGCCGGGTCACCGCCTACCGGCTGGGCGAGGGTCGCACGGTTTTGCTTTTGCATAGCTTCAACGCGGCTGGTTCGGGGATCGAGCTCGCTCCGCTGGCGTCGCGGCTCGCCGAGCGCCGACGGGTCGTGCTCGTTGACTGGCTCGGATTCGGCACATCGGATCGGCCCGACGCGCCCTACGGGTGGGCACTCTACGGCGAGCAGCTCGAGCGCATCCGGGTGGCCGCCCTGCAGCCGGGCGAGGCCTCCGTCGATGTCGTCGCGCTCTCGCTTCCGGGGCAGTATGTCGTCGTCGCCGCCGCGGAGCATCCGCAGCGTTTCGGCCGCATCGTCCTCATCAGTCCGACCGGGTTCGGCCGCTTCAAGGGCAGCGCCGGCCGAACATCCCGGAACATCCACCGGTTCCTGCGCCTGACGGGGATCGGTCGGCTGCTGTTCGCGGTCCTCGCACGGCGCCAGGTGATCCGCTGGTTCCTCCGGCAGACCTTCGCGGATCCGGAGCAGGTCCCGCTGGAATACGAGCGGTACTGCTGGTGGAGCTGCCAGCAGCCAGGTGCCTACCGGGCTCCGCTGGCCTTCGTCTCCGGGCTGCTCAATGATCCCCGGGCGGAGGGCGCCTACCAACGGCTCTCGAACCCGACGCTCCTCCTCTTCGGGGATCATCCGCGCTTCACTGACCCCGCGGGCGCGGAAGCGCTCGTCGCCGCGAACGGCGACGTGGAACGGATCACGATCGAACGCGCTGGGGATCTCCCCCAACTCGAGCAGCCGGACGAGACCTCGGCCGTGATCGACCGGTTCCTGGCCTAGTTCCCATACTCGCGTGATGCGGATCCTCGTCGTCGGCGCCAGCGGCTACATCGGCGGTCCGCTCGTCCCGCTGCTCGCAGCGCAGGGACACGACCTGACTCGCCGATTCGTCGGTCACCTGACTCGACAATCTGATCGGTCACCTGACTCGCCGTCGGGCCGAGAGTGCAGCTCGCACAAGCCCGCGCACCCGCTCCATCGACGTGGTCGTGATCGCCTGGCCAAGAGCCTCATCGCCCGGCCCTGGACGCCCTTTCCTTGGGTCATCGTGGGCTTGCCAATGCGTTGGCAGGGCGCGGCCGCAGGTGCGCACCGAACTCCATGCTTTCCCGGCTCGATGCCTCATTGTTGACGCGCTATGGCGGTTCAATCACAGCGATCAAACGCAAGCGTGAGGGCGACCCGGCGACTCGCCGTGTTGAGTCTTGGTGCGGCGTTCGGAGCCGCCGCGATCTATCTCGTCACGGTGGGCACGCGAGCGGGTCAACTGATGGGCGAACTGATCCTGGGTGGCCGGTCGCCAGCCCTGGAGCAAGTGACGACCGCCGAAACTGTGCTTGGGACCCTGTCGCGCTCGTCCCTGGCCATCGGGACGCTCCTGATCGTCGTGATCGCTCTCCTCCAGCGCCGGCCGCGACTTGCCGGCGCGGCGCTGATCGTGGTGATCGGCGCGAACCTGACGACGCAGCTGCTGAAGCAGGTCCTGCTCGATCGGACGGACCTGCTCGATGGACTCTTCTACCCCCTGCCGAACAGCTTCCCGAGTGGGCATGCCACCGCCGTCGCGTCCATTGCCGTCGGATTGCTGCTCGTCGTCCCGCCCCTCCTTCGCGTACCTGCCATCCTCCTGTCGGCGGTCGTCGTTTCTCTGGTAGAGGTCAGCACTCTCGTGACGGGATGGCATCGGATGGCCGACGCGGTCGGCGGCACCTTCGTGGCGACGAGTTGGGCAGCAGGCCTCGCGGCGCTGCTTGCCTGGCGACGGGGCGTTGAGCTCGTAGGGCCGCGGACCGCTGAATTTGGGCGGCTGGGGGCCAAGATCCCGATGGTGCTGGGCATCGGGATGGTCGTCCTCGGGGCCTTCGCCTATCTGATCGCGGCGATCGACCCGCTCGAAGTTCTCCTCTATCTCGCCACGCGTGGCGGCAGCCCTGCCCTCTTCGGGATCGGTGTGGTGATCACGGTCGGGTTGACGTTCCTATCAATCGGAACACTTGGACTCGTGCTGGGCGATACCAGACTCGATCCGCAGCCGGCGAGAGTGGCAACGGACGTGGCAGCAATTCCCTGATCAGCACGGGCAGACGACCACTACGTCAACGCGCTCCGGGCGAGCCTCCGGGCGTCGTGAATCGCAATGAAGACGGCTGGAAGCCTGGAGGTCAAGCCCAGACCGGTAAGCAGCTCCAGCCCGATCACGAGGACGAGTGAGAGCTCGACCCTACCGAATCCCAGATGCCGAGGACGGCGCGCTCGTCCTGGGCGGTCGCGAGCGACGACCGGTTGGTTTGCGACCGCCACCGGGGCAGCGCCGGGCACACGACCCCTCTGGCCGAGTGTCGATGTAGCCGTGAGCACCGAACGGCCGGCGACCACCAATGCCCACAGCAGCTGCCGTCGCCACTCTTCCTGGGGTCTCCTCCGGCGCTGACACCCCTTGACGTAGCGGGCGTGCGCCGGCAGTCAAGACCCGGGGCGCATCTTCATTCACAGGCCCCTCGTCCTGGGAATGCGGCCGTTGGAGACCCAGCTGCAGCAATCGTGGAGTGGCGGCACGGTCGGGTAGTCCCATCCTGACGGGACGCGTCATCATCGCTCGGTGACTGAGACCACCCCGCCCATCGACCGACTCCTCGCGCCATTCCGCGAGTTCACCAGCAGCAACGCCGCCAGCGGGATCCTGCTGATGGCCGCTGCGGTCATCGCCCTTGTCTGGGCGAATTCGCCGATCGCCTCGTCTTACGTCTCGCTGTGGGACACGCGTCTGACAATCGGCGTCGGCGACTGGGTGATCTCGAAGAACCTCCTGCATTGGATCAACGACGGGTTGATGGCCATCTTCTTCTTCGTCGTCGGTCTCGAGATCAAGCGCGAGGTCCTGGTCGGGGAACTCGCGTCGGTCCGGCGCGCCGCGCTCCCGATCGCGGCAGCGCTCGGCGGGGCGCTCGTGCCCGCCTTGGTCTTCCTCCTCATCGTCGGCTCGGGCGAGGGCGCGCGCGGTTGGGCGGTCCCGATGGCGACGGACATCGCCTTCGCCCTCGGAGTCCTCGCCCTGGTCGGTGACCGCATCCCGATCGGCCTCCGCGTCTTCATGGCGGCACTGGCCATCGTTGACGACCTGCTGGCGGTGGTCATCATCGGGCTGTTCTACACCTCGGACGTATCCGTCGCCGCGCTCGCGGCGGCAGGAGGTTGCCTGGCGCTGTTGGTCGCCGCCAACGTCCTCGGAGTCCGCCGACCGGCGGTGTACGGCGTCCTCGGACTCGCGCTCTGGTTCGCGATCCTTCAGTCCGGTGTGCACGCCACGGTCGCCGGCGTTCTCCTGGCGATGACGATCCCGGCTCGAACCAGGCTCGACAGCGCCGACTTCGCGGCTCGTGCCCGACGGATCGTGGACCACCTCGTTCGCCGCGAGGACAGCGACGAACCGACGACGATAGCGGAGCATCACGATGCCCTGTGGGACCTCGAGACGATCACCGAGCGAGCCCAGGCACCGATGCTCCGGTTCGAACATGCCCTGCAGCCATGGGTCGCCTTCGTCATCGTCCCGATCTTCGCTCTGGCGAACGCAGGAGTCGCGCTGGGCGGTGACAGTGGCGCCATTCTCGGGGATCCCGTCGTTCTCGGTGTCGCCGTCGGGCTCATCGTCGGCAAGCAAGTTGGCATCACGACGGCGACCCTGCTGGTCGTGCGCGCGGGTTTCGCGTCGTTGCCACCGGGCGTGACTATGAAACACATCTACGGTGCGGCGTGGCTTGGCGGGATCGGGTTCACGATGAGCCTGTTCATCAGCGATCTGGCCTTCGGCGGCGGTCCCGTGCTCGCCCTCGCGAAGATCGGGATCCTCGGGGCCTCGGTGGTCGCCGGCGTGGGCGGCTACGTGATTTTGCGGTTCGCGACCCAGACGCGCTAGCCGCGTTGAACTGCCGGCAGAGGCGCGTGAATCCTGTGGCGGTCATGCGTCTACGACAGTTGACGAGCGTGAGCCTCGGGCACACGTCGCTGGTGGTTGCGGCCAGCGACGGCCCGGTGGATGAGGCGGGACCGAAACCCCCTCTCCGGTCTCCTACGTGCCGACCCGACAGCCCAGCCCATCTGACGCCGCGCCCGTGCGCGTTCGAGACGGCCTGACCGTGGACGTCATCCTCGCCGGTGCGGTCTTCCTAGTCGCCTACGGGCTGATCGCGTCCGAACGGGTTGATCGGACGCTCGTCGCGTTGCTCGGCGGCCTGCTCGTCGTGGTCTTCGGGGTCATCACCCAGGGAGAGGCCTTCGCGGCGATAGACTTCAACGTCATCTTCCTGCTGGCCGGGATGATGGTGTTGGCGGGCGGCCTGAGCAAGACCGGGTTCTTCGAATACGTGGCCGGTGTCGCCATCCACTTCTCGCGGGGCCAGCCGTTCCGACTGCTGATCATCCTTGCGCTCCTGACCGCGCTCCTGGCGGCGGTCCTCGACAACGTGACGACGGTCGTCCTGCTCACGCCCGTCACCCTCTCGATCGCGCGGACCCTGAAGGTCAACCCGTTCCCGTAGCTGATCAGCCAGATCTTCGCCTCGAACATCGGCGGCACCGCGACCCTCATCGTGGATCCGCCCAACATCGTCATCGGCTCCGCTGCCGGGCTCGACTTCGGCCACTTCCTGGTCAACCTCGCCCCGGTCGTGGTCATCATCATGATCGCCTTCGTCGGGATCATGTGGTCGGCCTTCGGCCGGAACATGGAGGACGACGCCGACCGTCTGGACATCCTGGCGGGAGGAACTCGATCCACCGTAGGACCATTTGCCGCTAGAAGCCGAACCTCAAGCGCAAGCCCTCGAGGTTGAGGAGGAAGTCACCGACCCCGACCGCGATCAGCAACGTCCCGGCGATGACGTCGATCGCACGGTGGTGGCTGGTGACGTAACCGACGATCTGTCGCTGTCGTGCCCCGGCCAACAGCGACAGGACGACGAGAGGCAGCCCGAAACCAAGACCGTAGGCGAGGAACACGACGACCTTCTGGAGCGCGTCGGAGAGCCCAACCGAGAACGCGATCAGGGAAAGCGCGAATGCCCCCGCACACGGCATCGCCAGCGGACCGAGCACGAGCCCATACACGTAGGCCCGTCCGAACGGATTCGAGACGAACGGCACGCGCATGCCCGGCAGCCGCTCGAACGGGTTCCGACCCGCCAGGAGCAGCACGCCCAGCACGATGAGGAGTGCGTCGGTGAGCGGGATCAGGTACCCGAGGACTGCCCCGATCGGCACGGCCACGACGACCAGGATGACCGCCACGGCAAGCATCGTGGTGAGGACGCCGACCAGGATGACCAGACCGAGGAGCCCGGTCCCGCGGCGCCCGGACAGCGCCGCCGTATTCGCCGACAGATACGCCAGGAAGCTCGGATACAACGGCAGCAGGCACGGGCTCGCCGCGCTCGCCAGACCCAGCGTGAACGCCAGCCAGAGGCCGTCCAGGTCAGGCCCCGTGGGCCTCGGCCAGGGCCACGATCGTATCAGGGCTCTTGTGGCCGAAGTCCGTTCGCGTCACGGTGCCATCCGTCCCGACGACAAGCATCGGGGTGGACGGCGGGTTGAGGAACTGGTCCCCGAATTCGGCCGCCAGGGCACGCGCCACGTCCTTGCCGGCGATGGCGTAGCGCCCCAGGAAGCCATGCCGTTCGCGGTAGGCGGCGAGACTCGCGGCGTCCTCATTCGGATCCACGTCGAGGACGACGTACACCACGTGGTCGGCAGGGAGCCTCGCCAGGGCCGAATGTACGTCAACCTGCTGCGCGAGACAGTTGCTGCACCAGATCGCCATCGTCTCGACGAGGATGACCTTTCCGGCGTGGTCCGCGATCCGGAACGGCTCACCGGTCACGGCATCGACGAGCGGCGCGGCGGCCCACGCCTGGTCGAGGACGACGGAGGGCGCCGAGGGTGTTCTGGGCGAGGAGCCCGGAGCGGTCGAGCGCTCCGCGGCGGATCCGGATGGCGCGGCAAAGACCGACGGTGCTGGCGACCTGCCCGACGTCTCTGCCTTGACGGATGGGGCGCCCGCCGAACCGGTACAGGCCGCGACAAGCAAGGCGGAAATCGCGAGGATGAGCAAGGCGGCGCTTCCGGGTCGTACATCCATCGACCCATCATCGGCCATCCGGATGACGCTTCGATGTCGCGGCGTGGATCCCACCGTTTCGGGCGGCGTCGTCGCCGTGGTCGCGAGACCCTGCATGGCGCGGAGCGCCGCAACAGTCGTCGTGTCAGCTACTTCAGTGGCGCGGCTGCAATCGCGTGGGCCATCTCGGTGTCCCAGATGACAACGGCGTGGTAGCCGTCCATCACCGTCGCTGCCATGTCGGCTGGAATCGGGAAGTCCTGCATCCCTTCGGTCGCCTTGAGGGGACCGAGATCGAGCAACTTGGACTTGTCGATGTCGCCCGTCGCGGTGACATCGCTGTTCGATACGAGGACGACGTTGGTGTGGGCGATCGACGCGGTCTTGAAGCTCTCGAGGACGACTTCGTATCCACCGTCCGGCTTGACCACGAGTTGCGCCTCGCCAGTCGCCGTGCCGTCGACATCGTGGAACATGCCCGTGCCCATCACCTGCGTCGTCGCCGCCGAGGCGGCCACCGACGGCGCCGTGGTCGCACCAGCCCCGCTACCGCATCCCGCGACCAAGATCGCAACGATGCCCAGTCCGCTGAATAGCTTTCTAAAACTCTGGGAACCAGACGTCTGAGCGAGCATCCGAAACCTCCTCTTCCTGATCGGCTGACGAGGCGCAGGATGGTCGGGAAAGATGACGACGGAGTGACATTCGTCCCGATGAACTGATCGGTCTGGTTGATGTCGCGGCGTCCGCGAGTCAGGTGACCCGCTCGTGGCCTCCTGACTACGTTTGCGGTGGGTCACCAGACTCGGTAAAATTGAGGGCAGAAATCGGTGGATTTCGTGCTCACGACGAGCGAGGAATCGCGAAAATCGGTCACCTGACTCTGCATCAGGAGATCGAAGGTTCGAATCCTTCCTCGCCAGCCAGCTGCCCCACGGCTAGCGATCCATGGAACACCTAAGACCACATCTGGTGGTTTCGTGCGGCCAGAGCAAGGGCGTGGACTCCAAGAAGGAGCCACGCGATGCCGCGAAGTTCACCTGATTCGACTTCTGGACGTTCACCTGATTCGCCGGATCGCCATCCTTCGATAGCGTGCGATCTCTGACCGGACGTTTCACCCGGCCCCGTCGGCGAGGACTGCCAATACCCGCTGGGTGACCTTCTGTTTCATCTCGACCAGCGATTCCTCGCTGTAGAACGCGGCGTGTGGCGTCAGGACCACGTTCGGGAGCCCGATCAATGGGTCGTCTGCCGGGATCGGCTCGTGCTCGAGCACATCGAGAGCCGCCCCCGCCAGACGACTTGACCGCAGGGCGTCGACGAGGGCATCGTGGTCGACCAGGCCGCCTCGGCTGGTGTTGACCAGGATGGCCGTGGGCCGCATCAGCGCCAGCGTTCGCGCGTCGATGAGATGGCGGGTCGAGGCGACGAGCGGAGCATGGATGCTGACGATGTCGCTCGTCGCAAGCAGGTCGTCGAGTTCGACGACCTGCACATCCGAGGCGCGTGGTCCCAGCGGATCCGAGCCGACCACCGTGTAGCCGAGCGCCCGCGCACGCCGTGCGAACGCCGAACCGATCCGACCGAGCCCGACCACGCCCACCTGCTGGCTCGATGGGCGGCGAACGCGTCCCGCCAGGCGGAAGTCCCAGATGCCGGCCTGGACTCCTCGGTCGAGCGGGACGATCCCACGGGTCAGGGCCAGGGTCAGTCCCAGGGCATGGTCGGCGACTTCGTCCGTGCAGTAGTCCGGCACGTTGACGACCCGGATGTCCAGCGACGCGGCGGTCTCGCGGTCGATCGTATCGAGTCCGACACCGTACCGGCCCACGACCCGACAGGCCGGCAGGGCGCGCAACACCTCCCCGGTGATGGGTGCGTACTGGACGATCAGTCCGGCCGCCGCGCTGGTCGTGCCCGCTGCGATGACGTCGGCCGCCGTGCGGCAGTCGGCGACCTCGAGCCGGAACCCGGCTGCCTCGACCATGGCCCGTTCGATCTCGGTCGATGGATGATCGCAATCGGTGATGAGGATCGTGCCCGCCACTGTCATCGCCCGGCGCCGGTCGTCGGGTCGAGGAGCGCCTTGATGACCGTCCGCTCGCGGACAGCCTCGAACGCGGCCTCCCAGTCGCCGAGCGGGAAGACGGTGCTCATGCCTTCGAGCTGCGGGGTTCGCTCGAGGATCGTGATCGCCGGCGCCCACGCCGTGCCGTTCGAACTCATCGAGAAGGTCGCATCGACGGCCCGCGAGACGGCCAGATCCCATGGGACCCGCACGACCGGCTGGCCGCTCATCCCCACAGCCGCGAACCTCCCTCGGCGCCGGACCGCTCTGAGCGCGAGGTCGATCGCCTCGGCCGTTCCGGTCGCGTCGATGACCAGGTCTGCCCCGCGGCCGGCGGTCTGGTCCTGGATGAGCTCGACCGCTGAGTCGTCCAGGACCGTCAGCGCTCCCACGGTCCCTGCGAACCGGAGGCGGTCCGAATCTCGCCGGCCTGCCACCACGACGGTCGCGGCACCCATCGCGAGCGCACCGGCCGCGAGCAGGATGCCGATCGGCCCGGGGCCCACGATAAGGACGACGTCGCCGGCCTGGACGCGGGCCCGCGCGAGGGCGGTGACCGACACGGCCATCGGCTCGGCCAGGGCCGCGACTCGGTCGGGCAACCCGGCCGGGACACGGTGGAGGAGATGCACAGGCATCGTCAGCCGGTCGGCGAACGCGCCGTCGATCCCCCAGCCGGGCGAACGCTTGCTGGCACACAGCTCCGCGAAGCCACGGCGGCACAGGTAGCAGGTGCCGCAGGCCAGGGAGTGCGGTTCGCTGACCACTCGTGCTCCAAGCCAGGCCGGATCGACGCCGCCACCGAGCTCGACAACGGTCCCCGCGAACTCGTGGCCGAGGGTGACCGGCGGCCAGTACGGGAACTCGTCCTGGACGATGTGCAGATCGGTCCCGCAGATCCCAGCGTACCGGACGGCGATCTTCACCCAGCCGGCCACTGCCTCGGGTTCCGGCCGTTCCTGTAACGCGAGGTGGCCGACACCGCGGGTCGTCTTGACCAGGGCGCGCATCAACGCCCACCCGTCGCGACGAGGTACTTGACTCCCTCACCCGCGCGCAACCGCGCAAACGCCGCCGGCGCCTCATCGAGCCCAACGACTTCGCTGATCAGCGGTCTGAACGCCGCCGGGCCGTCCGCCAGCATCCGGAGTGCCGCGTCGATGTCGGCCGGCTGGTAGACCCGATTGCCGAGCACTGTCAGTTCCTTGAAGAGGATGGCCTGGAGGTCGAGCTCGACGGGCCGCGCGTAGGTGCCGACGAGGCCGATGCGCCCGGCCGGCCGGACGAGCCGAGGCAAGAGTGCGGCAACAGCTGGCACCGCGGCAGCGTCGAACGCGACGTCAGCCAGGCGGCCCGACGTGTGCCACTCGAGGTCGCCGAACGGATCCACCGTGTCAAGCGTGTCGAAACCGAGCGACTCGGCGAACGTCCGCCGGGCCGGGGCAGTCTCGCCGATGAGGATCGTGGCCGCCCCGACGTGTCGCGCTGCGAACGCCAGCAGGAGCCCGATCGGTCCTGCGCCCATGATCACGATCGTGTCGCCAACGCCGACGTGAGCGCGACGGGTTGCGTGGACGGCGACCCCCAGCGGCTCTGCCAGGGCGGCCACCACAGGATCGAGTCCGGCCGGCACCACGTGCACCCGCTCCGAGTCCACGACGACCCTCCCACTCAGCCCGCCATCCCGATCGATGCCGATCAGGCGCAGGTTGGCGCATACGTGTCGCTCGCCAAGGCGGCAGGCCGAGCAGTCGCCGCAGGCGATGAGCGGATCGACCACGACCGCCCGCCCTGCCAGTTGCCCCGCCGTCGCTCGCCCGACCAATTCATGTCCGAGGACGAGCGGGAAACGAGCCCGGGGATGGGAGCCTTCGACGATGTGCAGGTCCGTCCCACACAGGCCCACGAGATCGACGTCGATGGCGACTGCGTCGCCGGTAGACTCCGCCGGCGGTCGCTGTTCCACGACGAAGCTGTCGACGCCGGTGAGGACGAGAGCCGGCCGGTTCATCGGCGGACCCGGGCGCCGGCACCTGCCATGAGCGCCTCTACCTCGGCTTGCGTCGCCATCGACGTATCGCCCGGGGTCGTCATCGCCAGGGCGCCGTGCGCGGCTCCGTATTCGACGGCGACCTGCGGCGGATGGCCGGCGAGCCAGCCGTGGATGAGGCCCGATGCGAATGAGTCGCCGCCGCCGATGCGATCGAGGATATCGAGGTCGCGCCGCGTGGTCGCTGGGTAGACGACCCCATCCGACCAGAGCAGGGCACCCCAGTCGTTGCGATTGGCCGTCCGGGCGACCCGAAGGGTGGCCGCGATCGCCTTCAGGTTCGGGAAACGCGTCGCGGCGACCGCGAGCATCGCCGCGTAGGCCTCCGACTCGAGCTGGTCGAACGAACCGTCCGTGCCGGCGACGTCGAGGCCGAGCGCGGCGACGAAGTCCTCCTCGTTGCCGATGAGCACATCGACCGATGCGACGATCGCGGCAAGGACCCGCTGGGCGGCGGGACCACCGCCTCGGCCGCGCCACAACGAGTCGCGGTAGTTGAGGTCGAATGAGACGACCGTGCCGTGCCGGTGCGCCGCCTCGATCGCCGCCGCGATCACGCCCGGGGTGGTGTCCGAAAGTGCCGCGAAGATCCCGCCCGTATGGAACCAGCGCGCGCCTTCAGCGCCGAAGATCGCGTCCCAATCCACGTCCTCGGCGGTCAGCTGGGACGCCGCCGTGTTGGCCCGGTCCGAGCTTCCGACCGCCGCGCGCACGCCAAAGCCGCGCTCCGTGAAGTTCAGGCCGTTGCGGACCGTGCGGCCGATCCCGTCGTACGGGACCCAGCGGATGTGCGAGCGATCCACGCCGCCCTGTCGGATGAGGTCTTCGATCAACCGGCCGACCGGGTTGTCTGCGAAGGCCGTCACGATGGTGGTCGACGCGCCGAAGCAGCGACTCAGGCCACGGGCGACGTTGTATTCGCCACCGCCTTCCCACGCTCTGAACTGACGGGCGCTCTGGATCCGCTCGTCACCCGGATCCAGGCGCAGCATCACTTCGCCCAATGCCACCAGGTCCCAACGCGAGTCCGACGGCGGACGCACTGTCAATGCCATCAGGGCGCCGGAGGGCGCGCGGTCCGGACGACCTCACTCGCCTCGTGGGCCAGCCGACCGACCGCAGCCCAGTCTCGTTCGAGAAGCAGCCCCGGACGGACCATCCAGCTGCCACCCACCGCCAGGACCGATGGCACCCCGAGATACGCTGCCAGGTCCGCTGCCTCGATCCCGCCGGTCGGCACGAAACGCAGCGCGGGGAACGGGCCGCCCAACGTGCGCAGATATGCCGGCCCGCCTGCCGATGAGGCCGGGAAGAGCTTCACGACAGACAGACCGAGGTCCATCGCCTGGATC
The DNA here is from genome assembly GCA_963841135.1 of uncultured Chloroflexia bacterium. GTDB lineage: Bacteria > Chloroflexota > Limnocylindria > Limnocylindrales > CSP1-4 > SPCO01. The sequence goes on along the minus strand of CAWJBJ010000004.1, from coordinate 1,251,603 downwards.
ACCTCCGTGGGCGTGAAGACTCCGGGCAGGACCGGTGTACCTCCACCCTGACACGCCCGGACCACGTCTACCTGCAGACCGGGGCTCACGATGAACTCCGCGCCTGCCGCGAGGGCCTCGTCGAGCTGGGCCCGCGAGATGACGGTTCCCGCCCCAACCAGCACGTCGGGAACCTCGGTCCGGATCGCGCGGATCGATTCCGCGGCGGCGGCGGAACGGAAGGTGATCTCGATACACGCCAGGCCTGCGTCCCGTAGCGCGCGGGCGAGCGCCGGCGCATCCTCCGCCCGCTCGATCCGGACGACCGGGACGACACCGCTGGCGGCGATCCGGTCGAGGACTTTCAAGCCCGGACAGCCCCGGCTTCGCGCAGCGCAAGCCAGGCACTGCCGTCCGGGTATGCGTAGGCGGCCCGCGAGGCGGATCTCATCTCGATCGAGTAGCCGGGCGCGGCCGGCGCCTGGTAGCGCCCCGAGACGACGACGACCGAGTCGACGAAGTGCTCGTGGAGATGATCGACGTACTCGACGACGCGATCCGCGAGCGATGCGCTGATCGCGATGTAGTCGATGATCGCAAGGTGCTGGACGTACTCACACAGGCCCACGCCACCGGCGTGGGGACATACCGGTACGCCGAACTTGGCCGCCAGCAAGAGCACCGCCAGCACCTCGTTCACGCCGCCCAGGCGACAGGCGTCGACCTGGCAGAACGCGATCGCCTCGGCCTGCAGGAGTTGCTTGAACATCACCCGATTGTGGCAGTGCTCGCCGGTCGCGACGCCGATGCCATACGGGGCGAGCGCGCGGGCGATCCGGGCATGGCCGAGGATGTCGTCCGGGCTGGTCGGCTCCTCGATCCACCATGGTTGGAATGGTGCGAGGCGCTCCATCCAGGCGATCGCCTGGTCGACGTCCCAGACCTGGTTGGCGTCTACCATGAGGATCCGGTCCGGTCCGATCTCGTCGCGCAGGATCCGCGCCCGCCGGATGTCCTCTTCGAGATCACGCCCGACCTTGATCTTGAAATGCGTCCAGCCCGCCGCGACTCCCTCCCGGGCCAGCCGACGGACCTTGTCGTCGGGGTAGCCGAGCCAGCCGGTCGAGGTGGTGTAGGCCGGGTAGCCCGTTGCCAGCATCTCGGCCTCGCGGGCCGCCTTGGTCGGTTCGTTGCGGCGCAGGATGTCGAGGGCCTCGGCGGGTGTCAGGGCATCGGTGATGTAGCGGAACGGGATGCACCGGACGAGCTCCTCCGGGGTCATGTCGACGATGACCTTCCAGAGCGGCTTGCCCTCGGTCTTGGCAAATAGGTCCCACACGGCGTTGACGATGGCGGCGGTGGCGAGGTGGATGACACCCTTTTCGGGCCCGACCCAGCGGAGCTGGCTGTCGCCCACGATGTGCGACCAGAAGGCACCGAGATCCGCCGTGAACGACTCGAGGGTCCGACCGACGACGAGCGGGGCGAGGGCCTCGATCGCCTCGACACACAGCTCGTTGCCCCGGCCGCTCGTGAATGTCAGCCCGTGACCCTCGAGGCCGTCCGGGTGATCGGTCTCGAGGACGACATAGGCCGCCGAATAATCGGGCTCGAGGTTCATCGCGTCGGACCCGTCAAGCGCCAGTGAGGTAGGAAACCGGATGTCCGATGCGATGACCGCCGTGATGGTGACCGGCACGTGCTTCTCCGTGGGATGGATGAGGGGGCCTGTCCGCCTCGGCCCGGAGGAGGCCAGCCGAGGCGGACCGGCGTTGGTGGACTAGGGTTTTCACGGGAGCACGTGGCCCGGCACTCACCGGTAGTGCCGGGCCCTTCGGATGCCCTTTGAGCCGGCGTCCGAAGCGTGCTCCCATGCGGAAGGGGTTACTGCCAGGCTGACGTGAACTCCGCCGCGTTGTCCTTCGTCACGAGCGTGGTGCCTGTGTCGATGGCCTTCACGTAGTTCTCGCCCTTGAGCGACTTGACTGCCGCCTCGACGCCGAGGTACGTCATCTTGAACGGCGACTGCGCCATCGTGGCCGTGGTCTTGCCTGCCTCGATGAGCTTGGCCATTTCCGGGTCACCGTCGTAGCCGAAGATCAGCAGCGGGTGCTGCTTGGACTCCGCGACCGCCACGGCACCCATCGCCGGGGAGTCGCACGCCGAGTAGATCGCTGTGAGGTTCGGGTACTTGGTGAGCAGGTCCTGCGTCACCGAGGCGCCGGTCTTGGTGTCACACAGGGTCTGCTGAGCCCCCGATCACGACCTCGACGCCAGTACCTTCGAGCGCTGCCTTGACACCGTCGATGCGCTGGTCGAGGTTCGGCACGCCACGCACGGCTTCGAGCAGACCGATGGTGTCGCCCGACTTCAGCTGGCTCTTGATGTACGCGCCGGCAGCCTCGCCGCCCTTGACGTTGTTCGTAGCCGCAACCGCATCCGGCACGACACCGGGGATCGTGTTGTCGACGAAGACGATCCGGACGCCTGCCTGCTGAGCCTCATTGAGGGCATCGGTGACGCCAACGCCCATCGGGGAGATCACGATCGCCTGGGCGCCCTTGGTGACAGCGTCCTGAATCTGCGCGATCTGGCAGGGCGTGTCGTCGTTGGTCTTGCACGCGTTGGTCGTGAGCTCGATGTCGTTCGGGTGATCGGTCTCATACTGCTTGGCGCCCGCGATCATGGCATCCCAGAAACCGCCCGTGGCCTTGGTGAGAAGAGTGACCTTGATCTTCTCGTCCGCGGCTGCGCTCGCACTCACGGACGGCGCCGTCGAGGTACTCACGGACGGCGCCGCGGTCTCCCCGGACGGCGCCGCGGTCCCCCCGCCGCCGCTGCTGCACGCGGTGATGAGCATCGCCGCCGCTCCGAGCATGACCAATGCCTTCAGTCGAGTCGACATGTGTGTTGCTCCTTCTTGTTGGATCTGCCGCACGTGCCGTGCGTCCAGGTGGTGAAGCTTCAAACGGTGGTGCTCCCTCGGGCCCCGACGATCCAGGACACGAGTTGCTCTTGGTTGTCCGCGGTCGCCGGCGCCTCGCCGATCTTGCGGCCGCGGCGCATGACCATCGCCCGGTCCGCGACCGCCATCACGTGATCCATGCTGTGAGAGATCAAGATGACCGCGACGCCGGAGGTTCGGAGCCGATCGACCAGCTCCAGGACCCGCGCCGACTCTCGAAGCCCGAGGGCGGCAGTCGGCTCGTCGAGGATGACGAGCTTCGAGGAGAACGCCACGGCTCGCGCGACCGCCACGGCCTGGCGTTGGCCCCCCGACATCAGTGCCACGTCAGCATCGAAGTCAGGGAGCCGGATCTGCAAACGGTCGAGAAGGTCCTTGGTGCGGGTGGACATCTCCTTCTGCTTCATCCACTGGAGACCGCGTGGCAACCAGGACGGCCCCGCCACTTCGCGGCCGGCGAAGAAGTTCGCCGTCGGGTTGAGGTTGTCGAACAGGGCCAGGTCTTGGTAGACGGTCTCGATCCCATTTGATCGGGCATCGGCCGCCGAGGTGATCTGCACGGGGGCCCCGTCGATCTGGATCTCGCCTCGGTCGAGTTTGTGGACGCCGCTGATGCACTTGATGAGGGTCGACTTGCCGGCGCCGTTGTCGCCGAGCAGGGCGAGAACCTCACCGGCGCGGACCTCGAGGTCGACGCCCTCGAGTGCAACCACGGCCCCGAAGGTCTTGGTGGCACCACGAACGCGCAGGACGGGTTCCACGTCGGAGGGCACCACGACGTGAACGGCGTCAGTCATGCGAGCCTCGCCTGCATGCTTCGGAACCGGTTCTCGACGAGGGCCCGCAAGACGTCGAGCTCGACCGCGACGAGGACGACCACTCCCACCGCGATGTACTGGAAGTTCGGGTCGAGACCGAGCAGGTTGAGGCCGTTGTGCATGACCCCGAGGATCAACGCACCTGTCAGGGCGTTCAGGACACCGCCACGGCCGCCCAGGAAGCTGCCGCCGCCGATGATCACCGCGGCGATGGCGGCTGAGCTCCATGCCCTGCCCGGTGAACGGCGAGCCGGCGTTAGCGGCTCCGACGAAGAGCATGCCGCCGATGGCCCCCGACAGCCCGCTCATGACGTAGACCGAGATCAACGTCCCGTTCATCGGCACGCCCGTGCGGACCGCGGCTTCGGGGCTGCCACCGACGGCGTAGATCCATCGTCCCCAGACCAGCTTGTGCAAGATGACGGCACAGACGACCGCGAAGACGATCACCACGAGCGTGGCGTAGGGGAACCATCCGATGTTGCCCGCGCCCGGGATCCCAGGGATACGTCCGCCGCCGAGCAGGTGCACGATCTCCGGGGAGCCCAGGACGGTGGAGCCACCGGCGATGTAGAGGGCGAGGCCGGCGCAGACGCTCAAGGTGGCGAGGGTGGCGATGAAGGGATGCGGCAGACGCCCCCACACCAGCAGCAGCCCGTTGACCAGACCGACGGACAACCCCGTCAGCAAGGTGACCCCGATGGCCAGCCACGCCGAGTTGGTGTCGCGGTAGACGACAGTCACCATGACGCAGCACAACGAGACGTTCGAGCCGATCGACAGGTCGATGCCCCGGGTCAGGATCACGAGGAGCTGGCCCAAGGCGATGATGCAGACACCGGCGGACTGCTCGAGGACGTTGCCGATGTTCCCGAACGTCATGAAGACGTGGCGCTCGGTGGCCGCCCAGAGGAACAGCATCATCAGCGCCAGGATGAAGAGCGGCCCCGCCTTCAGCGCCAGCAGGACACCCTTGATCGCGCGCGACGATCGGTCGTTGGCCGTATCCGGACCCCTCCCGACCTCAGGCTCTGGTGCGACGTCGGCGACGTCGGCAGCAGTGCGAGTCACCGACTCGTCGTCGAGCACGTCGCGCCCTCCCTTGTCCTCCATCGTCGGGGACTATGCCAGCACGCTATCCTAAAGTCTATAGGATAGAGACGATTGGGATGCTGTAACGTAGCCGTCCGAGTACTCGACACGCGAAGGCCGAGATGGACCGTCATCAAATCGAAGCAATCCATGAGTCCGCCGCAGGACAGCGCCTGGCCCAACGGCAACCGCTGCCCGGCTCGGTCTACGAGATCGTCACCGACATGCTCATGACCCACGCGTTCGAACCCGGCGCCAGGCTCAACATCGAAGAGCTCGCCCGCACCCTCGGCGTGTCGCCGACACCGGTGCGCGAGGCCTTGGCACGCGTCGAGGCCGACGGTTTGATCGTGAAGCAGCCAGGGCGCAGCTACACGGTGGCGCCCCTCATGGGGATCGAGCAGGTGCGCGAGCTCATCGAGCTGCGGCTGCTCGTGGAACCCGCATTGGCCGCCAAGGTCGCTGCCCAGGCGGAGCCGAACGAGATCAAGGAGCTGCGCCGCGCTGCCCGGGCCGGTGGAGCCGGCGCCGAGATCACGGCTGCGGCGAACCGGTTGGACATGGTCTATGACGCGACCTTCCACGCGATGGTCGCCGACCTCGCGGGCAACCAGATGATCAGCGACATGCTGACCCGACTGCGCAGCCACCTGCACACCTTCCGGCTCTACTACCACGCGCGCCTTCATTCGGTGACGAAGAACGAGCACCTCGCGGTGGTCGATGCGATCGCCAAGCACGACCCGGATGGCGCCGAGGAAGCGATGCGCGCCCACCTGGTGTCAGCGCTGGAGCGGCTCGAGACCTTTGTCGACGGTGGGAGCGCGAACGCAGAAGCCAGGCAGATCCCGAAGTTCACCGCTGGGAGCGTCAAGGAGTGACCCGGGCAGTGAACGACGACAGGAGTGGGGCGATGTTGGCCGGTTCCGACCGCGTGTTGTTCGGTGCGGCTTACTACCACGAGTACCAACCGTATGACCGGCTGGATGTCGATCTCGATCTCATGCAGGAGGCGCACTTCTCGGTCATCCGAGTCGGTGAGTCGGTCTGGTCGACCTGGGAACCGGAGAACGGCCAGTTCAATTTGGACTGGCTCGAGCCGGTTCTCAACGGTGCCGCGCGGCGGGGCATCTCCGTCATCCTTGGCACGCCCACGTATGCCGTGCCGCCGTGGTTGGCCCGGCTGTATCCGGAAATCGCCGGCGAACGATCCACGGGCGAACGGATCCCTTGGGGGGCTCGGCAGGAAGTCGATTTCACGCACCCAGCCTTCCTCTTCCATGCCGACCGGGTGATCCGCAAGATCCTTCGTCGCTATGCGGGGCATCCCGCCGTCGTCGGCTTCCAAGTCGACAACGAACCCGGCTTTCATCTCCTTCACAACCGCGGCGTCTTCCAACGCTTCGTGGACGACCTGCGTCATCGTTACGGCGACGTAGACAGCCTCAACCGTGAGTGGGGCCTCGTCTACTGGTCGCACCGACTCTCGACCTGGGACGATCTTTGGGCACCCGATGGCAACACGCAGCCCCAGTACGACGTCGCATGGCGTCGCTTCCAGGCCGCGCAGACCACCCAGTTCATCAGCTGGCAGGCCGACATCGTCCGGGAGTACTCCTCCCCCGGACAGTTCGTCACGACCTGCATCGCCTACGACCGGCCCGCCGTCGACGACGATCTGGTCACTGATGCCCTCGACACCACTGGGGGGAACCTCTACTACGCCATGCAGGACGGGCTACAGCTCCCGGACGACGGCTCCGGACCGCACGATCAGAGCTGGGCCACCACCGGAACTTGGGCGCTGTACTTCTCCGCGGACCGGATGTACTCCTCACGCCAAGAGGGCTTCCTCGTCACCGAAACCAATGCCATGCACATCGGTCCTCCCTGGGACAACCGCCCTGCCTTTGACGGCCAGTGGCGTCAGGTCGCGTGGGCGCTGGTCGCCCGTGGAGCGCGGATGGTCGAGTACTGGCACTGGCACACGCTGCACTTCGGTACCGAAACCTCCTGGGGTGGGGTCCTTCCCCACGCGGGTCAGCCGGGCCGAACCTTCTACGAGCTCCGCCAGGTCGGTGACGAGTTCCGGCGCGCAGGACGGCTGGTGGCGGGATGTCGACCCGACGCAGAAGTCGCCTTCCTGTATTCGCTCCCGAACCGCTGGCTCATGCAGAAATACCCGCCGTTGGCGGCAGCGGGAGGCGGACCCGATGCCCGGGCGTACGACGGGATCTTCGCCCCCTTCTACCGCGGCGCTTTCGACGCCGGACTCTCGGCCCGGATCCTGCATTCCCGGAAGGCGACCACCACCCATCCGGCCGAGTTCGCCGCCAGTCATCCGCTCCTCGTCGTGCCCGGCCACTACATGAGCCCGGACCACCTACTCGACTGGCTGGCGGACTACGCGGCCGCGGGAGGGCATCTCGTCATCGGCCCACGGACCGGATACGCGGATCACGAGGCGCGCGCTCGGACCGAGACGGTTCCCGGCCGCCTGGCACAGGCTTCAGGCGTCCACTATGACGAGTTCAGCAACCTGAAGAGCATGATTCCTGTTCTTCCTGCCGACGGGGCCACGATCAAGCTCGACGCGGCTACGGCCACGCGATGGTGTGACGGACTGCTCGTAGACGACGCGCAGGTCGTCGCGACATACGAACACCCGCACTTCAGTCAATGGCCGGCGATAACCACGCGTGACCACGAGAGGGGTCGCATCACATGCGTCGGCACCATCCCCGACTCGAGCTTTGCCAAGTCGCTCTTCCAGTGGCTAGCCACCGACGTCGTTCAACCCTGGTGCGAGCTGCCGGCCACGATGACCTCGACCGGCGCAGCGGCCGTCGACGGAACCAGGCTCCGATTCCTGCACAACTGGTCCTGGGATCCCGCCTCAGTATCCGTGCCCACCGAGGTGCACGACATTCTGACTGGGGAAACGTTCCACGCCCAAGATCACGTCCAACTCGGGCCCTGGGATGTTCGGGTGCTTGCAGTGAGACAACCGTGACCGCCGACGGTCGGGCCGCCGCGGTCGGCGTCGGCACCGTGCGCGAACGGGACTGGCTGTTTGACGGCCATGCGCGGATTGGGGAGGCTCTCGATGACTGACCCGTTGCCCACGAATTGGATCCGCAGACTGGGCAATACTTCAGTTTCGACCTCGGCAATCATCGCGGGTGCTTCCCCCCTTGGGACCATGCTGTCGCTTTACGGCTACGCGGTCGCGGAGGCCGATGCCATCGATCTCGTCCAACAGGTACTGAAGAGTCCGATTCGGGCCTTCGATACCTCCAACGCTTACAGCGAAGGCGAGAGCGAGCGCCGGATCGGCGTCGGCATTGCTGCCGCGGGGGGACTGCCAGAGGACTTTACGGTGATCACCAAAGTGGACGCACGGCACGGTGACTACTCCGGTGATCGGGTGCGACGCTCGCTTGATGAGAGTCAGGAGCGGCTCGGGCTTGGTGTACTTCCGTTGCTCTTCTTGCACGATCCGGAATACCACGACTTCGCCACGATCACGCAGGCAGGAGGAGCAGTTGACACGCTGGTTGCTCTAAAGGACGAAGGCCGGGTGCAACACATCGGCATCGCCGCAGGCGATGTTCACGTTGTTTCACGCTACCTCGACCTGGGCGTCTTCGAGGTTCTACTCACACACAATCGTTGGACCCTTGTCGATCGAAGCGCGGACGAGCTATCGACCAGGCAACCGCGGCCGGCATGGGGGTGCTGAACGCCGCGATCTACGGCGGAGGTGTCCTCGCCAACCCGACTGGGTCGTCTAGGTACGGCTATACCGAGGCACCCAAGCTCGTCCTCGATGCCGTCGCTGCCATGAACGACGCCTGCTTGAGACACGGCACTGATCTAGCCACGGCAGCCCTGCAATTCTCGATGCGTGATCCCCGCGTGCACTCAACCGTTGTCGGTTTCACGAAACCTAGCCGGATCTCGACGCTCATGGCATCAGCCGCCGTCGAGCCGCCGCCTGACCTGTGGATCGAACTTGAGACCTTGGTACCACCCAAGTCATGCTGGCTCGACTTCCAAGCGAAGGGCTAAGCCAGTTCCCTTCATCAGCCTGCTCGCGGTCGTCATCGGTCGCCAGAAACGGACCCCGTCGGAAGCCCTGACCGGCACGGTCGTGATCAAGCCGAGCAAGGCACCCCGGCCTGGCCGCCAGCCCAGCCGTCCGCCTGATCGACGCGGCGGCGAGCGCCGCCGCGGAAGCCGGAGCCGTGATAGAACTCAGACGATGTCCGCCAGGGCTGTCGCCCGGGATCACGCGGCGCCCGCGCCGCCCGGCTCGGACCCGCGGATCGCGTCGCCAGCCCATCCCACCATTAGAACGGAGACCGCGTCCCGCATGCCGACTGCCCCATCGAAGCTCGCCATCGTCGTCCGCGGGGGCTGGGACGGCCACGCGCCCATCGAGGCGACGGACCTGTTCATCCCGCATCTCGAGGCGAACGGCTACGAGGTCCGGATCTTCGACTCGCCGGCGCCGTACGCCGATCCGGACCTGATGGCGCGGACCGACCTGATCATGCAGTGCAACACCATGGCGACGATCGCCCGCGACGAACTTTCGGGCCTGCGAGCGGCGATCGCCAACGGGACCGGCATGGCGGGCTGGCATGGCGGGATCGCCAATTCGTATCGCAACTCGTCCGACTACTTCCAGCTCATCGGCGCCCAGTTCGCGTGCCATCCGGGCAAGGACCCAGCGACGATCACCGGCGACGGACCCGAGAACAACTACGTGCCGTACACGGTCAACCTGCTGCCGGCCGCGGCCGACCACCCCATCACCCGGGGCCTCGCGGACTTCGACCTGGTCACCGAGCAGTACTGGGTGCTCTGGGACCGCTATCTCGACGTCCTCGCGACGACGACCCAGAAGGTCCGGCCGTGGGATGAGTGGCACCGGGAGATCACCTCGCCCGCCATCTGGACGCGGCGCTGGGGCAAGGGCCGGATCTTCGTCTGCACCCCCGGCCACAGCCTCGACGTCCTCGCCCATCCGACCGTCCACACCGTCATTGAGCGGGGGCTGCTGTGGGCCGGCCGGTGAGGATCGGGATGATCGGTTGCGGCGCGATCGCCCGTCAGTACCTCGACACCGCCCGCCGGCTCGACGCGATCGAGATCGTGGCGGCGGCGGATCGCGTCCCGGCCCGCGCCACCGCGGTCGAGGCGGCCGAGGGCATCCCCGCGATGCCGGTCGCCGACCTCCTCGCAAATGCCGAAGTGGATGTCGTCCTGAACCTCACGATCCCGGCCACCCACGCCGCCATCGCCCTCCAGGCGATTGCCGCGGGCAAGGCGGTCTACGGCGAGAAGCCGCTGGCAGCGACGACAGCGGAGGCGCGCTTGATCCTCGAGGCTGCCGGGGCAGCCGGCGTGCAGGTCGGCTGCGCGCCCGACACGGTCCTGGGAACGGGGATCCAGACGGCGCGGAAGGCCGTCGACGACGGACGGATCGGGACCCCGATCGCGGCGACCGCGACCATGGTCACGCCCGGCCATGAGCGCTGGCACCCCGATCCCGACTTGTACTACCAGCCCGGCGGCGGGCCGCTTCTGGACATGGGGCCGTACTACGTGACCGCCCTCGTCACGATCCTCGGCCCGGTCGTCGCCGCCATCGGCGCCGCGAGCCGCACGCGCGGGACGCGGACGATCCGCTCGGGCGCGCGCGCCGGCGAGACGGTCCCGGTCGCCGTCGACAGCCACGTGACGGGCGCCCTGACCCACGAGTCGGGCGCGATCTCGACGCTCGTCATGAGCTTCGACGCGGTCGCCTCCAGGGCGTCGCGGATCGAGATCCACGGGGAGCTGGGGTCGCTCATCGCGCCGGACCCGAACCTGTTCCGCGGCGACGTCGAGCTGCGCGAGCTCGACGGAGCCGGCTGGGTCACGCTCCCGATCAGCGCCGGGTACGAGCGCAGCTCGCGCGGCTACGGGATCGCGGACCTGGCGGCGACCCCCGCTGGAGAGGAGCCGCGCGCCAGTGGCGCCCTCGCGTTCCACGTGCTGGACGTCATGGAATCGCTCCTGGAGTCGGCCCGGACCGGTCGCCGGGTCGACGTCGCGAGCCGGTGCCCGCGGCCGGCGCCGGTGCCGCTCCAGTCGCTGCCGAGCTCGGACGCGGAGATCCCGACCTACCACTAGCCGGGCTCGGCGGTCACGCTACGACGGCCCGTCTCGTCGCGGGCCGGATCCGCGCCGTCGAGCCGGGCCGCTCCCCCGCCGTAGGGTGGCGCCGCTCCCCCACCGCAGCGCGCGACCAGCTCGGATCCGAGCCGGGCCAGGTCAGCCCGGAGCTCGACCAGCTCGGATCCGAGCCGGGCCAGCTCAGCCCGGAGCGACAGCGGCTCGACGACCTCGATCCATGGCGAAGCTCTGAGTTCACGTCCATGTCCGGGGATGGGGTGTTCATCTCTGTCTCCGTTTCAGCTGAGGGGCCTTCAGGTTCGACCGAGCGGCCAGGATCTCGGCCTCCACGGCCCGGCTCAGCCGACCTGGTGAGTGTCTCGGTCGAGACGAGCGGTCCTCGAGACCAGCCGGGCGCTTCGGTCCGATGCCGACGGACCCACTTGTAAGCGGTCGCCCGGCTGATCCCGAGCTGCTCGGCGAGATGCGCTGCCGGCCAGCCGGCTTCCACTCGAGCGACGAGGTGTCGGCGACCGAAGACAATCAGACGCGCCCGACGATGTGCCACGAGAGTCTCCTGCCTGGCTTGGTGCTCAAGACGCCAAACCCTGCGGCGGGACTCTCGTCTGTCAACGACGTGTGGGGACTACGGCTAGGGCGGCCGACTCTGGTTCGCCCGAGAGCTGCAGCCCCGCTCGGTCGGGCCTGACATGTGGGCCGGCCTCCGCTCGCCACCCCGGTTCGGCGTGCTCGAGCGTGGCGATGCGAGCTTCGTCGACGCCCACCCCAACCCCGGGCTGGTCGCCGAGCACGATCCCACCGTCGGCATACTCCTGGTCGATCGAAAGGCCGAACGGCGAACCGACGTCTTGAATCTCGGCGGACAAGTGATTTGGCACTGCCGCGGCAGCGTGGGCGACCGCGGCGTTCGCCGTGAGGCCCACCGGGCTGACTGGCAGGTCTCGGCTGTGTGCCGCGATAGACACGCGCAGAAAGTGCGTCACACCCCAGGTTGCGGCAGCTTGAACCACGTCTATGCCGCCCGCGTTGAAGTGCGGTCGATATTGTTCCAGGCCAGTGAGGTTCTCTCCGGTAGCCACGGCTGCGCGTACTGAAGCGCTCAACCTCGCATGACCCTCTGCGTCCCAGCGGCGGATGGGCTCCTCGATCCAGACGAGGTCGTGAACCTCTTCGATCTGGGACACATAGCGGACGGCCTGCTTGAGATTCCAGGACTCATTCGCGTCGAGCATGAGGCTCGGCTCCGGGGTGTTGACTCGGAGCGCATCGCCAATGATGCCTAGCCGGCGAATGTCGCTGGCAACGTTTCTGCCGCCCTTGAGCTTGCCGCTCGTGAATCCGCGGCCCGCCATGTCGGAATAGAAGAGCGCGAGTTCATCGTCATCGAGCGCGATGTCCAGTCCGGAGGCATACCCGGAGACAAACCGATCGCGCCCCCCGAGCAGGCGCCAAAGCGGCTCGCCCGCAAGTTTTGCCTTGATATCCCAAAGGGCCATGTCAAAAGTGCCGATGCCTCCGAATGTCGCACCAGCATGGCTCGCCTTGAACACGCGTGCGAGCATGCGGTCGTAGAGCGCGGATACCGCGCGGGGATCCTCGCCCTCGATCGCCGGGAAGATCTGTGCCAAGTCTTGGTGCGAGCCCGTTCCGACGCCGCTGACGCCCTCATCCGTCTCCACGATGACAACCGGCACCTCGGTGATACCCGATGCGATGTGCCCGTTGACGTCGCCCACAGGACGACCCCAGTCATGGATCGTCTGCAGCGTGCGATAGCCTGTGATCTTCATCGTCACCCTTGCCCATTCATGCGGAGATCGGGGTGTCGCACTGACGAACCCCTCGGCCAACCTGGCCTGTTCGCCGTGCGGCTCATCTTTCGTTGGCGTAGTATTGATACGACATCATACAAGTAGACTTGCGGGTGCGTTACCGAACCGAGCCCTGCCTGCCGATCAGTTCGCCGTCGCGTCGCCGCGGCACATAGATCCCCGACAGTAGGATGAGGACATGGCGAAGAACGACGCGGACCCCACAAGCACCGCCACCTCACAGGGGCAGACCATATTCGGCGACAGCGTCGTCCGGGTGCGTGCAGCCAACCTCGGCGTCGCTGTGGTGAGGGACTTGGTGAAAGCGATCGTGACCGGCACGGTGGCTCCCGGCGACGTCCTCCCCCCAGAGGGCACCCTGAGCAAGCAGTTTGCCGTGAGTCGCACGGTGATTCGCGAGTCCGTGAAGCGAGTCGAGGAAAAGGGCCTCGTGACCGTCAGTCAGGGCCGAGGCACGGTCGTGAACCAATCGAGTCGGTGGAACGTGCTCGATCCTGATGTCCTTTCGGCTCTTGTCGACCACGACGAGACCCTGGAGGTGCTCGATGAGTTGGCGGTGGTCCGTGGGAGCCTGGAGGCGACCATGGCGAGCGCCGCGGCAGCTCGGCAAACCCCGGAGCGCACCGCTGCCTTGCGTGAGGCGTTCGACCTTGCCGCGGCAAACATCGACGACATCTCTGTCTACAACGACGCGGATGCCGCGTTTCACGATCTTGTCATGGAACAATCGGGAATCCGGCTCGCCGCCAACATCACACGCATCATGTTCGAGCGCGCTCGCGAGAGCAGTCGATTCACGGGCATCACCACCGACGACGCGGCGCAGATGTCGCTCGAGGAGCACCGCGCCATCTGCGAGGCGATCGCGGCGGGCGACGGCGACACCGCCGCGACTGCGATGCGAGAACACATCGCGAAGGCGTGGACCCGAAGGCGCGCGCCGGGCGTCAACTAACGGAACCGTTTCCGTCGAGGTAGCCCTCACGGCCCCGGATCCTTTGCCTTGCATTCGTCTTGGTCCGGAACCAGGCGGTACGCAATGCCGAATGTTCGCGTCCTCTCCACGATGGCGGACCTACTCCTTGGTCGCGCCAGCGGTGAGGCCCGCCACGAGGAAGCGCTGCGAGAACATGAACACGATCAGCACCGGTGCGACGGAGATCAGCGTCGCGAGCGCCAGCTGTGGAAATGGGATCGAGTCGGAGGCGACGGTGGTCGGATTGATCTCCCGGACATTCGCGAGCAATTCCACCAGACCCACTTGAATGGGCATGGTCTTCGACCCCGGAAGCATCACGAAGGGCAGGAAATAGTTGTTCCAGTTGGTGACGAAGTTGAAGAAGCCTACGAGCGCGACGACAGGGATCGCGAGCGGCAGCGCGATTCGCCGGAAGACCGCGAACTCGCCCGCGCCATCGATGCGGGCGGCGTCGAGAAGCTCGCGCGAAACGCTCGTGGAGAAGTAGATATACGCCAGATAGACGCCGAACGGGAAGAACGCGAATGGCAGGATGACCGCCAACGGCGACCCCACGAGGTGCACCGCATTGATTTCGAGGAAGATCGGCAGCACGAGCGCCGTGTTCGGGATGAGCATCACCATGAGGGTCGAGATGAGGATCGCGCGGCGAAACCTGAAGTTGGTCTTGGCCAGCGCGTAGCCGGCCGGAATTGACACGAGGAGCGTGAGCACCAACGCGACCCCGGCGTAGAACACCGAATTCCCGAGCCACGTCCAGATGCGGCCATCCTGGAACCCGACCAGCTCGTTCCAGTTTGCGACGAGTTGTTCGAAGGAGCCGAAACTCAGGGCAGCCTCGCCGTGAAAGCCGTTGAGTTGGGCGGTGTCCTTCGTCGGCGCGAGCAGGAGCCAAACCAGGGGAAGGACGAAGAACACCGCGAAGAATCCGGCGATCAGGAACGCTGTCACGCGACCGAGCCAGCGGCCCGGCGCGAAGTCAGACCGCACGACGGATCTTCTAGTCGCGGTCAAAGAGTCCTCCTCGGAAGACGAAGAACGCGGCAAGCCCCGCCGCCACGACGAGCAACAGCATCGAGATCGCGGCAGAGCTGTTGAAGTCCGCTTGCGGGCCGAAGGCGGTGACGTATGCGAGTTGATTGAGGGAATAGTGCTTCGGGATCTGGTTCCTGCTCGCCTGGGCGAGGATCTTGGGTTCCGCGAACAGCTGGGTCCCGACGGCGACCGAGATGACGGCCATGTACGCGATCCACTTCCGAATCAGCGGGAGCTGGATGTACCAAGCGGTCTTGATGGCGCTGGCGCCGTCACAGCGGGCAGCCTCCATGATCTCGTCGGAGATGTTGTTCAACGCGCCGTACATGATGATGATCCATCCACCGGCGCCGGTCCAGAACGCAATGACCGTGAAGATCAGGGGCAGGTTGTTCAGGTCGATGGCTTGAACGAAGTTCGTGTACCCGAACCACTTCAGGACGAAGGACACCGGGCTCACCGAGGGATTGAGCAAGAAGAGCCAGAGCATGACGCTGGCCGCACCCGCGAATGCGCCGGGGATGAAGAACAGGAAGCGCGCGGTAGAGGAAAGCCACCTGACGCGCACGGCGTGGACGATGAGCGCCAGCAGGGTGACGAGCACGGTCAGGGTCACGACCCAGATCACCAGGAAGGCCGCGACGTGCTGCACGGCCGGCAAGAACCGGAAGTCCCCGACGGCCTTCACGTAGTTGTCGAGCCCGACGAATTGCCCACTCTTGGTGAATGAGAGATACAGGGCAAAGATCATGGGCAGAACGCCGAAGACCAGTAGCAGCAGCACGTAGCCGCTGGAGAACACGTAGGCGGCGAACGCCTGCGCGCGGGCTCCGCTTTGCGGCCGCCTTCGCGGGCGCAACGCGGCCCACTGCCGCCCCGTTGTGGGGGCGGCAGTGGGCACGATGGCGTCAGTACGAGAGATGGTGCGTTCCTTCGCCTACTTGGTCACGACTGTGAAGCCGTTCACCTGGGCGTCGTTCACCATTCTCTGCTGCCAAGCGCTGACCTGCGAGGCAATGGTCTTTCCGGAAGCAAGAGCCGGATTCACGATCTCCGCCCACGGAGGCTCGGAACTGAAGGGGAGCGTGGCACCCCAGCCCTTCCAGATGTTGTTGGCTGCCTCACCGACGACGTCCTTGAACGTGTCCGAGTTGGCCCAGAAGCCACTCGTGACCTGCGCGTCCAACCACGCACTTGCGGTCGAGGCGTAGGCCGGGAGGCCCGTGATGAGCTTGACCGACTGGGGTCCGCTCGTCACGTACTGCAGGTAGGTACCCACGCATGCGAGGTTCGCCGAGTGGCTCGACCCGTACCAGAAGCCGCCACCCACGTTGCCGGTGCCGATCGGCTCGCCAGCCCAGTGGAGGGCGTGGCCGGCACCCCACTCGCCTGGCTGCCCGCCGAGGTTGTCCTTGTTCTGGAAGAGGGCTCCCGTGAACCACGTTGGGCCAGGGATCGCCAGGACCTTGCCCTTGTACTTCGAGGCCCAGTCGGGGGTGAACAGTCCATCGATCGCCAGGGTCCTGTTCGCGAACATGTGGTCCAGCAGGGCGATCATGCGGGTCGTGTGGTTGTCCGAGAAGTCGCTGGTGAAGGTGGTGCCGTCGACCGTGTAGATCGGCGCCTGGGCGGCCCACATGTCGGTCAGCACGGCGGTGAACGGGATCGCCGATCGAGCCGAGGATGTAGCCGGGGTGCTCAGCCGCCACCTTGTCGCCGAGGGCCTGGTATTCCTCCCAGGTCGTCGGGACGGTGTACCCGAACTGGTCGAACAGGGTCTTGTTGTACCAGAGCACCACGGGCGCCAGGTTGTCGCGGGCGCCGTAGACATGGCCGTCGACCGTGACAGGGTCGAGCGCGCCCGGCGTGTAGCCGTCGAGCCAACTCTGGGGAACGACGCCCTGGTCGAGCGGCGCGGCAAAGGCCTGAACGCCATTCTGCTCGTGGGCCGCCCAGCTGGCGTCGTTCACCTGTCCCGACCACGCAACGTCGGGCCAGCCCGAGCCGGCCTGGTCGAGCAGCGAGATCTTGGTGTGGAACGTGTCGCTACCCCCGGCGCTGGCGTCGTAGGTCTCGATGTTGAGCGGGCACTCGGGGTGGTCCGCCTCGAAGGCCTCGGCGATGGCCGAGCGGTCGGCGTCGACCCAGACGGTGATCTTGGCGGTTGGGTCCTGCGCAACGGTGGGGAAGCCGTACTGGCTGCCAGTTGAAGAGCCAGCGGTTTCAGTCGGACCGCTGGTGGGCGTTCCAGAGCCAGCCGTTCCAGGGGTCCCAGACGGACTGCTGGTGGACGGATTGCTCCCGCAGCCCGCTGCGACAAGGGCGATGCAGGCTGCGGCTGCGGACACTCCCATCAACCTGCGGGGCGCACTTCGTTGATGCAAAGACATGTCGTTGCTCCTGTTCAGATTCGTTGGACGTCTTTGAGGACTCAGCCCCCTCGCGGCGACATTTCGAAGTGACTCGTATCGGTGATGCCTTACCGATAGGAGCGGCCGAGATACGTGGGTTCCTCCACATAGCGATGCCCAGCAGATTCAGCATACATCAGACATCATGTGTATTGCACGCCCCGCTGCTGTGCCCGGCATCTGAGCTAACGATGGCGACGACAGTGCGAGGAGAAGGAGGCGCCGCAGGCCGTCCCGCTGCCACGGCGTTCGCGATCAAGCATCCCGAGTGGCTGCGCTCACTCACCTTGGTCGAGCCGGCCGCGATAGTGGGTCCTTAAGAGAGCAGGAACGGAGAAGCGCAATCACCGAGCCGCACGTAGGCTGACCCTCATGGGCAAACGACTTGCGATCTTGCATACGAGCGCCAACAGATCGCAAGTCCAGTCATCGGCACCTTGAGCCCACGGTCAAGATGACGGCCACAAGGCCTTAGCGACCTAACAAGGAGGAAGCCAGATGCCTGCAAAGACGACCCCCGCAAGCCGCAAGAAGTCGAACGTCTTGACGGAAGCAGAGAAGGCCGCGCTGCAGGAGACCGTGCAGGAACGAAAACGGGCGTCACGCCGCGACCCGGCTGCCGAGCGCGAAGAGGGCGAACGCGACGTGCTCGAGAAGATCGCCGAGATGGCGCCGGCGGATCGTGACATGGCCGAGCAAATCCACGCGATCGTCCAAGCAACTGCGCCGGAACTCGTCCCGAGGACCTGGTACGGGATGCCCGCCTATGCCAAGGAGGGCAAGGTCATCTGCTTCTTCAAGGCAGCCTCCAAGTACAAGGAGCGGTACGCGACGTTCGGGTTCGACATGGCGGCCAATCTCGAGGAGGGCAGCATGTGGCCGTCCGGCTGGTTCTTGACGGAGCTGACGCCGGCCGACGAGAAGCGGATCGCCGCGCTCGTGAAGAAGGCGGTGAGCTGAGGGCCTGAACAAGAGGTCGACTTCATCGAGCCGCACCAAGTTCCGCCGGCTTGCGCGGTTGAGCAGGGCCGCTCCGCGAGGTAGGATCACAGTTGCCCAGTTAGGGCAGCAGACTCTTTCCGCTTTCGGAATGGGCATCTGACTCATTTCGGGATGGGCATCTGACTCACCCCAATTCGGTGGCCGACGGCGGCCTGCCGCACGCTCAAATGGCGGCTCGCGAGGCTGATTCCGGGCAACAGACTCTGGATCAGGAGATCGAAGGTTCGAATCCTTCCTCGCCAGCCAGCTCTCCCTTCGGGTAGTGGCGGAGGGACCCCGCTCCCCCACATCTGGTGGTCTAGTGCGTCAGAGTGCGGCCGCCTTCGCGCGCAGCACCGCGCTTTCGCGCTCGTTCCTTGCGAGCCGCGCAGCAGTGATCAACTCAGACCGCGCCTCCTCGATGCGACCGAGCCGGGCAAGCAGCTCGCCGCGCACGCTCGGCAGCAGGTGCGATCCCCGCAGGGCGCCCTCGGACGCGAGCCGGTCGACGATGGGCAGCGCATCGGCGGGACCGGTGGCCATCGAAACCGCGACGGCTCGGTTCAGCTCGATCACCGGGCTTGGCGCGACCCGGCCGAGCGCCTCATAGAGCACGACGATCCGTTCCCAATCCGTCTCGTCGACGCTCGGGGCGATCGCGTGGCATTCGGCGATCGCCGCCTGCAGGGCGTAACTGCCACGGCCACGCCCCGCCTCATCGACTCGGCGAAGGGCGGCACGACCCCGCGCGATCTGCGTGCGGTCCCAGCGCGATCGATCCTGATCGGTCAGCAGGATGGGGCTGCCGTCGAGGGCGACCCGAGCGGCGAAGCGCGACGCCTGTAGTTCCATGAGGGCCAGCAGCCCGTGCACCTCCGGCTCACGCGGCAACAGGCCGGCGAGCACGCGGCCGAGGCGCAGCGCCTCGTTTGCGATCTCGGTTCGGATCCAGCGGTCGCCACTGGTCGCGGAGTACCCCTCGGTGAAGACCAGGTACACGACGCCGAGCACAGCACCGAGCCGCGGGGCCCACTCGCCCGGGTCAGGCGCCTCGAACGGCACGTGCGCCGCGGAGAGCGTCTTCTTCGCGCGGACGATGCGCTGCTGCACGGTCGCGACCGGGACGAGGAGCAATCGCGCGATCTCCTCGGTCGTCAGGCCCGCGACGACGCGCAGGGTGAGGGCGACCTGCGACTCACGCGAGAGCACGGGATGGCAGGCGGTGAACACGAGTCGTACGACGTCGTCGTCGATCGGCTGCCATTCGTCTTCGGTGGTCTCCGACAGGTCCTGGGCGATCGCGCGGTACCGCTCGTCGAGACGTTCCCGCCGGCGCCAGCCGTCGATCGCCTTGCGCTTCGCCACAGCCGTGAGCCAGGCGCCCGCGTTCTGCGGGACGCCTGACTCCGGCCATTGGGTCAGCGCATCGACGAGCGCCTCCTGTGCGAGGTCCTCAGCGAGGCCGACGTCGCCGGTCATCTTGGCGAGCGTCGCGACGATGCGCGCGCTCTCGATGCGCCAGACGGCGTCGACCGTTCGCTGGATGTCGGTCACGATGTCACCGGGTTACGGCCGTCTCAGCGGCCCTCGGGCCGGAGCTCCGCTGCCTTCTTGACGTACTCGTTGTCGGCGAAGTCGGCGAAGGCCTCCGCGGCCTCCGGGATGCGGCGCACCTCGAGCTTGGAGCCCGGCCCGAGCGGAGCGCGGCTCGCCCACTCGACGGCTTCCTCCTTGCTCGAGACCTCGAGGATCCAGAACCCGTTGAACAGCTCGTGCGTCTCGCCGTAGGGGCCGTCGGTCACGATCGGCTTCTCGCCGGCGAAATCGACGACGAATCCCTCGGTCGCCGGGGCGAGGCCTTCTACGCCGGCGAGCACGCCCGCCTTGATCAGGGACTCGTTGTAGGCGCCCATGGCGTTGATGATCTCTTCGAAGTCGACCTTCTGGCTGGCCTCGACGGCCTCCTGGGTGTCGCGCATGATGAGCATGTACTTCATGGTGGTTCTCCTTCGTGCGAGGTCGCCCGTTGCGTCCTCCTACTATCGCGTCGAACGGGATCGTCCCGGATCGACATCGCGTCGCAGACATGGGAGATGCCTCCACCCCTGAGAGCTGACCTTAAGGCGAGGATCCTTGGGAGTGGTCGGAACAGAGGGAACGGCTCCCTTCCCTGCGATTGGCGCGACCGTTCCGTTCGCTCAACGGGATGACATGCCCCAAGACACCACGGAGTTCCCCTGATGCCGCTGGTGCCGATCGGAGTGTGGCGATGACCGAACATGCGGTGGTGATCGCCGGAGGCGGTCCGACCGGGCTGATGTTGGCGGGCGAGCTGGCGTTGGCCGGTGTCGATGTCGCCATCGTCGAGCGGCGCCCCGATCAGGACCTACCCGGCTCGCGCGCAGGGGGTCTGCAGTCACGCACCATCGAGGTCCTCGATCAGCGCGGCATCGCCGACCGGTTCCTCGCGGAGGGACAGGTGGCCCAGGTCGCGGGCTTCGCGTCGGTGCGATTGGACATCAGCGACTTTCCCACGCGCCACCCCTACGGGCTCGGGCTGTGGCAGAGACACGTCGAGCGCATCCTCGCCGGCTGGGTCGCCGAGCTGAAGGTCCCGGTCCACTACGGCATCGAGGTCACCGGTTTCGCGCAGGACGGCACCGGCGTCGACGTCGCGCTGTCCGACGGCCAGTCGCTGCGGGCGCACTATCTCGTCGGGTGCGACGGCGGACGCAGCCTGGTCCGCAAGGCAGCCGGCATCGAGTTCCCCGGCTGGGATCCGACGACGAGCGCCCTGCTCGCCGAGGTCGAGATGGCCGAGGAGCCGGAACTGGGCATCCGCCGCACTCCCTCCGGCACGCATGCCCTGGGCAAGGTCGAGTACGAGATCAAGGACGGCGAGGTGGTCTACAAGGAGGGGGGAACGGTCGGGGTCATGCTGACCGAGTCCGAGGTCGGCACGAGCGAGCCCACCCTGCGCGATCTCAGCGAGGGCCTCGTCGCCGTCTACGGCACCGACTACGGGATCCACAGTCCCACCTGGATCACCAGGTTCACCGATGTGACTCGGCAGGCTGCGGCCTACCGCGACGGACGCGTCCTGCTGGCCGGTGACGCGGCCCACGTGCACTCCCCGGTCGGTGGACAGGGCCTCAACACCGGTGTGCAGGATGCGGTGAATCTGGGGTGGAAGCTGGCCCAGGTGGTCCACCGGACAGCGCCGGAAACCTTGCTGGATACGTACCACGCCGAGCGGCACCCGGTCGCTGCCCGCGTTCTCCGCACGACGATGGCCCAGGTCGCGCTCATGCGCGTCGACGACCGCGTCGACGCGCTGCGCGACACCGTGTCCGAGCTCCTGGGCATGGACGAGCCGCGGAAGCGGTTCGCGGCGATGATGTCGGGTCTGGACATCCACTACGACCTTGGCGAGGGGCACCCGCTGCTCGGACGCCGCATGCCGGATCTCGACCTGGTCGACCGCCGACGGCCCGCTGCGGGTCTTCACCCTGATGCACCATGCGCGGCCGGTGCTGATCAACTTCGGTGAGCCCCGTGGCTTGGACATCGAGCCATGGGCGGATCGGGTCCAGCTGATCGACGCCAGATACGACGGTGCGTGGGAGCTTCCGGCACTCGGCGCGGTCGCCGCTCCCACCGCCGTGCTGGTTCGGCCTGACGGGTATGTGGCGTGGGTGGGCGACCTGACTCAGCTGGGGCTCGCTGACGCGCTGACCACCTGGTTCGGACCGCCTTCCGCGGCGTAGCGCACCGGCTTCACCCTCCCGATGACTTTGCGTCGCTCGTGCAGTCTTACGGTCACAGCAGAACTCGGAGGTGGGCATGGGCAAGGTCGTGTATCTGATGAACGTCTCAGTCGATGGCTATGTCGAGACGCCGGACCGCTCGCTCGACTGGTCGACGGTCGACGACGAGACCTACGCGTGGTTCGTCGATCAAACGCGCAAGACGGACGTCTCCGTCTACGGCCGGCGACTCTGGGAGGTGATGGCCGCCCACTGGCCGACCGGCGAGGCGGACCCGGCCTCCACAGAGCTGATGCGTGAGTTCGCCCGCGCCTGGAATGCGACGCCGAAGGTGGTCTTCTCGCATGAGCTCGAGTCCGTCGAGCACGGTGCACGGCTCGTCCGCGGCGACGTTGGCGAGGAGCTGGCGAAGCTGCAGCACGAGTTCGACGGCGAGATCGCCGTAGGCGGACCAACGCTCGCGGGGCAGTTCATCGAACGCGGGCTCATCGACGAGTATCGGCTGGTCGTGCACCCGGTCGTCCTGGGCGCGGGAACGCCGTTCTTCCCGCCCGGGGTGTCGCGGTTCGATCTCCGCTTGATCGAGACCCGGGCGTTCGCCTCCGGCGTCATGTACCTGGGCTACGAGGCTGTCCGATGATCGCCCCTGTTCGCGTCAGGCCGACTCGCGAACCATGATCTGGTAGGGCACCTCGAAGACCCGCCGCTCGGCATCGACCTCACCGAGGATCCGCTCGAACAACGCCGTGGCCAGCTGCTCGCCCATCACCGCCGGATATTGGGCCACGGTGGTCAGGCGCGGCCGGACCCACTCGGCCTCTGGGATGTCGTCGAAACCCACGATGGCGACGTCCTCGGGGACACGCCGCCCCATCGCCAGAGCCGCCTCGAGGGCGCCGATGGCGATCGTGTCGCTCGCGCCGAACACGGCCGTCGGCGGTGCCGGGAGCGACAGCAGGCGATCGATGCCGCGCTTCCCGGTCTCGACCGTCCAGTCACCCGTCACGATGTAGTCGTCCGGCAGCTCCAGGTCCGCATCGGCAAGGGCGCTCTCGAACCCGGCCAGGCGGTGCTTCGTCGCGACGAAGTCGCGATCTGCGCAGATGATCGCCAGTCGCCGGTGGCCACGCTCATGGATGAGCCAGCGCACGAGCTCATTGGAAGCCCGTGCGTCGTCGGTGAAGCTGACGTCGATGCGGGGATGCTCGATCCGACTCCCGAGGGTGGCGATCTGGACACCGGTCCGGGCCATGAGGTCGTCCAGGTCGTCCGCGGTCAGGTGATACGGGATGATCACCGCCCCGTCGACCGGACGGCGGACGAGCAATTCGACGAACAGCTTCTCCTTCTCGAGCGTGTGATCGCTGTTCGCGATCATGACGTCGTAGCCGTGCTTGAAGGCGATGTCCTGCACGGCCCGAACAAGCGGGTGATAGAAGGGGTTCGTGATGTCGGCGATGAGGATCGCGATCATGCGCGATCGCATCCCTCGAAGACTCCGAGCGTATTGATTCGGGTGGAATTCCAGCTCGGCCACCGCCGCCAGCACGCGGGCTCGTGTCTCGGGGCTGATCTGGATGCCTTTGTCGGACGGCGAGAGCACTCTCGACACGGTGCTCTGCGTGACGCCGGCTGCCTGCGCGACGGCGTGCATCGTGACCTTGCGACCGGCCATCCTCGACGGATCCTCCCAGCATCTCCCGACAGCGTGCAATCGTATGCGGCAGCGGCAAGGCTGGCACGCCGATACGGCTTGGTCATCCGAACCGCGGCTATCAATCGGGCACCGAAGGACGCACACTCGCCGGCAAGCGAGGCATTGGGCTCTGTCCCTACCAGCCTGTTCGCGGTCCGTCACGACTTCGCGCGGCCTGAAACCTCACTCGGCAGAGTCCGGGTCGAGCTCGCCGGTCGGATCCTGTCCGGTCATGTCCAGATCTCCTCGTGCGGTCAGACGACGAAGCGCCAGCGGGTCGCACCGTACGGCTTCGCGGTGGCGACGCCGAACGCGGTCGTTGGCGTGAATTCGTAGAGGTTCCAGGGCGGCGGCCCGGCGCTCGGTGCGCTGTATGGCGCCGTGAACGCATCGCCCTCCACGGTGGCCGGCCAACCCTGGGCGTCGTACAGGCCGGCGAGGCGCTTGAGCGTCGGCTCGTCGGTCACCCTCGTGGCGCTGCCTTCGACGACCAGGTCGATGTCCGGCAGCTTGACGGAGATCGCGCAGTCGGCCCTTGCGGCGAGGTTCCGGCTCTTGCGCGTCCCGCCGCCGCTGACGAAGTAGAACCTGCCGTCGACCCAGAGGGCGCCGACGCCCGCGACGTGCGGCCGCCCATCGGGCCGGACCGTCGACAGGAAATGGGTGAGGCTCACGTCGCCCGTCGTCGCCTCGAGCTGCTTCTCCGCCCGCGACCAGGGGATCGGCGCATCGCCGTAGATGTCGAGGTTCGTCTGATCCATGGCGGTCGCTCCTTGCATTGTGTGGCTGCCTGTAGGACCCATCTCCCCGGCCAGACTCATCGGTTCGATCGTGAGACAGCCTGCAGGCACAATGATGTTCGACGCCGACGATGCCCACGCGCGAGGAACGACGACGATGTCGACACCACCCGACCGGCCCGGCCTGCTGCGGTCGATCGCCCACCGCCTGGCAGGCGACGCATACGACTTGCCGATCGAAGGTCCCCTCCCCTCCTTCGATGGTGCGACCGGATGGCTGAACTCGGAGCCGCTGACACCCGAGGCGCTCCGCGGACGTGTCGTCCTCGTCGACTTCTGGACCTACACGTGCATCAACTGGCTGCGAACGCTGCCCTACCGCCGTGCCTGGGCCGCGAAATACGCTGACGCCGGTCTGACCGTCATCGGCGTCCACACGCCGGAGTTCGGGTTCGAGCAGAACGTCGAGAACGTCGTCGCACGGTCGCGCGCCTTCGGCGTCGAGTACCCGATCGCACTCGACGGCGACTACGGGGTCTGGCAGGCGTTCGCGAACCACTTCTGGCCGGCGCTGTACGTCGCGGACGCCGAGGGCCGCATCCGGTATCACCACTTCGGCGAGGGCGAGTACGCGATGGTCGAGATGGTCGTGCAGCAGCTGCTGCTCGAGACGGGCGCGGAAGGCGTCGATCAGAATCTGGTGTCCGTGGAACCAAATGGATTCGAGGTCCCCGCCGACTGGTCGAGCCTGAGAACGCCCGAGACCTACCTGGCCTACGGGCGGAGTGCCGGCTTCGCCTCGCCCCACCCCGCGCTGTTCAACGAGCCACACATCTATCCCGAACCAGCGCGGCTCGGCCTCAACCAGTGGGCGCCGTCAGGAACGTGGACGCTGGCTCAGCACGCCGCGGTCACGGGCGTGGCTGGCGGGCGCATCGCATTCCAGTTCCAGGCACGCGATGTCAACCTCGTGATGGGACCAACAGCGCGCGGGGCATCGATCCGGTTCCGAGTGCTTCTCGACGGGGCGGCGCCGGGCGACGCCCACGGGTTCGACGTCGACGAGGGGGGCAACGGGACGCTCGCCGACCAGCGTCTCTACCAGCTGATCCGCCAGCCGGGCAGCGTCGCGGAGCGACGCTTCGAGATCGAGTTTCTCGACGCGGGTGCCGAGGCCTACTGCTTCACCTTCGGCTAGAAGCAGGAGCTGGCATGACTCGATCCGTTTCCGACAAGATGGGCATCAGGGCCGGGACGAGGAGCCTGCTCGTCGATGCGCCGGCCGAGGCCGTCGAGGCGATGCGGCTTCCCGAGCTCGACTTGAAGACGACGCGGCGCGGTCCATTCGGCTACATCCACCTGTTCGTGACGAAGCAAGCAGCGATGGAGCGCACCTTCCCTGACTTGAAGCGTCACCTGGGGAAGGGCGGCATGCTCTGGGTCTCGTGGCCCAAGGGCAGGGCGATGGGAACCGACCTGACGCTGCCGGAGGTCATCCGTATCGGGTACGACCACGGCCTGGTCGAGAGCACCACCCTGCGGGTCGACGACACGTGGTCGGCCATCAAGTTCACCCACCCCAAGCCCGGGAAGGAGTACCGGAACAGCTACGGCAAGCTACCCGCCGACGCCGATCGGTGACTGCTGCTGCCGCGCCTCCCCCGCGGTCTGATCCGAACCTCAGCTCCGAAGGCCGCTCGCCCCCGACAGGACATCGGCCAGGTCCTCGCTGAACTCGCGCATCGTCGACCCATCCTGATCGCCGTGGTCCGGGTTTACCTCGCAGATCGTCAGGGCCAGCCAATTCGGGGCGGCGACGAGTTCCCGAAGCGCGGCCACCAGCTGACTGAATCGGAGACCCGTGTTCCGACGCGTGTTCTCGGCGAGCGGGAAGTCCACGTAGTCGAGGACGTCGACATCGACGTGGACGAGCAAGCGCCCGAAGCGGCCCGCCCACCCGTCCACGACACCACGAGCGGCCGCCGTCGGATCGGCGATCACCTGGTCCAGTCGGACCTCCTCGATCCGTCGGTCGTCGATGATCGCTCGCTCGAACGCGGTCGAGTTGTCGTCGGCGAAGAGGAGGACCTGATCCGGACGCAACATCGGCGTCCGAGGACCCAGACCCGCGAGGATCGGGTCAGTGCCGGGCAGGCCCAACAGATGCGCAACGCCCATCCAGTCGAGGGCGCCGTCCTCGACGCTCTCGGGGGTGTTCAGGTCGGTGTCGAGATCGATGTAGACGAGTCCGACACCATCCGGATCGGCGGAGGCGCCGGCCACGGTGCCGAGCTCCACCGTGCAATCGCCGCCCAGAACGAGGATCGCGGCGCCCTCCTCGAGGCTTTCGCGGACCCGGTCGGCCACCGCACGCGCGACGCCGACGGCGGCCTCGACGTTCATGGCGCGCGGATGTGCACGGTCGACCCGCCACCGAAAACCCGGGACATCGCCTCGGTCTCGGACGGTCAGGCCATGCTCCCCTAGCCTCGTCAGCAGGCCGGCGGCGCGGATCGCCTCGGGAGCTCGTTCCTGGCCCGGCGCATATGCTCCGGCGCTGCTCGGCGCGCCGATGATGTCAAGGCGACGAGTCATGACTGCCTCCTCGCGACGAATGGCTGTGGCTGGCGTCGAGATACCGCAGACCGGCTCCGGTGCTCAGCCAGAGCGTGATAATCGTCCCACGCCCGGAGTGATCGACGACGTGGCGGCGAAACAGATGGGAGAGGCCATGTCCTTCCAGGCGTACCTCGACAACATCGAGGAGAAGACCGGCCTCACGCCACGCCGGTTCATCGAGCTCGCCCGCGAGAAGGGCCTCGACGGCCCGGACGTCAAGGCCGGCGCCATCGTCGACTGGCTGAAGCAGGACTACGACCTCGGCCGCGGGCACGCGATGGCGCTCGTGCACGTCATCAAGAACGGTCCGCAGATCGACGCGAAGCACGTCGGCTCGGCCGGCCCGCATCGTGACCCGTCGGACAGGCTCTGGCTGGACGGCAAGGCCACCAACCCCGGATAGGCCCAGTGCGATCGGAGAGCGGATGACGACCTTGCGAGTGGCGGCCGTGCAGGCCACCTATGTCCTGATGGACCGGGACGCGACCGTCGACCGGGTCGCTGAGCTCACGGCCGCCGCAGCAGCGGGGGGAGCACAGCTCGTCGTCTTCCCGGAGGCCTTCATCCCGGGCACCCCGATCTGGATCGATACCCAGCCCATCTGGGATGGCGACGCGGACTGGTTCCGGATGCTCACGGAGAACGCCGTCGCCGTCCCAGGACCGGTGACCGAGCGTCTTGGGGCGATCGCGCGAGAACACGGCGTCTGGCTCGTCATCGGCGTGCAGGAGAAGGAGCCCAACGGCGGCACGATCTACAACACGGTGCTCTACCTGTCGTCCGATGGAGCACTCGTGGAGAAGCATCGCAAGCTCATGCCGACCGGGTCGGAGCGGACGGTCTGGGGGATGGGCGATGGCTCGACCCTACGCGTGGTGGACACGCCGTTCGGGCGGGTCGGCGGACTGATCTGCTGGGAGAACTACATGCCCCTGGCGCGCTTCCACCTGTATTCGCAGGGCATCGAGCTGTGGCTCGCGCCGACACTCGCCCCCGGCGACGCATGGATCGCGACGATGCAGCACATCGCCCGCGAAAACCGGATGTTCGTGGTCGGCGTCAACCCGGTCCTGCATGTCGACCGGATCCCGGCCGACTTCCCGCATCGCGATCGCCTCGCGCCCGCGGGCTGGCTGGCGGAGAAGGGGCCGTGGCTGGAAGAGGGCAACACGGTCATCGTCGGACCAGCCGGCAACATCATCGCAGGCCCCGTCCGCCAGCAGGAGGAGACGCTGATCGCCGACCTCGACATGGGCGCCGTCGCCGCCGCCCGCCGCGTGTTCGACCCGGTCGGGCACTACAACCGACCCGATGTCTTTCGCCTCCACGTCGACACGTCGCCGCGGCCCGCGGTCGTCGCCGAGCCCTTCACGAGGGTGGAGCAACGAACGTCCGAGGGGTGACCGCGCGACGGTCGTCGCCGGCAGGACGTGGCTCGCGATCTCTCGTTACTGGATCCCGGTCCCGGTGACGGCGGTCCCGGCCATGAACTGGCGCCGGAAGACCAGGAACAGCGCGATGACCGGCAGCGTCGCCAGCGCCGAGCCGGCCAGGAGCAGGTCGTAGGCGACCTTGTACTGGTTCACCATCGATGCGAGGCCCACCGCCAACGGCATGTTGTCGGCCTGCCGGAACACGATCAGCGGCCACAGCAGGTTGTTCCAGTACTCGAGCGCGAAGAGGATGAACAGCGTGGCGAGGGCCGGACGGACGTTCGGCAGCACGACCGACCAGAAGAGCCGGTACTCGCTGGCGCCGTCCACCCGACCCGCGGCAAGCAGGTCGTCGCTGATCCCGAGCATGTGCTGCCGCATGAAGAACAGGCCGATCGGGTGGGCCGCCAGCGGTAGCACGGCACCGAGGTAGTGGTCGACCAGCCCGAGGTTCACGATCTCGACGAACAGCGACACGATGAGCAGCTGGAACGGCAGCATCTGCGTGATGAGGATCGTGGCGAACACCAGCGTCCGGAAGCGGAACCGGTACTTGGCCAGGGCGAACCCGCCCATCGAGCAGATCGCCACGGTCAGGGCGGCGTACCCGAGCGACTGGGTGACGGTGTTGAAGAACCATCGGGCGAACGGCGTCTCGGCCAGCAGCCGCCCGTAGTTGTCGAGGGTCAGGCCAGTCGGTGCCAACGTGATGCCGGTCCCGAACATCTCGGACTGCGGTCGCAGCGAGCTCAGGACCATCCAGTAGAGCGGCACCACGAACACGAACCCGAGGATGAGGAAGAGCACGGCCAGCCCCAGCTTGGATGGCAGGCCTCGTCTCGGGCGGGGGCCGATCACGCGGGTAGCCGTTCGTTCGCCCGTCTCGCCGGCGAGGCGCTCTGCGGTGGTCATCGGAGCCGCCCGCCACCGAGGAAGCGGAACTGGACCATCGAGACAACGACGATGATCGCGGCGAGGACGACGCCGATCGCGGCGGCCTGGCCGAAGTCGAACGAGGTGAAGGCGGTCTTGTAGATGAGCAGGGCGACCGTGAGCCCGCCGTTGCCGGGGCTGTTCCCACCCGACCAGAGGAGCAGCGGCTCGACGAAGACCTGGAAGCCTCCGATGATCGACAGGACCACCACGAACAGGATCGTCGGCTCGATCATCGGCAGCGTGATGCTGCGGAAGACGCGCCACGCGCTGGCCCCGTCGATGGCGGCTGCCTCGTAGAGCTCCTTCGGGACGTTCACCAGTCCCGAGCTGAAGTAGATGATGTTGACGCCGGTCCAGCGCCAGGCGGCGATGATGATCATCGAGGGAACGGCCAGGTCGGACGCTTCGAGCCAGAACCGCGACGGGATGCCCGCCTCGCCGAGGGCCGTGTTGAGGAGCCCGTTCCGTGCCAGCACGATCCGGAAGATCACGCTGACCACCACGAGCGACGTGAGCGCCGGCAGGAACAGCGAGACCCGGAACAGGGTCTGTTTGACCACCCGCCCGCTGTCCAGCAAGGCGGCGAGCACCAACGGGACGGG
The DNA here is from genome assembly GCA_963841135.1 of uncultured Chloroflexia bacterium. GTDB lineage: Bacteria > Chloroflexota > Limnocylindria > Limnocylindrales > CSP1-4 > SPCO01. The sequence continues at coordinate 1,221,532 of CAWJBJ010000004.1, read as the reverse complement.
GATCAGGATCAGGAGCGTCCCCAGCGTGTAGAGGACGGTGTTGCCGAGCGCCTTCGTGAAGCGCGGGTTGGTGATCGCGGACTCGTAGTTGGCGAGGCCGACCCAATCCTGGCTCTCGGTCCCGTGGACCTCCTGGAAGCTCATGACCCCGGCCGCGATGGCTGGGTAGAGGCGGAAGACCACGAAGATCGCCAGGAAGGGCAACAGGAACACGTACGGCGCCAGGCGGGCGTCGAACAATGCCGCTCGGACGGTTCTCAAGCGTCGTTCCTCGTTCAGCGGCTTGGCCAGGGACGAGAGTGAGGAGCGCTCCCGTCCCTGGCCCGGTCGGTTACTGCTGGGCTTCGATGGCGGCCTGTGCGGCGGCGAGGGCATCGGCCGCCGAGACCTTGTTGTTGACGATGTCGTTGATGAGGGTGGTCGTGAAGTAGTCCTGGATCTCCGGGTATTGCGGGCCGGTGAATTCCGGCGCCACATTGCCCAACTCGCTCTTGATGGTCTCGAACGTCACCTCGCCGCTGAAGTACGCGTCAGGCGCCTGCAGGGCGGGGTCGTCGTAGACGTCATTGCGATACGGATCGAAGCCGAGGTCCGTCCAGATCGCGGTCTGGCCTTCCTTGGTCAGCTTCGCGAACGTGACGAAGTCCTTGGCGAGTTGCTGCTCGGCCTCGGGCGTCTGGTCCGTGACGGCCGTCCCAGTCCCGCCGCCCATCGTCGTCGTGAATCCACCGGCCTCGAAGAGGGGCATCGGGCGGACCACCATCTTCCCCGAGAGCCCGGCCATGTTGTCCGGGAAGCGGGTCATGTACCACTGCGGCATCCAGACGGACGCGAACTGGCCGTCGGCCATGGCCTGGTAGAACTCCGGTGTTCCGTTGTTGCCGCCCGGCGTGGCCGCGGCGATCTTGTGGACGTTCACCATGTCGGCCACCATCTGGACGGCTTCGACGTTCTGCGGCGTGTTGAGGATGAGCTTGCCGGTGGCGTCATATGCGCCTCCGCCGTTCTGCAGCATCGGGCCACGGACCGAGAAGGGGCCCGTGACGTCGATCGCCGCCATCGTGACGCCATCCTTGGTGACCTTCTTGCCGGCCTCGATGTAGTCGTCCCAGGTCTTGATGTCGTCGACGTTGACGCCCGCGGCGTCGAGGATCTCCTTGTTGTAGAAGGCCAGGAACGCACCGAGGTGGTAGTCGGCGGCCAGGCGCTTGCCGTCGAACTCATAGGGGGCCAGCCGCGTTTCGACGAGGTCGCCGACATACGGCGCGATCTCCGCGGTCATGTCGAGCAGGTGCAGCTCGCCCTTGACGTAGATCGCGAACTTGCCGATCTCGATGTCAACGAGATCGGGGGCGCCGGTCCCTGACAGCAGGGCCGCCGTGAGGTTGTCGTGCATCTGCGTGTACTCGACGACCGACGGCGTGATGGCGACCGGCCGGTCGGGGTTCGCCGCGTTCCAGCGCTCGGCTTGCTGCTGGAAGAAGACGGCATGGCGATCGACGAATGTCCAGAAGGTCAGGTCGGTCGCCCCCGCCGGCGGCGGCGCGACGCTTGCTGCTGTCGATGGCGCTGCCCCGCTCGCCGCGGCCGACGGCGAGCTCGTCCCGCCCCCGCATGCGAGGACGGTCAGCATGATGACTACGAGTCCGATCGTTCGTTTCACGATTGGTTCCTCCACAGAAGCAGTCGCGGACGGTCGAGTGTCCTGGGCTCCGCGCGGTCTTGGTCTGTCGGGTCGATCCTCCTCGTGGCCCGGGTTACAACTGGAACACCAGCCCCGTCACCGAGCGGGGCTGGAAGGTGTGGTGGTAGGTGCCCGATGGGTCGACGTCGAGGCGCTCCGTCGTGGTCCTGACGGCATCGGGGTGGTCGAAGGTGTTCGTCACCTTGAGATCCGAGCCGGTGATCGTGCTGATCTCGACGGAACCCCCGAAGGCGCCGCCCACGAGCTCGATCGTCGCGTCCAGCCCGTCGCTGACGTGCCGGTTGACGACATGCACGGCGAGGCGCCGAGCGTCCGGATCGATCGATGCCGACACGTCGAGGGTGCGGACGCCCTGGTACGGTCCCCCACTGAACGTGTCGCCGTCCCACCAGGCGTCGAGCGCGACGGACCCGGCTGTCCGGCTGAAGAGCTCGTACGGATGGAAGATCGTCTGCAGCACGATCCCGTCGGGCCTGGTGACGATCGGGGCGATCACGTTGACGAGCTGGGCGAGGTTGGCCATCCGCACGGTGGCGGCATGGCGGATGAACGCGTTGAGGTGCATCCCGACGACCAGGGCGTCCTGCAGGTCGTAGGTCTCTTCGAGAGGGTGGTCGGACGGCTCGGTCGGTCCGCCAGTCGCGCGGTACCAGACGTTCCATTCGTCGACGGCCAGCGGGATCGGCCCGCGGCGGTGCCGGCCGAGCGTCAGGCCGCGCATCAGTCCCTCGTACGCCCCGAGGCGCGCCTCGATCAGCTCCGATGTCGCGAGGTATGCGGCCGAGTCGCCACCCTTGTCGCCGACGTACCAGTGGATCGACATGTAGTCGATCAGGTCGCCTGCCTCCTCCTCGAGCGCCTGGACCCGCTCGACGACGTCACCGTCCCAGTCGGACGTGGCCGACGCGACGAGGCGGATGCTCGGATCCGTCCAGCGCATGACCTTGGCGAACTCGTGGTACGTCCGGGCGTACTCCGCGGCCGTCTTCGCCCCGATCTGCCAGGCCCCATCGACCTCGTTGCCGATCCCCCAGTAGCGCACGCGGTGCGGGTCGGGATGGCCGTTGCGCGCTCGCTCACGGACCAGCGCGGTGTCGGTCGTTCCGTTGCAGTACTCGACCCAGTCGCGGGCCTCGCGCAGGTCGCCGTCGCCGCAGTTCACGACGAGATAGGGCTCCGTGCCCAGCTTCCGGCAGAAGTCGACGAACTCGTCGGTCCCGAAGGTGTTGGGCTCGACGGACGCCCAGGCGAGCTCAGCCCGCCGCGGACGGTCCGCGACGGGCCCGACGCCATCCCGCCAGCGATACCCGGACACGAAGTTGCCACCCGGATACCGGATGTTGGCCAGGCGCAGGCGGTCAAGCGCCGCCTTGAGATCCGAGCGCAGCCCCGCCTCGTCGGCGAGCGGCGACTCCGGGTCGTAGATCCCGCCGTAGACACACCGACCCAAATGTTCGACGAAGCCGCCGAAGACATTGCGATCGATGTCGCCGAGGGTCCGATCCAGATCCAGCTTGATCCGGTTCAACGTATGGAACTCCCGCTGGCAGGCGCTCGGGAGCGTGGCGGGGGTGACCGAGCTGGCCAGAGCATACGTTTGCGGTACTTCGTATGCAAGCCGTCGCGCACAGGGCGTGCCGACCGCGCGTCCGATCGTATCCCGAGGACAGACCGGCGAGGCGCGCCCGCCGCGACCGTCGCTGACGCCAAAGTCAGCTCACCGTCGTGCGGGTGTCGCGAAGCCGCTGGGTGAGACGGATCGTGACGGTGTCGCCGGCGTCCTTGTCGATCACGCGACGCAGGTCGGCCTTGATCGGCAGCTTGTGCGTGCCGTCGCCAAGGGCCATGAATGAGCTCGTCTCCGAGCCGTCAGCGTCCGACACTGCTAGGCTCGGCGCGTGCGAGGGTTCCGTGGGCGGCCGGTGCCGCGGTGAGCGATAGCGCGAGACCGTTGGGCACGGAAGAGCTCGAGTCGCTCGACGCGTACTGGCGGGCGGCAAACTACCTGTCCGTCGGGCAGATCTACCTCCTGGACAACCCCTTGCTTCGTGAACCGCTCAGGGCCGAGCACGTCAAGCCGCGGCTCCTCGGGCACTGGGGCACGACACCGGGCCTGAACCTCGTGTACGTGCACGCGAACCGGGCCATCAAGGCCCGCGATCTCGACGCGATCTGGGTCGTCGGGCCTGGCCACGGTGGTCCGGCTGCCGTCGCCAACGCATATCTCGAGGGCACGGCCGGCGAGGTGAACCCCGAGCTGACCCGCGACGGGGCGGGCATGGATCGCCTGTTCCGACAGTTCTCGTTCCCAGGCGGCATCGGCAGCCATGTCACGCCGGAGACGCCGGGCTCCATCCACGAGGGCGGCGAGCTCGGGTACGCCCTCGTCCACGCGTTCGGCGCCGCCTTCGACAACCCGAAGCTCGTCGTCTTCTGTGTCATCGGCGACGGCGAGGCGGAGACCGGACCGCTCGCTGCCAGTTGGCACTCGAACAAGTTCCTCAATCCCGCCGTGGACGGCGCCGTCGTGCCGATCCTCGCACTCAACGGGTACAAGATCGCGAACCCGACGATCCTCGACCGCATCGGTGACGACCAGCTCCAGCGGCTGTTCGAGGGTTATGGCTACGCCCCGATCGTCGTCGAGGGCGACGAGCCGATGACCGTGCATGCCCTGATGGCCGCCGCGATGGACAGCTCCCTCGACGAGGTCGCCAGGATCCAGGCGACAGCGAGGGCCGGAGCGACCGATCGGCAAGCCTGGCCGATGATCATCCTGCGGACGCCCAAGGGCTGGACGGGTCCGAAGGTCGTCGACGGCAAGCCGATCGAGGGGACGTGGCGCTCGCACCAGGTGCCCCTGTCCGACGTTCGCAACGACCCCGGCCACCTGGCCCAGCTGGAGGCGTGGCTGCGCTCGTATCGTCCCGATGAGTTGTTCGACGCAGAAGGCCGGCCCGTTCCGGCCCTGATGGATCTCCCACCGCGCGGCGAGTCCCGGATGAGCGCAAATCCGCACGCCAACGGAGGCCTCCTGTTGCACGACCTGCGCCTGCCCGACTTCCGGGACTACGCGGTCGAGGTCTCGAGCCCCGCGACGGACACCAGCGAGGCCACGCGCGTCCTCGGGACGTGGCTGCGGGACGTCATCCGTGCCAACCCGTCCACCTTCCGCCTGTTCGGCCCGGATGAGACCACCTCGAACCGGCTTGACGCGGTGTTCGAAACGACGGACCGCACCTGGATGGCGGAGACCCGATCGACCGATGAGCACGTGACGCCGGACGGGCGCGTGATGGAGGTCCTGTCCGAGCACCTCTGCCAGGGGTGGCTCGAGGGGTACCTGCTGACGGGCAGACACGGGCTGTTCAACTGCTACGAGGCGTTCATCCACGTCATCGACTCGATGTTCAACCAGCACGCGAAGTGGCTGAAGATGACTCGCGAGATCGGCTGGCGACGCCCCATCGCCTCGCTGAACTACCTGCTGACGAGCCATGTCTGGCGGCAGGACCACAACGGCTTCTCCCACCAGGATCCCGGCTTCATCGATCACGTCGTCAACAAGCGGGCCGAGGTCATCCGGGTGTACCTCCCGCCGGACACGAATTGCCTGCTGTCGGTGGCGGATCATTGCCTCCGCAGCCGGAACTATGTGAACGTCATCGTCGCGGGCAAGCAGCCCGCCTTGACCTATCTCTCGATGGACGACGCCGTGCTGCATTGCACACGCGGCCTCGGGATCTGGGACTGGGCGGGCAACGACGGTGGCGATCCCGAGGTGGTGATGGCCTGCGCGGGCGACGTTCCGACGCTGGAGACGCTCGCCGCGGTGGCGCTCCTCCGCGAGCACCTGCCGGATCTGCGCGTGCGGGTCGTCAACGTGGTCGACCTGATGCGGCTCGTCGACGAGAACGAGCATCCGCACGGCCTCAGGGGCGGCGACTTCGACGCGATCTTCACGACGGACCGGCCGATCATCTTCGCCTACCACGGTTACCCATGGCTCATCCACCGGCTGACCTACCGGCGGACGAACCACCGGAACCTGCACGTCCGCGGCTACAAGGAAGAGGGCACGGTGACGACGCCGTTCGACATGGTCATGAGCAACGACCTCGATCGCTACCACCTCGCGATGGACGTCATCGACCGCGTGCCCGGGCTCGGGTCCCGCGCGGCGTCACTGCGCCAGCATCTCTCGGACGAACGGTCGCGCGCCCGTGCCTACACCCGCGAGCACGGCGAGGATCCACCCGAGATCCGCGACTGGACGTGGCCGGCCTGACGCGTCGGCCGGCTGTGCGCATCCTCGTCCTGAACCCGGGATCGGCGACGCTCAAGACGACCGTCCTCGACCTGCCCGACCTTGACCCACGATTCGAATCGACCGCCGACTGGACCGGATCGGACGCGGACGGCCCGGCCGGCTCCGTCGCCGCGGCCGCATCGGCGATCACCGATGCGGGGATCGCCCCCGACTCCATCGACGGCGTGGGGTATCGCGTCGTCCACGGCGGCGACCGGTTCACCGATGCGGTCGTCATCGACGACGCGGTCGTCGCGACCGTCGACGCACTCGCCGACCTCGCGCCGCTCCACAATCCGGTCGCCGCGGCGACGATCCGCGCCGGGCGCGAGGCACTCCCTCGCGTCGCGCATGTGGCCGCGTTCGACACCGCCTTCCACGCGACGCTGCCGGAGAGCGGGTACCGCTACCCGGTGCCCGACGACTGGGCCCGCGACGCCGGCATCCGGCGGTACGGCTTCCATGGGCTGTCCGTCGCGTGGTCCAGTGAGCGTGCCGCCGTCCTGCTCGATCGCCCGGTCGCCGACCTATGCCTCGTCGTGGCGCACCTCGGCGGAGGCTGCTCGGTGACCGCGGTGGAGAGCGGTCGCTCGGTCGACACCTCGATGGGGATGACGCCGCTCGAGGGCCTGATGATGGGCACCCGCGCCGGATCGATCGACCCGGGGATCGTCTTTCGGCTGCTCCGTACCGGTCGGGCTCCGTCGGCGATCGAGCAGGACCTCGACCGCCACTCGGGCCTCAAGGGCGTGGGCGGGACCGCCGACATGGCGGCGCTCATCGCCCGCAGCGCCGAGGGCGACCACGACGCCACACTCGCGCTCGAGCTGTTCATCCGGCGCGCGGCGGCCGGGATCGCCGCGGCCGCCACATGCCTGCCACGCGTCGACGCCGTCGTCTTCACGGGCGGGATCGGCGAGCACGCGACGACGGTCCGCCAGGCCATCTGCGGGCGCCTGGCCGTGCTGGGGATCCAGGCGCCGCCGGGGCTGCCGGCCGTCGCCAACGGGGACGCGATCCTGCCGTCGGGCGACGGGCCCGCGCTCCTCACGATCCGTGCGCGCGAGGACGTCGTGATCGCGCGCGCGACGGCCGCCGCGATCGGTGGTCGCTAGAGGCCCGGTCGGTCAGGAGGTCATCGCGGCAGCGAGCTCGGTCCCCCACTGGCGGGCCCGCTCGAGCTCACCGTCGCGAAGCGGGCCGTACGACCCCTTGACGACGAACCGGCGGGACTTCCCGAGGCGCTTGAAGCCGGCCTGCTCCAGCTTGTGCCCGATGGCGCCGCTCGCGCCGCCCGGCGACCAGCGCAAGCCGGTCTCGAACTGGGCGGACCGCCCGTGCCCGGCCGGCAGCCGATCCAGCCAGGACCGCAGCGAGGGGTGCGACAGGTCCGCCGGTGTCGGCGCCTTCATGTCGCCGGCCAGGGTGGCGAGCATCTTGTCGCTCGGAAGGCTGAACGCCATCACGGGTGCGCCGGCGACGATCAGGTCAGCCTCGGCGACGGTCGTCGGGGCGGCCTCGTCCGTGGTGAGCGCCCGGGCCTCGGGTCCGATGCCCTCCGCGATCGCCTTCGCGACCGAAGCCGTGTTCCCCCAGTGCGATTCGTAGACCACGATGACCTTCATCACGTCTCCTTCTCTTGCTATTCGATACCGGTCTCGGCCACCAGCTGCTCCTTCGCGAGCTGCTCGATCGTCTGGGTCGGCAGGGACTCCACCAGGTATTCGAGGCCCGAGACCAATGCCTCGACTGCGGCGTGCGCCGCGCTCTCGATGGGCTCCTCGAGCATGCCCTGCGACCTCGCCCGACCGAGGCCGCGATGCCGGGCGGGATGGATCGCCGCGACCGCGACCTCGGTGAGGACGTCGGCGAGGCGCCGATGGGATTCGTCGTCGCGCAGCCGCCTGCCGATCTTGCGCTCCAGGGTCTCGCACGGATCCGCCGCGATGGCCATGCCACGCCTCCTCGCTGCCCGAGATGCGCGCTGGAACGGTTGCCCCACTAGGACGACTCACCTGTCATCGAGTCGTCGCGCATCGCACCACCGTGAGTCTCGGTCGAGGCGGGGGCGCGCGGAAGTGACGAATGGCCCGTTCTGTGAGGGCCACGCGACGCCCCGGTGTCCCATTCTCGACCCGCCGATCGCCGACCGCCCGGTTCGGGACTTCAGCGTCATTCGTGATGACCTATGGCCCTGTGCTCACGTCGGTGGCGGTTCCAGAGTCCAGTCATGAGTCGGAGTGAGCCCGGGCGTGCGGCCCGCTGCCCTTCGGTCCACCGCCTTGGAGGCACGTCATGACACTCGTTGCCGAGACTCCACGCATCACCCGCGGGACGGACACCATGCGCGCGACCGTGTTCCACGGTCCGAACGACATCCGCGTCGAGGAGGTCGCCACGGCCCCACGCCGGAGCCGGCGAGGCCGTGATCCGCGTCACCACGACGACGATCTGCGGCACCGACATCCACATCCTCAAGGGCGAGTACCCGGTCCGGCCCGGGCTGATCATCGGCCACGAGCCGGTGGGCGTCATCGACGAGCTCGGCCCCGGCGTGACCGGCTACGAGATCGGCCAGCGCGTCCTGGTCGGTGCGATCACACCCTGCGGCCAGTGCCGCGCCTGCCTGTCCGGCAACCTGCAGCCAGTGCGGTCATGGCGATGGCTTCGAGGCGCTCGGCGGCTGGCGTTTCGGCAACACGATCGACGGCGCGCAGGCCGAGTACCTGCTCGTGCCGTCCGCACAGGCGAACCTCACCCCGATCCCGGACGGCGTGACCGACGAGCAGGTCGTCCTGCTCGCCGACATCGCCTCGACCGGCTTCAGTGGCCCGGAGTCGGGCGGCGTGAAGATCGGCGACTCGGTCGTCGTCTTCGCCCAGGGCCCGATCGGGCTGTGCGCCACGGCCGGCGCCAAGCTGATGGGCGCGTCGCTCGTCATCGGCGTCGACAGCGACCCGGTGCGACTCGAGATGGCGAAGCGCATGGGCGCCGACGTCGTCCTCGACTTCACCCAGGTCGATGTCGTCGCCGAGATCAAGCGGCTCACCGGCGGCGGCGCGGACGTGACGGTCGAGGCGCTCGGGACCCAGGGGACGTTCGAGAACGCCCTGCGGTGCCTGCGGCCGGGCGGCACGCTGTCGAGCCTCGGCGTCTACTCCGGCAAGCTCGAGATGCCCTACGACGCGTTCGCGGCGGGCCTCGGCGACCATCGGATCGTGACGACCCTCTGCCCGGGCGGCAAGGAGCGGATGCGGCGGCTCATCGCCACGGTCCAGTCGGGTCGCTTCGACCCGCTGCCGCTCATCACCCATCGGTTCGCGCTCGACGACATCGTCGAGGCGTACGACCTGTTCAGCAACCGACGCGACGGCGTCCTGAAGGTCGCGATCCGACCGTGATCATCGGCCGATGAGACCGCGTCAGACGGTGTCCAGCACCCGCCCGAGGCCGTCGAGGAGGATGTCGAAGCCGTATGCGAACTCGTCCGCATAGTCGTAGCCGGGCTGCATCGCGTGCTCGGTGATGAACGCGAGCAGGTTCGGGTAGGCGCCCTCGGGGAACGGCTCGAGCATGGTCTCCGCGACCTCGGCGACGTTCGTGGTCTCGAAGGGCAGGTTCATCTTCGTCAGGGCGAATCCGTAGATGTAGCTGTCGAGGGCCGAATAGGCGTGCGCGGCCATCGCCATGCTGAATCCGGCCGCGAGGAGGCAGCCGATCACTGCGTCGTGGTGGCGGAGGCTTGCCGGGCCTGGATTCCGCCGCGATTCCATGAGACCGATCGCCCATCGATGGCGACCCAGCGCGTCGCGCACCGAGAAGCCACGCTGGCGCATGGCCGCCCTCCAGTCGGCGCCGGCGATGGGCACGTCGATCTCTCCGAAGACGACGTCGATCATGCCGTCGATGAGGTCCTCCCTGCTGGCGACGTGGCGGTAGAGCGCCATCGGCGCCACCTCGAGGATCTCGGCGAGCTTACGCATGCTCACGGCCTCGAGACCATGGTCATCGGCGTGGGCGAGCGCGGCGTGCAGGACCAGGTCCCGCCTCAGGCGGCCTCGCGGCTCGACGTCCGATATCGCGCGTGTGGCCATCGGCTCACTCCTCGTTTTCCGGCCGCTGCTCGAGTGAAACTCCAGGGTTGACAGCGTACACCGTACACATTAGCGTACACCGTACACCAAAGAAGCGTACATCGTACGCACGAAGTGTCGCACACGTTGGAGACCCCGATGAAGGCAATGGTCCAAGACAACTACGGGACAGCGAGGGTCCTGAAGACGCGGGAGATCGCCACGCCCGCGATCGGCGACGACCAGGTGCTGGTCCGCGTCAAGGCGGCTGGCGTCAATCCGGCCGACTGGGCGATCATGAGCGGCCTCCCCTACATCGCGCGGCCGGTCTACGGCCTGCGGAGGCCGAAGAACGCAGTCCGCGGGACGGACGTGGCCGGCACGGTCGAGGCCGTCGGCGCCGCGGTCACGCGGTTCCAGCCCGGCGACGAGGTCTTCGGCTGGTGCGACGGCTCCTACGCCGAGTTCGCGGCGGCGTCCGAGGACGCGCTGGCGCCAAAGCCGGCAAACCTGACCTTCGAGCAGGCCGCCTCCGTCCCCATGGCCGCGATGGTCGCCCTCCAGGCCGTGCGCGATCACGGCAAGGTCGGTCCGGGCCAGAGGGTCCTGGTCAACGGCGCCTCGGGCGGCATCGGCACCTTTGCCGTCCAGATCGCCAAGGCGCTCGGGGCCGAGGTCACGGGCGTGTGCAGCACGCGAAACGTCGAGATGGTCCGCTCGATCGGCGCCGACCACGTCATCGACTATACGCGCGAGGACTTCACCCGAAGCGGACAGCGATACGACCTCATCCTCGACAACGTCGCGAACCACTCGCTGACCGACTTGCGACGCGCGCTCACCCCGACCGGGATGCTCGTCCCGAACGGCGGCGGGTTCGACCATCGCTGGATGGCCAGCGGCGGTCGCCTGGTCCGGGCGGTCGTGCTGTTCCGGTTCGGGGGCCAGCGGCTCGGGAACTTCCTGCTCTCGCAGAAGCTCGCGGACCTCGTCGCCCTGAAGGACCTGATCGAGGCCGGCACGGTCACGCCGGTCATCGACCGCACGTACCCGTTGAGCGAAACGGCCCAGGCGATCGGCCACGTGGGCGACGGCCACGCCCGAGGGAAGGTGGCCATCACCGTCTGACGACCACGATCCCCACCCGTAACTCTCATCCCATCGACTCGATTCGAAAGGAAGCACCCACCATGTCAAAGGCAACTGTCACAAGACTCTTCATCGGCAGCCTGATCGCGGTCGCCGCCGGCGCGATCCTGGGGGTCGCGGCCGTCTGGCTCGCGATCGCGAACGACGTGTTCGTGATGGCCGGCCCCGACATCGTCGGGATCCACGCGAGCGCCCTCTCCTGGTCCCTGCTCGGGCTTGGCATCGTCACGAGTGTCGCGATCGCCGGCGGCCTGATCGGCGGTTTCGTGGCGTGGATCGGAGCGGTCCTGAACACATGGCAGCTCGAGCGCAAGGCCTGGTTCGTCGCCCTGCTGCTTCTTGGGATCTTCAACCTCGGGTTCCTCGCCATGATCGCGTACGTCCTCGCCGGGCCGGACGGCCGGGCGACGAGAGCCTCGCACGCGTCCCCCGCGACCGTCGTCGTCGCCTGATGCGACGGTCGATGGCCTCCGCTCCCTCGATGACCGGCAAGGCGGTCTTGATCACCGGCGGCACCGGTGGGATCGGCCGGGCGGCGGCCATCGCCCTCGCCACGATGGGTGCCCGGGTGGGCATCACCGGCCGCGACCGCTCTCGGGCGGAAGCGGCCGCTGCCGTCATCGCCGATGAGTCGGGCAACCGCGCGGTGGACGTCTTCGTCGCCGACCTGTCGTCGACGGCCGAGGTCCGCCGGCTGGCCGATGAAGTCCTGACAACCTATCCGCGGCTTGACGTGCTCCTCAACAACGTCGGTGGGTTCTGGGCTCATCGCCACGTGACCGCCGATGGCTTCGAGCACACGTTCGCGCTGAACCACCTCGCGCCCTTCTTGCTGACGAACCTCCTGCTCGACCGGCTCATCGCCAGCGCCCCTGCCCGGGTCGTCACGGTGTCCTCCGCAGCCCAGGGCATGGGCAGGATCGACTTCGCCGACCTCATGGGCGTGCGGGGGTACTCCGGACAGACGGCGTACGACCAATCGAAGCTCGCCAACGTGATGTTCACCTACGAGTTGGCGAGGCGGCTGGACGGATCGGGCGTCACCGCGACGGCCTTGCACCCGGGCATCACAAACACGGCGTTCAGCGCCGAGGACCCCACGTTAGGCCCGTTGGTCGCCATCCTTCGACCGTTCATGAAGAGTCCCCGGCGTGGCGCCGAGACCCCGGTCTACCTCGCCAGCTCGCCCGAGGTCGAGGGCGTCACCGGCCGCTACTTCGCGGGCCGCACGGTCAGGACGTCGCACAAGACCTCGTACGACTCCGCGACGACAGCCCGCCTCTGGCAGGTCAGCGCGAACCTCGTCGGCCTCCCGGAGGACGCTCCGCACTGACTGTGGAGCGCTTTTCGTCACGGAGCTGACACCCGGTGTCGCGGGGAGTGTTTGCACGGGGCAGAGGCGCGCCGCCGTATCGTGGCCCCTTTCGACGTCCGAGACCGAAAGGAGATCGCCGTCATGACCAAGATCACCCCCACCCTGTGGTTCGACGGTCAAGCCGAGGATGCGGCCAAGCTGTATACCTCGCTCTTCCCGAACAGCCGGATCGACCAGGTCCACCGCGCGGCGGCCGACAACCCGAGCACGCCCAAGGGCGCCGTGATCACGGTCGACTTCACGCTCGACGGCCAGCCGTTCATGGGCCTCAACGGCGGACCCGATTTCACCTTCAACGAGGCCGTGTCGTTCACGATCGACTGCAAGGACCAGGCCGAGGTCGACCGCTACTGGGATGCCCTGATCGAGGGCGGCGGCTCGCCGAGCGTCTGCGGCTGGCTGAGGGACCGCTTCGGCGTTTCGTGGCAGGTCATCCCGAAGGCGCTGCCCGAGATGCTCGACGGTCCCGATCGCGAGGGTGCTGCCCGAGCGATGAAGGCCATGCTCGAGATGACCAAGATCGACGTGAAGGGCCTCCGCGAAGCCTACGAGGGCGTGCCCGCCTAACGTCCGATCGCCCGTGGCCGCGGCCTCGATCCGAGGTCGCGGCCCTTGATTGTTCTGATAGTGCACACTAGCGATAGTTCTCCCGCCGGGAGACCCCAATCGGAGAGAGATCATGTGTCTGAACTGCGGCTGCATGCGTGCCCATGACGACATGGGCAAGCCAGCGGTCAACATCACTTACGAGGATGTCAAGCGGGCGGCCGACGCCAACGACATGACGGTCGAGGAGACGCTGGCGATGATCGCCAAGACCAGCGACAAGGACCGCGGCGACCACCCGACCGAATACGGCGGCGCCTGACGCCCGATCGCACCATGCGGCGGGTGACGCGACGGGACACGCGTGACCCTGCCTGAAGAAACCGGTGCGGCCGCGCCACGCTGCAAGGTCGCGCACTTGCCTGTGTGTGCGACCCTAGGAGACCCCGGCACCTCGTTCCCCGGAGCCGCAGATGTCTCGTCCCATCGCCCGCTCGTCGCGGTCGGTCGCCTGTGCGGCGGTCGTGCTCGGAGTCGTTGCCACATTCGCCACCTCGTTCGTCGCCCCCGGGTCAGCGCGTGCAGCGGCCCCCACCGAGGGGATCGACATCAGCCACTGGCAGGGCGACATCGACTGGACGCAGGTCCGGGCGGCCGGCAAGGCGTTCGCGTTCATGAAGGCCTCCGAGGACATCGACTTCGTTGACACGACCTACGGCCTGAACCGAGCCCGGGCCAGGGCCGCCGGGTTCGTCACCGGGGCCTATCACTTCGCCCAGCCCGACCCGTCGCTCGGCGATGCCGTCGCCGAGGCCGACCACTTCCTCGCCACGGCGACCATCGCCGACGGCGACCTGCCACCGGTCCTCGACCTGGAGAGGACCGGTGGTCTGACCCCGGCGCGACTCCACGACTGGGTCAGGGACTATCTCGAGCGGATCCACGAGCGCACCGGCGTTCGGGGGATCGTCTACACCTCGCCGAACTTCTGGCACACGAACATGGCGGGGACCGACTGGTTCGCGACCAACGGCTACCGCGCGGTCTGGGTCGCCCATTGGACGTCATCGCCCAGTCCCACCGTGCCCGCATCGGACTGGGCCGGATTCGGCTGGACGTTCTGGCAGTACACCTCGAGCGGGACCGTGGCCGGCATCACCGGCCGGGTGGACCTCGATCGCTACGCCGGGTCGGACTTCTCGTCGGTCCTGATCGACGTCGTCGCCGAGGGCGGTGGCGCGGCACCGCCGAAGCCGCCGTTCACGGACATCAAGCGCTCGAAGTTCCGCACGGACATCGCGTGGCTGTATGCGGAGGGCATCACGGCCGGTTGCTCGAAGACGAAGTTCTGCCCGAACGACCGGGTCAGCCGCGGCCAGATGGCCTCGTTCCTCGCCCGCGCGTTGAACCTGCCGAAGGCGACCAAGGACTACTTCCGGGACGACAACGGCTCGACACATGAGGCCAACATCAACCGGCTCGCCAAGGCGGGCCTCACCAGCGGTTGCGGCCCCAAGCGCTATTGCGCGAGCACGGCCGTCACGCGCGCCCAGCTCGCCTCGTTCCTGGCCCGCGTCCTGGACCTGTCGAAGACCAGCAAGGACTACTTCCGGGACGACAACGCCTCGAGCCACGAGAGCAACATCAATCGGATCGCCCGGGCCGGCCTCACGAATGGCTGCGGCTCGAAGCGCTACTGCCCGTCCGGCCTCCTGACCCGCGGCCAGATGGCGGCATTCCTCCATCGCACGTTTGGCTACTGACGATCGCCCGATGACCCTGACACGACTTGTGGGGCTCCTTGGGCGAGCCCTCGGAGCGAGCCTGCTGCTCCTGGTCCTGGCCGGGGCCGGGGTGGCGGCCGCCGCCGACATCGGTCACGAGGACTTCGCGGACCCTGGCGGCAACGAGACCACCGGCTCGAAGCCGGAGAGCAAGCTCTGGTTCAACGACGGGGCCTGGTGGGCCAGCATGAGCGACGCGGACGCAGGGTTCCACATCTACCGGCTCAACGCCACCACGGACACGTGGGTCGACACCGGCGTGGAGCTCGACAACCGCGCCGCGACGCGCGCCGACACCCTCTGGGACGGGGCCCACCTGTACGTGGCGTCGCAGCGCTGGGAGGACGACGGGGGCGGCACGGGGTCCGGCGCGAACAACGAGTCCCGGCTCTACCGCTTCAGCTACAACACCTCGACCGACACCTACACGCTGGACCCCGGGTTCCCGGCCTCGATCCGCACCGGCACCCGGAGCGAGACGCTCGTCATCGCCAAGGACTCGACCGGGACGCTGTGGGCGACGTGGACCCGCGAGACCGACGACCAGAATCGCGTCTTCACGAACCACACCGTCGGCGGCAACGACGCCGTGTGGTCCGCACCCGCTGAACTGCCGTTCGCCGAGGCGGCGACGGAAGAGGACGACATCTCGTCGATCATCGCGTTCACGGTCGCGGGGCAGCACCGGGTCGGCGTGCTGTGGAGCAACCAGAGCGAGGACTCGGACTACTTCGCCTGGCAACCCGACGGCAGTCCGTTCGACGGCTGGGTGCTCGAAACCGCGATCCAGCCCTCATCGGGCGACCCGTCGCCGGCCGACGACCACCTGAACCTCAAGACCGACTCGAGCGGCAAGGTGTATGCCGTCGTGAAGACGAGCAATACCGGGTCGAGCCAGCCGCAGGTGGAGCTGCTTGTCCGCGCGACCAACGGCGCCTGGTCGGCCTTCGACGTCGCGCTCTTCAGCAACCACCACACTCGGCCCATCCTCGAAGTCGACGACGAAGCGGATGTGCTCCACGTCTTCATGACCGGGCCGCACACCGGCAGCGGCGACAGCACCGGCGGCGGCAGCATCTACGAGAAGACCTCGCCGATCTCGGCGATCTCGTTCCCGAGCGGTGTCGGGACGACGGTGATCCGCGACGACTCCCGCTCGGGCATGAACGACGCCACGTCGACCAAGCAGAACCTCAACGGGACCACCGGCATCGTGGTCCTGGCGTTCAACAACAGCTCCAAGGTCTACTGGCACCACCAAGCGGACGGCACGGGGCCTGTTCCGCCGGTGGCTGGATTCACCGGGGCGCCGACCTCCGGCCAGCTGCCGCTCCCGGTGACCTTCACGAATACCTCGACCGGGACGGCGCCACTGACCTACGCGTGGAACTTCGGCGACCCGGGCTCGGGTGCGAGCAACACGTCGACCCTCAAGAATCCGAGCCACACCTACAGCGCGGCGGGTGACTACGACGTCACCCTGACCGTCACCAACGCCGCGAGCAACGACGTGCGGACCCGGACCGACTACATCCACGTCACGGCACCGCCCCCTCCGGTCGCCGCCTTCAGCGGGACGCCGCGGACCGGCACGTCGCCGCTCGCGGTGACCTTCACGAACGCCTCGACCGGGATCGCACCGCTCAGCTATGCCTGGGACTTCGGCGACGGCGGGACTTCGACCCTGAAGGACCCCGTCCACACCTACAACCCAGGCTCCTACAACGTGAAGCTGACGGTCTCGAACAGCGGCGGCAACGACATCGAGACGAAGAACGGCTATGTGGTCGTTTCGGCGCCACCCGGCGCGCGGTTCACGTCGATCAACCCGACCCGCGTGCTCGACACGCGCAGCAGCATCGGCCTGGCCGGGACGTTCAAGGCCAACGTCGGGCGCGACTTCGTCGTCGCCGACGGCACCCCCATCCCGACCAACGCGGTCGCGGTGACCGGCAACATCACGATCACCAAGCAGTCAGCGGACGGCTACGTCGTCCTGGCGCCGTCGGCCGGCAGCTCGACGTCGACGATCAACTTCCCCAAGGGAGACACGCGGGCCAATGGGGTGACCGTGGCCCTGGGCGCCGGTGGCAAGCTCAACGCCGTGTATAAGGCGAAGGCCGGAGCGACCACCCAGATCATCTTCGACGTGACCGGCTACTTCACGAACAGCGGCAGCGGCGCGCGGTTCCATTCGATCGCGCCGACCCGGGTGCTCGACAACCGGATCAACCTCGGCCTCAGCGGCGTCTTCCGGGCAAACACGCCGCGGACCTTCACGGTCGCCGATGGCACTCCGATCCCGGCCAACGCGGTCGCGGTGACCGGCAACCTCACGGTCACCGGCCAGACCAAGGCCGGCTACCTCGTTCTGGCCCCGGCGGCCGGCGGATCGACCTCGACGATCAACTTCCCGAAGGGCGACAACCGGGCCAATGGGGTCACCGTCCCCCTCGGGGCCGGAGGGACGCTCAGCGCGTCGTACGTCGCGGGGGCCGGGGCGACCACCAGCATCGTGTTCGACGTGACCGGTTACTTCCAGGCGGGCTCCACTGGAGCGTCGTACTTCCCGCTCTCCCCAGTGCGCACCCTCGACAGCCGGATCAACCTGGGCGTGTCGGGCAAGTTCCAGGCCAACGCGGGGCGTGACTTCGTGGTCGCCGACGGCACGCCCGTCCCGACGAATGCGGTCGCGGTGACCGGCAACCTGACCGTGACCGGCCAGAGCAAGGGCGGCTACATCGTCCTGGCGCCGGTCGCCGGTGGATCCACCTCGACGCTCAACTTCCCCAAGGGCGACACGAGGGCCAACGGAGCGACCGTTGCCCTGGGCGCGGCGGGCAAGCTCAACGCCACCTACAAGGCCACGGCGGGCGCGACCACCCACATCGTGTTCGACGTGACGGGCTACTTCCGATAGTCGATCGATCGGACGGATCGGCGCGCCAGGCTACGGGAGCGGACGCCAGGCCTGACCCAGGAGGATCGCCGCGGCGATCAGGACCGCGCCGAGTGCCGCGAACGCGACGCTGATCTCCATGACCTCGTTCTTCACGATCAGGTTCGTGGGCAGGTTCTGGAAGACCGTTCGCAGTTCGGCCGCGCTCTCCGCGGGGTAGTAGGTCCCGCCCGTCGTGTCGGCGATCTCATTGAGCGTGTCCTCGTCGATCGCCCGTCGGAACCCACCGCCGCCCCCGCCTCCCCCACCGCCGAAGCCACCCGTGTCTGGCGGTTCGCGGCCGATGAACTGGCGCCCGCATTGGGAGCTCCCCGCGCCCGGGTCCGCCGTCCCGAACCCGATCGTGTAGACGCGAACCCCACGCGCCGCCGCCTGTTGCGCGGCTTCCGCCGGCTCGGGCCCCGCGTTGCTCGCGCCGTCGGTCAGGACGACGATGATGGCCGGGGCAAAGGCGCCCGCGGCGACCGGGGGCGGGGCGGCATCGTCCGGCGCGTCCATGTCCACGCTTGGCGCCACGCTCTTCTCGATCTCGGCGATCGCGTCGAGCGACTTCAGGATGGCGCTGCCGACCGCCGTCCGACGGCCGGTCGTGAGGCTCTCGACGACATCGAGCAGGACCTCCTGGTCGTTCGTGGGCGCCTGGACGATCTCCGCGAACCCCGCGAAGGCGACGATGCCGATCTGCGTGCTCGACGCCTGGCCCTCGATGAACGACGCCGCGGCCTCCTCAGCCGCGATCAGGCGGTTGGGCGGGATGTCGGTCGCGCACATGCTCCGCGAGACGTCCATCGCCAGGATCACCGTCGTCTGGCCAGCCGGCAGGCTGACGATGTCGACCGGACGTGCCATCGCGACCACGAGGCTCCCCATCGCCAGGATGAAGAGGGCGAACGGGAGATGGCGCCGGACGCGCGAGGACCCGGGCAGCGCCTCGTGGACGAGCGACAGGCTCGAATACCGGATCCCGGAGTGCCGGCGACGCATCGTCCAGATCCGGACGCCGACGAGGATCGGCAGCAACGCCAGAAAGACGAGGAAGAGCGGCGACAGGAAGCTCACGGGAGCCGCCCTAGCCAGAGCAGCGAGGCGATGCCACCGACGAGGAGCACCAGGACGCCCGCGCCGACGAACAGGGACGTGACCTCCATCGGCTCCGGTCGGATCACGAGCCGGGTGTCGATCCCGTCATAGATCGCCGCGAGGGCGGTCGGATCCTCCGCTGGGTAGTACACGCCGTCGGTGAGCTCGGAGATCTGCCGCAGCATCGGCTCGTCGAGCCGGCTGTGGACTTTGAAGCCCTCGACCTCGAGCGTCGTCCCATCGGCCGTCCCGATGCCGACCGTGTCGATGCGCACGCCTCGGTCTGCGGCGGTCTGCGCCGCTGCGAGCGGATCGGGCGTCTGGTTGTTCTCGCCATCGGTGATGAGCACGATCACCGCGGGTGCGTAGGTCCCATCGGGCACCGGCGTCGGGTCTGGCGTCGGCGGCGCGGAGCGATTCGAGTAGTAGCCGGCCGCCGGGTCCACCTCCGCAGCCGCGATCGTCGTGAGCGATGCCAGGATGCCGCGGGCGATCGAGGTGCCGCGCTCGGGGGCGAGGCGGTTGATCGCGGTCAGGACCTGGGCTTGGTCGCTCGTCGGGACCTGGATCGAGAAGCCGCTGTCGCTGAACGCGACGACGCCGATCCGGATCGTCGTGGGCTGTCGCTCCACGAACGCGCGCGCGGCGGCCTTGGCCGCCTCCATCCGGGTCGGGGCGAGGTCCGTGGCAGCCATGCTGCCCGAGACGTCGAACGAGAGGATCACGGTCCCCTCGACCCGCGGGATGCTGACCACGCTCTGCGGCCGGGCGAGCGACAGGACCAGCATCGTCATGCCGAGGAGGATGAAGGCCGCGGGGATGCGACGGCGCAGGTCACGCCGCGTGGCGACCGGCGCGTGCGCCCCCGCGACGAGCCCGACGTACGCCGCGACCCGCCGGCGGCGATGGCGCTCGCGGACGACGTAGAGCGCCACCCCGATCGGGATGGTCAGCATCAGCAGCAGCATCGGGGGCCAGAGGAACGACATGCCTACACGCGGCGCTTCTGGCGGAGCCTCGCCATGCGGACGATGGCGCGAACGAGGTCCTCATCGGTCGAGAGCGACACCGCGTCCACCCCGGATCGCTTGAACGCGTCGCTCAGGGTGCTCTCCCGTCGCTCAGCGGCTTCCTTGAACCGCCGCCGGAAGCCCTTGTCGTGTGTGTCGACGTAGAGCTGCTCCCCCGTCTCGGCGTCCTCCATGATCAGCGCGCCGACGTCCGGGAGCTCCACCTCGCGGCGGTCGAAGAGGCGGACCGCCATGACCTCGTGGCGCTGCGTCAGCAGGTTGAGCGGGCGCTCCCAGCCCGGCGCGCTGATGAAGTCCGAGACCACGAAGACGAGTGACCGGCCCTTGATCGAGCGCTGGCCCGCCTCGAGCAGCGGCGCCAGGTCGGTGAAGGGCGCCCGCGCGAGCCGGGGCTGCTCCAGGAGGTCGTGGATGAGCCGGAGCACCTGGATCCGCCCGCCGCGGGCGGGGATGGTCCGCTCCACCTGGCGGCCGTAGAAGACGGCGCCCACGCGGTTGCCGTGGCGGGTCAGCAGACGCGCCATCGTCGTCACGAAGTCGACGAGAACGCTGCGCTTCAGGCGCTCCGCCTCGGCGCTGCCGAAGTCGACCGACGGGCTCAGGTCGAGGAGGAACCACGCGGTGATCTCCCGGTCCTCCACGTACTCGCGGATGTACGGCGTGTCCATCCGGGCCGTGACGCTCCAGTCGATGTAGCGCACATCGTCGCCGTACTGGTACTCACGCAGGTCGGCGAAGTCCACGCCGTTGCCGCGGAACAGACTGCGGTAGTCGCCCTGGAGCAGCCCGTCGAGCCGGCGGATGACCTGCCAGTCGAGGCGCTGGAGGATGCGCTCAGGCGCTGACGTGAACGTTGCCGTGCTCCCGCAGGGGTACGACCGGAGCCGGGATCCGGTCGAGGATCGTCCGAAGCAGCGCGTCGCTGGTCACGTCGTCTGAGAGCGCCTCGAACGAGAGGACGAGGCGATGTCGCAGGACGTCGAGGGCCATGTCGAGTACGTCCTCGGGCAGCGCGTAGTCGCGGCCGCGGACGAAGGCCAACGCACGCGCCGTCAGGATCAGGTTGATCGACGCACGCGGGCTGGCGCCGTACGTGATGTAGCGCTGCAGCTCGCCAAGACCATGCTCGGACGGGTTCCGCGTCGCCGTCGCGAGGCGCACCGCGTACTCCAACAGCGCCGGGTCGACATACACGCGATCGGCCGCCGTCTGCATCTCGATGAGACCCTCGGTCGAGAGGACCCGCTGGACGCTCGCGAGCAGGCCCGTCATCCGCTCGACGATGACGAACTCCTCGGACGGCGACGGATAGCCGACGAGGACCTTGATCATGAAGCGGTCGATCTGGGCCTCTGGCAGCGCATAGGTGCCCTCGGTCTCGATCGGGTTCTGCGTGGCGAGCACGAGGAACGGGTTCGGGACCTTGTGGGTCTCGCGACCGATCGTGACCTGTCGCTCCTGCATCACCTCGAGGAGCGCGCTCTGGACCTTGGCGGGCGCACGGTTGATCTCGTCAGCGAGCAGCAGGTTGGTGAAGACCGGCCCAAGACTCGTCGCGAAGTCGCCGGTCTTCTGGTTGTAGATGCGCGTGCCGATGAGGTCCGCGGGCACCAGGTCCGGCGTGAACTGGATTCGCTTGAACTCGCCGCCGATCGCCTCGGCCAGCGTCTTGATCGCCATGGTCTTGGCCAGCCCCGGGACGCCTTCGACGAGGATGTGGCCCCGCGCGAGGAGCGCGACGATCAGCCGCTCCAGGAGGTGGTCCTGCCCGACGATGACCTTCTTCACCTCGTAGAGCAGCCGCTCCATCGGGGCGGCGCGATCCTGGCTGGCGGTCTGGTCCACGCGCGACTCCTCTCAGTACGGTGGCAGGCCGGCGGCCCCGCCGGCGACGTCGATCGGGACTGCGAGGCCGATGCCGATGAACACATCGTCCTGGGTCGGATTGATGAGCGCGGTCACGATCCCGATGACGTGACCCTCTCGGTCCACTAACGCCCCGCCCGAGTTCCCCGGATTGACCGCGGCGTCGATCTGGAAGAGCCCTTTCAGGATGAGGTCGCTGTCGGGCAGCTTGAAGGAGCGGTCGAGCCCGGAGATGACGCCCACGCTCATCGAGCCATATAGACCGAAGGGACTGCCCATCGCGTAGGCCTCGCTGCCCTGTCGCACGGACCGTGGATCGCCGAGGGTCGCGGGGACGAGATTCGGCGGCGGCCGTTCGGCCCGCACGACGGCGATGTCGTTCTGGGGCTCGCTCGCGACGATCTGGCCGCTCGACTTCGTCCCGTCGGCGAAGGTCAGCTGGATCCGGCTCGCGTCCGCGATGACATGCAGGCTGGTCAGGATGTCGCCGTCGAGGTTGACCACGACCCCGCTGCCGAGACCGTCATCCCGTTCCTCGTCGGCCCCGACGTCCGGGCCTTCGGTCTCGATCAGGACGAGCGACGGCTGGACCGCCTGGTAGACGAGTTCGGAGAAGGCCGGTGGCGGCGTGACCGACGCAAGGGCCTGCGCGACGGTCTCGTCGATGTCGGCCTGCGAGAGCGGGCGCGGGCCCGGGGCCACGACCCCATACAGCAGGACTGCCGCGACGACCACCATGCCGCCGGCCAGGAACGGGGTCAGCCGCCCGAGGCGCATGGCAGGACGCCTCGACCATCTCGGCGACTCCGGCGTTCCAGCCGGGAACTCCTCAGCCATCGCTTCTGCCTCGAGACGAGGCGAACGCTCGTCGGTGGGTTCGCCAGCGCAGAGGCGCAGTCTACCGCCAGATCGGCAGGACGCTCGATCGGGCCCTTCAGAACATCGTCGATCCCGCCGATACCTCCATCGAGCCGTTCCGTGCCCCGCCGCCAGTCTTCATCCGAGGTCCTCGTGTCGATCCTCCTCCGCGACCCTCTCGACGATCCCGCCCTGGTCGCAGCCTTCGTGGCCGGCCTGGCCGGAGCGGCCTCCAGCTGCGAACGGATGTCCGGCGGTCGCCTCCATGTCTCGTCATCGGAGGTCCGTCGACTCAGCGCCACGGAGGTCCTCGTGAGCGCCGGGGGCCCGGAGGTGGCGGTCGCGGCTGTGTATGTCGGGTTCTCGGGCCGCCTCAACGGTCATGCGGTGCTGATGCTGCCGGCCGACGAGGCGCGGAGCCTGGCGCGGATCGTCCTCGACGGACTCGTCGATGACGACGCCCGCGTCCCTGACCGTGCCGGCGACGACGGCCCGAGCCTCGCGACGGCCGGGATGAACGCGCTCGAGCGCTCGGCCCTCGAGGAGGTCGGGAACGTCGCGGTCTCGGCCGTCCTCAGCGAGCTGGGCGATCACCTCGGTGAGCCGATCCTTCCCACCGTGCCGGTCTTCGTCTGCGACATGGCCGGCGCGATCCTCGACGCCATCGTCAGCGATGTCGCGGCCCATCGGGAGCTGCTCCTCGCGGCGCGCACCAGGTTCTCCCAGGACGCGCGGGAGGCGACCGGCGTCCTGCTCGTCGTCCCAGCGTCGGCGGGATGACCCTGCCGGCGGTCGTCGCGCCGACACCGCGCCTCCGGCGAACCGTCGGGATCGGCGAGGCCGTCGTCGACGGTCCAGGTGCCCGCCTCGCCGCGCTGGGGCTCGGATCGTGCGTCGGGCTGACCGCCTGGGACCCCGTGACCCGCATCGGTGGCCTCGCCCACTTCATGCTGCCCTCGGGAGCCGGCGCCGGCCAGCCGGCGAAGTACGTGGACACCGGCCTGCCCTGGTTCCTCAAGGCGCTCGCCGACGCCGGCGGATTGCCCCGTCGGGCGCAATTCAAGGCCGCCGGTGGGGCGGCGATGTTCCTCGGCGTGAGCGCCAGCCTCGAGGTCGGACGGCGCAATGTCGCAGCCGTCGAGGCGGCGATGGCGGCCGTCGGTCTCCGGCTGACCGCCCGCGACCTCGGTGGAGCGATCGGACGCTCGATCGAGCTGGACCTCCAGACCGGCCGGCTGTCCGTCAGGACCATCCATGACACAACGATCCTCTAGCCCCAGCACACCACAGATCGGAGCACCTTGATGGCAAAGATCCTCGTCGTGGACGACTCGGCATTCGTGCGGCTGCGGAGCGCCCGTCTGCTCCAAGAAGCCGGTCACGAGGTCATCGAGGCCGCGACCGGTGAGGCCGCGGTCGATGCCTATGTCCGAGAGCGCCCGGACGCGGTGCTGATGGACATCACGATGCCGGTCATGGACGGCCTCGAAGCCCTCGACCAGATCCGGATCCTCGATCCATCGGCCAAGGTCGCGATGCTCTCCGCGATCGGCCAGCAGTCGGTCGTGATGGATGCGATCCGCCGCGGCGCGCGCGAGTTCCTCGTCAAGCCCCTCGCCGCCGGCCCGTTCGCCAGCGCCGTCAGTCGCCTGCTGCGGTAGTCCATGATCCTCGACCGCCCCCTCTGCCCGAACGGCGCCCGATGAGCCCGCCGATCCGCATCCTCGTCGTCGACGACTCGGCGGTCTTCCGGATGGTCCTCGGACGCGTCATCGCGCGCACGCCGGGCATGGAGGTGGTCGGCCTCGCCGTTGATGGACTCGAGGCGCTCGAGCAGGCCCGCCGGCTCGATCCCGACGTCGTGACGCTCGATGTCGAGATGCCCGGCCTGGACGGCCTGGGCACGCTGCGTCGCCTCCTCGCCGAGCACCCGACCCGGGTGGTCATGCTGAGCCGAGCGACGAAGGCGGGCGCGGAGGTGACGATGGACGCCTTCCGTGCCGGGGCGCTGGACGCCATCGCCAAGCCGGACGCTGCGTGGGGCAGCGGGCCCAACCCGTTCGTCGACGACCTCCTCGCCAAGATCCGCGCGGCGGCGCTGGTCCCGCTCTCGCAGATCGTCGCGACACCCAGGGCGACGGATCGGCCTGCGACACATCGCCTGCCTCGCCCGCCAGCCGAACGACCCGGGCGGAGCGCCCGGCACGCGACGGGGCTGGTGGTCGTGGCGACCTCGACCGGGGGGCCTCGGGCCCTCGACACGGTGATGAGCGGCTTGCCGGGCGACCTCGGCGCCGGGATTCTGGTGGTCCAGCATATGCTGACCGGCTTCACGGCGACGCTCGCCGAGCGACTCGATCGGCTCGGTGCGATGGACGTCCGGGAGGCGGCATCGGGGACGCAGCTGGTGGACGGCCTGGTCCTGATCGCGCCGGGAGACCGGCATGTCCTCGTGAACGCCACGGGGCGCCTGACCCTCGACGATTCGCCGCGGGTCAACGGCGTGCGACCGGCCGCCGACGTGACGCTGGTCGGGGCCGCTCCCGTCTGGGGCAGTCGCCTGCTGACGGTCGTCCTGACCGGCATGGGCCGTGACGGGACGGCGGGCGCTGGGGCGGCGCACGCCAACGGTGGGTACGTGCTCGCCCAGGACGAAGACACCTGCGCCCTGTACGGGATGCCGCGCGCCATCGCGGAGGCTGGTCTGGCCGATCGAATCCTGCCGCTCGACCGGATCGCCCCTGCGATCGTGGAGTGGGCGAGGACCCTCGATGCGGTCGCGCCGGCGGCATCGGGTCGCCCGGACCTGCGGAAGACCGCCCTCATGGCCGATACCTAGACATGAGCCCCGATCGACCCTACCGGACCATCCATGGGTCCGACGGCCCAGCCAGCTTCTGGAGCGCCAGCACATGACGACCGTCTCCGTGTCCCCACCCGATAGCAGCGCTCGGGCCGGCGCGTCGCCCGCCGGGCCCGACATCCAGTTCGTCGTCTGCGTGGTCGCCGAGGAGCGCTATGGCATGGAGGTCGGCCGGGTCCACGAGATCCTCCGGATGCCGGCGATCACGGCGCTTCCGGGCGCCGATCGGACCTTCAGCGGCGTCATCAACCTGCGTGGCCGCGTCATCCCGGTCATGGACATGCGCCAGCGATTCGGGCTGCCGGTCGCCTCACCCACGCGACTGAGCCGGATCGTCGTGGCCGATGGCGGCAGCGGACAAGTCGGCCTCGTCGTGGACGCCGTGAACGAGGTCATCCGCGTCGCACCGTCGGCGATCGAACCGACGCCTGCGCTCGCGACGACCGCGGCGACGGCGCATCTCACCGGGATCGCCCGGACGACCGACGGACTCGTGGTCTTGCTCGACATGGAGCGCCTCCTCGACACCGGCATCGTGGCGGCCCCCGACGCGGCCGCCCCAGGAGCGACGGTCTAGCCCGCAGGGGGGCCGATCGCGCTCGCATGGATCTCACCTTCGATCTCGAGCCAGGCGACGACGTCGTCTATCTCGCCGAGGCGTCGGAGCAGATCGAACGGATCGAGAGCGGCCTCCTTGAGCTCGAGCGGGATGCCGCGAACGACGAGACCCTCGCCGAGATCTTCCGAGCCGCGCATACGCTCAAGGGCTCGGCCGCGACGATCGGCCATGCCCGGATGGCGGAGCTGACCCACGCCCTCGAGGAGGTCTTCGGGGCGTTGCGCAGTGGCCTCCTGCGCGATCTCACGGCGTTCGAGGACCTGCTGCTCCCCACGGTGGACGTGCTGCGCATCCTCGTCGATGAGGTGGTCGCCGGGCACACACTCACGGACGAGCCGGCCCCGCTGGCCCGACGGATCATCGACCGGCTGGCCGTCGCGCTCGACGAGGGCCGGACGCCCGACCTGTCGACGCCCGACGGCGGGCCGGGCGCTTCGACGTCCGGCGATGCCATCGCGATCGACGCGGTCGCGCTCGAGCGGTTGCTCGAGGAATCCGCACCTGCGGTCGGCCCGCGCACGCTCGTCACCTTCGCGGTCGACGGCGATTCGGACTGGTCCGACGTCCGAATGCTCCAGGGCCTGATGGCAGCGACCGAGACCGGACGCCTCCTCGGCAGCGTTCCGTCGATCGAGGAGATCGAGGCCGGGACCGGGGGCGCGCTGCTCCTGGTGCTCCTGAGCGGCGACCCGACGGCATTCGACGGACTGCTTGCGCGGCTGCTGGCGATGGACGATGCGCTTCGCGCCGACGCCCGCCCGGTGGACGAGACGGCCACCACCGCGCCGACCACAGACATCGCCCGAGCGGGGGCCTCGGTCACCCGGCCCGTCGCCGCCCACACCATCCGGATCGACGTCGCCCAGCTCGACGACCTCATGAACCTCGTCGGGGAGCTGATCGTCCAGAAGACGCGCCTGCGACTCCAGTCCCGGCAACTCGCGGCCCGGCTGGGCGAGGATGTCCTCGCGACCGAGGCCCAGGACGGCGCCCGGCACTTCGCCCAGATCATCGATCGACTCCAGTCCAGCGTCACGGACCTCCGGATGATGCCGTTCGAGACGGTCTTCAGCCGCTTCCCGCGACTGGTGCGCGACCTTTCTGCGCAGCTCGGCAAGGAGGTCACGCTGACGCTCGACGGCCGCGAGACCGAGCTCGACCGGTCGCTGCTCGAGGAGGTCGGCGATCCGATCGGCCACCTCATCCGGAACGCCATCGATCATGGGCTCGAGCCGGGCCCCGAGCGGCTCCGTGCCGGCAAGCCCGAGCGTGGCACGATCGGGGTGACGGCACGCCACGCCGACGGGCGGGTCATCGTGGAGGTGGCAGACGACGGGCGTGGCATGGATCCGCTGGCCATCGCGCGGGCGGCCGTGGAGCACGGCGTCATCGATCAGGCCACGGCCGCGACGATGACCGATGCGGAGGCCCTCCGACTCGTGTTCCAGCCTGGCTTCTCCACCGCCCGCGAGATCACCGACGTCTCCGGGCGCGGCGTCGGGATGGACGTCGTGCGCACCAACGTCGAACGCCTGGGCGGTCACGTGACGATCAGGTCGACCCTCGGGACCGGCACGACGATCGCGATGTCGCTTCCGCTGACGCTGGCCATCATCGATGCCCTGCTGGTGCGCTCCGGTCAGCGGGTCTGTGCGATCCCGCTGCGTTCGGTGATCGAGACCCAGCGCGTGGAGGCGGGGCAGGTCGAAACGGTCGCCGCGCAGCCGGTCATCAACCTGCCGCGGGGGGTCGTCCGGCTTCAGCCGCTCGATGAGGCGATGGGCGATCCGGGGCACCAGGTCGAGACCGGCGGGTTCGTCCGGGCCGTCCTTGTCCGAAGCCATGACGCCGAGCTGGCCCTTGGCGTCGACGAGTTCCTGGGGACCGAGGAGATCGTGCTCAAGTCGCTCGGCCTGCCGGGCGAGCAGCCGACCGGAGTGGTGGGAGCCACGATCCTCGCGGACGGCGGCGTGGCCCTGGTCCTCGACGTCGATCGACTCGTCGGTCCCGAGCGCACCTATCCCCTGTCCGCATGACGATCTCGGGCTCTGGCCCGCGTCCGCTCCCCATCCCGGCCGCCGTCGACGAAGCCGGATACGCGCGTCTCGCCAGCGGGCTGCGCGGACTGTTGGGCGTCGACCTCGACCAGTACCGGCCGGCCCAGATGTGGCGGCGCGTGAACAGCTTCGCCGCCAGCCGTGGCCTGGCCGATGCCGACGCGCTCCTGGTCGCCTGTCGTCAGCGGCCCGACCTGCTGGGCGAGCTCCGAGACATGCTCACCATCAACGTCAGCGAGTTCTTCCGGGACCCGGAGGCCTGGCAACGCCTCAGACGACGGATCGCACAGCGACTTGCCGACGGACGGCCGTATCGCATCTGGAGCGCGGGCTGTTCGGTCGGCTACGAGCCCTACTCGGTCGCGATGCTCGCGCAGGAACTGGCCCCTGACACGCCGGTCCGGATCGTCGCGAGCGACATCGATGCGACCGCCCTCGCCGTGGCCCGTGCCGGTCGCTACAGCGCGGGCGCGGTCTCCGGACTGTCCCCTGCGCAACGGCAGCGGTTCCTCGTCGCCGATGGGTCGGGCTGGACCTTTCTGCCGGAGGTGCGGGCCGTGATCGGCTTCCGCCGACACGACCTCCTCGACGAGCCAGCGGGCGTCCAGGCCTTCGACCTCGTCCTGTGCCGGAACGTGGTGATCTACTTCACGGAACCGGCCAAGGCCGCCGTCCATGAGCGCCTCGCCAAGGCCCTCCGACCCGGTGGGCGGCTCTTCGTGGGCGCGACCGAGACCGTCATGCGGCCGCAACGGTTCGGCCTGCTCGCCGACGGCCCGGGGCTCTACATCCGCGCGGGCTGATCAGGCTGGCGACGCGCCGACCTGGACGAGCGGGCCACCGCTCGACAATCGCTCTCGGAGCCCCTGCAGCGCGCTGCGATGGATCTGGCACGCGCGCGACTCGGAGACGCCGAGCACGCTGGCGATCTCCCGAAACGTCAGCTCGTCGCGGTAGTACAAGGCGATCACCCTGCGATTCCGGACACCGAGCTTCTCCACCTCGCGGACCAGCGCCGAGAGCTCTTCGGTCCGGGCGGTTCGAACGGTCGGATCGATGGCCTGGGGGTCGGCGATCGTGTCCCGCAGACCGGCCCGCCGACCGGCGTCGTTCTCGTCACCGTCGCCCTCGAGTGACACGACCGTCATCGAGCCGATCCGGCGCAGCTCGACGCAGCGGGCGACGGTCATCCCGAGGCGCTCGGCGAGCTCGGTCTCGGTCGGGTCCCGGCCGAGTGCCGCGGCCAGTGCGCCGCTGGTGCTCGCGATGAGACGGGCCGCGTCGCGGGCCGTTCGACCGATCGGATCCAGCGCTCGGGCCGCGTCGAGGATGGCGCCTCTGATCCGCAGGATCGCGTACGTCTCGAAGGAGGCGCCGCGATCCGGTCGGTAGGCCTCCACCGCCGCGAGCAGACCGATCATCCCGGCCTGCATCGCGTCATCGTCATCGAAGACGCCGACGACTCGGACCCGAAGCCGCTGGGCGACATATCGGACGAGGTGACAGTGGCGTTCGAACAGCCCACCGAGGTCCTTGTCCGACGCTTGAACGACGGCCGAGGTCGTCATGCGACCGCGGGGCGTCCGAGCGTGCTGTTGGCCTCGACACGGTCCCGGCCGGTCGCCTTGGCGACATACAACGCCTCGTCGGCCCGGTGGATCCAGTCCTGGATCGGCTCCGCGGCGCCCGGCTGGGTGTAGGCGACACCACAGCTCACGCTGACGATCGGCCCGACACCGCTGTCGGGATGGGCGATCGCGCGCTTCGCGACGGCCAGTCGGATGCGCTCGGCCGCCCCGGTCGCCGGGGCAAGAGCGGCGTCCGGGAGCAGCACGAGGAACTCCTCGCCGCCGTATCGATACGCAGTGTCGCTCCCGCGGACGGAGTCGCGGATCGTGGCTGCGACCGCCGCGAGGACCTCGTCGCCGGCGACATGGCCGTCGTGGTCGTTGAGCCGCTTGAAGAAGTCGATGTCGAAGAGGGCGACGGACGCCCCCGCCTCGCCCGCGCCTTGCATCCGGGCCGCGAGATCCTCGCGGAGCTTGAGCCGGTTGCCGAGCCCGGTCAGCGGGTCGCGTCGCGCGTCGCCGTGGAATCGGAGGTTGAGCGCCTGCAGGTCATCGCGCTGCTCGCGCAGCCGCGCGTGCAAGTCCGTCACGCGCGAGGCCGCGACGAGTGCGGCATCCAGGGCGTACTGGTCGAGGGGCTTCTCGAGATAGTCGTCGGCGCCGGCCGCCATCGCGGTCAGGATGTGCTCGCGCTGGCCGAGGGCCGTCAGGAAGATGAAGTACGGGTAGCTCTCGGAGGACCGTTCGCGAACCAGCCGGCAGAGCTCCGGTCCGTCCATCCGCGGCATCTCCCAGTCGCTGATGACCACGTCGGGATGGAACGTGTCGAAGACCTCGAGCGCCTCCACGCCGTCGCTCGCGGCGTGGCAGAGGTGCCCGCCGCGCTCGACGCCGCGCTTGAGGACACGAAGCAGCATGGGGCTGTCGTCGACGGCGAGCACGCGCAGCGGGTGTGGCGGGGGCGGCCCCTCCAGCGACGCGGGGGCCGGCTCGGTCACGGCGACCGCCGGGATCTCGTCGGGGTTGGAGCTTCCGCCGTCACGCAGAGCGCTGGCCCCAGTCGACCGCGCGTCGACGCTCGACCACGATGCCGTCCGGCGCCGCCTCGGGCGCCTCGTCCTCGGATGCGAGCTGGAAGCGGCTCACGATCGCATCGAGCTGGTCGGCCATCTCCGACAGCGCCTGCGCAGACGCTGAGACCTCCTCGGCCTGGGCCGACATCTCCTCGGTGGCCGCGGACACTTCCTGTGCTGCCGCTGAGTTCTGCTCGGACACGGCCGCGATCCCCTCCACCGAGCGGGACACGAGGTCGGCGCTGGCGTTCATCCTCATGGCAGCATCGAGGTTGGTTTGGGCGATCACCGCGACCTCGCTCATCTCACCCGAGAGACCCGTCGATGCGCTGGACATGGCGCCGATCGCGGACGCGATCCGCTCGACCGCCCCACGCGTGGCGGCGACCGAACTCGCGATGTCGTCGAGCGCTGCGCCCGAACTGGCGGCGAGGCGCGTCCCCGACTCGACCTCGGCAGCGCCCACGCTCATCGCGGCGACGGCCTCCTTGGTGCTGGCCTGGACCTCCGCGATCAGCGCGGCGATCTCCTTGGTGGCTCGACCCGACCGTTCGGCCAGCCGGCGGACCTCGTCGGCGACGACGGCGAAGCCCTTGCCCTGCTCGCCGGCCCGGGCTGCCTCGATCGCGGCGTTGAGGGCGAGGAGGTTGGTCTGGTCGGCGATGTCATCGATCTTCTCGACGATGACCCCGATCTGCTCGCCCTTCGCCCCGAGCTCGGTCACGGTCAGCGTCGAGGCGTCGACGGCCTGCTTGATGCGGGTCATGCCGAGCACGGTCTCCGCTACGGCGGCAGCGCCGTTCGATGCCGCCGTTGCGGCCGATGCGGACACATCGCTGACCTCCGTCGAGGCGCTCTCGAGGGCAACGATGGCATCCGCCATGGAGCCGAAGTTCGTCGCGGCGAGGGCAAGCTTCGTCGAGGTCTCCGTGGCGCTGGAGCCGACCGAGCCGATGACGGACGCCAGGTCACCGACGGCGCGGCTCGTGTCGGACGCGCCGTGTGCCTGCTCGGCAGCGCCGGTCGCGACCTGTTGGATGGTGCCCGCGACCTGGCCGATCGCGGCTCCAGTCTCGCGGGCGGCTGCGTTGAGGAGGCCGCCGGTCTGGGCGACCGCTTCGGATGCGACCCGGACCTCGCCGACGATGCCCGCCAGGCCGTCGCAGGCGTCGTTGTAGGCCTCGACCGTGGCCATGAGGCGCTCGCGCATCGTGTTGGCGACACGCGCCGTCTCGCCGATCTCGTCGGAGCCGCGCCGGTCGATGGTCGGCGTCGTCGCGACGATCCGATAGGTCAAGTCGTTGTCGCGGAGGCGAGCGAGCCCCTCGGACAGCTGGGTGGCACAGCCGTCGGCGAGAGAGGTCAGCATCCCCTGGACGTCCCGGACGCCGCGCACGATCGAGTGGCTCGTCCACAACAGGAGGATGAAGCCGACAAGGAGCGACGTGGCCAGGCCGAACAGGATGATCAGCGGACTGGTCGCCTTGGTGTCGTCGAGCTGCAGGTCGAGGACCAGGGCCTCTGCGTCGGTCAGCCCGATCAGCTGCTCCAGATCGCCGTCGATGAGCTCGAAGGCGGGTTCCTGCTCGTTGAGGTAGGCCGACTTGGCGGCGGTGTCGTTGCCGGCCACCGCCAACCCGAGCGTCGACGCGAGCGCCGCCGCATAGGCGGCGAAGTGGACCTCATAGGCCTCCGCGACCACTGCCTCGTCGTCTGATTCGATGCCCTCCGCGCCCTCGAACGCGAGGACCGAGGCATGCAGGTCTGCCGCCTCTTGCTTGAGAGCCTCCGCGTCCACGCTCCGGAGCACCTTGCGAGTGAGCAGGATCGACAGGACCCGCCGATCGATGTCCGCGAGGTGGCCGTGTGCCTCGCCCAGGTTGCGCAGCGGGACGACGCCATCGTCGTAGATGGTCGTGCCGCGATCGACCGCGCCGGAGATCGTCGCGATGGACAGGGCGGAGATGCCGGCCGTGAAGGCCAGGAGCACGAATCCCGTGCCGAGCAGCTTCGTTCGAAGGTTCAGTCTGGGCACAGGATCCTCATCGGGTAGGGGCGGTCGACCCAAGGTGCGCGGACGCACCGGTCATTGCCAGCACCCGATGGTCATTTCCGTCCGGCGAATGCCGCGGAACGCCTGACGCGAACGCGCTATCCCGAGGTCGCCGCCGTCACGAGCCCGTCGAGCTGCTCGGCCGTCAGCTCGCCGACGAGGCGCTGGACTATGTTCCCGGCGCTATCCACGACCACCCAGTAGGGGAACGCGGTCAGGCCGTACGCGAGGGCGATCTGGCGATCTCCGTCCACGATCACGGGCGCAGTCCAGTTCTCGCGGGCCAGCCAGGCGTCGGGCGGATAGTTGGGCGCGGCGGGGTCATTGGCGCTCGCGATCGATATGAGATCGACGCCGACCGGCAGTCGCTTCGCGTCGACCCAGCCCTGGACGACCGGGACCTCCAGTTGGCAATGCGGGCACCAGTGCGCGATGAAGAGCAGGATCTTGGGCCGGCCGTCCGCCTTGATCACGACCGGCGACCCGTCGAAGCCCGCCCCGTCGACCTCGGGAGCCTTCTGGCCGACCGCCGGGTCCACCGCACCGTCGGCGAACGGCGGCAGCGCGCCCGATGGCAGCGGCGAACCGCTCGCGGAGGAGCCGATCGGCGCGAGCGTGGACGACCCACCGCCGGTCCGGGTGAGCGCGACAGCGGCGATTGCCGCCACGGCGATCAACACAGCCCCGACGCCAAGGACGACGACCGAGGAGCCGGGCCCGCGTCGCGCCGGTGGCGTCGCGCGACGCCGCCCGGTCCGTTGTCTGGTCATCGTGGTCTCCCGAAGGACGATCGAGGTGCAGGCGAGGGGGTCACGGCCTGCCCGGCGAGCGACAGGAGCGCCACGATCAACGCGAACGCCGACAACGCCAGGTACGGCAGGCTGACGAAGCCCAGCTCCCGGAACCACACGATGGTGCACGGCGTGGTCGCCGAACAGACGCCCGAGTCGAGCGACGGGAACCACTCGATCGCGTAGTGGTAGATCGAAACGACTGCGCCGATCGATGCGAGCGCCGCCGCATACCGGCGCACGGCGAGGTCGCGGCGCCACGCCGCGATGCCCAGCAGCACGACCAGGGGGTACATCGCGATGCGCTGGTACCAGCACAGCCTGCACGGCTCGAAGTGCGCGATCTCGGAGAAGAAGAGGCTGCCGCCGAGGGCAAGCGCGGCGACGATGAACGCGCCGGCGAGGGCGGTCGGGCCGAGACCGGACCGGACCTGGTCCATCCACCGACGGGCGGCCACGGACCGTCGAGCGGCGATCCGAAGCGCCGCGAGTCCGATGACGAAGACGTTCGCGACGACGGCGAGCAGGGCATAGAAGAGCGCGACGGTCGCGACCGCGTTCATGCCGCGGGTCCTTCGATCAGCTTCGGCCTCCGGTCGGTCCTTGATCCGCCGCTACTGTGACAGAACCGATGCGGGGGCCATTGGCGGGCGAGTCACCATGTCGGGCGTCGGGTACCGCACCTCCGGTCGGCGCCGCGAAGGCACGAAGACGCGCGCACGGTCCGACACTGGGCGCTTCTCAGCTTGGGAAGGGGTCCTCGCGCAGGGCGATCCGGGCTTCAGTACACCTGTACTTGACGGATGGCTGCCGCGGACGGCGACGGGCACGGGTCTGGGAAGCCTGCGGGCGAGTGACGATCTTGCTTGGTTGGGGGTCCTGGGTCTGTTCGAGCTATTTCGGAAATGGACCGCCGGTGCTGTCTGCGGCGACCGACGCGACGATGGTCGCCAGCGCCATCAGGGCTGAGGTGCTGGCGAGGATCACGATGCGAAGTCGAGCGATTCGGGGACGGGACATTCAGTCTCCTTCCCGTCACTCGCCCGCGTCCTGGCTTCATCCATCGATATGGTAGGCTCCGTCCGATGCGCGCGTCAACTATTGCTAAACATCAGTCCTGCGGGCCGGACTCTGCCTTCGCCGTCTCGCTCGGCAACGAGATCCGGCAACGCCGGCTCGCGCTGGGGTTGCGACAGGGGCAGATCGCGGAGCCGCTCGGCAAGGCCTTCGTCTCGCTCGTCGAGCACGGCCGCGCCCTCCCATCACTGCCGAGCCTCGTGCTGATCGCCCAGGGCCTCAGGACCTCGCCGGGCACGCTTCTCGCGGCTGTCAATCTCGGATGGACCGAGGAGTACACTGGTGCACATGCCACGAGTAACACGCTCCCACGCCGTCGCCGACCGCCCACTGGCCCGCCGGATCGGGGCCGTCATCCGGGCTGAACGCCTGCGCGCCCACATGACCCAATCGCAGCTCGCGGATGGCCGGTACACCAAGGCCTACGTGAGCGCGCTGGAGAACGGGCTCGCGAAGCCATCGCTGGCCGCGCTCAATTTCCTGGCCGACCGGCTCGGGGTCCCGGTCACCAAACTGATGGCCGCCGGTGAGCCGGCGTGGACCCGTCTCGATGCGGACCTGCGTCTCGCCGCGGGCGACTGGCAGCAGGCCGTGGATGCGTTCCAGGGGCTGCTCGACGCGCACCCGGCCGACCGAGCTCGGCCCGAGCTCCTCCGAGCGATCGCCGAGGGCTACTACCGCCTCGAACAGGGCGCCGATTGCGTCCGGGCAGCCTCCGAGGCCACCGACCTGTTCCGCCGCCAGGACCGCAACGCCGAGGCCGCCTGGTCGACGTACTGGGAAGCGGGCGGCCTGTACGAGCTCGAGCAGAGCGATGGAGCGCGAGAGCTGCTCGTCCGCCTCCTCGACGAGATCGCCCAGGGCCTGAGCGTCGATCCTGAGCTGTGCATGCGGATCCCCATCGCCCTGGCGATGATCGAATCGCGCGACGACCAGCCGGAACGGGCCCTCGGGTACCTCGAGCAGGCTCGTTCGATGGTCGGCCTCCTCGACGACCGGAGGCGGGCGACGTTCCTCTACTCGCTCGCGCTCAGTTACCACGAGCTGGGCGACCTGGAGGCGGCCCTGACGACCGGCTCTCAGAGCCTCACGCACTTCCGCGCCGCCGAGGCGGAGGGTGAAGTCGCCTCGATCGAGAACGAACTTGCGCTCGTGTTTCTCGCGCTCGGTCGGGTCGAGCGGGCCATCGAGCATGTCGCGGCGGCCCGGAGCGGCTTCGAGCGGCTGGAGAACCAGCGATCGCTCGCGCACGTCGTCGACACCGAGGCGCGAATCGAACTGGCGCGCGGCGACGTCGGCCAGGCCGCAGCGCTCGCGCTCGAGGCCCGCCGGCTGGCCGACGAGACCGGCAATCGCAAGGCGTCGATCAGCGCGTCATTGACCTTGGCTCGGGCGCGCCGGGCCCAGGGCGACCTCGACGGGGCGTCCGCGACCCTCGATGACGCCGCGGTCGTCGCGCGAACGAACGGCCGGCGCGGTCAGCTCCAGGCGGTGCTCGGCGAGTGGGCCGAGGTCAAGGCGGAGCAGGGCGACCTGCGCGGTGCGTTCGACCTGTCCCAGGAGGCGCTACGCGCCGGACGACACACGCCTCCGACGGCAACCGGTCACACGGCCGAGGAGTCGGTCGAGACCGTCCGCCCGCGCTGACCGGTCGGCCTCCGCCGACCGGGATGTTTCGCCTAGGGCCTGGTCTGGAACGACCAGGCGGTCGGCGTCAGCTTGTTGCCCGACGGGTCGGCGATGCCGCTCCGCACGACGACCTGGTAGCGACGCCCGTGGAACATCGACTTCGACGGGTTGATCGTGGCCGTGTGCCTCGCGGCGTTGTAGGTGACCTTGGCCCGGACCCAGAGGCCGGTGCTCAGGTTCTTCAGCCGGAGCGTCGAACCCGACACGCCCTGCACGGTCTCCGAGAACACGATCTTGATCGACGCGCCCGTCGAGACGCGGTTCGCGCCGGTGGCCGGGGTATGGCTCTTGATCTTCGGCTTGGTCCTGTCGACGATCGTCACCGCGTGACTGACGGTCTCGGCGAGCTGGGCTTCCTCGTCGATCGCGATCGCGTCCCACCGGTAGCAGAAGCCGGCCGGGAGTCCGACCTCGTGGATCGGGCTGTTGAAGTCGAGCAGGAAGAAATCGTCGTAGAACACGAGCTCGGGGTCCGGGCAGCGGCCGCCGACGATCCGCCAGGCGAGCCGGACCACGATGCCGTCGACCGTCGCGTGGCTCGTCGTCCAGGCGACGGTCACGTTCCGCGAGGTCTGCTTGCGCCGGCCGTCCGGCTGGGTGAACGTGATCGTGAGCGGATCGGTGAAGCCGGGCGCCGGCTCGAGATCCGGCAGCGGGCTCGGAACGGCCTCGGCCAGCGCCGCTTCGGCGTCGACGCGGCCCGAACCGTAGACGTTGTCGCGGCCCGGGTCGCCGAGGTCCACGGCACTGGCGCGCAGCACCGCTTCGAGCTGGGCGACGCTCAGGCCCGGACGGGCCGACCAGATCAGCGCCGCAACGCCGGCGACATGCGGCGAGGCCATGCTCGTGCCGCTCATCTCCTCGTAGGCGCCGGCGGTGGTCGAGAGGATGTCGACGCCGGGGGCCGTGATGTCGACGCCGCGGTTGAAGGTCGAGAAGTCGGCCTGGAGGTCAGTCTCGTCGACCGCGCCGACCGAGACCACGCCTCGAAGCCCTGCGGGATATTCCATGATCTGGGAGCCGCTGTTGCCCGATGCGGCGACGACCAGGATGCCGGCGTTGCGGGCGGCCGTGAACGTCGGCTGGATCAGGGCGACCTGGCTCGGGTCCAGGGTCCCGCCGAGCGACAGGTTCATGACATCGGCCCCGTGCGTCCGGGCCCAGTCCACCGCGTCGAGGATGTCCGAGAAGAAGCCCATCCCGAACTCGTCGAGGACCTTGATCGGCATCAGCGAGCTGCCCGGGGCGATGCCCGCGACGCCGGCGCCGTTGTTGGTGCGGGCGAGGATCGTGCCCGTCACGTGGGTGCCGTGGCCGTTCTCGTCGGTCACGTCGGTGTTGTTCCAGATCTCGTTGCGCGGCGCGACGACGGTGACGCCGGCGAGGTCCGGATGGGTCAGGTCGACGCCCGAGTCGATGACGGCCACGACCAGCCCCGGATCGCCGATGGTCGTCGGCCACACTTCGGGTACGCGGACCTGCTCGAGGTCCTCCTGCTCCGTGTACAGCGTGTCGGACGGGGCGCCCGTGCTCGGCCACGCGGCCGCCGTGACGACGGAGTCCGGTGCGACGAACAGCACGCGGCGGTCCGCGCGAAGGGCGGCGCCGACCTTGCCCGCCTGGCCCGGCAGGGCGACGACGACGCTGCGCTGTCCGGCGCGGGTCTTCTCGGACCGCCGGACCCCGGCGATATTCACGCGTGCCGGGGCCTCGTCGCGCCAAGCGACGATGAATCGGCCGCCGGGAGCGGCGGCGTCGGCGGCATTGACCGCCGGGGTGGCCGCGGCCACGGGGACGACCGCGACGAGCGCCGACGCGATCGCGAGGAGGAGGGCCAGGGGCCTGCGCAGGTGGGTCACGGAACTCCTCGGGCCGCTCACGGAACGGCGACGGATGCGGACGGCGTCTCGTCAACGACGGGGCGACGGCGAACTCGACGGTACGCGACCCAGGTAGGGTGCGCAATCACCCGCACTGGACCACGCTGCACCCACGCACCGGATTCGCTGGGGATCGGACGATCTTCCGAACTCACGCCGTTCGAGTCCTGGTACGAATGGCCGGCTCGGTCCCATTGACCCTCGGGCCCGGAAGCGCGACGTTCCGCTCCAGATCCCTGGTGCGGAGGCCTGCAACGCCGTTTTCGTCCCAGGGATCGTTCCATGCCCGCGAGCGGTCTCACGCGGTCCGGCGGGCGGCTCGACGAGCGTACGAGATCGCCAGCCCGATCCCCAGTCCGAGGACCAGGCCCATCAGGTTCTCGACTGCATCCCACGTCTGGCAGATGCGGTCCAGGCGCGGGACGCTGTACTGGATCCACTCGATGACGATCGGCATCGACCCGGCCGCGACTGCGGCGATGGCCAACGGCCTGGTGCGCGGGATGAGCCCGATGAGCAGGCCGAGTGGCGCGAACAGGGCCACGTTCAGACCGTGCTCGCTCGAGATCGACAGGAGCTGGCCGAGGCGGGGCGGCGGGCGCAGGCCACCGCACCACGACTGACCGAAGAAGCCGCCGCTGCTGCCCGGCGTGAGCGTGATCGCCACGATCGCCCCGACCGCGAAGACCAGCATGCCGGCGAGCAGCGGTGAGAGCCCGGTCCTGGCGGCAGTCCACGGCCCCAGCGCGAACGCGACGATCAGCGCGATGGCGACGCCCGGGATGAGCAGCGGCGTGTTCCGGAGCAGGTCGAGGATCGTGCCGCCGAGAGCGAGCGGGAAGGCGATCGTGACGATAGAAGCGACGGGCATGGGTCGAGATGGTCCCCGGATTCGTTGCTGGTCGGCGGCGGGTCGGCGTCATGATGCCGCAGTCGCCGTGTCAGCCCCTCCGACGGGCGGCGGCCCCGCCGTGCAACGTTCGGGCGTCGCCGCCACCCGGCTCCCGGTGCCTACCTCGCGGCGAGGAGCTCGTCGATCCACTCGTCGAGCCGGGGCAGGTGCTCGTCGTAGTGGTCCGGCCCGGCCTTCCGGATCCACCAGGCGGCCTCCTCGGTCGGCTCGGTGAGCGCGTACCACTCGATGAGCAACTGCGTCCGCGCGGCGTTCGCTTGCGTCCAGGCCACGGTCCACGGTTCGCCCGCCATCGCCGCGAGGAACTCCGCGTTCAGCGCGTCGATGTCGACGTCGTGTCCCTCGTAGGTTCCGGCCCTGATGCGTTGTAGCTGGACGGTCGCCTCGGCAAGCCACGTCCCGAGGTGGGCGACGACGTCGCGAACGGTCCAGTCGGGGTCCGTGTAGTAGCCCGGGACCAGGCACTCGGCGGGCGTCAAGAGGCGAACGCGCCCGCTGATCTGGTACCACCGCACGCGTTCGGCCTCGATGGCCTCGGCGAACGGCGGCGGTGGCGCCCGTTCAACGCCTGGACTGGTCGGCTCGGTCATCAGGACCACATCATCCTCGGA
Source organism: uncultured Chloroflexia bacterium (assembly GCA_963841135.1). Classification (GTDB taxonomy): domain Bacteria; phylum Chloroflexota; class Limnocylindria; order Limnocylindrales; family CSP1-4; genus SPCO01. Next base: position 1,181,603 of record CAWJBJ010000004.1, on the reverse strand, counting down.
TGGGACCGCTTCGTACAGCGTCGTGTCTTGTCCCTCGGTGACTCCCGTGTTACCGTAGCCGTCCTGTTACCGACCAGCGGAACGAGCAAGATCAGTCGAGGAGGCGAGGCGATGGCGACCGGCAGCGGCACCAAGGACGATCCGTGGGTCCTCAAGACCCCACCCGGCACCTCCGAATACCAGATGTGGCGCGACGACGCGGCCGATCCGCCCACCCTCTACTGCCAGGTGGGAGGAACCCAGCTGAAGTACCACCTGCGTGCCATCGAGGACCTCCACGCGATGCTCAAGGCCGCGGGAGATTGGGTCCCGCTCGGCGGAGCCGATGAGCAGAAGCCGGCACCCGAGGGCACGGTCGAGGCGTGGGGTCGCTCCGAGAGCAACCCGGTCGGCGGCTGGTACGGCATGAAGAAGGGCCTGCGCGGACGGTTCGGGGTGTACCTGCCGCCGCTGCTCGAGGCGCTTGGGCTGGCCGAGGTCACCCACGACGCCAAGAACAACCGGATGCGCGCCCGCTGATGGCTCGTTCGACGGCCCGCCGCTCGCCGCCCGGTGACGCCTTCGAGGCGCTCGGCGACCCCAACCGGCGGGCGATCCTGGAGCTCCTCGGGTCCGGTGATCGGTCCGTCCAGCAGCTTGCCGATGCCCTGCCGATCAGCCGCCCCGCCGTGTCGCGGCACCTGCGGCTGCTGAAGGACGCCGGGCTCGTCATCGAGGAGCCGGTCGGGACGCGCCGGATCTATCGGCTGCACGACGCGGGCGTCGAGGCGGTGCGCCTCTACCTGGAGCGGGTCTGGGGCGACGCGGCCCTCCGTTTTCGCCTGGTTGCGGAGAACACCTCGCCACGGGACCGGTTGGATCCCGCCGAGCGGTGATCGAGCCGATCCGCCTCGCGTTCGAGGTCGATTGCCCGCCGGACCATGCGTTCGAGACCTGGACCGGCCGCATCGACCAGTGGTGGCCGGCGGACCACACGGTGTCAGCCGAGGACGGGCTGACAGTCGTGCTTGAACCGATGCAGGGTGGGCGGATCTTCGAGCGGACGCCGTCCGGGGTCGAGCACGACTGGGGCGAGGTCACCGTCTGGGAGCCGCCGGTCCGCTTCGCCTACCTGTGGCACCTGCGCCGCGATCGCGCAGACGCCACAGACGTCGAGATCCGCTTCGTCGACCTCGAGAACGGGACGACGCGAGTCGAGATCGAGCACGCCGGCTGGGAACGGCTCGGTGCCGAGGGCGAGAGCTGGCGCGATCGCAACCATGGCGGCTGGGCGACCCTGCTCCCCCACTTCATCGAACGAGCGTCGCGGCGCGCCGAGGGATCCGGGCGCTAGACGGCCGCCGCCCGCACCGCGTCGGAGAAGGCCGGCCAGGCGCCGAGCGCCCACGCACCAAATGCCCGGTCGGTCAGCACGACCAGCGCCCGGTCCACGGCCGGGTCGACCCACACGAACGTCCCGGAGCCGCCGAAGTGGCCGAACGTCTCCGGGCTGTTCGTCGCGCCCATCCAGTGCTGCCGCTTGTCGTCGTGGAGCTCGACGCCCAGACCCCAGTCGCACGGGTCGTATCGGCCGACGCCCGGGACCACGCCTGCGAGCCCGGGGAAAGCCACGGTCCTCATGGCCGCGGCGCTCTCGGGCGTCAACAGCGTGGGACGCAGGAGCTCGCGGGCGAAGGTCGCGAGGTCCAGGATCGGGCCGGCGAGACCCTCGGACGGGCGTTCCTCGAGGAAGGTCCGGTCCATGTCGAGCGGACGCAGGACCCCGTTGACCAGCGCCGATTCGAACGACTTGCCGGTCCGGGCCGCGATCAGGTCGCCCAGCTGGTCGAACCCCGGGTTCGAGTAGATGCGCTTGCGCCCAGGCGCGGCGAGGAGCCCGTCGCCCTCGAATGGAAGGCCGGACGTGTGGGCAAGGAGATGCCGGATCGTGGATCCAGGCGGGCCGGCGGGCTCGTCGAGGTCGAGCAGGCCCTTGTCGACCGCGATCAGCACCGTCATGGCCGTGAGTGGCTTCGTGACGGACGCCCAGCGGTAGCGATGCTCCGGCTCGCCGTGCGTCGCGATCACGCCATCGGGTCCGACGAGCGCGACCGCGGCGTGCGTGGCACCGAAGAGGTCGACGAGGGACAGGACGGTCTCGAGGTCGGCAGGCATGGCCCTGATGCTACCGGGACGACCAGTCGACGGGCATGGCCCCATGGATGGATTGGCGATATGGGACCTGAGCGGTCACCATGCCCCCATGGCGTCTGGCTGCCTCCCCAAGATCGCGCCGCCTTCGGTCGCGCTCGGACTGCTCGTCCTGTCGCTGCTCGCCCCGTCGTCGGCGCTCGCCGCAAGCGAGTTCCCGGCGGGCTACGAGGGCTATCACACGTACGGGGAGGTCGGCACGGAGGTCGCCGCGGTGGCCGCCGCGCATCCGGGCATCGTCCAGCGCTTCTCCATCGGGCAGAGCCACCTCGGGCGGCAGCTCTGGGCCGCGAAGATCTCGGACAACGTCGCCGTCGATGAGAACGAACCCGAGGTCCTGTTCGACGGCGGCATCCACGCCGACGAGCACATGGGCGTCGAGATGACGATCAAGATCCTCCACTGGCTCGCCGACGGCTACGGCATCGATCCGCGCATCACGAGCATCGTCGACTCCCGCGAGGTCTGGATCGTCTTCATGCTGAACCCCGACGGTGTGGCGCACGACATCGCCGGGGGCAAGTTCCACCACTGGCGGAAGAACCGTCAGCCGACGCCCGGCTCCACCGCGAAGGGCACCGACCTCAACCGAAACTTCGGCTACAAGTGGGGCGGCGGCGGCCGGACGAGCTCGAACCCGAAGGCGATCACCTACCGCGGGCCGAAGGCCTTCTCCGCACCCGAGGACCGCGCGTTCCGCGACTTCCTGGCCAGCCGCGTGATCGGCGGCCGGCAGCAGATCCGCATGGGGATCAGCTTCCACGAGAGCGGCCGGCTCGTCATGTGGCCGTACGGCTACACCAAGACCGACATCCCGAGCGACATGACCGCCGAGGACCGGGCGGCGCTGGCCCGGATCGGTCGCAAGATGGCCTCGTCCAACGGCTACAAGCCCGAGCAGGCGAGCGACCTGTACATCAGCTCCGGCACGTCGCGCGACTACGAGTACGGCACGTATCGGATCTTTGCCTACACGTTCGAGATGTCGATCCGTGAATACCCCGACGATTCGAAGATCAAGTCCGAGACCGGGCGCAACAAGGAGGCCGTGCTCTACCTGATGGAGCGGGCATGGTGTCCGCTTGGGACGCTTGGCGCGGCGGTGAGAGTGGCCCGCTGCGGCGCATTCGACGACGACCTCGAGGTCACCCGTGGCTGGACGCGCGACCCGGACGGCACCGACACGGCGCCGGGTGAAGGCGCGGTTCTCGCGGGCGAACCCCGTGCCGACCACGCGCTCCGGACCGAAGCAGCGTGGCACCGTGCCGTCCGGGGTCAAGGCGTGGGTGACAGGCGCGGCCGCCGGGTCGAGCGCCACCAGCCACGACCTCGATGGCGTGACGACCGTCCGGTCGCCCGCCATCGCGCTGCCCGCGACCTCCGGGCAGCGGCTGACGTTCCGGTACGTGTTCGCCCATGACGTTGCACTCGTCCGCGGCGGACTCACTCCGGGCGATCGTCGAGGTCGGTGCCGTGCGGACGGTCGTTTGGTCACGAGTCGGTAAGGCCGCCGACGTCAATGGGTCATGGAGGACGGCCTCGATCCCGCTGGACGCCTACGCGGGCCAGACGATCCGGGTGCGCTTCGTGGCCGCGGACGGCGGGTCGTCGAACCTGGTCGAGGTCGAGATCGACGATGTGCGGGTGACGCGCGGGTCGTAGCGGCTCGCGGGCGGGAGCCACTCCTCTTGTCCGCCAAATCGCCCCCCTGTGACCGTTAGGCGCACTTCCAAGCACTCTGCCGTCGCCGACGTCCCCTTCGCATGCATCGGGATGCATATCGGGCGCACGAGACGTCCCGAATCCGCCCGAATTCGCCTCGTGAACCGCGCCTAACTGTCACCACGAGTCGATTTGGCGGAGTCCCGCGTGCCGTCACCGCCTCGTCACAGCTCCGGACTAGACTCCCGGCATGAGGTTCTTCAACTCCAAGCCCCAGGCCATCCCCTCCCCCGCTGAAGCCCTCCCCGGCCGGTCCGAGCCGATCATGACTCCGGGCATCCATACCGTCCTCGGCACGCCCATCGCCGGCCCGTGGCCGGAGGGCACGAAGACTGCGATCTTCGGTCTCGGCTGCTTCTGGGGCGACGAGAAGGACTTCTGGCAGCTCCCGGGAGTCGTCACGACGGCCGTCGGCTATGCCGGCGGCCACACCCCCAACCCGACGTACGAGGAGGTCTGCTCCGAGCGGACCGGTCACGCCGAGGTGGTGCTGGTCGCCTATGACCCGTCCGCGATCACCTACGAGCGCCTGCTCAAGACGTTCTGGGAGGCCCATGACCCGACCCAGGGCATGCGCCAGGGCAACGACCTCGGCACCAGCTACCGCTCGATCATCATCGTCGCTGACGATGAGCAGCGGGCCGCCGCCGAGGCCTCGAAGGCGATGTACCAGAAGCAGCTATCGGCCTCCGGCTACGGCGCGATCACGACCGAGATCGTCGATGCCGCGACATACCCGTTCTACTACGCCGAGGACTACCACCAGCAGTACCTCGACAAGAACCGAGCCCGGGAGCTATTGCCCGGACCATCGACCGGCGTGAAGCTGCCCGATGACTTCGTGGTGACCCCGCTGCAGTACGTTGACTGAGAGCGCTTGACTCGGCCTAGCGAGACGTCCTGAACACCCTAACGGCCGAGGCGATGAGGATGAGCCCGAGCCCCAGTTTCAGCAAATTCGTCGGCGCGTAGACCACCAAGGCCGCACCGATGACGGCGCCGATGACCGAGGACTCCTCTGGAACAACAACGCAGTTGGCGTATACGTCCCGCCTCTGTTCTGCGGGTACGGTCGGACAACCCGGCGACTCAGGCGGAGGCGTGTTTCGCGAGACGGAGGCAGGCAACTTGAGCGCGAGGGGAACCGTCGTTGGCGGCGGCGTTTCGGGCAATCCGCCCGCATTCACCTGCTACCGACAGGACCATAAGCGCCAGACCATCATGAGCCACTACAACGCCACGATCGTGACTTCCTAGTGCTCTTTGCGTCGGGCCACGGCCGCAGCACCATGCTGATGGTCGTGGCCCTTGCTGCCGTCGTGGGCGCGTGCGAACAGGCCACTCCGTCGTTGTCGCCGGTGGCCCTGCCCGTGGCGGACTTTCCAAACGCATGTCGGGGCATCGGGATTGACGCCATCCTCCACGGCGACCCCGGCGATGCTCGCAGCGCATGGCTCTCGGTTGGCGGCGTGCGGAACGAGCTGGTGTGGCCGCCCGGCTACAAAGCGGTGTTCAACCCGAGCCTCGTCGTTTTGGACGAAGGTGGCGCACCCGTCCTTCACGAAGGCGACCACATCAACGGTGGATGCCTCTCTGGCACTATCGGCGGCACACGAGTGCTGCGCATATCTCAGGGCGACAAGGCACCGTAGCCCGGCTCTACCCGACCGGGAGAACGACGAGTCCAGCGGCCTCCGGGTCGCGAAGCTCGGCCTCCTGACGAAGAAGGCCGACCTTTCGGCTACGCCCGACTGGTCAACGGTTCAGGCAGCGCTCGACCAAGTCATCGCCCTCGGAACAGATGACTACCTCGAAGCCCCGGACGCATCGGTCGCGTTCACTGCGGCCGAGGTCGTCGCTGCTGCCATGGAAGCCCCGGCAGGCAACCTCCCGGGCGACGTCACCGACTGGGTAGCCATCCACGGCGCCTATGTTGAGCCAGACCATGCGAAGGACGCATATCGCGCCGTGGTGCGAGTTGCCGAGCAATCGGAGCTACAAGAACTGTGGGAACAGAGCGGCGACTCGTCCGACTGGCAGGCGGCCGTTGTTGACCTTCAGAAGCGGCTGGCGGGTGCGCATCGGACAGATGACCTGTGAGTCGGCAATACCCTGACCTGTCTGAGAACCCCCGCGGCTACTGCCCGAACCACTCGACCGGGGTGATGCTGCCCGACGACTTCGTGGTCACGCCCCTGCAGTACGTCGACTGACTCACGTCGGGTGCGACGATCTGGCGCAGATCGCCCGAGGTGTGGCGTGAGCATTCGAACCGCCTTGGGACGGGGGCCGGTCAGCCGCCAAGCGTCAGGGCGAACTTGCCGGCGACGTCGCGGTTCCGTAGTCGCTGCATAGCCCCCTCGATCTCCTCCCACGGCAATGCCCCTGCGAGTTGCGGATCGAGCTTGCCCTCGCCCACCAGCGTCGCGAGGTATTGAAGGTCGCGACCGAACGGCTCGTCCCCGAAGAACAGTTCGAATCCCTGGAGGCGAACGAGGCCATCGTTGAAAACGTCCCTGACGTCGAAGGTGGTCGGTTCGTCCGAGCTGTTGCCGAACATGACGAGTGTCCCATCAGGGTCGACGATCGTGACGAGTCGGCCGAGCGTCGAGCCTCCCACTGACTCAAGGATCAGGTCGAACCGGCCACGGAGCTGCCCGATGTCGGTCACGACCTCGTCGGCACCGAGATCACGAAGTCCCTTCGACCGCGCCGAACCCTCGCTGACCAGCGCCGTGACTTCCGCACCACCCAGGTGTGCGAGCTGGATCGCAAACCGGCCCACCCCGCCGGAGGCGCCCGTGATGAGGACGCGGCGCCCAAGGATCGCAGGTCCCAGCCTGAGCATCCGTAACGCGGCGAGACCGGCCGTCGGAAGTGCGGCCCCTTGGGCGAAGGAAACGGCATCGGGCAGCTCGGCGATCGAGCCCGGTGCCACCGCCACGCGCTCCGCCCACGTGCCACCTTGCCGGATCCCGACGACTCTCGAACCGGCTCGCAGACCCCCGTCGATGTCGACCAGCAGGGTGCCTGCAAAGTCCCATCCCGGGCGCCATCCGTCCGGCTTTCTCCGGAGCAGTCCCAGCTCGCCCCGATTGATCGAGAACGCCCGGACGGCCACGGGCACCTCGCCGGGCGCCACCACAGGCTCCGCAACGTCGTGCATGGCGACCCTGCCCGGCGCCGAGCTGTCGGCAACGAATGCGCGCATCGGTCGGGCCCCTCTAGGCGAATCTCCCCACGTCAGACGATCGTACGTCCAAGCAGTGTGAGCCATCGCTGACCTGCTGCGAGGACAGAGGCCTGGAGCAGTACACAGACTCGTCTGAGAACCGCGGGGCTCCTGCCCGAACCACTCGACCGGCGTGAAGCTTCCGGACGACGTCGTGGTCACGCCCTTGCAATACGTGGACTGACTCACTGCGGGTCATGGCGGGCCCGGCTAGCCAGCTGAAGGCATCCTAATGCCGATGAAGGCCCTGACCGCCGTTGGCCCTGCTCCCGCAGGTCCTTGACGGTCTTCGCGTTGTGGAGGCCAGCGCCGTGAGTGAGTTACGGGGAATCGCTCGAATCACGTTTCATGAGGGCAAGGTCGAGGAGTTCAAGCGCTTGTCCGGCCAGGCGATGGAGATCGCGCGGACCAGGGACACTGGCACTCTGCAATACGACATCTACTTCAACGACGATGAGTCCGAAGGCATCGTCCTCGAGCGGTTCAGGGACTCGGAGGCGCTCATCGAGCACGGTGCCAACCTGGGCGACCTGTCGGCAGCGATCTTTGCCACGGGCACTTTCGTCGGCGAGGTCCTCGGTGAGCCGAGCGCAGAGCTCAGGGCGAGCCTGGCCGATGGCCCAGTCCGCATCTTCAGGCCATTCCTGTCGAAGTAGACACGCTCGCCGGCTTGGGCGACGCGACTCAGGAGGCGGGTTCGGGTGCTCTGGTGGATTCGATCGTGAAGAAGCGGCCGTCGCGGGCAGCGTAGGTCCACACCTGGATGTCCGGCGGCTCGATGCCGAGCGTCGTGATCGCGGTGCAGATCTGGCTGCGGTGATCGGTCCCGTGGTAGAGCGCCTGGGCCAGCCGGATGCCGAGCGGGGCGTGGGTCTCGTAGCCGCTGTCCTCGTACTCGATGATGACGGCCGCCGGATCGAGATCGCCCGCGACCAGGTCCTGCCACGTCGCCTGGTGGCCCTCGATGGTGGCACGCATCGTCGGGATGTCGCTGCCGACCGTGTCGAACCGCTCCGGATCCCCGCCGAGCAGCACGTTCAGGTAGAAGACGTCGCCGTCGACGAGGTGACGGAGCGTGTCGATGATCGAGCCGTAGGTGCCCGGCACGGTCGTCGAGAGCTGGGCGTCGTCGAGGGCCGCGCACGCGTCGATCACCCGGAGTGAGGCCCAGACGTGGTGGTCGAACGCGTCGGCGAGGATGGGCGCAGGCATGGGAGCCACTCTACCCGAGGCGAATACGGCGTCAGCCCTCCGATCGCTCGGCGACGATCGTCCAGGCGTGGCGGTTGTACGAGTGCCGGTAGCCGTAGCGATCCGCGAGCCAGCGTGCGATGGGCGTTATCGTCACGGAGGCGAAATGGCGGCGAAGGCGCCTCTCGACGCGCGCCCGGCTGAGCCAATTCCGGTGGTACGCGCCTTTCGGCCGGACTCGGTGGTCCTCGATGTCAGCCATGCTGAAGAACGTGAGGACGACAGCGCGGCGAGCCAGGCGCCCGGCTTCATCGAGCGCGCGTTCCATGTCCTCGACCGGCAGATGCTCGAAGAGGTCCGATGCGATCACCACGTCGAACGAGCCATCGGGTGACGGGAGGTCCAGGACGTCCCCGACCTCGAACTGGACACCGGGACAGCGCCGTCTGGCGTTGGCGATGTTCCTCGGGGTGAGGTCGACCCCGCGGTAGTCGAGGAACCGGGCGAGCCCATGCTCGACGAACGCCCGGTAGTCGTTGGCCGAGCCGCAGGCGAATTCCAGGACGGAGAGCCGGTCCGCGCGCCGGTCCGCGAGCGCCTCGGTCCAGTGATCGGCGAACTTCGTGTCGCGGCCGTCGATGACCTGCTCCACGCGTCGCACGCCCGCCTGTTTCGCCGGGTCGATGAACGAGCCCATGACCACGCCGAGCTCGAGGGCGCGGATCCGGAGCGCCTCGTTGAGCGTGAGCGCATGGCGGATCTCCGCATCCATGTGTCCCTCGAACTCGTCACCGAACAGTCGCCGGAGGAGGGCGTGGCGGAGGAGGATGCTCTGGACGTTGATCCGGGGGTTCTGGTAGCCCGAGACAAGGTACGAATCGAGCATCTCGGATGGCAGGTGCGCCCACGTCCGTTGCAGGAGGTAGTGCCGGGCAGGTTCGCCCATCGGGATCGCGCGGAGGATCTTCGATGTCGCCGGCCCGAGCATCCACAACGCACGGTTTCGAGCGCGCCGCCAACTCGACATCTGCGTGGATACCGCTGCGGGTGATCGTGACCAACGGTAGCATCGAGGACCAGCCCGACCCGGGACGTGCGGAGGCGCCGGCCGCCCCAGGTGGGTGCGGTCGGCGCCGGAGTATCGCGTCTGTCGGGTCATCGAGGGACCCGGTGACGGTCAGCCCTGGGCGAGCAGCGCCTCGAGGCGATCCCAGGTCTCGATCGCGCCACCGACCATGCCGGTCGCCAGCGCGCCCTCGAGCACCTCGGGCGAGCCCATGTGCCCGATGGACGTGACCTTGGTCTTGCCGCCCACGTCCTCGAGGATGAAGGTCTCGGGGCCGCCCTGCGGGCCGAGGCCGTCGACGTCGAACATGAACGTCCACTTGTAGCCGTTGGGCGGGTCGATCTCGAGGTACTCGCCGTAGAACTCGACGTCCTCGCGGTGCGGAGCGCTGCTGATGTAGCGCCACTGGCCGCCGGGCCGGACGTCCATCTCGGCGACGGTCGTCGTGCTGCCGTGCTGGCCCCACCAGCGCGGGACCAGGGTCGGATCGGTCATGGCCTTCCAGACCTGCTCGCGCGGCGCGTCGAAGGTGCGTTCGAAGACGAGGTCGCCGCCCTCCGAGTAGATCGTCGTCGTGTCAGTGCTACCCCGGTCGATTCGAGTCGCGGTCATCGTCGTCTCCATCTCGTTGCTCCTGTCCTTCCTGTAGTTCTCGCAGATAGGCGTCCAACCGTTCGAAGCTCTCCTCCCAGTGCCGTCGATACGCACCGACCCAGTCGGCGACGTCCCGCAGCGGTCCTGCCCGAAGCCGACGCGGCCGCCACTGGGCCTGTCGACCCTGTTCGATGAGTCCCGCCTTCTCCAGCACCCGGAGGTGCTTCGAGATCGCGGGCTGGCTCATCGCGAACGGGGCGGCGAGGTCCTTGACCGACGCCTCGCCCTGGGCGAGGCGGGCCAGGATCGCCCGCCGAGTCGGATCGGCGAGGGCGGCGAACGTGGCGCTGAGTGGATCGGGCTGCTGCATGTCCATCACTTCTTGGTTATATAACCTAGTCGTAATGTACACCACGCCGGGCCGTTGTCAACCCCCGAATTCACACTCGAGGAGACGCAAACGCCGTGGAGAAGGCGTAGGCTCATCCGCATGGCAACGCGCAAGAAGGCTCGCGTTCGCTCGAAGAGCGCGGCGGCCGACGATGACCAGCCGCTCGACGTGGCCAGGATCGGTCAGGGCGTCGGCACCTTCGAGACCGTCAACGGCATGCCGCAAGGGATCGTCGCCGCGGTCCTCGTGGTGATCGGCGTCATCCTGATCCGTCCGATCTCCCGCGCGCTGAGGGCTCTCCTCCGGCGCTGAGCTGCTCGGCAGGCAGGCCCGCGTCAGGCGTGGGTCGTGGCGCCTCGGACGAGGGCGCGGCAGGTCTGCCACGTCTCGAGCCAGTCGCGGACGTCGTCGGAATCTCGGAGGCGGCCCGCTCGGAGCTCCGCCGGGACCCGCGCCGACGGAAGGTCGTACCGCGCCTCGTACGCGAGGAGCACCGGGAGCAGGGTCGCCAGGAGGCGCTCGCGATTCTCGTCTGCCGTCGGGTTCGGCGAGGCCAGATGGTCCATGCCTCCATCATCGCGGCGGCCGGGGCCGTCCGAGCGATCCGATGGTCCCCCGACCCCTCGCTGGAGGTCACGTGCGTCGGCGCAACCGGCGCTACGCTGTGCCCTGACGACCGATGAACGCGAGGAGGGATCGACCGGCGTGACCGTCCCGACGATGCGACCGGCGATCCCGGCCGGCCTGGTCGCGGGCGGCGTCGTCGCGATCGCGCGGCGCGTGGGCCTGGACTCGGCGCCGGACGTCGCCGAAGCCCTGGCCGAGGGTGGCGTTCGCGCCTTCGAGATCACGCTCAACGAGCCCGTCACGCACGCGCTCCGCGCCATCGAGGCGGTCGCCTCGGGCTCCCGTCGATCCGGCCTCGCGATCGGCGCGGGAACGGTGCTCTCGATCGCGGCCGCCCGGCAGGCGGTCGAAGCCGGCGCGACGTTCCTGGTCATGCCCCACATCGACACCGATCTCGTCGCGTGGGCGTCCGAGCGCGGGATCCCGACGCTCCCCGGCGCCGCGACGCCGACCGAGGTCCTGGCGGCGTGGCGGGCCGGCGCGGCCGCGGTGAAGCTCTTCCCGGCATCGGCGCTCGGGCCGAGCTTCATCCGCGAGCTCGCCGGGCCGTTCCCCGACATCCCGGTCGTCCCGACCGGTGGCGTGACCGCCGAGACCGCCGGGTCCTTCATCGCCTCGGGTGCGATCGCCGTCGGGCTGGGCAGCTGGCTGGTCGGTGACGGCGCTCCGGCCGGCGTGACCGCCAGGGCCCGCCAGGTCGTGGCGGCGGTCGCGGCGGCGCGACAGGGTCGCCCGGCATGACGGTCGAGGTCGTGACGCTCGGCGAGTGCCTCATCTCGCTGATCGCGACCCAGCCCGGTCCGCTCGCCGAGGCGGGCCTGTTCGAGCGCCACGTCGCCGGAGCGGAGGCGAACGTCGCGGTCGGGCTCGCCCGGCTCGGGCACTCGGTCGCGTACATCGGGCGGGTCGGTGGCGACGGCCTGGGCACCGCGATCGTCCGCGGCCTGCGTGGCGAGGGCGTCGACGTCAGCCACCTCGAGGTCGACGCTGACGCGACCACGGGCCTGATGCTGCGAGAGCGGCGCGTCCTCGGCGCGGCCGAGGTCGTCTACGCGAGGGCCAACTCGGCCGGCTCGCGGATCACGCCGGAAGACGTGCGTCGCGCGGCGGCCGACGGGGCCTTCGCGACCGGTCGCTGGCTCCACCTGACCGGGATCACTCCGGCGCTGTCCGCGACGGCGGCCGCCGCCGTGACCCTCGCCCTTGACCTCGCGAGCGACGCGAAGATGACCGTCAGCTTCGACGTCAACCTCCGCCGGCGCCTCTGGTCCGACGACGAGGCGGCGCCGGTCCTGCGCCCGCTCGCCGAGCGGGCGAACATCGTGCTCGGTGCCGCGGACGAACTCGCGGTCCTGACCGGGACGCCAGGACCGAGACCCGGCAGCCCTGGCCAGGGCCGTCCTCGACCTTGGTCCCTCGACGGCCGTCGTGAAGCTCGGCGTCGACGGAGCGCTGGCCCTCCAGCGCGGGGGCGTCCCGATCTCGAGTCCGGCTCTGGGCATCCCGTCTGTCGTGGACCCGGTCGGTGCCGGCGACGGCTTCTGCGCCGGGTTCATCGCGGCGCGTCTCGAGGGCGAGGACATCGCCGACGGCGCTTCGGAACGCGAACGCGTGTGGGGCGGCCGCCGTCGCCGCGGTCGGCGACCTGGCCGGTCTGCCGACCCACGTCGAGCTCGCGCGGCTGCTCGCGGACGGCGGTCCGGACACGATCCGCTGATCGTGCGGACCGAGGCGGAGGCGCTCGCGTTCGACGCCGCCGATCCGCTCAGCGCCTATCGCGATCGGTTCCTGCTCCCCGACGGTCCGGAGGGGCCCGGCGGACCACCCGCGATCTACCTGGCCGGCAACTCGCTGGGGCTCCAGGCGAAGGCCGTGCGGCCGGCGATGGAAGCGCAGCTCGATCGCTGGGCCCGCCTCGGCGTCGAGGGCTGGTTCGAGGCCGACGACCCGTGGTTCACGTACGACGAGACGTTCCGCGAGCCGATGGCCCGCATCGTCGGGGCGCGACCGTCCGAGGTGGCGGTCCTCAACACCCTCACGGTCAACCTGCACCTGATGCTGGCCTCGTTCTTCCGGCCGGAGGGTGCGCGACGGAAGATCCTGACCGACGCGCCGCTCTTCCCCTCCGACCGGCACGCGCTCGACGAGCCACCTCGCGTGGCGCGGGCTGGACCCGGCGACAGATCTGGTGGTCGTCGGGCCGCGGTCGGGCGAGGACACGGTCCGCATCGAGGACCTCGAGGCCGCGATCGCCGAGCACGGCCCGAGCCTGGCGCTCGTCCTGCTCGACGGGGTCAACTTCGCGACCGGCCAGGCCCTCCCGGTCGGGCGACTGACCGCGGCCGCCCACGAGGTCGGGGCGATCGTCGGCTGGCAGCTCGCCCATGCGGCCGGCAACGTGCCGCTCGCGCTGCACGACGACGATGTCGACTTCGCCGTCTGGTGCACGTACAAGTACCTCAACGGCGGCCCGGGGTCGATCGGGTCGATCTTCGTCCACGAGCGCCACACTCGCCCCGGCGCCGACCTCCCGCGCCTGACCGGCTGGTGGGGCGCCACGCCCGACCACCGGTTCGATCCGACGGGCCGTTCGTCCCCGACACCGGCGCCGCCGCCTGGAAGATCTCGACCTCGCCGCTGTTCAACATGGTGCCGCTGGCCGAGTCGCTGGCGATCTTCGACGAGGTCGGCATGCCGGCCCTGCGCGAGCGCTCGGTCCGCCTGACGGGCTACCTCGAAGGCCTCCTGCGCGAGCACGGCGTCGAGATCCTGACGCCCGCTGATCCCGAGGCGCGCGGCGCCCAGCTCTCGATGCGCTTCCCGGATGCCACCGCGGTCCTCGACGACCTGACCGGCCGCGGCGTCATCGCCGACTACCGGGCGCCCGACATCATCCGGGTCGCCCCGACCCCGCTCTACAACTCGTTCCACGATTCGTGGCGGATCGCCGACATCCTGACGGACGTGCGCTAGGCGGCCGGAAGGCCTCGAGTCCGGACAGCGACCACTCCGCTTCGACGGCGATGACCCGGTCGGCCGTCTGGCCGGCGAGTCGGGCTCGAGCCGCGAAGTAGGCCGCGCGACGGCGCGACACGATCCGGGCGTCCTTGCACGTGCATCCGTCAGCGAGGCATGGCCGTCGCGTGGCCTGCGGCTGTTCGGTGGTCTGTTCCGCGGCGTTCATCGGTCCGCTCCTTCGTCGACCGACGTTCTCGCGTCGGTTCGATGAGAGCAGACTCGCCTCTGGCCATGTCCCGGCCATCGGGCGTCGGGCGCGTCGCGGACCGACTGCCGTCCTCAATCTCGGGCGCGCCTTCGGCCGACCCTACCTTAGCGGCCGGTTACCCCGCGAACTCGACCGGCGGGTAGCCGCGGAAGCCGGGGCGCACGCGGAACAGGCTGCCGGCGTGCGGCTGCGCCGCCCGTTCCTCGTCGGTCAGCTCGGACCAGGCGCAGGTGATGTAGAGATCCTCGAGATCCGGGCCGCCGAACATCGCGCTCGTGACGTGCGAGGCGGGCACGTCCACGATCAGATCGAGCGTGCCGTCGGGGGCGTAGCGGTACACGGCCCATGCGTCCCACATCGCGACCCACAGGCCGCCCTCGGTGTCGATCGTCATGCCGTCCGGGCCGCCCGGCGCATCGGGCGGCAGGACGATGTGCTGGCGGCGGTTCGAGATGCCGGCCGGTCGCGAGGTCGTAGTCGAAGGCGTCCACGCGCTGCGTCGGCGTGTCGATGTAGTAGAGCGTGCCCCCGTCCGGGGTCCAGGCGAGCCCGTTGGAGATCGTCACGTCGGTGAGGAGCTGCTCGACGGTCCCATCCGGATCCAGCCGGTACAGCCCCCCGGCACCGGTCGTGCTTGTCGTACGCCATCGAACCCGCAAGGAACCGGCCGGACGGATCGCACTTGCCGTCGTTGAAGCGGAGATCCGGCTGATCCGCCTCGACCGGGCGGTAGCGGATCCAGTCCTCGGAATCGGGCTCGGTCAGCCAGAACCCGTCGGCTAGGGCGGCGACCAGCCCTCCGCCGCGACGCACGGCCACCGACCCGACGTCGAGCGGCGTCGGCAGCGAGACCGCCCGTTCGTCGCCCGGCCGATAGCGCAGCACCTGCTGCCCCAGGATGTCGACCCAGACCAGCGTGCCTGTCTGCGTGTCCCAGATCGGACCCTCACCGAGCTCCCAGCGCCCGTCGACGAGGAGCTCCGCCGTCAGCCGCCTCGGCGCCATCCGCCACCTCCCTCGAGCTCAAGGCCAGCCACGGCTGGCCATGTCGCCATCGTGCCACGGCGCTACGCTCCGTGAATGCGAATCACGAAGGTCGAGACGCGCATCGCGGGCAACGCCTGGAAGAACTGGCTGTTCACCCGGGTCAGCACCGACGAGGGCGTGACCGGCTTCGGCGAGGGCACCGTCAACGGGTTCGCGGCCACGGTCGCGACCGCGATCGAGGAGCTCCAGGAGGCCTACATCGGCCTCGATCCGCACGACGTCGAGCGGCTCCTCCAGCGGATGGTCCGTGACGTCTACACCGACGGCGGGCAGATCCACATGGCCGCCGTCGCCGCGGTCGAGATCGCGTGCTGGGACATCGTCGGCAAGGCGGCCGGACAACCGATCCACGCGCTCCTCGGCGGCAAGGTCCGCGACCGGATCCGCGTCTACGCCAACGGCTGGTACCGGACCGACCGCAACCCTGACGCCGTCGCCGACGAGGCCCGCAAGGTCGCGGCGCGCGGCTACACCGCGATGAAGTTCGATCCGTTCGGCGCCGCCTGGCGGGTCCAGGATCGTCGCGACGAGGATCTTTCGATCGACATCGTGCGGGCGGTCCGCGACGCGGTGGGTCCCGACGTCGACCTCATGATCGAGGCCCACAACCGCTTCACGGCCTCGACCGCGCTCCGGCTGGCCGATCGACTCGCCGAGTTCCAGCCCGCCTGGCTGGAAGAGCCGGTCCACCACTCGCAGTTGGGCTCGATGGTCGAGGTGGCGCGCCGGTCGCCCGTCCCGATCGCCACGGGCGAGAGCTTCACGTCGCTCGGCCAGTTCGCAGACCTGCTCTCGCACGACGTCGTCCAGATCCTCCAGCCCGAGCCGCTCCACCTCGGCGGCCTCTGGCGGACCCGCCAGCTCGCCTCGATGGCAGAGGCCCATCTCGCGGTCGTGGCGCCGCACAACGCGCAGGGTCCGGTCTGCGGCGCGATGGCCGTCCAGCTGGGCGCCTGCATCCCGAACTTCTACGTCCAGGAGACGTTCGACGAGTTCAACGCCGACTGGACGCAGTCGCTCGTCGATCGGCCGGTCCGGCCGGTCGACGGCTACGTCGCGGTGTCCGACGCGCCTGGTCTCGGCATCGAACTCGACTGGGACGCCCTCGAGGGCCATCCGTACCAGCGCCAGCACCTCATCCGCCTGTTCAGCCCCGGCTGGGAGCGACGGGACGACGCCCCGCCCGATCCGTCATGAGCGCGCCGGCCGGCGGGCCGTCCGCCAGGACCGAGGCGCTCACGCTCGGTCAGATGCAGGACGCGCTCATCGCGGCCGAGCCATCGGCCGCGGGTCGGCGCGGCGACATCCGCGTGGTCCGCGCGCCCGGCCGGGTCAACCTCATCGGCGAGCACACCGACTACAACGACGGCTTCGTCCTGCCGGCGGCGATCGACCTCGAGATCCGGATCGCGTACCTGCCGAGCGGCGACGACCGCGTCGAGCTCACCCGCCTCGACGACGGCTCGCGCGACGGCTTCGACGCTCGGTGCCGGGCGCGCCCGCGCAGGGCACGTGGCTGGACTACGTCGCGGGCACGGCCTGGGCGCTCGCCGAGACCGGCGCGCCGCTCAAGGGGCTGCGCGGCGTCATCGCCTCGACCCTGCCGCCGAACGCCGGGCTGTCGTCGTCGGCGGCGATCGAGCTCGCCTCGGCCTGGGCGATGCTCGACGACGTGGCCGCGGACGTCGAGCCGCTGACGCTCGCCCGGCTCTGCCAGCGCGCGGAGAACGGCTACGTCGGCGTCCAGAGCGGGCTGATGGACCAGTTCGCCGAGGCGTGCGGCGTCGCCGGGGCCGCGGTCCTGCTCGATTGCCGATCGCTCGAGTGGCGGCCGGTGCCGCTGCCCGACGACATCCGGCTCGTCGTCCTCCACACGGGCTCGGCGCGCCACCTCGACGGCTCCGAGTACAACCTGCGCCGAAGCCAGTGCGAGGCAGCCGTCGCCGCCATCGCGCCGCGACGACCCGGCCGTCACGCTCGCTGCGCGACGTCACGCCGTTCCACCTCTCGGCCGCGCCGCCGCGGATGGACCCGGTCGCCTACCGGCGCGCGGAGCACGTCGTCACCGAGAACCAGCGGGTCGCGGAGACCGTCGCCGCCCTCGAGGCCGGCGACCTCGCCGAGGTCGGGGTCGCCTTCGCGGCCAGCCACGCCTCGCTGCGCGACCGGTTCGAGGTCGTCTCGCCCGAGCTCGACGCGATGGTCGAGATCGCGCGTCGGTGCCCGGCGTCATCGCCGCGCGGATGACCGGCGCCGGGTTCGGTGGCTGCACGGTCAACCTCGTCCGGCCCGAGGCGATCGAGGCCCTGCGGGCCGCGGTCGAGCGCGACTACCCGGCCCGGACCGGCCTCCGCCCGATGGTCCTGCCGGTGCAGGCGGTCGCCGGCGCCGGCCGGCTCCACTGACGGTGGAACCCGCCACACCCGCGCTCGGCCGACCGTCCTGAGACTCGATCCCGGGCGCTGGATGGCGACTTGCGGCATCCTTGACCGGCTCGAACCTGCGTTCGCGAGCCCGCCGTTCGCCGCGCGGGACTGCACCCATCCACCGGAGTCCGCGCCCTTGACCGCCGCCCGCACTGCGCCCGTCCGCCGCATCCAGACACCCCGCCAGAGCCCGTCGACCGGCGGCTGGCTCGGCGATCATCATCCTGCTGTTCCTGGCCGGGATCGGGGCGATCGCGGCCATCGCGGTGGTCGGCGTGTACGCAGGCGCTCGCCTCGGGCCTGCCGCCGGCGAGCGACCTCACGACGATCACGCCGCTCGAGGAATCGATCATCTACGACCGGACGGGCAAGACCGAGCTGGCCCGGTTCGGCGACGCCCGGCGCGAGGTCGTCACGTTCGAGGAGATCCCGCCGATCCTGCTCGACGCGACGACCGCGATCGAGGACAAGACGTTCTGGGACAACGCGGGCTTCGACCCGGTGGCGATCATCTCGGCCGGCCTCGACTCGCTCCGCGGCAACAGCCGCGGCGCCTCGACGATCACCCAGCAGCTGGTCCGGCAGCGCTCCTGCCCGACGACCTCGTCCAGGACCCGAACCGGACGGTCGAGCGCAAGCTCAAGGAGATCATCCAGTCGATCCGGGTGACCCAGGCATTCGCCGGCGAGGAGGGCAAGCAGCGAGATCATCACCGCCTACCTCAACCAGAACTACTACGGCAACCAGAGCTACGGCGTGAAGGCCGCGGTCGAGAGCTACTTCGGCAAGGCGCTCGAGGAGCATCACGCCGGCCCAGGCGGCGATCATCGCCGGCCTGCCGAAGTCGCCGTCGAACTACGACCTCGTCCGCAACGCGATCGAGCGACTGCACGACCGACGTCGAGGAGGACGACGACTGCCCGAAGGCGCGAGCTCGTCGTCCCGCAGGACACGCACGATCGTCCAGCGGCGCAACCCGATCCTCGACCTGCTCGCCGAGGGCCGGACGCCGATGTCCGGCGACGAGTACACGGCCGCGCGAGTTCGAGGCCGCCAAGGACGACGAGGTCATCCTCGCGAGCCAGGCCACGCCGCGACTGGCTCGCGCCGCATTTCGTGTGGGCCGTCCGCGACGAGCTGACCGCAGCGCCTGTGCGGCGCGGACGCGACGACGTGCGACGCCAGCTCGAGCGCGGCGGCCTGCGGATCACGACGACCCTCGACCTGCAGCTCCAGAAGATCGCCGAGAAGTGGGTCGAGGCGGCGGCGATCGTGCCGCACCGCGAAGGACCCGGCAGGCCGGCGGCCAAGGCGCTCGGGTTCGACGAGTACCCGGCCGTGGATGCAGCAACCTCGAGACAAGGACCTCCGCAACGGCGCGCTCGTCGCGCTCGACTACCAGACCGGCGAGCTCGTCGCGTACGTCGGCTCGGCGCAAGCTACTACGCGACTCGACCAGCCGTCCGGAGTTCCAGCCGCAGTTCGACGTCGTCGGCAAGGGCTACCGCCAGCCGGGCTCGGCGTTCAAGCCGTTCAACTACGCGGTCGGCATCGACGACGGCACGCTGACCGCCGCGACGATGCTCATGGACGTCGGCACCGACTTCGGCGGCGGCTACACGCCGAGCGACGCCGACCACCTCGAGCGCGGCCCGGTCCGGGTCCGCAACGCCCTCCAGTTCTCGCTCAACATCCCGTCGGTCAAGGCGATGGCCGTCAACAGCCCGGACCACGTCTTCGACCAAGGCGCCAAGGACTTCGGGATGACCTTCCAGGCCGAGCAAGACCGACGCCGGGCTGGCCCTGGCGCTGGGCGTCGCAGGAGGTCCGCCCGGTCGACCTCGTGACCGCCTACGGGACGCTCGCCAACGGCGGCAAGCACGTCGGCCACACGACGATCCTGACGATCACAGGACACGCAGACGGCGAGGACGTCGTCGAGCCGTACGTGCCGCCCGCCGGCGACGCAGGTCGTCAGCCCGCAGGCGGCCTACATCGTCACCGACATCCTGGCCGGCAACACGAACCCGAACATCAACCCGTTCTGGGGCAAGTTCGCGCATCCGCGGCCCGGACGGCCGGCGCCCGGCGACGCTCAAGACCGGCACGAACAACGACGCCAAGGACCTCAACGCCTACGGCTACATCGCGCCGCCGACCGAGGAGGGCCGGGCCGACGGCGCCTACGCGCTCGCCGTCGGCGTCTGGAACGGCAACACGACAACACGCCTGGTCTCCACGCCGGCGCGCCCGGTCTTCTCGATCGACGTCTCGACCTACGTCTGGCAGGGCTTCCTCCAGGAGGCCAGCCGCGAAGTGGCCGGTGACCGCTTCGCGCCGGCCGGACGGCCTCGCCGCAGGCCGAGATCGACCCGTGGACCGGGCTCCAGGCGCGCGCCGGCGGCGAGTCCGTCAACGAGTGGTTCATCGCCGGCACCGAGCCGAAGGACGCCGCTGCCCGAGGACACCTGCGGCGATCGACGTCCTGAGCCAGTGCCGGGCGTCGATCGAGACCAGCTTCGGGCACTGGATGGAGGCCGACCGGAACTGGATCCGGCGCGCGGAACGCGGTCCGGGCACCGCCGGCGGCCCGGACCGGACCCGGACCGCTACTTCTACAACGGCGGCGTTCCAGCCGTACGGCGCCGTCGTGGGGCGCGGTCGTCGGCGGCGAGGGCTGCGGCTCGCCGAGCCCGTCGCCGTCCTGCTTCCCGATCCCGACGCCGGACGCCGAGCGGCGTCGATCCCGTCCTTCGTGCTGCCGTCGCCGTCGGGCTCCGAGGCGGCCGCGCTCCCCTGCCCGCCGGCGTCGCCCGTCGGCGTCGCCGTCGGACAGCGGCCCCGCCATCGGCCGAGCCCACGCCGACGCCCGACACGCCGAGCCGACGCCGACACCGACGCCGAGCCGACGCCCGAGCCGACCGCCGAGCCGACGCCCGACGCCCGAGCCGACGCCGAGCCCCGAGACGCCGACACCCGCTCCGCTAGGCGCGGCGGCGGCCGCCCGGCGCCGATGCCGGTCGCCGCGGTCGGATACGCCTCGCGAGCGTGATCGTCGACGTCGGCGGCCTCGTCGTCCGCAGGTCCGGCCGGACCATCCTCGGGCCGCTCGACTGGCAGGTCCGCGCGGGCGAGCGCTGGGTCGTGATCGGGCCGAACGGCTCGGGCAAGACCACGCTGCTCGTCGGTGGTCGGGCTGACCCTGTGGCCGACCGCCGGGACCGTCGAGGTCCTCGGCGCGCGCTACGGCAAGGTCGACGCCCGCGACGCTCCGGCAGCGGATCGGCTCCGCGGGGAGTGCCGTCGAGGACGTCCTGCGCCCCGACCTCACGCCGGTCGACCTCGTCATGACCGCGCGCAACGCGGCCACCGAGCCGTGGTGGCACGAGTACACCGACGACGACCGCGCCCGCGCCCGGGCCTGCTCGGCCGGCGTCGGGATGGCGGCCGGCGCCGACCAGCCGTTCGGGACGCTGTCCGCCGGCGAGCGGCGGCGCGTCTCGATCGCCCGCGCGCTGATGCCCGACCCGGACCTGCTCCTGCTCGACGAGCCGGCCGCCAGCCTGGACCTCGCGCGCCCGCGAGACGCTCCTCGCCGACCTGACGGCCTCGCCGCCGAGCCGAGCGCCGGCGGGCGATCGTGCTCGTGTCGCACCACCTCGAGGAGATCCCGCCGGGCTTCGGGCATGCCCTCGTCCTCGCGCGGCGGGCGCGTCGTCGCGGCCGGACCGATCGAGGACGTCCTGACCGGCGCCGATCCTGTCGGAGGCGTACGGGCTGCCGCTCGTCGTCGAGCGGCGCGACGGGCGGATCTGGGCTCGCCGCGATGGCGCGCTGCCGCGACGACCGCCATGCCGGCGCACCGCGATGCGGCCGACACGTCACCGTCACACGGAACCGGCACGCTCGCCTCGTGACCGACGACCACGTCTCGCGCCGCCATCGGCGGCGCCACCGCCGCTGCCGCCGCCCTCGGCGCCTCCGAGCTCCTCGCCGGCCTGCTGCCCGGCGCCACGTCGCTCGTGGCGGCCGTCGGCCAGGTCGTCATCGACAACCAGCCGCCCGGCGCCAAGGACTTCGTCGTCGCCCTGTTCGGGACGAACGACAAGCTCGCGTTCGAGGTCCTCATCGTCGTCGTGTCGCTCGGCTTCGGGGCCGGCCTCGGGGTCGCTCGCCGCGCGCCGGTACACGGTCGCCGCCGCTCGGGCTTCGGCGCGTTCGGGGTCGTCGGCTTCCTCGCCGCGCTCGGCGACCCGCAGGCCTCGCCCGCCATCGTCGCGGTGACCGCGGCGGTCTCGATCGGGGTCGGGCTCTGGGTCCTCGGCTGGCTCGTGGCACCCGACGGATCGCCAGCCCCGTCGCGACCGGCCGCGGCACCGGCACGATGCCCGACTGGTCGCGGCGCTCGTTCCTGATCCGAGCCGGCTCGATCGGCGTCGCGGCCGCCGTCGCGGGCATCGGTGGGTCGCGCCCTGCTCGAACGGCCAGCGGACCCCGACCGGGAGCGGCGTCACGCTCCCGCCGGCGACCGCCCTCGCCCCGATCCTGGACCCGACGAACGACCTGTCGTCCACCGATCGCCGGCCTCACCCCGATCGTGATGCCCAACGACGACTTCTACCGGATCGACACGGCGCTCCTCATCCCGACGCCGGACACGGCGACGTGGACGCTGCGGATCCACGGGCTCGTCGACCGCGAGACGACCCTCACCTGGGACGAGCTCCTCGGCCTGCCGATGTTCGAGCAGTACGTGACGATCGCCTGCGTCAGCAACGAGGTCGGCGGCAAGCTCGTCGGGAACGCCAAGTGGACCGGCGTGCGGCTGCGCGACGTCCTCGAGATCGCCGGCGTCCAGCCGTCGGCGACCCAGCTCGTCGGGCGGTCCGTGGACGGGTTGACCGCCGGCATGCCGACGGCCTGGGTGATGGACCCGGCGCGCGAGCCGATGATCGCGGTCCAGATGAACGACGAGCCGCTGCCGCCGGTCCACGGCTTCCCCGCGCGGCTCATCGTCCCGGGCTCTACGGCTACGTGTCGGCGACCAAGTGGCTGTCCGAGCTCGAGCTGACCACGCTCGAGTCGTTCGACGGCTACTGGGTGCCGCTCGGCTGGTCGAAGGAGGCGCCGATCCTGACGCAGTCGCGGATCGACACGCCGGCGTACGGTGCGGCCTCCAGCCGGGCCGCGTGCCGATCGCCGGGATCGCCTGGGCGCCGGATCGCGGGATCTCCAAGGTCGAGGTCGCGGTCGACGGCAGCTGGCGCGAGGCCCGCCTGTCCCGTCCGATCTCCGACGCGACCTGGGTCCAGTGGGTGCTCGACTGGGACGCGACCTCCGGGGAGCACATGATCGCCGTCCGCGCCACCGACGGGACCGGCGCCGTCCAGGAGGAGCGTCAGACGCCGCCGGCCCCGGACGGCGCGCGTGGCTGGCAGACCGATCCCGCGTCCGGGTGGGCTGACTGAACCGGTCGGCCGGCGCGAATTGGTATAGAGTCAGGCTGATGGCACGACGTCGTTTCATCTTCGATCCACCGGAGCGCTTCGTCGCCGGCACCGTCGGCGAGCCGGGCGACCGGACCTTCTTCCTCCAGGCACGCGACGGCGTCCGCGTGGTCAGCGTGGCCCTCGAGAAGGTCCAGGTGAGCGTGCTCGCCGAGCGTCTCGGCGAGCTGCTCGATGAGCTCGAGCGGCGCGGGATCGAGGAGGCCGCCGGCGACCGATCGCCGAGGAGGCGTCCGAGCTCCCGGCCGACACCGAGCCGCTGGACGAGCCGCTCAACGAGGCGTTCCGCGCCGGGCTCGCTGACGCTCGGCTGGGACGTGGCCGCGGAGCGCGTGCTCGTCGAGGCGCGCGCCCAGGACGAGGACGGCGAGCCGGTCGATCCCGATGAAGATGACGACGAGGACGAGGACGGGCCGGACCTGCTCCGCGTCCGCCTGACGGCCGATGCGGCCCGCTCGTTCGTCGCGCGGGCCGTCCGCGTCGTGGCGTCCGGCCGGCCACCCTGCCCGCTGTGCGGCGCGCCGCTCGATCCGACCGGCCACATCTGCCCGCGGCGCAACGGCCACTACGTCAACTAGGCGATCGCGGCATGCTGGACCCGGCGACCACCCTGGCCGTCCTGCGCGATGGCGAGATGGAGCTGGTCGGGCGGATCATCGAGTCGAGCAACAACGCGCTCCTCGTGCGCGTGACCCGCGCTCTGCCCCGACCCCGAGCCGCCGACGGTCATCGACGCCATCTACAAGCCGACGATCGGCGAGCGCCCGCTCGACGACTTCCCGCACGGCACGCTGACCCGCCGCGAGGTCGCCGCGTGGCACGTCTCGGAGGCGACCGGCTGGGGCATCGTGCCGCCCACGATCCTGCGCGACGGGCCGTTCGGCGAGGGCATGGTCCAGGCCTTCATCGAGGCGGACCCGGACGTGGACGTCGTCGCGATGGTCCTCGCGGACGACGCCCGGCTGCGGCGGATGGCCGTGCTCGATGCCGCGATGAACAACACCGACCGAAAGGGCGGGCACATCCTCCCGGTCGACGGCGGCCGGCACATCCACGGCGTCGACCACGGGGTGTGCTTCTCGACCGTGCCGAAGCTGCGCACGGTCCTGTGGGGCTGGCGGGGCACGCCGTTGGCGCCCGATGAGCTGGCCGGCCTGGCGCGAGCGCGGGAGGGCCTCGACGGCGACCTGGGCGAGCAGTTGCGGGCGCTCCTGTCCGCCGCCGAGCTGCGCGCGACCCGCCGCCGGATCGACGCGCTCCTCGCCGAGGGATGCTTCCCGCTCCCCTCTCCGAACTGGCCGGCCATCCCCTGGCCGCCGTTCTAGGCGGATCGAGGTTCAGAAACTGTTCCGAGCGAATGCGAAGGCCGCCGGTCCAACATCGGATCCGGCGGCCTCAAGCCGCAGTGACGGGGTTCGGACGAGCCGTCAGCCGGCGGCTCGGGTCGCCTTGACGACCATCGTGTTCGCGAAGACGTCGTGGAAGCCCTGCTTGGTCGGGCTCTTCCACGTCGTGTAGAGCAGGAAGCAGAACCACAGGAACGCCGCCAGCCCGAGCAGAGCACCGATCGCCGGGATCACGAACAGGACCTGGGCGAGGATGCCGGGGGCCGCGATGACGAGCCAGCGGCGGGCCGCCTGGTCCATGGTCAGGGTCTTGCCATCCCCGGCGTTGCCGATCTGCATCCCGAGGATCTTCATGCCGACCGTTCCACGCATGCTGGTCCACATGTAGATGAAGTAGGCGGCACTGATCGCAGCACCAACGATCGCGGAGACGATCACGCCGGCGACGTTGATCTGGAAGTTGAGGGTTCCGGGCTCGAAGGTACCCGTTGCAAGTCCGAAGCCACCAAGGAGTCCGCCGACGATCCCGGCGACGATGCCGACGAGGATCGCGTCGATGATGTAGGCGATCGCCCGGTTCGGGACGTCCGCGTACACGAAGCCGGCCGGTCCCGCTTGGGCGACGGGTGGCGGCGGTGCCCACTGGGTCGTGGGCGCGGGCTCCGCGGGCGGCGGGGTCTGGGGGGCCTCGGAGCCGGTGCTTCCGCTTTGATCCATCGTCCTCCCTCTCGTGCGTGAGGTCGACGGGACGTTCGCCCGTTCCTGCGCACGGAGCATACGAGCCGCGAGCGCCCTCTACTAGCCCATTCTGCGACGCCGTGTCCAGCCGCCGGTCCCGGCGGGCGCAGATCGCCCTCTAGGCGCGGACCTCCTGGCGCATGAACATCACGTACGCGGCGGCGAAGCACAGCACGGTCAGCGCGACCAGTGCCACGAGCTGGGGCCACACGAGCAACAGGCTCTGGTCGAGCGAGAACACGCCGGGATTCAAGTTCGCCGGGATCTGATATTGCGATTGGATCAGCTGACCGATCGTCGAGGGCGACGAGATCTGCGACACGCTGGGTTCCAGGATCACCTTGGTGATCTCCTGGTAGAGGGTGCCCGGCAGGATGCGGGCGACCCACTCCTGGGTCTGGATGCTGCCGAGCTGCTGGTCCACGGTGGCATTCGCGGCCGGCGTGAACAACCCGGAGACGAGCGCCACGATCAGGGGCCCGAAGATCGTCAACAGGAGCCACATGCCGAACCCGACGAGTGCCGACGTCGCCGCTCGGTGGATCACCACCGACAGCAGCAGCCCGAAGGACAACCACAGCGACACGTACAGGAAGGTCGCGGCGACCCAGGCGATCAGCCGCGGGACCTCCGGTCCGTGGGGCACGATCCCAAGCCGGAACATCCCGAACCCGGCGATCAGCGCGACGACCGAGACGAGCACGATGCCGATGACGCCGAGCCCGGCGACGAACTTGCCGTTGATCACGTCGTCGCGGTAGATGGGCTGTGACAGGAGTCGCGGCAGCGTGCCTTCCGATCTCTCGCTGTTGACGGCGTCGAACGCGAACGTCAGGCCAAGGAGCGGCGCCACGATCCCGACGAACGCATCGACGCGCAGGAGGTTGATGTCGGGGGGCCCGATCGTGAAGAGCAGCAAGAAGGCCGCCGGGATCGTGGTGGCGGCCTGTGCCGCATTCCGGATCTGGTCCGACGCGAAGTAGAGCGGGATGGCCGCGGCGAGACCGAGCACGAGCAGCACGATCACGAACCGGACGCTCACGACGTGGTCCGCAAACTCCTTGGCGGCGATGACCCGCCAGCCGGCAGGCAGCCTCGCCGTGTGGCGATCCTCGGCGGCCTTGGCCGGAGCCTCGGACGCCGGTGCGACGGTGGCGCTCATGCCGCCGTCCTGCCGCCGGCGCCGGCGGCCTCGCGCCCGACGGCCTTGTCGGCCAGGCCGCGCCGCTGGAGCGCGGTCCGGTAGATGTCGTCGAGCGATGGGAGGATCGGCCGCAGGGCGGTCAGGCGGAGGTTGTGCTCGACCGCGGCCGTCAGGACGGCCTGGCGGACGGCGGGCTCCTCGTTCGCCGGGCGGACGGTCAGGCGCCATGCATCGGAGCGGGCGGCCGGTGGCTGGACGCCGGCCACGGATGGCAGAGCAGCCAGCACCTTCTCCGCGCGTGCGCGATCGGCGGGGGTCGGCAGCTCGAGGCCGACCTCGATGATCGCTCCGCCCTCGCCGAAGAGGCTCGCGAGCCGCGCGACGGTCCCCTCCCCGACCAGGCGGCCCGAGGCGAAGATCCCGATCCGGTCGCAGACCGACTGGACCTGGGTCAGCAGGTGGCTCGAGAGCAGGATCGCGAGACCACGCTCATTCACGAGCGACCGGAGCAGGTCGAGGATCTCGACGACGCCAAGCGGGTCGATGGCGGTCGTCGGCTCGTCGAGGATCAGGATGTCGGGGGATTTCACGAGCGCGTCGGCGATGCCGAGGCGCTGCTTCATGCCGCGCGAGTAGGTCTCGACGCGGTCGTTGGCCCGGTCTGTCAGCCCGACCTGCTCGAGGACCTCGTCCATCGCGGCCTCGGCCGCGCGGCCGGACAGCCCGTTGAGACTCGCGGTGTAGCGCAGGTTCTGCCGGCCGGTCAGCCCGCCGTAGAACCCGACGGCATCGGGCAGGTAGCCGACCCGACGCTTGACCTCGCGGGGATGGCGTGCCGGATCGAGCCCGACCACGCGCGCCTGGCCGCTCGTCGGCTCGGTGAGGCCGAGGAGCATCAGGATCGTCGTGGTCTTGCCCGCGCCGTTCTGCCCGAGGAGGCCGAAGATCTCGCCGGCCCGCACCTCCAGGTCGAGCTTGTCGACCGCAGTCAGCGTGTCGTAGCGCTTCGTCAGCGCCTTCGTCCGGATGAGCGGCGCCGACCGCTCCTCGCGGTTCATCGCCGGCCGTAGCGCAGGAAGATCCAGCCGAGACCGACGAGGACCAGCACGATCAGGCCGAGTCCGATCGCGCCGCCAAGCAGCCCGGTCTGGATCGTCACGCGGATGTCCGCCGACGAGTCGGCCTGCTCGGAGTCGGCCTTGAACGAGACGAGGTAGTCGCCGGCGATCGCATCGGACGACGGGGTCATGTGCGCGACGACCGAGACCTCGCTGTTCGCCGCGACGTTGGTGGTCTCCGGGGAGAAGGTGACCGTCCAGTTCTGCGGGGCCGTGGCCGACGGCTTGATGTCGGCGATCGGCGCGGTCCCGGTGTTCTGGATGACCAGCGTGAGGTCGGACGCGGAGCCGGCCGATGCCGACGAGCTGAGGCGCCCATCCGGCGTCGTCAGCTTGATGCTGTAGCTGCCGGTGACGTCGACGCTCAGGTCGGCGTGCGCCGTGCGATTGCCGCTCGTGACGTCCACGCCGATGGGGTACTCGCCGGCCCCGACGTCGGTCGGGGCGGTCGCGGTGACCGTGACCGGCGTCGTGCTGCCGGCCTTGACGATCGCGCTCGCCGCCTGGCTCTCGGAGCTCACCTGGGTCGTGACGTTCCAGCCTGCCGGCGCCGTTGCCGTGCCGCCGAACGTCAGGTCCTCGGCGGTGTCGTTGTGCAGCGTCAGGTTGAACTTGAAGCTCGTGGTCGAGGAGCCCTTGAGCTGCGGGAAGTCCGTCGTGAGCGTCACGGATCCCGCGGCCGCGGGCGTGATCCGGATATCGAGCGGAAGCCGGTCCGTGGCGGCGCCGGCGGTGGCGAGCACCTCGATGCGCTGGGTCGCCGCCGTCGCATCGGCGGGAACGGTCACGTCGAGGCGGACGGTCGTGGCCTTCGAGCCATCGGTCTGGACGCCGTCGACGACGAACCCGCCGCCGAACAGGCTGGCCGTCCATGAGGCTGGCACCCGCTCGACCTCCAGGTCGACGCGGTCGGCGGTGTCAGTCTCGATCGAGAGATCGAAGGAGACCTTCGCGCCGGGGGCGACGGCCACGCCGGGATACGGCGTCGTGACCGAGACCGAGCCGGCGGCCTGGGCGACCGATGAACCGACCATGAGTGTCATGAGCAGGCCGATCAGTCCAGCCGTGCCGACCCGGTGAGCGATGTGGGCGCGCGAGGCGCTGCCCGCGACGAGTCTGGGGCGTGCCATCCCGAGTGGTACCTCCTCCAAGGTGGCCGTGCGCAGTGGTAACGGGGGGAATCTGCGACGAACGGCGTGTGGAATTCAACCAAGCGTATGTGAAGAGTCCTGAATCATCGTCGCACGGACGGGGTCAGTCGTGCTGCGCGACCTCGACGGGCACGGAGCCGGCCTTCTCGAGGTCGGCCGCACTCGGGTCGACGCCGTCGAGGGCGATGATGACGCTCGCCTCCTGGGCATCGGCATATTCCATGAGCGACGCGGCGTCGCCGCGGTCCGGCAGCCAGCCATAGGCCTCGAGGCCCGCCTCGGCGAGCGCCCGGACGCGGCGCGCCAAGCCGGCCTGACCGGCCGTGTCGAGCTGATCGGCGGTCAGCATCGGCGGGAGGGCCCGGTCCTGGCCCTGGGACGACCATTCCGTGGGCAGGGGGTTCTCGAAGATCGAGCCAGTCGCACTGACGTCGTAGAGGACCACGCGGGCGCCTCGCTCCAGGCCGAGCTTGGTCGCCCGTGCGACCGACGTGTCGGAACGCTCGTCGTCGGTGACGATCGCGATGGCGAGAGGCTTGTCGCCGGGCATCCGTGCTCCTCCGTGCGTGGTCGGAACTGCATCGTGGCGCCTGTCGCGTTGCAGGCGCATCAACGCAGCGCCGACGGCCCGTGGCGAGCTCGCCCGTGCGGGTCCGTTGACGATTCAACGTTCTTGCGCTATAGTGTCCCAGTCACCAGATCCGTGAGGACGGTCAGGTCGAGCGCACCACAGTGGCGCTCCCGACTCCCCGCCAGGATCGAATCCAGAAAACCGCTCCGGTCCGAATGAAGCCGTAGAGCGAACACCGGACGCGCAGCCGATGGCCCATCACGCCATTCCCGGCGCGCCAGAAAGCACACGAGTACCTAGAACCATGATGTCCCGCTCCACCACATCGTCCGTCACCGGACGAGCCACCGCGATGCGACGCCTTCGTCGCCGCGCCTCTGCCGCATCGACGCCGACCAAGCTGTACTGCCGCACCAACGGCTGCGCCACCTTCCTCGATGTCGATCCCACGACCGGCGTCGCCCAATGCCTGGTCTGCGGCTACGTCCGCCGACCCAACTAGGCACCGAACGGCCGTCGCGTCCCCCGGGATGCGCCGGCTGAGCCTCATGAGGGACGCCATCCTGTCCGGATGACGGCCCTCCGACCCCTCGACCGGGATCGCCTCGCGTCCCTCATGGCCGAGGAGACCGAGCGCTTCGCTCGCGAACACCCTCGATCGGCCGCCCTCCACGAACGCGCCCTCGGCTCACTGCTCGAGGGCGTTCCCATGCCCTGGATGGTCAAGTGGGCCGGGCCGTTCCCGCCGTACGTCGAATCGGCGTCCGGCGCGACGTTCCGCTGCGTCGACGGCCACGACTACGTCGACTTCTGCCTCGGCGACACCGGGGCGATGGCCGGCCATGGGCCGGCGCCGACGATCGCGGCGGTCGAGCGACAGCTCCGCCTCGGCATCACCCACATGCTCCCGACCGAGGACGCCGCCTGGGTCGGCGAGGAGCTGACGCGACGGTTCGGGCTGCCCTCGTGGCAGTTCGCGCTGTCTGCGACCGACGCCAACCGGTTCTCGCTCCGGCTGGCTCGCCACATCACCGGCCGTCCCAAGGTCGTCGTCCACGACCACTGCTACCACGGGTCCGTGGACGAGGCGATCGCCGTGCTCGACGAGCGGGGCGCGGTCGTGCCGGTCCACGGATCCGTCGGGCCCCAGGTGGACGTCGCACAGACGACGCGCGTGGTCGAGTTCAACGACGTCCCTGCCCTGGAACGGGCGCTCGAGGATCGCGATGTCGCCGCCGTATTGATCGAGCCCGCGCTGACGAACGTCGGGATCGTGCTGCCGGAGCCCGGCTATCTCGACGCCGTGCGGGAACTGACCCGACGAACGGGCACGCTCCTGATCATCGATGAGACCCACACGATCTGCGCCGGACCGGGCGGCGCCACGCGGCTGTGGGACCTGGACCCGGACCTGTTGGTGATCGGCAAGACGATCGGCGGCGGCATCCCGGTCGCGGCATACGGCTTCACGAACGAGGTCGGCGCGCGGATCCATGCCTCGCTCGAGGTGGTCGACTCCGACGTCGGCGGGATCGGCGGCACGCTCGCCGGGTACGCGCTCTCGCTCGCGGCGACACGGGCGACGCTCGGTGAGGTCCTGACCGACGACGCGTTCGAGCGGATGATCCCGCTCGCGGAACGATGGGAGGCGGGCGTCAACGATGTCCTCCGCGCGGCCGAGGTCCCGTGGCACGTGACCCGGCTGGGCGCCCGGGCCGAGTACCACTTCATGCCGACGCCGCCGCGGACCGGCGCCGAGCAGTGGGCAAACGCCGATCCGGATCTCGAGGTGTTCCTCCACCTGTGGGCCATGAACCGGCGCGTCCTGATGACGCCGTTCCACAACATGGCCCTCATGTCGCCGGTCACGACCGAGTCGGACGTGGATCGCCACAGCGAGGCGTTCCGCGAGGCAGTCCAGGCGCTGTTCGGCTGACTGGGTCGGCGGGATCCGGTCGCGCACCACCCAACCCGCCGCGGACTCAGGCTTGTCCGAGCCGATAAGACTCCCAGTCTTACGCTGCGCTCAACGGACTCGATACCGCGGCCCGACGAGGTCGCCGCAGCCGGTGGGCGGGCGATCCAAGCACGATTCCCGACGGTATCCGGACCGATGTGGCCTCGTTGGGGCTCCTTCCGCCGCAGAAAGGCTCCGGTTAAGACTGGGAGTCTTAGGAACGGGGCCGAAGGTGAGTCCGATGCCGCTTGGCTAGGCCTCAAAGCACCTCGTCGGCCATCGCTTCGAGGGCAACAGCCCAGAACCGGATGTTCTCGCCGACGCTCGCCTGGTCGCGGATGTCGCGCCGAGGCAGCGGGACATGCGGGTCACGTTCGAGAATGAGTGAATCGACCGGAACGTACTGCTGCGCGGCGCGGTCGAAAAGGTCCGTCCCGAAGGCTTTGGTCGACTCCGGCTCGTAGTAGACGTCGACATCGAGCCGCGCACCGCTGTAGGTGATGAAGTTGCCCTGTTGATGGAAATGGATGTCTGCGAGCTCGTAGCCACGGTCCTCGAGAAACGCGAATGCCTCTAGGACCTGTCGCGCCCACCAGCCGTCCCTCGACAGATACGACCGCTGAATACGGCCTGTGACAAGCGAGTCGAGGCGGTCAGCCATCAGACGGCAGCGTCGCCTCGTCGAGACGCGCGAGCTCGACGTCGAGATCGAGTGGTCGGCGGTGCTGGCGGACGGTCGGCGCCTCGGCGTTGACCCGGGTGATCGCGCGGTTGATCGACTCGACGAGCGTCGCGAGTTCCGCGCGCTCGCGCTCCCGTCCTGCCGTCGATGACCGCCGCGGCCGGGCGATCAGGGCGTCACGCTGGGCAAGCAGCCGGCGGACCTCCTTGTCCGACTCGATCCACGGCGGGGCGGCGCCGGCGTTGCGCAGCATCCGGTGCGCCATGGCCCACTCGCCCGAGGCGGAGTCGTCCTCGATCGGCAGCCGTTCGCCACGGTACGGCAGGTCCTCGAACGCGCCCTCGTCCATCGCCTCGCGGATCTGGCGGTCGATGAGGCTCTCCCACGTGGAACCAACCTGGCGATCGCCCTCGCCGTCGCGTCGCTGGACCGGCATGCTCGAAATGTAGCGCGCCGCGTGACAGGCGACCTGACACGCCTTGCCGGTAAGGTGCAGCCGTGCAGAAGATCGACGGCCGGCCGGTCTACGCCGCCACGGATCTCGTCGCGTACCTCGCCTGCGAGCACCTCACCCAGCTCGAGCGCGCCGCCCTCGCCGATCTCGTGCAAGCGGCCGATGCGCGACGACCCCGAGCTCGACGTCATCCGCAAGCGCGGCTTCGAGCACGAGAAGCGCTACCTCGCGGACCTTCAGGCCGACGGCCGCACGGCCGTCGACGATCGACCCCGATGGCTCCATCGACGACCAAGGCGACCGCCTGCGAGCCGCCGCGCAAGCAACGATCGATGCGATGGCCGCAGGCGCCGACGTCATCTACCAGGCCACGTTCTTCGACGGCACGTGGCGGGGCCACGCCGACTTCCTGCTGCGCGTCGACGACGCCGTGAACGGCCGTCGACCTGCGGGCCCTAGCACTACGAGGTCGCCGACACGAAGCTCGCCCGCCACGTCAAGGCCAGCGCGGTCCTCCAGATCTGCTGCTATGTCGACCAGCTCGAGCGGATCCAGGGAGTCCGTCCGGAGTGGATGCACGTCGCGCTGGGCGGCAGCGCCCGGGCCGTCGAGCGCCTGCGTGTCGACGACTACATGGCCTACTACCGGAGCGCGCAGCGACCGGTTCCTCGCGACGATGGCCGACGAGGTCGCCGGCCGCCTACCCGCCGGCGACCACCTATCCCGAGCCCGTCGAGCACTGCGACGTCTGCCGCTGGGCGGCCGAATGCGTCGCGCGCCGCCGGGCCGACGACCACCTGAGCCTGGTCGCGGGGATCTCGGCGCGGCAGCGGCGCGCGCTCGTCGATCGCGGACGTCGCCGACGCTCGAGGCGCTCGGCGACCTGCCGCTGCCGATGGAGCCGCAGGCTCGAGGGGACGAGCGCCAGGGCGCGCTCGCGCGGGTCCGCGAGCAGGCCCGGATCCAGCTCGAGGGCCGCCGCGACGGCGAGCGCCATTACGAGCTGTTCCTGCCCGCCGACGGCGAGGCGATCGATGCGGAGCGGGGCCTTGCCACGCTGCCTCCGCCCTCGCCGGGCGACCTCTTCCTCGACCTCGAGGGCGATCCGTACGCGTTCGACGACGGGCTCGACTACCTCTTCGGCGTGCTCGAGGTCGATGGCACGTTCCACGCGTTCTGGTCGCGCGACGAGTCCGGCGAGTTCTCGCTCGATGGCGAGCGGCGGGCGTTCGAGGCCGTCATGGACTTCTTCGGTGAGCGCCTCCGGGCCGACCCGAACCTGCACATCTATCACTACGCCCCGTACGAGCCGACCGCCCTGAAGCGGCTGATGGGTCGCTACGGCACGCGCGAGGACGAGGTCGATCGCGCTCCTGCGCGGCGGAGTCCTCGTCGACCTGCTGCGCGCGGTGCGCCAGTCGCTTCGCGCCTCGGTCGAGAGCTACTCGATCAAGAAGATGGAGGCGTTCTACGGCTTCGTCCGCGAGATCGACCTGCGCGACGCCGGTTCGAGCATCGTCGCGTTCGAGGAGTGGCTCGAGCTCGGCGAGGGCGAGCGGCCCGCCGCCGACCATCTCGAACGGATCGAGCGCTACAACCGCGACGACGTCGTGAGCAACCTCCGACTGCGCGACTGGCTCGAGACCCTGCGCGTCGAGTTGGCGTCGGACAGCGGCCAGACGGTCCCTCGTCCCGGCGAGCGGGAGCGCGTTGCCGGAGGAGGTCACCGAGGCCCAGGCGCGGGTCCAGGCCCTCGTCGATCGCCTGGCCGATCCCGACGATCGTCCCGACCGATCCGGCGGATCGCGGCCCCGTCCAGCACGGCCGGCTGGCTGCTCGCGCAGCTCCTCGGCTGGCATCGCCGCGAGGACAAGGCGATGTGGTGGGAGTTCCACCGCCTCATGGACCTCACGCCGGAGCAGCTCGTCGACGAGAACGCGCCCATCGGCGTGCTCGTGCCGATCGGGCCGCATCGACGAGCCAAGAAGGGCAAGCAGACCTGGCGCTACGCCTTCCCCGACCAGGACTACGACCTCGGGCGCGGCGACCTGTACGACCCGGCCAAGGCGCAGGTCGCGCCCGGAGCCAGTCCGTTCACGTGGGACGCCGGCGAGATGACGGCCATCGACCAGGTGGCGCTGACGATCGACATCCGGCGCGATCCCGAAGACGCCGCATCCGCGTGCCGTCGTCCCGCTCGACTGGGTCCGGACCGTCGACCACCAGGCGTCGCTTGCTCGAGCTCGGCGAGTGGGTCGCCGAGAACGGGATCGACGCCGACGGCCCGAATCGAGTGGCGCGCGACCTGCTGATCGGTCGGCCGCCACGTGTCGGCCAGGCGCCCGGAAGCGCCCTCATGGAGCCCGGCGAGACCGACCTCGACGCCGCGACGCGGCTTGCCCTGCGCCTCGATCGGACGACGCTCGCGATCCAGGGCCCGCCCGGCTCCGGCAAGACGTACACCGGCGCCCGGATGATCGTGGCCGCTCCTCGCGCGCCGGCAAGCGGGTCGGGATCACCGGCGACGAGCCACAAGGTCATCGGCAACCTGCTGCGGGCCGTCATGCGACGCCGCGAGGCCCGGACGAGGTCCGGGCCGATCCAGCACGGCGCCGCGGACCAGATCGCTCGACGACCCGGCGTGACGCCATGCAAAGGACGCCGTCGGACGTCCGCACCCGTCTCGACGACGGACGGGCCAACCTCGCCGCCGGGACGTCCTGGCTGTGGGTGTCGCGCGAAGATGCACGGACGCGATCGACGTGCTGTTCGTCGACGAGGCGGGGCAGATCTCCCTGGCCAACGTCATCGCGATGGCTCGCGCGACCGACAGCCTCGTGCTGCTCGGCGACCCGCAGCAGCTCGACCAGCCGCTGCAGGGCTCGCACCCGCCGGGTGCGGATCGATCGGCGCTCGCCCACGTGCTCGGGGACCAGGCGACGATGCCGCCGGACCGCGGCCTGTTCCTCGAGCACACGTGGCGCCTGCACCCGGCGCTGTGCGCCTTCACGTCCGAGGTCTTCTACGACGGCCGGCTGGAGGCCGCAGCCCGAGCTGGCAGTCCAGCGACTCGACTCCGACGTGGCCCTGCTCGACGGGGTCGGACCGCGCGTCATCGAGGTGGTCGACGGCCGGCGCCGACAGCGAATCGCCCGATCGAGGCCGAGCGCGTCGCGGCCCTCGCCCGGTCGCTCGTCGGTGGCGGAGCGTCGTGGATCGACCGTCGCGGCATCCAGCGGCCGATCGGCTGGGACGACGTCCTGATCGTCGCGCCGTACAACGCCCAGGTCGGCGCGATCAAGCGACTCCTGCCCGCCGGAGGCGCGGGTCGGGACCGTCGACAAGTTCCAGGGCCAGGAGGCGCCGATCAGCATCTACTCGCTGACGACCTCGCACCCCGGAGCTCGCCCCGCGGGGCATGGACTTCCTCTACAGCCGGCAACCGGCTGAACGTCGCGACCTCGCGCGCCCGCTGCGTCGCGGTCGTCGTCGGCTCGCCCGACCTCTGGCGCGTCCGCGCCCGGACGCCCGAGCAGATGCGGCTCGCCAACGCGTTCTGCCGATTCATCGAGCTGGCGGCCGCGCCACCCGTGGCGGTCGCACCGGCTGTCGCCATCGAGGTGCTGACGCTCGGCCTGGACTGAGCGCCGCCCGTATCATCGGCGGCCATGGCCGCCGCACTGTCGCCCGCCCGTCTCGAGGCCGCTCGCCGGCGATCGCACGTGGTCGCTGGTGGCCGGCGTGGCGCTGGGCAGCACCGGCCACATCGCGGCCGTCACGGTCGCCACGATCGTGGCCCAGCACCTCGGCGGCACGGCGCTGTGGAGCGGCGTCACCGGTGCCGCCGTCATCCTCGGGGCCGCGGCGGGCGCTGTCGACGCTGTCCACGGTCATGGTCCGCCGCGGTCGTCGGAACGGGCTCGCGGCCGGGTACGCGATCGGGGTCGGCGGCGCGTTCGTGGCGACGCTCGCGGTCCTGTGGTCGTCGCTGCCGCTGCTGCTGGTCGGCACGTTCCTGATCGGCTTCGGCAACTCGCTCGAACCAGCTGTCGCGGTACGCCGCCGCCGACCTCTACCCGGATGCCCGGCGCGCGTCGGCGATCGGGCTCGTCGTCTGGGGCGCGACGGTCGGAGCCGTCCTCGGTCCGAACCTGGTCGGCGCCGGCCGGCGCGGTGGCGACGAGCCTCGGCCTGCCCGAGCTCGCCGGTCCGTACTTCGTCCCGATGGTCTTCGTCGGCGCGGCGGCGCTCCTGTCGTGGACGCTGCTGCGACCCGATCCGTACGAGCTGGCCGACGAGGGCTCGCGCACGGATCCGGCCGCCGATGCGTCCGTCGGCGTCTCGCTGGCGTCGGTCTTCCGCCGGCCCCACGTGCCGGTCGCGATCGTGGCGCTCGTGACGGGCCAGGTCGTGATGGTCCTGATCATGACGATGACGCCGCTGCACATGACCGAGCACGGCCACACGCTCGGCGGCGGTCGGGCTGGTCATCAGCGGCCACACGTTCGGGATGTTCGGGCTGTCGCCGCTCTCCGGGCGCCTGACCGACCGCTTCGGGAGCGTGCCGGTCATCCTCGCCGGCCTGGCCGTCATCGCGGCCTCGTCGGTCCTCGCCGCGGCCGCGCCGCCCGAGGGCGGCGTCTGGCTGTTCCTCGCCCTGTTCCTGCTCGGCTACGGCTGGAACCTGGGTACGTCGCGGGATCGACGCTCCTCACGACCGGCCTGTCGCTCGGCGAGCGGACCCGGCTCCAGGGCCTGACCGACGCGCTCATCTGGAGCTCCGCGGCGGCGGCGAGCCTCGGCTCGGGCGTGATCATGGCCGCGGCCAACTTCGCGGTCCTGGGCCTGATCGGCGCGGCGATGATCGTCGTCCCGCTGCTGCTCACCCTGAGCCGGCGCACGGTGGCTCAGTCTTCAGGCACGTAGCGGCGGTCCGGCCAGTCCAGGATCGGGAACGGCGGCATCGGCAACGCCTCGGTCTTCGGCCGACCCGGAAGGCGCTTCGGGACCTTCGTGAAGTACGCGATATCGATAGCCGACCGGCCGCCCGTCTGCGGTGCGAACGTAGTAGCCGTCGGCATCGATGTAGAAGAACCAGAGCCAGCCGTCGAGCTTGAGGTGGCGACCCTCTCGATCGCGGGCGAAGGCGCTGCCCCAGGGATGCCGGACCCATGGATCATGCCCGAGTGGGTTCGGCATGAGTTGCTCCAGGCCGGGCGGTCGGCGCCTCGTGCGCCGGGCTGGACGGCGCTTGGGAAGTGGCATCGCTCGGAACGTGACGCGCGGCGTCTGACGCTCTGCCCGCCGCCACGAGTCGGCGTCGAAGTTCCACCGCATCGAGACCGCGTCGCTCGGCGTACCAGATCAGGTGGTTGCTGGTTCCATGCCGGCCCGGCGGTTCGTCGATGCAGGCCAGGAGGAAATCGATCGCGGCGACGCTCGCTCTCCCTCCGGACCTCGCCGACCGGTCCGCGACTTCGAGGCGCTGCTGTAGCGCTGGCGTCATCCGTCGCGACTGAGTGGCGCGGATCGAGTGCCGGATCGATGAACGTCGAGCGCCTCGTCGATGACGGGCGGGGTCCAGCCCCATCGACGTCAGCGCCGCACAAAGCCCAGGCCCGGCCACGCCCTGAGGCGACGGCGTGCCAGAGATGGGCCGCCTCGACGTAGCGGTGACCGATCCTGCCGGCGACCGACTCCCCATGGCGCAGCAGTGCCGCCATCTCCGGTCCGAAGCGGCCGGTGTCCGCCGGTCGGCCGATGCGCGGCAGCCCAGCATTCGATCCCAGCCGCCACCCACGCCGGCTCGCCCTGCCCGCTGTGCAGCCCCGGGCGCGGGAAGGTCCGGTCATCGCGCGCGATCTGCCCGATGCGTTGACGGGTGACACCGAAGCGATGCGCGACCTCGGCGGTGCCGAGAACCCTGTCCACCGTATACCCGGACCAGGCCGCGACCCGCTGGGCAACAGAGCCGGTCCTGCCTCTCCACGACCCGAGCGTCGCACGAGATCGCGGTATCGTCAAGGGGTGAAAGTCGGCGGACCAGTCAGGCTCCGAGGAGCTCCTGCCGGACCCACGCGACCAGCACCCGCGCGCACGTCTCGACCTCGTCGAGCGGCACGTGCTCGTCGGCGCTGTGCGCGACCTTCACGTCGCCCGGGCCGAAGATCACGCACGGCGTCTTCGCCGACGTTGACGAACATCTGCATGTCGGCGCCGTACGGCTCGCCGAGGAGCGCGGGCCGTCGACCGGTCACGCGCTCGGCGACATCGGCGAGGCCGACCGGCAGCGGGTGATCCGACGGCACCCGCGCGGATCCGAACCGTCCGCCGGTGATCTCCACGGTCGCGGGATGGTCGCGCAGGAACTCGTCCGCGGCGCAGGCCGCGGCGATCGCGGCGCGCAGTTCCGCCTCGGCCTCCGCGGCAGTCTGCCCGAGCCGCACGCCGTAGCGGCCGTCGGCGGTGACCCGGTCCAGCACGGTCGACGCCCAGTCACCGCCCGCCACGATCCCGATGATCGTCGGATATGGGAGGCCGAGCGCCGTCATGAGCGGATCGGTCTCGGCGGCGTTCCGGCGCGTCTCGTCGGCCTCCAGCGCCTTGGAGATGACCCACAGCTTGTCCAGCGCGGACACGCCTTCCCGGCGCTGCGAGGCGTGGGCGGCCCGGCCAGGGACGGTCAGGCGGAAGGTGATGGCACCCGCGTGCGCGACGACGATGTCGAGGTTCGACGGCTCCGGGATGATCGCCAGGTCGCCGGTCACGCCCGCTCGGATCGCCGCGAGCGTGCCCTGACCGCCGTCCTCCTCGGACGGGACGAGCGCCACGATCAGCTCGCCGTCGAGTCGATCGAGCTCACCCGCGGCGCCGCAGCGCGCGAACCGCCGCCAGGATCGCCGCGACGCCGCCCTTCATGTCGCAGGCGCCGCGGCCGTACAGCGCGATCCGTCCCGGATCTCGGCCGCCCCACGGATCCGCGGTCCACGTGGCGAGGTCCCCGGGCGGCACGACGTCGAGATGCCCGGACAGGATGATCCGGCGACCGCCCGGCCGGCCCGCCCGTCCGATCACGACCGGCAGCGACGTCCGCGGCATCTCCTCGCCCGGCCAGTCAAGGTCGGCGCGGATCGCGGCCGGGTCGGGCGACGCGACCTCCACCGCGAGGCCGAGCCCACGCAGCGCCTCCGCGGCCCACGCTGCGACCGCCTCCTCTGACCCGGTGATGCTCGGGACGCGGATCAGCGCTTCGCAGGTCCGCGACCAAGCGGTCGCGATCGATCGGCCCGTCCGTCGCCGCTTCAGCCACGGAGGATCGGCCGGGTCATGCACGTCGGGCCGCCGGAGCCGTTGACGCCGATCTCCGTGGCGGGATAGGTGTGCACCTCGCAGCCGGCGGCGGCCAGCGCGGCCGCCGTCCGGGGATTGCCCTCGGCGAGGATGACCACGCCGGGTCGGACGGCGAGGACGTTGCACCCGAGCGTCGGGAACTCGTCGTCCGGCACCTCGATGAGGCGGATCCCGAGATCGCCGAGCAGCGCCCAGAGACCGACGGGCAGCAGCGGCAGGAAGACGACGGCG
This sequence comes from uncultured Chloroflexia bacterium, assembly GCA_963841135.1. GTDB lineage: Bacteria > Chloroflexota > Limnocylindria > Limnocylindrales > CSP1-4 > SPCO01. The sequence goes on along the minus strand of CAWJBJ010000004.1, from coordinate 1,141,642 downwards.
AGATCGTCGGCGATCGGCGAGATGACCGACATCAGGTGGACGAGCTCGGCCGGCCCATGCCAGTACGGGACGTCGAAGATCCGGACGTCCCCGCCGACCAGGCTCGGCCAGCTGACGCGCGCCGGCGTCGTTGGTCCGGAGCGTGCGCCCGATGCAGAACAGGTCCGGCCGGAGCCAGAGCGTGTCGCCGCCCTCGACCGTCCCGGGCGCCTCGATGCGCGCCGACCGTCGGGATCCCGGCGGCGGCTGTCCACGCCTCGAGGATCGACGGCTCGCCGGCCCGGTTGGGCTTGCCGGGGCGCAGCGGGATCGCCCCGCGATCGGTGACGAGCAGCGGGTCGAAGGTGTAGACGAGGTCCGGGCTGGCCGTCTCCGCAGCCAAGGCGTGGACCGTGGGACCGAGTCGGGCCAGCGTCGCGGTGAACGCGTCGTGCTCGCGCTGGGCGATCTCGAGGTCGACCGGGTGCAGGAAGCCGTGGGCCGGGTCGTCGAAGGCCCGCCCGAACGCGGGACCCGGTCGCTTGACGAGGACCTCGAGCAGCGGCGCCGACATGCTCTGGGCGCCGAATCGGCGGAGGGTCGAGGTCATCGACGCAGGATAGCGGCCGGCGTCGGGCGGATCGGGTCGCGCGGACGAGGACGCCGGCCCGGTACGCATTGGCTATGCCCGTTCGTTGCCGACACGTCGTACCCTATGCCGATGCCAGCCTACGTGGCGATGGCCCGCATCGGCGGCGCCCAGCCACGCCTACACGCGACGAGCGCGGCCAGGTCCGTCGTCCCGACCTCGCGGGACCTGGACTCGACCGAACGCGTCGTCGCCGTCGACCTCGTCGGACGCTCGTACGACGACCGGCTCGCGGAATGGTGGGACACCTTGACCAAGAACCTGAGTCAGACGACGTTCTTCCTCCTGGACACGGAGAGTTGGCGATGACGGCCCGACGACGCGTCCCCGGCGGCGCGCTCGCGCTGGTCGCGGTCCTCGCGCTGCTCGTGCCGCCCGGCGCCGGCGGCCGCCGCGATCGCTCTCACGCCGGTCATCACCGGCCTGACGGACCCGGTTTTCGTGACCGGGGCGGGCGACGGGACGAATCGCCTGTTCGTGGTGGAACAGACGGGTCGGGTCAAGGTCTTCAAGAACGGTGTCACCTCGACGTTCCTCAACATCAGCACCAAGATCTCGAAGGGCGGCGAGCGCGGGCTGCTCGGCCTGGCGTTCCACCCGAGCTACGAGACGAACCGCAAGTTCTACGTCTACTTCACGCTCAAGGACGGGGACATCGGGATCAACGAGTACAAGGCGTCCGCATCCAACCCCGATGTGGCGGTCCTCTCGACGAAGCGTCGGATCCTCACGATCAACCACCCGAACAGCAACCACAACGGCGGGATGCTCGCGTTCGGCAAGGACGGCTACCTGTACATCGGCGTTGGCGACGGCGGCGGATCGGGCGATGTCCCGAACAACGCCCAGAACAAGGACCGCCTCCTCGGCAAGATCCTGCGGATCAACATCAACGGCACGCTCGGCGCCCGCCAGTACAAGATCCCGAAGTCGAATCCGTTCGTCGGGCGGGCCGGTCGCAACGAGATCTGGTCGTACGGCCTGCGCAATCCCTGGCGCTTCTCGTTCGACCGCGTGCGGGGCGACATCTGGGTCGGCGACGTCGGCCAGAACCGCTACGAGGAGATCAACCGCAAGCTGATCACGTCAAATGCGGCTCCCAACGGCCGCGGCTCGAACTATGGCTGGCGCGTCCTCGAAGGATGGCACTGCTTCAAGCCGGCCAGCGGGTGCAACAAGAACGCGAAGGTGCGCCCGATCGTCGAGTACAGCCACGCGGGGGGCCGCTGTTCCGTCACCGGCGGCTACGTGTACCGCGGCTCGACCGCGGCCCTCGTCGGCAAGTACATCTTCGCCGACTACTGCACGGGGGAGATCTGGTCCATCTCGCGCGGCGCGAGCATCCCGGCCACAAAGTCGCTCCTGCGCGACACGCAGCAGCTCATCAGCTCGTTCGGCGAAGGCGACAACGGGGAGCTGTACGTGGTGTCCCACGGAGGGACGGTCTACCGGCTGACGTAGGTCGGACAGCGGCGACCGGGCCAGCCTCAGGCGGCGGCGGATGCCGCCGCGCTCGCCTGCTGGACCGCGATCTCGACATCGAGCGTGATCTCGTCACCGACGAGCCAGCCGCCCGCCTCGAGCGCGACGTTCCAGTTCAGGCCCCAGTCCTTGCGGTTGACCTTCGCCCGTGCGGAGAAGCCGGCTCGACGCGAGCCGTCCATCCCCTTGTAGAAGCCGAGGAAGACGACGTCGAAGTCGACCGGCCGGGTGACGTCCCGGATCGTGACGTCCGCCGTCACGACGTAGTCGTTCGCGATCGAGTGGCGGATGCCGGTCGACCTGACGATGAGCTCCGGGAACCGCTCCGCGTCGAGGAAGTCGGGGGACCGCAGGTGGTTGTCCCGTGGCGCGAACGCGGTGTCGATGCCGGCGGTCTTCACCCGGAACTCGGCGGTCGACGCGGTGGGATCCGACTCGTCGAGCTCGACGGTGCCCTCCAGCTCGTGGAACGTGCCGCGGACGGTCGTGACCATCATGTGCTTGGCGGAGAAGGAGACCTGGCTGTGTGCGAGGTCGAGATCGAATGTGGCCATGAGTGACCGAGCCTCCGGTGGTGCGCGCCGGTGGTGTCCCGCCGGGTCGCCTTCGTTTGGTTGACCATGCAACCATATTCGGTTATCGTTGCATTGTCAACGACCTCCGCTCCTTCCGGGTGCTGTAGCATCACCACCGCCATGGCCATGACCCAAGCCCGTCCAGCTGTCACCGCTCACGATCCGCAACTCGCGCCGTGGCGTGCCTTCCTGCTCGCGCACGCCCGGGTGTCGCGTCGCCTCGACGAGGAGCTGCGTGCAGAACACGACCTGTCGTTCGCCGAGTACGAGGCGCTGCTGACCATCGCGACCGCCCCGGACCGCCGGATCCGGATGCGCCACCTCGCCGACCAGGTGCTGCTCAGCAAGAGCGGCGTGACCCGCCTCATCGATCGGCTCGTCGCGGACGGTCTGGTCGAACGCGACACGTGCGTCACGGATGCCCGGGGGGCGGAGGCCGTCCTGACCGACGCCGGCCTCACCCGCCTGCGGGCGGCATCGACCACACACCTGCGCGGGATCTCGGATCACTTCCTCGGCGTCCTCGACGATCGGCAGCTGACCGAGGTCGGCCAGGCCATGCAAGCCGTTGCGGACCGCGCCGGGAGCGGCCCGGCCGAGGCGGAGTACTGCGCTCCCGAGGAAGGCCCGTCGCCGGAGCGCGAGGCCTGACCGCCAGCGGCACCGGCCGCCTCTTCGCCGGCACGAGTGGGTTCGCCTATCCGGGCTGGGCACCGCGCTTCTATCCCGCGGGGCTTCCCGCCGACCGGCTCCTGGCGTCGTATGCCGAGCGACTGGACGCCGTCGAGCTCAACAACACGTACTACCAGCAGCCGACGGCGGCGAAGGTCGCCGCCTGGCTCGCCGCCACGCCCGCCGGGTTCCGCTTCTCGGTCAAGGCGCAGCGGGGCGGGTCTTCTCGTTCCCTCGTCGATCCCGTCACCAGCGTCCCCTGGCTGACCGGCCCATATCGGGCGTTCGGGGAGCGCCTTGGGTGCGTTCTGTTCCGCATCCCGACCGGCATGAAGCGAGACGATGCCCGCCTGTCTGCGTTCCTGGCGCAGTGGCCGAGCGACCTGCCGTTCGCGGTCGAATGCCAGGACCCCGCCTGGCATGTGGACGAGACGTTCGAGTCGCTCGCCGGGGCCGGGGCTGCGCTCGTGGCGACGGAGTCCCCCGACGATCCCGAGCCGCCGACCCTTCGACGGACCGGGTCGTTCCTCTACCTGCGGCTCCGCCGGCACGACTACACGCCTGACGAGCTGACGGTGTGGGCCGCGAGGCTGGAGCCGTTCCTCGCCTCCGGGATGGACGCCTACGTCTTCTTCCGGCACGACCCGGTGGGCCGCGGACCGGAGCTCGCGCTGGAGCTGGCCGGGATCGTGGAGGCCGGCCGGACCGGCGACAACGCCGGCCCCTGATCCGCGATCAGCCGCGGTCGCCCTCCGCGGGTCCGAAGAACACGAGGAGCTCGAGCCGCTCGACGATGTCGTGGAACCGGTGCGGGACGCGGGCCGCGACGAAGACCAGGGACCCCGTCGTCACGTCCCGGACGTCGTCACCGACGGTCACCCGCCCGCGTCCCCGGACGACGTAGTACAGCTCGTCCTCCGTGTGTGGCGACTGCGGGTCCGTGGCGCCAGCCTCCAGCACGTACAGGCCGGCCGACAGGTCCGGGACGCGCAGGAACTCCTCGTAGAGTCGGCCGGCGGACGCTCGTGCGGCCTCGACGTCGGCGAGTTCCCAGGCGTCCATGATCAGCCCTCCATCCGGTCGTTGGCGGTCGGTCCCGATCGCAAGCCCGTCTCGTCCAGCAGCTCGGCGGCGGCCCGGTCCCGTTCGCCCTCGTCGCCGAACGACAGCAGCAGCGGCCCCGTCCCGGCGACGACGCGGAGCGCCGGTCGAGTGGCACGGAGCCCCACGATGCTGCCACTCGTGAGGCGAACGAGCTGTCCGAGGCCGAGCGCCACGCCTTCCGGGCGTCCCTGACGTTCGATGATGAGGGTCGACGGCCGCTCGGCCGGCTCGGCTGGCTCGCCGCCTTCCGCAACGGGCGGAGCGGCCGTCGGGAATCGGACCAGGTCCGCAACGGCCTCGCGGACGTGGATGAGCCCCTCGGACGTGCGCAGGAAGCCCGTCACCTTGAGCGGCAGCCGCTCGCCGAGGGCCAGTCCGGTCGCCGGCTCCGGGAGCGGTCGATCCGAGCGCCGGTAGGCGAGGTAGCCGCCCGCAAGGCCGACGAGGATGGCGCCCGCCAGCAACCCGATAAGCACAGCCAGTCCGAACGCGAGGAACGGGTTGGCCGGACCCGTCCCCTCGTCGAGCACGTAGTGGTCGGTCACCTCGATCCCGAGGTCGCCGAATTCGAGACCGGACGTCTCCTTGGCCCCGCTGACCGTGCGCTCGTCGCGACGCAGCATGCCGGTGAACGTCGCCGGGACGGGCTCGATCGAGTCGCCGACCACCTGCTCGGGCGGCCGGATCGAGCGGACCGTCACCCCGCGCAGGGAGTCCGGATCGACCAGGAAGTAGAACCATTCGGACGCCAGCTCGTCCTCGTCCAACTCGCCGTCTGCGTCGAGGTCGAAGAAGGTCTCGACGTACTCCTGGGCGACCGAGCCATCGACGATCGCATACGCGCGCTCTCCCAGGTTGGGATCCGACGCGACCGCGTCCGCCGACATCGCGCGTGGCGTCGGGTCCTGGGCTACCTCAAGGCCGGCGAGGACGAGAAGGCCGGCCAGCGCGGCCAGCAGCACGGCCACGATGACCGAGCCTGGGCGGGAGGCCAACGGGTTCCGACCGCGGCGCTGCCCGAAGACGCGCATCGCTCGGTCGGCGAGGTCGGTCACGGCGCCGGCACCGGAGATCAGACGGTCGAGCAAGGATCCTCCCGGCGCGAGGGTAGCAGGCGCCCACTCCGCCCGGCCCCGCCGACCGCCCTCGCGGGCGATGCTTGGTAGCATCCGGCCATGGCGACGACTGACCCCGGCCGTTCGCGCCGCCTCTCGCGCTCCGTGCTGGTGTCGTCGGTCCTCGCGATCGTCGCGGCCTGCGGGCCGGCAGCGGCCTCGCCGTCGGGCCCTGCCAGCGGCACGCCGACGGGCACGGTCGCCTCCCCGACGATCGCGGCGACCACCACGCCCGTGCCCCCGACACCCGAGCCGTCCGCGGTCGCCGGCTCCCTGCGGCTCGATGTCGTGGCGGACGGCCTTCGCGGTCCGGTGGACGTCGTCGCGGCCGACGACGGCACCGATCGGATCTTCGTCGTGCAGCAGGAAGGGCAGATCCGCGTCGTGCGCGACGGCACCCTGGTCGACGGGCCGTTCCTCGACATCGCCGAGCGGATCTCGGCCGGCGGCGAGCAGGGGCTGCTCGGGCTCGCCCTGCACCCCGATTTCCCCGACGATCCCCGGTTCTTCGTCGACTACACGGATCTCGAGGGCGACACGGTCATCTCGTCGTTCACGACGTCGCTCGACGCGGACTCCGCCGATCCGGAGAGCGAGCGCGTGCTGATGCGCATCGACCAGCCGTTCGCCAACCACAACGGCGGCGCGGTCGTGTTCGGGCCGGACGGCATGCTCTACATCGCGATGGGCGACGGGGGCTCCGGCGGCGACCCGGAGGGCAATGGCCAGCGGCTCGACACGCACCTCGGCAAGATCCTGCGCATCGACGTCGACGTGCCCGAGGGCCAGGACCCGGCGTACGCGGTCCCGCCCGACAACCCGTTCGTCGGGACGAGCGGCGCCCTCCCGGAGATCTGGCATATCGGGATGCGCAACCCGTGGCGGATCCGCTTCGACGCGCCGACCGGAGACCTCTGGATCGGCGACGTCGGCCAGGGCGCCTGGGAGGAGATCGACGTCGCGCGAAGCGGCCAGGGCGGCCTGAACTTCGGCTGGAACCGGATGGAGGGCTTCGATTGCTACGAGCCGTCGGATGGCTGTGACCAGAGCGGGCTGACCCTGCCGGTGGCGGTCTACGGTCGCGACGGAGGCTGCGCGGTCGTCGGTGGCGTGGTCGTCCATGACCCCGCGCAGCCCGGACTCGACGGCCGGTACCTGTTCGCCGACGAGTGCTCCGGGAACATGTGGACCCTGGACCCGGTCGGCGACGAGCGGCGCGAGCCCACCCCGATCCTGGAGAGCGGTCGGAGCATCAGCGCGATCAGCCAGTCGGCGTCCGGCGCCGTCTACCTCGTCGACCTCCGGTCCGGGGAGCTGCTCCGGGCCGTCGCGGCAGGCTGACCAGACGGCGGGCCCGGTCGTCGTGGACGATCAGGCGAGCCGGTACGTCACGGTCACCGTGACCTCGATGTCGGTGGTCCCGGCGCTCACCGGCGTCGACGCATCGGCCGCGAGCGACATCCGCTCGGCCTTGGCGCGCGGGAACGATGGCGGCGGACCGCCCTCGACGATGTCGACGACGCCCCCGATCTTCACGCCGGCGGCCTCGGCCAGGACATCGGCGCGAGCTCGCGCTGCACCGACCGCGGTCATCCGGGCGATGCGCTCGGGCTCGGCCGGGTCCTCGACGTCGAACGACAACCCGTCGAGGCTTGTCGCCCCGGCACGCAGCGAGCCGTCGACGACGTCGGCGACCGTGGCGATGTCGCGGACTGTGACCGTCGACGACGTTGGCCAGGTCGTAACCGACGAGCGAAGGCGCCTTGCCATCGCGATAGTCGTATCGCGGCTGGACGGAGAGCATCGACGTCCGGATGTCGCGGCGCGTGACCCCGGCGCCGGCCACGGCATCGAGGATCGCCGACATCGTGCTGGCCGCATCCGCTCGGGCCTCGGCCACCGAATCGCGCGAGATCGTGACGCCCATGCGCAGGAGGGCGATGTCGGGCTCGACCGCGACGCGGCCGGTCCCGCTCACGACGATGGTGCCGGGGCTGTCCGTGGTGCTCACCATGCCTCCTGGATCCTGGTCCACTGCGCCGGCATCGTAGCCCGGCCGTTGTGATGTCGCTGCGATGCCATCGGCCGTCCTGTCGGGCTGGCTGAGACCCGTCGCCGACGACGCTGCGCGGCATGCCCCCAGTCGCCGCCCCTCAGGACCTGCGTGCCGACGTTGCTCCGTGGACCATCCGTGGCATCGGGCTCGCCCTCGGGGCCGTCATCGTCGTCGCGGTCGGCACCATGGTCATCGCCGCCGGCAGCGTCCTGTTGCTGCTCTTCCTGGCGATCCTCCTCGCGTCTTCCCTCGAGCCGATCGTGGGGAGCCTCCGCAGCCGCATCGGCGTCGGACGGGGCCTGACCATCCTCCTCGTGTATGCGGTGTTCTTCGCCGTCGTACTGGCATTCACGTTCGTCGTCGTGCCGGGGGCAATCCGGCAGGCCGAACGGATCATCTCGTCTCTGCCGCCGCTGCTCGCCGAGGCGCGCGCGTGGGCGGAGGGTCTGCGGCCGGCGGGGCTCTCGTCGTCGATCACGGCCCTCATCGACTCCATCGGCGAGTTCGCGTCACCCAAGCCACCCGGCCCGGACGACGTCGTGAAGGCCGGGCTGACCGCGGTCGAGGTCGTGGTCTCGGTCGCGACGGTCCTCGCGATCGTCTACTTCTGGCTGGTCGAGCATGCGCGCCTGCAGCGGTACCTGCTCGCGTTCGTGGCGACCGATCGGCGCGCGGGCGCGCGTGACGCCTGGAATGAGATCGAGACGCGCCTCGGTCTTTGGGTCCGCGGTGAGCTGACGCTCATGGCGACGATGGGCATGGCCACCGGCGTGGCCTACACCGTCCTTGGAGTCCCATCCGCGCTGCTCCTCGCCCTGATCGCCGCGGTGACCGAGGCGATCCCGATCGTCGGCCCGCTGCTCGGCGCGATCCCAGCGATCCTCGTCGCCGCGACCGTCTCCCCCGAGCTGGCCCTGATCGTGGCGGGCGTCTATGTCGTGCTGCAGCTCCTCGAGGGCAACGTCCTGGTGCCGATGATCATGCGCAACACGGTCGGGATCTCGCCGCTCCTCGTCCTGCTCAGCCTGCTCGTCGGCGCGTCCGTCGGGGGATACCTCGGCGCGTTCCTGGCGGTTCCGGTGGTGGCATCGGTCGAGATCGTGATCGCGCGACTCCAGGCGCGCGAGGTGCCGTTGGCGCAGGATCCGTCGGGTTCGGACCATGACGACCTGTCCGAGGAGCTCGAGGCGGCACCGATGAAGCCGAAGCCGACGGGCTGACCGGCGTCTCGCCCGGCTGGGCTCAAGCGAGCGCAGCCACTGAGACCGGCCCCTCGCCCGCAGACGACCGGGCCCCCTCGATCGTGTGCCGCCGCCAGTCGGAGATCCGCGTCGGTCGCTCGAGGGCCGCGATGGGCGTCAGGTCGACGATCGTCGCCGGATCCGCCGCGGTGATCCGATGTCCGGGCGGCCCGGGCGGACAGTAGTAGATGTCGCCGGTCCCGAGGATCTCGATGTCACCTTCCCACTCGATCGCGACGCGTCCGGCCGTGACCATGCCCCAGTGCTCGACGTCGCACCATTCGGTGACATACCCGCTGGTCGCGCCCATCCGGCTCTTGGTGAGCATGAGATGCGACATCCGGTGGGCATCGGCATCCACCAGACCTGGTTCGATCGGCGCCATCGAGGTGGCGGGAACGGTCCTCGCGGTCAGCGCGTCGGACGCCACGACCTCGTAGCCCTGCGCGACGAGGGCCGCCTCGATCGCGTCGGCGTCCTGCTCGATCGGCTCGAAACCCGAGATGACCGCGCCGCCCCCCGCTTCGACATGGTGCTCCGGGGCCCCAGCCCGTACGTGGAAGGCATGACCGACCGGGAGCACGGTGCTTTTGCCGCCCTGATGGAGCGTCACGTCGCCGGCCAGCACGAAGCCCCAATGCGGTCGCGAGCAAGGCCGCTCGAGGGCCGTGCCGGCCGATCCCGCTGCCGGCACGTCGACGAGCGCGTAGGCGACGGGTCCAAGGATCCCGAAGCGGATCGACAGCCCATCCTGTCGGACCGACCGGAGGTTGGCTGGGGCGAGGTGCATCGGGCCCGATCTCTCCCTCTCGGGCCGCCACCGGGCGGCAGGTCAGCCTGTGCCGCCAAGTATACCGGCGCCGCCATCCTGGGCCGCGGGGACGATGGGCCGCTGCGAGATGTCTGCAACGTGGGACAGGCGCCCCGGAGGTCCGGGGCAATCGTCGCGGTGCGACAGTGCGATCGTGCGGGCATAGGCCCGTAGCCAGCCGTGCCCGTCCACGTCGAACCCGAGGAACAGTGGAACCTCAGAGAACCGTTGCGTCCCGCCCGGAGCGGATCGGGCCGCCGGCCAAGCGGCCTGTCCGACAGGTCGACCGGTTTCGGCGGATCGTCGACGCCGTCCACGAGGCCATCGTGGTCTTCGAGCCCACCAGTCTCGCCGTGCTCGACGCCAATCAGGGGGCTCTGACGCTCTTCGGATCGACGATGGCCGAGACGATCGGGCGACCAGTGACGGACTGGATGGTCGGCATGGACCGGGACCGGCTGCTTGCGCTCGTCGGGCCGCTGACCGAGGGGACGGTCGACGCGCGCACCGTGGTCCTTGCCTACCGCCGTCACGACGCGAGCACCGTGCCCATGGAGATCCTCCTCCAGGTGGCCGAGCTCGAGGACGGCACCACCGGCGTCGTGGCCGTCGCACGCGACATCCGGGACCGGATCGAGTCGCAGGCGCGGCTGCAGCGTCTCGCGGAGGCCGAGCACGCCCGGGCCGCCGAGCTGAATGCCGTCATCCGGGCGATGGGCGAGGGTGTCGTCGTATGCGCGCCGGACGGCCGCGTGACGCTCGCGAACCCGGCCGCGCAGGACCTGTTCGCCGACATCAACTCGTTGACCTACGACGGGATCCTCGGACTCCTTGCCGGCCCGATCGAACGGGCTCCTCGGCTGGCGACCGCCGGTGGCCCGTTGGAGCTCTCGATCAAGGACGAGCCGGATCGCTGGGTCGAGCTCTCCACGTATCCCGTGATCGGCCCCGGGATCCAGAGCGAGGGCGTCGAGACGATCATCGTGCTGCGCGACGTGACCGACGCGCGTCGACGAGAGGCGATCCGGGAGACGTTCGTCGGCGTCCTGTCGCACGAGCTGCGGACGCCCGTGACCACGATCTACGGCGGAGCCAAGCTGCTGGCCCGCGAGGGCTCGACGCTCGACGAGGAGGTCCGCCGAAGCGTCTTCTCAGACATCACCGATGAGGCGGAGCGATTGCACCGGTTGGTCGAGGACGTGGTCGCCCTCAATCGGTTCGGCGAGAACGCGGGTGACATCGGCGCGGAGCCGGTCCTGCTCCAGCGGGTCCTTCCCAAAGTCATCGACTCGGAGGAGGGACGCTGGCCGGGCGTCACGTTCCGGGCCGACATCGAGCCGAACCTTGCGACCGTCGTCGCGGACCCGACCTACGTCGAGCAGGTCTTCCGCAACCTCCTGTCCAATGCGGCGAAGTACGGTGGGGCGGGCACCACGATCGACGTGATCGCGGCCCCTGGGGTCGACGAGGTCACCGTCCGGATCCTCGATGACGGACCGGGATTCCCGGCCGAGGAAGCGGACCGCCTCTTCGAGCGGTTCTACCGCTCCCCTGGCACGGCGGCCGCGGCCAGCGGCGCGGGGATCGGCCTGTTCGTGTGCGCTCGCCTGGTGGCCGCGATGGGAGGCCGGGTCTGGGCTCGTCCGAGGCCAGAGGGCGGCGCCGAGTTCGGGTTCGCGCTCGGCGTGCTGCGCGACTGATCCCGCGAACCGCCGGCCCGGTCAGATCCAGCGGCGCCAGCGAGCCGCGACCAGGATGACGCCGGCCATCGCGATCATGATCCCGATCACGACGTAGAAGTTGGCGCTCGCGTCGAACAGTGGGAGCTTGAAGTTCATGCCCATGACGCCGGCCAGGACCACCGACGGCAAGAGGATGGCCGACAGGATCGTCAGGACCTTCATGACGTCGTTCGAGCGCTGGGCCAGCCGGCCCATGTAGATGTCGTAGGTGCCGAGGAGGGAATCCCGGAGGCGCTCGACCGAGTCGAGCGCCCGCTCCAGCCGGTTCAGCAGCTCCGGCCATGGCTTTCCGAGCTCGTCGTGCAGCGCCATGTCGGGCCGGCCCAGCGGCGCGAACGCCTCGCGTTGAGGCGCCAGCGTTCGCCGCACGGCGCCGATCCGACGTCTCAGGTCGACGAGGCGTCCGAGCACGTCGTCGCCGGGCCGCCCGCGCAGCGCGAGCTCATCGAGGTGGTCGATCTCGCGCTCGAACGCCTCGACCGTCCGGTGGTACCCGCTGATGACCGAGTCGACGATCGTCCCGAGGAAGTCCGAGGCCTCGAGGGCGCCGAGCCGCGTCTCGCCCTCGAGGCCATCGAGGAGACGGTCGGTCGCCGCTGCCGGACCGTCGTGGACGGTCGCCACCCATTCGGGACCGGCGACGAGGTCCAGCGCGCCGCGGACCGGCTTGACGACGGCCGACGGGCCACCCTCATCGGAGTCCGGGGCCTCCATCGTGCGGAGCGAGATGTGGATGTGTTCCGGGTACTGGGTCAGGCTCGCTCGATCGTCCTCGGAGGCGAGCTTGGCTACCAGCGACGCGTCGAGCTCGAAGATCTTGCCGAGGCGCGCCAGGTCCACCTCGGATCGCGCGTCGACATCGACCCACAGGAGCTGGTCCGCGCCCCGAGCCGGCACCACGTCGTGCGACGGATCGACCTCTTGGTCCTCGCCCTCGGCGTCGAATAGCCAGGCCCGCACCGTCACCGAGTGAGCGCCAGGAGCACCGCCGCCAGAACGGCGGTCGCGGCTGTCGCGAGTTCGAAGAGATGCATCCCTCGATCGTCGTCCTGGTCGAGCTGGCTCACGGCCACCAGGTCCCGCCCGTCGTCAGCCATGTCGTGTCCCTCCCAAGTTCGCCGGGCACGGTGCCCGACATCAGGAGCGCAGCGTGCGAGCGGCTGCATGCGCTCCGCGCGTGTTCGGGCGGGCGCCCTCATTCCATCGGCATCGCACCATCAGCGGCTGGCGCGGTCAACCGGGCTGCAATGGTTCTGTTTGGTGGGTGCAACCCCTGCCCGCGGCAGTGCGACGTGCCTGTCGGCCGCTGCTGGCTAGGGTGACGGGAGGCCGCCGCCCCAGAGCGGCCTCGCATCGGCCATGCCGATGTCATCCGATTCCTCTTGGAGGTGACGCATGAAGCGTTTGCTCATGCTGGTCGTCCTTGTGGCAGCCGCGCTCGGCGCGTGCTCGCCGTCTGGATCCAGCTCCGCTCCCACGTCGTCGAGCCCCGCTGAGTCGGCGCCGGTCGTGTCGGCCGAGCCCTCGGTCGAGCCGTCGGCCAGCTAGTCCACCGCATCGACCCGTAGCGGGTCGACGATCGCGCCCGACGCCGGGTGAGCCGTTCGCGGCCACCCGGCGTCGCGCTGTCCGGGGCGGTGTGTGCGAGATGGTTGTTACGTCGCGACGCCCTGTCGTTGTTCGCCGACGCGGCCCCTCTGACGAAAGTGGCGACGAGTCCCGGCTCCCCCCGGGTCACGGACGCCCCAGCAGTCGGGTGAGAGGCCCGTCATGGGGATGGAGGTATCAAATGAGCATCATCGCGTGGATCGTGCTAGGCGCGATCGCCGGCTATCTGGCCGGGTTCATCGTCAAGGGTGACGAGGGCCTTGGGATCATCGGGCACATCGTGCTCGGCATCGTCGGCGCCCTGGTCGGCGGGTTCCTCGCCAGCGCCCTGTTCAACTCGAAGCCCATCGACGGCCCCTTCGACATCAGCTCCATCGTCGTGTCGGTGATCGGCGCGGTGATCGTGGTCCTGGTCGTCGGCGCCTTCACCGGCCGCAGCCGCACAGGCCGCGGGTCCGTCTGATCAAGGCGGCGCCGGCAACGCTCCCGCGCCGCAACGCATCGAACGCCCGCTCCCGAAAGGGGGCGGGCGTTCGAGATTCCGCGATGTCCCAGCACCGAGCGGGTGCGTGGCAGACGAAACGCCACTGCAAGGCCCTCCCGAGGGCAAGCGGTACGCCCGTGACCCTGTGGCCCTCACCGTGACACCGGTCGGCCCCCGTGCCACTGGGGGTTCCGGGGGTCGACACCTTTCATGACGCCCCCTCAACCTGTAGAGCGAACGACGCTGATGGCTGACTTCATCTCACCCGAGCCTCGTTCAGCGCAGGGGGGACGCGGCGAGCTTGGCGAAGACTCGTTGCGCGAAGCGTGGGCCAACGCGCTGTCGCACGAGCTGCGGACGCCCATCACGTCGATCTACGGGGGCACGCAACTGCTGCTGCGCCACGCCGTCTCGACGCCGGTCCAGGTGGCGATCATCGGCGACATCGCCGCCGAGGCCGAGAATCTCCATCGTCTCGTCGAAGATCTCCTCGCCATCGTCCGACTGCCGTCGGGTTCGCGGGTCCGGGATCCAGGGCCGGTCCTCCTCCAGCACGTCGTATCGCAGGCGGCCCGCGATGAGCAGCGAGCGTCGGTCGGCCGACGCGTGCTCATCGATGTCGATTCCGACGTGCCGGCCGTTCGCGGCGACGCGGACTATCTGCGTCACCTGCTGCGCAACCTGATCTCCAACGCCGTCCGGTTCAGCCCCGCCGATGCCGTCGTCGAGGTGCGGGTGCGCCGCGCGGGCGAGGCCGTGCGCGTGCAGGTCCTCGATCGAGGACCGGGCTTCCCGGCCGGCTCCGGCGAGGATGTCTTCCGCCTGTTCCATCAAAGCCCGCAGGCCGCCGACCGGATGCCCGGTGCTGGGATCGGTCTCTTCGTCGCCCGGGCGCTGGTCGAAGCGCACGGCGGTCGGATCTGGGTCGGCGACCGGCCCGGCGGGGGCTCCGAGGTCGCGTTCGAGATCCCGATCGACCGCGACGTCAACGAGGATGCGCCCCGCGGGATCCCGACAGGGTTTGCAGGATCCGCGTCCTGACCCGCGGCCCGCCCGGCCGGGTTGTCATGCGGATGCAATGCGGACGCCACGTCTGATGTTCGGACGGTGGGACCGGGACCCGTACGGTTGTGGCGACCTGAACACCCATCGGGGTGGCGCTTGTGACGGGGCGTCCATCCTGCGAAGCACGGACGGCCCGGGCCCCCTCCTCGGGCCGTCCGTTGCTGTCCGGCCGGATCGGATGTCGCGAATCGAACCAGAAGGAGCACGACCATGACGACCACACCGACCAAGGCCTCGACCGCGCGCGATGCGGACGAGTCCAAGGGCAATGCGATCCTGCGCACGACGCGCGACGTGGCCGATGCGGTCGTCGGTGTTGCCGGCGATGTCAGCGCCCGCCTGCCCGATGCGGCGGCCGGGACCGGCCAGGCCCTCGGCGACGCCCGGCGACTGGTCCAGACCGGCTCCGACGACACACTCCGCCTCGCCGGCGCCATGTCCGTCGGCTTCGCCCTCGGGCTGTTCGTGGGCGGTGCCAACCGGCTCCTCGTCGTGGCCGCGCTCGTCCCGACCGGCCTGATCCTGACCACGCTCGCCGAGCGGATGTCGAGCACCGGCGCCGGCCGTCGTGGAGTGCAAGCGGCCTGAAACGACCCAGGCCGGCCGTAGGTGTGCCCCGCAAGGGCCGGCGACCTACCGTCGATCTCGACCCCCACGAACCAGTGAACTTGGGAATGGAGGCCACGAAACGTGGATGACGTGAAGGGCGGGCTCCGAGACGTCAAGGACGACGCCAAGAAGTCTTGGCGCGAAGCTGACGGCGAGGAAAACCTCGGCGACAAGGTCGGCAATCTCGGCGACGACATCCGTCGCAACGTCGGCAACGCCGGCGACGAGCTCGACGAGGAGCTCGACAAGGACCGGACGACCGACCCGCGCGGCGTCTGAACCCGCAAGCAACAGGCGATGGCGAAGCCCCCGACCCTACGGTCGGGGGCTTCGCCATTTCCGGGCGGCGTTCCCGGGCGCTGCCACTCCTCGTGGCGGCCCCACGACCCGCTAGTCCCTGGCCCGCCCCTTCGTCCGTTGCCGCCGCCGACGACGCTCGGCCACACGCGCCGAATCGGCCTCGAGACGTTGGCGCAACAGCTTCGCGACCGCGGCCTCCTCCTTGGGCGTCGTGGCAGGCGGTGGCGTGACTTGCTCCTCGGCGACCTCGACGAGCGCCCCGGCGATCGCGCCGTCGAGGTACGCCTCCAGGACCGCGGGATGGACGTAGCTTCGGCGGGCGACCGCGGGCGTATTGCCGAGCGCCCCGGCGGTCTGGCGCATGGCCTCGACGACGTTCTGTTTCGCCTCTCGCTCGTCGTCGCCCGGCTGGAGCGCCCGCAGGGCGCGGTAGGCGAGGACCGTCCCTGCCCAGGTCCGGAAGTCCTTGGCCGTGAAGTCGCCGCCGGCGGCCTCCCGGAGATAGTCGTTGACGTCCTCCGATGCGACATCCTGGACCTCATCGGTCTCGTCGATGTACTGGAAGAGCTCCTGGCCGGGCAGGTCCTGGCAGCGTCGGACGACGTTCGCGAGACGCCGGTCGCGCAGGTCGACCTGGTGGCTCTGCCCCGACTTGCCGCGGAACCGGAACCGGATCGCGGTGCCCTCGATCCTGGCATGCCGGGTCCGCAACGTGGTCAGCCCGAACGACTTGTTGAGACGCGCGTACTCGTCGTTGCCGACGCGGATGAGCGTGAGCTCGAGCAGCCGGACGACGGCCGCGAGCACCTTCTCGCGCGGCAGCCCGCTCTTGCCGAGATCCCTGTCGCACCGCTTGCGGATCGCCGGCAGCGCTCCGGCGAAGGCGAGCATCCGGTCGAACTTGTCGGTGTCGCGCCGGGTCCGCCATCGCTGGTGGTAGCGGTACTGCTTGCGCCCGCGCGCGTCCCGGCCGACCGCCTGCAGATGACCGTTCGGCCAGCGGCAGATCCAGACGTCGGTCCATGCCGGCGGGATGGCGAGCGCCTTGATCCGGCGCAGGGTCTCGGTGTCCCCGACGCGACGGCCATCGGGCTCGCGATAGCTGAAGCCCCGACCGGCGCGATGGCGGCTCAGACCCGGGCTCGCGTCAGAGGAATACCGCAACCCGGCATCGCGCGCCGCGTCGCGGGCGTCGGACGTGTCTGGTGGCGGAGTGCTGGCCCTGGCGCGCGTCGGCACGCGCGCATCATCGATGGCGCGGCCATCGGCTGTACGCGACGCTCGGCCGGGATGTGTGGCAGGGGCGTTGCAAGCGCGGCGGGGGCACGTCCGCCGTCGCGAGTGGCGGGTGCGGCCTTCGGCGGCCACGCTGCCGCTTCGCGATGCCACTGCAAGCGAACCATCTCGAGTGGACGTCCTGCCGCCACGTGGTGCCTCGGATACTCGTGGCCCGCTAGCGCGGCTTCGGGGGAACCGCGCTGGCCCCGTTCGAATAGGAGGGACCCACAGACGTGCCCGCATCAGCCGCACCCGGGCAGGACGTGGTCTTCGTCGACCACGCGACGCGGCAATTCGGCGACACCGTCGCGCTCGACGGCGTCAGCCTGTCGGTTCCCCGTGGCACGATCCTCGGGCTCATCGGGCCTTCCGGGTCCGGCAAGACGACGACCGTGCGCCTCCTCACCGGCGCCCTCGCTCCAACGAGCGGCGAGGTCCGCGTCCTGGGAGAGGACCCGGTGCGGTTCAAGCGCCGGACCCGTGAGCGGATCGGCTACATGCCCCAGTCATTCACCCTCTACCCGGACCTGACGGCGAGGGAGAACGTCGATTTCGTCGCCTCGCTGTTCGGCATGCTCTGGCCGCGTCGCCGGCGCCGCACGCGCGAGGTCCTCGAGCTCGTCGAGCTCTGGGAGGTCCGCGGTCGCCGCGCCAGCGCGTTGTCAGGAGGGATGCAGCGGCGCCTCGAGCTCGCCGGTGCACTGGTACACGACCCGGCGCTGCTCTTCCTGGACGAGCCGACGGCCGGGATCGACCCGCTCCTTCGAACGCGGATCTGGGATGAGCTCCATCGGCTCCGCGACGCCGGACGAACCCTCCTGGTCACCACCCAATACGTGAGCGAGGCGGAGGCGTGCGACCGCGTCGCATTGATCTCGGACGGCCGGCTCATCGCCCTCGCCGATCCCGACGACCTCCGACGGCAGGCGTTCGGGGGCGACATCGTCGAGATCGAGACGTCCACGCCCGTCGACGGGTCGCTGGTCGCGAGCCTGCCGTTCGTCCGCCGGGTCGAGATCGTCGGGCCGTCGAGCCTGCGGGTATCTGTCGACGATGCGGCCACGGCGATGCCGGACGTCGTCGAGGCCATCGGGCGTGGCGGTGTCGAGGTCTCGTCCGCCCGCGAGTACAGGGCGTCGTTCGACGAGGTCTTCGCGCTCCTGGTCGAGCGGCATCGCGCGGAACCAGCGACCGCCGAGCGCGGCCCGGCCGAGTCCGCCGCGTGATGGGTGCGCCGTTCGCGGTCCTCACCCGGGTCCTCGCCTTCATCGGCAAGGAGCTCGCCGAGGTCTGGCGGCGCCCTGGGGCGATCCTGAGCCTCGTCGCCGGACCATTCCTGATCATGGCGATCTTCGGACTCGGCTACAACGGCGAGCGTCGTCCGCTGGCCACGATCGTCGTCATCCCCGCAGGCTCGGGCCTGGCGACGGACGTGGCCGACGTACCAGGACCTGGCCGGGGGCGGGCTCCGCATCGATGCGGTGACGCCGGACCGGGACGCGGCCGAGGCGCAGCTCGCCGACGGGACCGCCGATGTCGTCATCGTCGCCCCGACCGAGCCGGAGCGAGCGTTTCGGGCCGGTGAGCAGTCGGTCATCGACGTGATGATCGACGTCGTCGACCCGATCGAGGCCAACTACGCCGGGTTCCTTGCTGCCGGCCTCGCGAATGGCGTGAACCAGCGGATCATCGAGCAGGTGGTCGCCGAGGGCGCGGGCTTTGCCGTCGCGGCCGGCGAGCCCGATGCCGCCCGCATCCCCCCGCACGTCGTCGCCGCCCCGACGCGCGCGAACCTCGTCAACGTCGCGCCATCGAGTCCCGGGGTCGTCGCGTTCTTCGCACCCGCGGTGCTCGCCCTGATCCTCCAGCACGTCGCGGTGACGCTGGTCGCCATGTCCCTGGTCCGCGAGCGGATGAGCGGCGTCATGGAGGTCTTTCGGATCGCCCCGGTGAGCACCGCCGAGATCCTCGCGGGCAAGCTGCTCGCGTTCGGGCTCATCGGCGGCGGCGTCGCGGCCGTCACGGTCACGCTGCTGGTCCTGGGACTGGACGTCCCGCTGCTCGTGGACCCGGCCGCGCTCGCCGGCGCGATCGTGCTGCTCCTGCTGGCCTCCCTTGGACTGGGCCTGGCGATCGCGGTGGTCTCGGACTCGGAGCGGCAGGCCGTCCAGCTGTCGCTGCTCGTGCTGATCGCCTCGGTCTTCTTCAGCGGGTTCGTGCTTTCGATCGACCAGTTCAACGCGCCCGTCCGCGCCCTCGCCTACCTGCTGCCCGTCACGCACGGCATCCGGCTCATCGGCGACCTGATGCTCCGCGGCGGGACGACGCAGGCCTGGCAGTTCGCCGCGCTCGCGACGATCGCTGTCCTCACGCTCGCGACAGCCTGGGTGCTCCTGCGCCGGTCGATGCGACGCGCCTGAACGAGGTCGGGTTGTCGGTTCGCTGCAACGAACCCATGGGCTTCCAAGCGCCCGCGAATCCCCAAGGGTGGGAGCCTCAGGCGATGAAGGACCCGCGGTCGGACATTCGAGGTTCCTCGCCGGAGCGCCTGCCCCACACCGACGTGCGCCGACGCGGCACCGAGCGCCTGACGTTGATCAAGTTCGAGTGGCGCACCCAGCTTGGCACGCAGCCGGTCGTCTTCGTGGCGCGCCAGCCGTTGGATTGACCCGCCAACGGGGAGCGGCGGACCTTGCAAGCCACGTGAAACCTCGGGGCGGCCCTCGCGGGGCGCCTCCGCCTCCCGCCGGCCCTGACCATCGGGTCGATGCGGTCGCCTGTCGACGCGAATGAGGCAGGCGGCCGCACATCGATGCGGGGTCTGACCCGGAGCCAGGGCCGCTTCGGTGACGAACCTGAAGGATGTGCCGTGGACCCGCAGAAGCGGACCCGGCCAACGACATGCTCGGAGATGTCATGGAACGACGTGAATTGGATGCCCATCCGATCCTGCGGGCACTGGAGCCCGGAGAGGCGGTCCAGGTTCGCGCCCGCTTGGGCGAGGCCGACATCGTCGTGACCGACCGGCGCTTGGCCGTGGCCTCGACCGATCGGTTGATGCTCGACGTGCCGATCGCGGGCCTGCGGCGGATCCAGTTCGATATCGAACGGCAGCGTCCGGCGACCCTCGTGCTGGTGCCAGAGGATCCTCGCCATGAGCCCCAGGTCCTCGCGGTGCCGCCGGAGGAGTACGACGGTGTCGCTGAAGCGCTCGTCGTGATCGGAAAGCGCCTCGCCGATCTGCCCTGATCACCGAGCTGGGCCGACCGCCCGGATCGAGGTGGCTCAGGCCGCCCCAACGGCTTCGCGCTCGAAGGCCGGCAACAGGCGCTTTGACGCGAATTCGATGAACCCGGCCTGATCCGGTCCGACCTGGTGCAGGTAGACGTGGTCGAACCCCGCGTCGACGTAGGCCTGGATCTGCTCCAGGATCGGTTCGGGGTCCGGACCGCAGGTCACCGACTCGGCCACCTGGTCCTCGGTCACCATCTGGGAGAGCTGTTCGAAATGGGCCGGATTCGGAAGCTCCTGGGACGCCTCGCCCCGGATCGCGGCGTTCGGCCACCACGAGTGTGCGACGCGACGAGCCTCCTTCTCTGAGGACGCCCACGACACGGTCACCTGCCCGAACGTCGGTCCCTGCCCTCCCCCGTTCCGAAAGGCCTGGATCAAGTCGGCCTCCGGGCCAGTGCCGATGAGGCCGTCCCCGAGATGTCCGGCGAGCGTGGCCATGCGAGGTCCGCCGGCCGCGACATGGATCGGCGGCAGCTCGTCGGGGAGCGTGTAGATCCGGGCGTTCTCGACGGTGTAGTGGCGGCCGTGGTGGCTCGTCACCTCGCCCTTCCAGAGCTCGCGGATCACGAACAGCGCCTCTTCGAGCATCTCGGCCCGGACCTCCCACTCCGGCCAGCGGCCACCGAGCACGTGCTCGTTCAGGTTCTCGCCCGTGCCCACCCCGAGGAAGAATCGGCCGGGCATCAGGGCGGCAGCCGTCGCGGCCGCCTGGGCGATGATCGCCGGATGGATCCGGATCGTCGGACAGGTCACGCCGGTCCCGATCGTCAGGCGTTCGGTGGCCTGCGCGATCGCCCCGAGCACGCCCCACACGAACGGGCTGTGGCCCTGGTGATCGATCCACGGGTGGAAGTGGTCCGAGATCAGCGCGAATGTGAATCCATGCTCCTCGGCCAGGCGTGCGTGACGGACGAGGTCGGCCGGCGCGTGCTCCTCGCTCGAGAGCGCGTATCCAAGCGACGTCGTCATCGGGGGTCCGTCCAGCCGTTCGGCGTCATCAGGGGCCTCCTTCGTGTGCTCGAGCGGCCCCAGCCTTCCGCGGGCCGCGTCCCAGCGAGTGAACCAACGAGCCGGCCGCAGCCGCGCTGACGCCCCTTCGAGACCGCTTGCAGATTCGTGACGAGACCCTGGCGGGTCTCCGGTCAGCCGCCGGAGATGAGGGCGGTTCGGCGTGTCTGGCCGCGCGCGACGCGGGACCCGAGCGGCGTGGGCTCATCGACGCCTGGGCCGGCGTCGTCATCGTCGTCAGCAGCGACCACGTCCTCACCGTCGAGCGTCCGCCGATAGAGCGCCTCGTAGCCGTCGGTCATCCGACCGGCCGAGAACCGCTCCAGCACCGATTCGCGGATCGCCAGTCGATCGAGGTCGCCGGCACCGTCGACCTTGAAGGCCATCTGCGTGACGTCGTCGCCGAAGAACCCGTCGACTCCTTCGCGGAGGATCTCCGGCAGGGCGCCGATGCGACGGGCGATGACCGGCGTCCCACACGCGAGAGACTCGATCGCGACCAGACCGAATGGTTCCGGCCAGGCCCCGGGCATCAGCGACGCGAAGCTCTCGGCGAACAGGTCGTCACGGTCGTGGTGCGACAGCTCGCCGAGGAACGCGACCTCGGACCCGGCGGCATCGAGCGCCGGCTTGAAGACCGCATCGAAGTAGTCCCGCTCCGGCCCGATGGGGGCGACCTTCGCGGCGATGCGAAGCGGCCGCCCGACGAGCTTTGCGATCTCGAGCGCCTCGACGATGCCCTTCTCCGGGGCGACTCGTCCGACGAAGCACAGTGCGTCGCTGCGACGACGTTCGAACGGCGCGTCGGTCAGCGTGAGGCCGTTGTGGATGACCGTCCAGGGCACGTCGGGGTGGGTCGAGGCCTGGTTCTGGCTGATCGCGACCAGCCCCGGTGGCGGGTCCCGGAACGCCGCCGCGGCCCAGGGAAGGTCGAGACGACCATGGAAGGTCGAGACGACCGGGACGGGTGCGACGCGGGCGAGCAGGAGGCTCGCCCACTCCAGGTGGCTGTGGATGAGGTCGAACTCCTCCGCGTGATCGAGGACCTGGTCCATCGTGGCGAGCATGTACGGCATCGGGTCGCCGACGTATCCCTCGGGGCGCAGGGCGCGCTCCACCGTGGGAATCAGCCGCCCGGGCACCTCCGAGTCGCCGCTGGCGAAGGTCGTGATCTCGTGCCCGCGGCGGTCAAGCTCGCGAACCAACTCGAACACCACGCGCTCGGTGCCGCCATAAGCCAGCGGCGGGACGCGCTCGAACGGTGGGGCGACGTGGGCGATGCGAAGCGGACGGGTCATGTGGTCGTACGTACCTTTCGAACGGCGACCGCGCTCCACGCCGCGGCACCCTCGGCGGTCTCCCGGCCTGACGCGTCGGGACCGCCCTCGGTCCTAAACGGTACGCTAGAAACGGCGAGGACGGCGTCAACCGTGTTGACGGGGCCTTGCATCGGCATGACAGCCCAGTCGGAAAACGCAGGGGTCGCGACAGTGACGGAGTCCGCCGACACCGGAGGGCGCACGACGAGAAGCGTGCGCGCGGCCATCGGCCGAGCGCGTCCGATCGTCCCGTCATGGGGCCGGCTGCACCTCGGTCGAGCGCAGCGGGTGGCGGTGGGCGTCGCGATCGGGTTCGCCGCCCTGCTCGTCAAATTGCTGCTCAACGCGCTCCTCGGCGGCGAAGCAGGCTTCATCCCCTTGACGGTCGCCGTCGTCGTCGCGGCCTGGGTGTGTGGGTTCCCGGGCGGCATGGCCGCGACCCTGGTCACGGCGATCGTCAACACGATCGTCTTCGTCGCCCCGACCGGCGCGACCTTCGAGCTGACCTCCATCGACCTCGCGCGGATGGCCCTCTACGCGCTCGGCGGGACGGCCGTCTCGTTGCTCATCGGCTCGGTCGGCTCGTCACGGGATCGGCTGGAGACGTCGCTTGCCGAGGTCGCCTCGATGGCCGAGGTCATCGAGCGCAGGGACGAGCGCCTCGAGCTCGTCCTCGCCGCCTCGGGGACGGGGTTCTGGGAGTGGGACATCACGACGGGCGAGCTCGTCTGGTCGGAGGCGATCTTCCGACAGCACGGCCTGGACCCGGCCGATGGTGCGCCGACCTTCGAACGCTACCTGGAGACCATCCATCGCGATGACGTGGCCGCCTTCCGGGCCTCGATCGACGATGCCCTCGCCCACGGGTCGGAGTTCAGCACCGCGTTCCGGCTGCTCCGGCCGGATGGCTCGGTGCGTTGGACCCACGGCGTGGGCCGGGTCTTCCGCAACGCCGCCGGCGAGCCGATCCGCATGGTCGGAACCGGCCAGGACATCACCGAGCGGCAGCGCCTCGAGGACGAGCGCGACCGGTTGCTCGACGAGGAACGCCGGGCCGGCACGTTCCGCGAGGCCTTCATCGAGGTCATCTCGCACGAGCTGCGGACCCCGATCACGACGATCTTCGGGCTGACCCAGATCCTCGGCCGGCCCGGACGCCTCACCTCGGCCGAGGACCAGGCCGAGCTGATCGGCGACATCGCCGCGGAATCCGAGCGCCTCCATCGTCTCGTCGAGGACCTGCTGGTGCTCACGCGGGCGGAGCGAGGCGAGATCGCCATCGAGTCGGAGCCGATCGAACTGCGACGAGTCGTCAGCCGGGTCATCGAGCGGGAGGCCCCCAGGCTCCCGAGCATCCGGATCGAGGCCGACCTGCCACGCGGACTGCCGATCGTCGCCGGCGAGGACACCTACGTCGAGCAGATCGTCCGCAACATGCTGAGCAACGCGGCCAAGTACACCCCACCCGGGACGCAGGTGACTGTGCGGGCCGAACAGGAAGGCGAGACCGTCATCGTGCGGGTAGTCGATTCTGGTCCCGGCATCGAGGAATCCTCCGTCGAGCGCGCCTTCGAGCTCTTCTACCGCGACCCGACCGTGGCCCGCTCGATCGCCGGGTCCGGGATCGGTCTGTTCGTGTGCGCCAGCCTCGTGGAGGCGATGGGCGGAAGGATCTGGGCCAGGAGGCGGCCCGAGGGCGGATCGGAGTTCGGGTTCACGCTGCGGGTCATCCCCGACGACGAGGCCGCGCTGACGGCCGCGAGGCGAACGTCCGCCTGACGGTCATCGCAGGCCTACAGCGCGAGTGGGTTCGTCTTCTCCGGGTCGATATCCAGCTCGCCGATGGCCTTCGCCGCCTTCGAGCGGTCGAGCGCGCCGCAGCGCGCCAGCTCCGACAGCGTCGCCGCCGCGATGTGCGCTGGATCGATCTCGAACAGCGACCGAAGCGCCTCGCGCGTGTCGCTCCGCCCGAACCCGTCGGTCCCGAGCGACGTGTAGTAGTCGGGCAGCCAGCGGCTCACCATGTCCGGCAGCGTCTTCATCCAGTCGGTGGCCGCGACGATCGGCCCGCCATCCGCGCCGAGGACCTGGCTGACGTACGGGACCTTCGCCTTCTTGGCGTCGGGATGGAGCCGGTTCCAGCGCTCCGCCTCGAGCGCATCACGGCGAAGCAGCGGGAAGGAGGGCGCGCTGTACACCTCGGCGGCGACGCCGAAGCGCTCGGCGAGGAGGTCGCGTGCCGCGAGGACCTGCTGGAGGATCGATCCGGATCCGACCAGCCGGGCGGGGTGCGCGTTGCGGCCGACGTCCGGCGCCGCAGCAAAGCGGTAGATGCCGCGCAGGATCGTCTCGTCGGTCAGACCGTCCGGTCGCACGGGCTGCGGGTAGTTCTCGTTGTAGAGCGTGATGTAGTAGAAGACGTCCTCGGGCTTGGAGCCGTACATCCGCTCGATGCCGTCGCGGATGACCGCGGCCAGCTCGTACGCGAACGCCGGATCGTAGGCGCGCAGATTCGGGATCGTCGATGCGTGGATATGGGTGTGGCCGTCGTCGTGCTGGAGGCCCTCGCCGGTCAGCGTCGTGCGTCCGGCCGTGGCACCCATGAGGAAGCCGCGGCCTCGTGCGTCGCCGAACGCCCACATCTGGTCGCCGGTCCGCTGGAACCCGAACATCGAGTAGAAGATGTAGAACGGGATGGTCGCGATGCCGTGGCTCGCATACGCCGTGCCCGCGGCCTGGAAGGACGCCATCGAGCCGGCCTCGGTGATGCCCTCCTCGAGCACCTGGCCGTCGACCGCCTCGCGATACGAGAGGACAAGGTCGGAGTCCACCGGCTCGTAGCGCTGCCCGAGCGCTGAGTAGATCCCGACCTCCTTGAACAGCGGGTCCATGCCGAAGGTTCGGGCCTCGTCCGGGATGATCGGCACGATCTGCGGCCCGAGCTGCTTGTCGCGAATGAGGTTCCGCAGGATCCGGGTGAAGACCATCGTCGTGGAGACCGGCGTCGTGCTCCCGCCGGCGAACTCGGCGTCCACCTCCGGCGCCGGCGACGGCAACGGCTTGGCCTTCACGACGCGCTTCGGCAGCGGCCCACCCAGGGCGCGCCGGCGCTCCATCATGTACTCGACCTCCTCGGACTTGGGCCCGGGGTGGTAGTACGGCGCATCCTTGAGCTTCCCATCGGGGATCGGCAGCTGGAGCCGGTCGCGGAAGACCTTGAGCTCGGCCTCGGACAGCTTCTTCGCCTGGTGGGTCATGTTGCGGGCCTCGACCCCCGGGCCCAGCGTCCAGCCCTTGACGGTCTTGGCCAGGATGACGGTCGGGGCGCCCTTGTACTCGGTCGCGGCCTTGTACGCCGCGTAGACCTTGCGGTAGTCGTGGCCGCCCCGCCGGAGCTTGGCCAGGTCGTCGTCGGAGAGATGCTCGACGAGCTTCTTGAGGCGCGGTTCCGGGCCGAAGAAGTGCTCGCGGATGTATGCCCCGCCGGCGACGGTGAACTTCTGGAACTCACCGTCGAGCGTGTCGTTCATCTTCTCGACGAGCACGCCGTCGACGTCGCGGGCAAGGAGGTCGTCCCACTCGCGCGCCCAGATGACCTTGATGACGTTCCAGCCGGCGCCGCGGAAGACCGCTTCGAGCTCCTGGATGATCTTGCCGTTGCCGCGGACCGGCCCGTCCAGTCGCTGCAGGTTGCAGTTGATGACGAACGTCAGGTTGTCGAGGCCCTCGCGGGCCGCGATCGACAGGGCGCCGAGCGACTCTGGCTCGTCGGTCTCGCCGTCGCCGAGGAACGCCCAGACGCGCGAGTTCGACGTGTCGGCGAGTCCGCGGTTGTGCAGGTACCGATTGAAGCGCGCCTGGTAGATGGCCGAGATGGGGCCCAGGCCCATCGAGACCGTCGGGTACTCCCAGAAGTCGGGCATCAGGCGCGGATGCGGGTACGACGAGAGCCCACGTCCGGGCTCGGTCTCGCGTCGGAAGTGGTCGAGCTGGTCCTCGCTCAACCGGCCCTCCAGGAATGCACGGGCATAGATGCCCGGCGCCGCGTGACCCTGGTAGAAGATCTGATCCCCGGTCGTGTCGCCGTCCTTGCCCTTGAAGAAGTGGTTGAAGCCGGTCTCGTACAGGCTCGCGGACGAGGCGTAGGTGGACAGGTGCCCGCCGAGCCCGGAGAACCGCGTGTTCCCGCGCAGGACCATCGCGACCGCGTTCCAGCGGACGATGCGCCGGATGCGCAGCTCCATCGCCTCGTCGCCTGGGAAGGACGGCTCCTGCTCCGGACTGATCGTGTTGATGTACCGCGTCTGCGTCAGCGGCGGCAGCCCGATCTGCAGCTGGCGTGCGCGCTTGAGGAGCTTGTACACGAGGAAGCGAGCGCGGGTCTCGCCTTCCTGGGCCACGACCTGATCGAGCGATGCGAGCCAGTCCTCGGTCTCGTCGGTGTCGATGTCGGGCAACTGGTGCTTGAACTGGTCGAAATACATGACGCCCGCCAGCGTAGCCCATCTCGTTCGAATACGAGGGTTTCGACACGAGTGACGGCAGACCGGGCTGTAACGCGGCTGCAATGCGCCCCAGCGACGGCCAGACCACGGACGCCACCATCGCTCGTCGATGCTGTGAGCCCATCGTTTGAAACCATCCGTCACCATGTCATCCACCCAGGAGGTGGCGTGTGAGCACCCAACCACTCGTCCTCGTCGCAGACGACGAGCCGCGCATCACGAAGCTCGTCTCCATCGCCCTCGGCGAAGAGGGCTTCCGCGTCGTCACCGCGAACAGCGGCGAGGAGGCCCTCCTGAAGGCCGAGGAGGTCCGGCCGGACATCGTCCTGCTGGACATCGTCATGCCCGACCTCGACGGGATCGAGGTCATGCGCCAGCTGCGTGAGCGCCGGCCGGTCGCGGTCATCCTGCTCACGGCGAAGGGCTCCACCGCGGATAAGGCGAAGGGCCTCGACCTCGGCGCCGATGACTACATCGCCAAGCCCTTCCACCCCGACGAGCTCGCTGCCCGCGTCCGGGCCGTTCTGCGTCGATCCTCGGGTGCCCAGCCGGGCGCCGGCGTCCTCGTGTTCGACGACGTGGAGATCGACCTTGAACGCCGCCTGGTGACCCGCGACGGCGAGCTGGTCCAGCTGTCCCGCACCGAGTGGCTGCTGCTTCAGCACCTCGCCGCGAACGCCGGCAAGGTCGTGCTCCATACCGAGCTCCTGACCAAGGTCTGGGGCCCGGAGTACCGCGACGACCTGCAGTACCTCCGCGTCTGGGTGTCGCGCGTCCGCCGGAAGCTCGGCGCCGAGCCCGGTGAGCCCGGCCGCATCAAGACGTTCCAGGGCATCGGCTATCTCCTCGACGTCGACCCCGCGCAGCCCGCGGCGTCGAACGCCGACGTCGCGTCGGAGCGCACCGGAGATCCCGTCCCTCATCGGGTGATCGGGGCGGCGAGGCACCCGGGCCACCGGGTCCGAGCCCTCCCGCGGCTGCGATACCCTCATGGCATGCAGCGCTATCGGCCGGACACGGCCCTGGTCGTCGTCGACGTCCAGAACGACTTCGCGGACCCGGCCGGCGGCCTGAGCGTCGCCGGCGGCGATGCCATCATCCCGACCCTCAACGGCGAGATCGCGTCGGCGGGCAGCAGCGGGGCGACCGTCGTCTTCACCCAGGACTGGCACCCCGAGTCCACACCGCATTTCGCCAAAGACGGTGGCATCTGGCCGGTCCACTGCGTCGCCGACACGTGGGGCGCCCAGCTCCATCCCGGCATGCATGCCCCGGACGACGCGCCGCGGATCCGGAAGGGCGTGAACGGGGAGGACGGCTACTCGGGCTTCACGATGCGCGACCCGGTCACCGGCGACACGGTCGCCACGGCGCTCGAGCCGCTGCTCCGGGAGCGAGCGATCGAACGGGTGGTCGTCGCCGGATTGGCGACCGACTACTGCATCCGCGCGACGGCCCTCGACGCCGCCAGGCTCGGGTTCGAGACGTCCGTCCTGACCGATGCCATCGCCGCGGTCGATCTCGAGGCCGGCGACGGCGACCGGGCGATCGAGGAGATGCGCGAGGCCGGCGTCCTCGTGTGGCGGACGGTGATGCGGTGAGGCGGCGGGTCGCGTGATCCGCGCCATCCTGCGCCTCGCGCTGCTCGGCCTCGGCGGCGGCTGGATCGCCGACCGCATCCTTCGGTCGAGGGCGGACGGGCTCCCTCCCGGGCCGATCGAGTCGGTCGTGGTCATCGATGCGCCCATCGAGCGGGTCTGGGCCGAGATCGCCGACATCGAGGGCCAGCCACGCTGGATGCACGACATGAAGGCGGTCCGGCTCACCTCGCCGCCGCCCATCGGTGTTGGCAGCACGGGCGTCTCCACGGTGCGCGTCTTCGGGATCGCCGTGACCGATCCGGTCACGATCACCGAGTTCCAGCCGCCGACCCGATTCGCACTCCGTCACGAGGGGATCGTCAGCGGGTCGGGCTTCATCAGGCTCGAACGGGGCGCCGACGGCACCACGACGATCGTCCGCTGGGACGAGCGGCTCATCGCGCCGGTGCTCCCCCACGTCGCTGCCGCGGTGTTCGAGCGCGTCTTCGGCCCCATCTTCCAGGCCGACCTGTTCCGCCTCCGCGACCTCGTCGAGTCGCGCGCGGACGCCGGCTGAAGGACCGAGGAAGCCGATGGAGCTGCACCTCGTCGACGCCACGTATGAGCTGTTCCGGGCGCACTTTGCCCCGCGGCCGCCGGTCCTCGGCCGCGACGGGACGAACCTCTCGGGCGTGTCCGGGCTGTGCGACCAGCTTCTCTACCTCCTGCGCGAGGAAGGCGCCACGCACGTCGGCTGTGCCACGGACCGCGTCATCGAGTCGTTCCGGAACGACCTGTTCCCGGGGTACAAGTCGTCCGCCGGCATGCCACCCGAGCTCTTGGCCCAGTTCCCGATCGCGGAGGCCGCCGTGGAGGCGCTGGGCATCGTCCTGTGGCCGATGGTGGAGTTCGAGGCGGATGACGCAATCGCCGCCGCGACCGTGCGGTTCGCGGAGGACACTCGGGTCGACCGGATCCTCGTGTGCACGCCGGACAAGGACATGGCGCAGCTCGTGCGCGACGACCGGATCGTCCTGTGGGATCGCCGACGCGGGCTGACCTATGACGACCCCGGGGTCCGCGCCAAGTGGGGCGTGCCGCCGACGTCCATCCCGGACTATCTCGCGCTCGTCGGCGACGCGTCGGATGGCTATCCGGGGTTGCCCGGATGGGGCTCCAAGTCCGCGGCGGCCGTGCTCACGCAGTACGAGCACTTCGAGGACATCCCGCCAAAGGCCTCGGCCTGGGAGGTGCCGGGGCTGGGGGGAACGCGCGCTATCGCGCTCGCCGCGACGCTGCGCGAACGCTGGGACGAGGCGCTGATCTATCGCGACCTGGCGCGGCTGCGGACGGCCGAGGACGGAGTGCCGATCCGCCAGCGCGACCCGGACGAGCTTCGATGGGATGGCGCCCCGCGAGCGGACTGGGAGGGCTTCTGCGAGGAATGGGGCCTCCCGCGGCTTGCCGGTCGCCCGCACCGCTGGCGTGACGAAGCCTGACACGAACCCGGCGCGCAGCCTGTAGCCTGTCGCCACCGACGGGAACCAGTCGGGCGTGCGAGAGGGGCGCTCACGCCGTGTCCGAGCACCATGTCGTCAGGCTGTTCCGCTTCCGACCCGTCCGCAGCGGATTCGACGCGATCCTGCGCGACGTGCTGGTCCCGGGACTGTTCGCGTTCGACGACATCGACGATGTCTACGTCGGCCGGCAGGGCCCCGACGAGCTGGGCGAGCGCGTCGTGGTGTCGGTCTGGACCTCACGATCGAGCATGGTCGAGGCGGTCGGGGACCACTTCGATCCGCCGAGATTCCATCCCGAGCTGCTCGAGGAGACCACCGACCGGAGGCTGGAGATCCTCGACGCCGACGTCGCCCTGAGCTTCGATGTCAGCCGCGGCGCCGAGCTGGCATCGGGCATCCTGCGCGTCGTCCGGGGCCGCATCCGCCCGGGCGATCTGCTCCTCTACCGCGATGAGGTTCGGGCCGGCACGGTCTCGGACGTCGAGGCCGGGCACGGCCCGCTCGCCCTGTACTGCTCGATCGAGCCGCCGGACCAGTTCGTCACGGTCTCGAGCTGGCAGTCATGGTCGGCGGTCGAGTCCGCCACCGGGGGCGACGTCCGGCGGCCGATCGCCACCCGGCACGAGGAGCGCATCGTCGAGTGGGAGGCCGCGCACTACGAGCTCATCCCCAACCCCTCCCACCGACGGCCCGCGAACCGGCCGTAGGTGTCTGCACGGCCGTGGCCCGACCTCGACCCCAGCCTCAGTCGATGAACTCGCCGCCGCCGAACGACCCGGAGAGCGCCACGACCGCGAACAGGAACCACAGGACGCCCAGCATCGAGCCCATGACGATCAGGAGCCTGATGTCCGTCTCCGGGATGGCCGGCTGTGGCCCGGGATCGGCCGCTCCCCGCAACGCCCACCGGACGGCACCGGCCCAGACCGTCCCGGCGACGACGCACACGACCAGGAGCGGCGCGAGGATCAGGCCGGCCAGCAGGGCGATGAACGGGACGGAGACGAGGAACTCCACCAGCCCCACGAAGGGTGCAGCACCCTCGCCGTCGATGACGTTGGGCCCCATCACCATCGGGCCGAAGACCACGATCGGGGCGATGGCGATCGCGATCGCGTAGGCCAGGAACCCCATCCAGACCCCGGCGAATCGCCGCCCGATCAGGGCTCGTGGCGCGGCGATCCAGCCGGCGGCTGCGGCGGCGATCGGCGCGACGGCCCAGGCGAGGATCAGCGGAGCACCCGACCCGACTCCGTCCGGTCCGAGGATGTAGCGGACGTGGAGCGCTGATTCCACGACCGGGATCTCGCTCACGACGTAGGCCAGTCCCATCGCCGAGATCCCGAGCACGGTCGCGAGCGTCGCGCCCATGGAGCGAACGGTCGTCGGCAGCGCTGCGACCGACGGTCCGGGCGTGGTGGGGGCATCCATCGCGTTACGTGACGAGCGCCAGCAGCGCTCCGTGATGGGCGGCCGGCGCCGCGAGCGTGCCGATCGTCTTGGAAGGCATGGACACGTCGAACCAGGGGCCGCCGTCGATGGTCGTCACGGAGGCGCCGCCACGCTCGGCGATCAGTCCGGCCGCGGCGACGTCCCACGTCGAGAGCCCGCCCTGCTGGACGAACGCATCGAAGCGTCCGTTGCCGACGTAGGCGAGCGCCAGCGCGGCCGAGCCCATCGAGCGGGAGATGCGGATGGCCCTGCGGACGTTGCGCGCCCGGGCCGTCGCGGCTCGGCCGTTGAGCGCCATCGAGATGACGAAGTCCGACAGCTTCTCCTTGTCGGATGCGTGGATCGTCCGGCCGTCGAGCGTGGCGGGGCCGTCGGCCGACGCGGCGAACGACTCGTCGCGCGTCGGGTCGCGCACGACACCGACGACCGGACGGCCCTCGGCCACCAGCCCGATGGACACGCAGAAGAACGGGATGCCGTTCGCGTAGTTCACGGTGCCGTCGAGCGGATCGACGATCCAGACGCGGCCACGACCCGAGGTGGGCGCCTCGCCTTCGACGGCACGGTGCTCGCCGGTCTCCTCGGCAAGGATCGCGTCCGCCGGGTAGGTCGCCCGGATCGCGTCGAGGATGAGCGCCTCCGACAGGTGGTCGGCCTCGGTGACGACGTCCCGGGCG
This sequence comes from uncultured Chloroflexia bacterium, assembly GCA_963841135.1. Taxonomy (GTDB): domain Bacteria; phylum Chloroflexota; class Limnocylindria; order Limnocylindrales; family CSP1-4; genus SPCO01. The sequence goes on along the minus strand of CAWJBJ010000004.1, from coordinate 1,109,517 downwards.
CTCTTGTAGTCGATCTGTTCGAGGCGTTCGTAGCGGTCCATGAGCACCTCGCCGGCGCGCACGGCGAGCGCGAGGGCGAACGCGAGCTCACCGTCGTAGGCGCCACGCCCAGGCGTCTCGGTCACGGCGCGCTGCATTCGACGGACAGGTCGCGCACCGTCGCACCGAGCTCGGTCACGGTCTTGGTGAACGTGACGGTCGCCCCGGGATCGATCCGTGGGCTGAGCAGGAACGCCGAGCCGCCGCCGTTCCGGTCCTTCGGGTCGTTCACCCGGCAGGTGGTCTGGCCGGTCGCCGTCCCCCGATTGGTGACCGTCAGCGTGATCGCGAGCCCGCGTCCCTCCGGCGCCGCACCGTCGACCGTGGCATCGAACGGGCCGACTCCCGCGAGCGTGAGGCGGCCGGCCAGCGCGAGCCCGATGACCGCGACGAGGACCGCGATGAAGACCGTCCCATGGACCTGCGACGCCGAGGAATCCTTGAGGCCCAGCGGGTTGCAGCGCTCGCACAGGCCGACATCGAGCGGCACGGGCGCTCCACACCGGAGGCAGCCGTGGGTCAGCCCGGGCTTGTCCGACGCGGGTGTCGGCGAGGCGCCCGGGGCCGCGGTCGAGGTCGGTGTCGTCACCGGCCGATGGTGCCACGAACGGCGCACCGGCACGCTCGGGCAGCCGTCACGCACCGGCGGCCTACCAGCGTCCGGTCGCCTCCACGAGGGCGTCCACGTCGGCCGTGGTCCGGGCCAGGACGATGGCCCCGTCGGCGCCGGCCTCGCGCCAGCGGTCCCACATCTCGCGCGGTGCCGTGACCCATGGTGAATCGACGATGGTCTCGTCCGACAGCCACTCGCCCTGGAACCCGACGAAGACGCGCTGGTCGTCCCGCCGCCGGCCGCTCTGCTCGAGCGCCTCGAGGTAGAGGGGCAGGTTCGCCTCGAAGTTGTCCTCGAATGTCGTCCAGCCGTCGCCGATCCGCCCGGCGAGTCGCGCACCCGACGGGGTCTCGCCGCCGATGACGATCGGTGGCGCCGGGTCAGGCACCGGGTGCGCGTACGCCTCGGTCAGCGGATAGAAGGGCGATGGCCGGGTCATCGGCCCGCCGGTCCACAGGGCGCGGATGACCGCGACGGCCTCCTCGAGCCGCTCGACGCGCTCCGGGGCGGCCGGGAACTCCATGCCGTAGGCCGCGTGCTCCTTCGGGTGCCCGCCGATCCCGATCCCGAGGATCAGCCGCCCCCCGCTCGCGACCTGGAGCGTCGACGCCATCCGAGCGACGACCGCCGGGTGGCGGTTCATGACGTTCAGCACGAACGACCCGACCGAGAGCCGCGTGGTCGCCCCTGCGGCCATGGCCAGGGCGGTCCAGCCCTCGACGACCGGCACGGTCAGGTCGCCGCGCCCCATGAAGTGGTCCCAGGCCCAGACGCTCGGGTAGCCGGCCGCGTCCAGGCGCCTGGCGCTCTCGAGCCACCAGCCGGGCTCGGCTCGGATCGTCCGGAGGCAGACGCCGATCGGCAGCGCGTGCCCGAGCCCGACCCGACCATCGCGCTCGGTCGGCGTGTCGGTCACAACCCCGTCTCGAAGAGCCGGATGTCCTCGGGGGAGATCGTGTGCCCGTCACCGCGGGTCGGTTCGAGCGCCGCCCGGGCCCCCAGCGCGTCGAGGCCGATCGGGAACCGGCCGATCAGGTCGAGGACGACGCGCTGGATCCGCTCGGCGTTCGCGGTGAAGACCTCCAGGACGTCGGTCGCGTTGACGGCCTCGGTGCCCTCGTGGACGCCCGCGTCGTAGTCGGTGATGAGGCTGATGTTGACCACCGCCATGCCGAGCTCGCGACACAGCCACGCCTCCGGGTACTGGGTCATGTTGATGACCTCCCAGCCGGCGTCGCTGAACCACTTCGACTCGGACTTGGTCGAGAACCGCGGCCCCTGGATGACGACCACCGTGCCGCCCTCGTGGACCTCGATGCCGTGGTCGCGGATCGTGTCGATGGCCAGCCGCCGCAGGACCGGGTCGTAGATCTCGGCGGACGAGAGGTGGGTGACGATCGGCCCGTCGTAGAAGGTGTCGGCGCGGCCCGACGTCCGGTCGACGAACTGGTCGCACACGACGAAGTCGCCGGGCTTGACCGCGAGCTGGAGCGATCCCGCGGCGCACGGCGAGATCACCGCCTTGACGCCGAGCGAGCGCATGCGCCCAGACGTTGGCGCGGTAGTTGATCCGGTGCGGCGGGATCGTGTGGCGCCGGCCGTGGCGCGGCAGGAACGCGACCTTCCGACCCGCCACGTCCGCCAGGAAGAAGCGAGTCGGAGGGCGCACCGTACGGGCGTGTCGACCTTGATCTCCCGGACATCCTCGAGCAGCGAGTAGAACCCCGAGCCTCCGAAGACGCCGATCTCCGCGGTATCCGCCACTGTTCCGCCTCCCGTCCGTCTGCTCCCGACGCGCCCGGCCGGCGACGATGCCGGCGTCCGGCGCTCGCGGCCGGTCGCTCGATTCTAGGCGGACGGGTCTACGATGGCGCGGACGGCCCGCAATGGCCCCACGATCAGACCGAGGGACCCGATGGACGACGAGACCCCGAACCCCACGACCCGCGTCCCCACCCCGTCGCTCGACGCCACCGAGGGCGCCGGCGCCGTACCGCCCCCGTCGGGGCCCGAGCCGGCCCGCGACCCCACCCGATCCGACGCCCGCGTACGTGCCGCCGCCCGCGCCACCCGTGTCGACCTGGGCGACGCCGCGACGACGAGATCGCGGCGATGCGGGTCGTATCTGGACGCTCGTCGTCGGCTTGTTCGTCCTGGGCATCGGCGTGTGGTTCTTCCTCGAGCGCACGTTGGGGATCGATCTTCCGACGATCCGCTGGAGCCAGTTCTGGCCGGTGATCCTGATCGTGATCGGGGCGGTCGTGCTGCTCGGCGCGCTGCGGCGCGATCGATCCTGACCGGAGTGACCGACCCGCTCGACTGGACGCAGGGCGACGGCTCGACGACCGATCGCCTGTGGCTCGCCGACTGGCGTCGCCGCGTCGCCGCGCTCTATTCCGAGGTCCGGGCGATGGCCGCGACCGACCCCGGCGCCGCCCTGGCGCACTGGCGCGCAGTACGCGAATGGCTCTTCCGCGAGCATCCGCAGTCGCCGGTGCCGCCGGCAGCCCGGGCCGGGTTCCGGGCGCAGCACTTCGACCCGGACCCGGCGCTGCGGTTCGAGGCCACGCTCGAGCCGGCGCCGCCGCCCGCGCCCGGTGCGTTCGCGCTCGAGCTGCCCAACAGCGGGGCTGACACGCTGTCGTTCAGCCGCATCGGTGCGGTCACGCTGCCGCTCCCCGCGGGCGAGCGACGCCTGTCCGTCTTCTGGATGGCCGGATACGCGGGCGGCCTCTTCATCCCGTTCCGCGACGCGACCAACGGCATCGAGACCTACGGTGCCGGCCGTTACCTGGTCGACGCGGCCAAGAGCGCCGACCTGGGCGGCGACCCGGCGACAGGCACGCTCATCCTCGACTTCAACTTCGCCGTCCAGCCGTCGTGTGCCTTCGACCCGAAGTGGGCCTGCCCGCTGGCACCGCCGGAGAACCGCCTCGATGTCGCGGTCCGCGCTGGTGAACGCCTGGCATGACCAAGGCGCGCATCCGCCTCGGGGCTCCGGAGGACGCCCCGGCCATCGCCGATATCCACGTCCGGTCCTGGCAGGCCACCTATCGGGGCCTCGTGCCGGACGCGATCCTCGACGGGCTCTCCGTGGAACGCAGGACCGCCTGGTGGCGCGACACGATCACCCGCCAGGCAGGGGGCCTGGCAGCGGACCCGGCGGCCGTCCCTGACCGGACGTGGGTCGCGGAGTCCGACGCCGGGATCCTCGGGTTCGCTGCCTCCGGGCCGGGTCGCGACGAATCCGCTCCGGCACCAGCGGGCTCGGGGGAGGTCTACGCCATCTACCTGGCGCCCGAGGCGCTCGGCCGCGGCCACGGCCGAGCGCTCTTCGCACACGCCGTCTCGGACCTGCGGGCGCGCGGGTTCGACCCGATCGTCCTGTGGGTGTTCGAGGACAACCCGGGCGCGTGTCGGTTCTACGAGGCGGCCGGCTTCCGGCCCGACGGCGGCCGGTACACCATCGACTTCGACGGCGTCCCGATCGATGAGATCCGCTACCGGCTGGACGCCAAGGCGTAGGATGTGCATGGCGTCACCCACGCCGAACCTCCACGTCGGTCCCCACGCGACCGGCCCCGCGGAGGCAAAGGGGATCCTGTCCTCGGGTCGGATCGAATCGCGCCATCTCGTCCGTCCAGCACGGCCGTGGCGCCCGACGCGCGTGGGGCACGGGACGCCGGGCCGGGAACGAGGCTTGAGATGACCGACCGCAAGCACCTGAAGTCGCGCGTTCGTGCCCGCATGGAGCGGACCGGCGAGCGCTATGCCGCGGCCCGCGCGCACGTCGTCGCCGCCGGGGACGCGACCGTCGCCGCCCCGACGGACCCCGGTCCCGGCGTCAACGCGGGCGCCAGCGCCCTGCGGACGCTGCTGGCCGAGGCGGGCCTGCCGCTGACCGAGTCGCACGCCCTCGTCATCGGCGGGGGGATCGGGCTCGGGATCTTCCAGTTCCACTACGCGGCCGAGGGCGTCGGCACGTTCTTCCTCGCTGGCCGGCATAAGTGGGACGACGAGCGGGCCTTCCTCGAAGGCGGGCTTCGACGACTCGGCCTGGAGCCGACCGTGACCGAGTCGGGCTCGGCCAAGGCTGCAGATCGCCAGCTCCGGGACGCGCTGGACACGGGCCGGCCGGTCGTTGCATGGGTCGACATCGCGGTCCTCGGCACGCGCGCCCTCCCGGTCGAATGGGAGGGTGGCGGCTACCACGTCGTCGTCGTCCGCACCATCGATGACGCCCGGGGCGTGGTCGTCATCGACGACCTCGCGCAGCTCCCGGTCGAGGTCCCATTCGATGTCTTCGCGCGAGCGCGGGCTCGCATCGCCAAGCAGAAGCATCGCTTGCTCTGGCTCGGCGCAGACGTCCGGGCGAACGTGGATCCCGACGCCCTCCGGGCGGCCGAGCGCGCCGGGCTGCGGGCCACGGTCGACGGGTTCGACCACCCCCGCACCCGCCAGTTCTCCCTCGCGGCGCTCGCCGATTGGTCGACTCGGGTGCGTGGCGACGGCCGCGACAGCTGGGCGACCGTCTTCCCACCCGGCGAGCGGCTGTGGTCCGGGCTGGCATCGGTCCACGAGTACATCCGCGGATACGGCGGCGGTGGCGGGCTCCTGCGCTCGATGTTCGGAGGCGGTCTCCGGGAGATCGCCGCCCAGTCCGGCGACGATCGGCTCGCGGCGCTTGGCCGTCGGTACGGCGGCCCGGCAGGTGACCCGAGCATCGCGGATGCCTGGGATGCCGTGGCGTCCGCGGCCCTCCCCGACGACGTCCCGGCCCTTCGCCGGACGCGTGAGCTCCAGAGCGCGCGCGCGACCGCCTACCGACAGCTGGGCTCGGCGGCACTCCCGCACCTGCGCGCGGCCTGGGAGGAGTCGGCGGCGATCCGCGAATCGATGCGCGAGGCGTTCCCGCTGACCGGAGCAGGGACCCAGGGCCTCCTTGCGAAGCTGGCCGCCACCGTGGACGCCGTGGCGAGCCTCGAACAGGACGGCCTCGACGCACTGCGGGTGGCGATCGACTGAGCCCGCCGACCCCGATGGTGCGGCGCCCCGACCCGCGGGCACCGCACCAGACTGGTACCAACGGACCTCGACCACCCGGACCCTCGGGTCGCCGTGAGCGCCCGACCACGGGCTGATGATGAGGGCGTCGAGGTGATGCACCCAGCGCCTCGGCAGTACCGAAGCAGCGGTGGCCCGTGCGACTGTTCAACAACCGTCGACCCGATGCCGAGCGGCTCCTCTGGTCACGGGACATCCGGTTCGCGAACCGGCTGGCCTCGGTGGTCGTGGGCGCTCGCGTGGTCGAACTCGAGTCGGGGACCGTGCTGATCGCCCCGGCCCACATCCTGACCGAGAGCCTGGTCAAGGAGGTCGCGGACGGCTCGCACGACCCCGAATACGGCCTCGTCATGGTCGATTGGACGCTGCCCGAATCGGACCGGTATCTGATCGCGACCTCGGCCGCCGTGCAGCTCAGCGGCCTCGCCGACCGGATCGGCATGGCGCAGTCGAGCATGGTCGTCCAGACCAAGATGCTCGACTACTTCTTCAGCCTCCGGACGCTCCACCGCGTCGCGTTCCAGCCGATCGTCGACCTCGAGACGATGGAGCTGCACGAGTACGAGTGCCTGTTCCGCCCGCAGATGCCGATGCTGCCGCAATCGATCTCGTCGATCGTCGCGGCCGCCATCCACACGGAACGCTCCATCGAGCTCGACCTCTTCATCATCGCGACGATCCTGGAGCGTGCCGGCCGCCTCGAGGCCATCGGGCGCGAGGCCGACAAGGAACCACGCCGCTTCGGCATCAACCTCGCCCCGGCGAGCCTCCTCGATCCCGCGTTCGAGGCAAAGGCGCTCGCGGCCATGGTCCGCGGTGTCGGCCTCTCCCCGTCGCGGATCACGATCGAGTGCACGGAACAGCAATCCGTCGCGGACCTCGGTCCGCTCAAGCGCCAGGTCAAGGCCCTCCGGCGGCTCGGCTTCGGCTTCGCCGTCGATGACGCGGGGGCGGGCTACGCCAGCTTCGCGCTCGTCGCCGCGCTGCGACCGACCATCATCAAGATCGACCGCGAGATCACCCTCGGCGTGTCGCACGACGACGCCAAGCAAGCGCTCGTCGAGGCGTTCGTCTCGTTCGGCCGGCGCATCAACGCGAAGCTCGTCGCCGAGGGGATCGAGACCCGCCGCGATCTCGCCAAGCTGCGCGAGTTCGGCGTCGACTTCGGTCAGGGATACTTGCTTGGCAAGCCCGCGACCGACCCGGCGAAGCCGCGCCAGGTCGACGTCTCCCGTCGTCGCGTCGCTCGCGTACCATCGAGGGCATGACCGGGACCTCGATCGTCAGCCTGCCGGACAGCATCCGGGCATTCCTCGTCAGCGGCCTCCATTTCGCGACGCTCGCGACGGTCGATCCGGACGGCGCCCCGCGCCAGGCGGTCATCTGGTACACCCTCGACGGGGACGAGCTCGTCATCAACAGCAGGGTCGGGCGGCGATGGCCGGCCAACCTCCTCCGTGACCCGCGGATGTCGCTGGCCGTCGCCGACGCCACCGATGGGTATCGCTGGGTCGGGTTGACCGGGATCGCCGAGCCCGTCACGGACCAGCCGACCGCCCAGGCCGACATCGCGGCGATGGCGCGCAGATACCACGCTGATGAGCCGGACGAGGCCGAGCAGCTGATCCGCGAGCGGTTCCAGCGACAGGAGCGGATCACCTTCAGGGTGCACGTGCTCGCGGTCCACGACCACATCGAGTAAGACGACCACCTCGATCGAACCGGAAGGGATGCCCTGATGCGCTTCGGCCTCCAGCTCTGGTCCCAGCACACCGACTGGCCGGCGTTCCGTGACGCCGCGCGCTCCGCCGATGACGGCGGATGGGATTCGGTCTGGACGTGGGACCACCTCCTCGCGATCTTCGGTCCCTGGGAGCAGACGATCTTCGAGGGCTGGAGCGTGCTCTCCGCGCTCGGGCCCATCACCTCGAGGGTTCGCCTGGGGCTCATGGTCGGCGCCAACACCATGCGCAACCCGGGTCTGACCGCGAAGCTCGCGATCACGCTCGATCACGTCTCGGGCGGGCGCGCAGTGCTCGGGATCGGCGGGGCCTGGTTCGAGCGCGAGCACGACGCCTACGGCATCGACTTCGCCTCCGGCGTCGGCGAGCGGCTCGACCGCCTGGACGAGTCGGTCATGCTCATCCGGCGCCTGCTCGACGGGGAGCGGTTCAGCCATGTCGGCCGCTTCTACACCATGCAGGACGCGCTCTGCGAGCCGCGACCGGTCCAGGCGCACCTGCCGATCCTGGTCGGCGGCTCCGGCCCGAAGAAGACCCTGCGCACCGTCGCCGAGCGCGCCGATGCCTGGAACACGTCGGGCACGCTCGACGAGGTCCGGCCGCGGCTCGACGTCCTCGCGGCGCACGGCGCCGACGTCGGTCGCGACATCGGGACGATCGAGAAGACCATCAGCTTCCCGATCATCCTGCGCGACGACCCGGCCGCTGCCGGGGCCGCCTACGCGGCGCTGCTCGCCAACAACGGCGCCGAGGACATGGGGCCCGGTCCGGTGCTGCTGGGCCCGCCCGACATCGTGGCGGACGCGATCCGGCCGTATCGCGATCTCGGCTTCGAGACGGTCATCGTCCGGATGCCCGCGCCATACGACCCCGAGACCATCCGGCGGATGCCAGAAGTCGAGGAGCGTCTCCGCTCGTGAAGGTCGTCACCCTCGCCGGCGGGACGGGCGGGGCGAAGCTGGCCCACGGCCTGCAGGTGGCGCTCGGGCCGGGCGAGCTCACCGTGGTCGTCAACACCGCGGACGACACCGAACGCCACGGCCTGCTGGTCATGCCCGATCACGACTCGATCATGTACATGCTGGCGGGCGTCTTCGACGATGAGCGCGGCTGGGGCCTGCGCGACGAGACATGGACGACGATCGGCATGCTCGAGCGCTACGGGGAAGACGCGTGGTTCCGCCTTGGCGATCGCGATCTCGCGACGCACATCGCCAGGACCGCGCGAATCCGGCAGGGCCGGTCGCTGACCGACGCCGTGCTCGACCTCCAGCAGGCATTGGGCATTCCGAGCCGGATCCTGCCGATGGCCGACGAGCCCGTCCGGACTCAGCTGCGCACCACGCAGGGCTGGCTCGAGTTCCAGGAGTACTTCGTCCATCGGCATCAGGCGCCGGACGTCCTTGAGGTCCGGTACGACGGCATCGGCGCCGCCCGGCCGACGGCCCAGGTCCGGGAGGCGCTGAATGCCGCCGACGTCATCGTCGTCGGGCCCTCGAACCCGATCGTGTCGATCGGGCCGATCCTCGCCGTCCCGGCCCTGACCGAGTTGCTCGAACGGGCGCGGGTCCGGGCTCCCGTCGTCGCCGTCAGCGGCATCGTCGGCGGGAAGGCGCTCAAGGGCCCGGCCGACCGCATGCTCGGATCGCTGGGCCACGAATCGAGCGCGCTGGGCGTCGCCTCGCTTCTCGCGCCGTATTGCGATGGCTTCGTCCTCGATCGCGCCGACGCGGCGCTCGAGCCCGCGATCGCGGCCCTTGGGCCCCAGACCCTCGTGACGGATACGGTCATGGCGGATCCGGAAGGGCGAGCGCGCCTGGCCAGGGAGGTGCTGGCGTTCGCGCTTCCGCCGGCCGACGAGGTCGAGTCTGTACCATCGGAGGCGTGAGCAGCACGGAACGTCGACCGCCATCGCCCCCGCGGATCGCCGCGATCGTCCCGGTGGGCACGCTCGAAGGCGCCAAGACCCGGCTCGCAAGCTCGCTCGATGCCGAGGAGCGGCATGACCTGATCACGGGATTCCTGCGGCGGACCGTGCTGGCGGCCCTGGCCGTGGACCGCCTCGCCGACGTCCTGGTCGTCAGCCCGGACCCCGAGATCCTCCGCCTCGCGTCCGATGTGGGGGCCCGGACGCTGCGCCAGCGATCCAGGGGCCTGAACGCCGGCTTGACCGAGGGTCGTGCCGATGTGGTCGCCGGCGATGCGGAGGCGATCCTTGTCGTCCCGGTCGACCTGCCGTTCGTGACCCCCGAGGCCATCGACGCGCTCGCCGAACCCCTGCTCGCAGGCGAACCGACGGTCGTGCTCGTGACGGACCGCCATGAAACCGGCACCAACGCGCTCGGGCTTCGGCCGCCGGGGGTCATCGACTTCGCGTTCGGGCCGGGCAGCCGAGCGGCTCATCGCGATCGGGCCGGCGCCGCCGGGGCTCGCTACGTGGAACTTGCGGGTCCCCTCACCATCGACCTCGACACGCCCGAGGACCTGGTGCTCGTCGAGTCGACCGCTCCGGAGCGGCTGGGTGTCGGCTGAGTCGTCGATCCAGGTCATCGCGCTCGACGGCATCCCCGAGATCCGGCTCGGGGACGATCTGGCCGGGCACATCGGGGACGCCCTCGCACGGACGCAGGGCGCGCTTCCGCTCCGCGACGACGACGCCCTGGTCGTCACGCAGAAGGTCGTGTCCAAGGCCGAGGGTGCCGTCGTCGACCTGACGATGGTGGTCCCGCGACCCGAGGCGGTCGAGTTCGCCCGGACCTTCGATCGCGACCCGCGCCAGGTCGAGGTCGTCCTGCGCGAGGCCCGGCGCGTCGTCCGGATGTCGAACGGCGTCCTGATCACCGAGACCCCGCACGGGTTCGTGTGCGCGAACGGCGGCGTCGACGCCTCGAACGTCGGCCCCGATTCGGGCGCCCTTGTCACGCTCCTGCCGCGTGACCCGGATGCCTCGGCGTCGCGCATCCGGGCCGCGATCCTGGAGCGCTTCGGACTCGATATGCCCGTCGTCGTGTCGGATTCGTTCGGACGGCCATGGCGCTGGGGCATCGTCGACGTCGCGATCGGCGTCTCCGGGCTGCTGCCGCTCGACGACCTGCGCGGCGTGGCGGACGCGGATGGCCGGGTCATGCGATCGACCGTCCGGGCCGTGGCCGACGAGCTCGCCTCGGCGGCTGAGCTGGTCCTCGGCAAGACCGCGGCGCGCCCTGCGGCGATCGTCCGGGGAGCGGCGTTCACGCGCGGGGAGGGCTCGATCCGCGACCTGGTGATGCCGGCCGAGAACGACCTGTTCCGCTGAGGCCGACGCGGCAACTCGGCGGGACGTGCCCATCGCGTCCATCGAACAGGCATCTGCGACCCCAGGTATCCGGCATTTGGGCTATCCGCGAACGTCCGAAGCGGTGGTGGAGGAGTGCACCGCACTCCCCTAGGGTTCGAACGTGGACACGACCGCTCCCGAGTGGGACCGGACGGCAGAGGCCGCGGGATCGCCTGCGCCCGCCGTCGCCGTCGGGCGCGCGCGCGCCTGGCGCGGTCGGCTCTGGCCCAGGGATGCCGGCCCGGAGGTGTACGTCCTGCGCGTCGGGATCGCCGTCACCGCGGTGTTCATGGTCCTGACGGCCTTCGACGTCGGCGGCCAGGTCGTCCTCTGGGAGAACGGCCACTGGACCGCCGCCGGCACGCTCGCGGCCGTCTACGCGGGGCTCGTCGCTCGGAGGAGCCGCGGCCTGGATCGCCAGATCGCCGTCCTGGTCGCGATCGGCACCATGGCGTGGCTCATCGGCCAGTTCGCGTGGGACGTCCAGACGGCGCTCGGCTACTTCAACGTCCCCGCGCCGTCGGACGTCGGCTACCTCATGGTCGCGCCGCCGATCATCGTCGCCTTCGTAGTGGCGGTCTACGGCCGACTCGCAAAGGCGGAAGAGGTCGCGGTCTATCTCGACGCCATCGCGATCTTCCTGGCCCTCGCCTCGATCATCCTCGCGATCTACGGCGACCAGGTCGGCGCCGGCGAGTCGGCCGGTGGGACCGTCGCGATGATCTACCCCATCGTGCACCTGGCCGCCGCAGCGGCCGGCCTCGTCGCCCTCCTGGCGGCTCGCGCCGCTCCGCGTGGCGGCGGCTACCTCCTGCTCCTCGGCTTCGCCATCCTGGGGTTCGCGTGGGTGGACTGGCTCCGCCAGGCGGTCGTGGCATTGCCACCGGCCGGGAACCTGGGCAACTACGCCTTCTCGTTCGGGATCGCAGCCGTCGGGGTCGGCGCAGGCAGCTGGCGGCTCGGCGAAGGCCGCGGCACCTGGTTCCGCGAGGTCTCCGCGGTCGTGCTCGGGGGCCTGCCGCTCGTCGCTCTCCTCGCGAGCGCGCTGACGCTCGCGATCCGACACTTGGTCTCGAGCGAGCTCGGCCCAGTGGAGCTGTGCTCGTTCGCCGTCATCCTGCTGGCCGGGCTCCGTCAGTCGTTCCTGGTCCACGAGCGGGGCCGCCTGCTCGACGATTCGCGGGGGGCGCGCGACGACCTCGAGATCGCCCTGATCCAGCGTGCCGAAGCCGACTCGCGCTACCAGACGCTCGTCGAGCGCGTGCCGGCCGCGGTCTACATCGACGTCGCGGACCCCGGTGTGACCGACGGCGGTCATCTTGCCTACATGAGCCCGCAGATCGAATCGATCCTGGGCTACCCGCCCGAGGCCTTCATCGAGGACCCGGAGCTCTGGCCGAGGGTCACGCATCCGGACGACCGCGACGCAACGGTCGCCGCGCTCGCCGAGCACTGGTTGACCGAGCAGCCGCTCCGGATGGACTACCGCATGATCGCCGCCGATGGCTCGGTCGTCTGGGTCCACGACGAGGCCTACGCGATGCGCGACGACTCGACCGGTGGCCGCCGCGTCTCGCAGGGCCTCCTCGTCGACACCACCGAGCAGAAGCGCCTCGAGGCGCAGCTCCTGCACGACGCGTTCCACGATCCCATGACCGGGCTGGCGAACCGCACGCTCTTCCGCGAGCACCTCGACCGGGCGCTCGATCGGTCACGTCGGCGACGGTCGGGCGTGGCGGTGCTGTTTCTCGACGTCGACGACTTCAAGGTCGTCAACGACTCGCTCGGCCATAGCGCCGGCGACCGCCTCCTGGTCGAGGTCGCCCAGCGACTCACGGCCACGCTCCGGGCCGACGACATCGCGGCGCGCCAGGGCGGCGATGAGTTCACGATCCTGGTCGAGCGCGTCCACGGCGAGGAGGAGGCCGTCGCGCTCGCCGAGCGCCTGGCCGCGGCGATCCGCGTCCCGATCGTGCTCGAGGGCCGCCCGCTCGTCGTCGGGGTGAGCATCGGGATCGCACTCGCCCGCGGCCGCCAGGCCGTGGCGGTCGACCTTCTGGCCCATGCCGATGCCGCGATGTACGCCGCCAAGGAGCAGGGCAAGGGTCGTCACGTCGTCTTCGACCCGTCGATGCAGCGGCGCGCCCAGAGTCGCCTCGAGATGGAAACCGAGCTCCGAGCCGCGATCGAGGCGGAGCAATTCGTGCTCCACTACCAGCCGATCGTCGAGCTGCCCTCCCACGAGATCGTCGGGTTCGAGGCGCTCGTTCGCTGGCGGCACCCCGTGCGGGGGCTGATGCTGCCCGGGGAGTTCATCACGCTCGCCGAGGCGACCGGTCTGATCGTCCCGCTCGGCCGGCTCGTCACCACCGCGGCGTGCCGGCAGCTCCGGGCGTGGCGCGATGCGGGGATCGGCCGGCCGGGCCTCACGATGAGCGTCAACGCATCGGCCCGCCAGGTCATCGAGCCGGGGTTCGGGGCCGACATCCGCGACATCCTGACCGAGACCGGGCTGGAGCCATCGGCCCTCGAGCTCGAGATCACCGAGTCGCTGACGATGCGCGAGACCGCGACCGGCGACACCGCCCTGCGCCAGCTGCACGACCTGGGCGTCGCCCTGACCATCGACGACTTCGGGACCGGGTTCAGCGCGCTCGAGTACTTCAAGCGGTTCGCGGTCCACGGGCTGAAGATCGATCGCTCGTTCGTCGGCGGTCTCGGCGCGTCCCGCGAGGACACCGCGATCGTGACCGCGACCCTGTCGTTCGCCTCGGCACTGGGGCTCGTCGTGACGGCCGAGGGCGTCGAGATGGCCCATCAGCTCGAGCGCCTCGAGACGCTGGGCTGCCATCGCGCCCAGGGCTACCTCTTCTCGCCGGCCGTGCCCGCGTCCCAGGTGCCGGCCCTCTTCGATCAGCGCCTGCCGCGGGCTCCCGCAGCAGGCGACCGGGTCGCCTAGTAGCGGCTGTCGCCTCCCGCACCGTTGTTGCATGCGGCGACGATCAGCATCGCGAGGACCGCCAGCAGCGAGACGAGTGCAGGGCGGTCGGCGATGGCGTGCTGGATCCGGTTCATGGGCACCTCCTGGGGGTTCGTCACCGGAAGGTACGGCGTCCAGACCCGGTCGGTTCGCGACGGGCCCCGGGCCCTCGCGATCAGGCCGGGCCGCGCCGAAACACCCGCAACTCGATGACCGACGGGACGTGCCACTCCAGCGAATACATCACCCGGCGGCCGGTGGCGCTCACGTCGACCTGGTCGATCGCCTGCAGCAGCGTCCCCTCCCGCACTCCGAGCGCCCGGGCGACCGCTCCGTCCGCCCGAGCGGGCTGCAGGACCGCCTCGCCGTGCACGACCGGCTGGTCTCGCGACGCCAGCAGGTCGTACAGCGAGCCCTCGAAGGCGTCGCGGTCGCGCTCCACGTCGACGAGGTCGGCCGGGATCCGGTCGATCGAATAGATCGCGGGGCGGTCGTCCGCGGTCCGGATCCGGCGCAGCTCCGCGACAGCAGTCCCGATCTCGAGATGCAGCCGCTCGCGGACGGCCGCCGACGCAGGCACCACCTGCGCCTCGATGAGCTGTTTGCCCGCCCGCACGCCGACGCTCTCGAGGTAGCCCGTGTACGAGAAGTTCCTGTCGAGCGAGTTGTGCAGGAGCGGCCGCGTCGTCACGTAGGTCCCGGAGCCCTGGCGGCGGAGAAGGTATCCGTCCTCCGCGAGACCCCGGACAGCCTCGCGGATCGTCGCCCGACTAACGCCGAAGCGGTCCGAGAGCTGGTCCTCGTTGGGCACCCGCGACCCGGGTGCGAACTCGCCCGCGAAGATCGCCCGTCGCAGCCCGTCGCGCACGACATCCGCGAGGAGCGGGCGCCCGGGGCTCGATCGGGTGCTCATGCCTCGGCGGCCGTCGTGGCCGGACTCGCGGGACTCGCCGGACTGGCGGGCAGCCCCGCCTCGACCGGCCGGCGTGGCGCCCGGAGGCGTCCGCGACGGATCAGGAGCCCGGTCACCACCATCGAGCCGATCGTGACTGCGAGCAGCACGGTGGCGATCGCGTTCGCCTCTGGCGTCACGCCGCGGCGGATCGAGGCGAACAGGTAGATCGGCAGCGTCTGGTCCTGGCCGGCGGTGAAGAACGCCACGATGAAGTCGTCGAAGCTGAACGTGAACGCCAGCAGCGCCCCGCCCACGATGGCGGGCACGAGGTGAGGGAACGTGACCTGCCAGAACGTCCGCCACGGCGTCGCGTACAGGTCCTCGGAGGCCTCGACGAGCGAGCGGTCCATGCCGCGCAGCCGTGTGCGGACCAGCACGTTCACGATCGCCATCGTGAAGAGCGTGTGCGTCGCGATGACGCTGTGGGCCCCGAGACCGAGCCGTGGCGCGCCATCCCCGAAGAAGACGACGAGCCAGGGGTTGACCCAGCCGAAGAACGTGACCAGGAACAGCAGTGCCGAGATGCCGATGACGATCCCCGGAACGATGATCGCCACGTAGGTCAGCTGCTCGAAGGCGGTACGCAGGCGACCGCGGACCGACGTCATCGCCAGCGCCGAGGTGGTCCCGAGGATCGTGGCGAGGACCGCGGTCGACGCGGCGATCTTGAGGCTGTTGCCGAGTGACTGGATCACGAACGTGTTCGTCCACGCGGCCTCGTACCAGCGCGTCGAGAAGCCCGATGAGCTCGGCCGCGTGCCGGCCGGCGTTGAAGCTGAAGACGATCACGACCGCGATCGGCACGAACAGGAACAGGTACGCGGCCACCGCGTAGCCACGGAGGGCGCGATCGATGAGGCGTTCGGGGCGGCCCATCGGGCGCGGCGAGCCACGGGCCATCAGAGGATGCTCTCCTCGCGGCCCGGACCCGTGAGCCGCCGGGTCAGCCACGTGTACAGGCCGACGACGCCGAGCATGAAGGCCACGAACGCGGTCGCCAGTGCCGCGCCGAACGGCCAGTTCCGTGATTGCAGGAACAGGTCGGCGAGCGCGTTCCCGAGGAAGTACGTCTTCCCGCCGCCGAGCAGGACCGGGATGAGGTATTCGCCCATCACGGGGATGAACACGAGAAGGCAGCCGCTGATCACGCCGGCCGCCGAGAGCGGCAGGGTCACTTGGCGGAAGGTGGCCAATGGGCCGGCGCCCAGGTCGCGCGACGCCTCGAGGTAGGACCGGTCGAGCCGTTCGAGGCTGACGAAGATCGGCAGGGCCATGAGCGGCAGGTAGTTGTAGACGATCCCGAGCAGCACCGCGAACGGGGTGTTGAGGAGCTGGACGTCAAACCCGAACGGCTCGAACAGGCGCGGAACGCCGTTCGAGCCGAGGATGAACATCCACGCGTAGGTCCGGATGAGGAAGCTCGTCCACAGCGGGATGACGATGAGCGCCATCAGGACGGTCTTCCAGGCGCCACCGCGCGTGGCCAGGACGTACGCGAGCGGATAGCCGGCGACCAGGCACAGGGCCGTGCCGGCGAGCGCCAGCCCGATCGTGTTGGTGAACGGCGTGAACCGGGTGGCGAGGCTCGCGTACTGCTCGAGCGTCACCGCCGGTGCGTACCCGCCGTTCGGGGAGCGGACGCCGAGCGAGATGACGGCCAGCACCACGAGCGGCGCCAGCAGGAAGAGCACGTACCACGTGCCGGCGGGCAGCAGGAGGAATCGGACGGCCCCTCCCCGAGGCGGAGCCGTCCGACCAGCCTGTTGCGCCGTCACGCCGCGAGCCTCAGGCGGACGCCTTGATCCGTGCCCAGGTCTCGGCGCGGAGGGGGCTGTTGTACGTGGCGTTCACCGCGTACTCGAGCTTCTCCAGGCGGGCCGGGGTCGGGTAGATGATCTGGTTGTCCTTGATCGCCGGATCGAGCAGGGCCGTGGCCTTGTCGTTGGCGTGCGGGAACAGGCAGAACTCGGTCTCGAGCGCGGCGTTCTCGGGCTGCAGGATGTAGTCCAGGAACGCGTAGGCGCCGGCCGGATTCGGTGCGTCGTTGGCAACGGTGTAGCTGTCGATCCACAGTTCCCCGCCGTCCTCGGCCACCACGTAGCGGGCGTCGGCGTTGTCCCGTGAGACCTGCACGCCGTCACCGGTCCACGCGATGGTCAACCAGGAGTCCTCGTTGCGCAACGGCGGTTGCACGTCGCTGCTGATGGCGAACAGCTTCGGCTTGAGGCGCCGACAGCATGGCCTCGATGTTGCCCATCTCGGCGGGATCGATGGTGTTGAGCGAGTAGCCCATGCCGACAGCCGCCGAGCCGATGCTCGAGATCTGGTGGTCGACGATGACCGTCTTGCCGCTGTACGTCGTGCCGGCGACCTCGAAGAACTGCTTCCAGGTCGTGATGTCCTCGGTGACGCGGGTGCTTCGATACGCGATCCCGGTCGTGCCCCAGTTCTTCGGGATCGTGTGGGTGTTGCCCTTGTCGAACGCCTGGTCCATGAACCGGGCGTTCCAGTCCTCGCGCTTGAAGTTGGGGAGCTTCGCGTAGTCGATTGCCTGGATCAGCGAGTCGGCGACCCAGCCTTCGACGGCATAGTTGCTCGGCAGGACGACGTCGATCCCGGAGTTGCCGGCCCGGAGCTTTGCCTCCATCTCTTCCGTCGAGCCGTAGACGGTCACGTTGACCTTGACTCCGCTGGAGTCCTCGAACGCCTTGATGACGTCTGGGCTGTGGTAGTTCGGCCACGTGGCCAGGGTGAGCGTCCCGCCGGCGGCGGCGGCGCTCGCGCTGGCACCGGGCGCGGCACTCCCCGTGGTCCCGCTGCCGGCCGGGGTCGGCGCACAGGCGGCCAATGCGGCCGCCGCCATCGAGGCGCCACTCGCCCCGAGGAACTGGCGGCGCGTGAGCCGGCGCTCGATGGCGAGTCTCGTCACCCGCTCGAGATCGAGCCGCGGATCCCGTTGGTTGGTCATGTTCGGTTCCTCCTCCTCGATCCATGTCGACCGGCCGACCATCGACCGGGCATCCACCTCACCGCGAGACCGCCTCACCGACACCTCCAGTCGTCTCATCCGCGGCGGCCAGTGCCGCCGCCACTTGTTCGCGGACGGTCGGGCCGGCCGGAAGCCGGCCCTCGAACACCGCTCCACCGATCGTGAATCCCCAGACACCCAGGCGACTGAGGGCCCGGATCTGTTCGAACGAGGACACGCTCCCGGCGGCGATGACCGGACCCGAGCACGCCGTGACAACGGCCGCCACGAGTGCCTCGACATCGCCGTCGAAGCGGTACGCCAACAGGTCCAGGCCGTGGACGCGATCCCGGGCCGTGAGCTGACGGGCGCTGTCCGCGATCTCCTCGATCGTCCCGCGCAGGAGGCTCGGATGGCCGACCACGCGTCCCGGGAACGGGCAGTAGCGCACGTCGGCGCCCTCGAGGGCCGCGATCGCCTCGTCCGGGTGCGTCCCCCCGAGCACCCAGTCGACGCCGATGTCCGCGGCGGCCGCGACCGATCGGAGCTCGTCCTCGGCGCTCTCGGAGACCACCTCGAGCATCACCTCGCGGCCGTCGGCGTGCATCCGCCTGGTCAGCTCGCTGAGCGTGTCGTGCGGCACGCCGACGTCCTTGAACCCGACGTACGACAGCGGCAGGTCCCGGAGGTCGTCGTAGACCTCGAGGGCGTTCGCGACCGTCATGTCGTCGTGCGTGAGCATGAAGATGAACTCGGGCATGGCTCCTCCCTCAGATCGGGATCAGTTCGGTGACGTCGGTCAGGACGAAGTCCGGGCGCTCGACGCTGGCGTCGAGATCGGCTTGGCTCGTCGCCCCGGTCATGACCAGCGCGGCGTGCATCCCCGCACGCCGGGCCATCCGGACGTCGGTCAGGAGCCGGTCCCCGACGAGGACCGTGTCGTCCGGCGAGAACCCGAGCCGCTCGAGGACCGTCGCCGCCATGTGCTCCGAGGGCTTGCCCACGACTGCCTCGGCGCGGCCCCCGCTCGACGCCTCGATGGCGGCCAGCATCGCGGCACAGTCCGGCAGGCCGCCGTCGGGGGTCGGGCAGTACGGGTCGGGGTTCGTGGCCACGATCCGGGCGCCCGCCCGGACCGCCAGGTACGCCGCCGTCAGCTTGGCGTAGTCGAAGGTCCGATCCCAGGCCACGACCACGACATCGGTCAGGGCGGGATCGGTCACCACCTCGAATCCTTCGCTCCGCAGGAGATCGACGAGCAGCGGCTCGGTGACGGCCAGGAGCCTGGCGCCCGCGGCGTGGCGGTGCAGGTACCGGACCAGCGCATCGGTCGAGGACACGACGTCCTTGCGGGTCGCGGCGATCCCGAGACGGGTCAGCTTCGCGGCGTAGTCGGCGGGCAGGCTCGTCGGGTTGTTGGTCAGGAAGATGGCGCGGGCACCGGCTGCGCGGATCGCCTCGAGCGTCGCGGCGGCGCCTGGGATGAGGCCGTCGCCGAGATACAGCGTCCCATCGAGGTCGAACACGTAGCCGCGGTACAGGCGGTCGGGCCGGGTCGGGGTCAACGCGGGCGCCGTCACAGCCCCGCCCCCAGCCGCGCGGCATCCGCGAACAGCTCGTCCGCGAATGCCTCGTCCCAGCCGTGCCCGGCCCCGTGGCTGAGGTCCGTCAGGTCGGCGACCGTGAATCGGTCGCGCATCAGATGGCACGAGGCGACCGCCCATCGCGCGACCTCCGGCGGCGGCGCCGGATCGAGCTCGGAGAAACGGGTGGGTGCGCCCGCCGCGCGAAGCCCCGCCACGATCCGCTCGGGCGCCAGGAGCAGCGCCTCGATCGCTGAGCGATGGCGATCCCAGTCCCCCGCGACGTCTCGGAGGCGCTCGCGCGACGCGTGCCAGCGCTCGAGCTTCTTCCGATAGTCCCGCCAGCATTCGGCGCTCGCGGCGCCAGTCGCGTCCAGCCGGTCGAACGCCGCATGGACCCTGGGCTCCTGCCGGGACTCGGGCGGGAAGGCCTCGTCGCCAAGAAGGCAGGCCGGATCGAACGAGCGCAGGACGCGCGCCCACCCCACCGCCACGACGACCGCCGCCACCCCGACCTGGGCGCCGTGGAACGCGAGCGGCCGACGGTCGCGCTCGGCCGCCATGTCGAGGAGGTGGCTGATCGTGTGCTCGGTCCCCGACAGCGGCGCGGTCCGGCCCGCGACGCCCATCGCGATCCCGGTGAGCGTCATCTGCCGGGCGAGCTCGGCGAGCGCCTCCGGTGCCGCCTCGGCGACGCCCGCGGCCTGCGTCATCAGCCGGTCAGCGCCGTCTCGGAACAGGCCGACGACACCCGGGTCGTACGTGTCGTCCGAACCGACCGCGTTCGCGAGATACCAGTCGGCCGGGGCGGTGAACATCGTCATGAGCTCGCCGAATCCGGCACGGTTCATAGCCGGTGGCGCCCCGGCGATCGCGCCGAGATCGACGATGAGCGCGGCCGGCCAGTGCGACGGCACGGTCCGCTTCACGCCATGGCGCAGCAGCACGGCCATGTCATCAGAGAAGGCGTTCACCGACACCGCGGTCTGCACGACCACGAACGGGATGCCGGCACGGAACGTCGCGTCCTTGGCGATGTCGGTCACGGTCCCCGACCCGACGCTCACCACGCATCCGGCGCCCGCGACGGCGAGGTCGGCCTCGGCCAGCGCTCCCTCGTCCGCATGGAGCTCCGCTCGATCGAGGCCGAGGACGACGGAGCGGACGTCTGCCTCCCCGAACGCGCGATCGAGGCCACCGTGCACCTCGGCCTTGAGGTCCGCGTCCCCGAGCCGCATCGCCACGCCGTCCATCAGCACGACGATCGGACCGGGCGCGCGGCACGGCCTCGACGGCCGCCGGCAGCGCACCGAGCGCGTCGGTCCCGATCGCGACCTGGCGCAGGCCGATCGGACGCCGCGCGGCAGCAGCGCCCGCATCGAGGGCGAGTGCGCTGCGGATCCCATCGAGGTCGGTCGGGTCGAGGGGTGCACGGAGGAGGCTCACGCCCCCCTCCCCCGACCGATCTCGAGTGGGCTGAGCGCGTCGAAGACCGCTCGGTAGCGGCCGTACGCGTCGTCATAGGCGCCGCGACATGCGGCGTCGGGCTCGTAGGCGACCGGGTCGAGGACCGTGAGGCCGTCCACGGCCTGGTCGAGGTCCGTGAAGATGCCGATCGCCGTGGCGGCCAGGTACGCCGCGCCCATCGCGGTCGCCTCGGGCGCCTGGAGCACGCGCACGACCCGTCCCGTGGCATCGGCCTTCATGCGCAGCCACGTCTCGCTCCTGGCCCCGCCGCCGACGACGCGGATCTCGCCGGTGCCGAGCCCGAGCGCCTCGAGCCGCTCGACGATGTCGCGCAGGCCGAACGTGCAGCCCTCGAGTAGCGACCGGCCGAGATGGGCCCAGCCGTGGCCGAGCGTGAGCCCGGAGAACGCGCCACGGGCGTGCTCGTCCCAGCGTGGCGTCGTCGACCCGGCGAGGGCCGGGATGAATGTCAGGCCGTCGGAGCCCGGACGGACCGTCGCCGCCCCCGCGTCCAGCCGCGCTTCGTCGCCGCCGAAGGCCTCGAGGAACCACCGGACGCTGCCGCCCGACACGAACCCGGGGTTCTCGATGAACCACGCCCGGGCGTCGGCGTGGGCATGCGTCTCGACGAGCCCGCTGGGATCGATCCGGGCGTCGAGCGCCGCGACCCCGACGGGCTCGGCCGTGCCCGTGATGTCGCACACGATGCCGGGCCGGATCGCCCCCGCGCCGAGGGCCGCACCGTGCTCGTCGCCCGTCCCGACGACGACGCGGCACCCGGTCGTGACCCCAAGCCGGTCGGCGGCGTCCGCGGTGACCGTGCCTGCCACGTCGACCGCCGGGGCGATGCGACCGAGACGGCCGGGCTCGAGGTCGAACAGCGCGAGCAGGCGCGGCGACCAGCCCCGGGCCGTGACGTCGTAGAGCATCGTCGAGGAGGCGTTGGCGTGGTCGACGACGTGCTCGCCGGTGAGGCGCGCGACGAGGTAGCTCCCGGGCAGCAGGAACGCGGCGGCACCGGCGGCGGCCGGTTCCTCGTCCCGCAGCCACGCGATCTTGGGGCCCACGTGGTAGGCGTCGAGGTTGAGGCCGGTGATCGCCCGGACCTCCTCGGTCGAGATCCTCTCGCGCAGGGCGTCCGCCTGGCGTGTCGCCCGACGGTCCATCCAGATGATGGCGGGGCGCAGCGGTCGATCCCCTCCGTCGACGGCCACGACCCCGTCCACCTGTGTCGCGAGTCCGAGCGAGCCGATCGCCTCGGGCCCGAGGTCCGCCGACGCCCGGAGCCGGCCGACGACGTCCGCCAGCGCCCGCTCCCAGTGCGCCGGGTCCTGCTCGGCCCAGACGTCCCGCGGGTACTCGATCGGATACGAGGTTGATGCGGTCGCGTGCACGCTCCCGTCGGGCGCGATCAGGACGCCCTTGAGGCTCTGGGACCCGACGTCGCAACCGATCGCGTAGATAGGACGGCACCTCGCTCGCAGGTCATCAGTCGTCTGATGACTTGGAGGCTAGATGGCGTCGCCCCGCCCGTCAATCCCGGGTCGCGTCGTCCGGGAATTGGCAAACCGGCTACGCTCCCGGGCGACATGAAGCTCGGCCTCCAGATCTCCTCCTTCACCTGGCCGGGCGGCCCCGAGCAGATCGGTCCCACCCTCGCGCGGATCGTCCGCCAGGCGGACGACGTGGGCTTCGATTCGATCTGGGTCATGGACCACTTCTTCCAGATCCGCGGCAACGGCCGGCCGGAGGAGCCCATGCTCGAGGGCATGACAGCGCTCGGGTTCATGGCGGCCAACTCGCAAAGGGCGCGCCTGGGCCTGATGGTCGGTGGCGTGCACTACCGGCTGCCCGGCCTGTGGGTGAAGGCCACGACCACGCTCGACGTCCTCTCCGGCGGCCGGGCGTGGCTGGGCATCGGGGCCGCCTGGAACGAGGACGAGTCGAGGAGCCTGGGCTTCCCCTTCCCGCCGCTCGGCGAGCGGTTCGCGATGCTCGAGGAGACGCTCCAGATCGCTCACGGGATGTGGACCGGCGAGCGTGGCACGGAGGGGCCGTTCGAGGGCCGGCTGTTCCAGGCCCGACGGCTCCTCAACGCCCCGCAGTCGCTGTCACGGCCCAGGGTTCCGATCATGGTCGGCGGAGGCGGCGAGAAGAAGACCCTCCGCCTCGTGGCGCAGTACGCCGACGCGTGCAACGTGTTCGGGTCGCCCGAGGCGATCGCCCGCAAGTACGCGATCCTGGCCGGCCATTGCGCGGCGGTCGGCCGCGACCCCGACGAGATCGAGCGATCCACGCTCCAGAACGTCCGTGTGGCGACCGGTGCCGCTGCCGGTGAGACGCCGACCCAGATCGTGGATCGGTTCGGGGAGCTGTCCGACGCGGGTGCCCAGCACATCATCGTGGGCATCGCCAACGTCACGGATCCTGCGGCCATCGACCTCGTGGGTCGTGACGTGATCCCCGCACTCCGGTCGCTCTGATGACGATGATCCGACGGGCGATCCGAACGGGTACCGATACCCCCGGGGGGTATGTGTCGCGTGATAGGATGACCGCATGACAGACAAGTCGTCGGGCAACGGCACCGAACCCTCGTCCTCGGAGCCGTTCGGTGGCCTGACGATCTCGATGATCGATGCGCCCGCGGCGCCCGCGGACGCGTCGCCGATCGCCCGACCCGGCGGGCCGCAGACATTCGCGACGGGCGAGGGTCGCGTCGACGCCAAGATCGTGATCATCGGGTCGGGTCCGGCCGGCCTGACGGCCGCGATCTACGCCGCACGGGCCAACCTGGAACCAGTGGTCATCGCGGGTTCGGCACCCGGCGGGCAGCTGATGCTGACCTCGGACGTGGAGAACTACCCGGGCTTCGCCGACGGAATCCAGGGTCCGGACCTGATGGCCGCGTTCCGCGCCCAGGCCGAGCGATTCGGGAGCCAGATCGTCGACGTCGACATCGACCGGGTCGACTTCTCGGAGCGACCGTTCCGGATCTGGGCACGCGGAACGGAGTACCGGGCACAGGCCGTGGTCGTCGCCACAGGCGCCTCTGCACTGTGGCTGGGACTCGATTCAGAGACGCGCCTGCGGGGCCGGGGGGTCTCGGCCTGCGCCACCTGCGACGGCTTCTTCTTCCGGGACCGCGAGATCGCGGTCGTCGGGGGCGGCGACACCGCGTTCGAGGAGGCGACCTTCCTCACGCGCTTCGCGAGCAAGGTCCACCTGTTCCACCGCCGGGATTCATTCCGCGCATCGAAGATCATGATCGACCGCGCGAAGGCGCACCCCAAGATCGAGATCCACACGAACACCGCTGTCGAGGAGGTCCTCGGTACGGCCAAGGTGGACGGCCTGAGGCTGCGCGACACGATCACCGGCGACGAGACCACCATGCCCATCGAGGGACTGTTCATCGCGATCGGCTACCGCCCGAATACCGAGGCCTTCCGCGACTGGCTCGAGGTCGACGAGGCGGGCTATCTCGTCGTCACCGGGGAGACGGGCTCGAAGGTCGATGGCGTCTTCATCGCCGGCGACGTCCACGACCATCGCTATCGTCAGGCGGTCACGGCCGCCGCCGACGGCTGCAAGGCCGCGATCGACGCGGAGCGCTGGCTGGAGTCCGAGGGCATCACCGAGTCCGCGACCGCCGCGGCCTGGTAGCCGGGGCGTGAGGGAAGAGGGACGGTTCGCGGTCCTGCGGCGTCTCGGGATCGCGCCGACGGTCCACCAGCTCGTCCGCGAAGCGCTGGCGACCGCGGTCGCCCAGGCGGAGTCCGCGTCGCCAGGATCGGTAGCCGCACTCGATGCGGGATGCGGACAGACGTCGTCCCTTCGCCGGTTCCGGCGACGGATCGCCAGGCTGGTCGGCGCGGACATCCATGCGCCCGACGTCCCGGTCCCCTACCTCGACGAGTTCGCCACGGTGGATCTCTGCGGTCGATCCGACGCCTTCGAGCCCGGCTCGTTCGACATCGCCCTCTCGACGTTCACCCTCGAGCACTTCGCCGACCCTGCGGCCGCGCTGTCGAACCTGCATGGATGGCTTCGGCCGGGCGGCACCCTGGTCGCCACGACCGTCAACCGCCGGCATCCCTTCGTCAACGCATACCTGAGCCTGCCCTCGGGCCTGCGGAGCCGGGTGCAGCCCTGGGTCAAGGCCACGGCCGCGGATGCGCATCCCCTGGTCGGCGCCTGCAACGACCCGGCCACCATCCGCTCGGCGGTCGAGGCAGCCGGGTTCAGCGAGGTCTCGCTCCAGACCGTCGGCCACCTGGCACGCGCGTGGGGCCGCCACTGGCCGACGTTCCTCCTGGGCCTCGCCGGGGACATCCTGACCCGCGGCATGCCGTCCCGTCGCTCGACGATCGTGGTCGTGGCGAGGGCCTGATCAAGGCCCGAGCTGCTCTGCCGCGCGCCACCCTCTGCCGCGCGCCATCCTCTGCCGCGCGCCACTCTATGCACGATTCGGGCCCAGGCAGTCCTCCTCTCCGAGGTATTCACCTCGGATGCATACCGGACGCCGTTGATAGCGGATACGACGTGGTTTGCCGGTCGATGGGCGCGTGTCGATAGGGTTGGGGCATGTCCTGGGACTCGTTCGACCCCGCGGGCGCAGATGCCGGCGCCCGAGAGGGCTTTCGGCTCATCGGCCGGCTGTTCCAGCGGCGACGTCACCGGCTCGGGATGACCCAGGCGACACTCGAGCTCGTGTCGGGCGTCGACCAGACGGTCATCTCGCGCCTCGAGACCGGGCAGCTGCGAGGGATCCGCTGGTCGCGACTGGCGAAGATCGTTGCGGCACTGGGCGGGATCGGCGAGAGCGATCCGCCGCCGCGCTGGTGGGCCGAAGGCGGACCGCCCCCTTACTTCTGATGCATCCGACGTGATCCAGCCTAGGTCGATCTCCGGCCTATGCATCCGACGTGAATATGAACCCGAAGGCGGAGCCGGAGCATGAAATCGTGCATACCAGCCCTCACGTCACCCGAGGTCGTCCGTCGAGCGTCGACGGCCCCTCGGACCAACAAAACCCGAAAGTCGTGCCCGACGGCCGTCTCGTGGTAGCGTCGGAGTGATGGATCAAGGGACCGGCCGCCGCGAGCAGGGTGGCGCAGGATGAGTTTTCCGCGCGGGCAGACGCGCCAGGCGACGGGCGGGGTGGCCGGCGGCCGCGGTGGGGGCGGTCGCGGCGGCCGGATGATGGGCGGCGGGGGCATGTGGGGCGGCCCGTCGGAGGAGTTCACGCCGGTGCCGAAGGAGCGGCGGGGTCAGACGCTGCGGCGCATCACGGCCTTCTTCAAGCCCTATCGGTTCGAGGTCGTCGTCGTCCTCGTCGCCATCCTCGCCACGAGCCTCATCGGCCTCGCCAACCCGTACCTGCTGAAGCTGCTCATCGACGAGGCCATCCCCGAGCGCGACTTCTTCAAGCTCAACCTCTTCGTCGGCCTGATGATCACGCTCCCGATCCTGACCGGACTGATCGGCGTCGGGCAGGCGTACCTCAACAACCTCATCGGCCAGAACGTCATGCAGGACCTGCGTGGCGCCCTCTACGCGCATCTCCAGAGCATGCCGCTGCGGTTCTTCACTGAGACCCGGACCGGCGAGATCCAGAGCCGGATCGCGAACGACATCGGCGGCGTGCAGTCGGTCGTCACCGACACCGCGAGCTCGGTCACGAGCAACGTGGCGATCGCGCTCAGCACGATGGTCGCGATGTTCCTGATCGACTGGCGGCTCACGCTGCTGTCGCTCGGCCTGCTGCCGTTCTTCATGTACCTGACGTTCCGCGTCGGCAAGGTCCGGCGCGAGGTCAGCGGCGAGACGCAGAAGTCGCTCGCCGAGCTGACCGCGCTCACCGAGGAGACCCTGAGCGTTAGCGGGATCCTCCTGTCGAAGACGTTCGGGCAGCAGGAATCGTCGATCAAGCGCTTCCGCGGCCTCAATGCGCGGCTGGCGGCGCTCCAGATCCGTCAGGCGATGGTCGGGCGCTGGTTCTTCATGATCATCGGCACGATCTTCAGCATCACGCCTGCGTTCGTGTACTGGCTCGCCGGCTGGCTGACGATCCAGGGCGACGCGTCGGCCCCGACGATCGGCGACATCGTCGCGTTCACCACCCTCCAGTCGCGGCTCTTCTTCCCGCTGGGTCAGCTGCTCAACATCCAGGTCGAGATCCAGGGCGCGCTCGCGCTGTTCGACCGGATCTTCGAATACCTCGAGATGGACCCCGAGATCGTCGATGCGCCCGACGCGGTGGCCCTCGACCCGTCGAGCGTCCGAGGCAGCGTGCGGTTCCACGACGTGTCGTTCCGGTACCCGACGGAGGCCGTCCCATCGGCCCGGGCCCACGAAGCCGTCGCCAGAGGGCACGATCACCTCGACCGCGCGGAGGCTGCGGAGCCGGCGATCTCGGGAGCCGAGGTGAGCGGCGCGGCGGCCGCGGGGGCGGCCGCTGCAGGCGACGGATCGGCGGGCGAGGCGATCGCCGAGGAGCTCGATCGACCAGGCGACGCGCTGGCCGACGTGCCCGCCATCGAGCTGCTCCCGAGCTTCGCGCTCGACCACGTCGACTTCGAGGCCGATCCGGGCGAGCTCGTGGCGCTCGTCGGCCCGTCGGGCAGCGGCAAGACGACGACGACCTACCTGATCCCGCGCCTGTACGACGTCGACAGCGGGGCCGTCGAGATCGACGGGATCGACGTCCGGCGGATCAAGCTCAAGTCGCTCGGCGAGACGATCGGTGTCGTGACCCAGGAGACGTACCTCTTCCACGCGTCGGTGCGCGACAACCTGATGTACGCGAAGCCGGAGGCGAGCGAGGAGGAGCTGCGGACCGCGGCCACGGCGGCCGCCATCCACGACCGGATCATGGAGCTGCCCGAGGGCTATGACACGATCGTCGGCGAGCGCGGCTACAAGCTCTCGGGCGGCGAGAAGCAGCGCATCGCGATCGCCCGGGTCCTGCTGAAGGACCCCCGCATCCTGATCCTCGACGAGGCGACCTCGGCGCTCGACACCGTCTCCGAGCGGCTCATCCAGGCGGCGTTCGAGCGGCTGATGGAGGGACGGACGACGATCGCCATCGCGCACCGCCTGTCCACGATCCTGCGCGCCGACCGGATCCTCGTCTACGAGCGCGGCCGGATCGTCGAGCGTGGCACGCACGCGGAGCTGCTGGATCAATCGGGGCTATACGCCCGGCTGTACCGGGAGCAGTTCCTGTCCGAGCGACCGGTCGTGGCCGACGACGACGCGGACAGTGGCGTGACCGAGGGCGTGCCGGTATGAGTGTGGGCGTGCGGGCGTCGGGCCCGGACGTGCCCGCGTGACGCGCGAACGGCGCGTGGACCTGGTCCACGAGGGAGCCGAGCGCTTCGTCGCCCAGACGGCGACCGGCCGATCGCTCGTGTTCGGCGACCAGCCCGGGGAGAACGAGCAGTCCCCGGTCGAGATGATCGTCTCGACGCTGGCGGCGTGCTCCGCGATGGACGTCATCTCGATCGCGACCAAGAAGCGCCAGGCGATCGACCGGTACGAGGTCCACGCGGTCGGCGACCAGCGCGACGAGTTCCCGCAGGTGCTGACCGAGGTGACCGTCACCCACGAGGTCTGGGGCGCGAACCTGTCCGAGGCAGCGATCCGGCGCGCGATCGAGCTGTCGGCGACGAAGTACTGCCCGGTCAACGCGATGATCTCGGCCGGGGCAACGGTGGTCCATCACCGGTACCGGCTCCACGTGACCGGTCCCACGCCGTCGGAGTCCGAGGGCGAGGTCGTCTCGACCGGGCCCTATCGCCGGCCGGATGTGCTCGGCGTCTGAGCGAGCGACCTGGTGCCAGCGCGGCATGCGACGGCCGGAACAAAGCCTACTGACTTAGTCGGGCTTTCTGATATGCTCTCGAGGTCGCCGACCCCAGAGGAGACTGTCGATGCCCTCCGCCGTGCCCCCCGATGCGGCCGCCCGCCTGCCGAAGGCCCGCATGATCGACCCGCGCGGACACCGGTTCGGGGCCGGGGCGTCGGCCGTGATCCTCATCGTGGCGATCGCGACCAACCTCCCGCTGCTGGTCCTGGTCGCGCTGCTCTCGATCGGCGTCAGCGCCGCATTCGGGCTGCGCTACTCGGTCTACGGCGCGATCTGGCGCCGGATCGTTCGACTCGCGCACCTCGGGCCGGCCGAGCCCGAGCACGAGTACCCGCCGCGATTCGCGCAGACGCTCGGCTCGGTGGCGCTCATCCTGTCCCTCGCGTCGTTCGCCGTGGGCCAGCCGACGATCGGCTGGGGGCTCGCCCTGGGCGTGGCCGGCCTCCAGACGCTGCTCGCGGTGACGGGCTACTGCCTCGGGTGCCGGCTGTACTTCCTCCGATGGTGGGTGCCAGACCTCGTGACCCGGATCTGGACCCGTGGCTCGGCGACGAACCGTCTCTCCGTCGAGCCGATCGCGTACAAGTAGGCCGGGCCGGACGACCGGTCGCGCCGGCGGTCGACCGCGCGCGCCAGCGTCATCACCAGTCTTGCATGACTATGCAGCAACGCTGTATAGTCATCCGGCCATGACGGCGGTCCATCCGTTCCCGATCGACGACTGGAGCCGGCTTCCCGCGAGAAGCCCGGTGCGCCCGTGAGCGCGCGGCTCGAATCGCCGGCTGCGAATGCGGCGGACCGCCCGTCAGGGTTCCAGCCACGTTCGATCCGCGGGGTGGACCCGGACGCTGGGCCGCGACGGATCCGCGTCGGGATCATCGGCGCGACCGGGTACGTCGGCTCCGAGCTCGTCCGGATCCTCGCCCTGCATCCGAATGTCGACCTGGTCGGCCTCCAGGGTCGTGAGCGTGACGCCGACCCGCTCGGCGGCATCCACCCCCATCTCACGACGACCGGGCTGGTGGTCGATGCCGCCCTGCCGGCGGTCGATGCGGTCTTCCTGGCGCTCCCCCACGGGACGGCGGCCGGGCTCGTTCCCGACCTGGTCGCCAGCGGAACGGCCGTCATCGATCTCGGACCCGACTTCCGGCTGCGCGACCCGGGTGACTACCCGCGCTGGTATGGCTTCGAGCACCCCCGCCCGGACCTCCTCGAGCGGGCGGTCTACGGCCTTCCCGAACTGCATCGGGCGGAGCTCGAGGCGCTGGTCGACGCGGACGTCGCCATCGTCGGCTCCCCGGGCTGCTATCCGACCGCCACGATCCTCGCGCTGGCCCCTCTGGCACGGGCCGGCCTGATCGGCGATCTCGTCGTCGACGCGAAGAGCGGCGTCTCCGGCGCCGGCCGCGAGTCGAAGCCCGACCTCATGTTCGGCGAGGTCAACGAGAGCGTGAAGGCATACGGGCTCGGCGGGCACCGGCACGTCGCCGAGATCGAGCAGGAGCTCGCCGCGATCGCCGCGCACGAGGGCCTGAGCACCGATGCGAACCCCGGGGCGATCGCCGTGGATTTCCTCCCCCACCTGATCCCGATGACCCGCGGCATCCTCTCGACGAACCACGTCCGCCCCACCCGACCCGTGACCCAGCACGAGCTCGACGGCCTGTACGCGGCCGCCTATGCGAACGAGCCGTTCGTCACGGTCGTGCCGGCACCACCCGCGACGAAGCACGTGACCGGCAGCAACGAGGTCCGCATCCACGTCCGCCTCGACGAGCGCATCGGGCGCGTGATCGTCATCGGCGTCGAGGACAACCTCGTCAAAGGCGCCGCCGGCCAGGCCGTCCAGTCGTTCAACCTCGTCCACGGCCTGCCCGAGACGGCCGGACTGAAGCAGCTTCCGCTCGCGCCATGACGACGATGCACCGCTCACCCGGCTCGGCCGCCATGGCGCTGCCTGCCGTGGAACGGCGCCCGGCCATGCCGGCCGGCTTCCGCGCGGGTGGGATCGTGGCTGGGATCAAGGCGTCGGGTCGCCCCGACCTCGCGGTCGTCGCGGTCACCACCGACGAACCGGCCGCTGCGGCCGCGGTCTTCACACCCAACGCGTTCGCGGCCGCGCCCGTCCGCCTGTCGCGGGAGCATCTCTCGCGGACCTCGGGCGACGCACGCGGCGGATTCGGGTGGGCCACGGCGGTCGTGTCGACCAGCGGTTCCGCCAATGCCGCGACCGGTGAGGCCGGCGACGCCGACCAGCGGGCGATCGCCGCATTGGTTGCGGCGGCGGTCGGCACCACCGAGGAACTGACGCTCCACCTCTCCACCGGGGTCATCGGCACGCGACTGCCGCTCGAGCGCGTCGCCGCTGGGATCGCCACGCTCGTCCCGATCCTCGAGTCGAGCGATGCCGGACTCGAGGCGACCGCGATCGCGCTTCGGACCACCGACTCGGTGACCAAGCTCGCCACCACGACCGCGGCGCTGCCGGACGCGGATGGGCGGCCAGTGACCGTCACGGTCAGCGGCATCGCGAAGGGCGTCGGGATGATCCACCCGCGGATGGCCACGATGCTGGCGGTGGTCCTGACCGATGCGGCCGTGGCGCCCGAGACGCTGTGGGGCCTGTTGCGGCCCGCCGCTGCGCGGACGTGGAACCAGCTGAGCGTCGACGGCGACACCAGCACCAATGACACCGTCTTCGTGCTGGCGTCCGGGGCGTCGGGCGCGGCGCCGGTCCGCGCCGGCACGGCCGAGGCGACGGCCTTGGGCCACGCCATCGAAGCCGTGGCCCGGGACCTGGCACGGCAGCAGGCCGCCGATGGCGAGGGGGCCGGGACGCTCATCACGGCCGTGGTGACCGGGGCGGCCGACGACGCCGAGGCACGAGCCGTGGCCCGAGCGGTGGTCTCATCGAGCCTGGTCAAGGCCGCCGCCCACGGCCGGGACCCGAACTGGGGCCGGATCGCGGGTGCGGCCGGCAACGCGCGACTGGCCGATGCCGCGGTCCTCGAGGCGGCGGGTCTGGCCCTCGAGGAGGCACGCGGCCGGGCGGGCACGCCGGCCCGACTCGATCCGGCGCTGCTGCGGATCGACATCGCCGGGCACCGGGTCTTCGACGGCGCGGCCGGCGGGCCGGTCGCGTTCGACCGCGGCGCAGCGCGCGAGGCGATGACTGCGCCCGAGGTCGTCATCGAACTCGACCTCGGGCTCGGCAACGGCACTGGCGAGGCCTTCGGCTGCGATCTCACCGAGACCTACGTGACCGAGAACAGCGAGTACACCACGTGAGCGAGATCCTCGTCGTGAAGCTCGGCGGGACGACGATCGCGGAACAAAGCCAGGTGCTGGAGGAAGTGGCCGCGGTCGCGCGACGACGTCCCGTGGTCCTCGTTCATGGCGGCGGCAAGCGCATCACCGAGTGGCTCGAGCGCCTGGGCGTGCCGTCGCGCTTCGAGGGCGGTCTTCGCGTGACCGATGCCGCCTCGCTCGAGGTGGCCGCCGCGGTCCTGCGGGGCGTCGTCAACAGCGAGCTGGTCGCCGGCCTGCGGGACCTCGGCGTCGACGCGGTCGGCCTGTCCGGGGTCGATGGCGGGCTGCTCGTCGCCGAGCGCATCCCGGAGCTCGGTCTCGTGGCGAGCGTCGTCGGCCTGCGTCGCGACCTGCTCGACGCGATCCTCGTCGGCGGCCAGGTGCCGGTCGTGGCGCCGCTGGCCCGCGACGCGGACGGGATCGTATGCAACGTCAACGCGGACGACGTGGCCGCGGGCATCGCGGCCGGGCTCGGTGCCCGGCAACTCGTGCTGCTGACCGACGTGGACGGCGTGCGTGACGCCGACGGGCGCCGCCTCGACACGCTGACGGTCGCGGAGGCCGAACACCTCATCGGCTCGGGCGTCATCGCCGGGGGCATGGTCCCGAAGGTCCGTGCCGCCCTCGGCGCGCTTGGCTGGGACGGGGCAGAGGCGATCATCGCCGACGCATCCGCGCCCGAGGCGCTGACCCGCGCGCTCACCGACGGCGCCTTCGGGACGCGCATCACCGCGTCGCGCCCGGCCGGCGTCGGGGCAGCGTGAGGAGGCACGGACCGAGGTGACCGCCACGCAGGACCTCAAGCGGCTTCGCCAGCAGGCGATCCGGGATCTCGTGGTGGCCCGCCGCGTCGGGAGCCAGCGGGAGCTGGTCGACGCACTCACCGAACAGGGATTCGCGGTGACCCAGGCCACGGTCTCGCGCGACATCACCGAGCTCGGGTTGATGAAGGCGCCGCGCGCCGACGGCCACGTGTACGTCGCGCCCGAGGACGTCTCGCAGAGCTCGAACGGCACCTCGACCCCGGCATCGGACGAGCGCCTCGCGCGGATCCTCGCCGACATCCCCGTCTCGATCGGTCGAAGCGGCCTGATCCTCGTGCTGACGGGGACGCCCGGCACGGCCAGCGTCATCGCCCAGGCCATCGACGAGTCGACGCTGCACGAGCAGGAAGGCACGTTGGCGGGCGACAATACCCTCCTCGTGCTGTTCGCCGACGAGCCCCGCCTCGAGCGGTGGCTCGACCGCTTCAACGCCATCGGCTCGAACGCCGCGTCAGCGAACCGCACCCTCAGCACGGCCCGCAGTCATTGATCCGGAGGTCCCCAGTCCCGTGAAGAAGGTCGTCCTCGCGTATTCGGGTGGTCTCGACACCTCGGTCGCAGTCGCATGGCTGCGCGAGCAGTACGACGCCGAGGTCGTGACCCTGACCGTCGATCTCGGCGGCGGATCCCTGCGCGAGGGCGTCGAGCGCCGGGCGATGTCGGCCGGGGCGTCGCGTGCCTATGTCGTCGATGCGCGAGAGCGGTTCGTCACCGATTTCGTCTGGCCGCACCTCCAGGCGAACGCCATGTACCAGGGGGCCTATCCGCTCGCCACGGCCCTCGCGCGTCCCCTGATCGCCCAGCTCCTCGTCGAGGTGGCCGCGCGCGAGGGCGCCGACGCCGTCGCCCACGGCTGCACCGGCAAGGGCAACGACCAGGTCCGCTTCGATGTCGCGACCCACGCCCTGGACCCGGGTCTCGAGGTCATCGCCCCGATGCGGGTCGGGATGGGCCTGACTCGCGACCAGGAGATCGACTACGCCGCGGAGCGCGGCATCGAGATCCCGATCACGAAGGCGTCGCCCTACTCGATCGACGTGAACATGTGGGGCCGATCCTGCGAGACCGGCGTCCTCGAGGACCCGTGGGTCACGCCGCCACCCGATGCCTATGAGTGGACGGTGGCGCCCGCGGACGCGCCCGAGCCGATCGAGATCGTCCTCGAGTTCGAGGGCGGCGTCCCGGTCGCGCTCGACGGGGAGCGACTGCCGCCGGTCGAGCTCGTCGAGCGCATCCATGCGCTCGGGGGCGCGCACGGGGTGGGGCGGATCGACCATGTCGAGGACCGCCTGGTCGGGATCAAGAGCCGCGAGATCTACGAGACGCCGGCCGCCACGATCCTGCACGCGGCGCATCGCGCTCTCGAGAGCCTGACGCTGTCGCGCGACACGCTCCGGTTCGACCGGTTCGTGGCCGACGAGCTCGCCCGGCTCATCTACGACGGCCTGTGGTTCAGCGCGCTGTCCCGCGACCTGCGCGGGTACGTGGCCTCGTCACAGCGCGTCGTCTCGGGCGAGGTGCGGGTCCGGCTTGACCACGGGCAGGCCGCGGTCGTGGGTCGCCGCTCCCCGTTGTCCCTGTACGACAAGAGCCTCGCGACCTACGACGAAGGCGACGCCTTCGACCATGCGTCCGCGGTCGGGTTCATCGAGATCTTCGGGCTGCCCCTGCGCGTCGAGGCGGCGCGACACGGCGCGGTCGGCAAGCATCACGGTGCCGCCTGGGCCTGGACCGACCCGCTCCTCGCCGACCTGCCGACGACCGTCACCGATCCCGAGCCGGCCGCGGTCTAGGCGTGACGGCGCCGGATCGGACGAGGGTCGCTCGACCTGGCCGGCAGAGCCTCCAGGAGCTCGCGTTCCTTCACGAGATCGCGAGCCTCGCGACGCAGGCTCGCGACTGGGACGAGCTCATGCGCTCGATCGTCGACGGGACGACCGCCGCGATGGACGTCGAGGTGTGCTCGTTCTACCTGGCCGACCATGAGCGCGCTCGCCTGACGCTCGCCGCGACGAACGGCCTCGACCGCTCGCAGGTCGGCAAGGTCAGCCTCGAGTGGGGCCAGGGCATCACCGGCCGCGTGGCCGCCACGCGGCGGCCGATCGCCGTCCCGGACGTCACGAAGGACTCCCGGTTCGCGTGGGTCCGCGGCTTCGACATCGAGTCGCTGACCGGGATGCTCTCGGTCCCGCTCGAATGGCACGACCAGGTCGTCGGCGTGCTCAACGTCCAGACGCGCGCCGTCCGGGACTTCGGAAGCGACGAGATCGCGTTCCTCCGGACCATCGCGGCCCTGCTCGCCGGGATCGTCGAGAAGGGCCGCCTGACGGCCGAGGTCGAGGCGCGACTGGAGCAGCTCACCGCGCTCGACGCGGCCCGGGCGGAGCTGCTCTCGGTGGTCACCCACGAGCTGCGGACCCCCTTGTCCGTGGTCCGGGTCTATGTCGACCTCCTGGCCGACACCGCGCTCGGCGAGTCGCCGCCGGCCGTCGCCGCGAACCCCGCGGACTGGCGCGACGCGGCACTCGATCAGCTCGCTCGGCTGGACCGCCTCGTGGACTCGATCCTCGCCTCGGTCCGCGGGGAGGGGCTGACCGGACTCTCGCGTGCGCCGTTCGACGCGGTCGCGGCGGTCGACGAGACCGTCGAGACCCTGCGGCTCCTCCTCCGTCCCCGCCCGATCCGCTGGCAGCCGCCGATGGAGGGGCCGATCATCGCGATCGGCGACGAGACCCGGTTCCGTCAGGTCCTGGAGCAGCTCCTCGAGAACGAGTCGAAGTACGCGCCCACCGAGGACGGCATCAGCATCGGGGTCTGGCAGATGGACGGGGAGATCCAGGTCTACGTGACCGACGACGGACCGGGCGTCCCGAGCGAGGACTGGGAGAGCGTCTTCGAGCCGTTCGTGCGCATCGAGGGTCGCGGTCGAAGCCGGGGATCGGGGATCGGCCTCTTCGCGGCTCGACGGCTGATGACCGCGATGGGCGGCCGGATCTTCCTCGAACCGAACGGATTCGCCAGCTCGCGGTTCGTGGTGGCGCTGCCGTCGGGCTAGCCGGGCGTCCGTTCCGTGCCGGAGTCGTCCGGCCCATCGAAGTCGAGGGCCTCGAGCTCGCCGACGTTCAGCTTGGCCATGGTCCCGCCGTCGACCCACAGGACCGTCCCGGTCACGAAGCTCGACGCGTCCGAGGCCATGAAGACCGCGGCCGCGGCGACGTCCGCGGGGAGCCCGACGCGTCCGAGCGGCACCGAGCGGGCGCCCATCGAGGTGTCGTAGCGCGGGTCGTCGAAGTAGCGCGGCACCTCGATGACGCCGGGTCCCAGCGCGTTCACGCGGATCCCGCTGGGGGCGAGCTCGGCGGCCTGGGACCGCGTCAACGCGATGATCGCGCCGCGCGTCGCCGCATACAGCCCGTGGTGCGGGCTGCTCGCCCCGCCGTGCACCGAGGTCATGTTCACGACCGCCCCGTGCCCGCTCGCCGAGAGTGCCGGGACCGCCGCCGCGGTGCAGTAGTACGCGGCACCGATGTTGAGCCGGACCATCGCGTCGAAGTCGGCCGGGCCGATCGACCCGAGCGCGCCGGTCACGGTGCGGCCGGCGTTGTTGACGAGGATGTCGAGGCCGCCGAGCGTCGCGATCGACCGGGCGACGAGGTCCGGCCCGGCATCGAGGTCGGAGAGGTCCGCGTCGAGTGCGACGGCCGTCCCGCCGGCCGCCGTGATCGTCGCGACCTCCGCCCGGGCGTCCTCGCCGTGGGCGTGGTGGTGGAACACGACTGCCGCGCCGGCGTCGGCCATTGCCCGCGCGATCCCTAGTCCGATCCCGATGCCGGCACCAGTGACCAGGGCGCGCCGGCCATCGAGACGGATCCCGGCGACACCCGTTGACGCGCTCACGTGGGCCTCCTCGTGCTGCGCGCCAAGGGTATCGCCGTCGACCGGTCCGAACCCGGCGGGCGCGGCCCCGCGCTCGCGAGGCCGCTCAGGCCGCCCGCGTCATGGCCCCGCCGGCCGCGATCGCCGCAAGGGACGACCGGTCCGCGGCGCTGCCACGACCCGTGGCGATCGCGACGGCCGCGGCAAGCGCCCGGCCGTGGTCGAGCGGCGCCGTCAAGCATCGCCACGCGACGACGCCGTCGGGCCGGACGAGCACCGCACCGCCGTCCTCGAGGCCGTAGGCCTCCGCGAACGATCCGTCCGTGTCGCGCATCCAGCGACCGACGACCCGGACGTGGAGCGGCACCTCGGGCCCGTCGGAGGCCGCGAGCTCGGCCGCGGCGTCACGCCAAGGCGCACCGTTCCCGGCAGCCAGCAGGACGAGGCCGCGGCCGAAGAGATCGAGCGTCGAGACGCGCGTGTTGCCGATCGACAGCCACGCGTGCGGCGCCCGAGCCCCGGGTCGGGCGTCCGGCCGGAACGATCCCGGCTCGGATCGCTCCCCACCGGTCGCCTTGCTGGTCGCGTCGTCGACGATGACGCTCGAGCGCGCGACCCAGCCAAGGTCCTCTGCCAGGCCGTCCTCGGACCCGCCGCCGGCCGGCGACATCGACAGGGCGACGTTGCGCCGACCCACCGGCCCACGCTCGGCCTCGTGCGAGTCGAGCAGCTCGGAGCCGGCCAGGCCACGACATGCCCACGCCAGCTTCCAGCCGAGGTCGAACGCATCCGCGATCGCGGTGTTCATGCCCCGGCCGCCTCGAGGCGTCATCCGGTGGACCGCGTCACCGACGAGGAACACGCGGCCGTCGCGGGCGCGCGCGGCGACCTGGGCGCTGAAGGCGAACGCGTTCGACGCGAGGAGCTCGACCGGGAGGTCCGCCACGCCGGCCGCGGCGCGGATCAGCTCGATGCATCGCTCGGGCGGGAAGGCCGCCGTGATGTCGGCCTCGTCCATCCCGGGCGGCAGCGGCATGCCGAGGACGAATCGGTCATCCGCACCCGATGGGACCACGACCGTAGGCGGTCCGCTCGGCACGCCGGCCGGGGCATCGCCGGTGACCATGTACAGGCCGTAGACCGCCGTTCCCAGCACCGACCGGAGGTCTGCACGGAACAGGATGCTCAGGTACTGGCCGAGGTCGTCCGGGCCCTCCATCGGGATGCCCAGCGCCTGGCGCACCGTGCTCCGGTGCCCGTCCGCCCCGACGAGGTACCGGCACCGGATCGTGCATGTCTCGCCGGTCTCGCGATCGCGAACGACGGCGGTCACGCCGTCGTCGTCCTGACGGAACGAGACGAGCTCGGTCGAGAACCGGACCTCGCCCAGGCCGAGCGACCGGTAGTGGTCGACGAGGACTGGCTCGAGATGGTCCTGCGGGCTGACCGCGGCGGCCGTCGGGCTCACTCGTCGGGACTCGGCCTCGTCCGGGAACCCGAGGGCGCCCTCGACCGGATCGCCATCCGCGAGCGTGCGGACCGTCGCCTGGCGCGGGATCACCTGCCAGCCGCCGCGACGCACGTCGTCGTCGATCCCCCATCCACGAAAGATCTCCATGGAGCGGGTGCTGACGCCCGTGGCTCGCGGGAAGATCGAGGTCGAGGGGTGCCGTTCGATGACGAGCGACCGGACGCCCTGACGAGCCAACGCGATCGCCGTGACGAGGCCGGCCGGGCCGGCTCCGACGACGAGGACGGGGACGTCGAGCTTGCGATCGAGCTCTGAGCGCGTGTCGATGGTCTGCATTGGTCGGCTCCTTTTCATCGGACACTCTGTCGTGTCGTTATGTCGGACACTCTGTCCGATGAAGTAGGATGCCCACCATGGACAAACGTCGATATGTGCAGACGACCAGGGCGACGTCGGCGGAGGGGACGCGCCAACGAGTCCTTGCCGCCGCGAGGGCGTCGCTCGAGCGCGGTCCCGTCGGCGCGCTCAAGGTCGACGAGGTGTCCCGCGTCGCGCGCGTGTCGCGATCGACCGTCTATCTGCTCTACGGCTCGCGGGCGGGACTGTTCGACGCGCTGGCCCGCCACCTCCGCGACGTGTCCGGCTTCGAGCACCTGATCGAGGCGTTCCGGCGGCCGGACGCGCTCGATGCGCTCAGGACCAGCCAGCACGCGGCGGTGCGCATGTACGCGGTGATGCCGAACCTCGCTCGGGCGCTCTTCACGCTCGCGGCGATCGACCCGGACGCGGTCGCCGCGATCAGCGCGATCGAGGACGGCCGACGGCCCGGGATGACCTCGCTGGCGAGACGGCTCAAGGCCCAGGGCTACCTGCGGCCGGGGATCTCGGTGGCCGAGGCGACCGACATCCTGACGGTCATCACGAGCTTCCAGTCGTTCGACGAGCTCTACGCCGGCAGCGGCCTGTCCGTCGAGCTCGTGGCGGAGCGCCTGACCGCGATGAGCGAACGCGCGATCTGCCGCGACGGCCTGCCCGACTGGTCCCCGTCGGACCCCGCAGCGAGCGTCAGCCCCCGGCCACGACCCGCGTCTCGCCGGCCCGCAGGTGAGCGTAGCCCGGCTTCACGACCTCGCTGATGATGCGCAGCCGCTCGTCGAACGGCGCGAACGCGCTCTTCATGGCGTTGATCGTCAGCCACTCCATCTCGCCGAGCCCGATCCCGAACGCCTCGTCGAGCGCCACGAACTCGCTGGAGAGCGAGACGCCGCTCATCAGGCGGTTGTCGGTGTTGAGCGTCACCCGGTAGCGGAGGCGTCGCAACAGGTCGATCGGGTGCTCGGCGATCGACGTCGCCGCGCCGGTGTGGACGTTCGAGGTCGGGCACATCTCGAGCGGCACGCGCCGGTCGCGCACGAAGGCCGCGAGCCGGCCGAGGGCGACGGAGCCGTCATCACGCACGGTGATGTCGTCGACGATCCGGACACCGTGCCCGAGGCGCTCGGCGCCGCACCACTGGAGCGCCTCCCAGATCGACGGCAAACCGAACGATTCCCCGGCGTGGATCGTGATGTGGAAGTTCTCGCGGCGGACGTACTCGAAGGCATCCAGGTGGCGAGTCGGGCGGTAGCCGGCCTCGGGCCCGGCGATGTCGAAGCCGACCACACCGGCGTCCCGCCAGCGGACCGCGCACTCGGCCACCTCGACCGACCGAGCGGCCTGGCGCATCGCGGTGACCAACATCTTCATGACGATCGGCCGGCCGGCCTCGGCCGCCCGGACCGACCCGAGCCGGAACCCCTCGAGGTTCGCCGCCACCACCTCGTCGATGGTCAGGCCCCGCTCGGTGGAGAGCTCCGGGGCGTAGCGGACCTCGGCGTAGACGACGCCATCCGCGGCCAGGTCCTCGGCGCACTCGGCGGCGACCCGGATGATCGCGTCGCGGTCCTGCATGACCCCGGTCGTGTGCGCGAACGTCTCGAGGTAGAGCTCGAGCGACTTGCGATCGGCGCCGCGGCGAAACCATGCCGTCAGGTCATCGACGTCCGTCGTCGGCAGCCCGTCGTACCCGAACTCCGATGCCAGGTCGATGACGGTCGCTGGCCGGAGTCCGCCGTCGAGGTGATCGTGGAGCAGCGCCTTCGGGGCGCTCCGAACCGTGTCGAGGGTCAGCATGGCGGTCCTCCGCGGCTGCGTTCGGGCGATGGTAGCGGACCGGGCGGTGCAGGCATGCACCGCCATCGCCGGCCGGCCCGATCGTTAACCTCGAATCAACGTCCACGGCATTGACGGTCCTATACGGGCCTGTGACCATTGGGCTATCTGGCACTCGTCGATCCATCTTGGAGGTCCTTCCGTCGTGTCATCCCAACCTCGTACACGCGCGCGCGGCTTTCGCCGTGCGACCACCGCCATCCTGCTCGGCACGATGCTGCTGGCCATGCTCGCGATCCCGAGTGGCGCCGTGGCCGCGACGTACCGCGACTGCTCTGGGCTGACGCCGGCTGCCGGCGCCGACCTCCACCGCTGCGACCTGTCCGGCGCCACGCTCATCGGCCAGGACCTGCACGGCATCAACCTCGCAAAGGCTGGTCTCGTGGGGATCAACGCGGGTTGCGATCCCGACCTGCCCCGGACCAATCTCTTCGGTGCGTGGCTCTACCGGGCCGACCTGACCGGCGCACTGCTGTGCGACGCGATCCTCGATGGCGCCGACCTGCACGATGCGAACCTGACGAACGCCTCGCTCGAGGACGCCACGCTCCCGGACACGAACCTCTCGCGCGCGGACCTCGATGGCGTTTCGGCCGGCTTCGCCTCCTTCCGCGACGCGTTGCTCGCCCGCGTGACGTGGCGCAACGGCCACTCGATCGGTGGCTTCTTCAACGGCGCGGACCTGCACAACGCGGACCTGCGCGGCTCGAGCTTCGCGGCCGCCCGCTTCGTCGGGGCGAACCTGCGGTACACGAGGCTCAACAACGTGGACCTGTCGCGGGCCGACCTGACCGGCGCGCGGCTTGGGCACGCGACCGGCCTGTCGAGCGTGATCTGGGGCGACACGACCTGCCCGGACGGCACGAACAGCGACGCGAACGGCGGGACCTGCGTCGGCCACCTGAGCTAGGCCGCCCGACGGCCGAGGCTAACCGGACGCCGAGGCGGCCTCGCGGTCGAGACGGGAGCGGGCGTCCGCGAGGGCGCCACGCACCCGATCGGGCGCCGTGCCGCCGATGACGTCGCACGAGGCCAGCGCACCGTCGATCGACGCAGCGGCGCGCAGGGCCTCCCCGATCGCCGGGTCCGCGGCCAGCGCGGCTGCTTCGGCGTCGCCGCTCGCGCCGAGGGCCATGCCGATCATGCCGTCCTTGATGGCGTCGAGCTCGAGGCCCGCCGCCTCGGCCTGGGCCACCAGCGAGCCCACGACGTGGTGGGCGGCACGGAACGGGATGCCGCGACGGACCAGGGCGTCGGCGACCGCCGTCGCGGTCGTGTAGCCCTCCGCGGCCGCCTCGCGCATCCGAGCGGCGTCCACGGTCAGCGTGTCGAGCATGCCCGCAAGGACGCCGAGCGACGCCTCGTAGACGGCGACGGATTCGAACAGCGGCGCCTTGTCCTCCTGGAGGTCGCGCTGGTATGCGAGCGGCAGGCCCTTGAGCATGGCCAGCACGCCCGTCAAC
Source organism: uncultured Chloroflexia bacterium (assembly GCA_963841135.1). GTDB lineage: Bacteria > Chloroflexota > Limnocylindria > Limnocylindrales > CSP1-4 > SPCO01. The sequence continues at coordinate 1,067,763 of CAWJBJ010000004.1, read as the reverse complement.
GACCCGATGACGCGGCCCGCACGGCCACGGACCAGCTCGGCCGGATCCGGGTTCTTCTTGTTGGGCATGATGCTGCTGCCGGTCGAGAACGCGTCCGACGCCCGGACGAACCCGAAGCGCGGGTTGGACCACCAGGTCAGCTCCTCCGCCAGGCGGCTGAGGTGGACCATGCCCAAGCGCGGTCGCCGCGAGCACCTCGACGACGAAGTCGCGGTCGCTCACCGCGTCGAGCGAGTTTGCGTGACGCCCGTCGAAGCCCGAGCTCGGCGGCCGTCCGCCTCGCGATCGAGCGGGTAGCCCGCACCGGCGAGGGCGCCCGAGCCCAGCGGGCTGACGTTGAGGCGACGCCGGGCGTCGGCCAGGCGCCCGCGGTCGCGCTCGGCCATCTCGACATAGGCCAGCAGGTGATGCCCGAACAGGACCGGCTGGGCCGGCTGGATGTGCGTCGTTCCGGGCAGGACGGCCTGGCCGTCGCGTTCGGCGAGCGAGACGAGCGCCCGCTCGAACCCGACGAGGGCAGCGTCCAGCCGGTCGAGCGCACGCCGGGTCCAGAGCCGCAGGTCGGTCGCGACCTGGTCGTTGCGCGATCGGCCGGTGTGGAGTCGCCCAGCGACCGGCCCGACCCGTTCGGCCAGCGCGGATTCGAGGTTGAGGTGGACGTCCTCGAGCGCCGGGTCCCACGCGAAGCTGCCGGCCTCGACCTCGCCCGCGAGCGCCGTCAGACCGCCGACGAGCTCGTCGGCCTGTGCATCGGTCAGGAGCCCCGCACGCCCGAGCCCGCGGACGTGGGCGATCGAACCCGCGAGGTCGTCTGCCGCGAGCTCACGATCGACGTCGATCGAGGCGGTGAATGCCTCGACTCGAGCGTCAGTCGCCTCGCTGAAGCGCCCGCCCCAGAGCCGCATGGTCCCTCCGTCCGGTGTGCCGCCATGCTAGCGGGCCGGTGCGGCGCCCGGTTCGAGCCTGCGGCGAGCGGGTCGCAGCGAGCGGGCGGCCGGGGTCTAGGCCTGGGCCACTCGTGCGGGGTCCACGGGCGCCCCGGCTGAGGCAGGCGCAGGTGGTTCGGCGGGCGCGCGCGTGAAGGACACGGCCCGGAGGCGTTCCGCGGCGTCCTCGGGCGTGAGGTCGCGTTGGGTCTCGGCGAGCAGCTCGTACCCGACCATGAACTTGCGGACGTTGGCCCGCAGGAGCGGCGGGTAGAAGTGCCCGTGGACCTGCCAGCCGTCGGTGGCGTCGGCGGTCCCGAACGGGGCCTGGTGCCAGCCCATCGAATACGGGAAGGGGCGTCGGAAGAGTCCGTCGTAGCGCCCCAGGAGCTCGACCAGCGACGCCGCCAGCCCGTCCCGCGCGGCATCGTCGAGGTCCGGCAGGCGCGCGGCGGGTCGCTTGGGGATCACGAGCGTCTCGAACGGCCAGGAGGCCCAGAACGGCACGACGACCAGCCATTCGTCGCTCTCGACGACGGCTCGCGGCCCACCTGACTCCTGGCCCACATAGTCGAGCAACAGCCGGCGGCCCATGGAGGCGTGGTGCCGCGCCTGGCTGACGCCTTCCCGTCTCGCGGCGCCCGGCAGGGCCGTCCCGGCCCAGATCTGGCCGTGCGGATGCGGGTTGGAGGCGCCCATCGCCGCGCCGCGGTTCTCGAAGACCTGGACCCACCGGTAGTCCGTCCCGAGCTCGCTCGTCTGGTCGGCCCACACGTCGATGACCCGCCGGATGTCGGCCGGCGGCATGGCCCCGAGCGTCAGGTCGTGGCGGGGCGAGAAGCAGACCACGCGGCACACGCCCCGTTCGCCTTCGGCCCGGAGGAGGCCCTCCTGGATCTCGATCTCCGAGGTGTCGTTCCGCAACGCCGCGAAGTCGTTGTCGAACACGAACGTCGAGGTGTAGGCCGGGTTGCGCCCACCGTTGGCGCGCACGTTCCCGGGGCACAGGTAGCAGTCGGGAAGGTATGTCGGTCGGTCATGGACGATCTCGGGCTCTTCGGCCCCGAGCCACGGCCGCAGCGTCCGACCTGCCGACACGAGGACCCACTCGTCGTTGAGCGGGTCGTAGCGCCGGTGCGGATCGCGCGCGAGATCGCTTGGCAGGACGCCGTCGGTCAATCCGTCGCGCCGCCCGGTGCCGTCCGATCCGTCGCGCCCGTCGTCGGGTGCCATCGAGGTCCGGTCAGCCGGCACGATCGACGTGCTGGTCGAGCGCGGCCATCGGATCGACCACGATGAGCTGGCGGACCTCGGCCGCCAGCGCGCGCCGAGCGTCGAGGTCGAGGCCGGCGTCCGTGATGAGCACGTCGACCTGGTCCAGGCGCGCGATCGAGCTGATGCCGATGACGCCCCACTTCGAGTGGTCGGCGACGACCACGAGGCGGCGCCCGGCCTCGATGAGCGCCCGGTCCGTGTCCGCCTCGAGGAGGTTCGGGCACGTGAACCCCGAATGCGGGTCCATGCCGTGGACCCCGACGAACACGAGGTCCATGTGGACCGTGCGCAGGGCCGCGACCGCGAACGGGCCCACCAGCGCCTCGGACGGGGTCCGCACGCCGCCGGTCAGGATGATCGTCTGGTCCGTGCGACCGACCTGATGGAGCACGTCGGCCACCCGGATCGAGTTGGTGACGACCGTCAGCCCGGGGATGTCAGCGAGTCGCTGCGCGAGGGCGTACGTCGTCGTCCCGGCCGACACGCCGATCGCCATCCCGGGTTCGACGAGGGCGGCGGCCGCATCGGCGATCGCGTCCTTCTCGGCCTGCTGGAGCGCGGACTTGGCGGCGAACCCCGGCTCGAAGAGGGCGTGGCCCGACGATCGAGGTCGCTCCGCCGTGGACCTTCTCGAGCAGCCCGCGATCGTCGAGGATCTCGAGGTCGCGGCGGACTGTCATGTCCGACACACCGAGTTCTCGAACGAGGTCGGCCACGCGAACGGCGCCGACCTCGCGCACTCGCTCGAGGATGAAGGCCTGGCGCTGCCGGGCAAGCATCGCCGCGCCGCCTCTGGATCCGACGGAGCTGTCCGTCATGCGTATCCTCGCCACCTTCCTTTGTGCGACAAAGATTGCCGCCCTTGCTCGCGAAAGTCAACGGAAACCCACATCGAGCCACAGATCGTGCGCAGAATCCTTGACATGGTCCGCCCTCGGTGCACACAATCCGGTTGAACCTGTTGGATTTTGTCGGACAGGCCCGAGGAGGAGCAGCTATGGCCGAACCCATCGAGACGCGTTCCGTCTCACGCAGGACGGTCCTGAAGGGCGTCGCCGGCGTTGCCGGCCTCGCGACCGTGCCTGCCATCATCGCCGCGTGCGGGCCTTCGGGCGCGTCGACGGCGCCGAGCGCGGGGGCATCCGCGACCGCCGCCGCGAGCGCGGGCGAGACGACAGCGCCGAGCGCCGCCGTCAGCGGCTCCGTCACGCTAGGTTCGAACTACTCAGACGCCGTGCCGAAGGGTGTGCTCGCCGGCATCGTCGACCAGTTCACCAAGGACACCGGAATCACCGTCAAGATCAACACGGTCGACCACGGGACCTTCCAGGACCAGATCAGCTCGTACCTCCAGGCCACGCCTGACGACGTGTTCTCGTGGTTCTCGGGCTTCCGGATGCGCTTCTTCGCGGCGCAGGGACTCGCCACCGACATCAGTGATGTCTGGGCCAAGGTCGGGGCGAACTACACCGATGCCTTCAAGGTCGGCTCGACGGGCGACGACGGCAAGCAGTACTTCATCCCGATCTACAACTATCCGTGGGCGGTCTTCTATCGGAAGAGCGTCTTCGCGGAGAAGGGCTACACCCCACCGGCGACGCTCGACGAGTTCAAGGCGCTCGCCGCCAAGATGAAGACCGACGGCCTCATCCCGATGGCGTTCGGCGACTCGGACGGCTGGCCGGCGATGGGCACGTTCGACATCCTCAACCTCCGCCAGAACGGGTACGACTTCCACGTCGGCCTGATGGCCGGAGAGCAGAAGTGGACCGACCCCAAGGTCAAGGCCGTCTTCGAGATCTTCAAGGAGCTCCTGCCCTTCTACCAGGAGGGTGCAGCCGGACGGACCTGGCAGGACGCCGCGCAGGCCCTCGTCCAGAAGAAGGCCGGCATGTACCTGCTCGGGATGTTCGTGTCCCAGCAGTTCCAGGAGGCTGGGGCCGCCGAGCTCGAAGACCTCGACTTCTTCCCGTACCCGAACTTCGGGACCGAGTTCGATGCCGAGAAGGCCCTCGACGCGCCGATCGACGGTTTCATGATCGCCGCCAACTCACCGAGCCTCGGTGACGATCTCGACGCGGCGAAGGCGTTCATGGAGTATCTCGCGCAGCCGGCGACGCAGGTCGCATGGGTGACACAGGACCCCGGCAACATCGCGGCCGCGAAGGACGCGGACACGTCCGGGTACACGCCGCTGCAGAAGAAGGCCGCCGAGCTCATCGGCGGCGCCCAGCGGATCACCCAGTTCCTCGACCGCGACACCAACCCGAACTTCGCAGGAGCGAACGGCATGCAGGCGTTCCTCCTCGACTTCCTCAAGAACCCGGACCAGGATCTGGACGCGTTCCTGGGCAAGATCCAGAGCTTCTGGGACACCCTCTGATCTAGCGAAGTTGCTGCGGCCGGCGCGTTTGCTGGCCTACACTGCCTGCCGTGGCAGATCGTCCAGGCGAAGCGCCGGCGCCCGCCCTGTTGGATCTCACATCCAGTGGGGCGGGTGTCGTAGCGGCGCCTCGCCGGCGCCGCAGGTTCAGCCTCCTCACGCGCCGCGACAAAGTCGTCCTGGCGTTGATGATCGGCGTCCCGCTGTTCCTCGACCTCGTCCTGATCTGGGGGACCACGGTCGCGTCGGTGCTGCTTTCGTTCACGAACTGGAACGGGATCCCGCCGATCACCGCGGACAACGTCATCGGCCTGAAGAACTACGAGAACCTCTTCAACGCCTACCCGTTCTTCTGGCCGGCGCTCCAACACAACATCCTCTGGCTCGCGGTGCTGATGTTCGTCGCGACGCCGATCGGCATCCTGTTCGCCGTCCTGCTCGACCGCGAGATGCGCGGCACCCGGGTCTACCAGAGCATCCTGTACCTGCCGGTCGTCCTGTCGCTCGCGATCATCGGCTTCATCTGGCAGCTCCAGTACGCACCGGAGCAGGGCTTCATCAACAACGTCCTGGGGCGGACCGGCGAGGCCGGCGACGGCCCGCTGATCTCCTGGCTGGGTGACCCCAGCCTGAACATCTTTGCCGTGCTGGTCGCGGCCAGCTGGCGCCACGTTGGCTACATCATGGTCCTGTATCTCGCCGGCCTGAAGAGCGTCGATCCCACGCTTCGCGAGGCGGCGAAGGTGGACGGCGCGAACGAGCGCCAGACGTTCCTGCGCGTGGTCTTCCCGGTCATGGCGCCGATCAACGTCGTCATCGTGGTCGTGACCGTCATCGAGTCTCTCCGCGCATTCGACATCGCCTACATCATCAACCGCGGCAAGAACGGCCTCGAGCTGCTCTCGACGCTGATCACGAACAACAGCATCAGCGAGTCGAACCGCGTGGGGTTCGGGTCGGCGATCGCGGTTGTGCTGCTGGTCGTGTCCCTGGTCCCGATCGTGATCTTCCTCTCCCGGACGATGCGGGAGGATCGGTCGTGAGCGCCGCCGGCATGCGAGCCCCCGGCCCGGGGGAGATCCGTCCACGCCGCCAGATCCATTGGAGCCGGCTCGGCGTCCACGTCTTCCTCATCGCGATGTGCCTCCTGTGGCTCTTCCCCCTGGCCTGGGCCGTCTACACGTCCTTCCGGCCTTACGGCGACACGCAGCTCAACGGCTATGTCTCCTTGCCGACCGTCCTCAGTGTCGACAACTACATCGACGCGTGGAACCAGGCCGAGCTGCCGCACTTCTACCTGAACACCCTGCTCGTGGCCATCCCCTCGGTGATCCTGGTGCTGCTCGTGTCCTCGATGGTGGCGTTCGGCCTCACGCGCTTCCGCGTGCCGTTCAGCCTCGTGATGCTCATGCTCTTCACGGCAGGAAACCTGCTGCCGCCACAGGTCATCATCGTCCCGCTGTTCCGCCTCTATCTGCTCCTGCGGGGCATCCCTGCCCCCCTGAGCGACAACGAGCTGCTGTACGACCAGTACATCGGCGTGATCTTGATCCACGTTGTCTTCCAGACCGGGTTCTGCGTCTTCGTGCTGGGCAACTACATGCGCACGATCTCGAACGAGATGACTGAGGCGGCCCTGGTCGACGGGGCCAGCGTGTGGACGATCTACCGGCGCATCATCCTGCCGTTGTGCCGGCCGGCCCTGGCAGCCCTGGCGACCCTGGAGTTCACGTTCGTCTACAACGACTTCTTCTGGGCGCTGATGTTGATGAAGAGCGGGGACCGGCGGCCGATCACCTCGGCGCTCAACAACCTCCAGGGGTTGTTCTTCTCGAACAACAACCTGCTCGCCGCGGGTGCACTGCTGGTGGCGATCCCCACGATCATCGTGTTCATCGCCTTGCAGAAGCAGTTCGTTCGCGGACTCTCGCTTGGTTCGACGAAGGGCTAGTTCCTATTCGGCCGCCTCGAGCACGTACAGCCGCGCCCAGAAGTCGCCTCGGGACATCGTCTCGTTGCGGCCCAGGTCGAGGGCCATCCCGGCGGCCATCAACTCGGCGCCGGTGTGGTCCCCGGCCGGCTCGCGGACGAGACCGCCGGCGGCTGGCCACGCCGTGACCGCGTACGTTGCCGCCGGGTCGAGGCCACGTAGGCGCAGGCGGACCGGGCCAGGATCGGGCTGGCCGAGGATCCGGTAGTAGGCCACGATCGCCCGGCGCTCATCGGGTGCCACGGCCATCCACGCCACCTCGTCGTGGTCGCCCTCGAACGGGCTCTCCAGCCGGGCGAAGCGCCCGTACTGGAAGACGTCGCGGTGGCGGATGTAGAACGCGATCTGGTCGGCGATCTCGGCGCGCTCGTCGGGCGTCATCGCCGTCGGGTCGAGCTCGTAGCCGAACGCGCCGAAGAAGGCGACGGCCGCCCGAGTGGCGAGCGGCGTGACGCGGCCGACCTGGTGGTTGGGGACCGCCGAGACGTGGGCCGCCATCGAGCTCAGCGGGTACGCCATCGAGGTGCCCCACTGGATCCGCAGACGCTCGACCGCGTCCGTGCCGTCGCTCGTCCACGCCTGCGGCGCGAAGGCGAGCATCCCCGGGTCGAACCGGCCGCCCCCGCCCGCGCACGACTCGAACAGGATGTCCGGGAAGCGCGTCGTCAGGCGCCGGTACAGCTCGTAGACGCCGAGGATGTAGCGATGGAAGAACTCGCCCTGCCGATCGGCCGGCAGCGACGCCGACCACGGCTCGGTGATGTTGCGGTTCATGTCCCACTTCACGTAGGTGATCGGCGCGCTCGCGAGGACATCGGTGAGCACCCCGGTCAGGTGATCGACCACCTCGGGGCGTGCCATGTCGAGCACGAGCTGCTGGCGGCTCTCGGTCCGCGGTCGGCCGGGGACGCCGATGGCCCAGTCCGAGTGCGAACGGAAGAGGTCGCTGTCGGCGCTGACCATCTCGGGCTCGATCCATACGCCGAAGCCCATGCCGAGCGCGGTGATCCGCTCCGCCACGCCATCGAGGCCGTCGGGCAGCTTGCGCCGGTCGACGACCCAGTCGCCGAGTGACGTCGTGTCGTCGTCGCGCTTCCCGAACCAGCCGTCGTCGAGCACGAACAGCTCGACGCCGAGCTCGCGCGCCGAGGCGGCGATGCCGACCAGCTTGTCGGCGTCGAAGTCGAAGTAGGTCGCCTCCCAGTTGTTGATGAGCACGGGGCGCGGTCGGTCGCGCCACGTCCCGCGGGCAAGCCGGTCCCGGAACAGGCCGTGGAACGTGTCCGACAACGACCCGAGGCCGGCACCGGACCAGGCGACGATCGCCTCGGGCGTCGTGAACGCCGCGTCCGGCTCGAGGCGCCAGCCGAACGTCTCGGGCTCGATCCCGAGGCGGACCCGCGTGGTGTCATAGGGATCGACCTCGGCCTCCGCGAGGAAGTTGCCCGAGTACACGAGGCTGAACCCGTACGCCTCCCCGTGTGCCTCGTCGGTGGTCGGCCGTCGCAGGGCGATGAACGGGTTGTGATGGTGGCTCGAGGCGCCTCGCGCGCTCGATGCCGACTGGCGGCCCGGCACGAGCGGCCGTTCGATCACATGCCGCTCGCGGGCCCACGCGCCGGCGAGCCCGACCATGATCCAGTCGGCGTCGGGGAGGTCCAGCGCGAGGCTCATCGCGCAGCGCACGTCGGCCGGTGCGTTCCCGACGTTCCGGATCGTGGCGCTCCGGGCGATGACGGCCCGGTCGCGGAAGAGCGTGAAGCGCAGGACGACCTCGACGGCCGCTGGCTCGTCGGCGAGCGTGATCTCGAGCGTGTCGGCTTCGGCGTCGTTCTCGACGTACGTGGCGGGGAGCGGCTCGATGGACGGCTTGCCGGCGACGATCCGGTGCTCCCGGTAGCGCAGGGCGAGCGACGTCGCGCCGTCGGCCGTGGCGACCACCAGGGCGGGGACGCGGAAGTCGCCGGTGCCGCTGGTCGGATACGCGAGCGGCACCGGCTGCCCCACGCGGTTCGAGAAGCCCGCGAACGGATCCGGGCCGAGCTGCCGGTACGACCGCTCCAGCGGGAGCGGTGCCCCGAGGTGCAGGTGGCCGAGCGTGCCGTCGTCGTAGACGCGCAGGACCAGGCTGATCCGCTCGTTCCGCAGGTGGAACTGCCGATCGCCGGCGAGCCACTCGACCGTCATCGCGTCCCTAGGACGGCCGGAGCGGGTGGATCGACCACGACCAGTGATAGGTGCCCGGGCCGACGAGGTACTGCGCCAGCGTGTCGGGCCCGCAGCTCGCCGTGCCCAGGCCACGGTGGGCGACGTCGATGTGGACCACGGTCTCGGGCACCGGCGTCACCTCGACGTCGTGCGTGGCGGCGGCGAGATCCGCGGCGCGCAGGTGGGTCACCGAGACCTGGCTCGGATCGTCGAGCTCGAGGCGCAGGCCGCGTCCTCGCTCGTCGGCAAGGGTGAGCCAGCGGACATCGGCGTGGCCGCCGTTCTCCTGCGGGCGGATGTAGGGCACGTACTGCTCCGTCACGGTCGAGCGCCACCGGCCCATGAGCCCGCCTCGCTTGCGGTCGGGGTACGTCTCGTGGGGACCCGAGCCGTACCACTCGAGGGCCTCGACGCCAGGGGCGGCCTCGAACACGGTCCCAACGCGTGCCAGGTCGGTCAGGGCGTCCGGGATGACGACCGTCTCTTCGACCGCGATGCCGCCGTCGGCGAGGTCCGTGAACCGCTGCTCGTGCGGCATGGCGATGCCCGCACCCGTTCGGACTTCGGTCCGGACGATCGTCACGTCGCCCTCACGCCGGATGTCGAGTGGGTGACGCTCCAATCGGTCGAGACCCCACTCGGCCCAGCGTCCGGCCATCCCGCCGATCCGGTCGTTGTCGGTGGGGGCGCGCCACAGGGCCAGGACCGGCGCCGATCCGAGGAGCGCGTGGCTCGGGCGGCCGGCGCCGTCGAACGCGATCGGGGCGATCTCGTCGGTTCGCCCGGACTCGGGCACCTGCGTCGTCGTGGGGTCGATCGGCACCGACAGCTGCGCCGCACAGACCTCGAAGTCCTCGGGAGCCCAGGCGCTTGCCGCGGCGGTCCTGAACCGGACGGTCAGCCAGGCCTCGCGACCGGGCGGCAGCTCGCCGCCCGGCCAGTCCGGAAGGGCGATCGGGGCGTGCTCGCCCGGCCAGACCGGCGGCAGCTCGAAGTCGCCCTCCGCGATCGACTCGCCGTCGACCGCGAGCTCGTAGTGCGCGCGGAGCCAGCCGAGATCGCGGACGTCACCGCGGTTGTGCACCTCGATCCGGCCGTGGAGGACGTCGCGCTCATCGCCGGCGATGGCCGCGGGCGATGCGAGCGCGCGGTGCTCCCAGAGCGCAGGCTTCGGGCGACGGTCCGGCCACACGAGGCCGTCGGCGACGAAGTTGCCGTCGTGGGGCGCCTCGCCGAAGTCGCCGCCGTAGGCCCAGCGGGTCGTGCCATCGGGAAGGGTCTGGACGAGGCCGTGGTCCCACCACTCCCAGATGAAGCCGCCCTGGAGCCCCGGCGTCGACTCGATGGCGTCCCAGTACTCGGCGAGGGTGCCGTTGCTGTTGCCCATCGCGTGCGAGTACTCGCACAGGATGAGCGGATGGCGCTGCGCACCGCTCCGGGCGTGGTCGACGATGGCCTCGATCTCGGGGTACATCGGGCAGGTCAGGTCGCTCACGCCCTGGTCGCTCTCCCAGTCGAAGCGGATCGCGCCCTCGTAATGGAGGGGGCGTGACGGGTCGTACCGGCGCAGCCAGGCGGCCGCGGCGTCGTGATTGGCCCCGTACCCGGACTCGTTGCCGAGCGACCAGGCGATGATCGACGGGTGGTTCTTGTCGCGCTGGGCCATCCGCCCGACACGCTCGACCCATGCCGCGCGATAGCGCGGGTCGTGGCACAGCGTGCTCTGGAACGCGTGCGACTCGATGTCGGCCTCGGAGATCACGAAGAGCCCGAGCTCGTCGGTCAGGTCGGTGAACGCGGGATCGTTGGGGTAGTGCGACGTCCGGACGGCATTGAACCCGAACTGCTTCATCTGGACCAGGTCGGCGCGCATCGAGTCGACCGAGATGACCCGGCCCGTGAATTGGTCGAAGTCGTGGCGGTTGACGCCGCGGATGTACGTCCGGCGCCCGTTGATCAGCAGGTCGAGGTCGCGGATCTCGACGCGCCGGAAGCCGACCAGGAGCTCGGCACGCTCGACCGCCGTCCCTGCCGGCGAGCGGAGCGTGACGACGAGCGTCGAGAGGGACGGGACCTCGGCCGACCACGGCGTGACGTTGGCGACCTCGGCGTGCCAGCTCACCGTGCCTTCCTTTGGCGGTTCGAGGAGGCGATCGAGTGCGTCCCACGCCACGGCATCCTCGCCCGTGCGGGCCGGGCCGCCGACCGTGTGGCGCCGAACCATCGCCTTCTCGGCGGGATCGAGCGGCCAGTACGGACCGTCCTGGCGCGGGGCCTCCTGCGCCGGCAGATCGGGCGCCCCGTCGAGCGCCGCCTCGACGGTCCATCCCGGCTCCCACGGGACGCCGGCGAAGCCGACCTCGACCGTCAGCTCGAGCGTGCCGGTCGTCAGGTCATCGGCCAGGCCGCCGATCGCCGTGATGTCGGCGAGGTGGATGGGCTCCGTGGCGTACAGGAAGACCGGGCGGGTGATCCCGCCATGCCACCATTGGTCCTGATCCTCGACATAGGTCGCGTCCGACCACTTGACGACGCGCATCGTGAGCGCGTTGGCGCCGTCCTTCAGGCGGTCGGTGACGTCGAACTCGGAGGCCAGGTGGGCGTCCTTGCCGACGCCCACCTCGGCGCCGTTGAGCGTCACGATCAGCACGCTCTCGGCCGCCCCGACGTGGAGCACGACCCGGCGGCCGGCCCAGCCCTTCGGGACCTTGAACGTCCGCTCGTACAGGCCCGTGGGGTTCGCCGCGGGGATCTCGGGCGGCCGGCCCGAGAACGGCATCTGGACGTTGGTGTAGTGCGGCTTGTCCGTCGTTTCCTGCATCGTCCAGCAGCCCGGGACCTCGATGTCACGCCACCGGCGGCCGGGGTCGTCGTCCGGTTTCGACAGGAGCTGGAACCGCCAGGTGCCGTCGAGATCGAGGCGGTCGGCATGCGGGACACTGTGCATGGGGAGCCGGCCGACGCCCGTCGTCTCCGGGGCCGTCCACGGGTGGGTCACGAGCGTGATTGTCGCACTTCGGGCCCTCTGGCGACGCCCTGGGAGCGCCTGGCAACGGATCGTCGCACGCGCGGGTTCTGGCTGACGACGGTCGGATCAGACCGCATCCCGGAGGACGTCGTGCACCCTGTTGGAGCATCGCTTTGGCCTAACGCCATAGGCCAACAAACCGGTATCATCCCCCGATGAGCGAGGGATCGAGCCGGGTCGATTGGCTGATCTTCCTTGGGCTCGGGTTCATCTGGGGCTCGAGCTACCTGTTCATCAAGCTCGCCGTCGACGACTTCGGGACCTTCACGCTCGTCGCACTCCGCCTGGTGGTCGGCGCGGCACTCCTCTGGGTCTGCGTCAGGATCGCCGGGCAGGCACTCCCCCGCGAGCGCCGGATCTACGGCCACCTGCTGGTGATGGCGATCATCAACATCACGATCCCGTTCCTGTTGATCACCTGGGCGGAGCAGTCGGTCGAGTCGTCGCTGGCGGCGATCCTGACCGCGCCGGTGCCGCTCTTCGCCATCGTCCTGTCGGCCCTGTTCCTCCACGATGAGCCGCTCCGGGTCAACGGCCTGATCGGGCTGATGGTCGGGTTCGTCGGCGTGGTCATCGTCACGAGTCGCGGGCTCACGGGCGAGGGATCCTCGCTCAGCGGCGAGCTCGCCCTGATCGGTGCCTCCGTCAGCTATGCCTGCGGGGCGGTCTACTCGCGACGGAACGTGCGCGGCCTGCCGCCGTTGATCCCGGCCGTGTTCCAAGTGACGTTCGCCGCGATCCTCACCGGGACGATCGCGCTCCTGTTGGAGCAACCCTGGACGGCCACGCCGGACGCCGAGGCGGTCTTCTCGATCGTCTGGCTGGGCCTCCTCGGCTCGGGCGTCGCGTACCTCGCGGTCTTCCGGCTGTTCGCTCGCTGGGGCGCCACGCGCACGACGCTGGTGGCGTATCTCCTGCCGGTGGTCGGGATCGTCCTCGGATACCTCGTGCTCGCCGAACCGGTCGACGGGCGGATCATCATCGGGACCGCGCTCGTCATCGGTGGCATCGGCCTCGTCAACAGCCGATTCGGGCGCCGGCGCCTGTTCGGTCGCGTCCCGCCGGTCGAGGCAACCTGACCGGATCCCCTCCTGCTCCGGCTAGCTGCCCATGGCCAGGAGGAGCGCGCCGCCGACGATGAGCACTGACGCGCCGATCCGCCGAACGACCTCGCCGCGATCCGCCGCCTCGCCCATGCGAACCGACCCCCAGGCCGCCGCGAACACGGTCGCCGACTCGCGCAGCGGGGCAACTCCTGACAGGGGCGCGACGCTCAACGCGGTCAGGATGAGGACGTAGGCGCCGAGCGTCAGCCAGCCGCCGATGGCGGCCCGACGGACCTCGTCGCGGCCGCCGGAGAAGAGACCGCCGCCGGCGACGACCGTCACCCACAGGACCAGGACGACCGCCGAGACGACGGTCAGGATCGCGGCGTACGGGATCGGGTCGATGAGCCGCGTCCCGACGCGGTCGATGGCGCTGTACGCGGCGATCGTGACGCCGGTCGCGAGGGCGAACAGGATGGCGGTGTCGATCGCGCCACGCCGCTGACCAGCCGGCGCGGCGCGCGCGGCCGCGAGCACGCGCCACGGGCGCTGGAGCCAGAGGAAGCCGGCCAGCAGGGCCGCCACGCCGAGCGACCCGGCCAGTCCGAGGCGTTCCCCGAGCAGCCCCACGCCGATCGCCACCGCGAGCAGCGGAGCCGTCCCGCGCGCGATCGGGTAGATGACCGAGAGGTCGCCGCGACGGTAGGCCGCCGAGAGGAGCACGAAGTAGCCGGCCTCGATGATGCCCGACAAGACGCCGAGCGCGATCCCCTCCGTCGGGATGGGCGGCCGGCCCGCCAGGCCCCATGCGACGATGCCGGCGGGCACGATCCCGAACGACGCGGCGAGCATCCCGACCGTCGCGGTCCGCAGCGGGTCGACGGCGGTCTTGAGGCGGACGTTCCAGGCGACGTGCAGGACGGCCGAGATCGCGACGAGGCCGACGACGAAGAGGCTCACCCCCGGACGTTACCCGGCGGGGCTCCGTCCTCGCAGGTCCATCGGGCGACGGGGGTCAATCCCAGCCCGGAGCCCCGCGGGTGCCGCCCGTCGACCGCTCCCCGATGAACGGCAACCGGCGACCGACGAGCATGACGGCGATGGCCGTCGTGACCGGCACGGCCGCGACGATCCCGATGCTGCCGACCAGCGCCCGGACGACCTCGACCGACACGCTCTCGGCGGACGCGGTGAGCAGCGGGTCCTGCCGACCGGCGGCGAACAGCACGATGAGCGGCAACGAGGCCCCGACATACGCGAGGACCAGCGTGTTGATGGTCGCCGCGATGTGCGAGCGGCCGACGTTCATCGCCCGGCGCGCGAGCTCGAGACGGCTCGCCCGTGGGTCGAGATCGTGGAGTTCGGCCACGGTCGCGGCCTGCGTGACGGTCACGTCGTCGAGGATGCCGAGGGCGCCGAAGATGATTGCCGCGAGGATGAGGCCGCCGATGTCGATGTCGACGATCCCGATCGCCCCCAGGAATGACGCATCCTCCGAGCCGCGCAGCGTCGTGAACCGCGCGAGGGTGTCGAACCCGACGGCCAGGACCGCGGTGAGGGCCAGGGCGATGAACGTCCCGAGCGCGGCGGCCACGGTCTGCGGCCTGGCGCCCTCGGTCAGGAGGAACGTAGCGACGGTCACGCCGGTCGCGGCAACGATGGCGACGCCGACGGGATCCCAGCCCGACAGGATGAGCGGCACGACGATCCGCACGATGACGAACAGCGTCAGCGCGAGCGCGAGGAGCGACCGAACGCCCCGCCACCCGCCAACGACCGTCACCGCGACGGCGAACAGGCCGACCAGGAGCGCCAGCACGGGGGCCCGGTAGAGGTCGGAGACCGCCGTGAACGTCGAGTCGGGCTCGAGCGAGGCACTGACGACGACGTCATCGCCGATGTCGTACCGCGGCAGGTCCTCCTGTCCGGATGGACCCTGGATGTAACCGTCGATCGAGGTGCCCGCATCGGGCCCGTCGAGGACGAGGATCCGGACGTCGGGCTGCGTGACATCGTCGCCCGGGGGCAAGAAGGCCTCGATCCGGCCGTGGAACAGCTCGACCGGCGGTGGGCCCGTCGGGGCCGGCGTCAGGTCGGGGACGACCCAGACGATGGCGGCCAGCAGGAGCGCCCCGCCAGCGAGTGCCCTGGCATTGCGACGAAGACCGGCGAACGGGGTGCCGCTCGCATCCGATGGCTCCGGTCCGTCACTCACGCGGCCGGACTGGCGGACCGCTCCGTCGCCTCGGCGCGCTCCTTGAGCGCCCGGAGGTGCGCCTCGACCCGGCTGCCGAGCGACGCTCGGCCAAGCCGAACGAGGATCCCGGTCCAGCGATCGTGAGGCTCGAAGGTCGCGGCGTGGACCACCCGGGTCCCGCCCGCGGCCGCCTCAAGGTGCCAGCTCCACTCGCTGTCAAAGCCAGATCCCGTGATGCGCAGCCGGAACCGGGAATCGGGTCGCGCTTCGAGGCTCTCCGCGCGGGCCTCCTCGCGCAGGAGGCCGAGCCGGGTCTGCGCCGGGCGCGTCGTGGCGGCGGCCGGCCACGAGGGCGCCGCTGGGCCGAAACGCAACTCGGGGAAGAGCGCGGCGCCGGCGACGGGGTCGTGCAGCGTGGCCCAGACCGTCCGTGGGGACGCCTGGACGAAGACCCGGCGTTCGACCAGGCCATCGACCCGCCGATGGTCCCCTGGGCGCCGGTAACCGACCTCCGGGTCGGGGCGGACGGCCATCCCTACACCCCGATCGGGTGCCAGACCGTCTTCATCTCGAGGAAGGCGGCGATCCATTCCGGGCGCTCCGCGGCTCGGTCGTCGAGCCAGTCGAAGCGGGACTCGGACACAGTGGTGGGCCGGCGCGAGAGGCGCTTGATGTCGTCGGCGGCCAGGAGCTCGATCTCGGTGCGCATCGCGTCGGGGACGCCCCACGTGTCCAGCGCATCGACATCCGCGTGCGCGGCGAGGACCGGGATGAGCTCCTTCTTGAAACCGGTCAGGACGTTGACGACACCACCGGGCACGTCCGAGGTCGCGAGGACCTCGGTCAAGGTGACGGCAGGAAGCGGACGGGTCTCCGAGGTCAGGAGGACGACGGCGTTGCCCGCCACGAGCGGCGGTGCGAGCCGGCTCACGAGCCCGAGCAGGGAGGACGTCTCGGGCGCCACGACGCCGACGACGCCGGTCGCCTCGGGGATCGTGAAGTCGAAGTACGGGGCGGCGACCGGATTGGACGAGCCAAGGACCTGCGCGATCTTGTCGGCCCAGCCGGCGTACCAGACCCAGCGGTCGATGGCCCGATCGACGGCTTCGCGGGCACGGGCGTCGCGGATCCCCTCCGCGGCCGCGACCTCGGCGACGAACTGGTCGTGGCGGCCCTCCATCAGCTCGGCGACCCGGTACAGCACCTGGCCGCGGTTCATCGCCGTCTTCGCGGCCCAGCCGGGAAACGCCTTGCGGGCGCCGCGGACGGCGTCGCGGAGGTCCTTGCGGGATGCCCGGCACGCATTGGCGAGCGGCGTGCCGTCCGCGGCCTTGACGACATACGCGCGGCCGCTCTCCGAGCGTGGGAACGCACCCCCGATGTAGAGCTTGTAGGTCTTGCGCACCTCGATGCGCGGAAGAGCGGCGGGCGTCGGGGCGAGCGCGCGGGATCGCGTCGGTCGGGCGGCCCGGGTCGCCATCGTCAGCGGTCCTCGAGCCGGACGTAGGCGTGCAGGCCGTGCATGCCGCCCTCGCGACCGAACCCGGATTCCTTGTACCCGCCGAACGGCGAGGTCGGGTCGAACCGGTTGAACGTGTTCGCCCACACCACGCCGGCGCGCAGCTCCGAGACCATCTTGAGGATCCGGCTGCCCTTGTCGGTCCAGACCCCGGCCGAGAGGCCGTACGGCGTGTTGTTGGCCTTCTCGATGGCCTCATCGGGGGTGCGGAACGTGAGCACCGAGAGCACCGGCCCGAAGATCTCCTCGCGCGCGATCCGATGGCTCTGGGCGACGTTCGTGAACAGCGTCGGGCGGAAGAAGTAGCCACGGTCGGGCAGGTCGCAGGCCGGCTGGTAGAGCTCGGCCCCCTCCGCGACGCCCGAGGCGACGAGCTCCGTGATCCGCTCGAGCTGGTCCTTCGAGTTGATCGCCCCGACATCGGTGTTCTTGTCGAGCGGGTCGCCGACCCGGATCGTCGACAGGCGGTCCTTGAGCTTGTCGATCACGGTCTCCGCGATCGACTCCTGGACGAGCAGGCGTGAGCCCGCGCAGCAGACCTCGCCCTGGTTGAAGTAGATGCCGTTGACGATGCCCTCGATGGCTTGGTCGAGCGGGGCGTCGTCGAACACGATGTTCGCGGCCTTGCCGCCGAGCTCCAGCGTGAGCGCCTTGTCGGTGCCGGCCACGCCGCGCGCGATCTTGCGGCCGATGTCCGTGGACCCGGTGAACGCGACCTTGTCGATCCCCGGATGCGTGACGAGGGACATGCCCACCTCGCCGGGTCCCGGGACGATGTTCACGACACCGGGCGGCAGATCGGCCTGCTGGCAGACCTCGGCGAAGAGCAGCGCCGAGAGCGGGGTCGTCGACGCGGGCTTCAGCACGACCGCGTTTCCGGCCGCCAGCGCCGGGGCGATCTTCCAGGCGAGCATGAGGAGCGGGAAGTTCCACGGGATGATCTGGCCCGCGACGCCGAGCGGCCGCGCGACGCGACCGGGGAACGCGTAGTCGAGCTTGTCGGCCCAGCCGGCGTAGTACCAGAAGTGGGCGGCCGCGAGCGGCACGTCCACGTCGCGGCTCTCCTTGATCGGCTTCCCGGAGTCCATCGATTCGAGGACCGCAAACTCGCGGCTGCGCTCCTGGAGGATCCGCGAGATCCGGAACAGGTACTTCGCGCGCTCCCGGCCGGGCAGCGAGCCCCAGCTCAGGCGCTGGGCGCGCCGCGCGGCGCGGACGGCCTTGTCGATGTCGACCGGGGTCGCGCGGGACACCTGGGCAAGCGGCTGCTCCGTGGCCGGATCGATGGTCACGAACGTCTTGCCGTCGCTCGAGGGCACCTCGCGGCCGCCGATGAACAGGCCGTAGCGCTCCTTGAGCGTGACGATGTCGCGCGCCTCGGGCGCCGGCGCGTACTCCCATGGGATCGCCTGGCCATCGCCGAGGCCCCAACTGGAAGGCGCGCTAGACGAACCGGTCGCGATGGGGAGTCGCGTGTCTGTCGCCATCGAGAGGCATCATAGCGCCGCAACACGCTCGGCCCCGCGCGCGACCCCGCGCCGGCCGGCCGGAAGGAGGTCTCATGATCGGCCGCATCATCGGAAGGGTCCTGTTCGGGATCGTCGCGATCATGGGCATCGCGGCGGTGGCCGCCATGGTCGCGAAGCGCTCGATGGTGTCCGAGGGCGACGAGGACTCGAATGAGATCGCGCTCGCGGCGATCTTTGAGCCCGTGGCATTCGAAAGCGAGGCGACCGCGTTCCGCGGCGGCTCGCTGCTGTGTTGGTTCGGCGGCGGGTCGCTCGACCTGCGGGGCGCGACGCTCGATCCCGCGGGCGCACACCTCACGGTCCGCGCGATCTTCGGTGGCGGCCTGCTCGTCGTCCCGGAGGGCTGGGACGTCGATCTGCGGGTCATCGGGATCATGGGCGGCGTCGGCGACGGTCGCGGCGCGCACGAACGACCGGCCGATGCGCCCCGGCTCGTCGTCGACGGGTTCGCCCTCTTCGGCGGCTTCGGGATCTCGTCCGAGCCGCCGCGTCGGGACGACTGAGCCCGATGCATCGCGCGACCCGGCCCGACGGTCGGTCGGCCTGGGCGCTGGCCGTCACGCTGGTCCTGGTCGCGGCCTGCGGCGGATCCGGCCCGAGCGCGAGCGCCATCGCGACCGCCCCGTCGCCGGCGCCGTCGACGTCAGCGGCTCCAGGCGACTCGTCCGCGACCCCACCCGTTGCCACGGCGTCGCCGGGTGCCATCGCGGACGCCTGGGTGGAACGCGGACCCGCCGAGGTGGCGCTGCTCGAGGTCGGGGTCGCGGTCCTGGACGGCCGGATCTGGGTGGCGGGCGGGCTGCAGACCGATGGCGCCGCGTCCGACGGCGTGGAGATCTACGATCCGGCGGCCGACGCGTGGAGCCGCGGCCCCACCCTGCCCGAGCCGATCCACCACTCGGCGCTCGTGACCGATGGTCGGAGCCTGTTCCTGGTCGGCGGCTACGTGGGCAACGATCTCGCCCATCCGACCGCCGCCGTTCGGCGGCTCGATCCCGGCGCTGACACCTGGGTCGACGATCGTCCACTGCCCGGCCCGCGGGGCGCCGGAGCCGCCGCCTACGACGGGACGCGCATCGTGTACGCGGGCGGCGTCGAACCCGACAGCGTGGCCGTCGAGGTCTTCGCGCTCGAACCCGACGGCTGGCGCGTCCTGGGCCGGCTGTCGCGTCCGCGCGAACACCTCGCCGCTGCGACGGACGGTGCCGGGCGGACGTTCGTGCTCGGCGGTCGCGTCGGCGGCCTCGATCGAAACCTCCCCACGGTCGACCTGGTCGAGGGCGATGCCGTCCGGTCCATCGGCGACCTGCCGACCCCGCGCGGCGGCGTCGCCGCGTTCTGGTGGCCGAGCCTTGGCGCATGCCTGGCGGGCGGCGAGTCGCCGGGCGGCACGAACGCCGAGGTCGAGTGCATCGACGCCGATGGGATCGTCCGACTGCTGCCGGACCTCAGGGCCGCCCGGCACGGCATCGGAGCGGCCGTCGTCGGGGGGACCGCCTACGTGCTGCTTGGCGGCCGGGAGCCGGGTCTCTTCACGAGCCAGGTCGTCGAGGCGTTGGCGCTCGCGGGCCGCTGATCAGCAGTCGTACCGGTCGACCGTGTGGGTCTTCTCGCAATAGCGGACGTGCACGTGGTCGTCGTGCCCGACGAAGCGGCGCGTGAGACCCTCCTTGATGAGGACCGGGTCGTTGAAGTAGATGAGCTTCACGTGGCCCGGTGCGGTCGCCCGGATGGCCTTCACGAGCGCCCGGGTCGCGGCCCGATCGTAGGTCGACGCACGATAGTTTCCTCCCCATCGGCACTGATCCTCGCGTTTGCGCATCAGCCGCAGGTCCACGTCGAGCCCTCGTTCGTGCGTGTCGTGGCCGGCGATGTCGCCGCCGTGCTGCAGCCCGATGTCGCCGACCGCCACCCGCCCGTGGCCGGCCGCCGCGACGATCCGCGCGGCCGCCTCGAGCTGGTTGATGGCGGCCGCCGTGCCCCAGTTCGCCCGGCCGTTCCCGACGCTGTAGTCACACAGTGACGTCGTGTTGAAGCTCGGCAGCTCGAAGTGCGCGACCAGCCGCCGCCAGGTCGAGCCGTTCATCGTGCCGGTCACGGTGATGCCGGCGTGCCGCTGGAACGCTCGGACGGCGGCTCGCGTGGTGGCGCCGTAGACCCCATTGATCGCGACGTCGAGATGGCGCTTGGAGCGGAGCTCGCGCTGGACGGCCCGGACGGCAGGGCCCTCGTCGCCGAGCTTGACGCGGACGATCAGCCTCGCCCAGGCGGCATCGTCGACGACGCCGTTCAACGTCAGTCCGGCCGCCGTCTTCCATGCGACGACCGCAGCCCTGGTGGTGTCGCCGAAGACGCCGTCGACCGTGACGGGGTATCCACGGGCCGTCAGCAGGTACTGGATCGCCCGGACGTCCGTGCCCCGGTTGCCGACCGATTGCGTCGGGAAGCGCGCGCCCGCGGCGGCCGCGGTCGGGGCGGTCAGCGACAGGGCCAGCACGGCCATCAGCAGGGGCAGGAGCGGGCGAGCGGCACGGATCATGCCGGTCAGGGTAGCCGCGACGGTCCTCAGCCCGCCAGCCGGGCCACCTCCGCGCGCTGCGGCGGATCGGCACCCGGCCGCGCGCACGCGAGCGCCGCGACCTCGATCGCGACGGCGACGGCGTCCCGGACCGCGTCCGGATCGGCGAGCGCCGCGGTCCCTCGGCCACGCTCGATCCAGCGGGCGAGGAACGCCCCACCGAAGGCGTCTCCGGCGCCGACCGTGTCAACGACCGGCCCGCGCGGGACCGGCATCTCGAGCTCGAAGGCGCGCCCGAGGACCCGAACGGCGCGCGGGCCGTCGGTCACGAGCACCACGACCGGCCGGTCACCGAGGAGCGCGCGGGCGGCATCGACGGGAGCGACGCCCGGCGCGAGGTAGGCGAGATCCTCGGAGCTGACCTTGACGACGCCGGCCCTCGCGAGGACGCGCCGAAGGCGGGCGAGGTAGGCGTCGCGGTCGCGGATCGCGCCCGGCCGGCAGTTCGGATCGACCATGACGAGCGTCGAGCGATCGAGTGCGTCGATCCCACTCGCCAGGGCGTCGGCGATCGGCTCGACCGCGAGCCCGAGCGTGCCGAGATGCACGGCGGCCGGCCCGGACCGGACCGCCACGAGCACGTCCTCGAGCTCGAGGCCCGGCGCCGACGTCCCGGCCAGGTCGAACCGGTACGTGGCGGTCCCGCGAGCATCGAGCTCGGCGATTGCGAGGGTCGTCGGCGCATCGGTCGAGACGCAGAAGCGGAGATCGACCCCGTCACCCTCGAGCGCTGCGCGCAGTGCCTGGCCGAACGGATCCGAGGACACGCGACCGAGGAATGCCACGTCCCCGCCGAGACGGGCGATCGTGCGCGCCACGTTGAACGGCCCGCCGCCCGGCACGGTCGCGACCGACCCGTCCGGCCCCACGATGCGATCGATGAGCGCCTCGCCCGCGACGACGATCATCCGGGCCGCATCGCCGTTCCGAAGTGCCGATGGCGATCCTGTCGTGACATGACCCGTGTTATACCCCGCGCCGCGCCCCGAAGACGCCGCTCGGCGAGGAGTAGCCTGCCGTCACGATGCACCGCCTGACCGATGTCCCCGAGCTCCTCGACGGCCCGCTGGACGACCGGGACACCCTCGTCGGGAACCTCCGGGACCTGCGGCGGGTGAACCGCTGGCTGGGTGGAGTGCGACTGACGTCCGCCGCGATCGACGCCCTCGCGGCTCATCGCAGCGAGCTCTCGATCCTCGATGTCGGGACGGGCGGGGCGGACATCCCGATCGCCCTGCTCGCCGATGCCCGGAGACGCGGCAAGGCGGTCCGGATCGTGGGTCTCGACAGCCGCCCCGAGGTCCTCGCCGCGGCGGCTGTGGCCGACGACGCCGTGACCCGGGCCGACGACCTGAGCCTGCAGGTCGGCGACGGGCGGTCGCTCCCCTACCCCGACCAGTCGTTCGACATCGTCCATGCCTCGCTCGTCCTGCATCACCTCGACGGCGACGACGTGACGGCGTTGCTGCGCGAGATGGCGCGGGTCGCTCGCCTCGGGATCGTCGTCAACGACCTCGATCGGAGCCGGCTCGGCTGGGTGGGCGCGTGGCTCCTCGGCCACGTCCTGACCGGCAACCGGTACACCCGGCATGACGCCCCGCTCTCGGTCCGGCGCGCCTATCGCGTGGACGAGGCCGTCGCACTCGTTCGAGGCAGCGGTCTCGCGCCGGTCCGGACGGTCCGCGGCCTCTTCGGCCACCGATACGCGATCGCGGCGGTGCGCCGGACGGCGGTCGACGCGCTCGGGGCGGGCGATCTCGATCGTGCCTGACGCCGGGACCGTCGAGCGCGTCGAGGTCGTCATCGTCGGTGGCGGCCCGGCGGGGGCCGCCCTGGCCACGCATCTCGCGGAGGCCGGTCGCGAGGTGGTCGTGCTGGAGCGCGCTCCGGTCTGGCGCTGGCGGGCCGGCGGCGTCTTCACGTCTCCCGCGGCGGTGACCGCGCTGGCGCGGCTCGGTCTCGAGGGGGACGACCTGGCTGCCGTCGCGCGTCCGATCCCGGCGATGCGGGTCGAGACGCCGGGAGGGACGTCGTTCCGCCTGACTTACGGCGCCGACGAGGGTGGTGCGCCGGCCGTCGGCTTCGACCGGTCGCGACTCGACCCGCGGCTCCTCGATGGAGCCCGTTCCGCTGGCGCCTCGGTGCGCGTCGGGTGGGCGGTCGGTGACGTCGACCTGGTCGCGCGCCGTGTGACCGCCGCTCATCCCGAGGGGCCGTCGACGCTCCAGGCAGACGTCGTCGTGGGAGCCGACGGCCTGCGCTCGGTCGTCGCCCGCGCGGCCGCGGTGACGCGCCCTGCCCGATTGGCCTCGCGGCTGGGCCTCACCTACCACCTGGCCGATCCCGGCGGGGCGACGCCCAGGGACGCACGGATGCGGCTCGTGCGCGATGGCTACATCGGGATCGCGCCGGTGCCGGGCGATCGTGTGAACGTCGGGATCGTCCTGGGCGGGTCGTGGCGGAACGAGGTCGTCCGTCGTGGCGCCCGGGCGGTCGCGGACGAGCTGATCGCCGCGGTCCCTCCGGCGGACGATGACCCAGCCGCATGGCGATCGGGCGTCCCCACCGACGCCGTCGCCGGCGCGTGGCCGATCGGCCATCGCGTGGTCCGCCGCGCCGGACCGGGGTGGCTCCTCGTCGGCGACGCCGCGGGGTTCCTGGATCCGTTCACGGGCGAGGGGCTCCACCGCGCGCTCGTCTCGGCCGAGTTAGGGGCGGCAGCCATCGACGCGGCCGTGCGCGGTCGCCCGACAGCCTTCGCGGCCTACGACCGGGCCATGCGTCGCCGGTTCCTTGCCAAGGACGCCGTCTCGTGGCTGGTCCAGGCGTTCCTCGCCCGGCCCGCCCTGTTCGAATACGCCGCCCGCCGGATCGCGTCGCGGCCGCCGGTCCGTGCGACGATGGGCCTCGTGATGGGCGACCTGATCCCCGCCGGTCGAGCGCTGGACCCGCGCTACCTCGCCGCGCTGCTCGCGCCATGACCGAGACCGAGCCCCGACGGACGCGCGTGGCCGCCTATGCGCTCGTCACCGACGACGACGGGCGGATCCTGCTGTGCCGCACCGCCCCAGGCGTCGTCGCCGAACCGGTCTGGCTGCTGCCCGGCGGCGGGCTGGAGTTCGGGGAATCGCCTGAGGCGGCGGTCGTGCGCGAGCTCGAGGAGGAATCCGGGCTGGTCGGCACCGCCGACCGCCTGGTCGACGTGTCCGACCGGATCATGCCGAACGTCGACGGCGCGGAGCGGACCCACGCGATCCGGATCGTGTACCGGGCGCGGATCACCGGCGGCGCCCTGCGCGACGAGCCCGACGGCTCCACCGACACGTGCGCCTGGCTCACGCTTGCGGAGGCGAGCCGGCTGAACCTCGGCGAGCTCGCGCGCCGCGCGCTCAGCCTGCTCACGGCCGAACAACCCGGGACGTGAGGGAGCGATGCACAGCACGATCGGAATCGATGTCGCGGCTCCTCCCGAGCTCGTGTTCGGTCTGGCGCATGACATCGAGCGCTGGGAGCGGCTCCTCCCGCACTACGCGCGATCGCGCGTCCGCGAGCGGCGACCCGATGGATCGGTCGTGGCCGACTTCGTCGCGCGTCGCCCCGTGATCGGGCTGCTCGGACTCGGTTTGCCGGTCGCGTGGCGGTCGCGGACCTGGTCCGAGCCGGAGTCGCGGCGGCTGCGGTTCATCCACGTCGCCGGCGCGACGCGCGGGATGGACGTGACCTGGCACATCGAGCCGACGGCGGCCGGCTGCCACGTCGAGATCGAACACGACTTCCGACCCCGCGTGCCCGGCTTCGCGACGATCGTCGACCGCTGGTTCACGCGACCCATCGCGGGCCGGACGCTCGCCACGTTCAAGGCCCTGGCCGAGGCCCTCGTCGAGACCGGGCAGTCCGGACCGCGCGCGGCGGCGAATCCTTCGACATGACCGCTCGGCGACGCGTCTGGATCACGGGTATCGGCGTCATCACGCCGATCGGCACCGGTCGCGACGCCTTCCGCGCCGGGTTGCGGGCCGGGCGCTCGCCCGTGAAGCGGATCGACCGCTTCGACCCCAGCCCGTTCCGGTCGCACGTCGCCGCGCAAGTCGACGACTTCGACCCGCTGGCCTGGATGCCGGCCAAGACGGCCCGCCAACTCGACCGGTTCAGCCAGTTCGGCCTCGTCACGGGACAGCTCGCTCTCCAGGATGCCGCGCTGGTGCCGGGCGCGAACGGCGCGGCAGCGCCCGAACGGATCGGGATCTACCTGGGCTCCGCGCTCGGCGGCATCGCGTACGCCGAGGACCAGCACGAGCGCTACCTCGCCAAGGGCATCCGCCAGGTGGCGCCGAACCTCGCGCTGGCGGTGTTCGGCGGCGCGGCGCCGGCAAACCTCGGGATCGCATTGGACGTCCGCGGGCCGATCCTCTCGACGGCCAACTCGTGCGCCTCGGGCTCGGTGGCGATCGGCGAGGCGCTCGGGGACCTGCGCGAGGGCCGGGTCGACGCGGCGATCGCGGGCGGCTGCGAAATCCCGCTCAGTCCGCTCGCCTTCGGCGCGTTCGACATCATCCGGGCGCTCTCGGCCGGTCACAACGACACGCCCGGGACAGCGGCCAGGCCCTTCGATGTCGGCCGCGACGGATTCGTCATGGGCGAGGGGTCGGCGCTCCTGGTCCTCGAGGATGCCGAGATCGCCGCCGCGCGCGGCGCCACTCCGTACGCGGAGCTGCTCGGATACGGCGCGACCTCCGACGCCTATCACATGGTCCAGCCACGGGCCGACGGGCGCGAGGCGGCGCGGGCGGCGACGATCGCGCTCGACGACGCTGGCGTCGACCCGGGCGCCATCGACTACGTCAACGCCCATGCCTCGTCGACGCCGATCGGCGACGTGGCCGAGGCCCGCGCGATCTCCACTGCCCTCGGTGAACGGGCGGCCACGGTGCCGGTGAGCGGCACGAAGGCCCTCTACGGCCATCCGCTGGGCGCCTCCGGCGCGATCGAGGCGGCCATCTGCGCCCTCGCGATCCACGATGGCTGGGCGCCGGCTTCAGTCAACCTCGACGAGCCGGACCCCGATTCGGCGGCCCTGCTGCCGGGCCTGCTGCGGGCCGGCCGGCCCGGGACGTACGGTCACGTCCTCTCGACGTCGTTCGGGTTCGGTGGCCTCAACGCGGCCCTCGTGTTCGGCGCCCCGCAGGGCTGACGGCCGAGACCAGGTCCGGTCAGCGCGGTCGCAGGCCGCCGGGCAGCGCGCCCTGGAGCTCCGGCCGCGGCACCTGGGATCCGGCCGACTCACGACGCCGGACCGGCACGTCGAGACCGCGCCGGCGGGTCCAGACCATCGCCCCGAGCCCGATGACCAGGGCCAGCACCCCGCCGAAGGCCATCGAGATCGCAACCCCGAAGCCCGACGCGACGCCGCCCATCGCCAGCCCGCCGATCGGCGTCGAGCCCGCGAAGATCGTCGTGTAGACGCTCATCGCGCGGCCGCGAAGCCCGTCGGGCACGGTCAGCTGGATGACCGTGTTCGCGGTGGCTGCCATGAGGATGGCGCCGAAGCCCACGGCCACCATCAGCGCCATCGACAGCGGGAAGATGGCCGAGACCCCGAGCCCGATCTCGGCGACGC
Organism: uncultured Chloroflexia bacterium; assembly: GCA_963841135.1. Lineage (GTDB taxonomy): Bacteria > Chloroflexota > Limnocylindria > Limnocylindrales > CSP1-4 > SPCO01. The sequence continues at coordinate 1,041,467 of CAWJBJ010000004.1, read as the reverse complement.
CGAGGACGATGGCGCCGATCGCGATGAAGGATGGCCGCGCCGCGCCGCCGAACGCGAGGATCAGGGCGGCCAGCAGCGAGCCGACGCCCGACGCCGCCATCAGGAAGCCAAACCCCGAGGCGTCGCTGTGCAGGATGTCCTGGGCGAGCGGCGGGACCACCACGCCGAAGTTCATCCCGACCGTCGACACGAGGCCGACGACGAGCACGGCGAGCAGCACGACCGGCGTCGAGCGCACGTAGGCGAGGCCCTCGCGGAGGTGCTCGAACACGCCCGCGACCGACGTCGGCCGGGCGATGCGCGGTGGCGCATGGAGCTCGTCCGGGCGCATGGCGGCGAGACCGACGATGACCGCGAGGAAGCTGAGGGCGTTGAGCGAGAAGGCTGCGGCCACGCCGACGACGCCGATGGTCAGGCCGGCGATGGCCGGGCCGACGATCCGGGCCCCGTTGAACATCGCGGAGTTGAGAGCGACGACGTTGCCGATGTCCTCGCGACCCACCATCTCGACCGCGAACGACTGGCGGACCGGCATGTCCACCGCGTTCGCACAGCCGAGGAGCAGGGCAAGGCCGATGATGATCGGGACCGTGACGAGACCGGTTGCGCTGAGGACCGCCAGGATGATGGCCAGGGTCATCATCACCGCCTGGACCACGAGGAGGGTCTGGCGCTTCGGCAGGATGTCGGCGAGGACGCCGCCGAAGAGTCCCAGCACCATGACCGGGACGAACTGCGCTGCGGCGACCACGCCGAGCCACAGGGGGTCGTTGGTCAGCTGCAGGACCAGCCAGGCCTGGGCGACCTGCTGCATCCACGTGCCGACGAGCGAGATGGCCTGGCCGGCGAAGAACAGCCGGTAGTTTCGGTGGCGGAACGCGGACACGCCGCGGGCGCCCATCATCGGTCGCCCCGCTTCCGCGCAGGCTTGGTCAGGCCGTCCAGCGTGGTGCCATCGAGCTCCGTGATGGCGGCGCGGATCCGCGTCTCCCGGGCCTTGACGTCATCGATCATGGCGCCGATCCGTTCGGCCTTGGCATCGAGCAGCCCGATCTGTCGCTCGACGCGCGCGAGCGCCTCGAGGAGGTACGTCCGACGTTCGACGGGATCGGTGGTGTGGGCCAGGCGTTCGCGATTGCGGGCGCGGGCGACCTCGTCCTCGAGCATCTGCCCGACCTGCGCGAGCGAGAACCCGGCGTCGTCCCGGAGGCTCTTGATGAACCGGAGGCGCTCGAGGTCCGAGGCGTCGAACAGCCGGTAATCGCCGTCGGACCGGGCCGCGGGCTCGAGCAGCCCGAGTTCCTCGTAGTAGCGGATCGATCGAGTGGTCAGGCCGACTTCGGCCGCGACCTCCTGGATCCGGAGCAGTCGGGGGGCATCGCTGGGTGCGGGGGCGCGAGTGGACATCTTCCCCCACATCGTACCACAACCTTCACGTTGACGTGAAGGTGAGAGTGCGATGAGACGAACAGGCCGGTCTATCTCGTGATCCTCGACGCGAAGGCGATTACGGAACGATTCGACCGCCGCACCCGCCAATACACTCTAGACGCGACCAGACGGGCCGCGCGGAGACGAGGCTGACGTGCAGCGAGACCTCGTGGAGCGGGCACGGAATGGCGATCATGACGCCTTCGCCGTGCTGGCAGGCGCCACGATCGGCCGGCTGGACGCCGCGGCTCGACTCATCCTGAAGGACCAGTACCGCGCCCAGGACGCCGTCCAGGAGACGCTCGTCCGGTGCTGGCGCGACCTGCCCACACTGCGCGACCCCGATCGCTTCGATGCCTGGCTCCACCGGCTCTTCCTCAACGCCTGCCGCGATGAGCTCCGGTCCGTCAAGCGCCGCAGCATCGAGGTCGAGCTTCCCGAGATCCATCCCCTGTCGGTGTCCGACAGCCAATCGGCTTCGGCCGACCGGGACCTGATCGAGCGTGGCGTCCGCCACCTCGAGCCTGAGCAGCGCACCGTGATCGTCCTCCACTACTACCTTGGCCTGCCGCTCCCGGACGCCGCCGCGGCCATGGGGATCCCACTGGGGACCGCGAAGTCGCGCCTCCATCGGGCCACCCAGGCGCTGCGCGCGGCGCTCGACTCGGATGCACGATCCCACCCTGAGCTGACGGAGGGTCGTACCTGATGACGCAGCGCGACGACCTCGACCAGCTGCTCTCGGCGTGGCTCGACGACCCGTTCACGCCGCCAGCTCCCCAGTATCTCGAACGGGTGCTGGCACGAACCCGGCGCACCCGGCAGCGGCCGGCCTGGGCCAGCCTCGAAAGGTGGCTTCCCATGGCTGACAACATGCTCGCGCGCCCGGCCTCACGGCCGATGCGCATGACTCGACTTGTGATCTTCGCGCTTCTTGTGCTGGCCTTGGCCGCCGTCGTCGCGGTCGTGGGCGCCCAACTCCTCAGGCCCAAAGCCGTGATCCCCCAGGGCGGCGCGGCCGTGCTGGTCTTCGCCACGATCGTAGGCGACGCCAGGGGCCAGACATCGGGCGACATCTTCACCGCTAGGGCGGACGGCACCGACCTCCGCCAGTTGACGAGCGGGCCAGGTGTCAAGGCTGCCCCGGCGTTCTCGCCGGACGGTACGCGCATCGCCTACCGCGACTGGCGGGACGGAAACGACGTGATCGTCGTCATGGATGCCGGCGGCGGGAACCGGACGATCCTGGCCACGAACAGCTCGAGCGGGTCGCACTGCACGCGCGGCAGCCTGGCGTGGTCGCCGGACGGGAGGAGTCTCGTCTTCCGTGTCAGTTCGGTGTGCGACAGTCGATTTGATCTCTTCATCGTGGCCACGGAGGGCTCGGCACCGGCGACCAAACTGCTGGCTTCGGGCATCGACACCGCCCATGCAACGTGGTCGCCGGACGGGACGAAGATCGCCGTAGTGGGAGGCGATCCGGCTGGTCCGATCGGTTACTACGTCGTCGACGTCGGACCGGGTGGCGCCCTATCGGGCGGCCTCACCGCACGCCGGATAGGAACGACGAGCGGCGACCTGGCCGATATCGGGGCGTCCATCCAGTGGTCGCCAGATGGGACGAAGCTGGCGTTCGTCTCCGAGGCTGGGGATATCGTGGCCACGGAGCCGGATGGTTCCGGGTCACGCGTGCTAGCCGCAAAGGGCTACAACCCGAGATGGTCACCGGACGGGCGGCGCGTCGCGTTCCACCGCACGGTCGACCCGTCGGAGTACATCGATGATCGCCCCTGCACCGCCCGCATCTGGATCGTGGATTCGGATGGCACCGATGAGCGCCGCCTCGAGGATCTGGGCGACGGTTGCGATGCCGCGCCGCTGTGGTCCCCTGACGGGACGCGGATCTCGGCCTCGTTGGTCGCCTCGACGGGCACCGGGACGAGCCTCGCGCCACACCTCGGCATCATCACGATCGACGGCAGTAGCCCGACGGTCATCCTCCAGGACGCTCCGGGGGTGTCGTGGCAGCCGGTCGTCGCACCGCTGCCTCCGCCACCGTCGTTCTCGGCGGCCCAACCGGCTCCCTGACCTCCACCTCTACCGCTCTGATGGCCCCAGCGCCGTGCCGGGGTCATCGCCTTGCCGCTATCCCTGCGCGGTCACCCAGGCGCGGACCGTCTCCCGCAGCGTTTCCAGGCCGATCGCACCCTGCTGCAGGACCGTGTCGTGGAAGGCCCGGATGTCGAAGCGATCGCCCAGGGCATCCGAGGCCTCGGCACGCAGTCGCAGGATCTCGAGCTGGCCGATCTTGTAGGCCAGCGCCTGGCCGGGCATGACGATGTAGCGGTCGACTTCATTGACGATGTTGTTCTCCGCGAGCGCGGTGTGCTCGAGCATGAAGTCGATGGCCGCCTGGCGCGTCCAGCCGAGGGCGTGCATCCCGGTGTCGACGACGAGCCGGCATGCGCGCCATGCATCGAACGACAGGATCCCGATCCGGTCGAGGTCGCCCGAATACAGGCCCATCTCGTCCGACAGCCGCTCGGTGTAGAGGCCCCAGCCCTCGAAGAAGGCCGTCGGGCCCAGGTGGCGCCGGAACTCGGGCAGGCCCGACAGCTCCTGGCCGATGGCGATCTGCAGGTGGTGGCCGGGGATGGCCTCGTGGTACGCGAGGGTCTCCGCCTCGTAGCGCGGGCGCGTCCCGGGCTCGGAGGTGTTGATGTAGTACTGGCCCGGACGCGACCCGTCGACCGCGGGGTTCCGGTAGTAGGCGATCGTCGAGTGCTTTGCCTCGTACTCGGCCATCGCCACCACGACGCACTCGGCCTGGGGGAGGATGCCGAACCAGTCGGGGATCGCCGCGCGGGCACGGGCGAGTGCCCCCTCAGCCGTGGCGAAGACCTCGGCGCCCGATTCGAAGTGGAGCGCCGGGTCGGATCGGAGGCGCTCGCGGATCGTCGGCAGGTCGGCCGTGCCGAGGACCCGATCGCCGAGCGCCGCGAGCTCGGCATCGATGCGCGCCACTTCCGCCAGGCCGATCGCGTGGATCTCCTCGGCGCCCATCGGCAGTGACGTGTGGGCCTGGATCAGCCGCGTGTAGGCCTCCGCGCCACCGGCGATGTGGATGAGCCCGGGTCGGTCGTCCGGGCGCGCCACCGGCCGGATCTCGTCGCGGACGATCGCCGCGTAGCGCTCGAGCGCGGGCCGGATGCTGTCACGGACTGCCGACCGGAGACCGTCCTCGAAGGCAGCGCGGTCCTCTGCGGCCCAGTCGGGGTGGTCCTCCTTGAGCGGGGCGAGGAACGGCAGGTCGTCGTCGGAGCCCGCGAGCACCTCGGCGACCTGGTCCAGGACCCGCTCGACCGGGGCCCTCACCGCGATCCGGCCGGTCCCCAGCTCGCGCCGCAGGTTCTCCCCGTGGACGTCGAGCCACGGACCGAGCGCCCGCCACCGCTCGACCATGGCCTGCCCCTGCTCGGGGGTGGACACCGACTGGAACGACTCCAGCGTGAACGCCACCATCTGCGGGCCATCGAGCGGATCGACGTTCCACCCGGTGATCCCGGAGCCGAGCAGCGCCTCGTCGGCATCGATCTGGGCGATCAGCGCGGAACGGGTCACGCGGTCGGGATCGTCAAGGGACGCGGGCTCGAGGGCGTCCGCTTCGGCGCGGCGCGCCGGCGAGGCGCGACCGGAATGCCTCGATCGCCTCGGGCGACGGGTCGTCGAGCAGCGCGTCGAACCGGCGGTCCCCGATGGCGGTGGCGAGGATCGGGAACGTGCGGAGCGCGTCCTGCCAGTAGTCGTCGGACAGGGTCGCGAGACGGGCGGCCGGCGACTGGCTCAACGGGCGGGCAGTCGGTCAGTCGAGCGTGAAGTGGTCCGGGTCCTGGTAGCGGCCCGGTGCGCTGGAACTCGATCTGCATCAGCACGTCGTTGAGCAGCGACGACGCCCCGAAGCGGAACCAGTCGGGCGACATCCAGCGCGGCCCGAGCGTCTCGTACAGGACGACGAGGTACTGGATCGCCTCCTTGGCCGTCCGGATCCCGCCGGCGGGCTTCATCCCGACCTGGCGCCCGGTCGAGCGCTCGAAGTCGCGGATCGCCTCGAGCATCACGAGCGTGACCGGCAGCGTCGCGGCCGGCGTCACCTTGCCGGTCGAGGTCTTGATGAAGTCCGCGCCGGCGGCCATCGCGAGCACGCTCGCGCGCCGGACGTTGTCGTAGGTCTCGAGCTCGCCGGTCTCGAGGATGACCTTGAGGTGCGCGTCGCCGGCGGCCTCCTTGACCTCGACGATCTCCTCGAACACCGTCAGGTAGTCGCCCGACAGGAACGCGCCGCGGTCGATGACCATGTCGACCTCGTCGGCGCCCGCCTCGACCGCCGCCCGCGTCTCGGCGACCTTGATGTCGCGGAACGTCTGGCCGCGACGGGAAGCCCGTGGCGACGCTGGCGACCTTGACGGTCGAGCCCCTGAGCGCCTCCTTGGCCTCGGCGACGAGCGCCGGGTAGACGCAGACCGCGGCGACGGACGGGATCGTCGGGTCGCCCGGCTGCGGGCGCATCGCCTTGACGCACATCGCCCGGATCTTGCCCGGCGTGTCCTTCCCCTCGAGCGTCGTCAGATCCATCATCCGGATCGCGAGGTCGAGCGCCCACATCTTCGACGCCTTCTTGATCGAGCGGCGCTTGAGCGAATCGACCCGCTCCTCGACGCCGACCTGGTCGACCGGCGTCACCCGTCCGAGCAGGCTGCCGAGCGGGCCCGGGCGGCCGTCCCAGGCCGCGATCAGCTCGTTGGCGCGCTCGCGGGCGGGCTGTCGGGACGTCGGATCGTCGTCATGGGAGCGAGAGGATACACCGGCCTCGCCCGAGAACCGCTGGCACGTCGTCGAGCGTATGGGCCGGTGGGAGCGCCTGTGGCGCGTGGAGGGATGACGGAGCGGAGGGTCGTGCCATGCGGACTTCGATGCGACGGTCGGTCGGGGCGGTCGCGGTCAGCCGTCGGCCTCCTGGTCGTGCTGGGCGCCTCGGTGGTGCTGGCGGCGGACACCACGATCCAGGTCGCGGACTTCTCGTTCCCGTCCACGACCACGATCCAGGCGGGCGACACGGTCACGTGGACCAACTCCAGCGGTGCGGGCCACACCGCGACCGCGGATGGCGGCTCGTTCGACACCGGCACCTTCGCGGACGGCGCGTCGGCCTCGGTCACGTTCGACGACGTCGGGTCGTTCCCCTACCACTGCTCGATCCACGCATCGATGACCGGCACGATCGTCGTCGAGGCGGCCGGCGGCGGCGCGACGGTCACCCCGGCACCCACGGACACCGCGCCCGCCGCCGATACAGCGCGCGGCGACAGGACGGCCCTCGTCCTGGCCGTGCTGGGGGTCGGGATGCTCGTGGGCACGTTCGTCGCGAACCGCCGGTTCGCGCACGCCCGCGCGACGCCGCCCCGCCTCGGGGACGACGACTAGCGCCTAGCGGCCGCCGTGGACCTTGGGGAGCGGCGGCAGGCCGCCCTTGCCCTCGACGAGGAAGTGGCGGAACCAGCCCAGCACGACCTCGAGGTTCTCGATCCGCCGGAACGGCGTGCCGGATCGCGTCAGCTCGTGGGTGTCCTCGGGCACGCGCAGGAGCCGCACCGGGCGGTGCAGCGAGCGCAGGACGGTGAACAGCGCCTCGGCCTGGCCGATCGTCGTGCGCAGGTCCCGCTCGCTGTGCTGGATGAGCAGCGGCGTCCGGATGTCCTCGGCGTACGTGATCGGCGAGATCTCGCGGTAGTACTCGGGGTCGTCCCATGGCGTGACGTCGAATTCGAGTCGCGCCCAGTCGCCGCCGCTGATGTCGCCGGTCAGGAACAGGAGCGCCATGTCGTTGACCGATCGGCACGTCATCGCGGCCCTGAAGCGCTGGTCGTGCCCGACGATCCAGCTGGTCAGGTAGCCGCCGTACGAGCCGCCCGTCACGCCCAGGCGGTCCGGATCGGCGAGACCGTCGGCCACCAGGGCGTCGACGCCGGCCAGCACGTCGCGCGTGGGCCCGGGACCCCAGTCGCGGTGGTTCGCGTCGTTGAACTCCTGCCCGTAGCCCTCCGAGCCGCGCGGGTTCGAGTAGAAGACGCCGATCCCGTTCGCGGCGAGCACCTGGAACTCCCAGACCGGCGACCAGCCGTAGAGCGTGTGCGGTCCGCCGTGGATCTCGGTGACGAGCGGCTTCGCGCCCTCGCCGGCCGGGATGAACCAGCCCTGGATGTCGCGGCCGTCGACCGTGGCGTGCCGCTCCTTCGGCTCGCGAAGCTCGAGCTCGGCGAGGACGTCCGCGTTGAACGACGAGAGGCGACGCGGCTCCCTGGCGCCGTCGAGCAGCCAGACGTCGCGCCGGCTCGGTCGGGGTCGAGCGCAGGTACGCGATCCGGTTGGCGCCGCGCGGACCCGGGACCGCGTCCCAGCCCGAGATGTAGTGGCGGCCGTTGGTCAGGCGCTCGCACCTGGCCATCCGCGAGCGCGATCCGCCACAGCTCGTAGGCGCCGTCGATCGGGGCGGTGAACAGGAGCGCAGCGGCCGTCCGCGGTCGGGATGAGCCGCGGAGCCCTCGCCCGGCGTGACGTCGCTGCCCATGCCGCGAGCCGGGCATGAGGTCGTGTCGGGCCGAGAGGTTCCGGCCGCCGGTCGGGTTCGCATCGGATCCGTCGGCGGCGAAGAGCCAGATGTCGTTGCGGATGCCGGCCCGGCCTTCGAGCCGGTTGCCGAGCGCGGCGATCGTCCGCCCGTCCGGCAGCCACGTCGGCGTGCCGAAGCACTGACTCCGGGCCCGCGGTGACCGGCGTACGACCTGCGTCGCGACGTCGACGACGTGGATGTCCGGGCGCGAGCGCAGGTCATGGTCGCGACGGCGGTTGGCCGTGAACGCGATGCGGCGTGCCGTCGGGCGACCACGCCGGCTCGCTGATCGGCGACCGGGCCGTCGGTCAGGCGGGTCGCCTCGCCGGTCGCGACATCGACCAGCCAGAGGTGGTCGACCTGGTCGTAGGTGAACCCCTCGCCGTTGAGCATGTAGTCGAGGCGGTCGATGAAGCGGTAGTCCGAGGGCGGCGGCGTTCCGGGCTCGCGCTTCGCATCGAGGCCGCGGCGGCGGCGATCCTCGTCGCGCGTGGCGCCGTGCGAGCTCGTCGTGACGACGAGCCGCGAGCCGTCCGGCGACCACTCGAAGTCGCTCGACGCCGCGCGGCAGGTCGGTCAGCCGGCGCGCCTCGCCGCCATCGAGCGGCAGGAGGTGGACCTGCCCGCCGTCCTCGCGCTCGCTCGCGTCGCTGGGCCGGTCCGGCTCCTCCTCGACGAACAGCCGCCGATCCGAGAGGAACGCGAGCGTCCGGCCGTCCGGCGAGAACCGGGCATGGCCGTCGTGACGGGCGCCGAGCGTCAGCTGTCGGGGTTCGCCGGCGTCCTCGCCGGTCGGGACGAGCCAGAGCGCAGTGCGGTAGCCGTCGTAGTCGGGCGCGACGGTCTGCAGCGTGACGACCACGAAGCGGCCGTCCGGCGAGAGGCGCGGATCGGTCGCGATGCGCAGGCGGTACAGGTCGTCCGGGCGAGGCGGACGGGGCATGGACCCTTCTCGACTGGTCGGGTTGCAGGGGACGACGCGAAGTCTAGCGGGCTACCATCGAGCGCACGATGTCCGACCAGCTCTCGCTGCGGCTCGAGACCGACCGCGCTCCCGGACCTGCCCGGACCTGCGGCCGATGCAGCCGCGGCCGCTGCCGGAGCCGTTCGATTCCGAGGAGCACCTCTTCGAGCCGTGGTGGGGCGGGGTCCGGGCACTGGCCCTGATCGGGCCGGCCGACGCGCCTGGGCGACGGCGCGGTGCGGATCGTGGATGCCGAGGGGGTCGACCTGTCAGCGGCACTCCCCGAGCTGGCCGGCATGGCCGTGCGCGTGGCGGCCCGCTCGGCGATCCTCGACGGCGAGCTCGTCGTCGTCGATGCCGTCGGGCGCGCGGATCCCGAGACGCCTGACGGCCCGGCTGGCCGGAGGAGACGGACGGCCGGCAGCGTTCCTCGCGTTCGACCTGCTGCATCTCGACGGTCGCTCGCTGCTCGGCTAGCCGCTGGTCCGTCGCCGCGAGGCGCTGCGCAAGGTCCTGCGACCGGGCGACGAGGTCGTGGCGGTGCCGGCCATCGCGACCGAGGGCCGGGCGCTCTACGACGCGGCCGTCGCGCAGGGCATCGCCGGCATCCTGGCCCGCCAGCGGATGAGCCCGTACCTGCCGGGCATCCGCAGCCGGCTGTGGCGGTTCGTGGCGGCCACCCCGGGGAGTGCCCCGCCCAGCGCGGAGGTCCTGGCCGATGCCGACCTGCCGCCCCCGACCGCCGCGGCGCCGGTCCTCGCGCTGATCAGCCGGTTGCCGCTCGACGACGAGCTGTAGCGGGACGGGGCGGGCGGGGGCCGCGGCGAGGCGGGAACTACGCCAGATTGTCACCACACGGCTGTTAGGCACCCTTCAGGGGCCTCAGAGGGAGCCTCGCGCGAGCGCCGCGCGTGGTCACGCACGAATCACGGCTCGATCCACCGAAGCGGGCCGCGTTCCCGGCAGGTGACCCCGCCGAACACTGCCTAGTTGTCACCCAGTGGCAATCTGGCGGTGTTGTCGGGCCGCGGGGCGCGCGCGGCGCACGGGCCGCGGGCCGCGCGGCGCGCGAGGCGCGGGCCCCCGCGGCATCTCAGCCTGCTCGGCGCGCCGCCGCCATGAAGGCCCGCAGGCCGGGCCGCTGGCCGTAGAGCAGGACGCCGGCCGCGTACATCCGCGCCGCGACGACCGCCACGACCGCGATCGGCCGCCGACCAGGATCGCGACCGACAGCGATCACCTCCCACGGCTGGACGTCGCTGACCATCAGCCGCGCGAGCATCACGAACGGGCTGAACGGCGGGATGAACGACGACGACCGTGGTCCACGTGCCGCCGCCACCGGTCAGGGCCACGACCGCCAGCAGGTAGCCGGCCATCGCCACGAGGCTGAGCGGCAGCGACAGCGTCTGGAGGTCGTCCGGTCGGCTCACGAACGAGCCCATCGCGGCGTAGATGAGCGCGAACAGCGTGAACCCGAGCAGGAAGAACACGCCGTAGCCGAGGAGCAGCCCGGGCGTCAGCCCGACGATCGGGGCGCCCGCGGCGCCGTCGGGCCCGAGGAGCGCCACGGCGATCCGGTCCTGGAACGCGACGACGACGAGCGCCGGGATGCGCGATCGCGAGGTACTGGGTCAGCCCGGCGCCGCCGATCCCGACGACCTTGCCGGTCAGCAGCTGGCGCGGCGAGGCCGCGCTGATCATCAGCTCCATGACCCGGCTGCTCTTCTCCGACGGCGACGCCGGTCGCGACCCACATCCCGTAGATGATCACGCTCAGGAACAGGAGGACGACGAAGACGACGCCCGAGGAACGCCGCGGCTCGCGACCTCCTGCGGATCGATCGGCTTGCCGCCGTTCGGTCGGCACGCTCGTGCGAGTCGACCCGGAAGGCCGGCGTCTGGAACGCGCCGAGCTGGCGACGTCGTCGGGCAGTGCGGCTGTCCAGTCGAGGATCGCCGACGGCGACGCCGCGAACCCGACGAGCTGGCTGCGGACGCCATCGGCTGGGCCGTTCGTGCGGTAGGTGACGTCGAGCTGGCCGCGAGGGCAGCCGCGGACGACGATCATGACGCCGCCGAGGTTTCGGGCCGCGAGCGCCGCGTTCGCGTCGTCGAGGCTGGCGGCCAGCTCCAGTCGGAACGGCTTCTCCCACTTGTCCGGGTCGGTGCCGCCGGGCGGCACGTTCAGGATGCTGTCGGTGACCGCGATCGTCATCGCCCCGAGCTGCGCGTCGTCGGCGACGACCGCGATCCGCGTGACGGTCTGCCGGTCGAGGTAGCGGATCGCGATCGGCGCCAGCGCCACGCTCGAGGCCAGCGCCATCAGCAGGATCGTCGACGCGACGAAGAGCGGGCTGCGCACGCGGTCGCGGTACTCGCGCCGGGCGACGATCGCCGGCGTTCGGCAGCAGCGGGTCGCGCCGCGCCGCCATCAGGCCGGGCGTTCATGCGAGCCCCGCGGTCGGCCGCGCTCCGGCGGCATCGACGATCGGCTCCGCCGACGGTGCGTCGATATCGGGCGAGCGGCCGACGAGCTCGATGAACAGCGCCTCGAGGCTCGGCTCGGCGACCTCGAAGCGGGTCACGGCCGCGCCGCGGCCGACGATCGCCGCGAGGATCGCCGACGGCTCGGCGTCCGGGCGCAGCTCGAGCTCGACGTGGCCGGCCCGCGGGTCGGACGGCCGACGACGCCGGGCAGGCCGTTCGAGCCAGGCTCGGCATGACCTCGCCCTCGAGGCCGAGGCGGATCGACCGGCGCCCGCTGGCCCGCTTGAGCTCGCGCGACCGTGCCCCCGGCGACGACCCGGCCGCGGTCGACGATCGCGACCGACTCGCAGAGCGCCTCGGCCGCCTCCATCTGGTGGGTCGAGAAGACGAGCGTCCGGCCCTCGTCGCGCAGCTCGAGGAACGCCTCGCGCAGGATGCCGAGGTTGACCGGGTCGAGCCCGGTGAACGGCTCGTCCATCAGCAGGACCTCCGGCCCGTGGAGGATCGCCGCGATGAACTGGACCTTCTGCTGGTTGCCCTTCGAGAGCTCCTCGGCCCGGCGGCCGGCCATCTCCGGGATCCGGAAGCGTTCGAGCCAGCGCGAGCGCGGCGCGACGGGCGACGTCGGCGGGCTCGCCGTACAGCGAGGCGAAGTAGACGAGCTGGTCGAGCACCGCCATGCGCGGGTACAGGCCGCGCTCCTCGGGCAGGTAGCCCCACGTCCGCCGCGGCAGGTCCGCGGCCGGGACGCCGTTCCAGCGGACCTCGCCGTCGTCGGCGTGCAGGATCCCGAGGCAGATCCGCATCGTCGTGGTCTTGCCGGCGCCGTTCGCGCCGAGGAACCCGAAGATCTCGCCGCGCGGGACGTCGAACGTCAGCGCGTCGAGGGCCAGCGTGGCCGCGAAGCGCTTCGTGACGTGGTCGATCTCGAGGCTCACCGGCCGAGGATACCCGCGGGTCGTGGGGCGCGCGCCTGCTCGTTCGAGGGCTTCATCACCGCCCACGATGGGCCGGCGAGAGGCGAACGGCCATGGCCCATCGGTCCGGGGCGGCGCGTGACGCCGCCGGCCGAGATGCAGCCCGACGGAAAATGTCGAGTCCGGTCCACGCTGTTCGTCGCCCGGGTGTTGGTCCAGAGTCACCGCACGGGAGGCACACGATGCAGTTCTTGATCCTGCTCTACGGCGACGAGGCCGCCGAAGCCGCGCTCTCCGCCGAGGAGCGGCTGGCCATCGTCGACCGTCACCGCGAGTTCTCGAAGGGGCTCGGAGGTCGGATGCTCGGTGGCGACGCACTCGAGCCGAGCGCGACGGCCGCGACGATCCGTCGTGGCAAGGCGACCGACGGGCCGTTCGTCGAGACGAAGGAGCAACTCGGCGGGTACTACATCGTCGAGTGCGCCGATCGCGCTGAAGCGATCGAGGTGGCGCGCGGCGTGCCCGAGAGTCCGGGCATGGTCGTCGAGGTGCGCCCGCTCTCAGGGATGTGACCCGGGCGCGTGCCACAATGACGGGGTGACCGCGCCCACCAGCATCCATGCCGACCGCGCCGCGGGCACGCTCCAGCTCGACTGGCCCGACGGCCACCAGTCCACCTACGAGACCGTCGCGCTGCGCTGGCTGTGCCCGTGCGCGTTCTGTCGCGGTGAGGCCGGGATGCCCGGCTGGCTCGACAGCGCCCCCACGCTGACGGCCGAGCAGACGCGCCTGGTCGATGTCCAACTCGTCGGCAACTACGCGCTCTGCCCCTCGTGGGGCGACGGGCACCACACCGGCTACTACACGTTCGACCTGCTCCGCCACCATTGCCCATGCCCTGAGTGCCAGGCCGATCGTCAGAAGGAGTCCGCATGATCGTCGTGACCACGCCATACCTGTCCGGCCACCGCATCGTGGAGTCGAAGGGCATGGTGTTCGGCCTCGTGGTCCGCAGCCGTGGCCTGGGCGGCAACCTCATGGCCAGCTTGCGGTCGCTCGGCGGTGGCGAGATCCACGAGTACACCAGCCTGCTCGAGGACACGCGTCGCCAGGCGCTCGATCGCCTCGTCAGCAACGCGACCCTCGTCGGCGCGAACGCGGTCCTCTCGATGCGCTTCGACAGCTCCGAGCTCGCCGGCTCGATGAGCGAGATCGTGGCCTACGGGACCGCGGTCATCGTCGAGCCGGACGCGAACGCCCAGACCGCGGTCGAGTAGCCGGATGGGCGCGAACGCCATCCGCGGCGTCGTCATCGTCGGGGGCGTCCTGCTCGTGATCGCGGGCGTGACCGGGGTCCTGGCCGGCACCCAGACCGCGGTGGCCGGGATCTGGGGCGTCGTCGTGGGCGCAGTCGCCATCGGGGCGGCGCTCCTCGAACGGAGTCGCTATCGCTCGTCGAACGCCGAGCTCTCATCCGAGGCGCCCGGCCCGGGCGGCGGCGAGCCGACCGACCGGCCGATGGACCAGCGGTTCCGACGGACCGACGAGCGGTTCATCGACCCGACCAGCGGCGTCGGCGATGCGCGTCTGGCTCGATCCGGAGAGCGGCGAGCGCCGGTACCGCGCCGAGGAGTGACCGGACCGGCTCCCGCCGGGCCGGGCGTTCATCGGGCCGTGCTATCCTCGCCGGCCGGGCCCTTCGGAGCCCTGACCAGCGAACCAGGAGCCCGATCACCGCATGGCCGCCGTCGATCCCGGCGCACGCGCTCGTCCAGCGACCCCGCCTCGCCCACGGCGAACGCCACGGGCCGACCGACCGGGGCCCTACCTCAACCGCGAGCTGTCCTGGCTCGAGTTCAACGCCCGCGTGCTCGACGAGGCGCGTGACGCCCGCAACCCGCTCCTCGAGCGGGTCAAGTTCCTGACGATCTTCGCGGGCAACCTCGACGAGTTCTTCCAGGTCCGGATCGCCGGCCTGCGCCAGCAGGTCGAGGCCGGCAAGGTCGCCCGCTCGCCCGACGGCCGCACGGCCGAGGAGCAGCTGGCAGCCGCGCGCGCAGCGGGTCCTCGAGCTCGTCGCCGACCACTCGGCGATCTATCTCGACATCCGGCGGGCGCTCGCCGCCGAGGGCGTCGAGATCGTCGACTACGCCGCCATCCCCGAGCACCACGAGGCGCTCCGCCAGCGGTTCCTCGACGAGATCTTCCCGGTCCTGACGCCGCTCGCGGTCGACCCGGGCCACCCGTTCCCGTACATCTCGACGCTCAGCCTGTCGATCGCGGTCGGGCCTGCGCGACCCGGAGACCGGCGAGCGCGGCTTCGCGCGGGTGAAGGTGCCCCAGATCCTGCCGCGCCTGCTGGAGGTGGAGCCGTCGCACGTTCGTGCTCGATCGACCAGGTCATCGAGGCCAACCTCGACGCGCTGTTCACCGGGCATGGAGGTCGTGGAGCACCACCTCTTCCGGGTCACCCGCAACGCCGACCTCGCGCTCGAGGAGGACGAGGCCGACGACCTGCTGATGGCGATCGAGGAGGAGCTCCGGCGGCGCCGGTTCGGCGAGGCGGTCCGCGCTCGAGGTCGAGCGCTCGATGCCCGGCGGCACGCGGCTGCTCCTGCTGCGCGGCCTCGGTCTGGCGGCCGCGGACTGCGTACGAGATCAGCGGCATGCTCGACCTGACCGGGCTGTCGGCAGATCGCCGATCTGGACCGGCCGGACCTCCAATCCCGCCGTGGACGCCGGTCACGCCGCCGCGGCTCATGCCGCCCGACGAGGACGAGCCGGCCGACGTGTTCGCCGCGATCCGCGCCGGCGACATCCTGGTCCACCACCCGTACGAGTCGTTCGGCGGCGTCCGTGGAGCGGTTCATCACCCAGGCCGCCGACGACCCCGACGTCCTCACGATCAAGCAGACCCTCTACCGGACGTCGGGCGACTCGCCGCATCGTCCAGTCGCTCATCCGCGCCGCCGAGCGCGGCAAGCAGGTCGTCGTGCTGGTCGAGATCAAGGCCCGCTTCGACGAGGAGGCCAACATCGTCTGGGCGCGCAAGCTCGAGCGGGCCGGCGCGCACGTCGTCTACGGCCTGGTCGGGCTCAAGACGCACTCCAAGACCGCGCTCGTCGTGCGGCGCGAGGGCTCCGGCCTGCGCCGCTACGTCCACATCGGGACCGGCAACTACAACCCCAAGACGGCGCGCCTGTACGTGGACCTCGGGCTGCTGACCGGCCCGGCCCGAGATCGGCGCCGACGTCACCGACCTGTTCAACGTCCTGACCGGCCTGTCGCGCCAGCGCACGTTCCGGCGGCTGCTCGTCGCGCCGCACAGCCTCCGTTCGCGGTTCCTCGCAGCTCGTCGAGCGCGAGGTCGGGCATGCCGCAGGCGGGTCGGGCCGCGCACATCGTGCTCAAGCTCAACGCGATCGTCGACGTCGCCGTCGATCGAGGCGCTCTACGCGGCCGTCGCAGGCCGGCGTGCGAGATCGACCTCATCATCCGGGCGGGCTGCTCGATCCAGCCGGGCATCCCGGGCGTCTCCGACAACATCCGCGTCCGCTCGATCATCGGCGAGTTCCTCGAGCACTCGCGGATCTGGTCGTTCGAGAACGGCGGCGACCGCGAGTGGTACATCGGCTCGGCCGACCTGATGGATCGCAACCTCGACCGGCGGGTCGAGGCCATCGTCCCGGTCGAGGACCTCGACGCCCGCGCCCGGCTGGCCGAGATCATCGACCTCATGCTCGCCGACGACCGGCGCTCGTGGCAGCTCCAGCCCGACGCGACGTGGGTCCGGACCGAGACGCATCACCGGGGCGCCCGGGCACGATCGACACGTTCGAGGTGCTCAAGGAACAGGCCCTCGCGCAGGGTCACGTCGCGGACGCGCCGCGCCGGCCCGGGACCGGCGCCGGCTCGCTGGATCCGCGCGCGTGACCGGGGCGATCGAGCCCACGGGACGACCGAAGGCTGCACGTCCGGTCGAGGTCGAGCTCAAGTACCGCGTGCTCGACCTGGCCGCCGCCGAGCGCTACCTGACCGCCCCGACGATCGGGCCGTTCACGGGCGCCTCGCAGGCGCGCTCGACGCAGCTCGAGGACCGCTACGTCGACACGCGCCGACAGGGCCATGGCGCGGGCCGGGTTCGCGGTCCGCCTCCGCGCGTCGGGGAGCGGCGTCATCGTGTCGGTCAAGTCGCTCGATCGCGGCGCGACGGGCCGGGTGGCTCGGTCGGCCGCGAGGAGCTGGAGGGGCCGGCCGACCGGACGTCCGGGCCGTCGGACTGGCCCGCATCGGACGCCCGATCGCTCGTGCTGGAGCTCGCCGGCGACGCCCCGCTGGTCGAGGTCGTGACGATCCGCCAGCTCCGCCGCAAGCGACAGTTGCGTGACGGGTCGACGCGCGTGGAGCTGAGCCTCGACGAGGTCGACGTCGTCGCGAGCAAGCGCGTCGTCGGCCGGTTCGTCGAGCTCGAGGCCGAGCTGACCAAGGGCGACGAAGGCCGGCTGGTCGGCCTGGCCGAGGCGTTCGGCGGCGATGCGGCGCTGAGCGTGGCCAAGGGCAGCAAGCTCGAGGCGGCGCTGGCGGCTGTGCGCAGCGCCAAGCCGACGAACGGCGGGGTCTCGAACGGCACCCCGTCCCGCGCTGGGCGGTCGGAGGCCAGGCGAGCGGACGCAGAACGCGAGGAGCGGGCGTCCGACGCGTCCGACGACGCCGACGAGGAGGCGGAGGTCGCCCTCGAGGGTGAGGCTGCGCTCCTCGACGAGGGCGGGAGAGGCGCGGACCCGGTACCCGTCGCCGACCGCCATCCGACGTCCTCCGACGATGTGGACGAGGCCGTCGCGAGCGCCCCGTCCGCGGACGCCCCCCAGATCACGGTGAGCAAGACCGCGGGTGTCACGGCGGACGACCACGTCGCCGAGGCGGGCCGCAAGGTCATGCGCTTCCACCTGGCCCGGATGCTGGCGCGCGAAGCCGGGACGCGGGCCGGCAAGGATCGAACGGAGCTCCACGCGATGCGCGTCGCCACGCGACGCCAGCGAGCGGCCTGGCGCGTCTTCGGCGACTCGTTCCGTCCGGCCCGGACGAAGCGGTATCCGCAACGGCCTCCGCGAGATCGCGAGCCGGCTTGGCGCCGTGCGCGACCTCGATGTCCTGCTCGAGGCCGCCGACCAGTACCGTGCCGACCTGCCGATGTCCGAGCAGCGGGCCCTGGAGCCGCTCCTCGCCGACTGGCGGGCCCATCGCGAGGACGCGCTCGTGCTGCTGAACCGCGAGCTCGACTCCGACGGCTATCGCCGCTGGGTCGACGACTACCGCGACTTCGTGCGCACCGAGGGCGCCGCGGTCGTGCCGGTCGGCCCGGTCCAGCCGCACCGGGTCCGCGACACGGCGCCGTCGCGCATCTGGGCCGCCTACGAGCAGGTCCGTGCGTACGAGCCGGTCCTGCGCTGGGCCGACGTCGAGACGCTCCACGACCTGCGGATCGCCGGCAAGTGGCTGCGCTACACGCTCGAGTTCGTGCGCGAGGCGCTCGGCGCCGAAGTCGGCACCGCTCATCGCGCAAGGTCACCGCGCTCCAGGACCACCTTGGGCTGATGCACGACGCGGATGTGGCCGCATCGATGGCGCGCGCCTTCCTCGTCGAGCACGCGGGCGACCTGTCGCCGCTCGAGAGCGCGGCGATCGGCCGCTACCTGGTCAGCCGCGAGCGCGAGGTCGCCCGGCTGAAGCGAACGATCGGCGGCCCGTGGCGGGGCGTCGCCGGGATCGGCTTCCGGCGAGCGCTGGGACGGGTCGTCGCGGGCTGAGTCTGACTCACTCGCGCCAGCCGTGGGCGAGTGCCGGGAGTCCGATCCCGCCAGGCGTGTCCGGCGTGCGCGGCCGCCAGGATCGCCCCTTCCCGGATGCCCGCGTCCAGGACCCGCATCTGCTCGGCCCCGTAGCGATCCATGACGGCCTCGACGATCACGGCCCCCGCCGGCAGCATCCTCGCCCGGATCGGCTTGATCCCGTGCCGCCTCGCGGCGAGCTCCGACGGCTCCGCCCCGAGCAGCGCCAGGGCCCGCGCGTTCCCGGCCCGGGTCAGGATCCCCTCGGCCACGCCGAACGCAACGACCTTGATCAGGTTCGAGACGGTGCCGCCGACGGCCACGACCTCGTGCGGCACGCCGTCGGGGGCGTCGGCCACGGCGCGACGGGCCTCCGCTCGCATCGCCGCGATCTCGTCGGGCGTGGGCGGGTCGCCGATGGCCAAGCGTTGGGTCAGTCGACCCGCGCCGAGCCGCAGGCCCTGGGCGCGCGGCGCGGCGTCCGGACCGACGAGACAGAACTCCGAGCTCCCGCCGCCGATGTCGATCGACCAGCGTCTCGTGGGTCGACGGGGCGCCCCTCGGTGACCCCGATCACGGTGAGGTACGCCTCCTCCTCGTGGGTCAGGACGTGGAGGGGCACGCCGGCCACGCGGCCGACCTCGGCGACGATCGCGGGGGCGTCCGCAGCCCGGCGGATGGGCTCGGTACCGATGACCGTGATGCGCGACGCGCCATGATCGCGGGCGGTGGCCACGTATCCGGCCACGGCCGTGGCGAGCTCAGCGCGGGCGTCGGGACCGAGCAGCCCCTGCTCCGCCACGCGACTGCCGAGACCCAGGAATGCCGATTCGTCGGCGATCGGCGTGAGGTGATGGTCGGCGACCTTCGCGACGAGCAGGTGGACGGAGTTCGACCCGACGTCGACCGACGCGCCGACGACCTCGCTCATGCGCGCGTCGCCGACGCTGGGCGGTCGATCAGGCGGGTGGGTTGGCCCCGCTCGATCGCGGACGGCGAGATGTCGACGACTTGGCGGCCGGGCGCTTTCGGGCGGTCGCCGGCTTGCTCGCCGCCGCGGGCTTGCTCGACGCAGCCGGCTTGGACGTGGCGGCCTTGCTCGACGACGCCTTCCTTCGGGTCGTGGCGGGCTTGCGGGTCGTCGCGGGCTTGGAGGCCGACGGCTTCGCGGCGGACGCCGCCGATCGGGTCGTCGCCGCCTTGCGCGTCGTGGCGACCTTCGCCTTCGGGGCCTTGCGGGTCGTGGCGGGCTTGCGGGCGGTCGCCGGCTTCGCCGTCGCCGTCCTGGTGGTCGGGGCGGCCGCTGCCGCGGCCGATCTCGGCCTCGCGCCGGCCGGCGTCGCGGTGCTCCGCTTCGTCGTTGACCGTCGGCTCGTCGCGGCCTTGGCGCCGGTCGCGGCCTTGCGGATCGCGCTCGATGCACTCGTGGCAGCCTTCCGCGTGGTGGCGGCGCCTCGGCTGGTCACGGTCCTGGCGGTCGTTGCCGCCCGGGCGGCGGTGGCCGTCGTGCTCGACCTCGCGGCGGAGACCTTCGAGGTCAGCGTTCGGGGTCGCCCGGCGGGCTTCGATGCGGCCTTCTTCTTCCTGGTGGTCGCGGCGGCGCGTCGTGCCGAGGCGGCCTTGGTCGGGTTCACCGCTTCGACGGCCCTCGCGGCGGCCGAACCGACCTCCCGCGCCGCATCGCTGACGGCATCCCCGACCGCGCTCGCAGCGCCACCGGCGGCAGCGCCGGCGAGGTGAGCGATCCGGCTCCCGAGGGCCGCCACTTCGGCAGCGGCGTCACCGGCTTGCCGGCGGCGTTTCGAGACTTGCTTTCGACCCTTCGACGCCTGGGCATCGGCGAGCTGGCGGAGCCGCTTCGTCTCGGTCTTGCGAGCGGCGTTCAGTTGCTTTTCCAATTTCCTGAGCTCCTTGGCGGCTCCCTTTGACAGCGGCACGACCGCGGCCCTGGCGTCCCCGACGAGCCCGCTTGCGGTCTGCCGTACGACATCGGTCGGTGCGTTCCGCCTGCTGGACCCCCCGTTGGTCTTCGCCATAGCCTCTGGCCTCCCTCGGTTGCGCTTCATCGGAGCGGCGTTGGACACGCTGGCGTGTCGCTCGCCTGTGCTCACCCTAGCACGTCGACATGAACCGACGGACCGGTCGCCTGGGGGCGCACCGCCCCGGACGTCACTGCTGTCGGACTGCCGGTGCGCCCCGTCCACTGACCTTGGTTCACGGGTCGTTAACGCGCCGTCCAACATCGGGTTATCGCGACGGCCGCACGCTCGAGGGCATGAGCGACTTGCCCAGCCACGACCTCGGGGCTCGTCCGTCGTGGATCGCGCTCGCGATCGATGGTCCCGTCCTGGAGCTTCCGACGGGCATCCGTGCCGTCCGCGACGCAGCGACCTTCATCGTGCTGCTGGAGCGGGCACGGCCCCGCGTCGCGGTCGTCAGCGAGCCGCCGGCCGGCCCGACGCTGCTGGACCACGTCGCCCGAGAACGACGCCGCCGGCCGAGCCTGCGCATCGTCCATCTCGCCGCGGACGACGCCGTCGGTGCGCGCCTGCATGCGCTCGGGCTGGGCTTCGACGAATCGCTGCCGATGTCGATCGATCCCGGTGAGCTCAGCGGTCGACTGGCGCTCCTCGAGCAGCGCGCCCACGCCCGGGCGACCGATCCCATCCCCGTCGGCCAGGACCTGGTGCTTGACCTGACCGCGCACGAACTGCGACGCGATGGGCGGACCGTCCACCTGCGGCCGAAGGAGTTCGGCCTGCTCGCGATGCTGGCGGCCCATCCGGGGCGGGCGTACACCCGTCGCCAGCTCCTCGACCGGGTCTGGGGCACGGATCACGACGGCGACCCTCGGACGGTGGATGTCCACGTTCGCTGGCTGCGCTCGAAGATCGAGCCGGACGCTGCCCGCCCGATCCATCTCATCACGTTGCGCGGGATCGGCTATCGCCTGGACGCGCCGGATCGGGCGGACCTGACCGATGGCTGGCACGGGATGCCGGCCATGGAGCCCCGCGACCCGTTAACGGAACGCTAACGAACCAGCAAACGCGCGTTGATGCCGGCCTACGACGGTGGAAGCGGTCAGACAGGGAGTCGACCACCTGACAGACGAGTCACCAACGACCGCGCGCCGACGTCGCGTGGCAGGACAACGGAGGAATCATCGACGTGACGACCACGAGCTCCAGGCGCTTCGGCGCATTGGCCCTGGGGGCGGTGCTCGTACTGAGCGCCTGCTCCAGCAGCGGTGCCAGTAGCGCCCCGTCCACAGCCGCCTCGACCGCGCCGACGACGGCGCCCGGATCCACCGCACCGGAGTCTCAGGCACCGGCCGGCGTGACCGGCTCGATCATCGTGTCGGGATCCTCCACGGTGGAGCCGATCTCGAGCGCGATCGCCGAGGCCTTCAAGGCCGCCAACCCCGACTTCAACTACACCGTGACCGGACCGGGCACGGGCGACGGCTTCAAGACGTTCTGCGCCGGCGAGACCGACATCAGCGACGCCTCGCGCAAGATCAAGGACGAGGAGGCCGCGACCTGCGACGCCGCGGGCATCCAGTTCGTCGAGCTGCCCATCGCCTTCGACGGCATCACGATCATGACCTCGCCGGACACCGCGGTCGACTGCCTCTCGTTCGCAGATCTGTACGCGCTGACCGGCCCCGAGTCGACCGGCTTCGCCAAGTGGACCGATGCCTCGGCGATCGCCAAGGAGCTGGGATCGAACACTGTCTTCCCGGACGCCGACCTCGCGATCACCGGCCCGGGTGAGGAATCGGGCACCTACGACAGCTATCTCGAGCTGGTGCTCGACGGGATCGGGACCGTCCGCAAGACGACCGACGCGACCGCCAAGCACACGCTGACGCGGCCGGACTACGTCGCGAGCCCCAACGACAACACGATCATCGAAGGCATCGCCACTCCCGGATCGCTGGGTTGGGTCGGCTTCGCCTTCGCCGAGGAGAACGCCGGGACCGTCAAGGAGCTGGGCGTCTCCAAGGAGCCCAACGGGACGTGCGTCAGCCCGTCCGCCGAGACGATCGCCGATGGCACCTATCCGATCTCCCGGACCCTCTACATCTACGTCAACAAGGCCAAGGCCGCCTCGAACCCCGCGGTGAGCGCGTACGTCGACTACTACCTGGCCGACGGAACGATCAGCACGGCCCTCGAGACCGTCCCCTACGTCAACCTGCCGGCCGACAAGCTGGCCGCCACGGTGGCTGCGTGGGGCGCAGCCGAGTAGGCCCTCCTCCTCGACCGGCCGGACCAGCTCGGAGGTCCGGCCGGTTCCTCCTTTCCTGCGGGTGACCACATGACGCACGAGACGATCGACCAGGCACCGATCCGCTCCCTCCGCGGAACCGCCGCGCGGCGCCGCAACGAGGGGGCGATCCGCGCTGTCCTGACCGCCGCCGCGGTGGTGTCGATCCTGATCAGCGCCGGGATCGTGCTGACGCTGATCTTCCAGGCCATCTCGTTCCTCGGGCAGATCAAGCTCGAGCAGCTCTTCGCCGACGGATGGTTCCCGCGCCGCGGTATGTTCTCGCTGCCGACCGTGCTCGCGGGCACGCTCATCATCACGGTCGTTGCGATCGTGATCGCCGCCCCGATCGGCCTCGCCAGCGCGATCTACCTCTCCGAGTACGCCGGCCGCCGCGTGCGGGCGGTCATCAAGCCGATCCTGGAGATCCTCGCCGGCATCCCGAGCGTGGTCCTTGGCTTCTTCGCGCTGACGTGGATCAGCCCGAACGTCGTCGAGGCGGTGTTCACCGGCGCGAAGGGGTTCAACCTCCTCGCCGCGGGGATCGGCGTCGGGATCCTGACGATCCCGCTCGTCGCCTCGATCTCCGAGGATGCGATGCGGGCCGTGCCCGTCGCGCTCCGGGAGGCCTCGTACGGTCTGGGCGCTCGGCGGATCTCGACGTGCATCCGGGTCGTGGTGCCGGCGGCGATCTCGGGCATCGTCGCCGCGCTCATCCTGGCCGTGTCGCGCGCCATCGGCGAGACGATGGTCGTCGCGGTCGCGGCGGGCGCGAGCGGCGGTTCGCTGTTCACCCTCGATCCGACCGGTCCCGGGCAGACCCTGACCGGAGCCATGGCGGCGCTCGCGAGCGGCAGCGACCAGGTGACGGGCAATACGGCAGCCTTCCAGAGCCTCTTCTTCCTGGGTCTGCTGCTCTTCCTGATGACGCTCGGCCTGAACCTCATCGGCGACCAGTTCGTGCGCCGCACGCGACAGACCTACTAGGAGCCCGCATGACCTCCTCGACCGTCGCCGTCGGGTCCGCCCGGGGATCGCTCCGCCAGACGCGCGCGGACTACGCGGGCATCGCCTTCGCCGCCGTGATGCTGTTCAGCCTCCTCTTCAGCCTGGCTGTC
This sequence comes from uncultured Chloroflexia bacterium, assembly GCA_963841135.1. Taxonomy (GTDB): domain Bacteria; phylum Chloroflexota; class Limnocylindria; order Limnocylindrales; family CSP1-4; genus SPCO01. The sequence continues at coordinate 1,017,780 of CAWJBJ010000004.1, read as the reverse complement.
CTCGCGGTCCTCATCGGCGACCAGCTCGCCCGTGGACTGCCCGTCTTCGCCGAGCGCGGCACGGAGCTCCTGGGCTCGAGCCTCTCGAGCAACCCGGCGAAAGCCGGCGTCGCGCAGGGCCTGATCGGGACGGCGCTGCTCTGCGCCGTGGTGGCGCTCGTGGCCTTTCCGATCGGCATCCTGACCGCGATCTATCTCGAGGAGTACGCCCCGACGAACCTGTTCGCGGGGTTCATCGCCGTCAACATCCGCAACCTCGCCGGCGTGCCGTCGGTCGTGTACGGGCTGCTGGGCCTCGCCGGGTTCGTGGCCCTCTTCGCGGCCCTGGGCGTCGGCAACGGGCGCAACGTGCTGTCCGGCGGCCTGACGCTGGCCGTGCTGATCCTGCCGCTGGTGATCATCACCTCGGCCGAGGCCATCCGGGCCGTCCCTCGCGCGCTCCGCGAGTCGGGGTTCGGGCTGGGCGCCTCGCGCTGGCAGGTCGTCCGGCAACTGGTCCTCCCGTCCGCGGCCCCGGGCATCCTGACGGGCACCGTGCTGGCGCTGTCGCGGGCCTTGGGCGAGACCGCACCCCTGATCCTCGCGGGTGCCGTGCTCGGCTCCTTCTCGAGCGGAGGCAGCCTGGCCGACCTCTTCGGCGGCCCGTATGCCGCTCTCCCGACCATCGTCTACGACTGGGCCCGCAAGCCGCAGGACGAGTTCCGGGCGCTGACCTCGGCGGCCATCCTCGTGCTGCTCGCCGTGACCGTCATGGCCAACACCGTGGCCATCGTGCTGCGCAACCGGTTCGACCGCCGATGGTGACCGAGGAGCCGGCCGAGTCCGCCCAGCACCGCCCCACCCCACCCCCGGATCCCCGACACGATGGAGACCAGATGACCACGATCTCGATCGGACCCGACATCGGCCGGACACCGACACCGCCGACGAGCCCGAGCTTCGATGGGAGCTCCGCGTCGATCGCGAAGGAGCCCGCGACCGCGCCGCCGGTCCTCCGCCTCGACGACGTGCACTTCTACTACGGCGCGTTCCGGGCCGTGAAGGACGTGACCATCGACATCCCGACCCACCAGATCACGGCCCTCATCGGGCCGTCCGGGTGCGGCAAGTCGACGCTGCTGCGCACGATGAACCGGATGAACGACCTCATCCCCGGGACGCGGCTGACCGGCCGCCTCGAGTACCACGGGGAGGACCTGTACTCGCCCGAGGTGGACCCGGTCGAGGTCCGGCGCCGGATCGGCATGGTCTTCCAGAAGCCGAATCCGTTCCCGAAGTCCATCTACGATAACGTCGCGTTCGGACCGCGCCTGACCGGCTTCAAGGGCGACCTCGACGCGCTCGTCGAGCGCAGCCTGCGGCGGGCCGCGATCTGGGACGAGGTCAAGGACAAGCTCAAGCAGTCCGGGTTGTCGCTCTCGGGCGGCCAGCAGCAGCGGCTGTGCATCGCCCGGGCGATCGCCACGGAGCCGGAGGTCATCCTGATGGACGAGCCATGCTCCGCCCTGGACCCGCGCTCGACTCTGCAGATCGAGCAGCTGATGGCCGAGCTGAAGCGGGACTACTCCATCGTGATCGTGACCCACAACATGCAGCAGGCCGCTCGCGCCTCCGATCGGACGGTGTTCCTGACGATGGCCGAGGACCGTGCCGGCTACGTCGTCGAACAGGGTGCGACGATCGGCATCTTCACCGATCCCAAGAACCAGCTGACCGAGGACTACGTGTCGGGTCGGTTCGGGTGAGCCGCGAGGAGACCGCGATGACCGACCAGGACCAGGGAACGACCAGCGGGGCGCTGGACGAGCAGCTCAACGAGATCATGGGCCGCGCCGAGAGCGCCCCCACCGGGAACGAGGTCCATCCGCCGCGCGAGGCGCTCGATCGCGAGCAGCGCGAGGTCAAGGACAGCGTCCTGCGCATGGGGATGCTCGTCGAGGACCAGATCCGCGCGGCGATGGCGGCGCTCGTCGCCCACGACGCCGATGCGGCCCTGGCGGTCATCGCCGCCGACGTGCGGATCAACGAGGCCCAGCGCCACGCGTCCACGCAGATCGCACGGACGATCGCCACGCAGGGACCCGTGGCGCGGGACCTGCGGTTCCTGCTCTCGCTCGACCACGTCACCTACGAGCTCGAGCGGATCGGCGACCACGCGGCCTCGGTCGCGAAGCAGGTCCGCAAGCTCGCGCCCGAACCGCCGCTCAAGGAGTACGTCGACCTGCCCGAGATGGGCGAGCTCGCGGCGCAGCTGGTTCATGGGATCCTGCGGGCGCTCGTCGACATCGACCAGGTCCAGGCTCGCAATGTCGCCGCCCGCGACGACGAGATCGACCACCTGTACCACAAGACATTCGCCGACATCGTCGAGCTGATGCGGGCCAACCCCGACAACGTCGAACGGGGCACGCGGATCCTGTTCGCGGCCCACTACATCGAGCGGATCGGTGACCGCGTGACGAATATCGCCGAAGATGTGGTCTTCCTCGCCAGCGGCGAAGTGGAGGACCTCAACCCGTGACAGCCGAGCGACCGATCCGGGTCCTGTTCGTGTGCACCGGCAACTCGTGCCGGAGCATCATGGCCGAGGCGCTCCTGCGCCGGCACGGCGGGGCGGACTTCGAGGTCCACAGCGCCGGCAGCGATCCCAAGGGCCTGAACCCGCGGACGACCCGGCTCCTGGAGGAGGCGGGGTTCGATGCGTCGTGGGCGCGATCGAAGTCCGTCAGCGAGTTCCTGGGGCAGCCCTTCGACTACGTCATCACCCTGTGCGACGAGGCCCGCCAGGTCTGTCCGGTCTTTCCCGGGTCCGGCGAATCGCTGCACTGGGGATACAAGGACCCGGCCGAGGCGACCGGCACCGACGACGAAGTGATGGCCGTCTACCGCGACGTCTTCACCCAGCTCGGCGAGCGCATCCTCCAGTTCATCCCGCTCGCGTTGCGGCATCGGGCGGAGACGAGCGTCACGCCCGCATCCGCCTGAGCAGGTACGCTCCGAGGCACGATGGAGCTGTACCTGCTGCGCCACGCCCATGCCGGCGACCCGGAGGCCTGGGACGGCCCGGACGCTGCCCGCCCCCTGTCCGAGAAGGGTGAGCGCCAGGCGGATCGCCTTGGCCGCTACCTCTCGAGCATCGGGTTCGCGCCGGACGCGGTCATCACCTCACCCAAGGTCCGGGCCCTGCGAACGGCCGAGCTGGTCGCGCTCCACCTGGCCGTGCCCGTGGGCGTCGACGATCGCCTCGGGGGCGACCTCAGCCTCGAGCGGCTCGAGGCGCTTCTCCACGACGCGGGCGACCCGTCGAAACCGGTCCTCGTCGGTCACGACCCCGACTTCAGCGAGCTCGTGGCGGTGCTGGTCGGGGCGCTGCGGGTCCCGATGCGCAAGGGCGCCCTCGCGCGGATCGACCTCGACCTGCCGATCCGGCCGGCGGGCGGGATCCTGCGCTGGCTCGTGCCGCCGGACCTCGTCCTCGATCGCTGACCGGACACGCCCCGGGCTGATCTAGGCGCGCGCCTCGACGACGGGGAGCCTGCGCGAGGAGGTCGGCATCGCGATGCTCGGACCAAAGGCGCCTGCGAGCTCGCGGAAGCGCGCGACCGCCTGCGGACGGAGCGAATACCAGATCCACGTGCCACGCCGCTCCCCTTCGATCCATCCCGCATCGCGGAGGACCTTGAGGTGATGCGAGACCGTCGGCTGGCTTACGTCGCAGCAGGCCGTGAAGTCGCAGGCGCAGACCTCGGCACAGTCGCTCAGCTCGCGGAGGATCGCGAGTCGGGTGGGGTCGGCAGCAGCCTGGAGGAGCAGGACGTCGGGATCGGTCTGGCGTTTCATCCGGTCCAATGTATTGACAGATGTCTATATCGTCAAGTATCAATACAGCAATCACGGCCCGCCAGCACCGAGGAGCGCCCACGCGATGACCACCGAGACCATCCACGAGACCGTCCGGCAGCACTACGCCGACGCCGCGGTCCGCGCCTCCCAGGGCTCCTCGTGTTGCAGCGATCCCGAGACCATCGGCGCGAACCTGTACTCCGCGCTCGAGCGCGATGAGCTCCCGGACGCCGCGGTCCTCGCGTCCCTCGGCTGCGGCAACCCGACGGCGGTCGCCGACCTCCATCCCGGTGAGCGGGTCCTCGACCTTGGCTCCGGCGGCGGCATCGACGTCCTCCTCTCGGCAAAGCGCGTCGGGCCCACCGGCCGGGCGTTCGGCGTCGACATGACCGACGAGATGCTGGCGCTGGCGCAGGCGAACGCCGCCCAGGCCGGCGCGACCAACGTCGAGTTCCTCAAGGGGCACATCGAGGCCCTGCCGCTGCCCGCCGAGTCGATCGACGTCGTCATCAGCAACTGCGTCGTCAACCTCGCCGCGGACAAGCACGCCGTCTTCGCCGAGATCGCTCGCGTCCTGCGCCCGGGCGGCCGGATCGGGATCAGCGACATCGTGGCGGAGGACTCGCTGAGCCCTGAGCAGCGCGCCGAGCGTGGCTCCTTCGCCGGCTGCATCGCGGGTGCCCTATCGGTTTCCGAGTTCCGAGACGGCCTGGAGGCGGCCGGCCTGACGGACGTCTCCATCACGCCGTCCCACACGGTCACCGACGGGATGATCAGCGCGATCATCAAGGCGACGAAGCCGGCCGATGCTCGACCGCTCATCGATCTCTCGGCGCGGCGCGAGATGCTCCCGGTCGCCGAGGCCGGCGGTTGCTGCGGCGGCAGCGGCTGCTGCTGATGCAGACGAGGCACGCCGAGGCCGGCGACTGGCCGGCGGTCCGCGATCTGCTGACCGAAGCCGGCCTGCCCCTCGACGGGGCGGCCGAGGCCTTCGCGACGGGCGTGGTGGCCAGGGAGGACGACCGAATCGTCGGCTGCGCGGCCATCGAGCCATACGACGGCACCGCCCTCGTGCGCTCGGTCGCCGTCGCGCCCGACCTGCGCGGCACGGGCGTCGGGACCGGCCTCGTGCACGCCCTCGAGGACCTGGCGCGGGACCACGGAGCCACGAGTCTGATCCTGCTGACCGAGACGGCGGAGCCGTGGTTCAGCCGACTCGGCTACGCGACCATCGATCGGACATCGGTGCCGGCCGACGTTGCCGGGTCGATCGAGTTCCAGACCGCCTGCTCGACGAGCGCCGTCGCGATGCGCCGATCCCTGGCGTAGATCGCCATGCTTCGCTCGTCCGTCGCTCGGCGTGACCTCGCAGCCCTGATCCTCGCCGCCACCTGCTGGGGTGTCGGGACCGTCATCAGCAAGGCCGCGCTCGCCGAGATGTCGCCATTCACGCTCCTTCCGATCCAGCTCGCCGCCAGCCTCGTGATCCTGGCGGTCCTGATGCGTCGTCAGGGGATCTCGTTTCGAACCGAGGGCTCGCCGCTGCTCGGCCGGCTTGGTCTCCTCAATCCGGGTCTTGCGTACGCGCTTGGGCTGATCGGACTGACCACGATCACCGCCAGCCTGTACGTGCTCCTCTGGGCTCTCGAGCCATTGATGATCCTGTTCCTGGCGGCGTGGTTCCTGCGCGAGCGGATCACGCCGGCGTTCATCGTCCTGTCGGTGATGGCGGTCGCCGGCATGGTCGTGATCGTCTACGACCCCTCGTCGAGCAGCGGCCAGTTGATCGGGGTGGGCCTGACACTCGCCGGCATCGTCTGCTGTGCGGTCTACTCCGTCGTCGCCCGACGGTGGATCCCCGATGCCAAGGAGACGAGCCAGGTGATCCTGGCGCAGCAGGCCCATGCGCTCCTGCTGGCGCTCGGGCTCGTGGTCGTCGTCGGCCTCGCTGGCGGGCAGATCGTCCCCACCGCCCTGACCCCGCTCGGGATCGCCAGCGCGATCGGCTCCGGAGCCCTCTACTACGCCGGCGCCTACTGGTTCTACCTCGGCGCCCTGCGGCACGTGCCGGCCTCGTACGCGGCACTCTCGTTCTACCTGATCCCGATCGTCGGTGTCGCGGCAGGGGCGCTCCTGCTCGGCGAGCGCCTGGATCCGCGTCAGTGGATCGGTGCGGTCATCGTCCTTGCGGCGATCCTCGCCATCCTGCGCCAGCCGTCGGCGCGACCGGTCGAGGCGCCCGCGGCTGCCAGGGCGTAGACGTCGGGCTCAGCAGATCGACGAGTCCCCTACTGCGGCGCGCTGGCAGGGAGCGGGGCGTCGGATGTCCGCGCATGGCCTTGGTCGAGCATGACCAGGCCGCCCGGGACGAAGGCACGAGCAAGCTCGGCCAGACGCGTCGAGACCTCGGGCGCGAGCTGGTAGAAGATCGACTGGCCCCGTCGCTCCGAGACCACGATCCCGGCTTCGCGCAGGACGCGCAGGTGATGCGAAACGGTGGGTTGGCCAACGTCGCAGCACATCGTGAAGTCGCAGGCGCAGGTCTCGGTGTCCGCGAGCTGGCGGACGATCGCGAGCCGGGTCGCGTCAGCGAGGGCGGCCAGGAGCCGGACGTCGGGGTCGAGGGTGGTCTTGCGGGGCTTGGACATGGTCGCATCATATCGAGCAGATTCGATATTGACAAGCATCGATATCTCGGGCAATATCGACCCACATCGATATTCCCACAGCTCCGGAGGTCACTCGACATGTACGACAACGTCGCCGCCTGGATGATCGCCGGCGGTCCTCGAGACGCGCACGAGGATCCGCGCAACGGCCGCCATCGGATCGCGATCCGCGAGGCTCGCCTCGCGAGCAAGGCGCTCGGCACCGGGTTCGTCGACCGCCTCCGGTCGCGGATCGGAACGCAGCCGGCGCCGCAGGCCGCTGACTGCGCCTGCGCCTGACCGATGAACCAGCCCTTCGACCACGAGGCGCTCACCAGGGACGTCCGCGCGCGCTTTGCCGAGGCGGCCCACGCCGGGCGCGACCACGACGAGACACCCTCGGCCGCAACGGCCGGCCGGCTCGTCGACGTGCCCCGAACGATGACGGGCCGGCCGATCACCGCATTCGCCGATCGCTGCGGCGGGACGGGCTGCTGCTAGTCAGCCCTCCGCTCATCGCACAGGAAGAGGCCCGGTCGGACGACCGGGCCTCTCGATTCGAAGCTCCGAGACGCTAGTCGGCGGCCACTGGGAACGGGAGCGCGATCGGGTCCGCCGCCAGGCGGCTGCGGCCCTCGGCATCGAAGCGGTCCAGCCCGAGGTCTCCGACCTCGATCAGGTCCGTTCGCCCACGCGTGATGAGGTCCGCCGCCACGCGGGCCACGCCCGGGCCCCACATCATCCCGTGCCCGCCGGCCGAGGCCACGGTCACGCCATCGACCCGATCGCCGTCGGGCGTCAGCGCCGGTCCGAGGATCGGCAGGTGGTCGGGGGTGTAGTCGATCGTCGCCGCCCAGATCCGGCGAAGGGCCAGGCCACGGGTCGCGGGCACGAACGCCTCGAGACGGGCGCGCATCCGCTCCTGGAACGGCCAGTCGACGCTGAGGTTCTCGCCCGGCGGCTCGTCGGGGTTGCTCCAGCCGAAGAGCAGGCCGCCTTCCTCGAGCCGCCAGTAGAGCCCTGCCCCGATGTCGAACACCATCGGCATGCGCGGCACGGCGAAGACCGGGCTTGGCTCGAGGACCGCGACCGTATGGCGAGCCGCCCCGGCCGGTATCCGCAGGCCCGCGAGCCGGCCGACTTCCCGGAGGGAGGGGCCGCCGGTCAGCAGCACGCGCTCGGTCTCGATGACGCCACGGTCGGTCTCGACGGCGGTGACACGGCGGCCGCCGTCGGTGGGGCTCGTCCGCAGCCCGGTGAAGGTCATCCGTTCCCGGAGCTCGACCCCCGCGGCCTGCATCGCAAGCCCGTACGCATGGACGTTGCGCGGCGGGTCGATGGCTCCGTCGGTCTCGATGTAGCTGCCGCCGCGGTGGCCATCCGGTGAGAGGGTGACGGCGGTGGCCGCCGCCTCGGCCGCGTCGAGCCAGCGGACGGCCAGACCCTCGGCCTGCTGCATCGCGACCCGCTCACGGCCCGCGCGCTCGTCCTCCTCGGTGACCGCGAGGATCAGGTAGCCGAGCTCGCGGAAGCCCGAGTCCGTGCCGTACGCGGCCTCTTGGCCGTTGTAGAAGTCGATGCTCCAGCGGCCGAGCGCCACGGTGGCCGGCGTGCCGCCCTGGGCGCGCACGATGCCGGCGGCGCGCGACGAGGCACCCATCCCGGCCAGCCCGCGCTCCACGACGACGACCCGCCCGAGCCCCTCGGCCTTCGCGAACACCGACGCCCAGCCACCGATCGTGCCCGCTCCGACGACGACCAGATCGGCCCGCTCGACCATGCACACCCTCCGAAGCTCGTCCGGGCAGGATAGACGGCCCTGACGCGGTGTCTGCACGCGGTCGCACGTCGCGCGCCGGTCGGCGCGGCGGGGTCAGCGCCCGAGGAGCTGGTCCACCGGCGCGAAGTCGTCCGTCAGCACCGGCGACCGGCCGATGAACGCCTTGAGGGCGTCCGGCTCGGTCATGACCACGGTCGTGTCGTTCTCGTTCCAGGACGCGATGGCGGCCTCGACCGACGACCGGTCGATCGGGGCGTCGCTGGCGACGAGCACGAGGTTGCCGCCGTCCTCGCCCCCGATGATCCGGTCGGCGGCGATGACCGCGACGTTCTCGAAGCGGGTCGCGGCCGTCGCGGTCTCCGCTCGGACGAAACCGAGGGGCGGATAGTCGATCAGGTTCGCCACGTAGGCGCCGTCCGGCCGCAGCACGCGCGCCACCTCGTCGAGGAACGCGGTCGTGGTGAGGTGCCACGGGACGGCCAGCCCGCCGAACGCGTCGCCGATGACGAGATCGTACGCATCGGACGGGAGGGCACGGATCGACTGCCGGGCGTCGCCGAGGCGGACGGCGATCTGGTCACTCGGAGCGAACCCGAGCTCGGTCCGGGCGATCTCGAGCACGCGCGGATCCAGCTCCAGGACGGTCTGCCGAGCCGCGGGATGCATCGCCTCGAGGTACCGCGGGAACGTGAACCCGCCCCCGCCGACGTGCAGGACATCCGGCGCCCGACCAAGCCCGGCCCGCAACGGGGCCGTCGCATCGGCGAAGCGCCGGACATACCCGAACCGGAGATTCGTCGGGTCGCGCAGGTCGACCGCGGCGTGGGTGAGGTTGTCGAGCACCAGGATCCGGACGTCCGGGTCTGCAGGGTCCGTGGTGATCGCGATGCAGTAGTAGGCGCTTTCCGCGTCGCACGGTGACGGCAACGCGAGCGAGAACGCGCAGGTCAGCAGCGCCGCCACGATCAGGAGTGACGCCGACCCGGGACCACGCTGCCGCAGCCACACCGTCAGGACGGCCCCCACGACCGCCAGCCCCATGCCGACCGAGACGATGAGGATGCGAGTCGGCACGAGTCCCAGGAGCACGAACCCGGTCAGGAGCGTGCCCGAGATCGCGCCGACCGTTGCCACCGCCGACAGCCGGCCGACGATCGAGCCGCTGGTGGCGAGATCGGTGAGCGTCCCGCGGACGAGCATCGGGCCGATGGCCGAGAGCCCGGCAGCGGGCACCACGAAGCCGGCCGTGGCGAACACCAGGATCGGGACCAGCCCGTCGCCCAGGCCGATGCCTCCGATGAGCCCGACGATCGGGACCGACGCGACGGCGCTGAGGCCGCCGAAGATGAATGCCGGTCCGATGAGCGGGAGTGGGCCGAACGCGTCCGCCCATCGGCCGCCGAGCCAGGCGCCCAGCGCGATGCCGGCCAGGATCGCGCCGATGATCCCGGTGTAGGTCATGAGCGAGACGCCGACGTATGGCGCCAGGAGGCGGCCCGCTGCGATCTCCAGCACGAGGACGCTCGCGGCGGCGACGAAGGTGAGGACCGCGGCGAGGGTCGGTGAGAGCCGGCGTGGCGTGGTCGCGCCCACCTCTAGCCGTCCAGCGCCGCGGCTTCGACGCAGACGGCCGCCACGCCGAGTCGCGTGAGCCGATCGAACGTCGAGCGGCGGCGCACGGTCCAGGCGACGACCTCGAGCTCGGCGGCGCGCGCCAGGCCCATCGTGTGCGCGTCGATCGACTGCCACTCCACGGCGACGCCGCGGCATTCGAGCTCCTGTGCGGTGGCGATCACGTCCGCACCGAGCGTCCGGGCGTTGAGCCAGCGCGGCCACAGCGGCGCAAGGCCGGCGATCCGCTCCAGGGTGTTCGGATCGAAGGACGAGACCACCGCCTCGCGCAGCTCCGCCCCGCGACCGGAGGCCAGCACCTCCACCACGGTCCGGTCGTGCTCGCCCTTGAGCTCGATGTCGAGGAACGCGCGGCGCGGGACGGCCGCAAGGGCATCGGCGAGCGACGGGATCCCGAACGCCTCGAGCGCCTCCGCAGTCAGCGAATCGGCGCGGTCCGGACGGTCTTGCACCCGCTCGAGGGTCTCATCGTGCAGGAGGATCGGGACGCCGTCGGCGGAACTCCGCACATCGAGCTCGAGGCCGTCGCACCCGGGGATGGCGACGGCGGCGACCAGCGCAGCGATGCTGTTCTCCGGCGCGTGCCGCCAGTCGCCGCGGTGCGCGAGTCGGAGCGTCCGTTCCGGCATCGTCATCGCCGCCACTCCCCTACCCGACCTCGAGGTTCGCCCCGATCCCCAGGTGGTCGCTCGGGAAGAGCGTGGGGTCGTCGGGATGGGGACGATCGAATCGCAGCCGTGCGTCGAGGACGCGGATCGCCCCGCGGACCCAGATGTAGTCGAGGCAGTCCGGGTCGCCGTCGGTGTCCATGGCCGGCGCCTGGAGCCCGGACGGCCACGTCACAGGCGGTTCGGCGCCGTTGGCGTCGGCGTAGGCGGATCGGAAGCCCGCAGCGAGCATCCGGGCGTAGGCCGGCTCCCGCGGATCGGCGTTGAAATCGCCCATCGCGATCGTGGCGTCTGTCCTGGGCGCGTGCTCCAGCCACTCGACGAGCACCCCGGCCTGGTCGGCCCGCTCCGCGGCCGCGTCCACGACATGATGCAGGTGCGTCACCACCACCAGAACGGTCGCCCCGTTCGGCAGCACGATCAGCGTCCGAAGCGCGGAGCGACCCATCGAGAGCTCGAGGCGTTCGACGAGCGTGCCGTTCAACGGCTCCCGCACCAGCAGGCTGTTGCCGTACTCCGGCCGGCCGGCCCAGCCGCGCAGCGCGTGGTACCGGCCCTCCCCGGCCGCCCCGATGATCCGGTCCTGCTGCATGACGTAGACGACCTCCTGCAGCGCGAGCAGGTCTGGCTGCAGGCCCGCCATGTCGGCGAGGATCAGCGGCAGGCGCTCCGGCCAGCGGTCGGCGAGGTTGAGGATGTTGAACGTCGCGACGTGCAGGCGATCCATCGGATCCTCCGGGTTCGGCGGTCAGGTCTGGGCGGGCGGGATCGGGAGCGCGAAGGAGAAGGTCGACCCCTGTCCCTCCTCGGACTCGACCCAGATCCGGCCCCCATGCTGCTCGATCACGTGCCGGGCGATCGCGAGTCCGAGGCCCGTCCCGCCGGCCTCGCCGCGGACGCGCGCCCGGTCGACCTTGTAGAAGCGCTCGAAGATCCGGGCCTGCGCCGCCTTCGGCACGCCGACGCCGTGGTCGGCCACCGAGGTCAGCACGTCGCTGCCGTAGGCCCGGACGCTCACCGTGACGTCGCCGCCATCCGGACTGAACTTGACGGCATTGTGGAGCAGGTTGACCAGCACCTGGCCGAGCCTCGCCTCGTCGCCGCGGACCATCGGGACATCCTCGGACACGTCGGTCGCGAGGGTCACGCCCTGCCGATCGGCGAACAGGCGCAGTCGCTCGGTGCTGGCCACCGCGATCCGGGCGAGGTCGACATCGTCGAGCAGGATCGGGCCGACCCCGGTCTCGATCCGGGACAGGTCCAGGAGCTCGTTGACCATCTGGACGAGGTGGCCCGTCTCCACCTCGATCTTGGCGATCCGGTCGCGCATCTTGGCCGGTATGGCGTCACCGGCCGACTCCGCCTCGCGGGTCAGGGTCTCCGCGAGCAGGCTCACCGTCGTCAGCGGCGTCCGCAGCTCGTGCGACAGGTTCTCGATGAACTCGGCACGGATCTGCTGGAGCCGGCGCAGCTCGGAGACGTCCTCGAGGACCAGCCACAGGCCGCGGACCGGCGAGCGTCGGGCGCGAACGACGAGCACCGCGCCGTCGGGCCGGAGGCGGACCTCGCCGGTCTGCGATCCCGTCTCGTGGGCGTTGTCGACGATCGCCTCGATCCGGGCGTCGAGGAACGCGCCGGTCAGGGTCAGCCCGCGGAGCGAGCCCGCCGGCCGGTCGAGGAAGGCATGTGCGGCCGCGTTCGCGAGCTCGATCCGACGGTCGTCGCCGAGCCGCACGATGCCGATCCCGATGAGCTCGATGAGGTAGCTGAGATCGCGTCGGGCGCCGTCGAGCTCGAACGTCGCGGCGTCCGTCTCCTCGAGGAGCTTGCGGACGCGCCCACCGAGGTCCGTGCCGGTCGCCCGCTCATCGGTGGCCTCACGGATGTCGTCGAGCGCGCGACCGCGGGCGATGGCCACACCGATCGCGAACGCGAGCAGGATCGCCTGCAGCACGATGAACAGGATCACGACACCGTCCACGGTCCGAGCATCGCATACCGGCGGCTCCCGCGGCCGACCCGGCGAGTGGCGACCGTCTACCCTATGGCCGTGCGACTGCGATTGATCCCCCGCGAGGAGCGGTTCTACGACCTGTTCATCGAGGACGCCGCCAACGTCCTCGGGGCGGCCCGGCTCCTCGAGGCGATGCTCCGGTCCTGGGACGAGATCGAGCGTCGGGCGGGCGAGATCCGCGACGCGGAGCACCGTGGCGACGAGATCAGCCACGCGATCGGGCACAAGCTCGAGGCCACGTTCGTCACCCCGTTCGACCGCGAGGACATGCACGCCCTCATCAGCGGGCTCGACGACGTGCTCGACGGCATCGAGGAGATCGCCGACACGTTCATCCTGTACAAGATCGACGCCCCGAGTGCGGCGGCCGTCGAGCTGGCCGCGCTGATCGTCAAGCAGTCCGAGCAGATCCACGAGGCGCTCGGCCACCTGCGCGGCTTCAAGGGCCTCGACAAGTACCGCATCGAGATCCACCGCCTGGAGAACGAGGGCGACCGGATCGGCCGCCAGGCGATCGCAGGCCTGTTCGAGGCAGGTGACCCGATCAACATCATCAAGTGGCGGAAGGTCTACAACGTCCTCGAGGAGACCATCGACCTCTGTGAGGACGTGGCCGACATCCTCGAGCGCATCACGCTCAAGAACTCCTGACCGGCCGCCGGACGCGCGGCGGCGGCGCCTCGGGCGGGAGGAGCCACGGCGTCCACGGCGCCGTGTGCGCCTCGAACGACCCCGGTTCGAACGCGTGTCGCAGCACGAGCAGATGGGCCAGGCGCGCGGCGGCACGCCGCGCCCGCGCCGAGGCCGGTCCGTCCTGACCGGCCGGGATCGCCGCGATCGCGTCGCGACCGGCCAGCACCGATGACACGCGCAGCCCGTCGTCGTCCTCGGGCGTGAGGCCGCCCGGCCAGGGGTCCTCGCCGAGCCCCGAGCCCGTGCCGGCGAGCCGCTTCACGCCCGCCGGGTCGAGGTCCGCGAGGCGGCCGAGCAGCAGCTCGACACGCGCCCCGTTCGGGCCGTAGCGCGGCCGGTCGACCGCCGCCTCCCAGCCGCGCGTGAGCCGCTCGCGGGCCCGGCTCCGGAACGGTTCGCTGAGCAGCTCGTCGAGGAACGGGCCGAGCACGAGCTCGGTCGCGTAGCCGTCGATCGCGTCGCGGATGGCCGGTCGATCGGCGGCGGGCGGGATGAGCGCGTCGACCCTGGCCTCCAGCTCGTCGAGGGCGTCTCGCTGGACGGGCGGGAGGAACCGGCGGATCGTGGCCCCGAACGCGATCGGTGGCGGCTCGGCGAGGGCCAGCCGGTCGATATCGGTCGTGGTGAGGGACACGAGGCGCTCGAGGAACCGGGCGATGGCGTTCGCAGGATCGGCTGGGCGGTGCCGGCCGGACGGGCGCGGCGGTCGCGGGTCCTCGGCGGGCGGGAACGGACCGCGCGCGTGCCACGCGCCGCTCCGCCCGTCGCCCCGCGGGCCGACGGCGTGACGCAGGCCGAGCTCGCGGTCGTAGCGGGCTCGCAGCACCGGATCGCTCAGCCAGTCGTGCGCCACGTTGATGCGCTTGGCCACTTCCAGGCCCTCGTCGCCGGCGACGTCCGGATGGTGTCGCCGCAGCAGCCCGCGCCAGGCGATCTCGATCGCCTCGACGCTCGCGTCGATCGGGACGCCGAGGCGGGCGTAGAGGTCGTCGCCGGGCAGCGGCGGTCGTGGCATCGACACCATCGTAGGCATTCCCACGGCCACGGCGGCCCGCTATGCTCCGGCGAGCCCACGGGAGTGGGGTCCGGGGTGCTGGAGGGTGGTCAGGTGAGCTTCATCAAGCGCGCGGCCGAACAGGCCCAGCAGGCGGCCGAGGCCGCCCGTCTCCGGGCGAACGACGTCGCTGCCGCAGCCGGCCGCTCCGCGGCGGATCCCGCGACGCAGGAACGCCTCGGGAAGCAGGCTCGCGAGGCGATGGGGATGGCCCGGCGGGGCATCTCGACGGTCGTCGAGCGGATCGACCCGGGCACCCTCGCCGAGCTGATCATCAAGGCGACCGCGCTCCAGGAGATGACCAACAACTCGCTTGCGCAAGAAGGGCTCGCCCTACCGGATCTCCGAGATCTCGATCGCCGCGTCCATCCCGCCCGGGATCACGTTCGCGATCGGACGGATCGACGACGTGACCGAGACGATCGCGGGCGAGGGCGTCTCCTCGGCGGAGCTCGTGGAGCAAGGCCGACGCCGGCGAGGCGGTCATCGCGCTCGACGGCACGACGCTCGACGAGGCGCAGATCGACGCGGCGCGGGCGGCCCTGGCCCAGGACCTCCCCGAGGACGTCGCCGGGTCCTGACGGCCCGGACCGGCCTCAGCGCGGAGCGGTCAGCCAGGCCTCCACGTCCTCGATCGAGCGGGTGGACCGCTCCCCGGTCGCCCGCTCCGTGACCTCGACGCCGCCGGCGGCCAGCGACCGCGGGCTGACGGTCACGATCCAGGGCATCCCGAGCAGCTCCGCGTCCGTGAACTTCACGCCGGGCGACTCGTCACGGTCGTCCCAGAGGATCTCGTTGCGCGTGCCGGCGGCCGCCGCGAGATCGTGCAGGCGCTCCGCCACCTCCTGGACGCGCGGCTCCTTCGCGGCTCCGATCGTCACGAGGTGGGCGGCGTAGGGCGCGACCTCGGCCGGCCAGACGATGCCCTTGTCGTCGTGGTGGGCCTCGACGATGCAGGCGACGTTGCGCCCGACGCCGATCCCGTACGAGCCCATGACGATGGGGTGCGCCTGGCCGTCCTCGCCGAGGTAGGTCGCCCCGAACGCATCGCTGAACTTCGTCCCGAGCTTGAAGATGTTGCCGACCTCGATCCCGTTGCGCAGGATGACGGGGCTGCCGCACGTCGGGACACGCATCGCCTTCCTGGACGTTGGTGATGTCGGCGGTCGCGTCGACGGCGAAGTCCCGTCCCGGCGTTGACGTTCCGGTAGTGGAACCCCTCGCGGTTCGCGCCGGCGACGAGGTTCGGCGAGCGCGCCACGAGGTCGTCGATCACCACGACCGTGTCGCGGGCGCCGATCGGCGACCCGTAGCCGGGCTCCATCCCGGCCGCCCGGATCTCCTCGACCGTCGCCGGCCGGATGCCGCCGACCGCGTTGGCCGCGTTCCCGAGCTTGGTCTCGTTGACCTCGTAGTCGCCGCGAACGATCGCCGTCACCAGGCGGCCGTCGCCGGTCTTGAAGAACGCCGCCTTCGCGGTCCGGCTGGCGTCGATGCCGAGGAACGCGGCGAGCGACGCGATCGTGGTCGTGCCGGGCGTGGCGACCTCTTCGCGGGGGCAGTGGCTCCTCGCCGGTCGCCTCGGGCTTCGGGACGACCGCGACCTGGCGGTTGGCGGCGTATCCGCACGACTCGCACAGCACCAGGACGTCCTCGCCGGCCGGGTTGAGCACCATGAACTCGTGGGCGCCGGTGCCGCCCATGATCCCGACATCGGACGACACCGCGACCACCTCGAGCCCGAACCGCTCGAACGTCCGGACGTACGCGTCGTACTGGGCCTGATAGCTGACGTCGAGCCCGGCGTCGTCGAGATCGCAGCTGTAGGCGTCCTTCATGACGAACTCGCGGACGCGGATCAGCCCGCCCCGCGAGCGCGGCTCGTCGCGCCACTTGGTCTGGAAGTGATAGACCTGCATCGGGAGCTGGCGATACGAGCGGACGATGTCGGACAGCAGGATGCCCGACGACCTCCTCGTGGGTCATCGCGAGGACCATGTCCCGGCCGCCGCGGTCCTTGAAGCGGGTCAGCTCCGGCCCGATCGCGTCGTAGCGGCCGCTCGCGCGCCAGACGTCGGCGGGATGGACGACCGGCATCTCCATCTCCTGGCCGCCGATGCGGTCCTGCTCCTCGCGGATGATCTGCTCGACCCGCCGATTGACCCGCAGGCCGAGCGGCAGCAGCGAGTAGATCCCGGAGCCGAGCTGCCGGACGTACCCGGCGCGCAGCAGCAGGCGATGCGACGGCATCTCGGCTTCCGAGGGATCGTCGCGGAGCGTGGCGAAGAACAGGTGGGACAGGCGCATGGGCGGTAAGGATAGCGGCGCGTCACGTTCCGCTGCGCCCGGCCTGTCCCGTGGCGCTGGCGCCGGGCCCGAGGGTCCGCGCACCTGCTAGGCTCGGCTCCGTGCTCGAAGGCCTGTCGCTCCTGCTGCTCGTGGTGCTCGGCCTCGCTGTCGCCTTCGACTACATCAACGGCTTCCACGACACGGCGAACGCGATCGCGACCTCCGTCTCGACGCGGGCCCTCAAGCCGGAGCACGCGATCCTGCTCTCGGCGACCGCGAACTTCGTCGGGGCGCTGACCGGGACCGCGGTCGCGAAGACGATCGGCGCGGGGCTCGTGGAGTCGACCGACACCGACATGGTGGTGGTTGCGGCCGCCCTGCTCGGCGCGATCACGTGGAACCTCATCACCTGGCGAGCGGGCATCCCGAGCTCCAGTAGCCACGCGCTCATCGGCGGCCTGCTCGGCGCGACGCTCATCGCGGCCGGCACCTCGGCGGTCAAGTGGGACGGCGTGTTCTGGAAGGTCCTCGTCCCGCTCGTCGCCTCGCCGCTCCTCGGGATCACGATCGGCTTCCTGTTCATGGTCGTGCTGCTCAACGTCTTCCGTCGCTCGAACCCGCAGCGCCTCAACCATCGGTTCCGGCGGCTGCAGGTGCTCTCCGCGGCCTATATGGCCTTCAGCCACGGATCCAACGACGCGCAGAAGACGATGGGCGTCATGACCCTGGCGCTGCTGTCGGCCGGTGTCATCACGAGCTTCGAGGTCCCCCTGCCGGTCATCCTGGTGGCCGCGACCGCGATCTCGCTCGGGACCGCGGTCGGCGGGTGGCGCATCATCAAGACGATGGGCCAGCGCGTCGTGAAGCTCGATCCCGTGCACGGCTTTGCGGCCGAGACGACGGCGGCCACGATCATCTTCGCCGCCTCGCACGTCGGTGCGCCGGTGTCGACGACCCACGTCATCTCGACGGCGATCATGGGCGTGGGCTCGAGCACCCGCCTGTCCGCGGTTCGTTGGGGCGTCGCGGGCGACATCGTGACGGCCTGGGTGCTGACGATCCCGGCCGCCGCGGGCGTGGCGGCGCTCTCCTACCTCGTGCTCAACGCCTTCCTGTGAGCAGATCGGACCAGGCGGGGCGGGCCAGGCCGTCGCCCAGCTCGAGCCAGCGGAGCGCGTAGGCCAATCGCACCGGGCCAGGCGGGCTGGTCATCGCGGGAGCCGATCCGTCGATGGCGTCGGTGCTGGCCCGCCGGACGTGGAAGGCCTCTCGTCCGAACGAGGCGGCCAGACCGGCACGGGACCGGATCGGCACCAGATGCCGTCGCACGGCCTCGACCTGGCGGCCGAAGGACCCGTCCGACCAGACCGGATCGGCGGCCACGGGGCCGTGCAGATCCCGGACAAGCTGAAGAGCGTCCAGCGCCAACGCCCGCTGAGGCGTCGGCGCTGGTGCGGGAGCGGGAGCACCGCCCGAGGGGAGGAGGTCCCCGGACAGCCGAGGGACATCGATCGTCGCGGCATCGCCGGCCCGCGACCCTCGCTTCGGGCGGGAACCGGGCTCGCGCACGTCGATCGACATGCCCGCATCGTCGGGTCGCGACATCAACGGCGGCTTATCGGGCGGTCAACGCTCACCCATCGGGCGCGGATCGGCCCACAGGGCAGGTACCACGCCCGGACGGTCAGGCCGGGCGTCGGAAGACGTACCCCACGCCGCGGACGGTGTGGATGAAGGCCGGGTGTCCGGCGTCCTCCTCGATCTGGCTCCGGAGCCAGTGGACGTGGACGTCGACGGTCCTCGTCTCACCGGCGTAGTCGTAGCCCCAGACGTGCTCGAGCAGCTGGTCGCGTGTGAAGACCTGGCCCGGATGGCGGATCAGGAACGCCAGCAGCTCGAACGCCTTCGGCTTGATCGGCAGGACCTCGCCGTCACGGAGCAGCCTGTGGCCACCGAGATCGGCCTGGACCCGGCCGAGGTCGATGACCGCCGGCGGACCCTCGACGGCCACGTTGGCCTCCGCGCGGCGGAAGAGGGCCCGGATCCGGGCCGAGAGCTCGCGGAGGCTGAAGGGCTTGGTGACGTAGTCGTCCGCGCCGAGCTCGAGGCCGACGACCTTGTCGAGCTCGGAGTCCTTGGCCGTGAGCATGACGATCGGAACCCCGGATTCGGCCCGGATGATCCGGCAGACCTCGATCCCAGAGAGCTCCGGGAGCATCAGGTCCAGGAGGACGAGGTCCGGGCGCTCGGCACGGAACAACGCCAGCGCCTCGCGTCCGTCGCCCGCCGCGACCACGCGGAACCCGTCGGCCTCGAGGGCATCGACCAGTGTCTCGCGGAGCGTCTGCTCGTCGTCCACGACGAGGATCGTTCGTGCCATGTATGCCCAGCATACGGGCGTGTGTTAACGACTCGTTAGAGCCGGGTCAAGGATGTCGGGGATCCGGGCGCGTCAGGCCGTCCGGCCGCCGATGAGCAGGACGGCGACGATCACGACCACGGCGACGATGAGGCCGGTCGCGAGGACCGCGATCAGGTACCGCACGACCCAAACCTAGCAGGCGCCGTACTTGCTCATCCGGCCGGTTCGCGGCCCTTCGGCAGCTCCATGAAGTACTCGACGAAGTCGGAGCACCGGCCGTCGCTGTCGAACTCGAGCGTCCAGAGGTTGTAGTAGAGCGTCCGGAACGAGCCATCGGGGTTCGTGTAGCGGCTCTCCCCGATCGCCACGGCCCGGTCGCCGTCGACGGTGTACGGCTCGTAGTGCCCGCTCCACGTCCCGGGCGCGTCGGGCGACTCCAGCCAATCGGCGACGATCGCGTCGCGCCCGGCGACCGGCTCGTCGTACGGGTGGTAGCGGTAGTCCGCATCGGCGCTGAACAGCGTGCCGATCGCGGCCGCGTCGCCGGACCGCCAGGCGTCGATGTAATCGTCCAGCCAGCGCTGCACGTCGTCTCGGGTCACGGTGCCTCCTCCAGGTCGATCGGATCGTTCAATCTCGAGGCTCGCGATGGAACGTGACAGGGGCTGTCATGTTCGAGTCTGCCTGGCTCAGCCGCGCGCCGAGAGGACCTCGATCGCCTTGTCCAGCCGCTCGAGCGTGCGCTCGCGACCCAGCGCCACCAGCGTGTCGAACAAGGGCGGCGTGGCCGTCCGGCCGGTGACCGCGACCCGGATGGCCATGAACAGGTCGCCGGCCTTCCAGCCGCGTTCGACTCGGCGAGCGCGCGCAGCGGCGGCTCGAGCTCGTCCGCCTCGAAGGTGACGGCGCCGGTCTCCGCGATGACGGCCCGAGCCGCTGCCAGCCCCTCGACCGTGGTCGGCGGCGTCCCAGCGCTTCGGCACGAGGATGGCCGGGTCGACCGCGAGATCCTCGACCCACAGGAACCCGACGAGCTCGCCGATCGCGCCGAGCGTCGGCAGCCGTTCCTGGACGACGGGGAGCAGCGCGCGGAGCTCCTCGTCGGTCGGCATCCGATCGATCCGGCCGGCGGCCAGCTCTGCCTCGACGAACGGCCGCAGCCGGTCGATCAGGTCGTCGGCATCGAGGCGCCGGATCCACTGCCCGTTGATCCACTCGAGTCGCTCGCGGTCGAAGACGGCGCCGCCCTTGTGGACCGCGTGGATGTCGAACCGCTCGATGAGCTCGTCGAGCGAGAGGATCTCGTCCTCGCTGCCGGTCGCCCAGCCGAGCAGGGCGAGGTAGTTGACGAGGGCCTCGCGGATGAACCCCTGCGCGATGTAGTCCGCGACCGCGGTCTGGCTCTTGCGCTTGCTCATCTTCGAGCGGTCGGCGTTGAGGATGAGCGGCAGGTGGGCGAACCGCGGAACGGTCGCCTCGAGGGCCCGGAACAGCAGGATGTGCTTGGGCGTGTTCGAGAGGTGGTCCTCGCCGCGGATGACGTCGCTGATCTCCATCGCGGCGTCATCGACGACGACCGTGAAGTGGTAGAGCGGGCTGCCGTCCGCGCGGACGATGACGAAGTCGCCGCCGAGATTCGAGACGTCGATCTCGACCCGGCCGCGCACGATGTCGTCGAAGGCGACGACGCCCTCGCCGACCCGGAATCGGAGCACAGGCGCGGCGGCCCTCGGCCTCGCGCTCGGCCTGTTCCGCTGGCGTCAGGCTCGCGCAGCGTCCGACGTACCGCGGCGGCAGCTTCGCGGCCTCCTGGGCCGCGCGGTCCGCGGCGAGCTCCTCCGGCGTGCAGTAGCACGGATACGCCTGGTCGCGCTCCAGCAGCGCGCTTCGACTGCCGCGTCGTAGCTCGGCAGGCGCTCCATCTGGCGATACGGCGCGTGCGGACCGCGGGCCTCCTCGCCCGCGACCTCCGGGCCCTCGTCCCAGCGCAGGCCGAGCCAGTGCAGGCCATCGAGGATGTCCTTCTCGTAGGCGATCGAGCTGCGGACCTGGTCGGTGTCCTCGAGGCGCAGGATGAAGGTGCCGCCGACGTGGCGGGCGTGGAGGAAGTTGAACAGCGCCGTCCGTGCGGTCCCGATGTGCAGCGGCCCCGTGGGGCTCGGCGCGATCCGGACGCGGACCTGGTCGAGGCTGTGCGCGGCCGTCATCCGGCGGGGCGGGCGGTCCCCGCGGGCACGTGGTGGAACAGCCCCGGGTCGGCCTCGCCGGGCAGGACCCGGACGAGCGCCGCGGGCCGCAGGCCGAGCGTGGCCCGGCCACGCGGTCCGTCGAGGGTCAGCGAATCGAGCGATTCGGAGCGCGCCAGGATCGTGACGTGCGCGCCGGGCATCAGCGCCCGGGCCTCGAGGTAGGACAGCAGCCCGGCGTCCTCCTCGGCCTCCTCGGTGATGCGATAGATGGTTGCCCGCTCGCCGGCCGCGACCTCGCTCAGGCGGGTCCCAGCCGGCCGCCGCCGGGCGGTCTCGGCGTCGATCGGGTTGCCGTGCGGACAGGTCTCCGGATGGCCGAGCATCTCGTCGAGGCGGGCTTCGACCCGCGGCGAGATCGCGCCCTGGAGACGCATCGCCTCGTCGTCCGACTCGGCCCAGCCCAGGCCGATGACCGTCGTCAGGAGCCACTCGAGGAGCGCGTGCCGGCGGAAGATGCCGTCCGCCGCCGTTCGGCCGGCCGAGGTGAGGTGCAGCTCGCGGCCACCGGCCTGGGCGACGAGGCCGTCGGCCACGAGGCGCCGGAACATCTCGCTCGCGGCCTGCGTGGTGACGCCGAGGTTCCGCGCGATCTGGGCCGCGGTGACGCGACCCGCGTCCGCCGAACCGGCCATCACCCGGAGCGCGAGGAGGTACTGCTGGGCGGCCGTGGACAGGTCGTGCGGATCGTGACGGGGCGGCATGCCCTCAGGATACGGGACCCGCGCGTCCGGACGGCGCGCGCCAGGCCGCCAGGCGGCGGGCGATCCCGACCGCGAGTCCGACGACCCAGGCCACGACCAGCACCACCCCGAGGGCCGCGTTCCGCGCCTCGAGGTCCGCTGCGCCGCCGGTTGCCGAGAGCAGCAGGGTGGTCGGGACCGCGGCGACGACCAGTGCCACCGCGCCGGCGGCCGCGAGCGCCGCGAGCAGCGGGACGAGCAGCAGGAGCGCGAGTGCCGCGACGCCGAGCACGGGCGTCAGCGCCGAGATGCCGCCGTCGCAGGTGGCCGCGAACCGCCCGCAGCCGGTCAGCTCCCGATCAGCCACCCGAGCCCGACGAGCGACCGGCAGCCACCCGACGACAGCCTGGACCAGTCGCCACCGCCCGTGCGCGGTGCGCTCGTCGGTCAGGGCCCGGCCGAGATCGGTGGCAGCCGCTGCGAGGTCCGGCGGTGGCGGCGGTTCGCCGACCGCGGCGTCGGCTGCCCCGGCGTGTCGGCCGGCCGGTCCGTGGCGGGATCTCGAGGCGGCGGATCCGCCGTGAGCGTCGGCCGGGGCGCCGGCCGGGCCCGCGGTCGTTCGCCACCACGTCGAGGTCGTGTGGGTGGGTTCGGGCGCACCCGCCGGGTCCTGTCGGGCCTCGCCCGTCGGGTCCGGGCCGCCAGCGGACGGCCGCGGTGTCCCGCCATCGCTCGGCGAGGGTTCGTCGTCGCTCGCCGCCCGTCGCCCGGCGGCCGTCCGGCGGGCCCGTGCCTGGTACTCCGGTCCGTGCTTGCGCGGATCGGCGTACTCCTTCGGATTGATGGTCCAGTACGTGCCGCTCGTCGTGCCGTACCAGCTCGCCCCGCCCCAGTCGGGCTCGAACGGCCCATCGCCGGCGCCGTCGTACGAGGTCGACCCGAGCGTCGCCTTGTTCCGGCCGCGGCCCCCTCGCCCGCCGTCGCCTCCCGGGCCGCGATCGGAGGACGGACCGGACGACTGGCCGGAGGGCCGCCGCGGACCCGCGGCGCTTGAGGAACCGGCCCGGGATCGAGCGCCGCCGGGGCCGCCGGCTGGATCGGGCTCGGCGGCAGTGCTGCCGCTCCCCGCACCGGTCGTCCGGCGCGGGCGAGCCCCGTACGCCCGGCGCGTCGCGTCGGCGCGGCCTGGATCGGCGGCGGCCGGCCGCGACGGCGCCGCGCGGGCGCGGGTCGCCAGCGGCCCATGGACGAGCTGCTCGTACGCCGCCTGGATCGCCAGCCAACGTGGGAGGGCGGTCGGGCCGGCCGCATCGGGATGGTTGACCTTCGCGAGCGCCCGGTAGGCGCGCTTGACATCGTCGAGCGTCGCGCCGCGCGGCAGCCCCAGCGTGCGATAGGGATCGGAGGCGGGAGTCATCGAGAGGTCGGGTCGCTCCAGGGCTGGTCTGACGGCGTCGACGCCCGGGTCGATCGGTCCTAGCCGATCAGCTCACCCACGGGTGCCAGCTCGAACTCTGCCACGGCCTCGGCCCCGACGCGCCCGTGCGGGTCCAGGATCGTCGGTCGGTGGTAGCGCGCGAGCGCGCGGAGCGCAGCGCCGTCGAGCACGCCCGTCTGGCGCAATGCCTCGATCGATGCCGCCCAGGTCCCCCGGTCGTAGCCGTCGCCGTCCTCGATCTTGACGGCGAGACCCGATGGGCCCGAATCGGTCGATTCCGGCGCGCGGGCCCGCGAGGATTGCCATGCCGCGCAGGGCCTCCATGCCGGCCTTGCTGATGACCCGACCGGGCGCCGCCTTCATGAGCGACGTGTCGAGGCGATCGTGACGCCCCGCGACCATCTCCGGTTCGGCGAGCATCGCGTCTCGGACGATCGTGAGACCCCCGGCCAGGGACCGGCGGGGGTCCTTCGCCGGAAGCGCGGCGGGATCGGCGAGCATGGCGTACGCGCGGGCGACCTCCCGGAGCGGGAACCCGTACGTCTCGACGCCGCATCCGTCGATCGCGGTCTGGAGGTCCTCGGGCTTGACCGCGAACGCTCGCGCCACGGCGGCTCGATAGGCCGCCTGGGACGGGTGGCTCGGCTGCCAGTAGTCCTCGGGATCCCAGCCCTTGAGCTTCGAGAGCAGGAGGGACACCGCGTGCTGGCCCGAGCACATGTGCCGGATCGCGCCGGCCTTCTCGCCGTCACGCGCCAGGCGTGCGGCGGTGAGTGGATCCAGCGGCATGCCCTCGGAGCCGCAGGCGAGCAGCGCCTGGGTGACGCCCACGCGCCGGAAGATGCCCTGGAGGGTCCGGACGTGCAGGTCCTCGCCCGAGTGGGAGCTGGCCAGGATCGCGATCTCCGCCTGGCCGAGGTCGAACGCCTCGATCCCGCCGGCCTCGATGAGCGCCAGGACCCCGAACGGCTTCACCGTCGAGCGCAGCGTGACGACTCGATCGGGATCGCCAAGGACGCGGATGAGATCGCCCGAGGCGTCGGCCTCGACGATGTCGCCGCGATGGACGCTCTCCTCGATCCCGTTGCGCAGCTGCCGCACCAGGATCGGCGTCGCAGGCCCGCGGCGCGGCGCGGGGCGAGGCGCGGTTCGGCGAGTGCGCTGGGCCGCGGGTGCGGTCACGGGCGAGAGGATCTCCGATGGGGATGGTCGGGCACTGGAACAGCGAGGATACCGCGGCGAAAGGTCGGGTGCGTCAGTACGATGAGACCCGACGCCCAGCCGTTCGAGCCATCACGCCGGGAGAGGAGTCCGCTCGTGCCCGCCCCCAACCTCCATGTCTCGCAGCATCCGGCGGTCCTCCACAAGCTGGCGATCCTTCGCGACGTCGAGACCGAGCCGAAGAAGTTCCGCGAGGTGGTCCGCGAGCTGTCATGGCTGCTGGGGTACGAGGCCCTGGCCGACGTGAGCGTCAAGCCGCTCGAGATCCGGACGCCGCTGGAGCCGATGGTCGCCCACCAGCTCGGCGAGCGCATCGGGCTGGTGCCGATCCTGCGGGCGGGACTGGGCATGGTCGACGCGATGCTCGAGCTCATGCCCTATGCGCAGGTCTGGCACCTCGGACTCTTCCGCGACGAGCGGACGCTGCGGCCGGTCGAGTACTACAACCGGCTGCCGGACTCGGCCACGGTCGACCTGTGCCTGATCCTCGATCCGATGCTCGCGACCGGCGGGTCGGCGACGGCCGCGATCGAGGTGCTCAAGCGCTGGGGAGCGCAGCGGATCAAGCTCATCAACCTGATCGCCGCGCCCGAGGGCGTCGAGGCGGTCACCACGGCCCATCCGGACGTGACAATCTTCTGCGCGGCGCTGGACCGGAGCCTCAACGAGAAGGGCTACATCCAGCCGGGCCTGGGCGACGCCGGCGACCGCCAGTTCGGCACCGGCAGCGCGGAATGAGGGGCTGGGGATGACTGCCACGCCTCCGGCGACCGGTGCCGCACGCGACGTCGTGCGGACCTACCTCGTCCTGACGCTCCTGACGACCCTCGCCTCGTCGTTCATCTGGGGCATCAACACGATCTTCCTGCTCGACGCGGGGCTGAACAACGCGGAGGCATTCGCCGCCAATGCCTTCTTCACGGTCGGACTCGTTCTATTCGAGGTCCCGACCGGGGTGGTCGCCGACACGCGCGGCCGCCGCTTCTCGTACCTGGTCGGGACCGTGACGCTGGTCGCCTCCACGCTGCTGTACCTCGTCATGTGGCAGGCGCACGCGCCGTTGTGGGGCTGGGCGATCGCCTCGATCCTGCTGGGTCTCGGGTTCACATTCTTCTCCGGCGCCACAGAGGCCTGGCTCGTCGACGCCCTCAAGGCGACCGGGTTCACCGGCAGTCTCGAGGGGGTGTTCGGCCGCGCCCAGGTCGTCGGCGGCGTGGCGATGCTGGTCGGGACGGTGTCGGGCGGCGTCGTCGCCCAGCTGACCAACCTCGGAGTGCCGTACCTGATCCGGGCAGCGATGCTCCTGCTGACGCTGGTCGTCGCGTTCCGCTTCATGCGCGACCTCGGGTTCACCCCCGAGCGCGGTCTCGGCCCGGTCAAGGCGGTCCGCAACGTCATCCGCGGCGCGGTCGACGGCGGCTTCCGCAACCGCCCGGTCCGCTGGCTGATGCTCGCGGCGCCCTTCTCGTTCGGCACGGGCATCTACGTCTTCTACGCGGCCCAGCCCTACCTGCTCGAGCTCTACGGCGACAAGACGGCCTATGCCGTCGCCGGACTGGCGGCCGCGATCGTCGCGGGTGCCCAGATCCTCGGCGGTCTCCTCGTGTCGAGGGTCCGGCTGCTGTTCAACCGCCGGACGACCGTGCTCCTGGTGGCCGCCGTGCTCAACGTCGTCCTGCTGGTCCTGCTGGGGATCATCGCGAACTTCGTCGTCGCGCTGGTCATCCTCACCGCCTGGTCCTTCGTATTCGCCTTGGCGGGGCCCGTGCGCCAGGCGTTCGTGAACGGGCTGATCCCCTCGGAGCAGCGCGCGACCGTGCTCTCGTTCGACAACCTGATGGGCTCGGCGGGCGGCGTCGTCGCCCAGCCGGCGCTGGGTCGCGTGGCCGACCTCAACGGGTACGCCGCGTCCTATCTGGTGTCGGCCGGGATCCTCGCGTTCGCCTTGCCGTTCACCTACCTGGCCCGGCGCGAGAACGCCTCGTCCGATCCGATCCTCGACGATGCGGCGGCCGTCCCGGACCCGGGTGCGGCTGGCTGACTCCCGTGGCGAGGCCGGCGGCGTCGCCCGGTCGCGCCGTCAGGCGGTGGCGGCCGTCGCGAACGAGGCCATGTCGGGGAACGTCCGGTCCGGGCTCGCGTCGGCCGGTGGCGTCGCACCCGGGCCGGGCTGGTCGTGTCGCCGGTCGATCCAGACGCTGCTGAGCCCGAGCGCCTTGGCCGGAACGTGGTCGTGGTACAGGCTCTGGGCGACGTGCAGGATCCGTTCGCGGGGCAGGCCGACGCGCTCGAACAGCAGGTCGAAGTTCGCGATCGACGGCTTGTAGCCACGCGCCTGCTGCGCGGTCACGACCCAGTCGAATTCGACGCCCAGGCGACGGTTCGAGGCCGCGAACAGGTCGTCATCGCAGTTCGTCAGGACGCCCAGCTTGAACCGGGTCTTGAGCGCAGTCAGCGCCCCGGGCGAGTCTGGAAACGCAGGCCAGTCGACGACCGAACCCGCGAATGTCTCGACCGCCGCCTCGGTCACGTCGGCACCGTAGGTCGCCGCCACGGCGCGGCCGGCGAACGCGAGGACCTCGCGGTAGGTGCGGTACGGCGGACGTTCAGCCTCGGCCTCGAAGCCCGCGTAGGTCTCCAGCAGGGCGTCGTGGTCCACGGCCCCGCCGCGTCTCCCCAGCAGGGCGCGCAGCCCGGCCGAGAGACCGGTCTCCCAGTCGATCAGCGTGCCGTAGCAGTCGAACGTGAGTGCCTCGAACCGCCCGAAGTCGAAGGGTTCCGTCATGGCCGCATCGTGCGACATCGACCGAGCCCGTGTCAGGCCGGGTGGCGGCGCCACGCCATCAGGCGGTGCGTCGACGAGTCGAACCAGACGAGGCCCGGTCGGGCAGGCGGCGGTCCCCCGCCAGTCAAGGCGCTCGTCCAGCGTCGAGACGCGCCATCGAACGTCGCCGCGAAGAGGTGCGGGTAGCGGGCGATGAGGGCGCGGTTCGCAGCGGTCGCCCGGACGACCCACACGGTCGCGAGCAGATAGGGTGCCCCGTCCCGACCGAGCATCACGGCGAGTTCCTCCGCCTCGGCCCACTTGCGATGGGTCGAGCGAATGGCCGCGCCGAGGTCGCCGAACGTGTTCCAGGCCTCCGCGAGGATGAGGACGCGGTGGGTGTCGTCGCGTAGGGCAACATCGACCGAGTGCCACGGGTCCGCGGGGCGCGTCGGCAGTTCTGCCACGGCCTGTCGACCGGTTCGCGCGGCCAGTTCGAGCAGCGCCTCCTGTATCTCAAGGTGGCCGACGTCACGGACGGCCGCCGGATCGATCGCCCTGGAGAGCGAGACCGCGAGCGGTCGACCAAGCGCGACTCCGATCGCGACCCATGTCTCGAGTGGCACACCTGCCGCACGGCCGAGCTCGATGTCGCTGATCCACGTCTGGTGAACGCCGACTCGCGCCGCCAGGGCGGCCTGGGAGAGGTGCAGGCGACGTCGCGTGGCTCGAACCTCACGCCCGAGGGACTGTGTCACGACGGCAATGAGCCGCTGCGCCTCACGCTCGATGTCAGTAGGACGGTGGCGGGCCGTCCTTGGAGTCTCGTTCAAGACCCCCAGTCTTAGGATTCAGCCTTACCCAGCCGTTAGCTCGCCGGATCGCGGGCTCGAAGGTTCTCCATGGTCGTCGTCGTGCGTGGTTCGTGGCGGCACACGGGCGCGCGCGGGCCGGTTTCGACCGTTCCGGGATCCTTGCGCCCGAGATAAGACTGGGAGTCTTAGCAGGCACCACAACGGTCGGCACCTGGGCACGGAGGGCGGTGCCGCCCGAGCCTGGGCCCCCTCACGCTCGCTCGCGCAGCGCCGCGGCGCGGACCTCGCCGAATCGGAAGGGCCGGCCTGACGAGCAGGCCGGCCCTCCGCGAACTGCGTCAAACGTGGTCAGTTGCCGCCTTCGGTCACCTCGACGGTGCCCTTGGTGAAGCCCGCGCCCTTCGTGTCCTGGTCCGTGAGGGCATCGAGCGCCTTCTGGGCCAGGTCGGTCCGGGCCGCCTCGGCCGGGGGTGCCGCCTTGATGACGCCGGCATCGATGGAGATGTCGACGGTCTGCTGGTAGAGCGCAGGATCGAGGATCCCGATCCCCGCCGGGGACGGCCAGATGAGCGGGTTGACCTCGTTCATCTGCCAGGCCTGGTGGCCCTTGCCCAGCGTGGAGCCCGCATCCAGGACGTACTGGACGCACTCGGCCTGGTGGTCACGGCAATAGATCCAGCCCTTGAAGGAGGCCTTCAGGAACTTGACCGTGACATCCTCGTTGCCGGCCTGCGACAGCCAGGAGGCTCGTGCGTAGAGCGAGTCCTGGAGCATGGCCGTGCCTTCATCGTTGTAGTTGATGACGTTGAGGTCCTCGGGCTTGTAGAGCGCGCCGGTCTCGGGGTTCTTCGCCTCGAGGACCTGGGCGTACTCGTTGTAGATCATCGCCTCGGCGACATCGATGCTCTTCGAGAGCAGCAACGTCATGTCGAACGGCTGGATGACCTTGGTGTAGTCGGTGTCGACGGTCGAGGCCGGCCTTCTTCGCAGCAGCGGTCACCTCGAACTCGTTGCCGAAGTCCCAGACGCCGACCTTCTTGCCCTTGAAGTCGACGGGCTTGGTGATGTTCGAGTCCTTCCACGACACCGACAGCGTGCCGGAGCGCTGGAAGACCTGGGCGATGTTCACGAGATCCGACGCCGGCGAGCCCTCGCGTGCCTGGAGGACCTTGGGGACCCACGCGATCGTGAACTCGGGGCCGTTCTCGGCCGAGCCCGCGGCCTGCGGGACGACATCGGGACCACCCGGGACCAGCGTCAGGTCGAGCCCTTCGGCGTCGTAGTAGCCCTGCCGGTCGGCAGCCAGGTAGCCGGCGAACTGGGCCTGCGGGACCCATTGCAACTGCAACCGGACGGCGGTGCCGCCGGTCGCGCCGCTTGCCCCGGCGGACGGTGCCGCGGACCCTCCGGTGTTCGAACAGGCCACGGCGATGAAGCTGGCCGCTGCGGCCAATGCGAGGAACCTGCGTGTTCGCATGCTCGGAACCCTCCTCCTCCTACGATTCCAGGCCACGCACGCTGGCGTGCCAGGGGATGACCACGCGCTCGATCGCGACGATCGCCAGATAGAAGCCGATCCCGGTCGCGGCCCCCATGATGATGGCCGCCCACGTGACGTCGAACCGAAGCGCGCTGGCGCTCTGGACGACGACCCGTCCGAGGACGTTGCTGGCGCCCCCGAAATACTCCCCGACGATGGCCCCGATGAGGCTCAGCGTCGCTCCGATCTTGAGGGCCGTGAAGAAGTATGGCAGCGCATTGGGCAATCGGACCAGCCTGAGCACGGTCCACTCCGAGGCGGCGTACGACCGCATCAGCTCGAGTGCCGCCGGCTCCACCTGGGTCAGCCCGCGCGTGACGTTGACGACGACCGGGAAGAAGACCAGGACGGCCACGATGGCCATCTTGGACAGCGGGTTGAGCACCCCGAACCAGTTGTTCATCAGCGGCGCGAACGCGATGATCGGCACGGCGCTCGCGCCGATCGCCAACGGAAGCAGCAGTTCACGGGCCGTGGCGAACCGTGACGTCAGGGCGGCAACGATGACCCCCGCGGCGGTCCCGATGACCAGCCCGCCCAGGGCTTCGTAGAGCGTCGAGACCGCCGCGACTCGCAGCGGCCAGCTGCCCGCGTCCCAGTTCTCGACGAGCGCCCGGACGATGGCCGACGGAGCCGGGACCGGCAAGCGGGTCCGCGCGGCCAGGATGCCGATGACCGCCTCCCAGAGCAGGATGACCGACACGAACACGACGATCGCCGGCAGGTAGTAGCGGAGCCTGCGTCCCCAGGCTCGGCTGACGCGCGGACCCGGCGCCGCGGGCCGGGCCGCGGTCGCGCCCGTCATCCGATCCCGCCCTCGGCTGCGGTGCGCGCCTCGGATGCGATGCGTGCCGCATCGTCGGCGCCGGGCAGGTCGTCGCCCGCGCCGGCGCCGCCTCGCCGCAGGGCCTCGCGGACGGCCGTCACGAGCTCGAAGTAGCGCGGATGCTCGCGGGTGGCGATGTCGCGGGGGCGGCCGAGATCCACGTCGATGACGTCGGTGATGCGCCCTGGCCGGGCGCTCATGACGACCACCCGCGAGGACAGGAAGACCGCCTCGGGGATCGAGTGCGTGACGAAGACGATCGTTGTGCCGGTCTTCTCCCAGATCCGGAGCACTTCCTGGTTCATCCGTTCGCGGGTCATCTCGTCGAGCGCCCCGAACGGCTCGTCCATCAGCAGGATCGCCGGCTCGAACGCGAGGGCGCGCGCGATGGCGACCCGCTGCTGCATCCCGCCCGACAACTGGTAGGGGTGGTGGCCGAGGAAGTCGCCGAGCTCGACGAGGTCGAGCATCTCGCGCGTCCGCGCCACGCGACGGGCCTTGTCGTAGCCCATGAGCTCGAGCGGCAGCGCGACGTTCTCCTCCACGGTGCGCCAGTCGAAGAGGACCGGCGCCTGGAAGACCATCCCGTAGTCCCGGTCACGACGGGCCCGATCCGCCGGCTTGCCGTTGACCGTCACGTCACCGGCCGACGGTGAGACGAGGTCGCCGATGACCCGGAGCAGGGTCGACTTGCCGCAGCCGGACGGCCCGATGAGCGACACGAACTCACCTCGACGGATCGTCGAGGTCGATCCCCTGGAGCGCGGTGGTCGGCGCGCCGCCCTCGCGCTGGAAGACCTTGTCGACGCCCGAGACGCGGACGACCACGTCCTGGTCGGCGGCGGTCGCGGCAGAAGCGGCGGTGCCGGTCACCTCAACCCTCCGCCGCGCCGGGACGGCCACGCAGGACCAGCACCTCGGCGACGCGGATGAGGGCGAAGAACGAGATCCCGAGCACTGCCGAGACGAGGATCGAGCCCCACAGCTTCTCCGGTCCGGTGATGTAGTACTGGTTGAAGTTGATGATGGCGCGCCCGAGGCCATCGGGGATGCCGCCCGGTCCCTCGCCGATGATCGCGCCCACGATCGAGGCGGTCGCCGCGATCTTCAAGGCGGTGAACAGGTACGGCAACGATGCCGGAAGGCGAACCTTGCGATACACCTCCCAGCGGCCGGCGGCATACGAGCGCATCAGCTCCAGGGCGCGTGGGTCCGGGGAGCGGAGGCCGCGGATCATCGCGATCGTGACCGGGAAGAACGTCAGGTACGTCGCGATGATCACCACCGCCCCGACGTTCGGGCCGACCGCATAGACGATCATCGGCGCGAGGGCGACGATCGGGATGGTCTGGCTGGCGACGACGTACGGGACGAACGCCCGCTCCATCAGCCGCGAGTGGACGAAGATCGTGGCGAGGACCAGGCCAAGCACGGCGCCCAGCACGAAGCCGATGGCGGCCTCTCGCCATGTGTAGAAGGCGGCACCCGCCAGGAACTGGCCGAGCGTCTCCTCGGCGTTGCGCTGGACCGGGCCCGCCAGCGCGCCGAGGATGGCGAACCAGTGCGGCAGGTTGAGGTCGCTCGCGAACGCCCATCGGAAGGGCGGATCGTGATCGATCGACAGCCCGGACCCGAGCACGTCGGAGAATCGCCACGGGACGCCGCCGATCCACTTGACCGCCTCCCACAGGACGAGGACGGCCACGGCGAACACGACGAACATCGTGATCCGGCGGCCGCGCGAGTGACCGGTCGCCGGTGATGACACCGCGACGCGCGCGACGGACCGCGTCGACCGCGGGAGCAGGTCGATCGGTCCGGCGGTCGCCATGGGCTAGCCGGTCACCGCCTGGTCGGCGATGTCGAGGGCCCGGCCGATGACCTCGAAGCCCTCGGCGAGCTGCTCCTCGTTGATGCACAGCGGCGGGTTCGTGTGGATCGAGTTGTTGGCGATCATCGTGTACAGGTGGTTCTCCCGGAAGAACTTCGCGATCGCCTTCATCTCGTCCGACGACCCGTTGAAGGGCGTCATCGGCGTCCACGGGTCGCGCGATCGCACGAGGTCGATGATCCCGAACAGGCCGAGGTTGCGGGTCGCCCCCACGCTCGGATGCTCGGCAGCCAGGCGTTCGTGGTGGCCACGCATGACCGCGCCGAGCCGCGCCGCGTTGCCGATCAGGTCGTCCTCCTCGTAGACCGAGATCGTCGCGAGCGCCGCGGCCAGGCTGACCGGGTGGCTGCTGTAGGTCAGGCCGCCGTAGAACATCCGGTCGTCGAACTGCGCCGCGAGGCTGTGGCGCATGGCCACCGCACCCAGCGGCAGGTAGCTCGACGTCAGGCCCTTGGCCATCGTCATGAGGTCCGGCGTCACATCCCAGTGGTCGACGGCGAACCAGCGTCCGGTCCGCCCGAACCCGGCCATCACCTCGTCGGCGACCATCAGGATCCCGTGCCGGTCGCAGATCTCGCGGACGCCCGGCGATGTAGCCGTCGGGCGGGATGAGGATGCCGTTGGTCCCGACGATCGTCTCGAGGAAGACCGCGGCGATCGTGTGCGGACCCTCGTAGCGGATGACGTCCTCGAGCCCCTGCAGGCTCTCCGCCACGGGACGGGGCTCGGCCTCTCCCCAGCGGTGGGTGTCCGGGTAGCGCACGACGCCGACGAGGCCGGGCTCGTTCGCCCAGCGGCGCGGGATCGCCGGTCAGAGTCATCGCGCCCAGCGTCGCGCCGTGGTACGAGCGGTATCGGGCGAGGATCTTGTAGCGCCCGGTCGCGTGGCGGGCGAACTTGATCGCGTTCTCGATGGCCTCGGCGCCGCCGAGGGTGAAGAAGACCTTGTCCATGTCGCCGGGCAGGATCTCGGCGAGCTTGGCCCCGAGGCGCGCCCGGATCTCGGTCGCGAAGGCCGGCTGGACGTACTGCAGCTTCGTGCGCCTGGGCGGTGATGGCGTCGATGACCCGTCGATCGCCGTGGCCGATGTTGACCGACATCAGCTGGCTGTTGAAGTCGAGGATGCGCTGACCCTCGGGCGTGTAGAGGTAGACGCCCTCGGCGTGGTCGATGGCGATCGGGTCGACGGCGCCCTGGACCGACCACGAGAAGATCGTGTGCTCCTTGGCGAGCGCGGCGATCTCCGCGCTCGTCATCGAGCCGGGGGCGGTGCTGATACCCATGGGTCACCTCGGGACGAACGTGATCGCGATCAGATCCGGGCCCGGACGGACGAGTCGGTCGGTGGTCGGGGGCACCGTCGCTGGTCCGCCATTACAGCACATCCGAGCGCGTGGGAGCCTGCGGTCCCGACGCCGACCGCGTCACCGGCCGCCTAGCGCACCGACCGTCAGCCGTCGACCGAGGCGAGGCAGCGGAGGATCGCATCGGCCGAGCGGTCGATGTCGGCCTCGGTCGTCTGCCAGCCCGACACGCGAAACGCGCATCGCCGCCCGACCGGCCCAGGTCGTCCCGCCCAGCCAGCACGTCCCGTCGCGCTGGACCGCGGCGATGAGCGCCTTGGTGCGCGCATCGCCCGCGGACCCGTCGGCGTCCCCATCGAGGCCCTCGAAGCGGACCAGGACCTGGTTGAGCACGACGTCGTTGAGGATCGTGACGCGCGGTCCGCCGGAAAGCCGTTCCGCCATCCGTCGCGCCCGGCTGCAGTTGCGCTCGATCAGGTCGACGAGGCCGGATCGACCCAGCGACCGCAGGGCAGCGAGCACGGCGAACCCGCGCGCTCGCCGGGACGATTCGGGCGCCCAGTTGTAGTTGTCCCGTTCGAGCCGCCGCCGTCTCGACGTAGTACGCGGCGCCGAGCGTCATCGCCGCGTGGTGGGCGGCGGCGTCGCGCACGAAGACCAGGCCCGAGTCGTACGGCACGTTGAGCCACTTGTGCGCGTCGGTCGACCACGAGTCGGCCGCGTCGTGGCCGCGCATCCGGTCGCGCATCGAGGGGACCGCCGCCGCCCAGATCCCGAATGCGCCGTCGATGTGGACCCACGCGCCATGCTCGTGCGCGATCGGGATCACCTCGTCGAGCGGATCGAACGCGCCGGTGTTCACGTTGCCTGCCTGGGCGCACACGATCGATCGGGCCGTCGATGCCCGACAGCGCCTCGCGCAGGGCGTCGGGTCGCATGCGGCCCTGGTCGTCCGAGGCGACCACGCCGGACGCGTTCGCCCTCGCGTCCCAGGCCCAGCATCTGGAGCGAGGCATAGACCGTGACGTGGGTCCCGGCGTGCGTGACGACGGTCACCGTGGGCGCACCCTGCAGGCCGTGCCGCTCGACGTCCCAGCCGACCTTCGCGAGGACCCCGTGACGCGCCGCGGCGAGGGCCGTGAAGTTGGCCATCGTGGCGCCGGTGACGAACCCGACGCTCGTTCCGGCCGGCAGGCCGAGGAGTTCGACCAGCCACGCCGCCGGCGACCTCCTCGGCGACGGCCGCGGCCGGCGAGAGGACGTACAGGCCGGCGTTCTGGTCCCAGGCGCTCGTCAGCCAGTCCGCGGCAAGGGCGGCCGGGCAGGCTCCCCCCGACCACGAAGCCGAAGTAGCGCGGCCCGGCCGACGCCACGAGCCCGGGATCGGCGGCCGCCGCCAGCGCCTCGATGACGTCCGCGGGATCGGACGGACCGTCCGGCAGCGGGCCGCCCATGGCCTCGCGCAGGGCCGCGAGGTCCACCGGACCCATCACCGGCCGCTCGTCGAGCGAGGTCGAGATAGCCGGCCGCGAGGTCGGCCGCGCGATGGAGCAGACCGGAGCGAACGGGAGCGTCGACCATGGATCCAACCCTGCCTTCCGGGGTGAGCGCCGAGGGTAGCGTCACATGCTACCTTGGGGACCGGACACGCTCGGGAGAGCCGGATGGATCATGCCGCATTCGGGTCCTGGCTGGACCGCTACGTCGACGCCTGGCGCCTGAACGATCCGGTGGCCATCGGCGACCTGTTCAGCGCGGATGTCCGCTACGCGTTCGATCCATTCGAGGAGGCGGTGGTCGGGCGAGCCGCCGTCGTCGCCGCGTGGGTCGCCAACCCAGACGAGCCGGGCTCCTGGGAGGCCGACTACGAGGTCCTGGCCATCGACGGCGATGCGCATGTCGCCCACGGGCGGACGCGCTATCTCACCGACGACCGGAGCGGCGTCGATCGCGAATTCGCCAACGTCTTCGTCTGCCGCTTCGACGACGAGGGCCGCTGCCGCGAGTTCACCGAGTGGTACATGCGCCGCCGGCCGGAGGCCATCCCGGACTGACCTGGTCGCGCCCGCTCGACGGGTGGCCGCCGGTGTACCCTCTCTCCCCCAGACCGCGATCGACGAGACCGAGCCAGTGAGGAGCAGCCCCGATGCCCCGAACCGTCAGAGGCGCGCTCGTCCAGGCCTCCTGGACCGGCGACAAGGAATCGATGATCCAGAAGCACGAGGCCTACGCCCACGACGCCGCGAAGGCCGGAGCGCAGTTCGTCCTGTTCCAGGAGCTCTTCTACGGACCGTATTTCTGCCAGGTCCAGGACGCGCAGTACTACAGCTACACCGAGCTGATCCCCGACGGCCCGACGACCAAGCGGATGCAGGACCTCGCCAAGCAGACCGGGATGGTCGTCGTCGCGCCGATGTACGAGGAGGACGGACAGGCCTCGGGCATCTACTACAACACCGCGGCCGTGATCGATGCCGACGGCACGTACCTCGGCAAGTACCGCAAGACGCACATCCCGCATGTGAAGGGCTTCTGGGAGAAGTTCTACTTCCGGCCCGGCAACATGGGCTACCCCGTGTTCGAGACGGCCGTCGGCAAGGTCGGGGTCTACATCTGCTACGACCGGCACTTCCCGGAAGGGGCCCGCGCCCTCGGCCTGAACGGCGCGGAGATCGTGTTGATCCCCTCGGCGACGTCGCGCGGCCTGTCGGAATACCTGTGGCGCATCGAGCAGGTCAGCCACGCGGTCGCGAACGGCTACTACGTCGGGACGATCAATCGCGTCGGCATCGAATCGGACTACGGCGACGACGACTTCTACGGCCAGAGCTACTTCGTCGATCCGCGCGGCCAGTTCGTCGGCGACGTGGGCTCGTCCCAGGACGAGGAGCTCATCGTCCGCGATCTCGACCTCGACAGGATCGCCGAGGTCCGCAACACCTGGCAGTTCTATCGCGATCGGCGCCCGGACGCCTACGTGGACCTCACGCGCCCGTAGAAACGCGCTATCATCCGCGCCGGCTCGGCCGTCTGGAGGAGGACGGCTGAGCCGGTCACTCTTCGGGGTCTTCCTCGAAGCTCGCCCGGTCATCGAACTCGTCATCGAGGTCCGCGAGGACCACGAGCAGCGCGATGATCAGGCTCCCGAGCGCGGCCGACCCGGCCAGGAACGCCGCGAGCCGGCTGCTGCCGATCTTGACCGGGCGTGGCCGGTCAAGGGTCAGTTCCATGGTTCGCATGCAGGACCTCGATGCGGCTTCCAACGTCCCGATCGTCGCGAGCCCGTGTTGACCGGACGTGAACCCACGGTCAACGATGCATCGGCGAATCGCCGGTCGGCCGTGTAACCTCAGGCGGTCCGCGCCCGTCCCTTGTTGCCGGAGGCCCCGCCCAGCATGCAGTTCGGCTTCACGCTCAAGCCCGATCACACGATCGAGCGGACGCTCGCGCTCACCCGCCAGGCCGAGGACGCCGGGTTCACCTACGGCTGGCTCTTCGACTCGCACGTCCTGTGGCGCGATCCCTATCCCCTGCTCACGCTGATGGCCGGAGCCACCGAGCGGATGCGCCTCGGCACGTGCGTGACGAATCCGGGCACGCGCGAGCCGACCGTGACCGCATCCGCGCTGGCCACGCTCGATGAGATCAGCGGCGGACGGATGGACCTCGGCATCGGGCGGGGCGACTCCGCGCGACGTGTCCTCGGGAAGCCGCCCATCACCCTCGCCCACACCGAGGAGGCCATCCGCGTCATCCGGACGCTCGTCGCCGGCGAGCCGATGGAGTACGAGGGCACGGAACTGCACTTCCCGTGGACCGCTGGCTGGACCCTGCCGGTCTGGGTCGCGGGCTATGGACCCATGGCGCTGGCGATGACCGGACGCGTCGCCGACGGCCTCATCCTCCAGCTCGCCGATCCGGACCTCATCCGCTGGTTCGCGAGCCAGCTCAGGGACGCCGCAATCGCCGCGGGTCGCGATCCGGCCTCGATCCGGATCCAGGCCGCGGCCCCGGCGCACGTGGGTCCGCGCGAGCTGGGCCGAGACCGGACTCGCTGGTTCCCGGCGCTCGTCTCGAACCACGTGGTCGACCTGGTCAGCAAGTATCCGCGCGAGCAGTTGCCCGACACGCTCACCGGCTACATCGCCGAGCGCGAGGGGTACGACTACCAGCACCACGCGGAGGTCGGCTCCTCGAACTCGTCGTTCGTGGGCGACGAGGTCACCGACCGGTTCTGCATCCTCGGCGCCGCGGACGAGCACGTGGCGAAGCTCCGTGAGCTCGCGGCGGCGGGCGTCGACCAGTTCAACCTGTACCTGATGAATGGCGACGAGGAGGACCAGCTCGCGGCCTACGGTCGAGAAGTGATCCCTGCCCTGCGAGAGGTCGCCGCGAGCCGATGAGATCGGCGGGGATCGACGGTGGGGCGATCGCGGCGGCGGTCGAGTCGGTGACGGCGCCATGAGCAGACGCCACCGGGCGCGCCGGGGACCCGAGCCTCCGTCTGGACCGGCCGTTCCGGCCGAGCCGGAGGCG
Source organism: uncultured Chloroflexia bacterium (assembly GCA_963841135.1). GTDB lineage: Bacteria > Chloroflexota > Limnocylindria > Limnocylindrales > CSP1-4 > SPCO01. The sequence continues at coordinate 979,532 of CAWJBJ010000004.1, read as the reverse complement.
GCGGCCGATGCCGTTCCGGCTGCCGAGGCGGTCGTGACGGTCGAGCCCGTTCCCGCGGTCGACGCCGTCCCGGCTGCCGAAGCGGTCGTCGCGGTCGAGGCTCCCGCGGCCGATGCCACCGGCGTCGTGCGCCCCGGCGGACGAGCCGGCGCCGCGGTCGGCGGTCGCGGACGGCGGTTCGCCGATCCGCGAGGCCCTGGCCGGCTGGCGGGGCCTGCTCGCACGCAGCCGACCTGGCGCGTGGCCGATGTCGGCTCTGCCCTTCCTCGTCGCGGCCTTCGACGCCGGACGGGAGATCGGCCCGATCCTCGTCCTCGGGACCCTGTACTTCCTGGGGCCGTACAACCTCCTGCTCCACGGGTCCGACGCCGGCGCATCCACGGCCGAGCCGACGGCCGGTCGTCGCTCGACGCGACTGGCGATCGCCGTGACCAACCTGCCCTTCCTGGTCGCGCTCGTCCTCCTGGGCGGTCCGGCGGGCGGCCTCGCGATGCTCGTGACGGTGGCGGTCGCGCTCGCCTACTCGACGCCGCCGGTCCGAACGGCGGATCGCCCCGTCCTCGACTCGATCACGCGCGTGCTGCACCTCGTCCTGCCCGCGGTCGTCGGGTCCCTCATCGCGGGTCGGACCATCGCCGACCTGCCGTGGCTGGCGCTGGCGGCGTTCGCGGCGTGGGTCATCGCGTCGGAACTGCTTCGGGAGATCGCGGATGGGCAACCGGCCGCGACCGCCGGACGGCGATCGATCGCCACCATCGTCGGAACGCGCCTGACCGCCGTCGGCGCGCTGGCCGGCTACACCCTGTGCGCCGTCCTGACCGTGAAGCTCGGTCGCCTGGGGGCGCTGGGCGCGCTCGGGCTCGACCTCTTCCTCCTGCTGCCCGCGATGGTGCTGCTGGCGCCACGCGACACCCCGGGCGCGGCGGTGATCGCGGCTCGGCGAGCGTGGTCCGGCTTCCTCGGCCTCCGTTCGGTGGTGGGGCTCTGGCTCGCGGCGCTCCTCTTGCGGCACTGGGGGCTCTTCGCGGGGCTCGGCGGGCTGGACATCGTGACGATCGTGGCCGCGGCGGTCGCCGGGTACGCGGGCTGGAACATCGTCGCGACGCGCGTGGCGACGCGCCGGCGGCGCACCCACCCGGCGCATGAGCGCGAGATCCTGCCGCTGACCATCATCGTCTCGTGCCATGACGAGGTGGATCGGCTCGCCGACTGCCTCGAGGCCCTGCTCGACCAGACCTACGCGGACACGTCGATCCTGGTCGTCGACTCGCGCTCGACCGACGGGTCTCCCGACTACGCCGCCGAGATCCTCGGCAACGCCGGCCGCGTCATCTCGGCGCCGCCGACGCCGGACGGCTGGAGCGAGCGGAGCTGGGCGCGTTGGACCGGGGTCCAGGCCGCGGACACCGCCCTCGTCCTGTTCGTCGATCTCGACACGGTCCTCGTCCCCGTGGCCGCCCGCCTCCTCGTGGAACAGCTGGAGCACGGCGGGTGGGACCTGCTGTCGGGCGTGACCCGCCTGGACATGCCCACCTCGGGCGAGCGGGCGACGGTCCCGGGCTTTCCGATGCTCCTGCTCGGCTTCAGGCCGATCTGGGTGTCGGCGATCACCGGTGGGCGACCCGCGAGCCTGGCCTTCGCCGACGATCCGTTGTCCCTGGTCCGGCGGGACGCCTACGAGGCGTGCGGCGGGCACGGCACGGTCCCGGGCAGTCGCACGCCGTCGCTCGACTTGGCACGGACGTTTGCTCGGGCCGGGCGACGGGTCCGCACGGTCCACCTCGCGGACCTGGCGGCCAGCCGGCCCTACCCGGGCGCCGATGTCGCGGTCCGCGCATGGCGTCGCACGTTCGTCGCGTCGGCGGGCGGATCGCTGGCGGGAGCGATCCTCGCGATCGGCGCGCAGTCGCTGGCGTACCTGGTCCCGATGCTCCTGCCGCCGCTCGCGCTGCTGGTGGGCGCGGAGCCGCGGACGGTGCTCGCGTCGTGCATCCCGCTGTTCCTCCTCGGTTTCGCGCGGTTCGCGCTGGTCCTGACGCAGCGGCAGCCGCTCTCCACGGTGTTCTGGCATCCGGTGACGATCGGCGTGGCCCTGATCGGTCAGCTCGCCGCCGTGGCCGATCACGTCAGCGGGCGGCTGCCATCGCGCGAGGCCGCCGATCGGCCGGTCGTGGCACTCGCTGCCCCGACAGATCAGGGCTAGCCGAGTCCGACGCCACCCGCATCCCCTACCATCTGGCGTCTGACCGACCGACGCGCTCTCGAGTCGAGGAGGGACCGATGCGCACGCTCATCGCGAACGGCACGATCGTCACCGCCGACGGTTCGACCACCGCGGATGTCCTCATCGACGGCGAGACGATCGCGGCCGTCGGACCCGGCCTCGCGAGCGGCGGCGCGACGCCCGACGAGACGATCGATGCGACCGGCAAGTACGTGATCCCGGGCGGCATCGACGTGCACACCCACATGGAGCTGCCCTTCGGCGGGACGTTCGCGAAGGACACCTTCGAGAGCGGAACGCGCGCCGCGGCGTTCGGTGGCACGACGACGATCGTCGACTTCGCGGTCCAGTCGCGGGGGAAGTCGCTGCGCGAGGGGCTCGACGCCTGGCACGCCAAGGCCGAGGGCAACGCGGTCGCGGACTACGGCTTCCACATGATCATGAGCGACGTGAACGACGGGACGCTGGCGGAGATGGACCAGCTGGTCGCCGAGGGCGTGCCGGACTTCAAGCTCTTCACCGCCTATCCCGGCGTCTTCTACAGCGACGACGGCGCCATCTTCCGGGCGATGCAGCAGACCGGCCGCAACGGCGGCCTGATCATGATGCACGCCGAGAACGGGATGGCCATCGACGTCGTCGCCGAGCAGACCGTGGCATCCGGCACGACCGACCCGATCGGGCACGGCCTCGCCCGCAAGGCGGTCTTCGAGGGCGAGGCGACCAACCGCGTGATCCGCCTGGCCGAGGCCGCCGGCGTCCCGGTCTACATCGTCCACCTCTCCGCACGGGACGCCCTGGTCGAGGTCCGCGAGGCTCGCGCCCGAGGCTCGCTGGCCTTCGCCGAGACCTGCCCGCAGTACGTCTTCCTCTCGCTGGACGATCTCGGGAACGGGTTCGAGGGCGCGAAGTTCGTCTGCTCGCCGCCGCTGCGGACCAAGGATCACTGGGACGATCTCTGGACCGGGCTCGCCGACGACGACCTGCAGGTTGTCGCGACCGACCACTGCCCGTTCGACTTCCACGGCCAGAAGGACCTGGGGGTGGGCGACTTCCGCAAGATCCCCAACGGGCTGCCGGGCGTCGAGGATCGGGTCGACCTGCTGCACGACGGCGGCGTGCTCGCCGGTCGCATCACGCCCGAGCGCTGGGTCGAGATCGTCTCGACGGCGCCCGCCAAGCTGTTCGGCATGTACCCGCAGAAGGGGGCCGTCGCGGTCGGGTCAGACGCGGACCTCGTCGTGTACGACCCGCGACGGCGCCACACGATCTCGGCGGCCACGCATCACATGGACGTCGACTACTCCTGCTACGAGGGGCGGACGGTCCAGGGCGGCAGCGACATCGTCTTCAGCCGCGGCACCGCGATCGTGCGGGACGGCGAGTTCACCGGCCGGAAGGGCCACGGCCGGTTCATCAAGCGCGCGACGACGGACTACGCCCGCGCGATCTGACGGTCGGCGCGGGCGATCCGGCCTTTTCCGGGCGAGGGGTCAGGCGACCTCTGACCGCCGGGTGAAGATCCGCAGGGCGCCGAGCACCAGCATCTCGACGAGCGTCCAGGCCACGAGCGCGACGAGTGCCGCCACGTCGAAGACCGCCTCGTCGGCCTTCAGGCTGTCGAGCGAGAACATGCCGCGGAACGGCTCCACGAACGGATCGGTGACGCCCAGGATCAGGGCCACGATGTCGTTGCTGTGGTTCGCGACCAGCAGGAGCAGGATGATCCGCAGGATGATGAGCGCCTGCAGGATCCCGAAGATGAAGGTCACGACACGGATGGTCGTCGCCGGACCGCTCGGGCCGGCCGGAGCGTAGGCCCGCTCCGTCGTGCGCACGCTCGAGGCGGTCGCGGCGGGCGGCGCGGCGGGTGCGTCGGGGACGGCCGGGTCGACGGCCGTGGTCTCACGGGTCGTCGTGCGTTCGTAATCGGTCATCGCGTTTGACCTCTAGCGGGGGGAACGAGCGCATCTTTGACGCCGCCCGGTGACCGACATCCCTCCGCCCGCTCGCAGCGGGATTGCAATCGCGCGACAGAACGCGCGCGACGGGGCGTGTCAGGCCGAGCGCGTCTGCCGTCGGTCGCGCCACTTGTCGCCCTTGCGAACGAGCGCGTCGAACAGCGAGCGGCCGATCCGCACCGGACCGTCCTCCTCGAAGATCCGATACGTCAGGTGCGGCTGCTGACTGTCGTCGTCGGCGCCTGCGGGGGCGAACATCGCCCGGACACCGCATGTGCGCTCGAGGAGCCGGTGCTTCGCCGGACCGATCGCGAGGCCCTCGGCGAGGGCCGGCGGGACCGGTGCGCTCAACAGCCGCTCGGACACCTCCAGCGTCATCGAGAGCGTCGTCCTCGCGCCGATCGCCCGTGCCTGGACGAGCAGCGATCCCACGTCGAGCGTCGCCCCGGAGACCCGCATCAGCTCGGCGATATCGACGAGCCAGCGCAGACGGAGGGGTGCCCTCGCGCGATGGACCGCCAGGTGGAGCAGGGTGTCCTCCGGGCTGAGGACGCGGAGCCGTCGGCCGAACAGCTCGGTCGTCACGCTCCGCTCCCAGAGCGAGGCCGCGTCCATCCGGAACTGGCGTGGAGCCGCGAGACCATGGTGGAGCTCGAGCGGCGTCTGGCGGAAGAGCCCGGGCCGGTAGTAGGGCGGGTCGTGGAACGGGTGGTGCCGCTCCTCGTACGCGGGGACGGCCTCCTGCGCATAGCCGAGGCCGCGGAGGGCGTCTCGGGCGGCCGGCAGATCCCGCGGCCGGACCAGGACATCGATGTCGCCGGCAGGTCGCAGGGCCAGGTTGCCGTAGAACATCTCCGTCAGCACCAGGCCCTTCACGGGGATCGCCTCGACACCGGCCGCGGCCATCGCGTCCAGGGCCGCGAGGAGCTCAGCGAGGAGCGAGCGATTCTGGAGGAGCGTCGCCGAGCGACGCCGCTGTGCGTCGGCGGACCAGGCGTCCGGCGCATCGACGCCGCCGAGCCCGGTGATCGTCGTTGCCAGCAGGGGCAGCACCTCGTGGAGGTGCCCCAGGCGCCAGAGGTGGTCCCAGTCCACGTCGCCCGCGAGAAGCTCGCGGAGACGCGACCGCGCCGCCTCGTCGGGGGCGACCCGGGCGGCCAGGCACAGGGCCTCCGCTTCGCGCCCGAGTCCCTCCCCGGACGGGCGGACGGCGATGTGCGGGGTCGCCAAGGGCTCAGAACTCAGCGAGGCTGCCATCTTCGCGGGCTCGGTCGACGGCGACGTGACACACCCACAGCCCGAACGGCAGGTAGATCGCGACGAGCACGGCCAGGGCGAGGAGATGAGGCCACAGCGTGTCCAGGCCCTCGCCAAGCAGCAGCGACCGCCGCAGGATCTCCAGGGCGTGGGTGATGGGCAGGACCTGGCTGACCGCCTGCAGGGCGTCAGGCAGCGAGCTCGTCGGGTAGAAGACGCCACCGAGCACCAGCGAAGCGCCACTGACGATCCAGTTGACCGGATTGCCCTGCTTCAGGACGAGGACGGCCGCGGCGCCGACGAGGCCCAGGGCGTTGCACGAGACGACCAGCAGGATGAACGCGACGATCGCGATCGGCAGGTTCGCGTTGTCGAAGCGCAGGCCGAGCAGCACGCCGAAGGCCAGGTAGACCGCGGCCGTGCCCGCCGCCGAGATGTGGCTGTAGAGACCGGACGACACGAGGGCGGTCGAGGCGCGCGTGGGGCTGATCAGCATGAGCTCGAGCGTCCCCGTCACCTGGCCCTGTCGCACGCTCCCGCCGATGGAGCCGAGACCGACCGTGACGATCTGCGTGAACGCGATGCCGACGACGACGAACCCGAAGTAGTCGGACCCGTAGGCGGCGACGCTGGGGCCGATCGACCCGCCGATCGCACGGCTCAGGAAGTAGAAGATCAGGACGCTCCCGATCGTGCCGCCGAGGGTCATGATGAAGCCGATGCGGTAGCTGCGGGCGACGAGGAAGTCGCGCAGCACGAACGCCCAGGGCAGCGACAGGGTCGTCATGACGCGAGCGATTCCTGCGGCGCGGCGGCGTCGGCGCCGAGCGTGCGGACGAAGATCTCCTCGAGCGACGCCTCGGACGTCCGGCAATCGAGGATCTCCGCTCCGGCGACCATGATGGTGCGCAGGACCTGGTTGAGGGCGCCAGACGCCTCGTCGAGGATGATCCGGATGTGCTGGTCCGGCTCGGAATCGTCGATCGCGATGTCGACGAGCGGCACGGCTGCCCGGAGCGCGGTCGCGGCGGCCGTCGGGTGGCCGCGGACGACGATCTCGCACCGGATGCCCGGATGCAGGGTGCGTCGCAGCTCGGCGAGCGGTCCCGCGGCCACGATCTCGCCGCGACGAACGAAGGCCACGCGATCGCACAAGGCCTCGGCCTCGGCCATCGAATGCGTGGCGAGGATGACCGCGCGCCTCGGGTCGGCCATGACGTGCTCGCGGACCAGGACGCGGACCTCCCTGGCGCTGATCGGGTCGAGCGAGCGCGTCGGTTCGTCCATGAACAGGACCTCGGGCTCGTTCAGCAGGCCGCGCGCGATGCCCAGCCGCTGCCGCATGCCGGTGGAGTAGGTGCGGACCGGTCGGTCGGCGTCGGCCGCCATGTCGACGCGCTCCAGCAGGGCCTCGATCCGCCCGTTGCGCTCGCGATATGGGATGTGTGCGATGGCGGCGAAGAACCTGAGGTTCTCCCGACCGGTCATGCGCCAGTAGAACGACCGCTCCTCGCCCGAGATCAGGCCGATGGAGCGACGCACCGCCGCGGTCTCACGCTCGACATCGTGACCGGCGACCCGGGCCGTCCCGCTCGTGGCGCGCAGCGCAGTGGTCAGGATCCGGATGAGGGTCGTCTTGCCCGCGCCGTTCTGCCCGAGCAACCCGAACAGCTCGCCGGGCGCGATCTCGAGATTGACGCCGCCGAGCGCCGGGCGCGGCAGGACCCCGCCGGACGATGGCCGCGAACGGCGGAACAGGTCGCGGTAGCCGGAGGCGGCGGGATAGCGCTTGACGAGGTCGATGACCTCGACGGCGGCGGTCATGGCGTTCGGGTGACTCCTGGGACTGCGCGGGAACGAGATCGGGGAGAGGGCCGGAGGAACCCCAGCCACCCTCCCCGATCAGATCGCTACTAGATCTCGGGGTTTTCCGGCAGGTACTCGGTGCACACTGCCGCTTCCTCCATCAGCTCCTCGACCTTGTAGGTCGCGAGCACGACGGGTCGCTCATATGTCATCGGATCACCTCCTCTCGTCTTGGAGTCGATCACCTCCGCCGGAGCGGGGATGAGAGGTGAATGATGGCGCCTCGGCGAGGCGGGCGTGTTGGGCTAGCCCTCGACCCCGGTCGGCGCATAGATGGTGCAGACCGCGGCTTCGGTCATCAGCTCTTCGACCTGATAGGTCGCGAGCACGGCCGGTCGCTCATATGTCAATCGGATCACCTCCTTGCGTTCGATTCGACCCATCCCCGACGAGGCGGGGCGTTGCCGGGTGGACTGGATCGACCCGACGACGGCTCGACCCGAGGATGACGGTCGATGGCGGAGGCGAACGTCAGACGGTCCGACGGCCGCCTCCCCGGATGCGTCGTGGCTAGTTGATGATGACTTCGTAGATGGTGCAGACCGCTGCTTCCTGCATGAGCTCCTCGACCTTGTAGGTCGCGAGCACGACGGGTCGCTCGTATGTCATTCCTGCATCACCTCCCTTCGGTGACGTGGCGGACGTTTGAGGCGGTGGTGAGGCGATCACGATGATCGTCGTGATCGCCTCATCCGGAGATGAAACCCCTCATGTGGGGATCACTCCCACCCGCCGCACGGGCAAGGTGGGGCTGGTCCCCTTGGCGATGAGGACTAGCCGCGGCCGAACAGGCGGCGGAACGGCAGCTTCTCGGGGCAGTCATTGCCGTAGCGGGTGCAAACGGCGGCATCCTGCATGAGCTCGTCGACCTTGTAGGTCGCGAGCACGATCGGGCGCTCGTACTTCAAGTCAATCACCTCCTTTCCCGAGGGATTCGACCTTCCCCGACGAAGCGAGGAATGAGGTCCAAAGGGAGAGTGCGGAGCGGGCCACGAGTGCGGCCCCCGCGATGGGAAGCTTCGTGATGGGCGACGAGCGCCGGGCGCTCGCGCGGGTGAGGGATCCGGCCATCCGGGACAAGCGGGCCGTCATGGCGCCGGATCGCCCGCCCAGGCCGCGTCGCGTCTGGCCACGAGACCCGCGCTCCACGGCACGGACCACGCCAAGCAGGGCCGCCGGCCCGACCTCCTCGGTCGCGAACGGCTCGTTGTCGCCCTTGGTGATCAGGCCGCCCCCGCGGCGGACTGCCGACCACGCGGTGGGCGACGACCATGCCCCCGTGTCGGAAGAGGACCACGTCGCCCGTCCGGGCGCCCTGCGCGCCGAAGCCCACCAAGAGGCGGTCGCCGGGCCGGATGCCGGGGAGCATGCTGCCGCCGGTCGCCTCGATCCGGGCCTCCGCGCCGTCCCGGCGCCAGGTTTCGAGCAGGGCCGTTCGGGCGAGGTCGCGCGGATCCATGGCCCGTGGTGCGTCAATCTCGGTCTTCGCCAGGCCGAGCCCGGTCAGCCATTCGGTGACCGCGTCCAGAGTGCGGTCGAGCGGGCCGCTGCGCAGCCGGGCGCACGGGACCGACGAGGCGACCGCGACGAGACCCGAGAGCGTGCCGCCGAAGTCGACCGATGCCGCCCAGCTGCTGCGGGTGAGCTCGAGCGACGCGATGGCAGGGGAGATCGGCGTGACCGCCGCGTCCCCGGCTCCGGGCACGCCCTCGAGCAGGAGGACCGCGGCGAGCGGACCCGCGGTCGGCGGGGTCCCGCCCCAGCGGTCCCGAAGTTCGGCTGGTGTGAGGGCCCATTCGCTGCCGCCGCCGAGCGTGAGGCGTGGCCGGTCCTGGAGGAACGCAAGCCCGGGGATCAGCGCCAGGGTGGCGGGCCGGACGTGCACGCTTCGCGGGTACGGCATGACCGACCCGTCGCGACCGACGATCGCGAGCTCATCGGACAGCAGGCCGAAGCCGCGATGCGCGAGCCCGAGCGCGAGCGTGGACTTGCCCTGGCCGGACGCGCCGGCGATCACCAGGATCCCGCCCGGCGTCGCGACCGCGGCGGAATGGATCGCGATGAGCCCTCGTGCGTGCAGTCCTCGCTGGACGGTATCGACCAGCCGGTCGAGGGTGGCGATGGCGGCGATGTCAGCGGTGCTGCATTCGTACGGTCCGGTGCTTCCGCCCGTCACCGACCAGGTGGATCCGGTCCGCGCGACGCGCAGGGTCGCGGCAGTCGGACGGTCCGCGGCCGACGTCGGGTCGATGCGGAAGATCCCGTAGGACGCCTCGATGACCTCGACGATGGCGGGGTCGTCCGAGACGAGCTCGACGATGACGCCCAGGACGTCATACCGGCTGGCCAGCGCCTTACCCGGGAACGGCGGCAGGTTCGTTGGCGTGGCCCCCCGATCAGCTGCGACCGGGACTGCCATCGCCGTCATCGGCGACACATCCGATCGATGGTCACGCGCCCGCCGAAGCGGACGCCTCGATGAGCTTGAGCTTGGCGAGTTCGGCGACGACTTCGCGGACGTCCTCGATGACGTCAGCTGCCGTCAGGTCGTAGATGGCGCCGAACTCGGCGGCGAGCCCCTCGATCGTCCGCTCCCCGTCGCACAGCTGCCAGAGCCGGGCGGCGGAGCCGTTGAGGACGTGGGCCTCATCGGTGTGCGGATCGATCAGGATGGCCTCGCCTCCGACGTCCTGGAGGACGACGTCGGCGCGGCGCCGTGGGCGGTCTTCGGAGGTGGGAGCCAGGCCGATGAAGGTAGCCTGACCCTCGGATGGATCGGACAAGATGATGACCCCCTATTGCCGTGCCCGGCGGGTTCCAGGCCCAGCCAGCATAGTACCCATGGGTACCTTGCAAACCACCGAACGTACCCCGTTTCCACGCTCGGAAAGCCGGATTCTGGTGCCTCGCGGCACCAGCGCGTGGGGTTCGGTGGAGTCGGGTGCGCTAGCCCCCGGTCGGGGCCGGGTCAGCCCAGCTGCGGGCGGCCCATCTCGCGCCGGTACTGCTCGTTGAAGTCGAACAGGAACCGGTCCTTGCGCGGGTACACCCCGGCCGTGTAGGAGCGGGAGCCGACGCCCGTCTGGGCGCGTTGGCAGACGTTCCAGTCCTGGCGCGAGATGAGGTCCCACAGCTCCACCACCGGCTCCGGCGCGAAGTCGGGCAGCGGCGATCGCCTCGGGGCGGAACAGGAACTCCGAGACGACCGTGGTGTGACCGGCGCCGCGCGGGTAGGCGATGTACGACATCGCGGCGTCCGGATGCAGGTTGAGCATCAGGTTCGGGAACTGGAAGCTCCCGTAGTACATGCGGTAGTCGTCGGGCGCGAGGCCCGGGAACTTCGGGAGCGTGGACTTGCCGGTCCTCGTGAAGCTCGTGGCGCCCTCGATCATCATGTTCCCGTCGTCGAGCGTCTCCTCGTCCCACACCTCGCCGAAGCGATACAGCGGCACGATCGACACCAGCTCCGGGTGGATCGTCGGGCAGTGCAGGCACTCGTTGTAGTTCTCGACGATGATCTTCCAGTTCGCGGCGACCTCGTAGACAAGCTTGACGCCGACGCGCAGCTCATCGAGCCGGTACCGCTCGAAGGCCGTGATGGTCTCGACGCCGCTCGTGAGGTGGTCGAGCAGCGGACGCGGCGATTCGCTCATGTTGATGAAGAGGAAGCCGGCGTACGCCTCGACCAGGATCGGGTGGAGCGGGTACTGCGCCCGCTCGAACAGCTCGTCCTCGTCGACGTTCGGCGTCCCGACGAGACGCCCGTCGAGGTCGTACGACCAGGCGTGGTACGGGCACTTGAACACCTTGCTGACGTGGCCGCAGCCGGGGTCGTCGTCGAGGATCTTCGTGCCGCGGTGGGCACACACGTTGTAGAACGCCCGGAACTCCCCGCCCCGATTGCGGACGATGAAGACCGACTCGCCCGCGATGTCCCGCACGACGTAGTCCCCGGGCTCGGGGACCTCGTCGATCCGGCCGGCGCAGACCCAGCCGCCCCACCAGACGTGGTCGCGCTCGGCTTCGTACACGGCGTCGCTCGTGTAGTCCGTGCCGGCCAGGGTGGGACGCGGCTTCCAGACTCCCCGGAGATGGTCGCGGCGCTCGGCGGCGCCCCGGTCGTCGACGGTGGGGCGCGGTGTGGTCTGGGTCATGGATCGGCGCTCAGCGGGTGCGCGGGAAGCCGAGATCGACCTTGCTCGTGCCGGGGTCCGGCCAGCGGGACGTGACGATCTTGGCCCGCGTGTAGAACTGGATGCCCTCGGGGCCGTACATGTGCAGGTCGCCGAACAGCGACGCCTTCCAGCCGCCGAAGCTGTAGTACGCGACCGGCACCGGGATCGGCACGTTGATGCCGACCATCCCGGCGTTGACCTCGAACTGGAACTGGCGGGCGGCCCCGCCGTCGCGGGTGAAGATCGCCGTGCCGTTGCCGTACGGGTTGTCGTTGATGAGCGCGACCGCCTCCGTCGTAGGTCGGGACGCGGACGATCTCGAGGACCGGCCCGAAGATCTCGTTGCGGTAGCTGTCCATCTCGGGCGTGACCTTGTCGAGCAGCGAGACGCCCAGGAAGAAGCCCTCGCTCTCCTTGTAGAGGATGTGCTCGCCGGCCGTCGACGACCAGCTCGGCGCCCTGGGCCGGCCCGGACTCGAGGTAGCTACGCGACCTTGTCGCGGTGCTCGCGCGTGACGAGCGGGCCCATCTCGGACTCGGGGTCGGTGCCGGGCCCGACCTTGATCTTGGGCAGGCGCGCCTTGATCGCCTCGACGAGCGGGTCGGCGACGTCGCCGACGGCCACGACCACGCTGATCGCCATGCAGCGCTCACCGGCCGAGCCGTAGGCGGCCGAGACCGCGGCGTCGGCGGCCATGTCGATGTCGGCGTCGGGCAGGACGAGCATGTGGTTCTTGGCGCCACCCAGCGCCTGGACGCGCTTGCCGTTGCGGGTCCCGGTCTCGTAGATGTAGCGCGCGATCGGCGTCGAGCCGACGAAGCTGACGGCGGCGATGTCCGGGTGCTCGAGGATGGCATCGACCGCGACCTTGTCGCCGTGGACGACGTTGAAGACGCCGTCCGGCACGCCGGCCTCGGCGAGCAGCTCGGCCAGGAAGATCGAGGCCGACGGGTCCTTCTCGGACGGCTTGAGGATGAACGTGTTGCCGCACGCGATCGCCGTGGCGAACATCCACATCGGGACCATCGCCGGGAAGTTGAACGGCGTGATGCCCGCGACGACCCCGAGCGGCTGGCGGATCTGGTAGACGTCGACGCCGGTCGAGACCTGCTCGGAGTAGCCGCCCTTGAGCAGGCTCGGGATGCCCGTCGCGAACTCGAGGTTCTCGAGGCCGCGGGCGATCTCGCCGAGCGCATCCGAGGGGACCTTGCCGTGCTCGGCGGTCAGGTGCGCCGCGAGCTCGTGTGCGGTGCGCCTCGACGAGGTTCCGGATCGGAACAGGATGTCGGTGCGCTTCGAGAGCGACGTCGCGCGCCAGGCCGGGAACGCGGCCTTGGCCGCGGCGACCGCCGCGCCCAGCTCCTCGGCCGAAGCGAAGTCGACGTGCCGGGCCAGCCGGCCCGTCGCCGGGTCGTAGACCGCGCCCTCGCCGGCCGGACGTGCCGGCCACGCTGCGGCCGTCGATCCAGTGCTGACCCGGCCCGGGGATGGAACGTCGGTGCGGACGGCTCCCGGCTCTGCGACCTGCGTCATGGGATGACCTCACGTGGTACGTCGCCGCGGACGGCGATCGGGCGGCTGTGCGTGGCCCCCACGATACTCCGTCGTCCCCGATCGGCCGGTGCGTGTCCCATGGTCAGAACCCGCGACGTTCCTCCGCCTCGGGCGACCCTGGTGCGACCGTCGGTGCGCCGGGCAGCTCCGCTGGGACCGTCGCGCGACCGCGGAGGGCGATCGCGCCGAGGCCGGCGAGCGATCCGACAGCGAGGGTCAGCGCGATGACCGACCCGGCATTGAGCGATCCGATGACTGCAGGATCCCGCCAGGTCAGCGCGGCCACCGCCCGGATCAGGGCCCATCCGCCCAGGGCGAGCAGCAGGAGCCGCCCGTCGGATCGCGGGGTCGTCATCCCGGCGGTCGTTTCGGAGGCGACCCGGATCAGGACGATGGCGAGCAGCAGGCCGAGCGTGGCGATCCCCTCGTAGGCCTGCGAGGGGTGGGACGGGAGCGCCGGCGCCAGCGAGCTCCATGGCCCGGGTCCGAGGTATGCGGTCGCCCACCCCGCATCGATCGGGCTGCCCTGGCCGGCGCCGCCCAGCACCATCGTGAGCTTGCCCGCGCCGAGGGCGAACAGGAGGGGCAGCGCCACGACCTGCGACCACCGGCCGACCGGCGCGCCAAGCAGCCGCGCCACGTACCAGGCGGTCAGGAGACCGCCGGCCACCGCCGTCCCGAGCTCGAGGCCGCCGCCGGCCGGATCGACGATGGCGAGCGGGTTCGCGGCGTAGTAGTCGACGTGGAGGAGGATGTCGCCGACCCGGCCCCCGATCACCGCCCCGGGCACGATCCCGACCGCGATGAACAGCAGGTCGTCGGGTCGCAGGGCGGCTCGCCTGGCGGTCACGCCGGCGGCGATCAGGGCCGATGCGATGACGATCGCCAGGCCGATCGTCTGCCAGCGAACGACGAGGGCGTCGGCCAGGCGGAAGAGCGGGTCGAAGTCGAACGCGATGACGGCGATCGGCACGGTGTCCGCCAGTGTATCGGAGTGGTTTGGCCGTGCCCCGAGGGTGTCGGCCGGCCGACACCTGCCCTGTCACCCAGTGGGTCGCCCACCGTTTGGAGCGCGGACATCATGCCCTCTGAGCCGGTGGCCGCGCGGGGGCGCAGCCACACAGGTTGGGGGCGGCGCGGAACGGCGGGTCTGGGGCCCGCCGTTCCAAGCCCGGCGTCCGGCCCAAGGGGGGACGGGCCGGGCGTCGCGTGTCTTTCTCGGATGGGACGCCATGTCGCAAGACGAATCGATCCAACGAGCACTCCTTCGCGTGAACCTGCTTGGCCGACTCGATGTCCGGGCCGCGGACGGTGGCGTCGTCAGGCTCGGAGGCAGGCATGCCCCAGCGTTGTTCGCGCTGCTGGTCCTGACCCGTCGGTCGCGGAACCGCGAGGCGATCGCCGCCGACCTGTGGCCCGAAGCCGACGGGACGTCGGTCGGGTCGCTCCGACAGGCGCTCTGGCTCGTCCGCCACGGCCTGATGGACGCGGGCGTCGACCCGGACGCCGTCCTGGACATCCGGTCCGAAGCCGTGTCGATCCGACCCGAGGCGCGACTCGAGATCGACATCGTGGCGTTCGAGCGAAGCCTCGAGGACGGCGAGCGCGGCGCCGAGGTCGCGGTCGAGCTCTACCGCGGGGACCTCGTCGAGGCCCTGGCACACGATTGCTTCGCCGCCGAGCGCGAACGGCTGGCCGACCGCTACGAGGACGCCCTCGTGGACGTCGCGCGTGCCCGGCTGCGCACCGGCGACGTGCGTGGTGCCCGGCGAGCGGCCGAGACGGTGCTCGCGCGCGACCCGCTCCGCGAGGAGGCCTACGCGGTCCTGATGACCGTGCTCGGGATGACCGGCTCGCGGTCGCAGGTGGCACGACATGTACCGTCGCCTGCGGGACGTCCTCGCACGAGAGCTCGACGAACCGCCGCTGCCCGAGACCGACGTGGCCTACCGCCACGCCATGAGCCATGTCGTCCGACGGTCGGTCGAGCGCGCCTCGCTGCTCGATCGCGAGCGCTTGCCGAAGCTCGTCGCGTTCGGCCAGTAGCGCCCGCCGCGGCCCATGGCGGACGCGGGCCCGTTGCGCCGGGTCGCGGTAGCATCCGGGGACCATGGCACCGAGCGTCCCGCTCCGTCGCTCCGTCGCGATCCGGTTCGTGCCGATCGTCGCGACCCTCGTCGCCACGGTGGTCGTCGCCTGCACGGGGTCGGCCGGGCAGTCGGGGTCGCTCTTCGTCGATCCGTCCGCGTCCGGGGCGCGTCCGTCGGGGCGCGTGTCGATCCCCCCATCTGGCGCCTCGGAGCCCGATGCCGTGCCTGACGCCCTGCTCCAGCAGGTCATCGCCGCGGCGGCGTCCGATGCGGGAGTGGACCCGGCCGACGTCGTCGTCGTCAGCACTGAGGCCGTCACCTGGAACGACGGATCGCTCGGTTGCCCGAAGCCGGGCGTCATGTACACCCAGCAGATCATCGAGGGCTACCGCGTGATCGTGGAGGCCGGCGGGGATCGCTACGACTACCGCGCCGGATCCTCCGGCGAGCCGAAGCGCTGCGAGGGGTCGTTGCCGAGCGGCGGGAGCAGCTAGCGCGACCACGCCGGCAGCCACCGACCGGCCGCGCCGAGCGGCTGGACATGATGAAGCCCCCGGCGGTGCCGAGGGCTTCGATCGTGTTCGAGGGTCAGCGCCGCTACGGCGTCGGCAGCGTCCCGATCGGGATCAGGTCCGCCTGCCGGCGGCCGTTCGCGTCGTCGTTCGACGCGATGAGCCAGCCAAGAGCGGGATCCGTCGCAAACTTCGCCGTGTCCACGGTGAGCGGGAGCTTCACCTCCTGCCCCTTCGCGAGCGGGATGTAGGCGCCGGTCGAGAGCGCCGGAGCGAGGGCATCGAAATGCCCCGTCCCGGATGCCTCGTCGGACGGGATGTCGAGGAAGACCGAGTAGACGAACGTCTCGTAGTCGAATGACGACGCACCACCGGTCAGGCCGAGGCTGCTGGCCGCCGTGGCCAACAGGTACGTCGAGCCGTTCGTGGGCGCCACGGCCGGCCACAGGTCGACGAGGTTGCCGTCCGCGTCGAAGAGGAACGACAGGACCGCCCCGTCGAAGGCACCGGCGAACAGCGCCCCGCTGTCGAAGCCGACGAGGATGAAGTCGGTCGCGCCATCGGCGTCGACGTCGATCTCGACCTCGACATCGAGATCTGACGGTGTCGACCAGCGGCCGTGGAGGTTGACTGCGAAGACGAGCAACCGGTCGGTCGGCGACAACCCGCCGACCCCCGCGAGCGACTGGACGCCGGTCGCCCGGATGTCCGTGATGCCGAAGTGCTCATTGGCGTCCGACTCGCCCCAGGCGTACTGGTCGGCGATGCCGGCGTGGTTGCCGTCGTTCTCGATCTTGGTGCTCGACGAGGCGATGCCGCCGGCGAGCTTCCACTTGAGGGTCTTCTGGGCCTCGATGTCCGAGAGGCCGCGGGGCACCAGCAGGAACGGGACCCGCAGCGGGTAGCGGCCCACGGCCGTGCCGCGTGGCGTGGCCACGACGGCGCCGCGGATGCTGTTGAACGCGGTGCCGTCGGCCATCTCGTCGGCGCCGGGCAGCGCCGCGAGCTCTGCCTTGGTGAAGCTGATCGTGACCTTGACGGTCCGCGAGGAGTGTCCGCCGACGCGGACCCGGCTCGGGCTGAAGGAGAACGAGAGGCCTTGATCGGCGCCGACGAACCCGGCCGACAGGTCGTACGTGATCGACCGGCTGCCGGTGTTCGTGAGCTTGATCTCCTTGGTCTCGCGATAGGAGCTGCCGTGTGGCTCGTAGCCGAACGACAGCGTCGAGGTGCCACCGCTCAGGGTGGCCAGGCCGACCGTGTCGACCGCCTTTCGCGGCTGGACCTCGCCGGAGCCCGCGAGGAGCGGCTCGTAGTCGCCGACCCCGTCGGGATCGGCCGTGTTGACGATGGCGGCCTTGACGCGCGCCGGGGACCAGGACGGATGCGCCTGGAGGACCAGGGCCGCGACACCCGCCGTGTAGGGCGATGCCATGGAGGTGCCACTCAGCGTGGTCCCGCCACCGCCGCCGCCGACGAGCGCGGAGACCATGTTGACGCCCGGCGCGGCGATATCCGGCTTGAGGGCGCTGTCGACGTGGCGCGGGCCCATCGAGGTGAAGTCCGCCGTATGGGTGTATGCCGGGTTCGGGGCGGTGCCGTTCGGCTTGAGCGTGATGCCCAGGCCGTCGGAGGCGAGGAGCGCGGGTTGCGCGTCCTTGGCGACGCCGACCATCGGGATCGAGAAGATCTCCGGGTTGTTCCCGATGAAGACGGGGAGCTCGCCGCTCGGCACGTCGTCACGGTTGATGACGATGATGCCGGCCGCGCCCTGTCCGGCGGCGATCTGCCCCTTGTCGACGAAGGCGCACACGCCGCGCTTGACGGCGACGATCTTGCCGGTGACGTCGAAGCCCGAATAGTCGGCCGGGTCGCAGCCGAGGCGGACCGTGGTCGCCGTGGCCTTGAGCACGACGAGCGGCGCCGACAGCGGCAGCGGGCCTGCGTTCATGTTGATGCCGGCCTGGTCCGGCTGGACCGGCAGGTCGACGATGGCGAGCGGGAAGGTCGGCACGGCGTCCTGCGCGGCCACGGTGATCGCCCGCGTGGCCGTTCCCGGCGATCCGACGATGTAGGGCACCGGCCCGGCATTGCCCGCCGAGATGACGACCGCGATGCCGGCCTTGCTGGCGTTGTTGGTCGCGACGACGTCGGGGTCATCGGCCTCGCCGAAGTCCGCGCCGAGCGACATGTTGATGACGTCGACATCGGCCGCGACCGCGGCGTTGATGGCGTCGATCACGACATCGGTCGCGCCCTCGCAGCCGAAGACGCGGAACGCGTACAGCGTCGCCTCGGGCGCCACGCCCGGGCCGACCGCGAACGTGCCGAAGTCAAGGGACGCGTTGTAGGGCCCGGTGTACGTGCTGCCGTCGGCCTTCACGCCCTGTCCGGCCGCGATGCCCGCGACATGCGTCCCGTGCCCGCCCGTGATGCAGTCGATCGGGTCGGGGTCGGGGTGCGGCGTGAACAGGTTCGGGTCGGTCGACTCGGGGTCGTAGTCGTCGCCGACGAGGTCCGTGCCGCCGGCGACCTTGGTCGTCGGGAACGAGCCCGGCTCGATGATCGTCGGGTCGTTCGCGTCGAAGGCGGCGGGCGTTCCCGGGCCGCCGAAGTCGGCGTGCGTGTAGTCGATGCCCGAGTCGATGATCGCGATCTTGACGCCCTTGCCGGTGTACCCGTAGTCGCCCCAGGCGGCCGGGACGCCGGTGAACGGCACCGCGGTGGTCAGGGTCTTGTGTCGGACGCGGATCGGTCGGATCGCGACGACGCCAGGCAGCGTGGCCAGCTTGGGCAGGTTCCGCACCGAGACGCGCACGCGCATGCCGTTGTAGGCGTCCTGGTACTGGCGCTGGAACGTGGCGCCGGCACTTGCGATCTGGGCCTTGAGGGCGTCCTGGCTCCGCTTCACCTCGCGTCGGATCGCCTGCTTGTCCGCCTTGGTCAGGGCCGCTCCGGCAGCCTGCGCATCGGCGGCCCGAACGGCGACGGGGTCCGCCGCCAGTTGCAGCATGACCGTGGCGCTGCGCTTCCCGCCGCCGAGCATCTGCTTGACGAGGTCGGGGTCGATCTTGCCGAGGGCCGAGCGGTCGACCCGCTCCCAGGTGCGGGTCGGCGACTTGGCGACCGCCGTCGCCGGCAGCATCGCCGAGATGAGCAGGATGGCCGCACCAATGGCGGTGAGCAGTCTCCGGTTCATGGACCTCCCGTCAGGCGATGCCTGTGATCGATGGGGTTGCGAGGGCGCGCGCGTATCCCTGACCCGATGCACTGGAGGTGCGGCTGGGGACCGGTCAATGGGGACGCTCGCAAGCCATTCGCACGGCTTCGATCGGATCTCCCGTGCCGATCGAACGTGTCGGGTCACGGTACTCCGCGGTGGGGCGCGGGGTCAACGCGACTTCGTGCCCTCGGTGACGGGGCGCACCACTCGTTCAGGGCAACTTGTCGACCAGCTCCTGGACGGCGCTCGCGGATGCCTGGAAGGCCGCCTGCTCGTCGGCCGTCAGCTCGATCTCGAAGATGCGCTCGAGGCCCGTTCGCGCCGAGGACGACCGGGACGCCGACGAACAGACCGTCGCACGTCGAACTCGCCCTGGAGGAGGACGGCGCACGGCAGCACGCGCTTGCGGTCGAGCAGGATCGACTCGACCATCTCGAACGTGCTCGCCGCCGGGGCGTAGAACGCCGAGCCCGGTCTTGAGCAGGGCGACCACCTCGGCGCCGCCGTTCGCAGTCCGCTCCTCGAGCGCCTTCACCCGGTCCGCGGGCAGCAGCTCGGTGATCGGCACGCCGGCGACGGTCGAATAGCGCGACAGCGGGACCATCGTGTCGCCGTGGCCGCCGAGGACGAACGCGTGCGTGTCCTCGACGCTGACACCGAGCTCCTCGGCGATGAACGTCCGGAAGCGCGCGGAGTCGAGCACGCCGGCCATGCCGAGCACGCGCTCGCGCGGGAAGCCCGAGGCGGCCAGCGCGACGTGGCACATCGCGTCGAGCGGGTTGGTGACGACGATGAGGATCGCGTCCGGTGAATGCCGGGCGGCCTCCTCGACCACCGCCCGGACGATGCCGGCGTTCTTGGCGAGCAGGTCGTCCCGGCTCATCCCGGGCTGGCGCGCCAGGCCGGAGGTGACGACGACGATGTCGCTGTCCGGCCGTGTCGGCGTAGTCGTTCGTGCCGATGACCCGGGCGTCGTGGCCGACGACCGGCGCCGCCTCGGCGAGGTCGAGGGCCTTGCCCTGGGGCAGCCCGTCCACGATGTCGACGAGGACGACGTCGGCCAGTCCGGCCTCGGCGATCCGCTGGGCGGTCGTCGCGCCGACGTTGCCGGCGCCGATGACGGTGACCTTGTTGCGGGCCATGCGTGGTCGCTCCTTTCGGGAAGGGTCTCGGCCGATCGTACGACGGGAGACCGGGTCCTCGGCGACCGGCGGGCGAACGACGCCCTGGCGGCCGGATCCGAGGCGAGCGCGACGTTCGCCTAGCCGGCGAGCGGGCTGCCGTCGCCCGGCAGCCCCTCCGAAGCCGCTTCGAGCTCGTCCGGCGTCACCCGTGGGCCGGCGTCGCGGACGTCCTCGGTGACGCCATCGGCATAGGCCTCGAAGTTCGCCGCGAACATCGCCGCGAGCCGGTGGGCCGCGCGGTCGTAGGCCAGCGGGTCGGCCCACGTCGCGCGGGGGTCCAGGAAGGACGCCGGCACGTCCGGGACCTCGGTCGGGACCTCGACGCGGAAGTTCGGGTCGAGCGCGCATCGGCACGTCAGCGAGCGCGCCCGTCGAGGGCCGCCCGGACCATCGACCGGGTGTGGCCGATGTTCATCCGCTCGCCGGTGCCGTACGGTCCGCCGGTCCAGCCCGTGTTCACCAGCCAGACCGTCGCGTCGTGCGCTGCCAGGCGCTCGGTCAGCATCGCGGCGTACTCGCCCGGGTGGCGCGGCATGAACGGCGCCCCGAAGCAGGCCGAGAACGTGGCGCTGACGGCTCCTTCACGCCCGACCTCGGTCCCCGCCAGCTTGGCGGTGTAGCCGCTGATGAAGTGATAGGCCGCCTGCGCATGGGTGAGCCGGGCGATCGGCGGCAGGACGCCGAACGCATCGGCGGTCAGCAGGATGACCGTGCGCGGGTGACCGGTCATCCCGGTCCGGGTCGGTGTTGCCGATGAACTCGAGCGGGTAGGCGCCGCGGGTGTTCTCGGTGAACCGTTCCGAATCGAGGTCCAGCTCGCGCGTCCTCGGATCGAGGTCGACGTTCTCCAGCACGGTCCCGAAGCGACGCGTGGTCTGGAAGATGTCGGGCTCGTACATCGGCGAGAGGCGGATCGTCTTCGCGTAGCAGCCGCCCTCGAAGTTGAACAGGCCGCGGGGACCCCAGCCGTGCTCGTCGTCGCCGATGAGGCTCCGCTCCGGATCGGCCGAGAGCGTGGTCTTGCCGGTCCCCGACAGGCCGAAGAACACCGCGCTGTCGCCGTCGGCGCCGACGTTGACCGAGCTGTGCATCGGGAGCACGCCCTCGTCGGGCATGAGGTAGTTCATGACCGTGAACGCCGACTTCTTGATCTCGCCTGCGTACTCGGTGCCGACGATGATGATCTCCATCCGCTCGAGGTGGAGCAGGATCGCGGTCTCCGTGCGGGTGCCCTCGGTGGCCGGATCGGCCTTGAACGACGGGACGCAGATGATCGTGAAGTTCGGCTCGAACCCGCGGCGCTCCGCGAGCGTCGGGCGACGGAAGAGGTTGCGGGCGAAGATGCTCGCCCAGGCCGTCTCGGTGATGACGCGCAGCCGGCGCTGGTGGGTGGGGTCGGCGCCGATCAGGCAGTCCTGGGCGTAGAGGTCGCGCTCCGCGCAGTAGGCGACGAGTCGTGCGCGCAGCCGGTCGTAGTCGGCCTCGCTGATCGGCCGGTTGACGGCCCCCCACCAGATCTTCGCCGCGGCTCGCTGGCTCGTCGACGATGAACTTGTCCTGCGGGGAGCGTCCGGTGTGCTTGCCGGTCCGCACGACCAGTGGGCCCTCGGCCGCGACGAGACCCTCGCCGTGGCGGATGGCGTCCTCGTAAGCTCGGCGACGGGGAGGTTGGAGCGGAGGCGGCGCCCGAGACTCGGACGGGCGGCGGTCGGCGTGGTGCTGGCCATCGGTGGCGGACTCCTCTGCGCGCGGGCGATCACACGGATCGACCGGCCGCGCGTGACGCTGCCTCGAGAGGCGAGCGGGAGTCGGCTTCCACAGTCGCGTTGCGCTAACGGTACCACGTTGCGACTCGGTGACGGCAAGGTTGCGCTCCGGCGAAGACGTGTTTCCGGTGCCTGCGCGCACGAGCCGGCCACGTTGACAGGCCTTGGCGCTCGCCCGTAGCATCCGCCCACAACCGAAGAGCTCTTATCAAGAGTTGGCAGAGGGACCGGCCCGTTGAAGCCACGACAACCTACCGGCGTCGAGTCGGCAAGGTGCCAAATCCGGGCAGGACCTCCTGCGAGATAAGGGAACTCCCTTCGGAGCCCCCTCTCCTCACCCGATGGGTCGCTACCCGTTTCCCGGTCCCGAGGCCTCCACGTCCGCCTCCCGGGAGCCCGCCATGACCATCGAGACCCTCGCCCCGACCACCACGCCGGGTCAGCCCGCGTCCGCCGCCGCATCGCGCATCACCGGGATGCGCTGCCGGAACTGCGGCCGAGAGGAGCCGATCGGGCTGTCGTACGTCTGTCCGGGCTGTTTCGGGCCGCTCGAGGTGGCGTACGACTACGGGGTCGTCGGGCGCGACCCTGACCCGCGAGGCCATCGCCGGTCGGGCGCCGGGCATCTGGCGCTATGTCGAGCTGCTGCCGGTCGACGCGGTCCCGGCCCGGTCGCTTGCCCGTCGGGTCGACGCCGCTGCTCGCCGCCGACCGGCTCGCGCCGGTCCTGGGCCTCGAGCGGCTGTGGATCAAGGACGACACGCGCAACCCGTCGCTCAGCTTCAAGGATCGGGCGGTGGCGATCGCCGCGGCCCGCGCGGTCGAGTTCGGGGTCGAGGCCCTCGCCTGCGCCTCGACCGGCAACCTCGCCGGCGCGACGGCGGCCGCGGCGGCCGCCGTCGGGCTGCCCGCCTATGTCTTCATCCCGGCCGACCTGGAGCCCGCCAAGGTCGATCACGCGCTCGCCTACGGGGCGACCGTGGTCCCCATCGAGGGCACCTACGACGACGTGAACCGGCTGTGCCTCGAGGTCGCCGACGAGACCGGCTGGGGCTTCGTCAACATCAACCTGCGCCCGTTCTACGCCGAGGGCTCAAAGACCCTCGCGTTCGAGATCGCGGAGTCGCTCGGCTGGCGGCTCTCCCGACGTCGTCGTCGGACCCGTCGCCTCCGGCGCGATGTTCACGCGCGTGGCGCGCGGCTTCGAGGAGCTCGCCGAGCTGGGCCTGATCGAACGTCGGCCGATCCGCTTCGTCGGCGCGCCAGGCGGCGGGCTGCGCACCGGTGGCGACCGCGTTCGCCGCCGGCACGGACGAGATCGAGCCGG
The DNA here is from genome assembly GCA_963841135.1 of uncultured Chloroflexia bacterium. GTDB lineage: Bacteria > Chloroflexota > Limnocylindria > Limnocylindrales > CSP1-4 > SPCO01. The sequence goes on along the minus strand of CAWJBJ010000004.1, from coordinate 956,392 downwards.
TCCGGACGCCCGACACGTTCGTGCGATCGCTCGCCATCGGCAACCCGGCCGACGGCCGCTACGCGCGTCGAGCTCGCCCGTGAGTCGGGTGGATCGATCGAGGCGATCGAGGACGCGGTCACCGCCGAGGCGATCCGCGATGTGGCCCGTCTCGAGGGCATCTACCCCGAGACGGCCGGCGGCGTCACGCTGGGTGCCGTCGCGGCCGCTCGACGGCGAGGCGTGATCCGCCCCGGCGACGAGGTCGTCGCCCTCCTGACCGGTAACGGGCTGAAGACCCCCGACGCGCGGACGCTCGGCCACGGCGATGGCGTCGCACGGCCGGGCGAACCCGGGCTGGCCCCCGTCATCCGGCCCAGTCTCGCCGCCTTCGAGGCCTGGCTGGCGGGAGACCGGGCATGAGCACGGTCCGCATCCCGCCGACGCTGCGGACCGCGACCGGCGGGGCGAAGCAGGTCGAGGTCACGGGCGGCACGGTCCGCGAGGTCGTCACGGCGCTGGTCGCGGCCCATCCGGGTCTCGAGGCCCAGCTGCTCGCGCCCGACGGCGAGCTCAACCGGTTCGTCAACGCCTTCCTCAACGACACCGACGTCCGCCATCTCCAGGCGCTCGATACGCCGGTCGGCGAGCGCGACACCCTTGTCCTGCTGCCGGCGATGGCCGGCGGCTGATCACGTCCTGGGTCGGACACGGCCCACCCTGGGCCAGCCCCTCAGGCCCACTCCTCGCCGTCCGGGTAGCGAAACCGCGCGAGCGACGCGGGTTGCATCTCGGCGCTGTATCCGGGGGCGGTCGGCAGGTGGTAGCGGCCCTCGCGGACGACCACCGGGTCGAGGAAGTGCTCGTGGAGGTGGTCGACGTACTCGATCATCCGCCCATCGAGATGGCCGCTGACCGCGATGTAGTCGAACGTCGCGAGGTGCTGCACCAGTTCGCACAGGCCCACGCCGCCGGCGTGCGGACAGACCGGTACGCCGAACTTCGCCGCGAGCAGCAGGATCGCCACGACCTCGTTGACGCCCCCGACCCGGCAGGCGTCGATCTGGCAGACGCCGATGGCCTCGGCCTGGAGCAACTGCTTGAACATGACCCGGTTCTGGACGTGCTCGCCGGTGGCGACACGGATGGGCGCCACGGCCCGGGCGATCGCCGCGTGACCGAGGATGTCGTCGGGGCTCGTGGGCTCCTCGATCCAGTACGGGTCGAACGGCGCGAGCCGGGCCATCCAGTCGATCGCGGTGCCCACGTCCCAGCGCTGGTTCGCATCGACCGCGAGCATCCGGTCCGGGCCGATCTCCTCGCGCACGATGCGCATCCGCCGGATGTCGTCCTCGACGTCGGCCCCGACCTTGAGCTTGAAGCGCTCCCAACCCTCGGCGAGGGCCTCGCGGCACAGGCGCCTGATCTTCTCATCGTCGTAGCCCAGCCAGCCGACCGAGGTCGTGTAGGCCGGGTAGCCGTCGCGGAGCAGCTCGGCCTCGCGGTCCGCCCGACGCGGTACGGCCGCTTCGAGGATGGCCAGCGCGTCGTCCGGCGTCAGCGCGTCGGTCAGGTAGCGGAAGTCGACGAGGGCGACGACCTCGGCCGGGCTCATCTCGGACAGCAGCCTCCAGACAGGCTTCCCCGCGCGCTTCGCGACCAGGTCCCACGCCGCGTTGACGATCGCGGCCGTCGCGAGGTGGATGACCCCCTTCTCCGGGCCGATCCAGCGCAGCTGGCTGTCGCCGACGAGGTCACGCCAGAACGCCCCGAGGTCGCTCTCGATCGCCTCGACCGAGCGCCCGACGACGAGCGGCGCGATCGCGCGCACGCCGGCCACCACCACCTCGGTCCCGCGTCCCGTGGTGAAGGTGAACCCGTGCCCCGCGAGACCGTCGCCGGCGTCGGTCCGGAGCACGACATAGGCGGCCGAGTAGTCGGGATCCGTGTTCATCGCGTCGGAGCCGTCGAGCCACCGGGACGTCGGGAAGCGGACGTCGACGACGTCGAGGGCGGCGATCGCGGTCATGTGGTCATCGCGGTCGAGGGTACTGGCGCGGAGGTCGTGATGAGCCTCGAATCGCGCAGGTCGTCCCAGAGGTCCCTGGGGATCGGGCGCCGGAGGTACGTCGGGTACTCGTCGAGATGCCCAGTCGTCCGGACGCCTGCGATCAGCCCCGCGACCGCAGGGTGTGCCAGCGGGAACTGCATCGCAGCTGCACGGAGCGGCACGCCATGGCGCGCGCAGGCCGCCGCCAGTCCCTCGGCGCGGGCGATGACCTCGGCCGACGCCGGCTCGTATTCGAAGTGCGCGCCCGGTCGCGGATCGGCCAGCACGCCGCTGTTCATGACCCCGCCGACGAGCACGGCGACGCCCCGTTCGACGCACAGCGGCAGCAGCTCGGGCAGCGCGTCCTGGTCGAGCAGGGTGTAGCGCCCGGCGAGCAGGAACGCGTCGAAGTCGCCTTCGCGGGCGAAGCGCGCCAGCATCGCCGACTGCTTCATCCCGACGCCGATCGCCCGGACGACGCCCTCGGCCCGAAGGCGCTCCAGGGCCGGATACGCCTCGCCGATCGCGGCCTCCCAGTGCTCCTCGGGGTCGTGGATGTACGCGATGTCGACCCACGACAGGCCGAGGCGCTCGAGGCTCTCCTCGATCGACCGCCGCACGCCGTCGCCGCTGTAGTCGAATAGCACGCGCCGGCCAGCCGTGTCGGCGTAGTAGGCGTCCTCGCGATCGCCGGATGACTGGCGGTCGATGTCGGCGCCGGGCGGGATCGCCGCGAGCGGCCGAACCAGCCGCCCGACCTTGGTCGAGAGCACGAAGGCGTCGCGAGGCTTGTCAGCCAGCGCGGCCCCGAACCGCCGCTCCGCGGCGCCGTATCCGTACAGCGGCGCGACGTCGAAGGAGCGGACGCCGAGGTCCCAGGCGTGGCGGACCACCTCGACCGACGCCTCGTCGGTCACCGGGGTGAACAGGCCACCGACGGACGCACCGCCGAGCCCGAGCCGGGTGACGGCCAGGCCGGTCCGGGCCAGGGGGACGCGCTCGAATGGATCGAAAGGCATGCCGGCCTCCGATGGTACGGCCCCCGCGCCCGACCGACGCCGGCACCCGGGCCATCGTATCGTTCGATCCGTCGTCGACGGGTGCACATGGACAGCGAGGAACGGGCGTGACGGTCCTGACGGAGTCCTTCTTCGGCCGCCAGGCGTCCGACCGCCCCGGTCCACCATGCGCCTGATCTCGTACCGACGCCCCGATGGCGGCGAGGGCCTCGGCGTCACCTCGGAAGCGCTCTGGATGCCGGCCGCGGATCTCCTCCCCGACGGTCCGGCGTCCATGGCCGCCCTGCTGGACGCGGGCCCGAGCGCGCTCGAGGCCCTGGCCGCCGTCGCACGTCCCGAGCGGATCGCCGCCGACGGGCGCTCGTTCGACGATCTCGAATGGCTCGCACCCGTCCCGCACCCCGGCAAGGTCGTCTGCATCGGGCGGAACTATCGCGAGCACACCACGGAGCAGGGCGGCGAGCCGCCGCCGGCCCCCCTCATCTTCGCCAAGTGGCCGAGCTCCGTGATCGGTCATGGCGCCGACATCCGCTGGGACCCGGCGCTGACGGCCCAGGTGGACTACGAGGCCGAGCTCGGCGTGGTCATCGGGCGCCGGGCCCGTCGCGTCGACGAGGCGAGCGCGCTGGACTACGTGCTCGGGTACACCTGCATCAACGACGTCTCGGCGCGCGACCTGCAGTTCGGCGACGGGCAATGGACGCGTGGCAAGTCGCTGGACACGTTCTGCCCGATGGGTCCGGTCCTCGTCACGGCCGATGAGATCCCGGATCCCGCAGGCGCTCGAGATCTCGTGTCGCGTCGGCGATCGCGTCCTGCAGCAGTCGAACACCTCGGAGATGTTCTTCGGCGTCGCGACGATCATCAGCCACTGCTCCCAGGCCTTCACGCTCGAGCCGGGTGACGTCATCGCCACCGGGACACCCGGTGGCGTCGGGATCTTCCGCGATCCGCCGGTGCTCCTCCAGGACGGCGACCACGTCTCGATCGAGATCGAGCGGATCGGCGAGCCTGACGAACACCTGCCGGTTCGAGCACGCGCGGATGCCGGTCTCGTGACCGACGAGCGCTTCCTCGTCACGGGCGCGCTGGGCTGCGTCGGCGCCTGGACCGTTCGGACGCTCCTTCGCGAGGGCGCCGCGGTCACCGGGTTCGACCTCGGCACCGACCCTCGACGCCTTCGGCTGATCATGACCCCCGACGAGCTCGCACGAGTCGAGCTCGAACGCGGTGACATCAGCGATCTCGACGCGCTCGAGGCCGCGATCGATCGCCACGGGATCACCAACGTCATCCACCTCGCCGCCCTCCAGGTGCCGTTCTGCCGGGCTGACCCGCCGCTCGGCGCCCGGGTCAACGTCGTCGGCACGGTCAACGTGTTCGAGGCGGTGAAGCGTCGGGCGGCCCGGATGGCGCCTGTCGTGTACACCAGCTCGATCGCCGTCTTCGCCGACGACGACGCGGACCCGGTCAGCGGACGCCTGACGGTCGATGCGATCGGCCATCCCCGCAACCACTACGGCGTCTACAAGATGGCCAACGAGGGCAACGCCCGCATCTACTGGCAGGACGAGGGCGTTCCCAGCATCGGCCTGCGACCGATGACGGTGTACGGCGTCGGCCGTGACCAGGGGATGACCAGCGGTCCGACCAAGGCGATCGTTGCCGCGGTCCTGGGCCTGCCCTACGCCGTGGCCTTCAGCGGCGCGACCCTCTACCAGTACGCCGAGGACGTCGCACGGACGCTGCTCGCAGCGAGCCGCAGCCGGGTGCCTGGCGCGCTGATCTTCAACCTCCCGGGGGAGATCGCCGACGGACCAGAGCTCCTCGAGGCCATCGAGGCGGCCGTGCCCGGCTCCTCGGGCGCGATCACCTGCGAGCCCGGGAGCCTCCCCTTCCCGTCCGAGATCGACCACGACGGGATCGAGGCGCTCGGTCCCCTGCCGGTCACGCCGTTCGCCGACGGCGTCCGCGCGAGCGTCGAGATCTACCGCCAGCTCGCCGAGGAGGGACGGCTCGACCCGAGCGAGCACGGCCTGGAGACCGCGAGCGCCCGGTCCTGACCACGGGAGTCAGGCGGACTCGAGCGCCCGGGCGAGGTCCGCGATCAGGTCGTCGACGCCTTCGATGCCCGACGGACAGGCGGATGAGCGCCGGGTCGACCTCCAGCGGTGACCCGGCGACCGAGAGGTGGGTCATCGCCGCCGGAACCTCGATGAGCGACTCGACCCCGCCCAGCGACTCGGCCAGCGTGAACAGCCGGGTCGCGCCTCGGCGATCGCGACGGCCCGGACGGCGGCCGAGCGTTCGGCCCCGCGACCGGCGGCCGGCAGGAAGGAGACCATCCCGCCCCACCCCGGGTAGTGGACCGCCGCGACGTCGGGCCGGCCGCGAAGGAAGGCGGCGACCGCCGCGGCGTTCGTCCCGTGTCGCTCCATGCGGAGGTGGAGCGTCCGCAGCCCGCGGAGCACGAGGAAGCAGTCGAGCGGACCGGGGACGGCCCCCATCGCGTTCTGGAGGAAGCGCAGCCTCTCGGCGACGGCCTCGTCCGAGGTGACGGCCACGCCCACGATCGTGTCCGAGTGGCCAGCGAGGTACTTCGTCGCGGAGTGGAAGACGATGTCGGCGCCGTGCTGCAACGGCCGCTGGAGCGCCGGGGACGCGAAGGTGTTGTCGACGACGACCAGCGGCCGCCGGCCGCCCTCGGCCGCGCGCCGGGCCACGATCGCGACCGACGCCGCGATGTCGACGGTCTTGAGATACGGGTTCGAGGGAGTCTCGAACCAGACGAGGCGGGTCCGCTCGTTCAACGCCTCCCACAGCACGTCCGGCCCGGCGGACAGGTCGACGAAGTGCGAGTCCACGCCGGCACCGCGACGGACCTGCTCGAGGTACCGGTACGTGCCGCCGTAGACGTCGTTCCCGACGACGATCTCGTCGCCCGGTCCTGCGAGCTCGGCGAGCGCCGCCGTGACGGCCGAGCCCGAGGCGAACGCGATCCCGTGCGTCCCGCCCTCGAGCGCAGCCACCGCCCGCTCCAGGCGTTCGCGCGTCGGATTCTGCGAGCGTGCGTACTCGTACCCGCCCCGCGGCTCGCCGACGGCGTCCTGGGCGTACGTGCTGGTCTGGTAGATCGGCGGGCTGACCGAGCCGGTCAGCTCGTCGGGCTCGGCGCCGGCATGGACGGCGAGTGTCTCGAACGAGGGCGGTCCCGGATCGGCGTCTGGGAGTGACATCGCGGCCATGATGGCACCGCCGGTCAGGCCGCGGGCGGCCGGTCGAGTTCGAGGATGAGCTCCGACCCCTCGAGGTCGTCGAGCTGGATGCCCACCTGGCGGAAGCCGAGCCGGGCGGCCACCCCGAGCGAGGCGACGTTGTCCGGGGCGATCGCCGCCCGAAAGCGCGCGACCCCGTGCTCGCGGGCCGCCCAGTCCAGGAGCGCGGCGACCGCTTCGGTGGCGACGCCCTGGCGACGGTACTCCGGTTCGACGTGGTACCCGACCTCCACGCGGCCAGTCGTGTCCGGCGGGCTGTGGAAACCGACAGAGCCGATCACCCGGGCGCCGTCCGCCTCGATCGCGACGATCGCCCGTCCCAGCCAGGGCTGGGTCGCGGGGTCCTCCGCCAGGTCGGCCAGGCGGAACTGGAGGAACCCGTCGAGCCGATCCGGGAGGTCGGACGGGACCGCGGCGCCGATCTCGGTCGCCGCCGCGACCAGGTCCCGCGCCAGCAGGAGGCGCATGAACGGCACCGACATCGACACCAGCGAGTACCTGGGCGTCGCGATCGGCGGGACGATCCGGGTGGTCACGGCAGCATCATCGCAGCGCAGGCATCCGGAGGCGTCGCGCGCTCGTATCCATCGTGGAACGTGATACATTCCAGACGCACGTTTCCCGTCCACCCAGAGGACCCGATGAGCACCACCGCCCACGAAGCCCCCGTCAGCGCACCGATCCCCCTCCGCGAGCGCCTGCTCGCCTGGAAGGAGATCCTCGAGACCGCGAACCCGCCGGAGCACCGTCCGCTCGACACGGTCGGCAAGTGGCTGGTGATCACCCGCGCAGCGGTGTTCCCGATGACCATCTGGTCCGGGCTCATCGGCGGGCTGCTGGCCGTCGCTGCGGCCGGTGCCGGCGGCGTCTCGGTCGACTACGGCCTGCTGTCGCTGTCTGTCGTCGGGCTCGTGCTGGCGCACGCGGCGAACAACATGATCAACGACTACTTCGATACGACCAGCGGCGTCGACACCGAGGGCTACGTCCGCGCGCTGTACGCCCCGCATCCGATCCTCTCGGGCTGGGTCACGAAGCGCCAGCTCGCCGCCGCGATCCTGATCGTCAACGGCATCGACGCCGCCCTCATGCTCTACCTCACGGCGGTCCGTGGCCCGCTCATCCTCGCGTTCGCGCTCGCCGGCCTGTTCGTCTCGGTCTTCTACGTGGCGCCGCCGATCCGGCTCAAGCACCACGGCCTCGGAGAGCCGGGGGTCTTCCTCGTCTGGGGGCCGCTGATGGTCGGGGGCACGTTCCTGGCGGCGACCGGCACGATCGCGCCGTGGGTGCTGCTCGCGTCCGTGCCGTACGCCCTGCTCGTCACCTCGGTCCTGTTCGGCAAGCACATCGACAAGATCGTGGCCGACACCGCCCTGGGCGTCCGGACGCTGCCCGTCATCCTCGGCGAGGCCCGTGCCCGGCTCGTCGGGAAGTGGCTGATGATCTCGTTCTACCCTCTGACGCTGCTGGCGGTGGTCGTCGGCCTCGTCGGGCCGTGGGTCCTGCTCGTCGTCCTCGGGATCCCGCGGCTCCTCGGCGTCCTGAAGGTGTTCGACGCGCCGAAGCCGGCCGGTCCGCCACCCGGCTATCCCGAGCGCGGATGGCCGCTGTGGTTCGTCGGCTGGGCGTTCGTGCACACGCGACGGTCAGGCGGGCTCCTGACGCTCGGGCTGCTGCTCAACGCGCTCGTGCCGGTGACGCTCCCCTGGCTCTAGGCCGGGCGCGGATCGCGCGCTCAGGCGCCGCCGGTCGCGCCGTGGTGGGCGAGGTACTCGAGCAGGTCGAGCTTCGTCACGACGCCGGCCGGGCGCTCGCCACGGACCGCGACGAGCGCGTTCGCCCCGCCTGAGAGCAGCGCGAAGGCCTCGTCGAGCGTGGCGCTCGCATCGACCAGCGGCAGCGGCGGGTCCATGACCTCGCCGACCGTCCGGTCCACGACGCTCGGATCGCGGAATGCCCGGTCCAGGAGACCCTTCTCGCTGATCGAGCCCACCAGCCCCTTGACGGCGTCGCCCTCGGCGTCCTCGGACACCGGAAGCTGGCTGATGCCATACGCCTGCAGGGTCGCGATCGCCCCGCCCACGCGTTCGGTCGTCCGCGCGACGACCACGGCCGGCAGGTCCGACGCGTGGTGCCGATCGGCCAGCAGCTCGCCGACGCGGGTGGCGGCGCCGGTCGTGGCGATGAGCGCGTTCGCGCGCAGCCACTCGTCGTTGTAGATCTTCGAGAGATAGTTGCGCCCGCTGTCGGGGAGCAGGACGACGATCACGGCATCGTGCCCGCCGTCGGCAACGAGCAGGTCGCGAACCACCTCCCGGACGGCGACCATCGCCGTCCCACACGACCCGCCCGAGAGGATGCCCTCCTCCCGGGTGAGGCGGCGCGCCATCGCGAACGAATCGCGGTCGCTGACGCGCACCCACCGGTCGATCACCGCCGGGTCGTAGGTGCCCGGGAAGAAGTCCTCCCCGACACCCTCGGTGAGGTACGGCCGTGCCGTGTCGCCGGAGAGCACGCTGCCCTCCGGGTCGGCGCCGACGATCGTGATCGTCGGGTCCTTCGCCTTGAGGAAGTGGGCGGCGCCGGTGATGGTGCCCCCGGTGCCGACGCTCGCGACGAAGTGGGTGATCCGGCCCTCGGTCTGCTCCCACAGCTCCGGGCCGGTCGTCCGCTCGTGCGCGCCCGGGTTCTCCATGTTCCAGTACTGGTCGGGCTTGAATGCGCCCGGGATGTCGCGGGCCAGCCGCGCCGCCACGCTGTAGTAGGACTCGGGCGACTCGGGCGCAACGTTCGTCGGGCAGAGCACGACTTCGGCGCCGTAGGCCCGCAGCAGCTGCTGCTTCTCGGCCGATTGCTTGTCGGCCATGACGAAGATGCAGCGATAGCCCTTGAGCGCCGCGGCGATGGCCAGGCCATGCCCCGTGTTCCCCGACGTCGGCTCGATGATGGTGCCGCCCGGCTTGAGCATGCCGGCCGCTTCGGCCGCTTCGATCATCGGCAGGCCGATGCGGTCCTTCACCGACCCGCCGGGGTTCAGCATCTCGAGCTTCGCGAGCACGAGCGGCTGCCGTTCGGCCGGCCCGAGCTCACGGAGGACCCGCGTGATCCGGACGAGCGGCGTGTGCCCGACCAGATCGAGGATGGACTCGGCGTACTGCATCGCGGGCGAGTATACGGGCCGGTCGCCCCGTGACCGGGTCCCGCTCGGCGACCGCATCCGGTCAGTGCCAGGCGGTCGTCAGCCAGCGCCACCGCTTGCGTGTGCCGGTCGGCGCCACGGTCGCCGCGTGGGCCTCCGCGACCGGCGCGGCGGTCAGCTCGTGGAGGGCGGCCACGATGCGGTGGGCGGCCGCCCGCTCGTCGGGCGACCACGGACCGGGGACGGCGCCGCCCGCCGGCAGACCGGCGAGGTCCCGCCCTTGGACCGGTGGGAGGATCGCCATGCGGAACCGGCGGCCGCGGTACAGCTCGTGGGTCCCGCCAAGGACGATCGGTACGATCGGCGCCCCGGTCCGGAGCGCGAAGTACGCGACCCCGAGCCCCAGCGGTCGCGCCGTCCCCGGTGTCGTCGCCGGGCCGGACTCGGGGAACAGGCACAGGACCGCGCCGGCGTCGAGCGCGGCGGCCGCCCCGGTCAGGTGCGAGTCGACCGCCGTGCGCCCGCCTCCGGGCCAGATCGGGATGACCCCGCCGATCCGGCGGAACACCCAGCGCCGCCAGGCCGAGCGGAAGATCGCGCGGCCGTCGCCGAAGAAGACCAGTCGTGGCTCGACCGGGAGACCGCCGGCCACGACGAACGGGTCGACCCAGGTCCGGTGCGGCAACCCGGCCGCGATCCAGCCGCCGGCCGGGCGGCCCGCAGCGTCGCGCGGAAGGTGCTCGCGCCCGGTGATCTCGGTCCGGAACCCGAAGACCCACCGCCCGACGAGGGCGACCGCCGCGAGGAGGAACCGATAGGTGCGACCGGCCCGCGGCGACGGGGTGCCGACGAGACCCACGGGTCCGGCCATCGCATCAGCCGTCGCGATCGAGGCGGCCGGGCCGCAGCAGCAGCCAGGTGAGGCGACGCTTGAGCCGCCTCGGATGGCCAGGCCGGTCCACCGTCAGGGGATGCAGCGCCTCGACGGCCGGCCCGAGGATCGCCGTGAGCGCGTCGCTCATGCGGCGAGCGGTGTCGAGCTCCTCCCGGGACCCGGCCTCGGGGACCGGGCGGCCGGGCGGCAACCCGGCCAGCGCGTGCGCCGTCGTCGGGGCCAGGATCCGTGACTGCATCCGCTTGCCGAGGTAGAGCTCCTCGGTGCCGGCCATCGCGAAGGGCACGATCGGGGCGTCCGTGCGGAGGGCGATGATGGCCCAGCCGGTCCGGAACGGCCCGACCCGGCCGACCGGGCCGCTGACCGTGCCCTCCGGCATCTGCACGAAGACCGCCCCGTTGGCCACGACGGCCCGGGCCGAGGCGACGTGCTGCTCCACGCCGATCCCGCCGCGCCAGACCGGCAGGAGACCGCCGATCCGGTGCACGAGCGCCTCGCGCCACCGGCTGGTGAAGGTCGACGGCGCGCTCCCGAGGAACCAGGCGCGAGGCGCCGTGGGGAGCGCGTGCATCACGACGAAGGGATCCATCCACCCGCGGTGGGCTGCCGCCACCAGGAGATAGCCGCCCCGCGGCAGGTGCTCGCGACCCGCGGTCACGATCCGCAACCGAAAGACGCCGAACAGGACGAACCGGGCAACGAGCCGAAGCAGGCGGTAGAGAAGCGACGCCCGCGCCTCTGGCGCCCGACCGAGCCACACCAGGCCCTCGACCGCGCCGCCGCGTGCGGCGGCCAATGCCTCGGGCGTGACGCGCGCGGGCGGTGGACGACCCCGGCCCCGGCCCGGCGTCCCTTCCGGCGCCGTCATCTCACGACGTCGCCGCGACCGCCTCGCCGTCGGGATCCTCGGGCTCGAGGTCGGGTTCGGTCCCGCGTCGTCGCCCGAGGGCGCCCCAGGTCGCGACGTCGGGGTTCGAGGGCGGATCGTCGACCGGGTCGCGGGGGGCGTGCCGCAGCGCGAGGATCGCGAGCGAGGCCACGATGAACACGAGCGAGACGATCTGCGCGGTCGGGACCCCGCCGATCGTCCAGTTGTCGTGGCGCTGCGTCTCAAGCGCGAACCGCACGACCCCGTACCACGCGAAGAAGATCAGCAGGATGTCCCCGGGGCGGAGCCAGCTCCGGAGCCGGAAGCCGATCCAGATCAGGACGGCCGCCCCGATCAGGCCCGAGAGGGATTCGTACAGGAAGAGCGGCTGGAAGTGCGTGGTCTCCGGGGTCGCGGGGCAGACGTAGTCGGCGATCCGGTGGGCGCAATCGATGGGGATCCCCCACGGCAGCGTCGTCGGCGGCCCGTAGAGTTCCTGATTGAACCAGTTGCCCCACCGGGCGATGCCCTGCATCACGAACAGCCCGGGGGCCACGATGTCCGCCCAGCGGAGGAACGAGACCCGCTGGCGTCGGGCGTAGAGCCAAGCGGCGATCGTGCCGGTGATGATCCCGCCGTAGACGCCGAGGCCAGCGTAGGGCGGCAGGAAGATCTTGACCGGGTCCGCCCGGTACAGGGCGTCCCATTGGTCGATGACGTGGTAGGCCCGTCCGCCGGCGAGTGCTGCGAGCGCGACCACGATCATCCCGTTGCCGAGGATGTCGGGGTCCTCCCCTGCACGTCGGGCCAGCCGGATCATGACCAGGTAGGCCAGGGCCAGCCCGACCGCATAGCCGATGCCATACCAGCCGATCGTCAGCGGGCCGAGCTGGAGCGCGGTCGCATTCGGGATGAAGTCGAGCATCGGCGGCAGTGTAGCGGCCCCGGCCATTGGGCTTCGCAGACCGTCCCGGCGGCGGCTCCTATACTCCGGGCGGTGAACGCCGAGTTCAATTGGTGGCTGCTCATCGTCGGGCTCGTCGTCGGGGCCGGGCTGGTCTGGTTCGTGGTCGCCGACTCGCGGCGACGGGACGCCGACATCGACGCCGACGAAAGGCCGCGCGAAGCGGTCTGGCTGGCGTCAGTTTTGGCCCGCGAGGGCCGCCCGATCACGGCCGAGACCGTCGACCGCCTGCTCGAGCTCCACCGCGTGTACCTCGACAGCCCGCCCCCGGACGACCCGGCGCCTCAGGTGCCGCCGGTCAGGACCGGATCGGGGGCGACGATGCCGCCGTCCGCGGAGACGAGGGAGACGCCGAACGTCGCGTCGCCGACGAGTCCGGCCACCGCGGGCGACGGCCCGACCCAGTAGGCGAGCCCGCCGCCGAAGAACATCTTGCCGATGGGCTGACGGTCGCCGCCGACCGTGACCCAGCACCGGTACTCCATGCCCGCGGCCGGCTCCGTGAGGCCGTCGGCCACGACGACGAGCTGCGTCGTCGACGGGGAGAAGAGGAGCGTGGCGGTCGTCTCGTCACCGGTGGGGCTCGCCATCCGGACCCGCGCGGCATCGGGTTCCGCCGTGACGTGGAGCGTGGCGGTCGTGACCGACGCGAGGTCCTCGATGGCGTCCTCCTGGGCGGCGAGGCGTCCGTCGAAGCGTGAATCGATGATGGCCGTCGTCGCGGCAACCGAGAGCAGCACGGCCGCCGCGACGGACCCCGCCCACGTCACGACGAACCAGCGACGACCGATCGGCATGGACCGCGCGGCGACCGCTGCCACCGGCACGCCGATGTCCGCGACCGGCGCCAACGCAGGTCCACGTGGCACGCCGTGCTGGCGCACGTATGCCAGCGTCCGTTCGCGCAGGTCGGGCGGCGGCGTCGTGACGACCGTGTCGCGAACCACCGCGCCGAGACGGCGGAGCCGCTGGAGCTCGAGCGTGCAGTCCGCGCAGCCCGCGAGGTGACCGGCCACGGCCTGTGCCGCGGCGGTGTCGCCGGCCATCAGCCGGTCGAGACCGTCCGGCTCGGCCGTCGCCAGCTCGAGCAGCTCTCGTACCTCGTCGTGATCCATCGTCTTCCTTAGCCGTCTTCGCCGGATCTGGCCGGTACCGCCTGATGTTCCTCGAGGACCTCGCGGAGCCGCCGCAGCGCCCGGCGGGTCCGTGTCTTCACCGTGCCCAGCGGCCACCCCAGCCGATGGGCGATCTCCGTCTGGCTGAGGCCCTCGCCGTAGGCCAGGACGATGACGGTCCGTTCCTCGATTGCCATCGTTCCGAGGGCCAACTCGATCGACTCCCTCGTCTCCTTGGAGGTGAGGGCTGCCTCCGGACTGACCGGTTCGGCCGATCCCGCGACGATCTTCCCGGCCGACGCGGCCCGCTCCAGGAGCTGCGTCTCCGAGTCAACTCCGTCGGCGCCTGACGGTGGCGCCACGAACTGCGGGCGTCGGCCGGCGGCCCGAAGGCGATCGACCGTCCGGTTCCGCGCGATCGTATGCAGCCACGCCGAGAGCGATCCCAACCTGGGATCGTATGACTCTGCTCGGTCCCACAGCGCCAGGAACGTGTCCTGGACCACCTCTTCCGCTACCCCTCGATCCGATGTCAGCCGGCTGGCCGCCGCGAAGACCGCATCGCCATGCCGGTCATAGAGGCTCGCCAGGGCGTCGAACGACCCACCCGCGACCAGGCGGACGAGAGCGGCGTCGTCTGGGCGGCCCGGACGGTCCTCGTGCATCCCTACGGCTCCCGCGCCTCTCCGGTTTCACCGTGCGCGGCCTCGAGGCGCAGCGGCCGGTGCTCGAACGCACTCGAGAGCACGATCTCGGTCTGCGTGGTGAAGACGTATGGCGTCGCCTGGAGCCGGACGATGATCTCCTCCAGGTGGTGCGTGTCGCGGGCCCGGATCTTGAGCAGGTAGTCCGCCTCGCCCGCGATGTGGTGGCATTCCTCGATCTCGTCGATGTCCGCGAAGGCGTCCGTCAGGTCGGCGCCGGCCGAGCCGGGCGCCTGGGTCAGCCAGGTGAAGGCCACGATCGGGTACCCCACCGCGATCGGATCGAGGGTCGCGGCATAGCCTGTGATGACCCCTCGCGTCTCGAGCTTCTTCACGCGTTCGTGGGCGGACGGCCCGCTGATCCCGACGTCTGACCCGAGGTCCGCGTAGGCGCGCCGCCCGCTGGCCTGGAGTCGCTCCAGGATCCGGGCGTCGATCGCGTCAATAGTCCTTCGGTCAGGCATACAGGCACCATTCGTTAGGGATATCTGGTTGCCAGTCGTCAATCGTTAGGCTAGAATAGGGATATCGGTCAATCGTAGATGTCGGCCGACCGCTTCGAGCGGCCGGACCACCGTTGGGTCCGCGGCATCCACTGCAGCGAAGGAGACGTCATGATCATCGCGATCGTCATCGGCCTCCTGGCGCTGTTCTCGCTGATCAGCTTCCTGCTGGGCACCGACGAACCCCGCCAGGCCCGCGTCGACCCGGCCAATGAGAACCTCAAGCTACTTCTGCGGTTCGGCGGGCGATAACCCCGCGACCGCCGATAGCCTAACGCCAAACGAGGCCCCGACCATCGGGGCCTCGTTTCGTCTTCGGGTGGCCCACCAGTCGCCGGCGGCTCGACGCCCGAGGCCAGGCAGGGTCCCCGCCGGCCCATGCGCTTCCAGGCACGTCACGCCGTCGGGGCCGACGAGGGCCTCGTGGCTGGTCCCCGCCGGCAGGTCGAGGCGGTCGCCGACCCCGAGCTCCACGGACGTGCTCCTGGCCGGCAGGCCGAAGCGGATCGAGCCGCTGACCACGACGAGGACCTTGTCGTAGTCGTGCCGGTGCGCCGCGTACGCGTCGCCGGCTGGGTTCGACCACATCTGCTCCGCCGGCCAGCCCTGCGCTCTCAATCGCTCCGGCCAACCCTCGTCTGGCACCGTCATCACGCTACCCCGTCGTCGCCACGCCGATGACGGTCCCGATCCCGTACGTGACGATGGCCGCCGCAAGGCCGATCGCCAACTGACGGGCGCCCGAGAAGACCAGGCCGCGACCGGTCAGCAGGCTGACCCCGGCGCCGACCGCGAACAGCGCGATCAGGCTGACGACGAGGCTCACGACCAGAACGACCGTCCCGCCCCCGAAGGCGTAGGGAATGACCGGCACGGCCGCACCGACCGCGAACGCCAGGAACGAGCCGAAGGCGGCCCGGACCGGTGAGCCGAGCTGGTCGGGATCGAGACCCAGCTCCTCGCGGACGAGGGTATCGAGGGCGGCCTCCGGGTCCTGGAAGATGCGACGCGCGATCCGGGTGGCCTCGTCGGGCGTGAAGCCCTTGGCCCGGTACGCCGCGGCCAGCTCGGCCTCCTCCTCCTCGGGCATCGCGGCCATCTCGGCGCGCTCGAGGGCGATCTGGTGCTCGAACAGCTCGCGCTGGCTCTGCATCGAGATGTACTCGCCTGCCGCCATGCTGAACGACCCGGCCAGCAGCCCCGCCACCCCGGCGAGCAGGATGAACCTGGGGTCCTGTGCCGCGGCGCCGGCGACGCCCATGACGAGCGAGAGGTTGCTGACGAGTCCGTCGCTCACCCCGAAGATGACGGCGCGGAGCGTTCCGGACCGCCCGTCCGCCCGATGCCATGTCTCGACCGCCCCGATCTCCGACGGCGTCCGCGCACGCCGGGCGATGGCGACGCCGTCCCTGCCGCCGATCGTCGCGCTGATCGCGCCGGGCGGGCCGGCGCTGTCGCGGAGCTCGTCCCAGATGCGGGCGTGCTCCCGTTCGTCGGCGGCGATCGCCTCGACCTCGGGGGAGCTGTCCTGGGCGTCGTAGGCCTCCTCCTCGTCGCCTTCGAGGGCCTTGACGAGCTCCGAGACCGCCTTGGTCCCGAAGACGCGGGCGATGAGGACGATGAAGCGGACGCGGGCCCTCGGTCGACCGGCCGGCGGCACCTCGACGCCGAGCTCGGCGAGCTTGGAGGCCCAGATGTCGGCGTGGCGGCGCTCGTTGGCCGCGATGCGCTGGAATGCGCCCGCCCGGCGGCCGTCCCGCTCGATGGTCGCGAGCGCGTCGTAGAGCACGATCGCGTCCCGTTCGAGCTTCAGGTTCTCGAGGCTGGTCTGGACGTCGATCGGCGACACGGCTCGATGGTACGACCCACGGCGGCGCCCCGGTGCCGCGCCGGTCGGCGGCCACGTTAGACTCGGCCGGCATGGCGCCCGCTGACGTCCCCCCGCTGCGCTACCTCTCGTCGGACGACGTCCTCGCCGCCATGCCGCCCCTCGCGGAGCGGCTGGCCCTCGCGGAACGCACGATGACCGCGCTGATCGCTGACGCCGAGCTCCCGCCCAAGATCGGGGTCCACCCGCGTCCCGACGGCTCCTTCGCACACGCGATGCCGGCGCATCTTCGCGGTCCCCGCGCCGACGGCAGCGACGACCGGCTCGGGATGAAATGGGTGGCGGGGTTCGGTGGGAATGCGGCGCTCGGTCTCCCGGCCATCAACGCCCTGGTGATCCTCAACGATCCGGCGACGGGTCTTCCGGTCGCGATCCTCGACGGCGGTCCCATCACGGCGCTCCGGACCGCGGCCGTCTCGGGCGTCGCGATCGGCCGGTTCGCCCGACCGGTGACGACCCATCCGACGCGGGTCGCACTGATCGGCGCCG
This sequence comes from uncultured Chloroflexia bacterium, assembly GCA_963841135.1. GTDB lineage: Bacteria > Chloroflexota > Limnocylindria > Limnocylindrales > CSP1-4 > SPCO01. The sequence continues at coordinate 939,504 of CAWJBJ010000004.1, read as the reverse complement.
GCGTGCAGGGCCACAGCCACCTGCCGGTGCTCGGCGCAGTCGTGCCAGGGGCAGACCTCGTCGTCTTCGACCGGCATCCCGACCGGGCTGATGCCTTCGCCGGCGTCGCCCGGGAGACGCCCGGGATCGGGACCGTGGAGGTCGCGGCGTCGGCCCGTGAGGCGACCGCATCGGCCGACATCGTCGTGACCGCGGCCTCGTTCACCGCCCCGTCCGATCGCCAGCCGATGACCCGCGACTGGGTCGGCGATGACGCCCTCGTCGTCGCGGTGGACTACGCGACGTTCGTGGCCGCCGACGTCGCCCGGGATGCCGCCCTCTTCCTCGTGGACGATCGCGGCCAGTTCCTCGCCAATCGCGAGACCGGGCAGTTCGACGGCTACCCCGACCCGACGGGCACGCTCGGGGAGGCGATCCGCGACGACATCCGACGCCCGGAACGCGGGCGCGTCGTGGTCACGCACCTCGGGGTCGGTCTCGCCGACGTGCTCTTCGGTGAGGCGATCCTGCGGGTTGCCGCGGAGGCCGGCCTCGGCGTGGAGCTGCCGCGATGACGGCTCCGGGGCGCGCCGGTGCACCCGAGCTGGTGGTGGTCGGGGCCGGGACGATGGGCGCCTGGACCGCGCTCAACGCGAGGCGTGCCGGACTGACCACGACGCTGATCGACGCCTACGGCGCCGGCAACTCCCGCTCGACCTCGGGCGATGAGACGCGGATCATCCGCGCGTCGCACGGCGACGACCGCCTGTACGCCGCTTGGTCGCGCGTGGCACGGGAGGCCTGGATCGCCTTCGGCGACCTCGTTGGCGAAACGATCCTCGTGCCGGTCGGCGCGCTCTGGCTGGCCCACCGCGAGGATGGCTTTGAACGGGCCTCCGAGTCGCTCCTGCGCGGGATGGACATCCCGGTCGAACGCCTGAGCCCGGCCGACGTGTCCGAGCGCTGGCCGCAGATGGCCGTCGACGATCTCGCCTTCGCGACCTTCGAACCCGAGGCCGGCCTGTTGATGGCCCGACGGGGCGTCGCCGCGGTGGCCCGCCGGTTCGCCGACGAGGGTGGCCGGGTTGAGCTCGGCTGGGGGCGACCCGGCCGCGCCGACGGTCGCCGTCTCCTCGAGGTCGCGACCGACGAGGGCGTCATCCGCGGCGACCAGTTCGTGTTCGCCGCAGGGCCGTGGCTGCCGCGGCTGTTTCCCAGGGTGTTCCACGACCTCATCCGGGTGACCAAGCAGGACGTGATCTTCGTCGGCACGCCGGCCGGCGACGGCCGGTTCGAGGCGGACCGACTGCCCTGCTGGGTCGACTACGACGCGGCGTTCTATGGGATCCCGGCGATCGACGGCCGTGGCATGAAGATCGGCCCGGACCGCTACGGGCCGGTGTTCGACCCGTCCCATGGGGAGCGCATCGTCGACCCGGAGTCCGTTCGCCTCGCCCGCCGCTACCTCGCGCGCCGGTTCCCCGCGATGGCCGACGCGCCGGTCGTCGAGACCCGGGTGTGCCAGTACGAGACGACGCCCGACACGCACTTCATCATCGACCGCCACCCCGACTTCGACAACTGCTGGCTCGTCGGTGGCGGGTCCGGCCACGCGTTCAAGCATGGGCCGGTGATCGGCGACCTGGTGGTCCGCCTGCTGACGGGCGAGCCGCGCGCGCCCGATGAGGTCCGCTTCGCGCTGGGTCATGCGCGCGCCGCGCGGGCCAACCTGCGGACCGGGGCGGACGGGATGGTCGAGGGCTGGTCGGACTGGTAGTCGGGCGCCGGACGCCGAACCAGGGCTCGCTCAGTCCTCGCGCAGCTCCCAGTGGAAGCGCTCGGCCTGCTCGACCGGGGACTCGAGCTGGCTGTACAGCCCACCGTGATAGAGCAACGGCGGGGCGTTCAGCGGGTTGAGCCACACCGACCGGATCAGGGCCACGAAGATCGTGTGCGAGTAAGCCTCGTACGACCGCTCGACCTCGCACTCGAGGTGCGCGAGCGATCCGCGCAGCCGCGGCGTCGCGTCGCTCGTGGGATCCGGCGTCAGCCAGTCCGGTCGCAGCCGCTTCTCGACGCCCTGGCGGCTGCAGTGGAGTGCGATCGGTCGCTGCCCGATCGAGAGCATGTTGACGCCGAGCCAGCGCGCCTCGGCGATCTCGTCGTGGGCACGGGCGTCCTTGTTGATGCACAGCAGGAGCGACGGCGGCGACTCCGACAGCGAGCACATCGAGGTCGCGGTCATGCCGCTCGGGGCACCGGTGCCGTCGATGTAGGTGACGACGACGACGGTCGAGGCGTGCCGCCGGAACGCCTGTCGGAAGAGCTCGGTCCCAGTCAGGATGTCGTCACCGATCCCCTGCGATCGATCGTCGGCGGGCATGCTCACTCTTCCCCGATCCCTTCCAGGCTTCGCCGCACGTGGGCCCGACCGGTCTCCCAGTCGTAGGCGCGGAACACGCGCAGGTCGGCGATGTGCTGTGCCGTCGAGTAGAACATCTCGTATTGGAGTTGGCGACCCCCGAATTCGGTGCCGACCAGGTCCCACAGCAGCCGCAGCAGCCGGACGCGGTCGCGCGCCGGCAGCGTCGCAGACCGGAAGTAGCGCTGCACGTCGGCGGCCGTCTCGGCCGAGTCGAAGCTCTCCGCCGAGGGCAGCGCGATGAAGCCGCCGCCGCCGAGCTCGCGGATCGCGCGCATGAGGTCCACGATCCATCTGCGCTGGAGGCTCATCGCCGGGAACAGGTACTTCGGGGCTGGCAGCGTCATCTCGCCGCGCACCTCTGGGCGAATCTCCGCCGCGAGCACCAGCGCCTCGAGCGCCGAGCAGAACGCGGCGATCTCGCCGCCCATCTGGGCCTGGACCGGCGGGATCGCGGAGATGCCGTGTGCGTCGGCGAGCTCGATCGCGAGCCCCGACGCGAACTCCATCTTGACGAGGAACCGCACGAGCGCCTGGTAGTTCGCGAGCAGGTGCGCGCCGGTCTCGTGGAACTGCGCCCCGACGAGCCCGATGTCGCGGTGCACGAAGACGCGCTCCCACGGGACGAAGACGTCGTCGAGGACGATGAGGCTGTCCGACTCGTCGAACCGGGACGTCAGCGGATAGTCGAAGGTGTTCGTCGCCGACGAGGCGTAGGGGCGCCGCGGGTAGACCCGCAGGCCCGCCGTCGCGAGCGGCATGACCACAGAGATCGCGTAGTCCTCGTCGCCCGGCTGGAGCGGCACGATGGAGCTGAGGAAGAGCCAGTCCGCGATCGCCGCCGATGTGCCGATCATCTGGGCCCCACGGACGACCACGCCGTCGTCGCGTTCCTCGACGATGCCTGGGTAGAGGAACGGCTCCGGCTGGAGGTGGGCCGGCTTCGAGCGATCGACCTGCGGCGGGCTGATCGCATAGGCGATGAACGAGTCCGCCTCGCGGACCTGGCGATGGAAGGCGACGACGTTGTCACCGAACCGGGTTCCGCCTCGATCGAAGACCCCGCGCATCCCGGCGAACCCGGTGATGAGCGAGGCGACGTGGTCGGGGGTCCGTCCCATCAGGCCGAAGCTGCCCTCCGCCCAGTGGCGATGGACGCGTCGCCGGACCGCGAGGTCCTCGGCGGACCTGGGCACCAGCCACATGGCGCTATAGGTCTTGCCCGCCTCGGTGAACGCGAGGTCGTCTCGGGCGCGGGCGCTGTCATACAGGGAGGCGACGACGCGCGCGGGTCCGGCGAATCCGGGGTGCGTCGTGACGTCGTCGACGGGCTTCCCGTCGAGCATGACCCGTCGCCCGTCGCCCGCGATCCCTGCGAGGTACTCGGAGCCCTGGCGCATCAGGCGACGCCTCGGCGGTCACGGGACGACACCGGGCGCTTCGGGCCGGGGCGCCGACCGGGCGCCGTCGACCCGGCGATCGCCGTCGCCCGCTCGAGCTCGCGCGCGAACTCGCGATCCAGCAGGTCGTGCACGCCGCGCTGCGCGACGATCGGTCGCAGCGTGTGGTCCCGTGCCGGCAGGTCGTCGAGCTCGAGGTTCGGCCAGCGCTCGAGCCGTGCCAGCACGCCGTCGCGGGCCAGCTCGGCCCGAACGGGTTCGTCCTCCGAGAAGGCCATGACGACCCTGGTGCCCTTGTCGCGCAGTCGATCGAGGAGGTTCTCCACCGGCGTCGACGGTGCCAGGTCGCGACCACGCCCGGTGACGCGCCGCGGAACGGAGCGGACCACCCTCCAGGCGTGGCTGGCGGTGGCGCGGGCGACCGCGACCATGTTCCGGCGCTTCACCTGCCCGCGCAGGATCCGGCGCCACCACGCGCCCTGCCGGAGCCGGCTCAGCTTGCGTGCGTTGCGATTCCCGAACAGCTCGGGGTGCCACTCGAGCGCTCCCGGGTTGAGCAGGAACGCCGACACAACGCGCTCGTCGTCGGCCGCCGCGTTGAACGCCCAGTAGCCGCCGGCGCACAGGCCAGCCAGCACGAAGCGGTCCCCGTATCCGCGAGCCTCGAGGGCGTCGAGGAACGCGCCGATCTGCTCGCCGAGCGCCGCCCGGTAGAACTTCGTGACGTCGCGGTAGAGGCCGGCGTCGCCGTCGGAGTCGCCGATCCCCTCGAGGTCGATGCGCAGCGTCGGGAGGCCGCCGGCCGCTGCGCGACGGGCGACTTCGACCCACAGTCGGTTCGGACCGATCCGCCGGACGGCACCGGCGTTCAGGAACACCGCGCAGATCCCCGGCCGTGACGCGGCAAGCGGCTCGGCGAGGATCCCGAAGAAGCGGCCGGCCGGAAGGTCGACGACGAACGGCGACTCGCGGATGCGCACGCCGTCGACCACGAGCTCTGCGTCGTCCCGACCCGCGGGGGCGGACGCGAGCGCCACGGGCCGATCGTGCGACCCGGCATCGGGCGCGAGCGCGAGCCACGACGAGACCGTGTCGAACACGCCGGTCGGCGGATCGAACTTCTCCGGATGGAACGTCATCGCGCCCCAGCCCGGCCCGGGCGCGAGGGATACCTCGACGCCCGCCGCTTCGAGATGCGTACGGATAGCGGGGTCGACTGCGATGCCGTCGTTGTCGAGCAGCAGGGCCCGCCGCAGGGTCCCGGTCGGGGTCGCGTCAAGCGCCAGCGAACCGATCCCGACGAGGGTCTCCGCGGCCAGGACGAACCCGCCCACCTCCATCCAGCCGTCCGGCAACACGGCCGGCTCGGGCTCGCCCGCGAGGCTGTAGCGCGACGCCTGCATGTTCGCGAAGGCCCGTTCGCCGCGGATGAAGGCCCGGCCATGGGCCGGCGCGGCCCACAGGACCAGGTCGTCGATCGGCGCCCCGTCCGCGATCGCCTTTCCGGCCACCAGGCCGCCGAGTCCCAGACCGACCAGGGCGACCCGCTCGCACGACGTCGATGCGCGCAGCCAGGCCGCGGCCCCGGCGATCGAGCGGCTCCAGGTTCCCAGGCGATCCGCGTCGCCGGGAACGCCACCGCTGTCGCCGGCGCCCGGGAAGTCGAAGCGCAGCGTCGGGTAGCCGTCGGCGGCCAGCCGTTCGGCCCAGGCGCGCCGCGCGCGATACGAGGTGACGTCGTTCCACCCGAACGGCGGGCACAGCAGCACGCCGGTCCCACGGGCTGGCACGCCGGTCGCGATGCGTTCCCCGCCGGACGCGGCCGGATCGGCGGCGGCATGGAAGACCGCGAAGACGGGATCGGGCGCGACGTCCAGGTAGAGCGCCCGGCCGGGCGGCGTCGCCGTCATCGAGAGCCGTCCAGCGCGGGGGTCGGCACGCGACCCGCGAGGTTGATCGCGCTGAGGGAACCGCCCGGGACCTCGCCCCCGTCGACCCGGCCGTGGAGGTCCACGAAGCGGGTCACGCCGGGCTCCACCGTGAACGCGTCGTCGCCTGGAGCGTGGTCGGCGATGTGCACGCGCACACCATAGGCGAGCCGCTTGCTGCGGACGGCCAGCCGGGGCCCGGCTTCCCCGCGCTCGAGGCTGGCCTCGAGGCCCAGCCGCGCGGCATCCTCGACCGCGCTCGGCCGCCCGGCCGGGAAGTAGACGGCCCGGGAGAGGAGCTCGGTCCCGTCGGGGCCCTCACGCTCGAGGCTGGCCACGATGACATCCTGCGCCGGGGGCCCGAACCGATAGGCCCACGAGGCGTCGACGAAGCCGCCGACGAGCGTCTCCACGTCCCGCTCCAGCGACCCGTGCGGGCCCAGCTCCACGGCCTCCTGCCCCTCCCCGACCCGCTGTTCGCGGTCGTGGTAGAGCGCGACCCGGAGCCGGGCGGAGAGCGAGCACGGACCGTCGTTCGCCACGTGGATGGCCACGCCAGCCATGCCTTCGTCGCTCATCCAGACCGCGACCGGTGCGAGCGCTCGCCGGAGGTAGTGGTAGGCGACCTTGGGCTCCCCACGGTGGTCCAGGACGCCCCAGCCTGCCCCCGGCACGAGATCGCGCAGCGCGAGCACGAGACCACCTGCGCATGATGACGCCGCCCGGCGCCAGTGGCCGAACACCTCGGCCATGACCTCGCCGGTCACCGCCCGCGAGAGCTCGAGATAGCGCTCGTGGTCGACGCGCCGCAACTCCGCCGCGTCGACCCCATACAGCAGTGCCAGGTAGTGGTCGCGCACGTCGTCGAAGTCCCAGCCGGAGCCGGCATCGCGGGGCACGCCCGCCTTCCAGGCCGGGTGGTGGACCACGGCCTTGAGCGATGAGCCGGGCACGAGCGACTCGATGACGGCGTCGTCTGGCACGTTGGCGAATGCGAGGCACTCGGCGGCGAAGCGGACGTCCGAGAGCCGGGCGTCGGCCAGGGGGCGACGATAGCCCCCGACCCCGAAGTAGTTTGCGATGCCCCGATCCGGCGAGAACGGCCGATCGCCGCCGAACGGGGCCGACGGCACGTAGACCGCGTCGCTGCCCGAGGCCGCGACGAGCGCCGGGAGCGTGACGCCGAAGAACTCCCCGCGGCCGAGCGCCGGGTCGAGGCCCAGCATCGCGACCTGCTGCTCCACCTCGCTGTTCCCGCACAGCACGGCCAGGCTCGGGCGGCCGGCCAGGTTGGCGAGGACCGCCGTCGCCTCGGCCTCGGCGACCGCGCGGAACCCGTCGTCGGCGAACGGGTAGTCGAGGTTGGCGTACATGAAGTCCTGCCAGACGAGTACGCCGAGCTCATCGCACAGGTCGTGGAACGCCGCGTCCTCGTAGGCGCCGGTGCCGGCGAGACGGAGCATGTTCATCCCGGCAGCGCGGACCGCCTCGAGGGCCGAACGGAGGGCACCTGGCGCCGGCACGAGGTCGACGAGATCGGTCGGCGTCCAGACCGCGCCCCGAGCGAACACCGGCACGCCATTGACGTGGAGGCTCAGGCCGTCACGCTCCAGGTCGTGGTCCGAGCCTGGGCCGGCGGTCAGCGTCCGGAACCCGACGCGCCCTGCGTCGATGGAGACCTGACCCGCGTGGCCGTCGAGCAGGAGCCGGACCTCGTGCAGCACCGGCTTGCCGTGCGTGTGCGGCCACCAGCGAGCCACCGATGGGACCCGGAGCTCCCCGCCAAAGACACGGTCGGCCGCGCCGGTCGATGCCAGGTCTGTCTCGAAGCGGCCGGACGGGCCCTCCAGCACGGCCGCGACGCGCCTTGGCTCGGAGCCATCGAGGGTCCGGATGACCGCGCGGATCGCGAGCACGCCATCGTCGCCGTCAAGCCGTGGCCGCACGTCGAGCGCGTCCACGACGATGGCCCGCCGTCGCTCCAGGCAGATCGGACGCCACGGGCCGACCGCGGGCGGGCCGGGCGCGAAGCCCGGGGCTCGACCGAGGATCATCGTGCGGAACCAGCGCAGGTTGCCGTCCGCGACGACCCGAGTCCGCCAGCGCGCCCTCGGCTTGCGTGGCGTGGCGAGCATCGGCGCCAGGGCGCGGCAGCGGATGGCCAGCTCGTTCGTCGCCTGGAGGCGCCTGCCGACGTCGACCGAGTGCGACGCGAACATCGAGTCGCTCTCGAGGATCCGCTCCCCGTTGAGCCACACCTCGGCCACGGTCGCGATGCCCCCGAACGTCAGGATGGTCTCGTCGCCGGGGTCGATGTCCGGTGCCGGGAAGCGCGTGCGGAACCACCAGTCGCGACCGTCGAGCGAATCCGCACTCGGAACCTGTCCGGCATCCCGGAGCACCCCGGCGGCCGTGCCCGGCACGCGCGCGGGCGACCAGCGCAGACCAGCGAGATCGGCCGGGGTGGGATTGGCGTCTGGCTCGGTAGCGACGGCCTCCCAGCCCTCGTCGAGCTGCCGAACCTCGTGACCGGCTACGCGAGCGCGCCACGGGGAGAGAACGGGCGACATGGTGTCAGGGTACGGCGGCGTCGAGCTCGGTCAGCGCCTCGTCCCAGGCGTCGCTGAGCGCCTGCAGGGCGTCTTCGTGGTCGAACGGCCGGCGACGCGCCAGCTTGAAGCTGAGGACCTTCGAACCCTCGACGATCTGGCCGAGGGCGGCGGACGCCCGCGCGCCGGCGTCGCCGAGCAGCCAGTCGACGTGGGCGGCGCACAGCTCGAACCCGGCCCCCGCCATGCGGACGGTCGCGAAGGCGTAGGCGTGGTAGTCGGCCTCGTCGCCTCCCAAGAGCGTCGGCAGGTCGCCGGCGAGCCGATCGCCGAAGCGGCCGAACGGGTTCCCCGGCGCGACGCGGTCCAGGTGGTAGCGGAGCCGGTCGCGCGCGGCGGCTCGCAGCTCGTCGCCCTCGAGCCGGGTGCCGACATCGAAGCGCACCAGTTCCGTGTAGGGCGGCAGGATCGCGTCCGGGAAGCCCGGGCCCTGGCGGAACACGCCGCGATAGTCGTCGCCCTCGAGCTCGTACAGGGAGGCGTTGTGGTAGTAGCGGAGCCGCCCCTCCTCGGGGTCGATCGCCTCGACGGCGACCGAGGTCTTCACGTGTTCCCGGCCGTAGCTCGTCGCCGCGGTGTCCGGGAGGTACCAGGCGTCCAGCTCGACCGTCAGCGTCCGGCCCTCACGGATGAGCTCCGAGATCTGGCTCGGGAGCGGCCGGTACGGCTGCATCTCGTGGATGTCGATGCCGAAGAGCCCCTCGAGGTCGGCCGGATGCGGCTTGAAGAACGTCCACTGGTCACCCTCGAAGTCCAGGCGGACCGTCGACCCCAGGACCGCGAGCGGCTCATCGCCGTGCGCGTGGAGCAGCTCGATGAGGATGTCGGTGTAGCAGTTCGTCTCGTGGTAGGTCTGGCCGCCGGCATGGACCGCGTGCGGGCGGTAGGTCGCCGGATCGTGGCCGAACAGGCTGACCAGCCCGGCCGTGGACGTGCTCATCCCCAGAGCTCGCGCCGGACCTCTGCCGGCCAGGACGCGACATCGAGTCCGTGCGTTCGCAGCAGGGCCAGCACGATCCGTTCGTGCCCGAACCCGAGGCAGGCGGTGTGGACCTCGCCGCCGTCGGACCGGATCAGGCCATGCATGTTCGCGAAGTGCGACTGGTGATAGTTGAAGGAGGCGACCGCCGTGGGCGTCGGCCCCGCGATCTGGACGAGGATCTCCACCTTGAGCGCCTGCTCGCGCTGGCTGGCGGCGAGCATCCGGCCACTGCGCCCGAAGAATGGATCGGCCGCCACGTCGTAGCCGGCATCGAGACCCAGCCCGCGCAGCAGGTCGAGTCCGCGCTGCAGCCACTCGTCGCGCCAGGCCGAGACCGTCTCCGGCTCGCCCATGCGGATGAGCTCGCGCATGTGGAACATCTGGAGCCGGGCAGGGTCGTCGGAGGGCTCGTGGCGAAAGACGTACGAGCCGCCCGGATCGATCGTGACGCCGCCGGGCGGCAGCGGGCCGCGGGCGGCGATCGCCGGGTAGATCGGGTAGCAGACGGCTGGAACGAGGACCAGCTCGGTCATCCTCTGGTGTTCGCTCCAGTCCTCGTGGCGCGTCGCGCGCTCGTACTGCTCGAGGGCCTGCGCCTCGGTCCCTTCGAAGCCGAAGATGGCCCCGGCCAGGTGCGGGAACGACTTGAGGTACCCGCTGGTCTCGAACTGGCCCCGCGGGAGGACCGGCGGGAAGCGGATCGGCTCGGCGTTCTGGTCGGTCGAGCAGCGCGTCACCAGCTCGTCGAACCGCAGGCGGATGTCCTCGAAGACGCGACCGCGCCCGTAGACGCCCGACGTGCCCGTCCGGATCAGCAGTCCACCGTCGAACAACTCGTTGAGGAAGGCAGTTTGATCGGCCGTGCCCGGCTGGAACTCGGCCACCTAGACCTCCTTGGCGATCAGCAGCAGCGTCGCGTTGGTCTGGTGGATCCGCTCGTTCGCGACCATCAGCGATGCCGACATCGTGTCGCGCAGGTGACGGCCGATGCTGAAGGGCGTGTCGTTCTTGTAGCCGACGATGCCGCAGACCGACATCGCGCCCTGGCACACGCGCGGCGCCTGCTCGGACGCTGCGATCTTGAGGTTGTTGAACCGCAGGATCGTGGCCATCATCGAGAGGCGCTCTCGGCCGGGGCTGTCGGATGCGTCGGTGAAGTCGCGGAGCGCCGAATGGACCTCGGCCCGCAGGAGCGACAGCTCGCTCATGAGGTGCGAGAGACGCAGGGCGGTCGGCGGTACCTGGTCCGGACGCTGCTTCGCGGACGCGCGCACGAAGGCCCGCGCGCGATCGAACGCGTCGGTGGCGATGCCCAGCCAGATGTGCGACCACAGGATGTGCGAGATCGGCACCATCGATTCGCTGGCGACCGTCGGGAACGGAGTCGGGAGCACCTGGGCTGGGTCGAACTCGGCCCGCACGGTGTAGCCGGGCGAGCAGGTGCCCCGCATGCCGAGCGGGTCCCATGTGCCCATCTGCTCCAGCGTGACCTGGTCCTTGTTCGTGAGCACCACGACCTGGTCACCGGGCTCGGCGTCCGGAGTCCGCCGCAGCGTGGTGAGCAGGTCGTCCGCGTACGCGCCGTAAGACACCGTCGGAGCCTGCTTCTCGAAGGAGTGCCGGCCGCCGTCGCTGCCCGGCGTCACCGCCGCGATCGATCGCCCGAGATCGCCGCCGGTCCCGACCTCGGATGTCACCGAGGCGACGAGCCGCTGCTCGCGCGCGACGTCGCGCAGGTAGGCCTCGAACCATGGCGCCCCATCGAGGTGGCGCACGATGCAGGCGATCTGGATCTGGTGCATGGCGAAGACCATCCCGGTCGCGCCGCACTTGCGTCCGAGCTCGAAGCAGGCGGTCGCGACGGCCTCGAAGGAGACCCCGCCGCCGCCGAGCTCCTCGGGCACGAGCGCCGACAGCGCGCGCGTCCTCGCGCAGCGCATCCACGGCCTCGATCGGGAACCGCGCCTGCCGGTCGACGTCGTCGGCGTTGGGCGCCGCGACCTCGTCAGCGATCCGTCGGATCGCCGCGAGGAACGCCTGATCCCGGTCGATGGCGATGCTCACGCCGCCACCGCGCCGAGGGACTGGAGCGCCTCCGTGATCGATGCGACGCTCTGGAAGACGCTCCGCTTGAGCATGGAGTCCGGGAACTCGACGTCGAAGGCCGCTTCGAGTGCGAGCATCAGATTGACGCTCGCGTGCGAGGTCATGCCGGCCTGGTAGAGGTCGGCATCGTCGTCCAGGGCCTGGACGTCGACGGGCAACCGGCCGTGTTCCTTGATGATCTGTCGTACCTGGTCGCTCACGACCGAACCCCCAAACCTACTGTCGTCCCGTGGATCCCCCGATCATCGGCCAACTGGCCGGCGGAGCATACGATAGCCGTACCGGGGCGAGTATCCAGCCAAAAGTCCTACTCACCGTTGGCCCGGCGCAACACCTGCACCAATCGCACGCGTGCGGCGGTCGCTCGGAAGCCCTGTTTCGCCTACCACCAGACCACCGCGCACCGCCACGGACCGCTCCCGACCGATCACCCCGGCAGGCCGGTGTCGGCGGCGTAGCATTCGCCCATGCCCATCCGCGTCGGACTGGACCTGGTGGCCGTGGCCGGCATCGTCGAATCGCTTGCGGCCGCCCATGGCGAGCGCTATCTCGAGCGGGTGTTCACCGAACGCGAGGTCGCGGACTGCAGCGCCGCGTCCGGCGTCGACCCCGAGCGCCTGGCGGCGCGGTTCGCGGCCAAGGAGGCCACGCTCAAGGTCCTGCCGGCGAGCGACGAGGGAGTCTCGTGGCGGGACATCGAGGTCCGGCGCGAGTCGTACGGGCCGGGTCCACCTCGTGCTGCACGGCCGGGCCGCCGAGCTGGCCGAGACCGCGACGATCATCGACCTGGCGCTGAGCCTGACCCACGAGGGAGGGTTCGCGGCCGCGGTCGTCGTCGCCGAGTGCCGCCGCCTCGTCGAGGAGTCCTGATCCAGAGGTGCGTGCTCTGACCTCCGCCGCGCAGCCGCCGCGGGCTACTCGCTGATCTCGAGCGGACCGTCGGGGACCTCGATCGCCACGCGCCCGTCCTCGACGACGACCGGGTAGATCGCGAGCGGCTCCTCCGCGGGCGGGTCCAGGGGCTCGCCGTTCGCGAGATCGAACCGCGACAGGTGCAGCGCGCACGTCAGCGTGCCGTTGGTCAGGAACCCCTTGTCGAGCTCGAAGTACTCGTGCGAACAGATCCCCTGGAGGGCCTGGAAGTCGCCGTTCACATTGACGACGAGGACCTGGTCGGTGCCGTCGACGTAGCACATCTTCATCGTGCCCTCGGGCACCTCGTCGACACCGCACAGGTCGATGCGCCTCACGTCGCGATCCCCGGCTCCGACCCGCGTCGCCGCGGGTGAGGTTCTGGCGGCATCAGGCGGCGGTCGCTCCCGACAGCACCCCGTCGGTGCCTGCGGCCCACTTCGCCTCGAGCAGGTCGCGCAGCCGATCCTGCGCCTCGCCGAGCGGCACTCGCGCCACGACCGGTTCGAGGAACCCGAGGACGATGAACTTGCGCGCCTCGTCGGGTGGGATGCCGCGGCTCTCGAGATAGAAGAGCTGCGCCTCGTCGATCGGGCCGACGGAGCTGGAGTGCGCCGCACGGCGGCAGTCCGGCTGGTCGATCTCGAGCGAGGGGATCGCGACCGAGCGGGCGTCCTTCGAGAGGTTCATCCCGAACTCCCCGAGGAAGCTGTCGGTCCCGATCGCGCTCTTCTCGATCGTGATCAGGCCCTTCATGTAGGTCCGGGCCTTCTCGAGCAGCGCGCCCTTCGAGAGGAGGTTGCCGGTCGTGTCGCGACCGACGTGCGTGGTGTACGAGGTCAGGTCGAACAGCTGCTCGTTGGCGCCGAACACGATCTCGACCTGCTCCACCGAGCTCCGATCGCCCTCGAGGCGGTTGTCGATACGGCTGCGGACGAGCCGCCCGCCGAGCTGGGCCAGCGCCCAGTGCAACTGCCCTGCCTCCCCGATCCTGGCGATCCGCTGCTGGAACGCGACCGTGTCCGGGCCCAGCTCCTGGAGGCTTGCCATGGCGAGGTGCGCCCCGCGACCTACGATCACCTCGGTGGATCCCGCGAGGAGCGACTGGCGGCCGGCGACGCCCTCGCCCGAGGGAACCAGCTCCTCGACGATGTCCGCCTCGGCCCCGTCGCCGAGCTCGATGATCGTCCGCGCGATGAGGGCCCGGTCTGGGGCGCCGACGGCCCAGCGGATGACGATGGGCCGAGCCACGCGGACGCCGGCCGGGACGCGGACGACGACGCCCTGGTCCCACGCGGCCCGCGTTAGCTGGGCGAGCCGGTCGGTCTCGGGCAGCGACGCCGGGTCGGTCAGGAGACGCCGGGCAGTCCCGGGATCCCGGGCGATCAGGCCGCCGATCGTCTCGAGCGTGACGCCGGATGCGGTGGCGGCCTCGTCCAGCTCCAACGCGGCGACGCGATCCTCGTGGAAGGCGGCCAGCCCGGCCGTGTCGGAGGCCCGAACCGCGGTCGCGCCACCGGACCCTGGCTCGGGGGCACCGGCCGGTCCCTCGTACGGACGGACCGATTCGAGAGCCGCCGCCCGCAGGTCGACGTAGCTCGTGTAGAGCCGGTGCGACTCGACCGGGAGCTCGCGGAACCGCCCGAGGGCGGCGCGGCGGTCGTCGCCGAGCCACGGGGGCTCGCCGGAGGCGAAGGCCTCGACCAGTGCGTCGTCGAGCTGGAGGCTGAGTTCCGTGGGTGCCCGGCGGACCGGGCGAGGTCGTGGACTCGCGGGGGCGTCGGTCACCCGAGCGACCCCTCCATCTCCAGCTTCACGAGTCGGTTGAACTCGATGGCGTACTCCATCGGCAGTTCCTTGGTGAAGACCTCCAGGAAGCCCTGGACGATGAGGTTCGTCGCCTCGTTCTCGGTCAGGCCACGGCTCATCAGGTAGAAGACCTGCTCCGCGCTGACCTTGCCGACGGTCGCCTCGTGCGACATCGTCGTGTCGTCCTCCTGGATGTCGATGTACGGGTACGTGTCACTCCGGCTCTGGTCGTCGAGCATCAGGGCGTCGCAGCGCACCGAGGCGACGACGTTCGTGGATCCGGGCGCGACCTTGAGCGAGCCGCGATAGGTGGCCCGGCCGCCGTCCTTCGAGACCGACTTCGACACGATCCGCGAGCGCGTGTTCGGCGCGAGGTGGACCGCCTTGGCGCCGGTGTCCTGGTGCTGCCCCTTGCCGGCGACCGCGACGCTGATGATGTCGGCCGTGGCGCCCTCACCGCGCAGGTAGATCGCCGGGTACTTCATCGTCAGACGCGATCCTGTGTTCGCGTCGATCCACTCGACCCGCGAGTTCTCATGGGCGTGGGCGCGCTTCGTGACGAGGTTGTAGACGTCGTTCGACCAGTTCTGGATCGTCGTGTAGCGGACGTTCGCGCCGGGCAGGGCGATGACCTCGACGACCGCGGCGTGCAGGCTGTCAGTGGCGTAGATCGGCGCGGTGCAGCCCTCGATGTAGTGGACCTTGGCACCCTCGTCGACGACGATCAGGGTCCGCTCGAACTGGCCCGTGTTCTCGCCGTTGATGCGGAAGTAGGCCTGGAGCGGGAGCGGGACCTCGACGCCCTTCGGGACGTACACGAACGAGCCGCCCGACCAGACGGCGCTGTTGAGGGCCGCGAACTTGTTGTCCTCGGGCGGGACGACCGTGCCGAAGTACTTCTTGAAGATGTCCGGGTATTCCTTGAGCGCCTGGTCGGTGCCCATGAACACGACGCCGATCTTGGTCAGCTCTTCCTTCACCGAGTGGTAGACCACCTCGGAGTCGTACTGGGCGCCGACGCCGGCGAGGAACTTGCGCTCGGCCTCCGGGATGCCAAGCTTCTCGAAGGTCGCCTTGATCTGGTCGGGGACGTCGTCCCACGACTTCTCCTCGCGCTCGGAGGGCTTGCGGTAGTAGACGATCTTGTCGAAGTCGATGCGGGTGAGGTCGCCGCCCCACGTCGGCATCGGGCGCTTGAGGAAGTGCTCGTAGGCGCGGAGCCGGAACTGGAGCATCCAGTCGGGCTCGCCCTTGAAGCCGCTGATCTCCTCGACGGTCGCGCGCGTCAGGCCCCGCTTGGTCTCCTGCAGGTAGACGATGTCGTCGTGGAAGGCGAACTGGTCTCGCTGGTCGGTGACGATCTCGCGGGTGGCGGTCATTCGATCCTCGGTCCTCGGATACGGCGTTCACGGGGGTGCCGCAGGCATGCAGCCTTCAAGTAATTCCTAGTCAGATTATCGGGATTACGGCGCAGACCGTCAACGACGAGGTAGTCAGGGGTCGAAAAGAGGGTCGAGAGGGCCCGCTAGCCCAGCCCGGAGAGCAGCGCCGCGAGCCCGAATCCGAGGACGGTCGCCAGGCCTGTGACACGACCGGCATGCTCGTACGCCTCCGGGATCATCGTGTCGGCGATCATCGTGATGAGCGCACCGGCCGCGAATGCCTGGACCAACTCGGCGCCAGTGCCGATCCGCGACGCGAGTGAGTAGCCGATCGCGGCCGCCACGGCTGACAGGACCACGATCGCCGCCCACATCCCGGCGATCGAGCGGGACGCCATGCCGGCCGCCTTGAGCGACACCGACGCGCCGATGGCCTCGGGCATGTTGGAGATGAAGACGGCTACCAGGAAGGCCACGCTGATGGCTCCACCAAGCGCGACCCCGATGCCCAGGACCACGGACTCCGGGATCCCGTCGATGACCGTGCCGAGGACGATCGCCCGACCCGACCCGGGTGCCGAGTCTGAGGCGGCCGCGTCGGGGTCGAGGCGTTTCCGGCGTTCTCCGCCCACGCCGACGACGATCCGGTCCCCGACGTAGAAGGCCAATGCTCCCAGAGCGATGGCCACGCCGATGCCGATGGGTTGGTCGGTCTCGGTCGGGACCAGCTCGTACGCCACCGCGCTGATCAGCGTCCCCGCTCCGAAGGCGAGGACCAGGCCGACGGTCCGATTCGATGGTCGTGTGCTGACGGCAAGCACGGCGCCGAGGAGCAACGACGACGATGCCACGCCGCCCCAGATGAACGCTCCGAGCGCTCCGTCCAACCACGCCTCCCGCCGACGACCGTCGGGGCGCACTGTACTGTGTCCGTGGGATGGCGAAGATCCACTACGAAGCCGACGGCGCGGTCTCGGCGGAGCGGTTCATCGCGGCGCTGACCGATTTCGGCGAGCGGCGGCCCGAGCTCTGGCCCAGCCTCGACGCCAAGTACTACGGGCTCATCGACCGAGGCGACACCTGGGCCGAGGTGCAGGAAGGGACCGACGTCCTCGGCGGGGTCTGGGCACGAGAGCGCTACGACTGGGCGACGCCGGGCCGGGTCACGCTCACCCTGTTGGAATCACCCGACTTCCGGCCGGGCACGGTCATCGACTACCGGGTGACGGACCGCCCCGGCGGCGGGTGTCACGTGGCGGTCGACCTCCAGCGGATCGCGACGAGCCCGCGCGGACGCTTCGTGGGCGCGGTCGTCCAGCTGACGGGCGTCCGCCGGTTCACGAAGGATCTGGCGGTGACGCTGGATCGGCTCGCCGGTGCCGCTCCCTAGCGATCGGGAGCGGCAGCAGGGCGATCCCCTCAGGAGCGCTTCTTGGCCGTTTCGACGGCTGGCGTGCCCTCTTCGGCGCCGGCCATCATGTCCGACGGTGCACCGAGGCCCTCGGGATAGTCGTTGCCGTTGCCGCCGGCAGCGTCGAGCGCACCCGCGACATCGAGCTCGCCGTTGGCCGCATACGGACCGGAATCCACCGGGGCGGTCTCGGCCGCCGTGAAGGCGACCGTGTCGTCGATGTCTCCGCCGGCGTCGATCCGCTCACGGGCCATCCCGACCACCCCGTCCAGCCACTCGCGGAATGCGGTGGACTGCAGCAGGGCCCAGGCCGTCAGGCCGAGGACGATCGCGCCCCCCAGCAGGAACGGCCATCGCCGCCGCTGCGGTCGGACGAGTCCGACGGCGACCGCGGCGTCGTTGACCGCCTTGCCGACGTCGATGCGCGGCAGGTCGATCTTCGGGAGGTCGAGATCAGGCATCTGGAGATTCGGGCGCTCCAGCTTGGACAGGTCGGGCGCGCGCATCTCGGACAGCCCGCGGCTGATCCCTTCGCGGCTGATCTCGGGCAATCGGAGCTCCGGCAGGCGGGACTCCCTCGTGGTCAGAGCCATGGACATTCTCCTCGAGGTTGGAGGTCCAGCATGGACGACGCGACGGAGAGCCCACTCATGCCACGGCCGCCCTCGCCTCGCAACGGCGTTACAAGCCGGCCGTTCGGGGGTCCCGGCCGCCATCGTTCCGCGGAGCGGCCCATACCTGACAGCGCATGGCAGGTTCGTTCCCGTACGATCGGGGCCCGTGACCGACAACCGCACGATCAGCCCTGCCGTCGCGCGGCGCTTCCTGGTGAAGCGCCATCTCCTGACCCCGCCGCGCTCGCTCCCGGCCGAGCCGGAGAGCGTGCTCCGGGTGATGGACCGCCTCGGGTCGTTCCAGTTCGACCCGCTCGAGGTGGCCGGGCGCAACCACGACCTGATCGTCCTCGCGCGCGTGGCCGGCTACCGGCGCGCCTGGACCGACGCGCACCTGTACGAGACGCGCAGCCTGTACGAGACCTACAACAAGGGGCTCTCGATCGTGCCGACCGCGGAGATGCCGTGGTACCGGCTCACCTGGGATCGGAACCGCGAAGAGCACCAGCGCGGCTCGCTCGATGAGCACGCCCCGCTCGTGGAAGAGCTGCTGGACCGCATCCGGCGCGAGGGGCCGCTGTCGTCGACCGACATGGAGCCACGGGCCGCCATCGAGTGGTTCTGGCGGCCGACCAACCAGATCCGGGCGCTGCTCGAGGCGCTGGCCATGTCCGGGATCCTCGGGTTGTCGCGGCGCGAGGGCAATCGGCGGGTCTACGACCTCGTCGAGCGCCTCTTCCCGGCCGAGCTGCTCGCCCAGACCCATCCCGTCGACGACCAGCGCCGCCACAAGCTCCTGTCGCGGTTCCGGGCGCACGGCCTGCTCGGGACGTCCGGCCAGGCGGAGCTGTGGTACGGGCTGGGTGCCGGCGCGGACCGGCCCCGGCTGCGCGGGGACCTGGTGGACGCCGGCGCGATCGTACCGGTCGACGTCGAGGAGCTTCGGGGCACGCGGTTCGTCGTGACTACCGACCTGGACGACCTCGAGGCCGCCGAGCGCGAAGTCGCGGCCGGAGACCTGCCTGGCGGCGTCGCCCCGGGCGTCGCATTCCTCGCCCCGCTCGATCCGCTCGTCTGGGACCGCGACCTGCTCCGGCGCTTGTGGAGCTTCGACTACATCTGGGAGGTGTACGTCCCGGAGAAGAAGCGGCGCTGGGGCTACTACGTGCTGCCGCTGCTGTACGGCGACCGGTTCGTCGGGCGCATCGAGCCGCGGATCGACCGGGCGGCCGGCACGCTCCGGATCCTCGGCCTGTGGTGGGAGGACGGCTTCGACCCGATGGCCGACCCGGGCTTCGCACCGGCCGTGGCCGAGGCGATCCGGGCGCACCGGGACTTCGGCGGACTCGAGCGGGTGGCCTGGCCGCGGGCCGTCCGGCATCGACGGCTCGTGGCGGCCCTGCGCGACCTTCTCTGATCCGAGGCCCGCGACTTCGGGCGCCGGTGGCTCGGCCGGGCGTGTGGCACGATTCATCTACGCCGATCGACCCAACCCATACTGGAGGTGCCGCCATGTCCGCCGTCCGTCGCGCCGAGGTCAGCTGGAGCGGCGATCTCGCCACCGGCACCGGCACCGTGTCCGCCAAGACCAGCGGGGCGTTCTCGGACCTGCCCGTGTCCTGGGCCGCCCGAACCGAGTCGTCCGATGGGAAGACGAGCCCCGAGGAGCTCGTCGCCGCAGCCCATGCCTCCTGTTACGCGATGGCGTTCTCGGGCGGGCTCGCCCGGGCCGGATCAGCCGCCCGAGCACCTCGCAGTCACCGCGGAGGTCACCTTCGACAAGCTCGAAGCCGGCTGGCGCGTCGTCTCGAGCGCGCTCACGGTCCGCGGTCGCGTGCCGGGCATGTCAAACGACGAGTTCGTCGCCCTCGCCGAGGTGGCCAGGGATGGCTGTCCGATCAGCAACGCCATCAAGGGCAACGTGGCCCTGAGCGTGGACGCCGCCCTGGAGGGCTGACGCCCCGGCCATGCCTTCGCAGACTCGGCCTAGCCGATCGTCAGGAGCCGCCGCGGATTGGCGACCGTGATGATCTCGATCTCGGCGTCGGACGCGCCGGCGGCGCGCAGGCTGGGGAGGAACGTCCGGGCGAGGTGGACGTAGCCGTTGCCCTCGTAGCGGGTCAGCTGCGCGTCGTGGCAGACGTCCTGGCTCAGCAGGACCCGGTCCACGTGGCCGCGTCCGAGCAGCTCGCACACCAGCTCGACCACGCGCGCCTCGCCGTGGCGCTCCTGTGGCGTGAACGACATCCCGAGGAAGTCGAACTCGACGCTCGCGCCGCGACCGACGATCTCGAGGTAGTGGTCGAGGTCGCGATACGAGTCGGCATGACCGATGACGACGCGGGCGGGGTCGACGCCCTCCTCCTCGAAGATGCGGAGCTGGTCGAGCCCGACCGCCGACATCACGGCGTGGGTCGTGATCGCGAGCCCCGTCCGGCGGGACGCCCGGGCCGCGGCCCGATGGACGCGCTCCT
Source organism: uncultured Chloroflexia bacterium (assembly GCA_963841135.1). Taxonomy (GTDB): domain Bacteria; phylum Chloroflexota; class Limnocylindria; order Limnocylindrales; family CSP1-4; genus SPCO01. The sequence continues at coordinate 919,476 of CAWJBJ010000004.1, read as the reverse complement.
CGGCGGGCGAGACCCACGGCTTGTCGGTGCCGATCTCGCCGATGATCCCGGGCCGGACGCCCGATTCCCCCACGCCGTCGGCGATCTCCGCGACGAGCTCGTCCGCCAGCGAGTCGACCGACCGGCGATCGATCCGGGCCTCGGCCGGGTAGTAGGCGCCGCGGTACCAGCCGCAGCCCATGACCAGGTCCAGGCCGGACGCCCGCGCGAGACCCGCCAGCCAGGCCGGATCGCGCCCGACGCCCGGCAGCGTCAGGTCGACCAGCCCACGTCCCCCGGCGTCCGTGAACAGCCGCAGCTCGTCGAGGATGACCGGCTCGTCGCGGGTCAGCTGCCAGTAGTCCCAGCGGCCCTCGATCTGCCACAGGGCGATCTGGGTGTGCTCGTGCGGCAGCGTCCAGCCGAGCGATCCCGGATCGATCGGCCCGAGGACGGTCTGGACGTGGGGCATCGCCCGCGATGCTACGCCCGCGGCCACCCTTGCCGCTGACCTTGCGACCACGTTGGTCGTTGCCGGTCGTCACCGGAACCTGCCCCGTGCGTCCCGGTCCGGTGAGGTCCGGTGGGGACCGTGGTCCTAGACCCTCATCCCCCGACAGGGGTACCCTTCGCCCCTATCCAAAGCCGCTGCGCGTGGGAGGCGCGGCGACATCGGACCGCCCAGGCGGGCGGGCAAGGCGGCTCACGCGGATCGCGCTCGTACGCTCTCATCTGTCTCTTTTCGATCCGAAGAGCCGCCCGGGGGACCGTCGAATCGCGGGGCTCCATGCTCGCTCACCGGCCCGAGTCGTCATCGGCGGATCCGGACCCCCCGGCCCGAATCGGGAGTGACCATGTCGCGCGTGCACCCTTTCGCCAACTCCATCCGATCGACGAGATCCACCATCGGACTCGCCTTCACGGGCGCGATGCTCGTCGTCCTGCTCGCCGCCGGCATGGCCCAGGCCGTGGCCGTCACGGTGGGCTACCGGGACTTCGCCTTCGACCCCAGCAAGGCCGGCCGGGCCACCGAGAACTCCCCGCAGTCGAAGCTGTGGTTCGCGGGCGGCTTCTGGTACGGCGGCCTCTTCAACGCGGCCACCTCGAACTACGAGATCTACCGGCACAACGATGCGACCCATACCTGGGTGACGACCGGCGACACGGTCGACAATCGCGACCGGACCAACGGCGACTACTTGTACGACGGCGCGAACAACAAGCTCTATGTGGTGTCGACCAGGCACTCCTGCGATGCCATCAACAACCCGACGCCAGGCACCTGCAACGACGCCGTCAACTTCTACCAGTACACGGTCAACCTGGCCAATCCGCTGGCGTCCCAGTACACGCTTGACGCCACCTTCCCAAGGGCGATCATCGGCGGCCCATACGCGGGGACCGGGATCTCCACCGGTGGTGCCGACACCGTGACCCTCGCCAAGGATGCCGACCGCATCTATGTCGGCTGGACCCGCCAGTCGGACACGAACACGGCGGCCTCCACGACGTCGGTCGCGTTCTCCACGAACGCCGCCCACACGACCTGGTCCGCGCCGGTCCTGATCAACCAGGGCGAGGACGGGCAGACCAACACCTCGGCGCTCGTCGCCTTCGGCGCCAACGTCGGCATCTACTACACCGACATGCACGCGGCCAGCGCCGACGTCGGCAACTTCAAGGTTCACACCGGCGGCAACCTCGGTGGCACCTGGGGCGCCGCCGAAGTCGCCACCCCGAACACCGTCGACAACCAGGCGAATGCCAAGGCCGACGCGGCCGGCAACGTCTATGTCGCCATCAAGACCGGCAGCGCGGCAGAGCAGATCCGTCTGCTCCGGCGAACGACCGGCGGCACCTGGTCACAGCGCGGCGTCGCCGACGGCGCGTCCACCAACGTCCGGCCGCAGGTCGTCATCGACACCGCGTTCAACAGCGGCGCCGGCGCAGCGATCGTGATCATGAACGACAACGCCGCCGGGAACGGCTCCATCTACTACAAGATGGCCACACCGCTCGCAGGTCTGTCCTTCACCGTCGCGGGCAAGGGCACCCTGCTGATCGACAGCGCCACCGACAACGACATGGAAGACGCCACCACGACCAAGCAGGTCATCAACGAGGCGTCCGGCTTGCTCGTCGAGGCGACCGATCAGACCTCCAAGTTCTACATGCACGGCCACCTCGGGCTCCCCGACACGGCTGACGTGACCGGTCCGGTCGGGACGATCGACATCAACGGCAACCCGACACCCGATGCGACCAAGGTCGCGACCGCCACCCTGAACATCTCCGCGACGGACGTCAGTGGCGTCATCGAGATGCGTATCGCCAACTCGGCGGACGGAACGACGTGCCCGACGAGCGGCACGCCGGCCCTGCTGACCGGTGGCCAGACCTTCCCGTACGCGACGACCAAGACGTCCTGGCCGCTGACACCGCCGAACGGCGATGGCGTCAAGCGCGTCTGCATCCAGTTCCGGGACCAGCCGCTCTTCGGCACTCCCAACTGGTCCGTGCCCGTCAGCGACACCATCCGGCTCGACACCACCGGCCCGGCCGGCACCGCGACCATCAACGGTGGCGATGCCTCCACGCCGATCGCCACGGTCAGCGTCGCGGTCCCCGCGACCGACGCGACCGGCGTCCTCAACGTCCGCATCGCCAACTCGCCGACCACCTCGGGCGGCGTGCTGGTCGCGGGCACCAACTTCGCGTACGCGACCCCGCAGCCGTGGACGCTCACCCCGGGCGACGGCCTCAAGACCGTCTACGTCCAGTGGCAAGACGTCCTCGGCACGTGGTCGGCCGTCACCAGTGACACGATCACGCTCGACTCCGACGACACGACCTTCACGGCCCTCACGCCCGTGCGCCTGCTCGACTCGCGCGTCGCGAACCCGGCGGGCAGCACGATCTTCAGCCACGGCGTGCCGCAGTCGTTCCAGATCACCGGCCGCGGCGGGATCCCCGCCAACGCCGTCGCGATCACCGGCAACCTGACGGTCACCGGCCAGACGGCCGCGGGCTTCGTGACGCTCGGACCGGACGTCTCCAACAACCCGGGCACATCCACGATCAACTTCCCGATCGGCGACAACCGGGCGAACGGCGTGTTCGTCTCGCTCGACGGCAGCGGCAAGCTCGAAGCGACCTACCGTGCCTCCGGCACCAACCAGGCCGCCAAGAAGGCTCACCTGGTCCTCGACGTGACCGGCTACTTCGTGGCCGGGACCGCCGGGACCGAGTACTTCGGCGTCACCCCGGCCCGCTATCTCGACACCCGCGTCAACAACCCGGCCGGGTCCCACGTCCTCGCCAACGGCGTTCCGTACGGCTTCCAGGTCGGTGGCCGAACGGTCGGGAGCACCGCGGTCCCCGCGGATGCCGTCGCGATCACCGGCAACCTGACGGTGACCGGCCAGACCAAGGGCGGCTTCCTGAGCCTGACCCCGACGTCGGTCGCGAACCCGACGACCTCGACCCTCAACTTCCCGAAGGGTGACAACCGTGCCAACAACGTGACCGTCAAGCTCGGTGCGGGCGGCATGCTGTTCGTGGTCTACAAGGGCACAGGCACTGCGCACGCGGTCCTCGACGTGACCGGCTACTTCCGCAACGATGCGGCCGGCCTCACGTTCGTGCCCCTTGCGCCGACCAGGACGGTCGACACCCGGATCGATCAGGGCATCCTCAATCCGCTCCAGCACGGAGCACCGAAGTCCTTCACGGTCCGTGGGGTGGGCGGCGTCGCCAGCGACGCTGATGCCTTCACCGGCAACGTGACGGTCGTCGGCCAGACCAAGGGCGGCTACGTGTCGGTCACCCCGACGCCGGTCGCCAATCCCACGACCTCGACCATCAACTTCCCGATCGGCGATACGCGGGCCAACGGGCTCGCCGGCCGCATCAACAACGCCGACGGCAAGTCGAGCGCGGTCTTCGTGGCCTCGAGCGGCAAGACCGAGTTCATCGTCGACATCACCGGCTACTTCCACTGATCGACCGGGCCCTCCGGGCCTAGTCCCACGAGCAGAGAGGCCGCGGGGCAACCCGCGGCCTCTCGCGTTGTCCCGCGCCGCTTGACACGTCGGGCGACCGCTCTCATGGTCGGGTCGGTCACGAGAGCACCGACGAGAGAGGGCGCATGTTCAGTCGCTGGGGCGCATTCGTCTATCGATTCCGCCGGCCCGTCGCGGTCCTGGCCCTCGTCGTGGCTCTCGCCTCGATCGCCCTCGCGGCGCGAGCGTCCGAATCGCTGAGCTCCGGCGGCTGGCTCGACGCGGACGCCGAGTCGGCGGCCGTCTCGGCACGGCTGGACACCGAGTTCGGGGCCGGCAAGAGCTCGGTCATCGCGCTCTTCCGTTCCGACGACGCCCGGGGCGGACGCGACCTCGGCCGAGTTCCAGGCGGCGATCGCCGACCGCGCTCGTCGGGCCTCGCCGACGACCCGCGGGTCACCGGCATCGTCGGGCTACGCCGAGACCGGCGACCCGCGGTTCATCAGCACCGCCGGGCGACGCCGCCTACGTCGTCATCGAGCTCGACATGACCGACGAGGAATCGGTCGCCGCGGTCGACGAGCATCCGCGCCGCGATCGTGCCGCCGGCCGGGCTACACCGTACCAGCTCACCGGCTACGGCCCGATCACCAAGGACTCGGCCGAGCAGTCCGAGAAGGACCTCCAGAAGGCCGAGGTCGGTCTCGCTCCCGATCGCCGCGCTCGTCCTGCTGCTCGTCTTCGCGTCGGTCGTCGCCGCCGGGATGCCGCTGCTCGTGGCCGGGCTCGCGATCCCGAGCAGCCTCGCGCTGATCTACATCGTCGCCCAGCAGGTCGAGATGAGCATCTTCGTCCTCAACATCGCGACGATGCTCGGGCTGGCGCTCGCGATCGACTACTCGCTGTTCATCGTCAGCCGCTTCCGCGAGGAGCTGCGGCCGCGGCCGGACCGTCGCCGAGGCCGTCGAGCGGGCTGTCGCCACGGCCGGCAAGGCCGTCGCGTTCAGCGGCATCGCGGTCGCGATCGGCCTGTCGGGCCTGCTGCTGTTCGAGGCGCCGGCCATCCGCTCGATCGGCATCGCGGGTGCGCTCGTCGTCCTGTGCTCGGTCCTCTACGCCCTGACCTTCCTGCCGGCGGTGCTCGGCATGCTCGGCCACCGCGTCAACGCCCTGTCGCATCGGCGGCCTGCGCCAGCCGCATCCGGCCCGTCGTCGGCGCCTGGCGACCGGCCCGGTCGTCGCGCTGGGAGCGCGTCGCCCACGCGGTCATGCGCCGACCCGATCGCGGTCCTCGTCCCGACGCTCGCGGTCCTGCTCATCGCCGGCACCCCGTTCCTGCGCCTCGAGCAGGGCGTGCCGGGCGCGGAGATCTACCCGGCCGGCGTCGAGAGCCGCGATGCGTACGTCGCGCTGCAGACGGAGTTCGCCCCGGGCGAGACGACGCCGATCGTCGATCCTCGCCGACGTGCCAGGGCTCCCCGACCGACGCCGCCAACGATCGCGGCCCTGACCGCCTACGCGGCGCAGCTCGACGCGATCGACGGCATCGACCGGGTCGAGGGACCGTTCGCCATCCCCGACCCGGCAGACCGGCGCGCTCGCTGACGCCCGACCAGGTCGCCGCGCTCTACGCCCTGCCCGACGGGCCAGCGGCCGCCCGGCCTCGACGCCCTGCTCGCCCGCTACGTCCGCGGCTCGACGGTCCGGCTCGATGCGATCAGCCCGCTCTCGCCGTCCGAGCCCGACGGCCACCGACCTGATCCCGGTCATCCGCGCGACTCGACCCGGGCGACGGGATCACGACCCAGGTCGGCGGCACCGCGGCCACCGGCCACGACTTCCTCGTCTCGCAGGGCGAGCGCGCGCCGTACGCCGTCGGGCTGACCCTGCTCGCGAGCGGCCTGATCCTGTTCCTGCTGTTCGGGTCGGTCGTCATCCCGATCAAGGCCGTGATCATGACCCTGCTGTCGATCAGCGCGAGCTTCGGGGCGCTCGTCTGGATCTTCCAGGAGGGCAACCTCGCCGAACGTCCTCGCCTTCGAGCCGCTCGGGTACACCATCGCCGGCAACCCGATCATCATGTTCAGCGTGATCTTCGGGCTGTCGATGGACTACGAGGTCCTCCTCCTCTCGCGGATCCAGGAGGCGTACCGCCGGACCGGCGACAACACCGCGTCGGTCGCCGAGGGCCTCGCCAAGACCGCCGGGGTCATCACCGGGGCCGCGCTGATCATGGTCAGCGTCTTCGCCGCGTTCGCCCTCGCCGAGGTCATCACGATCAAGAGCATCGGCGTCGGGATGGCGATCGCGGTCGCGGTCGACGCCACGATCATCCGCGTCCTGCTGGTCCCGGCCACGATGCGGCTGATGGGCCGCTGGAACTGGTGGGCGCCGGGCTTCCTCGGGCCGCCTCGTCGATCGGCTCGGCTTCAGCCACGTGGAAAACGATCCGCCGGACCAGGCCCGGCCGGGCCCGACGCCGGGTCTCGCCGAGTCCTAGACTCGGGCGGGGGATGCACGAGGAGCCCAGCGGCATGGACGACCAGCGCGACCCGGTGACGCGACTCGGACCCGACAGCGGTGGGCGGGCGCCCGGCAGCCCGCCAGGCGGCCCGGACGCCCACGTCTACCACTGGGAGTGGGGTCCCGACGACGCCCGGCGGCCGGGGTTGCCCTGGATCGGGATCTTCCTGCTCGTGTTCGGCGGCCTGCTGCTGGTCCAGCAGCTCTACCCCGAGGCGCGCGCCGCCGGTTCGCTGGTCGTGCTCGCGGTGGGTCTCGCGTTCTTGATCAAGTGGGCCGTCGATCGCGGGACCGGGTCGCTCTACGCCGGCGCGATCATCACCGCGCTCGCCGCGCCGGGCGTGCTCAACGCGGCGGGCGTCGTCCTCGACGGGCTCGGGACCTTCTGCTTCGGCGTCGCGTTCCTGTTCATCGCGCTGGTCCGTGGCGCGACCGGCGGCGGCTGGGGCTGGCAGCTGTGGTTCGGTGGGCTGCTGGCGCTGCTGGGCGGCGTCAGCATGACGAGCCCGGCCGCCGGCGGCCTCATCGTGCCGGCCGCCCTGATCGCGCTGGGCGTGGTCCTGCTCATGCGCGGCGCCACGCGTCGGTCCCTCTGATGTCCGGCTGGGGACCGCCACCGGCGCCGGCCCCGGTCGTCGGCTGGGAGATGCCGGTCGAGCCGGAGGGTCTCGGAGTCCGACAGTCGATCGGCGCGGGCTGGCGGATCCTGCGCAGCCACGCCGGCCCGCTCATGGGGGCCGCGGCGATCCCCGAGATCCTGCGGAACCTCATGGTCATCCCGTCGCTGGTGATCGTCGCCCGGGCCTGGGACGCGATGATCACCGTCTTCACCGAGACCGATTGGTCCAACTACGACCCCGAGGACCAGCTCGCATTCCAGCAACGGATCCAGGAGGCGTTCCAACCGCCGACCGACCTCGCGATCCTCAGCGGGGTCGCCTCCGGGGCGAGCATCACGCTGGCACTCATCGGGCTCGCGATCGTGACCGCCGCGACGCTCGCCGCCGTGGATGGGCGCCGACCGACGGTCGGTGGAGCGTACCGGGAGGTCAGCGCGCATGCGAGTGCGCTGATCTGGCCGGCCGTCATCCTCGGCATCGGGTTCATGGTCGTCGGGATACCGCTGACCCTCGCCCAGGGGACGTTCGTCATGAGCGACGCGGCGACGATGCGGACCCAGAGCGCGATCGCGGCCGTCCTGGGCCTGGTCGGACTCGTCGTCTCGATCGCCATCATCATCCTGGCGGTCCGCTGGTCGCTGGCAGTCCCCGCGATCCTCGCCGAGGATCTGAGCCTCCGCCGAGGGCTCTCGCGGAGCGCGGAGCTGACGTCGGGCATCCGCGTCCGGATCTTCCTGATCTTCCTGCTGCTCGCCCTGCTGGTCGGCATCGTCTTCGGCCTGATCTCGGTCGTGGCGGCCCTGGTCGTCGGCGTGGCGACCTTCTCCTTCACCGGCGGGGTGGCGGGCTATCTGGTCGCCGCGACCATCGGCGGGCTGGTCTGGACGCCACTCGGGGCAGCGGTCCTGTCGCACGTGTACCGGGTGCGGGCGGGACCCCCGGTGACCGCAGGCCCGATGGACGGACCCGGACCAGGATCGGTGACGGACGACGGGCCGACGTCGCCGGGTCCGAGCGTCGCTCCGGAAACGGCCGCGCCGGATGCTACCGCGCCGGACGCAACCGCGCCGGACGGTGCCCCGCCCCCGTCAGCCTGAGGCGGCTGTCCCTCGACCGGTGCGAGAGCCGGCGCCGGCGGTGGCGCTCGCTGTCGCCGCGTCGACGGCCTCGGCGAGAACGGTGGCGATTCGCCGCATCTCGTCGTCGGTCACGATGAACGGCGGACCCAGCAGGATCGTGTCCCCGTTCGTGCCATCGGCGTTGCCGGTCCCCGAGTAGACGAGGACGCCGCGCTCTCGGGCCCCGCGAACGACGGCCTCCGCGATCCGGGCCGCCCGCGGGAACGGCACGCGCATCATGCGATCCGCCACCAGCTCCACGCCGACCATGAGCCCGCGGCCGCGGACCTCGCCCAACGCAGGATGCCCGTCGAGCGCCGCCGTCACCAGCTCGCGGAGGCGAACGCCCTTCGTCGCGCTGGCCGCCACCAGGTCCTCCGCCTCGAGGATCCGCAGCACCTCTCGCGCGACGGCCGCAGCGACGGGCTGATGCGAGTACGTGAACCCGTGGACGAAGCCCCCGGCGCCGGTCACCGCCGCATGGATCTCCTCGGAGGCCGCGACGAACCCGAACGGCCAGTAGCCCGACGTCGCCCCCTTGGCCGCGACGAGCATGTCCGGCTGGAGACCCCAGTGGTCCGCGGCGAACCAGCGGCCGGTCCGGCCGAACCCGGTCATGACCTCGTCTGCGATGAGCAGGACGCCGTGTCGGGCGCAGACCTCGGCCATCCGCGGCCAGTAGTCCTCGGGCGGGACGGCGGCCGCCAGCGTCGCCCCGACGATCGGCTCGGCCACGAAGGCCGCCACCGTCCCGGGGCCGGCCGCGACGATCGCCTCGTCGAGCTCGGCCGCGAGGGCGGCGCCATCCGCGAGGGCGTGACCGCCGGGCCGGGCCGCGCCGTACGGATAGGCGGCCGACACGTGCCGGAAGCGCCCGAGCCACGGCTCGTACGGCCGGCGCAGCGGCGGCCGGCCGGACAGGTCGAGCGCGCCGAGCGTGTTGCCGTGATAGCTCCCCCACCGGCTGAAGACGATCTCCCGGCCGGGCTCGCCGTTCGCGAGGTGGTAGGCGCGAGCCAGCTTGAGGGCAGTCTCGATGGCCTCGGATCCGCCGGACACCGGATAGATGGCCGGGCCGTCGATCGGCAGGTGGCGGCCGACCTCCTCCGCGTACGCCTCGAGCGGCTCGCTGGTGAAGACGCTGCCATGGGCATAGGAGAGACGAGCGGCCTGGGCGGCCATCACCTTGGCGATCGACGCCCGGCCGTGGCCGACATTGACGACGATGGCGCCGCCGGCGGCGTCGAGGTACGTTCGCCCCGCGGTGTCGCGGATGGTCGAGCCATCGCCCTCGGACGCGACCGGTGGATCGGGCACCGCGGAACGATGGAAGACGCGGCCGGTGGTCACGCGCCGATGGTAGCCGACGTCGACTGGAACCCATCGATCGGTCGCGGTGTAGAAGGTACGGTTGACCGCGGAGGCCACCGATCCTGGACGACGCTGAACTGATCAGCCGCTCCCGCACCGGCGACGTGGCGGCGTACGAGACCCTCGTGCGCCGATACCAGGACGTCGCGCTCCGCACTGCCCACATCGTCGCCCCGGAGGCCGACGCCGCCGATGCCGCACAGGACGCCTTCATCAAGGCCTACGCCGCCTTGCCACGCTTTCGCGACGGGTCGCCGTTCCGCCCGTGGCTGCTTCGGATCGTGGCCAACGAGAGTCGCAATCGGCGCCGTTCCGCCGACCGGCGGCTCCGGCTCGTCGAGCGGGCGAGCTCGGGCGGCGCGAGCGAGGGGTCGGCCGCCTCGCCGGAGGCCGAGGTCCTCGCGGGCGAGCAGCATGAGACGCTCATGCGCGCCCTCGGCGGACTCCGGGACGAGGACCGCGAGGTGATCGGCGCCCGGTTCCTGCTCGAGCTATCGGAGGCGGAGACGGCCGCGGCGCTCGACCTGCCCGCCGGCACGGTCAAGAGCCGGACCTCCCGGGCGCTCGGGCGGCTCAGGGTCGCGCTGACGGCGCTCGACGGGGGCGAGGCATGACCGACGTGCGGCTCTCCCAGCAGTCCGACGGCGATCTCGAGGCCGCGCTCCGTGGCCTGGCGCCGGTCATCGATTGGCCGACAGCCGGCGAGCGCGGATCCGGGCGCGACCTCGCGGCGGAGGTCCGGGCGCGGATCGAGGCCGCGCCGGCGCCCCATGATGCCTCGGCCCTGACCACCGCAGGTTCCGGCCCGTGGTGGCGGCCGACCTGGCGCCCCGCCCGCCGCGCGCTCGTCCTCGCGCTGGTCGCGCTCCTGGCGCTCGCGGCGATCGCCGGGGCCATCGGGCTCGGGCTGCCGGGCCTGCGCCTCTTCATCGGTGCCGAGCCGACGGTCAGCCCGCCGCCCACCTTCGAACCCTCGCGGACCCCGGCAGCCGGACCGCCCGGCGTTGCGATGGGGTTGGGCGAGCGCGTCGAGCTCGCGGACCTCGATGCCACGGCCGGCTTTCACGTCGAGTGGCCGCAGGATCCCGCGATCGGACCGCCCGACGTCGCCTACGTCGACGAGGACCGAGCCGGCATGGTCTCGCTCGTGTGGGCCTCGTCGGCCGACCTGCCGGCGACCCGCGAGCCAGGCGTCGGGCTCCTCCTGAGCCAGTTCGAGGGCGCCGTCGAGGAGGGCTTTTTCGGGAAGGCGATCTCCGGGGACACCTCGGTCGACCCGGTCATGGTCGGCGACCTCCGCGGTTACTGGCTGAGCGGCGACCCCCACATGTTCTTCTGGGATGGTCCGCGCGGACCGGCGCACGAGGAGCGGCGGTGGGTCGGCGACGCGCTGCTGTGGTCGGACGGGACCATCACGTTCCGCCTCGAGACCACGCTCGGCCGGGACGAGGCGATCCGGCTCGCGGGCACGATGGACTGAGGGCGCCCCGGTCCGCGGCCCATGACCCGGGAACCCCGTCCCGACCGGTGGTGTAGGAGGGGTGCGCAAACGATCCGATCGCGCCCCACCGGACTGGAGACGAGATGCCGACCACCCCCCGTCTGCGACACCCCTTCCTCGGTCTCGCGCTCATCTCGATCGTCGCCGCCTGCAGCGGCGGGACGCCCGCGGCGCCCGCGACACCGGTGGCGAACGCCGCCGCGACCTCCCGCCCGGCCCCGACCCCGATCCCCGACCTCGTCGGCTCGCCCGACGCGTGGCTCGTCGTCGGGAGACCCGGCGAGGACCGGCTGCACGTGATCCGCGCAAGCAACGAGGAGGAGATGCTGACCCTGCCGGTCGGGGCACCCGACGAAGGCTGGGCAAGCCTGGTCACCGCGACGCCGGGCCAGACCTCGACGATGGTCGAGGGTCTCCGGGCCGACCAGGGCTTCGAGGGCAACGGGCGCGAGGTCCCCGGAGCCTGGCGACTGCCGACGATCGGACTCGATCCGGTCCCGGTCGGCGTCTCCACGAACCGCTCGACGGTCGTCCTGGTCGAGATGGACGGCGCCAAGGCAGGCACGGCCGGCTCGACACGCTTCGCCGTCCTGACCGGGTCGTTCAGGGACGAGCCGCGGATCATCGAGCTGGCCGGCGAATTCGAGTTCGACGCCATCTCGCCCGATGGGTCGCTCCTGTACGTCGTCGAGCACCTCGCGGGCCCGCCGGCGGGCCACTACCAGGTCCGGATCGTCGAGACCGCGACGGGCGTCCTGAGGCCCGACGTCATCGTCGACAAGCGCGATACCGGCGAGGCGATGGCCGGATGGCCCGTCGCCCAGTCGCGGCGCGCCGACGGCATGGTGTTCACGCTCTATCGCGGGACCGAGCACCCGTTCATCCACGCCCTCCAGAGCGCCGAGGGATGGGCAGTCTGCCTCGACCTGCCGGCGACCGGCGTCGACGACGCGGACGCGGCGCTCGATTGGGGCCTGGCCCCGGCGCCCAACGGCCGCGACATCCTGGCCATCAACGCGACGCTCGGGCTGGCCGTGAGCATCGATCCGATCGAGTTCGTGGTCCGCACGCCGGTGACCTTCGAGCCGTCGGCGGCGAGCGGCATCGTGCTCGCGAAGTTCGGTCACCAGCCTAGCGGTCCGGTCGGTCGGCGAGTCGTGGCATCACCTGACCGGCGCACGATCTACGCGGCAGGCCCGGGCGGCATCGTCGCCCTCGACGCGGCGGACCTGAGCGTCACGGGTCGGTTCGCCACCGGGGCCGGCGTCGACGCGATCGCCGTGACGCCCGATGCCTCGATGGTCTACGCGCTCCTGTCGGGCGATGGACGGATCGTCAAGATCGAAGCGCGATCAGGCGAGGTCGTCGGCCGCGTCCCGAGCGCCGGCTTCGACCGGTTGGTGGCCATCGTCCCCTACTGAGCGATCGCCCGCTGCCGGGCTCGGGCGGCGGGCACGTGGCCGGGCTCTCAGGGGGCTCTCAGGCGGCTCTCAGGAAGTCATGGCAACCTCCGCACTGACGGGATCGGACGATCCCGCCCTCGCGGAGACCCCCATGACCCGTACCCGGATCCTCGCCGCCCTCGTCGTCCTGGTCCTCGCCGGTGGCGTCGGCCTGTACGTCGCCTACGACCAGGTCCTGCGCGGCGACAACGCGCCACCGCTTGCGTTCCCGTCCGCGGGTGCGAGTGCCCCTGCAAGCGCGGATCCGACCGCGGCAGCCAGCGCCGCCGCGAGCGCGGATCCTGCCGCGACGGCACCGACCGGGACCGGTGACCTGGCCGGGACCTGGACCGTGACCACCGGCACGGAGGCCGGCTATCGCGTGCGCGAGCGTCTCGCCCAGTTCGATGCCGAGACCGACGCGATCGGCCGGACCACCGACGTCACGGGCTCCATCGTCCTGACCTCGGACGCCGCAGCGACGACGCTGACGGAAGCGACGATCGAGGTCGACACGACCACGATCACCTCTGACGAAGACCGGCGTGACAACCGGCTCCGCACCGAGGGCCTCCAGACCGACAGCTTCCCGACGGCGACGTTCACGCTGACCCAGCCGGTCGAGATCCCTGCGGCCGCCCTGGCCGGCACGGCGACCGACATCACCCTGGTCGGCGACCTGGCGCTCCACGGCGTCACGAAGGCCGTCGAGATCCCGGCCCAGGCAAAGCTGGCGGACGGCACGGTCCAGGTGCTCGGCTCGGTGACGTTCCCGCTGAGCGACTACGACATCCAGGCCCCGAACGTCGGCGGCTTCATCATCTCGATCGCCGACGAGGGCGCCCTGGAGTTCGTGGCGGTCTTCGCGAAGGGTTGATGCCCGCGCCGATCCCGGCGTTCCGGACGAGCGTCAGGCTACGGTGTCGGCCAGGGCCTCGATGACGTCGGCCGCGAGGTGCTCGCCCGCCGACTCGCGCATGATCGCGAGCGCCGCCTCGACCGGCATCGCCGAGCGATACGGTCGGTCCGCGGTCAGCGCCTCGAAGACGTCGGCGACGGCCACGATCCGGGCACCGAGCGCGAGCTCGGGAGCGGTCATGCCGCGGAAGTAGCCCGTCCCGTCGAGCCGCTCGTGATGGCACGCGGCCAGCTCGGCGACATCGGCGAATGTCGGGATCGTGTCGAGGATGCGGAGCGTCATCTCCGGATGGCGGCGGATGACCTCCATCTCGGCCGCGTCGAGCCGGCCCGGCTTGTCGAGGACGGTGTTCGGGACGCCGAGCTTGCCCAGGTCGTGGAGGAGGCCGGCGCGACGGACGTTGACGACCTCCGGCGCGAGCATCCCCATGCGCGCGGCCAGGCCCTCGGCAAGGTCCGCGACGCGCGACGAGTGCGTTCCCGTGAACGGGCTCTTGGCGTCGACGATGTCCGCGAAGGCGGAGGCGATCTTGTCGACGTCGTCGTCGTCCGACGTCCGGTTCTGGCTGCCCGGCTCGAGCGCCATCGTGCGACCGACCACATCCGGGGCGGCGAGCTCCTCCAGCATGCCGCGGGCACAGCCGTCGAGCAGCGCGTCGGCGATGTCGGGGTCGTACCACGCCCCGAGTCGCTTGGCCATCACCGTGACGGCGCGTTCGCGGCCCTGCGTGCTCAGGAAGACGTCCAGGCCCTGGCAGGCGGCCAGGATCCGGGCGAGGGGGTGGATCTCCGCGCCGCGCAGGCCGCGCGGCTCACCGCTGCCGTCCCAATGCTCGTGGAGGTCGAGGATGGCGCCCGCGACGTCATCGCCGAACCCGGCCTTGCGGGCGATCGCGGCACCCCGTTCGCAGCGCAGCTGCTCGATCTCGCGATGCTCGCGCTTCCCGCGGATGCCCAGGTTGATGAGCCGGCGCACCCGGCGCGGCAGCGGCTCGCTGTCGGGGATCGTCCGGAGCGTGAAGGCGGCGTACGAGAGCATCGAGCTCTCGATGGTCGACTGGCGACGCTTGGCGTCGATGTCGTCGGCGCCGAAGAGCCGCGTGATCGCCGCGGCATTCGAGGAGCACCCGGCATCCTTGAGGAACGCGGCGTAGAAGAGGGCCCCGCGATCGGCGGTGCTGAGACCCAGGTCGTCCGCGAGATGCATCGCCATGAAGCACGTGCGGAGGGCGTGACCCGGGAGCTGCCCCTCGGTGAGGTCGAGGGCCATCGAGAGGCCGGCCAGCAGGCGGGCCGTCGGGATCGCCTCGCGATCGAGGACGCGCAGGTCCGCCCGACGCGCCTGGACGAGCGCCACGGCCAGGGGCGTGGCCGTGGTCGAGCCGTCGAGATAGCGGATGGTGAGGCCATCCGGGAGTCCGGGCACGGCCTCGAGGGGCAGGAGGCGAGCGGTCGCGCGGTCCATCGTGTCGGGATGGTGCCGGGGGAGCCCGTCACGCTCCAGAGCCCGGTGGTCAGGGTGGCCGAGACCGGAGGTACGGGGTGGTTCGGTGGGGACGAGCCGCCCTACTTCGTGTACACGCCGCCGGGATCGAGCTCCTCGCGGATGAGTGCCAGTTCACGGTCGGTCGGCGGCGGCGTGGCGGCGAGATCCGTGGCGACCGCCACGTCCCAGCCGATCGTCTCGCGGACGTCCTCGACCGTGGCGCCCGGGTGCAGCGAGTCGAGGCGCATCTCGCCGGCCTCGTCGAAGTGGTAGATGCCGAGATCGGTGACGACGACCGTCGGGCCGCGACCGAGCCAGCCGCCGTCGCGCCGGATCCGCTCGGCCTGCTCGGCGCCGCCGAGGTTGCCGGGCGACGTCCGGAAGTCGATCTTGTCCACGAAGCTGCGCTTCGACTGGCGCATGATCACGAAGACCTGCCGGGCGTTGATGGCGATCTCGCACGCCCCGCCCGAGCCGGGCAGCCGGGTCGTCGGGTGGTCGTACGGCCCGATGACCGTCGTGTTGATGTTGCCGAAGCGGTCGATCTGGGCCGCGCCGAGGAACCCGACGTCGATCAGCCCGCGCTGGAGGTAGTAGCCGAACAGCTCGAGCATGCTCACCACGGCGGTCGCGCCGGTCACGATCGTCGGATCGCCGATCGACAGGGGCAGGCGGGCCGGGCGGGCGCCGAAGACGCCCGCCTCGTAGACGAGCTCGAGGTCGGGCGCGACGGTCAGCTTGGCGAGGTTGACCGCGATGTTCGGGAGGCCGACGCCGACGAAGCAGACGTGCTGGCTCGCGAGCTCGCGCGCGGCGGCGACGATCATCATCTCGGACTTGCTGAAGGCGGTCCGCGTCTCGGCGTCGGTCACGGGACCTCTCCGATGTCGGCGAAGACGCGCTTGCCGAGCCGCCGGGCGGCGGCCACCATCCGGTCCGCGCCCTCCGACGGGCCACCGATCCGCAGGCACGCGTCGCAGCGGGCGAGGACCTGCTCGGCGACCGGGTGGAAGATCTCCGCGAACGGATCGCCGCCGTCGCCCTCGCGCGTCGCCTGCTCGATGAGCGGCAGCGCGAACCATTCCCCCATCACCGGCAGATGGCCGCGGCGGTAGAGCTCCAGCGAGGTCTGCGTCATCGCATCGACGTTGGCCTGGATCCGGGCCGGGTCGCCGTCGGTCCCGGATCGGTACGGGCCCGCGACCAGGATCATCAGCGACTCGCTCACCGGTAGGCCCCGTAGTCGACGCTGCCCGAGGGCGCCGAGCCCGGGCGCAGCGAGGCGATCCGCTCCGCGCCGAGCTTCTCCATGTAGGCGGCGCGCCCATCGAGCCCGTAGACCCAGTCCTTGAGCCAGGCCTGGGTCGACGCCTCGTCGCGGGTGATGGGGTCCCAGTCGAGGTAGAAGCGGTTATCCCGGTCGTAGGCGCCCTGCACGTACGAGGGATGCGCGCCCCACGGCTCGACCACGACCGCGTCCACGATGAGCCCCGGGATGATGGTCCGGTTCGGGTCCGCACGGACGACCGACTCGTCGACCAGTTCCTCGACCACGACGATGACGCGCTCGGCCGCGAAGGCCGCCTCCTTCTGGCACCCGAGCAGCCCCCAGACCTGGGTGTCGCCGCCGGCCGAGGCGCGCTGCGCGTGGACGATCGTGACGTCCGGTCGCAGCGGCGGGACGGCGTAGACCGTGCCGTCGCCGTAGGGCGAGGCGATCGGGCGGATCAGCGGGTTCGCCACGGGCAGGTCGGTCTCGAAGTAGCTGCGCAGCGGGAAGAACGGCAGGTTCATGGCACCCGCCGTGTACCGGCACACCATCCCGAAGTGGCTGTACTCCTCGACCTCGAGCGGCTCGTCGGGCAGCTCGCCCTCGATGCGGCGGCGGATGGCCCCGAGACCGCCGACACCCGGGTTCCCGAGCCACGAGAAGATGAGCTTTCGAGCGACGCCCGCGGCGATCATCTGGTCATAGATGACGTCCGGCGTGAGGCGGGCCAGGGTCAGGTCGCGCTTGCCCTGGCGGATGATCTCGTGCCCAGCCGCGAACGAGATGAGGTGCGTGAAGCCCTCGATCGCCACGGTGTCGCCGTCCCGCACGAGATCGGCGATCGCGTCGTGCATCGACACGACTTTCGAGGTGGTCATCTCGCGATGATGACAGCCGGAGGGTTAGCCGGCCGCCTCGACCTCGTGGAGCGCCCCGGCATCGACGACCTCGGCCAGGACCTCGCGGTGCGTGGCCCGCCACGCGGCCGACGGCCTCGCCGAAGATGCGCAACGCGGTCACCATCTCGGCCTCGGTGACGGTGAGCGCGGGCGACATGCGCACGCTGGAGCGTGCCGCACTCGAGCACGAGCAGGCCCAGCTCGAAGCAGGCCCACTGGACCTCCTCGGCATGGTCGGCCGTGTCGAACTCGATGCCCAACATCAGTCCCTTGCCGCGCACGTCGGTGATGAGCGTCGGAAAGCGGTCGGCCAGCGGTCGCAGACCCGCCTGTGCCTGGTCGCCCCGGACCCGGGCGTTGTCGATGAGCCCGCCCTCGAGCAGCTCGATCGTCGCGAGCGCCGCCGCGCACGCGACGGGATTGCCGCCATAGGTCGAGCCGTGGCTGCCCGGCCCCCAGGTCTCCAGAGCTCGGCCCGGGCGATCATGCGCGCCGAGCGTCATGCCCGAGGCGATGCCCTTGGCGGTCAGCAGGATGTCCGGCTCGACGCCCCAGTGCTCGACCGCCCACATCGTGCCGGTCCGCCCGGCACCCGACTGGATCTCGTCGGCGATGAGCAGGATCCCGTGCTCGTCGCAGATCCGGCGCAGTCCCTGGAGGAAGCCGTCCTCGGGGACGATGTAGCCGCCCTCGCCCTGGATCGGCTCGACGATGATCGCCGCGACCTCGTTGGCCGGCGCGAGCCGGTCGAACAGGACCTCGTCGAACCAGCGCAGGTCCTCCACTCGGCCGTATGGCGCGTGGAAGACGCCGGGCAGCAGCGGCCCGAAGCCGGCGTGGTACTTGGCCTTCGAGGCCGTCAGGCTCAGCGACCCGTACGTCCGGCCGTGGAACGCGCCGAGGAACGCGACGATGTACGGCCGCTTGGTGGCGAACCGCGCGAGCTTGATCGAGGCCTCGACGACCTCGGTGCCGGAGTTGCCGAGGTAGACCCGGGAGCGGCCGGACATCGGGGCCAGGCGCGCGAGCTCGCGGCAGACCTCGGGATAGATCGGCAGGTAGAAGTCGCTCGCGCTGAAGTGGATGAGCTCCGCGGCCTGCTCCTTGATCGCGGCGACGACCTGCGGATGCGAGTGGCCCGTCGAGGTGACCGCGATGCCCGACGCGAAGTCGAGGAAGAGGTTGCCGTCGATGTCCTCGACCGTCAGGCCCTCCCCGCGGATCGGCACGATCGGGTACGCCCGCGGCAGGCTCGGCGAGGTCCACGTCTCGTCGAACGCGACGTGCGCCCGCGCCTTCGGACCGGGCAGCTCCGTGATGATGTCCGGGACGGGGCGGTCGCCGGCGATCCGCGACGAGGGCGTGGCCAAGGGTCACCTCATGGACGACAGGATGCATACCAAGTATGCAGAGTGGATATTCGCGCCGGAGTATAGCGGAGCCTGCGGCCGTTCCGCCGCACTCCGGTACTCGGACGCACACGTGGTCGAGCGACTGCGTTGCCGTTCCGGCCCGGGTGGCGGAGCAGGCGCGAACGACGCTTGTACGCCAGATTGCCACCAGGTGACAACTAGGCAGGTTTCATCCCGCGCGCGACCGGAGATCGGCCTTGATCGACGCGTGGCGTGCCCCCCTTATCGAGCGTGGAGTCGCCGCGATCCCGGGTGATGGTCGCCGTCCGAGCCCGGCTTGTTCGCCTAACGGTCACCTGGTGGCGATTTGGCGGACTTGTGCGCGCCGCCCCGGCGAGCCTCAGTCGACGACGGTGTGGCTCTGCTCGCGGAGGAACTGCGCGACGTAGTACATCGAGAGGCCGGCCTTGCCGGTCGAGCCACTCCCCTTCCAGCCGCCGAACGCCTGGATGCCCGGCCACGCGCCGGTCGTCGCGCCGGCGCGGCGGTTGACGTAGGTCACGCCGGCCTCGATGCGATCGAGGAACCGCTCGACCTCCGCCGGGATCCTCCGCGTAGACGCCCGCCGTCAGGCCGTAGATCGTGTCGTTCGCGAGCGTGATCGCCTCGTCGAGCGAGTCCACGGCATGGACCGCGGTCAGCGGCGCGAAGAGCTCGTCGCGGAAGAGTCGATGGTCGGCCGGCAGCCCGCCGACCACGGTCGGCTCGACGTAGAACCCGCGTGCGAGGTCGCCGTCCGCGAGCCGCTCCCCGCCGATGAACACGGTCCCGTCGCGGCGGGCCTCGGAAACGGCGGCCTGGTGCCGGTCGACCGCCTTCTGGTCGATGACCGGCCCGAGCCAGTTCGCGCGGAGCAACGGGTCGCCGATCGTGACCGCCTCGGTCTTCTCGACGAGGAGCCGCACCAGCTCGTCGTGCACCGGCCGCTCGACGTAGACGCGCGAGTTCGCCGAGCACTTCTGGCCGCCGAACCCGAAGGCCGAGCGCATGATCCCCTCGGCCGCCTCGTCGAGGTCCGCGGTTCGCGAGACGATGGCCGGGTTCTTGCCGCCCATCTCGACGATCGTCGGGCGGGGCCACGTCCGGCTGAACGAGTGGAACAGCTTCATCCCGACCTCGTACGAGCCGGTGAAGACGATCCCATCGATGCCCGGGTGATCCTGGAGCGCCTGGCCGACCGTCTCGCCCGGGCCCATGACCAGGTTGACGACGCCGGCCGGGACGCCGGCATCGAGATAGGCCTCGACGAGCTTGACCGCCGAGAGCGGGGACGCGCTCGAGGGCTTGAAGACCACCGTGTTGCCGGCCAGCATCGCGGCGCTCGTCGGACCCGCCGCCAGCGCCATCGGGAAGTTGAACGGGCTGACGACCGCGAAGACGCCGTGCGGCCGCAGGATCGAGCGGGTGTGGACGGTCGCGTCGCCGAGGTTGCCCATCGGGTGGTCGTAGTAGTCGTTGTCCTCTGGCGGTCTGCGCGTAGTAGCGGATGAGGTCCGCGGACTCCTCGACCTCGCCGAGCGCCTCGATGCGGTTCTTCCCGACCTCGAAGGCCATGATCGCGGACTCGTCCATGAGTCGGTCGCTGATCAGCTCCGCGGCTTGATCGCAGGATCGCGAGGCGCTCCGGCCACGGCGTCTTCGCCCACGCGGGCTGTGCGGCCCGGGCGGCCGCAACGGCCTCGTCGACGTCGCGGGCCGTGCCCTTGGCGAACGTGCCGAGCACGATGTCGGTGTCGATGGGCGAGCGGACCTCGAACGTGCCCTCGCCGTCGCGCCACGCGCCGTTCACGCAGGTTCCGGTGGCTCGCGCCCAGGCCGGCTCGGACGCGCCCGACGGCATCTTCGAAGCCGGTGTGGAGATCCTCGTTGTCGGCGCGGAGCGTCGCGTAGGTGATCTTGATCCGCGGCTTCTCGTCGGTCGTCATGGCTCGGGAACCTCGATGTCAGGGTGGCGCGACGCGCCGGGTGGGTCGGAAAGGTTGCGGTCAGTCTAGCGCGGCCACGACCTCGGCCAGCGACGGGGCGATCGCATCCGGCCCGCCGCCGGCGACCGCCCGCCAGCCGGTCGGTCTCGTGAGCCGCGACCTTGCCGGTCAGGACCAGGATCCCGCGCAGGCCGACGCGCTGGGCAGCCCGGACGTCCGCCTCGGGATCGTCGCCGACCATGGCGACGTCCCCCGCCGGAACGCGCCGCCCGAGGTCGCGCCGAAGCCCCGCGAGCGCCTGGCGGAAGACGACCGGTGACGGCTTGCCGAGGACGGTGGCCTTGCGCCCCGTCGCGTACTCCAGGCCGACGACGACCGCGCCGGCGTCCAGCGTCGGGCCCCTCGGGGTGAGCCACCACGGGTTTCGATGCATCGCGAGGAACGCGGCACCGGCGCGGATCGCCCGGAATGCGGTGTCCTGGGCGCGGAAGGAGAGGTCGTCGCCGCCGTCACCGATGACGACCGCCGCCACGTCCGCCGGGCCGGCCTCCGCCTCGTCGCGGGTCAGGAGGCGCTGGCCGTCGAACTCGCGGAGCGCGTCCGGGGCCGCGATGACGTACAGCGGGCGGCCCGGGAAGCGCTCGGCGGTATGGGCAGCCGCCGCGGACGACGCGGTGATGACCCAGTCCTCCGGCAGCGTCACGCCACGAGACGCAAAGCGGGCAACCAGCGTGGAGCGGTGGGCCAGGGAGAAGTTGGTCACGACCCGGTACGGCGTGCCGCGGGCGTCGAGCCGGGCGAGCGCCTCGCGCGACCCTGGGAGCGGCTCGCCCTTCAGGATCAGCACGCCATCGGCGTCGAGCACGAACGCCTCGACCCCGCGCAGCGCGGCGCGAAGGTCGGACTTCGGGGCCGGTCGGTCGGGCATGATGGCAGCGTATCGGAACACGAAGGAGCGAGCGATGGGACTGCTGGACGGGAAGACGGCGCTCATCTTCGGGGTCGCCAACGACCACTCGATCGCCTGGGGCATCGCGCGGGCGCTGCACGCGGAAGGCGCCGACGTCGGCTTCTCGTCGGTCGAGAGCCTCATCGAGAAGCGCGTCCGTCCGCTGGCGGCCTCGATCGGTTCGACGTTCGTGGAGCCGTGCGACGTCACCAACGACGACGACATCGCCCGCGTCTACGCACGCTGGGGCGAGACCCACGAGTCGCTCGACATCCTGGTCCACGCCCTGGCGTTCGCCCGCCGCGAGGACCTCGAGGGCGCGTTCGTCGACACGTCCCGTGACGGCTTCGCGCTCGCGCTCGACGTCTCGGCCTACTCGCTCGTGGCCCTGACCCGCGGGGCGAAGCCGTTCCTCGGTCGCGGCTCGTCGGTCATGACGCTCACCTACTACGGCGCCGAGAAGGTCGTCGCCAACTACAACGTCATGGGGGTCGCGAAGGCCGCGCTCGAGGCCTCGGTCCGCTATCTCGCCGCCGACCTCGGCCCGACCGGCGTCCGCGTGAACGCGATCAGCGCCGGGCCCGTCCGGACGCTCGCCGCCGCCGGGATCGCCGGCTTCAAGCGGATGTACGGCGAGTTTGCCGACGTCGCGCCGTTGCGGGCCAACATCACGCCAGAGGACGTCGGGCGGACCGCGGTCTTCCTCGCGTCGGACCTCTCGGGCGCGGTGACCGGCGAGGTCCTCTACGTCGACGGCGGCTTCAACATCCTCGGGGTGCCGACCGGGGACTGACGGCGCACTGCCGTTCCGAACGGGGTGCCGAGGGGCGCGCCGCCGCGGTCAACGCGCCTTGCGGTTGACAGGCAAGGCAACTTGCATTACAAACTCAGGGCCATCCGATCGCGGTCGCCCCGCGAGTCCCCCGCCCATCGGAGTCCCCCATCGTGCCTTCACTCTTTCGCTCCGTCCTCGCCAGCCTCGCCATCGCCACGCTCGCGGTCGGATGCGGAGGCGCCACGCCGAGTGCCGGCAGCGGCGACGGCGCGTCGATCGCCATCTCGGTGAGTCCCGCCGGATGCGCGCCGGCCACCCTGACGGCGGGCGCGGGCCAGGTCCTCTTCGTGGTGACCAACACCGGCAGCGATCCCGCGGAGTTCGAGATCATCGGGAGCGACAAGAAGGTCGTCGACGAGGCCGAGAACATCTTCCCGGGCTTCGTCGTCAACCTCAAGAGCCGGCTCGACGGCGGCACCTATGAGCTCGTCTGCGGCACGCTCAGCTCGCCGCGCGGCACCCTGACGGTCTCGGGCGGCGCGGCCGAGACGCGGCCGCCGAGCACGGTCGTGGACCAGGCGACCATCGACGCGGCCGTGTCCGAGTACCGGACGTACGTCCTCGCCCAGTCCGACGATCTCATCAAGGTCATCGACACGTTCACGACGGCCGTGGACGCCGGCGACCTCGCGGCCGCCAAGGCTGCCTATGGCCCCTCGCGTGTGCCGTGGGAGCGGGTCGAGCCGATCGCCGAGCTGTTCGCCGACCTCGACCCCAAGATCGACGCTCGCGAGGACGACTTCCAGGCCGGCGTGGACGACCCCGAGTTCACCGGCTATCACAAGATCGAGCAGCTGCTATTCGCGGTCGGCACGACCGAGGGCACGGCCGAGCTGACCGCCGGTCTCCGCGCGAATGTCGCCGAGCTGCGGACGAAGCTCGAGACGCTCGAGATCGATCCCCGGGTGATGACCCAGGGCGCGGGTGTCCTCATCGACGAGGTCGCCCAGTCCAAGATGACCGGCGAGGAGGACCGCTACTCGAAGCTGGACCTCTGGTCCATCGGCCCGAATCTCGAGGGCTCCGCGAAGATCGTCGACATCCTGCGCCCGACGCTCGAGAAGGTCGACACGGCCTACCTCGGGGAGCTCGACGGGGCGTATGCCTCTGTCACCACGATCATCGACCGCTACGGCAACCTGTCGACGGGGTTCAAGACCTTCGACCAGGTGAGCGAAGCCGATCGCAAGTCGATGCAGGCCGGCCTGGCGAAGCTCTCGGAGCTCCTCTCGGAGCTCTCGGGGCGGCTCGGCCTGGAAGCATGACCGGCGGCCCATGGCGATGACCGACCCGAAGCTGCTCTCGCGCCGACGCTTCCTTGCCGGCTCGGCCGCTGTCGGGGCAGCGGCCGTCGCCGGTGGGGTCGCCGGCGGGCTCGGGGCGGTCGCCATCGGGGCGGCGTCGCCATCGGCGGTCAATGCCACCGGCACGGAGCCCGGCTACATCCCGTTCGATGGCGCTCACCAGTCCGGGGTCGTGCTGCCGCTCCGGCCGCAGACCGCGGCGATCTTCGTGACGCTCGATGCGGTCGTCGCCAGCAAGGCGGAACTGACCACAGCGCTAGCCGAACTGACCTCGCGGAGCCGCCATCTGACCGCCGGTCTGGCACCGGATCCGGGCGACCCGCTCTTCCCGCCGTCGGAGAGCGGCATCATCGGCCCGACGGTCGGTCCCTCCGATCTGACGATCACGGTCGGGTTCGGGGCCTCGCTGTTCGACGGCCGGTTCGGCCTGGCCGACCGGATCCCGCGCCAGCTCGTCCGCATGCCGGACTTCCGCAACGACCGCATCCAGGCCGATCTCGCGCACGGCGACCTGCTGCTCCAGATCTGCGCGACCGACGAGGCGAGCTGCCTCCATGCGTTGCGCTACCTGATGCTCGGGACCCGCGGGTCGCTCGTGATCCGCTGGCTCATCCACGGCTTCCAGCAGCGACCTGGGGGCGCGGTCGAGCACGGTGGCACGCCCGCCACCCGCCGGAACCTGCTCGGCTTCAAGGACGGGACGTCCAACCTCAGCGCGACCGACGCGGCGCAGATGGACGAGCTCGTGTGGGTGGGCTCGGGCCATGACGAGCCCGACTGGGCGGTCGGCGGCACCTACATGGTCGCCCGCACGATCCGGATGTTCGTCGAGCGCTGGGATCGCACGGCACTCGGCGAGCAGGAGGCGATCATCGGCCGCTCGAAGCGGACCGGCACGCCGCTCGGGAAGGCGCGCGAGCACGATGACCCCGCCTTCCACGAGGACCCGGCGGGCGGGCGGATCGGGCTCGACGCCCACATCCGCCTCGCGAACCCGCGCACGCCCGAGACGCAGTCCAGCCGGATCCTGCGCCGCGGCTATTCGTTCAGCCGCGGGTTCGACGGAGCCGGGCTGCTCGATGAGGGCCTCTTCTTCGTCGCGTTCCAGCGCGACCTCGAGCGCGGCTTCGTGGCGATCCAGAACCGGCTGTCCGGCGAGCCGCTCGAGGAGTACATCCAGCCGGTCGGCGGCGGCTACTTCTTCGTGCCGCCCGGGACCAGCGGGCCTGACGCCGTGTGGGGCGGGTCGCTGCTCGCCTGACCCCGCTCAGGCCGGAGCGCGACCCGAGGCGCCCGTCGGCCCGGAGGCGATCGGCGCTGGCCGGCGACCGCCCCAGACGAACAGCACGAGGACCGGGACGAGGTACACGATGTATCCAAGCGCCTCGAATGGCGTCGGGGCCTCCCGGTAGCCGAGCAGCCCCGCCAGCACCGAGCCGATCGGACCGTCCTGCGGGAGCACGCCGCTCAGGTCGAACAGGACGCCCTGGTTGACGATCAGGCCGGCCTCCCCGAACTCGTGGATTGCGAATGACACGAGGCCGGCCGAGACGAAGATCAGGATCACGCCGGTCCAGGTAAAGAAGCGCCGCAGGTCGATCCGGACGCCGGCCGCGAAGATCGCGTAGCCGACCACGACGGCGACGGCCAGCCCGGCGGCGGCCCCGATGACCGTCGAGACGATGAGGTCGGCGGTCTGGGCGGACAGGGCGAACAGGAACAGCACGGTCTCGAGGCCCTCGCGCGCGACCGCCACGAACGCAAGCCCGGCGAGGGCGGTGACCGAACCTCGGGCGAGCGCGACGTCGACGCCCTGCTCGAGCTCGCCCTTCATCGCCCGGCCCTGGCGTCGCATCCAGAACAGCATCCAGGTCAGGACCGCCACCGCGATCACGCCGGCCGCGCCCTCGAGGGTCTCCTGCAGCGCGAGCGGCAGGCGGCCGACCGTGAGCGTGACGATCAGGCCGACGCCCACCGAGAGCGCGAGCGCCGCGACCACGCCCACCGCGACGCTGCGGAGGGCATCACGGCGGCCGACCTTGACCAGGTAGGCGCCGATGATCCCGACGATGAGCGCGGCCTCGAGACCTTCACGGAGCAGCAGGAAGAACGCGGCACTCACGTCGAAGGGCCCTCCGGTCGGTCGGGATCGTCACCCGACGGTCTGCAAGTCGGCATGACTCGTGGATGCAAGGCTACTTGTCGAACGGAATCTACCCAGACTCGCTCGGACGGTCAAGCGCTCAGTCCGCGGCCCGGACCTCGAAGCGGGCGAGGCGCCAGCTCGTCGCGAGCAGGGAGCCGATGATCGCCACC
Organism: uncultured Chloroflexia bacterium; assembly: GCA_963841135.1. Lineage (GTDB taxonomy): Bacteria > Chloroflexota > Limnocylindria > Limnocylindrales > CSP1-4 > SPCO01. The sequence goes on along the minus strand of CAWJBJ010000004.1, from coordinate 893,607 downwards.
GTCAGGACGACCGCGGCGAGCCCGACCTGGAGCGGCGTCTCGACGTCTGCGCCCAGGCCGCCCGCGATGCCCAGCGTCGCCTGGCGGATCGAGAGAAATCGCGTGCCCTCGAGCAACTCGCCCAGGGCGCCTTCCCAGATGAGCACGTAGACGAGGCCGATGATCAACGCGCGCCCGGTCATCGTGCTGAGGGCGACGAAGACCGCGGCATACGCGGCTCCGCCGGCAAGGCTCGCGATGGCGAACGCGAGGGTCGTCCGCATCGGCTCCGCCCCGGTGCCGCCGACGAGGAGGCCGGTCACGATCGTGACCGGCACGATGAGCGCCGCCGTCACCCCGACCCCGACGGCCATCTTGGCCAGCGCCACGAGCCAGCGCCGGATCGGCTTCGTCAGCAGGTAGACGGCGGTCCCGTCCTCGATCTCCGACCCGAGCGACGCCGTGCCCAGGATCAGCGCCACCAGCGGCATGACGGTCTGGACGACGAGGATCTCGAGCACCCGCTCGACGTCGGCCCGGCCGCCACGGAGCTGGACGAGCGCGCCGAGCAGGACCGGGATCGCTGCGAGGACCAGCATCAGGAACAGCCGTCGGCGCCCCATCAGGCCACGGACCGTGAGCCCGATGATGGCCGCGAACGGGCTCACCGGCGGACCAGGTAGCTGAACACGCTCTCGAGCGAGTCGTCGGTCGGTCCCACCTCGAACAGCGAGATGGCCTGGTCCCTGGCCACGGTCGGGAGAGCGCGCGTGAAGGCCCCGAAGTCAGAGGTCCGGATCGACAGGCGTTCGCCGCTCAGCTCCACCCCGAACACCGAAGGGTGCCCGAGCAGCGCCGCCGCGAGCCCGCGATCGTCCGAGGAGCGGACGCGGAACGTGTGCGGCCGATCGGTCATGAGGCGACGGATCGACCGGAAGTCACCGGCCGCGGCGAGCCGTCCCGCGTAGACCACGAGGATGGAGTCGGCCAGGCGCTCCACCTCCTCGAGGATGTGCGAGGAGAACAGGACTGTCCGCCCGGCCGCCGCCATCGAGCGCAGCAGGCCCATCATGTGCAGCCGCTGTCGCGGATCCATCCCGTTGAACGGCTCGTCGAGCAGCAGGATGCGCGGCTCGTGGACGAGCGCGCCGGCCAGCTTGGTCCGCTGGCGCATGCCCTTCGAGTAGGTCCCGATCGGGCGGTCGGCGACCTCGGTCAACTCGACCGTGGCGATCGCCCGCTCCGCCGCCGCGTGGGCGTCGGGCATGCCCTGGAGCTGGGCGTTGAGACGCACGAACTCGAACCCGGTCAGGAACTCGTAGAGGGCCTCACGCTCGGGGACCAGGCCGATGTGGCGGTACATCTCGGAGCGACCCCACGCCGTCTCGCCGTCGACGAGCACCGCGCCCGCGGACGGACGGAGCAGGCCGGCCATGAGGTGCAGGAGCGTCGACTTGCCCGCCCCGTTGGGACCCAGCAGCCCGGTCACGCCTGGGCCGAGGGCGAACGACACGTCGTTGAGCGCCACGACGTTGCCGTACCAGCGCGAGACGTGGTCGACGGCGAGCGCGGCTGGCGTCGCGGCCGCCGCCACGGGTCCATCGACCGGCGGCACGGGCAGCAGGCTGGGCGCGACGGGCGGGGTCGGGACCGTCACGTTCGGATCCCTCGGTAGCGCCGGATGGTGAGCCCGATCGCCACGACCGCCACGACCGTCGCGGTCACCACGTAGACCTGCCCCGCGAGCCCGAGGGCGCTGATGGTCTGGTTCTCCGAGGTCGCCCCGAAGATCCAGGCGTTCGCGCCGTCGAGGAGGTCGCCGGGGCTGAACAGGACCAGCAGCCGGGCGCTGTCGCTGCCCGTGAGGCTCGTCAGGAGCGCGACCAACACCGGCGGGATGATCGAGACCGCGATGATGGCGGCCGTGGCGTAGGCGCGGCGCGGCGTCCATGCGGCGATGAGCGCGGACAGCCCGCCGAGGAGCCCGGCCGTCAACAGCCCCTGGAGCAGGAACCGTGGGACGGCCGCGGCCTCGTTGCCGAGACCCGTCACGGGGTCGCTGGCCACGAGGACCCGCCCGACGAAGAGGATCGCCTGGGGGAGGAGATCCACGATGAGGAGCGCGACGACCAGCCCTGCGACCCTCGCCAGCGCGTAGTCGGTCCGCGTCAGGGCCCGCGAGAAGTAGAGCGGCAGGACGCCGTAGCGCTGGTCCCGGCCGAACAGCTCGGGCGCCTGCGCCGCGCAGAAGAGCATGAGGAGCAGGACCGTCAGCCCGTGGTAGGAGTCGTAGCGCACGGGCGAGGCGCCTTCGAGGGTGTCGCCGGCCCCGGCCCGCGCAAGCAGCGCCGCGATCCCCACGGCCAGGATGGCAGGCAGGACCGCGAGTCCGGCCAGGGCGAGCGGGGCGAGCTTGGCCCGGCCGCCACGCCCGATGCCGTAGGCGGACCGCAGCGTCGAGCGGAACAGCGCGACCGACGCGCTTCGGCGTCCCAGCCGGGGACCGTGGTAACCCTGGTAGCCCAGGTCGTAGATGCTCCCGCCGGGACCGGTGGCGGTGGTCGCGGTCACGGACGACGCGGCGGGGACCGGCGCCGTCATCGTCGCGATCCCGTTGGCAGCGTCGGGTCGAGCGGACTGGCCGGCCGCGAGGCGGCCCTGTCGCCGGCACCGCCCGGGACGAGGGGCCCGTCCGCGAACAGGTCCTCGAGGCCCTTGCGCCGCTGCTCGAGCCGGACGAGCGGGAGGCCGAGCTCGGCCAGGGCATCGCGCACGATGTCGTACGGGTGGTCGTCCTCGATCGGCACCACGACCGTGCGACCGTCGACGGCCGGTACCAGGCCGCGCGCGAAGAGAGCGGCCGCCAGCGACTCCTGCCCCTCCTCCACCTCGACCGCGAGGTAGCCCGTTCGCTCGGTGAAGGTGCCAAGGGGCGCCGCGCGCAGCAGCCGGCCGGCGTCGATGGCGACGAGGAAGTCCGAGACGCGCTCGATCTCGCCCAGCAGGTGGCTCGCGACGATCACCGCGATGCCGAACTCGGAGCCGGTCCGCCGGACCAGGCTGAGCATCTCGTCGCGCCCGGCCGGGTCCAGCCCGTTCGTGGGCTCGTCGAGCAGGAGCAGCCTCGGATCGTGGACGAGCGCCTGGGCCAGCTTGACCCGCTGCTTCATCCCGGTCGAGTACCCGCCGATCGGCCGGTAGCGTTCCTCGTACAGCCCGACGTGCCGCAGCACCTCCGCGGTGCGCTCACGGGCGGCCGACCCGGGCAGGCCCGACATCTGGGCCATGTGGCTGACGAAGTCGGTGGCCGAGGATTCGGGTGGGAGGCAGTCCGACTCGGGCATGTAGCCGACGAACTGGCGGACGGCCGTGCCCTGACCCCGGACATCCATGCCGAGCACCTCGACCAGGCCGGACGTCGGCTCCAGGAGCCCGAGCATGATCTTGAGCAGGGTGCTCTTGCCGGCGCCGTTGGCCCCGACGAGGCCGATGACGCCCGGCTCGAGCTCCAGCGTCAACCCGTCGAGGGCGGTCACGCCCCCGGGATAGCGCTTGGTCAGGCCGTGGACGGCGACGAGGGGCATCAGGGCGTGAAGCCTACCCGGTCCGCCTCGTCAGGCAGCGACGATCTGGTTCCGCCCGGCTCGCTTGGCCATCTGCAGGCCGACGTCGGCCACCTGCACGAGCGTCTCCATCGACGCGACCCCGGGACCCACGGCCGAACAGCCGGCAGAGACCGTTGCGTGGACGACGTCGCCGCCCTCGAGCGGGATGGGCGTCGCCATGAGCTCGAGACGCACCTCGTCGGCGATCCGCGCCGCCTCACCGAGGCTCGCGCCGTCGAGGAAGACGAGGAATTCCTCGCCGCCGAACCGCGCGACGATGTCGCTGGCGCGGAACCGGCTGCGAAGGATGGTCGCGAAGCTGCGCAGGACGTCGTCGCCGACGCTGTGGCCGTGGCGCTTGTTGAAGTTGCCGAACAGGTCGAGGTCGAAGAGGATCGCCGCGACCGGGCGCCGCTCACTGACGTCGAGGCGGTCGCGGGCGGCCAGCAGCCGCTCGAGCGAGGCGTCGAGGTAGCGTCGATTGAACAGCCCGGTCAACGGGTCGCGGATGGCCTCGTCGGCCATCTGGGCGTGGAGCTCGGCGTTGGCGATCGCAAGCGAGACGTGGCCGGCGATGATCGGCAGGACCTCTTGCTCGAGCTGCGTGAACGGATGGGTGAGGTCGTCGCGCAGCAGCGCCAGGGCGCCCAGCACGGCGTCGTCGGACAGCAGCGGCACGGAGGCCGAGGCCATGACGTCGGGAAACTCCCCGCCGCGGATGGTCGAGGGGAACGACGACTTCTCAAGGCGGTTGTCGACGACCAGGCGGCGCTCGGCGATCGCACGACCCGAGACACCTTCGCCGTCGGGGATGCGCACGCCGACGAAGCGCTGGTCCCCGCCGCGCATCGAGGCGATGCGGTAGTCGCCGAGAGCCGTGTCGCGGGTGATCAGCGCGACGATCTCGCTGTGCATGACGGTCCCGATGGCTTCGACGATCACGGCATACAGCTCGCGCGGGTTCAGCGACGCGTTGACGGTCCGTGAGAACTCGCGCGAGGGACTGGAACAGCTCCGCCCGCTCGGCGATCGCCTGGCGTTCGCGGCCGATGGCGATGGCCGCGGCCAGTCGCTCCGCGATCAGGATCATGGTCGAGCGGTCGCTGTCGTCGAGGCCGTCCAGCCGCGGGTCCTCGACGTTGAGGACGCCCAGCAGTTCGCCACCGGCCATGAGCGGCGTCGAGATCTCGCTCCGGACGTCCTCCTTGGCCATCCGGTAATCCGGGTCGTCGCGGACGTCGCGGACGAAGGCCGTCTCCCGGGTGCGCATCACGCGGCCCACGACCCCGGTCTTCGCGTCGAAGATCTCGAGCGGCGTGTCGTAGCCGCGCTGGGCGCCGAGCTGGAGGTTCCCATCGGGTCGCAGGAGGTAGATCGACACGTTCCGGTAGCCGAATCTCCCGGTCATCAGGTCCATCAGCTCCTCGAGCGCGGCCGACGAGGATCCGCGGGCGAGCAGGTGGCCGACGGCCTCCACGCCCGCCATCTGGCGTGCCCGGCGCCGTTCGCGCGTCCTGGCCCAGCGAGCGCGGCTGATGGCCGCCTCGAGCGCGCCGACCGTCCGGCGCGTGCCGACGGCGAGCACGAACATCGTCACGACGTAGGCGATGAGCCGCTGGACCAACGGGGCCGCGTCTGCCTGGAGGACCAGGATCGGCGCGGCGAGGGCGGCGACACTGCTCAGGGCGACGAGCAGGGCCTCGCGGCTGCCATAGGCCGCCGCCATCGTCACGAGCGGCAGGTAGAGCGCGCCCAGTGGGCGGGCCGACTCCTCCACGACCACGAGGCTGAGACCGGAGACGAAGCACACCCCGAGCAGCAGCCTGGGTGCGGGGCGCGAGACCGGAGAACGCCAGGCGCCCACGCCGAGCTGGATCGCGACGTACAGCAGGCCGATCGCGGCGACCCACACGACGCCCCCGTTGCCTGCCAGGAGCTCGATGACCGTCGCCGACGACACGATGGCGATGGCCATCAGGACATGGGTATCGTCGAGGAGGCGTCGCGAGCTCGCGCCCGACACGCCGATCCGCCGCGCCTTGATGTCGGCTCCTCGTTGCACCTCGTGAGGTTGGTGGTACCGATCGCGGGTGTCGATGGTCCGATAGGCCCACCAGACCGCAGCGGACGTCCCATTGCCGCCCAGTCACATCCGACTTGACCGGGCGGGGCCGTCGGGCCCGGCCCTCGACGTTCAGCGGCGGCGCACGCTGGCGGCCACGTCGTCCGCGGTCTCGAGGATCGAATCCAGCGTCCGTCCCCCGGCCGGCTCGATGACGATCAGGAGGACCTCTCCGTCGACATCGAGCGCGACGACCCGGGTCGGGCGATCGCGCTCCACGACGTAGGCCTGGCCACCAGCCGTGAAGATCTCGACCCGGTCCGACCCGCTCGCCTCGACATCGATGGACCGGCCGCGGAGCTTGTCGATCCTGACCTGGGCCGGTTTCGTCGCCGAGAGGTCGTCGAGTCGCGCGATCGCATCGATGAGCTTCCGCGCGGAGGCCTCGTCCTTCTCCCGCGCATCCGGGACGTCGACATGGCTCGCGAGCGTGATGAACCCCTCGTCGCGCGCCAGGACGACGAGCCGCTGGTCATTCGTCGCCGCCGACCAGCCCTCGCCGAGCTTGAAGAAGATCTCCGGCTCGAAGCGCATCGGGGCGTAGAGGCCGGGCCCGAGCGCACATGGGATCTCGAAGAACGGATCGCACAGGGCGGCGACCTCGCCCGCGTCGACGGGCGGCGGCTCGGGCGTCGTCAGGGGCGTCGGTTCGAGGGTCGGCGATGGGGTCGGCGTGGGCGTGGGCGTCGGCTCTGCGGTCGGCTCCGGGGTCACCCGCGCGACCAGCGTGGCCGATGCGACCGGGAACGGCGACGCGGACGCCTCGTCCCCCACGTCCCCGAAGGCCGGGATGGCGCCCAACGCGAGGACCGCGGCCACCAGCAGGACGACCCCGATCGCGAGCAGACGGCCGATCCGACCCGTGTCGGACCGTGCCTGGCGGCCGGCTCTCCGATTGCCGTGACGCGGGTCGATCGCCCGGCGCGCACCCGGGGATGCGCTCTGCGTCACCGCTGACCCGGTCTCCCAGCCACTGCGGTCGACGATGGTCGTCGCGCTCGTGGGGTCGACGACACCGAGGATCGGCTCCAGGGCCATCGCCATCGCGGTGCCGCTGGGATACCGCGCACCGGGCGCCGCGGCGAGGGCGCGCGTCACCACGGCGTCGAGTGCGAGCGGCACGTCCGGGCGGCCGTCCCTGGGCGAGGGGGCCGTCGCGCCGACCCGTGCCAGGGCGATCCTGCCGGGCGACTCGCCGCTCCAGGGCCGCTGGCCGGTCAACGCCTCGTACAGCACGAGCCCGAGGCCGTACACGTCGGAGGCGGGCGTCGTCGTCAGGCCCTGCGCCTGCTCGGGGCTGAAGTACTGCACCGAGCCGAGCGTCGTCCCGGGCAACGCCCCCTCGGCGTCGGCAGCCAGGCGGGCGATCCCGAAGTCGGTGATCATCGCCCGCCCGTCGCGGGCGAGCAGGATGTTGCTCGGCTTCACGTCGCGGTGGACGATGCCGCGCGCGTGGGCCACGCCCAGGGCGCGGGCGATGTCGAGCCCGATCCGCGTCACCTCGGCCGGCGTGAGCGGTCCCGTCCGGACCAGCCGCGCCGCGAGGTCCTCGCCCTCGATGAGGTCCATGACCAGGAACGGGCCGGCGGGATCCGAACCGGTGTCGACGCAGGCCACGATGTTGCGGTGGCGCAGGACGGTCGCCGCGAGCGCCTCCCGCCGGAAGCGATCCGCCAGGTCCCGGTCGGCGCTGATCTCCGGCCGAAGCAGCTTGAGCGCGACGTCACGGCCAAGGCGTGTGTCGTGGGCGCGGTAGATGGTCGCCATCCCGCCGCGTCCGATGATCGCGCCCAGCCGGTAGCGGTCCGCGATGACGCGGCCCGCGTCCGGCGGCGGCTCCGGTCGCTCGGTCACGCGGCGGACGATAGACCAGACCGCGGGAAGGGGTCGCCGGCCGACTCGCGTCCTGCGGCGCTGGGCCCGGCCCGCCCGCCGTGCGGCCGCGTCCGGCCAGGTGCCGCGGCGCTACGCTATCGGGCGTCATGAGCAAGACCGAACAGGCGACCCGGGAGCTGCTGGTCGAGCTCCTTGGGACGTTCTACGCGAAGGGCTGGGTCTCAGGGACCGGCGGCGGCATCTCCGGTCCGGCCGACGGCGGCGGCCTGCTCCTGGCGCCGACCGGCGTCCACAAGGAGCGGATCCGTCCGAACGAATTCTTCACGGTCGACACCGCCGATGGCCGCGTCCTCGCCACACCTGCCGACAGGACGCTCCGCCCCAGCGAGTGCAACTCGATCTTCTGCCTCGCCGCGCGCCAGCGCGGCGCACGGAGCGTGGTCCACTCGCACGCGCTGTCGGCCGTCCTCGCCGGCGACCTCGCGACCGGAGCCGACCACATCGCGATCCGCGATCTCGAGATGCTCAAAGGGATCCGTGGCGTCGCCAACCGCGACGTCCACCTCCTGCCCGTGATCCGCAACACGCCCCGCGAGGGCGAGCTCGTCGAGCAGCTGGAGGCCGTCCTCGCCGATCCGCGCTTCGAGCGCGCATTCGCGGTGATCGTCGCCGACCATGGCGCCTACATCTGGGGCGACGACGTCTGGGAGGCCAAGCGCCACACCGAGGTCTACCACTTCCTGTTCGAAGCCGTGGTCGCGCGCCGCGATCGCCTGAAGGAGGAACCGCGATGAGCCATCACGACACCGACGCCCCAGCCCCCGACCTGAGCCACCTGACCAAGGTCGACGTCGTCGACGTCGCGGCCGCGGTCGAGGCCGACCTGCTCACCGATGCCGACATCTTCAAGCGGACGTACCTGGGGCACGGCACCCAGTCGAGCGTCTTCGTGTTCCAGGGTCATGCCGGGCCGTTCCGGACGCACGTGCACACCACCCACGACGAGATCGGGTATGTCCTCGCGGGGACGGGCTCGGTGACCGTGGGCGGGGTCACCCGGCCGGTGAAGAAGGGCGACGTGTGGGTCATCCCGGCGAACACGCCCCACGGCGGCGAGTTCGAGGACGCACCCCAGGTGCTGTTCATCTCCTCGCCGATCGACGACCCGGACAACCAGGATCGCGTCTGGCTCGACTGAGCTCGCAGCCGGCCGGCGGTGGCCGGCTAAGGTAGCGCCCGGCGAGGGACGCTCGAGATTGAGGGCGTACCGCAGCAGCGGACTGGGCCGCCGCCGGATGGCCGTGGAGCGGAGCGACGCCACCTTGGACACAACGCCGACGTGGTTCGGCCTGAGATCCAAGGAGGGTCACGATGTACCACCCGGAGACGATGCTCCGACTTGCCAACGCGCGGCGGGCCGAGCTCGAGGACGAGGCCCGGCGCGATCGCCTGGTCCGCAATCGAAGCTCGATCCCGCACGAGGAACCGCGGGAGCGGTTCCGGGTCCGCGACCTGCGTTGGCTCCTGCTGCGCCCGTCCGGCGCTTGAACCGGACCGACACGACCCGGGTGGCGGATCGCGTACACCCGGGTCGTACCATGTCCGAGCCTTCGGTCGTTTGACCAGGGGCTAGAGGGAGGGTTCGGGATGCATCTGCAGGTCAAGGCCAAGACGTCCAAGAGCGGCTCGAGCGGCATGAGCATCGACGGCGATGGTGGCGATGACATCGCCATCAGCGCCACGTACCGGGCGGGCGCCCTCTCCGAGATGCTCACGATCCTGCGCGACGCCGGCTTCAACCTTCGGGCCGCAGGCGGGAGTCAGGTCGAGCTGGGCGGCGATTTCTGGTTCTGGGTCGATGAGCGGCCCTCTGACGCGGACCACGAGGTCGCGGCGATCGCCGCGCGCGACCTGCTGCGAGGCCATGAGTACGAGGCCGACACGTTCGAGGTCCATGCCAGGCACCTGTCCGACACGCAGGGGACGTTGCTGGACTTCGTGAACGAGGTCACCCAGGGCAAGCTCCTGGTCGAGAACATCAGCGTCGGCACTCCCGACGACGAGGGCATCCCGGTCCAGATCTTCACCGCACAGGTCCGTCGACGCTCGTCAAATAGCTAATCACGCTCCGGCCCGCGCGCCGGCGACACGCACGGGGCTCTAGTCCGACGGGTCCACGTCCGCGGCCGCGGCCAGACCCGCACGGGCGGCGATCATCGCCGCCTCGATGCGGCTGCTCACGCCCAGCTTGTCGAGGATATGGGTCACGTGGACGCTGGCCGTCTTCGGGCTGATGAACAGCTCCTTGGCGATCTGCCCGTTCGTCCGTCCGGCGGCGACCAGCGCAAGGACCTCGAGCTCGCGGACCGACAGGCCCAGGTCGGTCGACGCTCCGGCGCCCGCGGACGGGATCGCCATCACGGGCGTGCCCGCGCCTCGGTCTCCGCCCTCGTCCGGGCCTGGCGCCGCGGACCCGGCTGTCGCTCCGGTCGTCGGCATCGGCACGCGTCCACGACGCGCAAGCGCGTCGACGGCCTCCTGGAGCCGGCGGGCGCCCAGGGCGGTCGCGGCATCGCGGGCCCGGCCCAGGGTCGCGCCCGCGCCCTCGCGTGCGCCGCTCATCAGGAGGGCCTCCGCCTCACGAAGGCGTGCGTAGGCCGCCGGGTACGGCATGGGGATCGTCGACCACGCGTCGGCCACCGCGTGCCACCCTGCCGCATCGGCGGTCTCGGCCAAGCGAGCGGCCTCGGCCGCGCAGAGCGCCTGCACTGCACGGCCCGAGGCGGTCGTCGGCGGATGCGCCGCCCAGAGGGCGTCTGCCCGCCCGGACGCCGTCGCGCCGTCCGCCTCGGCCGCCGCGACGTCCGCCGGTCGACGCAGCGCCCTGGCGCGTTCCGCGCGATCCGCGGCCGCCCGCAGGCCCAGCGCGCAGAGCGGACCCACGAGCACGGTGTCGTCTCCGGCGTCGAGGTGCGCCCAGCCGGCAGTCACGGCCCCCGTCGCCCGTTCCGGCTCGCCTTCGTCGAGCGCCAGTTCCGCGGCAACGAGCGCCACGTATGCGCCGACATCGGCGTCGATCTCGCCCACGTGGAGGCGTTCGGACGCGGCCAGGAGCGGGTGCGCCACGTCCGGCTGGCCGCGGGCGCTGAGCAGACGCGCCGTGGCCGCGTCGCGATAGATCGTCCCGAGGCCACCAGCATGTCGGGCGATGCTTGCCCGCGCATCGGTCTCCGCCTCGTTCCAGCGGCCGGATCGGTACATCGCGTCGATGGCGACGGCATGGAAGTGGGCGCCGAATCGACGCTCCAGGCCGTGCATCCGGGCCGCCTCGATCCCGGCGGCCGCGGCCGCTTCGGCGTCGTCGAGGCGGTCGGCGACGATGAGCTGGTAGGCGAGGTTCGCGCTGGCGAGGATCTCGATGTCGATGAGGCCGTGCTCCTCACCGATCCGGCGCGCGGCCTCGAGCTCGGCGATCCCCGCGTCGGCCTCGCCGAGTGACGCCAGGTCCGGCCCGAGGATGGCGCGCGCCCGACCTTCGGCCGCCGCGGCACCGGCCGCCACGGCGCACGCGATCGCCGATTCGCTGACCTCGCGCGACTCCCCGTAGTGACCGGCACCCATCAACCAGCCGGCCAGGCCGACGAGCACATGCGCACGCTCGGCGGACGGCGGCTCCTCCGGGACCAACCGGACGGCCTCCCGGTGCTCAGCCAGCGCCTCCTCGTTGCGGTCCTGGGTCCACAGGCTGTACCCGATCCGCGAGTGGAGGAAGCCGGCCAGCTCGGGTCGCTCGTCGGCGTCGACCCGTTCCAGCGCATCCCGCAGCCAGGCGATCGCCTGGTCGCCGTCGTCGGCGTCATCGGCCACCCAGGCGGCCCGCCGCCGCAGCTCGACGGGATCGGGCAGGTCCGGATCCGCTCGCACCTCGGCCGACAGGCGCGGTTCGAGGGCGATCGCCAGCGCGTACTGGCGACAGGCCGCGGCATGCGCGTACACGCGCTCGGCAGCCTCCGCCGCGGCGATGCAGGCGCGAAACGCCTCCGATGGCCGGTCTGCGACCAGCCAGTGGTGGGCGAGCTCGGCGGCGGCGCCGGCCGGGCTCGGGTCAGCCAGCTCGGGGCGGTCCGAGAGCACCGTGGCGAACCGCTCATGGATCGCCCGGCGCTCGGCTGGCAGCAGGTCCCGCTCCAGCACCTCGCCCAGCAGCGCATGCCGCGGCCGCAGGGCGCCGGTCGCCGGATCCGGGACGAGGATCCCGGCCGTGACCGCGGTCCGGATCGGCTCGCGGACCGCCGTTTCGTCGCGGTCGGACACGGCTGCGACGAGCCGCTCGTCCACCGGCCGGCCGGCGACCGCGATGACGCCGAGCAGGCGCTGGCTCTCGTCGGGCAGCGTCGCGATCTGGCCTGCAAGGGTCTCGGACAGGGTTCGCGGCAGCGGCCCGGTCCCGCCGCGACGCTCCACGCCGACGAGCTCCTCCACGAAGAAGGGGTTGCCGCCCGACCGGGCGTGGATCCGGTCCACCTGGGCGTCGTCGGCGGCGGACCCGAGGATCGTGGCGACCTGTCGCCCGACCTCGGCGCGATCCAGCCGGTCGAGGTCCCGGCGACCCGTCCGGGGGTCGCGCTCGAGCTCGGCCAGCCATGCCGGCACCGGATGTCCCGGCGCGAGCCCGTCGGTCCGGACGGTGAGCACGATCAAGAGCCGCTCCCGCTCGAGGTTCCGGGCGAGGAACGTGATCAGGTCGCGCGTCCCGCGGTCCACCCAGTGCAGGTCCTCGAACACGAGGACGGTCGGGGTCTCGGCCGCGAGGTCGCCGAGCAGTCCCAGGACGAGCCCGAACAGGCTGGCCTGTGCCAGGCCCGATCGCGCATCGGTGTCGGGCGCGTCCTCCCGGGCGCCCGAACGGGTGATCCGCGCGATGCCGGGCAGCAGCCGCCCGATCTCGTCGCGGGCCGGCCCGAGCGTGGCGGCGACCTGGTCCGGCGACAGGCCGCGCAGGAAGGTCCGGAGCGCCTCGGTCAAGGGCGCATAGGGCAGGCCGTCGTCCGCGAGGTCCAGGCAGCCTCCGACGAGCGCCCGCGTCCCGCCCGACCGGGCGCGGCGGACGAACTCCTCGATCAGGCGGGTCTTGCCGATCCCGGCTTCGCCGGCGACCACGACGATGCCCGGCTCGCCGTTCCCGGCAAGCGACAACGCCGCGTCGAGCGCGGCGAGTTCCGCGTCCCGCCCGACCAGTTCCGGGCTCGTGACCAGGGCCACCATCGCGCGAGTCTACGCGCGGCCCGTTTCTTTGAGGTACCCGCGCCGTCGCGAATGAGGTGCTGCCCGATGGCAGCAACCGGCGCTCGCCCGACCCTGTGAACCAGCCGGCCGATCCGTGCCGGACGACACAGAGGAGACCGACCGATGCGAGCGCTCTACCTGTTCCTGGACCGAACGACCGGCGTCGGGCGCCCCCTGCATGGTCCCGACGAGCCCCTCAAGCCGATCCGCACGGGCGCGTTCGCCGCATGGCTGGCGTCAGCACCGGCGAGCTCGTCTCACCGGCGCAGCACCGCCACCGGCCGGACCGATGCCGTTCAGGGCGCTGAACAGGCCGCCGGCCCGAGCAACAAGCCGGCCGCATCGAGGCCATAGCCGAGGGGGAAGACCGCACCGTCGCAGGCCTCCTTCCCGGTCCGCGGCGCATCGGCCGGCGACTTCGGCCAGGTGAACGGCGTCGTGCCGCCGAACGGCACGTCGCCGAGGAGCACGTCGGCGACGCCCGCGCCCTCGGTGCCGGGCAGCCAGGCGGCGACGACCGCGTCGGCGTCGGGCCAGAGGCGATCGAGCATGACCGGCCGGCCGGAGAGGATGACGACGATCAGACGATCGACCAACGGCCGGACGGCCGCGACGATGTCGGTGTCGGCCCTGGGCAGCTCGAGCGAAGCCGAATCGCCCTGGCCCTCGGCGTAGGGCGGCTCGGCGACGACCACGATGCCGGTCGCGGCCCGGGTGCCGGCCCGGAACCTGGCCTCGGGATCGACGGTCAGGCGATCGCCGAGCCGTGCCCCCAGCGCGTCCGCGATGGTCGTGCCTGGCGTGATCGGGCCCGCGGCACCCTGCCATTCGATCGTCCAGCCGCCTGATTGGAGCCCGACGTCGTTCGCACCAGATCCCGCCAGCAACACGTCGCCGGTACCGGCGAGCGGCAGCACTCCGGCCGAGGTCTTGAGCAGCACCGCCGAGGCGGCCGCCGCGCTCCGTGCCAGTTGACGGTCTTCGGTCGACCCGAGGTCGGCGGCGCGGCCCGCCGGCGGCATCGGGTTCTCGAACAGGCCGAGCTCGAACTTGACGCGCAGGATCCGCGCGACCGCGTCGTCGACGCGGACGCCTTCGATGGTCCCCGCGTCGAGCCCGGCGCGGACCGCCGCCTGGAAGCGGGGCCCGTCGTACGGGACCATGACCATGTCGATGCCTGCGGAGACGGCCGCCGCGACCGCCGCGTCGTAGTCCACATTCACCTGGTCGACGCCGCCCCAGTCGGACACGACGAATCCGGAGAACCCGAGCTCGCCTTTCAGCACCTCGCTCAGCAGGTGGTGGTCGCCATGGACCTTTCCGTTCGCGGTGCTCGAGAAGGACGCCATGACGATCCGGACGCCGGCTTCGATCGCGTCCTCGTATGGCGTCAGATGGATCGCTCGCAGCGTCGCCTCGTCGATGTCCGTCACGCCCTGGTCGATCGCGTAGCCCTGCGCCGTCGAGGAACCCCAGGCCGTCCCGCCGTCACCGACGAAGTGCTTCGCGGTGGCCGCGACCGCATCGCTGGCTGTGAGGTCCGCGCCCTGCAGGCCGCGGATGAAGGCGCTGCCGAGGTCCGCGACGATCAGCGGGTCCTCGTTGAACCCCTCGTACGTGCGACCCCAGCGCACGTCCTGGGGCACGGCGAGCACCGGCCCGAAGTCCCAGCGGATGCCGGTGGCGGCCATCTCGACCGCGGTGGCACGGCCGATCCGCTCGACCAGGGCCGGGTCGCCCGCGGCGCCCAGGCCGATGTCGTGGGGGAAGACCGTGGCGCCCACGACGTTCCCATGGCCGTGGACCGCGTCGACGCCATACAGGATCGGGATGCCGAGCCGGGTGGCCAGGGCCGCCTCCTGGTAGGCATCGACCATCGCGTACCAGCCGTCGGCGTCGTTCTTCTGCGGCGAGCCGCCGCCGCCGCTCAGCACCGAGCCGAGGAGCTGGTTCGTGACCCCGGCGGGATCGACCGAGTCCTTCTCGAGCTGGGTCATCTGGCCGATCTTCTCGTCGACCGTCATCTCGGCGAGGAGGGCTTCGGCGCGGACCTCGGGCGCGAGGGTGGCGTCGTGCCAGTCGGTCACCGCGCTCGCGCTTGGGCTCGCCGATGGCGGCGCAGAGACCTCGGCCGTGCCGCACCCTCCGGCGGCGAGGGAGACGACGAGCAGCAGGGCGACCATCGAGCGGGTCATGCGGGGAACGGCGTGCCGAGGGTCTGGCCGCCATCGACGACCAGCAGATGGCCGGTGATCCAGGACGCGTCGGGTGAGGCGAGGAACGCGACGGCCCCGGCGACGTCGTCGGGCGACCCGAAGCGACCCATCGGGATCTGACGCAGGTACGTGCGGGCGTTGTCGGCGTCCTCGGTCACCTCGCGTGTCAGGTCCGTGGCGATCAGCCCCGGACCGACGGCGTTCACGGTGATCCCGTGCGGCGCGAGCTCCATGGCGGCGGTCCGCACCATCGCCACCAGCCCGGCCTTGGAGGCGTTGTAGGCCGCGAGGTCCGTCTCCATCCAGAACGCGTTGGTGGAGGCGGTCACGACGATCCGCCCGCTCCCCGCCGCCTGCATCGCGCGGGCGGCGCTCTGGACGCCGATGAAGGCGCCGCGGAGGTTGACGTCCAGGATCTGGTCCCACAGCTCATCGGTCGTGTCGAGGAACGGCGTCGGCCGGCTGATCCCGGCGTTGGCCATGAAGATGTCGAGCCGTCCGAACGTCTCGACCGCCTGGTCGACGACCCGCTCGAGGTCGTGGCGATCGGCGCAGTCGGCGCGGACGAAGGCCACGGCACCGGTCGCCGCCTCGCCGACCGCGGCTGCCGTCGCCTCCCCGGTCGCCTCGTCGAGGTCCGCGATCAGGATGTCCGCGCCGTCCCGCGCGAAGCGCGTCGCGATCGCCCGGCCGATCCCGCGCGCGCCGCCGGTCACGATCGCGGCCTGGCCAGCGAGCGTACCGGTCGTCATGAGGGGCTCCCGTGGGACGGCCGACGCCTCGGCGCGATCAGGTGGAGATGGAGGGCATGCCCGCTGAACGATACCCCACATGCCCACCATATCCGCTCATCGACCGTTCACTAGACTCGGTCGATGAGCGAGACGCCCTTCGTACGCGTAGCCGAGATCGAAGTCGACCCCGCGCAGCGCGATGCGTTCATTTCAGCGGTCACGGAGGAGATGGACGAGTCCGTGCGGGTCGAGCCCGGCGTGCTGGCGCTCTTTGCCGTCGCCGACAAGGACGCTGCATCCCATCTGCGGTTCTTCGAGATCTACGCGAGTGAAGCGGCCTACGAGGCGCACGTGCAGTCGCCGCACTTCAAGGCGTACCGGATGACGACCGAGCCGATGATCCGGTCCCGAGTGCTGACGGAGACGGTCCCCATCCGACTCAGATCGAAGACAGGTTGGTCTCGCTGAGCGTGAGGAAGGAGTGAGTGGAGCGGGAGACGAGGTTCGAACTCGCGACATGCAGCTTGGAAGGCTGCCGCTCTGCCAACTGAGCTACTCCCGCCCGCGGCGCGAAGTCTATCAGGCGTGCTCCGGCGACCTGGCCAGGCTGTCGTCCACCGTGACGCGGCCACTCGACACGTCGACCTCGAGCGAGCACGTCGAGGACCCGAGCCGCCAGGAGAGACGCAGGACGGTGTCGCCGACCAGCGCGACCTCGAACGTCCCATCGAATGCCGGATGGGTGTTGCGCAGCCGGATCAGGTCGAGGAGCCGCTGCACGACAGGGCGGTCGAGGGCGTCCCCGATCTCGGTGAGCGTGAAATCGTGTCGGTTGATCGCCCGGCCCTCGCCGGTCCGCTCCATCGCCAACCGATCGTTCGTGCCGGCCAGCAGACCGACGTAGTAGATCTGCGGCACGCCCCGCGCGAACAACTGGATGGCCCGGGCGGCGAGGTAGCGATCGTCGTTTCCGCCAAGAGCCGAATAGTAGGTGCAGTTCAGCTGGTGGACGTCGAGGTCGGCAGCGTGGGTCGGCGAGAGGATGCGGCTGACGTTCCCGCCCCACTGCTCGACACGCGTGGCGATCGCGAGCATCTCGCTCGGCGCCAGGATCCCGTCGAGATCCGGGCGGATGGGAATCCCATCATGGCAGTCCAGGGTCGTGAAGACCCGATCCGGCATGCCGGTCACGTGCTGCGCGAGTCGTCGCGCGTCGCCCGTCTCGAACGCGTGGAGGACCAGTCCGGGGAGCACGAAGTCGTACGTCCACAGGCCATGGTCCGAGATACGTCGGTGGGTGGCGTACGTGTCGTGCACCTCGGGTAGGACGGTCAGCCCGCAGGACGCAGCCTCCTCGGCCATCCAGGCCATGAATTCGTAGATCTCGGGTTCCACCATGAAGCAGCTCGTGCCTGGCTTCTTGATGACATACGGGATCGCGTCGAGCCGAACGATGCGCACACGTTGCGAGGCTAGGAACCGGAGCCACTTCCGGATCAGGGCCCGGGTCGCGTCGGAGGTGACGTCGAGGTCGACCTGCTCGGACCAGTCTGCACTCCCGAACGATGTCCACACCCGCTCCTGCTCACCAGTCCCGAGGATCGTGATCGTCGAGAACGGCGAGTTGGGCTTGCGAAGGACGATCCGATCCATGTCTGTGGGTGGCGGATCTCCCCCGGGCCAGACCTTGTCGAGGGTGATGAACAGGTCCGCATGGGCCGATCTCCGACCGAGCTGCTCGAAGTCGCGGAATTCGGGGCTCTGGCGCGAGATGTGGTTGATCATCAGATCGAGCACCACATCGTGCTCCTCCCCCAGCCGCTGGATGTCCTCCCAGGTCCCGAAGCGGGGATCGATCTCGTAGTACGTCATCGGCGCAAAGCCGCGATCGCCCGAAGACGGGAAGGGCGGAAGGACGTGGACCCCGCCGAAGAGGTCCGCCAATGGCCCCGAGAGCAGGGCTGACAACTGCGGCAGGCCGCCGCCGAGCGAATCCGGGTAGGTGAGCAGCTGCGGTCGAGGCGAGATCCCGCTGGGTCGCATGCCGTTCCCTTGAGTCGCCTAGGCGCCGACGACGGTCGTCGGGCCACTCGGCCAGGGCACGTGCGCCGACGTCATCCCTTGACCGAACCCTGGAGGAGCGCCGCGATGACCTGTCGCTGGAAGAGGATGAAGACCACGAGTGTCGGCAGCAGGATGAGGATCGTCCCCGCGCAGAGGAGCGGGATGTCGGTCGCGTAGTGCCCCTGGAACGCGCCGAGGGCGCCCGCCATGGTTCGCTGGGTCGGGTCCTCGACAAGCACCAAGGCAAGCAGGAACTGGTTCCAGGCCCAGACGGACATGAGGATCCCCAGCGACGCGATCGGTGCCCGGGCGAGCGGCACGTGGATGCGCCAGAACAGATCCCACGTGCTGGCCCCATCGACCTTGGCCGCCTCCGAGATCTCGCTCGGCATGTTCACGAAGTGAGCGCGCATCCAGAACACGGCGAATGGCATGAAGAGGCCGATGAGCGGCAGCACGATCGCAAGCCGGGTGTTGAGGATCCCCATCTGACGGGCGAGGAAGTACAGCGGCGTGATGATGCCCTCGAACGGCAGGGTCAGCCCGAAGATGAAGAAGATGAGCAGGAATCTAGCGCCCGGGATGCGCAGCAACCCGATCGAGAACCCAGCCATCGTGGAGATGACCAGGGACACAGGGACGACGGCCAGCACGATGAAGACACTCGAGGCCAGAAGGGCGCTCATGTTGGCCACCTTGAAGGCGTCCACGAAGTTGCCCCATTGAGGGTCGGCTGGCCATGAGAGCCCGCTCGGAACCGATCCCGACGGGTGGAGCGCCGCCGTGAAGATGCTCAGGAAGGGCAGGATCGTGATCGTGACCAAGCCGAAGAGCAGGGCGCGCCCTGCATAGAGCTCTGTTCGAGCCACCCTCATGACGCGCGCTCCCGGGTCAACCGCTGGATCGGCAGGATGACGAGCAGGACCAGCACCACAAGGACGACGGCGAGGGCGGACGCGATGCCGACTTGTCGCTCGAGGAAGGCGAGGATGTAGATCTGGATCCCGGGAACGGCAGTGGCGCCGCCAGGACCACCTCCGGTCGACACGTAAACGATGTCGAACGCGGCGAGCGCGGCGATGACGGTGACCGTGAGGCACACGCCGATCTCGTACCGAAGACTGGGCACGGTGATGGCTCTGAACTCCTGGAACCAGCCCGCGCCGTCGAGTCGGGCGGATTCGTAGAGCGCTGTCTCGATCTTCGTCATGCCCGTCAGCAGTAGGACCGTGCAGAAGCCCAGCAGCACCCAGATGCCGATGATCCCGACGGCAGGAAGCGCTGTGTCGAAGTCACCGAGCCAAGCGCGGGTCACGTCTCCCAGGCCGACGGCCGTGAAACCCTGGTTGATGAGCCCGGAGAGTGAGAGCAGCCGGCCCCAGATGATGCCCGCGGCGACCAGCGGAATGACCTGTGGCAGAAACAGGACAGTCCGCGAGATCGTGCCGAGACGACCCGTTGCAACCCGCTGGATGACGCTCGCAGTGACGAGTCCCAGCCCGACCGGGATGAGGCTGAAGAACAGCACGAGCCGGAAGGCGTTGAACAGCGTCTCAACGAGGCGCGGCTCGCTCAGCACGGTCGCGTAGTTGGAGAGCCCGACCCAGGTGGCCGGGCCGACTCCGTCCCAGCGATACAGCGAGTACTGGACCGTCAGGGCGAGCGGCTGGATGACGAACAGCGACGTACATCGCGAGGGCGGGGACCACGAACAGCCACCCGACCATGGTCTGCCGGCGGATCCCCCGTTTCCAGGGGACCCGCCCGGCGAGCCGCCGACGAGCAACCGGGGCCGACGATCTCGCGATCACCGGCCCTCGGCTGGCTTCGTCGGCACCTGGGTCAACGGTTCAGTTCCTTCGTGTACTCGGCCTGGACGGCCTTGAGGATGCCGGCCGCGTCGGTCTTGGCCCCGATGAGCTTCTGGAGCTCGGGGGTCCAACCTTGGGCGAAGATGGAACCCGTCGCGTTGGCGATGAAGTCCATCCCGCCGTCGTCCTTGGCGACCTCGTTGCCGGCAGCCAGGGTCTCCTGGGTCACCGATCCCGCGGCAGCCGACGGGACGGGCAGGTCGGTCGGCCCACCTGGATTCGACCCGCCGATGTCCACGTTGATCTGGCGCGCGGTCTCATTGCTTGCGACCCAGTTGAAGAAGAAGGCCCCGCAGTCAGCGTTCTTCGCATTGGTCGCGATCCCATAGGTGAGCGGTGCCGACATGGCTGCGAGTTTGCCGCCCGTCTCGGCTGACGGGAAGACAAAGAAGCCGACCTTGCCGGGCAGATCCGTGTCGTAGGTGGCGTTCTGCCAGTCGCCGTTGAACATGAAGACACCCTCACCCTTGCCGAATCTGGCGTTGGCGTCGGTGTACTCGATCGCGTTCGCGTCCTTCGGAAAGTAGCCGGCCTCGACCCACTGCTGAAGGTGTTCTGCCGCGGTCAGGTTCGCTGGCGTGTCGATGGTGGCGTCGGGCTTCTGGAAGATCCAATCGTTGATGGGCTCAGTGGGGCCGTAGGCGGCCATCAGGTTCTGGAGGGGGAAGGCGAGCCCGCCGCCGCTGGCCGTCGCGTTCCACTGCATGATCGGCTGGAGCCCGGCGTCCTTGGCCTTCGCGAGAAGTCCCTCGAACTCGGCGACCGTTGTCGGTGGCTGGGTCATCCCGATCTGGGTAGCCAGGTCCTTGTTGTAGAAGACACCGGTCATGCTGTAGTTGAGACCCATCGCGTAGAGGGATCCGGATCCTCGCGTGCCGTCCGCGGCGACGCGGTTCTGGGCCAGCTGCGCTGCCGACCACTTGTCCCAGCCGAACGCGGTCGCGTATTCGTCCAGGTTCTTGAGCAGCCCGTCCTTGACCAGGGAGACCATCGACGGCAGCCGGATCAGGTCCGGTGGATCGTCGCCCGAGAGCAGGCGGGGCGTGGCCGTCATCAGGTTCGTGAACTGGTCCTGCTTGATGTCCCAGGTCACATTCGGGAACTGCTTGGTGAACTCCTCGGACAGCTTGAACGGGATGTCGAACCCGGTCTCGAAGTAGGCGTTCAGGACGACCGGGTCTGTCCCGCAGTCCGGCGTCGTCGCGACGCTTGCCGACGGAGCGGCAGCGGTCGCGGACGGTGCCACGGCCGTCGCGGTTGCGGCCGCCGACGGGGACGACGTCACCGCGCCGGGAGAAGCGCAGGCCGCGACGATGCTTGCCAAGAGAATCGCTACTGCCAGGCGGGCGGCCATCGCCGCCGTGCGGCTCTGGACGAAACTGGTACTGGCCATGGACTTCCTCCTCTTGTGCCACTGCTGACGAGTACGGATCGTGTCCGCCGCCCTCATCCACGGCCCTCCGTCGGAGGCGCCGTGGTCGCGCGGACCACCAGCTCTGGGTTCAGCCTGGCGATCGGTGGCTGCTCCGACCGGCTGACGATCTCGGCCAACAGGATCTCGGCTCCCCGCCGGCCGGACTCGAAGAGCTGCTGACGCACCGTGGTGAGACCGACGTAGTCGGCCGCTTCGATGTCGTCGTAGCCGATGACTGACAGGTCGTCGGGGACGTGGAGGCCAAGCTCGCGCGCGGCCGCGATCACGCCGAGTGCCTGCGTATCGCTGGCGGTGAAGATCGCTGTCGGACGCTGCTCGCTGGTCAGCATCCGATAGGCGAGATCGCGGGCCTCGTACCGGCCGTGTGCACCGTGCCCGGTCCACGCCGGAGGGATGCTGATACCCGCCTTGGCGAGCTCGTCGGTCAGGCCGCGCTCGCGGTCACGGCTCGAGGTGAACCCGAACGGATCGGCGACGGCGTCGCCGATAAAGGCGATCGCCCTGTGCCCGAGCTCCAGGAGATGGCGCGCGGCCACGGCTCCGCCAACGAGGTCGTCGCCGATGACGCGCGGCATGGAGGACACAGACGGGTTGTGGACGTCGATGAATACGACCGGGACGGGCGATCGACTGAGCGCCGATGCAGCGTCGGCCAGCGGTGGCAACGACATCACGATCAGGCCGTCGGTGCGGTGCGACCCGGCGAGCGAGCCGAGGTAGTGATCGCGCTTCTGGACCGACTCGACGTTGTAGATGACAAGGTCGAATTCGCTGTCACCCAGAACGGCATCGACACCACGCAGCCGTTCGGCCGCCTGGGGGCGGGTCAGGAACGACACCACTACGCCAACGGTCAGGGTCCTTCCGAGGCTCAGGCGCCTGGCGGCAGGACTCGGCATGAAGCCAAGCTCGTCCATCACGGCCAGGATCCGGTCGCGGGTCTGGGCCTTGACCAGGACGTTCCCATTGAGGGCACGGGAGGCCGTTGCGACGCTCACTCCGGCCTGTCGCGCGACGTCGCGGATCGTCACTGCCTTCTTTGGCATCGGGCCTCGCTCCGCTTTGGAACCGGTTACATGTGACCGGTTACAGTACGGTAGCAGTCTCGTCAACCCATCTGGCAGGCCGCCCCGCGGACTCCGGAATCGTCTGACCTCGGGATCGACGGGTTGTCATGCGGCCGCCGCCCGATTACCTTCCCGAACGATGGGACGGAGACTGATCCTGGGAGCGCTCGCCGCGGCCGCGTCAGTCCTCCTGATGGCCACGCCTGTCCTGGCCCACGGCGACCACGACGCACGGCCGCTGGCCCGTGACCTGAGGGCAGGTCCGCACACCATCTCGTTGTGGCAGGTCTACCCCGACGCGGGCGCCGCGATGACGCCGCACCTGATCGTGATGTTCGACGGCGCAGCGTCCGCCCCCCCGGCGGCCGACGTCGTCGTCTCGGTGAACTCGAAGCCGATGGAGACACGGCTATCCACCACGACCTCGAACGGGCTCGAGACCACCGAAGGCGTCGCCGAAGGGGACGTGGTGGCGGTCACGGTCGCCGACGGCAGCCAGGCGTGGGCGCTCGATCCGGTGGTCGTCCCCCCGCCACCGACCTCGATGCTCCCCATGCAGGAGCTGATCTACGCCTCCATCTTCCTGACGGCCGGTGCCGCATGGTGGGCGGCAGGAAGGACCGCCCGAGCATGGCGACGACCGGCAGTTAGGGCGAGCTGAGCGGGCCCCCGAAGTGAGGAGAACGGCGTTGGCACAGACGACGACAGCAGGCAAGCAGGGCTTCATCGAGAGGCTCAACGGGCCCTGGCATGAGCGAGCCCTGTGGGTCTATCTCGTCATCGTGATCATCCACTGGGTCGAGCACCTCTTCCAGGCCGCCCAGATCTGGATCCTCGGGATGCCGCGCCCGGAGGCCCTGGGTGCGCTCGGGTACGTGTTCCCCTGGCTCGTCAAGTCCGAGGTGATGCACTTCACGTACGCCGTGCTGATGTTCATCGGCCTGGTCCTGCTGCGACCCGGGTTCCGGGGGACGGCCAAGGCATGGTGGACGGCATCCCTGGCCATCCAGGGCTGGCACCTGTTCGAGCACTCGCTCCTGCAGCTCCAGGCGATCATGGGTCAGAACCTGTTCGGATCCCCGGTGCCGACGAGCATCGTCCAGCAGTTCGTCCCCCGTCCCGAGCTGCACCTGCTCTACAACCTGGCCGTGTTCGTCCCGATGGTCGTGGCGATGTGGCTGCACAGCCGTCCTGACCAGGCGGCCGTGAACGACTGCACCTGCGCCGACGCGCCGATCCGTGTAGGGCAGGCGGGCCTGACCGGAGCCTGACCGGACCGGCAGGGCTGACGATCGCCACGCACGTGCCTAAGCGGGACCCGTCTGCGCCGAAGCGCCGCACGCGAACGGACCCGATGCCGGCGTTCGTCCCGCCCATGCTCGCGACGCTCGTTGCCGCGGCGTTCGACGACCCCGAGTGGTCATTCGAGATCAAGTGGGACGGCTTCCGCGTCGAGGCCGTCGTCGAGGGCGACGTCGTCCGGTTGTGGACCCGCGGCCAGCAGGACGCCGGCCGATACTTCGGGCCGTTCCTCGAGCCCCCCACGTGGATCGCCGCGCGGCAGGCCATCGTCGATGGCGAGGTGATCGCGCTCGACGACCGGGGCGAGCCGGACTTCGCGCTCCTCCAGGCCAGGATCAAGGGGCGGGGCACGGGTGCGACCGCGACCCCGTTCCTGTACGAGGTGTTCGACCTGCTGTTCCTCGACGGTCGCTCGCTCCTCGACGAACCGCTCGAGGAGCGACGCCGGCTCCTCGGCGACGTCCTGCGCGCCGACCCTCGGGTCCGACTCAGTGAGGACATCGCCGGCGACGGGACTGTCTTCTTCGAGGCGGCTCGATCGCGCGGGCTCGAAGGGATCATGGCCAAAGACCGCCGCTCGACGTACCTGCCGGGAAAGCGCTCGATGGCCTGGCAGAAGATCAAGATCCGTCCCGAGCAGGAGCTCGTCGTTGGCGGCTGGGCGCGCGGCACGGGCAAGGCGGTCGATCTCGGCGCCCTGCTGGTCGGCGTCTACGAGGATGGCGAGCTCCGGTATGCCGGCAAGATCGGTGCCGGCTTCACCACCGACGTCCGCAACGAACTGCTCGCCGCGATGGAGTCCCTGGCCGCGGACGAGTCACCCTTCGCCACGCCGCCCCCGCGCCCGGTCGCCCGCAACGCCCTGTGGCTTCGGCCGGAACTCGTCATCCGCGCAGAGTTCGCGGGCTGGACCGGCGACGGCCTCGTCCGTCAGGCTGCGTACAAGGGCCTCGACCTCGGCAAGGACCCCAAGGCCGTTCGCCGCGAGAGACCCGCCTGATGGCCCAGATCATGACGACGCTCGGACCGAAGGGCGCCGATGAGCTTGGCATGGTCCTGCCCCATGAACACGTCTTCGTCGACCTTCGGACGTGGGACCAGCCAAGCTACGCGGAGGCGGAACCCGCTGACGTGGTCGCGCTCATGGCGCCGGAGCTCGCACGGGCTCGATCTGCGGGTGTCAGCGCGATCGTCGAGGCGAGCGCGCTCGGCGTCGGACGCCGTGCCGACATCGACCGAGCCGTATCTGAGGCAGCGGGCTTCCCGCTCATCGTCCCGACCGGGATCTACCGCGAGCCGTGGGTGCCCCCGTGGGGCCACGACGCCAGCGAAGACGAGCTGCACGAATGGATGGTCCGCGAGCTCAGCGACGAGATCGCCGGCACGGGCGTGCAGGCCGGCTGGATCAAGCTCAGTGCCGGCGACGACGGCATGACCGCGTGCGAGACGAAGATCCTGCGTGCGGCGGCCAGGGCCGCGAAGGCGACCGGCAGCGTCATCGGCAGCCACACGATCCGAGGCCGGGTCGTGCGGGAGCAGCTCGACATCCTCGAATCAGCAGGTGTCACCCCCGATCGCTTCATCTGGATCCACACCCAGGCCGAACCGGACGTCGACCTGCATCTGGAGATCGCTCGGCGCGGCAGCTGGATCGAGTACGACGCGATCGGCAGCGACGACCTCGACGACGCGTTCTTCGTGGAGCGGATCGAGCGCGCGCTCGACGCTGACCTCGGTGGTCGCCTCCTGTTGAGCCAGGACCGAGGTGCATACGATCCGGCGCAGCCTGGCGGCGGCACCCCCAGGCCCTACACCTATCTGAGCGAGCGATTCCTGCCCGCGCTGCGGAAGACCGTCGACGAGGCCGTGATCACCCGTCTGACCCAGAGCAACCCGTTCGAGGCCTTCTCTCGGTAGTGTGCCGGGGCCTACGCCGCCCGTAGACTTGGCCGCGATGACCGGCTGGCTTTCTGGGCTCTGGCGGCGACCCTCGGCTGTGCTGCTCGCCGTCCAGCTCATCGGCGTGCTGCTCTACCCGTTCATGGACGAGTCGGCCATCGGCCGGGCGGCGCTCTCGTCGTTCGCCCTGGTGGTCCTGTTCCTGGCCGTCCGGGCCGTGCAGGCCACCCCGGCGTTGGTGTGGGTGTCCGTGGTTCTCGGCGTGCCCATCGTGATCCTGACCATCCTCGAGGTCGTGGACCCGCTCAACGCCCAGGTCATCCTGTGGTCGTCGGTCCTGCACGCGGCCTTCTACTTCTATACGACTGTCGCCCTGCTCCGCTACATGTTCCTCGATCGCTTCGTGACGACCGACGAGCTCTGGGCCACGGCGGCGACGTTCACGGTCGTTGCCTGGGCCTTCGCGTACACGTTCATGGCCGTCCAGGTCATCTGGCCCGGCTCGTTCACCGCCGCCATCGACCCGGAAGCCCAGCGCACGTGGTTCCAGATGCTCTTCCTGTCGTTCACGAACCTGTCCAGCGTCGGCCTGTCCGACATCACGCCGGTCCTGCCCCATGCCCGCTCGTGGGTGATGATCGAGCAGGTCGCGGGACTGATGTACGTCGCCCTGGTCATCTCCCGGATCGTCGGGTTGACGATCGCCCGGCAGCGCGCCTAGACCATCGTCAGGGCTCGAGACGCTCGAGGATCCGGAATCGCTCGAGGACGACCAGAGTCTCATCGGTCAACGCGAAGCCTGGGTCGCCGAGCCCTTCGCGGATCCGATCGATGTAGCCATTCCAATAGGCCTCGTGGTCGACTCTGAAGGCTGCCGCATCGGCATACCCCTCGCCCTCGTCGATCGCGTGCTGGTCGTCGACGTCAGCCAATCGCACCGTTCGCACGCTGATGTTCTCGACGAG
This sequence comes from uncultured Chloroflexia bacterium, assembly GCA_963841135.1. Classification (GTDB taxonomy): domain Bacteria; phylum Chloroflexota; class Limnocylindria; order Limnocylindrales; family CSP1-4; genus SPCO01. The sequence goes on along the minus strand of CAWJBJ010000004.1, from coordinate 867,226 downwards.
CGCGATGGGACGCCCATCCGAGTCGACCAACACGTCGACCTGGCCCGCCACAGGGACGGATTCGCCGTCGAGCGCGAACTCGACGAAGAGGCTGGCCGTTGTCGTCTTCGTCCCGGCCAAGGCCAGGGCTGTCAGCTCGTCACGCAGCGGTCCGGGATCGGCGAAACCCCATTTCGGCAGCGCGCTGATGTCGACTGATGGGCTCACCCGACGATCATAGCCAGGGCCGCGGGGCTCGGCCCGCGATCAGTCGGCGGGGCGGCCTGACCGCTCGGCGAGGGTCGCCGGGATCCGTTGGGTGACCGACCCCAGCGAGGCTGCGGAGCCGTCGCGCCAGGCCATCTCGACCAGCCAGCCATCGGCTGGGATCGGCCCGGGGACGTCGATGTGCCAGGCGATGGTGCGGTATCCCACCCGGGGGAGGCCATCGATCCCAGGCCGCTCATCGCCCATCGTGGGCACGACGGTCGATGCGAGAAGCGATCCTGAAGTCGTTCGGACGTCGATCGTCACGGTCGCAACGTTGAACGGTGCGTGGCCGTCGACCATCACTGTCACGTCTTCGGATCCCGCCGACACGATCGAGCGCTGAAGCCTGACCGCGGTCGAGCCCGCTCTGGTGATGCTCGACACCTCGAAGACCGCCACAAATGTGTCGGCAGACGGGGCCGCTGCCGTTGGTGACGGGGTCGCGGCCGCGACGATCGCCGCCGGCATCGGCGTCGACACATGGCCGATCGATGGCGCAGCGGCCGAGCCGATAGACGCGTCGGCGCGACTTGGCGACGTTCCGATCCGGCCGGTGATGCCCAAGCCGATGACCGCGACCCCCACCGCGATCGCCAGCGCGAGCCATCGATCCGCTCGCCCGCTCACTCGGACCGGAGCGATCCCCGAATACTCCTCGATCATCACGACCGGCGCCGAGGAACCGTCCGGCATCGTCAGGCGCTCGCCGGGATCGAGCGACGGATCGGCCGTGAGGGTCGTGGCGCCGCCGGGATCGGCGTTCTGCGACGGCAGGTATCTCATCGGGGCCACCCATGTCTGGCGGGCGGGTCCGAGCCATCAGGGATCCATCGCCGACATCGGTCGAGCGGGGCCGAACGGTTCCGATCCGTCCGTGGTGGGCGCCATCGCGGCTGACCCATCCACTCGCCTCGATCGTGGTTTTCGGTGTTTGCAATCTCCTTGCAGTCGGCCCACAGCGCTCCCGGCGCCGCCCCTACGCGGGTCGCACGGGATCGCCGGCACGCGCCGTCGACGGCTCGAGGGCCAGGGACGCCGCTTCGTCGAGCGTCAGGCGAGGCCGATCGTCCGTCGTCCCAGCCTCTGGCAAGAGGTGCACCCGCATGAGGACCTCATAGGCGTCGCGGTGATGGCGCCAGCCGCCCAGCGGGGCGCCAGCATCCTCGTGCTCGACCGCGGCCCATAGGCGGGTGGCGCGTTCGTGCTGCCCCTGCACCGCCGCGACACGGGCCAGCAGGCCTATGCCGAACACGCGTCCGGGACGATCGCCCATCTGTTCGGCAAGGGCGAGCGACGCGCGTGCGCGGCGCTCCCCTTCGTCGATGCGGCCTGCGTCCAGGGAGAGGTTCGCGAGCTCGGCGAGCATGCCGCTCTCCCACCAGGGGAAGCCGGCGTCATGGGCGAGGCCCGCGCTCGCCTCCATGAACGCGACTGCGCCCTGCGCGTCTCCGGCGTCGCGAGCGATCGCCCCCAAGGTCCCCACCGTCTGCGCCTGGCCCCACGCGTCATCGTTCTGCTCGTGGGTCCCGTGGCTGCGTTCGACCAGTTCGCGCGCTCGGTCGAGGTCGCCCCGCCGCATCGCACTGATCCCCAGTCGATGGAGGAGCACAGCCTGACCGTGCTCGTCGCCAAGCTGCTCGAAGAGGTCGAGGCTCTGCTGCCACAGCGCTTCGGCGACATCGTGCAGCCCGGCCACCTCGGCCGCGCCACCGTATGCTCGCAGGGCGTTCGCGCGCACGATCGGTGCGACCTCGACGGCCCCGGGCAGATCCAAAAGCGCGGCGAACCAGCGCATCCCCTCGCGCGCATCGCGGGTGACCCAGAACCGTTCGAGCGACGTCGCAAGCTCGAGGCCGAATGCGACCGAGCCACTGTCCACGGACCACGCGAGCGCGCTGCGCAGGTTGTCCTGGGCTGCGATCGCCACATCGAGGCGCTGCTGCGCCCGGCGCGGGACCGCCGTCAGATCGGCGCCCTCCGCGACTGCCAGGAAGTACTGTGCATGTGCTCGCCGGGTCTGCTCGGCGGTCTCCCCGTCGAGCCGCCCGGCCGCGTACTGCCGGACCGTCTCCAGCAGGCGGTACCGCATCTCGCCGCGCTGCTCGTCGGCGGTCACGAGCGACGTCCCGACGAGGCGCTCGACCAGCGCATAGGCGCGATCGCCGTCGCCGTCGAGGCAGACCGTCGCGACGGCGTCCAGCGTGAAATCGCCGGCGAAGACGGCCAGGCGGGTGAGCAGCATCTGCTCGTCCGGCGAGAGAAGCTCGTAGCTCCAATCCATGGCCTCCCTGAGCGTGCGGTGACGAGCCGAGGACAGCCGGCGCGAGGAGACGAGGAAGCGGAAGCGGTCCGAGAGCCGACCCGCGATGTCCTCGAGCGACAACGCTTTCGCACGGGCGGCCGCAAGCTCGATCGCGAGCGGCAGCCCATCGAGCTCGGAGCAGATCCGGGCCGCGGTCGCGGCGGACCGGTCGTCGTCGGGAAGGCGCGGCCGAGCGGCCCTCGCCCTCGCCAGGAAGAGCCGGACCGCCTCCGACGTCCGCAGCGCCTCGGGATCGGCACCGGACGAGGGAAGCATCAGCGACGCGACCGGGTAGTCGATCTCCCCGGGCGCGCCGAGGACCTCTCGGCTGGTCGCGAGGATGCGCAACCCCACGCTCGAGCTGAGCAACGCCTGGGCGAGTTCAGCGCACGCCTCACGAAGATGCTCACAGTTGTCGAGGACGAGCAGGAGACTCGCGTCGCGCAGTCGGGCATGGAGGAGGTCGGCGACCTTCGACGGGTCGTCCTCGCGGACCTCCAGGGCGAGCAGGACGTGGCGCCCGACGAGGCGCGTCTCCGTCAAGCCGGACAGATCGACGAAGCAGACGCCGTCCGAAAAGTCCGGGAGCGCCCGGGTTGCAGCCTCCAGGGCCAGACGGGTCTTGCCGACGCCGCCGATGCCGGTCAACGTCACCAGACGCGCATCGCCGAGGTGGCGGTCGATCTCGGCCAGCTGGATCTCACGGCCGATGAAGCTCGTCACCGCCACCGGCAGGTTGTGGCGCTCGTCGGCCGGCAGGACGACGGCGACCTCGTGGAGGAGGATGGCCTGCTCGAGGGCCTGGAGCTCGGGGCTCGGCTCGAGGCCAAGCTCGTCGTCCAGGATGCCGCGCAGGCGGCGGTAGGTCGCGAGCGCATCCGCTTGGCGTTGAGCGCGGTAGAGCGCGAGCATCAACTGGCCCCAGAACCGCTCCCGGTATGGGTGCTCGCGAACGAGCGCCTCGAGCTCAGGGACGAGGGAAACGCTGACGCCGAGCGCGAGGTCGGCCTCGATCCGTTCCTCGAGGGCGACGATGTGGAGTTCCTCGAGCCGGTCCGCCTCGAGGCGTAACGCGCCGTCGTCACCGACATCGCCGAACGGTGCACCGTGCCAGAGCGCCAGCCCGGCCCGCAACCGTTCGGCGGCTCGTCGGGCCGCACCACGTGCCAGCGCCTCGACTCCCTCGCGCACGAGCCGTTCGAACCGGATCGCGTCGACCTGATCGGGCGAGACCTCGAGGATGTAGCCCGAGGCCGTGTTCTGGATCGCGATCTCCGGGCCGAGCGCCGCCCGCAGCCTGGAGACGTAGGAGGGCAACGTGATCGAGGCGCCCGCGGGCGGCTGCCCGTGCCAGAGCTCCTCGACCAGGGAGTCCGCCGAGAGGGGCCGGCCTGCCTCGACGAGCAGGAGCGCCAACAACGCGCGTTGTCGACGCCCGCCCAGCGCGACGGTCTCATCGCCACGGAGCGCTTCCACCGATCCAAGCACCCGGAATTCCAGCGCGGTCTCCCTGTCAGATGCCTGAATACTCGTCTGGGCACTGGACCGGAGCAAGCCCCTGACGCCGACGGGACAGCGATCCGGACCGTCAGGGCAGAGCCGCCACCGCCGCCTCGATCCACTCCGGGTGGTTGGAGGTGATGTGGAACACGATATCGCCGACCGCGTAGAACGCCTGGCCGGCCGACTCCTCGTTGCCCTTGGGGCCCATGACGGCCACGGTCTTGCCAGCCATGGTCTTCGTCGGGGCGTCCCAGCCGTCGAACAGGGCGAGGTACCGCTCGACCATCCCGTCCCGGAACGCCTGCCCGTCCGCACCGGCCACCCGGTACGCATAGACGAACAGCGTCTCCGGGTACTCGATGCCGCTGGCGGTGCCCTGCGCCGCAGTGACGTCCTCCTTCGTCTTGCCGAGGCTCTCGAGGAGCTGGATGGCGACTTCCTGGCTCTGCCACATGAACAGGAAGTTGTCGCCGGCCGACGTGTACACCTCGATCCGCATCGGGTGGCCGGCGATCTCCGTCGGGATCACGCTTCCGATGTCGCCCGACACGACGGCCGGCGTCGGGCCGGTGGTGGCCGCGGCCTCGCTGGGGGGCGCCGCAGCCGACCCCTCGACCGACGGCGCGACCGTTGCCTGGCCCGCTGCGGGGGACGTTGCGGGCGCCCCGGATGCGGGCAGCGAGGAGCCCGCTGGCGTGGCCGAGCCACCACAGGCCGCGACGAGGATGGCCAGCACGGTGACGCTCGCACGGTGCATGGACGGTCGGCGGCGGCCGTGCCGCGGGACGAAAGCGTTCATCGGTGTTCTCCCCTTGCTAGAACTGCGGCAGGCGGATGGGTCCTTCGTGGTGCAGGTCCCAGGTGATGACGCTGTAGCTGTGCTCATCCCACACGGTCGTCTGCGAGCCAGCCAGTCGCGTACCCGGATTCGTCGGGTCGAGCTGGCCGGTGATCCGGTCGCCGCGAGCCGTGGGCTCGGAGACGAAGAGCGGCAGCTCCGTGCTCTGGGGATGCGGCGTGCAGCGGTCGCTGCCGAGGTTGACGATCTCCTCGGTCTGGGTCGACGGGAGCAGGATCTCGTCCGGCCGGAACGCGCCGTTGACGCTGATCTCGTACTTGCCGTCGCCGTAGAGGAGGATCGACCCTCTGGCTTCCGACGAAAGGTTCCAGGCGCCGCCGCCGTCCTCGATGTACTCACGCTGGTAGTGGCACGCGGAGGTGTAGCCCTCCGACCACTGGTAGTCGAAGACGTTGAGGAAGCCCTGGGTCGCCGAGCGGCCTGCGATCGAGACGTACCCCTTCGCTTCGCCCGGCTCCTCCGTGCCGCCGACCATGAATGTCTCGGTGACCTGGGTGCTCCGCTTCTTGTTCGAGAGACCCATCGCCGGCTCGCCGTACGGACCCGATCCCCATCCTTCGGTCTCGACCGACGACGAGGTCTCCTCGATCCGGGAGACGTACTCGACCGTGATCCGACCGCGCCACTCCGTCGGCCCGGGGACGTGGTACGAGACGCTCATCGACTCGCAGGCGTCGATCGTGGACACCTCGCGGTAGAACGAGGTCAACAGCTCGCCCAGGAGCCCCGCGAGCGATGACACGGCGAGGGTGCCGCCCGAGGCCAGGGACTGACCGGCGAAGCCGGCGCTCAGGAGCGTCTTGAACCCGCCAGGCGGGTGGCGCGGGACGATGCGGGCGCACACCGTGACGGGGTCGGTGTATTCGATACCCGGGTGGTCGGTCAGCTGCTCGGGCAGCATGGAGATCGTGAGGATGTCATTGCCCGAGTGGTCATCGACGCGCGACAGCGGACGCTCGCGGCGGCTGCTGACCCGACCCTGACCCGACAGCTCACCGCGCTCGACGAGCGCGTGCGTGCCAAGGCCCTCCGTGATCTCCCACTGCACCACCCAATGCGCGATGCTCTCGCCGATGTCGATCGTGTCGCTGGTCACCGGAATGCCTAGAAGCCGCGCGCAGGTTCGAAGGGCGGTCATCCAGAAGTCATTCGCGCGTTCCTGCTTCGCACGCTCCCACTCAGCGTCCGGGATCCCCGCTTTGACGGTCGCGGTCGCGAAGCCAGCCTGCCGATCGGGCTTGTGCATGAAGGCGGGCAGGAGCGTGAGTTCCGCCCGCGCGTGTTCGTAAAGGAGCACGAGCGCCGCCACCTTGAACAGCAGGCCCAGCGCAGTGAAGGCAGGGCTGACGAACTGGGCCACGGCCGTGCCGGCTCCAAAGAGACCGTTGATGAAGCCCTTGACCATGTCCTTGATGAAGCCCTTGGACTCGAGGCCGAGGATCGTTCCGAGGGGCACCTGGGCGTCGAGCAGGCGCTTGAGCTGGTCGCAATCGGAGAACGTCGCCTGGCTCGCCGCTTCCGTCACACCGATGGGCTGGCGGGCCGACGCGAGAACGATGTCCGGCGATCGCCCTGCGATGGCGGGATCGGCCTGCGCGTAGCTGAGCGTCGCGCGCATGCCCGCGACCAGGAGCGTGAGCTGGAGTGCGCCCAGGCGAAGGTCGTTCGGGTTGAACGGCGCCCGGAGGTCCACCGGCTCCAGCTGACGCGCGGCGAGAGCCTGGAGATAGAGCGGCGGGGCCGTGAGGGCCTGGAGCTCGGGCTCCGAGGAGACGGCGCGTTGCGTCGCCGCGAGCGTGACCCAGCCTGTGAGGAACGTCGCCATATGGCCCGGCATCGTCGAGAGGTCTGCGTTCGCTCCCGTCCGTGGCGGAGGCGTCTCGCCCGGGGCCGGAGTCCGGATCGGAGCCGGCGTGGCGTTGGGGTCCGGGGCGGGCCTGCTCGCCGGCACGCTGAAGTCGAGTGCAGCGAATCCCGCGAGGAGGCTGTCGTTCGGCGGAAGCATGGCGGCGCCGCCGAAGGTCGAGGCGAAATCGGCGAACGAGAGGCGCCCCACCTTCGCGGCGTCGCGAGCCTCGTCCGCGATGTGGCGGAGCTCGAGGTCCGACAAATAGAGTCCGGCCGCGGAGGCCGTCGCGGTCGTTGGGTCCTCGGTGATGACGACGCCCGACTTCTCGAGGATCGTGCGTGTCGCGGCGACGGCCGCCTCGAACGTCGTCGACCCGAACAGGGAGTCGACGTCCGCGGCGATGTCAGCGGGCACGCCCGGATCGCCCGCCGTGCCGTCGCTGGGCGCCGGTCCGACGCCCGGGCTCCCGGCGGCTCCGCTTGGGACCGCCGGGGCCGTTGCGTCGCCGGGGCGCGACGGGTCGACTGGGCGGGGCGACTGGACCTGGCTGCCGCAGCCGGTCGCGACGAGGATGGCGACGAGCCCCGCGGCCAGGTATGTGGTTCTCACGTAGTCACCTCGACGATCCGGTGGGCGCGGATGTCGGTCGCCGTGATCGCGCTCGACAGCGCGTCGATCGACGCCGCCTCGTACAGGTGGAAGCACGTCTCGTCGTCCGAGAGCAGGATCGAGCGCACGTGCCGGATCGGGTCCCCAGGACCCTGCGGCGCGGCGACCCGACGAGCCTGCTCGAGGACCGGCCCGAAGTCGGATCGAGCCGGCACGTAGGCTTCGACGAGAAAGGTTCGTGGCGTTGACATCGGACGGCACGCTATGGCGCGCCGGCCGCCGGCACCATTCGAGAGAACCCTAGGGTTTGCCCCCGTCGGCGGCCGATGGACCCGCGCTCCACCGGCGGACGAGCTCGGTGCGCGAACCGACCCCGAGCTTGGCGTACACGTGCGACAGGTGCAGCTCGACGGTCTTCTGGCCGATGGCGAGCGCGTGCGCGACCTCCTTGTTGGCCAGGCCCTCGGCCACCAGCTCGGCGACTCGGTGCTCGGTCGGGGTGAGGTCCCCGGTCGACGCGGCGCGGCCACCGACGCGCGCGGCCTCGGCGCGGGCACGCTCCGCCCAGCCCACGGCGCCGAGGCGGTCGAAGCCGTCGATCGCCGCGACGAGCGTCACGCGTGCCTCACGGAGCCGGCGGGTGCGGCGCTGGATCTCGCCCAGGACGAGCCTCGCCCGCGCGACCTCGAGCGGGAGCGGACCGCCGTCGAGGAGGCCGACCGCGCGACCGGCCGCCTCCAGCGCCGCGTCGAGGTCGCCGCGGCGTGCCGCGACGATGGCCCGACAGCGGGCGGCGATGCCGACTGCCGTCGGCCGCGTCGATGCGCGCGCCATCGCCTCCATCCGGCCCACGAGGGCATCGGCCACGTCGAGCCGCTCGAGGCCGACCAGCGCCTCGACCGCATCGGGCAGGAAGCGCAGCTCGCCCGGGTCGCGCATCCCGGCCCCGAGCAACGTGTCGGCGAGGGGCTGGAGGCACCGGATCGCGCGCTCGTGACGGCCCGCGGCCAGCGCAGCCGCACCCAGTGCCCAGGCCGCGATCTCCCCGCCGCCGAGCGGCGCGCGGGCCAGCGCGGTGTCGAGATCGGCCGAACCGCCGGCGCCGCCGCTCAGCGCCTGCTCGCCGAGCCCCTCCGCCTCGTCGAGCCGGCCACGCAGGGCCGCCAGCAGTGCCGATCGCCCGAGCAGTGCCGCCGCGGATGGTCGCTGCCCAGTCTGGAGCGCCAGTGCGTGGCCGGTGCGTGCGTGCTCATCGGCGGCGGTCCAGTCGCCGGACAGGATCTCGACCAGGGAGAGCTGGACCAGGATCGGCGGCACGGCGCTCTCGTCGCCGTGCTCCTCGGCCCGGGTGAGCAGGTCCGCGAAGACCGTTGCGGCCTCGTCGAGGCGGTCCGTGCACGCGAGCACGTAGCCGCGGGCGTAGCTCGGATGACGCAGGACGCGCAGGTCAACGAGGGCGGGTTCGAGCGCCATCGCCGCGTCCATCGCCTCCGACGCCGGGCGACCGATGGCCAGGGACGTGATCGCGAGGGCGGCCAGGCTCTCGGCCAGCGCGACGTCGTCGCCGGCGCGCGTCGCGGAGAGGACGGCTGACCGCGCATGGCGCTCCGCGGCGCGCAGATCGGCGCGCATCAGGAACAGCCCCCAGGCGAGGCCCTCATGGATCCCCGCCCGCAGACCGTCGTCCCGGCCGGCCTCGGCGAGCGCCCGCCGGTTGGCGTCGACGCCGCTCGCGATGTCGTTGCCGAAGTGGCGGATCCGGGCCTGGAGGGCCAGGAGTGCCGCACGGGTCCGGCCCCGCGGCGTCGCCTCGATCACGCTGTCGAGGAGCTGCCCCGCCGCGGAGGTGTCACCCGCGCCGAAGAGGTACTCGGCGCGGGCGGCGGCCCGCCGTCGTCGGCCGTCCGGCTCGTCCGGGCGCGTGAGCCGCACGGCCTGGTCGGCAAGCTCCGCCGCGGCCACCGGGGCACCGCGCCGGAACGTCGCCTCTGCCGCCCGCTCGACCTCGAGGGCGACGGACTCGTCCGGCTCTATAGCCGCCAGGGCCGCGTGGCGTGCCCGCTCCTCGCGGTCCTCCACCGCGCGCGCCAGCGTCGCGTGCATCTGCCGACGCTCCTCCGCGGTGACGGCTCCGAACGCGGCGGAGGCGAGCAGCGGGTGGGTGAATCGGACCTCGGTCCCGACCGGCTCGATGACGCCGGCATCGACGGCAGGCGCCAGCAGCGGCCGCACGTCGCGGCCCGTGACCAGGTCCAGCAGCTCGACCGTGGGGTGCGACGCGGCGGCGGCCGCCAGGAGGGCGGTCCGGGTGGCCCCAGGGAGCGCGTCGAGCCGGGCTCCGAGCAGCCGGCCGAGATCGACCGAGACGGGTTCCGCCGAGTCCAGCAGGAGCTGCCCGGTCTGCGCCGCTCGAGCGAGCTCGATCGCCAGGTACGGGTTGCCGCGGGACAGCTCGTGGAGGCGCCGCAGCCGCGGCCGCGTCAGGACGGTGGCGAAGCGCTCGGCGACGATCGCGTGGAGCGCGCCGATCGACACCGGACCCACGTCCACCTGTTCGACCGGGATGCGCCCCTCCAGCCTGAGCCGGGCGACGCTGCCCTCATCCCCCGGTCGACGCGCCAGCAGGACCGCCACGGGCTCGGACCGGAGCCGTCGCAGGGCGAAGCCGAGCGTCGCGGCCGAGGTCGGGTCGAGCCACTGCTCGTCGTCGATCGCAAGGAGCACCGGCCGCGCGTCTGCCAGCAGTCGAAGCGTCGAAAGGACGGCGACCCCGACCGTTCGCGGGTCGTGGGCCGACTCGCCCGGCTGGTCGAGGAGCAGCGCGACGCCCAGGGCGTGCTGCTGCGGCTCCGGCAGTCGCGTCCCGACGGCCGCGAAGGCGTCCGCGAGGAGGTCACCGAGGCCGGCGAACGCGAGCTGCGCCTCGGCGCCGACCGGCCGCGCCTCGACCACGACGTAGCCCCGGGCACGGGCCCCGTCCGTCGCCCGATGCCACAGGGTCGTCTTGCCGATGCCTGCCTCGCCCTCGATGACCAGGGCTCGCGGCAGCCGGTCGCCGGCGTCCAGGAATGCCTCGATGGCCGCGACCTCCCGCGCGCGACCGACGACGTCCCGGCCCGGGCCAGGCAGTGCTCGATCGTCCTGGCCGGCCGCCGTCGTCACCATCGGCATCCCGCGACATCATGCTTGCGCCGTCGGGGTGCCGTCCAGCCCCGGTGGAGTCGTCCCACCAACCGATCGGTTGATGCCCCATCAACCGGGTTGAGCCCGCGTTCAGCCCGTCTGGGCGATGACGGCGGCACAGGGCCGAACGACACTCGGTCCATGAACGTCATCGAAGTCACCAACCTCGTCAAGCGCTATGGCGATCGCACGGCGGTGGACGACGTCTCCTTCACGGTCGAGGAGGGCGAGATCTTCGCCATCCTCGGCCCGAACGGTGCCGGCAAGACCACCACGGTCGAATCCATCAGCGGCCTGCGAACACCCGATTCGGGCGCGATCAGCGTCCTCGGCCTCGACCCGCAGCGCGATCGCGACGAACTCCACCGCGTCGTCGGCGTCCAGCTCCAGGAGAGCGAGATGCCGGACCACATCCGCGTCGCCGAGGCTGTCGAGCTGTACGCCTCGTTCTACGCGCAACCCCGGGACGGTCAGCGGCTGCTCGACGATCTCGGGCTCGCCGAGAAGCACAAGGCCAAGTTCGGCAAGCTCTCGGGCGGCGAGAAGCAACGGCTGTCGATCGCGCTCGCCCTGATCGGCAATCCGAAGATCGCGATCCTCGACGAGCTCACCACCGGCCTCGACCCGCAGGCGCGGCGCGACACATGGCAGCTCATCGAGGACGTCCGCGCGAGCGGCGTCACGGTCATCCTCGTGACCCACTTCATGGAGGAGGCGGAGCGTCTGGCCGACCGCATCGCGCTGATCGACGCAGGCAGCGTCGTGGCCCTCGACACGCCCGCGGGGATCGTGTCGCGCGTCGATGCCGAGCAACGCCTCCGCTTCCGGCCGTCCGCCCCCGTCGATGACGGACTCCTGACCGGGCTGCCCGGGGTCCGGACGGTCACTCGCGAGGGGTCGACCATCGTGGTGGCGGGCACCGGCAACCTCGTGCAGGCGGTCATGGCGGCCCTTGCCCGCCACCAGATCGTCGCCAACGAGCTGCGGATCGAGCAGGCGGATCTCGACGACGCCTTCGTCGCCCTGACCGGCCGCAAGCTCGCAAGCTAGCCGACTGGAGATCTCCGATGCTGTCAAAGCTCATGGCCGTCGAGGCCAAGTTGTTCCTTCGCGAGCCAGGGATGTGGCTCCTCACGATCCTGCTGCCGACGTTCGTCCTCGTCGTCGTCGGCCTCCTCTTCGGCGGTGAGCCGGATCCCGCGCTCGGCGGGAGACGGTGGATCGACATCTTCGCCCCGTCGATGGTCGTCATGACCCTGGCGATCCTGGGCGTGAACACGCTGCCGGCCCGCCTCGTGAAGTACCGCGAGCAGGGCGTGCTGCGCCGCCTGTCGACGACGCCGGCCAGTCCGCACTACCTGTTGACCGCCCAGCTCGTGGTCAACATGGGCGTGGCCGTGGTCAGCGTGGTCATCCTCATCGTCGTCGGGAACGTCGTGCTCCAGATCCCGCTGCCTCAGGACCCGGTCGGCTTCGCCGCCGCCTTCGTGCTCGGCATGTCGGCCCTGTTCGCCCTGGGCCTGCTCGTCGCGGCCGTGGCGCCAACGACCGGCCTCGCGACCGCACTGTGGCTGCCGCTCTTCGCTGCAGTGATGTTCCTGGGTGGGGTATACCTCCCACGGATGCTGCTGCCGGAGTTCCTGATCCGCATCGGCGACTACACGCCGCCAGGCGTGCAGGCGCTGCTGGATGCGTGGTCGGGCACGACGCCCGAGCTGGCCCAGCTCGCGGTCATGGCACTCGTCACGATCGTTGCCGGGGCGGTGGCAGCCAAGCGGTTCCAGTGGGAGTGAGCGTGTCACCCGTGCAGGCTTCGGCGCCCGAGGCTCCATCGCTCTACGAGCGATGGAGCGACCGGCTGACCGACTGGTGTCCGTACGTCACGCTGGGCTTGTCGGCCGTCATGGCCTTTGCCTGGTCGACCGACGGCATGGGCGAACGCCTCGTGACGGCCGGCCTGGTCGGGCTCGCCGCGCTCTGGGTGTTCCTCGGCTACACGCGAGCTCCGCGGCCTCGGAAGGCGCACCGCGCCCGGATGATCGCGTACTTCGTCGGCATGCTGGTGATCGCGTCAGCGCTGGCCCTGCGCGAGTACCTCTTCTTCATCTTCCTGATCACGGGCTTCTTCCACGCGATGGTGCTCCGACCGTGGCCGCTCCTCATCGGCGGCGTGTTCGCGACCTCGGTGATCGTCAACACGGTGGTCGGCGGGCTGCCGACGACGCCTGAGTGGTGGTCGATCTACTTCGCGATCATCGCCATCCAGACCCTCGCGATCGGGGCCGGGGGGCTCATGGGCGAGCGTCTGGCGGAGCAGAGCGAACAGCGGCGCCTCACGGTGGCGCGCCTCGAGACCGCGCTCGAGGAGAACGCCGGCCTCCACGCCCAGTTACTCACACTGGCCCGCGAGGCCGGCATGCTCGACGAGCGGCAGCGCATGGCCGCCGAGATCCACGACACGATCGCCCAGGGACTGACCGGCGTCGTCACCCAGCTGGAGGCGGCCGAGCAGGCCCGCGAGCGGCCCGAGGACTGGCAACGCCACGTCCGAAACGCGATCGGGCTGGCTCGCGACAGCCTGTCCGAGGCGCGGCGGTCGGTCGAGGGCTCGCGCCCCGAGCGTCTCGAGACCGCCCGGCTGCCCGATGCGCTCGCCGAGGTCGCCCGGCGGTGGTCGGAGCTCAACGGCATCCCGCTCGAGGTTGCCACGACGGGCGACGTCCAGCCGCTGCACCCCGAGGTCGAGGTCGCCCTGCTGCGGACCACGCAGGAGGCGCTGGCCAACGTCGCCAAGCACGCCAGTGCCTCGCGCGCCTGGCTGACCCTGTCCTACATGGGCGATGTCGTCACGCTCGACGTTCGCGACGACGGCGTGGGATTCGCCGTGCCCGCGACGGCCGACGGACGCGGCGGCGGCTTCGGCCTGTCGGCGATGCGCCAGCGGGTCAACCGCGTAGCCGGGACGCTGGCCATCGAATCCGAGCCGGGCGGCGGGACGGCGGTCTCCGCGCGCGTCCCGGCGATCGTCGCGCCCGGGATGGCCGGCCGGTCATGACGCCGATCCGGCTCCTGATCGTCGACGACCACCCGGTCGTCCGCGACGGTTTGCGCGGCATGTTCTCGGGCGATCCCGAGTTCGAGGTCGTCGGCGAGGCGTCAGACGGCGCCGAGGCCATCGAGATGGCGGTTCGACTGACCCCGGACGTGATCCTGATGGACCTCCGGATGCCCGGCATCAACGGCGCGGCGGCCATCCGCGAGCTCGTCGAAGCAGGACATCCCGTCGCGCGTCCTCGTGCTGACGACCTACGACACCGACAGCGACGTCGTCCCCGCGATCGAGGCCGGCGCGACCGGGTACCTACTCAAGGACTCGCCGCGCGACGAGCTGTTCCGGGCGGTCCGCGCGGCGTCCCGCGGCGAATCGGTCCTGGCCTCGTCCGTCGCGACGCGGTTGATGAGCCAGCTCCGCGAGCCTGCACAGGAGGCTCTGAGCGAGCGCGAGCTCGAGGTCCTGGCGCTCATCGCGACGGGGCTGACGAATCGCGGCGCGGCAGCCCGCCTGTTCATCTCCGAGGCGACGGTCAAGACGCATCTCCTCCACATCTACGCGAAGCTGGACGTCAACGACCGCGCCGCGGCCGTCGCCACCGCGTTCGAGCGCCGCCTGCTGCCGATCGCCAAGCCCTAGGTCGGCGGCTCCTGAGGCGCGGCACGCGCCCGTCCCATCCCGGAACGGACCGTCTGGGCGTCGCTCCGATAGCATCACCGGATGCCCGAAGAACTCCCTGAGCCGTCCTACCGCGCGCTCCTCGAGGTGCCCCAGCTCGGCCGCGTCGTGGCCTCGATGGGTCTGGCCCGGATCGCCCAGACGATGCTTGGCGTTGCGCTGGTCCTGTTCACGCTCACGGTCTACGACTCGCCGACGCTGGCCGGGATCGTGACCTTCGTGAGCGTGGTGCCCGGCCTGCTGATCGCGCCGATCGCCGGCGCCCTGCTCGACCGGCACGGGCGGGTCCGCCTGATGATCCTCGACTACGTCGTGGCGCTGATCAGCCTCGCGCTCATCGGCGGGCTGGCGCTGGCCGGCCTCCTGCCCGCGCCGCTCCTGATCGTTATCGTCGGCGTCACCTCGCTCACCTCGATCCTGAGCATCGTCGGCCTCCGGACGATCTTCCCGATCATCGTCCCCTCGCAGCTCTGGGAGCGGGTCAACGCGATCGACTCGAATGGGTACGTCGTGGCCACGATCCTCGGTCCCCCGCTGGCCGCGAGCCTCGTCGCGATCCTCGGCGCCCCGACGGCGCTCATCGCGATCGCGCTGCCGTTCGGCCTCGCGGCGCTCGCCCTCGCCGGCGTGCGCGAGCCCGAGACGGCGTCCGTGTCGGAAGGGCGCCTCCTGTCGGACGCGTGGGCCGGCGTCCGCTACGCCTGGGCGAACCCGACCATCCGCGGGCTCGGCTTCTCGATGTCGGTGCTGAACCTCGGCTGGGGGATGATCACGATCGTCGTCCCCGTGATCGTGTTGCGGGTCCTCGGCTACGGCGAGGCCGTCGTGGGGTTCGTCTTCGCGGCGTCGGGCCTGTCGGGGATGGCCTCGGCGCTCGTGTTCGGGCGCATCGACACGCGCGGTCGGGAATGGGCGATGCTCGTCATCCCGATGATCGTGGGAGCGCCGGTGATCGCGCTGCTGCTGCCCGCCGCTGGCGTCCTCGGCCCGATCGCCCCGGAGGCCGGGCTCGCGCTGCTCGTGGTGATGATGTTCGGGTTCGGGCTGGCCAACGGCTGCCTCGACATCGCGCTGTTCACGATCCGCCAGCGTCGGACGGACCCGGCGTGGATGGGGCGCGCGTTCGCCGTCTCGATGGCGTTCAACTTCGCCGGCTACCCGCTCGGCGCGGCGATCGCCGGTGTGCTCGTGACGACGTCGCTGGCGGGCGCGATCTGGCTGGGGGTGGTCGCCGCGGTCGCGTCGGCTGCGTTCGCCGCGTTCATGGTGCCTGCGCAGGAGCCGGCCGTCGCCCGAGGATGAGGGCCGGGGCCGCGCTCAGCTGCCCTGGGCCATGCTCCAGATCGTCCAGTACTGCGTCCGCAGGCGGCGCGGCTGCTCGAGGACGGTCCGGATCGCGAACGCGATGTCCTCGGGCTTGAGGTAGGTGCGCAGCTCGGGCATGTCCTCGGTCCGACCCGCACCGATGGCGAACTCCGTCGAGGTGCCGGCCGGGCCGATCGTCGTGACCCGGATCCCCTTGTCGCGGAGCTCGCGGTCGAGCGAGCCGGCGAGTCCCACCTGGGCGAACTTCGTCGCGGCATAGACCGCCTCGTCCGCCCCGCCGCGGAAGCCCGCCACCGAGGCCACGATCACGATGTCGCCGCGGCCCGCCTTGAGCATCTCGGGGACGGCCGCGCGGATCGGCCAGACCGTCCCAGCGATGTTCGTGTCGAGCATCTTCTTGAGGTCCTCGTCGCTGTTGTCGAGGATGCCGCCGTACATCCCGATGCCGGCGTTCACGACGATGCTGTCGAGGCGGCCGAAGCGCTCGACCGCCTCGTGGACGAGGCGCTGGCTGTCCTCGGGGGAACGGACGTCCATCTCGACGGCCACGGCCTGGCCGGGGTACTCGGTCTCGATCGCCTCGAGCCGCTCGCGCCGGCGGGCGCCGAGCACCACGCGAGCGCCCGCGCCGGCGAGCTCACGCGCTGTCGCCCGTCCGATCCCGGCGCTCGCGCCGGTGATCGCTACGACCGTGTCCTTGAGATCCTCCACCGGCCACCTCCATCGTCTGGCGTTCGCGCCACGCCGATGATATCGGGCCGGGCAGGGCGCCCTAGCGGTCGGTGCGACCGCCGCCGACGCGGGCCAGGCGTTCACCCGGCAGCGCCATGGGCGCGCCGTTCGGGCGCCCGTTCGGCCGCGGGCCGTCGTTTTGGTGGCCGTTGCTCGGGCGCGCGCCATCGATCCGCCACGGGCCGTTGCCCGGGCGCGCTCCGTCGTTCCGCCACGGGCCGTTATTGGGGCGCTGGCCGTTCCCCGGACGCTGGCCATGCTTGGCCGGTCCGCCCTGCGCGGGTCGTCCGCCCTGGATCGGTCGATTGCCGAGCGACTGGCCGGGCTGGATCGGGCGGCCGCCGGCCGGCCGGCCGGTGGGGCGACCGCCGGTCGGGCGACCCTGCTCGAGACGCCGCGCCGGCGCCTGACCGCCGTGGTTCACCGGGAAGGCGTGACCGCCCCCACGGTTCGGGCCGGGTGCGCCGGCCGGACGCGGGCCGCTACGGCCCTGGCCGAGCGATCGGGCGCCGATGTGCGGATGCGCGGCGCCGCCCGGTCGCCCGACGGCATCGTGGCGGGGTGCGGCGGCATAGCGGGGAGCGGCCGCGTAGCGTGGCGACCCGATCGGGCGCTGGCGGGGTCCGGCTCCTGGCCGGGCACCACCGAGACCGCCGCGCAGGATCGGCTCGGGCCGGATCCGCGGGTCGGGCTCGAAGCCCGGGATGACCTCGGACGGGATCGGGCGACCGAGGACGCGCTCGATGTCCTGGAGCAATCGCATCTCGTCGACGCAGACCAGCGAGACGGCCTGGCCGTCGACGCCGGCGCGGCCGGTGCGGCCGATCCGGTGGACGTAGTCCTCGGCGACCATCGGCAGCTCGAAGTTGACGACGTGCGGCAGCGAGTCGATGTCGAGGCCGCGGGCGGCGACCTCGGTCGCGACGAGGATCGCGTACTTGTTCGCCTTGAAGTCGGCGAGGGCGCGGACGCGCTGGGGCTGGCTCTTGTTGCCGTGGATCGCCGTGGCGCGGATCCCGTCGTGCTCCAGCTGCGTCGCGAGGCGGTTCGCGCCGTGCTTGGTCCGCGTGAACACGAGCGCCTGGTAGATGACGCCGGTCTTCACGAGGTGGCTGAGCAGCTCGCGCTTGCGCTCGCGGTCGACCGGGTGGACGACCTGGCTGACCAGCTCGGACGGCGCGTTCCGCGGCGTGACCTGGACCGAGGCCGGATCGTGGAGCAGGCCGGCCGCCAGCTGGCGGATGTCGTTGGAGAAGGTGGCCGAGAACAGGAGGTTCTGGCGCTTGGCCGGCAGGAGCGCGAGGACCTTGCGGATGTCGCGGATGAAGCCCATGTCGAGCATCCGGTCGGCCTCGTCGAGGACGAGGATCTCGACGCGGGACAGGTCGATCGTCCGCTGACCGACGTGGTCGAGCAGGCGGCCGGGGGTCGCGATGACGATCTCCGCGCCGCCGCGAAGCGCGCGGACCTGCGGGTCGAAGCCGACGCCGCCGTAGATCGCCACCGAGCGGATCGGTCGAGCCGCGCCGTAGGTGCGCACGCTCTCCGCGATCTGGAGGGCCAGCTCGCGGGTCGGGGCGAGGATGAGGGCACGGACGCCGCGCTGCCCGTCACGCCCGCTGGCGTGCAGGCGCTGCATCATCGGCAGCACGAAGGCGGCGGTCTTGCCGGTCCCGGTCTGGGCACCCGCCATCACGTCGCGGCCGGCGAGGACCAGCGGGATGGCTTCGGCCTGGACGGGGGTGGGCACGGTGTAGCCCTGTTTGGCGACCGTGCCGAGAAGCTCGGGCGACAGCCCGAGACCATCGAAGGACATGGAGGAGACGCTCCTGACGAATGGGCCCTCCCGCACGCTGGCGGGGCCCGGTCAGGGCGTTGGTGGATCGGGATCGACGGTTTGAGACCGGGGCGCCGACCGGAGCGCCCATCGAGCACGAAGGCGCCCAGCATACCCGATATGGGACCAGAAGGTGGTTACTCGATGGTCCTGCGCGCCATGTGGCCCGCGCGTCGCGCTCTTCCCCACACGACTGGTACCGGGCGTACTGCGGGTCGTGCCTCGCACTCATCCCTCACACGACTGGTATGTGCAGGCCTCGCGCGGATCGGGCGACCAGAGTGGCCGAATGCCTCCGCGTCAATCGTCCCACGGCTGAGTGACATGAGCCGGAACGTTCACGCCTACGTACCAGTCGCCCCATGGATGAGCGGAACGCACATTTGCGCCGGAGTCCGATACCAGTCGGCTGAGAGCTGAGCGCGACGTTGCGCCTGTGGGGCGCCGCTGCTGCGCGGCGCGGGGCGCCGGGGCCGTGCCCGGATCAGCCCTTGCGCTCGAGGATCGGGCGCGCGATGTCGGGCTTGTCGACCACGAACGCGAACATCGCACGGTCGCCCCACCGCCCGAGGAACAGGTGCCCGTAGATGTTGACGCCCGCATCGGCCAGGGCCCGCGAGAGGCGAGCCATGCCGCCCGGACGGTCGTCGACCTCGGTCAGGATCGACTCGCCCTCGATGTACGTGTAGCCGCCGTCATCGAGGACGGCCTTCGTCGCAGCGTCGTCGGCCGTCGTCATGATCACGTGGCCGGAGTCGCCCATGCTGCCGCCGCCGATGGCGCGCAGGTCGATGCCGCGGGCCGCAAGCGCCTCCGCGAGGCTCGCCATCGCACCGGGCTCGTTCTTCAGCTGGACCACGAACTGGTTGGCCATCGGATCCTCCGGCGGACGACTGGGACGCCTGTGATTCTAGCGACCACGGCTGTGATAGCGTCGCCCCTCGATGGATGATGCCGGCAGCCGCCTCACCGTGGTCGCCGCGGGCATCCCGTTCTCGGCCATCGCGTGGGGCGACCCGGCCGATCGCCCGCTCCTCCTGGTCCACGGCGTGACTGCGTCGGCGGCCGGCTGGTGGCGCGTCGGGCCGGCCCTCGCGGAGAAGGGCCGGCGGGTCGTCGCCGTGGACCTGCCTGGGCACGGTCGGACCGGGCACTGGACCGGACGCTCGAGCTTCCAGCAGACCGCGGAGGACTTAGCCGAGTTCATCCGGCTGGCCGGGCTCGCCGACGCCGATCTCCAGATCGTCGCGCACAGCTGGGGCGCCATGGTCTCCGTTGGTCTGCCGGCTGCCGGCATCCGACCGGCGCGGCTGGTCCTGCTCGACCCGCCGTCGCTCCCGCTCTCGCAGATCGTCGCCGAGGCGATGGCGGCGCATCCGGCTCCGTCGTCCAGTGCCGAGGCGGCCCGCGCGGCCGTCGTCGCGGAACACCCGGGCTGGCCGGAGGGCGACCTCGACGCGGCCGTCGAGGCGGCTCTCGGCGCCGACCTCGAGGCGGCTCAGGTGGTCCTCTTCGAGAACGGCGATTGGGACTCCGGCCTGTCGGCACTAGCGGGTCCGGCGGCGGCCGGGCTCGATGTCTGGGTCGTCCGCGGCGATCCGGCGGCCGGCGGACACACGCCCGACGCGGTGGCTGCCGCGTTCGCGGACCGTTTCGGCGCCGACCACGTCATCTCGATCCCGGGCGCCCCGCACTCCCCGCAGCCGACGCACCCAGAAGCGCTGATCGCCGCGCTTCGCCAGGCGCTCGACGCGAGCTGACCCCGACTGCGAGCGACGTTCCGCTCAGCGGACCGTCGCGGCGCGGATCGCGACCGCGCGCCGGTACGCCTCGACGTAGCGTGGCGCGGAGCCCGTGACCCAGTCGAAGTCGACGGCCATGCCACGATCCAGCAGGTCGGCCCACGGACGGCCGCCGGCGGCGCGCATCGTCATCGCCGCGGTCGCAGGCCTCGGCCAGCGCCGCCGGGGTCGGCTTCTCGAACACGAACCCGGTCCCGGCGGCCGCGTCCCTCGTCACGTCGACGACCGTATCGGCCAGGCCGCCGGTCCGGTGGACGACGGGCGGCGTCCCGTAGCGCAGCGCGATCATCTGACCCTGCCCGCAGGGCTCGAACCGCGAGGGCATGAGGAACGCGTCGGCGCCGGCGTAGATCCGCCGGGCCATGACCCGATCGAACCGCTCGACGAGTGCGACCCGGTCCGGCTTTGCCGCGGCGAGCCGACGGAACGGCTCGGCCAGGTCCGGATGGCCGCTCCCCTGTACGACGATCCGCCCGCCGCGCTCGAGCATCGCCGGCGCCGCCCCCGCCACGAGATCGAACCCCTTCTGCGGATCCAGCCGGCCGATCATCCCGAACACCATGCCGGGCTCGTCAGGATCGAAGCCGACCCGCTCGAGCAGGTCGGCCCGACAGGCGGCCTTGCCGGTCAGGTCCGCACTTGAGTACGCGGCCGCGATGTCGCCATCGGCCGCCGGGTCCCAGACCGTCGTGTCGAGGCCGTTCAGGATGCCGAAGAACCGGTCGCCCTTCGACCGGAGCAGCCCGTCGACGCCCATCCCGAACGCCGGCGTGAGCGCCTCGGCGGCGAAGGTCGGCGAGACCGTGTTCGACAGCTCGGCGCGCTCGATCCCCGTCGCGAGGAGGTCGAGCCCATCGGCGTCCGGCGGGGAGGACCCCGTCGCCCGGGCGCAGCCCGAGCTCGCGGAGATGGTCCGGCGGCACCCAGCCGTGGTAGGCGAGGTTGTGCAGCGTCAGGAGGATCGCCGCCGGCCCCACGATCGGGTCGTCCGCGTATCGCGCGTCGCGGAACACGGCCGCCGGACCCGTGTGCCAGTCGTGCAGGTGCAGCACGTCGACCGGCAGCGCGTCCGTCCGGATCGCCTCGAGCGCCGCCCGGCAGAACAGCCCGAACCGCCAGGCGTTGTCCGGGTAGTCGCCTTCGGCATCGCCGTACAGCCCCTCGCGGTCGAACGCGGGCGGGCAGTCGATGAGGCGCAAGCGATACCCGTTCGCCGCGACGTCCACGACCGTCACATCCGAGGTGCCGGTCCGCGCCTTCGGGTCCGGGACGCGGACGACGGTCTCGCCCAGGACCGCCGCCGGGTCGGGTGCCGGCACGGTCCGGTAGCGCGGCAGGTAGACGTCGACCGGCGCGGCGACGGCTCCGGCGGGCAGCTGCCCGAGTGCGCGAGCGAGCGCATCGACCACGTCGGCCAGACCGCCGGTCTTGGCCCACGGCTCACATTCCGCGGCAAGGAACGCGACGCGCAACGGCATGACCGGGACATCGTAACGACCGGCACGAGGCCGGATGCACTCGCAACCGGCGCTACTAAACCGGTTCACGTCCGGGCGTGAGCGGGTATCATCCCCGCCCATGGAGCCCGTCCGTGTCCCGGCGATCCCCGCAGCGACGTTCCCGCTTCCGCCGAGACTGGAGGGTCTTCGGCGGCTCGCCTACAACCTCGCCTGGGCCTGGCACCCGCGCACCCGCGGCCTGTGGAGCCTGATCGACCGGACGGCCTGGACCCGCTACCGCAACCCGATCTCGGTCATCAGCGGCTCGACCGACTGGTCCCGCCTCCTCGACGACTCCAAGTTCCTCGCCGAGTACCACGACGTGCTCGGCGAGTTCGACCAGTACATGGCCAATGGCTCCGACCACTGGTTCCGGCGCAAGTACGGCGGGACGCTGAGCGGACCGATCGCCTACTTCTGCGCGGAGTACGGACTCCACGAGTCGCTCGGGATCTACTCGGGCGGCCTGGGCGTGCTGGCCGGCGACCACATGAAAGCCGCGAGCGACATGGCCCTGCCGGCGCTCGGCGTCGGGCTCCTCTATCGCAAGGGCTACTTCCGCCAGTCGATCGATGCGGACGGCCACCAGGAGCACGCCTACCCCGACTACGACATGGCGCGCCTGCCTCTCAGCCACGTCCAGGACCAGAACGGCCTGCCGCTGACGGTCACGGTCGAGCTCCCGGATCGCAGCCTCGTGGTTGCCGTGTGGCTCGCGCAGGTGGGTCGTGTGCCGGTCCTGCTGCTCGATACCGACCTGCCGCAGAACCCGGAGCAGGACCGCCCGATCACGAACATCCTCTACGTCCGCGGTCGCGAGATGCGGTTGCACCAGGAGCTCGTGCTCGGGGTCGGCGGCGTCCGGGCGATCCGGGCCCTCGGTCTCGCTCCGGCCGTCTGGCACCTCAACGAGGGCCACTCGGCGTTCCTGCTCGCGGAGCGCGCCCGCGAGCTCGTGGCGACCGGCGCGAAGCTCGACGACGCCTGGGCCGCGGTCCGACGCGACAGCGTCTTCACGATCCATACGCCGGTCTCCGCCGGCAACGAGCGGTTCGACGCCGAACTGGTTCGGAGCGTCGCCGGTCCCCTGCTCGATCGGGGTGGCGTGCCGATCGCCCGCGTCCTCGAGCTCGGCATCGGGATGGACGGCGACGTCGGCCAGTTCGACATGACGGCGTTCTCCCTGCGGCTCACGAACGGCGCCAACGCCGTCAGCCTGCTCCACGCCGAGACCGCGAACGCCACGTGGCAGGGCATCACCGACCACGACATCCTCGGCATCACCAACGGCGTCCACGGACCGAGCTGGGTCGGCGCCCCCATCAAGGACCTGCTGGCGCGATATCTCGACGCCAACCTGGAGGACCTGGAGGCGAGCACCCGGCAGGATCGCTTCTGGGAGCGAATGGAGCGGATCCCGGCACGCGACCTCTGGGAAGCGCACCTTCGACAGAAGCGCGAGCTGGCCCACTTCGCCCAGACCCGCCTGCGCAGCCAGTTCGCGCGCCACGGCGAGGCGCCGTCGGTCCTCGCGGAGCTCGAGACGGCCCTGGACCCGGCGATCCTCACCGTCGGGTTCGCCCGCCGCTTCGCGACCTACAAGCGGGCGGGCCTGCTGTTCACCGACCTCGAGCGCCTCGAGAAGATGCTGCGCGACGCCACGCGACCGATCCAGATCGTGTTCGCGGGCAAGGCCCACCCGGCCGACCGTCCCGGTCAGAAGGTCATCCAGGAGATCTTCCAGCTGTCCCGCTCACCGGGGCTGCGCGGCCGCGTGTTCGTCCTCGAGGACTACGACATGCAGGTCGCCCGATTCCTCGTGCAGGGCACGGACGTCTGGCTCAACAACCCGCGCCGGCCGCTGGAGGCCTCGGGGACGTCGGGCATGAAGGCGGCGCAGAACGGCGTCCCGAACGTCAGCGTGCTCGACGGCTGGTGGGACGAGGGCTACACCGGCGACAACGGCTGGGCGATCGGCGGCCGTGACATGAACCCCGATGAGGTCGCCCAGGACTGGTCGGACGCCCAGGACCTGTACCGGATCCTCGAGGAGGAGATCATCCCGACGTACTACGAGCGCGACCAGGGCGGCGTGCCGGCCGGCTGGGTCGGCATCATGCGCCGCGCGATGGCCACCGCCCTGTGGCGGTTCTCGACCACGCGGATGCTCCACGAGTACACCGAGCAGCTCTACCTGCCGGCCGCCGGCGTGACCGTCCAGGAGCCTGTTGCGACGCCGGCCGTGACCGAGGCCGGCTGACCGCCCCCGTGGCCCCGCGCATCGCCCTCTCCCTGGCGATCCATAACCACCAGCCGGTCGGCAACTTCGGGTGGGTCTTCGCCGAGGTGTTCGACCTCGCCTACCGGCCCATGCTCGAGGCGCTGGAGCGACACCCCGGCGTCCGCCTCGCCCTGCACTACTCGGGGCCGCTGCTCGGATGGCTCCAGCACGAGCGACCCGAGTTCATCGAGCGGCTGCGCGCGCTCGTCGCTCGGGACCAGGTCGAGGTCATGGGCGGCGGCCACTACGAGCCGGTGCTCACGTCGCTGCCCGAGCGCGACCGGATCGGCCAGCTTCGCCGGATGAGCGACGAGCTCGAGGCGCTCTTCGGACGCCGGCCCCAGGGCGCCTGGCTGGCCGAACGCGTCTGGGAGCCGGACCTGCCGACGTCGCTGGTGGCCGGCGGATATGCGTGGACGATCCTCGACGACGCCCACTTCCGGTCCGCGGCCATCCCCGAGGAGGCGCTCTGGGGGCCGTACACGACCGAGGACCAGGGCCGGCTGCTGCGCGTGTTCGGCACCGAGCAGGGCCTGCGCTACCGGATCCCCTTCCGCGAGGTCGACGAGGTCATCGGCTACCTCCGCGAGCACGCGACCGACGACCGGCCGCGGGTGGGGATGATGGGCGACGACGGCGAGAAGTTCGGGGCCTGGCCGAAGACCTGGAAGCACTGCTGGGGCGAGGGTCGCTGGGTAGACCGGTTCTTCGAGGCGCTCGAGGCGAACCGGGACTGGCTCACCACCGTCACGCCGTCGGCCTGGCTCAGCGAACACGAGCCGATCGGGCGCGTGTACGTGCCGACCGGCTCGTATGCCGAGATGGGCGAGTGGGCCCTGCCCGCGGGCGAGAGCCAGGTCTTCGCCAGCGTCCTCGCCGGGGCTCGGGCCGCCGGTCGCCCCGAGGCGCGCTGGCTGCGCGGCGCCTTCTGGCGGAACTTCCAGGTCAAGTACCGCGAGATCAACGAGCTGCACAAGCAGATGCTGCGAACCTCCGACAAGGTGGAGGCGATGCGTCCCGGCCCCGCGCGGGACCGCGCGCTCGACCACCTCTACCAGGGCCAGTCGAACGATTGCTACTGGCACGGCCTCTTCGGGGGGATCTACATCGGCCACATGCGCCTTGCGACGTTCGAGCACCTCATCGCGGCCGAGGACCTCGCGGACGCCGAGCAGGGCGGCCTCGAATCGACCGAGCGGCTCGACATCGACATGGACGGCATCGACGAGGTCCGGCTCGCCACCGCCGGACAGGTCGTGACGGTGGACCTCGAGGGCGGCGCCGGCATCGGCAGCTGGGACATCCGGCCGGTCCGTCATGCCGTGACGGCTGTGCTTCGTCGCCGGCGGGAGGCGTACCACGACGTCCTCCGGGCCGCCGATGCGCGGCTCGCGTCCGGGGCGACGAGCGCGTCCGAGGCCCACGCCGAATCCCGCGAGGCGGCCCCTGCCTCGATCCACGACACGGTCCTGATGAAGGAGACGGGGCTCGCGGCCCGGCTCGCCTACGACCCGTACGAGCGTCGGAGCGGCCTGGTCCGGTTCCTCGCGCTCGACGCAGAGCCAACCGGCTGGGCCGATGCGTCGGTCACCGAGCTCGGCGACGCGGTCGACGGCGCCTTCGAGGTCGTGACGCTGACGCCCGGGCACCTCGTCGTCCACCGCGACGCGACGGTCTCGGCCGGCGGTGCCCCGACGCCGGTCCGCGTCACGAAGCACCTCCGGCTCGGTGGCGGCCGCCTCGACCCGACGCTCGAGCTGTCGATCGAGCTCGAGAACACGGGTACGACGCGGATCGACGCGCGGCTCGGGATCGAGTGGACGACGATGATGCTCGGCGGCGGCGGAAACCCATCGGCCTGGTGGGACATCGCCGGCGCGCGCACGGGCCACGACTCCAGCGGTCGCGCCGAGCGGATCGGGCGACTGGCCCAGGGCAACGACTGGATCGGCCTCGCGATCACGACGACCGTGACGCCGCCGGCCGAGGCCTGGTGGGCACCGGTCGAGACCATCTCGAACTCCGAGGAGGGGTTCGAGCGCGTGTACCAGGGCAGCGGCCTGCTGCTGTCGTGGCCGATCGCCCTGGACGCTGGGGCGACGTGGTCGGCCGTCATCGCCAACGCGGTGACCGCGGACCGCGACCGGGCGACCGCCGCATGAGCCGGCCGCGCCTCGTGATCCACGGCCACTTCTACCAGCCGCCGCGGCTCGATCCGGCGACCGGGCTGTTCCCGCCCGAACCGTCCGCCGCCCCGGCCCGCGACTGGAACAGCCGGATCGCGGCCGACTGCTACCGCCCCAACGCCGAGCTCGGGAACCTCGGCGCGGATCTCCTGGGACCTGGGGCCGACCCTCGCCGGCTGGCTGGAGGCCGGCGATCCCGTGGCGTACCGCGGGTTCGTGTCGGGCGATGCCGGCGTGCACGGGATGGCGCAGCCCTTCCACCACACGATCCTGCCCCTGGCGTCGTCGGCGGACCGCAGGACCGAGATCCGCTGGGGCCTCCGCGACTTCGAGCTGCGGTTCGGCCGCCGACCGGCTGGTGCCTGGTTGCCCGAGACCGCGGTCGATCTCGAGACGCTTCGGCTCCTGGCCGACGCAGGCGTCACGCACACGATCCTCGCGCCGTGGCAGCTTGCCGCGCCGGACCTCGACACGCGACGCCCGCACCGGGTCGAGCTCGGCGACGGGCGCTCGATGGTCGTCGCCGCCTACGATGCCGGACTGTCGACCTCGGTCTCGTTCGAGCCCGACGCGACCCGCGACGCGGACCGGTTCGTCTGGGAACGGGTCGGACCGCGCCTGGACTGGGCAGAGCGCGACGACGGCGAGACGCCGTTCGCCCTGATCGCGACCGACGGCGAGCTCTATGGCCACCATCAGCCGTTCCGCGACCTGTTCCTCGCCCGGCTCGTCGGTGACGCCGACCTCGGCTACGAGGTCGCGACGCTCGCCGACGTCGTGAGCCCTCCCGGCGAGCGTCCGATCCGGACGGCGGCGCTGATGGAGCGGACCTCGTGGAGCTGCCACCACGGAGTCGCCCGCTGGCACGAGGCCTGCGACTGCGTGCCCGACGGCGCGTGGAAGGGACCGCTGCGTGCCGCCTTCGACCGGCTCGCCGAGGGGATCGACGCGCAGACCGAGGCGATCGCCCGGACCTTGCCGGGCTCGCCCGACCCGTGGGCGGCGCGTGACGCCTACGTCGATGTCGTGGTGCAGGCGACGGACGGCGCGGCGTTCGCCGCCGGGTGGCTGGGAGCCGGCGCCGGTCCGGACGCGGCGGAACGGCTCCTTACGCTGATGGCGGCCCAGCGCTGGCGACTGGCGATGTACGCGAGCTGCGGATGGTTCTGGGAGTCACCCGAGCGGCTCGAGACGGCACTCGTGATCCGGGCCGCGACCCATGCCGCCCGGCTCGTCGATGGGCTCTCGGATGGGCACCTCGCCGATCGGCTCGCGGAGGACCTGCGGGCCGTGCTGACCCGCGCCGTCGCCTGATCCGCCCGTAGAATCCGTCAGCCCGTGGCCTGCGCGCCACGGGCTGACGAGTGAAACGAGCGTCGGGAGACGATCAGTGGAAGCCGATCGGCCCCACGGTCCGGTACGCGTCGGAGAAGTTCTCGCGACTGTCCACGCCCCAGCGGGAGGCGACCAGTCCGAGGGCGGCGAATGCGGCGATCAGGCCGACGATGATGAGTGCGGGCATTTCAGTGACACCTTGGTTGTTATAGTTGACTAGGCCAAATTCAAGGTACTTGGACTAGTGGACTATGTCAACTGACCAAGAAGCCCCAATTCCACCCACATCGAGCGGCCACGGGCCCCTCGATGTCGAGCGGGATTCGGACGTTCCCATCTCGACCCAGATCTACTGGCAGCTCGCCTACCAGATCGACTCCGGCCGGCTCCTGCCAGGCTCTCGATTGCCGCCGGTCCGCGAACTGGGAGCGGCCCTGCGAGTGAACCCCAACACGATCCGGGCGGTCTATCGACGTTTGTCCGACGCCGGCTATGTCTCGAGTCGCCACGGGGCCGGGACGCACGTCGCCGATCGACCGCCGCAGCGACGCGGCACCGAGGCGCTCGCGGGGATCGTGTCGGAGATGCTCCGCCGGGCCGCTCACGCCGGGTTCACGGCCGACGAGCTGGCGTCCGCCACGTTCGCCGCGGCGACGGAGCGGAAGCGGCCGGGTCCGCTCGTCCACGTGCTGTTCACCGAGTGCACCAACGCGGATGCCGGCTACGACGCCGAGCGCCTGGTCGATGCCTTCCCCGGCATGATCGAGGCCGAGGGAGCGCTGCTCGACGACCTGCCCGAGCGGCTCGAGCGCTTCCACTACGACCTCGTCGCCACCACGACGTTCCATGCCGACGAGGCCCAGGCACTCGTGGCCGGGCGTGTCCCGGTCGTGGCGATGCTGGTCGGGCCCGGATACCTCGAGATGGTCCACGAGATCGCCGGCCTGCCGAACGGCTCGCGGGTGGGGCTCGTGTGCGCCTCGGCACGCGGCACCGACAACATCCTCGAGACCCTCGCGCTGTCGGGCACGACCGGCGTCGAGATCATCTCCGCGCTCATCGAGGGCGAGGAGGAGCTGGCCCTGATCGACCGCACCGCCGACGTGATCCTGCTGTCGCGCGAGGCCCAGGTCTCGGGTCTGGCCAGCCGGTTCTCCCGGCCCGAGCGGATCCGCTCCGTGGACCTACGAGTTCGACCCCTCCGGCCTTGAGCTGCTCCGCCGGGCGATCGAGCATGTCGCCTCGTCCCGCCCGCTCGAGGCTGCCCAGGTCTGACCTCGCCGACGCCGCGGGGCGCCCGTTGCGCCGGGCCGGCCATGCGATGCTTTGGCCGATGCGAGCCTTCCACGTCCAGCGGGTCGCGCGCCAGCGCTACGCGATCGATCGAAGCCTGATCGGCTCGACCGGCGACATCGTCACGACGGACCTGCTCGCGATCCGTCGCCTCGCGGACCGGATGAACGAGCGGCGGGGCGATGGCGCTGCGGCGATCCTGGCCGGCGAGATCGGGGCCATGGGCCTGATCCACGAGGTCGGACACCTGGTCATCGCGCGCCACCAGCAGGACCGCCATCCCGATGCCATGGACGGCGTCCTGCGCACGCTCGAGTCGCGGCTGGGCCGTGAGGACACGAAGCGACTCCTCGACCGGTTCGCGCTGGAGTTCCCCGGGCGGACCGCCCGACCGGAGACGCGCCTCGCCCGTCTGGAGGAGCTCATCCTCATCCGCGTCGCGAACGAGAACGCGGCGATCGGCCCGTTGCGGGAGCTCGTCGACGATCGTCCGCTGGAACGCCGGACACGATACCGAGACGCGATCGCCGGGCTGGAGGTCGCCTTCGCCGACGGGCCGCGGTTCGGGCCGGACGGCCAGTCGCTCATCGAGCTCCTGCGCGCGCCGGCGCGCCACTCCCCGACCTCGCTCGCCGGGCAGTTGCGCTACATCCGCGAGCACTGGGTGGGCCTGCTGGGCGACGCGCTCGCGGCGCTCATCGCGCGGATGGACCTGGCCCTTGGCGTCATCGCGGAGGAGGAGCGCGCGCTCCACCTGCGATTCGGTGGCGGCGGACCAGCGAAGGGCGAGCCGCCGAAGCTCGGGAGCGCCGACGAGCCGGAGGCGTTCTCGTCGGACTCGGCGTGGATGCCACGCGTGGTCCTGATCGCCAAGAGCACCTACGTCTGGCTCGACCAGCTGTCCCGCGAGCACGGCCGCGACATCCGGACGCTCGACGCGATCCCGGACGAGGCGCTCGACACGCTCGCCGGGTGGGGCGTCACGGGGCTGTGGCTGATCGGCCTCTGGGAGCGGTCGGCGGCGTCCGAGCGGATCAAGCGGATGCGCGGCAATGTCGAGGCGGTCGCCTCGGCCTACTCGCTGGACGACTACCGGATCGCCGACGACCTCGGCGGCGAGGACGCGTACGCCCGGCTCCGCGACCGGGCCTGGGCGCGCGGCATCCGGCTCGCGAGCGACATGGTGCCCAACCACATGGGCATCGATTCGAGCTGGGTCATCGACCACCCCGAGTGGTTCCTCTCGCTCGATCACCCGCCCTATCCGGCGTACACCTTCGACGGCCCGGACCTGTCCTCCGACGAACGGGTCGGGATCGTGCTCGAGGACCACTACTGGGACGACAGCGACGCCGCGGTCGTGTTCAAGCGGATCGATCGGCTGACCGGCGACGCCCGCTACGTCTACCACGGGAACGACGGCACAAGCTTCCCGTGGAACGACACCGCGCAGCTGGACTTCCTCGACGCCGCGGTCCGGGAACAGGTCATCGAGACGATCCTCGCGGTCGCGCGGCGCTTCCCGATCATCCGGTTCGACGCCGCCATGGTGCTCGCGAAGAAGCACATCGAGCGCCTGTGGTGGCCGGAGCCAGGCCAGCCGGGCGGCATCCCCTCGCGTGCCGAGCACGCGATGTCCAAGCGCGAGTTCCATGCGCGGATGCCGGTGGAGTTCTGGCGCGAGGTGGTCGACCGCGTGGCGGCGGAGGTCCCCGACACGCTCCTGCTGGCCGAGGCGTTCTGGCTGCTGGAGGGCTATTTCGTGCGGACCCTCGGCATGCACCGCGTCTACAACAGCGCGTTCATGCACATGCTCCGCGACGAGGACGGCGCCGGCTACCGCAAGGTCATCAAGGACACGCTCGAGTTCGACCCGGAGATCCTCAAGCGCTACGTCAACTTCATGAGCAACCCCGACGAGAAGACGGCGCTCGAGCAGTTCGGCAAGGGCGACAAGTACTTCGGGGTGGCCACGGTCATGGCCACGCTGCCGGGCCTGCCGATGCTCGGCCACGGACAGGTCCAGGGCTTCAGCGAGAAGTACGGCATGGAGTTCCGCCGGGCGACGCTCGACGAGCGACCGGACGCGGACCTGGTGCGACGCCACGAGCGCGAGATCTTCCCGTTGCTCCACCGCCGGGCGTGGTTCGCCGAGGCCCAGGACTTCCTGCTGTACGACGTCATGACCTCGAGCGGGCGCGTCGACGAGGACGTGTTCGCCTACTCGAACGGGTCGGGTCCGGAGCGCTCGCTCGTCGTGTACCACGGCCGCTACGGCTCGACCAGCGGCTGGATCCGCGACTCGACGCCCTACGCCCGCCGGGGCGCGGACGGCGCGAAGCGCAAGGTGCGACGCCGGCTGGCCGAGGGCCTCGGGATCCCCGACGATCCCGGCGTCTTCGTGGCGTTCCGCGACGCGCGGAGCGGGCTCGAATCGCTGCGCTCGGCGCACGAGCTCTGGCAACGCGGCCTGTACGTCTCGCTCGATGCCTACGGCACGCACGTGTACTGGGAGTTCCGCGAGATCCACGACGGGACCGCAGGCCAATGGGCGCGGTTGGCGGCCCGCCTCGGCGAGCGTGCCGTGCCCTCGCTCGATGACGCGCTCCGGGAGCTGCAGCTCGAGCCGGTCCATGCCCCGCTCCGGGCGATCTTCGCCGACGGCCTGGCAGGGAGGGTCCTCGACGGCAAGGCCTCGACCGCCACGTTCGATGAGCTGGAGGGGCGGTTCGCATCGTTCCTGACAGCGATCGCCGACGCCACGGCCGTTTCGGGCGATCCCGCGACGGTCGCGGCGGCCGTGCGCCGGCGGGTCGAGACGGCTCTCGCGGCGGCCGACCTCCCCGCATCGCGCGTCGACCGCGCGGCCTTGCTCGCCTGGCTCGCCCTGTCGCGGACCGGCGAGCTGGCACCGGCGGCGGACCGGGCGGCGACCAGCCGAGCGTGGTACGACGAGCTTCGCCTGTCGAGCGCGCTGGCGGCCGGCCTGCGGGAAGCGGGCCTCGACGAGGGCGAGGCGTGGACCGTCGCCGACCAGGTCCGCGTGCTGCTGGCACTGCCGCGGCCGTCCGAGCTTCGTGGTCCCGCCCGGACGGCGGACGCGAGGCTGCTCGACCGATGGCTGGCCGGCGATGTCGTTCGCACGGCGATCGGGCTCAACACGTGGGAAGGCGTCGAGTGGCTCGATCGCGACCGGTTCGAGGCGCAGCTCGCCTGGGCGCGCCGGCTCGATGCGATCGACGCCGGACCGCGTCGCACGTCCACCGATGCGCCGGATGCCACGAGCCGGCTCGCGGCCGCGGCGAAGTCGGCGGGCTACCGGCTCGACAAGCTCATGGCGGCCCTCCGACGGACGGGTGCCCGTCCCGCCGTCACGGCGCGTCCCAGGAAGGTGGCACCGCGCCCGAAGGCGAGGTCGAAACCCGCCGAATGAGCGCTGGCGATACCGTCCCTCGACGTCGTACACTTGGCGCGGCGCCTCCCGCGCCCGACTGCCAGACCGGGCCCCCACGCGGCCCGGCGATGCGGCGGTAAAGGGGAGCAGATCCTCGGGACGAACCGGTCGACCATCCGACCGGCCGGCGACGTGCGGCGTGGGTGCGGACGTCGACGGCCGTGACGGAGACAGACCGATGACCACCGACAAGTCCTTCAAGCGGGTCGTCCGCGCCCGCATGGCGAAGACCGGCGAGCGCTACGCGGCCGCCCGCCGAGCCCTGACCGACACGGACGCGACCGAGCGTCCGGCTCTCTCGACCGTCGAGACGACCGCTGGACCCACGACCTACCGCCTGCGGGGCGGACTCCACCCCGAGACCGCGACGATCGCCAACGTCCTCGCCAACCAGGGCGTGGTCTCCGGCCTGACCGGCGAGCCGCTGACCGAGGCCGCGATCCTCGCCATCGGCGGCGGCCTCGGCGCCGGCTACATCCTCTGGGAGTTCAAGTCGCTTGGCGGGCCGGTCCTGACCCTCGGGTTCCGCAACCAGTGGCAGTACCCGTGGATCCCGGGCTGGACCGGCAAGACGCTCGAGCGGCTCGGCATCGAAGCGGACGTCCACCAGACCGGCGGCGCGAAGGGCGCACGCGAGGCGCTCGACGACCGGCTCGACGCCGGGGCGGCCGTCATCGCATCGGTCGATCCCCAATCGATCGGAACGTGGGGCCTGCCCGATTCGATGTCGGGCTATTGCGGCTACGGCCATCTCGTGATCGCCGGCCGCGAGGCCGACGGCACGTACCTCGTCGACGACCGCGGCACCTCGCTGTTCCAGATCCCGCCGGACGTCATGGCGGCGGGACGCGGTCGGATCGGCTCGTACAAGCATCGGATCGCCCGGCTCCGGACGACCGCTGGCCCCATCCCGGCAGACCGTCTGCGAGCGGCGTTGACGGCCGGGCTCGCCGACCAGGTCGAGCACCTGCGCGCGAGCTCCGATTCGTTCTCGCTCCCCGCCTGGCGCAAGTGGGGCAGGCTGATGACCGACCAGCGCAACGCGAAGGCGTGGTCGCGCGTGTTCGCCGACGGCCATGGCTTGTTCGGGGCGTTGCTCGGGATCGTCGAGGCCGTCGATGCCACCGCGAGCCCCGCAGGCGGGCACCTGCGCGACCTGTACGCGACATCGCTCGACGAGGCCGCCGTTGCGCTCGACCGACCGGCTCTCACCGATGCCGCGGAGGCGTGGCGCCGGTCAGCCGACGCCTGGGACGAGCTCGCGGATTCGGCGGTCCCGCCGGATCTCGATGGGGCGGACGACGCGGTCGAAGCCGTCGAGGTGCTGCGCGGCGCGGCGAACGATGGCGAGGCCGGGCGCGCACGCGTTCGAGCGGCAGCGGAGACGGCCTGGGCGATCCGCGGCCGTTTCGCGGACTCGTTCCCGCTGCCGC
Source organism: uncultured Chloroflexia bacterium (assembly GCA_963841135.1). GTDB lineage: Bacteria > Chloroflexota > Limnocylindria > Limnocylindrales > CSP1-4 > SPCO01. The sequence continues at coordinate 833,764 of CAWJBJ010000004.1, read as the reverse complement.
AGGACCGGGTCGACGAGATCCTCCGCGGTCTCGGCGAGCAGCTCGCCGGGATCTACGAGGTGGAGGTCGATGCCGTGGAGGCCACGGCCCGGGCGATCGCTCGCTGACCGATCGGGCCGGCGACCGGACGGCCCCAGACCGTTCGCCGCCGGCTCAGCCCAGGAGGATGCGCCGGAGGAGCGAGGGCGGTGGCGTGCCCTGGCCGATGACCGCCTCCAGGTGTCGTCGATGGTCGAAGCCGGGCGTCTCGCCGTACCCGCCGACGACGCGAGGCTCCGGCACGGCATCGGCGCCACGGGGGTCGCCGGAGGCGGCCGCCGCCCGTCGTCGGGCCTCCCGTTCGATCTCCCAGAGCTCGAGCGAGCCGACGAAATAGGTCGAGAGCTGGGTCGACGACAGCCGCGCCCGGTCGTACTTGGCGCGCGCCTCGGACTCCTCCTGGAACCCGCCCTCGACCATGAGCGTGACGGCCTCGTCCAGGCCCATGTCGCCGGCCTGGATCCGCGCGTCGATGATCGCGTTCGTGATCGCCCGCAGGTAGTACTTCCAATGGGTGAGCATCAGCGCGGGATCGTCGGCCCCGTAGCCGACGTCCATCATCACCTGCGTGACGTAGACGGCCCAGCCTTCCGCGAACAGGCCGCTCGCGAAGATGGACCGTGCCAGCGACGGGCTCCGGTTCGCGTACACGCCCTGCAGGTAGTGGCCCGGCACCGCCTCGTGGATGCAGAGCAGGCGGAGCATCCGGGTGTTGTCCTCGCGCAGGTATGACTCGCGCTGTTCGGCGGTCCAGTCGTCGGGCATCGGGGTGATCGCGAAGAACGCCTTCTGGCCCTTGTCCAGGGGACCGGGCGACGAGAGCATCGCGCCCCCGAACGAGCGCAGGAACACCGGCGTCCACTGGATGTCGAGCGGATCGTCGGCCATCCCGATGAGGCCCTTTTCCGCGCAGAACTCCTCGATCCGGGCGGTCTCCTCCCGGCACCAGTCGAGGAGCTCGTCGGCCGCCGGGTGGTCGGCGGCGATGGCGTCCAGGACGCCGCGCACGAGGGCGCCGTCGTCGTCGGGACGCGGCTGGTCTGGCACCCACGTCGACCAGAGGTCGCGGGCGAGGCGGACCATCTCGGCCCGGACCGCCGTGTACTCGCGCTCGGCCGCGGCCGTGATCCGCTCGGGCGTCCGGTCATCGGAGCGCATCGTGTGGCGCATCTTGCGCGCGAACAGCTCGGCGCCCAGGCGCGCCTCGCCGTCGCTCGCGGGCAGGACGACGTCGCGGAGATGCGCCTCGAAGTCGGCGATGGCGGCCTTGGCCGCCTCGGCGGCAGCACGCAGGCGGGGCGTGACGGCGGCCACGGCCGGATCGTCGGCATGCGCCTCGGCCTCGCCGAGGGCGTCGTCCACCAATCCGGTCATGCCCGACGACTGCTTCAGGGCGGTCTCGGTCTGGAAGCGCCCGACCGGCCGGCCATCGACGCCGACCAGGGCGGCCTGCGCGCCGGTGAGGAGCGCCGGCAGGCCCTCGAGGCGCCCGGCGATCGAGGCCAGGCGTTCGGCGAGCGGGGCGAACTCCCGCGCGATCAGCAGGAACAGCCCTTCCCCGACGAGATAGACCCACTCCAGCGGGTTCCAGGCGTCCTCGCGCAGCACCCCCTCGGCGAAGCGCATCGCCTCGACCTCGCCGAGCATCAGGTCGCGGTCCAGGCGCTCGTCCACGCTCAGGTCCGTGAGGCCCTCGAACGCCATGTGCCAGCGGTCCATGGCGTCCAGCCGCCGCTCGCGGCCGGCCTCGGTCACGTCGGACCAGGCGCCATCGAATCGATGGTCGCCGATGGCGGTCGCGGTGACCGGGTAGAGCTCGAAGAACTCGTCGAGGAACGGCCGGAAGACGTCGTCGAAGCCCGGCACTACGGCCAGACCCCCATGGCCGTCAGGTCGTCGCGGAAGTCCCAGCCGCGCGTGTCGCTCGGCTCGATCCGGACCACCACGCCGCCGTAGTCGTCCGCGTAGAAATCCTCGCCCTTCGGGCCGACGTAGCGGCGCGCGATCCGCCGGATCGCCGGAGGGTATGGCCGATCGGTCAGCTGGGCGACGCCGCGCGCCTCGAATCCGCGGTAGGGCAGCGCGTCCTCGGCGACGACGATCGTGACCCGCGGGTCGCGCTGGAGGTGCTTGAGCTTCCCGTCGCCGGCCGCGATCCCGAGCGTGAACCCCCCGTCCTCCCAGATGAACCAGATCGGCGACTGGAGGACGCTCCCGTCCTTGCGGAAGGTGGCGAGCGTCGCCAGGTGCGGCTCGTCGAGCAGGCCGTCGAGCTGGTCGGGGGTGAGACCTCGGTTCATCGTCCCAAGCGTACAAGGCACGCCGGCTGCGCGGGCGGGCCGCCGGATCCCGACGACGGACGGGCCGGCGACCGGACGCGCCCGCCGACTACCATCGGGGCATGCCATCGCAGACTTGGGTCGAGCCGGTCCTCCTGCAGGGGAGGAAGGTCCGCCTCGAGCCCTTGGAAGAGCGCCATTTCGACGACCTAGCGCGCGTCGCGCTCGATCTCGAGCTCTGGCGCTGGACGATCATGGGACCGCAGGACGAAGCGGGTCTGCGTCGCTGGCTCGAGACCGCGCTGGCCAACGCCGCCGCCGGCTCCGAGCGACCGTTCGCGACCATCGACCGAACCTCCGGGCGGGCCGTGGGCAGCACGCGGTACATGTCGATCGTGCCCGAGCACAAGCGGCTCGAGATCGGCTGGACCTGGATCGGCACGCCATTCCAGCGGAGCGGCGCCAACCGCGAGGCGAAGCTGCTCCAATTGACCCACGCCTTCGAGTCGCTCGGGGCGAATCGCGTCGAGTTCAAGACGCACGCGCGCAACGAGCGATCGCGCACCGCGCTGGCCGGCATCGGCGCGACGTTCGAGGGGGTCTTCCGCCAGCACATGATCATGCCCGACGGCTCACTCCGCGATTCGGCCTACTTCAGCGTGATCGCGCCCGAGTGGCCGGCCGTGAAGGCACATCTCGAAGCGGGGCTGGCGTGGTGAGCCGGCCTGATCCGAGCCCGCCCGGCGCGATATCCTCGGCGCAGGCCGATCGCAGATCAGCGGGACGTCGGTCGAACTGACCGTCGACGGCGAGGTCGTCCAACGAACGGAGGACGCGGGATGAGGAAGTTCATCGTCGGGACCGTCGTCACGGCCCTCGCCTTCTACATCGTCACCAGGTTCCTGCCCCAATACGTTTCGTACGAGGGCGAGTTGCCCGGCCTGCTGGTGATCGCCGTGATCTTCGGCGTCGTCAACGGCCTCATCGGGCCCGGCATCAAGGTCGCCGCGCTCCCGCTCTCGCTCATGACGATGGGCCTCATCGGGTTCGTCATCAATGCGGCCTTGCTGCTCGCGACCGCGCTGATCGCCGACGCGTTCGGCCTGAGCCTGAGCGTCGGCGGGTTCCCGCCCACGTTCGGCCTCGACGCGATCGTCGGCGCCATCGTGGGCTCGATCGTGCTCAGCATCGTCAGCACCATCGCCGGCATGGTCGTCCCGGCTGGCTGAGACCGGCCGGCTGGCCGAGGTCGCCGAGGCGCTGCGGGTCGCCGCCCGAAGACACGGCACGCCGCTCTTCGTCACGGACCTCGCGACGCTCGATTCGGCGGCGTCGGGCGTCCGCGAGGCGTTCCCCGATCCGATCGTCCGCCAGTACTCGGTCAAGGCGAACGATGTCCCGGCGGTGATCGCGGCGGTCGCCGCGCGCGGGTTCGGCGCGAACGTCGTGTCGCGCGGCGAGTGGGCGCTGGCTCGGCGGGCGGGCGTCCCGAACGACGGGATCACGCTCGAAGGGATCGGCAAGACGACGGCCGACCTGGGTGCGGCGGTCCGCGCGGCACGGGACGGCGTGCCGCTCGCCTGGGTCGCGCTGGAATCGGTGGACGAGGCGGCGGCCCTGGCCGTGGCCGCTCGTCGCGCCGGGGCCCCGCCGATCGACGTCCTCTACCGGGTCAACCCAGACGTGGCCCCGGAGACACTTGCCGGCCTGGCGGTCGGCGCCGGCGGCTCGAAGTTCGGGATGACGGAGTCGGAGATCGCGGAGGCGATCGAGGCGGGCGGCGGCCCGTCGGGATCGCTGCGGCCGCGCGGGATCCACCTCCATGTCGGCTCGCAGCTCGGCGCCGTCGATGCCTGGCGTGAGGCGGTTCGCAAGGCCCTCGCGCTGACGGCGCTCTGGCGAGGGTCGATCGAGACGTTCGACACGCTCGATCTCGGTGGCGGGTTCCCGGTCCGACCGCTCGGCGAGCCCTCCCCGACCCCGGAACGCTTCGCACGCGAGCTGCCGGCCCTGCTGGGCGCGATCCCCCCGGACCGGCGTCCGACGCGCCTCGCGATCGAACCCGGACGAGCGCTGGTCGCGCGGGCGGGCTGGCTGCTCGCCCGCGTCCTGCATGTCCGCGACCGCGACGGACCCCAGGTCATCCTCGATGCGGGCATGACCGAGCTCATCCGACCGGCCCTGTACGGCGCCCGGCACCCGATCCACGCCCTCACGTCGCGAGGCGGCGCCGAGCAGGCGACGCACGTCGAGGGACCTGTCTGCGAGTCGACCGACGCCCTCGGCACGCACGACCTGCCGCCGCTGGCACGCGGGGATCTCGTCGGCATCGCCGATGCCGGCGCCTACGCCGCGTCGCTCGGATCCGCCTACAACGGCCGGCCCCGTCCCCCACAGGTCCTGCTCGCCGGTGACGGCACGCTCACGCTCGGCAGGCGCCGCGGAGCCATCTAGGCCAAGCGGCACGGTACGCTTGTCGCGATGGATGCACGAACGCGATTCCGCGAACGACTCGCCACGGGGCCGCTGCTGGCCGACGGGGCGATGGGCACCCTGCTGTTCTCGCGGGGCATCCCGCAACGGGCGAACCTCGACGAGCTGGTCTCCACGCGGCCGGACCTGATCGGCGCCATCCATCGCGAGTACCTCGAGGCCGGCGCGGACCTGATCGAGACCGCGACGTTCGGCGCCAATCGGATCCGCCTCGCACCGCACGGTCTCTCGGACCAGGCCGGGAAGTTCGCCCGACGCGGGGCCCAGATCGCCCGGGAGGCCCGCGACGTGGCCGGACGGGACGTGCTGGTCGCCGGGTCGGTCGGACCGCTCGGCGGCGCGACCCCGGATGTCCTGCGGCTTCGCGAGCCCGCCGTCCGGGCCGCGTTCCGCGAAACCATCGACGGCCTGCTCGAAGGCGGCGTCGACGTCTTCCAGTTCGAGACGTTCTCGCTGCTCGATCACCTCACGATCGCGATCGAGGAGGCCCGTGACGCATCGGCGGACCTGCCGATCATCGCGATGCTGACCTTCGGCGAGGACGTCGAGCTGCCCGACGGGACGCTCCCGCTCGGGGCAGCCGAGGCACTCGGCCGCATGGACGTCGACGTCGTGGGCGTCAACTGCGGCGCCGGGCCGCAGGGCTGTCTGGACGCGCTGATCGGCATGGGCGGCGGCCGTCGGGCGATCATCCCCAACGCCGGCCTGCCGCAGCGCATCGAGGGCCAGTTCGTCTACGCGGCCGGACCCGAGTACCTCGCGGCGATGGCCGCCCGGTTCGTCGACGCCGGCGCCGCCATCATCGGCGGCTGCTGCGGGACCACGCCCGAGCACATCCGGGCGATGCGCACGGCGCTCGACGTGTCGGCACCGGGCGAGCGCGCCGGCACGGACACGGTCGTCCGACGCCCGGGCCAGCTGACGGTCGCCCTGCCGCCCGACGACGACTCCTCCGTGCTGCCGCCCACCGGGCTGCTTCGCGCGCTGCGCGAACGCCGCTTCGTCATCTCGGTCGAGATCGATCCACCACGCTCGATCCGCATCGAGCGGACGATCGACGCGGCCCGGCTGCTCCAGGCGGCGGGCGTCGACGCCGTCAACATCAGCGACTCGGCGATGGCCCGTGTCCGGATGGGGGCGATGGCCGTGGCGTTCGGGATCCAGCACGACCTCGATCTCGAGTGCCTGATCCACTTCACGACGCGCGACCGGAACCTCATGGCCATCGAGTCCGAGCTCCTGGGCGCCCACGCGCTCGGCGTTCGGAACATCCTGGCGCTGACCGGCGATCCGCCGCGCATCGGCGAGTACCCGTCGGGCACCGGCGTCTGGGACGTCGACTCCATCGGGCTCGTCGAGATCCTCGCGCGCCTCAACCGGGGCGAGGATGGCGCCGGCAGCCCGATCGGGGCCCCGGCCGGGTTCACGATCGCGTGCGCGCTCGATCCCACCGCAGCCGACGCCGCGACCGAATGGGATCGCCTTGAACGCAAGATCGCCGCCGGGGCGCACGTCATCATGACCCAGCCGCTGTACGACCTTGCCCAGGTCGAGGCGATGGACGCGGAGGCGAAACGACGCTTCGGGCCAGCCGGCTTCCCGCTGCCGGTGCTGCTCGGCGTGCTGCCGCTCCAGAGCACCCGGCACGCGGAGTTCCTGCACAACGAGGTCCCCGGCATCACGATCCCCGATGAGACACGCATCGCGATGCGCGAGGCAGGCGACCGCGGCTCCGAAGTGGGCCTGGCCCTGAGCCTGTCGCTGCTGGCCGAGGTCGACCACCTCGTCGCCGGCACCTACATCATGCCGAGCTTCGGCCGGTACGAGCAGGCGGCCGAGCTCGTGCGTCGCCTCCGGGTGCGGCACGCCCGCGTGGGAGTGCCGGCATGACGCCACGGACGCGGGCGACGCGACGCCGGACAGCGCCATCGCGGCTTATCGCGGCCATCGTCGCGCTGGCGTGGACGATGCTCGCGGTCGGCGGTGTCCTCGCCGCGACGCCGGTCCCCCCGACGCCGGAGAACCCCGGCCCGCCCTATCCCGAGCCCGTCGACGACGTCGCGGTCTACGACTTCGCCGGCGTCCTTCGCTCGGACAGCGTCAGGCAGGCCGAGCAGATCATCGACGCGATCGAGGCGCAGACCGGCGTCGAAGTGGTCGTCTACACCCAGGCCATGGGTCGCGACGACCTGACGCCCGAGGGCGCCGCGGCCGACGCTGCGGCGCTCATGGACGAATGGGGCATCGGTCAGGCCGGCGTCGACGACGGCCTGGTGATCCTGCTCGAGTTCGACACCACGTTCGAAGACGGCCAGGTCCAGCTGTTCGCCGGGGAAGGGTTCGCCTCGACGTACCTCTCGACCGCTGAGCTCCAGGGGATCGTCGAAGGCGAGATGTCGCCCATGATCGAGGCCGGCGACATCGATGGCGCCGTGCTGGTGGCGCTCGGGCATGTGCTCAAGGCGACGTTCGAGCCGTCGGCCGGTCCGGGCACCGACCCGGCCCCGGGGTCGCCCTCACCGGGGCCACCGTTCCCGGACCCGGAGACCGACCGGGCGGTCTATGACTACGCCGGCATCCTCTCGCCCGATGCGATCGTCCGTGCGGAGGCTGTCATCGATGGCATCGAGGCGCGGACGGGCGCCGAGGTCGTCGTCTACACCCAGCAGACCGGCTATTACGGGATCGAGACCGCCGAGACCGAGTCCCGGGCGCGCTCGCTCATCGATCAATGGCAGATCGGCCGAGCCGGGTTCAACGACGGCATGGTCATCTTCTTCGACATCGATCCCTCGCTGGAGCACGGTCAGGTCCAGCTGTACGCGGCACCGGGCTTCGAGGCCGCGTTCCTGAGCAACGCCGAGCGCCAGTCGATCTTCGAGAACGACATGGTGCCGCTGCTGCGAACGGCCGACTTCGACGGTGCGCTCGAAGTGGCGCTCCAGAAGGTGGACGCCGCCGCGACGCCCGAGCATGCCGCATCGCTCGAGCGGGCACGCCAGCTGAACGCGGTCCTCGGGCTCATCGGCGCGCCGGTGGCCCTGCTCGGCCTGAGCGGTTGGGCCTTCTTCAATTGGCGCCGCTACGGCAAGGATCCCGTGTACCTCGACGATCCGTCGATCCTCATGCCGGCCCCGCCGCCGGACCTGACGGCCGCCTCGGGCGCGATGGTCATGGACGGCACCACGTCGCGACGGGCGTTGACGACGGCCATGCTCGACCTCGCGAGCCGTGGCCAGCTCTCCTTCCGCGAGGAGAAGGGGCTGTTGGGCCTGAGCAAGAAGGTCGGCATCGACATGAGTCCGGCGAAGGGCGACGACGTCGAGGAGGCGCAGCGGGCTCGCAACCAGCGCCGCCCGCTGGGACCCGCCGAGGACGTCGCGCTCGAGAAGCTCCGCGGCCTCGGGGTGGGCGAGGAGGACGACTACATCACGCCGGAAGCGCTGCCCAAGTTCGGGTCGTCCGTGTCCGACTTCGATCGGGCGCTGGAGCGACACGTCGTCAAGCGCGGCTGGTTCTCGGAGGCGCCCAGCAAGGTCGTCACGCGCTGGAGCGTGCGTGGCATCCTCGCGATCGTGGCGGGCGGCATCGCGCTGTTCGCCGGCGTGACCATCCCCATCTCGGGTCTCGTGCTGATCGGGGGCGGCACGATCATCGGCGGCGTCGTCATCCTGCTGTTCGCCCAGGGGATGCCGGCGGTGACGATGCCCGGCGCGATCATCCGGGCGATGCTCGCCGCCTATCGGCGAACGCTCCAGAAGACGATGGCGCAGGCGCGCACGATGCAGCAGGTCGTGGACGAGGCCGGGCTCCCCTGGCTCGAGACGCCGGACCAGGCCGTGGTCTGGGGCACGGCCCTGGGCCTTCAGCACGAGATCGAGGTCGTCCTCGACCGCAGCCTGGAGGAGGCCCGCACGGCGGGCACGACCTCGTCGGCCGTGTGGTTCCCGGCCTGGTACGGATCGTCGGACGGGTCATCGTTCGCCAGCGCGGCAGCGACGGGCAGTGGCGCCAGCCTGTTCTCGGACTCGGCCATGCCCGATCTCGGCGGCATGATCTCGACGCTCGGCACGATCGGCAACTCGCCGTCATCGTCGGGGAGCGGGGGCGGCGGCGGGTTCTCGGGCGGGTCGTCGGGCGGTGGCGGTGGCGGGGCCGGAGGCGGGTTCTAGCTAGATCGCCTCGATGATCTGGTTCCGCTTGCGGTTCCGTTCGTCGTCGGAGATGAGCCCCGCCTTCCAGGCCTCGTCGAGCGCCCGGAGTCGCCTACGGCTTCGGCGTGAACCCCAACAGACCCGCGAAGTGCCGGTGGGCCTTGCCGTCGCGGAGCACGAACGCGTCATACACGCGAGCCTCGCCCGTGGCGAGGATGATCGTGGCCTCGAAGAAGATCGTGTCCGCGGTCTCGACGAATCGATCGGTCGACTTGAGCGTGAGCCCGGGCAGGCCGTCCAGGTAGCCGACGAAGTAGTCGGCGATCGCGTCGCGTCCGACGACCTGGCGGTCGAACGTGATCAGGGTGGCGTCGTCGGTGTAGTGGGACCGGAGCCCCTCGATGTCCCGCGTCTCGCAGAACCTGATCTGCTCGAGGTAGAAGGCGCGGCCGGCACCGCCTTCGTCGGACGCCGTCACGCCTCGAGCCCGAACATGTCCCGGCAGGCGTCGAGCCCCTCGATCTCGATCGCCGGTCGTTCCCGGGAGCGCCACACCTCGGCGGTCATGCGGAACCGCTGCGAGTCGCGCGCGACCCCCTCGGGAGCGAGGCTGCCCATGCCGTCCTCCTCATATCCGAGGCCTCGCGACACGGCGTTCGACGGCGCGTTGTCGAGGAAGGCCTGCGTCAACGCGACGCGCGCACCGAGCCCGTCGAACGCGAACGCGAGGATCGCCGCGCGCATCTCCTTGCCGTAGCCATTGCCGTGGTAGGCACGGCCGAGCCACGACCCGGTGTTGACGGTCTGGAACGTCGCGAACTTGACGGCGCCCATCCCCTGGGTTCCGATCGGCACGCCCTCAAGCTCGGTCATCAGGTTGAGGGTCCAGTCATCGGGCGACCAGTTCGCGCGCATCGCCCAGTGGTGGGCGAGGAACCCGCGCTCGAAGGCGGGGCTCGGCAGGGTCGACCAGGGCACGGCGAACGGCATCTCGTCCGGGGCGTGGATGCCCGCCTTCGCGAGGTCGATCATCGAGAGGATCTCGGCGTCGGTGGGCAACCGAAGGACGAGCCGCTCGCTCCGGATCCGGAGCGCGTAGAGCGGCCACGCGGCGTCGAGCGTCGTGCGCACCGGGCCGTCGGCGTCCATGGGCGCCCGACGGTACACTCAGGCCATGGGTGCTGTCGAGACGATGGAAGACTTTTTCGAGAAGCTCAATGCCGGTGACCGAGAGGGCGCTGTCGCGTTGATGGACGAGATGACCGAGATGCGCGTGCATGTCGGTGACAGCGTCCAGATGCTGCGCGGCGTCGAGCGCGTGGGCGGCTGGTTCCTGCGCGGCGACAAGGGCCTGCGCATGATCCCCGGCGAGATCCGGGACACGGGGACCACCTACGAGGCGGACCTGCTGGTCGTCCGGCCGGGCGCCCCGACGCAGCACATCGACGCAACGTTCCGCGTCGAGGCCGGGAAGATCACCGCGATCAACATCGCGCCCCGGTAGCGCGACGGCCGAACGGGCTAGGGCTCGGGCGAGTCGGTCGGCTCGACGGCGGACGGATCGGTCACTTCGTCCGGCGTCGGCACCGGGATCACGATCTCCTGCCCGACCTTGATCTTGTCCGGGTTCTTGATCGTGTCCTTGTTCGCGGCCAGCAGCTCGTCGACCGTCAGGTTGAACTTCTTGGCGATCTTGGACAGGTTGTCGCCCGCCTTGATCGTGTAGGTCTGGGCCGTCGGCTCGGGGATCGGCGTCGGTGACGGGGAAGCCGTCGCGACCGCGGCGGTCATGCTCGGCGTCGGCGAGGCGCCGGTGCTGCCACCGCCGAAGCCCAGCAACGCCGGCAGGAAGAACAGCGCCAGCGCCGCCACGCCCAGCGCACCGGCCCAGATCGCGATCCGCGGGATGCCCGGCAGACCGGCCCGCGTCTTGATCGCGGGATACGCCTCGTAGCGCTTCGCGCTCTCCCACGACGGACCGTCGTGCTGCTGCGCCCGCGAACGAGTCGAGCTCACTGTCGGCCGTCGTCCGGAGGCGGTGGTGGTCGGGTATGCGCCGCTCGGAGGCCGGGTCAGGGGTGGCGGAGCCTCACCCCCGCCGAGCCCCGCACCGGCGGCTCCGATGCCGGCGGCTCCCACGAGACCGGCGAGTTCGTCCGACGGCGGCGCCGAGGGCGAGGAGGAGGCGCCACGTCGGGCCGACGAAGCCGACGATCCGCTGGCCAGCCGATCTGCCGCGCTCCCGGCGAGTCCCTGGGCCTCGCGGCTCGCGAGGAACTCGGGCGTCGGCTCTTGACGACGCTTGCGTCCCGAGCCACTGTCGGGCGCAGTCGACGCGTTGCTGGGTGGCCCGCCGCCACTGGTCGCCCACGGCGGCGGTGCCGCCCAGTCGCGCGGGGGATTGCGATGGACGATCGGCTCGTCGTCATGCGGCGGGCCGGCCCACGGGTTCCGGTCGTCATCGTCGTCCTCGACGTCGTCGTCGGCCGCCGGGCGGTCGTCGTCCTCGAGCGCCAGGCCAGGCTCGCTCTCGGCCTCGGGCTCCCGCTCGTCGTTGATCGTCGCCGACATCGCCGGGGGAGCGGCGGCCGCGCGTCCGGACGACCGGGCCTGGGCGGCCTCCCGACGGGCCCAGTCCTGGAACGTCGGGCAGACCGGGAACGCGCTCGAGAGGCAGTACGCCTCCTGGTGGGCGAGCGCCCGCGGCGCGGGTCGGACCTCCGCGTAGCAGCGATGCCGATGGTCCGGGCTGGACGAGCGCTCGTCGCGCTCCTCCTCGAACGCGACGAATGGGCAGGCCGGGGGCCCGTCGACGCCGGACAAGGCGCGGTCGCTCATCGCGGGATGATACCCGGCCGCGTCGGCTGGGGACGCTGCCCGGACCCGACCCGACGCGCGTTTGACACACCAACGCAAGGCTCGGACACTTCGATGCACTCCCCGAGACGGTAGGGTGCGGTTCCTCAGCCCAGTACGAAGGAGTCCCATGTCTCGACTGACTCGCTGGCTCGCCCCCAGCATCACCGCCCGAGCCCATTGCGACCTGCCCTGCGGCGTCTACGACCCCGAGCAGGCCCGCATCGAGGCCGAGTCCTGCCACAAGATCAACGAGAAGTACGCGGCGAACGAGGACACCGCCTTCCGGACGCGCGCGGTCGCGATCAAGGAGGAGCGCGCCGAGCTCGTGAAGCACCATCTCGACGTGCTCTGGCACGACTACTTCAAGCCGGAGCACCTGGAGAAGGTCCCGAACCTCCACGAGCTCTTCTGGACCGCGAACAAGCAGGCGTCGAAGGTGAAGGCCTCGACGGACGCCGCCGACTCGAAGAAGCTGCTCGACCTCATCGACGAGATCGACGCCGCCTGGAAGGCGACCGGCGGAAGCGAGAAGACGCGGGTGGCCGGCCGACCTGGCTGACTTCGACGTCACCGCGATGACCGACCCAAGGCCCCGCCGACCGGCGGGGCCTCGTCGTGCCGGCGGGCTGCGGTCGCGCGCGGGCGGACCGTGGCGCGTCGCCATCGAGGAGGCCAGCATGGAGCCGGCGATCCGGGCCGGCGACTGGCTCCTGGTCGATCCGACCGTGACCCGCTGGCCACGCCGTGGCGCGGTGGTCGTCTTCCGTGAGCCGGACGGCGAGCGGCTCGCGGTCAAGCGCGTGGCCGCCGGTCCCGGTGACCGGGTCCCGTTCGCCGACGGCTTCCTGGAGCTCGCCGAGGACGAGGCCTGGCTCCTCAGCGACGCCTCTCCCGAGGCGACGGCAGCCGCCGGGTTCGGCGAGCCCGTCGATTCGCACCGCTACGGCCCTGTACCCCTGGACCTGCTGGTCGGCCGGGCGTGGTTCCGCTACTGGCCCTTGCGCCGGATCGGCCGCATCGGGGCGGGCGGGAGAGGCGGCCGGGCGCCGGGTCCCTAGGTCGCGGTGGCGACCGTGCCGGCGTCGAGGGCCAGCCCGGCCGCACGGCAGTCCTCGGCGAAGGCGGCCTGGGCGTCGAGCGTCGGCGACCAGCGCGTCGGGAAGCACACCGCGCGATCCAGGCCGATCTCCGCGAACCGACCCATGATGTCCACCCGCGCCTGGCCGGCGTGGCGCATCTGCTCATCCTTCGTGTAGAGAGAGAACCGGAGCGTCGCCGGATCGCGGCCCTCCACCTCACAGCGCTCCCGGACCTCGGCCATGCGCGTCGCAACCTCCTCGGGATCGATGAACACGAGGTTCAGCTCGTCGCCGTACTTGATCGCGTACCCCGCCGTCCTCCGCCGGCCATTGCCGCCGACGATGATGGGGATCCGCGGCCGCTGGATGCCCTTTGGCATGTTGATCGCGCCCCGGACATGGGCGTACTCGCCGTCGAACACGGCCCTCCCAGGGCCGAACATCCGGGTGATCACCTCGAGATGGTCGCCCAGGGCAGCCATCCTCTCGCCGAGCGGCGGGAAGCCGTAGCCGTAGGCGATCCACTCCTCTTCCTTCCAGCCGGCACCGATCCCGAGCTCGAATCGTCCGCCGCTGATGACGTCGATCGTCGACGACAGCTTCGCGGTGAGCGCAGGGTTGCGGAAGCCCGTGCAGACGACCATGTGGCCCAGACGGACCCGCTTCGTGAGCACGGCGAGCGCGGTCAGGACCGAGAACCCCTCGAACGTGATCTCGTCCGTCGGGTTCGGCACCGTGTGGAAGTGATCGAAGACCCAGACCGACTCGAAGCCGAGCGTCTCGGCCTGCACGGCGAGCTCGACTGTCCGGGTCCAGGCGTCCGCCGCCGGCCAGCCGTCGAACTCGCCCTTCCAGCCTTGCGGCGTCATCAAGCCGACCTGCACGCAGATGCTCCTTCGCTCTCAGTCGCCACAATGGTGACGCCTCACGAGAACGCGCGCTTCGGGCGCCCGGGTCCGCATACGCCCCACCGGACGTCGCACGCCGTGCGCCTCGGGACTCCGGCCCGCCCGTCGCGCCTATCCTCGAGCGATGACGAACGACGCCGGCTTCGACCCGACCGCTCCCCTCCCCGGTCCGCCCGAGCCCTGGGCATCGACCGACACCCCCAGCGCGAGGTCCGGGCCGCCGTACCACATGACCGACATGATCGCGGCCGAGCCGGCGCTGGCCCGGCGGCTCCTCGAGGGCCAGTCCGGACCCGACAGCGACGCCGCCGCGCTCGCCGCGGCCATCGGCGAGGCCGCCCGCGCGGGCCGTTCGATCATCGTGACCGGCTGCGGCACGTCCGAGCACGCGGCGCTCGGCGTCGTCGAGATCCTGCGCGACGCGGCGCGGGCCGCCGGCTTGCCCGGACCGGGACCCCTCGCCGCCCAGGCCTTCGAGCTGTCGCTGGACCCGCCGCCGGACGCCCTGGTCATCGGCGTCTCGCACGAGGGCGCGACGGCCGCCACGAACGCGGCGCTCTCCGCGGCGCGTGCCGCCGGGTCGCAGACCGCGCTGCTGACCGTGTCGCGCCGGTCCCCCGGCGCCGCCCTCGCCGACCTCGTCCTCGAGACCCATGAGCTCGACCAGAGCTGGTGCCATGTCGTCGGCTACCTGAGCCCGATCCTCGCCGCGGCCGCGGTCGGCGCGCACCTGACCGGCCGCTCGATCGACGCGGCGGAGGCCGCGCGGATCCTGGCCGCCGGGTCCAGCGACGAGACCGGAGCCGAGCGGATCGCCGGGCGCTTCGCCGACGCGACGCACCTCATCGTCATCGCATCAGGTGCCGATCGACCGGCCGGCCGCGAGCTCGTGCTCAAGGTCGAGGAGGCGTCATGGCTTCCGTCGGCCTATCGCGACCTCGAGACGTTCCTGCATGGCCACCTCCCGGCCACCGGGCCGGAGACGGCCCTGGTCCTGGTGCTCGCGGATCGTGACGCACGGGCGGCTCGCGTCACCCGGGCGACGGGCGCGTTGCGTGCGGCGCGCAGCCTCGGGATCCGCTCGGCGGCGATCCTGGCGGCCGACCTGGACGGGGCGTTCGGAGCGGAACTCACGCCCGCCGGCCGGCTCCTCGCGGCTGAGGCAGCGACCCTCCCGCCGCCGGTCGCGGCCCTGCTCGCCACCGCCACGCCGCTCCAGCTCCTCACCGAGCGCCTCGCCCGGGCGCGCGGCACGGACCCGGACCCGATCCGGCGCGACGACCCGCGGTACGCGAAGGCGTCCGAGGCCGCCGAGGGCTGACCCGGCGCGCGGCGCCTAGACCCGACCGACCAGCGACTCACCCATGACGTCGATGTGGTCGAGGTCCCAGGGGATGAAGTCCTGGAGCATCACCCGCTCGACGCCGGCATCCGCGTACCGCCGGAGCATGGCCAGCGCCGTGTCCGGCGTCCCGACGACCCAGCGCTCCCGGCGCTCCTCGAGCCAGTCGTCGCCGTCGGCCTCCTGGCCGAAGGCCGCCAGCAGCGTCGCCTCGCGCGCCCGAACCTCGTCGTCGGTGCGCCCGACGAGCACGCCGGCCATGGCCGAGCGCGAGATCTCCTTCGGGTCGCGGCCGATCGCGCGGCACGCCTCATCGAGCTTCGCGTACGTGACGCCCGCCTGCTCCGGCCCGGTCGAGGAGAGGTTGTACTCGTCGGACCATCGAGCCGCGATCCGGAGTCCCCGCGGGGCGCCCTGGCCACCCGTGATGATGCGCGGACGCGGGAGGCCGTTCGCTCCGAGCGGGCGACCCGGCACGTTCACGGGCTTGGGGCGGAAGAGGGCGTCCTCGACCGTCACCGTGTGGCCCTGGAACGCCCAGCCGTCCGGCTCGCCCCACAGGCCGTGGAGGACGGCCAGCTGATCCTCGAGCCGGTCGGCGCGCTCATTGATCGGCGGGAACGGCAGCCCGAGCTGGCGATGCTCAAGGTCGTTCCAGCCGGCCCCGACGCCGACCTCGATGCGACCGCCGCTCATCTCGTCGACCGTCGTGACCACCTTCGCGAAGTTCCCGAGGTGCCGGAACGTGACCGGCGAGACCAGCGCGCCGAGCCCGATCCGGTCGGTCTCGCGGGCCAGTCCGGCCAGCACCGCCCAGGCGTCGGTGGTGGGCATGCCCGCGCGCCCCGGGAAGCTCGCGTAGTGGTCCGAGCGGAAGAGCGCCTCGAAGCCGTTTGCCTCGGCCCGCTTCGCGACGGCCACCTGGTCGCCGTAGGACATGCCCTGCTGGGGCTCGATCATCAACGCGAAGCGCATGTGGACTCCTGCATGTTGGGCGAACCGTTCGTGTTGACAGGATGATTGACTCGCATACAATAGTTCACGTGACAAGAACCATTACGCCGCGGGCGGGCAAGACCGCCGGCCAGATCGGCAAGGCGGACCCGACGGCCCGCATCATCGCCGACTTCCGCGTCACCATGACGCAGCTCAAGTGTGCGATGAGCGAACGCCTGCTTCGGCTCGGCGTCAGCATGGCGCAAGTCAACATCCTCTACACGCTCCAGCGCAGCGGCGAGATGCCGATGAGTCGGCTCGCCGACGTCCTCAACGTCTCGCTGTCGAACGCGACCGGTCTGATCGATCGGCTCGAGGAGCGGGGCTATCTCGAACGGACCCGGGTCCCGCAGGATCGCCGGGTCGTGATCGTTCGCCTGACGGCCGCCGGAGCGCAGATGCTCGAAGAGCAGGACGCGATGACCGACGGGCTCCTGCGAACCGTGCTCGCCAGGCTCAAGCCGGGCCAGCTCCTGACCGTGGCGCAGGCCACATCGGACCTCCGCGCCGCCGTCGAGGCGACGACGGCTCCGATGCTGGGTCGCCACGCCAGCTCCACGCCAGCTCCACGATCGTCGTCAACAGTGCGAGGCACCGTAGGTCGATCCGTGGCCACCGGGCCGGGATCCCACCTCGCCACCACACCTGGGAGGCACTGACCACCTCATGGAATCTTTCCCGGCCGAGACGAACGGGCATACCCCGTCGCTGGCCGAAGACCCCGCTCTCGGCCTGAGCCATCGGGCGAAGATGGAGATCCTCTTCGCCGTCATGCTCGGCCTGTTCCTCGGCGCGCTCGACCAGACCATCGTCGGTCCGGCGCTGCCCACGATCGTCACGCAGCTGTCCGGCAACGACTACTACGTCTGGTCGATCACCATCTACCTGCTGACGAGCACGATCAGCGTCCCGTTCTGGGGCAAGCTGTCGGACCTCTACGGTCGCAAGCCGATCTTCATGATCGGCATCGTGATCTTCCTGGTCGGATCGGCGCTCTCCGGCCTGAGCCAGAACATGGGGATGCTCATCCTGTTCCGCGGCATCCAGGGCATCGGCGCCGGCTCGCTGTTCCCAGTCGCTCTGGCCGTCATCGGTGACCTGTTCACCCCGGCCGAGCGCGGCAAGTACCAAGGGCTCTTCGGGGCCGTGTTCGGGATCGCCTTCGTCGCCGGTCCGCTCATCGGCGGCTTCCTGACCGAGAACGTCGGCTGGCATTGGATCTTCTACGTCAACATCCCGATCGGGATCATCGCGCTCTTCGTCATCCAGCGACTCCTGCCCACGGTCAAGACCCCGTCCGCGACGCGCAACTTCGACCTGATCGGCGGGACGATCTTCACGGTCGCCATGGTGTTCCTGCTGGTCGGCCTGACCAACAAGCAGTTCGGCGACTGGACCGATCCGACAGTCGGCGGGTTCATCCTCGTCGGGATCGTCGGGACGTTGCTGTTCATCCTCGCCGAGGCGCGCGCCAAGGAACCCATCATCCCGCTCGACCTGTGGAAGGGGCGCACCTACTCGGCCACGATGGTCTCGGTGTTCTTCGCGGCGTTCGCGTTCTTCGGCGCCATCGTGTTCCTGCCGCGCTGGTTCCAGGTGGTCGAGGGATTCTCCCCGACGAACTCCGGGCTCGCGGCCCTGCCGCTCATGATCGGCCTGATCTTCAGCTCGATCGTGTCCGGTCTCATCGTCGCCCGGACCGGTCACTACCGGTGGCTGATCGTCGGCGCCGTCGCCATCATGGGCGTCGCGGTGCTGCTGATGACCCAGCTCACCAAGGACACGCCGGTCGCGATCGTGTGGCTCTGGATGTTCATCGCCGGGCTGGGCGTCGGACCGACGTTCTCCGTGCCGACGATCGTCATCCAGAACGCCGTGCCCTTCCGGCAGCTCGGCGTCGCGACGTCAAACCTCACGTTCTTCCGCCAGATCGGCGGCACGATCGCCCTTGCCTTCGTCGGGACGATCTTCGGGACGGCGTTCAAGGACAACCTGGTGCCGCAGTTGTCGGCCGCCGGCGTGCCGCCGCAGGTCGTCGACGGGTTCACCCAGGCCAGCTCGGGCGGATCGTTCGACCTGGCCAAGCTGACCGGCGTGGGCGACATGGGTCAACTGATCCTGAGCCAGATCCCGGCCGCGTTCCAGGACGCCATCAAGCCATTCATCGGAGCGATGGTCGAAGGCATCCATGGTGCGTTCAGCGTCGCGACGGCCCAGACGTTCTGGCTCGGCGTCGCCGGCTCCGTCGTTGCGCTCCTCGCGGCGGTCCTGGTCAAGGAGATCCCCCTCCGTGCGACCAACAGCGATCCCGTGCCGGCGCGAGCGGTCAAGATGGGGACACCGGCGACCAGCACCGACTGACCTCGCTCCTCCTCTCGAACGACGTCCCGTGGTCCCCACCGGGGCGTCGTGCTGCCACGGGCGGTACGATCGGCCGCGATGACCGACCGTCCCGCCCCATTCCCGCCAGCCCTCCAGTCGGCTGGGACCGCCGGAGCGCAGTTCGCGGCGGTCCTCGACCTCACGGCCTTGCCCGAGGGCGCGATGCGCCGAGTCACCCATGGCGACCTCGACCTCCTCCTGGCACACACGCCGGCGGGGATCGTCGCCACGGACGACCGATGTCCGCACATGTCGGCCCCCCTCTCGATCGGCGAGCTCGAGGGGTGCGTCGTCGCATGCCCGCTCCACGAGGGACGGTTCGACCTGTGCTCCGGCGATCCGGTCCGGATGCCGACGACCGGCGGGCTCGATCCCGACGGCGTGTACCACCCGACGTGGTCGCCGGCGGGCCGGGAGGCCAAGGTGGACCCGCCCGGGAAGAAGGCCGAGGCGCGGCGCCTGACGCGCGTCCGGCGGCTGCGCTACTACCCGGTCCGGGTGGTCGACGGCCGGATCGAGGTGGCGCTGCCGGCCGCGAGGGACTAGGCGGGTCGCGGGTCCCGCGCGTGCATCCGGGGCGTCAAACCGGAGTGCTCGAGCATGATCGAGACGACCTCCGCGGGATCGTCCGCGATCTGCAGCAGCTCGAGGTCGACCTCGGAGACAGTGCCGGCCGCGAGGGCCGTGGTCCGGACCCACTCGAGGAGCCCCGCCCAGTACTCGCGGCCGACCAGCACGACCGGGAAGTGGCGGACCTTGCGCGTCTGGATGAGCGTGAGCGCCTCGAATAACTCATCGAGCGTCCCGAACCCGCCGGGCAGGATGACGAAGCCATCGGCGTACTTCACGAACATCGTCTTGCGCGCGAAGAAGTAGCGGAACTCGACCCCGAGGTCGACGTACTTGTTCAGCGACTGCTCGTGCGGGAGCTCGATGTTGCAGCCCACCGACAGGCCCCCGCCCTCCTGGCAGCCGCGATTGGCGGCCTCCATGGTCCCGGGGCCGCCGCCGGTGATGACCGCGTAGCCTGCCTCCGCGAGCTTGCGACCGATCGTCCGCGCGAGGTCGTAGAGCGGCTCATCCGGGCGCGCTCGCGCGGAGCCGAAGACCGTGACCGCCCGCCCGACCTTGGCCATCGCGTCGAACCCCTCGACGAACTCGGCCAGGATCCGCAATGCCCGCCACGGATCGGTCTCGAGGAACGCGGCGTCCGGTCGGCGCTGGAGGAGCTTCTCGTCCTCGGTCTCGGCGCTGCCCTGGCCGAGCTCCTCTTGCGCCTTGGGCGTGACTCGCATCCGGCCCGCCCGACGGACCGCGGGGTGGTCTTCGTCCATGCGGGCTAGGATGCCACCTGGGAGACGCCGATGCGGAATCGCTGGATCATCGCCGCGCTCACGGCCGCCATCGGGCTCGTGTGGATCGGCCAGGGCTCGGGGCTGCTGCGCGGATCGAGCTTCATGACCGACGACGTTCGCTGGGCGATCGCCGGCGGCTTCCTCCTGCTCGTCGCCGCGGTCGTCGCCTGGACGGCGGTCAGGGCTCGGTCGCGGCCTTGACCCAGGCCGTCCAGGTGGCCTCCGACCGACCCGCGGTCACCTCGTTGCCGTACCGGACGAGTGGCAACCGCAGCAACCGCTGATCCTCCAGCAGGCGAGCGACGATCCCGGCCTCGTCGAGGCTGAGGTAGCCGAGCCCGGCGTCCCGGTACGCCCGAGAGGCGTCGTCGAGGAGGGCACGAGCCCCGAGTCGTTCGGTGAAGCGGCGCAGCTCGCCCGGCGCGATCGGGCGCTTGCGAAGGTCCACGAACGAGATCGGCGTCCGTCGCTCCTTGAAGAAGCGGATGGTGGCGCGCGTCGCGCGGTCGTTCTCGAGACCGAAGACCTGGAAGGCGGGCGTGGGCGTGGCCGTGGCAGGTCCGGTCATGAGCGGAAGCGTACGGGACCGGGTGAGGGCGCCGGGGTACCATCGCGGGGACAGGAGGTGCCGCGTGACGGTCTGGTTCACGGTCCAGCTCGACGATCGGCCGGGTTCGCTCGCCCGCGTCGCGTCCGCGCTCGCCGAGCGTGGCGTGAACATCACCGGGATCGTCGGCGTGGCCGAGGACACCGACGGCGCCCTGATGCTGACCACCTCCGACGCCGCCGCCACGCGCGAAGCGTTCCAGTCACTCGGCCTGGCGTTCGAGGAGCACGACCCGACCGGCGGCATCGAGCCCGACCGGATGTCCGTCAACGACCTTCGCCCGGGCGCGGCCGGCCGCGGCATCCTGGGCTGAGCCGGAACGCGCCGGTGCCCCGCCGCCGGGCGGCCGAGACGGCCGCCATCCGATTCGACGTCGTCGACAGTGCCGAGGCGATCTCCGCGATCACCGGCACGGTCGCGGAGGCGGGCGGGCGGATCCGGACGCTGGCCACGGTCCGGCACATCGAGGGCACGCCGGAGCTCGTGGAGATCGAGCTCGAGGTCGAGGGCGTGAGCGAGGACGGGCTCGTGGCCGCGCTCGAGCGACTCGGGGACGTGCGCGCCGTCCATCGCACCCAGGCGCTCGGCACCGTGTTCGGCAAGCGCATCATCGTCGTCGGGGGCGGGGCACAGGTCGCCCAGGTCGCGCTCGGGGCGGTGAGCGAGGCGGACCGCCACAACCTGCGTGGCGAGCGCATCAGCGTCGACACCATCCCGCTCGTCGGGGAGGCGCACATCGCGGCAGCCGTCCGGGCGGTGGCCGACCTGCCCCGCGCGCGCCTGCTGGTGCTCGCGGGATCGATCATGGGCGGGGACATCAGCGTCGCGGCCGAGGAGCTGCGCGCGGTGGGCATCCCGATCATCGCGCTGAACATGGTCGGCTCGATCACCGAGCACGTCGACCTCGTCGTCTCTGACCCGGTCCAGGCGGGCACGATGGCGGTCATGGCCGTCGCGGACACGGCGACCTTCGACCTCGAACGCCAGCGCGGCCGGCGGTACTGAGCCAGCCATGCGGATCGCCACCTGGAACGTCAACTCGCTCAAGGCCCGCCAGGACGCGGTGGACAACTGGCTGGAGCGGGCGGATCCCGATGTCCTGCTGATGCAGGAGACCAAGCTCCCCGACCAGGACGCGCCGGTCCTGGCGTTCTCGATGGCCGGCTATGACCTGATCCACCACGGCGAAGGTCGCTGGAACGGCGTGGCGGTCGCCGTGCGGAAGGGCCTCTCGTCCGACGGGGTCGTCACGAACTTCGGGCTCGGGGGTGTCCGCGACAGCAGCGCCGGCGCGTCGGCGGGTGTCGGCGAGGAGGACTTCGACCCGCTCGACGAGGCACGCATGCTGAGCGTCGTCGCCGGCGGCATCCGGATCGTCAGCATCTACGCGCCGAACGGTCGCGTCGTCGGATCGCCGTTCTTCGCCGGCAAGCTGGCCTGGTACGACCGGCTCCTCCAATGGCTCCGCGAGGCGTGCGACCCGGGCGACGACCTGATCATCGGGGGTGACTTCAACATCGCTCCGACCGACGCCGACGTGTGGGACCCGAAGGCCGCCCACGGCGGCACGCACGTGTCGGCGCCGGAACGGGCGGCGTTCAAGCGGCTCCTCGACTGGGGCACCGTTGACTCCTACCGGGCCCAGCACGACGAGCCGGGCCGCTTCACCTGGTGGGATTACCGCGCCGGCATGTTCCACAAGAACTTCGGGATGCGGATCGACCACCTGCTGGTCACGCCGAGCATCGCCGCCCGCGTGGTCGACGCCGAGATCGACCGCGAGGCCAGGAAGGGTCCGCCGATCCCCTCGGACCATGCGCCGCTGTCGATCGACCTCGACGAACCTGGCAAGCCGTTCGATCCCGACTGGAGCGGAGCCCTGGCCCGGATCGCGTCCCGCTCGAAGAAGTAGGGGCCAGCGCGCGCAGCCCGACAACGCCGCCAGTGGGGCGGCCTTTCCAAGTCGGCGCCCCGGCTCAACCGAGGATCGTGTGCCGAGGGATCCAGCCGGTAAGACCCTCGGGGGTCCGGACTTGCAGGAAGCCCTCGTAGGAGCCGAGGACCTCGACCTCGTCGCCTCGGTCCAGCCGGCCCAGCTCGCGCGAGCCGACATCGTCGACGCCTTCGCTCAGGCGGACCATCCGGTAGCCGACCTTCAGGCGCTCGACACCCTTGCCCGGCGGTTTGGAGAAGACCTGGGCGACTGACTTGGGCTTCTGCGTGGCGTTCGTCAGGTCCGCCGCGGCGACGACGGCCGCGGCTGCCGGCACGGCCAGGGCTTCCTCGACGGGAGCCAGAGGCTCGGGCGCCGGGGCAGCCTTGGCGGCCCTCCTGCCGGTCGCCTTGCTCTTTGCCGACGGTTTCGCCGGCGCGGACTCGGCCCTGGCGACCGGCTTCGGCTCGTCGGACGGTGGCGATGCCTTCTTCGATCGAGGCTTGCCCGTGGCGGCCACGCCGGCGATCGCGAGCGCCGGCGACGGGATCGAGACCGGGATGGCATCGCCGGCCGGCATCGTGGCCAGCGGCGTCGCCATCAGGGAGGAGCCTCCCAACTCGTCCTCGCGGCTGCGGCGTCGCATCAGGAACAGGAACAGCATCAGGCCGGCGGCGCTGGCGACGAGCCAGGCAAGGACCGGGTTCGGGTTCGCCACGACCCCGAGAACGGCATCCAGTCCACTTCCGCCGGTGCCATCGGAGCCGCTGGATCCGCTGGTCACGCCGGCCCCTGCGGCCGGGGACGTGGTGGGTCGCGGCAGCGCGGCTGCCCGGGTCGGACTGGGCGAAGCGCCGTCGACGGATCCCACGCCCGACGGCGATGGGCTCGGCGAGGCGACGGCCACCGTCTCGGGCGTCGGGTTCGCAGTCGGCTCCTCGGTCCTTGCGGGTTTCGCCGTGGGCTTCGGCGTGGCCTTGGCCGGCTTCGGGGTCGGCTTCGGGGTCGCCTTCGCCGGTGCGGGCGTTGGCTTCGCGGTGGGCCTAGCCGTCGGCTTCGGCGTCGGCTTGGGCGTGGGCTTGGGGGTCGGCTTCGGGGTCGGCGCAGCCGTCGGCGCAGCCGTCGGTGTCGGGGTCGGGGTCGGGACTGGAGTCGGCGTTGCGGTCGGCGTCGGGGTCGCGGGCGCGGTCACCGTGATCGTGCCGCCGGAAACCTGGCAGGTCGTGTTGGTGTCGTCCGTTCCAGGGTCCACGACGAAGGTGATCGTCCACGTGCCGGCGGGCCGGGTGAGGGTCCGGCCGTAGGTCCTCCCAGAGGGGAGGTCGCCGGATTCGGGGAACAGCCGACGTCCGTTTGCTCCGTCGAAGGTGACCTGGATCAACGACGGAGTGTCGCCGGCGTCGTCCTGGTAGACGACCGTGAAGTGGAAATTCGTGTTGGTGGTCCCGGACGACGGAGACACGTTGCCCTGGGTCAGGGTTCCATTGTCCGGACAGCTCACGGCCAGGACGGGGACGACGAAGCCCGGGAACAGGGCGAGCACCGAGATCCCGAGTGCCAGGGCACTCGCTCGGCCGAGTCGTTCGCGATGTCGTGGGCGTGCGGTCAAATCCGGTCTCTCCAACGGTCGTCCAAACGGTAGGCACCACGCGCGCACGCGTCATTGGAACGGTTGGCGACCCCCGTCGGTACTTTGGTCGTGCTCACAGGACGGACCCGGTGTCGTACACCCTTCATGACAGTTCCCGTCACTCGCATTTGGCATGCCCGATCAGACCGACCTAAACCCATCGGAACCCACCACCAGCGACACGGCAGCGGCCATCAAGAGCCGGCTGATCCGGGTCATGGCGGTCGAGTTCGTCCTGCTCATGGGCGTCGCCGCCATCCAGGGCTTCTGGCCAGATGGCGGCCCCGGCCGCGGCATCGCGTTGCTGTTCCTGCTGGTCAGCGCGATCGTCGGGCCCGTGGTCATGGCCAGCATGGCCCGCCCGATCCTGCTCGACGTCGACCGACTGGTGCTCGACCGCGACCGGCTCGTCGACCTGTACGGGCAGGCTCGCGAGGACTCCCGGCTCGACGGGCTGACGGGCCTCGGCAACCACCGCGCGTTCCAGGAGGAACTGGCCCGGCAGCTCGATCAGGCGACGCGGCAGGAGACATCGCTCTCGCTCCTGCTGGTGGACGTGGACGACCTCAAGAAGGTCAACGACGAGCGCGGTCATGCCGCCGGGGACGACCTGCTCGCGGCCGTCGGCCGCATCGCGATGCACTCGATCCGCCGGGGGGACCGGGCGTTCCGCGTGGGGGGCGACGAGTTCGCCCTGCTGCTGCCGACCGCCGACCTCGAGACCGGTCTCACCGTCGCTCGCCGCATGCTGGCCAGCGCGCTGGCGGGCGGCTACGGCGAGGGGCCGATCCAGCCGTTCTCCCTCTCGATCGGCATTTCCACGTTCCCGACGCCGAGCTCGGTCAGCAACCTCCTCTACCGGCATGCCGACGCCGCGCTGTACTGGTGCAAGCGGCACGGTCGCACGAACGCCATCGCGTACGACCCGGGGCGCCACGGCGTCCTGCCGGACGAACGCTCGATCGAAGACGTCACGGCGGCGCTCGGGACCATCCTCGCCCAGCGTTCCCTGCGGCCCGTCTACCAGCCGATCTTCTCGATGACGACCGGGGAGCCCATCGGGTACGAAGGGCTGATCCGGCCGACCGACGGCGCTCCGATGGCGGATGCGAGCAGCCTCTTCGCGGCCGCGGAACGTGCCGGACGAACGGTCGAACTGGACATGGCCTGCCTCGACGTCGTCGCGCGGGGCATCGACACCCTCGAGCCCGGGGTCTACCTCAGCGTCAACGTCTCGCCGCGGACACTCGAATCCGAGCAGTTCCATCCCGTCGAGCTGACCGCGATCTTCGGACGCCGGGGCATCCGGCCCGACCAGCTGGTCATCGAGCTCACCGAGCGCGAGGAGGTCCAGGACCTCCAGCAGCTGCGCCGCAACGCGGCGGCGTGCCGACGGGCCGGGATGCGGCTGGCGGCGGACGACGTCGGTGCGGGCAACGCGGGCCTGCGGCTCCTGAGCGAGGTCAGCTTCGACATCGTCAAGGTCGACCTGTCGCTGGTGCAGGGCGGCATCCTGCACGACCCCTCGCACGGCGTGCTTCGCGCCCTCCAGGAGCTCGCGGCTCGATGGAGCGCCACGATCATCGCGGAGGGGGTCGAGACCGGCGAGCAGCTGGCCGTCATCCGCGAGCTCGGCATCACCGCCGGACAGGGCTACCTGCTCGGCCGCCCGGCACGCGATCGGCGCGTCGAGGCGCTCAATCTCGACGCCCTGATGCCGCCGCCGCCCATCGAGGAGGTCGGCGAGCCAGCCGCCTGACCCGAGCCCGGCGGCGAGGCGATCGCCGACATCGGCGGCGCGTCCCACCGCCCCACGTCCCACGGCTTGCAACGACGCGCATCCCCGGTGCGCACCGTGGACTAGCCTCCGCGAACGAATGGCGACCCCAGCGCCCCCGGAGATCCGTCTCGTCGACCTGGAGAAACACTTCGGTGGTGTCCGGGCGGTCGATGGCGTCTCGCTCGAGGTGCGCTCCGGCGAGTTCTTCTCGCTGCTCGGGCCCTCGGGGTGCGGCAAGACCACGACGCTCCGCATGATCGGCGGCTTCGAGCTGCCGACCGCCGGAACCATCCTGCTGCGAGACCGGGACGTGACGCAGGACCCGCCGGACAAGCGACCGGTCAACATGGTCTTCCAGAGCTATGCCCTGTTCCCGCATCTCCACGTCGGCGAGAACGTGGCATTCGGGCTGCGACGCCGCCGCGTCGACAAGGCGGAGATCACCCGCCGGGTCGGCGAGGCGCTCGAGCTCGTGCGGCTCGGCGGCTACGAGCGACGCAAGCCGAACCAGCTCTCGGGTGGCCAGCAACAGCGGGTGGCCCTGGCCCGCGCCCTGGTCAACCGGCCGAACGTGCTGCTGCTCGACGAGCCGCTCGGGGCCCTCGACCTCAAGCTCCGCCGCCAGCTCCAGATCGAGCTCAAGCGGATCCAGGTCGAGGTCGGCATCACGTTCGTCTACGTGACCCACGACCAGGAAGAGGCGCTCACGATGAGTGACCGGATCGCGGTCATGCGCGCGGGCAAGGTCGAGCAGCTGGGCACGCCCGAGGAGTTGTACGAGCGACCGGCCACCCGCTTCGTGGCCGACTTCATCGGGACGACCAACCTGGTCCGCGGCCGGGTCGAGGCCGATGGATCGGTCCGGCTCTCGTCGGGTGAGATCGCCCCGTGCGCCCACGATGGGCTCGCGGCCGGCACTGAGGTCGAGCTCAGCATCCGCCCGGAATCGATCAGCCTCGTCGCCGGTGAGGCTCAGGGCGCGATCCGCGCGCGGGTCGACCAGGGGGCCTACATGGGCAACATCGTCTCGTATCAGGTCGTGACGCAGGGTGGCCTGCAACTCACGGTTCTCGCACCCAAGTCCGGGACCCGCCTCCCGGCCGGCAGCGACGTCGCCATCTCCTGGCCAGCCACGGACGCGCTCGTCCTGGGTGGCGAGCCAGTCCGACCGTAGGAGGAGGAATCATGGGTCACGAATACGACGGTTCGAGCCTTGACCTGGAGAAGGCGCTCGTCCGCTACATGATCGAGCGACGTGTCAGCCGTCGTCAGCTCCTCGAGGCGGTCGCGAAGCTGGGACCGGCCGTGGCGCTGGCCCCGGTGATCGCCGCGTGCTCGACCGCCGGCGTCAGCCCGTCGGCGGCCGCATCGGCATCGGCGGCGGCCTCGGCAGGACCATCCTCGGCCACCCCGACCGCGGCAGGCTCGCTCGAGCCCACGCCCGCGCCATCCCCGGAGGCCGAGCTGTTCATCTACAACTGGACCGAGTACATCGGCGATCAGACGATCCCGACCTTCGAGGAGAAGTACGGCGTCAAGGTCACGTACGACTTCTTCTCGAACACCGACGAGGCCTATGCGAAGCTCGGCGATGACGGTGGCGGCTACGACGTCTCGTTCCCGATCTCGGTCGACATCCCCGACTTTGTCGCCAAGAACGCGCTCCTGACGCTGGACAAGTCGCTCATCCCGAACATGGTCAACCTGGGCGCCGAATGGGCGGACCCGAAGTACGACCCGGCCAACGCCCACTCCGTGCCGTACATGTGGTGGACGACCGGCGTCTGCTACGACAGCAAGCGGATGCCCCAGGCGCCGACCAGCAGCAAGGCCCTGTGGGACCCGCAATGGGACAACCACGTCTCGATGCTCGATGACTGGCAGGAGGTCTTCGCCCTCGCGCTCCTCCAGCTGGGTCTCGACGCCAACTCGACGAACCCGGCCGACCTGGACCAGGCGCTGGCCCTGCTCGAGACGCAGAAGCCGCTCGTGCGCGTCTACTCCACCGACACCGGGGCGGTGTTCACCTCGGGCGACGTCTGGATCGGCCAGGCGTGGGGCTCCGACCTGACCCGGATCAACGCCGACGCCCCCGACATGCGCTACTACATCCCGGAGGAAGGTGGCGTCCGCGGCTCCGACACCGTGGCGATCTTCTCGGGCGCGAAGCACCCGATCGCGGCCCACCTGTTCCTGAACCACATCCTGGACGCGCAGGTGAGCGCCGACAACACGAACTACATCGGGTACATGGGTCCGAACGCCGCCGCCAAGGCGCTCATCGACCCGACGATCCTGGCCAATCCAGCGGTGAATCCGGACCAGGGCCTGGTCGACAAGCTGTACGAGCTGATCGACCAGGGCCAGGACGTGCGCGACCAGTACCTGTCGAGGTGGCAGACCCTTCGTGGCGGATGACGCCATCGACGCGCGATCGGGGGCGCCCGCCGCTCCCGACGAGATGCGTCAACGGCGATCGATCGGCGGCCGGCTCGCGTCGGCCGTCCTCGTGCTGCCGGGCATCGTCTGGCTGACGCTCTTCTTCGTCGTGCCGCTGGGGTTGATGTTCATCGTCAGCCTGGGGACCCGCGACCAGCTCGATCGGGTGGTCCTGGATCCGCTGACCCTCGACAACTACGCCCGCGCCTTCGATCCGAGCTTCCTGCCGACCTTCCTCAATTCGCTTCGCTATGCCGCGGCCACGACGATCCTCTCGCTCCTGATCGGGTACCCGATCGCCTACTGGATCAGCCGCTATGGCGGTCGCCACAAGGCGCTGCTGCTCATCATCGTGATGCTGCCGTTCTGGACGAGCTATCTCATCCGGACCTACGCCTGGATGATCGTCCTGCGCGACAACGGCGTGCTCAACTCGATCCTGCAGGCCGTCGGGATCACGAGCGAGCCGATCATCATGATGAACACGGATTTCTCGGTCATCCTCGGGATGACCTACGGGTTCCTGCCGTTCGCGATCCTGCCGCTGTACGTCTCGATCGACCGCCTGGACCCCGCCCTGACGTCGGCGGCTCGCGACCTCTATGCGAACGGGCGAGCGGCGTTCCTGAAGGTCACGCTGCCGCTCACGATGCCGGGCATCGTGGCCGCCGCGATCCTGACCTTCATCCCGGCGATCGGGGACTTCGTCACCCCGGACCTGCTGGGCGGCGCCGAGACCACGACGATCGCCAAGGTCGTCCAGGAGGTGTTCCTCGAGGGCCGCGATTGGCCCTACGGGGCGGCGCTGGGATTCGTGCTGATGCTGGTCACGCTCGGCGGCACGCTGCTGGCGATCGGTCCGTTGCGGCGCGAGGTCGCAGGGGCATGAGGCAGACGCGATGAAGCCGCGGAACCGGCTGCTGACGGCCTACGCGATGCTGGTCTACGCCTTCCTCTTCGCGCCGATCGTCGTGCTGATCATCTTCTCGTTCAACGAGTCGCGGCGGACCTTCCAGTGGCGCGGCTTCACGTTCGACTGGTACCCGACGCTCCTCGCGAACGATGACCTGCTCGCGGCACTCCTGGTCACGCTGCGGCTAGCCTTCGTGGTCGTCATCGTGTCGACGATCCTTGGAACGCTGCTGGGACTGGCGCTGGCACGTGTCCGGTTCCGCGGCCGCGCTGCGACCGAGACGCTCCTGCTGCTGCCCATGGTCACGCCCGAGATCCTGATGGGGCTGAGCCTGTTGGTCTTCTTCTTCCAGCTCTTCGAGTCACGGGGCTCGTTCCTGCAACTCGTGTTCGCCCACGTGACGTTCTGCATCAGCTACGTGGCAATCGTCGTCCGGGCACGGGCGGCCGGGATGAACCCGCAGCTGGAGGAGGCCGCCCGGGACCTCGGCGCGTCCGCCCTGGGTGCGTTCCGCTTCGTGACGCTGCCGCTCGTCATGCCGGCGGTCATCTCGGGGGCGCTGCTCGCCTTTGCCCTGTCATTCGACGACTACGTGGTCACCACGTTCAACGCGGGCGTCGGGTCGTCGACGCTGCCGCTGTACATCTACGGCAAGGTCAAGTTCGGGATCACGCCGGAGATCAACGCGATCTCGACGATCATCGTGGCCGTGACTGCCGTGGCGGTGCTGTTCGCGTGGCGCATCGGCCAGCGGCGGGCCGACGTCCGAGCCGACGCCGACGAGGAGACCGTCCCCGCGGCCAGCTAGGACTTGGGGACGTCCTTCTTCGGGTCGAGGAACGGGATCGACGCGGTCCGCGCGGCCCAGCGCCCGCCGTCGGGCGCCTCGATCTCGAGCGGGGTCCCTGCCCCAGCCAGGCCGATCGGCACCCAGACGTAGCCGATGTTCTTGCTCAGCCGAGGCGACCAGATGAGGTCGGTGACCGTCCCGACGGGCTCGCCGTCGTGGAACGCGCGGCACTTTCGCGAGAGCTCGAAGGGGAGCGCGTCGCCCTCGAACTCGATGCCGACGAGCTTGCGATCGACGCCCGTCGCGCGGATCTCCTCGAGGGCGGCCTTGCCGATGTAGTCGGCGGCCTGCGGCTCGACGAGGCGCTCCAGGCCCATGACATGGAACGGCGTGTCCGCGATCGTCATGTCCGAGCCGTAGTTGAAGATCCCGGCCTCGATGCGCCGCGCCTCGCACGGCGCGATCGGGCGGATCTTGTGCGGCTTGCCCGCCTCCATGACCCGATCCCACAGGTCGGCGCCGCGCGACGGGTCGCGCAGGTAGATCTCGTAGCCGACCTCGCCGGTCCAGCCCGTCCGGCTGATGACGACGGGGATCCCGTCGAGTTCGGTCGTGAGCGTCCAGTAGTACTTGATGTCGTCGATGGCCGGCCCGAAGAGCGTGCGCATCGTGTCCTTGGACTTCGGTCCCTGGACCTGGATCGGGTAGACCTCGGGCTCACGGACGGTCACGTCCAGCCCCGAGTGGATCGCGACACCGCGGGCCCAGAGACCGGCATCGGAATCCGCAAGGGCCAGCCACCAGCGGTTCTCCTCGACCCGCAGCAGGACTGGGTCGTTGACGATGCCGCCGTCCTCGGCCGTGATGATCACGTACTTGCCCTGGCCGACCGCGCACGTGGTCAGATCGCGACAGGTCAGCGAGTTCGTGAAGGCCGAGGCGTCAGGCCCGGTGATCTCGACGATCCGCTCGACCGAGACGTCCCACACGGTCACGTCGTTGAGCAGCGCCCAGTACTCCTCCACCGGGTCCGCGTAGTAGCCCGGGAGGTACATGTGGTTGTAGATGTCGTACGCACTGCACCCCGCCGCCAAGGTCCTCTCGAAGAACGGTGAGCGCCGGTACCACGGCCCGAAATAGAGGGTGGAGGACTCGGTGGTGGCGGGCGTCGCGAGCGGGGTCGTCATGAGATCGAGCTCCTGTCCTGGGGTCCGGAGATGGTCGGGCATGGGATTTCTATTGCCTCTCCCGTTCCACCAGATGGACCGCGGGAGCGTCGTTGGCCTTCCGACCTCACCGGGTGGACGCCAGGCGTACCCTGAGCCCCTCATGCGGTTGCTCCTGGCCTCCGTCCTCCTCGTGGCGGCGTGCTCGACACCGAGTCCGCAGACCTTCATCGACGGTTATCCCATCGCCGAGCGCGTCACGGCCGATCACGCGTATGTCGATTTCGCCTCCGCCAGATTCGACGAGACCGATCCGGGCCATCCTGCAGTCGCCACCGGAGAGATGTACGTGCCCGACTACCGCATGCCCGACGGCCAGCGCTACATCATGGCCGCCACGACCGGGCAGATCCGCGTCGTGGTCCTCCACCTGGCGAACGACGCAGTCAAGGCATTTCTCGTGGTCTGTGGCGGGGTACTGCCCGGCGATCCGATCGTCTGCAACCTGGTTGATCCGCCCATCCCGTCGTAGGTGCTCCCAGTCTTGATCCGGGTTAGTCCTCGAAACCGGCACATGATCCTCAGGGGGTCATTGGTCAGGAGGCATCGGCGGACAGCGAACGAATGCACGTTCGCGCGCAGCGCGCTGAACAATCGTCAGTGACACCCGATCGGGTCGGGTGCGCTTTGGCACCGACCCCGTGACGAATGGCCGCCTGAGTAGACCTTGGCAGGAAGCCGACCCAGGGACATGGGCCAGCAGGGCTCAGGCCGCCAGGACTCCCGCTCGGAGACCCAGTTCCCGCTCGGCGACACCGGTCGCCCAGGCCACGACGTCAGCGCGGGAGATCGTGGTGCCGTGGGCCACGACCTGGAGTGCCAGCCCGTCGAGAAGCGACAGGATCCGCCACGCGGCGCCGGCCGGATCGGAACAGGTGAACGAGCCGGCCGCGAGGCCATCGCGGATCGTCCGCTCCAGGAGTGCCTGCCACTCGAGGTTGAGCCGCCGCGACGTCGCCTGGATGGCGGGCCGGCGCGCGGCCTCGGCCCAGGCGTCGAGCCAGAGCTGGAAGGCCCAGTCCTTGTCGGCGGGCGTGTAGGTCCGGAAGAACACCCGCAGCGCGTCGGTCGGCGAGGCGGCCTCCCCCATCAGCCGCCCGGAGAGGTCCAGGTCCTGGTGCGCGACCTGCTCGAACGCCGCCGCGAGGACGTCGTCCATCGAGTCGAAGTAGTGGTGGATGAGGCCGCTGGACGTGCCCATCGCGGCCGCCACGTCCCGGACCGTGGTCGAGGCCAGGCCCTTTACGACCGCGACCTGCAGGGCGGCCTCCACGATCGTCTCGCGGCGTTGGACCGGGGTCATGCGGCGCACGCCCGCAGCGTAGAAGGATATTGCGCGCTCGTCCAATAGCCGATATCGTGGCTGGCCTGATCCTTCATCGACGCAGCCGAGGCCAGCTCGCATGATCCTGAAGTCCCCGTTCCACGAGCGCACGAACGCGCTCAACGAGACCGGCCTGTGGACGCATTGGTCGGGCTACCTCGCGGCGGACCGGTACCAGATGTCGGACAAGTTCGAGTACTTCGCGGTTCGCAACGCGGCCGGCGTCTTCGACTCCTCCCCGCTGTACAAGTACCGGATCGCCGGCAAGGACGCGGAGACGTTCCTCTCGGGCATGCTCGCCCGCGACATCCGGTCCTGTGCGCCGGGCCACGCCCAGTACACGACCTGGCTGGACGATCGCGGCTTCGTGATCGAGGACGGCGTCATCCTGCGCAAGGGCAAGGACGAGTACCTCCTGACCTCGGCCGAACCCAACTTCGCGTGGTTCGCCGACCGCATCGGGCGCCTGAACGTGACCATCGAGGAGCAGAGCCCCGACATCGGGACGCTCGCCCTCCAGGGTCCGCGCTCACGGGCGCTGCTCGCGAAGCTCGTGCCGCAGATGGAGCACATCCCCTACTTCGGCCTCGCGACCGGCGAGATCGGCGGGGCCGCCGTGACCGTGAGCCGCACCGGGTACAGTGGCGACCTCGGCTACGAGATCTGGATCGACACGCCCGACGCCCTCCACGTCTGGGACACGCTCTGGGACTCGATGGACGGCTTCGGCGTCCTGCCGTTCGGGCTCGCGGCCCTGCAGATGCTGCGCATCGAGGCCGGGCTGCTCCTGCTGGAGGCCGACTTCGACTCGAGCCGCTTCGCCTGGAACGACGCCCACCGCTCGACGCCGATCGAGCTCGGTTGGAGCTGGATGTTCAAGGATCTCGCCGCCGACGATCGCCCGTTCATCGGCCGCCGCGCGCTGGAGCGCGAGATCGCCGACAAGACATCACGCTGGAAGATGTCCGGGCTCATCGTCGACTGGAAGGACTACGACCGGGTCTACAACGAGGCGGGGCTGATCCCGCCCAAGGACCACACGCCGGTCCAGGAGGACTGGATGTGCTATGACGACGACTACGAACGCGTCGGCTATGCGACGAGCTTCATGTACTCCCCGATGCTCCAGCGCCACATCGCGATCGCGCGGATCCGACCGGATCTCGCCAAACTCGGCACGAAGGTGAACCTCGAGTTCACCGTCGATCATCACTACGAGCAGGTGGCCGCACACGTGGCCCGGCTGCCGCTCTACAACCCAGAGCGAAAGACGGCGTGAGATGACGACGACAGCCCCGATCAAGACGCCCCCGACCTCCTCGCGGACGACGAAGCCGCCGAAGTCGACCAAGAGCGAGCGGACCTACGACGCGATCGTCATCGGCGGGGGCCACAACGGCCTCGTCAACGGCGCGTACCTCGCGAAGTCCGGCCTCAAGACCTTGATCATCGAGCGCCGGCCGTTCGTCGGGGGCGCCGCCATCACGGAGGAGCTCCGCCCCGGCTTCTGGTTCACGACGTTCTCGTACGCGCTCAGCCTGCTGCGGCCCGACATCATCCACGAGCTGGAGCTGACCAAGCACGGCTTCATGCCGCTGCTGATGTCCTCGAGCTTCGCGCCGATGGAGAACGGCGACTACCTGTGGCTGACGCAGGACCACAACCAGAACCTCAAGGAGATCGCGCGCCACTCGAAGCACGACGCCGATGCCTACGAGCAGTACTCGCACGACGTCGAGATGGTCTGCCAGGCCATCAAGCCGCTGCTCGACATGGTCCCGCCTGACATCTTCAGCACCGATCCCGAGGAGCTCATCGCGCTCGCGTCGATCGGCTCACGGTTCCGGAAGCTGGACAAGCGGGTCCTCCACAACGCGGTCCGGCTGCTGACGGGCAGCGCCGCGGACTTCCTCGACGACTACTTCGAGTCCGAGATCGTGAAGGGCTATCTCGCGTCGTCGAGCATCATCGGGACGAAGGTCGGGCCGCGCTCCCAGGGCTCGGGGCTGGTCCTGCTCTACCACTCGCTCGGCGAGCACGACGGCGAGTTCGGGGCATGGGCCTTCCACAAGAAGGGCAACGGCGGGTTCACCCAGGTCCTGGCACGGGCCGCGCAGTCGTTCGGGGCGGAGATCGTCCTCGAGTCGCCCGTCGAGCGGGTCATCACCTCGGGCGGCCGGGCGACCGGCGTCGAGCTGCAGGACGGGACGAAGTACTTCGCCAACGTCGTGGTCTCCGCGCTCGACCCGCGGCGGACGTTCCTCGAGCTCGTCAACCCGCGCGAGCTGCCGGCTGACCTCGTCGAGAACATCGAGCGATTCCGCTTCCAGGGCACGTCATCGAAGGTGAACTTCGCGCTCGACGGCCTGCCCAAGTACCCGGCCCTCGGCGACCGCGGCGACATCTTCCGCGGCTTCACGAACATCGGGCCGTCGATGGACTACCTCGAACGCGCCTTCGACGACGCGAAGTACGGGTGGTACAGCCAGCGCCCCTACATCGACACGGCGGTCCAGTCGACGATCGACGCGGACATGGCGCCTCCCGGCAAGCACGTGATGAGCTGCTTCATCCAGTACACGCCTTACAAGCTCCGCGAGAGCGACTGGGACACCGAGAAGGAGAACCTGGGCGACACGGTCCAGGCGACGCTCGAGTCGTTCTTCCCGGGCTTCGGCGACCTCGTGCTCCAGCGGGAGATCCGGACGCCGCTCGACATCGAGCGCACGGTCGGCCTGAGCGAGGGCAACATCTTCGCGGGCGAATTCTTCGCTCCGCAGATGTTCTTCTTCCGGCCGGCACCGGGCTGGTCGCAGTACCGCACGCCGATCGACGGGTACTACCAGTGCGGCTCCGGCACGCATCCCGGTGGCTGCGTCATGGGTGCGCCGGGCAAGCTCGCCGCCGGGCAGATCGTGAAGGATCTCGCCAAGGTTCGGGCCTGACACGATGGACGAACGCGAACTCGAGCTGCTCCGCGGCACGAATGCCCTCCGGGTCCAGCTGCTGGAGTCGCTCTCGGACGCCGATCTCGCGTTCGCGGTCTCCGGCAACCCGACCTTCGGGGAGCTGATCCGGGAGATGGGCGAGACCGAGGGCGCCTACATCGAGGCGTTCAAGACCCTCAAGCATGTGTGGGGCGTGCGGCCCGCAGAGCCCGGCATCGAGACGAGCGTCGCTCGGCTCCAGGCCTGGTTCTCAGGGCTCGATCAGGAGCTCGAGGCTGCGCTGACGGCGGTCCCCGAGGACGACTTCTGGACGAAGCAGGTCGACCGGGGCGGCGGGTTCATCCTCCCCCTGGGTGCGGCGTTCCACACCTACCGCGAGGCCGCGCTGATCTTCTACGGGAAGTGCGTCGTGTACCTGCACGCGCTCGGCCGACCCCTGAACGAGCAATGGCGGGACTGGGTCGGCTGACGGCGCCCCGGGACCCGAGGCGCCGTCAAGCGAAGCGCTAGCTCTTGATGGGCTCGCCATCGGCGCCGACGACGTACCACTTGCCGCCGACACCCTGGCCATTGGTGTCACCGGCCGCCTTGTCGGCCGCGAAGTAGTAGAGCGGCCACGTGCCGATCTTGACCTGCTTGCCGCCGTCGGTTCGGTCGACCGTGGTCAGCTTCGATGCGTCGATACCCGTGCCGGCTGTCGGGGCGCCGTCCGCCAGGAGCGCCGGCCAGTTCGTGGCGCAGTCGTCGTAGCAGGTGGGCGTTCCGGCCTCGTCGGGCGTGAACATGTACAGGGTCATGCCCTTGGCGTCGACGAGGATCTTCCCGAGCGACGAGTCGGCCACGGCCACCGTGGTGCCGCCGGCGGCTGCGGAGGGCGCCTCGGACGCAGCGGCAGAGGGAGCCGCGACGGACGGGGCGACGGACGCGGCCGGGGAGCCGCCCGTCGAGCTGGAGCACGCCGCGAGCACGGCGATCAGCGCCGCGCCGAGTGCGAGGAAGCGATGGTTCTTGAGCATGCGGGGATGTCCTCCTGGGACTTCGTTGGTGTGACACCCCAGATACGCCCGCGCGTGGGGACCCGGTTTCGCGAGCCCGGCGCTCAGTCGAGCGTGACGTGCTCGTGCCAGTGCGGGACGTGGGTCGCGAACCCAAGGTCGCGGACCTTCGGTTCCAGCGCGATCTGGGCATCCGGGTCGCCGTGGACCAGGAACACCCGCCGGGGGTAGCCGGGCTCACCGGGCCGCTTGCCCTCCGCGAAGCCCGCGAGCCAGTCGAGGAGCTCGCTTTCGTCCGCGTGTGCCGAGAACCCGCTGATCGAGCGGACCTGGCATTGGACCTGGCGGACCTGGCCGTCGAGCTTGACCGTTTTGGCGCCGGCCTGGAGGTGTGAGCCGAGCGTCCCTTCGCCCTGGTACCCGACGAACAGGATCGTGGCCGTCGGGTCGTCGATGAGGTTGCGCAGGTGCCCGACGACCCGGCCGCCGGTCAGCATGCCGTTGGACGCGACGATCATGTACGGACGAGCGGCCCGCTCGATGGCCTGCGACTCCTTCACGTTGTTCGTCACGAACTGGTTCGGGTAGTCGAGGGGCGTCTCGCCGTCGCGCAGGAGCTTGGCCGTCTCCTCGTCGTAGTAGTCGGGGTGGTGGCGGTAGATGTCGGAAGCCTTCGAGGCCATCGGTGAGTCCAGGTACAGCGGCAGCAGCGGGATCTCGCCGCGGTCGATGAGCCGGTCCAGCTGCCAGACCACCTCCTGCGTTCGCCCGATCGCGAACGATGGCACGAGGAGGACGCCTCCGGCATCGGACACCATCCGCACGGTCTCGGCGAGGATCCGAATCGCCTCGTCGCCCGGCTCGTGTTCGCGGCCGCCGTACGTCGACTCGACGAGGACGTAGTCCGCGGCGGTCATCCCGGTCGGATCGCGCAGGATCGGCGTGCCGGGACGGCCCAGGTCCCCGGAGCAGACGATGACCCGCTCCTCGCCGTCCTCCCGGTCCTTGACCCGGAGCCGGATGATCGCGGACCCGAGGATGTGGCCGGCGTCGAGGAACGTGGCATGCACCCCCGGCGCGACCTCCCGCTCCTCGCCGTAGCCGATGGCCCGGAACTGGACGATCGCGCGCTCGGCGTCCTTCCCGGTGTAGAGCGGCTCGTCGAGATCGATGTCGAGCGCCGGCGGCTGGGCGCGCAGCTCCGCCTCCGGGTCGCGCGGCCACGAGCTGGGCGCCGACGGCTCGACGACCGGCTCGACCGCCGTGGACGACGTGCTCGCTCGGTCTCGACCGCTGCCGCATCGCTCTCGCCGGCCTGGGCCAGCGCCACGGCCGCGGCGTACGTGTCGGCGTCCGCGCGATCCTCGGCGGCCGCCTTGTCGGGGTTCCGCCGCTCCCAGCGGGCGTTGCGCTTGGCGAACTCCTCGTGGAGCTTGCCCGAGTCGAGCATGACCAGCGACGCGAGCTCGACGGTCCCGGCCGTGGCGTGGATCGGACCGTGATAGCCGCTCTTCACCAGCAGCGGGATCAACCCGCAATGGTCCAGGTGTGCGTGGGTCAGGACGACCGCATCGAGCTCGCCCGGGTCGAACGCGAACGGGATCCGATTCCGGACCGACTCGTTCGGGCTGCCCTGGAACATGCCGCAGTCGATGAGCACGCGCGCGCGCTCGGTGACCAGCAGGAATTGGGAGCCGGTGACGGTGGTCGCGCCACCGAGGAAGTGGATCTCCATTCCGGCGAATGGTGACAGGCCGGACAGCGCCGCGTGGCGAGCCGCGCCGACGGTCCGGCGCCCTGTCCGGCGGCCTGTCCCGCGCCCCGTCGCCCGGGCGGCCCACGCCGCTATGGTTGGGGCATGACCGAGCATTCCGGCCACAGCCCGTTCGAACGTCTGGAGGCGGCTTGGGCCGAGCTGCACGACGCGTTCCAGACGCGTCTGGTCGACTGGCACCGGGGAATGCCGGTCACCGCCGACTACCCGGACCGGCGGCAGGCGTTCGGTCGCGCGCTCTCGACCTTCGACGACGGTGACCTGTCGGACGAGGAGCAGCGCGGTCTTGCGTGCATCCGCTCCGCACTCGCGTCGCTCGACGAGTACGAGCCGGCCGAGGAGACGAGCGGCGATGGCCCGGATGACACAGGGACGGCCGAGTCGCCGGTCATCGCGGCTCTGCGCCGTGCCACATTCGATGCGTATGGCGAGGCCGCTGCGGCGATCGCGTTCGACGGCGAGACCATCGATCGGCTGACCGCGTTCAGCCGACTCGCGACCGCAGAGGATCCGGCGGAGCGTCGGGCCCTGTTCGAGGCGATGGCGCCGGTCTGGCGTGCTGTCGACGGCGACGGCGGGATCACAAGTCCGTACCCGCGGCTCGTGGCGGCATCGGCGGAGCGCTGGGCGCGCGACGGCTCGACGATCGAGGCGAACGCGGCGGTCCTCGGCATCGAGCCAGGCGCCTTCGAGCCGATGCTCCATGCGATCCTCGCCGACGGGAGGCGCATCCTCGCCGAGGCCGCGGATGTCCCGCCCGGCGGGCGCGTGGAGCCGTGGGACTACCGGTTCGTCGTGGGAGCGGCGGAGCGCCGGCTCCGGGCGGCAGTGCCGCTCGAGCGGCTGCGGCCGATCAACGACGACCACGTGCGCGCCCTCGGCGCGGACCCTGACGCGCTCGCGATCGCCTACGAGATCGTGCCGCGCGCCGGTCGCCCGCTCATCCCGGTGGCCTTCACGACCGGCGGACGGCCGGGCCCGTGGGTCTTCGCCACGTACCGCGAAGGCGGGCTCGGCAACCTCGCGGAACTGCTCCACGAGAGCGGCCATGCGATCCACTACGCGGCGATCCGCACGCGACCCGCGTTCGTCGAGCCGCCCGGCGAGGACGCCGCGTTCTTCGAGGCGATCGGCGAGCTGCTGGGCTGGGACGTCCAGGAGCCGGCGTTCCAGGCCCGCCATCTCGGCCTGTCCGTCGAGCCGCACCTGGCCGCCCTGGATCGATACGGCGGCGTGCTGCTCGACGCGTGCTGGGCGCTCTTCGAGATCGAGCTCCATCGCGCGCCGGGGCGGCGCCCGAATGTCGTGTGGTCGGAAGTCGTCGCCGACGGCCTGGGCATCGAGCCGCATCCGGAGTGGTCGTGGTGGGCCGTCCGCGGCCAGCTCATCGACGGTCCGGGCTACCTCGCGAACTACGTCCTCGCGGCGATCGCGGCGGCCGCGCTGCGGGCGCGCATCCGCGAGCTTCGCGGCGACTGGTCGACCGGGGACGCCGGGTGGTACGGCTTCGTGTCGGAGCGGTTGCTCCGGTTCGGTGGCTCGCGCCCGCCGGCGGAGCTCATCCGGGACGTGCTCGGCGGCCCGCTCACCGTGGGACCGGTCCTCGACGACCTGCGGCGCGCCGGCTGACGGGCGGGATCTAGAGCGGGATCAGCACCACGGCGTCGACGGCCACCGCGAGGAAGAGCAGCGTCAGGTAGCTGATCGAGTACTTGTAGAGCGAGATCGCGCCAGCCGTCGAAGCCTCCTCCGACGCGCCGCGCCGCCACAGCCGGTAGGCCTGCCACAGGAACACCGCACCGAGCACCGTCGCCGCGGCGAGATAGATGGCGCCCATCCGGGCCACGGCCCACAGCACGAGCGAGATCGCCACCATCAGGATCGTGTAGAGCGCGATCTGCCGGGTCGTCTCCGGGATGCCCTTCACGACCGGGAGCATCGGCACGCCGGCGGCTGCGTAGTCCTTGCGGATCCGGAGCGAGAGCGCCCAGAAGTGCGGCGGGGTCCAGTAGAAGACCAGGGCGAACAGCAGGAGCGCCGGCAGCCCGATGCTGCCGGTGACCGCGACCCACCCGATGAGCGGCGGCAGCGCGCCCGCCGCACCACCGATGACGATGTTCTGTGGCGTCGAGCGCTTGAGCATGATCGTGTAGACGACGACGTAGAAGCCGATGGCGAGCAGCGTGAGGAAGGCCGCGAGGAGGTTGACGAACCACGCCATCACCGCGAACGAGATCACGCCGAGCACGATCCCGAAGACCACCGCCCGTTCGGGCTCGACCTGGTGGGCCGGGAGCGGACGGCGTCTCGTGCGGGCCATGAGCGCGTCGATGTCGCGGTCCAGGTAGCAGTTGATGGCGTTGGCGCTGCCGGCCGCGAGGGTGCCCCCGATGAGGGTCCAGGCCACAAGGACGCCCCAGTCCGTCCAGGCGATGCCGGGCACCTGGCGGGTGGCGAGGACCATGGCCGGGACCGTCGTCACCAGCAGCAGCTCGATGATCCGCGGCTTGGTCAGGGCGATGTACGCGCGGACGGTGTCGCCGCGCGACGGCTGTCCGGGCTCCGTCCGGCCGGTCGCATCGAGCCCGGTGGCCGCCCCGGCCGAGACGCGGGCCGTGTAGTAGCTCGTCACCACGAGCCCGGCCAGCAACGCCCAGATGACCGCCCCGAGCGCGAGGTGCAGGGTCTGGGTCCACGGGGCGAGCTTCGTGAGGACCTGGGCGCCGCCGACGATGACCTGGACCGCGAACAGCGCGGCCGCAGCGACCGAGAGCCGCACGATCGTCGGGTGCTCGCGTTCGGTCCGCCAGGCGGCGACCGCGACCCCGAGGACGATCAGCCCCACGACCACCGCCACCCAGCGGTGCAGGATGTGCGCGGCGGTCGCGTCGGTCAGCGGCGGGATCAACGTCCCGCTCATCAGCGGCCAGTCGGGGAAGACGAGCGCGGAATCGGTCGCGGTCACGTGCGAGCCGAAGAGCAGGAGCGCGAACGTCGCCACCGCCCCGAACGCCGCCAGCAGCGTGAACCGCTGGCTCGCGCCGCGGCCGCCGATGCGGGCCGGGTAGCCGGCACGGACCGTGATGTAGACGAGCACGCCGACCAGAGTCAGGGCCGCGGCCAGGTGCGCCGTCACCGACTCCCCGGAGTTCCCGAGGCGGACCGTCTCCCGCCCGAGCCAGGCCTGGAACCCGACCAGCAGCACGGCCGCGATGCTCGGCCACAGGATCGACGGGCGGTCGCGGTGATCGCGGATCGCGAGGATCGCCAGGCCAAGGACCTGGAACCCGACGATGACCGCGATCCCGCGGTGGACCCATTCGATCCAGGCCTTCGTGTCGTCGAGGGCCGGCAACAACTGGCCGTGGCAGAGCGGCCAATCCGGGCATCCCAGGCCCGAATCAGTCGCGCGCACGATGACGCCGACAGTCACGAGGGCGAGCGTGGTCAGCAGGGTCGCCAAGGCAAGGCGGTGGAAACGCGTCACGAGATCGCCATTCTATCCCGGCCGCGGCGCTTCCCGGCACTTGCGGCTAGGCTTTGGCGGATGTCTCATCCCCGTTCCCTCTCGCTGCTGCTGGCGCTCGCCCTGGGCGTCGCGGCGTGTGTCGGCGCGGCCCCCAGCGCGGCCCCCAGCGCGTCCCCCTCGGGCGACTCCACGGCGATCCCCGGCTGGGACACGACCGCCCAGCATCCGAGCGTGTTTCCCCTGATCGCCACCAGCGGCATCGTGGCCGGCCAGGCCCGGATCATGTTCCTGTTCCTCGACGCGCAGAACAAGGTGGTGAGCGCACCGGACCGGACCGCCTCGGTATCGTTCTACGACCTGACGAAGGACCCGAACACGCCCGTGGCGAGCGCCGAGGGCGCGTTCGTCTGGACCATCCAGGACCAGCGCGGCATGTACATCGTCAACGTGGACCTCCCCGACGCCGGGCTGTGGGGCGCCGAGTTCCGGACCGCCGTCGCCGACGCGACTCCCGAGACGATCCGCTACACCTTCGACGTCCTCCCGAGCTCGCCGACCGTCAAGGTCGGGGATCCGGCGCCGCCGTCCAAGACCCCGACGGCCGCCACCGCCGGGGGCGACCTCTCCAAGATCTCGACCGACACGGATCCCGACCCCGCGTTCTACGAGACCTCGGTCGCCGACGCGCTGGCGGCCCACGACCCCTTCGTCCTCGTCTTCGCGACGCCCAAGTTCTGCGTCAGCCAGCAGTGCGGCCCGACGCTCGAGAAGCTCAAGCCCATCGCAGCCGCCCATCCCGAGGTCGCGTTCATCAACGTCGAGCCCTATCAGCTCCAGGAGGTCGACGGCCAGCTCCAACCGTTGCTCGATGCCAACGGCGGCCTCCAGAACGCCGCGGCCACCGACGAATGGGGCCTGACCGCCGAGCCGTGGATCTTCGCGGTCGGCGCCGACGGCATCGTGCGCAAGTCGTACGAGCTCATCGCGTCCGACGCCGAGATAGAGGAGGCGATCCAGGCGATCGCTCCGGGCCCGTAGGCGCTCACGGTCGTCTGGCAGCGGCCGCAGGCAGGGGCTAGGGCGCGTCCTCCAGCCTGATCGCGAGCGGCGGATCGTCGGCGGGGCGATACCAGACGCGGATGGGCGTCCCGGTCAGTTGATGCTCGGCGAGGTGTCCGGGCGGGAACTCGACGCCGTTCTCGAGGGCCGTCAGGCCGAACTCCATGAGCCGACCGCCGTCGGTGACCCGGAGCGTGAACCCGCGCACATCGTCGAGACCGCCCGATTCGACTGCGACGACCACGCCGACGACGGGCGTCGTGCCCGTCGGCGCGGGCGATCCACTCGACGATCCGCCGCTGCCGAGGACGAACACGGCCCCACCGGCGAGCGCGAGGACGGCGACCAGGGCCAGCACGAAGATGTTCCGACTGCGCGAATCCACTCGTCAGGCGCCCGCGGGCGGGGCTCCCGTGCCGGTGCCGGTGCTCCCAGGGGCGTGGAGTGCCACGCCGGCGGCGCACGACGGGCATGTCGGTGCGCCCGCCTCGTAGGTCGGCAGGTCGAGCTGCCAGAGCGAGCGCAGCGGGTAGACGCGACCGGTGGTCGGGGACGTCAACGTGGCGCGGCCGCCGCTCCGGTCGACGAGGACGGCGCACTCGACGATCTCCCCACCCATCGCCTCGACGGCCGGGAGCATCGCCACCAGCGAGCCGCCGGTGGTCAGGATGTCGTCGACCAGGAGGACGCGCTCCCCGGGCTCGATGTGGAAGCCGCGCCGGAACTCCCGTCGGGTCGTGCCATCGTCGGACCGGACCTCCTCCGCGAAGATGGCCCGAACGCCCAGCTGGCGGGCGGTCTCGAAGGCGAGGATGACGCCACCGGTCGTCGGGCCGGCCACGAGGTCGGCGAGCGACGCGCCGTCCCGGTCTCGCACGCCCGCCGCCCAGAACGCGCACAGGTCGCTCGTGGCCGCCGGGTCGGAGAGGACCGCGAACTTCTCGACGTAGGCATCGCCGTGCCGGCCGCTCTTGAGCAGGAAGTGCCCCTCGCGGAACGCGCCCGACGCGCGGAAGATCGCCTCGGTCCGGGCGGCGACCGCGGCATGCGCAGCCGCATCGATCGCGGGTCGGATGGTGGTCATGCCCGGAAGTCTACGCGGCGCTCCGGTCCGGCCCCGGAAGCACCCGACGAGGCTTGTATGCTTGCGACGCCCCGGCAGGGCAATGAGCGAGTTGCCATCAGGTGCGCCCATCGCGGCGGTTCAACT
Organism: uncultured Chloroflexia bacterium; assembly: GCA_963841135.1. Lineage (GTDB taxonomy): Bacteria > Chloroflexota > Limnocylindria > Limnocylindrales > CSP1-4 > SPCO01. The sequence continues at coordinate 789,781 of CAWJBJ010000004.1, read as the reverse complement.
CCGTCGACACCGTGGTTCGGGTTGCGCCATCTGAATGCTCGTCCTCAACCTCGGCCCTGCTCCGGGGCAGCTCATCGCGCAACGGGAGAGAGCGGTGGCCAGTCGCGAGCTGATCATCAGGGACACCCATCGGGGACTCTGGTATGAGGACGGCGTGCTCACCCGCGAGCTCGAAGCCGGCCGGCACGTCATCCCGCGCTCCCGGATCCTCGGGATCCGGGTCGGGCCGCGGGTCGAGGTCTCGCTCGTCGATGTGCGTGAACGGGACCTCACGATCAAGGGCCAGGAGATCCTGACCTCGGACAAGGTCGCGATCCGGGTCAGCATCATCGTCCAGTTCCGGGTCAGCGATCCGCGAGCGGCCCTGCACGAGACCGCCGACTACGAGGACCGCCTCTACAGCGACGTCCAGCTGGCGGCACGACGCTCGCTGGCCTCGATGACGCTCGAGGAGATCCTGACCAACCGCACGCGGCTGTCCGAGGACATCCTCCAGGACGTCAAGGAGGCCGCCGCCACCTATGGCGTCAACATCCTGCGGGCCGACGTGAAGGACCTGATCTTCCCGGGCAACCTCCAGGAGATCATGAATCGCGTCCTGACGACCGAGCGCCTCAGCCAGGCGCTCCTCGTGGAAGCCCGGACGAAGGCCGAGGTGCAGCAGATCGAGACCGCGGCGGACATCGAGGCGGAGGGCGCCCGTGCGGTCGCGCTGACGGAGACCGCCCGCCGGACCGCCGAGACGGAGGCCGAGATCGAGCGCGTCCGGACCGCGGCGCAGATCGCCGCCCTGGAGTCCCGCGAGTCGTCAGCGAAGGTGTACGCGCAGCACCCGGCCCTGCTTCGGCTCGAAGAACTGGAGACGCTCCGCGAGCTGGCCCAGACGGCGTCGGCGCGGATCTACATCGGCTTCGACAAGCACATGGAGCCGGGCGACAAGGACGGCTAGTCCGACGGCTACGGCCGGTATTCGACGCCCTTCGACGAGGGCGTGGCGGGCTTGGGCGGCAACGCGGTCCCGATGAGGTCCCCGTACGAGGTCATGCCGCGCCGGCGGCACTCGTCGGCGAGCTCGTCCACGAGCCGGACCGGGAGGGTCGGGTCGGCGAAGATCGCAGTGCCGACCTGGACGGCGACGGCCCCGACCGCCAGGAAGTCCAGCACGTCGGCGAGCTCGGTGACACCGCCGATCGCGACGATCGGGATCTTGACCGCCTGGGCGGCCTCGTAGACGATCCGCAGCGCGACGGGCTTCACCGCGGGGCCGCTCAACCCGCCGTAGATGTTGCCGAGCAGCGGCCTCGTGCGACCAGGCGCCACTGCGATGCCCGACAGCGTGTTGATCGCCGTCAGTGCGTCGGCGCCCGCCTCGGCGATCGCCTTCGCGATGGGCCGGATGTCGGCGACGTTGGGCGAGAGCTTCACCAGCAGTGGGAGGTCCGTCGCGCGCCGGACGGCCGCCGTCACCTCGGCTGCGGCGGCGGCATCGATCGCGAACTGGAGCCCGCCGCGGCCGACGTTCGGGCAGCTGATGTTGAGCTCGATGCCCGCGACGCCCGGCACGCCGTCGAGCCGGCGCGTGACCTCGACGTAGTCCTCCACGGACTCCCCGGCCACGTTGACGATGACCGGCACGGCCCAGTCGGCCCACGTCCCGGCGTACTTCTCGACGACCGCGTCGACGCCCGGGTTCTGCAGACCGATCGAGTTGAGCATCCCGCCGGGGGTCTCGGTCACCCGCGGGGTCGGATTGCCGATCCGTGGCCGCAGGGTCGTCCCCTTGCAGCAGATCGCGCCGAGGCGATCGATGTCGACGACGTCGCCGTACTCGACCCCGTAGCCGAACGTGCCCGACGCCACCAGGATCGGGTTGGCGAGCACGAGCCCGCGACCGAGATCGACCGAGGTGTCGACCGGGTCGTCCGGCCCGAGCGGTGCCGGGCCGGCGGCGGCGCGCGGCGCTCGATCGCCTGTCGCGGTCGCGCGGGTCGGAGGCGGCGCCGCGACCGGGGGCCGCGTTCGCCGGGCCGTGGGCGTGCGCCGGGCGCCTGGCGGCCGGCTCTCCGAGGTGATGGCGCGGCGCTTCGGCCTCATCGGTGAGTCGTCGCGTTCGCGCGCCGCCACGACCATGCCGTCAGGAAAACCCAGAGCAGGATGCCGACGATCAGGAGCCATTCGAAGATCGTCAGCGGCCACACGGCCGCGCGCTCGTCGGGGTGCGCCAGTCCGCCGGCCTCGCCGAACAGGATCGCGAGGAACGCGGCGAAGGCGACGACGGTCGCCGCGCCCAGGACCGAGAGCAGGCGGGGGAACCGGGGATCGGGCCGGCGCGCGAAGTCGATGGAGGCCAACAACACCGTCACGAGGCCGAGCACGAAGAAGGTCAGCGCCGCGAGCGAGTGCTGGTCGAGATAGTCCATCGGGAACACGCCGACGAAGGCGCCACCGATCCCGGCGATGACGCCGACGACGCCGTACAGGACCCGGAGCGCGCCCTGGCCGGCGGCCGCCAGCCCGATCATGAACACGACGAAGCACACGCCGCCGACGATGAGCGAGAGGTTGAAGACGACCGCGAGCCGCGAGACGGCGAGCTCGCCCAGCTCGGAGACGAAGTGGTTGAGCGGGCTGTACGGCTGGCCCTTCGACCCCGTGTAGGCGAGCGCGGTCACGATGGACCCCAGCGCGATCACCGAGGAGCCGAGCAGGCCCGCCCAGATGGCGAGTCGATCGAGCGACGTCGGGACCGACCGGACGGCGATCACGACCAGGCGCCCTCCCAGCGGAGCTCATCCGACGCGAAGACCGGCCCCTCGCGACAGACGCGCTGCGGCGTCCCGGTCACGCTCATCACCACGCAGCCAAGGCAGGCGCCCACCGCGCATCCCATGTTCTGCTCCATCGAGACCTGGAGGAACGCCTTCCGGCGCGCCGCGGGCGAGCCGATCGGGTCGGCCCGGCCGCCGCCGCGCTTCCGGCCGAGATTGGCGACGCCGAGTCGCTCCCGGCGGCCGGCCGCAAGGCGGGCGAGCGCAGCGAGCATCGGTGCCGGTCCGCACGCGAAGGCCTGGTCGGCCCAGCCCTCGTATTCCGGCAGCAGCTCGGTCACGAAGCCATGGTGGCCCATCGACCCGTCGTCGGTCGCGACGACGTACTCGACCTCGTCGGGCAGCAGGCTCGACGGATAGACCTCACGGGCGCTGGCGCCGCCGAACAGGAGCGTCACCTGCCGGCCGTCACGGATCGCCTCGTCGGCCAGCATCCGCACGCCGGCCATGCCAAGGCCGCCGGCCACGAGGAGCAGATGGCGGCTCCGCGAGTCGACCTCGAACGGCCGCCCGAGCGGACCCAGCATGTCGACGTGGTCCCCGGGCCGCAGCGTGGTGAACCACTCGGTGCCGCGACCGATGACCCGGAAGTGGATCGTCAGGTTGCCGGTGGTGGCATCGGTCGTGTTCAACGAGAAGGGACGACGAAGCACCATGCCGGAGAAGTCGCCGGTCCGGATGTGGACGAACTGGCCCGCACGGGCGCCACTCGCGATCTCGGGCGCGTGATACGCCTGGAGCCACTGGCCCGGCAGGATCTCCCGGCTCTCGACGAGCTCGGCGGAAGCCAGCCGCATGCTCACGCGGTCGGACGGCCCTCCGGCTCGTCCGCGTCCTCGACGTCCTCCACGTCCTCCACGTCCTCGTTGCTCTGGGCATCGGCGACCGCGTCCGCGGCGCTGAGGGTCGCGGCGCCCCCGCTCGATCCGTTCGTGTCGCCGCCGAGCTCCGGAGCGACCGCGGGGTACGCCTCGGCGAGCGAGTCGGCCAGGTCGCCGAAGACATCGGTCGGGTCGTAGAACTCGACGAGTTCGTCGGCGCTCGTGAGCATCCGCCACTCCCCGTCGGCATCCTCGGGGATGACCTCTGCCCGGAACGTGCCCGAGCTGGTGAGGGTGAGCCGCTCGTCATCGTCGTCGACGATGATCAGCTCCCCGACGAGGCCACTGAGCCCCGCGGCCGCGCCCTCGAACTCCTCGAGCAGGCGCGATTCGCTGCGCTGGCTGCGCTCCTGGTATTCGAGCGCGAGGTCGTACAGGCGATGCGCGGCCGCCTCGTCGTCGTCGGCGTCGAGCGGCTCGCCCTGGCCGGCCGCCCAGGAGTCCGCCGCCGCGGCGTACGGGTCCTCGCCGAGTGTCACGGTCTCCTCGACCGCGATGCCGGACACGTCCATGAGATCGGCTTCCGCCGTCGGCTCGGCGCCCCTCCCGGAGGCCTCGCGTGCGGCCTCGGTGAACGCGGCGTAGACGTCCGCCGGGTTGTACAGCTCGAGGAGCTCGGAGGCGCTCTCGATGACCTCGGTCTCGCTGATCCACTCGCCGGTAACCTCGTCCTGATACCGGCTCCGGCTGCGGAAGCTGAGGTCGGGGGCGATCGAGAGGTAGTCGGGCTCGTCGTCGATCAGGGTCAGGCCGCCGAGGACCGCGATCCGTTCCTTGTGATGATCGAGGAACTTGCGCAGCTGCTCGGTCGCCTGGACCAGGAAGTCGGAGCGTTCGAGGGCGGCATCCGCCGCGAGCTCACCGAGCAGGTCGTTGTGGCCGTCCATGGTCGCCTCCGTGCTGTTCGGGGAGTCTACGGGTGGTACTCGAGATCGGGCCCCATCCGCTCTCGCAGGAACATCGAGTGGTGGCGTTCGAAGATCCACTCGCCGGCTCGATGGCCGAGCGCGCGCGTGGCTTCGTCCTTTTCCAGCTTGTCCAGGGTGGCGTAGTCGGGCAGGTCCAGGAGGATGACGTTGTCGAAATCCCAGCCGTGGGCGACGTTGAACCAGCCGATGAAGCGGATCCCGAACTTCTCCTCGTAGTCCTTTACCTGCTTCGGGAAGATCGTGCGCATGAAGAACTTGAAGAACGGGTCCCGGCCGCGTCGGACTGAGAAGTAGGTCGCGAGCACGGGCACGTCGTGCGGTCCTCCTGGGCGAACGATGGGCCGGCTCCGGCCGGCTCGGATCGTATTGTCGCACGAGGCACCGGTGGCGCCGCGGTCATGCGGGCGGGGCGCCGGGAGCGCGGCTCGGGCCATGGCCGCATCCGGCCCGAGTCCGACGACGGACGTCGCGCGCGCTCCGGCCGCGCCCGACCGTAGTCCGCCAGATTGCCACCAGGTGACCGTTCGGCAGACTTCCCGAGCGCTTTGCGCCCGGACCCGGGGACAACGGACGCCTGCGCGGGGCGCTCCCCGCACGTTCCGAACCGATTCGAATCGGTCGCGACCGAAACCCAGGCTTGGATCGACCGGGAAGGTTGCCTAACTGTCCTGGGATGGTGATCTGGCGGAGTCGTCGTCGCCGCTCGGCGCGGCGGCGGCGTCGGCCGCGCCCTCGTCCTCGAGCTCGCCGACGGTCCGCGTGCCGCTTGCGAGCGGGCGGCGACGTCCGCGGCGGTCGGCTGCGACGAGGCGCAACAGGAAGATGATCGTCTGCCCGGTGATGAGCAGCAGGAGGATGACCGCGAACAACAGGGCGGCGCTCACGGCCGGTTCCCACCGCCAGGCGACACTGAGCGGCGTCAGGACGACGAGGATCGCGAGGACGACGACCTGGAACCGGAAGCAGCCGAGTCCGGGGCCCCGAGCGGGTTCGAGCACCTCGCCCTTGTACTGGATCGGCCCGGAGCGCCGCCCTGGGCGCGGCGGGGTCGGGTCGGCGCTCGGGTCCGGGGTCGGTTCGGCGGTCGTCTCCGCGGTCGGAGCCGGCTCGGGTCGAGAAGCGTCCGGTCGGTCGGTCACGAGCCGGAACGATACGGGAGCACGGCCAACTCCGTTCGAAGCCGCCCTACGCGACCGGCCGTGGCTCGGTCGCCAACCCGTCGACCACCTCGACGCCCGGCAGCGCCCGCAGGACCTCCGGCGTCGAGATGACCTTCCATGAGCGCGAGCCGCCCCCGAGGATGATCCGCTCGCGGTCCATGACCCGCGCGTCGACCAGGATCGAGAGGTCGGCCGGGAGTCCGAACACCGTGACCCCGCCCATCTGCATCCCGGTGAGTGCCGCCGTGTCCTCGGGCGCGGCGAACGACGCCTTTCGCGTGCCCAGGCGGTCGCGGACGGTCCGGTTGACGTCGAGCCGGAACGGGGCCAGCGTCACGCACGCCGCGAAGACCGGCGGATCGGCCTTGCCGATCACGACGATCGTGTTGCACGAATCCTCTGGGTCGAACCCGTACGCCGCGCAGAACGCCGCCGTGTCGGCTAGTCCCGGGTCGCAGGCGAACAGCTCGTACGCGACGCCGAGCGGTGCAATCGCCGTCTCGAGCCGGGCGCGGCCCGCGGGATCGTGATCAGGGTCGTGGTCCGTCATCGACCCGAAGCGTACGACGCCCGGCAGGCGCATCGCTGGATCGAGAGCGGACGCGCACGCCGGGCGGCCCGCTACCATCGAGTCGATGACCGAACGATCCACCACGCAACGGCCGACCACGCCGCCCGACACCGATGGACCCCTCGCCCGGTTCGGCTGGCACCCGGAACCCGAGCTCGTCGGGTACCGCGACGAGGCTTCCTCCCGCGATGCGATGGAGCGCCTCGGCGAGGCGACGTGGCGGGCGGCCCTGGACTATCTCTACGGCCCGACCGGCGTCCGCGCGATGGGCAACGCGTCGCCGTACGACGAGCTGCGGCGCCGGTACTTCGGACCGGACGGGCAGCCAGGCACGGCGCCCGACTCCCCCACCCCGTCGGACGCGCTCCTCGACGAGTTCCGCGCCCGGCTCGCGACCGCCCAGATGAACGCCCAGCACCCGCGCCAGTTCGGCTACTTCACGCCACCGCCGCTGCCGATCTCGATGATGGGCGAGCTGCTCGCCCAGATGACGAACCAGGGCGTCGATGTCTGGCATGCGGGCCCGGTCGCGTCGTTCGTGGAGGAGGAGGTCGTCCGCTGGCTCTGCGACCTTGTCGGGTACGCCCGCGACTCGTTCGGGCTCCTGACGTCGGGCGGTGTCATGGCCAACTTCATGGGGATGACGATCGCGCGGGACCTGCGTCTCGGGCGGACTCTCGGTCTCGGTCGTCCGCCGCGTGGCCGAGACCTCGAGGGCGCCCGGGTCTACGCGAGCGACCAGACCCACTTCTCGGTCGCGCGAGCGCTGGATCTGCTCGGGTTCCCGGCCGACACGCTCGTCATCGTCCCGTCCGACGACGAATTCCGGCTCCGCGGCGCGCCCGTCGCCGAGGCCATCGTCCGCGACCGTGCCGTGGGTCTCACGCCGTTCGCGATCTCGGCGGTCGCGGGGTCCACGAACACCGGGTCGGTCGACCGGCTCGGCGAACTGGCCGATGTCGCCGAGGAGCACGAGCTGTGGCTCCACGTGGACGCGGCATACGGCGGCGCAGCGAGGCTCTCGAAGCGCGATGCGAGGCGCGTCCGGGACCTGGAGCGCGCAGACTCGATCACGCTCGACCCGCACAAGTGGTTCTTCCAGGCCTACGACATCGGCGGGTTGCTGGTCCGCGACGGGTCGCACCTCGCGGCGACGTTCGGCGGCCGAAGCCCGGAGTACTACCGCGGCGGGGAGGCCGCGGGAAGCGGCGGTGCCCGGTCCGACGATCCCGCGGCGGATGCGCGCGACGGCCACGAGGGCCACGACGGCCACGACGGCCACGACGGCCACGACGAGCCGGCCGACCAGCTCAACTTCTACAAGCTGAGCTTCGAGGGCACCCGACGCTGGCGCGCGCTCAAGCTCTGGATGTCGTGGAAGCACCTGGGCACCGACGGGTTCGGAAAGCTCATCGAGGCGAACGACGACCTGGCCGCGCACCTGGCGCGCCGCTGCGCGGAGTCGGACGACTTCGAGGCGCTCCCCGAGACCCCCGACCTGTCTGTCGTCTGCTTCCGGCACCTGCCCGGTGGCCGTGACGCGGCGGCGCGACTCGTGCCCGCTGAGCTCGACGCCCACCAGGACCAGCTGCAGCGCGCCCTCGAGATCTCGGGCGACGGCTGGCTGACCACCACGCGACTTCGGGGTGCGACCTACCTCCGCGCCGGGATCGTGAACTACCTCTCGACCGAGGCCGACATCGACCGTCTGCTCGAGACGCTGCGGACGATCGCAGGCTAGCGGCGCGCGGGCAGGGCTTCGGGGCGGTCCGTCCGGCTCTCGATCGCCACGGTCCGGCGGCCCAAAGCGGCCTGCTCGGTCGCGAGCAGGACCTCGAGGACGTGGAACGCGAACGCACCCGAGGCGCGGATCGGCCGGTCTTCGCGGATGGCGCCGATCATGTCGGCGAGGCCGATCCCGCGGCCAACCGACCCGTCGAACGCGAGCGGGACATCCTCCCAGGCCGTCCCGTCGATCCGGCGCAGCCGGACGTGGCCGTCGAACTCGTTCGGGTCCCCGAGGCTCACCGACCCCTCGGTGCCATGGACCTCGAGGTGCGGGACCTCGCTCGCGACGACGTCGAACGAGGCGCTGAACCCGCCGACCGCGCCGGACGCGAACGCATACGAGGCGACGACCGATGTGGGCGCCGTCGAGGTGAAGCGCTGACCGGCATTGGGACCCTTCGCGATCTCCCGTTCGTCGCCCGCCCCGCGCGCGACCCCGGAGACCTCGACGATCGCGCCCATCAGCCCGACCAGCGCCGCCACGTAGTACGGCCCGACGTCGAGCAACGGCCCGCCGCCGGGCCCGTAGAAGATGACCGGGTTCGGGTGCCATCGCTCCGGGCCCAGGTGGAGGACGGCGGCGCTCGCGGCGATCGGGCGGCCGATGGCGCCGGCGTCGATGCACGCCCGGGCCGTCTGCAGGCCGCCCCCGAGGAACGTGTCCGGGGCGCCACCGACCCGGACGCCGGCTGCCTCCGCGTCCACGAGGATCGCCCGCGCGTCCTCCAGCGTGGTTGCGAACGGCTTCTCGGAGTAGACGTGCTTGCCCGCGGCGATCGCGGCCCGCGACACATCGGCATGGGCGGCCGGCGGGGTCAGGTTGAGCACGATCTCGATCGTCGGGTCGGCGAGCAGCGCTTCGATCGACACCGCGGGGAACCCGCCCTTGGCCGAGAGGGCGGCCGCTCGACCGGCGTCGAGGTCGGCGCACGCCGCGAGCTCGATCACCGGGAGCGAGGCACAGCCGCTGAGGTACATGTCGGTGACGTTGCCGCACCCGACGATGCCGACCCGTGCAGGCCGTGCGGCCTCGGCCTGGCCCGTCGTCACGCGCGCGAGCCTCGACCGAGGCCGTTGGTCATCAGGTACTCGTGGCTCTGGCGGACGGCCTCGAGCGGCGGACCGTCGCAATAGTCGAACTCGACGATGAGCCAGTCGATGCCGGGATGCCGGTCGGCGGCGGTCACGGCGGACGCGATGTCGACCACGCCCTGGCCGACCGCCACGTTCACGAAGGGCTCCGCGCTCGCAGCCGATGGCAGCGTCACCCCGTCCTTCACATGGAGCGAGACGACCCGCTCGCCCAGGTCGTCGATCACGGTCGTCGGGTCCGCGCCGCCCACGACGACCCAGAAGATGTCCACCTGGAACGCGACGGCCGGATCCACCCGGTCCCGGAGCCGGCGATAGGCCGGGACGCCTTCGAGCGCGTGCATCTCCGCGCTGTGGTTGTGGTAGCCGAGCGTCAGGCCGTGCCGCCCGGCGACGAGTGCCGCCGCGTTGAGCTGGTCGGCGAACGCCTCGACCTCGTCGACCGTCGCAAACGGGCCGCCCGACACGATGATCCTGCTCGAGCCGATCGCCGCGATCCCCGCCGACGCCCGTTCGAACGCATCGGCGTCAGCGGGATCCGACCAGGTGTGCGAGCTCGCCACCCGCAGCCCGGCGTCCTCGATCGCGTGGCGGGCGAGGTCGGCGTCGCCGCCCGGCACGTCGACGGTCTCGACGCCGAGGTAGCCCATGCCAGCGATCGTCTCGAGGAGCCCGCGGTCGAGCCCGAGACCGGCGGCGCCAGGCCGGGTCGTGTCGCGGAACGTGTAGAGCTGGACGGCGAGTGGCTTGGGCATCGGGCGGGACCTCGTCAGTCGGTGCGGGCTGGCGGAGCGGACGGGCGGGAGCGGGCCGCCATGCGGTCCTGGAGACGGAACCACTCGCCCGCGAACGGCAGGAACCAGGGACGGCCCTCGTATGGGGCTGGGACGAGCGGGAACTTGAGCTGCGCCAGGGCCGGGGCCTCGCCCCCGGCGAGCCATACCCCCACCGACGTGCCGAGCGAGGTCATCAGCGCGACGCCCGTCCCGCAGCAGCCCAACGCATACGTGATGCCGTCCCTGGTCCGCCCGGCGTGCGGCATCCGGTCGAAGGTGAAGCCGACGTTGCCGCCCCACGCGTACTCGATCCGGTAGCCCGCGAGCTGGGGGTGAACCTCCAGGAGGCCCTTGTGGAGGATCGCGGCGGTCCGGTCGATCGACGTCGGCAGGAAGCTGGCGCGGCCCCCGAAGACCATCCGGCGATCCGCCGACAGGTGCCAGTAGTACAGGAAGTTCTTGGTGTCGTAGAAGGCGCGGCCCTTCGGGGAGAGCTCGCGTGCCAGGTCCTCGGGGAGTGGCTCGCTCGCGATGATGTAGCTGCCGATCGGGATGACCCGCCGCCGGAGCGCGGGCACCAGGCCGTCCGTGTAGCCGTTCGTGGCGAGGAAGACGTCCCGGGCGAGGATCGCGCCCCGCTCGGTCTCGACGACGAACCGCCCGTCCGCCTGCCGGCGGATCGCCGTCGCCCGCACGCCCTCGTGCAGGTCGGCCCCCGCCCGGTCGGCGGCCGCGACCAGGCCCGCGAAGTAGCGTCCGGGATGGAGCAGCCCGCTGTTCGGGACGGCCAGCCCGCCGAAGTACGCATCGGATCCGATCTCCTGGCGGATCCGCTCGCGTGGCACCAGCTCCGCCTCGACGCCCACCGAGCGCAGGCTGTCGCGCTCCCGCTCGAGGTCCTCGACGTGGGACGGGGCGTAGGCGAGCTCCACGTGCCCGCACCTCGCGGAAGTCGCAGTCGATCGACTCGTCGGCGATCAGCCGCTTCACGAGCGCATAGGACTCGAGCGTCTCCCGGTACAGCGCGCGCCCGGTCTCGGCGCCGTATCGCTTGATGAGCGCGGTCGGTCCCCACTTGTAGCCCGCGTGGACGATCCCGCCGTTCCGCGTGGACGCCCCCCAGCCGAGGGTGCGCGCCTCGAGGACCGCCACGGCCCGGCCTCGCGTGGCCAGCTCCCGGGCCGCGTTGATCCCGGCCAGCCCGCCGCCGACGACGACCACGTCGGCCGTGTCGGGCAGGGGTCGCCCGGCGCGATCGGGAAACGGCGCCATCGTGGCCTGCCAGAACGAACGGCGCTCGTAGTCGCGGTTCAGCGTGGGCTTGGAGGTGGGGGTCACTCGCGGCAGGGTAGCCGAGCGACCCCGACCATGCGCCGTCGGACCGGCGGGCGGGTCCGGCCGAGGTGGTGGACACACGGCGGCGCGGGAGTGTCACTCTCGCCCTCGACAGGTGAACCAAACGCCGGTGGCCGGCATCAGATGTTCGAACGCCACATCGGAGGAAGCGATCGACACCGCGACCACCCGATCGACCGTCGAACGGGCCAGCCACGGCGACCTCGAGGCGTTCGAGCAACTCGTTCGAACGAGGATGGATGCCGTGTACCGACTCACCTACGCGATCCTCGGTGACGAAGCCGACGCTCGCGATGCCGCCCAGGAGACCTTCATCACCGCCTGGCGGCAGCTCTCGCGCCTTCGCGACCCGGATCGGTTCGACGCCTGGTTCCAGCGGATCGCGGTCAACGCGGCGCGGATGACGCTGCGAGCGCGGGGCCGCCGGCGGATCCGCGAGATCCCCGCCCTCCAGGTCGCCGGGCTCGCCGAGACCGCCGCCGCCCCCTCGGATGCGGATCGGCTGGACGTCGCGCTGCGCCGCCTGCCGCTCGACCAACGCGAGATCCTCGCCCTGCACCACCTCGATGGCCGGCCCGTCGCGGAGCTGGCCGAGATCCTCGAGATCCCCGTCGGGACCGTGAAGTCCCGCCTCCACACGGCCAGGGGCGCCCTCCAGCGGGCTCTGGCCGATGGAGGGACCGACCGATGACCTCCCAAGATCCCTGGGATGACGACCGGCTCGACGCGGCATTCGCGTCGCGTGCCGACGCCCATCCGACGCCCGCCGACCTGACCGTGACGACCGTCGAGGCAATCCGAGCGGGGGCGAGGCCCAGGACCGCGGGCCGGCCGTCGTGGCCGCTCGCCGCCGCGGCGGCGGTCGTGGTCGTGGTCGGCGGCATCGCGCTGGCCGGGCTGGTGGCTCGAGGATCGGACCGTGGCGGCCCGACGGCGTCGAACCCGTCGACGGCCGATGCTACGAACGCCTCCAGTCCCAGCGCCGGCACGGCGACCTGGCCGCCGAATGGCGCGACGATGGTCGTCCTGCCCGGCGCCGTCGGAGTCGCGGTCGTCGACGCGTCCGAACGGCTGGTCGGGACGCGCGACGCGACCCTCGACTGTTGCCGGTTGCCGCTCGACCCCGCGCCCAAGCCCGTACATCTGGCCGCGACCACGACGCCGGGCGAGGTGCTGCTCACCTGGTCCGGCAGCGGGTGCGACGTGCGCGCGACCGTCAGGATCGACGCGACCCTCGGAGCGATCGCCGTCGAGCGCGTCGAACGGCCAGCCTGCGACGGAGAGGCGCGGGTCTTCGGCCTGATCCTCGAGTTCGACGGCCCGGTCGACGTCGATGCGATCGAGGTCTCGACGAGCTCGACCGTCGCGGCGTCGCCCTAGGCGTCCGGCGCCTGGTAGGCGAGCCGGCCGCCGGCGATCGTGAACAGCACCGGTCCGGAGAGCTCCCGGCCGAGCAGCGGCGAGTTCTTGCCGCGGGACAGGAGAGTGTCGGCCGAAACGAGCCAAGTCTCGGAGCGATCGAAGACCACCAGGTCGGCGGGGACGCCCTCCACGAGCCCGAGCGACCCGTTCCGCCGCGATCGACCGTGGAGGACCCGCGACGGACCGCTCGTCAGCGCCTCGATCGCCCGCGCGAGCGGGAGCAATCCCGCATCCACGGCCGCCAGGAGCAGCCCGAGCGCGGTCTCGATGCCGCTGATCCCGTTGGCCGCCGATCCGAATTCGACCGCCTTGTCCACTTCGGTGTGCGGCGCGTGGTCCGTGGCGACCGCATCGGCCGTGCCGTCGACGAGGGCGGCGAGCACCGCGGCCGCGTCATCGGGCTCGCGGAGCGGCGGGTTGACCCGGAGCGCCGGGTCGTACGGGCGGGCTCCGAGCGCGTCGTCGGCCCACGGGTCGCGCGTGGCCTCCCAGGCCCAGCGGCGCGCGCCGGCGATCCACTCGTCGGTGAGCGCCAGGTGATGGGGCGTGACATCGCAGGTGACGGGCAGCCCCGCCGCCTTCGCGCGGCGGATGAGCTCGAGCGCGCCCGCCGACGAAACATGCGTCAGGTGCAGGCGGGCGCCCGGCACGTCGCGAACCACGTCGGCGAGCACCGCCAGGTCCCGGGCCACAGCCGACTCCTCGGCCGCGGACGGCCAGCCGCGCAGGCCAAGGACCGTGGCGACGAACCCGTCATTCGCCTCGGCGCCGGCCGTCAACTCGCTCTCCTCCGCGTGATCGACGACAGGGAGCCCGAGCGCCCCGGCATAGGCCAACGCGGAGCGCAGGATCGAGGCGCTCGCCACCGGCGACCCGTCGTCGCTGAACCCGACGACCCCCGCATCGGCGAGCTCGCCCAGCGCGGCCAGCGTCTGGCCGTCGCGACCCGCCGTCACGGCGCCGTGGGCGAGCAGCTCCACCGGCGACCCGCTGGCGGTCGCGGCAGCATGGATCCGCGCGAGCACCCCCGGTTCATCGAGGGCCGGCGTCGTGTTCGGCATCGCGCAGACCGTCGTGAACCCGCCGTGCGCCGCCGCGGCCAGGCCGGACGCCACGCTCTCAGCGTCCTCGTTGCCGGGCTCGCGCAGATGGACGTGCAGGTCGATGAAGCCGGGTGCCACGACGACTCCGGAGGCGTCGATGCCATCCGCCTCGTCGCCCTCGAGCCACGTGACCGCTTCGAGGATCCCCTCGGTGACGACGATCTCGCCAGGCCCTTCCCGGCCGCTGGACGGATCGACCAGCCAGGCTCGGCTGATCTCGAGATCGGTCACCGGGCGGTCTCGCGACCGGACGGCTCGCGGGCGCCGGCGAGCAGGTAGAGCAACGCCATCCGGACCGCGACGCCGTTCGTGACCTGGTCGGTGATGACCGACTGTGACCCGGCGGCCACGTCGGCCGCGATCTCGACGCCCTCGTTCATCGGTCCGGGATGCATCACCAGCGCCTCGGGCTTCGCGGCCCGCAGGCGCGCGGCGGTCAATCCGTACCGTGCCGCGTACTCACGCAGCGAGGGCAGCAGCCCGGCGGCCATCCGCTCGCGCTGGATGCGGAGCGCCATCACGACGTCGGCGTCGCGGAGCGCCTCGTCGATCGATGTCGTGACGTGGAAACGCCGGCCCGACGCGGCACCGCGCCGGGCCCAGGCTTCGAACCCGCGGAGCAAGGTCGCCGGCCCGCACAGCCACAGGTCGGCGCCGGCGGCGGTCAGCGTCCAGATGTTCGAGCGCGCCACGCGCGAGTGCAGGACGTCGCCGAGGATCACGACCTTGCGCCCCGCGAGCGACGCGTCACCGGTGTGCGAGCGGATCGTGTAGAGGTCGAGCAGCGCCTGCGTCGGGTGGGCGTGCCAGCCGTCGCCACCGTTGAGGACCGAGCCGCCGAAGATCTCGGCCGCGAGATACGGCGCCCCGCTCACGCTGTGGCGGATGACCAGCATCTGGGCCCCGAGCGCCTCGACGGTGCGGATCGTGTCGACGAGCGATTTGCCCTTGGAGACCGAGGACGTCGCGGCCGCGATGTTGACGACGTCAGCGGACAGGTTCTTGGCGGCCACCTCGAAGCTGACCCGCGTCCGGGTCGAGGCCTCGTAGAACAGGATCGTCACCTGGCGTCCGCGCAGCGCCGGGACCTTGGCGATGGGCCGAGCGAGCACTTCGCGCATCGCGTCGGTCGTGCGCATCACGAGGTCGAGGTCGCCGGGCGACAGGCCGTCGACGTCGAGCAGATGACGGTGGCGCCAGGGCGTCGACTGCCCCTCCGGCGCGACGTCGACCGACGGGACCGCCGGGATGGCGTCCGGGTCGACCACCAGGCTCACCCGACGGGCTCGGTCGCCACCGGCTCGGGCGTCGCCGTCGCCAGCCGCTCGATCTCCACGGCATCCTCGCCGTCGGTCTCCTCGAGGTGGACCTTGACCAGCTCCTCGCGGGACGTGGGGACGTTCTTGCCGACATGGTCGGCCCGGATCGGCAGCTCGCGGTGGCCGCGATCGACGAGGACGGCCAGGCGGATGGCCTGCGGCCGCCCGAAGTCCACGAGCGCGTCCATCGCCGCCCGGATCGTCCGGCCGGTATAGAGGACGTCGTCGACGAGCACGACCGTGCGCCCGTCGATGCCCATCGGGAGCTCGGTGCCCTTCACGATGGGCTGCTGGGCGACGAGCGAGAGGTCGTCGCGATAGAACGTGATGTCGAGCGCGCCGACCGGCACGCGGGCGCCCTCGTTCTCGGCGATGGCGTCGGCGATGCGTTGGGCGAGCGGGACGCCGCGACGCTGGATGCCGATGAGCAGGAGCCCGTCAGTGCCGGCCTGCTTCTCGACGATCTCGTGGGACAGCCGGATCGTCGCCCGGCGGATCTCGTCCGCGGTCATGATCTGACGGCCGCTCATCGCTCCTTCCCGGCCTCACGGGGCCTCATCGGCGGCCTCACGGGGCCGCAAGCCGAAGGGTCCCCGACAGGATACCGCGCCATGCCGACGACCGGCGACCGATGGTCAGCGCGCGTCAGTAGACGTAGACCGTCACCTCGGTCGTGCCCGACCAGGACGGGCAGCCGCAGATCTTGAAGAAGTCGGGCTTGTACAGGTCGACGATGCGGCTCTCCTTCTGGGGGCCGTAGTCGTTGATCGTCCGCTCCACGCAGCCGCCGTCGCCGCAGATGATCACGATCGTGCCGCGTGGCAGGCGCATCGCCGTGTAGCCCGCCTCGTAGAAGGTGGCCGTCCCCGTGAGCTTGTACTTCTCGGGCTTCCGTGACGATCTGGCGGACACCAACGGCTGCGCGATCTTCGGGCGGGTGGTCGGCCCGTTCGCGGGGACCTCGCCCGGCTCGATGAACGTCGCGTCCTCCGCGATCGCCCCGTGCCCGTCGAACGCCGCATCGAGACCGTCCACCGCGATGGCCGGGCGCGCGCCGATACCTGTCGGCGGCAGCGGCTGGAACGCACCGACCGGAACGGGTTCCGAAGGACGCGATGCCCGTGAACCCGCGAGACCGGGGAGTGCGACCAGGGCGAGGGCGGCGGTGAGCGCCAATCCCACGACCAGTGTTCTGGGTCGCATGGAAGGGTGAAGATACGCCGGATCCGTGCCGCGCGCACGGCCGTGTTGCGGTTCTGTGAAGGAGGGTCAGCGAACGACGACGACGTCCTCGCCCGGCACGCTCTCGGTCGCCCCGACTCCATCGCCCGACCACGCGACGACCTGGACCTTGCTGCCCTGGGCGTCCTGACCATGCGGGGTCACCCACGCCAGCCGGCCATCGCCGATCGAGAAGCCGGACAGTGCCGGCACGTCGGTCGGGGCGCCGTCCGGCCGCAACAGCCGGCCCGCCTCGCGGTCGAGCCGCAAGAGCGTCAGCCGACCCAGGGCCCCGTCGGTGGAATCCGAGACCCAGACGGCCAGCCAGGAGCCGGTCTCGTCCCATCGCACGTCGAAGTCCGAGACCGGACCGGACGCGCCCGGGACCGGCTCGCCGGCGGTGCCCGATTCGTTGCCGTCAGCCGGCCAGCGGACGAGTCGCAGGTCGCCACGCCCCGCGGACATGTCGGCCGGGTCGCTCGCGTCCACAACGACGGTCCCGTCCCAGGCGACCGCGTAGGTCCCGCTCGGGTCGACCGCGGGTCGCCACAGGCCGTCCGAGACGTCGGTCCGAACGCCGGTCGCGGGATCGATCCGGAAGCTGACCGGCTCATGCGGCCGGTCGGCCTGATCGTCGGCGGCCAGGCCACTGCCGATGACCAGCCCGTCCTGCCATGAGGCGAAGACGCTCGCGCCATCTGTGGTCAGTCGGTGGGCCTTCGGATCGCCGACATGCCACACGAAGATGTCCGGCCCGCCCGAGCCATCGGCGGGTCGCGCGGTGAACGCGAACCAGGCGCCGTTCGCCGAGAACGCGGCGGACTCGCCGACGACGGACACGCCGGTGGCGATCCCGACCTCCTGGGCGAGTGTCGCCTCGGGGGTCGGCGCCAGCGATTCGGATGGCGACGCGACTGGGGTCACGGTGGGGCTTGGCTCGGTCGTCGCCGGGGGCGTGGTGCTCTGTGTCGGCTCCTCGCTCGGCCCGATGGACGCCGTCGCGAGCGGCGGCGTGGCCGGAGGCTCCGTCGGCGGGGCGATCGTCTCCGGAGGCACGCTCGGGCTGGTGCCGGCGGTCTCCACCGGGGCGGTCGCGGTCTCCGCCGGGGTTGGCGTCGAGGTGGGCTTCGGTGTCGACGTCGGGGCCTGGGTCGTGCCGGCCGCCTTCGGCAGCGAGACCACCACGATGGTCTGGCGGCCCGAGGCGTCCTGACCGACCACGACGGCCTGGCCATCGATCGGCGAACCGATGACCGACTTCGGGGCCGACTGGAGGTTCAGGCGCTCGAACGCCTGGTCGGAGAGAGCGGCGCAGTTCGGCTGGTCGCCCACGGGGCAGACCTCGTCGAGGGCCGCGACGTTGTAGGCGATCTCACCGTCCTCGAGGCGGCGCAGCCACGTCACCGAGCCTGCGGCGACCAGCATCGGCGTCGCTCCCGGCCGGGCGGCTCCGGCCGCAAGGCTCGCGGTCTCGCCATCCGGGCGTGGCAGAAACCAGCCCCCGGACAGGGCCGTGGCCCCGAGGACGATCGCGATGACGACGATCCCCGAAAGCGCTCCAAGCGGCAGCCGCGTACCGGATCCCGCGCGGATGGATCGCCCGCGTGCGCCGGATTCGCGCTCGATGCGAGCGGCCGTGCGTGCCCAGAGGTCTCGCGGGGGTTCCGGCGTGATGTCGCGGAGTGCGCGCAGGGCGAGCCGATCGGCGTCGTAAGCCGCCGCGACGGACTGGCACGCAGCGCAGGCCGCGAGATGTCCGACCAGCCAGGCTTCCTCCGCGGGATCGAGCGCGACATCGATCCGCTCCGCCGCACGCGAGCGGGCGCGCGCATGATCGGACGACCACTGGTCGGCCTGCCGACGCACGCCTCGGAAGCGGTTCATCGGGGCCGACCGGTCGAATGGGCGCCGGATGCATCGGCCGCGGCGTCGGCGGCGGACTCGGCGAGCGCGTCGGCGGCTCGTTCCGCGGACAGGGCCTGGCGAAGGCTCTCGCGGGCCCGGGTCAGGAGGGCGCGGGCGGCGACGTGGCTCACACCCAGGGCGGCGGCCAACTCGAGCCCGGTCAGGTCGTGGAGCTCGGCGAGCAGCAGGGCCGCGCGCTGGCGCTCGGGGATGCGCTCCAGGGCGCGTTGCATGTCACCGGACAGCCGCGCATCCATGACGAGGTGCTCGGCGGACGGCACCGATCCATGCGACTCGCCGGTCCAGGGGAAGAATCGGATGATCTTCCGCCGCCGGATCTCGTCGAGTGCCACGCGGTGGGCGATCTGGTACAGCCATGCGCGCGCGTTCTCCGGCTTCTCGAGCGTGTCGTAGTTCTTGTAGGCCTTGATGAAGGCGTCCTGGGCCATGTCGGCGGCGACCTCGGGGTCGCGCATCATGCGCAGGAGATAGGCGTAGATCTCGCCGTGATGCTTGGCGAACAGGGTCTCGACGAAGGCGCCCGCCTCGTCGCGGTCCCACACCCCGCTCACGGGGCGTGCCACGGGCGTGGCCGTGGTCTGCAGGGCCGAGCGGCCGAGCGGGACGCGAAGGCGAGTGAGTGAACGGTCGATGGCCACAAGGGCTCCGTGCGGATGGGTCCACGAAACGCGCAGCCTGGGCGGGACGCGCTCGTTGGGCTCAAGACGGTGGACCTCCCCCCCGTGTGACGCCGGCGGGTGCCCGGCAGACGGCCGTTCAACCCGTCGCACCTCCCTGCGCATCGGCGCGGCCCAGGAGTTCCTCCACCGCGTCCTCGGGCGAGACGGGATTCACGGGTAGTCCGGTTCCCAGCTCGAGGCCGGCGATCTCACGCAGCCTGGGATGGATCTCCCAGTGCCAGTGGTAGGTGGCATCGACCTGCTCGCGCAGCGGCGCCGTGTGCAGCACAAGGTTATAGGGCGGGCCGTCGAGACTCGTCGCGAGGCGGGCCAGGACCTGGCGCAGAGCCTCGGCGGTCGCCGCGATGCCCCCTGCGCCCACTCGCCCGAAGTCGGCCTCGTGGTCCCGGGGCACGATCCACACCTCGAACGGCGAGCGCGAGGCGTAGGGGGCGAAGGCCACGCTCGCGGCGTCCTCCCAGACCAGCCGATCCGGCCGCCGGACCTCGTCGCGCACGAGCCGGCAGAACGGGCACTCCCCTTCTCGGATGACGAACCGGGCGGCCCCGCCCAGCTCCTCGGCGATGCGGTGCGGGATCTGCGGCAGGTCGTACAGGTCGAGGCACAGATGGTTGGTCCGCGCACCGGCCTGGCTGCCCCAGTTCTGGACCACGGTCAGGTAGGCGGTCTGGTCGGTCGTCCGCGCGGCGGCGAGCGCATCGCGCGCCTCCATCAGCAACCGCTCGATCAGCTCGTTCCCGACGGCGTGCAACGGGCGATGCTCTGCCGGTGGCGCCACGATCGTCCGCCAGCTGCCTGTCGCGCGGGCCTGGGCGAGCGCGACCTGCCCGAGGCCGCTGTCCAGCTCGCGCGCATCGTCGTCGGTCCCGACAACGTGGAATGCGAAGTCCTTGAGCATCCGGACCCGGACGCCATCACCGTCGGGGGTCGTGCAGTTGGCGCAGCCGAACAGGCGGTCGTCGACGGGCTCTGCGGCGCGCGCGAATTGGTCGAGGTGGAACGCCCGGTCCACGACCGTCGCCACCCACCAGCCCGTGATGGGGTCCTTTCGAAGCTCGAAGAGGCCGGCGGCCATGGACGTCTAGCCCGCCAGCTCGCCGACGAGCGGCGCGTCGATCGCCTCGGCGAGGGCGCTCGCGAACACGCGTGCGGCGCGCTCGACCGACGCGGTCGACGGGCGGGCTTCGGGCTCGCCACGCTCGGCGGCGATCGATGTCGAGGCGACCCCGGGCATCCCGCAGGCGTCGATCAGATCGAAGTCGTGCAGGTCGACGGTTACGTTGAGGGCGATGCCGTGGTACGTGACGCCGCGCTCCACGCGTAACCCGAGAGCGCCGACCTTGCGCGGGCGCGGCCCGTCCGGATCGCACCAGCATCCGGGGTGCCCATCGCGGCGGGAAGCAGTGACGCCGTGTGCGGCGCAGGTCGCCACCAGCGCGGCTTCCAACGCCCGGACGAATGGGCGGACGAGCAGGCCACGCTCATGGAGCGCCACGATCGGGTAGGCCACGAGCTGGCCCGGCCCGTGATAGGTGACCTCTCCGCCGCGCTCGATCCGGACGATCGGGATCCCACGCGCGTCGAGCTCGGCCGCGCTCGCGAGGATGTGCGCGGGATCGCTGTTCCGGCCGAGCGTGAGCACGGCGGGGTGCTCCAGGAGGAGCAGCTGGTCGCCGATGCGGCCATCGGCACGTTCGGCGGCAAGTCGGCGCTGGAGCGCGTGCGCTTCGTCGTAGGCGATCCGACCCAGCCACCGCGCCTCGAGCGCCTTCGGGGCAGGCCGGTCGACGTCCTGGGCCTCGGCCGCAGGCACGGTCACGCTCGCGCTGAGCACCTCGGCCTCCACCGATGCACGATAGCAGGGGTTCTCCGGAAGGCTCGTCGACGGCCGCGCGCTGGTCGATCAGCCGAAGAGGCGCTCCATCGCGGTCACGATCGCGCGTCCGTCGGCACCGCCGGCGTCCTTCTCCGGGTTGTAGCAGGAGATCGACCATCCGACGAGGCCCGGGTCGTTCGCGACCGGACCCAGCAGCTCAACGAGCTCGTCCCAGTCGAGCCCGCCAGACATCAGGTAGTCCGTCGCCGGGAAGACGGCCTGGTCGAGGACGTCGAGATCGACGTGCAGCCACACGCGGTCGGCGCCCTGGTGCAGTCGAGCCAGCGCTGCGGTCGCGGTCGCGGCCGGCCCGTCGCGTCGGATCGTGGCCGCGTCGGCATCGATCAGGCCGGCCTGGCGGTTGCGCGCGAGTTGCTCACCGAGGTCCGCGAGCTCGTCCGGGTCGTGATAGCCGAGGATCGCGATCGAGCCGGCCGGTGTGATCGGAACGGGCGCCACGCGCTCCACCCACGGCTCGGGCCCGTCACCGAGCACGACGGCGATCGGCATGTCCGCCGCCTCCCCGGTCGGAGACGTCAGGCCGTCGTAGAAGTCGAGGTGCCCATCGACGTAGACGAGCCCGACCGAGCCGAGCACGTCGCGGGCGCCCGCCAGCGCACCCGGAAGCAGCGTGCAGCAGCCGCCCAGCACGAACGGGCGATCGCCCGCGCCGACGAGGCCGGCGACGGCCCGGCGCAGCGCATCCGTGGTGGAGAGCACGCCTCCGAGTCCGACCAGACCAGTGATCGGGTCGCGACGATGGTCGGGGATCCGGACCGGGAGGTCGCCGCGATCCTCCCAGCCGAGCCGATCGAGACCCGACGCGCGGAGCGCATCGGGCGAGAGCTCGGTGCCGTGGGGCTCGTCGTGACCGAGGCCGACAGAATCGATCGGGACGCCGATGGTCGTGAACCTGGTCCCGCTCGACGATGCCGCCATCGCCTCAGGGTATGGCGCGGCTCAGGCCGATGCGGTCCCTGGTGCGAAGCCCGGGACGGCTCGGGGCGGCGGATCGGCGCTTTCGATCTCGCGGCGGTCGTAGTACTCGAAGGTGAACAGGGCGTCGTCGGCCAGCCGGGTGACGCGATGGAACTCGAGGCTGTATTCGTCGTAGGCCTCGTGGGTCAGCGCCGCGGCGGCCGCGTGGGCCGGTCGGCCGGCGGCGGCGCGGGCTTCGGTGCGACTGTCCCAGAGGCAGAACGAGAGGCAGGCCCCGCCGTCCAACGTGGGCCCTTTGAGGTAGTGGACGAACCCGGGGGCGCTCATCGCCTCGTCGTGCGCCCAGTCATCGTGCTTCCGCAGGGCGTCCTCGTCCGCGTCCGGGCGACGGGTGGAACGGAAGGCGACCATGTACCACTCGCCCGGCGGGATGCTCGCGGCGATGTCTCCCCACGTGAACGCTTCCGCGACCGGGAGTGCTGCGTAGCGGTCCGAGACGGGGCTGAGTTGATCGAACCCCGACGGCGAACGGTGTTGCATTGGTACTGCAGGATACTCAAGGTTGCGGCGATTGTCACGCTATGAGACAACCGTCTGCCATAGACAGAGAATCGTACGGGTCACCGTCGACCGATCAGCCCGACTCAGTCTGCCAGCGCCTCGGTGACCTCGCGAGCCGCGTCCTGGAGCAGGCGCCCCGCACGGGTCCGCCACCCCGGCCGACACCGGATCGCCGGGCCGATCAGCCCGAGCGCCCCGACGATGCCGTCCTCCAGGAAGACCGGCGCGGCCATCGCCACGGACCCCTCGATGAGCTCGCCTTCACTCGTGGCCATGCCCGTCATCACGACCGAGCCGAGGCTCGCCCGCAGCTCGGCCTCGGTGGGCGTCCGGCTCGTGACGCGCACGAGATCCTGGTCGAGCACGGCCTCGAGGACGTGCCCTGGGGCGAACGCGAGGAGGACCCGGCCGGGCGCCCCGGCATACAGCGGCGTCGGCGTGCCAGGCTCCATCGTGACCCGCAGCAGGGCCTCGCTCTCGACCTGGTGCAGGCAGACCGCGGTCAGCCCGATCCGCCGGACCACGACCGCGGTCTCGCCGGTCGCCTGGGCCAGTCGCTGGAGGACGGGCCCTGCGTGTCGGATCAGCCGTTCCCCGCTGACGTTGGCCCCGTCGCCGATGAGCAGGCGCGGACCCAGGTGATACGCGCCGTCGCGCCGCTCGACGAACCCGAATTCGGCGAGGGTCCGCAGGTAGCGATAGACCGTCGAGACCGGCATGTCCAGCGCGCCACCGAGCTCGTCGGCCCGGACCTCACCCCGATCGGCGATGGTCAGCAGCAGCCGGAGGCCACGGGCGAACGAGGTGTCCTCGGCGGCCTCCTCGGGCGGCCGATCGCGGGCGGTGACGCCGGCAGGCATCAGCGGGACCGTCCGCTGCGCCGGACGACCGGAAGACGGATCTGGAGGAAGACCACGAGTTGGTTCTCACCATACGGGAATCGCGCCGGGGGGTCGTTACCACTGGGCGGCAGATGGTACCACCGCGGGCAAACGGCGCTCGGCGCGCACGCCTGGCGTTCACGCGGGGCCCGTCAGGATCGGGACGGACGGCCGCGGACAAGGTGAAGCCCCTCGCCATCTGGTTGTTCCCCGCGGCGAGGGGCCTGCATACCCGATGGGGGCCGGATCCCCGAGGGGAAGGCACTCGGTCGACCCACTTGGTCTGCTGCGTGAGAATGCCGCGAACCGCACCTGGCGCGTGAGGATGGAATCACGTATCCGGTTGCTAGTTTGTTGACGAGACCCGGGTCGAGCTTCCCGGGCACCTCGACGGAGCGCTCGCGCCTCTCGCCCAGCCCTCACGCGACTGGTACGTAGGGTGCATGCCCGATTTGCCTCTTGCCTAGTCGCCCCACGACCAGGCAGCGCGAGATTCGGCGAACTTCAGGTTCGGCACTCACTTACCAGTCGCCCCAGGGCTGGCTGCGAAGCGGCGGCCGCCAGCGAGCGACTGACTGCGAAGATCGAAACGGCCAACGAGCGCGGAAGAGCGTGGCGAGGCACGCATGAGCGCGGCCGACCGACAGAAGAAAGTCCGGAGACTGCCCCCGGGCAGCCTCCGGACTGGGGACGAAGCGGACCCGGCGCGGGCCGGGCCGTCGTCGACGTTCGTAAGCGGGAATCTGCCCGACCGGCCGCTGCGGTTTCCCCAGAAGTCGCTGCAACCGGCTGAGGGGAGGAGGAGATCCCGCACGCCCACGCTCGTCGCGTTCGACGATACGCGCGCGGGTATGACCACGCGAGGATGGAAACTCGCCATGCGTCAAGGCGTGCGAACCGCGAATTGCCCTTGTCGCTTGGGTGGATCGCGGGCCTAGAATGCGGCATCGTGGTTCAACAGGAGGCGACCGAGCCGCAACTCGTCGTCATCGGGTCCTCCGCGGGTGGGATCGAGGCGCTGTCCACGGTCGTCGCGAGCCTGCCCGCCGACTTTGGGGCGCCGATCCTCATCGCGCAGCACCTCGATCCGCGGCGGCCGAGCCATCTCGGCGAGATCCTCACGCGACACGCGACGCTGCCCGTCAAGGTGGTCGACGAGAGCGCGTCTCTCGAAGACGGCGTGATCTACGTCGTTCCATCGAACCGGCTCGTCGAGATCGTCGATGGCCATCTCCACCTGCGGCTGCCCGAACGCGGCAAGATCGCGCCATCGGTCGATCTGCTGCTCGAATCGGCGGCCGCGACCTTTGGAGCGGGCCTGATCGCGGTCATCCTGACCGGGAGCGGCAGCGACGGGTCCGCTGGCGCCCTGCACGTCAAGCGAGCCGGCGGCGCGGTCGTCGTGGAGAACCCGGCCACCGCGTTGTTCCCGTCCATGCCGCGGTCGATCCCGCCCTCGCTCGTCGATGCGACCGTGGACCTCGATTCCATGGGGGCCGTGCTCATCGACATGCTCGCCGCCGGCGACGGGAACGGCGTCGGCGAGGAGGAGGACGCCTTCTCGGCCCTGCTCGAGCGGATCCGGGAGCGCAGCGAGATCGACTTCGCGACCTACAAGCCCGCGACGATCATCCGCCGCCTTCGGGGCCGGATGAACGCGACCGGCCATGGGACGCTGGAGGGGTACGCCAAACAGCTCGAGGCCGACGGCGAGGAGTACGCGCGGCTCATCAGCAGCCTCCTCATCAAGGTCACGGAGTTCTTCCGCGACCCGAAGGTCTTCGACCACCTCCGCGAGAAGACGCTTCCGCTGCTCATCGACGAAGCACGCCAGAACGACCGGCCGCTTCGCGTCTGGTCGGCCGGATGCTCGACCGGGGAAGAAGCGTATTCGCTCGCGATCGCGATCTCCGAAGCCCTGACGGATCAAGCGACCGACATCGATGTGCGGGTGTTCGCGACCGACATCGACCGGGCGGCGATCGCCTTCGCCCGGCGCGGGATCTATCCCCCGGCGGCATTGGAACGTGTCCCCGACCCGATCCGGGAGCGCTACTTCATGCCGTCCGACGGTGGCTTCGAGGTCTCGAAGGTCGTTCGGTCGCAGATGATCTTCGGCGAGCACGACCTCGGGGCTCGGGCGCCGTTCCCGCGCATCGACCTGGTCCTGTGCCGCAACGTGCTCATCTACTTCAACCAGGCGATGCAGAGGGCGGCCCTCGACACGTTCGGCTTCTCGCTGCGCGATGACGGACGCCTCGTCCTCGGCCCGTCCGAGACCGTCGCCGCCCTGCCCGGCACCTACGTCGAGGAGCACGGGCGACTGCGGATCTACCGGCGGGTCCCCGGGCCACCGCGTCTCCCCCTGCCGTTGACCAAGCCACTCCGGCGCGATCGGGACCGGGAGGCGCCACTCGAGACCGCGATCCGCTCGACGCGCCGGGACGTCCAGGCGTCGGCCGACTCGACGGACGCGGCCGAGGCCCTGCTGCTGGACCTGGGCCTGGGCGTCGTCGTGGTCGACGAGCGCTACTACATCACGAGGATCAACACGGCCGCCCGGCGCATGCTCGGGATCCACGGCCTGGCCTTCGACCAGGACTTCATCCATCTCGCCGAGTCGCTCCAGTCGAACACCGTGCGGGCCGCCATCGACGCAGCCCTGGCCGGCGATGCCACGACGACCGTGCACGAATTGGAGGCCGCGGACGTCCTCATCGACGGTCCTCGCGTCATCGAGATGGTCGTCCGCCCCTGGGTCGACAAGTCGGGCAGGACCGGGAACGCGATCATCGAGATCAGCGACATCAGCAGCGACGAACGGGACCGCCGCGCCGCCGAGCGTGCCGAGCGACGCAGCGAGCGGGCGGCGGCGGTCAACCGGCAGCTCTTGCGGGCGAACGACGAGCTGACCGCGCTCGTCGCCCAGCTCCGGATCACGAACCAGGCGATGCTCCAGTCGGCGGAGGAGGCGCAGTCCGGACGGGAAGAAGTCGAGACGCTGAACGAGGAGTTCCAGGCGACCAACGAAGAGCTCGAGACGCTCAACGAGGAGCTGACGGCCAGCGTCGAAGAGCTGCGCGTCGCGAACGAGGACCTTGCCGCGCGCAGCGAGGAGCTACGGTTGCAGAAGGTCGTCCTCGAGGAGCAGACGCAGGGCCGCGAGGAGGCGCACAACCGACTCCAGTCGGTGTTGACCAGCCTGGGCGACGCTGTCGTGGCCGTGGACCATGACGGGCGCACCCTCGCCACGAACCCCGCGTACGACCGGCTGTTCGGCGGGCCCGATGCCGTGATCCGGCCCGAGGACCTTGCCGGTCTGCCGCTGCCCGAGTCCGAATGGCCGCAACACCGCGCGGCCCGGGGAGAGCGGTTCCGCCTGGAGTTCGCGATCAGCGATCCGACGGACGGCAGCCGGCGCTGGTTCGAGGCCGTGACCGAGCCGCTCAAGACCCAGGACCAGACGTGGGGCGGAGTCGTCGCGATCCGCGACGTCTCGGATCGGACGATGCGGCGCAGCCTGGAGCGGCTGATGGCGGCCGCCGGTCACGAGCTCAAGACGCCGGCCGCCGCGATCCACAACTACCTGCAGCTCGTGGAACGGCGCCTCGAGCAGGGCGAGACCAAGGAGGCGGGCACGTATGCCGCCCGCGCCCTCTCCCAAACCCGGCGCCTGGCGAACCTGATCGAACGACTCCTGGACGTGGGTCGGATCCAGAGCGCCCAGCTCCACCTCGAGCTCGGCACGGTCGACCTGCGGACGGTGGTTCGGGCCGCCGTGGACGTCGCGCAGGTCCTCCCCAAGGCGCCGGACATCCGTTTGGCGGTCGATGGGCAGCCGGTCCGGATCCGAGCGGATGCGGACCGCCTCGAGCAGGTGTTCCTCAATCTCTTGGCCAACGCGATCGAGCACGCTCCCGGCGTCGGGCCGATCGACGTGACGGTCACGGCTTCCGGAGAGCACGCGGAGGTCGTGGTGCGGGACCGCGGTCCCGGCGTGGCGGCCAAGGACATCCGGACCATGTTCGACGCGTACACCCGGCTGGGGCAGCCGCGCAGGCCCCCGGGCCTGGGGCTGGGCCTCTATGTGGCCCGCGAGATCGTGACGGCACATGGCGGGTCGATCGAGGCCAAGTCCCGGCTCGGCCGCGGCACCTCGATGTCGGTCCGGCTGCCGCTCATCCGCCGCGGACGCCGCGCCACCGATGCGACGCGAGGCCCCGCGTGATCCGGGTCGCGATCGTCGAGGACCACCCCGCGATCGCCGATGGGCTGGCGGCCCTGATCCAGGGCTCGAAGAACGTCAAGGTGGTCGGGACTGCTGGCGACCTTCGCGCCGCGGAGACCCTCATCGAGAACGAGGCGCCTGACATCGTGCTCTGTGATATCCGGCTCGCCGAAGGTGGCGACGGCTTCGAGCTCGTCAAGCACCACGGCGCCGGTCCCGCGTTCATCATCCTGAGCGCGTACTGGTATCCGAGCTATCACGTGAAGGCGCTCGAGCTCGGCGCCAAGGGTTATCTCTCGAAGATGGCGACGGTCGACCAGATCCTCGGCGCCGTCGAGAGCGTTGCCGCCGGCGGGACCGCGTTTCCGGCCGCGGCGCGGAAGGCGGCCAGTGACGCGCTTCGAGTGCCGACCCCGCGCGAGCTGGAGATCCTCGCACTGGTCACCGAGGGTCTCTCGAACGCCGAGATCGCGGAGCGGCTGTCGCTTCGGGTCAAGACCGTCGAGAGCCAGCTCCGGCGCCTGTTCGATCGCTACGACGTCACGAGTCGGACGGCGCTCGTCCGCCTGGCCGCGCGCCAGGGCTGGAACGAGGAGGACCGGTAGCCGGCCGAGCGACGGGCGCCGCAACGGATTCGTAGCGTGGCACTCAAGCGATCGAGCTTGGGCGTTGCGACCGGCAGCCTACGATCCGGGCAGGAGGTGGCAGGACATGCCCAAGAAGGAACACCTACCGAGCGTGAGCTCCAAAGAGCAACGGATGTATGAGCACATCAAGGAGAGCGAGCAGAAGCAGGGCCGCTCGACGAAGACGGCGAAGGCGATCGCGGCGGCGACCGTCGTGAAGCATCACAACCAGGAGGGCCACCGCCCGAAGAAGTAGGCGGGAGGCCTTGGCCCGGGCGCATGCCCCGGCTAGACTGTGCTCCTGCCGGGCGGGAGTAACTCAGCTGGCAGAGTGCTTGCTTCCCAAGCAAGATGTCGCGGGTTCGAATCCCGTCTCCCGCTCCAACTCCTCTCCCATGGCCGCGGCGTCACGCGCTGTCCGTCCCGTCCGCGAAACTTGCTGCGATGCCTGCCTCCGCCGACGGCCCGGATCAGCCTTCTGCCTCTCTCCGACCGCTCCTCCGGCAGCGTGAGTTCCGGGCGCTCGTCGGGGCGCGACTGACCAACTCGCTCGCCGTGAGCGCGCTGGCGACCGTCGTCGCGTTCCAGACCTACCAGATCACCCGAGATCCACTCGCGCTCGGCTGGCTGGGCCTCGTCGAGGCGATCCCGGCGCTCTCGCTGGTGCTCTTCGGCGGGCACGTCGCGGACCGGCGCGACCGGCGCACGATCGTGCTGGTCACGAGCTCGCTGGTGACGCTGACCGCGGTCGTCCTTGCCGGTCTGGAGGCGACCGGCATCCTCGGCTTCGAGCTCATCCTCGCGGTGATCTTCATCACCGGGGTCGCCAGCGGCTTCGAGCGGCCGGCGCTCGCCGCCTTCGAGGCGCAGATCATCCCGCGCGAGCAGGCACTCCGCGGCGTCTCGCTCGCGAGCAGCTTCAGTCAGACCGGCTCGATCCTCGGCCCGGCCGTCGGCGGACTGTCGGTGGCCTTCGTCGACTTCGCGCCGACGTATGCCGGTATCGCCATCCTGATCGGCATCTCGACGGGCTGCCTCTACCTGATCGCACGCAAACCGATGCCGACGCCGGTGGCCGGGGAGCCGTTCCGCGAGAGCATCCTCGGCGGGATCCGCTACGTGCGGAAGAGCCCGCCGCTTCTCGGGTCGATGGCGCTCGACCTCTTCGCGGTCTTCTTCGGCGGGGCCATCGCGCTCCTGCCGGTCTTCGCGACAGACGTCCTCCACGTCGGGGCCGCCGGCCTGGGCGTGCTCCGGACCGCGCCGTCGCTCGGCGCGCTCCTGGTCATGCTCGTCGCCACGCGCTGGCCGCCCAGCCGGCACGCGGGACGGACGTTTCTCATCTGCGTGGCCGGCTTCGGTGTGAGCATGCTCGTGTTCGGGCTGTCGACCAGCTTCGTGATCTCGCTCGCCGCCCTGTTCATGAGCGGCGTGACCGACGGCATCAGCATGGTCATCCGGGCGACGATCCTGCGCGTCCTCTCGCCCGAGGCGATCCGCGGCCGAGTCGCGTCGGTCAACTGGGTGTTCATCGGGGCGTCGAACGAGCTCGGGGCGTTCGAGAGCGGCGTCGTCGCCCGGCTGGTGGGGACGGTGCCGTCGGTCGTGATCGGCGGGGTCTTCACGCTTGCGGTCGTCGGCGCGGTCGCGTTCCTCGTGCCGGCGTTGCGGCACCTGGACCTCGAGCGGGCGGCG
Organism: uncultured Chloroflexia bacterium; assembly: GCA_963841135.1. Lineage (GTDB taxonomy): Bacteria > Chloroflexota > Limnocylindria > Limnocylindrales > CSP1-4 > SPCO01. The sequence continues at coordinate 759,923 of CAWJBJ010000004.1, read as the reverse complement.
CCACCCGACGAGGCCGCACCGGCCCGTCGGGCGTCGCCGCAGATCGGGTCGGGCTATCGAAGCGACCGGGCGCCGGACCAGGGGTCGGGCTGACCACCGTCGCCGCGGGCTGGGACGCGAGCCTCAGCCTCGACCGTCGAGCGGGATCCGCGCGCCGTTGACCGCGCCGGCCTCGTCGGAGCATAGGAAGCGCATGACGGCCGCGATCTCCTCGGGCGTGGTCCAGGCGGCGTTCTTCGACGACGGCTCGCGGTCGCGCTCGTGCTCGGTGTCGATCTTCTTGACGACGACGACGTTCGCGGTCACGCCGCTGCCCCCGACCTCGCGGGCAAGGGCGCGGACGAGCGTCTCCTCCGCGGCCTTGGCGATCGCGTACGAGGAGCCCTTCGCGGCCGGGTTGATGGCGAACGGCGTCGAGACCGCCACGATCCGGCCCCAGCCGCGTCCCACCATGCCGGGAACGACCGCCTGGACCACGTGCAGGGTCGTCCACAGGTGCTGGTCGAGCATCCCCCGGACCTCCTCGAGATCGAGGTCGGCCACGGGCGTCCCACCGGCCCAGCCGCCGACGAGATGGAGGAGGACGTCGACGCGACCGAAGCGCTCCACGACCGCGTCCACGGCGGCGCGCGCAGCCTGCGGATCGCGGAGATCGGCGATCGCCGGAGTCCAGCGGTCGTCGCCCAGGCCGAGCTCCGTCGCGAGCGACGTCAGGTGGTCGAGGTCCGTGCCGACCAGCCCGAGCCGGGTGCCGTCCCGTGAGAACGTCGACGCCACGACCCGGCCGAGGCCGCCGGTCGCGCCGGTGATCAGGACGACCCGCCCGTCATCGACGGTCATCGGAGCCCGCGGGTGCGCCTCCGCCTCCGCCGCCGCAGCTGCAGCGCGAACCCCCGGGCGGGCATGACGGCAGCGAGCGAGGTCCCGACCGCGGTCCGCCCGAGCACGTGGATCGCGGCGCCGATCGGTCCCGAGCCGGCCGTCGCGACCCCGCTGGTCGTCGTCGCGGCGGATGCCGACTTCCTCGGCGTCACGGGCTGGATGGAGACGAAGCGGCCGTCCCAGATCATCCGCTTTGGGGCGTATCGCCAGGACGTGAAGAAGCGGCGGAACTGGCCGACCGTCAGCTTCGTGTTCGGCTTCATGTCGTAGCCGTTCTTGCTCTGCAGCCCGTACAGCGGCCCGGTGACACGGACGCTCGTGACCTTGAAGTTCCTAGTGGCGGCGGGATCGGCCGTCGCCGTGAAGCCCGTGAGCACCCAGGCGTGATTGCCCCGCGAGACCGTGACCCCGACCGGCAGGTTCGTCTTTCGCAGGCGGATCACCGCGAGTCGCAGGCCGCTGTCGAACGTCTTCGACGCGATCAGCCGGTACCGCGCGTCGACGAAGTGGCGCATGCCCGCCGCCCAGCCCTGGGGATCGACGCCCGCCGAGAGCGGCAGTGCGTAGCGGTTCCGCTTGCGCATCCAGTTGAAGTAGTGGCGCTGGTTCTTCGTCGTGTGGTCGCGGGTCCCGCGAACGATGTTCCGGATGATCTGGATCCCCGCGGCCGTGCACCACAGCCAGCTCTTCTGGGTGGTGAACACGCCCTTCCGATAGAGGTTGACGCCGCCGGTCCAGCCCGAGAGCGGGGCGACACCCGCGGCCGGCGTCGAGGTCGCGCGCACGCGCGCGGCGGCGGTGTCTTGAGCGGGGGCGACCATCGACGCGCCCGATGCGACGGTCAGCGCCAGCAGGAGTGGCGCCAACGACCGCTGGGCCCGACGGCCTCGCGGTGTCGGTCCGGCCATGGCGACATCGTGCCCCACATCGCCCGATCGTGCACGGATCAGACGGTCCGCTGCACCATGATCGCCACACGGCAACGGCCGCTCGGCCTCAGCGCGTGCGTCAGGACGGCCGAGCCCTCGAGGGACCCGTTGCGGTAGGCTCTCGGCCGCCGGACCGCGCGGACCGGTCACCACTGGAGGATCGATGCGGCCGACGCTCAAGGTCCTCGACGACGACCTCATCGCCCGGATCCTCGACGAGGCGAAGCGGGTCCTCGCCGAGGTCGGCATGGAGATCCGGGGCGCGGAGATGCGCCGGCGCCTGATCGAGGCCGGGTTGCCGGTCACAGCGGACGGCCGCGTCCTGTTCCCGCGCGAGGTCGTCGAGCGGGCGATCGCTGACGCCCCGAAGGCGTTCACGCTCTTCGATCGCGACGGCAACCCGCACGCGGACCTCGGCGGCGACCGCGTCCACTTCGTGCCCGGCTCGTCCGGCCTGAAGGTCCTCGACTACCGCACCGGCGAGACGCGCCTCGCCAACTCGACGGACTTCGTCGAGTACGTGCGCCTCGCCGACGGGCTCCGCAACATCGCCTATCTCGCGACCGCGTTCTCGACCAACGACGACATCGAGGCGCAGGTCTCCGACGCCTGGCGGCTGTACATGGTCCTGACCAACTCGAAGAAGCCGGTGGTGTCGGGGGCGTTCACCGAGCACGGGACCCTGCGGATGGTCGAGATGATGCAGCTGTTCCGGGCGGACCGGGCCGATCTCATCGCGCGGCCGATGAGCATCTTCACGATCACCGCGACCGGCAACTTCCGGTACAGCGAGGACTCCTGCCAGAACATGATCGACTGCGTCGAGGCGGGTGTCCCAGTGGAGATCGTGCCGGTCACCCTCATGGGCCTCATCGCACCGGTCACCACGGTCGGGGCAACGGTCTTCCACACGGTCGACGTTCTGGCCGGGATCACGATGGCGCAGATCATTCGACCCGGCGCGCCGGTGCTGTTCGGCGGGGCGCCCGCGACGTTCCACATGAAGATCGCGAGCTCGCCGATGGCCGCCATCGAGGCGCTCCAGCTCGATGCGGCCTACATCGCGGTCGCGAAGGCGCTCGACCTGCCGTGCCAGTCGTACATGGCCCTCTCCGATGCCCCGATCCTCGACGCCCAGGCCGGTGCCGAGACGTTCGGGAGCGCCCTCATCGCGGCGCTCGCCGGTGTGAACTCGGTGTCGGGCCCGGGCCTCCTCGACTTCCTGCTCGTGTTCAACCTGCCCAAGCTCGTCTTCGACGACGAGATGTGCGGCCAGGCGCTCCGGTTCATCCGCGACATCCACCCGATCGACGACCTCCCGGTCGACAAGCTCATCGACCACCTGATGGCCGACCAGCACCTGATCATGGCCGAGCACACGATGGCCAACTGGCCGTCCGAGCTGTACCTGCCCTCCTCGATCGTCGACCGCGACAACCGGGAGAACTGGACCAAGCTCGGCGCCAAGGACACGTATCAGCGCGCCTGCGACGAAGTCGACCTTCGACTGGCCGCGTACCGGGCGCCCGAGACGGATCCCGCGATCGACGAGGAGCTGCGGCGGATCATCCGCGCCGGGCTCGAGGACCAGACCGAGCTCCCGTTCATCCCGCCTGCGCTCGAGCCGACCGAGGCGGCCCTGGCCGCGACCGCGGGTCCCGTCCGGCGGCGTAACCCGCGTCGCGGGGGCTGATCGACCCGTGGGGAACGTCGTCGACGAGCGGATCGGCCTGAGCCTGTTCGATCCGAGGATCCGCCTGCCGGCGTTCGTCCTGCGCGAGCGTGCCCTGGCCCACGACATCGCAGTCCTCGCGGACTTCTGCCGGTCGCGGGGCACCTCGTTCGCGCCGCACGGCAAGACGACGATGTCGCCGGAGATCTTTCGCCGCCAGGCCGAGGCGGGCGCATGGGCCATCACGGTCGCGACGACGTGGCAGGCCGAGGTGGCGGTCGACGCCGGCATCGGGCGGATCCTCATCGCCAATGAGGTCGTCGATGACGCGGGCCTGGCCTGGATCGGCGACCAGCTGGACCGCGAAGCGCCGGAGCTCATCGTCTGCGCCGATTCGGTCCGCGGCGTCGAGCGGATGCAGGCGCGGCTCGTCGGTCGTCGGCGCGCGCTGCCTGTGCTTGTCGAGATCGGCGTGCCCGGCGGGCGGGCCGGCGTCCGGACGGCCGACGAGGCCGAGGCCGTCGCGCGCGCCATCGATGCCGCCAGCGCGCTGCAGCTCGTCGGGGTCTCGCTCTACGAGGGAGTAGTCGCCGGCGAGTCGCGTGAGGAACGGGAGGCAGCCGTCCGAGCCCTGGCGGCATCGACGCGCGACGTCGTGCGGCGGCTCGGGCCACTCCTCGAGCGTGCTGGGATCGAGGAGATCGTGGTGACCGGTGGCGGCAGCACGTACCCCGACGTCGTCGCCGACGAGCTCGGCGGGGCCTGGGAGACCGCGCTGCCGGTCCGCGTCGTGCTCCGGAGCGGCGCTTACATCACCCACGACCACGGGATCTACGAGCGCGGCTCGCCGTTCGGCATGCGCGCGAGCCCGGGCGCCCCGCGCCTCGAGCCCGCGATCGAGGTCTGGGCGCCGGTGCTCTCCGCCCCCGAGCCGGGTCTTGCGATCGGTGGCGCCGGCCGGCGCGACCTGCCCGTGGACCAGGACCTGCCGGTCGTCATCAAGGTCCGCGGCGCCGACGACGGGCTCGTGCGAACCGCCGAGTCGGGCTTCACGGTCGAGCGGCTCAACGACCAGCACGCGTTCATCGCGCTCGCCGGCGAGGCTCGGCTGGCGGTGGGCGACCTCGTGGCGTTCGGGATCTCACACCCGTGCACCGCGTTCCAGCTCTGGCGCGAGGCCCTCGTGGTCGACGACGCCGACGGGATCCTCGACGTCTACGAGCTGCGGTTCTGAACCGGTCGGTCGGTCAGCTCACCGCCGCGGACCGTCGGGCCCAGCACGATCGCCGCGGCCACGAGGACGATGTTCTTGATGATGTACTGACCCTCGAGCGTCGGCGCGATCGGGAACACGGACCAGGTCTCCGCGGGGAAGAGGAACAGCGGCGTGATCGTGCCGAGCATCTGGACGAAGAGCAGCGCCAGGGTGACCCGCATCCAGCGCTTGATCACGAGCCCGATGCCGATCGCCACCTCCCAGAGCGCGAGGATCGGCACGGCAGTCGCCGCGGGCACGAGACCGCCCGATAGCGTCTCGATCGTCCGGCCGGCCAGCGCCTCAGCCGGACTGAGGTTCGGAAGGAGCTTCAGCGCGCCGAACCAGAGGAAGACGATCGCGAGCGCGAATCGCAGCAGGTCGAGCCCGTGCTCCGCCATCCATGCCGTGATCCGCCGGTCGATCCGATCGAACCAGCCCATCGTCGTCGCGACCAACGCTCGTGACCTCCTGCTGCCTCGACCGATAGTCGCACGCCCCGCGCCGCCGCGCGTTGCGTCGTCCTATCCGGCCTCGATCTCGCGCTTGCGGCGGGCCACGAAGGCATCGAGGGCCTCAGCGACGGGCGGATCCAGGGCCGGCGGGACTGCGTCGGCGAGGAGGCGCTTCCAGACCGTGTTCGCCCGTTCCGTGGCGGTCCGTGCTCCGTCTGCTTGCCAGGTCTCGAAGTTGCGCCAGTCCGAGATCATCGGCCGGTAGAACGCGTGCTCGAACCGTTCGAGCGTGTGGGCGGTCCCGAAGAAGTGCCCGCCCGGACCGACCTCGGCGATGGCGTCGAAGCCGAGACTCCCCTCGTCGACGGGGAGCGGCTGGAGCACCTCCGACATCATCTGGAGGATCTCGGCGTCGAGGATGAGCTTCTCGAACGAGGCGGTCAGACCACCCTCGAGCCAGCCGGCGCCCTGGTAGAGCAGGTTGACGCCGCCCATGACGGCGCCCCACACGGCCATCTCGGCCTCGTAGGCGGCCTGCGCGTCCACGACGTTCGAGGCCGTGGCGTTCGACGAGCGCCACGGCAGACCGTAGCGGCGGGCCATCTGGCCGCTCGCGAACTGGCACTTGACCGATTCGGGCGTCCCGAAGGCCGGCGACCCGGTCCGCATGTCGACGTTCGAGGTGAACGCGCCGTAGAGCATCGGGGCGCCTGGTCGCACGATCTGGCTGAGTGCGACCAGGAACAGCACCTCGGCGTTCTGCTGGGCGATGGCGCCCGCGAGCGAGACCGGGCTCATCGCCCCCGCGAGCGTGAACGGCGTCGCGACGACCGGCTGGCCGTGCATCGCCATCTCGATGAGCCCATCGCCCATCGGGCCGTCCAGGCGGAGCGGCGAGTTCGTGTTGATGATCGTCATGCAGCTCGGTTCGAGCGCGAGGGCGTCCTCGTCGATGCCGCGGGTCAGCGCGGCGATCGCCATCGCGTCCCGCACCGGCGTCGCCCCGAACCCGAGGCACTGCCAGGTCTTGTCGAGCTCCGTGGCGAACGTCCGGTACATGTCGAGGTGACGCGTGGCGACCGGCAGGTCGGTCGGCTCCAGCGGCCCGCCGCCCTCCTGGTGGATCACATCGAGCGCGCCGATGACGCGCACGTAGTCGACGAAGTCGGCGAAGTTCCCGGCGCGCCGGCCGCGATCGAGGTCGGTGACGAACGCCGGCCCGCCGACCGCGCTGAACACGAGGTGACCCGGGCCGAAGACGACGTTCCGCTCCGGGTTCCGGGCGTGCAGCGTGAACTCCGACGGGGCGGTCGAGATCGAGCTCCTCGACCTGGGCTGGGTCGATCCGGATGGTCCGGGCGAGCCGGTCCACGCGGGCGCCGGCACCCGCGAACGCATCCAGCACGCGATCGCCGAGGACCTCGAAGCCGATCTCGGAGAGGATCCGGAGCGAGGCCCGATGGACGGTCTCCACCTGGTCCTCGGACAGGATCTCAAGCGGGCGGAACGGGTTGGTCAGGCGCCGCCAGGGGAGCTGCTCGACCCCGGCCACGACGCGGCGCGGTCGTCGGCGATGGGCCTCCGGAGCGTGGGCATCCACCGGTTCGGCGGGGGGGTCGAGAGGCTCCATCGCCGTCGATGCTAGCCGTCGGCCGGTCACGTGCGCGTCTCGTCCCGTCGCGTGCCGTGCGGACGGTCCGCGCCGGCCGGGAATCGACGGACCCCCATCTCTCAGAGCCATCTCAGACGCCGGCGCTGGAATGAGGCGTCGCGACCCCGCAGGACGTCGCCTCGAAGCCAGACGAAAGGGAGCCCGATGAAGCTCAAGATCCTCGCGGTCGTGGCGTTGGGCGCGGTCGGCGTCGGCGCTGCCGTCTTCGCGATGGGCGGGGTCTCGGCCAACGCGGCGAGCGCGACCGAGTTCCTGAGCAGCCCGGCCACGATGGGTGACGTCACCGACGACGTGGCCGCGACCGGGGCGCTCGAAGGCGCAGTCGAGCTACGGGCTCGTCTTCGGCAGCGATCCCTACCTCGTGACCGAATCGTCGACGGCGCCGAGCTCGACGACCACGTGGCCAGTGAAGGACGTTTCGGTGACGGTCGGTGACACCGTGGCCGCGGGCGACGTCCTCGCGACCGCCGACACCGCCGACCTGAAGCGCGATCTGGCCGACGCCACGAATGCCCTGCGGTCGGCGCAGGTGAGCCTCCGGGCTGCCCGGACCGATCTCGAGGACGCGGAGGACGCCGACGTCACCGCGCAGATCCGCCAGGCCAAGATCGGCCTGTACAACGCGGAATCGCAGGTCTCGAAGGCCGAGCAGGACCGCGACGCGATCAAGGCGCAGATCGCGGCCGCCACGATCACTGCCCCGATCGCCGGCGTGGTCACCGAGGTCAACGTGACGAAGGGCTTCGACGCCCCGACCGGGGCCGCCATCGTCGTCGCGTCCACGACCCTGCAGATCACCACCGACGTCGTCGAGAGCGACCTCGCGGACATCAAGGTGGGCCAGACCGCGAAGGTGTCCCTCGCGGCAATCGATGCGGACGTGACCGGGACGGTCGCGGCCATCTCGCCGGTGGCCAGCAGCGACAGCAACACCGGCGTCGTCAGCTACCCGGTGACGGTGACGCTGACCGACGCGCCCGCGACGGCCCGCGCCGGCATGAGCGCCGACGTGACGATCACGATCCGGAGCGCGAAGAACGTCCTGACCGTGCCGGCCGAGGCGTTGCGCGGCACGACCGGGGACTACAGCGTCATGGTCCTCGGGGCCGACGGCCAGCCACAGGCGCAAGCGGTCGAGGTCGGGCTCCTGACGAGCACGACGGCCGAGATCACGAGCGGCCTGGCCGAGGGTCAGAGCGTGGTCACCGGCACGGCCACCGCCCAGACGGGGAACGGCAACGCGACCGACGGGTTCGGCGGGGTGGCCATCCCCGGCGGCGGTCCGGTGCGGGTCGAGAACGGCGGCCCGCGCGGCGGCAACGGCGGTCCTGTGTTCGAGAGCGGGGACTGACCGGTGACCGAGCCGATCATCAGCCTGGACCGGGTCAGCCGGACCTACCAGATGGGGCACGTGGACGTGCCGGCACTCGCCGACGTCAGCCTCGAGGTGCATGCCGGGGAGTTCCTCGCGGTCGTCGGGCCGTCCGGCTCCGGCAAGACCACGATCATGAACATCCTGGGCTGCCTCGACCGCCCGACGGCCGGGCAGTACCGCCTCGCGGGGACGCCGGTCGCCGACCTCGATGACGACGGCCTGGCCGGCCTGCGCAGCCGGACGATCGGGTTCGTCTTCCAGTCGTACAACCTGCTGCCGCGGACGACGGCGCTCGACAACGTCGCGACGCCGCTCCTCTACCAGGGGGTGTCGCGATCCAAGCGCGAGGCGCGTGCCCGGCTCGCCCTCGAGCGGCTTGGCCTCGGCGACCGACTCCGACACGAACCGTCGGAGCTCTCCGGCGGCCAGCAACAGCGGGTCGCCGTCGCCCGGGCGATCGTCACGGAGCCCGCGCTCATCCTCGCCGACGAGCCGACCGGCAACCTCGACAGCCAGTCCGGCGCCGAGGTCATGGCGCTGCTCCACGAGCTCAACGACGCCGGCCGGACGATCGTGCTCATCACCCATGACGTCGACGTCGCCGCCGCGGCCGGCCGGCAGATCCACCTCCGCGACGGCCGGGTCGTCGCATGAGCCTCTTCGAGTTGTTGCGGCTCGCGCTGTCGCGCCTGCGGACCAGCCGGCTTCGAGCCGCGTTGACGATGCTCGGAGTCATCATCGGCGTCGCATCGGTGGTGGCGCTCGTCGGCGTCGGCCAGGGCACCACCTCGAACATCACAGACCGCCTCTCGAGCCTCGGGACGAACCTGCTCACGATCAGCCCGACGGGCGGCGGACCGGACGGCGGGACCCTGACCCTCGACGACGCCGACGCGATCGCGGCGCTCCCATCGGTCGCCGGCGTGGCCCCAGAGGCCTCGACCAGCCTGCTCGTCACGGCCGGCGAGGAGAGCACGACCACGACGATCGTCGGCACCACTGCTGCCTATCCCACCGTTCGCGCCTACGACGTCTGGCAGGGCACGTTCCTCACCGACGTGAGCGTCGATCGGGATCTGCGCGTGGCGGTCCTCGGGGCGTCGACGGCCACGGACCTGGGGCTCGGCGCCGCCGACATCGGCTCGGAGATCTCGATCGGCGGCATCCCGTTCCGGGTGATCGGCATCCTGCAGGCCAAGGGTGGCAGCGGGTTCCAGGATCCCGACGACCAGGTCATGGTGCCGGTCGGGGTCGTGCAGAAGTACTTCGTCGGCGGGGACACCGTGCGGACGATCGGCGTCAGCGTCGCCCAGGCCGACCAGATGACCGCCACCAACGCCGAGATCACCGCGCTGCTGCGCGATCGCCACGAGCTGGCGGCCGCCGATGACGACGACTTCAACGTCTTCGACCAGACCCAGCTCCTCGAGGCCGCCTCCTCGATCAGCGCGACCCTGACGCTCCTGCTCGGCGGGATCGCCTCGATCTCGCTGGTCGTCGGGGGCATCGGGATCATGAACATCATGCTCGTGTCGGTCCGGGAGCGGACGCGCGAGATCGGGATCCGCAAGGCCATCGGCGCCCGCGGCCGCGACATCCTGGCCCAGTTCCTCGTGGAGGCACTGACGCTGTCCCTGCTCGGCGGCCTGATCGGCATCGCGGTCGGGCTCGGCGTCTCGGCCGGCATCGGCCAACTGGCCGGCTGGGGCTTCTCGTTCAGCCCGACGACCGTCGCGGCGGCCGTCCTGTTCAGCCTCGCGGTCGGTGTCGTGTTCGGCGTCTGGCCGGCTCGGCAGGCCGCCCGTCTCGATCCCATCAACGCATTGCGCTACGAATAGGCGAAGGAGCCACCCATGTCCGACGAACCCACTCTTGCGACCCCCGTCACGCCGGCCCCGGTCGAGCCCTTTCCGCCGGCCGGGCCGGCACGGGGTCGGGCATCGTCCGGTCGCTGGCTCAACCTGCTGCTCGGGGTGGCCGCGGCGGTGGCCATCGGCGGCGTCGCGTTCGCGGTCGGGCGGAGCACGGCACCGGTCGCGGCCGCCAGGTTCGGCCAAGGTCCCGATGGGGCAGTCTTCCGCACCTTCGATCCGAACAGCTCCTTCGCGCCCGGCGGGCCCGATGGAGCGGGGTTCCTCGGCGCCGGCGGCGCGACCGTCGAGGGCACGGTCCGGTCCGTCACCGCCGACACGATGACGATCGAGACCGAGGACGGCCGGACGATCGAGGTCGCCCTGGACCCCGACACGGAGTACCACACGCAGGCCGCCGGCTCGGCTGCCGATGTCACGACCGGCAGCACGGTCGCGGTCCAGCTCGACCGCGTGGGCCGCGGCACGACCCAGGGCGGTCCATCCGCCAGCGACGGCCCAGCGACCGGGCCGACCGGCACCGCCTCCGACGTGACGGTCATCCCGTGAGCGACGGGGTAGGCTGACCGGTATGCACCTGCTCGTCATCGAGGACGATCCGCGCCTCAGCCGGCTCCTTCGGCGTCTCCTCGAGGAGGACCGCCACGTGGTGGAGCTCGCGACCGATGGGGGATCCGGCCTGGAGATCGCGAGTGCGGCGCCTGGGATCGAGGCGATCATCCTGGACGTCGGGCTGCCCGACATGTCCGGGCTCGACGTCGCTCGCCGGGTCCGCGCCACCGGCTCGGACGTCGCGATCCTGATGCTGACCGCGCGCGACACGGTCGGCGACCGGGTGAGCGGCCTCGATGCCGGGGCCGACGACTACCTCGTCAAGCCCTTCGCCTACGAGGAGCTCGCCGCCCGGCTCCGTGCGCTGAGCCGGCGCGGGAACGGCGCGGTCCGCCCGGAACCCAAGCTCGTGGTCGGGCCGATCACGCTCGACGAGACGTCGCGTCGGGTGACGCTGGACGGCCGGCGGATCGACCTGAGTCCACGGGAGTTCTCGCTGCTGGAGTGCTTCCTGCGCCATCCCGGCCAGACGCTCTCTCGCGACCAGCTCCTCGACCAGGCGTGGCCGTTCAGCGTGGCCGTGACGCCCAACGCGGTCGACGCCTACATCCACTACCTGCGGGAGAAGCTCGGGCTCGCCGGGCGGCTCATCGAGACCGTCCGGGGAGTGGGCTATCGGATGGCGGATGCCTGACGGCATCCGGGCCACCGCCGAGGCCTCGGATCCGGAGCTCGCAGCGGACGCGCTCGACGCCGGATTGATCCGGGGCGTCCGGCGGAACCTCGTGGTCTGGAGCGGGCTGACCACGCTCCTCGTCCTGCTCGTCCTCGGTGTCGTCCTGTACGTGGCCGTCGCCAGGTCGCTGGAGAGCTCGGGCATGGCGCAGCTGAACGCCCAGATGGGGCTCATCACCGGCCAGCCCCCGGACCCGGAGGACACCTCGGGGTACGGCTTCAAGTTCGGTGGTCCTGGATCCGGCACGTTCTCGCTGATCCTCGGTCCGGACGGCCAGCAAGTCGGGCCCGGGCCGGGGACGCCTCCAGGCCTCCCCGAGCTGGCCGCGGTCAGCGCCGCCGCGACGACCGGCAGGGACGTACGCACGACCGAGATCCGGGGCACCCCGGTCCGCATCCTGACCCAGACCGCGCTGGGCCGGCGCGGCGAGACGTACACGATCCAGGTCGTGCAGGACCGGACGGCCGAGCAGCAGACCCTGAGCGTCATGCTCGCGGTGCTGCTGGCCGGCGGCCTCGTCGTGATCCTCGTCGCGTCAGGCTTCGGGTTCGTCTATGCGCGCCGGGCCCTGGTGCCGATCCGCGAGTCGCTGACCAACCAGCGGACAGCGCTGCGGCGCCAGCGCGACTTCGCGGCCGACGCCAGCCACGAGCTGCGGACGCCCCTGACCGTGATCCGGAGCAGCGTGGAGCACCTGGGCCGGCACAAGGACGAGCCGGTGGGGTCGGTCGGCACGGCCCTGGAGGACATCGACGACGAAGTCCGGCATATGACCGCGATCGTCGAGGACCTGCTCCTGCTCGCTCGCTCGGACTCCGGCGCCGTCGAGCTCGAGCGGCTGCCCGTCGATCTCGGTGACATCGCGGCCGACGGCGCGTCCGCGCTCGCCAAGACTGCCGTAAGCCGTGGCGTGCGTGTCGAGGTGGACCCGCATCCGGCGGCCCTGATCGGCGATCCGGCGCGCCTTCGCCAGCTCGTCATGATCCTCGTCGACAACGCCATCCGACACAGCCCGCCGAACGGCCGCGTCGCGGTCGCCGTCCGCACGGATGAGTCCGGCGCGACCCTGACCGTCGATGACGACGGATCGGGCATCCGTCCCGACGACCTCCCGCACGTCTTCGAGCGCTTCTACCGGGCGCACGGGGCGCCGGGCGGCGGCACCGGACTCGGCCTGGCCATCGCGGCGTGGATCGTGGAGCGGCACGGCGGACGGATCGCGGTCTCCAACCGGTCGGAGGGCGGGGCCAGGTTCCTGGTCCGGCTCCCGGCCCCGACGCTGGCCGGCTCGCCGGTCACCGAGCGAGCCACGCCGGTCGAGTCCGAGCCGGTCGAACCGGCCTGAGAATCACCGACGCGACGGCCCGGTGGACCGCCGCGTCGGCTCATCCGTGAGAAGAGGCTGCGCTGAGCCTGTCCCTCAGCCGGGCGTCAGCGACGGCGCCGCCGATGCGTTGGGATCCTTGTCGCCACGCGGGCCGCGGCCGCCGAACCAGTCGCAGCGCCCGGGCCCACCGGCCACGACCGCCTCGGCATCGAGCGATCCGTCTGCGCGCTGCGTGCCCGACGCGATGATCACGTCACCGGCGTCGATGTCCGAGAGCGCCGGCGTGTCGTCGCCGGCGATGCGGTAGGTCGTGTCGGCATCGACGTGGATCGTCTCGGTCGTGCCATCTCGTCGCTCGACCGTGATCGTCGATCCCTCGATCTTCGTCACCGTGCCGCCGACGCTCGGCAGGATCACGTTGACCGCCGAGATCGTGTAGGTCCCGTCGGACGCTCGCTCCTGCCGGAAGCCGATCTGGTCGCCGACCTTCAGGTCGCCGATCGCGATGGTCTGGCCGGAGCGGGTGATCGTCGTGTCCCCCGTCACCGCGATGGTCCGGGTCCAGCCATCGTCGGTCGTGAGCGACAGGTTCGAGCCGCTGATGGCGGTGATCGTGATGCCGCCGAACCCGAAGCCGCCGCGACCGAAGCCGAAGCCGTCAACGCCGGGTCCGCCGAACCGGCCGAAGCCGTGCCGGCCATCGCCGTCCTTCGTGCCCGAGCTCGGGTCGCCCGAGGCGGACGGCGCCGGCGTGGCACCGGCCGGGCCGGAGGGCGAGGGCGACGCCCCCATCACCGCGACCGCGCCGACGACGAACAGGAGCGCCGCGCCGAGCACGATGCCGCCGCGAGCGACGCCGCCGGGGATGACGGGGCGCGAGATGCGCTCCTTGAATTCGACCTGCTCTGGGTCGGTCATGCGAACCTCCGTGATGATCGATGGGTAGGTGAAGCTCGGGTCGTGGCGGACCCGTTGGCCGTCAGTCTCGGGCCCGATTCTTGAAGGGTCCTGAGAATGGGCATCGCGAACGGCATACTTCGGCGAGGAGGTGCGGATGCGGATCATCGTCACCGGTGGAAGTGGCAAGGGCGGCACGCACGTCGTGCGCGACCTGCGTGAGCACGGCCACGACGTGCGCAACGTGGACGCGCGCCACGACGGCAGCGACTTCGGCCTGACGATGGTCGCGGACCTGACCGACCTCGGGCAGACCCAGGATGCGCTGGCCGGCTTCGACGCCGTCGTCCATTTCGCGGCCATCCCGGCACCGAGTCTCCGGCCCGACGGCGAAACCTTCCGGATCAATGCCATCTCGACGTACAACGTGTTCGCCGCGGCCGTCGCCCACGGCATGCGCCGGGTCGTCTGGGCGTCGAGCGAGACCGTCCTGGGGCTGCCGTTCGACACGCCGCCGGCGTTCGCACCGATCGACGAGACGATCGAACCCCGACCCGAGAGCTCGTATTCGCTCTCGAAGCTCGTCGGCGAGACGATGGCCGGCCAGTTCGCGCGGCAGAGTGGCATCGGGTTCGTCGGCCTGCGGATCTCCAACATCATGAACGTCGAGGACTATGACCTGTTCCCGACCTACTGGGACGACGCGCGGCTGCGCAAGTGGAACCTGTGGGGCTACGTCGACGCGCGGGACGTGGCCGCCGCGGCCCGGCTGGCGCTCGAGGCCGAGGTGACCGGCTCGGAGATCGCGATCGTCGCGGCCGCCGACACCGTCATGACCCGGCCCAGCGCCGACCTGATGGCCGAGGTCTTTCCGGGCGTGCCGCTCCGCCGCCCGGTCGCCGGCCGGGAGACGCTGCTCTCCATCGACCATGCACGCGCGCTCCTCGGCTACGAACCCGCCCACCGCTGGGAGGATCACGTCCGCCCGTGACTGGTCCCCGCCAGACCGACTGGCCGATCTTCGGGCGGGACGCGGACGGCGTCGCCTGGCGACCCGACCCGGCGATGGCGGAGGCGTCGCGGCTGGCGCGGTTCCTGCGCTCGAGCGGCGAGCCCTCGCTCGACGCGCTGCAGGCCCGGGCGGTGCGCGATCCCGGCTGGTTCTGGGGCGCGGCCGCCGACGACATCGGCATCGCGTGGGGCCGCCGGCCTCGGGAGGTGCTCGACCTGTCGCGCGGTGCGGCGTGGGCGCGCTGGTGGGAGGGAGGCGAGCTCGACTACGCGCGAGCGGCCATCGAGCCGCGGGCGACCCGCGACCCCGATGGCGAGGCGCTCGTCTGGGAGGGCGAGGACGGCGTCGTCCGGCGCCTGACGAACGCCGAGCTGGCGAGCGCCGTCGATGCCGCCGCGCGACGCCTCTCGGCGCATGGCGTCGCACCCGGCGATCGGGTCGGGATCCTCCTGCCGATGCTCGTCGAGACGGTCGTCGCGGTCCTGGCGATCGGGCGGCTCCAGGCCATCTACACGCCGATCTTCAGCGGCTACGGGGCGCCGGCGATCGCGACGCGCCTGGCAGACTGCGAGGCGTCGGTGCTCATCACCGCCGACGGCTTCCTGCGCCGTGGCGGGTGGGTGCCGCTCAAGGCCGTCGCCGACGAGGCGGTCGCCGCAGTGCCATCGGTGCGTCGGGTCGTCGTCGTCCGGCGCGCGGGCGAGGCGATCGAGACGCCCTGGACGCCCGGCCGCGATGCGTGGTGGGACGACCCGGTCGAGGGCGAGTCGTCCGCGACGGTCGGCGGCGACGTCGACCCCGAGACGCCGTACCTGCTCATCTACACGTCCGGCACGACCGGTCGCCCCAAGGCCGCGGTCCACGTGCACGGCGGCTTCCCGATCAAGGCTGCCCAGGACCTGGCCCACCAGTTCGACCTCGGGCCGGGCGACACCCTGTTCTGGTTCACGGATCTCGGCTGGATGATGGGTCCCTGGGCGATCTCGGGATCGCTGATGCTCGGTGCGCGCCTGGTCCTGTACGAAGGGGCTCCGGACTTCCCGGGGCCCGATCGCCTGTGGGCGCTGGTCGAGCGCCATCGCGTGACGCATCTCGGGCTGTCGCCGACGGTCATCCGCTCATTGATGGCCCACGGCGAGGAGCCGGTCCGATCGCACGACCGGTCGTCGCTGCGCGTCCTCGGCTCGACAGGCGAGCCCTGGAACCCGGATCCATGGTGGTGGTACTTCCGCGAGGTCGGCGAGAGCCGCTGTCCGATCGTCAACTACTCCGGCGGCACCGAGGTGTCGGGCGGCATCGTGAGCGGCAACGTCGTCGGGCCGATCAAGCCCGCGTCGTTCTCCGGACCGTGCATCGGGACCGCCGCTGATGTCGTCAACGAATCGGGACCGGTCCGGGGCGGCGAGGTCGGCGAGCTCGTCATCCGCGCCCCGATGCCGGGCATGACCCGCGGCTTCTGGCGCGACCCCGAGCGCTACGAGGAGACCTACTGGTCGCGCCTCCCGGGGATGTGGCTCCATGGCGACTGGGCCAGCATCGATGCCGACGGGTTCTGGTTCATCCACGGACGCTCCGACGACACGCTCAAGGTCGCCGGCAAGCGCGTCGGGCCGGCAGAGGTCGAGAGTGCCGCCGTGTCGCATCCGTCCGTGCTGGAGGCCGCCGCCATCGGGATCCCGCACGCGATCAAGGGCGAGGTCGTGGTCGTCCTGTGCGTCCTGCGCCCGGGCGAGACCGACGACGAGGAGCTGCGGGCCTCGGTGGCGCAGACCGTGGCGGCCCAGCTCGGCAAGCCGCTCAAGCCCGAGGTGGTGGCGGTGGTCGGGACCCTCCCGAAGACCCGGTCGGGCAAGGTGATGCGGCGCGTCGCCCGGGCTGCGTGGCTCGACCTCGACCCGGGCGACATCTCGACGCTCGACGACCCCCTGACGCTCGAGGCCATCCGCGCGGCCGCCGGCCATCACCGATGAGTTTCGGCCGCCCGGCCGGTCTACGTGATGAACCCCGCAGAAGGAGTCACGAGATGGTCGAGAGGGGCGGCGCGGACACCGACCACCCCCGCCAGCGGAAGCGGTCGCCAGAGGTCGCCGGGCTTCGTATGCTTCGGGCATGACGTCGACCACCGCGTCCGAGCGCGACATCGTCAGCTGGGAGGCCCTCGACGGGCTGGTCCTGGACCTCGCCGAGCAGCTCGCCGGCGAGACGTTCGACGTGATGCTCGCCATCACGCGCGGCGGCCTCGTGCCGGCGGGCATGCTCGCCTACCGGCTCCGGATCCGGAACATCCTCATCGCCGCGGTCGCGTACTACGACGACCACGGCGTCCCGGGACCGCACCCGACGTTCCTGCAGTTCCCGGCCGATCCCCTGCTGCGCGGCCAGCGCGTGCTGATCGTCGATGAGGTCTGGGACAGCGGGACGACCATCCACGCAGTGACCGAGCGCGTGCTCCAGGCCGGCGGCCGACCGACGACCGCCGTGCTCCACTACAAGCCAGAGCGCTCAAAGGTGCCCGGCCGGCCGGACGTCAACGCGGTCGAGACGAACGCGTGGGTCGTCTATCCGTTCAAGGCCGGCGGCTGATCGGAGGCACGAGCACATGACGCAGACACAGCTCCTCGTCGGGACCAAGAAGGGCGCCTTCATCCTCGAGAGCGACGCCGCCCGGCGCGACTGGAGCGTTCGCGGCCCGTTGTGCGAGGGCTGGCCGATCCATGACCTCATCGTCGAACCCGGGACCGGTGCGATCCTGGCGGCGGGCGGCAGTCCGTGGTTCGGCCCGGCCGTCTTGCGCAGCGAGGATGGCGGCGAGACCTGGACGCACTCGTCGGCCGGCATGACCTACGGCGATGACGGTCCGGCGATCGAGACGGTCTGGAGCCTGGCCGCCACGCCGGACGGCGCGCTCTTCGCCGGCGTCCAGCCGGCCGGGCTCTTCCGGAGCACGGACCGGGGCGCCACGTGGACCCATGTCGAGGGCCTGACCAACCACCCGACCCGGCCGACCTGGGAGCCCGGTGCGGGCGGGCTCATCCTGCACACGGTCATCCCCCATCCGACCGACCCTGACCGCACTTGGGTCGGGATCTCCGCGGTGGGCGTGTTCGAGACGCGTGACGGCGGAGCCTCGTGGGAGCCCCGGAACGTGGGCGTGCGGGCCGGCTTCATGCCCGATCCGTACCCGGTGACCGGGCAATGTGTCCACAAGCTCGTGATGGCGGCGGGCCAGCCCGAGACGCTGTATCAGCAGAACCATTGCGGCGTCTACCGCTCCGACGACGGCGGCGCGTCGTGGACCGAGCTGACCGACAACGGGCTGCCGTCCGAGTTCGCCTTTCCGATGGTCGCCCACCCCCGCGACCCGGACACGGTCTGGGTCATCCCGCTCAACGCTGCCGACCAGGGCCGCTTCGTCCCCGACGGCAAGCCGGCGGTCTGGCGGACGAACGACCGGGGCGCCTCGTGGATCCGCGCCGATGCGGGGCTGCCGCCGCGCGATGCGTACCTGACCGTCCTGCGCGAGGCGATGGCCCGCGACACGCTCGACCCGGTCGGGGTCTCGTTCGGGACCGAGACCGGGCAGCTGTGGCACAGCGCCGACGAGGGCCGGTCCTGGCGGCAGATCACTGACAGCCTGCCGGAGATCTGGGCGGTCGAGGCCGTCGTCCTGGGCGACTGAGCGGACGATGGCGACCGTCCTGCTGCCGGGGTCGCTGCTGGCGCTCTTTCCCGGGGTGGAGCGACGCCACGACGTGGCCGGCTCCACCGTCGACGAGATCCTGTCCGCGCTCGATGGCACCGTGCCCGGGCTTCGCGACCGGCTCGTGGAGTCGGGGCCGCGCCTGCGGCCGCACATCAACGTCTACGTCGAGGGGACGCCGGCCGACCTCACGACCGCGGTCGGACCGTCGGCCACGGTCCACGTGATCCCGGCGGTGTCCGGCGGGTCCCCTTAGCGGATCCGGCCGAGCAACTCGTCGAAGGGGTCGAACGCCTCGGTGCGCTCTGCGACGGCGTCGCCGCCCAGCGCCCGCGGCCCTTCCTCCGGGGCGTCGCCGGCGATCGCCCCCCAGCCGCGGTCCGCGAGCATCTCGAGCGTGGCGAGGCCCACGGCCACGGACCCGCGCGCGTGCTCGAGCGCGACGCCCGACAGCGAGCCGCGGACGCGCGCGTCGGCGACCTCCGCGGCCACCCGCGCGGCGGCCCGGGTATCGCGTGCCGTCGCAGCGGTCAGCCCGGACCGGCGGAAGACGAGGGCCACATCGCCGGCACGGATCAGCGCCGCGCACAGGATGTGCGGCCAGGCGGCCGCCCGATCCGGCGGGGCATCCGGCTCGCTGAAGGCCATCGGCTGGTTGGGATACAGGGTTCGCCGCACCTCGACCTCGGCGATGGCCCGGGCGCCGGCGGCCGGCTCGTCGATGAGGAACGTCGGCAGCGCCGAGACCGCCAGCTGTGCGTCCGGGACCCCGTCGGCACGTGCGAGCGCCACGGCCAGGAGCTGGAGCGCGAGCGCCCGACCGGCACGGGTGGCCGGGTCCGATGGGATGCCGACGCGGAGGTCCGGCGCGACGACGAGCGAGCCTGCGCCGATCACCATCAGCGTCCCCGACCGCTGGTGCAGGCGGTGGGCGAAGGCGTGGTCGGACATGGCCCGGTCAGGGTCGATGCCGGCGGCGACGATCTCGGCCATCGGATCGGACTCGACGATATCGATGCGTTCGAAGGCCGCCACGACCGCGTCCTCGGGCGACCAGAGCGCCGGCGCCGACGTCGCGAGCCGGATGTAGCCGCGGCGCTGCGCGGCGAGGCCGTCGGCGACGCGCCGGACCTGGGCGAGCGCCCGCTGGCTGCCGGTCGGCGCGGACTCGACGGCCCGCTCGGGGTTCGTCGGTCGCGAGCGCCGGTCGCCGGGATGCCACTCGGGGACCTCCTGGCCGGCGTCGAGCAATCGGTCCGCCAGCTCGCGACCGACCGGGACCTCGATCCGCAGCACGTCGATCCCCGCGCCGACCAGCTCGCCGACCTCGTCGAGCGCGCCCTCGAGGTCCGGCTCGGTGAGGGTCGTGCCGACCCATGGTCGCGAGGCGTCACCAAGGAGGTCGATGATCTCGCGCCGCGCCGTCCGGTCCGCGTCGATCCGCTCGATGGCCGATCGGGCGAGGCGTCCGGCCTCCACCTCGGCGACGGCCCGTCGGTCAGGCTCCTTGAGGAGCTCGGCCTCGAGCGCCAGGTCGACCGCACCCGACGACACGTCCATCGCCAGTTGCAGGGGATCGAGATCGTATTCGAGGAGCGCCATCGCAAAGGGCAGCGCGATGCCGGCCCCCAGGCTGTCGGGGCTGCCGCGCATCCAGCGGTCGACCGTCGCTCCCGCGAGCGGCCGGCCTCCGCGGTCCAGGCCGGTGACGCCGAACAGGCGCAGCATCGCCCGCTCCTGGCCGACCGAGGTCGACGCACGAGCCCGCACGCCCATCGTCGCGGCCAACGACTCCGCGCGCTCGACTAGCTTGTCGAGCGAGCCCCACGGTTCGCTCATGCGGGCAACCGTCCCGCCGCCCGAAGGAGGGCGAGCGTCCGCTCCACCGGCAGCCCGCGAACGACGTGCCCGTCGCGACCCACCACGGTGTCCGCCCGGAAGAGCGCGTCGAGGACGGCCTCCTCGGTGGCCTCGACGACGGCGGCGAAGAAGGGGTCGAGATACTCATCGTCGACCACCTCGAGTCGTCGGAGCGCCTGCCCGGCGCCGCGCTGGATCCGCGCCCCGGTCGAGAAGGCCAGGAAGATCTCGCCCGAGCCGTGACCCGCCGTCGCGCCGGTGCGTGCGAGGCCCATGCCCGCCCGCCGCGCCAGACGTGTGAGGGCCGCGCTCTCGAGCGGGGCGTCGGTGGCGACCACGACCGCGCAACTGCCTCGCTCGCGACCGTGCGGGAGGTCGTCGGGCCAGCCTTCGGCCAGGAGCGTCTCGCCGACACGCACGCCATCGACTGTGAGTCGCCCGATCCGGCCGAAGTTCGCGAGGACCATGACGCCAACGGTATACGCGGTCGCGTCGTCCCGGACGTCGCCTGGGTCGTCGACGCCGTGGTCGTCGCGCCGATCGAGCGGGTGCACGATGCGCGACGCCGTCCCGATCCCGCCCTTGAGCTCGAAGCAGACCATCCCGGTCCCCGCGCCGACCGCGCCACCCGCCACCGGCCCGCGCTCGGGCCCGGCCGCATCGGCGAGCGCCGCTGCCACGTCCTCGGCGTCGACCTGCACGCGACGCGACGTGTTGAGCCAGCCGTCGTCGCACTCGGCCACCACCGGCATAAGGGCATCGTCGATCCCGGCCGACGGGTCCAGCTCGACGAGTGCCGCCACGGCGGCGTCGTAGACCCGCCCGATGGCCATCGAGCTCGTCCACAGGATCGGGGTCTCGAGCACGCCCCACTCCTGGATCGTCGTGATCCCGATGGCCTCTCCGGCGCCGTTGAGGATCGCCGCCCCGGCCGGGACCCGGTGACCGAACAGCTCGCCGAGGCCGAACGGGACGATGGCGGTCACCCCGGTCCGCGCGATCCCGCGGCCATCGGGCGGTGGCGGCTCGTCGCGCCAGACCGTTGCGTGCCCCACGCGGACGTCGGCCACGTCCACGATCGAACCGGTGGGGCCGGGCGACATCGTGCCGATCCGGATGCCGAGGTCGCGCGGCCGGGCTCGCGGGAGCGGCTGGGTCACGGGCACCTCCGAGCGGCGGACTCGCCCGGTCTCACGCCCCGGGGAGCAGGTCGGGCCAAGTATGACCGCGCCGGCTGGCCGCGCTCAGGCCACGGTACCGGCGATGCGGTTGCCGGCCAGGAAGCCACGGAACGCGGTGACCGGATCGTCCGAGGTGTAGCGGACGCCTCGGTCTCCGACGCGTTCCGCGCCGGGCACGATGGCGGCGAAGTCCGCCACGACCCCCTTCGCGTACTCGATCTCGATCACGACCGGCGGTCCGACGCGCAGGACCTCCAGCTCGCCGGCCCCCGCCCGCCGGACGGCTCGCTCCGCTCCGGCCCGCACGCGGTCGCAGGCGACGGTCGGGTGGACCGAGATCGCACTGTGGCCGCCGTCGACGGTCTTGACGACCACCCGTTCCGCCCACGGCAGCCAGGCCTCGACCTCGCTCGCCAGCGCATCGTCACCCGCGACCATGCCGACCGGGATGCCCCAGGCGCCCAGCACGAGCGCGTTGAACCCGTACTCGCCGGTCGGCCGCCCGTCGAGTCGCGTCTCGACCGGTCGCCCGGAGTAGGTGTGGGCGATCGTGCCTGTCGGATGGCCGGCCCGGGCGTGGTAGCCCACGAAGAGCGCCACGTCGAACGCCGGCGCGCCGTCCGCGGCGGCGTTCGCTCCCGCCACCATCGACCAGGCCTTCTCGCCCTGGAGGACTCGGGCGCTCGGGTCGAGCCCGGCCGGCAGCAGGTTGTACATGTTCCAGTGGCTGTCATTCACGAGGATGTCCGTTGCCCCGGCGGCCACCGCGCCCGCGATCGCCGCGTTCGCCTCGCCCATCATCAGCTCGACCGAGGCCGGGTACCGCTTGTCGGCCGGATCGGTCGGATCAGGGTGGCTGATCCCCCCGATGCCCTCCATGTCCACGCTGATGTAGACCCTCATCCAGGCGCCTCCTCGTCTCGTGGTCCGCTCCGCGCAGGCTGACCGATCCACACGTGGCCATCGGCGAAGCGTTCGGCCTTCCAGATCGGGGCGCGGGCCTTCGTCTCGTCGATCGCGTAGCGAGCGGCGGCGAACGCGGCGTCGCGGTGCGCCGCCACGGCCACGACCGCGATCGACGCCTCTCCCAGGGGCACCTCGCCCGTCCGGTGGACGATCGCGAGACCGGTCACCCCGAACCGGCCCTCGATCTCGTCGGCGATCGCGGCGAGCGTATCGAGCGCCATCGCCTCGTGTGCCTCGTACTCAAGCGATTCCACGCGTCGACCCTGGTGCCGCGCGGCCTCCGCCTCCTGCCCCGGGGCCGGTGTTCCCGGGGTGGCCCTGGTCCGTCCCAGGAAGCCGACCACGGCGCCGTCGCCGGAGTCGGCCAGCCGATCTGCCAGCTCCCCCAGGATCCCGGCTCCGAACCGTGTGTCGCGCAGCTCCAGCAGGCGCGCACCGGAGCCACCCGAGACCGGCGGGATCATCGCGACCTCGTCGCCGTCGCCCAACGGGTCCCCTGCCTCGGCATAGGCGCCGTTGCGGGCGAACCGGACCGAGGGCCGGCCCGGCGCCAGGACGGGGTACCGTGAGACCAGCGCGTCCCAGGCGGCCTCGACCGTCGCCGGTTCGGGCAGGTCGAGCGGCACCTCCCGTGCCCCCGCGAGCTCCCGTTGGAGCGCGAAGAGCCGGACCCGGACGTGGATCGTCATCGATCGGCTCGTCGTCCGTCCACCGCGGCCGTCAGCCGCGCCAGGACGCGATCAGCAGGCCGTCGCCGAGGGGCAAGATCGTGGCCGCGAACCGTGGGTCGCGCATGACCGCGGTGTCGAACGCGATCAGCGCCGCCGTGTTGGTGTCGCCGGGGTCCACGCGCTGTGAGCCCGAGGCCCGCCCGCTCCACAGGACGTTGTCGGCGACGACCAGGGCGCCCGGGGCGAGGCGCCCGACGATGTGCTCCAGGTATCCGAGGTACTCGGGCTTGAGGGCGTCGATGAAGGCGAGGTCGAACGGTCCCGCGAGCGCCGGATCGCCGGCCTCGAACGCCTCGAGAGCGGGCGCCGTCACGACCGTGATCCGCTCGTCGGCGATGCCCGCCTCCCGCCACCAGCCGCGCGCGAGGTCGGTCCGCTCGCGATCCGGGTCGATCGTCACGATCGTGCCGTCGCGCGGCTGCCCGAGGGCCATCCACAGCGTCGAGTAGCCATACGCCGTCCCGACCTCGACGATCCGCCGCCGGCCGCCGGCCAGCACGGACAGGACGCGCCCGCTGTCGCGGTCCACGATCGGGACGTGCAGCGGGTGGGCGGCCGCCTCGATGGCGGCGAGGGCCGGAGGGAGATCGGGCGCCAGCGACGCGATCCACTCGAGATCGACCAGGCCCGGGATCCACGATCGGTCGTACTTCTTCACCCCATCCTCCGCTTGCGTCTCAGACCAGGAGGCCCGCGCCGAAGTAGAGCCCGGCTGCGAGGATCGTGCCGGCTGCGATCGAGCCCACGTTGATGTACAGCAGGCCGGTCGCGGATTCCATCGATCGCGACCGCGCCGTCTGCACCGACGCCCACGACACGATCAGTGGGAACACGAGCCCGACGATCAGTCGGAGCCAGACGAACAGCGCCCAGGGGCCGACCAGCGCCGCGAACGGCGCCACATCCGCTGGACCGGCTCCGGTCGCGACCCAGGCGCAGAACAGGACGACCTGGACCACGATGACGATGAACAGCACGCGGGCAAGCAGGATCAATGGCGCCTCGGGCAGCTTCGGAGTCACGAGGTACCAGTGGCCCAGGATCATCGCCGCGAACACGCCGCCGGTCGACGCGGTCACGACGGCCAGTTGGGTCAGAAGCGAGATGGTCCCGAGCGCGCCGCCGCCCCACG
The DNA here is from genome assembly GCA_963841135.1 of uncultured Chloroflexia bacterium. Taxonomy (GTDB): domain Bacteria; phylum Chloroflexota; class Limnocylindria; order Limnocylindrales; family CSP1-4; genus SPCO01. Next base: position 735,718 of record CAWJBJ010000004.1, on the reverse strand, counting down.
CGAGGGCGCCGGCGATCAGGGTCGCGGCGGCGGACGCGAGCGCGACCCACTCGAGGCCCTCTCCCACGACGGGCCGGAGCCGCCTGGCGACGAGCGCGACCGCGGCCAGCACGCAGAACCCGACCAGGGCGGCTCGCCGCGGGGCATCCCAGACCGGGTCGGCCACGACCGGGGAGTTGTCGGGGCTCACGGGCAGAGCCCCGTCGGACAGCCAGGCCAGGACCCCGAACGCGATCGCGCACGCGGTCGTAAAGCCGAGGTAGCCGCGCGTCGCGCCGGAGCGGCGCCGAAGCAGGATCACGGCCGCGTACGACCCGAGCGCCAGGCCGGTCAGGACCGTCCAGTTGATGAAGGCGAGGTTCTCGGCGATCTGCGCAGCGGGCACGAGGCCGAGTGTACCGGTCGGCGGCCCTCCGACCCCGTTGGCCGGACCGTCGTCGTGCGCGCCGCTCGACCGTATGCACGACTTGCCCGTCCCTGGTGTGCCTTCCCGTGATATTCACATCGGATGCATAGGGCGGCGCCGAGGTGTACGCCGCGCCAGCCGCGTGGGCCGCCGCTCGCTCGCCGCTATGCATCCGACATGCATACGACAAGGAGCACCGGCTTCGGGCCGGGCCGATATCGTGCATAGACCCGCACGACGTTGACGGCGACCCTGACATGGCGGGCGGGCGCAGTGCCACCTACGATTGGACGCAAGGAGGCATCCCAACATGGCCCTGGACCGTCAGACCACGTTCACCTGGTACGGGCACTCCTGTTTCGAGGTCAGGACGCCCGGCGGCAAGACCATCCTCATCGATCCGTGGTTCGGCAACCCCCGCTCACCGCGGACCGCGGACTCGGTGGAGGCGTGCGACCTGATGCTCGTCACGCACGGTCACGACGACCACATGGGCGAGGCCGTCTCGCTCGCCAGCCGACTCCGCCCCGCGTGGCCGTGCATGCACGAGATGAGCCTGTGGCTGGCCCGACGGCTGTCGGGCGGGAACGACGCGGTCGTCGGCATGAACAAGGGCGGGACGTTCGAGTCTGGCGGGCTGCGCGTGACGATGACCAGCGCCGATCACTCGGCCGGCGAGTGGAACCCGGGCGGCGAGACCACGCTCTACCTCGGGGAGCCCGCTGGTTTCGTCGTCGAGGTCGAGAACGGCTTCCGGTTCTACTTCGCCGGCGACACCAACGTGTTCGGCGACATGCGCTACATCGCCGAGCTGCACCAGCCGGAGGTCGCCCTCCTGCCCATCGGCGGGCACTACACGATGGGCCCGCGTGAGGCCGCGATCGCAGTCGAGCTGCTCGGCGTCAAGCACGTGATCCCGATCCACTACGGCACGTTCGGGCTCCTGGCGGGGACGCCCGACCAGCTCCGTGCCGAGCTGGCGGCCCGGGGCCTCTCGGACGTGCAGGTCCACGCTCCGGAGCCGGGCGGCAGCGTGTCCTAGCGCCGAAAAGAGACGACGGGGCCCTGCTCGACTCGGGGGTATCGAGCGGGGCCCCGTCCGGTCTCGGGGACCGCAATGGGGGTTCAGAGCCGGTACGCGGTCACTCTCCCGAGCGACGAACCACCGACAGGAAGGTCAGCATGAAGATCCGGGCATCGGTCAGGAAGGACCGGGTCCGGATGTAGTCGATATCCATTCGAAGCCGCTCATCGAACGTGGTCTCGTTGCGGCCCTTGACCTGCCACAGGCCGGTGATGCCGGGACGGACCTCGAGGCGAACCGTGTGCCACGGCGCGTACGTGCTCGGCGCGAACGACGTCGGCCGTGGACCGACGAGCGACATGTCGCCACGCAGCACGTTGAAGATCTGCGGCAGTTCGTCGAGGCTGCTCTTGCGCAGGAACTTGCCGACGCGCGTGATCCGCGGATCGTTGGGGATCTTGAAGTCAGGCGGCGGCAGGATGTTCAGGTGGGCGAGGGACGCCTTCATGGCCTCCGCGTCGCGCACCATCGTGCGGAACTTGTACATCGCGAACCGATGGCCGTGCCGGCCGGTCCGCTGCTGGCGGAAGACGATCGGCCCGGGCGAATCCAGGCGGACCGCCAGCGCCACGATCAGCAGCATCGGCAAGAGCAGCGGCATCGCGAGGAGGGACACGGTCAGGTCGAAGACGCGCTTGCTGCGCGGCTCGCCCATGACCGAGGCGTGGACGGTCATCCGCCGACCCCGCCAAGCTGTCGATCTGCCACGTCGGCCGGGATCGCGCCGTCACCCGCACGCACCGGGAGCTTGATCGGCCGGTCGCCGTCGGCGAGGAGCTGCCCGACGAGCGCGCCCGCGGTCAGCGCATCGGACGGGAAGTTGGCGCTTCGGACGGTGGCGACGTCGGCGAGCTCGGGCGCCGCGCGCAGCAAGCGCGCGACGATCGGCGCGGCCGTGGACGCGTCGCCGCCCGGGACCGCCAGCCAGATGGCCGACGGATCCCGCCAGGCCACGTCGACCTCGCGGAAGTGGGGGGCCAGGCGGTCGTACCACCGGCCCGTGTCCTCGGGCACCTCGACGCGGACGAGCGTCAGTGGATGGTCGTAGCGGCGAGCTCGGGCGATCTCTCGCTCGAACGCGCGCCAGCCCTCTTCAGCGGATGCACCGCCCGTCGCCGTCGGGCGGCTGCGGAGCACGAGCGTCGCGATGGCCGCGACCGCTCCAAGGCCGATCAGGGCCCACCCGAGGAGGATGGGCTCGCCGGATGCCGTGGCCAGGAGGGCGCCGATCCCGGCGCCCGAGACGATAGTGGCGATCTTCGCCGTCATGATCTTCCTCCCCCGATCCGATGCGCCGCGCTCAGCGCGCACCGGCCGAGGCAAGACGAACCTCGGGCTCGGAGGGCCAGGCGACCACGTTCCCACCCGCGACCTGGGCCGGGACGGGACCTGCCGCACGCCGGCCGAAGCTGGTGTGGCGGAAGCCCGCGGCGGCCATGGCCTCGGGGTCGAGGGCGTTCCGTCCGTCGACGATCGCCGGTCGGCGCATCGTGTCGCGGAGGGCGGCCCAGTCGAGCTGGGTGAACTCGGACCATTCGGTGACCAGACCGGCCACGTCGGCGCCCGCGAGGGCCTCCGCCGCGGACTCGGCGATCTGCAGGCCCGGGATCATCCGTGCCGCACGGGTTCGAGCGGATGCCATCGGGTCATACGCGACCACCTCGGCCCCGGCCGCGATCGCGGCCTCGGCGATGGTGAGCGACGGTGCCTCGCGCAGGTCGTCCGTGCCCGGCTTGAAGGTCAGGCCCAGGAGCGCCACGCGGGTGCCCTCGAGCGATCCGCCGACGGCGGCCTCCAGGCGGGCGACGAAGTCGAACCGGCGCTGGTGGTTGATGTGGTCGACCGCAGCGAGCAGGGGCGCGGGACGCCCGGCCGCCTCGGCTGCGTGGACGGTCATCGTCACCTGGTGCGGCAGGCACGATCCACCGAAGCCGATCCCGGCTCGAAGGAAGGCGCCGCCGATCCGGGCGTCGTGGCTCATCGCCTCGACGACCTGGGTGACGTCCGCGTTGTACGCCTCACACAGCATCGCGAGCTCGTTGGCGAAGCTGATCTTGGTCGCGAGGAAGAGGTTCGCGCCGAGCTTGGCGAGAACGGCATCCTCGGACTGCATGACCAGGAACGGCGCCGTGACCGAGTGGTACATGCGTCGGAGCTGGCGGACGCCGGCACCGGTGTCATCGCTGATGACGCCGATGACGATCCGGTCCGGCTCGAGGTAGTCCATGACCGCGGTGCCCTCGCGGGTGAACTCCGGGTTCACCACGACCGGGATCGACGGCCGGCCGGCGGCAGCCCGGAGGCTGTCGACCATGGGGCGGATCCTGGGCAGGAACTCGGGCGGCAGGGTCGAGCGGATGACCAACACCGCGTCATCGGCAAGCTCGGGGGCCATGCCCGCGAAGCACGCCTTGATGGTGTCGGTCTGCCAGCCGCCGTTCCCGTCGTGTGTGCCGACGGCGACGATGGCGACCTGGATCGCCCCGATCCCGTCCAGGCGATCGGTGAACCGCAGGCGCTTGCCTGCGACACCCGCCTCGACGAGCGCATCGAGACCTGGCTCGAAGAGCGGCAGTCGACCGGCGCGGAGGGCATCGAGGCGTTCGGTATCGACTTCGATCCCGATGACCTCATGACCCCACTTCGCCAGGCCGGCCGCTGTGACCAGGCCTACATAACCCATACCGAACACAGCCACGCGCATGCTGGACCCCTTGATGAAACTTCCGGATCGCCTCCACCTGCCGGGCCCTACGGGGCGGGCCTATCAGGTCGTTTACGCGTCCACGTTCTTTCGTTCGGTCGGTCGGGGCACGATGACGAAAATGCGAATGAGTGCAACGCCTGGTTGATGATCGACCCGTACGAAAGTCCTAGGACGAATGGAATGCTACAGCGGCCGCGTCCGAATGCACCATCGTTATCGAGGCAGAAACGGTGCGTTGACGTGCTTCGGAGGGGGAATTCTGGTGCCATCGCGCACCGGACGGCGGCCGAACGGCCCCGACGGCCCTGTCTAGCCGAAAGGTGGCCTGAAAGGTCATCGCCGGGTCAGGGCCTACGGGGACCGGGTCACCACCAGTTCCGGCGGGTGAGCGCCTTCCTTCGAGCTGAGCTGGCCGCTCGTCGAACTCGTCGTCTGGATCATGAAGGTGTACGTGCCGTTGCCGGTCACGGCGCCGGCGCCGAGATCCACCTCGACCCACGTGCCGACCTTCGCGGACGTGGAGCCGAGGGCTCCCAGGGCGGCCCCAGGGGCCGGTGCGTTGTTCCAGGTGATGCTGGTGTCGGTCCAGGCGCTGTCCGTCGCCGCGTAGACGGTGCCGCCGTCCGGCGAGCCGGCGTCGACCCACAGGCGGATCTTGACGCCGGTCACGGTCCCGCTGCCGGTCACGTTGAAGCGCATGTACGGACGCCAGATCGTGGGCGTCGTCGGTGCGGCGGCGCGCGTCTGCATCTGGGTGAGCGTGCCGTAGTTGTTGTTCGGGCTGTCCGACTTGACCTTCGAGTCCGCGATCGGCGTAAAGGTCGTTGGCGTGCCGCCCGACGGGGTGATCGTGATGTTCACGGTGGCCGGCGCTGAGGTCGTCACGCCGTCGCTCACGGTGAAGGTGAACGAATCGGCGCCCGTCTGGCCGGCGGTCGGCGTGTACGTCACGGGCGCGCGGTCCGTGTTCGGGCTGCCTGGGGTGCAGGCGGCAGCCGCAGGGGCGTTGAGCGTGCCCTTGGTCGGGCTCGTCGCGATGGCGAACGTCAGGTTGCAGTCGTCCGCGTCTGTGCCAGTGAGGTCGAACGTCTTGGGCGTGCCCTGGGGCGTCGTCTGGCTGCTGCCGTTGGCGATCGGCGCCGCGTTGGTCACCGTGATCGAGACCGTCGCGATCGACTGCGGGTTGGTCCCGTCGGTCACGGCATACGTGAACGAGTCAGGCCCGACGTAGCCGGCAGTCGGCGTGTACACGACGGTCGCCGAGTCGGTATTCGGACTGCCAGCCACGCAGTTCGCGTCCGTGACGACGCCGAGTGTGCCGTGGTCCGGGGCGACGACCGGAGCGAGGAACGACAACTGGCAGTCGTCCGCGTCGCTTCCGGACAGCGTGATCGTCTTGGCGACATGCGGCGTCGACGTCGTGACCGGGTTGGCCGTGGGTGGCGCGTCGGGCGGCGTCCCGACGGTCAGCGTGATCGTCGCCGGCGCCGACGTGGCGGTCCCGTCGTTCGTGGTGAACGTGAACGAGTCGGGGCCGTTGTAGCCTGGATCCGGCGTGTAGGTGACAGAGGCGCTGTCCGTGAACGGGCCGGTGCCCGCGCATGCGTTGTTGACCAGCGCGCTGACCGTGCCGTTGGTCGGCTGGGCGAACGCGAACGTCACGTCGCACGTCTCGAGGTCACCGCCGGTCAGGCTGACCGACGCGGGGGTGTCCTGCGGCGTCGAGACGCTTCCGGCGTTGGCGGTCGGGCGGGCACCGATCGTCAGGCTGACGACCGCCGAGACCGGCGGGTTGACGCCGTCGCTGACGGTGAACGTGAACTGGTCGGCGCCCGTGCTGGCGGGGCTCGGGGTGTACGTGACGCTCGCCGAGTCCGTGTTCGGGCTCCCGACCGTGCAGCCGGGCGCGCTGTTCGGCGCGCTGAGCGAGCCCTTCGTGGGAGCCACGCTGATCGCGAAGGTGAGGCCGCAGGTGTCGACGTCGGACCCGGTCAGGTTGAAGGTGACCGGCTGGCCCTGGAGGGTCGACTGGCTGCTCGGGTTGGCGATCGGCGGCGAGCCGCTGGCGACGGTCTGGTTGATGACGAGCTGGGGCGGGTTCGCGGCCGCCTCCTTCGAGTTGAAGATGGCGCTGTTCGAGCTCGCGCTCTGGATCCCGATCGAGATCGGGACGTTGCCCGTGATCATCGCGGGTGACAGGCTGATCTCGTTGTAGGCGCCGGCCGTGTTCACGGCCGAGCTGCCGCGGACGGTCCCGAACGCGGGCTTGTTGTTCCAGTTCAGGGTGTTCTCCGCCCAGGCGTTCGGGTCGACGGAGGCGACCGTCTGGACGTTCGAGCTCGCATCGGTGGTGAAGAGCCGCAAGGTCACGGAGTTCACGGTGCCTGTGATCCCGGTCACGTTGAACTCGAGATAGCTGCGGTACGTGTCCCCGGCCGCTTCCTCACGGGTCCGGAGGCTCGACAGCGTGCCGTAGTTGGTCGTCGCCGCGTTCGATCGCACCTGGGCATCCGCGGCTGGTATCAGCGTGATGTTGGATCCCGGCGGCGTCGGCGTCGGGGGCGGGCCGCCGCCCAGCGGATCGACGTTGAACCAGTACTCGTTGAGCGTCTCGTGACCGGCCAGCACCAGCAGCCCGGTCGTCGAGTTGACCGTGCCTTTCGCGGTGGAGGCGTTGTTCAGGTCGTCCTGGCTGTTGTCACGGATGAACGGCGTCCCGAGGCCGCCCGCGAAGGACAGCGAGCTGAGCGGCGACGTCTTCTCGTAGATCGTCCCGTTGCTCTCGGGCGCGGTGGCGAAGACGTGGAGCAGGTTGTTCGTCGTGTCCACGGCGAGGACGCCGCGGGTCATGGTGCCCTGGCCCGTGCTGTACGTGGCGTTCGTCCACGTCCCGGCCGCGGACCGGCGGAGAACGACCAGGTTTGGCTGGCCGGATCCCAGGGACGTCTTGACCACCGCGAACAGGTTGCCGGCCGGATCGGCCTTCAGGTTGAGGTGGTCGTCGGCGAAGTTGTTGCCCGGGTAGACCGCGGTGCTCGCGCCCCAGGTCGTGTCGGCGGCGCTGTCGTCGTGGACCGAGAAGAAGAACGAGTCCGGGCTGCCACTCTGGTTGCTCCACAGCAGGCCGATCTTGTTGCCGCCGAAGGCGACGATCGTCGAGATGTCGTCGGAGCCATTGCTCGTGCCGGCCACGGCGGGGACGAACTCGGTCCCCCAGGTCTGGTCGCCGTTCGTCGTCCGATTGACCCTGACCGAGCTGCCGCGGGTCCATGTCGCCCACAGCTGGCCGGTGGAATCCTTGTCGATGACGAGCGTCTCCGTACCCCAGTCGGTGATCGTCTGCGGGAAGCCGCCATCGAGCGAGTACGTGTCGGCTCCGGCGTTGTAGCTGTATCGATAGAGGAACGCCGGCTCACCGGTCGACGGGCTGACGTCGTAGATGTGGGAGGCGATGTACAGCTTGCCGGCGGACTGGTCCCAGAGCGCGTCCGAGTGCGTGTTCTCGCGGCTGTCGATGGCGACGCCGGTGTCCGTCCAGGTGGTGCCGCTCAGGCGGTGGATCGTGAAGGCGCTCGCGCTCGCGCGATACATGCTCGCCCACCAGAACCCGTCGTTGAACCAGATCTTCGCCTCTGGCTTCGTTCCGGTCGGGTCCGCGCCGGAACCGGCGAACGAGGGACCGGCCTGGCCGACGTCACCTGGCGCTGCGCGAACGACGGTCGGGGCGGTGAAGCTCAGCACGCCGACGACCAGGAACGCGATCAGCCCGACGACGACCGGCACGCGGCCGTACGGGGCCCCCCTCTTGGACATAGGACGATCAGGCCTCCCAGAATCCCCGATAAGTACTACCCCACTATGCACCGTGGGGCACTTCCAGTCAGCCCAGGGATACCTCGTCCAGCCAGATTCGTTGACTGGACGCACCAACTTCGACTTGGAGTCTCACATCCCGGAACTGTCCGATCGGCGTCACGGGGAATGACACAGTGGTCCACGACGAGGTGACCGACAGGACCCGGCTGGCGATGACCTCGCCAAGACCGGTCGTCAGCCGGATCCGGATCTCGCGCGCGGCCGTCGAGCGCACCGCAAGCGAGACTACGTAGGTCCGGCCGCTCTCGAGGGTCAGCCCGCCCTGCTCGACCGAGGCCGCGGACGGGGCCCCTGCGCCACTCGTGACGGTCACGACCGCCGACCCCTTGCCGGCGAACGGCTCGATCGTGGTCCGCTCGAGGGTGCCGGCCGCGCCGGGCGCGAGCACGAGAGCCCACGGCTCGAGGCCGATCTCGAAGCCGCCGTTCGTGAGCTGGTTCGGGCCGCTCGGCGGTGCCGACGGGGACGGGGTCGACGACGCGCCATCGGTCGGTTCTGCCGTCGGCGTCGGCGGCGGGGTCGGTGTCGGCGTCGCGGTCGGGGTCGGTGTCGGAGTCGACGTCGCCGCCGCACTCGCGCGATGCCGTCGGGACGGGCGCGCTCGGGGCCGGGGTGCCCTCGACCGCGGCCAGCAGCGCATCGATGTCCGGCAGCCCGACGAGAGCGGCGACGACGGCCTCCGCGCCCCGTCTGACGGCCACGCGGTCGGCGAACGGCACGGACAGGGCCGTATCGGCCGCGGCGACGATCCGGTTGTACGCATCCCGCAGCGGCGGGGCGATGGCATCCCCGCCGGGCTGGATGGCGATCCGATCGACGATGCCCTTCCCGAAGGTCGCTGCCGCGCTGATCTCCTTGACCTTCGAGATGACATCCCCCGTGACGAACGGGTCCAGGACGAGCAGCGCCTCGAGCTCCGTGCCGAGGGCCAGGATCCGGACGTTGGTCTCCCGAACCAGCGTCACGAGGCTGGGATTGATGGTCTCCTCGGCCGGGCGAGGGGTGGAGACGGCGGCGCTGCCGGTGGGAGACGGCGTGGGCACATCGCCCGGCACGGTGCTCGCCACGATGATCCCGACGCCGACGACCGCGTAGATCATCGCGGCCAGCATCACCCCGATGACCTCGGGCGCGGGCCGCGTGGAGCGCTCCGGCTGCGGCGCCGTCATCCCGACCAGCCCTGGGCGCTGCCCGCATGGAGGAGAGCCCGTTCGACGGCGGAGGCGGATTGGCCGGAGAGATGCCGGAACGCCAGCGACCAGGTCAGGATGCCCACCCGCCGGTCGTTGATCAGCAGCTGCTCCTCGTAGGCGGTCACCGCGATCGACCCGAGCGGCCGTTCCACGGCGATCACGTCGGGATCGACCTCGAGCGGACCGAGCACGAGCAGCGAGTCGCCGCGGATCGCGAGGGCGTAGTGCATCCCCGGCCGGCACGCCGACGATCCGGTCAGGAACACGGCCGTGGCGAGGATCGCGGTCTCCTTCGACCGATGGGCCCCGCTCCTCGAGCCACCGGCCCGGTCCGGTCGAGCGGCACCGACACGGCCGGCGACGGAGCCCGTCGTCGCGGCAGCGACCTTGGTCCCGGCCTTGGCCCGGGAAGGACGTGCACGGGTGACGGTGGCCGCCACCGGCTCCGGCTCGTCGTCTGCCTCCGCGGGGAACGGCCGAACGATGCTCGGCAGCGCATCGGGCACGACCGGCGAGGCCTGGAATGCCGACGATGGGAGCGGTGCCGGGAGACCGGACCGGTCGGGCCGGGCGAGCGGCGTGGGGAGGAGCGCGCGGCACGCCTCGCAATACCGGGGCCATCCCTCGACCTGCCAGCCGCACGATTCGCATCGACCCGGCGGGGCGAAGAAGACGAGGGCCAATGCGATCGGTCCGAGCAGGGCGCCGAGGAAGAACCAGATGAGCGGCTGGCGGTCGCGGCTCCGGGCCACGAACGCCGAGATCGGCGCGAACGCGATCGCGGTCAGCAGCAGCGGGAGGGCGACTGCGTCGATTCCGATCATCGAGGGCTCATGGCGCGCTCGCGCCTGCGACGACCGGGATGCCATTGGACAGCGTGGTCCAGCGGATCGCCGAATGCGCGTCGTCGCTGAACGGTCGTTCGGCCATCAGCAGGTCGAGGTACGCAGGCTCCGGCCACTGCGCATAGACCAGCTCCCACATCGGGCTGGGCGTGGGGAACTCGGCGTTGTCGTCCCACGGCCACTGATCCGGCTCGTGGAGATAGGACACGAGATAGTCGATCGAACCCTTGAGCGTGCCACCCGCCGCCCCTCTGTACTCCCACAGGTCAACGCCTCGTCGAGCGGCGATGACCGCCGCTCCAACCTTGTACTGCAGAGCCTCCTGCGTGTACAGGATGCCACTCGATCCGCGCCGGACCTCCTCGGGGATGTGCGAGTCGGCCGCGACGAGGTCCATCATCGCGCGCCAGCGGCCGACCGCGGCGTCGAAACCGGCGGTGTCGCCGAGGTACGAGGTCAGGGCGACCCGCGCGAACGTCCCAGCATCGCCCCAGTTGTTGTCCCGCTCCGAGAGGGTCGGCAGCATCACGTCGCGCAGCCAGGTCCGGAAGGTGGCCTCCTGCGTCGCTGACATGGCCCCGCTCGGCGCGATCAGGTCGGCGGCGAAGGAGAACCCCGGGACGTTCCGGCTGATGATCAGCGAGGTCTGGCAGCCGCCGCCGGTCTTGCAGGTGTTGCGCGTCGTGCGGGTCGTCGTCGCCCACGACATGAGGTACCGCGCGCTCGCCTGCGCGTAGACGTCATCGCCCGACGCGACGTAGGCGATCGCGAGCCCGTACGCGGCCGCGGCGTCCTCGACGAACGGCCCGCCGGTCCCCGAGATGTTCAACGGCTCCCTTGGCCGCGGGTCCTCCTGGAGTGCCAGGTCCGCGAACTCGAGCAGGTCGCGCAAGGCGGTCGCGAAGGGTTCCTGGCCATCGTTGGCCCAGGCCACGCGCTGCTCGATCTCCGCGCGACTCGTCAGATAGCCCGAGACCGGCGGTGGCGCCGTCGGGAGCGGGACGGTCGGCTCCTGGGTTGCGGGCACGGTCGGTGACGGCGTCGGCGCGGTGACGGGCCGCACGGCGATGGCGAGGACCGCGAGGAACGCGATCACGGCCGCGCCGAGGACGAGCGTGCGCTGGTGGCTCCGCCGGGGCTGTGGCGGGGTCGCTTCCGACGACGGGTCGTCGCTCGGCGGCGCCCCGTCTGCGCCGTCGCCGAGCGGAAGATCGGTCATCGGCGGTCGATGCGCCGCTGCCGGTGCCAGGCGATCTGGGCGCGGAGCCCGTCGATCGGCGCGACCGTGGGGGAATAGCCGAACGTCCGATTCGCCTTTGCGGTGTCGGCGCCGGTATGGCGCTGATCCCCGGCTCGGGCCGCCTCGTGGTGCAGGACCGCGGTCACGCCGAGCTCGTCGCCGATGAGCTTGATCACGTCGAGCAGCTCGATGCGCTCGCCGCCGCCGATGTTGTAGACCTCGCCGATCTCCGCGTCGCGCAGGGCCCGCATGGTGCCGTCCACGGCATCGGACACGAAGGTGCTCGAGCGCGACTGTCGCCCGTCGCCGAATACCGTCAGGTCCTGCCCGTCGAGCAGCGCCTCGATGAACTTGTGATACGCCATGTCCGGCCGCTGCCGCGGCCCGTAGATCGAGAAGTAGCGCAGGATCGCGGCCGGGAAGCCGTAGGTCGTGACATAGGCGAGGACGAGCTGCTCGGCCGCGAGCTTCGTGACCCCGTACGGAGAGACGGGCTGGAGCGGTTGCGTCTCGTCGCCGACGGCCTCGGTGCCGTACACCGACGACGTCGAGATCTGGATGAAGCGCCTGACGTCGGCCGCCCGCGCCGCCTCGACCAGCCGGTACGTGGCGATGAGGTTGCAGGCGGTGTAGGTCTCCATGTCGGTCCAACTGCGCGGCAGACCGGGCATGGCCGCGAGATGGATGACCGCCTCGACGCCGTCGAGCGCGGGCGCCAGGTCGTCGGTTCGCAGGTCCAGCTCGTGGAACGTCGCGTTCGGGTGGGCCGCCGCGTCGGCGACGTTCGCGGCCTTCGAGGGCCGGTCGTAGTAGTCGGTGAATGCGTCGAGCAGGACGACGTCGTGGCCGTCGGCCAGGGCGCGCTCCGCGACGTGAGACCCGATGAACCCGGCCGCGCCGGTGACTAGCATGCGCATCGACTACCTCGAAACGGTGATTCGATCGACGTCGAGGACCGCCGGCGTCCCCGAGACCTGGAAGCAGACCCGCCGCGGCTGGCCGGCCTCGTCGATCCGCCACGCGAGACCCGACGCCTTGACGATGGTCTTGCCCCCCGACGTGGCAAGCACGAGGTCCGCCGATCGCCCGACGACATCGATGTCGAGGCGCGCACGATACCAGCGTCCGTCCTTCAGGAAGATGAGCGGACGGCGCCGGATGGCGCCATCGAAGTACGAGAACTCGCCGTCGTCGGCGATGCGCAGGCCGACGACCTCCCCACCCGGGCCCCGGAGGCCGAGTGGCCGGATCTCACCGGAGCCGCCGACAGTTGCACGGAACCGCACCTCCACCTGCAGGCGGCTGGCGCCGGTGTCGGCGAAGTCCTTGCATGCCTGGACCACGCCAGCGGCCTTGGTCGATCGCAGGCGCAGGAAGTGCGGGCCCTGCTCGCGGACCAGGGCGGAGCCGCTCACCGCTTCCACCGTCCAGCCGGTGACGGGCCCGCCGACCGGCCACGAGCCGAACTGGTCGTTGACCAGCGGACGTGCCCCTGGGTCCTTGGGCGGGGCCGGCTTGTCCGGCCGCGGACCAGCCGCGACGCCGGGCGCGATCGGCGTCGCGCCGAGGTCCAATGCCCCGTGGAGGTAGCGCCCGGTCGTCTCATCCGAGCCGAGCACGATCAGCCCCGTCTCCACCGACACGCCCTGCTTGGTCGAGGTCGCGTTGGCCGCGGCGACGTCGTCCGCAGACGACACGAGCGGATCGCCGTCTCCCGGCAGGAAGATGGGGTCGTCGAGCGACGCCCGCTTGAGCGCGATCATCCCGCCGCCGGTCGGGGTCTGTGCGATCACGTACATGAACCGCCGCGCTTCGTCGATCAGCAGGATCGAGCGGTTGTGCTTGTCCTCGACCCGACCCACCCCGTTCGCGGCCCATGTGCCGTCGGCCGCCCGGACCATGACGAGGAGCTGCGGGTCGAGCGGGTTCTGGTCCGTGTCGACGTCGATCGTCGTCCGGATCGGGGTCGCCACCACGCGGGCGCCGTCGAGCTCGAACGTCTTGAGGTTCAGCTGGTCGTCCTGCTGCCCGACGCCGGTCGCGACGACCTCGACCGGTGCCCAGGTGCCGTCGTTTTCCCCGTCGGCGTGCGAGGTGAACAGCACCCGTTCCGTGACCTGGTCGGTCCACATGAGGCCCATCCGTCCTGGTCCGAACGGCACGATGCTCGAAATGTCCTCATCGAGCAGGACGCCGCCGCCCGGGACCGCGAACGGCGCCGTCCAGTGCGCGTCCGAGGTGAGGGTGTGCGCGGCCCACACGCTTCCGCCGGTGACGTAGGTGACCCACAGGACGCCCGTGCTGTCGCGGTCGAGGACGATACCGCTTGCGCCGGTGTCGGTGATCGCGACCGGGAAGTCCGTGTCCTGGTTGTACCGGCCGCCCTTCGGGTCGAACGTGTAGCGGACGATCCTCGCCCGGTGCGACGACGCGAACCCCTTGGTCGCCGACGCGCTGTAGAGATGATCTCCGGCGAGGAGGAAGTCCGCGTCGGCCTCGGGACGCTCGTCGACGACGGTGCCCGTGTCGAGCCAGGTCTGGGTCTTCCAGTCGAGGCGGAAGATGTGGATCTCGTTGGCATCGGGCGAGTACAGGCCGCCCCACCAGGCGTCCTGCGCATACCAGAGCTTGCTCTGGGCGGTCGAGGCCGAAACGGACGTGACGGCCTCGGTCGCGAACTGGAAGTCGCGCAACGTGACGGCCGACGCGTCCCTGGGCGGCGCCGTCACCAGCACCGGCTGTGAGGGCGTCGACGCACCGGATGGTGGCGGGGTCGGTGACGTGGGCGCCATGTTGAGCACGGCGATCGACGCGATGACCGCGACCGAGACCACGACGACGAGCGAGAGCGCCAGCAGCGCACGGCGACCTGCCAAGGGGCTCCCTATCGACTACATGCCGGGCGAATCCCGCCCGAGGGTGGACGAGTGTAGCCCGCGCGGCGTGACCCGACGAACGGCACTGTCCCCGGCGGGATGACAAGTTCGTCCGGGTCGATATCATTCGGACCGATGCACACGATCGTCCTCATCGCCCTGCTTGGCGGCTTCATCTGGCTCATCGCCGGCATCCTGGCCCACCGGCAGGACGCCGTCGACCGCCCATCGCTCCTCGTCCACGGGCTCGGCCTCGGCGTCGCCATCGGCGGCGCCTGCGCGCTGGTCTTCCTGACCACGCAGGTCGATCTGATCCCCGACGATGTGGAGAGCTCGATCCTGCCGGCCGCCATCGTCCTCACGTCCCTGTTCCTCGCCATCGGGACGTGGTATCGAGTGGCCTGGCGCTGACGTCTCCCGACGGCGAACGCCGGTCGCCGTCGACCGGGCCACCAGCCGCTCCTGGACCCGATCAGGAAGCACCCCTCGCCCTTCCCGAGGTCGACGGCGTCGACGGCATCGAGGACGCGCTGACGATCCCCTCGAAGCCGGGCGCGTCCAAGCAGATCCGCGGCTCCAGCCTGCTGCTCGTCGGGCGCATGATCTCGCTCGGGACCAACTTCCTGGTCCAGGTCCTGATCGTCCGCTATCTCCAGGACAAGGCGGACTACGGCGCGTTCGCCTACGCCCTCTCGGTCGTGGCGATCGCGACGACGTTCGTGGCCCTCGGCACGGATCGCGCGATCGGCCGGTTCCTGCCGATCTACCAGGAGCGCGGCCGACCGGACGCCATGCTCGGCACGGTCGTGTTCGTCACGGGGACGATCGCGTCGCTCGGCATCGCGTCGATCCTGCTGATCTACGGGCTCCAGGACCTCGTCAACGGCTCGATCCTCAACGAGCAGGCGGGCGGCCTCCTCCTGATCCTGATCATCCTCGCGCCCATCCAGGCCCTCGACGACGTGCTGATGAACGGTTTCGCCGTCTTCTCCAGCCCACGCGCGATCTTCTTCCGGCGCTACGTCCTGAACCCGGCCCTCCGCCTCGGGGTCGTCGGGCTGCTCATCGTCGGGCGCCAGGACGTCGACTTCCTCGCGATCGGCTACGTGGCCACGGGCGCGATCGGGGTGGCCATCTACGGGGTGCTGTTCGTCCGGCTGCTCCGGCGCGTCGGCGTGCTGCCCAAGCAGGGCCGACCGGCGATCAGCTTCCCGATGCGCGAGATCCTCGGCTTCTCGGTCCCGCTGCTGACGACGGATCTCGTGTACATCCTGCTCAACGCCAGTGACGTCGTCCTGCTGGGCGCGATCACCAACGACGCCGAGACCGTGGCCGACTACCGGGTCGTCCAGCCCGTCGCGGCGCTCAACCTGATCGTGCTCCAGAGCTTCACGCTCCTGTTCATCCCCGCGACAGCGCGACTCTTCGCACGGGACGATCGGAACGGGCTGCGGTCGCTCTACTGGCAGACCGCGGCGTGGGTCGCCGTGCTGTCCTTCCCGATCTTCGCGGTCACGTTCGCCCTGGCCGAGCCCCTCACCGTGGCCCTGTTCGAGGAGCGGTACGCCGGCTCGGCGATCTTCCTCGCGATCATCGCCCTCGGGCGCTACTACGACGCGGCGCTCGGGTTCAACGGCCTGACGTTGCGGGTCTTCGGGAACCTCAAGGCCGTGGTCGGGGTGAATCTCGCGGCGGCGCTCATCAATATCGTGCTGCTCCTGGCGCTGATCCCGCCCTTCGGCGCGCTCGGCGCGGCGCTGGCCACGGGGATCACGCTGCTCGCGTTCAACTCGCTCAAGCAGATCGCGCTGTCGCGCGCGCTCGGCATCAGCGTGTTCGAGTGGCAGTACCTGCGGGTCTACGCCACGATCGTCGCCGCGACGATCGGCCTGGTCGCGATCCAGACGGTCCTCGATCCCCCGCTGATCGTGGGGCTCGTGCTGGTCGGCCTGGCCTCGCTCGCCGTGCTGTTCGCGGGACGCCACCACCTCCAGGTCGCCGACACGTTCCCCGAGCTCGCCCGGATCCCATTCGTCCGGCGGCTGCTCGGATGACGGCGACCGTGGATCCGCCGCTCGCGGCGCTCGCCGATCGATTGGCCGCCGGCGGCGTCCGCTGGGCGGTCATCCGGGGCGATACCGACCGGCCGACCGGCGACGACCTCGACCTGCTCGTCCACCCCGAGGACGTCTCGGCGTTCCGGTCCATCGCCCGCGACGCGGGCTTTCCGCGCCTGCCCGCCTGGGGCCACGGGGCGCACGTCTTCCACGTCGGTCGCGGGACGGGCGGCTGGTGGCGGCTGGACCTCTTGACGACGTTTCGGTTCACCGGCGGGGAGCGGCTCGCCGACGGCGTGGTCCCGGCCGTCCTCGAGCGACGAACCGGCGACCGCGTCCCGACCCTCTCGCCCGAGGACACGGCCTGGGCCCTCGTCCTGCACCTCCTGCTCGACAAGGACGGCGTCTCGAGCCAGAACCACGACCGTCTCGCGGCGGCCGCGGGAGCGGTCGCGGCCGGTCCCCTGGCCGACGCCCTCGCCGCGGCCCTCCCGCGAGGCTGGACACCGGACCGGGCGCGAACGGCGCTCGGATCGCCCGACGAGGATCCCGCGCGGGTCGCGGCACTGCGTCGAGCCGTCCGCCGGCGCCTCCGGGCCGAAGGACCGCTGGCCTGGCGCGCCCGACGAGCGCGTGACGCGACTGCCGCCCGTCTGCGCAAGCCGCTCACGGCGCTGTTCCGCCGAGGACCGAGCGTGGCGCTGTTGGGTCCGGACGGCGCGGGCAAGTCGCATCTCGTGCACGAGCTGCCGAACGCGTTCCCGCTGGGCGTCCGGACGTTCTACCTGGGGCTGTACCCCGCCGGCTCCGAGCACCATCGGGGACCCAAGGGCCTCGGGTTCCTCCTGCGACTGGGCGGCATGTGGCGACGGTACGCCGCGGCCAGGATGCAGCAGCTCCGGGGCCGGCTGGCCCTCTTCGATCGCCACCCCTACGACGCCCGGCTCACCCCCCGCACGCGACCGCGACGGGTGGATCGGATCCGGCGGGCCGTGCTGGGTCACGCGCTCCCGGCCCCCGACCTGATCCTCGTGCTGGATGCGCCCGGGGCCGTGCTGTACGCCCGCAAGCCCGAGCACCCGGAGGAGGATCTCGAGGCCGAGATGGTCCGCTACCGCGAGCTGGCCGCCCGGTCCGCGCGCGCCGAACTCGTCGACGCGACGAGGTCGCCCGAGGAGGTGCTCGACGACGTCGTCGGCCGGATCTGGCGCGTCTGGGCGCGTCGCCTCGACGGCGGCCGATGACGGCCCGCGCGGACCCTCCCGACCGCGACGAGCCCGCGATCCCGCTCGGGCTGGTCCCTGCGCGACCCGTTCGTGCCCGGCACGAACCTGCGGGGCGCCACGACCGGGGGCACGCTCGCCTTCGCGCTGCCGTCGCTGGCGCTCGGGCGGATCGCCTGCATCGGGGAGCCTGTGGCGGGCACGCGCACGATGCTCGGCCGGCTCGCCGACGATGTGGTCCTGCTGCCGGCCGACCGGCGCGGACGCCGCCCCGGCCCCCGACGTCGTCTGGGTCAGCGGATCCGACGGGCCCGATCGCGTCGCCGCGCTGACGGGCGTGGCCGCGGACCGGCTGCTTGCCGAGACGCCGAGCGTGGTGGTCGAGGACGCATCGGGCCCTGCCGCCGGGTCCCTCGAGGCACGGCTGCGTGCGTCCGGCAAGCAGGTCGCCGAGCTCGACACCCTCGTGATCGACGGCGAGGTGCGGGCGGCCGGTCCCCGGATGGGTCCGGCCGGGCATCCCGACCATCCGATCCTGCCCGGGGTCAGGCCACGGGCGGGCCGGCGATTCGCGTTCCGCGGTCCGTCCGGGGCCTCGAGCTCGGGTCGGTCGCTCCTCGCATCGCCCGACGACCCGCGCCAGCCGCCGGGCTGGCTCATGCGGCTGGCCGCCGACCATGGGCACGACGTTCGCGGGTATCGCTGGTCGATCGCGGCCCCGGGCGTGTACGACTCGCAGAAGGTCCTCGTGTACCTCACGCCGCCAGGCGCGGCGGCGCCGAGCTGGATCGTGAAGGTCACGCGGGACGTCCGGCATGCCGAGCGACTCCAGAACGAGGCGCTTGCCCTCGGTGCCCTCGCGCGCCTCGGGCCGATCGAGGGGATGGTCGTGCCCGGGCTCGTGGCGGCCGGGGACGTCGGGCATCTCACCGCCGTCATCGAGTCGATCGTGCCGGGCCGCCCCTTCGAGCCGGTCCTCACCGGACCGGGGGGCGTCGAGCGGCTCTCCCCGGCGATCGAGGGCCTGATCGGGCTGAGCGAGCGATCCGCCCACGCGGTGCCGGCGGCCGCCGTCGCGGCGACCCTCGGTCGGCTCCTCGAGCAGTACATCGCGATCCACCGACCGTCCGAGGTCGATCGCGCGCGACTGACCCGGCTCGTCGAGCGCGTGGACGCCTGGCCGGACGCGATCCCACTCGTCGCGTTCCATGGCGATCCGGGCACCTGGAACATGATCGCCGGCGCCGACGGACGGGTGGGGTTCCTCGACTGGGAGTCGTACGACCCGCACGGGCTGCCGCTGTGGGACCTCGTCTACACGCTCCACGCCGCGATCCTGATGCTCGGGCGTTCCCGGATCCCGAAGCGACGCATGTGGGTCCTCAAGGAGCACGTGTTCGAGGACGGTCGCTACAGCGGGCTCCTGCTCGATGCCGTGGACCGGTACCGGGACCGGCTCGGCATCGCGCCCGGGCTCGTCGAGCCGCTGTTCACGTTCTGCTGGGTCCACCGGTCGCTCAAGGAATCGGCGCGACGCCGCCCCGATGACGTCGCAAACGGGCACTCCGCCCGGCTCGCTCGCGCGATCGTGGCATCACCGACGGCGCCGACGCTCCGGCGGCTCTACGGCGAGGGCGCCTCGTCCTGACCTCGCCCGTCGGGAGGGAGTGCTGCCACGGGGCGGCCGGCCGCGCGGGCGACCGCCACGAACCGATCCGCGAGGTGACGGGTGTTCGTTCGCAGGTCGAACGAGGCCAGCACGCGCGCCCGGCCGGCCTGGGCCAGCCTGGCCGCCTCGACCGGATCGTGCTCGATCTCCGCGAGCGCATCGGCCAGGGCCGCATCGTCGCCGGGCGGGACCAGCCGACCCGTGACCCGGTCCTCGACGAGCTCCGGGACGCCTGACACCGACGTCGCCACGACCGGGACGGCCGACGCGAGCGCCTCCATCAGCGCGACGGGGATGCCCTCGGTCTTGCCGCTCGGCAGCACGATGCTCGGCTGGACGACGACGTCCGCCTCGCCGAGGAGCTCGGCGACCCGGTCGCGCGGCTGGCGGCCGAGCAGCTCGACGACATCGACGAGTCCGGCAGCCGCGATGGCCGCCTTGAGGGCCGGGCGCTCCTCCCCCTCGCCCACCAGCCGGACGCGGACCGCGATGCCGCGATCGACGAGACGACGAGCGGCCGCGACCAGGACCGCGTGTCCCTTCTGCGGCTGGAGCGTGGCGATCGCGAGGACCTCGAACCGGCGGTCCGGCGTGGACGCGCGATCCGCATCGGGCCTCGGTCGGAAGACCGCCGCGTCCACACCGCAGTGGATCACCTCCACTCGATCGGCCAGCCGGCCGTACCAGCCGCTGAGGAGCCGCAGGTTGTAGTCGGAGATCGTGACCGCGAACGCGGAGCCGCGGAGCTTCTCGGCAAGCATCGGCCGCTCGACGTAGATGTCGTGGGCGTGGGCGGTGAAGCTGTAGGTCCGGCCGGTGAGCCGGCCCACCACCCATGCGGCGAGGGCCGGGTGGGTGGCCCAGTGGGCGTGTACGTGGTCGATCTCCAGCGCCTCGATCCTCCGGGCGAAGGCCGCCGCGATCGGGACCACCACGAGGCTGCGCAGGAGGAACTTCGGGGACCGCGCGTTGCCCAGGATCGCGCGACCCCACGTGGCGAGGTACCGGCGCGGCCGGCGGCGCAGCCAGTGCCACTGGGCGGCGAGGACCGGGCGCGACGTCAGGCGGAGGTCGTGCGCGCGGCGAACGAAGTCCTCGGCGCCCGGCTGCATCGACGCCTCGCGCTCGCGGACCAGCGGGAAGACGTCGACCCGGACGCCGATCCGCTCGAGCTCGAGCATCTCGTAGAGGACGAAGGTCTCCGAGAGCTTGGGGAACCGCGACATCAGGTACGCGACGCGAAGGGGATGGCCGTCGGCGGCCGTGGGCGAGCTCGTCATTCAGGCGGTCTGGCGTTGGGCGGTGATCGCCGCGAGGTCGGCGTAGAGCGAGTCGTACCGGGCCGCACACGCGTCCCATGAGTAGCGCGCGACCACGCGTTCGCGGGCCGCGGCCCCGAGCTGGGCCTGGCGCTCCGGGTCGCCCAGGAGCCTGTCGAGCGCCGCGGCCATGGCCGCGGGATCGTCGGCGACGAGCAGGTCGCGGTCCGGCTCCACCTCGACGCTCTCGACCCCCAGCGAGGTCGTGACGATCGGTCGGCCGATCGACATCGCCTCGAGCAGCTTGTTCTTCACGCCGCTGCCGCTGACCATCGGCACGACGACGACCGCGGAGCTCGCCAGCCAGGGGCGCACGTCATCGACGAACCCGGTGACCTCGATGGCGGGATCGTCGGCCAGCGCCTTGACGGCAGACGACGGATCGCGGCCGACGACCCGGAACCGCACGCCCGGGCGGCGTGCTTGCAGGAGCGGCATCACCTCGCGGCTGAACCACAGCACCGCCTCGATGTTCGGGGTGAACGACATCGCCCCCGAGAACGCGATCGTGTCGGGCTCGACGGCGATGTCGCCGATGGCCCCTGGCGCGAACTGGTCGGTGTCGACGCCATTGACGACGACCTCGACCCGTGCCCCGGGGGCGATCTGGCGGATGGCCTCGGCGTCGATCGGGGAGACGACCGTCACGATGTCGGCCCGCGCCGCGGCCCGGCGCTCGAGGGTTCGGGCGACGAGTCCCCGGACGCGCGCCTGGGCGCCCGACGAGCGGTTCGCCGCGAGCGTCGCGGCATCGATGAGCTCCACGAGGCGGCCGATCGGAGCGTCCGGCAGGTACCCGGCCATCGGGAGCTGGCGGACGTGGATGACGTCCCAGGCACCGGCCTGCACGAGGCCGTCGATGGTCTGGAGCAGACGCCGGCTGGCGCCCGGCTCGTTCCGCCGGCCCGGGGTCGGGAGCCCGCGACGCACGAGGTCGGGCTCGACGGCTCCGGCGAGTGCGGTGATGCCGCGCGCGCGAGGGACCAGGTGGACCTCGTCGAACATCTCCTCCAGCCGCGCGCGGGTGGTCTCGATGCCCTCGAGCGGGGCCGGACAGACCAGCGTCAGCCGGTGGTGCCGGAGCCGGCTGAACAGGTGGTAGGCGATGAGGCTCGCGCCCTGCATCAGGTCGAGCGGCGGCGCACGGTCGACGATCAGGACGTTCAGACCCATGGCACCACCACGGCGACATTCGAGGCGAGCCAGCGTTCGGAAGTGGCCAGGCCCGGTTGGCGGCGCAGGTTTGATTCGACGAACCGGAGCCAGTACAGCAAGGCGGTCGAGCGGACGCCGAGGCCGGGAGGACTCGCGCGCTCGAGGACCGCCAGCTCGTGCGCGTCCAGTGCGCCGGCCCCCAGGACCTCCGCGACCACCGCGCCGAGCCCGACCCGCCGGCGGAGCTTGCGGGCGTAGAGGACCAGGTGGAAGACGTCCTGCGCCGCGAGCTCGTCGGGCTCCGCGCTGTCCCAGTCGACGATGCCACTGACGGCGCCGGCCGTGATCCACGAGGATGTTGGCCGACCAGTAGTCCCCGTGGACCCACCCGGCCGCGAGGTCGCGGGACGCGAGGCCGCTCGCCCAGCTCCCCGGCGAGCCGGCTCATGACGGCGTCCATGGACCGTCCCACGGTGGCGTCCGCCCGGGCGATCGCGGCCCCCAGCGAGGTGATCGTCGCGGCGCGATCGTCGACCCATCGCGCACGGCGGTCGGCGCTCGAGCCCGTCAAGGCGGTCGCCACGTGGAGCCCCTCGATGGCGCCGAGCGCGGCGTCCAGCGCCGCCGTCCAACCCGGGTCGTCGGGGCCCGGCAGGTCGAGCGGCCGTCCGGCCAAGGCCGTCTCGACGACGAATCGCCAGCCCCCGGCGTCGCCGTCGGACACGACCGTCGGGAGCCGGGTCCGCCAGGTCCCGAGGTCCTCGATGGCATGGATGGCGCGCTGCGCGGCTGCCGCCCGTTCGAGGCTCGCGCGACCGGACTCTGCCCGCGCGACCTTGACCATGAGCCCTGCGCCGTTGCGGGTCCGCAACAGGAAAGCCGAGATGCCACCACCGCCCTGCGATGCCCGCTCGACGGACCAGCCGTCGGCGGATCCGGGCACCGACGCCATCGCCGCCGGCACCACGGATCTCGCGTCGGACAGGGCCGAACGACGCTCCGCCGCACGGCGGACGGCGTCGACGGCACGCGAGAGGCGGGGCCGGCGAGCCGCTCGCGGGCCGAGGATTGACACGGGTGTCGGTCTCCAAGGTGGGGGTCCGCGACCCCCCGGTCGCAGGCGTGGATGGTAGCAGTCGGGGCTCCGAACGCCGCAGAGGGGAGGCGGATCTGGACGATCCCCCGTATCCTGTGGCCCGGCATCATTCGGAACCCGTTGACGGGATTGGAGTCTGGTGGAACTCTCCGGCTATCTAGCGATCTTGCGACGGTGGTGGTGGACGCTGCTCGTGGCGGCGTGGGTGGCGGGTCTCATGGGCTATGTCATCGCGGGTCGGATCGAGCCGACCTATGAGTCGACCGCCCGCCTCCTGGTCGGTCCGATCAACTCGGACACGAACACGCTTCGCGCGTCCAGCCAGCTCGTGCAGACCTATGCCGAGCTCGCGACGAGCCAGGGCCTGCTGGAGGCCACCGCGCGGCAGATGGGCGCGAGCGTCGAGGACGCGCCATTCGTCGCCGAGTCGCTCGCAGCGGCCGTTCGCACCGTCGCCAACGACACGACACGCATCCTGACGATCAGCGTCGAAGGCGTCGTCCCGTCGGACACGAGCCAGGCGGCGAACGAGATCGCGGCACAGCTCATCGAGACCACGTCCAAGGGCAGCACGCTGCGCGCCGAGGGCCAGCTGACGGTCATCGCGTTCGCCAAGGAGCCGACCGTCCCGATCGCGCCCCAGATCTCGCTCATCGTGCTGATGTCGGTCGCCGCCGGGCTGCTCGGCGCGATCGTCCTCGTCCTCCTCGTCGAGTATCTCGCGGACCGGATCCAGGACCGCGACGAGCTCGCCCGCGCGACCGGCAAGCGCGTCATCGGCGAGGTCACCGCGGGCGCCCCGGCGGCCACCGCCACGCAGGCGCGCGATGCGGCCGCCCTCACCCCGACCCACGATTACGCCCCGCTCGTCGCGGGCCTCACCTTCGGCGAGGCCGCCGACGGCCGCCGCGACCTCGTCGTCGCGATGGCCGACGAGGGTCCGCACGGTTCGGACCTGGCAGCCGGTCTGGCCGCCGCGGCCGCGGAGTGGCGCCTCGTCGTGCTGATCGATGCCGATCCGAACGGCCGGCTCTCGTGGCTCATGGGCGTATCCGGCCAGCCCGGTCTGCACGACCCGCTCGGGTACCGCGAACGCCTGACCGATCGTGTGGTCCCCGGCGCGATCCCGAACACGCGGATCCTGCCCGCCGGCACCAACCCGGGTGCCACCAATCCGAGCCCGGAGGAGGTGCGCGAGCTCCTCGAGTCCGTCGCCGGCCCGGGTGACGTGGTCATCATCGACGCGGGCACGCTGCCGGGCTCCTCGACCGCCATGGTCTGGGCCGGCGTCGTCGGCCCGACCGTGCTGGCCGTCCGCCGCGGATCCACCCGCCGCTCGATGGTCCGCCAGGCCGTGGCCCTGCTCGACATGGTCCATGGCCGTCTGGTCGGCAGCATCCTGATCCTGCCGGGTCGCCGCCGCCGGTCACGGGCACAGGCGGTCAGCAACCGTCCCAGCGACGCGGACGTCGAGGCGGCGACCGCGATCCGGACCGCCATGGCCCGCCCTCGCGAGTCCGACCAGGGATGAGCCTCGGCGGCCTGGTGCGAGGGGTCGCCAGAGCGGTCTTCTGGGCCTCCGGCGCGACGATCGCGGCCACGTACGTGGCGTTCCCCGTGGGTCTGCTCGTGCGCGGCGCCCTGCTCCGGCGACCGGTGCGCAGCGCGGCCATCGAGCCGTCCGTCAGCATCATCATCGCCGCGCGCAACGAGTCGGCGGACATCGGTCGACGCCTGGAGAACCTCGTCCAGCTCGACTACCCGCGGGACTGCCTCGAGGTCGTCATCGCCTCGGACGGGTCCGAGGACCGAACCGCGGCGATCGTGAACGAGCTGGGCCGACCGCGGCGTCCGGCTCCTCGACCTGCCACGGGTCGGCAAGGCGGATGCGCTGAACGCGGCGGTCGCCGCATCGACCGGTGACATCCTGGTCTTCTCCGACGCGAACAGCATGTTCGCGCCCGATGCCGTCCGGGCGCTCGTCCGCCGATTCGCCGACCCCGAGGTCGGTGGCGTCGCGGGCGACCAGCAGTACGAGCGCGCCGCGACCGGTGACGCCCTTGCCGAGGGCGAGCGCGGCTACTGGGACCTCGACCGCCTCCTGAAGATCGCCGAGAGCCGAGCCGGCAACGTCGTCTCGGCGACCGGCGCGATCTACGCCATCCGCCGCGAGCTCTTCCGCCCGGTCGCGACCGGCGTGACCGACGACTTCTACACCTCGGTGGCCGTCGTGGCCCAGGGCCGGCGGCTGGTCTTCGCCCGAGATGCGATCGCGTTCGAGCCGCCCGCGCGCTCCGGCGGCGACGAGTTCGGCCGCAAGGTCCGGATCATGACCCGCGGCCTGCGGGGGACGATCCTGATGCGCGAGCTGCTCGATCCCCGGCGACACGGCTTCTATGCGTTCCAGCTCGCCTGGCACAAGATCTTCCGGCGCCTGATGGTCGTGCCGCTGCTCGGCCTGCTTGCAAGCAGCCTGCTGCTCCTCGGCCGCGGGCGGCTCTACACGCTGGCGGCGGTGGCCCAGCTGGGCGGGTACGCGCTCGGGCTCACCGGGCTGGCGATGCGCGGCCGGCCGGCGGGGCGCAACAAGCTCCTCTCGTTCCCCGCGTTCTTCTGCATGGTCAACCTCGCCGCGCTGCAGGCGCTGCGCAACATCGCCACCGGCCGGCGCATCGACCGCTGGGAGCCGCAGCGCGCGACCGACGCCGCCCCGGCATCGACGACCGAAGCCGACGCGGTCTCCGCGACCGAGGCGCCGGCCGCCGATGCCGATCCGGTCACCGAGCTCGTCCGATGAGCGAAGGCGTCGCGCCCTTCGGCGACCTGGTCCCGACTGTCGACCGCGGCGCCGAGCCCCGGACGCACGCCGGCCGCCGTCCCGTCCCGTGGGCAGCGGTCGCGGCGATCGCGGCGGTCGGCCTGGCGGGTGCGCTCGCGGCGATCGCGGTGAGCAGCCCGGTCCTCGCCGTGGGCCTGGTGGGCGCCGCGCTCCTCGGCATGACGATCATCGTGCGGCCGAGCGTCGCGACGCTGGTTGTGGTGGGGATCCTCTACAGCAACGCTGGCGTCATCGCAGTCCGCTTCCACGACGTCCCGAGCTTCGTCGCGGCATCCGTGCCCGCGCTGCTGATCCCGCCGCTGGCCGCATTCATCGTGCTGGAGCGCCGGCGGATCGTGATCACGAGCGCGTTCCCGTGGATCGCGGTCTTCCTCCTCGTGCACCTCATCAGCGGCATCTTCTCGGTGAATGCGGGGACGGCGTTCGACACCATCGTCACGTTCGTGCTCGAAGGGCTCGGGCTGTACTTCCTCGTCACCAACGTCGTGCGGACGCGCGAGGCGATCATCGCGATCGTCTGGATCCTCCTCGCGATCGGCACGTTCCTCGGGGCGCTGTCGTTCTACCAGGATGCGACCGGCACGTACGACAACACGTACCTCGGGTTCGCCCAGCCGAGCGAGGCCACGGTGAGCGTCGACGAGACCGGGCTCGGGACGACCGCCCAGTACCGGCTCGCCGGCAACATCGGCGAGAAGAACCGATACGCCCAGATCATGCTGATGCTCGTTCCGCTGGCCCTCTTCATGGCCATCGGCGAGAGATCCCGCGTCCGCCGGGTCCTCGCCCTGGGGGCGGCCGGGGTGATCGCCATCGGCGTCGCGCTCACGTTCTCCCGTGGGGCGGCGGTCGGCTTCGTCCTGCTCTTCGGGATCATGTTCCTCATGGGCTACCTGAAGTGGAAGCACATGATCGCGGTCGTGCTGGGAGCGGCGATCGTCCTCACCGCCGTGCCGGTCTACACGGAGCGGCTGGCCGAGCTGGTCGCGGTCACCGAGACCGTGGGCACGTCCGGGATCGACGAGGCGGATGGCGCGATCCAGAGCCGCATCACCGAGGGTCTTGCCGCTCTGCTGGCCTGGGCGGACCACCCGGTCATCGGGGTCGGGCCTGGCGAGTTCCCGCTCTACTACCGCGAGTACGCGGACGTCGTCGGGATCAAGGTGAAAGCCGCGGACCGCGAATCGCACAACCTCTATCTGGGCCTGGCCGCGGAGCTCGGCATCATCGGGATCACGGTCTTCCTCGTCATCATCGGCCTGACGCTGCGCGACCTGGCGCGTGCCCGGCGGGCGGTCCGAGCGCGCGACCCGCTGATGGCGGACCTGGCGACCGGCTTCGTCCTCTCGATCGTCGCCTACCTCTCGACCGGCATCTTCCTGCACATGTCGTTCATCCGGTACTTCTGGCTGATGCTGGCCTTGGCCGCGGCGACCGCGGTGGTGGCGATGGCGATCGCCAAGACCGGCGAGGCGGATGTGGTGGCTGACGGAACCACGACCGCCCGGCCCGAGCCGAAGGATCCCGAGGGACCCGCCGATCGACCGCTGGATCCCTGGGGCCCCGACCCCCGCCAGGATCCCTTCGCGATCTGATCCACGAGCAGGGCGACCGGACGTGAAAGGACCCGGCCGGGCGGGTGCCCGGGCCGGGTCCGAACGATGACTGCGACGTGGCTCAGGAGCCGTACAGCCAGTCGGTCCAACCGAAGTTCTTGCCGGTGTTGGCCGGAGCGGCATCGCTGTACGAGCTGCCATATCTGGCATCGAACAGCCAGGTCTGCCACTCGTCGTCACCGGTGGCGGGCCAGCCGAGCCCGTCGTAGAGGAACTCGGCCGACCGAAGGAGGGCCTTGTTCTCCCAGTTCCAGGCGTCGTATCCGGCGCGATGCAGGAGCTCGGCCTGGAGCACGGCGCCCTGGAGCGCTTCCCAGGGATAACCGGTCGAGGCCGGGGGCCAGGTGAAGCTGGCACCGCGGCGCATGTCATCCGGCAGCGCGCCGCCGATGGCGTGACCGCTCTTCGAGCAGACCGGGTTGACCCCGACCGGCTTGGACGCGTCGCACTGCCAGGAGAGGTCTCCGTACTCGAAGCCCGCGTAGGCGGTGCGGTCGCCGAGCCAGCCATGGAAGACGGCGGCGGAGCGACTCAGGACGGCCTGATCGCCGAGGTAGAGGGCGACGGCGACGCGGGCGGCGCCGGCGTGGGTGCCCCAGTTGTTCGGCCGGCGCTCGTGCGTTGACGTGAGCGTCTGGCCGTCCAGGGTCTCGGTCAGGAGCGACCGGAGCCATGGCTTGAACGTGTTTTCGTTGAACGTGGGATCGACGGCGGGCAGATTGACCAGGTTGGCCGCGACGACGTACCCCGGCAGGTTCCGAGCGAGGGCGAGCGTTCGACCGCCGTTCTCGGTCTGGACCGCTGCCTTGATGGCCGCGATGGCCTTGGTCCGGTAGGCCATGTCGCCCGTGCGGGCGAAGACGAGGCCTGCCGCCAGGACGTTGATGTCCGCCGCGTCATCCTGGTCGCTGATGTTCGGGCTGCCGATCGCCTTGTCGGCCTGCGCCTTCAAGGCGGTCCAGGCGGGTCCGCTCATCGGGAGCGAGGCGACGGAGCTGGCGCTGTAGAGCGCTCCGGCGAGGCCGCCCGGCGGCGGCGTGGCTGTCGGCGCCGTGGTGGGCGTGGCGGTGGGTGCCGTGGTCGGCGTGGCCGTCGGCGCCGTGGTCGGCGTGGGAGTGGGGGCCGTCGTCGGTGTCGCGGTCGGGGCCGTCGTCGGTGTCGCGGTCGGGGCCGTCGTCGGCGTGGCCGTCGGTGCAGCGGTGGGCGCGGCGCCCATCGTCACGTTGAGGGTGGCCAGGACGGTCGACTTGTTCTCGGCCTTCACCGTGATCTTGTGGGCCCCGGGCGCGGCGGTCTTGGGGACCGTGAAGCTGATCGCGTAGGCGCCCTTGGTGTTGGTCCGCACGCGGACCATCTCCGTGGAGTCCCAGTACGTGAACGTGACGATGCGCGCCCCGAGACCGGTCGCGGCAACGTTCAGCGTCTTGTTCGCCACCGGCTGCGTGGGCGAGATGGTCAGCTTGGGAGCGGTCGCGGCCATGGTGCTCATGAACGGCAGCAGCAGGACCGGGATCAGGGCGATGGCAAGGGTCGCAAGCACGTTGCGTGCACGTCGTCTGGTCTGGGTCCGAGCGGATCGGGGCGCTGACGCCTCGATGGCACGGTTTCGACGATCGGCGATGGTCTGCATTCGATGAGCCTCCTAGGGCCGGAGTTCCGAAGCGGCCTCGATGGCGGTCGCGGTGATCGCGACCCAGCCCTGTTCGGCCGGTGAGCTCTTCGGAGCGATGGGTCTCCCTGCGTCTCCGCGGGGCGAGTGGGGCGGACGATGTCCGTCGTCCCCAGGGGGCGCGCGACCCGTCGGCCGATGTCGGCCGGTGGGACCCCTGTCGACACGCGATCCGAGGACAAGTCCCAGCCTGCGGGTGGTCCGGGGGCCGTTCTATAGGCCGAACTGACCCGCTCCGCCGCGGCCGAGAGCACCCGGATTCGCGCCCACGATCCCTCCGAGCGGTGGGGTCCCCTGCTGGGTGGTGCGGTGCGGTGCGGTGCGGCCACGTTCCCTAAGTACGGCCGTCCGCGAGGGTGTCTTCAGGCGCCGGACATGAAAAGACTCAGGCCGGGCGATGTGCCCGGCCTGAGTCGTGGTGGATCGAAAGGAGCCAGTGGCTCAGGAGCCGTACAGCCAGTCCGTCCAACCGAAGTTCTTGCCATTGTTGGTGGGCGAGGCCCCGCGATACGACGTGCCGTATCGGGCGTCGATCAGCCAGGTCTGCCACTCGTCGTCACCGGTGGCGGCCCAGCCGAGCCCGTCGTACAGGAAGTCAGTGGCTCGCAGGAGCGCCTTGTTCTCCCAGTTCCAGGCGTCGTATCCGGCGCGGCGGAGGAGCTCAGCCTGCAGGACGGCGCCCTGAAGGGCCTCCCATGGGTACCCGGTCGAGGCCGGGGGCCACGCGAAGCTGGCGCCGCGACGCATGTCGTCCGGCAGCGCGCC
Source organism: uncultured Chloroflexia bacterium (assembly GCA_963841135.1). Taxonomy (GTDB): domain Bacteria; phylum Chloroflexota; class Limnocylindria; order Limnocylindrales; family CSP1-4; genus SPCO01. The sequence continues at coordinate 706,083 of CAWJBJ010000004.1, read as the reverse complement.
ACCGATGGCATGACCGCTCTTGGCGCACACCGGGTTGATCCCGACGGGCTTGCTCGCGTCGCACTGCCACGTGACGTCGCCGTACTCGAAGCCGGCGTACGAGGCCCGGTCGCCGAGCCAGCCGTGGAATACGGCCGCGGAGCGGGCGAGCTCGGCATCGTCGCCGAGGTAGAGGGCGACGGCGACGCGGGCTGCGCCGGCGTGGGTGCCCCAGTTGTTCGGGCGTCGCTCATGCGTCGAGCGAAGGGTCTGGCCGTCGAGGTTCTCGGTCAGGAGCGACCGCAGCCACGGCTTGAAGGTGTTCTCGTTGAAGGCCGGCTCGACCGCGGGCAGATCGACGAGATTCGCCGCGAGGATGTAGCCGGGAAGGTTGCGTGCGAGTGCGAGGGTCCGGCCGCCGTTCTCGGTCTGGACGGCTGCCTTGATGACGGCGATCGCCCTGGTGCGGTAGGACGTGTCGCCTGTGCGGGCGTAGACGAGGGCGGCGGCGAGGACGTTGAGATCCGTCGCGTCGTCCTGGTCACTGATGTTCGGACTGCCGAGGGACTTGTCGGCCTGCGCCTTCATGGCGGCCCAGGCGGCACCGCTGGTGGGCAGCGACTTGACGGAGTTCGCGCTGTAGAGCGCGCCCGCGAGATCGCTCGGATCGCCGGGCGTCGGCAGCGGGGCGGTCGTCGGCTTGGCGGTCGGCTTGGCGGTCGGCTTGGCGGTCGGCTTGGCCGTGGGCTTCGCGGTCGGTTTGGGCTTCGCGGTCGGCTTGGGGGTGGCCTTGCCGTTGTCGGTGGGCTTGGGTGTCGCCTTCGGCTTCTCCTTCGCCTTGACCGGCTTGTCGCCGATCGTGACCCTGAGGCGGGTCAGGACGACACGCGTGGCGCCCGTCGAGGTCACCTTGACGACGTGCTCGCCCTTCTTCGCGGTCTTCGGGACCGTGAACTTGACCTTGAAGCGTCCGTTCGCGTTCGTGGTGACGCGGACCATCGGGCGGCCGTCCCAGCGGACGACGACAACCTTGCCGGCCTCGAGGCCGGCGCCGGTCACCCTGAGGACCTTGGCCGCGACCGGCGAGTGCGGGACCACGGCCAGCCTCGGCGAGCCGGCGAGGGTGCTCACGAATGGGAGCAAGAGTGCAGGGATCAGCAGGATGATGGGGAGCGTCGCCAGGAGGTTTCGCGTTCGGTGCCTGGGGGCGGGACCCGGAGCTGGCGCGGGCGGAGTGGTCTCGGAGACCCACTCTCGACGATCGGCGATGGCGATGTTTCGCAATGGATGGTCCTCCTGGGGCCGGGTCGACCGAAGCGCCGTCGGATCCATCGCGGTGAGCGCGAAGAGGACCGGTGATACGCCCCGGAATGAGTGCACCCTGTGTCTCCACAGGACCGTGATGAACCGCTTCCCCCGCTGAGCGGAGGCGACGGACGGTCCGTTCCGAAAATGTGGCGCGGACCGTTCGCTCGGTCCCCAGGAGGCGTGTGACCCGGTCGGCCGATGAGCCGAGAGGACCCCCGTCAGAAACGCGATCTGAGGACAGGACTGAACATGCCCTCGGGTCCTGGAGGGGTCTATAGGCCGAACGAGCCCGAACGGGCCACGAGACGTTCTCGTCGGGGGCGCCCTGCGGCGCGGATCGAGGTGGGCTCCCGGCCGGTCGGGTAGGAGGGGGTGCGGTCCGGTGATGGACGAAAAGTCCCGGGCGGACACCGGGGTCTGGGGCTGGTGCAGCCGGTCACCGCTTCTGGCGCGAACGAGTCGTGGACCGCGATCCGCGACCAGCCCAGGTCCGCCCGGCGGTCGGCGGCGGTCGGCGGGCTCGCCCCCGTTACGCCTCGGGTGTTGGCGACCCCGTGCCGTCGGGCGAGCCCCGCCCGCTCTCGGCGAGGCGCTCGTCGTAGCGGCGATCGCGCCAGGCGAGCGCCGCCTTGAGGCCGTCGCGCTTGACGATCGCGTCCCATTCGCGTTGCTCGGGCGTGTCCGCCGCGTTGATGATCGCGCCCAGGTCCAGGCCGGCCTCGACGGCCATCCGGAAGCCCGCGGCGTCCATCGCGCGGTTGAGCATCAGCTTCGTCGGGGCCATGACCTCGGGCGGCGTCCGGGCCAGCCGATCGGCCAGCGCGTCGACCTCGGCGGCCAGGCGGTCGGCCGGGACCACGCGGTTGATGAGCCCGATCCGCTCGGCCTCGACCGCATCGATGAGGTCGCCCGTCAGGAGCAGCTCGCGCGTCCGCTTTTGGCCGATGAGGTAGGGCATCAGCAGCGTGACCGGCGCCGACCCATAACGGATCTCGGGCTCGCCGAGCTTCGTGCCCTCGGCGGCCACGATCAGGTCGCAGGCCATCGCGAGCTCGAGACCGCCAGCGAGGGCGTAGCCGTGGATCTGGGCGATCACGGGCTTCGGGCAGTCGAGCACGCGCAGCGTCGCCTCGACGTCCACGGCCAGCAGCCGGCGCCACCCGACCGGGCCGCCGACACCGCCCTCGGATTCCTCGGTGAGGTCGTAGCCGGCCGAGAATGCGCGCCCCGCGCCCTCGATGACGATGACCCGGACCCGATCGTCGCGAGCGGCCGCGTCGACCGCCTCCACGAGCCGCTCGACCAGTTCGCCCGAGAGTGCGTTGAGCTTGGCCGGCCGGTTGAGGGTCAGGCGCACGCCCCACGACGTCGCGGCCGTGAGGACCAGCGGCTCGTCAGTCCCCGATGGCATCGCCGGCCTCCTCGAGCACGACGAGCGCATCGACGGCGACGACACCGTGGCTCGTGGCGATCACCGGGTTGAGATCGATCTCCAGGACGTCCGGGCGCTCCGCGCCGAGCCGTCCGAGCGCGACCAGCATCTCGGCGATGGCCGCGCGATCGATGCCCGGCCGGCCGCGAACGCCATCGAGCAGGCGCTGGCCGCGCAGGTCGTCGAGCATCGACATCGCGACGCGTGGCGTGACCGGCGCGAGGCGGATGGCCACGTCATCGAGGACCTCGGTCAGGACCCCGCCGAGACCGACCAGCAGGGAGGCCCCGAAGAGCGGATCGCGGCGGACCCCGAGGATCAGCTCGAGCCCAGGGTCGGCCATCGGCTGGACGAGCAGGCCGCGGACGTCGAGCCCGCGACGTCTCGCGCCGTCGAGCATCGCCAGTGCCGCGACAGAGACCGCATCGTCACCGGCCAGGCCGACGGCCACGCCGCCGACCTCGCTCTTGTGGACGACGCCGGTGGCGTCGAGTTTCAGGGCCACCGGTCGGCCCAGGCGCCGGGCCGACGCGACCGCCTCGGAGGCGTCGCGGACCGCCACCGACTCCGTGACCGGGATCCCGGCCGCCGCCAGGAATGCAAGGCTCTCGCGCTCCGACAGCGGTCGGGATGCTCGCGCGGCGCGGGCGATCGGCGCCTGGTCGGCGCCGTAGCTCGTTCGGTCCGCGGCCAGTTCCGGCCACGCCCCGCGCCACGGCCCGACGGTGCGGCGCAGCTCGCGGCGCGCCTCCCAGCGGGCCAGGTCGGCGATCGCGGTGAAGGCCTCGATGCCGCCGCGCAGCAGCGGGGCGCCCCCGCCCTTGGTGTCGAGCAGCTCCTTCGTCTCGGGCGACGGCTCCCCGGACGTCAGCGACACGTAGACCGGCAGGATCTCGGGGCGGTCGGCCGTCGCCTCGAGGAGCTGGAACGCCACGTCGTTGGCGGTCCCGACCTCGGACGGCAGCGACCGGTACGGGAAGTCGTGGACGATCGCGAGGACGTCGTACGCGCCCGAGGCGGCCATGGCCTCGAAGCTGGCGCCGTACGCGACGGCGGGCGCGTCGGCGCCCCACGGATCGAGCGGGTTGGCGACGTAGCCCATCGTCGGCAGCGCGGCGAGGATCGCGCGCGCGGGCGGACTCGGGGATGCGGCGGAAGGTCGATCCCGGTCAGGGGCGCCTGGTCGGCGATGAGCGAGGCCTCGCCGGTCGAGACCGTGACGACCCCGGTCCGCCCACGGCCGACAGAGCGGCCGGTGCGCCGGACGCCTTCGACCAGCTCCGCGGTCTCGAGCAGGGCGTCGAGGTCGGCGCAGACGATGACCCCCGCGGCGTCGAGTGCCGCGTCGGTGATGCGCGCCTCGCCCGCCAGCGAGCCGGAGTGGGCGATGGCCGCGACCTGCGCCTGCGGGCTGCGCCCGACCTTGACCACCATGATCGGCTTGCCCAGGCGGAGCGCGTGATCCGCGAGCGCCAGGAAGCGCTCGGGGCGCTTGAAGCCCTCGACGAAGAGGATGACCGAGCGCGTCTCGGGATCATCCAGGCAGTAGGCGAGGTAGTCGCACACGTCGAGCACGACCTCGGAGCCGCAGCTGATGATGCGGCTGAACCCGATCCGCGACCCGGAGTGCACGAACGCGTCGGTCACCGAGCCCGACTGCGCGATGCCGGCCACGCCGCCGCGCGGCAGGTACGGCGAGACGTCGCCGATATAGGTGGCCGCGTTGGCGACGAGGTCGATCACGCCCATGCAGTTGGGCCCGACGAGGGCCAGTCCGTGCTCGCGCGCGATCGCCGCGACCTCCGACTGCATCGCCGCTGCGGCCTCGCCGCCCTCGACGACGCCGCCGCCCGGGATGATCACGGCGGGGACCCCGGCCGCGGCCGCCGCCTCGGTCATCGCCGGCGCCCGTGCGGTGCCGACCGCGAGGATCGCGATGTCGGGGCGCTCGGGCAGTGCCTCGAGGTTCGGGTAGCAGGGCTGGCCATGCAGCTCCTCGTACTTGGGGTTCACGAAGTGACAGCGGGTGGCGCTCTCCATCACCCGCAGGTTGTCGCGGACCGTCTCGGCGATCCAGCTCCGGGGCGACGCCCCGACGACCGCCACGGATCGCGGCGCGAAGAGCGGCCGAAGGTCGATCACGCCCGTGCCCGCTCGGGCGGGCGTCGAGCTGGAGGCCACCTTCATCACCCCACCACCCGGCCCACGCCGCGCTTCTCGAGCGCGCGGGCGACGATGAGTCGCTGGATCTCCGAGGTGCCCTCCCAGATCCGGTCGACGCGGAGCTCCCGGAAGAACCGTTCCGGTGCGAACTCCCGCATGTAGCCTCGACCGCCGAAGACCTGCACGACGCGGTCGGCGCACCGGAACGCAGCCTCCGAGGCGAACAGCTTGGCCAGCGACGCCTTGGCATGGACGACCTTCGGGTCCGCACCCGTGTCGACCAGCCAGGCCGTCTCGCGCGTGAGCAGCCGCGCGGCGGAGGCGTCGGCTGCCGAATCGGCCAGCGGGAACGAGACGCCCTGGAAGTCGTAGATGCGCTCGCCGAACTGGACGCGCTCCGTCGCCCACTCGACCGCCAGGGTCAGCAGCCGCTCCATCGCCCCGGTGCAGCGCGCCCCGATGTGGATGCGCTCCTCGACGAACCACTCGTTGGTCAGCTCGTCGGCGGCCCCGACGTCGCCGAGGACGGCGGTCGGCGGCACGCGCACATCCTGGAGCACGAACTGGGGATGGCGATCGGCGAACGTGTGCATGTAGTCCGGGTCGTGCTTGATCCGGACACCGGGCACGTCGTAGTCGACCAGGAACAGCGTCGGCAGTCGCCGGTCCCCATCGACCACGTTGCAGTGGAAGATCATGAAGTCGGTGTCGTCGGGACCGGTGACGAACCACTTCTCGCCGTTCAGGACGAAGTCGCCGGTGGCGCCATCGCGGACGGCCGTGGCCTGCAGGGAGCGGGCATCAGAGCCGGCGCCGTCCTCGGTGATCGCATAGCTCCCGGAGCGCTCGCCGCGCATGCTCGGGTCGAGATAGCGGGTCCGCTGCGCAGGATCGCAGTGGATGAGCGCGTTGTATGGCCCTGGGATGTAGGACCAGAGGCCGCCGGTCCCCTGCCCCAGCTGCTCGTGGACGAGGACCTGCTCCATCGCGGACCAGCCCTGTCCGCCGAGCTCAGCGGGGAAGGAGCCGCCGTGCAGCCGTGCCTCGATCGCCGCCTGGCGGATCGGGGCGCCCCACTCGGGAGGGACGCGGCCCCCGGCCGCCTCGAACTCGACCTCGCGCGGCTGGAGGACGTCGCGGACGAACGCTCTGGCGCGTGCCTGGAGCTCGAGCTGGGCTGGCGTGAGCGTCAGGTCCATCGCGCCAAGGATGCGTCACGGGGGTGCGCCACCACGGGCAGCGTCGCGGGCCGCGGGACGCCGGCGGTGGGCCCGAGCGGGGCCGGCAGGGCGCCGACCGCCATTTCGGACCGTCCGGTGCGCCAAAGCACCGCGTTGCGCATGGTGGGCCTGCAACCGCCTCGCTCCAAAGGTTGCACCGTTTCGCAATGCACTTGTAGCGCGAAGAGTGCAAACTGCCACCTGACGAGGAGACCCGGGGAAGGCCCCCGCCCGCGCCACCGCGGGATCAAGCTCCGTCGGCATTCCCCTCGTCCGACCCCAGCGACGGAGCCCATGGCCATCGTTCGCCGCGCCCCCACACCGCGGCGTCCAGGTAGGAAGGAGCACTATGTCGTCGGTCCGTCACGGCGCCCAATGGGCGTCTAGCCCCCAGATGACCTCCTCTGGTGCCGACGCACTCGCCTCCCCCGCAACCCCCGCTCCCCAGCCGCCTGCTCCCGATCTCGACCCCCGATCACGTCCCCACGGGACCCGCCGCCGGTCACGCACATCGTCCGCCGCGGCCCTCTCGATCGGTCTGGTCCTCGCCCTCCTGGTCACCGTCGCCGCATGGACCACGACAGCGTCCGCGGCCGGCGGGTACATCCTGATGCCGCGATCCGAGCTCCTCGCGCGCCCGATGAGCGGCACGGCCTGGGCGAACCTCAAGAACGTGGCCGATGGCAGCCTCGGATCCGCCGACGCGTGCGACATCAATGCCGATCATCATCTGCGCACGCTGGCCGCGGCCCTCGTCTTCGCTCGCACGGGTGATGCCGCCTACGGCACCAAGGCCCGCGCCGGCGTCATGGCCGGGATGGCCAGCCAGAACGACGGCTGCTCACAGGCGGTCCTCTCGCTCGGACGCCAGCTCACGGCGTACGTGCTGGCCGCCGACTTCGCCGGCCTGTCCGGTGCCAACGAGACGGCCTTCCGGACCTGGCTGAGCGCGATCCGAACGAAGAACATCGGTGGCCATTCGACGAGAAACGCGATCACGACGACGCACAAGATCTCGTCGAACAACTGGGGCGCCTACGCCGGAGCGTCCCGGATCGCCGCCGATCTCTATCTCGGCGACACGACCGATCTCGCGGCCGCCGCCAAGGTGACCCGTGGGTTCCTGGGCGAGCGCGCCCAGTACGCCGGGTTCCGTGACAACCTCGAGTCCGACGACCTCTCGTGGTCGTGCTCCGGGAGCGCGGCGACGTTCACGCCGGTCAACCCCGCCTGCACGAAGAGCGGCATCAACATCGACGGCGGCATCGTCTCCGACATCAGCCGGGCCGGGTCGCTGAAGTGGCCGCCCGGGTCGACGGGAGTCCAATACCAGCTCGACTCGATCCAGGGCCTCGGCCTCCAGGTCGAGCTCCTCTACCGCAATGGCTACGCGAACGCGTGGAGCTGGTCCAGCTCGGCGCTCAAGCGCATGGCCGGCCTGGTCACGCGTTCCGACAACGCGGGTGGGACGGGCTGGAACCAGACCAACACCAGCCGGCAGATGCCGTGGCTGCTCAACAAGCGCTACGGCACGAGCATTCCCCAGGCCGCCTCCGGGATGGGCCGCGGGATCGGGTTCACCGACTGGCTGTACGGGAACGGCGGCGGCGGCACTGCGCCGAAGCCGACCAAGAAGCCGACCCCCAAGCCGACCAAGAAGCCGACCCCGATCCCGGCGCCGCCCGGCGGCGGGAGCAAGCCGGAAGTCAACACGCCGAGCCTGCGCCTCGCCAAGAAGACCACGACCCCGGCTGCCGGCGTGCCGGCCCTGGTGTCCTGGAGCCTGGCCGGCAGCAAGAGCGGCCTGCGCCGCTACGAGCTGCAGTACCGGGTGGACGGCGGCGCGTACAAGAAGCTCTCGCTCACCTCGGCCGGTTCGAAGAGCCGCTGGGTGACCCTCACGTCCGGGCACGACTACACGTTCCGTGTTCGTGCCGTGGACAAGGCCGGTCGCGTCGGCGACTGGAAGACCGTCGGACCTCGCACGGGCCAGAACGTGTCGGATGCCTCGTCATCCATCACGTGGAAGGGCAAGTGGGGTTCCGTCAAGCTCAAGACCTATCTCCGCGGTGCCGCGCATTGGACCAAGACCAAGGGCGCCACCGCGACCCTCCGCTTCAAGGGCACCGGCGTCGCGGTGGTCGGACCGATCGGCTCGACCCGCGGCAAGGCGCAGGTCTATCTCGACGGCAAGCTGGTGGCGACGGTCGACCTCAAGGCGGCCAGGTTCCATCCCCGTCGAGTGGTGTTCGCGACGAACGTGAAGAACGGTTCCCACACGATCGTCATCAAGGCGCTCGGAACGCGCGGCCGACCCACGGTCGCCATCGACGCTATCTACATCGTGGCGCCGAGCTGACCCCCTCTGCGGCACGATACGGGACCCCAGAACGCCCGGCCTCGGCCGGGCGTTCTGGATTCATGGCACGGCTGGGCCGCCTGGCCACGACTGCTCCGGCCCGGCGCGGCTCGGCCGTTCCAGGGCAAGGCGGCGTCCGAGTACCGGAGCGAGCGCACCACAAGGTGCGTGAGCGAGGAACGGAGGTGCCAACGCCGCCATGGGGCGGGCCCAGCCGCGCCTAGCTTGGCTGGGCGAGGACCATGATGCGGATCTCTGTCATGTCGTCGATGGCCCAGCGGAGGCCCTCGCGGCCGAGACCGGAGTCCTTGACGCCGCCGTAGGGCATGTGGTCGATCCGATAGGTCGGCACGTCGTTGACGATCACCCCGCCGACCTCGAGGTCGGCGAAGGCCCGCCACGCGCCGGTGAGGTCGTTGGTGAAGACCCCGGTCTGGAGCCCGAACATGCTGTCGTTCACCTTCGCGATCGCCTCGTCGAGCTCGCGGAACTTCGCGGCGACGACGAGCGGGGCGAAGGCCTCGTTCGAGCAGACGGCGGCCGTGGTGCGGGACGTCGGTGAGGACCGTCGGCGGGAAGAACGTGCCGTCCGCCTTGCCGCCGGTCAGGACCGTGCCGCCCAGCGCGACGGCCTCGTCGACCCAGCGCTGCGTCCGTGACGCGGCGTGCTCGTCGACCATGGGTCCGACGTCGGTCGTGGGATCGAGCGGGTCGCCGACCTTGAGCGCCTCAGCCCCGGCAACCAGCCTGGGCACGAACTCGTCCCAGACGTCCTCGTGGACGAACGCCCGCTGCACGCTGATGCAGACCTGGCCTGCATACGCAAAGGCCCCGACGAGGTTCCGCTTGACCGCCCAGTCGAGGTCCGCGGACTTGTCGATGATGACGCCGGCGTTGCCGCCCAGCTCGAGGACGACCTTCTTCTTGCCGGCCCGCTCCTTCATCCGCCAGCCGACCGATGGGCTGCCCGTGAACGTCAGGAGCTTGAAACGGTCGTCCGCGACCATGCGGTCGCCGAGCTCGCGGGTCATCGGCAGGATGCTCACGGACCCGGCCGGCACGCCGGCCGCCTCGATGATCTCGGCCACGGCCAGCATGACGAGCGGGTCCTTGGACGGTGGCTTCAGCACGATCGGATTACCCGAGGCGATCGCCGGAGCCAGCTTGTGGGCCGCGAGGTTTAGCGGGAAGTTGAACGGGCTGATAGCCGCGATCGGTCCGATGGGAAAGCGCCGCGTGATCCCGATCCGGTCCTTGGACGAGGGCAGCAGGTCGAGCGGGATGACCTCGCCGGTCATGCGCTCCGCCTCCTCGGCGCCGAGGCGGAAGGTGAGGGTCGCGCGGTCCACCTCGACGAGCGCGTCCCGGATCGGCTTGCCGGCCTCGAGCGAGATCAGCCGTCCCAGCTCCTCGCGACGCGCCTTGATCCCGGCGCTGATCTCTCGCAGGATCCGGCCCCGTTCGTAGGCGGGCAGGTGGCGCGTGACCTCGAACGCGGCGACGGCCGACTCGACCGCCTCCTCGTACTGCGCCTCGGTCGCGGTGAAGGTTGAGCCGGCGGGCGTGCCCGGGTCGGCCGGGTTGCTGATGACCAGTGGATCGGGCGACTCGACCCAGCGCCCGGCGAGGAAGATGGGATGCGGCTTGGCGCCGGCGGCGATGGTCATCGGATCGGTACCTCAGCTCGGATGGAGCGGCGTGTCCACGATGGTATCGCCTCGCCTCACGACGGGGCCGAACCGTTGCCGTCCAGGCGTTCGACGGCGCGCTTGATCTGCTGCTCGAGCGAGAGGATCGTCTTCTCCAGGGACTCGACCCGTTCGAGGATCTGCGTGTTCCCGTTGAGCAGGCGCTCGTTCTGCTCCTCCTCGACGTCGGCTTCCGCGGCGGCGTGCTCGAGCGTCAGCCGGTCGCGCTGTGACGCCCGGTTTCCGGCCAGCAGGATCAACGGGGCGGCGTAGGCCGCCTGCGTCGAGAACGCCAAGTTCAGGAGGATGAACGGGTACGGATCGAAGTGGAACAGGAGGACGATGTTCCCCGCGATCCAGATGACGACGAGGATCGACTGGATGGCGAGGAAGGTCCAGCTGCCGAGGAACCCGGTGACCCGGTCGGCGATGCGAGCTCCGAGCGGCTCCTCGAAATCCATCGCGTGGCTGACGGGATGACGGGTGCTTGGACGCCTGGAAGCGGTCGGTCGCGCCATCGGTGGTCGGCTCCTCTGATGCTCGAACGCGGGCCACCCGCGTGGCTCGCCGTGCGACGATACGGACATGGTGGACCTTCGCTCGAAGCTGGTCGTCGAACCCGGCCACCGCGTGACGCTCGAACGGCTCGACCCAGCTGCGACCCATGGCTTCGACAAGGCGACGGCGGTCGCCGACGACCGCGAAGCAGCTGGAACGCCTGACCGAGTTGCAGGACCGGCTGTGGGCCGAGGGCCGCCGGGCCGTCCTCGTGATCCTCCAGGGGATCGATGCCGCCGGCAAGGACGGCACGATCAAGAAGGTCATGGAAGCCTTCAATCCGCAGGGCTGTCCGGTCTCGAGCTTCAAGGTGCCGAGCGCCGAGGAGCTCGCGCACGACTACCTCTGGCGTGTCCACAAGCAGGTCCCGCGCAAGGGCGAGATCGGCGTCTTCAACCGGTCCCACTACGAGGACGTGCTGGTCGTCCGGGTGCACGACCTGGTGCCGAAGGCCGTGTGGTCGAAGCGATACGACCAGATCAACGAGTTTGAGCGGCTGCTGGCCGAGTCGGGCACGACCATCGTGAAGTTCTTCCTCTCGATCGACCGCGACGAGCAGCGCGAGCGCTTCCAGGCGCGCTACGACGACCCGACCCGGCGGTGGAAGTTCTCGATGGGCGACCTCGAGGAGCGCAAGCGCTGGGACGACTACCAGGCGGCCTTCGACGAGGCGCTCTCGAAGACCTCGACGAAGTGGGCGCCCTGGTACGTCATCCCCGCGAACCGCAAGTGGTTCCGCAATCTCGCGGTCTCGTCGATCCTGGCTGACACGATCGCCGCCCTCGAGCCGGCCTACCCGCCCGCGCCCGACCTCCCGCCGGACCTCGTCATCGAGTAGCCCGCTAGCGCTTACCCCCGCCGAACAGGGTGCCGAAGACGCCGCGGATGATGTCCTGGCCGAGGCGCGAGGTGACGACCTTCCCGCCGGTCCGGATCGCGCTGTCGACCGACTTCTGGCGTTGTCGCGCGGCGGTGGCGGCCGCCTTCTCCTCGGCCTTGCGCTGGCGCTCGGCCTCGCGCTGCGCGGCCTTCTGCGCCGCCTCGTACTCGCGTTGCTGGCGGGCCATCTCGCGCTGCTGCTGGGCCGGCGTCATCGTGTTCATGCCGGTGGCGGTCGTCGGGTCGACGCCGGCGCGCATCGCCGCATCGACCGACGCCTGTCGTGCCGCCGCGAGGCGAGCCGTGATCCGCTCGTGGGCGCTGTCTCGGTCGACCGTGGCGCCGTACTTCGTCTGGAACGGGCTCGTGGCGACCCGCCCCTGGAACTGGACCTGGTCGATCGGCGCCATCAGCGAGTCGGGCGCCAGGAGCCGGGTCGCGGCCAACGGCGAGGGCACGCCCCGCGGCGAGAGGACCGTGACGAGCGCCTCGCCCGTCCCGAGCGACGTGATGGTCTTCTCGACGTCGTAGAAGTCGGTCATCGGGAACGTGCGGGCGGTCTTGCGCAGCGCGTCGGCGTCGTCGGGGGTGAAGGCCCGGAGCGCGTGCTGCACCCGATGTCCGAGCTGGGCCAGCACCGACGACGGCACGTCGGTGGGGGTCTGGGTCACGAAGTAGACGCCGACGCCCTTGGATCGGATCAACCGGGCGGTGCGCTCGACCTGGTCCATGAGGGCCTCGGTCGCATCGTCGAAGAGCAGGTGCGCCTCGTCGAAGAAGAAGCACAGCTTCGGCTTGGGCAGGTCGCCGGCCTCGGGCAAGCGTCTCGTAGAGCTGGGCCAGCATCCAGAGCATGAACGTGGAGAAGAGCCGGGGCTGGTCCATCACGTCGGACAGCTCGAGGATGCTGATGATCCCCTCGCCCTCGGGCGTCGTCCGCAGGAGGTCCTCGACCTCGAATTCGGGCTCCCCGAAGAAGACGTCGGCCCCTTCCTGCTCGAGGACCACGATCGAGCGGAGCAGGACGCCCACCGACGCCGATGACATCCCACCGTAGTCGGCGAGGATCGGTTTTCCCTCGTCCGACGAGAGGAACTTGAGCGTCGTCGCGAGGTCCTTGAGATCGAGCAGCGGCAGGTCGTTGTCGTCGCAGTACTTGAAGACCAGCGCGAGGATGCTGGTCTGGGTCTCGTTGAGGTCCAGGACCTTCCCCAGCAGGAGCGGCCCGAACGAGTGCACCGACGCGCGCACCTGCGCCCCGAGCTTCCCCGACAGCGACAGGAACTCGACCGGGTGACCGGACGCCTGGAACGGCAGTCCCAGCGACGCCATACGCTCGACGACCTTGGGGTTGGCCGCGTCACCCGGCGCCGCAAGGCCGGTCAGGTCGCCTTTGATGTCGGCGACGAAGACCGGCACGCCGGCCTTCGAGAGCTGGCCCGCCATCAGCTGGAGCGTCTTGGTCTTCCCTGTCCCGGTCGCGCCGGCGATGAGCCCGTGGCGGTTCAGCATCGACAACGCGACCTGCACGTGGACGTCGTTGAACAGCTCGCCCTCGCGCAGGGCGCTGCCGAGCACCACGGATGGCTCCGCGAGCGTGTAGCCGGCGGTCATGGCGTCTCGGAATGCCTGGTCCATCGATGCCTCCGGGGCGCAGGGGCGACAGTCTTCGGGGGGAGCGCAAGGGTATCATCGGCCCCCCCGGCCCCGGCCCCAGCCGCCGCGGCCATGCCGTCAACGGAGGATGGACCATGGCGAACATCGAAGACGTCGAGGGCATCGGCGCCACCTACGGCAAGAAGCTCTCTGGCGCGGGCATCTCGACGACCGACGACCTGCTGGAGCGCGGCGCCAAGCCGAGCGGCCGACAGTCGATCGAGGCGACCACGGGCATCGACCACGCGCTGATCCTCGAGTGGGTCAACCACGTCGACCTCATGCGCATCAACGGCGTGGGCTCCGAGTACTCCGACCTGCTCGAGGCGGCCGGTGTCGACTCGCCGGCCGAGCTGGCCAACCGCAACGCCGCCAACCTCGCGACGACCGTCCAGGAGGTGGTCGCGGCGCGGCCGAGCATCGTGCGCCGGGTGCCGAGCGAGAGCGAGCTCGCCGACTGGATCGCGCAATCCAAGGATCTCCCCAAAGTCGTCGAGCACTGACCGATGAGCGGGTTTCGCTCATTCCTGACCGGGAGCAACGCCCTCGCACTCGCGATCGGCGTGATCATCGGCGGCGCCCTTGGGACCGTCGTCACGTCGCTGGTCAACGACGTGATCATGCCGCCGATCGGCTTCGTCCTCGGCAACGTCGACTTCTCGCAGCTGCAGATCGAGCTCGGGAAGAACGCCGCGGGCGAGGTCGTCGCGATCCGCTGGGGTCTGCTGGTCAACGCGATCATCGTGTTCGTGGTGGTCGCGCTCGTCGTCTACTGGATCGCGAAGATCTTCATCAAGGAGACCGACCCGCCCCCGCCGTCGCCCGAGGAGACGCTCCTGACCGAGATCCGCGACGAGCTGCGGAAGCGACCGGTCTAGCGGCAGCGTTGCGAGCGCAGGTCCTCGCGACACAAACGGAACGGCCCGCCGGTGACGGCGGGCCGCTTCGATTCCGGGTTGGTGCCCGCTCTACTTGAAGTAGCCGGTCACGTCCAGGATCAGGTGGGTCTTCTTGCCCGAGCTGGCCTTGTAGATGAGGCTCATGTTGCCGCCCGCGCTGAGCGGCACGGTCACGCCGTTGGCGCGGGTGTCGCCGAGCGGGAAGTTGATCGTCGACGTGGTCGGGTTGGCGGCCGGGTCCGGCGTGATCGACACGTAGCCGGCCTTGGTCTGGCCGACGACCGTGAGGTTGCCGGTCACCGCACGAGCGCCGGCCGGCACGCCCCAATGGCCGTCGGTGTCGAGCGCGCGCGTCTGGTTGTGGGTGAACAGCCCGGTCAGTCCGGTCAGCACCGTGGACCGCGTGTCCATGATCCGGCCGGGGTCGAGCGGGAAGAACTTGAAGCCGCTGCCGGCGGCCAGGTAGTAGCCGGTGACGTCGAGGACGAGGTGCGTCCGGGCCGTCGTGCTGCCGGTCGCCTTGTAGACGAGCCACAGCTTGCCCGCGGTCAGCTTGGCGGTGAGGCCGTTGGCCCGGATGTCGCCGGTCGGGAAGTTCAGGTTCGAGGTCGTGGGGTTGGGCACGCTCGTCGGGGTGACCGAGACGAAGCCCGCCTTCTCCTGGCCGACCACGGTCAGGTTCGCGGTGATGGCCACCGCATTGGCCGGGATTCCCCCGACGCCGCCGACGGTCAGCTGGCGCGGGGTGCCGGTCACGAAGCGACCGGCCAGCCCGACCGGCGTCCGCGTGTCGAGCACGCGGACCGGGGCGACGGTGTTGTAGCCGGCATCCTCCGGACCCGGGCAGGAAGTAGCCGGTGACGTCGAAGATGACGTGCGTCTTCTTGCCGGTCGCGGCCTTGTAGACGGCCGCGAGCGTACCGTTCGACGCGAGCGGCGTCGTCACGTTGTTGGCGCGGTTGTCCTTGGTCGGGAAGTTGAGCGTCGAGGAGCCGGGCGTGGCCGTCGCGGTCGTGGTGATCGAGACGTAGCCCGCAGCGGTCTGGCCGGTGACCGTCACGTTCCCGGTGACGGCGATCGCGCCGGCCGGGATGGTGCCGACGCCGGCTACCTGGAACGTCTTGGGGCCGTTGGCGTTGAAGATGCCGGTGACGCCGACGTTGGTGCGGCTGTCGACGACCCGCAGCGGATCGATCGGCACGTACGTCGCGCCACCGGTCTGCAGCTGCGAAACCAGCGTGGCCCAGTTCGGACCGCCCTGTGAATACTGATTCGCCTGCCATACGGCGTTGGGGACCTGCGGGTCCTGCGCGACGCCGACGTAGTCGCCCCAGCGGGTGCCGGTGAACTCGCCACCGGTGCCGGGCGCGAGCTCGTCGGTCGCGCTCAGGCTGTTTGCCGGGTCGCCCAGGAGGTGGTAGGCCGTCTCCGACGAGGGCTGATCGCCGGCCGCTGTCGAGGACGTCGTCCACACGGCGTGGAGCGTCCCGTTGCCGGACTGGCCGATGCCCCCGAAGTAGTTGTCCTTGCCGTTGGCCGCGATCAGGAAGTCCTGCGTCCGCACGGGCGCCGATGTCGCCGACAGGCCCGTGTTCAACTGGGTGACGCGGACGCAGTCGCGGATGACCGAATCGCCGGCCGGCGTGCAGCCGTTGGTCGAGACCCAGGTCATCAGCCCGTTCTGCCAGATCGCATCGGTGGGCCGCTGGTCGAGGGACTCGGTCACGACGGCTCCCGGCGCGGGCTGGGCCGGGTCGGGCGGATCGGTCGTCTGGGCGACCGTGCCCAGAGTCGTGAGATTGCCCTCGAAGCTCGCGGCGACGGTGTCGGCGAGGACGGTCCCGGTCACCTTCGCGTAGTACCAGCTGTACACGCCGGCGCTCTCGAAGTGTTGGGCGACGACGTGCAGGATCGCGGAGGTCGCCGGGACCTGGAGCGCGACGCGCGCGGTGCCGTAATCACCCATGGTCAGCGGGGTGCCGATCAGGAACGCCGCCCCCTCGACGGATCCGTTCGAGCCGCCGTTGCTGAGGATCTCGGTCCAGTCGGTCGCGATGACCTGCGTCCCCAGGTACGGGATGCCGCTCACGCAGTTCGGACCCGTGACCATCTGGAAGTAGTTCGCGGAGAAGGCGAGCTTGTCGGTCGAGGTGCCCGGCGCCGGGAAGTCCGGGAGCTGGCCCTCCGCGAAGAAGAACTGGAGGTCCCAGATCCCCGTCGGGTCGGCGGTCCGAGAGATGATGAAGTCGAGGAACCCGACTGGGTCATCAAAGGTGCCGTCTTCGTTGATGTCGCAGGTCCAGCTGACCTCAGTGCCGATCCAACGGCCGTGTAGGCGATCGAAGATGAACCGGGGATCGGAGTTGCCGTAGCCGGCCGGCAGGGCGAAGAGCTCCGCGATGCCGATCTCGATCGCCGGCTGCTCGACGGTCCCGACTCGGTCGTACATCTGAACGACGGTGTTCACGCTCTGGACCACGTGGTCCGGCCCCACGCCAACCCACGGATCCGGGGGCTGCGAGAGCGCGTCGCCGTAGTCGAGACCGGCCCATTCCGGGCCGGTCGCCGCCGGATTGGCCGTGGTGGTCGCCTGGACCGGCGGCGGCGCGACGGCGGACGTCGACACACCGCCCGACGGCGCGACCGA
Source organism: uncultured Chloroflexia bacterium (assembly GCA_963841135.1). GTDB lineage: Bacteria > Chloroflexota > Limnocylindria > Limnocylindrales > CSP1-4 > SPCO01. The sequence continues at coordinate 689,295 of CAWJBJ010000004.1, read as the reverse complement.
TGCCGGCGCCGGGATCTCCAGGTGTCCGAGCTGAGGTCGGACCACGTCGGGTCGGGCTGTCTGGGCCGCCTTGCTGACGTCGATCGAGCCGCGGGATCGCGAATGGACGTTCGCGAGCCGCGTCATGGCAGCCGTCGACGCCGCATCGGTCTTCGGTGACGCAGCGAGGACCGCAGGCGACGCGGTCAGGACGGTGCCTGCGACGAGCGTCACCAGCGAGGCGACGATGCCGAGGCGGGAGCGGCGGGTCGGGCGGTGCATGTTCCCTCCTCCAGTGCAGCCCCGGACCCCGGGTCGCCGACGCAGCATACGCTACGGTCGAATCGCCACCAGACCCAACTTTTCAGTCCGCTCCCGTGCCATCACCCGGTTGCTTCGGGCGAGTTCGATGGCCTCGACCGGGAACGGATCGCTGCGGATCCGGCGCCGGCGCGAGACCGCCGCGACGAACGCACGACTCGGTGGCGTCGTGAGCCGGACGATCGTGGTCCACAGCAGTCGCTCGCGGAGCATGCGCTCGAGGCCGCGCTCGGGCGCCGTGGCCCAGCGGTCGCGGAGGGCGTGCCGCGCGCCCGTCAGGTCGCCGCCCGACGCCTCGAGCCGCGCGAACACGGTCGATGGTCCGAGGTACAGCCCGGCGACCCGGAGTTGCGTCCCGACGATCAGCGGGGCGACCTCGCGGACATCGTCGAGGATCGATTCGACGGCCTGACCCGGGCGGCCGGCCGGACCGACGACCGTGGTGTGGATCGCCTGAGCCGGGTACGCGTACTGCGCGGGCTGGTGCTCGACGAACGACGCCGCGAGCCCGTGGAGTCGGGCAGCCAGGGCCGGTGGGAGCCAGATCACGCTCGTGACGATGTCGGCCGGCGCGTCCGGGTCGGCGTAGCTCGGGTCGATCGGTCCGTCGCGAAGGCCGCGGCCGGTGAGCCGGCGAAGGACCCACTCCGCCTCGAGCAGGGGCGCGGTCAGCATCGGTGCCGGTCGAGGTCAGCCGTCGGTCGCCGCCGGGTAGCTGCCGAGGACGCGGGTCATCGTCGTGACCGCGGCGAGCTCGTCGAACGCGGCAGCGGTTGCGGGATCCGCTGTGTCGGCGTCCAGATCGACCCAGAAGACGTACTCCCAGGCCCGCTCGCGGCTCGGCCGCGACTCGAGCTTGTGCATGTTGAGGCCGTGGTCGCCGAACACCCGCAGGACCGCGAGCAGGGTGCCGGGCTCGTTCCGGACGGCCACGACGAGCGTCGTGCGCCGGGTCGGGCCACTCGCCAGCAGGGTCGGCGGCGGGTCGTCCGGCCGCGCGATGACGACGAACCGGGTCTTGTTGTCGGGCAGGTCGCCGATCCCGTCGGCGAGGACCTCGAGACCGAACAGGGCGGCAGCCCGCGGCGACAGGACGGCCGCCGCCCCGCGTTCGCCGCCGTCCGCGATGGCCTTGCCGGCGCCCGCGGTGTTGTAGGTCGTCAGGAGCTGCCATGGCCGCGATCGCAGGAACGCCTCGGCCTGGCCGAGCGCCTGGATGTGCGAGTAGACCCGCTCGATGCCCTCGATCCGCTCGCCCGGCAGCGCTGCGAGACAGAGGCTCACCGGGACGACCACCTCGCCCCGGATGACGAGGTCGTGCTCCAGGAGCAGGTCGTAGTTCTCGCGGACCGTGCCGTTGATGACGTTCTCGATCGGCACGACGCCGAGCGGCGCCTCGCCCCGGGCCACCGCCTCGAAGACGGCCCGGAAGCTGCCGAGGGCCGTCCGTGGCACGTCGCCGAACGCGGCCATGACGGCGTCCTCGGCGAACGCGCCGGGCTCCCCGGCATAGGCGACGGCAGGGTCGGGCATGGTCGCCGAAGTCTAGCGGCCCGCCGGTGTCGGGCTGGAGATGCTGGACGTGACACATGGCCGATCGGTCCAGCGTCCGAGGACGGGAACGGCGCCGTCACGCCCACCGTGTACCGTCGATCAGGGAGAGGCGCATGCGACCGGATCGAACGACCTCTATGCATCGAAGGCGGGGCTGCGTGGGCGCGGCCCTCGCGCTCGTCGTGGCCATGGTCATCGTCGGTTGCGCCGACGCGACCGTGCCGACGCCGACAGCCGGCGACACCGCGGCGGCGCCCTCGTTGGCGGTCGCCACGCCCGGACCTCGGTGTCCCGACTTCGCGTTCGATGCGGCAGCCTCCCTGGGACCGGAATTCGCCGAGGAATACTTCCTCCGCGGGGAGTCCGAGCTGATGACCGCGGAGTTCCTCGACGGGCTGGCGCAGATCTACGCCGGGGCAGGCGCCGTCGACCCATGCCGCTGGTTCACCGAGCGCGGCTTGCGGACGGCGCTGGTCACGGACCGGAAGTTGCGGCAGGTCATGGATGGCGACCTGACCATCGAGGCGGACATCCTCCTGCGCGTGGCGTTCGAGGGCACCTACGACCTGCGCTCGAGGCCGCCGACCGATCCTGTCGATGCGATCTTCGACATCGCGGCTGGCGCCACGGTGACCGACCTCCGGTCAGGGGCGAGGACGGCGACGCGATCCGATGAACGAGTGGGGCTCCACATCGACTTCGCGTTCGACGGCCACCAGTGGCGCGCCGATGCGGTGGGTGCGATCTCTGCCGAGAACGCGCAGTTCGCGGAGCTCCCAAAGCCCGTGCCACCAGGCGCTCCGTGCCCGGACTTCGAACGCGATCGCGGCACCAAGCCGTTCGACGAGGGCGCCGTCGATGGCCATCGGACATGGTGCGACGCGGACGGCGACGGTCGAGAGATCAGCGCGTTGCAGCTGGAACTCTCCACCCGCTACCCATGCAACGTCGGCCACGCGGCGATCCTGACGATCGGCCATCCGCTGGGACTGCGCCTCGACCCGCTTGTGCGCCATGAGTTCGTGCGCGATCCGGCCGGGGAGTTCCTCGAGGCGGGATGGGTGATCGCGCCATTCGAGGCCAACGCGACGCTACCCGATGACGCCGCCTACACGGGCTGGACGAACGGCAACATCGGGCTCTGGATCAGCGCGGGCGAATTCGCGCAGGCGCTCTACGTCAAACGCGGCGACGTGATCGAGCGGTGGCCCAGAGCCGCCGAGGAATGGGGCGTCATCGACTGCAACTGAGCCGGCGACAGCACACGCCGCGCAGCCAGGCCGCTACTGGTTGAACCAGTCGGTCGTGTCGATCGTGCCGGCGTCCTCGTCGAGCTCCGCACGACGGGCACGGGCCTCGCCGGCGGGGACCGGCGTGCGCTTGCGCGCGCGCGTGCCGGTGGCCACGGCCGCCTCCGGGGCGCCCTCCCACTGGGTCTCGGCGAGCATCGCGTTGAGCGCCGCGAGGTACGCCTCGACCGACGCCGCGATGATGTTCGTGCTCTTGGCCTCGCCCGAGTACTCGCCGGTCCCGCGGGCGCCGGAGACGTCGGGCGGTGCCACCCGGACCGTCACGACGCCCATCGTGTCGGTCCCCTCCCCCAACGCATGGATGTCATACGCGAGCAGCCGCGGGTGGCCGGTCAGGATCTCGGCGAGGGCGTTGTCCACGGCCTGGTAGAGCGCATCGATCGCACCGTTGCCCTCGGCCGACGCGCGCCATTGATGGTCGCCCGACGTGATCAGCACCGCGCCACGGCTGCGCGAGTTGCTGCCCGAGGTGACGGTCCAGCGGGTGAGGTGGATCGTCGAATCGATGGGCGGGGTGGTGGATGGGGTCATCCGGGGCTACCTCCGAGGCGTCGCGCTGGTGCCGTGGGCGGGCTCGGCCTTGGCGGTCAAGCCGGTCTCGTCGTCGATGGTCCGGGCGGTCGTGAAGTGGCGCTCGTCGCGGCGGCGCAGCTCGCCGCCGGACTTCCAGATGGCGTATTCGAGCGAGTCGGCCAGCGCCTGCGCCGAGGCCGCGATGATGTTCGTGTCGCTGCCCATGGTGGACCAGGTGCGCGCGCCGTCGGCCGAGTCGATGACCACGCGCGTCCTGGCGGCGGTCGCCGCGCCGCCATCGAGGATGCGCACCTTGTAGTCGACGAGATGGACGTCGTCGATGTTCGGGTAGAACGCGCTGAGTGCCTTGCGCAGGGCGGCGTCGAGCGCGTTGACCGGCCCGTTCCCCTCGGCCGCGGTGTGCAGGATCTCGCCGTCCACCTGGACCTTGACGGTCGCCTCGGCCAGCAGCTCGCGACCGTCGCGCTGCTCGACGAGGCAGGTGTAGTCGAGCACCTTGAACGGCGCCGCGTAGTCGGTCGCGTGGCGCCGGATCAGCAGCTCGAACGACGCCTCGGCGCCCTCGAACGCGAGCCCCTCGGACTCGAGCTGCTTGATGAGGGTCGAGAGCACGCGCGGGTCGACGACCCCTTCGAGCTCGTGACCCAGCTGCTGGGCCCGGATCGAGGTGTTCGCCCGACCGCCCAGCTCGGACACGACCAGCCGGCCGATGTTGCCGACCGACGACGGGTCGACGTGCTGGTAGCTCCGCTCGACCTTGGCCACCGCGGCGCCATGGACGCCGCCCTTGTGGGCGAATGCCGAGCGCCCGACGTACGGCTGGTAGTCGGACGGGTTGACGTTGGCGATCTCGGCGACCGACCGCGAGAGGTCGGTCAGCCCCACCAGCGAGCCGCCGTCGGCAGGCACCAGGACGTGCGGCGTCTTGAGCGCGAGATTGGCCAGGATGCTGACCATGTTCGCGTTGCCGCAACGCTCGCCGTAGCCGTTGATGGTCGCCTGGACGTGGCGGACGCCGGCGGCCACCGCGGCCATCGAGTTGGCGACCGCGAGCTCCGCGTCGTTGTGAGTGTGGATGCCCCAGGTGACTTCGGGGGCATCGGGATCCGCCTCGAGGCTCGTCTTGACGTCGGTCACGATCCGGACCAGCTCGTCGGTCATGGTGCCGCCGTTGGTGTCGCACAGGACCAGCGTCCGCGAGCCGGCCTGGCGGGCGGCACGCAACGTCGAGAGCGCGTAGTCGCGGTCGTCCTTGTAGCCGTCGAAGAAGTGCTCCGCGTCGTAGATCGCCTCGCGGCCGCGCTCGGCCACGAACGCCACGGAGTCCGCGATCATGTCCAGGTTCTCCGCAGGAGTGGCGCCCAGCACCTCGACGACATGGAGCAGCCACGACTTGCCGAAGATCGTGACGACCGGCGTCTCGGCGGCCACCAGCTCGCGCAGGTTCGGGTCGTCGCCGGGCTTGTTGGCGCGATGGCGCGTGGACCCGAAGGCCGCCAGCTTCGCGCGCTCCCAGCGCATCGAGCGCGCCGCCGCGAAGAACTCGATGTCCTTCGGGTTCGAGCCTGGCCAGCCGCCCTCGATGAACGGCATCCCGAACTCGTCGAGCATCCGCGCGACCCGCAGCTTGTCGGCGAGCGAGAGCGTGATGTTCTCGCCCTGGGTGCCGTCGCGCAGCGTGGTGTCGTAGAGGACGACCGGCGCCTCGCTCACGCCGGCACCTCGGCCCGTTCGGCCAACGACTCGATGACCGCGGTCGCGAACGCGGTGGTCCCGACGACGACCAGGCCGTCCTCCGGGTCATTGCGGTCCGCGAGGTCGCCCGTCCGCCAGCCCTCGTCGAGGGCGCGGCTGACGGCCGACTCGATCGCCGCCGCTGCGTCCTCGCGTCCCAGCGACATGCGCAGCAGCATCGCCGCCGAGAGGATCGTGCCGATCGGGTTGGCCAGGTCCTGGCCGGCGATGTCCGGAGCAGACCCGTGGATGGGCTCGTACAGCCCGAACGTGCCGTGCGCCGTCCGGCGCTCACCCAGCGAGGCCGACGGCAGCATCCCGAGCGAGCCCGCCAGCACGGCCGCCTCGTCGGAGAGGATGTCGCCGAAGAGGTTCTCGGTGACGATGACGTCGAAGTCGGCCGGTCGGCGGACCAGGAGCATCGCGCACGAGTCGACGAGCTGGTGGACCACGGTGACGTCCGGATAGTCGCGGGCGACCTCCTCGGTCACCGTCCGCCAGAGCCGCGACGTGGCGAGGACGTTGGCTTTGTCGACCGACGTCACGTGCTTGCGGCGGTTCCGGGCGAGCTCGAAGGCGAGCCGGACGATCCGCCCCACCTCCGCCTCGGAGTACGGGAGCGTGTCGAGCGCCGACCGGGCGCCTGCCGCCCCGGAGGTCTCGCGCCGCTCGCCGAAGTAGATGCCGCCGGTCAGCTCGCGGACGATCATCATGTCGACGCCGGCCAGCAGCTCCGGCCGAAGGGGCGAGGCCGCGGACAGCGCCGGGTGGATGCTGATCGGCCGCAGGTTGGCGTACAGGCCCAGCCCGCCGCGCAGCGCGAACAGCGCCTGCTCCGGCCGGACGGGCGCCTTCGGATCGGACCACTTCGGCCCCCCGACTGCGCCGAGGAGGATCGCATCGGCCTCGCCGCAGGCGGTGACGTCCTCGGGTCGGATGGCGACCCCGTACGTGTCGATCGCAGCGCCGCCCACGAGGAACTCCGACCAGTCGATGTCGAACCCGAATGCCCCACCGGCCGCATCGACGACGCGTCGGGCGGCCGCGATGACTTCCGGCCCGACCCCGTCCCCGGCGATGGTCGCGATGCGGTACGTCGTCATGGAAGCCCTTCCTCGGAGCGCGGGGCGACGAACGCCACCGCGACACCGTTGATCTCCGCGCCGTGCAGCTTGTTGACCGCCACGAGGTAGGCGTCGAGCGACGCCTCGATGATGTTGGTCGATAACCCGTGGCCGGAGACGATGAGCGCTCCGGGACCCTCGTCCGACGAGCGCCGGCAGCGGACCAGGACCTGGCCCTGTGCGTCCTCGCCGGCGGACACGGCCTTGATCTCGTACTCGGCGAGCGTCGGGTGCCAGCCGAGGACCGGCTGGAGCGCCTGGTCGACGGCATCGAAGAGCGCGTCGACCGGCCCGTTCCCGGTCGCCTCGGATGATCGCTCCTGGCCGTCGACGGTGAGCGAGATCGAGCCTGTGGCGTTGCCGCCATGGGACGAGGTCACGCTCCAGCCGACGAGCGTCACCGATGCCGGCACCTCGGCTGCGCGCTGCTCCATGAGCGCCATCAGGTCGGCGTCGGTGACTTCCTTCTTCGCGTCGGCGAGGGCGACGGCCTGTCGGTAGAGCTCGTCGAGGGGCTCGCCCTCGATCTCATAGCCGAGCTCCTTCATCTTGCCCTGCAGGCCGCGCCGTCCCGACAGCTTGCCGATCGTCAGCTGGCTGCCGGTGAGCCCGACCGACTGCGGGGTCATGATCTCGTAGGTCAGCGGGTTCTTGATGACGCCGTCCTGGTGGATGCCGGACTCGTGCGCGAAGGCGTTCCCGCCGACGATCGCCTTGTTCGGCTGGACCGCGAACCCCGTGAGGTAGCTGACGAGGCGGCTGGCGGCGGTGATCTGCTCGGTCGCGACCCCGGAAGCACCCTGCTCGAACTGGGTCGGGCGGGTCCGGAGGGCCATCACGACCTCCTCGAGCGACGCGTTGCCGGCGCGCTCCCCGAGGCCGTTGATCGTGACCTCCACCTGGCGCGCCCCGGCCTGGACCGCGGCGAGCGTGTTGGCCGTCGCGAGCCCCAGGTCGTTGTGGCAGTGGACGCTGACCGTCGCCTGGTCCCCGACCAGGTCGACGACGCGCTTCGTCAGGAGGCCGAACTCCGCAGGGATCGCGTACCCGACCGTGTCCGGGATATTGACCGTGGACGCGCCCGCCTCGACGACCGCCTCGTAGACCTGCAACAGGTACTCGATGTCGGTGCGCGAGGCGTCCTCGGCGCTGAACTCGATCTCCGCATCGCGGCCCAGCTGCTCGCGCCCGTAGCGGACCCAGCGCACGGCTTCCTTGAGCGCGGTCTCACGGTCGATGCGCAGCTTGTGCTTGAGGTGGATGTCGCTGGTGGCGATGAAGACGTGGAGGTGGGGCCGCTCGGCGACCTTGATGGCCTCGATCGCCCGCTGCGGATCGCCGTCCTTGCACCGGGCGAGCGCCGCGACCGCGATCCCGCCCCTCGTCTCGAGGGCGATCCGCCGGACCGCCTCGAAGTCGCCCGGGGAGGCGGCCGGGAAGCCGGCCTCGATGACGTCGACCTTGAGGCGGACCAACTGGCGCGCGACCTCGAGCTTCTCGGCCGCGGTCAACCCGGCGCCGGGCGCCTGCTCCCCGTCGCGCAGAGTGGTGTCGAAGATGCGGACGCTCCCCGCGGCCACGAACGGGCCGTCGGGCCGGGGTACTGAGGCGCTCATCGAGACGCACCCGGCGTCGTGGCGGCGGCCTGGGCCTGGCCGGCCTGGACCTCGACCGGGTTGAGGAACGGCATCTGGCCGCGAAGCCGCGCCCCGACGCGCTCGATGAGGTGGTCGTGGTCCGCGGAACGGAGGCGGTCGAACTCGGCCCGTCCGCTGTCGCTCTCCTCGATCCAGCGCTTGGCGAACGTCCCGTCCTGGATCTCCTTGAGCACCTGCTGCATCGTCTCGCGGACGTGCCCGTCGATGATCCGCGGGCCGCTCACGTAGTCGCCGTACTCGGCCGTGTCGCTGACGCTGAAGCGCATGAAGTTGAGCCCGCCGCGATACATGAGGTCGACGATGAGCTTGAGCTCATGCATCGTCTCGAAGTACGCCAGCTCCGGCTGGTACCCGGCCTCGACGAGGGTCTCGAACGCCATCTTCACGAGCGAGGCGGTGCCGCCGCACAGGACCGACTGCTCCCCGAACAGGTCGGTCTCGGTCTCCTCCGCGAACGTCGTCTCGAGGACGCCGGCCCGCGTGGAGCCGAGCGCCCGGGCGTACGCGAGCGTCCGATCGCGCCCCGTGCCGGACTGGTCGCGATGGACCGCGAACAGCGACGGGACGCCGCCGCCGGCCTGGTAGACGCTGCGCAGCAGATGGCCCGGGCCCTTCGGCGCGACCATCCCGACATCGACGATCCCCGGCGGGTCGATCCGGCCGAAGTGGATGTTGAAGCCGTGCGCGAACATCAGGAGGTGCCCGGCCCGCAGGTTCGGGGCGATCTCGGCGTCGTACACGGCCTTCTGCGCGGTGTCCGGGACGAGGATCATGACGACGTCCGCGGCCTTGACCGCCTCCGCGACGTCCATGACCCGCAGGCCAGCGTCCGCGGCGATGGCCCGGCTCTTGGAGCCCGGCGCGAGCCCGACGACGACATCGACCCCCGACTCGTGGAGGTTCAGCGCGTGGGCATGCCCCTGGCTGCCATACCCCACGATGGCGACCGTCTGCCCGGCCAGCGCGGCCGGGTCGGCGTCGTTGTCGTAGTACATCTTGGCGGTCACGATCTGTCTGCCTCCACAGGTGTGCTGCCACCCTCGACGGGGTGCTGGGTGTCGCTCTCCGAGGCGCGAGGGGGATCTCCGCGACCCCATCGCCCCGAGGATTCGATGGATCCGGATCCCCGGGCCATGACGACGGCGCCGGTGCGGACCAATTCCTTGATGCCGTAGGTTCGAACGAGCGCCACGAACGTGTCGATCTCGGTCTCCGTGCCGGTCACCTCGACGACCACCGACCCGTCGGACAGGTCCACGACCCGCCCGCGGGACAGCTCGACGAGGCGCAGGATCTCGGCCCGGTTGGAATCGGTCGAGCGGACCTTCACGAGCGCGAGTTCGTGTTCGACCGTCGGCTCGGAGGTGACGTCCTGGACCTTCAGCACATCGATCAGCCGGTAGAGCTGCTTCGCGGCCTGCTCGACCGCCACGTCGTCGCCGTGCAGGGTGATCGTCATCCGGCTCGTGTCGGGCCGGTCGGTGTGGCTGACCGCCAGCGAATTGATGTTGAAGTTGCGGGCACGCATCAGGCTCGACACCCGGTTCAGCACGCCCGGCTTGTCCAGCACGATCGCGATCAGCACGTGCCGACGGTGCTCGCCGCCGCCCGGCAACGCGCGCGGTGGCGGCGGGGCGCTGTGGGCGGGACCGCCGGCCGGTGCCTCGGTGCCCGGCAGTTGCCCGTTCGAATTGGGGTTGGCCGTCATTCGTCGGCCCCGCCCCACTTCTCGATGAGGTCGGAGAGTCCCTTGCCGGCGGGCATCATCGGGAAGACGTTCTGCTCCTCGGCGATCTCGAACCAGATGAGCGCCGGACCGTCGACCGCCTGGGCGCCCTTGATCGCCGCGTCGACCTCGTCGGGCGTCCGCGCCCGGAAGGCCGGGATGCCGTACGCGTCGGCGAGCTTCGCGAAGTCCGGCCCGGGCAGGTTCGCAGAGTGGTAGTTGCCCGCGTAGATGATCTCCTGCCATTGCCGGATCATCCCGAGCTTCTTATTGTCGAGCAGCGCGATCTTCACCGGGATGTGGTCCGCGGCGAGGGTCATCAGCTCCTGCGAGGTCATCTGGAACCCGCCGTCGCCGGTGATCGCCCAGGTCTCGCGGTCGGGTCGTCCGAGCGCGGCGCCCATCGCGGCCGGGACGCTGAAGCCCATCGTGCCCAGGCCGCCGGAGCTTACGTGGCTGTTCGGATGGCGGAACCCGGTGTAGCGGGCCAGCCACATCTGGTTCTGGCCGACGTCGGCCACGTAGGTCGCGTCGTGGCCGGACAGCTCGCCGATCCGCTCGACGACGTAGTCCGCGGACAGCAGACCGTCGCGCCAGGCGCCCGAACCGTGCCACGACGAGGCGACCGAGTCGGTCTTCCAGTCGGCCAGCTGGTCGAGGTAGTCCTGGCGCGATCCCGCGGGCACCTCGTCGACCAGCTTGATCAGCCCGGCCAGCACCAGCTTCGCGTCGCCGACGATCGGCACCTCGACGGCCACGTTCTTGCCGATCTCGGCCGGGTCGATGTCGGCGTGGATGATCCGCGCGTACGGCGCGTAGGTCCGGACGTTGCCGGTCACCCGGTCGTCGAAGCGCATGCCGATCGCGATGAGCAGGTCCGCGGTCTGGATCGCGCGGTTGACGTGCTTCCAGCCGTGCATGCCCATGTAGCCGTAGGCGAGCGGATGGGTCTCGTCCATCGCCCCGATGCCGAGCAGCGTCCACGCGACGGGGATCTGGGTCCTCTCCGCGAAGGCCCGCAGCTCGTCCCACGCCTCGGCGTGGAGGACACCGTGGCCGGCGAGGATGACCGGGCGCTTCGCGTTCGCGATCTCCGCGGCGGCGAGCTTGAGCTGGCGGGGGTGTCCCTCGATGTTGGGGCGGAAGCCCGGCAGCCCTGCGACGACCTCGTCCTCGGTCGGGTGCTCGGCCCGCGTCTCCTGCTGGAGGGCGTCCTTGGTGATGTCGATGTGGACGGGTCCGGGCCGCCCGGTCCGGGCGATGTGGAACGCCTCGGCGATGACCCGCGGCAGCTCGTCGGCGTCGCGGACCAGGTAGTTGTGCTTGGTCATCGGCAGCGTGATTTCGTTGATGTCGATCTCCTGGAACGCGTCCTTGCCGATCAGGGCGCCGGGCACGTTGCCGGTGATCGCGACCATCGGCACGGAGTCCAGGAGGGCGGTGCCGATCCCGGTCACGAGGTTGGTCGCGCCGGGTCCCGAGGTCCCCAGGCAGACGCCGACGCGGCCGGTGACCCGCGCGTAGCCGTCGGCGGCGTGGGCGCCGCCCTGCTCGTGGCGGACGAGGACGTGCCGGAGCTCGGGGTAGTCGCCGAGGACGTCGTAGAGCGGCAGGATCACGCCGCCCGGGTAGCTGAAGATGACGTCGACGCCCTGGCGGAGGAGGGCCTCGCACAGGACGTCGGCGCCGATGCGCGTGCGCTTGAGGTCGCGACCGTCATGGAGCATCGCCTTGCGAGCACGCTCGACCGCCGCCGCCTCCGGCGAGCCGTCGCCCGGGACGTGACTACGCCGTGCGGCCGTGGTGGTCGCGCGCGCGGTCGTCCCCTGACCTGGCGGTCTGGGCGGTTGGCTCTTTGCGATCGTCATCGGTCAGGTCCCTTCCTCGTCACGGCACGGTCCGGACAAACAGAAAGACCCTCGCTCCCGGCGAGGGTCCCTTCGGTACTCAGTGGTTCAGGCGCTGCGAGCGCTCGTTACCTCCGCGTTCCTCGGTCCCGCCGGGAGCCGGTAATAAGGGCGAGAAGCCCATCAAGGCCCGGAAGCGAGCGAAGCAAGTCGAGGAGGGATACGTCGAGGAGGCCGGCCGGCTCGATGGGCACGTGGATGCGACGACCATCGTTCGTGGCGACGATGGCAACGCGTCGACGATCCTGCCGATCGAAACGACCCAAGCTGGTCTCCCGGTGACGCTTCATCGCCCGCAGCCCGGACGACGTGTGGCGCAGTCTACGAGGCGGACCCGCATCGCGCAACCCGTACGAATCACGTCGGCATCGTCCGCAAACGTTCGATGAGCCAATCGGCGCCCTTCACGAGACCCGGCAGGTCGATCGGCTCGGTCGAGGGTCGATCGGTCGGGCGGCCCAGGAGGTAGCCCTGTCCGGCCTCGATCCCGAGCGAGCGGACGACCTCGAGCTGGGACGGGGTCTCGATGCCCTCGGCGATGACCAGCGCGCCCCAGCGGTCCGCGAGGTCGCGCAGGGTCTTGACGATCTCCAGCGACGATTCGCGCACCGCGCCGCCCTGGACGAGCGATAGGTCGATCTTCACGATGTCGAAGCGGAGCTGGCTCAGGAGCCGCAGGCCCGCGTTCCCGGCGCCGACGTCGTCGGCCGCGAGGCGGATCCCGGCCACGCGGCAGGCCTCGCAGGCCCGGCGCAGTCGCTCGACGTCCTCGACGGCCTCGCGCTCGGTGAGCTCGACGACGATGAGTCGCGGATCGAGACCGTGGCGGACGATCATCCGCAGCAGGGCGTGGACGCTGAAGTCGTCGCGTTCGAGCGTCCGCGGGGAGAGGTTGACCGTGAGCGACCCGGGCAGCCGCAGTCGCGCTGCCGTCTCCATGACCGTGTTGAGGCACGCGATGTCCAGCTCGCTCGTCCGTCCGCTCGCCTCGGCGGCCTCGAACAGCGAGCCGGCGTCCGCGAAGCCGCTGTCGGGCAACGGCCGGACCAGGCCCTCGTAGCCGCGCGGCGCGCCCGTGGTCAGGTCGAAGATCGGCTGGAAGACGGCCCGGATCGCACCGGTCGCCGCGACCTGGGCCACGGCCGCCGAGAGCTCCGCCGCAGGGCGCTCGGAGACGGCGGCCACGTGGCGGGCAGGGTCGTAGATCGTCACGCAGGTCCGGCCGTGGCGCTTGCTCCAGAACAGGGCGCTGTCGGCTTGGTGGAAGAGCGTCTCGCGGTCGCGGGCCGTCCCGGGTCCCGACCCGACCGGACCCGAGCTGATCCCGGCCGAGAACGAGACCGTGTGGGCCGCGCCGCGACCCTGCTCGCCATCGAGGCAGGCGGCCAGGAGCCGGCGGACCAGGACCTGCGCGCCGTCGGTGTCGGTGTCGGAGAGGATGAGGGCGAACTCGTCGCCGCCGATGCGGAACGCCCGGTCGGACCGGCGGATGTAGGCGGCGATCGTCGTGGCGGCCTGGCGCAGGACAAGGTCGCCGGCGGCGTGTCCACTCGAGTCGTTGATGCGCTTGAAGTCGTCGAGGTCGAGGATCGCGAGGGCCATCGAGCGGCCCGTGCGCGCCACGATCGACCACTGCCGCTCCATCTCCTCCTGGAACGCCCGGTGGTTGCCGAGGCCGGTCAGCGTGTCCCGGAGCGCCTCCGCGCGGGCCCGGTCGTAGGCGTCCTCGAGGATGCGCCGGCCCTCCTCGAGCCGTTCGGCCGGCTCGAGGACGCGACGCGCCAGCCACACGGTGAGCGCCCCCAGGACCAGGGCCATCGAGATCAGCCCGACGGTCGGGACGACAAGGGAGGTCCCCGATCGCGACGTCAGGCCGTAGATGAACGGCGCAGCGATGATGATCGGGATCGCGAACATCGTGACGAGCGCGAGGAACAGGCGAAGTCGAACCAGTCGCAGGTTCGTCGATTCGCCAAGGAACGCGTCAGGGGCGGCCGGATCGTCGCGGATGGTCCTCTCCCAAGGTCCGAGAGGGTGGTTATAGCCCGGATGGCTCGCGCCCGGACGAACACCGTCGTACCGGTGCTGATAGGACGAACGGGTCGCCGCCGGCCGACGACGGTCCGGGCACGCTTGGTGCATGTTCATCCTGTATGGGGTCCTGCTCGGCCTCGTCATCGGGGTCTTGAGCGGCGGCGCACCGGCCGGGCTCGGGCAGCTCCGATTCCGCTGGGGCGCGCTCGTCATGGGCGGCATGGCCCTCCAGCTCCTGCTCTTCTCCTCGCCCCTCGGTGACACCCTGGGCGCCGCGGCGCCGGTCGTATACATGGGCACCAATGCCGCGGTGCTCGTCGCGGTCGCCCGGAACCTCGCGATCCCGGGCCTCCCAGCGGTGTTGCTCGGGGGCGCCGCCAATCTGCTCGCGATGATCGCCAACGGCGGGTACATGCCGGTCAGTCGAGGGGCCATGGAAGCGATGGGGCGAGCCCATGGCAGCGGCTACTCCAACAGTGCCCTGCTCGACAACGTCCAGCTCGCGCCGCTCACGGACATCTTTGCGATGCCCACGTGGCTGCCGGTCGCGAACGTGTTCAGCATCGGCGACGTCCTGATCGGGGTCGGGGTGGCCGTCGCCATCGTGGCGGGCATGCACGGGCGCGGTCCCCGGATCGACGCGGCTCCCGTCAAGACCCTTCCCGAAACCGCCGGTGCACCCGGGCAATGACCCTCACGGAGATGGCTGTTAGTACCTCTCCGTCATGGTGACCTGGCGATGGTCCGGCGACGCTTCCAGCACGGAACGAAGGCCGTTCCCTCGATCGCACATCGTCCAGGGCAAACCCGTCGCGAGACGGGGACGCAAAGCCAGGGATCTCCGCAAGGAGACCGCCCAGCTGCCGATCAAGATCGCATGGTCAATACCATGAGGTACAGCCGTGAAGGCGAACCTGGCGCGCTTCACCATGGCCGTGTCGCTTCTGGCGACGATGGCCCTGTCACTCGGCGCGGGCATCAAGTGGTACTGGTGATGAACACGCTGTTCGTCGCCATCGTCACTCGACCGTCCGACACCGGCCGACCCGGACCTGAATCCGGTCATCGCTGGCGCTGAGCAAGCGGATCCTTCCGACCTTGCGTCGGTGGTCCTGACGAGAGCGGCCCTCCGGGCCGCTCTTTTCGATTCGTGCGTAGGACTATCGGGTGAGCGCCGGGGTCGGACGCCCCGGGCGACACTGGCACCCTAGGGACGCCCCAGTCGACGAGCTTGCATGCCCCGAACGACCCGATCGCCGACCCCCACGCCTGACGCCAACCCGCCCGTCCGACATCCACGGATGATCGCGACCCGATTCCGGCTGCCCTACCTCGATGCGGCCGTACGGGTGCGCCTGTTCATCGTCTTCCTGGTCGCCCTCGGTGCGCTCGCCTACCTCACGATCGTGCGCGACATGCCGCCGGTGGCGGGTGCGTTCCTCATCCCCTGGCCGCTGGTCGCGATCGGGTTCTACCTGGGCGAGACGAACGTCGTCGTCGTCCACTTCCTGCGCGAGCGGCACTCGTTCTCCCTGAGCGAGCTGCCCGGCGTCCTCGGCCTGTTCGTCCTGGCCCCGAGCGACTACGTCGTCGCGTACGTCGTCGGCGCCGGCGCAGCGCTCCTGCTCGACCGGAACCAGTCCGGGGTCAAGCGCGCCTACAACATCGCCCAGGTCTGGATCTGCGCGATCGTCGGCCTCGCCGTCTTCCATGCCATCGCGAGCACGGGTACGGACGCGCCCCGCCAGTGGGTGGCCGCGTTCGCATCCAGCGGTGCGACGGCGGCGCTCGGAGCGGTGCTGGTGGCAACCGTCATCTCGCTGTCCGGGGGCGCGCCGCAGTTCACGAAGCTCCCCGAGATGCTGCGGTTCAGCAGCATGGTCGCGATGGCGAACACGAGCCTCGCCCTGCTCGCGATCATCGTCGTCCAGAAGGACGCACGAGCGGCCCTGCTCCTCGCGGTCCCCACCGCGATCGTCTTCCTCGCCTACCGGGCGTACATCGGCGAGCGGGAGAAGCACGAGCGACTCGAGCTCCTCTACGAGTCCAGCCGCCTGCTCCACTACGAGCCGGAGCTCGACTCGGCGATCTCGGCGCTCCTCGACCACGCCCGCAAGATGTTCCGGGCGGAGCGTGCCGAGATCATCCTCTTCCCCGACCCGAATGCCGAGGGCGCCGTCCGCTCGACCGCCGGCGGCGAGGGCGGCCCCGAGACCATGACGCCGCAGAACGTCCCGCTCGCCGACTCGCTGCGGCAGCGGGTCCTCCGCGAGCGCGGGGCCTTCCACGCGACCCTGACCGCCGCGTGGACCGATCGCCCGGAGTCGATCCAGGAGGCGATGGTCGGCCCGCTCGTGGGCGAGCGCGGCGTCTTCGGGGCGATCACGATCATCAACCGCCTCGGCGAGGGCAGCCGGTTCGAGGCGGACGACCTCCGTCTCCTCGAGACGGTGGCCAACCAGGCGGCGGTCGCGCTCGAGAACGGCCAGCTGGAGCAGTCGCTGCACGAGCTGTCCCGGCTCAAGGAGCAGCTCCGCCACCAGGCCTATCACGACTCGCTGACGGGTCTCGGCAACCGCGCCCTCTTCGTCGAGGAGATCGAGCGGCGCCTGGCCGGGCCGCGCGATCCGGCCGCCCCGCCGTGCATCGTCTTCCTCGACCTCGATGACTTCAAAGTCGTCAACGACACGTTCGGCCACCCTGCGGGCGACCTGCTCCTCATCGACGTCGCCGAGCGCATCGGGGCCGAGCTGCGCGACGGGGACCTGCTCGCGCGCTTCGGGGGCGACGAGTTCGCCGTGCTGCCGCAGATCGGCTCGAGCGTCGAGGACGCCATGACGATGAGCGAGCGGATCATCGTCGCGCTGGACCTGCCGTTCCCGGTCGCGGGCACGGACGTCATCGTCGGCTGCAGCGTCGGGATCAGCGTCGCGCGCGGCGGCGAGCTCGTGGACGAGCTGCTCCGTGACGCCGACGTCGCGATGTACCGCGCCAAGAGCGACGGCAAGCGCCGTGCCGAGGTCTTCGACCCGAAGATGCACCGCTCGATCGTGGAGCGTCACGAGCTCAACTCGGACCTGGGGCGGAGCATGAACCGGGGCGACCTCGCGGTCTTCTACCAGCCTATCGTCGAGCTGACGACGGGCAGCGTCGTCGGCGTCGAGGCGCTCGTCCGGTGGCGCCATCCCACGCGCGGCCTCGTCGACCCGGCGGACTTCATCCGCCTCGCCGAGGAGAACGGCAAGATCGTCGCGCTCGGCCGCACGGTCCTGCGGACCGCCACGCGCCAGGTGGTCGAGTGGCACCGCCGGCCCGGCCTCGAGAACCTGAGCCTCAGCGTGAACCTGTCGCCGCTCCAGCTCCAGCATCCCGGCTTCATCGAGGAGGTCACCGCCGATATCGGTGAATTGGGCATCGATCCTCACGACCTGACCTTCGAGATGACCGAGACCGCGATGTTCCGCGATACGCAGGCCACGATCGTCACGCTCGACCTGATGCGCGAGCTCGGCGTGCGGATCGCGATGGACGACTTCGGGACGGGCTACTCGTCACTCGCGTACCTGCGTCGCTTCCCGGTGGACATCCTCAAGATCGCCCGAGAGCTCATCCCGGGCGACGCCGACGAGCGCGAGGCCTGGGCATTCGCCAAGGCCATCCTGGCGCTCGGCCGCTCGCTCGGCCTGACGGTCGTCGCCGAGGGGATCGAGACCGACGAGCAGTTCCGCATGCTGCGGCGTCTCGGCTGCGAGCTGGGACAGGGCTACCTCTTCGGGCGCCCCGCGTCGGCCGAGGCGATCGAAGGGATCCTGTTCGAGGGCGTGAGCGGTCCGCTCAACGAGCAGGTCACGGCCTGAGCGGCCTCCGCCCGAGCGGGCCCGGACGAACGCCTCTGGTACGCTCTTGCCCCCATCGGACCCGATCGCACGCGAGCCACGCCCCATGACCCAGCCGCGCACCATCGTCTCGAAGATCTGGGACGACCACGTCGTCTCGCAGGACCCCGGCGCACCCGCGGTCCTCGCCGTCGACCTGCACCTCATCCACGAGGTGACGAGTCCCCAGGCGTTCTCCGGGCTCCGTGCACGCGGGCTCGGGGTACGCCGTCCCGGCCAGACCGTCGCGACCGCCGATCACTCGATCCCGACCACGCCGCGGGACCTGCCGATCCTCGACGAGATGGCCGCGGCGCAGGTCCGCCAGCTGGAGACCAACTGCGACGAGTTCGGCATCCCGCTGCACGGGATCGGCTCACCGAGCCAGGGGATCGTGCACGTCATCGGCCCGCAGCTGGGGCTCACCCAGCCCGGCATGACGATTGTCTGCGGGGACTCGCACACGAGCACGCACGGCGCGTTCGGGGCGCTCGCGTTCGGGATCGGGACCAGCGAGGTCGAGATGGTCCTCGCCACGCAGACGCTGCTCCAGCGCGATCCGAAGACCTACGAGGTCCGCGTCGACGGCCGGCTCGCCCCCGGTGTCAGCGCCAAGGACATCATCCTGAACCTGATCTCGCGGATCGGGATCGGCGGCGGGACCGGACACGTCTTCGAGTACCGCGGCGACGCCATCGCGGCGCTGACCATGGACCAGCGGATGACGATCTGCAACATGAGCATCGAGGGCGGCGCTCGCGCCGGGCTGATCGCGCCGGACGACACGACCTTCGAGTATCTCGCCGGTCGTCCGCACGCGCCTGCGGGAGCGGATTGGGAGGCGGCGGTCGCGCGCTGGCGATCGCTTCCGACCGACGACGGCGCCGCCTTCGACAAGTCGATCACGATCGATGCGGACACCCTCGAGCCGATGGTCACCTACGGCACGAACCCGGGCATGGGGATCCCGATCACCGGCAACGTGCCCTCGCCCGAGGGGCAGTCCGACCCTGCGCAGCGGCGGGCCCTCGAGCACGCGCTCGAGTACATGGACCTGCAGCCCGGCCAGGCGATCCTCGGCCAGAAGGTCGACGTGGTCTTTGTCGGGAGCTGCACCAACGGCCGGATCAGCGACCTGCGCCTCGCCGCGGCCGCCCTCAAGGGCCGGCACATCGCCGACGGCGTCCGGCTCATGGTCGTCCCGGGCAGCGACGAGGTGAAGCGCGAGGCCGAGGCCGAGGGCCTCTCCGAGATCTTCAAGGCGGCCGGCGGCGAGTGGCGCGAGGCCGGCTGCTCGATGTGCATCGCGATGAACGGGGACCAGCTGCGGCCGGGCCAGTACGCGGTCAGCACCAGCAATCGCAACTTCGAGGGTCGCCAGGGCAAGGGCGGGCGGACGTTCCTGGCCTCGCCGCTCACCGCGGCCGCGAGCGCCATCAACGGCGTGGTGAGCGATCCGCGCCGCCTCGCGGGCATCGAGACGCTCGCGGCGATCGGCGGGCGCTGACGTGGGCGAGCCGTTCACGATGTTCACCAGCCGCGTGGTGCCGATCGCGGCCGAGAACGTGGACACCGATCAGATCGTGCCGGCCCGGTTCCTGAAAATGACCGACAAGGCCGGCCTCGCTGATGCGCTCTTCCGGGACTGGCGCTTCAACGAGGACGGCTCGCTCAAGGACCCGCCGTTCATCCTCGACCAGCCGAGCATGGCCGGGCGCCAGATCCTGCTGGTCGGCGACAACTTCGGGGCCGGGTCGTCACGGGAGCACGCGCCGTGGGCGCTCGCGGCGTGGGGCGTGCGGGCCATCATCTCGACGTCGTATGCGGACATCTTCCGCAGCAACAGCCTCAAGAACGGCGTCCTGCCGATCGCGGTCGATGCCGAGACGCACGCCCGTCTGGTCGCCCTCGTGCAGGCTGATCCCGACGCGAGCCTGACGGTCGATCTCGCCGAGGGCGGCATCCTGCTGCCGGACGGCTCGACGATCGAGTTCGAGATCGACCCGTTCGCGAAGCGGATGATGCTCGCGGGTACGGACGAGCTCGGCTACCTGCTCTCGAAGGAGACCGAGCTCGAGGCCTGGGAGGCGGCGCACCCGCCCCGGATCGACTCCCTCGCGCGAGCGAGCTAGCGGATCAACCGAGGCGCGGCGAGCTCCAGCGGATCTCGGCGACGCTCATCGGCTGGCGCCGGATGCAGAGCGGGCACCCGAGGAACGGCGCGGGGCATGGTCGCGGTGCGCCTCGACGGCGGACCGGGTGATTCGGAATGGGCGGGCAGCGGCATGGCCGATTGCGCGGGACATCGGGGCCTCCACGGAAGTCGTGGTGAGGTGCGAGCGCGACGGGCGATCCGGACGCGCTCGCAACCGAACCATGACGCGCACCGACCGCCGTCTCCATCGACGAGCGGCGCCTCGTCGCATCGACGGATGACAACACGGACCATGGACACGGCGGAACCCATCGGCCGACGCGCTCGTCTCCCGCCCATGCAGACCCTTCGCCGGCTCGCCGGCCCCTTCGCTCTCGTCCTGCTCGTCGCCGCGTGCGCCGGGACGGCCGCTCCATCCACGACCGCCCCGAGCGGATCGCCGACAGGACCGTCGGCGGCGCCGAGCGGCTCCCCCGCTCCGAGCCTGACGCCCCCGGCGAGCGGCGACCCGGACGGCTCGGTCGCGACCGATGTCCCGCCCGGTGGCGGCGATCCCGGCCAGCCACCGCTGACGATGCCCAAGCCCGGTCAGCTGGACCTCCACCCGGTGTCGATCGATACCCTGAGCGCGGTCGTCGATGGCCGGCGCGTGGTCATCACCGCGACCTGGACCAGCGGCGTGGAGCCCTGCTACGTGCTCGACCACAGCGTCGTCGGACGCGAGGGCCAGACCCTGGTCATCACGTTGATCGAGGGGCACGGACCCGGCGACAACATCTGCATCGAGATCGCCGAGACCAAGCGGACGCAGATCGACCTCGGCGAGCTCGCACCCGGCACGTACACGATCACCGACGGCACGGGCCGCGCGGTCCCGATCGAGGTGACCGTCAGCTAGGCACGGACGGCCCCTCTCGGGCCGATCCACCCGGTCGCATGGGCGCCGCCATCGCATTTTCGGCGCCTGTGCGACGATCGGCCGGTGAACCCGCTGGACCTGGTCGCGATCCTGCTGGTCGTCGTCGGGGCGCTCCTGGGATTCCGATCCGGCGCGCTCCCGCAGCTCGGCGGCCTGATCGGGGCCATCGGCGGAGCCCTGCTCGTCATCCTGGCCCTCCCGTTCATCGCCGACCAGCTCGGGGACATCGAGGCCGCGATCCGTCCCTTCGCGGTCCTGGCCGGCCTCCTCATCGCGGTCGCGCTCGGGGAGTCGATCGGCTCGACGATCGGACGGCGCGTGGCGACCGGACTCGGCGACGGCGTGCTCGGCGCGGCGGACCGGGTGTTCGGCACGTTCGTCGGCATCGCTCAGGCCATCCTCATCGTGTGGCTCGTCGGGGGCCTCGTCGCCTTCGGACCGGTCCCCCGCCTGAGCGAGGCCGCGCAGACGTCGCGCGCGATCCGGGCGCTCAACGCCGTGCTGCCGGCGCCCGCCGAGTTCGCCGTGGAGTTGGGACGGCTGCTCGACAGCACGGGCCTCCCGGCGGTCTTCGTCGGGTTCGAGCCGCTCCCGGCGCCGCCGGTCGACCGTCCCGACGACCCGACCGCCCGCCGCATGGCGCGCGACGCGGTGGCCAGCACGGTCAAGGTCTCGGCCGCAGCCTGCGGGTACTCCTCCATCGGCACCGGGTTCGCGATCCGGCCGGACTACGTCGTGACGAACGCGCACGTGATCGCCGGGTCGGGCCGCCGGGCGATCCGCGTGACCACGGCCGACGACCGTGTGCTCGACGGCACGCCGGTCATGCTCGACGCGGCCTTTGACATCGCCGTCATCCACGTCAAGGGACTCAGCGCGCCCGGGCTCCGGTTCGCCTCGAGCGACCCGAGGCGCGGAGCGCTGGGCGCGACGCTCGGGTACCCCGGCGGCGGCCGGCTCGAGGTGCTGCCGGCGGCGGTCGCGGGCGCGTACGCGGCGACGGGCCGCGACATCTACGACCAGGCCACGGTCCGGCGCCAGATCCTCGAGCTGCGCGCGGCGATCGATCGCGGCGACAGCGGTGGGCCGCTGATCCTGGAGGATGGCTCGGTCGGCGGCGTCATCTTCGCCGAGGCCCGGACCGATCCCGACGTCGGCTACGCGCTCTCGCCGACCGAGGTCGCGACGCGCGTGGCGCCGGCCCTCGGTCGAACGGGCGCCGTCGACACCGGCGAGTGCGTCCGCTAGCTGGCCAGGTCGAGACGGCGCGCGGCGCCCTCCCGACGATCCGAGCCGTTCTACACTTGAATGCCCCGCCTCGAGCCCCCAGCGAAGGACGACCCGATGCCCGACGCCCGTCACCCGTATGACCGCCCGAGCGATCCGGCCAAACGCCACTCCGCGGCCCTGACCGACGGCCCCGACCGGGCCGGCGCGCGGTCGATGCTCAAGGCGATCGGCTTCACCGACGACGATCTCGCGAAGCCGTTGGTCGGCGTGGCGACGACCTGGATCGAGACGATGCCGTGCAACTACAACCAGCGGCGGCTGGCGGAGCACGTGAAGGACGGCATCCGCGCGGCGGGCGGCACGCCGATGGAGTTCAACACGATCTCGGTCAGCGACGGCGTCACGATGGGCACCGAGGGCATGAAGGCCTCGCTCATCAGTCGCGATGTCATCGCGGATTCGATCGAGCTGGTCATGCGCGGCCATCTGCTCGATGGTCTCGTCTGCCTGGTCGGGTGCGACAAGACGATGCCCGGCGCGGCCATGGCGATGGGGCGCCTCGACGTGCCGGCGCTGGCGCTCTACAACGGCACCATCTATCCGGGCGTCTACAAGGGCAAGCGCAACGCCACGGTCGTGACGGTCTACGAGGCCATCGGGGCGTACCGGGCAGGCAAGATCACCCTCGACGAGCTATACGAGGCCGAGAACGCGGCGTGTCCCGGCGCGGGCGCCTGCGGCGGCCAGTTCACGGCCAACACGATGAGCATGGTGCTCGAGTTCATCGGGCTCTCGCCGGCCGGGCTCAACGGCATCCCGGCCGAGGATCCGGCCAAGGACGAGGCGGCGCGAGCATCGGGCGAGCTCGTCATGGACCTCGTCCGGCGGGACATCCGGCCATCGTCGATCGTCACGCGCCGCGCGCTCGAGAACGGGATCGCCTCGGTCGCGGCAACGGGCGGCTCGACCAACGGCGTCCTGCACATGCTGGCCATCGCCCACGAGTTCGGCCTGCCGCTTGACATCGACGAGTTCGGGGCGATCGCGGACAGGACGCCGGTGGTCGCCGACCTGCAGCCCGGCGGGCGGTTCGTGGCGAGCGACCTCTACGACGCCGGCGGCGTCTCGCTGGTCATGCGCGAGCTGCTCAAGCGACCGGGGCTGCTCCATGGCGACGAGCGGACGGTGGACGGCCGGACGATCGCGGAGATCGCCGGGAGCGCGAGCGAGACCGCAGGCCAGGAGGTCGTCGTGCCGATCGAGCGCCCGCTGAAGGAGACCGGCGGCCTGGCGATCCTCCACGGGTCGCTGGCCCCGGATGGCTGCGTGGTCAAACTCGCGGGGCACGAGCGACGGCTGCATCGCGGCCCGGCTCGGGTCTTCGAGTCCGAGGCGGAGTGCTACGCCGCGGTCCGCGACCAGCGGATCGTGCCGGGCGACGTGGTGGTCATCCGCAACGAGGGACCGGTCGGCGGTCCCGGCATGCAGGAGATGCTGAGCGTCACGGCCGCCCTGGTCGGCGAGGGCCTCGGCGACGAGGTGGCGCTCCTCACCGACGGCCGATTCTCCGGCGGGACCCACGGCCTGATGATCGGGCACGTCGCCCCGGAGGCGGCCCTCGGCGGCCCGATCGCGATCGTCCGCGAGGGCGACTCGATCGTCATCGACGTCGATCGCAAGGCCCTCGACCTGGAGGTGCCGGCCGAGGAGATCGCGAGCCGATTCGCCGACTGGTCGCCGCCCGAGCCGCGCTACACCGGTGGGGTGATGGCCAAGTACGCCGCGCTCGTCGACTCGGCGTCGCGCGGCGCGGTCACGACCGGCCGGCGGATGACGTCGGCGCTGCGAGGGCGCTGACCGTGTCGACGGACGGTCGCCGGGTCGAGATCGGGATCAAGACCTCGCCGCAGAGCGTGGACTGGGCGACCCTCGATGCGGCGTGGGCCCGCATCGGCGAGCACGAGGTGTTCGACGCCGTCTGGATGAACGACCACCTGACCGACATCGGCCAGGAGCGTGCCGGCCCCTCGTTCGAGGCCTTCACGGCGATGGCCGCGCTTGCGCACCACGTTCCGGGCAAGTGGCTCGGCCACGCGGTCATGTCGGCCACGTTCCGGCATCCGTCGGTCCTCGCCAAGGCGGCGACCGTCATGGACCACGCGACAGGCGGCCGCTTCATCCTCGGTCTCGGCGCCGGCTGGTTCGAGCCGGAGCACACGCCCTTCGCCATCCCGTTCCCGCCCATGCCCGAGCGCTTCGATCGGTTCGAGTCGGCCGTCCACACGATCCGTGCGCTGTTCTCGGCAGAGGCGGCGACCGACGCGGGCGTGACCCGCCCCGACCCGTTCTACCCGCTCGTCGGGGCGACCAACGACCCGCCGCCTGTGACGGCCGGCGGTCCGCGGATCTGGCTCGGGGGACAGAAGCGACGCGGCATCGCGCTCGCGGCCGCGGCCGCCGACGGGTGGCTGCTGCCCGCCGTCACGGCCGACAAGAACCCGACCGACATGACCTACTTCGCCGACCGGCGCGACGCGCTCCTCGCGGCGCTGGCCGACGTCGGCCGCGACCCGTCGACGTTCGCGCTCACGGCCCAGGTGCCGATGGGCTCGACCGCCGCGACGCGGGCCGAGGGACTGGCCGCTGCGCTCGAGGCCGTCCGGCTCGGGGCGACACAGGTGATCCTCGGGATGCCGCCGCGCCTCGGAGCCGTCGGCGTCGATGAGGTCGTCGGGACCGTCGCAGAGCCGCTGCGCGACGCCATCGGATGACGGTCACGGTGCGAACCGTCGTCGATGACGAGGATCTCGCCACGATCGCTCGCATCGTCAACGCGTCCAGCCCGGAGGATCCGACCTCGGTCGAGGAGATGCGCTGGGCCGACGCGACCTATCCCGGTGGCGCGCGGATGCTGGCCGAGCTCGACGGCGTCGCCGTCGGCGCCTCGACCGTGGGGCGGATCTACATGTACCCGCCCGAGTTCGACGGCTACTGGGGCACGATCGACGTCCTGCCGGACGCGCGTCGACGCGGCGTCGGCGGTGCGCTGCTGATCGCCATCTCGACGGTGGCCGGCGAGGCGGGCAAGGCGTGGCTCCACATCCCGGCGACCGAGGCACGGCCCGATGGGATCGCCTTCCTCGCCCATCGCGGGTTCGTCGAATTCGAACGGGCGAAGACGGTCCGGCTGGACCTGTCCGGCCTGGAGCCGCCGACGCCCCAAGCACCCGACGGCATCGTCATCACCACGCTCGCCGAGCGACCCGAGCTCGTCGCGGGCGTCCATGCGGTCGCGGTCGAGGCGTTCGCCGACATCCCGGGCACCGAGCCCATGGCCGCGGGCGACCTGGCCGAGTTCCGCGCCAGGGACGTGGATCGACCGGCGATCCCGCCGTGGGGGTTCGCGGTCGCGATCGACGCCGACGATGCGGTCATCGGCTACGCCAGCCTGATCATCGTGCCGGGCGACGAGGGCGTCGCGTGGCACGACATGACGGCCATCAAGCGGGCGTGGCGCGGCCGGGGGATCGCCACCGCGCTGAAGGCGACCACCATCGCCGCCGCGATCGAGCACGACGTCACCGCCCTCGAGACCGGCAACGACATCGACAACGCCGCGATGCGCGCCGTGAACGCGCGGCTCGGGTACCGCGCGCTGCCGGATCAGGTCACGATGCGCGGTCCGCTCGTCCACGGCATGATGGAGCGGTGACCGAGACCGACCCGGCGCCGACGCCCGGACCCACCGAGGGCGCGACCACGGCGGCGGCCGTGGGCCCGGAGGCGGCCACTCCGACGGACGCGCCGACTCTCCCCGCGGACCCCGTCGCGTACGACGCGGTGCGCAACGTCCACGCGCGGGCGCGCGGGCTGCCAACGCCCTACATCCCCGGTGGCACGGATCCCGACCCCGCCCGGGCGCTGCGCGAGGAGCGGTACTACGGGAAGCTGCTGCTCGGGATGGTGCTCGCGCTGATCCTCGGCGGGTTCGTCGTGGGCATCTTCGTGGCCCTCGCGACGGTCGGCTCGTGACCGAAGCCGCCACGGCGCCGTCGAGCCTGCTCACCGCGGCGGCCTGGGCCGATGCCCACGAGACGCTCGTCGCCACGCTCCGCGACCTGATCCGGATCCCATCGGTCAACCCGCCGGATCCGGATCGCCCGGACCAGGAGCTCGTCGCGGCTCGCCACATCGCCGACCTGCTGACGGCCGAAGGGCTGCGACCGGAGGTCATCGAGCCGGTCCCCGGCCGCGGGTCGGTCCACGTCCGCCTGCGTGGCGACGGCACCGGCGGCGACCCGCTGCTCCTGCTTTCGCACCTCGATGTCGTGCCCGCGCCGCCCGACCGCTGGAGCCACGACCCGTTCGCCGCGGAGATCGCCGACGGGCAGGTCTATGGGCGCGGCGCCGTCGACATGAAGCAGATGGTCGCGATGGAGCTGGGCGTCATCCGCCTGCTGGCCGGCGAGGCCCGAGCGGCCGGGCTGGACCCGGCCCGGGACCCGATTCCCGGCCTCCGGCGCGACGTCATCTTCACGTGCGCGGCCGACGAGGAGGCGGGCGGCGTTGCCGGGGCGAGGTGGATCGCGGCGAATCGGCCGGATTGGCTCCGGGCGGCCGGCGCCCTGAACGAGTGCGGCGGGGTCGCCACGACCGTCGCGGGCGTCCGGCTGTACCCGATCCAGGTCGCCGAGAAGGGCTTCGCCGCCTACCGGATCGCGATCCGCGGGACGTGGGGCCACGGCTCGATGCCACGGCCGGACAACGCCGCGGTGCTGGCGGCGTCGCTGATCGAGCGGCTGGCGGTGCCCGGCCCGATGCAGGTGACGCCGGTCATGGAGCGGTTCCTGACCGCTGCGGCGGAGGTCCTGCCGGCGGATCTGGCCCGGGTGCTCCGAGCGCTCGCGGGCCCCGAGCCGAACCGAGCCGATGCGACGCTCGACGCCATCTGCAACCCGATGTACGCCCGGACGCTCCGGGCACTCCTGCGCAACACGATCAGCCCCGACGTCGTCCACGCCGGGCTCAAGTACAACGTCATCCCGGGCGACGCCACGGTCGAGGTCGATTGCCGCCTGCTGCCGGGCATGACCGAACCGGAGATGCGAGCCGAACTCGTCCGCCGGATCGGCCCGGAGCTCGCGGCGGTGTGCGAGATCGAGCTGATGGTGTTCGGGGCGCCCGCGGAGTCACCCGCCGAAGGGCCCCTCTACGAGCTCCTCGAGGCGACCATCCGCGATCACGATCCCGAAGGCTTTCCGTTGCCGTTCATGGTCCCGTTCGCCACCGACGGCAAGCACACCGCGACCCTCGGCGTGCCCACCTACGGCTTCTCGCCCCTGCGGCTCGACGCCGATGAGCCGTTCCTCGAGCGTTTCCACGGTGTCGACGAGCGCGTCTCGCTCGATGCGCTGCGCTGGGGGCTCCCCGTCCTCTACGACGTCGTGCGCCGCTTCTGCGGCTGATCGGCCATCCGCGCGGCGGCGCGGACGGCGGACGCTGCGCTACTCGTGCTTGTCGCTTGAACCGCCGCGGACCATGACCTGCTCATCGCAGGTCGCGCAGGCGTAGAGCTGGCCGCCGGACCATCCACGCTCCGGGTCATGGTCGGCCGCGTCGTGGTGCTGCGGCCGCGGCTCGAGCCGGCTCCACGAGCCGTCGGAGTGCCGGTGTTCCAGTCGCATCATCGCCTCGCGCACCCGTGCCTGGTCCATCTCGAAACCCTCCTCTATTCGCGCGGGGTGCGGATCAGCCGGCCACGCCGGTTGATGGCATGCGTCGCGAGGGCCGCGACCCCCATCGCCACGATCGCTCGCTCGGCGGTCGGCAGGGGCCGCACCGCTGAGAGGAACTGGTCGGCCCGCGAGCGGTCGACGACGCGCAGCACGGCCTGCCCACGTTGCGTCAGTCGGAGCGTCCGCTG
The DNA here is from genome assembly GCA_963841135.1 of uncultured Chloroflexia bacterium. Lineage (GTDB taxonomy): Bacteria > Chloroflexota > Limnocylindria > Limnocylindrales > CSP1-4 > SPCO01. The sequence goes on along the minus strand of CAWJBJ010000004.1, from coordinate 661,312 downwards.
GCGGCGGTCCTCGGGCTCCAGGTGCCGCTCGACCAGGCGTCGGCGGACGAGCCCGTCGATGAGCCGGCTTGTCGCCGACGGCGATCGCCCGATCTCCTCCGCGAGTTCGCCGACCGTCATGGTGCCGCCGTCGGCGAGCACGTACAGGGCCGCGAGCTGGGTGAACCCGAGACGCAGCTCGCCGAGCTGGCTGGCGAAGCCGATCACGAGCTCGCGCCACAGGGCGCGACCCATCGCCACACGCTCGCTGATCTGGCGGACGTTGGGCAGGCGGTTGCCCGCGGCGAGCACCGGCGCGGAGAGATCGGCCTCGAATCGGCGCGCGACGGCCTGGCGCGGGACCACGCGTCGGCGGAAGGAGATCGGCTGTTCAGACACTCCCCGAAGCGTACGGCGAGCACGACTTCCATGCAACCGTGCACGCGTATCGCGCCTGACACGGGGGTCCGGGGCTACCCTCAGCACGATGACATCATTCGCCTACGTGTTCCCCGGCCAGGGCTCGCAGTCGGTCGGGATGGGTCACGAGCTGGCCGACCACTCCCCCGGCGCCCTCGCGATCTTCGAAGCTGCCGACGCCGCGCTCGGCGAGCCGCTCACAGCGCTCGCCTGGGACGGTCCGGCGGAGCGGCTCGACCTGACCGAGAACGCCCAGCCGGCGATCCTCGCGGCGTCGATCGCGATCCTCACCTCGATGCGCGAGCGGTGGGCCGCCGCAGGCATCCCGGAACCACGCCCGGCGTTCGCGGCCGGGCACTCCATGGGCCAGTACTCGGCGCTCGTCGCGGCCGGGGTCCTCGCGTTCGCCGACGGCATCCGTCTCGTACGGGAGCGCGGTCGGCTGATGCAGGCCTCGGGGGGAGGCCGCGACGGCGCGATGGCCGCGCTGATCGGGCTCGACGACGACCGGCTCCCCGAGCTGGTCGCCGCGGCATCGGCGCACGGCACGTTCGTCGTCGCGAACCGCAACGCGCCCGGCCAGGTCGTCGTGTCGGGCGTGCGCCCGGCCGTCGAGGCTGGCGCGGAGCTGGCAAAGGAGCTCGGCGCCCGACGGGCGATCGTCCTGCCCGTGTCGGTCGCCGCGCACTCGCCGCTGATGGCCGAGGCCGCCGAGGGGATGCGGGCCGCCCTGGCCGACGTCCCGTTCGACGATCCCGTCGTTCCCCTGCTGGCCAACGCCGACGCCCGCGAGATCAAGACAGCGGACGCCGCGCGTGCCGAGCTCGTGGAGCACCTCACCGCGGGTGTCGACTGGGTCGGCGCGATCGGTCGTATGTCCGCGTCCGGCGTGACGACGTTCGTGGAGGTCGGCCCCGGCAAGGTGCTGACCGGCCTGATCAAGCGCATCGCCCCCGAGGCCGAGGTCATCGCCGCCGACGATCCCGCGTCTGCCGAGCGCCTGGTCGACCTCGCCGCATCTGCCACCCCAGCCTGACAGTCCCGAGACGAAGGAGCCGCCATCTTGCGCAAGCCCGACTATGACCGTCGCGTCGTCGTGACCGGCCTCGGTGTGATCAGCCCGGTCGGCAACGACATCGCCACGGCCTGGAGGAGCCTGGTCGAGGGCCGATCCGGCCTGGCACCGATCACCAAGTTCGACACGACCCCTTACGAGGCCAAGCTGGCCGGCGAGGTCCGCGACTTCACCCCGTCCGAGTGGATGGACGCCAAGGCCGCTCGCCGCGGCGAGTCGAGCATGCACTTCGGGGTCGCGGCGGCCAAGCAGGCGCTCGCGGACTCGGGCTTCGAGCTGACCGACGAGAACCGGACCGAGGTCGGCGTGATCTTCGGGTCCGGCGCGGGCGGCCAGTCGCTGATGATCGACAACTACAGCGCCCTCCACGAGCGCGGCCCGAGGACCGTGGCGCCGACGTTCATCGCCAACGCCCTCGTCGACAGCTGCTCGGGCATGATCGCCATCGAGACCGGCGCCATCGGGCACAACGTGTGCATGGTGTCCGCCTGTGCGACCGGCACGCACAACGTCGGCGAGGCGGCCGAGGCCATCCGCCGTGGCGACTGCATCGCGGTCATCTCCGGATCGACCGAGGCCCCGCTCCTCGAGGTCGGCCATGCCGGCTTCTCGAACATGCGCGGGATGGGCATGCCGCGGCCGGGGGAGGCCCCCGAGACCGTCTCCCGACCGTTCGACCTGACGCGCGACGGCTTCGTGCTCGGAGAGGGCTCCGGGTCGCTGTTCCTCGAGGACCTCGAGCTCGCCAAGGCGCGCGGGGCGAAGATCTACGCAGAGGTCGTCGGCTATGGCTCGGCGGCCGACGGCTGGGACATGATCCAGCCGATCGATGCGGGGATCGGTTCAGCACGGGCGATGCAGATGGCGCTCGAGCGCCGTGGCGTCCCCGCGGACGAGGTCGACCTGATCAACCCGCACGGGACATCCACGCCGCTCGGCGACAAGCGCGAGGCCGAGGCCATCTGGACCGTCTTCGGCGAGCGGTCGGCCGGGTCCGCCCGGTCCGTCGCGATCAGCGCCACCAAGTCGATGACCGGCCACATGATGGGCGCCGCGGGCGCCTTCGAGGCCTTCGCGACGGTGAAGTCCATCGACGAGCAGTGCGCTCCGGCGACGATCAACTACCGCGACGCGGATCCGGATTGCGATCTCTGGGTCGTGACCGAGACGCAGTCGCTGCCGATCCGCTACGCGCTCTCGAACAACATCGGCCTCGGCGGGCACAACGGCGCGGTCATCTTCAAGCGGTATTCGGGAGACTGACGTCCGTCCCTCAGTACAATCTGCCCATCCCCGCCCGTGAGGAACGTGCGTGCCTGAACGAGACCCCGCCCGCCGAGCGGTGATCACCGGCCTCGGCGCCGTCATGCCGATCGGCAACGACTTCCCGACGTACTGGTCGAACCTCGTCGCGGGGGTGACCGGGACCCGGACGATCCAGAGCTTCGATGCCTCCGCGTTCGAGGTCCGGATCGCCGCCGAGGTCCTCGGGTTCGATCCGACGAGCGTCATGGACCCCAAGATGGCGCGCCGGATGAGCCGGTTCATCCACCTTGCGATGGCCGCGGGCAAGGAGGCCGTTCGCGATTCGGGCATCGACTTCGAGGCGATGACCCAGGAGCAGCGCGACCGCGTGGGCGTCGTCGTCAACACGGGCGGTGGCGGGATCGAGGCGATCATCGACGGCACGCACGTCCACGACACGAAGGGCCCGCGGTTCGTGAGCGCCTTCGCCGTGCCGGCGCTGTCGGGCTCGATGGGCGCCTGCATGCTCTCGATGGAGTACAGCCTGACCGGCCCGGTCATCACCCAGGTCGCCGCCTGCGCCACGTCGGTCATCGCGTTCCACGACGCGTTGCGGCTCATCCGCACCGGCGAGTGCGACGTGGTCCTCGCGGGCGGCTCGGAGGCGCCGATCGTCCCGATGGGCGTCGCGGCCCTGGCGAACATGACCGCGCTCTCGAAGCGCAATGACTCGCCGGAGACGGCGTCGCGGCCGTTCGACCTGACCCGTGACGGGTTCGTGCTGGGCGAGGGCGCCGGCGTGGTCGTGGTCGAATCCCTCGCGCACGCCCTCGAGCGGGGCGCCACCCCGGTGGCCGAGGTCATCGGTGGCGCGCTCACCGCGGACGCGTTCCACATCAGCGCCCCGGAACCCAGCGGCCGCGGCCAGGCGCGGGCCATGACCAAGGCCCTGCAGCATGCCGAGGTCGCGCCCGACGAGATCGACTACATCGTCGCGCACGGCACCTCGACGTCGCTCAACGACGTCACCGAGACGCGCGCGATCAAGGCGGCCTACGGCGACCACGCCTACAAGGTCGCGATCAGCTCCCCCAAGTCGATGATCGGCCACCTCGTCGGCGCGGCCGGCATCGCCAGCGTCCTCGCCGCTGTCGGGGCGATCCGCGACCAGGTCATCCCGCCGACGGCCAACCTGCACACGCCCGATCCCGAGTGCGACCTCGACTACGTCCCGCTCACGGCCCGCAAGGCGAAGATCGAGACGGTCGCCGTCGACGGGTTCGGGTTCGGCGGCCAGAACGCGGTCGCGATCTTCCGGCGGGTCACCGACGCCTAGCGTTCAGCGACGTCGGAGCGACCGGCCCTCGAAGGCCTCGATCGCGGCGATGTGCGCGTCCTCGAGCGGGATCGGCGCCCCGGCCGCGTAGTCGTAGCGGACCAGCACCGACTCGCTCACCGCGACGAGGCGTGGCGTGGCGTCCGGCACGGCCGCGAGGAGCCGGTGCTCGAGGGTGAACGACGTGCGCCCGATGCGCGAGGCGCGGGTCTGGATCGTGACCACCTCGCCGTGGAACACGGGGGCGCGATAGGTGATGCGGGCCTCGGCGAGGATGAGGCTCTCGGCGCCCTCGGTCCCGAGGGCGATCGGCATGCCCGTCACGTCGGTCCAGTAGCGGATCCGGGCGATCTCGCAATAGGTCAGGTACTTGGCGTTGTTGACGTGACCCATCGCGTCGGTGTCGGCGAACCGGACGGCGATCTCGAGCTGATGCGCGAACGACCCCGGCAGGTCGCGCGGGTCGGGCCCCGCGTCAGCATGGTCGTGGTCGTGGTCGTGCGGGTGGTCGGGCACGGCCCGAGTGTACGTGGCCTCAGGCCGTGCGCGTTCGCGCCCGGAACCCGGATCCGCGCAGCCGCAGCGAGTTGAGGACGACCGCGACCGACGAGAACGCCATGGCGCCCGCGGCGATCGCCGGGCTCAGCGTGATCCCGAACGCGGGGTACAGCGCGCCCATCGCGACCGGGATGAGCAGGACGTTGTAGGCGAACGCCCAGAAGAGGTTCTGGCGGATGACCGTCATCGTCGAGCGCGACAGCTCGATCGCCCCGGCGATGGCCCGGGTATCGCCGCCGACCAGGGTCACGTCGGACGCCTCGATCGCGACGTCCGCCCCGGTCCCGATCGCGACCCCGAGATCGGCCCGCGCGAGCGCCGGGGCATCGTTGAGGCCGTCGCCGACCATCGCGACCGTCCTGCCCTGGGCCTGGAGCCGCTCGATCAGCCCGGTCTTGTCGGCCGGCCGGGCGTCCGCGAGGATCCGTTCCGGCGGGATCCCGACGGCACGTCCGACCGCCTCGGCCGTGACCCGGCCGTCGCCCGTCGCGAGCCACGTCTCGATGCGATCCGATGCGAGGGCCGCCACGCCGGCCGGGGCGTCGTCCCGCACCGGGTCGGTGATCGCGACCAGGCCCGCCGGTGTCCCGTCGACGACGACGAATGCGATCGTCCGGCCGTCAGCGGACGCGGCGGCGGCGGCCTCGGTCAGGGGGGCGAGGTCGACCCCACGCTCGCTCAACCACCGGGCGCTCCCGACGAGCACGTCCCGCGGCCCCTCCTCGCCGATGACCGTGGCGCCGACGCCGCCGCCGACGACGGTCGCGAAGCCATCGATCTGCCGGAAGCCGAGCTCATCCGTGCGGGCCCGGGCGATGATCGCGGCGGCCAGCGGATGCTCGCTCCCCTTCTCGGCGGACGCGGCGAGGTCGAGGATCTCGCGGACCTCGAATCCGGGCGCCGCCACGACGTCGTCCACGACCGGGCGGCCGAGCGTGAGCGTGCCGGTCTTGTCGAGCACGACCGCGTCGACCCTGTGGGCGGTCTCGAGCGCCTCGCCCCCGCGGATCAGGATGCCCGCCTCGGCGCCGTGCCCCGTGCCGACCATGATCGCTGTCGGCGTCGCGAGGCCCATCGCGCACGGGCAGGCGATGACCAACACGGCGATCGCGGCGACGAGCGCGTGGGTCATCCGCGGTTCGGGACCCACCATGAACCAGACGAGGAACGTCCCGGCCGCGATCACCAGGACCACGGGAACGAAGACCTCGGCGATCCGGTCGGCGAGGCGCGCGATCGGCGCCTTGGAGCCCTGGGCACGCTCGACGAGCTCGACGATCCGCGCGAGCGCGGTGTCGCGTCCGACGCGGGTGGCCCGCATCACGAACGTACCCGTGGTGTTGATCGTGGCCCCGATGACCTCGTCCCCGACGTCCTTGGCGGCCGGGATCGGCTCGCCGGTCAGCAGCGACTCGTCGACGGCCGACGAGCCTTCGACGACGATGCCGTCGACCGGCACCTTGTCGCCGGGGCGGACGCGGAGGAGGTCGCCGACGACGACCGAGTCGAGCGGGACGTCGGTCTCGTCGCCCCCACGGACGAGCCTCGCGGACGTCGGCCGCAGCGCGGCGAGCCGGCGGATCGCCCCGGTCGTCCGGCCCTTGGCCCGTGCCTCGATCCAGCGACCCAGCAGGACGAGCCCGATGATGATCGCCGCACTGTCGTAGTACGTGGCAGGCTCGAGGCCGGCGTCCATGACGAGCGACGGGGCCACGGTCAGCACGACGCTGTAGGCCCAAGCGGCGCTCGTGCCGATCGCGACCAGGGTGTCCATGTTGCTGGTGCCGTGACGGGCGGCTCGCCATGCCGAGCGATAGAAGCGGCGCCCGGCCCACGCCTGGACGAACGTCGCGGGAAGCAACGCGATCAGGTTCCGCTGCTCCATCGTCGCGAGCGCAGTCGGGGCCGCCATCAGCGCCATGATCGCGAGCGCGATCGCGATCGACGCGACGGACTGGATGAGCAGCACGCGCGACTCGCGCTCGCGCTGGATGTCGTCGACGGACCGCTCGTCGGCGCGCGCCGAGGACCGCGACGTCGGCGGTCTCGGTCGGGCGCGAGCGGATCTCGTAGCCGGCCGCCTCCACCGCCCCGACGAGGTCCTCCCTCGCGGCCACGTCCGGGAGGTACACGATCGTCGCGAGCTCGGTGGCGAGGTTGACGTTGGCGTCCTGGACGCCGGGGGTCTTGCGCAGGAATCGCTCGATCCGGTTCACGCACGACGCGCAGGTCATGCCCTCGATCGGCAGCGCGATCTCGACGGCGGGGTGGGTGGCGGACGGTGTCGACATACTCCCTAGGAGTATATCAGTCGGGTGGCCGCCGACGAGACGAGCGTCCCGGTTTCGGGCAGACTGCGCGCATGCGACCGACCAGCGAGCGGGAGCCATCGTCCGGACCACGGTCGGACCGTGGGGCCCGATGCACATCGCCGCCACGGGCCGTGGCATCGTCGCGATCGAGTCGGCGACCACGGATGAGGCGTTCAGCGCGGCGGTGGCGCGACGGGTGCGCGGGCAGGTCGTCGTGGAGCGCGAGGTCGCCCCGGGCGATCCACGTCGCGTGCACCTCGACCGCGCCGAGGCGGTCATCGCCGATCTCGTGGCCGGCCGGGCCCCAGGGGGTGACATCCCGCCCGTCGACCTCGAGGATCGGCCGGACTGGGATCGGAGGGTCCTCCGGGCGGTCTACGCGCTCCCCTGGGGCGACACGGCGAGCTACGGCGAGATCGCCCGGCGCATCGGCGCGCCGCGAGCGGCCCGCGCGGTCGGTGGCGCGGTCGGTCGGAACCCGATCAGCCTGCTGGTGCCGTGCCATCGCGTCATCGCGAGCGACGGCACGATCGGTGGGTACGGTGCCGATGCCTGGGGCTCGCGCGAGGCCGCGCTCGACCGCAAGCGAGCGCTGTTGCGACGCGAGGGGGTCGAGGTGGGGACCCGGGATCTGCGCCGAGACGACTAGGGGCGCGGCACCGGTCGCATCGGATAGACGCCCACCACGATGGGCGTCCGCGGGTCGAGCGAGAGCTCGTACCCGATCTCTCCGGCGCGGAGCAGCTCGCCGAGGAGCTGGCCCTCGCGGGCCGGCAGGCCGACGAAGATGCAGCCGGGGTCCAGGCGGATCGGGCTTACGTCGTCGTCGTCGCCATCGATCGCGAAGCGGCGGCGCAGCTCGTGCATCGGCACGTACGGACGGCTCTTGATGAAGCGCCGCAGCTGCGGGGCCGTGCACGGGGACCCACGCTCGGCGCCGTTCTGTCCGTTCGGGCCGTGGCCGTTCGGGCCCGGGTGGCCGTTCGGACCCGGCGTGGCCGTTCGGGCCGGGATGGCCGTTCGGGCCGGGATGGCTGTTCGTGGACGTGTGCGCGTGCTGACCCGGGTGACCGCTCTGGGCGCCGGGCGCGCCCTGGCCGTCGTGGGCGACCGGAGGGTTCGGCGACCCGTTGACCGGGGCAGGTGCAGGTGCGGCTGCCGCCGGCAGAGCGTCTTGCGCCGGGCGGGGTTCCACGGCCGGCGCGACTGGGGCGGGAGTCGGGACCGTGGCGTGCATCGGCGCATCCGTGACCGGGATCGCGGGCTGGGACGGGGTCGCTCGCTCGGCTGCGACGGGTGGCGGTGCGACATGGCCCGGGCCGCCCTCGGCCGCCCGGTTGGGGCGTGGGCCGGCGGGCGTGCCGGGACGCTGGGCGCCGTGATGGCCGCGCTCGTGATGATGCGTGCGGCCGTGACGCCGGCTCATGTGCCGGTCAGACCGGGATCAGCGTCCCGGTCGGAGCGAGCGCCGTCGAAACGGCGCGACAGGTGGCTTGTCATCGATACCCGGACATTGGCGGACCGATCGGGCCGATCCGTCGACCGATGATACCGCAGCCGTCGTCCGGACCGGCTCGATGGCCCGCGATACCGGTGTCAGCCGTCGACGACGTACAGCTCGCGAGGGGCCTCGTTGAGCGCGATCGGGCCGTCCGGCCCGCACACCACGATGTCCTCGATGCGCGCCCCGTATTCACCGGGCAGATAGATCCCCGGCTCGACCGAGAAGGCCATGCCCTCGCGGAGCGGGAGGTCGTTGCCCGCGATCATGTACGGGTCCTCGTGGCCCTCGAGCCCGATCCCGTGGCCCGTGCGGTGGAAGAACGCCTCGCCGTATCCCTCGGCCTCGATGGGGCGCCGGGCGGACGCGTCGATCTCCTCGCAGGCCACGCCCGGGCGCACGGCACGCGTCGCGGCGGCCTGTGCGGAGTGCAGCACGCCGAACAGGTGCCGGAAGCGCTCGTCGGGACCGTTCGCCGGGTCGCCCCCGGTCACCCATAGCGTCCGCGTGATGTCCGAGCAGTAGCTGCCGAGGATCCCGCCGATGTCGAGCACGATGGGCTCGCCCGGCCGGATGACCCGCTCCGACGCCTCGTGGTGCGGCGACGCGGAGTTGGGCCCAGACGCGACGATCGCGAACTGGCCGACCTCGTGGCCCTCGGCGACGAGCCGCTCGCGGACCTCGTGCGCCACGTCGGCCTCCGTGCGCCCGATGAGCCGGCCTGACGCGATCTGCCTGACGACCCGGTCGGCCGCGTGCGCCGCGAGCCGGAGAAGCGCGATCTCGTCGGCGTCCTTGATCATCCGGAGATCGCGCAGGACTCCGGAGGCGGACTCGAAGCCGGCTTCCCGCAACGTCGCCTGGAGGCGGAGGAGGTGGCTCGCCCACAGCGTGTCGGAGACGGCGATCCGGTCCAAGGCTCGTGGCGGATCGATCAACAGGCCGCGCACGACCTGGTACGGGTCGTCGAGCTCGTCCCACGTGGCGATCGCGACTGGCGTCCGCAGCCCGGCCTCGGCGGCCGGACGCTCCAGCCGCGGGACGACGATCGTGGCCTCGCCGCCGGGGACGACCACGAGCATCGTGAGGCGCTCGAGGGGCATCGCCTCGTACGCGGTCAGGTAGCGCAGATCCGGCCCGACCGCGACGAGCATCGCGTCGAATCCGTGCGCCGCGGTCGCCTCGGCGGCGTGCCCGAGCCGCTCGGCGTAGCGCTCCGCGGGGATCGTCGGGCGCGTCGCGACCTCGGTCACGAGGCGCCGGCCGCGGCGCGGCTGGCGGCGACCCGCTCCATCCATGCCGTGATCGTGCCCGGCCCGTCCTCAAACAGCTTGCGATAGGCGAGGACCTTATCCGCGCCGCGCGCGAAGGCGCGCTTGCGCTCGTCGACGTCGTCGTGCGGGCCGACGGCGAGGACATGCGCACCTCTCGCGACCGCCCGCTCGATGGCGACCATCGGATCGTAGGCACGAGCGGTCAGGTCGACGATCGCGAGGTGCGCGCACTCGAGCGCGGCATCGAACTCGGGCGCCGTCTTCGCCCGGGTGGCTTCGCCACCGGCCGCTTCGACGCCTCGGGCGAGCCGGTCCTGCCAGATCAGGTCCTGGGCGAGGACCGCCACGCGCGTCTTCATCCGAACTGCTCGGCGAGGTGGTGGAACACGTCCCGGGCGGTCACGACGCCGGTCGGCCGCCCGTCCTCGACGATCGGGATATGGCGGAAGCCGCCGACGGCCATCTTGTGGATGGCGATCGCGATCGGGTCGTCATGGCGCAGGACGACGGGGTCAGGGGTCATGAAGTCGCGAACGGTGTGCGCCTCGAGCGGCTTGCCCGCGGCCTTTGCGACCGCATCGCGGTCGGTGAAGATGCCGACCAGCCGGTCGTCGGTCATGACCAGGACGCAGTCGACCTCGGCGTCCTGCATCCGGGCGATGGCCGCGTCGACCGGCGTGTCGGGTCCGACGAGGATCGGCGGGGGCGAGCCGAGGTCGTCGAGGTGCTCGCCGAGCAGCCGGCCGTGGAACGACGTGCCGGGCTCCGGGACGTCGTTGCCCATGAGATCCGACTCGCAGTTCTCGCAGATGTCGGCGTCGGGCAGGTTCTCGAACCCGCAGCTCGGGCAACGCTTCATCAGCACCACTCGGTCCCTCACCCTCCTACTCGACGGTCCAGGTCTCCCCGCCCTGGAGGATGCGGCCCAGGTCGCCCTGGCCCGACTTGGCCACGGCGGCCGTCAACTGGTCCTCGAGCAGCTGATCGTGCGTCGGCCGGGCGACCGAGCGCAGGACGCCGACCGGGACCGGGTAGTCCGGCCAGGACATGCGCGACAGCATGAGCGCCAGATACGGCTCGGCGGCGGTCTCATCGTGGACGAGGAGGTCCGCTTCGGTCACGCCGTTCTCGCCGAGCGTGACGACCTCCGGGTGCAGGCCGTTCAGCCGGATGCCCTTGTCGCGGTCCTTGCCGAAGATCATCGGCTTGCCGTGCTCGAGCAGGAGCATCCGGTCCTCGCGGACCTCTCGGTCGGTGAAGTCGCGCCACGCCCCGTCGTTGAAGATGTTGCAGTTCTGGAGGACCTCGACGAAGGCGGAGCCCTTGTGCCGGCCGGCACGCTCGAGCGTCCCCTGAAGGTGCTCGGTATGCGTGTCCACCGAGCGCGCGACGAAGCTCGCCTCGGCGGCGAGGGCGATCGTCAGCGGGATGATCGGCGTGTCCACGGTGCCCGCGGGCGTGGACTTCGTGCGCTTCCCGAACTCGGACGTCGGGGAGGCCTGGCCCTTGGTCAGGCCGTAGATGCGGTTGTTGAACATGATCATCTTGATGTCGACGTTGCGGCGCATCGAGTGGATGACGTGGTTGCCGCCGATCGAGAGCGCGTCGCCATCGCCGGTGATGACCCAGACCATGAGATCCGGCCGTGCGGCCTTGAGCCCCGTCGCGAGCGTCGGCGCGCGGCCGTGGATCGTGTGGAAGCCGAACGTGTTCATGTAGTACGGCAGCCGGCCGGAGCACCCGATGCCCGAGATGAAGACGATGTTCTCCTTCGGGTAGCCGAAGTCGGGCATCACCTTCTGGGTCTGCGCGAGGATCGAGTAGTCGCCGCAGCCCGGGCACCAGCGGACCTCCTGGTCGGACACGAAGTCCTTGCGGGTCAGCGCGATGACCGCGGCGTTCTCGGCGCTGAGCGGCGGCTGGGCAGGGGCGGCCGAAGCGTCCGCGTGCGGGCTCGCGCCGTTGGTGTCGGTCTGCTGGGTCATCGCTGGGTCACTCCGCGAGCATGCGTTCGGCTTCGGCGACGATCTCCGAGATGCGGAACGGCTTGCCCCGCACCTTGTCATAGCCGACCGCATCGATCAGGTACCGCGCCCGGATGAGCATGAGGAGCTGGCCCAGGTTGACCTCGGGGATGAGGACCCGCCGGTACGACCGCAGGACCTCCTCCGTGTTGGCCGGGAACGGGTTGAGGTGGCGCAGATGGGCGTGGGCGACGGACCGCCCGCCGGTGTGCAGCTGCTCGACCGCCGAGCGGATGGCGCCATACGTCGAGCCCCAGCCGAGGATGAGCAGGTCGCCGCTCGACGGGCCGAAGACCTCCAGCGGCGGGATGTCCTTCGCGATGCCGGCCACCTTCGCCGCGCGAAGCAGCTGCATCTTGTGGTGGTTGTCGGGGTCGTAGCTGACGTTGCCGGTGCCATCGGCCTTCTCGAGGCCGCCGATCCGATGCTCGAGTCCGGCCGTCCCCGGCACTGCCCACGGTCGCGCGAGGGTGTCCGCGTCGCGCAGGTACGGCTGGAACGGTCCCTCGCCACGCGTCGCGTTCTGGACCCGGATGTCGGGGAGGCCGTCGAGGTCCGGGATCTTCCAGGGCTCCGAGCCGGTCGCGAGGAACGCGTCGGACAGGTAGACGACGGGCGTCATGTACTTGAGCGCGATGCGCGCCGCCTCGATCGCGAGGTCGAAGCATTCGCCCGGTGTCGCCGGCGCGACGATCGGGATCGGCGAGTCCGAGTTGCGCCCGAACATCACCTGGAGCAGGTCGGCCTGCTCGTTCTTCGTGGGCATGCCGGTGGATGGACCCGCGCGCTGGACGTCGATGACCACGAGCGGCAGCTCGACCATGACGGCGAGCCCCATCGCCTCGGTCTTGAGCGCGATCCCGGGCCCCGAGGAGGCGGTCATCCCGAGCGCACCGCCGTAGCTCGCCCCGATCGCGGCGCCGATGGCCGCGATCTCATCCTCGGCCTGGAACGTCTTGACGCCGAAGGCCTTGTACGTGGAGAGCTGGTGCAGGATGTCGCTCGCGGGCGTGATCGGATAGCTGCCGTAGAACAACTGCCGGTCGGCGAGCTTGGACGCGGCGAGGAACCCGAGCGCGGTGGCCTCGTTGCCGGTGATGTTCCGGTACGTGCCGGGCGGCAGGTGCGCGGGCGCGACGCGGTAGTGCGTGTGGAAGATCTCCGTGGTCTCGCCGAACGCGTAGCCGGCCTTCAGCGCCCGCTTGTTCGCCTCGGCGATCACGGGTCGTGCCGAGAACTTCTGATCGATCCAGCCGAGCGTGGGGTCCATGCTCCGCTCGTACAGCCAGAACATGATCCCGAGCGCGAAGAAGTTCTTCGTGAGGTCCTTCTGCTTCGAGGTCATCTCGAGGCCGTCGAGCGAGCGCTCGTTGAGCGTCGAGATCGGGATCTCGAAGACCGTGAAGTCGCTCAGCGAGCCGTCGCTGAGCGGATTGCTGGCGTAGGCCGCCTTGTTGAGATTCGCCTGGGTGAACGCGTCGCTGTTGACGATCAGGGCGCCCCCGGGCGGGAGATCCATGATGTTGGTCTTGAGCGCCGCCGGGTTCATCGCGACGAGGACGTCCGGCTGGTCGCCCGGCGTGTGGATCTCGTTCGAGCTGAAGCTGATCTGGAAACCCGAGACACCAGGCAGGGATCCGGCGGGCGCCCGGATCTCCGCGGGGAAGTCCGGCAGCGTGCTGATGTCGTTGCCGAAGACTGCCGCCGTTCGCGTGAACTGGGTCCCGGTCAGCTGCATGCCGTCGCCCGAGTCGCCGGCGAAGCGGATGGTGACCCGCTCGAGCTCCGAGATATCGGGCCCGAGCTCCTCGGTGGTGGTCGTCACGCGCCTTCCGGCTCCTTCATGCGCTGATGCGGCCGGGGCGGGAGGTTGAGCAGCTCCTCGGGGAACGACTCAGCCAGGTATTTGATGATGTCGGCCTGGCGGATGACCCCGGCCAGGCGGCCGCCCTCGTCGACGACCGGCACGTTGCGATACCGCCCGGTCTGCATCAGGTCGATCGCGTCACGGATCGTCTGCTCGAGGTCGAGCGTTCGCGGCTCGGTGGTCATCAGCGTCTCGACCGGCTCGGCCAGGTCCACGCGGCCGGCCACGATCCGACTGAAGATGTCACGCTCGGTCAGGACCCCGACGAGGCGTCCCGTGTCGTCGCACACGAAGACCGAGTCGCCTGTGCCGGTGCGCTGGATCGCGTGCAGGCATTCGGCCAGGGACGTTCCCGGCGGCACGGTCACCGGCTGGCGCCGGTTGAGCACCTGCAGGCGCTCTTCCAGGATGGCCGGCACGCGGCTGGCAACGGCGGTCTCGGTGAGTTCGGTCACGCTCCAGAGTGTAGCGGTCGTTGCCGGATGAGGGCGCCAGCCGCATGATGCGCGCGACGCGCATCCGGCCTGCAGACGCGGCCGTGGGGGAGGGACAGCGATGCCACACGACGCGGCGCCGCGGGGCTGGGGACGATGGCCGCGCGGCATGCCCGTGGCGGTCGTGGCGATCGCCATCGTCGTCGTCGTCGCCGGGTGCTGGGACACGAACCCGACCCCGACCCCGTCGCCCACGGCGATCCCCACCGTCGCCGCGACGTCGCCACCCACCGCGAGCCCCTCGCCAGCCGACGTGGCCTCCGAGTTCCTCCGGGTCATCGCGGCCCCCGACTTCCGTGCCACGGCCGACATCACAGGCACGGTCACCATCGCCGGCACGGCCGGTGCGATCAGCGGCGACGCCGTCTTCGCCGGCCCGGACACGAGCCTCGCGATGACGATCGAGCTCGGCGGCACGTCTCGGCAGACCGAGTCGGTGTCGATCGGTCGACAGCACTGGGCCCGGCATTCCCCGGGGCCGTGGCTGGCGGCGCCCGATGCGGACCCGGCGCAGGGATCGCTGTCGGGGATGCTGGGGGCCATCGTCTCGGTCGAGGATCTCGGGGTCGTTCCCAAAGGCGGGCGCCAGCTCCACCACCTGCGACCGCAGGGCGGCGGCGCCATCTCCCCGGCCACGATCGGCTTCGAGATCGAGGGCGCGACCGATGCCGCGTTCTCGATGGACGTCTACGTCGCGGACGACGGCACACCGGCCGTCCTCGGGATCAACGGCACGTGGACGCAGGCGGAGGGCGACGTCGCGGTGCCCATCGACATCGAGGTCGAGTTCGTCTTCGCCGCGGTCGGCGTCGCCCAGACGGTCTCCCCGCCGGTCGGGGTCTGGGTCGTGAACGCGTCGACGGCCTTCCCCTACTCGATGGCCCACCCGCCCGACTGGACCGTCGAGACCTCGAAGACCGAGGACGCCTACGCAATCGACGGGCAGCCGTACGTCTACGTCGCTCCGCAGAAGCTCGCGACGGGCGTGTCGGTCGACGAGTTCGCCGCCTCGCTCCAGGACTTCTACCAGGACGACTTCGGGAAGCCGACTTCGGTCGTCGCACGCCCGCTCGGCGGGCAGGCTGGGTTCCGGTTGCGGTACCGGTTCACCAACGACCGGGGCCAGGACGTCACGTTCGTCGACGACGTCACGGTCCGTGGCCGGACCGGGTGGGAGGTCTTCCTCGTGACCGCCGGCGGAGCAGACGACATCCCGGTCTTCGACCAGTTCGTGACGACGTTCCGGTTCACCGACTGACCTGACGAACGGGCGCTCGCGGGGCCCTGCGCGGACCGAGTCGCCCCTGCTAGCCTCCCGCGGATGGATCGCCGACGACTGGGCGGGATCGCCCTCATCCTGCTGTCGGCGGCGGGATTCGGGTCCGGATCGCTCTTCGCCCAGTCGGTCTACGGGGCGGGCGTCGACTGGCTCGTGCTCTCCTCGTGGCGGTTCCTCTTCGGTGTGTCGCTGGCCTGGCTGTGGCTGTTGGCCTCGCCGGTCCGCCGCCGCGGCCTGCGTGACCTCGACCGGCGGGCCGCCGTCGTCTCGCTCGGCCTGGGCGTCCTGTACGTGGGCAACTCGGGGGCCTACTACGCCGGGCTCGAGACCGTCTCACCATCGCTCGCCGGCCTGATCGTGTTCGCGTACCCGGCCCTCGTCGCGGTGGTCACGCTGCGATTCGGGCAGCGTCTCGAGGGGCGCCGGCCGTGGCTCGCGCTCGTGATGGCGCTCGCAGGGGTCGCGCTGACGATCGGCGGCATCGACCCGGGCGACGCCCCGCCGCTGTCCGGGCTGCTGCTCGTGGTCGCGTCGACGCTCATCTACGTCGTGTGGATCGTGCTGGCGGCGCGGCTCTCGGGGGAGCGCCGCGACACGGTCGGTGGCGAATCCGACAGCGGCGCCGCGGCCTCCGCCGCCACCGCCCTGATGATGACCGCGACCACGGGCGTCTACTGGCTCTGGAGCCTCGTGAGCGGCCGGCCGGTCGTGCCCACCCAGATCCCGGCGGAGGCGTGGTACGGGCTGGTCGGCGTGGGCGTGGTCGCGACGTTCGTCGCGATCCAGTCGTTCTACGCGGGCACCCAGCGGATCGGGGCCGCGCAGGCGTCGATCATCAGCACGGTCGAGCCGATCTGGACGATCGTGCTCGCGTTCGTCCTTTTCGGGTTCACGCTGACGCCCGTCCAGCTGGTCGGCGGCGCGCTCATCCTCGCGGGGGTGCTGCTGGCACAGACCGGGCCGAGCTCGCGCGGAGCGCCACGACCGCAGGTGCGGTTCGCGGACGAGTAGCGGCCGGCACCGGGGCCGGCCGTCGGCTACCGCGCCCCGAGCGGCCTCGACCATGCCCCGGGCGCCGGCGGCCACGAAGCCGAGGTCCGAGCCCAGCCCGATGAACCGGAAGCCGAGCTCGATGTGCCGCGCGATCACGGCGCGGTCGTAGATGAGGATGCCCGGGGCCTTGCCGTGGGTCGCGCAGGCGCCGACGACCGTCCGGACCGCGTCGAGATAAGTCGCATCGTCGAACCGGCCCGGCACGCCCAGCGCGTGCGACAGGTCCGCGGGCCCGACGAACAGCACGTCCGCCCCGGGCAGCGCGGCGATCGCCTCGGCGTCGGCGACGGCCGCGGCGTTCTCGATCTGGAACACGCCGAGGACCACGTCATTGAGCGTGCCGATGTCCGAGTGGCCCACCTGGCCGAAGCCCTGCCCTCGGCCGCCGAGCGCGATGCCGCGCTGGCCCTCCGGCGGGAATCGCATCCAGCCGAGGGCCTCCCCGACGTCGGCGGCAGACTCCACCCGCGGCACGACCAGGCCGCCGGCGCCCATGTCGAGGACCCGCGAGACCCGCAGCCGGTCGCTCCGCTCGATGCGGACGAGCGCGGTCGCTCCGGTCGTCCCGAGCGCGTACAGCTGTCCGAGGACCGTGGTCTCGGTGGTCATCCCGTGCTCTGTGTCGATGACGACCCAATCGAACCCGGCACGCCCGCACGCCTCCGCGACGACCGGCGAGCCGGTGGACAGCCAGGTGCCGAAGGTGGTCTCGCCGCCGAGCACACGTTCACGAAGGGTCGTCATGTGCCGATGATGACGATTCCGGCGCCCGTCGTGGTCGAGCGCCCGCGACCGGGCTACGGGCCGTTGACCAGCCCGCTCGTGTCCACGACCTCGAGGTCGTGACCGGTGATGACGTCGAGCTCGTGCATGACATCGTCGTCGAAGCTCGGATCGCTGACGCCGGTGATGTACCAGGGCGAGCCGTTGTCGGCCAGGATCATCCCGTACTTCTTCAGAGCCTCGGCGATGACCCGGGCCTGCGGCGAGAAACCCGAGGTGTCGTAGGAGGCCTCGAGGCGGACGCGCAGACCCATCGGCGGCAGGGAGGCGGAGGTGTTGTCGCTGGCGTAGTGGCGGGCTGGGTAGATGTACGCCTTGCGGGTCTCGTCGGTCGTGAAGCGGAGCGCATGGTTGATTGCCCCGGCGGCCACCTCGTCGTAGCGGACGAGCCCGGGCAGGATCGGTAGTCCGGCGGCGTCGGCGCTGGTCCAGCCGGCGGTCCGCAGCGCGTTCGAGTCCATGCTCCAGGTGGCGCCGCTGCCGGCCCGCCAGGCGCCGCTCACCTTGCGAGCATTGAACAACTCGTACAGCCGGCACGTGTCCTTGTCGACCATGAGGATGTGGCGATCGCCCGAGCCCGCGGCCCCGCCGCCCTCGATCTTCGGGCTGGCCGGGATCGGGTACGGCACGTGGTCGGAGTCCTCGTCGTAGTCGAAGGTCAGCGTCGAGGTCGGCGTCGCCGACGTCACGACGTTGTACGGGATGCCGTAGCCGGCGTACGAGCCGAAGTCCATGTGCAGGCCGGCGTTCAGGCCGATCGCCGAGATCATCGTCGCCGAGTTCGATGCGACGTCGCGATCGTCGATGCGGACGTTCCAGACGTTGTCGGCAGGGAAGACCGAACAGCCGGGGACGCCCGGCAGGGTCGGCACGGCGCCAGGCGGCGGCGGGACCGGGTGACTGCCGGCATCCAGCGGGTTCGTGCCGGCCGTCACCTCCCGGCCGTCCGAATAGCCGTCGCCGTCGGTGTCCGCCCTGCGCGGATGCGTGCCGCGGGTCTGCTCCGTCCGGTTGGTCAGACCGTCCTTGTCGCGGGTCCTCGCGATCGTCGCGCAGCCCGTCCTTGTCGGTGTCCTTGACCTTGGGCTTCGTGCCGGCGACGAACTCGAACTTGGTCTTGAGCGCGTCCTTGTCGGTGTCTTCCTTGTCATCGCGGATCCCGTCCCGGTCGCTGTCGGCGCGACGGGGTCGCATCCCGGCCAGGTACTCCTGGCGGTGCGTCAGGGTGTCCTTGTCCTGGTCCTCGGAGCCGTCGGGGATCCCGTCCTTGTCCGTGTCCTTCTTGGTCGGGCTGGTCTTCGACCAGTCGCGCTCCCACTTCGTCGGGAGGCCGTCCTTGTCTGGATCCGTGGAGGCCGCTGCGACCGTGACCGGCAGAGCGCCAACGACGAAGATCCCGACCAGGGCGATGAACAGCGTGCGGCGGATCCCGCCACGGGGACGACGGTGCATGAGACCCATGGTCGCCCCTCGGCGCAACCCCCGCGACCCCCCAACAGGTCCCATCCGGCGGGCTCGGTGGTCCGGTTCCGGCTGGCACCACGCAGGACGGGAGCTCAGTCCGGGAACGCCTCCGGTCCGCGCTCCGCGAGCTCACGGGCCTCGCCGGGGGCGTCCTCGGCCGGCAGCCACGAGTAGCGGTACCGAGGATCCTCCATCGCAGCCGCCTCTCGCGTGACGCGGAGCGGGTGGAACGTGTCGACCATGACGGCCAGCTCCTCCGTCGCCTCCTTGCCGATCGATGCCTCGGCCGTGCCGGGATGCGGCCCGTGCGGGATCCCGGCCGGGTGCAGCGTGAACGAGGAGATGCCCACCCCGCGCCGGCTCATGAAGTTGCCCGCGACGTAGTAGATGACCTCGTCCGAGTTGATGTTCGAGTGGTTGTACGGCGCCGGGATCGCGAGCGGGTGGTAGTCGAACTTGCGGGGCACGAACGAGCAGACGACGAAGTTGCGTGCCGCGAACGTCTGGTGGACGGGCGGCGGCTGGTGGACGCGCCCCGTGATCGGCTCGAAGTCGCCGATGTTGAACGCATACGGGAACAGATAGCCATCCCAGCCGACGACGTCGAACGGGTGGTGGGTGTAGTGGTAGGCGGTCAGCCGGCTGCGCATCTTGACGTGGATCACGAACGCCCCGTCATCCGCCCGTGGCGGGACCTCGTCGGGTAACCGGATGTCCCGCTGCGAGTACGGCGCGTGCTCGAGGAGCTGGCCGTAGTCGTTCCGGTAGCGCTTCGGGGCCTCGATCTCCGACGGGCACTCGAGATAGAGCATCCGCTGCGCCGAGCCCGCATCCGGCTCCAGCCGCCAGGTCGTGCCGATCGGGAGCACGAGGTAGTCCCCGGGGCCGTAGCGGATCGGCCCGAACACCGTGTCGAGCAGGCCCTCGCCCTCGTGCACGAACAGCATCTCGTCCGCCTCGCCGTTCCGGTAGAACATGGAGTCGGGCATCGGTTCGGCGGGGCGGACCACGCCCATCACGATGTCGCTGTTGAAGAAGAGCGGGATCCGGCCCGTGACCGCGTCTCCGTCGGGCGCGACTCCGGCCGCATCGATGAGGCTGTGGTGGTGGAAGCCGTCGTCCGCCTCCTCCAGGCGGATCTCTCGGGCGGCCTCGATCTGGTGGGTCCGGGTCGGCGCGACGAGGTGGTAGAGCAGCGACGAGCGCCCGGTGAAGCCCTCGACGCCGAACAGCTCCTCCGCGTAGAGCGAGCCGTCCGGGGCGCGATGCTGCGTGTGCCGCTTGTGGGGAACGTTGCCGCGCGAGACGTAGAACATCAGTCGATCGGCCTCCTCCGTCGTGACCGCCAGTCTAGGCGCTAGACCCCGACGGTCGTGCTCCGGCGCTCGAGGACCACGACGTCGCGCCAGCGACCGGCCGCGTCCTGGCCGAGGGCACGCTGCACGCCGATCCGGCGGAACCCGACGCGTTCGTGCAGGGCGAGGCTCGCCGCGTTGTCGGCGATGACGCCAGCGAGCAGGGTCCAGTAGCCGGCCGCCTCGGACGCCGGGATCAACGCCTCGAGCAGCGCCCGACCGACGCCCCGGCCGCGCGCGACGGCCGCGACGTACACGCTCTCCCACGCGACGCCGCTGTAGACCTTGCGCGACGAGTAGCCGCCGAGCGCCGTCCAGCCGACGACGTCACCGTCGGCGCGATCACGCGCGACCAGCCGGCACTCGGCCGGGTGCGAGTGGTCGAAGTGGTTCCAGTCCGGCGCCTCCCGCTCGAGGGTCGCGTCGCCGGTCGCGATGCCCTCGGCGTAGATGCGCCTGACCGCCGCCCAGTCCTCGGCGGTCATCGGCTCGACGATCACGAGGGCCTCGTGACGACCACGTTCCGGAGGGCGCCGAGGCGCTCGATCTCGATCACGACCTCGTCGCCCGGTTCGAGGTACCGACCCAGCGTCTCGTCCTTGACCTCGAGCAGGCAGCCGCCGCCCACCGTCCCCGACCCGAGGATGTCGCCGGCCCGCATGGCGACGTCCGCGGAGGCGCGTTCCACCATCTGGCCGAACGAGAAGTGCGCGCTCGACCAGGTCCCGCTTGACGTCTGCACGATCCGGCCGCCGGTCCCATCCGGGGCGTGGATGGTGGCCGTCATCGCGAGGTCCGGCCCGGTCGCGCCGGGCGCCCGGGCGTCGGCGAGCTCATCGGGCGTGACGAGCCACGGACCGATCGAGGTCGCGAAGTCCTTGCCCTTGGCGGGACCCAGCCTGACGACGGTCTCGTCGCGCTGGAGGTCCCGCGCCGACCAGTCGTTCATCACGAAGTAGCCGCCGATGGCCTCCTCGCCGCGCTCGGCCGGCAGGTCGCGCACGGGCGTGTCGATCAGCGCCCCGACCTCGAGCTCGTAGTCGAGCTCCTCGGAGCCCCGGGGCGCCCAGACGCGATCCTCCGGGCCGCGGATCTCCGAGGTGTTCGAGAAGTAGAAGATCGGCAGCCGGTACCACGCCTCCGGGATCTCGCCCCCGCGGCGCTGCCACATGGTGCCGACGTGCCGCTCGAAGGCGTAGAAGTCACGGAACGACGGCGGCCTCAGGATCGGCGGCCCGAAGCGCAGTTCGTCGCTCTCCAGGACCCCGTCGTCCTCCATGGGACCGCCTCGCGGCACGAACCCCTCGACCAGCTCGGTCAGTGCTTCGATGCGGAGACCGCGCGCCAGGTGGTCATCGAGCGTCGCGATGGGCTGTCGGTAGAGGACGGCGTCGTGGGCGAGCTCCGGGCGCTTCGCGACAGCCCGCCGGCGCGCGATCTCGAGGTCCATCCAGTGGATGCCTTCGGCATCGAACGCGGCGGCGAGCCGCCACGGCGCCCCGGCCGGGCCGGTTCGCTCGCGGACGTGGGCGAGCTTCACGACCGCCCGATCGCGACCGTCACGCGGGCGCGAACGTCAGCGTGGCGCTCCCCGTCAGCACGAGGTTCCCGTCGCCGTCGGCGCCGTACGCCGTCGCCCCCTGGAGCCCGGCGAGATAGGTCGACTCCATCGTCATCAGCAGCTGCTCGCAGGCCATCTTCGTGCTGAGCAGCTGGCCGAACGTGATGCTCGTGCCATCGACGGTGTAGCTCCCGCCGTACGTGTTGCAGCCGGCCGAGCCGCCGATGGTGCCGTCGGCGCGGAACTCGAGCGTCAGCTGTGCGCTCGTGTTCGCCGGGTTCGCCCCATCGAGGTCGACGAGCTGCCAGACCGTTCCGGACAGCGCGATCGGCGCGAGACTGGCGACGGTGCCGCCGCTCGCGCTGGGGCTCCCGCCAGACGAGCTGCAGGCTGCGATCAGGAAGCCAAGAACGGCCAGGGCCGCCAGGCGCAAGGGCCATCGACGATCCATGACGAAACCTCCGCGTGCGAGGACGACCACATCCGGCGCCTCAGAACGGCTTGAACATCATCAGCCAGACGAGCACGAGCAGGCCGATCACGCCGACAAGCCCGATCACGTCCGGACGCCGCGAGTCCACGAGCGCGATGAGCTCGGCGTCCGACACGGGCGTCGGGTCCGGCGCGTCCTTCGGGGTCTGGTACGAGCGCATCCCGACCGCCTCTCGGATGCGACCGTAGTAGCGCGACGCCAGGGCGTACATGAGGACGAGGATCGCGATGAGGACGACGATCGCGGCCCAGATCCAGCCGCGGCCGAAGTGACTGCCCATGATCCCGGCCGCGATCCCCGCCACGAGGAGCGTCAGAAGCGAGCCGTAGACGAGACCCAGGCTGCGGCTCGACAGCTCCAGCAGGACCTTGATCCTCGCGGGGTCGCGTTCGCGCCGGATCTGGTCGGAGACCCACATCGAGGCGCCGTGGCCCATGAAGAACAGGAACGCCGCCGCCACGTGGACGAACACGACCCACGGATACACGTCCATCGAGACCCTCCCAGGCTCGTTGCGGCCGGAGCAGCACCAACGGCCGTCCGGGACCGACCAGCGCCGAGGATAGCCGACGGCTAGAGGTTCCCGCGCTTCGCCTGTTCGCGCTCGATGGCCTCGAAGAGCGCCTTGAAGTTGCCCACGCCGAAGCCGCGCGACCCGTGGCGCTCGATGATCTCGAAGAAGAACGTCGGGCGGTCCTGGACGGGCCGCGTGAAGATCTGGAGCAGGTAGCCCTCTTCGTCGCGGTCGGCCTCGATGCCCAGCTCCTCGAGCGTGTCCATCGGCACGCCGACATCGCCGACGCGGTCGCCCAACGACGCGTAGTACTCATGTGGGAGCCCCAGGAACTCCACGCCGTTGTCGCGCAGCTGCCGGACCGTCCCCACGATGTCCTCGGTCCGCAGCGCGATGTGCTGGCAGCCGGGCGAGCGGTACCAGTCGAGGTACTCCTGGATCTGGCTCTTCTTCTTGCCGGTCGCGGGCTCGTTGATGGGGAACTTGATCCGGCCGTTGCCGTTGGTCATGACCTTCGACATCAACGCGCTGTAATCGGTGTGGATGACCTTGTCGTCGTAGTGGATGAGCTGCGCGAAGCCCAGGACGTCCCGGTAGAAGTCCACGAACTGGTCCATCTCCCCGAGCCCGACGTTGCCCACGCAGTGATCGACCTCGAGCAGCGACAGCCCGCCGGCCGCGCGCGGCGGCGACTTGACCGTACGATAGCCCGGGGCGAAGGTCCCGGCGTAGTCGCCGCGATCGACGAACGAGTGCAGGACCTCGCCGTACGTGTGGATCGAGGCCCTGCGGAGGGTGCCGTCCTCACCGCCGTCGAGCTCGGTCGGTGCCAGGGCTGAGACCGCGCCGCGCGACGTCGTCTCGCGCCAGGCCGACTCGACGTCGTTGACCGCGAATGCGATGTCGTGGACGCCGTCACCGTGCGTCCTGACGTGCTCCGCGATCTCCCCATCGGGGGTGAGCGGCGCGGTGAACACGAACCGGATGTCGTTCTGGACCATGACGTAGCTCGCCCGGTCGCGGACCTTCGTCTCCAGCCCGCTGAACGCGACCGGGGTGAAGCCCCAGAGTGCGCGGTAGTAGTTGGCCGCCTGGCGGGCGTTGCCAACCCAGAACTCCACGTGATCGATGCCGTTGAGCGGCAGGAAGTCGCCTGCCTTCTCGTACGCATCCGCGTCGATCCGGGCGCCCGCCTGGTTGGCGGCGCCCTTCGAGAGGGTCTCGGTCATGCTCGCGTTCTCCCGAGCTGCGTGCCGGCGGGCGTCGCAGGGGCGCCCGGTGATGTGGCCTCACATGCTACGCCCGTCGTGCCACACTCTCGCCATGTCGACCGAGGACCTCACCGCACGGATCGCCGCCGCGAGGGCGCGCCTGGCATCGCTCCGGCCCGCGGTCGTCGCGGGCGCCCCATGGCCGCTGGCCGAACGCTTCGACCACGCCCCGGAGGCGTCGTGGGGTCCGCCCGAGGTGCTCGCCCACGTCGCCGAGATGCTGCCGTACTGGCTGGGTGAAGTGGAGCGCATCGTTGGAGATCCCACCGGGTCGGTCCCGTTCGGGCGGATCGGGACCGACGCGCTCCGGATCGGGATCATCGAGCGCGACCGGGCCCTGCCCGTCAGCGAGCTCTTCGAGCGGATCGAGATCGGCCTGGACCGCTGGACCGCACGCGTCCAGACCCTGACGGCGGACGAATGGACCCGGCTTGGATCCCACCCGACGAGAGGCGACATGTCGATCGCGGCGATCGTCGACCGCATGCTCCTGTCGCATACCGAAGAACACGCTGAGCAACTCGAGGGGCTGCTCGGCGCATCCGCCTCGGGCTGACGAGCCCGTGTTCATCCTGTACGCGGTCCCGCTGGGCCTGGTGGCCGGTCTGGTGCTCGGGGGACGGATCGGGACGTTGTCGGAACTGCGGTTCCGCTGGGCCTGGCTCGCCGTCGCGGGGTTCGCGCTCCAGGTGGCGCTCTTCTCGGAGCCGATCGGCTCGTCGGTGGGCGCGGCCGGGCCGGCGCTCTACGTCGTCTCGAACCTGGCGGTCCTCGCGGCCGTCGTCCGCAACCTGGCCGTGCCCGGGATCGCGCTCGTGGCCATCGGGGCGATCTGCAACCTCGTGGCGATCCTCGCCAACGGCGGCGCGATGCCGGCCGACCCGGCGGCCCTCGCGGCAGCCGGCATCGACACCAGCGGGCAGACGAACAGTGTCGTGACCGCGCAACCCGGTCCTGCGTCCGCTGACGGACATCTTCGCGATGCCGCCCTGGATGCCGTTCTCGAACGTCTTCAGCGTCGGTGACGTGCTCATCGGCGCCGGCGTGGCCGCCACGATCGCGCTCGCGATGCGGCGGCGCGTCGGACACGAGGCGACGGGCACATGACGTTGCCCGACATCGGCTCCGGGCTGCCCGAGATCGTCCTTCGCACGGCGATCGTCTACGTGTTCCTGGTGGTCGTCCTGCGGCTGTCCGGCAAGCGGGAGGTCGGACAGCTCTCGATCCTCGAGCTCATCGTCATCCTCGTCATCTCGGACGCGGTCCAGAACTCGATGGTCGGCGAGAACACGACGGTCTGGGGCGGTCTCGTGGCCGTCCTGACGCTCCTCGGCCTCGACAAGGGCATCAGCCTCCTGACCGACCGGTCGAAGCGCGCACGCCGGGCGCTCGAGGGCGAGCCGCGGCTGCTCGTCCGTGACGGCCGCATCATGGAGCGGGCTCTTCGCGAGGAGAAGGTCGACGTCGAGGACGTCCGTGCGGCCGTCCGGGCCCACGGCCTCGCCCGGGTGGAGGACGTCCGCCTGGCGGTCCTGGAGACCGACGGCTCGATCAGCGTGATCCCGAAGGACGACCGCCCGGCCGGCTAGTCCTTCGACGGCGGCGGCGGCTCGCCGAGGACGTGGGTCTGCAGGAACGTCAGGATCCGCTCGTACGCATCTCGACGGTTCTCGCGCCGCTCCCAGCCGTGCCCCTCGTCGTCGTACCAGTGCACCTCGTGGATCTTGCCCTCGATCTCGAGCGCCTCGACCATGCGCTCGGTCATGAGCGGGACCACGCGCTTGTCCTTGCGGCCGTGGAGGATGAGGAGCGGCGCCTCGATCCGCTCGGCCCGGTAGACCGGCGACCCGCGGCGGTAGACCTCGGTGCGTGCGGGCTCGTCGGGCGAGCCCATCATCCGCTGGAGGTCGAGCCGGCCGAGGCGGTCGCCGTGGCGGAAGCTCTCCGCGATCTCGGAGTCCCCGTACAGGTCGATGCCGGCGCGCCACATCGCCGGCTCGTCGACCAGCGCGCACAGGACGAGATAGCCGCCGTACGACCCGCCGTAGATCGCGAGGTTGCCGTCGGACCAGGCCTGCTCGGCGGCCCAGCGGGCGCCGTCGATCATGTCGTGGACGTCTGCGTTGCCCCACTCACCGCGGTTGGCCTGGCGGAAGGCGCGTCCGTACCCGGTCGAGCCACGGAAATCGATGTCGAGGACCGCGAACCCGGCGTCGGCGAGCAGCAGCTTGAACGGCTGGAAGCCGCGCCACGCCTGCCACGTCGGGCCGCCGTGCGGGTAGACCACGGTGGGGACGCGGCGGCCGCCACGCTTGCCGGTCGCGGACACCGGGCGCCAGAGCGTGCCCTCCACCCGGAGCCCGTCCCGGGCCGTGAACGCGATCCGCTCGCCGGCCGCGACCCGCCCCGGCGCGAGCGCAGCGCCGAGGACGGCCGGCCGCGAATCGGTGATGCGCCGGGGGCGGGCGTCGGCCGGCGCGACGCCCGGCACCGGCAGCAGCCACAGGTCCTGCGGCTGGGTCTCGCTCTCGCCGACCGCCGCGATCCACGCGCCATCGGCCAGCCAGCCGACCGAGCGCCAGACGCCGTCCCATGGGTTGATCCGGCGACCGGCGGCGGCGGCCGCGACGGTCCGCGGCGTCTTCGGCGGCCGTCCTCGTCCGCGTTTGGGCGCCGTCGCCCCGAGGTCGCCGACGACGAGGTCATGCAGCCCGTCGTGGGTCTCGCCATGGACGAACCGGCTCCCGTCCGGCGAGGGGAGCGGCACATGCCCGATGCCGCCCGACGGCTCGCCGTGCTCGCGCTCTCCCGCGGTGAGGACGATCCGATCGTGACCGTCGGCCGTCCGCCGGACCACCTGGAACCAGCCGTCGGCGTCCGAGACGTACAGCAGCGAGCCGTCCGGCAGCCACGCCGCTCCCGTGTCGAGGCTCCGCTCGCCGGCGATCACCTGGGTCTTGCCGCTGGCGACGTCAACGAGCCCGATCTGCGAGGTCTCGGGATCCTCGGGCGTCAGCCTGGCCATGATCGCCAGCCGTTCCCCGTCCGGCGCCCACGCATAGGCGTCGACGTCGACGCCGGAGGCGGTCACGACCGACGGCTCGGGCGCCTTCGGCTCGTTGGCCGGCCTGCCGCGGCGGGGCACCGGGGCATCGATCACCCAGACCTGCGACCAGCCGCGCCGCCGCGAGACGAACGCCAGGCGGCGACCGTCGGGGGACCAGCGCGGCTGGCTTGCGCCGCCGGGCTTGGCCACCACCCGCGTCGCCCGCGAGCCATCTGCCTCGACGACCCACAGCTCCTCGTCGCGGATGTACGCCAGCCGGCGGCCGTCGGGGGACCACGCCGGTTCGGTCACGGCCTTTTCCGAGGCGGTGACCTGGGTCGGCATCCCGCCCCGGAGCGGCAGCGTGAACAGCTGGCGAGCGCCGGCGGCTTCCGCAGTGAATGCGACGACGCGGTCGCGCGGGTGCAGGCGGAACTCCCGTGGCGACTCGACTGCGACGATGGCCTCGATGGTGAGTCCGGTCGCGGGCGCGTTCGACGATCCCGGCATCAGCCCCGCTCGTCCGGCCAACGGGCGGTCGCGCACCACGGACCAAGCAACGCCGCGTGCTTCCGCGTGTGCCCGTGCAGGCAGTCGTAGACCCAGCTCCAGCCGTCGGGCGAGCGAAGGGCCTCGACGCTGAGGCGCGCGGTGGCGTCGAGGAGTGCCCGTCGCCCCGCCTCGTACCGGGCCAGGGTCGCGTCGGGAGACTCCCCTCTCGCGCCTTGGACCATCCGCTCGTTCCAGGCGTCGATGCCCTCGTCCGGATCGGCCAGCCACTCACCGTCGCGGAGAAAGACCTCGATCGCCCGGAGGCCTTCCTCCGTCCAGTCGGCAAGGTGGGCGACGTGGTCCCGGACCGTCCAGCGAGCCGTCACCTCGCCGTCCATCCATCGATCCATGGGGAGCGTCGCGAGCAGCGTCTCGAGATCCGCGGTCGCGGCGGCCTCCTGTGCACGGAACGCCGCGTGGTCGGCGGCCCGCGGGTCGGCGACGAACGGGTCGCCATCGGCCTGGCGGGTGCGGAGCACGTCGGCCCACGGCTCGATCACCGCGAGGTGGTCGAGGTAGTGCCCGTGCAGGGTCATGTAGATCCAGCCCCACGCGGCGTCGCCGCGGATGACGGCCTCGTCCAGGGTGACGGCCTCCGCGAGGAGCCGGTCCCGGGCGGCGGTCAGGCGTCGCAGGGTCTCGTCGCGCGGCTGTGACGCCCACGGCTCGCGCAGCCGCTCGTTGTATCGATCGAAGTCACCGCCGTCGTACTCGTCGTCAGCCGGCCAGCGGCCGGTCGCCATGGCCACGGGCGTGTACTCGGCCGCCAGCTCCTGCCACGCCGCGATGTGGCCTACGTGCTCCGCCAGCGACCAGTCCGGGCCGCCGGCATCGGACGGCGCCGCTCCCGGCAGATGCCAGGCCGAGTCGTCCAGGCCCGCCCACGACGCGACGAGCCGATCCCAGAGTGCGGCTTCGTCGGCCCACAGGTCGCGTCCGGTCGCGCGCAGGTCGATGCCGCGCAGCGCGGCCAGCGGAGCCCGACGGAGGTCCGCGACGGCGGTCAGCCCGGGGGTCATCCGCCCCCGTTCCGGCGGCGATTCGGGGTCTTGGAGCGGGCGGCGGCGGGCGGCCGCTCGAGGGCGGTCGCCTCGAGTTGGTCGCCGAGCTCGACGGTGCGCCGGAAGGCCGCCCAGACGGCTTCGGAGAGGACTGTCCGCAAGCGGCCCGACTCGAGCTCGTGGAGCGCGGCCGCGGAGGTCCCGCCCGGCGAGGTCACCATGTTGCGCAGCTCGGCCGGGTGCATCCCCGACTGCTTGGCGAAGAGCGTGGAGCCCTCGAGCGTCTCGATCACGAGGTCGTGCGCCATGTGCCGCGGGAAGCCGAGATGGACGGCCGCGTCGATGAGCGCCTCCATCACGAGGAACACGTAGGTCGGGCCGGTGCCGCTGACCGCGGTGGCCATCGCGACCATCTTCTCGTCGTCGACCTCGAGCTGGGCGCCGAGGGCCCCGAGGAGCGCCGCGGCCTGGGCCCGCTGCGCGTCGGTCGTCTCGGGCGTCGCGTACCAGACCGTCATGCCCTTGCCCAGCCGGGCCGGCGTGTTCGGCATGCTCCGGACGACCTGGTCGTGGCCGAGGATCCCGGTCAGGGCGGTCGTCGTCGCGCCGGCCAGCACCGACAGGACCAGCTGCCCGCGCCGCAGGTGCGGACCGATCTCCCGGCCCACCCGGGCCAGCATCTGGGGCTTGATCCCGAAGAGGATGACGTCGGCTCCCCTGACGGCCTCCGTGTTGTCCGCGACGGTCCGGATCCCGTACTCGCGGGCCAGGTGCTCGCGACGCTCGAGGCGCGGATGGCTGGCGACGACCTGCCCGGGATCCACGAGCTGGCCGCGGAGCAGGCCGGCGATCATCGCCTCGGCCATCACGCCGGAGCCGACCGTGGCGATCGTGGCCTTCGAGAGGGGTGACATCGGCCGGAGTATAGCGGCGGTCGCCCGTGCCTCAGGCCGTTCGAGCGAACATCCCGTCAGGCGCCGAGGACGGCCGACCCGAGCACGAAGAACCGGCCGGACGTCGTCACGTCGGTTCCCGCGAAGCCCGCCTCGTGGAGTGCGGCGACCAGCTCGGCCGGCGTGTAGAACACCTTGACGATCGTGAACTCGCGGCCGTCGTCGAGCCGCCGCACCGAGCGGTCGTCGGCCGGCGTCGGGTGGTCGGCCGCCGACGACTGGGGGTCCGGCAGCGAATCGATGAACGCGATGCGGCCGCCCGGCTTGAGCCAGCGCGCGACGAGCTCCAGGAACGGGACGAGCCGGGCGCGCGGGACGTGGCTCAGCCAGAAGCCGGCGAACACCGCGTCGACCCGGCGATCGGGCTCGGCCCACGCGTCGCGGACGTGGATGTGGGCGCGCAGCCCGTGGGCGACGAGCCGGTCGCGGGCGCGATCGAGCGTCGCGGCGTTGGCGTCGTAGAGCGACAGCTCCCCCTTGCTCGCGAGGAGCGGCGACCACCACCCGGTCCCGGCCGCGAGCTCGACGATCTCGCCGCCGATGGGAAGCGCGTCCAGCCAGCGTCCGGCCATGTCCAGCTCGGCGTTCCAGGCGGCGTCGTGGATCGCGCCGCGCTCGTACCGGCCGCGTCGCAGGTACCAGTCGTCGTACTCGCCGGCCCGCGCCTCGTAGTACGGGATCAGGGCGGCTTCGGCGTCGCCGGGCGGCCCCCCGGCCGGAGCCGGGACGGGCGTCTCGGGTCCGGGGTCGATGCCGGCGCCACCGTCCCGCTCCGCAACGGCGACCGCCACGGACCCCGCCGCCTGGCCACGCTCGGTGATCGCCTGTCGCAGCCGGAAGCGCAGGAAGCCGTTGTCGCCGGCCTTGCCGAGACAATCCGGGCAGAGCTGCGCCCAACCCTCGAGGTCGTCGGCGGACCGCGCGGTGTGCGCCGCCCCGCACCACAGGCAGGCGAAGCTCGCGCGAAACGGCATGGCGGCTATGGCTCGACGACGGGCGTCCACGACCCGACGGGCGCGATCTCCTCGAACCCGTCCGGATCGAAGATCTCGGCCAGCAGCTCGATGCCGTCGATCACCCGCGGCCCGGGGCGGCTGAAGTACGACGAGCCGTCGACCGCGAAGACCTGCCCGCGCCGGACCGCCGGCAGATCGGCGTACCACGCGGGGCGCGGTGCCCCCGCCCACTCCTCGACGGTCTCCGCGAGATGGAACCCGCAGGGCATGAGGAGCAGCATCTCCGGGTCCACCTCGGCAACGGCATCCCAGGTCGTTTCGCGCGATCGGTCGCCATCGGCGCCCAGCACGTCCCAGCCGCCCGCCCGGCGGACCTGCTCCGGGACCCAGTGGCCGGCCGCGAATGGCGGGTCGAGCCACTCCAGGCTGGCCACCCGGATCGGCGGCCGGCCGCCCTCGCGGCGCGCCGCGACGGCCTCCTCGATCGCACCGAGTCGTTCGCGCAGCGATTCGACCAGGTCGAGGGCCTGGTCCTCGGCCTCGGCCATCGCGCCCACCGTCGTGATCGTGTTGAAGATCCCCTCGATCGAGGTGGGCTCCAGCGAGACGACGGTGATGTCGGCGTCGATCGCGCGCGCGACCTCGTTGACCTCGCGATAGCTCACCGCGCAGACGCGGCACAGCTCCTGGGTCAGGATCAGGTCGGGCTCGGCCGCCGCGAGCGCCTCCTCGTCGAGCGAGTACAGCGAGGAGCCGCCGTGCATCGACGCGGTCACCAGCCGGTGGATGTCCCGCGAGGATGCGTCGCGCAGCTCGTTGACGCTGCGCGTGACCACGGGCTTGCCGAGCGCCTCGAGCGGCCAGTCGCACTCGTGGGTGACGCCGACGAGCTCGTCGCCGAGCCCGATGGCGCAGACGATCTCGGTCGCCGAGGGGAGGAGCGAGACGATGCGCATGCGGTTGGTGGTCCCAACACCCTCGACGGAGAGCCGGCACTCACGCCCCGAGGCCTGAGGCCGAGCCCTGCGAGGCCATCAGCCCGAGGGTTTGGCCTCGTCGACTGACGCCCGCGCCGCGGCCTTGTCCGTGTACCAGGTGGCGTCGATGGCGGTGTAGTTCGCCCACTCGGGCGGCAGCGACTCCTCGGGGAAGATCGCGTTCACCGGGCATTCCGGCTCGCAGGCTCCGCAGTCGATGCACTCGTTCGGGTCGATGAACAGCTTGCGATCCACGCCCTCTTCGTAGTGGATGCAGTCGACCGGGCAGACGGCGACGCACGAGATGTCGAGCACGTCGATGCACGGCTCGGCGATCACGTAGGTCATGCAGGTCCTCCTCGAGTCGATGCGGTTCGGGCCACCCGCCGCTGCGTGTCAGAGCGTACCACCGTCCCATTCCTCACGAAGGGGGCGCCGCGATCCAGCGGACCGGGATCAGCATGCCCTTGGCCAGGTGACCCGGGATGTGGCACCCGACGATCCAGTCGCCCGGCGCGGCGGCCGATGCGCCCGGGGCGGCGTCGGGAACCGTCCAGTGGACGTCGACGCGCTCGCCGGACCGCACCACGACGCGCAGTCCCGAGACCTCGGGCGGAACGGTCACCACAGGCGTCGGGCCTGGTGGCGCCCCTTCGTGCGCCGCCTCGGCCGCCTCCCAGGCATCCTGGACCGCCGTATCGCCGATGACCGCCTCGTGGATCTCGAGGCCGCCGTTGATCACGTGGAACAGCACGGTCTCGCCCGGGAACAGGTCGAGCGTCTCCGGCAGGAACGAGTAGTCCTTCGCGATGAGGTTGACCTCGCGAGGTGTCTCCGGGGTGCCGGCGATCGGCGAGGGCGTCACGGGTGGCGGCCCGGGCTCGCAGGCGAGGGCCGTCAGCGCGACGGACGCACCGAGCGCGACCGCCGCGACCACGCGCCGGATGTCCCAGCGGCGGCGTCGCGAGGCGTGGTCACACATCGGCGAAGTCTAGGAGGAGCCGGCGCCCGGTCGCGCATCGAGCCCGGGAGCATGGTCCCCGAACCGCATCCTGAGACTGACCCACGCTCCCGTCGAGGCCGTCTTGACACGCACCCTGTCGCGCCGCATCGTGCGCGCACCGTCATCAGCCTCCCCCGTCCGCCATGAGGTCTTGTTTGGCGTCACCGACCGACACCCACGACCCGAGCGTCGAGCGTCCCGCGGGGAGTGCCGCCGCCCCGGCCGCCTCGGTGGCCGTGCGGCTGGAGGGCGTCGAGAAGCGATACGGCGATGTCGTCGCCGTCGCCGGGATCGACCTTGACGTCCGGGACGGCGAGTTCTTCTCGATGCTCGGGCCCTCGGGTTCGGGCAAGACGACGACCCTGCGCATGATCGCGGGCTTCGAGCTGCCGACCGCCGGCCGCGTCCTGCTCCACGGCGCGGACGTCACGAACGTGCCGCCCTTCGACCGGGACGTCAACACGGTCTTCCAGGACTACGCGCTGTTCCCGCACATGACCGTCGCGGACAACGTCGCCTACGGGCTGATGGTGCGCAAGGTCCCCAAGGCCGAGCGCACGACGAGGGTGGCCGATGCCCTGCGGATGGTCCGGCTGGAGGGGTTCGACACGCGCAAGCCGGGCCAGCTGTCCGGCGGTCAGCGCCAGCGCGTGGCGCTCGCCCGGGCGCTGGTCAACCGGCCGCGGGTGCTGCTGCTCGACGAGCCGCTCGGCGCGCTCGACCTCAAGCTCCGCGAGGAGATGCAGATCGAGCTCAAGGCGATCCAGCAGCAGGTCGGGATCACGTTCATCTACGTGACCCATGACCAGGAGGAGGCGCTCACGATGAGCGACCGCCTCGCGGTCTTCAACGGCGGCCGCATCGAACAGGTCGGCGCGCCGGCAGAGGTCTACGAGCATCCGGCAAGCCGGTTCGTGGCCGGGTTCGTGGGCACCTCGAACCTGCTCTCGGGGGAGATCGCCGAACGGGTCTTCGGGCGCCCCGGGACGTTCACGATCCGCCCGGAGAAGATCCACATGAGCAGTGGCACCGCGGCCGGCGGTCCCGACGAGGCGACCGTGGACGGGGTCGTCCGCGACGTGGTCTATCTCGGCTCGGACACGCGCTACGTCGTCATCCTCGACGGTGGCGGCCAATTGATGGTGACCCAGCAGAATCTCGCGACGTCCTCGACCGAGGTGCTCGCACAGCAAGGCAAGGCTGTCCGCCTGACCTGGAAGCGACAGCACGAGCTTCCCATCGCGGATGGGGCCGATTGACCGCGCCACGAGAGGCGCGCAGAGGAGGAGGACTCATGCGACATCGCAGGATCACGACGGCGCTGACGGGCGTCGCCCTGCTCGTGGCGGCGTGTTCGAGCGGAGGCGCATCGACCGCTCCGTCGACCGCGGCCTCGGCCGCCCCGAGCACGGCGGCGACCACGGCGCCATCGACCGAGGCCAGCCCGTCAGGCGGCGGCACGGTCGGCGAAGGCGAGGGCCAGCTCAACCTCGTCGCGTGGACGCAGTACGTCATGGGCGGCTCGGGCGGGGAGCCCGTGACCCCCGATGGCTATGACTGGGTGACGCCGTTCGAGACGGCCACGGGCTGCAAGACCACGGTCAAGGTGGGTGCCAGCTCATCCGAGATGGTCCAGCTCATGAAGACCGGCCAGTACGACGGCATCTCCGCATCGGGCGACGCGACCCTGCGGCTGATCGCCGGTGGCGACGTCGCGGCGATCGACACCGCCAAGATCCCCAACTACGCAAACGTCTTCGACGGCCTCAAGGGCCAGTCCCACAACACCGTCGACGGGGTCGCCTACGGCGTCCCGCACGGGCGCGGTGCGAACCTCCTGATGTTCAACACGACCGTCGTGCCCGAGGCGACCGACTCCTGGAACGTGGTCTTCGATGGAGGCTCGGCCTACAAGGGCAAGGTCACCGCCTACGACTACGAGATCTACATCGCCGACGCGGCCGTCTACCTGATGTCGACCAAGCCGGAGCTTGGGATCACCAACCCGTACGCGCTCGACGAGGCCCAGTTCGCGGCGGCCGTGGAGCTGCTCAAGGGCCAGCGCCAGAACATCACGACGTACTGGGGCACCGCCCAGCAGCAGATCGATTCCTTCACCTCGGGCGACATGGTCGTCGGCACGACCTGGCAGTACCAGGTGGGCGTCCTCCAGGGCGCGACGCCGCCCGTGCCGGTCAAGGCGATCAAGCCCAAGGAAGGGACCACCGGCTGGTCCGACAGCTGGATGATCTCGTCCCAGGCCAAGAACCCGAACTGCATGTACAAGTGGATGGACTGGATCATCGGACCGGAGGCCAACTCGCTGGCCACGGTGTGGTTCGGCGAGGCGCCGGTCAGCCAGGCCGGCTGCGACGCGGCCGAGAAGCTGTCCCCCGGTCACTGCGAGCTGTTCCATGCGACCGACGAGGACTACTTCAAGGACGTGTACTACTGGAACACGCCAAGCGCCGAGTGCCTCGATGGTCGGGGCCCGATCTGCAAGGACTTCTCCGAATGGACGAAGGCCTGGACCGAGATCAAGGGCTGATCGCCCGCGAACCTCGTGATGGACCCCGGCTCCCGACTGGGAGCCGGGGTCCCACGCATCAGGACGACCGATCCGCATGACGACGACCCCGGGCGCGCTCCCGGGCCCTGGCGGCCCACGCGTCCCCGCGATCCCCCCGTCCCTTTGGCGGCGCATCGCCGCCGCGCTCTATCGACGGCCACGCGCCCAGCTCGCCCTGCTGCTGGCGGCGCCGCTCGGCTGGCTGTTCATCGCCTACATCGGCTCGCTCGTCATCCTGTTCATCTCGGCGTTCTGGCGCCTGGACCCGTTCAGCGGCGACATCGTCACCGAGCCCACGCTCCAGAACTTCGAGGAGCTCCTCTCGACCGAGATCTACCGGACGGTGGCGATCCGGACGGTCGGGTTCGCCGCGCTCGTCACGGTCACCACGGTGATCCTGGCGTTCCCGATCGCCTACTTCATGGCCCGGGTGGCCGGCCCCCGGACGCGAGCGCTGCTCGTCGTCTCGATCCTGCTGCCGCTCTGGTCGGGGTACCTGGTCAAGGTCTACGCGTGGCGCCTGATCCTCAGCGAGGAGGGCGTGCTCAACTGGGTGCTCGCCCCGCTCGGGCTCCGGGGCCCGGGATACGGCGACGCGGCCGTGTGGCTCGTGATGTCGTACCTGTGGCTGCCCTACATGATCATCCCGATCTTCGCGGGCCTCGAACGCATCCCCGGCTCGCTGCTCGAGGCATCCGGTGACCTCGGCGCCCGATCGGCGACCACGTTCCGCCGCATCATCCTGCCGCTCGTCTTCCCGGCGGTCGTGGCAGGCTCGATCTTCACGTTCTCGCTGACGCTCGGCGACTACATCACCCCGACCCTCGTGTCCGGGACGCAGTTCCTGGGCAACGTCATCTATTCGAACGTCGGCGTCGCGGGCAACCAGCCGCTGGCTGCCGCATACGCGTTCGTGCCGGCACTCGTGATGACGATCTACCTGCTCGTCGCCCGCCGACTCGGCGCGTTCGAGGCCCTCTGATGGGTGGGAGCCGGTTCGCCCGCATCGGGCTCCGCGTGGCGGCGGCGGTGACGCTCGCGTTCATCTACGTCCCGATCGGCGATCATCGTCCTGTACTCGTTCAACGCGAGCGACCTTGTCCGCTGGCCGATCACGAACCTGACCCTCGACTGGTATCTCCGCGCGTTCGGCGACGAGGGCATCCGCGAGGCGCTCATCGCCTCGCTCCAGGCGGCCATCGGAGCGACGACCGTAGCCCTCATCCTCGGGTCGCTCATCGCCTTCGCCGTCCACCGGTTCTCGTTCTTCGGACGCGAGGGCGTCTCGTTCCTCGTACTCCTGCCGATCGCCCTGCCGGGCATCGTGACCGGTATCGCCCTGAACACGACATTCCGGACGATCGGCATCGACTTCGGACTGCTCACGGTGATCATCGGCCACGCCACGTTCTGCGTCGTGGTCATCTACAACAACGTCGTCGCGCGACTCCGGCGCACGGCGCGTTCGGCCCAGGAGGCGTCCATGGACCTCGGCGCCGACACGTGGCAGACGTTCCGCTGGATCACGCTGCCGGCGATCGGCACGTCGATCGTCGCCGGGGCGCTCCTGGCGTTCGCGCTGTCGTTCGACGAGATCATCGTGACGACGTTCACCGCGGGCGCGGGCACGCAGACGCTGCCGATCTGGATCTTCTCGAACTACTCGCGGCCGAACCAGCTCCCGCTGGTCAACGTCGCATCGGTCATGGTCCTGGTCCTCTCGATCGTGCCGGTCTACATCGCGGCGCGCATCACGTCGGATCCAGCGGCCGTGGCCGGGTCGCGCGGCTGAGACGGTCGCAGAGGCGCTCCTACATCACGACCGGCCATTTGACGCCGTTGACGACGGCGATCACGAGCAGGGGCAGGAGCGTGAGCAGGCCCGCGAGGTGGCGCATCGGAGGTCCTCCGTCCGGGCCGTCCCGGCCCGATCCGTGGCGTCGGACCCCGTCCGAGGAGTGCCCGGTCCGTCTGCTCGCCAGGTGGCCAGTCTCGTCAACCGCGCTTAGCTGCGGCTTATGCGGCCACGGTCACATCGACGGCGTGTGGTCCGCCGACAGGTAGGTCTCCGGGTCGTCCTTGAACTCGAGCAGGCAGCCGCGACCGCAGAACCAGTAGGTCGTGCCCTGGTACTCGAAGGACAGCTCGGAGGTCATGGTGTCGACCTCCATCCCGCACACCGGGTCGATCGCGATGGCCATCGTCGTTCCCCTTCTCGAGGCTCTGTACTCCGGGGAGTATACGGCGGCCTCGTCCCGCCCGGTCCGCGGAGTAGCATCCGTGGATGGATGCGCCCGATCTCGATGCCGCCCGAGCAGCCCTGGCCGCCGAACGGGAGCGCCTGGTCGCCGAGGTCGGCGAGACGATCATCGCGCCCGGGCAGATGACATACGGCTCGCAGGCGGCCGCGGCGAGCCAGGTCTTCGAGCAACAGCGCGACCTCGCGCTGCGCGACCGGGCCGTCGCGCACCTGGCGCTGGTCGATGCGGCCGTCGAGCGTCTCGACGACGGCACGTTCGGCACCTGCGTGCGCTGCGGCAAGCCCATCGCGACCGCCCGGCTCGAGGCGCTCCCCTGGGCCGCGTATTGCATCGACTGCCAGCGGATCGTCGACCGGGGCGGCCGATGAAGACCGTCGACGACCCCGCGGCAGTCCGCCCGCTCGTGGAGCTGGCCGCGATCCGCGCGGCCGCCGAGCGGCTCCGGGGCGTGAGCGTGCGGACGCCGCTCGTGCCGTTCGGGCGGCCCGCGAACCGGCACTTCCTGAAGGCCGAGTCCCTCCAGCCGATCGGCGCGTTCAAGATCCGCGGGGCCTACGCTGCCATCTCTTCGATGGCTCCGGCCGAGCGGGCGCGTGGCGTCATCACCTACTCGTCGGGCAACCACGCCCAGGGCGTCGCCCGCGCAGCGGCCCTGCTCGGCATCCCGGCCGTGGTGGTCATGCCATCGGACGCACCGCGGATCAAGCGCGAGCGCGTGGAGGCCGACGGCGCCGAGGTCGTGGTCGTCGGGACCGGCAGCGACGAGCGCCAGCGCGTCGCCGAGTCGATCGCCGTCGAACGCGGCCTCTCCGTCATCCCGCCGTACGACGACGACCGGATCATCGCGGGACAGGGCACTCTCGGCCTCGAACTGGTCGAGGACCTGCCCGATCTCGCGGCCGTGCTGGTGCCGATCGGCGGAGGCGGGCTGGCCAGCGGCGTGGCAACCGCGATCAAGTCGATCCGACCGGACGTCCGGGTGGTCGGCGTCGAATCGGAACTGGCCGCCGACGCGCAGGAGTCGTTGCGCCGCGGCGAGATCGTCCGCTGGGGTCCGGACCTGGTGTCGCGGACCATCGCCGACGGGACGCGCACCCAGGCCCTCGGGCAACGGACGTTCTTGCACCTGCAGGCCTATCTCGACGACATCGTCACCGTCACCGAAGCGGAGATCGCGGCCGGCGTCCGGCTGGCGGCCGAGGAGAGCCGGCTGGTCGCCGAGCCGTCGGGCGCGCTGACGGTCGCAGCACTCGCCTTCCGGGAGCGGGAGGCTGGCGTGGCGGAGCTCGACGGATCGGTGGTGGCCGTGGTCAGCGGCGGCAACGTCGACCCGGAGCGCTATCTCGAGTACCTGGCCGCGCCGATCCCGCCCCGCGGCTGACTGGCCGCTAGGACCGCGACTCCCCCCGCTCGTCGGCGAGGCGCTCGGCGAGGCGCCGCTCGCGGACGCGGATCGCGGCCATCGCCCCGGCCGCCTGCCGGTCCACTCGCCTGACGTCCTTGGCGTCGAACCGGACCCAGCCCGCGATCACGGCCATGATCGCCGCGATGAACACCAGGTCCCCGGCCACCCACATGATCCCGGCCGCGAGTCCCTGGTCCGCGAGCGGCGTCGGACCCCAGGTCCGCGCGACCGTCGCGTAGTGCGGGTAGAGGACCGTGCTCACGTTGAGGATGACCACGGCAAGGAACGTGTTCTGGGTCATCTCCATGAACAGGTGCACGACCCGGACCGGGTGCGCCATCCGCCACGGCGCGGGATCGAGTGCGACGGCCGGCCACCAGAAGACCAGCGCCGTCACCAGGAACAGCGCGTGCTCGAGCTCGTGGATGAACGGGTCCTCGAGCGCCGCATCGAACAGCGGCGAGAAATGGGCGATCCACATGACCGCCGCGAACAGGATCCAGCCGACGACCGGGAACGCGAGGACCCGCACCAGTCGCGAATGCAGGACGGGCAGGAGCCATCGGCGCCGCGTCGCATGCGACGACAGCCGCAGGAGCAGCGTGATGGGAGCCGAGAGTGCGATCAGCGGCGCCGCGACCAGCATCAGCAGGATGTGCTGGACCATGTGGACCGAGAACAGCGTCGTGTCGTAGCGGTCGATCCCTGACAGGAGCGCGAAGGCGAGCGCGACCTGGGCCGCGACGAACGCGACCGTCCGGCGGCGCGGGACAGGGTGGCCCGGATGGGCGGCGTTCACCCGCCGGACGGCCCACCACCACCAGCCGAGCGCCACGACGATGGCCAGCGTCGGCAACGGCTCGAACGTCCAGCCGAGCAGCAGGTTCGCGATCGTCGGCGGTTCCGTCGGCGCCGGACCATGGGCCGCGACGGGGGCCGCGGCCGCCAGCCACATCGCCGGAACGACGACCACCACCGAGCGGAGCACGGGTCGCGGGACGCGCATCGTGGGCATCGTCGCATGAACCCGCGGGACCCGACGCGAGGTCGCGGCTCGAGGTCCCGCCGACGAACGACACGCCCACGCTCCGGGTATCATGGCCCCGGCCCAATCGGCGGGCTTCTGCGACCAACTCTCAACATTCGGCGCGGCGCCCGGTCCCGGTGCCCGTCGAGCCGCTGAGGACACTGGATGTCGAGCTCCCCAGGCGCGCGCCGCTCACCTTCCACGCTCGTCGGGCTCCTGCTGCTGGCGGCGGTCGCCATCGTCGGCGGGGGCCTGCTGATCGTCACCGGAGCCGGCGCCCGGATCCTGGAGAGCCTCTACCCACCCATCGCGGTCACGGAGCAGGGCGCCCAGATCCGGAACCTCTACGACATCGTCTTCATCATCGCCGCCGCGATCTTCTTCCTCGTGGAAGGGCTGATCGTCTGGACCGTCATCCGCTATCGACGACGACCAGAGGACATCGAGCTCCCGCCCCAGACCCACGGCAACGCGATCGCCGAGATCGTCTGGACCGTCGTGCCGACGGTCATCGTCGCGTTCATGTTCGTGCTGTCGTGGCAGACGCTCAACGCGGTCGATACCCCGACCGCCCAGCCCGACCTCAAGATCCGCGCGGTCGCCGGGCAGTTCCAATGGACCTTCGACTACATGCCCGACGACTACGACCCACCCATCCAGCCGAGCGGCGAGACCCCGCCAGCGCCCGATCCCCTGTTCCAGCAGTTCGTGCCGGTCGGTCCCGACGGCGGCCTCACGGTCCCCACGGGCCGGACCGTGCAGCTC
This sequence comes from uncultured Chloroflexia bacterium, assembly GCA_963841135.1. Lineage (GTDB taxonomy): Bacteria > Chloroflexota > Limnocylindria > Limnocylindrales > CSP1-4 > SPCO01. Next base: position 620,939 of record CAWJBJ010000004.1, on the reverse strand, counting down.
TATCTGACCAGCCCGGACGTCATCCACGCGTTCTACGTCCCGCAGTTCCTCTTCAAGCGCGATGTCGTCCCGGGACGCGTGAACCGCTTTGACTTCAAGGTCGACGAGGACCAGGCCGGTCAGACGTTCCGCGGCCAGTGCGCCGAGCTGTGCGGCGCGGGGCACCGGATCATGCTCTTTGATGTGCACGCGGTGAGCGGCGCGGAGTTCGACGCCTGGCTCGCCGCGAAGATGGAGGTGCCGAGCGCGCCGCCACCGGCGCCGTCCGGGTCACCGGGTGCCTCGGGCGCGCCTCCACCGGGCGGACCCGCCGCCGAGATCACGATCACCGCAGCCGGTGTCGCCTTCACGACCCCCGACGTCAAGGCGCCGGCCGGGAGCCCGATCAAGATCCACTTCGACAACCAGGACAACGGCATCCCGCACAACGTCAAGATCTTCAAGGACTCAGCCAGCGGCCCGGTCGTCTTCGACGGCAAGGTCTTCCCCGGCGTCGCGACCGAGGACTACGACGTGGGCCCGCTGGCGGCCGGCACCTATCCGTTCATCTGCTTCGTCCATCCGAACATGACCGGCACCCTGACGGTCGAGTAAGGAGTCCCGATGGCGACCACCGCGCTGAGGCCCGCCGCCTCGACCTACAAGAGCGGGCTCTACGAGTGGATCACGACGACCGATCACAAGAAGATCGGGATCCTGTACGTGATCAACTCGTTCGTGTTCTTCTTCCTCGCCGGCCTCCTCGCCCTCGGCTTCCGCCTCGAGCTGGCCCAGCCGGGGCTGCAGCTCGTCACCGACGAGATGTACAACGAGCTCTTCTCGATGCATGGCACGGCGATGATCTTCCTGTTCATCATCCCGATCCTGGCGGGCTTCGGGAACTACGTCGTCCCGCTCCAGATCGGCGCGCCGGACATGGCGTTCCCGCGCATCAACGCCCTGTCGTTCTGGATGCTGCCGCTGGCCGGCATCCTGCTCTTCTCGGGCTTCCTGACGGGCGGGTCGGCCCAGGCCGGGTGGACGAGCTACAGCCCGCTGGCCCAGGACCGCCCGCTGTCCTCGGTCGGCTCGGGGCAGGACCTGTGGATCGTCGCGCTCGTCCTCATCGGCACGAGCTCGATCCTGGGATCCATCAACTTCCTCGTGACGATCTTCAAGATGCGCGCCCCCGGCATGACCCTGTTCCGGATGCCGATCATGGTCTGGACCGTGCTCGTCACGTCGGTGCTGGTCCTCATGGCGACCCCGGTCATCACCAGCGCCCTGATCATGCTGTTCATCGATCGCAACTACGGCGGGGCGTTCTTCGACCCCCGGGTCGGCGGCGACGCGATCCTCTACCAGAACGTCTTCTGGTTCTACTCGCACCCCGCGGTGTACGTGATGATCCTGCCCGCGATGGGCATGGTCAGCGAGATCCTGCCGGTCTTCAGCCGCAAGCCGCTCTTCGGCTACAAGGCCTTCATCTTCGCGACGGCCGGCATCGGGGCGCTCGGCTTCTCGGTGTGGGCGCACCACATGTTCACGACGGGCTCGGTCTACCTGCCGTTCTTCAGCCTGATGACGTTCCTGATCGCCGTGCCCACGGGCGTGAAGATGTTCAACTGGGTGTTCACGCTGTGGCGTGGCCAGCTGATGCTCAAAACGCCGCTCCTGTTCGCGCTCGGGTTCCTGAGCATGTTCCTCATCGGCGGCATCAACGGGGCGTTCAGCGCGGCCGTCCCGGTCGACTTCGCGCTCCACGACACGTACTGGGTCGTTGCCCATCTCCACTACGTGCTGTTCGGCGGCTCGGTGTTCGGGCTTATGGGCGGCTTCTACTACTGGTTCCCGAAGATGACCGGCCGGATGCTCAACGAGACGCTCGGCAAGACGCAGTTCGTGCTGATGTTCATCGGGTTCAACCTGACGTTCTTCCCGATGCACGAGCTGGGGCTGGCGGGCATGCCCCGGCGCATCGCGGACTACTCGTCGGTCGCGGGCTGGAACGACCTGAACGTGGCGGCGACGATCGGCGGCTTCACGATCGCGGCCTCGATGATCCCCTTCCTGTGGAACATCTTCGCCTCGCTTCGGGGCGGCCAGCCGGCCGGCGATGACCCCTGGGAGGCGAACACGCTCGAATGGGCGACGACCTCGCCGCCACCGCCCTACAACTTCGATCGGCTCCCGGACATCCGCTCCGAACGGCCCCTGTTCGACCTCCGCCACGGCCCGGCGGCCGGGCACTGAGCGGACGAATGCATGTCGACCGACGCGCACGCCCTGACCACGACCGAGCACAGCCCCATCTCGGGCCTCGCCCACGACAGCCAGGGCGGGATCAGCAACCCCGTCCTCGGGATGCTGCTCTTCATCACGTCCGAGGTCATGTTCTTCTCGGGCCTGTTCGCCGCCTACTTCAACGTCCGGGCCAACGCCTCAGGCGGATGGCCGCCGGAGGAGTTCTCCCACACGCTCCAGATTTTCCCGCTGGTCGGCCCCGCGACCGTCCTCCTGATCCTGAGCTCGTTCACCTGCCAGTTCGGCGTGTGGGCGATCCGCCGCGGCGACCGGGTCGCGTTCATCCGCAACTTCGCGGTCACCGTCGTCATCGGAGTCGTGTTCCTCATCATGCAGGCGACCGATTACAGCGTCCTCGGCGCGGAAGGCCTGACCCTCTCGTCGGGGACGTTCGGCACCACGTACTACACGCTGACCGGCTTCCATGGCGCGCACGTCTTCGGCGGCGTCATCATGCTGGCGGTCGTGCTGTATCGCGGACTCGCGGGCCAGTTCTCGCCAAAGCACCACGACGCGGTCGAGGCGGCCTCGCTGTACTGGCACTTCGTCGATGTGGTGTGGATCCTGCTCTTCTCGCTGCTCTACCTATTGCCCGGCAACGCGCCACACGGCGTCTAGGAGGCCCGGTCGTGCATCCGCTGCGTCACCCACGGAATTCGATCGCGGTCGGCCTGATCTTCGTGATCATCGCGATCGCCTACTGGGCCGTCCCGACGATCGGCGGCTGGCACGTGGACTACGCCGGGGTGACGATGCTGATCGCGCTGGGCGCGGCGATGGCCATCATGGCGTACGTCCTGATCGCCGGATCGCACGAGTGATCCTCCCAGTCGCCGCTGCGCGGGTCTGAGCCGGCCGCCCCATGCTCGAAGACATCTGGAACTGGTTCCTCGAGGTCACGGCGCTCCTCGTCACCCCGGACTGGACTGCGCTCGTCGCGCTAATCCCGATCGCGATCATGGCCCTGGTCGTGGTCTGGCTGATCTGGACCGTGCGCCGCTTCCGGAGCGTCCCGCCGCCACGCCGGGGCAAGGCCCGCATCGCGCGCCGGACGCCCGCTGGCATCCACATGCCGGGGCCCTCGTGGTCCCCGATCTTCGCGGCCATCGGGACGGCCCTGCTCCTGTGGGGCCTCGTCTACGGCGGGCTCATGCTCCTGCTCGGCGTGCTGGCCCTCGTCCTCACCCTGCTCTACTGGCTCGTGGAGGGGATGCGGACATACGACCACGACATCGGCCCGACCATCCCGGCCCTGCCCGCGAGCGCCCAGACCGGGCCGCCGCCGGGCGTCCACATGCCGGGTCCGTCGTTCCGGCCGATCCTCGGCGCGCTCGGCGTGACGATGCTGATGGCCGGCCTGGTCTTCGGCGGCTGGCTGCTGCTGGCCGGTGTCGGGGCACTCATCGCGACGCTCGTCGGCTGGCTGTTCGATGCCGGCCGGGAGTACCGCTCGACCGTCGAAGCGGACCAGACGGGGCACCTCGAGGCGCAGCCCGCGCCGCGGACCCCGTCACTGCTGCTGAGCGTGCTCGGCGTCATCTTCGTGGCCGGGATCCTGCTCCAGACCGGCCTGCTCCCGCCGGGTTCGGCGAGCGGCGGTGCCCCGTCGGCGTCGGGCTCGCCCGCCCCGTCCGGCTCCGGGGAACCGTCCGGGCCGCCGCCGGCATCGGGCGGACCGCCCGCGAGCCAGCCGGCGACCGGCGACGTGAGCCTGACGGCCAAGGGCATCGCCTTCGTCGAGGGCACCATCACGGGGCCCGCGGGCAAGCCGTTCACGATCGCGTTCCACAACGAGGACCAGGGCACGCCGCATGACGTCGCATTCCAGGATGCGAGCGGGGCCTACGCCTGGCGGGGCGAGCCCTTCCCGGGCATCGAGACCAAGGTCTACGACGTCCCGGCCCTGCCCGCCGGCGCCTATACGTTCGTGTGCACGATCCACCCGAACATGACGGGCACCGCGACCCTGGAGTAAGGGGCGACCCCACGCCGCGTCGACCGATCCTGCTCGCGCTCGCCCTCGCCGCGGTCACGCTGGTCGGCGTCGTCCTCGTGGTCGGGGCCACGCGTGGCGGACCGAAGGTCGTCATCGGCGAGCCGGTGCCGGCGCTCGTCGGAACGACCCTCGACGGGGCTCCCTTCGATCTCGCCTCGCTCCGTGGCCGCCCGGTGATCATCAACTTCTGGGGGCCGTCGTGCGTGCCGTGCCGCGATGAGTTCCCGCAGTTCCTGGCGAAGCTCGACGAGCACGGGGCGGACGGCCTGGCCTTCGTCGGCGTGCTGACCGACGACCCGCCGGAGCCGGCCCGCGCCTTCATCGAGGAGTACGGCGCGACCTGGCCGACCGTGGCCGACCCGGACAAGGCGCATCAAGGCGGCGTACCGCGTCGCGGCCCGGCCGCAGACCTACTTCGTCGACGGCGGCGGGATCCTGCGATCGATCCAGATCGGTCCGATGACCGACGCCGACTTCGAGCGCCAGTTCGCCCGCATCGGACCATGACCTCGGCCGTGGCCGAGCCGGCCGTCGTCGTCGATGGGCTGGTCAAGCGCTACGGGTCGAGAACCGTGCTCGACGGAGTCTCGCTGACGATCGACCGGGGCGAGGTCGTCGCCCTCCTCGGACCGAACGGCGCGGGCAAGACGACCACCGTGGAGATCGTCGAGGGATACCGGACCGGCGACGGCGGGCACGTGCGCGTCCTCGGCATCGACCCGGCGAGCGGGGGCCGTGCGCTGCGCGCACGGGTCGGGCTCATGCTCCAGGACGGCGGCGTGGATCGCCGGGCACGGCCGCGGGAGACGCTCGAGCAGTACGCTGCCTTCCACGCCGGACCGCGCGACCCGGACGAGCTGCTCCGGCTCCTGGGGCTGGAGACGGTCGCCCGGACCGCGTACCGGCGGCTCTCAGGCGGCGAGCGACAGCGGCTCGGACTCGCCATGGCCCTCGTCGGGCGGCCCGAGGTGGTGATCCTGGACGAGCCCACCGCGGGCATGGATCCGGAGGCCCGCGCGGCGACGCGGCGCATCATCGGGGAGCTGCGTGCCGACGGGGCCGCGATCCTCATGACCAGCCACGACCTCGTCGACGTTGAGCGGCTGGCTGACCGGATCGCGGTGCTCGTCGACGGGCGCATCGTCGCGACAGGAACGCCCGCATCGCTGATGGCCGGCGGGTCGCTGGAGGATGCCTACCTCCGACTCGTTGGTGCCGCATGAGCGCCCCCGCCCCCCTGGTCGCGGCCACGCTCGCCCAGACCCGGATGGAGCTGCGCCTCACCGCGCGACGCGGCGAGAACCTCCTGGCGATGATCGGGATCCCGGCCGCGGTCCTGTTGTTCTTCGGCTCGGTCGACGTGCTGCCCACGGCGTCCGGCGACGCCTCGCGGATCTCGTCGCTGCTGCCCGGGACGCTGGCCCTCGCGATCATCGCGACCGGCCTCGTCAACCTGGGGATCGCCACGGCCTACGAGCGCTCGTACGGCGTGCTCAAGCGACTGGGCGGATCGCCGCTGGGCCGGACCGGCCTGGTCGCCGCGAAGCTGCTGACCGTGCTGGTCATCGAGGCCGGGCAGCTCGCGGCGCTCCTCGCGATCGCCTGGCTGGCCCTGGGCTGGCGGCCGGACGGTTCGGTGGCGGTCCTGCCGTTCATCGGCGCCGTGCTCCTCGGGACCGCCGCGTTCGCGGGTCTTGGCTTGGCGATGGCCGGGTCGCTGCGCGCGGAAGCGACGCTGACCCTCGCGAACGCGCTGTTCCTCGCCTTCCTGTTGCTCGGCGGGCTCCTCGTCCCGGCCGATCGGCTGCCGGATCCCCTTGCATCCCTGAGCGTCCTGCTGCCGGCGAGCGCGCTGGCCGACGCATTCCGCGTCGCACTCGGCGGCGGTGGCGACGTCGGCCGGCCGTTCCTGGTCCTCGCGGCGTGGGCAGCGGGGGCGGTGGCGCTCGCGATCCGCTCCTTCCGCTGGGACTGACCCGGGCGAGGGCGTTGCGCCGAGCTGGCTACGGCGTGGGATCGGCCCCGTGCATGGCACGCGGACGACTCGGCAACGTTCGCCGCAAGGCAGCGGCTTCGGGCGCGCGCGAACCGCGCGGCGACAGACGCTCGATGCGCCAGCGGACGGGCTCTTCCTCCTGGACACCACGTGGCCACGGCATCGCGTCCGGCCGTGTGAACAGGTCCTCCAGGCTGATGCCGTCCCGGAACCTGGTGATCCGCAGGACGAGCAGGGCGAACGGGGCGGCGACGATGATGGCGCCGGCGAGGATCTGATCGAGAGTCATGGCGGCCTCCTTCGGGCTTCAGCGTTGTTTCTAGTCAATGTCGTTATGTTGGTAACAGCATACCCCTTGGCAGATCGCCCGTCAACCGGTAAACTGCATTTCAATGGAAACACCTGACCGCATCCTGCGACAGCGCATCGTCGGCGGCAACCTCGCCCTCGACCTGCTCAACAGCCAGAACGGCGCCGCCGGCGAACCGCCGGAGGACGACGCACTGCTCGACTACGCCGACGTGGTCGCGTGGGGCCAGTACGTCGGCTCGGTGCGCCCTTCCGAGGCCGACCGCCTCATCCGATCGGCTCGGCGACGGCCGGACGCCGCGCGTGCGGTCTTCGAGCGGACCCTCGCGACGCGTGACTACCTGTATGAGCTGTTCAGCGCCGTTGCCCGCGGCGCCCGCCCGTCGAAGCGCGCGATCGCGAGGCTCCAGCGCGACGAGACCGATGCGCTGACCCATGGCCAGCTGGTCCCCGACGGCGACGCGTTCGCCTGGACCTGGGATGACGCCGACGACCTCGGCCGACCGTTGTGGCCCGTGATCCATGCCGCGCTCACGCTGTTGACCGAGGGCCCGCTGGATCGGGTGAAGGGATGTGCGTCGTGCCGGTTCCACTTCGTCGACGAGAGCAAGAACCGCAGCCGGCGTTGGTGTTCGATGGACGACTGCGGCACCGCCGACAAGATGCGCAAGTACGTGGCTCGGCGCGCCTCCGCCCGCACCGCGAGCCAGGGCTGACGGCAAAGGGAGAACCCCGGGTGGTCGGGCCCGGGGTTCAGGAAAAGGCGTCTTGGTTGCGGGGAAGGGATTCGAACCCTTGACCTTCGGGTTATGAGCCCGACGAGCTGCCGCTGCTCCACCCCGCTTGAGAATGGTAGTCGCCGAGCGTGTTCCGGTCAAACACCCGATGGTCATCGCGAGACCGGAAGACGCCTCCCGACGCTCGCACGGTCGGCCACGCACCCCGCCTGCGCTACCATCCGCGGGATGCGACTTCCCGGACCGATCGGCGGATGACGCGCCTCCGCGGACGGGCCCTCCTCCGCGACGCCCATGCGCACGGATACGCGGTCCCGGCCTTCAATGTCAGCAACCTCGAGACGGCCCAGGGCGTGCTCGCGGCGGCCGAGGCGGCGGCGGCACCGGTGATCCTGCAGCTGAGCCCCGGGGCGATCGCCTATGCGGGGTACGAGCCGCTGCGCCGGCTCGTGATGGAGCTGGCGGCCGACGCCGGCGTGCCGGTCGTCGTGCACCTCGACCACTGCCGCGAACCGGCGGTCGTCACACGGGCCATCGAAGACGGCTTCGATTCGGTCATGTTCGACGGTTCGCGGTTCGCGTTCGACGAGAACGTCGCGACGACGTGCCGCCTCGTCGAGCTCGCCCGCGCCAAGGATGCGGGCATCGCGTTCGAAGCGGAACTCGGCATCATCGGCGGCCGCGAGGACACGAGCGAGGAGACGGCGCTCGAGACGCGGACCACGCCTGATGAGGCGGCACGCTTCGTGACCGCCACCGAGATCGACGTCATCGCGCCGAACCTCGGCAACCTCCATCGCATGCCCGATGACAGCACCGCGCTCGATCTCGAGCAAATCCGGGCGATCGCCGCGGCCACGGACCGGCCGATCGCGCTGCACGGCGGCTCGGGGATCGACCAGGCGCAGCTCCGGGCCGCCATCGAGGCCGGCATCGGCAAGGTCAACATCTCCTCGCGCGTGACCCGGGCCGTGGCCGCCGGCATCCGCGAGACCTGGGCGACGGACCCCGACGAGCTCGACCTCCGGCGGTTCCTCGGCGCGGGCCGGGAGGCGGTCCAGGCGATGGCCGCGGGCTACTTCGAGCTGACCGGGATCGCGGGCCGGGCGGGCACCGGTGCTGCGCCGTCCGGCTCGCCCCCGGCCTGGACCGCCCACGACGCGGAGCCCGAGTGACGATGCACACCTGCGTCGTGAACCTGGGCCTCAAGAGCATGCGCGCGGCCGTGTTCGACCAGACCGGCCATCGCCTCGCGATCGCCTACCGGCCCATCGAGAGCCGGATGGGCGAGGGTCGCGTCGAGCAGGACCCAGAGGACTGGTGGCGCGCCGCGCTCGAGACGCTCGACGAGGTCCTGGCCGACCGCTCGCTCGCGAAGGACGTGGGTCGGCTCACGATCACGACGTCCGCGGGCTGTCTCGTCGCCCTCGATCGCGACGGTCGGGTGGTGCGCAACGCGATCATGATCAGCGACGTGCGGGCCAGCGAGCAGGCCGCTCGCATCCAGGCCGATCCCGCGTTCGCGGCGCTGCGGCTGCCGGGCGGCCGGGTCACCCCCGACCTGATGCTCCCGAAGATCGTTTGGCTCCGCGACGAGGAGCCGGCGAACCACGCGCGGACCTGCTGGTTCGCGACGTCGAACGACTTCCTGGTCCATCGGCTCACCGGCGAGATGGCCACCGACCCGACGAATGCCACCAAGTACCTGTACGGCGAGAGCGACGTGGCCGGCTACCCGTCCGGCCTGCTCTCGGCACTCGATGTGGACGTCGCCACGCTCCCGCCGGTCGTCACGGGCGGCGCCGCGGTCCTGCCGCTGCGGACCGACCTGCGCGAACGGTTCGGGCTGCGCCCCGACATCCGGGTCGTGCTCTCCACCTACGATGCGATCTGCGCGGTCTACGGCTCCGGGGTCGCGGCCGTCGGTGAGGCCTGCGACGTGTCGGGGACGGTCACGAGCTTCCGGGCCGTCACCGACCGCAGCGCGCGCGATCCGGGCGGGCGGCTCTTCACGATCGCGCACATCGCCCCGGGGCGCTACCTCGCCGGCGGCTCGAACAACCTGGGCGGCGGCGTCATCGAGTGGGCGAAGCAGGTCCTCTACCCCGACGACCCCGCGCCGTACGAGGCGATGGTCGCCGAGGCGATCGACGCGCCGCCCGGCGCCGCGGGCCTCACGTTCCTGCCCTACCTGCTCGGGGAGCGGGCTCCGGTCTGGGACTCGAACGCCCGCGCGGTCTTCTTCGGCCTCGGGCGCAACCACAGCCGAGCCGACATGATCCGGGCCATCTTCGAGGGCGTCGGCTACAGCGTGCTCGACATCGCCGACCGGCTGGCCGGGATGGGCGTCGAGGTGCGACGGGTCTCGGCCTCGGGCGGCCTCGCGCGGCTCGACCCGATCAACCAGATCAAGTCGGACATGCTCGGCGTCCCGGTCGCGCTCACCGAGGAGCTCGAGACGTCGGCGCTCGGGGCCGCGCTGATGGCGGGGGTCAACGTCGGTGACTGGTCGTCGATGGAAGAGGCGAGCGCGGCGTGCGTCCGATCGTCGCGGGTCTTCGAGCCCGAGCCCGCGCGGACCCAGATGTACCGCGACTTCTTCGCGATCTACCGCGGGCTGTACGAGCAGCTCGCCGAGCTGTTCGTGACGCGCGAGGCGCTGATCGACCAGCACGCCGAAGTGCTGCGCACGGGCCTCGCCCGGAGCGAGAACCTGTGATCGGCTCGGCGACGGGCGCCGGGCTCGCGTTCAGCTTCACGCTGCCGACGCGGATCCGGTTCGGGCGCGGCGTTCGGACATCGGTCGGCGCGGTCGCCGCCGCGGCCGGACCCCGGACGGTGCTCGTCACGGGCGGCTCGTTCGATCGCAACGCCGCCGCGGCGGACGTCCTGACCTCCCTCGCCGAGGCCGGCGTCGAGGTCGTCGATCGGGTGGTCGTGGGCGGCGAGCCGGACGACCTCGGGGTCCTCGAACTCGTCCGACGCCTGGACGCCGCGGACGTCGCCTCGATCGTCGCCGTCGGCGGTGGCAGCGTGCTCGACCTGGCCAAGGCCGCTGCCCTCCGACCGTCGCGCGAGCGGCTCGACGCCCTGCTCGGCGGCGAGCGCGTCGAGAGCGGCGGCCTGCCGGTGATCGCCCTGCCGACGACGGCCGGCAGCGGCGCCGAGGTCAGCCACGCGGCGATCGTCTTCCACCGGGCGAGCGGCCGGAAGCGGGGCGTCCGGGGACCGGGCGTCGCGGCGCGCGAGGCGCTCGTCGACCCCGACCTGATGGTCGGGGCGCCGCCGGCCGTCATCGCCGGCTCCGGGTTCGACGCCATCGCGCACGCCGTGGAGACGTCCGCGTCACGCGCGGCGAGCGAGCTCGTGATCCACCTCGCGGGGACCGCCCTGCCCCGGCTGCTGGACTCGGTGCCGAGCGCCTACCGCTCGCCCGACGACGTCGGGGCCCTGACCGAGGCCGCCTACGCCGCGACGCTCATGGGCGTGAACCTCGCGAACTCGACGACGTGCCTCCCGCACCGGCTGCAGTACCCGGTCGGGGCACGGACCGGGACGAGCCACGCGATGGGCGTCGCGGCTCTCTTCCCGGCATGGCTGGAACGGACCCGGGCCCTCGCCCCCGAGGCCCTCGCACGGCTCGCGCGGTCCGCCGGCCTCTCCGACCCGGATGACACGCCCGATGCCGCCGCCGCGGCGCTCGAGACCCGCATCCTCGGCCACCTCGACGCGACTGGCATGCGCGTCCGCCTGCGCGACCTCGGGGTGGCGGCCACCGACCTCGACGGGCTCGTCGAGGCCGTGGAGGGCACCCTGGCCAACGACCCGGGACCGACCGAGACGGCGGACCTGCGGGCGCTCTACGCAGCCAGCCTGTAGCGGGGTGGCAGGAGGACGATGGACGCACTGATCATGGCCGCCGGTCGCGGATCCCGGCTCGGCCCGCACACGGACGAGCGTCCGAAGGCGCTGATCGATCTCGGCGGCATCACCCCGCTCGAGTGGCAGCTCGACGTGCTCGCGGCGCGCGGCATCGAGCGCGCCATCATCGTCACGGGCTATCGGCGCGCCGCGGTCGAGGACGCGGCACGACGGCGGGCCGGCGACCGGCTGACGGTCGAGCCCGTCTGGAACCCGTTCTGGTCGGTCACCAACGTCATCGGCTCGGCATGGATGGCCCGCGAGCACCTCACCGGTCCGTTCGTCTACCTGCACGCCGACACGGTGTTCGAACCGTCGATCCTCGACGACCTGCTGGCGGCGCCGGGGCCGGCGGCCCTGCCCGTGGACCTGCGACCGTGCGAACCCGAGCAGATGAAGGCGCAGATCGAGGGCGGCCGCATCGTCCACCTGTCCAAGGAGCTGTCCCGCGGAGCGGACCGCCGGCGAGTTCATCGGGATCGGGGTCTTCCGCGACGAGGCGATCGGACCGGTCCGGGCGGGCCTCGACGCTGTCCTCGAGGCGGGGACGCTGACGGCGTACTTCGAGGGGGCGCTCAATCACGCGATCGATGCCGGTCTGACGGTGCACCCGGTCCCAACCGATGGTCGCGCCTGGACCGAGATCGACTTCGAGGCCGACCTGGAGCTGGCCCGCTCGATCCTGCCGCGCTTGATGGCGACCACGGACTGATAGGGTTCGCACGCCACCGGGTCGCCACCGTGCGGGGCGGCCGGGGTCGGGGCGTGGGGGCGGGATGCAGACACTCGCGGACAAGGACCGGCTCGCCGCATTCGACCCGCACTGGTGCGTGTTCTGGGCGAGCCACGTCCGGTCGTCGCAGCTCGCGATCTGGCTGCCCTACCTGCGCCGCAGTGCGTACCGGTACGTGATCATGGCCAGCGCCGATGGCCTCCCCGACCGCGTCCTCGAGGCGATCGAGCCATGTGCCAACGTCGCCGTCCTGCGGCCGTACGCCGACGCCGTCACCTGGCTCGAGGATCGCGCGACCTTCCGCGGCTTCCTGTACGTCGGGTCCAATCTCGACAACGCCGCGCTGATCGACGCGTTTCCCGACGCCTCTCACGTCTGGCTCGGGCACGGCGAGAGCGCCAAGAAGGCGAACGCCCATCGGACCGCGTCGGTGTACGACTCGGTCCTCGTCGCGGACCTGGCCGCGGTCCGACGCTATCCACGGGCCATCGAACGCTGGGTCCGGGCGGGCGCGGTCCGGATCGGCGTGCCGATCGTCGACGGGCTCGGCGCCGACCCCTGGGACCGTCCGCGGCCCATCCGGACGCTGGTCTATGCGCCGACCTGGGAGGGCCGGGGCACGAACGTCGACTACGGCTCCGTGGCGGAAGCTGGACCTGCGCTCCTCGACGCGATGCCCGCCCTCGACGAACGAGGCACCACCGTCATCCTTCGCGCCCACCCGGGGACGGGCTCGCGCAACCCGGCGCTCAAGGGCGTCCTCGAGCGACTGGTCGAGGCCGGTGCCGTCCGCGGCACCCGCGACAAGGGCGAGGATCTGATGCGCGGCGACGTCATCGTCAGCGACGTGTCCGGCGTGACGAGCGAGTTCCTCTTCACGCGGCGGCCGGCGATCATGCCGGTCACCGCCAGGCTGCGCACGCTCATGCGCGGCGATGCGGGGATCCGGGCCGAGTACCCGTGGGTCTACCAGTGGGACGTCGAGCGGGAGTCGCTCATCGACCGTCTCGAGACGCTGGAGCGGGCCGACCCGCTGCGCGACACCCGGGCAGCGTCGGCCAGGCGGCTCTTCGGCGACCACCTGACGATCGACGCCGCGGTCCGCTCGTTCGACCGTGCCCTGGCGTCCGTGCGCTGGCGGCGACGACCATGGCCGATCCGGACCGCCAACGACGCCCGCCTGCGGCTGGCCCGCCGGGCCACCAGTGAGCCGGCGCGGCCCCGGGTATCATCGGCTGGAGGAGACCGGGTCGAAGGGATGGCCGTCCGAGCGGACGCCGCCGACCCCGGCGGTGGAGGGGTGGATGGCGGCAGCCACGGAGGCGGGTAGCCTCCTGGAGTTCGACCCGAACTGGTGCCTGTTCTGGGGCCAGGCGGTGACCGGATTCCATCTCGACATCTGGATCCCGTACCTGCGCGCGAGCCGCTACCGGTACACGATCATGGCCGGCCAGGACCACTTCTCCGAGGGCGTCCGGGAGCGCGTGGCGGCGCTGCCCAATGTCCGGATCGTCGAGCCGTTCGAGGAGGCCAGGACGTGGCTGAAGGCGGCTCCGAACTTCAAGGGCTTCCTGTACATCGGGACCAAGCAGGAGAACTTCCGCATGGTCAACAGCTTCGGCGGGAAGCTCCACATCTGGCTGGGCCACGGCGAGAGCGACAAGATCTACAACGCGTTCCGGACCGCCTCGCTGTACGACTCGATGTTCGTCGCGCGATACGGCGTCGTGAAGCGCTACCCGCGGGCTGTGCGGCGCTGGGTCGCCGCTGGCGCGTGCGCCATCGGGACGCCGATCGTGGACGGCCTCGTCAAGGACCCGTGGGACCGCCCGCGGCCGATCCGCACGATCCTGTACGCCCCCACCTGGGAGGGCGGCTCCGTGAAGGCGGACTACACGTCGTTGCCTCTGGTCGGTCCGGCTCTCCTCGAGGCCCTACCCGCCCTCACGGAGCGCGGGATCTCGGTGATCATGCGGCCGCACCCCACCACTGGGCGGCGGCGGACGGAGCTCGTCGAGCTGCGCGACGCCCTATATGCGGCCGGGGTCCGTCGCGGCGGCCGCAAGGCCGACGACTTCGCCGCGGCCGACCTGATGATCAGCGACATCTCGGGCGTGACCGCGGAGTTCCTGTTCACCGAGAAGCCGACGATCATGCCGGCCTGGGCGAGCCTCGCCGCGATCGGCAAGACCGACGCCCGCCTTGCGGTCGAGTACCCGTGGACGTACCGCTGGCACCCCGAGACCGAGGGGCTCATCGAGCGGATCGATGCGCTGGAGGCCGACGACCCGTTGCGATCCAGGCGGGCGTCCGCCGCGCGCGACATGTTCCGCGGGCATCGCTCGATCGAGCAGGCCGTGCTCTCCTTCGACACGGCGCTGTCGGCCGTGCGCTGGCGCAAGACCCGCGTCCCGGTGCGCCTCGTCTACGAGACGAAGCGGATCCTGGCGCGCCTGCGCCCGCGGCATCCGGCCCCCGGATCGTGGCGGCCGAAGCGGGCCTGACGCTCCGCGGTCACGACCCGCCCGGCACGTCCGCGGCGACCGGCGCCGGACGGGCGCGCAGCCTCGACCCCCCGATCAGGAGCCCGACGCCCAGCGAGGCCGCCAGCACGGTCGAGAACACGTAGAACGGCAGCAGGATGTTGCGTTCCGCGAGGACACCCGCACCAAGCGACGCGGCGATGAAGCCGAGCGTCCCGGCCGCGCCGAACAGACCCTGGGCGGTCGAGGAGCGGCCCGATGGCGAGCTCGCGGCGACGACCGCATACAGCGCGGGGTTCAGGAACGCGAACCCGGTCGCCTCGATCAGGATCAGCGGCACCGCGAGCACCGGGTCCCTGATCAGCGTATAGAGGAGGCCGACGACGGCCGGCAGGATCGAGCCGATCACGATGAACGTGAACGACCCACGCTTGTCGACGATCCGGCCGGCGATCGGCGAGAGCAGGAGCACCGGCAGCCCGAACATCGCGAACGTCAGCCCGATCAGCGCGAGGTCGGCGCCGAGGCCCTGCAGGAACAGGCTCCAGATGACCTCGTAGGTGCCGCCCGCGTAGTAGCCGCCGGCGTTGAGCACGATGACCGCGATCAGGCCCCGGTTCCACAGGCTCGTTGGGATGCCCGGACCGGCGTGCCGCGTCCGGTCGGCATCGACATCGGTGGCCGCCCGGCCCGCCAGCGAGGACGTGCCCTGCGGGAACTCGATGGAATCGGACGAGGGCGCCGGGTGGGTCCGGACCGGCGTCTCCCGGACGCGCAGGGCGATCGCGAGCGACGAGAGCACGGCCGCCACCGCGCTGAACACGAACACGAACCCGATGCCCCCGAAGTTCGCCGCACCGAACGCGGCGATCGCCGGTCCCAGCAGCAGGCCGCCCATCTGCGCCGCCCCGTAGAGGCCGAACGCCTCGCCTCGCTTGCCGGGCGGCGTGGCATCGGTCAGGTACCCGCGCGCGGCGGGATCGTAGATGGCCGCACTCAGGCCGGCGAGGGCGCGCAGGACGAGGAAGGCCAGCGGGCCGGTGAGGACCAGGGGCAGCGCCCCGAAGATCCCTGTCGCGAGGAGGCCGACGACCATGAGCGGCACGCGAGCGGTGCGGTCGGCGAGCCAGCCGAAGATCGGCTCGCTGACGAGACGGGCGGCCGGCCACGCCGCGATCACCAGGCCCAGTGTCGAGAGGTCGACGCCCTGCTCTGTGAAGTAGAGCGGCAGGACCGGCAGGAGCCCGCCGAAGCCGAGCCACACGACGAACTCGGCGGCGAGGAGCGGCAGGATGCCGCCCCATTGGTCGAGCCAGGCGGTCAGGCGTGGGGGTCGGAGGGTGCGGGTCATGGGCGAATCACGGAGTCCGATCGGTGACGAAACGCCGAGCCTATCGCGCCGGCTCCGCTCCCCGTCCGGCCGATGCGAACCGCAGGACGCGAGGGTCGTATACTGGCCGACCCTGCCCGAACGCCCCGTCGGGTCGCCCCCCGCGCCGCGAAAGGTCACGCCATGCCTGCCATCACCGCTGAAGGCCTGGTCAAGGTCTACAAAAGCCGAAAGAACGAGGTCCGCGCACTCGACGGACTCGACCTCACCGTCGAGGAAGGGACCGTGCTTGGCCTGCTCGGGCCCAACGGCGCCGGCAAGACCACCGCGGTCCGCATCCTGACCACGCTGCTTCGTCCCGACGCGGGCCGGGCGACGGTGGCCGGCTTCGATGTCGTCAAGCAGGCCCAGCAGCTGCGCTCGGTGATCGGGCTCTCCGGGCAGTACGCGGCGATCGACGAGAACCTGACCGGTCGCGAGAACCTGTGGATGTTCGGACGGCTCTACCAGCTCTCGAGCGCAGAAGCACGAAAGCGGGCCGGCGAGCTCCTCGAGCAGTTCGAGCTGAACGACGCGGCCGATCGGACCGTCAAGACCTACTCGGGCGGCATGCGACGCCGGCTCGACCTCGGGAGCGCCCTCATCGGGCGGCCGAGCCTGCTCTTCCTCGACGAGCCCACGACCGGCCTCGACCCGCGCAGCCGACTCGGGATGTGGGACGTGATCCGGGGCCTGGTCCGCGAGGGCACCACGCTGCTCCTGACGACGCAGTACCTCGAGGAGGCCGACGAGCTCGCCGACACGATCGCCGTCGTCGACCACGGCCGGATCATCGCGCGCGGCACGGCGGACGAGCTCAAGGCGCAGGTCGGCGGCGAGCGCATCGAGGTGGTCGTCCACGCTCGTGACGTCGTCCCGAAGGCCATCGAGATCCTGGCCCGCTTGGCCGGCGAGCAGCCGCTCGTCGACGAGCACACGCGACGACTGACCGTGGCCGCGCACGGCGGGGCCGCGCGCCTCGTGCAGGTCGTGCGGGACTTCGACGAGGCCGGGATCGGGATCGACGACATCGGCCTGCGTCGGCCGACCCTCGACGACGTCTTCCTGAGCCTGACCGGACACGCCTCGCTCGTCGAGGACTCGGAGACCGCGGCATGAGCGCCACCAGCCAGACCCGCCGCTTGCCCGCCCCCAACGGCGGCGTCCGCCAATCGGCCGTCGACGGCCTCGTCGTCATGTGGCGGAACCTGAAGCGCATCCCGAGGATCCCCGAGCTCGCGATCTTCGCGATCCTCCAGTCGATCATGTTCGTGCTGCTCTTCGCGTTCGTCTTCGGCGGCGCGATCGCGCTGCCGGGGTACCCGGATCCGAACGCCTTCCGCGAGTACCTGATGCCGGGGATCTTCGGCCAGACGATCGTGTTCGCTGCGGCGACCACCGCGATCGGCATGGCCGACGACATCAACAAGGGCCTCATCGACCGGTTCCGGTCCCTGCCGATGGCCCGTTCGGCGGTGCTCACCGGACGGACGCTCGCGGACGTCGTCTACAACGGCGGCATCCTGATCGTGCTCATGCTCTCGGGTCTCGCCGTCGGCTGGACCGTGCGCACGGGCCTTCCCGAGTTGCTCGCCGGCGTCGGACTCCTGCTGCTGTTCGCGTTCGCGATGTCGTGGCTCGGCGTCTGGCTGGGCCTGTCGGTCCCGACCGTCGAGGTTGCTCAGCAGGTGGGGTTCACCGTCCTCTTCCCGATCACCTTCATCTCGAACGTGTTCGTGGCAACCTCGACGCTGCCGACGTGGCTCCAACCGGTCGCCGAGTGGAACCCGACCAGCACGCTCACCGCCTCGCTGCGGCAGCTCTGGGGGAACCCGAACCCCATCATCCCGGACAGCTTTCCCGGACAGAACCCGATCCTCGTGACCCTTGCCTGGGTGGTGGTCATCATCGGCGTCTTCGGCCCGCTCGGCGTCCGGCGCTATCGGAACCTGAACCGCTGACCCGCGAGTGTCGGTCCGAGCCGGCGGACGGACCGGCACGTATGATCGAGTCGTGCCGCCTCCCTGGATCCTCGCCATCGGGCTGATCCTCGCCCTGATCATCCTCATCCCAGCGCGCCGGCTGCAGCTGGCCGGCCTGGCGCCACGCACGATCGGCCTCTACGCCCTCGGCCTGTGGGCGGTCGCGATGCTCCTTGCGGTCCGCCCGGGAGCGATCCGCTTCCTCGTCCCGATCCTGCTGCTGGCCTACCTCGCGCCATTCGTCACGGCGCCGGACGCGGTCGGCCGGATCCTGCGTCGTGGACGCGGCGGGCCCGATGGCGGCGACCCGCTCGGGCCGCGCCCACCGATGAAGGACGTGACGCCGCCCGACGACGGCGCGACCGGTGGCTGACACCACGAGACGGCCCGGACCCGTCGCGCTCCATGGCGGTGGCGAGTTCGAGCCCGGCGACGAGCCGTTCCTCGAGACGCTCCTGGACGCGGCGGCGTCGCTTGCCGGGGCCACCGACCCGATCCGTATCGCCGTCGTCTCGACGGCAGCCGCTCGTGGCCGGCCGGGCATCGCCGCAGCGAACGGCGTGGCCGCGTTCGACCGCGTCGCTCGTGAGACGGGTCGGACGGTCCAGGCCGAGCCGGTCCTGGTCATCGATGCGGAGTCGGCCGCGGATCGGGAGTTGGCGGAACGCCTGCGGGCGGCGCACCTCATCCACTTCCCGGGTGGCGACCCCGACCTGATCCCGCACGTGATGGCCGGTTCGGCCGCCTGGGCTGCGATCGGATCGGCGCACGACGCCGGGGCCGTGCTGGCCGGCGCGAGCGCGGGGGCGATGGCCATGGCGCCGATCACCTGGACGCCCGATGGCGTCGTCGCGGGTCTGGGCGTTGTCGCTGGCCTCGTCGTCGCGCCACACGCCGACCCGGCCGCCTGGACGCGGGTCCTGACTCGGTACGGCGACCTGCTCCCGCCGGACCTCGGCCTGCTCGGTCTTGCGGAACGGACCGGCGTGGTCATCACGCCCGACGCGCCGTGGCGGGTGGTCGGCGAGGGTGTGGTCCACTGGCTCGCGCCGGGCGCGCCCCAGCCGATCGTCGCGCGGTCCGGCGATCGCATCGACGGCCCCAGGCTCGCGCCCGCGACCTGAGCCCCGGGCACCGCGTTCGGGCGTCCGCCGCCCGACCGATGCGCGCCGCATACTCGGGCCGATGCGGACCGACCTCGGCTGGCGCCTCGACCCGGCCGTCACATTCCTCAACCACGGCAATGCCGGTGCGTGTCCGACGGACGTCCTCGAGGCGCAGCAGGCACTGCGCGAGGAGATGGAGTCGGAGCCGGTCCGCTTCCTGACCCGCCAGCTCCCGGCACGGCTGGATGGCGCCCGTGAGTCCGTGGCCGCGTTCCTCCAAGCCGATCCGGACGGGCTGGCGTTCGTCCCGAACGCGACGGCCGCGATCAACACGGTCCTCGCCAGCCTCCGGTTCGAGCCGGGCGACGAGCTCCTCACCGGCGATCACGAGTACAACGCCACGATCAACGCGATGCGCGCGGTCGCCGAGCGGCAGGGCGCCCGAGTCGTGGTGGCGCCGATCCCCTTCCCGATCGCCGGACCCGACGTCGTGGTCGATGGGCTCCTCGTCGCGGTCACGCCGCGGACACGCCTGCTGGTCGTCAGCCACGTGACGAGCCCGACAGCGCTGATCTTCCCGATCGAGCGGATCGTCCGCGAGTTCGCGGACCTGGGCATCGACACGCTCGTCGACGCCGCCCATGCGCCCGGGATGGTGCCGGTCGACGTCGACGCGCTCGGCGCCGCGTACTGGGCGGGCAACGGGCACAAGTGGATGTGCGGGCCGAAGGGGACCGGCGTGCTGTGGGTCCGTACCGACCGCCGGGCCGCGATGCATCCGCTCGTGGTCTCGCACGGCGCGAACGAGCCGCTGGCCGGACGGAGCCGCTATCGATGGGAGTTCGATTGGATCGGGACGCCCGATCCGACCGGCTCACTTGCGCTCCCGATCGCCCTGGACTGGGTCGCCGATCACCTGCCGGGCGGCTGGGCCGGCGTGATGGCCGCCGACCACGCGCTGGCGATCGACGGGCGCGATCGGATCCGTCGAGCGCTCGGGATCGAGGCGGTCGCGGCGCCGGACGACATGCTCGGCGCGATGGCCGCGATCCCACTCCCGGGGACGTGGACCGAGGCTGCCGCGGTCGAGCTCGACCAGCGTCTGTTTGCCAGCGGCTTCGAGGTCCCGCTGCCGACGTGGCCGGTCCGGGCCGCCCGGGCACGCGCAGAAGATGAGCCGCGGGTCGTCACCGTCCGGATCTCGGCCGCACCCTACAACGAGCCCGCCGACTACGACGCGCTCGGCGCGACTCTCGCGCGGCTGCTCGATCGATCGGGCTCGGGCTGACGAGCTGACGGCCCGCCGAAGCGGGCCGCCAGGAGTGGGAGGCTAGGTCAGCGGCGTCGGCGCCGTGCTCGGCGCGGTCGTCCGGCGTCGTGTCGGGCGTCGTGGACGGTGCCTCCGACGAGCCACCCGAGCCGCCCGCGCCGCCGTCAGCCGCTTCGGGCAGTCGCCATCGGCGCGCGTGTGGGTGCGCGGCGTCCCGGCCGGTGGATGGAGTCGTGTCGGGCGCCGTCGTGCTCGGGGCCGACGACGGATCCGGCGTGGCCGCCGAGACGGCGGCAACGCCACCGCCGACGAGCAGCAGACCTGCGATCGCGGCGGTGATGACCGTGCGACGCACGCCGCCGGTCGGTGTCGTCGTCGCCGGCGGCGGCCGGCGGCGCCGGCACGAATGGCTGGTTGATGTGGTCCATGTGATCTCCTTGGTGTGCGTGGTCGGGCGTGGTCAATCCGGTCGGTGCATACGCGCCTCGGGTGGTTCTCCCTCGAACGAACCTGGACGGATCGTCGCGGGCGCCCATGAGAGCGTCGTGAGGACGACCGATCCGGGGGCGCCGACCTAGCCGGCTAGCCTCCGGTCGCGCTCCGCCTCGACCGCCGTCCGCCGGCCCACCGCCGCGTAGATGGCGCCCAGGAACCGGCTCGGCACGCGGCCGATCTCGATCGTGTCGACCAGCCCGGCGTCCGCCGCCAGCCCTTTCCACGACGCAGACCCGAACGGGTGCGGCACCCATGGATTGCCCCGGTCCGCGTCGTACTCGACCACGATGAACGTGCCGCCCGGGCGGAGGCTGGCCACGAGCCGGCGGACGACGTCGGCCTGCCGATCGCGCCGGACGAAGTGCAGGCTGTTGGCGGCCGACCAGCCCGTCGAGGGCCGGCAGGACCAGCGCACCCTCGAAGTCGGCCTGGCGGGCCTCGATCTCGACGCCCGGAAAGCGTGCGCGAACCGTCTCCGCATTCGTCGCCAGCGCGCGGGCATCGCGATCGACGGCGATGATCCGGGCCCCGGGCCCGAGGAGATCCGCGAGCGCGAGCGTGAACGCCCCTGCACCCGCACCGATGTCCGCCCACGTGCCGCCCGGTTCGATGACGCCGCCCCTCAGCAGGCCGACGTGGTCCGCGTGGTCCATGCGCCCGCCGCTACCCCGTGTTCTGGAGGCCGGCCGCGACGCCGTTGACGGTGAGCTGGACCAGGCGCAGCACGCGATCGCGCTCGGGGTCGCCGGCCGGCAGCGCGCGAAGTCGCGCCAGCAGGCGGACCTGGAGCTCGGACAGCGAATCGACGTACGGGTTCCGGAGGGCGATCGAGCGCTGGAGCACCGGCGCGTCGTCGAGCAGCCGCTCGCGCCCCGTGATCCGCCGCAGCATCGCGACCGTGCGGTGGAACTCGGTCTCGATGGTCGCCCAGCGGCTGCCGTCGCCATCCCCGTTCGCGAGCGCCGCGTACAGGCGGGCGACGCCCATGTCGGCCTTGGCCAGGCTCATCTCGGCGTTGTCGACGAGGCTCCGCAGGAACGGCCAGTCGCGCGCGAGCCGGGCGACCGCGTCGAGCCCGGCCTCGCCGTGGACGGCGCGGTACCGCTCGAGGGCCGTCCCGAGCCCGTACCAGCCGGGCAGGTTGATGCGGGACTGCGACCACGCGAACGTCCACGGGATCGCCCGCAGGCTGTCGATCGACGGCGCGCCCTCGGACCGGCCGCGGGCCGCCGGTCGGGACCCGAGCCGGAGCGCCGACAGCTCCGCGATCGGGGTGATGTCCCGGAAGAACGAGGCGAACCCCGGGTCGTCGTGGACGAGCGCCCGGTACGCCTCGCGGGACGTGGCGGCCAGTTCGTCGATGATCGGCCGGCCCGTGGAAAGCGCCGCCGCCAGCGTGGCGTCGTGTTCCGGCGTCGAGGCCAGCAGCACGGCCGCGGTGACCTGCTCGAGGTGCCGCCGGGCGATGCCCGGGTCCGAGTAGTTCGCGGCGATCACCTCGCCCTGCTCGGTCAGCTTCAGCCGCCCGTCCACCGAGCCCGGCGCCTGGCCCAGGATCGCGCGATTCGTCGGGCCACCGCCGCGGCCGATCGCGCCACCACGGCCGTGGAACAGGGTCAGCTCGAGACCGTGTCGCGGCGGCGACCTCGACGAGCCCTTCCTGGGCCCGATGGAGCATCCAGGCGGCGGACAGGAACCCCGAATTCCTTGTTCGAATCCGAGTAGCCGAGCATCGCCTCCTGGCGGTCGCCGCGTTCGGCCAGATGGGCCCGATAGACCGGGTCGCGAAGCATCGCGTCGAGGATCCCGCCCGCTCCGGCGAGCGCCTCGGTCGTCTCGAACAGGGGCACGACATCGAGAACGGGTGGCACGCCATCGGTGGCGATGCGCGCGAGCTCGAGGACGTCGGTGACGTCGCTCGCCGAGGACGTGAAGCTCACGACGAACCGGCGACAGGCCTCGACGCCGTAGCGCGCCTGGATCGCGGCGATCGACCGGAACGTGCCGGTCACCTCGTCGAGCGAGACGCCCGGCGAGACCTCGCGCGAGCCCGCGGTGTCCGCCGCCTCGCCGCCGTCCGTTCCCGCGGCCGCGCCGCCCGCGCCCGCCCGCAGCGCCTCCAACGCGGCGCGGTGGACGCTGGCGTGCTGGCGGATCTCGAGCGACGCCAGATGGAACCCGAACGTGCCGAGCTGCCAGCGAAGGTCGGCGACGTCGCCCCACGCGACCCGATCGAGGCCGTCCGCGAGAAGCGCCTCCTGCAGCTCGTCGAGCTCGGCGTCGAGCTCCTCGGGCGAGACGTACCGGCCGGTCAGCGGCGCCGCCTCGCCGATCAGCGAGGCCCGCGTCCGGCGCAGTCGCTCGGCCATGAACCCGAAGCGCTGCCGGTACGGCTCGTCGGGGAAGCGGCGCCGGACCTGCCGGTCCACCTCGGGGAGCATCTCGGCATCGCGCGCGAGGCGTGACGCCAGGTGCCGCGAGACCCGCTCGCTCGAGGCGGCCGCGGCCGTCGTCTGCATGAGCCGGGTCGCGACGGCCTCGTACCCGTGGAGGACGTGTTCGGCCTGGATCCGCAGCGTCCGCTCGCTGATGTCGGCGGTGACGCCCGGGTTGCCGTCCCGATCGCCACCGATCCAGCTGCCCCAGCGCAGGAACGGGGCGACGCGCGGTGGGCGCGTGCCGGTCCGCCCCGAGTCGGTCGCGGCGCCCGGCGCCCCGTCGCGACGCCGGCGGATCCACGGCGGCGTCGAGCGCCCGGTACAGCCTGGTCACGACCGTGAACAGCGTCGCGTCGAAGAACGCCATCGCGGTGCGGGCCTCGTCGAGCGGCGACGGCGACACGGCTCGTAGGTCCGACGTGCGCCACAGGAGCGTGATCTCCTCGCGCAGCCGGCGGCGGACGTCACGGTCCTCGGATGGGGTCAGGCGCGGGTCGTCGAGCCGCTCGAGGAGCGTCGCGCAGCGACGCAGGGCGACGAGCGCGGTCCGCCGCCGGGCCTCTGTGGGGTGCGCGGTCAGCACGAGCGTGATCGAGAGGCGACCCAGCAACGCGTCGAGCTCGGCGTCCGTCCGGCCGGTCCGGCGGAGCTCGCCGATCGCCTCCGCCACCGAGTCGTCGAGGACGCCGTCCCGGGCAGCTCGTTCACGGCGCCGGAGCGCCCGCACCCGCCCGCGCGCCTCCACCAGGTTGACCAGCTGGAAGTACAGCGCGAACGCCCCGATGACCGCCTCCGCGGACCCGAGGTCGAGACCCGCGAGGTCCTCGTCGAGCCGGCGGCGCTCCTCGGGATCGTCGTCGTGGCGCAGCGCGATCGTGCGCCGGCGGACGCGCTCGACGAGCTCGAACAGCTCGGGGCCGGCCTGCTCGGTGACGATCTGGCCGAGGAGCGCGCCCATCAGCCGGACCTCGGCGGACAGCGTGTCCGGCGCGCCGGACGTGCCGATGCCGGCCGGTTCGGCACGGACCGCGGCCGAGGGTCCGCGTCGCGGCGAGGCGCTCACGAGAGCGGACCTTGCGGACCGTACCGCTTCGCAACCTTTCCCGGACCGCAACCTTTCGAGCGACGACGCTTCCGTACGCTTGTAAGGTGATGGCCATGTCGACCACCCGGCACGGCGTAGCGCGCGCCGCCGATCCGCTCGATTCCCGCCCGCGCCCGACGCCGCGCGGTCGATACGAGCTCGAGCAGCTGCGCTTCCTGCACCAGGTCCTGCGCCTGGCCACGACCGCCCGGACCTGGGACGAGCTGCTCGAGACGGTCATCGACGGGACCCGGGACGCGCTCCACGCGGACGTCTCCTCCCTGTACCTGGTGGACCGGGACGGAGCGTACCTGACGCTGGCCGCGACCAACGGCCTCGACCGCTACCAGATCGGCCGGGCGCGGGTCCCGTTCGGCGAGGGCGTCACGGGCCGCGTCGCCGCGTCGCAGGAGCCGCTCGTCATCGCCGATGTGAAAGCCGACCCGCGGTTCCTGTGGGTGCGCGGCATCGACCAGCGACGCTTCGTGGCCTCGATGCTCTCCGTGCCGCTGTCGTGGCACGGCCAGACGGTCGGCGTGCTCAACGTCCAGACCGAGCGGCCGCGCGACTTCGGCCCCTCCGATGTCGACCAGCTCGGTGCGGTCGCCGACCTGCTCGCGGGCATCGTCGAGAAGGGCCGGCAGCAATCCGAGGCCGAGGCCCGGGTCGAGGCGCTCAAGGCCATCGACGAGGCGCGCAGCGAGCTGATCGCGCTCGTCACCCACGAGCTGCGCACCCCGCTGGCCGTCGTGCGCGCCTACACGGACCTGCTCGCCGAGGAGCCGCCCCTCGTCGGGCGCAAGTCGCGCGACATCTCGCGCCGCGAGACCCGGGCCGCCTGGCACCGCGCGACGCTCGAGCAGGTCGAACGGCTCGACCGGCTCGTGGACTCCATCCTGGCGTCGGTGCGGGTCGTGCCCGAGGGGCCTGCCAGCGTCACGCCGTTCGACGTCCAGGCCGTCGTCGACGAGGTCGTCGGCTCGCTCCGGCCGCTGATCGCGAACCACCAGGTCGACGTCCGGCCAACGCCGCGCCTGCAGGTCCTCGCCGACCCGCCGCGCCTCCGCCAGATCCTCGAACACCTCGTCGAGAACGCGGTGAAGTACGCGCCCCCGCAGACGACGATCACTATCGATTGGGCCCTCGCCGAGGGTGTCGTCCATCTGGGCGTCAGCGACGAGGGTCCGGGCATCCCCGAGGAATGGCGCGAGCGGATCTTCGAGCCCTACGCCCGCCGCGACACCCACACCGCGCGGGGCTCCGGGATCGGCCTGTACGCCGCCAAGCGTCTCGGGGAGTCCATGGGCGCCCGCCTGTGGTGCGAGCCCGCCCGAACGCACGGCGCGCGCTTCGTCGTCGCCCTTCCCGCCGCCGTGGCCGTCTGAGACTGGATCGAGAGGAACATGATCACGATGAGCACCCGACCGCTCCGGATCCTTGTCGTCGATGACGACCCCGCGATGGTCGGCGCGGTGACCGCGCTGGTCGGGACCGAGGGCCACCAGGTCATCACGGCCTACGACGGCCTGACGGCCGTCAAGCGCTTCCGCGAGGAGCATCCCGACCTGGTGTTGCTCGATCTCGCGATGCCCGGACCGGACGGGTTCAGCGTCGCGGGCCAGATGCGGGCCGTGGGCCAGGCGCCGATCATGATCGTGTCGGGCGAGAGCGGCGAGGCCGCCAAGGTCCGGGCACTCGGCCTGGGCGCCGACGACTATCTGACGAAGCCGTTCGGCAAGGCCGAGCTGCTGGCACGGATCGCGGCGATCATGCGCCGCGTGGATCGCGCCGGGACTGGCGGCGGACCGGCGGGCGGGCCGCTGGAGGCGGGATCGCTCGTCCTGGAGCCGGGACGGCACGAGGCGCGTGTCGGCGACGTGCCCTTGACGCTGACGCCGACGGAGTTCCGGCTGCTCGAGGCGCTCGTGCGCGCGGGCGGCGACATCGTCCCGCACCTGCAACTGGCCCGTGCCGGCTGGCCGGCCGAGACCGATCCGGACCTGCTCTGGCTGAAGCCACACCTCGCGCGTCTCCGCTCCAAGGTCGAAGCCGCGGAGGGGCCGCATATCGTGGCGGTCCGCGGCGTGGGCTATCGGATCGTCGTCGAGGGCTAGGTCGGCCGATCCCGGTGCGACGCGCGAGCTGCGCGTCGGCGGATCAGATGGCGACGGCGATCGCGCGACCCGCGGCGTCGTGCGCGGCATCCGCACATCCGACGCGGCAGCCGCGCGCATCGCGACCGCCCAGCGGGTTGAAGTGGAACCAGGCGTCGCCCTGCTCGGCGAGTCGGCAACCACACGCGAAGCACGTCACCGGCGCCGTGCGTCCATCGCGCACGGCGATCGGGCGAAGCTCAGGCTCGGAGGGATGGATCATCTGGGGCGGGCCTCCGATGGGCGGTGGTTGGTGGATCCGACGGGATGGGGGTGCGGGGAGACTCCCCCATCGTCGATCCAGCCTAGGGCGACGTTGCCCGGACGTCGGCACCGGAACGGCGACGATGCGGTTGCGGTGGGGTTGCGGCGTGCCGGGATCAGGTCCTTCTGGGCCGCCTCACCAAGTACGAGATCCCAAAAATCGCCAAGCCGAGCTGCACGGCTGACATGAGCTGACTGATCGGACTCAATCCGCCCCACACTGGCCACCGGCATCGGCGTCGTCGACGGACCGCATCATGAGCGGGAGACATTCGCATCATGATGCTACAATGCCCGAATGCGAACCACCGTTGATCTCGATGACGATGTCGCGGCCGCCATCAAGCGGTTGCGTGCTGAGCGTGGCCTTGGGCTGAGTGAGGCGGTCAACGAGCTGGCCCGCGCTGGACTGACCGCACGCCCGCGATCGGGGCGCTTTCGCCAGCGCACGGCCCGGTTCGGGCTGCGGCTCGACGTCTCGAATGTCGCCGAGGCGCTCGAAACCCTCGCCGGGCCGGCCCGGCGCTGATGCTTGTCGACGCCAACCTGCTGCTCTATGCGGTCGATGCCGCCTCGCCCTGGCACGCACGGTCGTCGACGTGGCTGACCGCGGTCTTGAACGGAGACCGACGCGTCGGGATCCCGTGGGAGTCGCTGACCGCGTTCGTCCGGATCGCGACGCATCCGCGCGCCTCGGACCGGCCGCTCTCCGCTGACCAGGCGTGGTCGTTCGTGGACGAGTGGCTCGCCGCGCCGTCGGCCTGGATCCCGGCCCCGACCGACCGGCACCGCGAAGTCCTGGGGTCCCTCCTACGCAAGCACCGGGTCACAGGGAACCTGGTCCCGGACGCGCATCTCGCGGCGCTCGCCATCGAGCACGGCTTGGAGATCTGTTCTGCCGATACCGACTTCGCGCGCTTCGACGAGGTCCGCTGGATGAACCCGATCGCGCCGTAGACCCTCGGACCGTCGATACGATTGGGGCGACATGGCAACGCTCGCACTCATCCTGACCTTCGCCTGGATCGCGCTCGTCGCGGGCGTGCCGACCTACCTGCAGGTCCGACGGGGTGGCGGCGTCCGCACGATCACCCGTCCCCGCCGCGGGTCGGCGCCGTGGTGGGCTCGCGCGATCTCGACCGTCGGCTTCGTGTTCGCGCTCGCGGCACCGGTCGCCGAGCTCGCGGGCCTGGCCCCGCTGGCACCCCTCGACCGGACGGACGCGCGCCTGGTCGGCGTCGGGCTCGTCGTCCTCGGGGCCGTGATCAGCCTGACGTCCCAGGTCGCGATGGGCGCCTCCTGGCGGGGCGACGTCGATCCCGAAGCCAGGACGGATCTCGTCACCGCCGGGCCGTTCGGCGTCGTCAGGAACCCGATCATCACCGGCGTCGCCACGACCGCGGTCGGCCTGGCGCTCATGGTGCCGAACGTCCTTGCCGTCGGGATGCTGCTCGCGATCCTGACCGCGCTGCAGATCCAGATCCGACTCGTCGAGGAGCCGTATCTGCTGCAGGTCCATGGCGATGCCTATCGCCGATACGCGGCGCGGACCGGTCGGTTCGTGCCCGGGATCGGGCGGTTGCGCTAGCCGAGCTGCGCGGACACCCCGGGCGCGGCTCGCTCGATCGGGATGGCGGCCAGCGCCTTCGCCGGCACCGATGCCGTCACGGCGGCCGCGGCCTCGACGGGCACGGCCACCGGCTCGACGACCCAGATCGCGGCCGGGAGGTCGCCGTCGACCAGGAGCCGCGCGGCCAGCGCGGAGCCAGCGTCGCGGTGGGCCTCGAGGAGCCGGTACAGCTCGACGAGGCGGGTCGGACCGTCGTCCCGTGCCGACACGATCGCGGACAGGCGCACGGCCGACACGCTGCCGTCGGCGAGCGCCGCCGCGTGCCGCCCAGCGGGGTCGTACAGGTACGCCCGCCCGCCGGTCATCCCGGCGCCGAAGTTCGCGCCGACCGGGCCGAGGACGACCACGACGCCGCCGGTCATGTACTCGCAGCCGTGCGGACCGATCCCCTCGACCACGGCCTCAGCGCCCGAGTTGCGGACCGCGAAGCGCATCCCGGCCCGCCCGACGAGGTGCAGCCGGCC
This sequence comes from uncultured Chloroflexia bacterium, assembly GCA_963841135.1. GTDB lineage: Bacteria > Chloroflexota > Limnocylindria > Limnocylindrales > CSP1-4 > SPCO01. The sequence goes on along the minus strand of CAWJBJ010000004.1, from coordinate 592,226 downwards.
GCCAGTGGCGCCGTAGAGGACGGTGTTTCCGGCGATGGCCTCGCTCGAGGGGGTCGCCGCGAGGTCCGGCTCCGGCACGATCGTGACCGAGCCGCCCGAAAGGCCCTTGCCGACGTAGTCGTTGGCCTGCCCGACGAGCCGCAGCTCGATGCCCGGGCCGGCGAACGCCCCGAACGACTGCCCGGCCGAGCCGCGCAGCTCCAGCTTGACCGGCCCGCGCAGGTCGCCGCGCTCGAGGGCGCCGGTGAGCGCTGCCCCGAACGATCGATCCGCCGTGGTCACGCGCAGCCCGGCGGCCGTCACGGATCCCTGGCCGCGGAACGCGGTGGCGATGCCGGCCTCCAGCACGGACGCCTGGCCGTAGCGGATGCCACGGCCGGCGCTCGCGGGATCGGACCGGCGAGCCGGCGAGGCACCCCACGGCGCGGCGCCGATGACAGGGCTGAGCTCCGCCCGGGCCGCGGCGATCGGCGCGAGCAGCCGCCGGCTCTCGCCGACCACCTCGCCCACGGATCGAGCGCCGACGGCGGCCAGCTCGCGGCGCAGGTCCTCGGCGAGCGCGACCGCAAACCGCTCCACGTCCTCGGGCGTGCCCGCGAACTTGGCGCGCAGGTCCTCGCGCTGGGTGGCGATGCCGGTCGGGCAGGTGTCGAGGTGGCATTGGCGGGCCATGTCGCAGCCGAGCGCCACGAGCGCGGCAGTCCCGAACGCGAACTCCTCCGCGCCGAGCAACGCGGCGACCAGCAGGTCGCGACCGGTCTGGAGCCCGCCGTCCGAGCGCAGGACCACGCGATCGCGCAGGTCGTTGCGCATCAGGACCTGGTGGACCTCGGCGAGACCGAGCTCCCACGGCGCGCCGACGTGCTTGATCGACGACAGCGGCGACGCCCCGGTCCCGCCCGCGTGCCCCGAGAGATGGATGTACGAGGCACCGGCCTTGGCGACGCCCGCGGCGATCGTCCCGACGCCTCGTCCCGCGACCAGCTTCACGCCGATCCGGGCGCCCGGGTTGATCGCGCGGAGGTCCGCGATGAGCTGGGCGAGGTCCTCGATCGAGTAGATGTCGTGATGCGGCGGTGGGCTGATGTAGCTCTGGCCGGGCTGACCGCGACGGAGCGCGGCGATGTACGCGGTCGCCTTGCGCCCGGGCAGCTGGCCACCCTCGCCGGGCTTCGAACCCTGGGCGATCTTGATCTCGAGCTGGTCCGCGCGCGCGAGGTACGCCGCGGTGACGCCGAAGCGGGCCGACGCGACCTGCTTGATCTTCGCGTCGTGGCGCTTGCCGTCAGGGCCAGGCGAGTACCACGCGGGATCCTCGCCGCCCTCGCCGGTGTTGGCCGCGCCGCCGGCGCGCTGGATGCCGATCGTCAGGGCCTGGTGCGCCTCGGGCGACAGGGCGCCGACGCTCATCGCCGACACGACGAAGCGACGGACGATGCTCCGGGCGTCCTCGACGTCCGCGAGCGGCGTGGCGACCGTGGAGCGGCGGACGCGCAGCTCGTCGCGCGGGACCGCGTGGTCGGCGGGGCCGCGGGCAAGGGCGGCGCGGTAGCCGGCAAGCGCAGCATCGATGTCGGCGGCGGTGCCGTCCGCGGCCAGCGACGTGATGACCGCCGCGTTCTTCGGCGAGAAGAGGTGCGCCTCGCCATCGGCGCGGAAACGGGCGAAGCCCGGGTCGGGCAGGCGCGGCTCGCGACCGGGCGCGGCCGGGGCGATGGCCGCCGACGCGATCGCGCGGCGCAGCTGGCGGGCCGCCAGGTCCGCGAAGGTCGTCCGGCCGGGCCACGCGGCGGCGGTCGGGAAGCAGCGCGCGACGACGGCCGCATCGAGGTCGATGACATCGACGAGCGCCCCGCCGATGTAGGACGCGACCGAGCTGATCCCCATCCGGGCGAGGGTCTTGCGGAGGCCGGCCTCGAAGGCCGCGACGAGCCCATCGATGGCCTTGGCCGGCGTGACTGCCTCGGCGCCGCGCGAGCCGGCGAGCTCGGCAGCGAGCTCGATCGCCAGGCGCGGATGGACGACCGTCGCGCCGACCGCGAGGAGCATCGCCATCGCGTGGACGTCGAGGACGTCGGCGGCGTCGACCACGATGTCCGTCCGGCCGCGAAGGCCGGCTTCGGTGAGCGCCGCATGGACGGCGCCGGCGGCCAGGATCGACGGCACTGGCAGGTGGTCGAGGTCGAACCCGTCGTCCGAGAGCACGAGGATCTCGACGCCGGCCTCGGCCGCGGTGAGCGCCTGGGCGGCCAGTCGCTCGAGCGCGGCCTCGAGGCCGCTCGGGCCGGCTGCGGCAGGCCATGTGCACGAGAGACGGCGGGATCGCTTGCCCTCGGATCGGACCGCGTCGAGCAGGCCGTCGAGGTCCGCGACGATCGGCCGGTCGAGGCGCATCGTCCGCGGGCCGCGCGGCGGGCCCCCGAGCAGCGCCGGTCGCCGCCCGAGCTCGACCCGCAGGTCCATGACGATCCGCTCGCGTTCCGGGTCGATCGCCGGGTTGGTGACCTGCGCGAATGCCTGACGCAGGTGGTCCGCGACCGGGCGGTCGAGGCGACCGCGGCCCGGGGTCGGCGTGTCGTCGCCCATGCTCCAGAGCGGCTCGTGCCCCTCGAGCGCCATCGTCTTGATGTCGAGCCGCGCGCGTTCGGCATCGAGCCCGGCGAGGTGCCGCAGCTGGACGTCGAGCGGCACGGACTCGTCGGCGAGCGCGGCGGCGACCGTCTCGGAGCGGTCCTCGTGGATGGGCCGTGGCGCGTCGTGGATCGGCAGCATGCGCAGGGCGCGGGTCTTGGCCTCGGCGTCCTCGAGGATCGCCCGGCGACCCGGCTCGACCAACAGCAGCTCGCCCGGCCCGAGGCGGCCACGCCGGACCGTGTCGGCCGCGGCGAACGGCACGGCACCGGCCTCGGAGGCCACGGCCACCAGCCGGTCGCGCGTGACCGCGAACGAGGCCGGGCGCAGTCCGTTGCGATCGACCATCGCGCCGACCCGGACCCCGTCCGCGAAGACGATCGCCGCCGGCCCGTCCCAGGGGGCGAGGAAGCCGGCGGTCCGGCGCCGCAGCGTGGCGACGTGCGGGTGCGGGGAGCGACGCAAGCGCGAGCGCCTCGGGGATCGCGGCGAGCAGGGCGGGCGTCAGGTCCCAGCCGGTCGCCATCAGCAGCTCGAGCGCCTCGTCGAGCGAGAGCGAGTCGGAGCCGCCCGGCGAGAGGAGTGGTCCCGCGGCGAGGAGCTCGGCCGCGATCGCCTTCGTGCCGGTATCACGGGCGCGGCCGCGGACCTGCTCGCGGTTGCCGCGGACCGTGTTGATCTCACCGTTGTGGGCGATGAGCCGGAACGGCTGGGCGAGGCCCCACACCGGGTGCGTGTTCGTCGCGTAGCGCTGGTGGAAGACCGCGTACGACACCGACAGCGGCGCCCGCAGGTCCGGGAACAGCTGCGGCAGCCGGGCGCCGGTGACGAGCCCCTTGTAGACGATCGTCCGGCACGAGGCCGACGGCACGACAGGTCCGCGAGCGCGCGCCGGGCCTTCGCGGACGGCGGTCTCGAGGCGTCGCCGGGCGACGACGAGGCGGCGCTCGAAGGCGGCGTCGGTGAGCGGCCGCCCGGCCGCATCGATCGGGCGCGTCACGATCGCCTGGGCGAACGCGGGCCGAGAGGCCGCGGCGGCGGCGCCGAGCGCCTCGGCATCGAAGGGGACGGTCCGCCATCGGGCGACCGTCAGCCCGGCCTCGGCAAGGACAGTCGTCGACGACGTCCCGTCCGCGGCGCTCGGCCGAGCGTCCACGCGGCAGGAACACCGACACGATCGCGGGTCGGTCGGCCGCGGCCGACTCGCCGGCCAGCAGCGCCAGGAGGGAGCGATCCAGCGGCAGGGCGACGCCCGCGCCGTCACTCGATTCGCCGTCGGCCCCGAACGCGCCGCGATGACCGAGCGCGGCGAGGCCCGCGAGGGCCAGGGGCAGCACCCGGTCCCGGGAGCGCCCGCCGGCGTCCGCGACGAACCCGACCCCGCACGCATCGTGCTCGTACCGCGCGTCGTAGAGCGGCGCGATCGAGTCGAGCGAGTGGCGGCGACGGGGTCGGTCCCGACGGGTCGTGGCCATGAGCTGGTCTCCGGAGAGGGTGGAGCGACCGGCCGTCGTTCGGGGAGGAGCCGACGATGACCGGTCGCTTGGGTTCGCCTGGGACGGAGGGTGCTAGCCGGACCCCGCGGTTGGGTCGGCCGGCGCCCGCCCGGGGCTACGGCTGATAGGCCGCCTCCCCGTGCACGGCCATGTCGAGGCCGGCCTCTTCCTGCGTCGACGGGACGCGGATCCCGAGGACGAGGTCGACGATCTTGACGATCACGAAGGTGGCCACGACCGCGTAGCCGACGGTCGCGCCGACCGCGAGGAGCTGCGTGAGGAGCTGGCCGGGGTTGCCGTCGATGAGGCCCTTGTAGGTCGATTGGACCGCGCTCGTGGCGAGGACGCCGGTCGCGACCGCGCCGAACGCGCCGCCGACGCCGTGGACCGCGAAGACATCGAGCGCGTCATCGACCTTGATCCGGGCCCGAAGGAGCGTGGCGCTGTAGCACAGGCCGCCGGCCGCGAAGCCGACGACCAGTGCGCCGCCGGGGGTCACGAAGCCCGACGCAGGGGTGATGGCGACCAGTCCGGCCACCGCACCGCAGGCGGCGCCGAGCACGCTGACCTTGCCCTTGTGGAGATAGCTCGCGAGGACCCAGGTGATCGTCGCTGCGGCCGCGGCCGTGTTCGTCACGACGAAGGCGCTCGCCGCGAGGCCACCGGCGCTCAGGGCGGAGCCGGCGTTGAAGCCGAACCAGCCGAACCACAGGAGACCCGCGCCGAGAACGGTCATCGGGACGTCATGCGGCTCCATGCTCTCGCCGTTGACGGCTCGCCGGCCGATGAGGATCGCGACGATCAGCGCCGAGACGCCGGAGCTGATGTGGACGACGGTGCCGCCGGCGAAGTCGAGCGCGCCTCGGGTGAAGAGCCAGCCGTCGACCGACCAGACCCAGTGGGCGATCGGCGAGTAGACAAGGATCGACCAGAGGATCGTGAAGAGCACGAAGGCCCCGAAGCGCTTGCGCTCGGCGAAGGCGCCCGTGATGAGCGCCGGGGTGATCGCCGCGAACATCAGCTGGAAGCCGGCGAAGAGGACGAAGGGGATCGTGACGCCGTAGATCGTGCTCGGCTCGAGGCCGACGTTCGCGAAGCCCACGAAGTCGAGGCCGCCGATGAGGCCCAGGCCGCCGACGTCGGAGCCGAACGCGAGGCTGAACCCGATGGCGACCCAGACGACGCTGACGAGGGCGAGCCCGAAGAAGCTGTGCATGATCGTCGAGAGGACGTTCTTGCGCCGCACGAGGCCGCCGTAGAAGAGGGCCAGGCCGGGCAACATGATCATGACCAACGCCGTGGATGCCAGCATCCACGCGGTGTCGCCACTGTTCATTCGAACCTCCGCGTCGGGCCCATGGCACGTCTGGGCCTGATCGGAGACTACGAATCAGGGCTCGAACGGTCGTTCCCCGAGCGGGACCGCTTCGGATGCGGTTCGGGAACACGTGCGGCTCCATCCGGCAACTCGGTTGCGAACCGGTGTCGGTCGTGCAGGGCGCCCGGCAGGTTGCGCGCTCGAGCCGCCTAGGGTCCGCCGACCACCTTCACGGAGCCGACGCCACCCTGGATGTCCATGTCGATGCGGTTCTCGGCGGTCGCGTAATCGAGCGACTGGTAGATGTCGCCGACGCGCGGGAACCGGGACTCGTCGATCTGGCTGCTGCCGAGGGCCATCCGGTTGCGGATCCGCACGGCGACGCCGGCCGGCACCTCGAACGTGACCGACGCGGCCCCGGCCTCCGCCTTGACGTTCGTCATCCCGGCGGCGCGCGGCAGCCGGACGCGGGTCTCGCTCGCCCCGGTCTGGATCTGCAGGTTGCTGAGACGCGTGTCGATGAGGTCCAGCGTCGTGCGGCTGGCGCCGGCCTCCACGCGCAGGTCGAGCGGGACCTCCGCGGTCAGGCCCACGTCCCAGTTCGATCGGCGATCGAGCCATGGCAGCCCGTAGGTCGTGTCCTGCGAGAGCTCGACACGGCCTGAGCCGGTCGCCCGATGGATGACGCCACCCTCGAACGTCCCGTCAACCAGCTGGCCCGCGGCGGCGGCGTGGGTCACCAGGTCGCCCGCTCCGAAGCGGATCCGCACGTCGGCGTGGGACACGCCGCCGAGTGGCAGCACGAGCGCCTCGGTCGACCGGTGGCCGAAGGGCAGGAACGCCCCGATCAGGAACCACGCGCCGAGGAGCAGCGCGGCCCACGGCCAGTACTCCGAGATCACCTCGCCCGGACCCTGGCCCAGCTGGCCCGTGGTGCTGAGCAGCAGGAGGATCCCAACGACGATCCAGGCCGCCGGCCACGTGAAGGCCCAGATATCGGCTAGCCCCGGTCGCCACGTCAGGAGCGTCGAGATGACGCTCGCGATCCCGACGAGGATCACCCAGAGCGGCCACGCCTGGCTCCACGACCAGCCCGATGACTGCTGGACGAGGAAGACGACCCCGACGCCGATCAGCCAGGTCGCTCCGACGAGCGGTCCGCGGCGCTCTGGGGTCACGGGTTCGATGTGCAGAGGTTCATCCGCACCCTCCGCTTGGATCGAGGTTGAACGTGGCGGCATTCCCTTCGACCGTCAGGTCGATGACGTCGGAGGAGCCGGATCCCGGCCGCTCCCAGAGCGTCCCGCTGCGGGTCAGGCCGCGGTCGCCGAGGTTCGTTGCGAACGTCAGCTGGTCGTTGGTGGTGATTCGCAGGCCGGACCCCGGCGGCACGCACAGGTCGATGGTCCCGGCGTTGACCTCGAGGTCGCCGGCGACCGAGCCGGGACCGAGCGTCACCCGGGCGCGGCCGGCGTTCACCGAGACATCGAGGCGGCCGACCGACGCGCCCCCGGCGGCGAGCGTGATGTCGCTCGCGTTGGCCTCGGCGTCGAGGGTCGACAGCGTCGCCCCGTCGAACCGCAGCGTGCCATTGGCGGCGTTGATGTCCAGTTCGACCTCTCGCAGCCGGTCTGGCGCCACGCGAACGGTCCACTCCTGGCGGCGGACGTCGTTGCCCTCGGGGACCTTCAGGTCGAGCTCGTCCGCCGTCGCGTTCACGATCGGGGCAGGCCCGGCGTAGCTCGCAGTGAGGTGCCAGCCGGTCCCGGCCTCGGTGGCGAGGTCGACCGAACCGCACCGCAGGTCGAGGCGGACCGTGGACGGGCCGGCGAACTCGCCAGTCCGATCGAGGAGCTGCAGATCGGCGCTCGAATCGCTGCAGACACCGAACCCGATCCACGAGCCCGATGCGAAGCCGCCACCGACGATCAGCCCGAGGACCAGCGCCGAGATGGCGGTGCCGACCGCCGCGCCGCGCGTCCGGCCCAGCAGGATCGCGAGGCCGAGCCCCACGAGCACCAGCGGCCAGAGACGCCAGGCGTCGCGCAACGCGTCCGCGTCGAGATAGCCGCCGCGCACGAGGAGCGTCAACCCGCCGACGGGAATGAGGAAGAGGCCGGAGAACAGGAGGCCTCGCCGGATCCGCATGGTGGTCATCATCGCCCATCGCGTCCAGCCGCTGTCGTGCCAGGCGTCACATCCGGTCTGAGCCGTGTGGCACGCGGGATCGGCCCGGACTCGATACTGTGTCGCTCGGATCCCTGGAGGACGGAGATGAAGCGACCGATCTCAAGCGCGCTGATCGCGGTGCTGGTCCTCGCCTGCGGCGCAACGTCGACGACTTCGCCTGCCCCGTCGAGTTCCACCCCTGCGGCCACGGCAGTGGCGACGCCGGCTGGCGACCCGACGGTCGTCGAGGCTCGGGCCGCGGGCATCACGATCAAGGAGGGTGACGCGGGGACGGCCGACCTCCAGGGCGGGAAGTACCGGATCGCCTGGCACGCCCCGGGCTGCACGATGCTCGGCCTTCAGGTCGCCAGCCCCAGCGGCGAGACCACCTCGATCGACGTCCGGCTGCCATCGGGTGAATCCACGCTGGACCTGCCAGCCGGCCAGTTCGTGATCAATCGCAAGGGCGATTGCGACTACACGGTCCGCTTCGAGGAAGCGCCCTAGGCGCGTCGCGGTCGCCGGTCAGAGTGGCAGCAGGATCGCGACGACGGCGACGACGACGCCGATGACGAGGGCGGCGAACCCGATCTGTCGGGCCCTCGCCCGGTCACGCGCCTTGTCTTCGGCGTCGAGCACCTCGTGCATCGGGCCGATCTCCCCGAAGTTGAAGACGCCGCGCGACCCGAAGCCGGCGCAGAACCGCAGGCGCGCCTGGAGGTAGCCGGACGCCGCCGCGGCCGCGGGCACGATGAGCAGGAGCCGGGCGAGCGGCGGAGCACCGATCGCGACGAGCAGCGCGAAGAGCCCGATGGTGACGGCGAGGGCGGCATGGCCGCTGCGCCTGCGCCGAGCGATCTCTTCGGGTCCGATGTTGCAGACGCCGGGCCGGTACTCGTCGAGGCCGGCGATCGGCGCGATCGGCGTCCGGGGCATCCCGGTGGCGAACGAGGAATGGGTCATCGCGTGCTCCTTGCGGCGATCGGTGGTCTGGCGCGCCGCATCACTCGCATTGTGGGCGTGGATGGCTGATCCTGCGCTCGGGCAGAATCGCGGCATGGCACTCACCGCCCGGCAGCTCAACCGGGCCACGCTCAGCCGCCAGCTGCTCCTGGGCCGCAAGCGGCTGGATGTGGTCGACGCCGTCCGGCGAGTCGCGGCACTGCAGGCGCAGGAGGCCGCTTCGCCCTACATCGGGCTGTGGAACCGGCTCGCGGATTTCGACCCTGCCGACCTGGACGCCGCCTTCGCCGAACGGACCGTGGTGAAGGCGTCGCTGGTCCGCATCACGCTGCACGCCGTGCACGCCGAGGACTACCCGGCCTTCCACGACGCGATGGTGAGCAGCCTGCGCGCCTCGCGCCTGTACGACGGCCGGTTCACGGAGGCAGGCCTGTCGATCGCGGACATCGACGCCTTGCTCCCCCGCCTGCTCGACTTCCTGGCGGAGCCGCACTCGAAGGCCGAGATCGAGGGGATGATCGAGGGGCACCTCGGAACGGCTAACCCGCGTGCGTGGTGGGCGCTCCGGACGTTCGCGCCGCTGCACCACGCGCCGACCGGCGGGCCGTGGTCGTTCGGGCTGCGGGCGTCGTTCGTCGCCGCTGCGCGGGCGCGGTCGCCGGGACGGGAGCCTGACGCCGGGTCCGTGGAGTACCTGCTCCGGCGCTACCTCGAGGCGTTCGGGCCGGCTTCGGCGCAGGACTTCGCCCAGTTCACGCTGCTCCGCCGGGGGGTGACCAGGGACGCCATCCGGGAGCTCGGCGAGGACGTCGTGACGCTGGAGGGGCCGGACGGCGCGGAGCTGTTCGACGTGCCCGCGGCGTCGATCCCGGCCGAGGACACCGTCGCCCCACCTCGTCTGCTGCCGATGTGGGACAGCATCCTGCTCGCCTATGCGGACCGCAGCCGGGTGATCCCGCCCGACTACCGCCGGTCGCTCATCCACCAGAACGGCGACGTGCTGCCGTCGCTTCTCGTCGACGGCTACGTGGCCGGCGTGTGGCGCCCCGTCGAGGGAGGCATCGAGGCCACGGCGTTCCACAAGCTGAGCGACGAGACGTGGGATGGGCTTGCGGCGGAGGCCGCTGCGCTCGTGGCGTTCCTGGCGGATCGCGATCCCAACGTCTACCGCCGGTACGCCCACTGGTGGAAGACGCTGCCAAGCGCCGAGGTCCGTGTCCTTCCGGGCTGACCTCGGCGAGCCGGGTGGGATTCGAACCCACGACCCAGGGATTAAAAGTCCCCTGCTCTGACCACTGAGCTACCGGCCCGTCGGACAGCGTACCCGCTCAGGAGCGGTCGTAGGCCTCACGCAGCCAGCCGACGACCTCGGCGTCGAACTCGCCCGGATCCGACAGGCGGACGCGGTGGGTGCACATGCCGGTGGTCGGCTCCAGGCGACCGGCCGGCTCGACGCCCTTGAGGTTGAAGCCGATCTCCAGGCGGCCACCCGTCGCCGGCCCGACGGACCCGAACTGCTTCTTCCGGCGCAGGCTGACATAAGCCTGCTTCGGGGCGAGCTCGACATCGGCCCCGAAGGACCGCGCCGCCTCGATCACCCGATCGTGGAACGGTCGCAGGCCGGCCTTCGCGCCCGAGTAGATCGCGTCGACGAGGTCGTCGCCCTCGGGCGCCGCAGGCCCGCGGAGCGCGGTCAGCGCGACGAGGTTCGCGTCGCCGTGCCCGAACCCGTGGTCGGCCTTCAGCCACGCGAGGATCTCGCCGTGCTTGGCCTTGCCGCTGGCGCGGGCGAGCCGCGACCCATTCGTCGAATGGCTTGCCCGTCCGCGTCTCGATGTTGCGTTGCTGCTTCTGGATGGCCTCGTCGACGGTCGCCATCGCTGTCCTCCTGTTCGGTGGTGGGATCGGTTTACGGTTCGGCAACGAAGTCGCGGTCGCCGGCTCGACATCCCTGACGGCCGGCTCACAGGACGCAACGAGTGCCGGCGGCTCAGCTCGGGGGCTGCACCTGGTTCGGCAGCGGCTCGCCGCGGACGCCGGCGATCAGGTTGGCGGCGGCCATCGACGCCATCTTGCCGCGGGTCGCGCGCGACGCCGACGCGATGTGCGGGACGACGAGGCAGTTGTCGAGCGAGAGCAGCGGGTCGTCGGGTGCGATCGGCTCCGGGTCGGTGACGTCGAGCGCAGCGGCCGCGATCGCCCCGCTGCGAAGCGCCTCGGCCAGCGCCGCCTGGTCGATCACGGGGCCACGGGACGTGTTGACCAGCACGGCCGTCGGCTTCATGCGGGCCAACGCCGGCGCGTCGATGAGGCCGCGCGTCTCCGGCACCAGCGGACAGTGAAGCGAGACGATGTCGCTGGTCTCGAGCAGCTCGTCGAGCTCCACGCGTCGCGCCCCGAGGGCCGCCTCGACCGCGGCCGGCGCGGCGGTCCGCGTGCTGTACACGACCGTCATCCCGAAGCCGGCCGCCCGCCGCGCGACGGCCTGGCCGATCCGTCCGAACCCGACGATCCCGAGCGTGGCCCCGTGGATGTCGCCGCCCATCAGGAGCTGCGGGCCCCACGTCCGCCAGGACCCGGCGCGGACATAGCGATCGCCCTCGGGGAGGCGGCGCATTGCGGCCAGCATCAGGGCCCACGCGAGATCCGCGGTCGTCTCGGTCAGCACGCCCGGCGTGTTGCCGACGAGCACGCCGTGCCGCGCGCAGGCCGCGACATCGATGTTGTCGTAGCCCACCGCGAAGTTGGACACGACCTTCAGGCTCGGCCCGGCCACGTCGAGGACCTCGTCGTCGACCCGGTCGGTCAGCAGCGTCAGCAGGCCCTCCTGGCCGCGGACGTGTCGCAGCAGCTCGGCGCGGGACGGCGGCAGTTCGTCGGTCCAGACGTCCGCCTCGCACGCGTCGCGGATCGGGGCGAGCCCCTCGTCGGGGATGAGCCGCGAGACGAAGACGCGCGGCCGGGCGCCCCGCTCAGGCACGGCCGAGACCGGACACGAAGCCCTCGATCCGCGACAGGGCCTCGGTCAGGTTCTCGCGCGAGTTCGCGTAGCTGACGCGGATATGGTCCGTGCCCGACGCCCCCGAATGCGGTCCCCGCCAGCACGCAGACGCCCGCCTCGACGAGCAGCCGCTCGGCCATCGTGGCGCCGTCGAGTCCGGTGCCCGAGACCTCGGGGAAGGCATAGAACGCGCCGACCGGCGTGGCGCAGCGGATCCCGGGAATGGCGTTCAGTCCTGCGACGATCAGGTCCCGGCGGGCCTTGAACTCGACGACCATGGCGTCCACGTCGTCCTGCGGCCCGGTGAGCGCCTCGACCGCGCCGATCTGCGCGAATGTCGGGGCGCAGCTGATCGTGTTGATGACGAGCTGGCTGTAGGTCTTGATCAGGGACGGCGGCACGATCGCGTAGCCGAGGCGCCAGCCGGTCATCGCATACGTCTTCGAGAAGCCGTCGAGGACGATCGTCCGCTCGGCCATCCCGGGGAGCGAGGCGATCGAGACGTGCTCGGCGCCGTCGTAGAGGATCCGGGCATAGATCTCGTCATCGAGGACCCACAGGTCGTGCCGGATGGCGAGAGCCGCGATCCGCTCAAGGTCGTCGCGCGTGAGCACGCCGCCGGTCGGATTGGCCGGCGAGTTGATGACCAGCATCCGGGTCTTCGGCGTGACGAGGGTCTCGAGCTCGTCGACGTCGAGGCGGAACTGGCGGTCCATCCGGATCGGGATCGGCACCGGCGTCCCGCCGACGAAGCGTGCGAGCGACTCGTAGATCGGATAGCCGGGGTCCGGCACGAGCACCTCGTCGCCAGGGTCGACCAGGCCGAGGATCGCGTAGAGCATCACGCCCTTGCCGCCCACGGTCACGAACACCTGCGACGGGTCGGCGGCGAAGCCCTTGCGGGCGGTGACATCCGCGGCGATCGCCTGCCGCAGCGGCGGGATCCCGGCATAGGGCGCGTAGTGCGTCGCCCCTTCGTCGAGCGCTCGCTTCGCGGCCGCGCGGACGTTGGCCGGCGTGTCGAAGTCCGGCTCGCCGATCTGGAGGTGGATGATCGAGCGGCCTTCCGCCTCGAGCGCGCGGGCGCGTGCAGCCACCTCGAAGGCGCTCTCTGTCCCGATGGTCTGCATCCGGGCGGCGACCCGGGGCGTGGACGCGATGGTCATGGTCGGCCTCCTGCCTACGGCAGCAGCGAGCGGATCGCGAAGGTCACGTTGGCCGGTCGCTCGGCGAGCCGGCGCATGTACCACGGATACCAGGCGTCACCGTACGCGATGAGCGCCTCGACGCGATAGCCCGCCTTCGCCAGGCGGTACTGCTCGGCCGTGCGGATCCCGTACAGCATCTGCACCGCGAAGTCCGTCCGTCCCACGCCGGCGGGCGCGACGCTCTCCGCGATCTGCTCGACGAGCGTGACGTCATGAGTCCCGAGGCCGAGGCGGATCGAGCGCCCCCGGCCATCGAGCAGGAACCGGACGGCGAGCGCGGCATAGTTCGAATCGACTGCTCGCTTGTCGCGATAGGCGATCGCCGCGGGCTCGTCGTAGGCCCCCTTGACCAGGCGGATGGCCGGGTCAAGCGGGAGCAGCCGGTCGATGTCGCCGGCGGTCCGGCGCAGGTACGCCTGGAGGCAGATGCCCGTGCTCGGCTGGGTCGCGCGCAGGCGCTCGTAGAGATCGATCGTCGCGTCGGTGTAGGCGCTGCCCTCCATGTCGATCCACAGGTACGAGCCGTTGGCGACTGCGTAGGCGGCCAGTCGCTCGAGGTGGGCCAGGCACGCGTCCGCGTCGTGGTCGAGGCCGAGCTGGGTGGGCTTGACGGAGATCTCGCCGTCGATGCCAGCCGCCTTGATGCGATCGACGACCATCCGGTAGTGGTCCGCGACCTCGTCCGCCTCGGCGAGGCTCTCGAGGTTCTCGCCGAGGCGCGTGTACAGCGTGCCGATCCCGGCCGCCTGGAGGGGCGCCGCGGCGGTCAATGCGTCGTCGATCGTCTCGCCCGGCATGAAGCGCCGGACCGCTCGGCGCATGAAGCCGAGGCGAGGCAGGTGGTCCTTCAGCCAGCCATTCCGGGCGGCCCACAGGAAGACCCGACGCATGCTGTCTCCTCTTCACGGTCGGTGGTCGATGACTCGCGACCGATGGTACGCGACGACTCGGGCTAGAATCGCCGTCCTGTGACCCGCTTCTACGATATCGATGACGCGAACGCGGCGGTCCCGGAGCTCGATGAGATCCTGGCGACGCTGGCCGCGCAGCGCGCGGAGCTGATCCGGCTTCGCGACGACGTGCTCGCCCGTCGTTCGGCGGCCGCCGCGAGCGACGAGGCCGCCGAGGAGCCCGCCGCCGTGCGACCTGTGCCCACCAGCCCGGCCGAGACCGCGGTCGCCGCGGACGAGCTGCGCCTGACGCGCCTCCGGATGCAGGGCCTCGTGGACCAGATGGCGGCCGGGGTCGCCCGGATCGAGGCGATGGGCATCACGTTGCGCGACATCGGCGATGGCCTCGTCGACTTCCCGGCGCTCGTCAACGGCCGGCAGGTCTGGCTGTGCTGGCAGCGCGGCGAGGAGCAGGTCGGCTTCTGGCACCCGATCGATGCGGGCTTCAGCAGTCGCCAGCCGCTGAGCGAGCTGTCGTGACCGCCGAGCGCCTGCGGGTCGTCGACTCGGCCGGGCGCGCGAAGGCATTCCGGCCGCTGGATGTCGAGACGCGCGGGTCCGCGCTCACCGCCGGGCTGGACGCGTACGATCGCGGCGACTTCTTCGAGGCGCACGAGCTGCTCGAACCGGCCTGGATGGGCACCGACGATCCGGGCGAGCGCGCGTTCCTCCAGGGGCTCATCAAGCTCGCCGCGGCGTACGTCCACGACGTGCGCGGCAACCCGGCGGGGATCGCGAAGAACCTGACCGGGGCGCGGGCCTGGCTCGTGGAGGCCTCGGCGGATGGCGACGGTCGGCGCGGCGGCATCGACCTCGACGGGCTCATCGGCGAGATCGATCGCCGGCTCGCGGATCTATCGGCCCATGCCGACGGACCCACGCTTGGACCGCCAGAGCTCGAGAGGAGCCGATCATGACGCTGCCGGGCGCGGTGCCCTCGATCGACGTGACCGAGGCCGATCGACGGCTTCGCGACGACCCGGATCGCCCGGTCCTGCTGGACGTCCGCGAGGTGAGCGAGTTCGAGACCGTTCGAGCGCCCGGCGCGCTCCTGATCCCGATGTCGACGTTCCAGGCGCGGGTCGACGACGTGCCGACCGATCGGCCGATCCTCGTCATCTGTCACACGGGCGGCCGGTCGGCGGCGGTCACCGGCTTCCTGGCACGGAGCGGCCGGACGGATGTCGTGAACGTGGCCGGCGGCATGGAGGCCTGGGCGAACGCCGGCCTGCCGACGCGATCCGGGACGCCGGACCCGGGCGAGGGCGAGCTCCCGGGCTAGGGGCTCAGCGGCGGCGGCGCAAGACCCGCCCGACGAGGGCGCGCGACTGCTCCTTGTGGGCCCACGCCCAGCCGAGGATGATCAGGAGGACGAACCCGACCGTGCCGGCACCGGCCGCGTTCAGGTAGCCGAGCTGCTGGCCGATCTCGCCGCCGATCGTCAGGCCCGGCACGACCGCGCCGACGAGGCCCAGCTGGAAGAACGGGGCCTGGGGGGCGATGTTCGCGCGCTCGCTCGTGCCGACCACGCCATCGGCCGTCGTGCCGCCGACGATGATCGCGTTCGGTCCGCTGACCACGGGCGCGCCTCCGGTCATCGGGGTCGGGAGGTCGCTGACATCGAGGTGCTTCCACTCGGCGATGTCACCGCCGTTCGACGGCAGCGCCCAGTACAGCTCCGTGCGGGCGCCGGTCCCGTCGTCGCCGCCCACGACGTAGAGCGCGCCGTTGACGGCCCATGCGGCGGCATCGGCGCGAGGTCCGGGCAGGTTGGCGCTCGGGTTGGTGGCCCAGGCGACGACCTTGCCCTCGTCGGGGTTCGCGGGAAGCCCTGCGGCGGCGGGTTGTCCGAAATCGCCGCGCTGGACCGTCGCCACCGGGCCGCTCGCGTCCCGGCCGCCGAAGACCCAGACGAAATCGCCGACGACCCCGGCCGTCACGCCCGTCTGCGCCGACGCCAGGGGCTGCTCGGCGGCCCACTTGCCGAGAACCCCGCTCTGGTCGAACGTCGACTTCCACGTCGTGTTGACCGGCCCATCGGCGTTGGAGCCGCCGATCAGCAGCATGCCGTCGGCCGTCGCGACAGCGCCGGCGCCCGACCGGGCCTCGGGCAGGACGAGGGCCTCGGGAGCCTCCTTCCACTCGCCGAGCTCACCGGTCGTGCCGTCGGGCGCGAGGACGTACGTCGTCGTGGTCGGGGCGCCGTCGGCATCGAGTCCGCCCATCACGTAGACGCTGCCGGCAACGAACGCGACGCCCGCCTCGGTGCGCGGCTCCGGCAGCGGCGGACCCTCGGCCCACTTGTCGAAGTTCCCGGTCCCGACGGTATTCGCGACGAAGACCGTGGACTGCGCCTTCGTGCCGTCGGTGCCGCCGATGTAGAGCAGCCGCGTCCCGACCTGGACGACCGCTCCGTCGCTCCGGGCCTGCGGCAGGGCCAGCTCGGCCGGCGAGGGATCCCACGGGACCACGGCCCCGACCGGGACCGGACAGGGCAACGTCTTGTTCGTCGGCGGGCAGAGGTTGACCGGCGACCAGGCGAGGACCCCGAGGTCCACCGTCCGGGCGACGGTCAGGTAGTACGCCCGGTCCGGGATATAGCCCAGCAGGATCACGATGATGATCGTCCAGATCAGGGCCTTGACCGACGCCCATGCCCATCCGTCCGCGTCGAGCAGGCCGAACAGGGCCCGCTTCCGCGGCACCGTCATCCCGGCTGTGAGCGCCCGTTGGGCCATCGTCTCCTCGACCTACTGGACCGTGAGTGTGCCGGTCATGTTGGGGTGCACGGTGCACACGAAGGGGTAGCTCCCCGCGGTCAGGGCGGGCACCTCGAAGGTGCGCTTCTCGGGACCCGGGAAGGTGTCGGTGATGAACACCTGGGCGCCCGAGCCGTCCTTGATCGCCACGTTGTGCGGGATGGCCGCGTCCTGGTTGTCGAACTCCAGGGTGAAGGGCGCCCCGGCGCTCGCCGTCAGGGTCGTTGGCGCGAAGGCGATGGCCGCGGCCGCGATGCTGACCGTCGAGCCGCCCGAGCCCGAGGGCGCGGCCGAGCCCGAGGGCGCAGCCGAGCCCGACGGGGCGGCCGAGGGCGCGGCGGAGGCTCCGGCCGATCCCGACGGCGCGGCGGACGGCGTCTCGAACTCCTTCTTCCAGCAGTCCGGGTACGGGGTCGCTGCCGCCTCCGGCTTGTAATTCGGATCGCGCCAGCCCTTGAACGTCTTGACCTTCCCGGTCAACGGATCGATCAGCGGCGTCCCGAGCTCGTGGTCGCGGACGACGTACGACTTCTCGTTCGTCGCGCGCAGGAACGCGATCAGCTCGTCGATCTGTCGATAGTTGAGCGGGCCCGGCGGGTTCGCCTCGTTCGACCAGACGGGCATGAGCGAGAGCGGGTCGCCGCAGACGTAGCGACCGCCGGCGGTCAGCACGGTCCGCAGGTAGTTCTCGTTGAGGTGCGCGAAGAGCTTGTCCTGGCGGTTGAGGATCGGGCCGACCCCGCCTTCCCCGTTCTCGCCATGACAGCGCGCGCAGTTGGCCTCGTAGACGTTGTAGCCACGCTCGACGGCCACGACCTGCTGCGCGTCGGTCTCCTGGTTGAGCCGGGCGTCGGTGATGCCGAGCGGCGCGCCGAGCTCGTAGAACCAGTAGATCGAGATGAACAGGACCACGACGATGATCGTGAGGAAGCCGATCCAGCGCGCGTTCGACGACGAGCGGACGATCTGGGCGGCGCGCTCCGGCGTCAGCTCCAGGCTTCGGGCGGCGGGCGGGGCGCTGAACCGCTCGACCGGGGCCGGCTCGGCCGACGGACGGGTCGCGGGCAGACGCTGCTCGGGCTCGCCTTCGGGCGTGTCGGTCATCGATCTCCTCGGGGGTCGGGTCGGGTCACGGTCAGATGCAGCCGGTGGGGGTGCGGGGCGGGATCAGGCCCGGCTGGCCGAGCGCGATCGGAAGGGGGCCGAGCGTGATCTTGCCGGTGTTGATGGTCAGCTTGCCCGCGCCGTCCACCGTGATGGAGAAGCGGTCCATGCCGCGCGGCGCGGGTCCGTACTGGGCGCCATCGGCCTTGATGCCCAGCCGGTCGTAGCGCGACCCGTGGCAGGGACACTCGAACCAGAAGTTCTTGAGGCAGGGGTTGGGCTTGCAACCGAGGTGCGGACAGCGCTGGTACAGCGCCCGCACGTTCAGCGCCGTCCCGTCGCCGCTCTCGTCCTCGCCGGCCAGGAAGCGCTGCTGCCCGGGGTCCACGAGGATGACGAACGCCCGCGCCTCCGGGTAGTAGGCGGGGAAGCCCTCGTCGATCGGCAGCGACGAGTTCTGGAGCTTGATCGTCTCGAGGTCGCCCATCTCGATCGGCGCACCGAAGCCGCCGGTCAGGTTCGGCCACGCGAAGCCGATCGTCCCCGCGGTCACCTCGAGGAGCCACAACCCGATGCCGGCGCCGAGGGCGTTGCGGATCAGCTGCCGGCGGGACAGGCCCTGGACCTGCTCGCGGCGAAGCGCCTTGATCGCCTCCTTCGTGAGGGCGGCGGGCTTGTCGATCGGTTCGACCTGGTAGTTGCTCATCGCGCGCGGGTTCCTCTGGTCACAGGGAGAAGTAGACGCCGGGCGCCGTCACGAACGGGACGACGAACGTGTAGCCGGGTCCGCGGAAGAAGATGCCGACGAAGGTCAGGATGAGACCGAGGCAGCAGAAGATCGTGAAGAGCATCACCGCGGTCTTGCGCTCCGACGGCCGGATCGAGAGGATGTTGCCCCGATCGATGTACGGGATCAGCGCCGCGCCGACCAGGACGAACGTCGGCACGAGGACGCCGGCCACCGTCGGGTGGAAATAGGCCAGCAACTCCTGGAGGCCGAGGAAGTACCACGGTGCCTTGGCCACCGCCGGCGTGACGTTGCCGTTGGCCAGCTCCTCGAGTGGCGCGTTGATGAACAGGCCCATCATCAGCAGGAAGATGCTCATGACGCCGCCGGCCAGGAACTCGATCGTCAACAGGTGCGGCCAGGTCATGACCGTGTCGTCCGGTTCCTTCTGGACGCGGACGACGGCATCCTGCTTGACGAGCGCGAGCAGCCGGTAGGGCCGCGCCGACATCGGCACGCGCTG
Organism: uncultured Chloroflexia bacterium; assembly: GCA_963841135.1. Classification (GTDB taxonomy): domain Bacteria; phylum Chloroflexota; class Limnocylindria; order Limnocylindrales; family CSP1-4; genus SPCO01. The sequence continues at coordinate 573,377 of CAWJBJ010000004.1, read as the reverse complement.
CTTGTCGATCTCGGTACGCCGCGTCGGGTCGACCGGCAGCACCTCCCGCCGCTCGGGCGGCTGCTTGACGTCACTCATCGCATGTACCCGAGGGGCCGATAGGACGGCTCAGCGCAAGGCGGAGGTGAGCACGCGATCGAGCGCACCCCAAGGTGCGTGAGTGAGCGGGCGCAGCCGACAACGCCGCGATGGGTCGTCATAGCGGCCCCGAGATCCCGCCGTCCTTGCGGATGCGCCAGAAGTGGACGGCCAGGAAGACGGCGGCGATGAGCGGCAGGAACACGACGTGGCCGACGTAGAACCGCAGGAGCGTGTTCTGGCCGACCTCGAGGCCGCCGAGCAGGATCCGCGAGACCGGGAAGTTCAGCACCGGCGCGTAGCCGCCCATGTTCGTGCCGATCGTGATCGCCCAGAACGCGATCTGGTCCCACGGCAGCAGGTAGCCCGTGAAGCTCAGCATGATCGTCAGGAACAGGAGCACGACCCCGACGACCCAGTTGAACTCGCGCGGCGGCTTGTAGGCCCCGTGGTAGAAGACCCGCATCATGTGCAGGAAGACGAAGAAGACCATGAGGTGCGCGGCCCAGCGGTGGATGTTCCGCGTCAGGAGCCCGAACGTGACCTCGGCCTGGATCTCGAGGATGTTCGTGTAGGCGAGGGTCGCCGAGGGCACGTAGAAGAACATCAGGTAGACGCCGGTCACGGTCAGGACGAGGAACAGGAAGAAGCTCAGCCCGCCCAGGCAGAACGTGTACGCGAACTTCACCGCGTGCTGGCGCACGCGGACCGGGTGGATGTGCAGGAAGACATTGTTCATCACGGCGTACGCCCGCGAGCGTTCGTCGTTCGGGTACGGCTGGCGGAAGAGCGATCGCCAGACGGGGCTTCGGCGGATGGCGTTGTCCACCCGCTCGAGGAAACTCACCGGGCTCCTCCTGCCACGCCGGGCGTCCCGGCGAGTTGCGCGTCGCGGTACGACTCCTTGTAGAGCCGGCCGTCGGTCGAAACCTCCTGCAGCTCGAACCGCTCCATCGTAATGGCGTCGAACGGGCACCGCTTGACGCAGAGCGCGCAGCGGATGCAGCGCTCCTCATCGAGCACCATGGCGGCGCCCTGGTCCCAGCCGTAGGCCTCCTCGAGCTCGGGCAGCAGGCCCTCGGACTTCATCTGGTTGACGTCGATCATGTGGATGACGCCCTCCGGGCAGACATCGGCACACGCCCCGCACAAGACGCAGCGGAAGGGGTCGAACCAGATGTTGTAGTTGCACATGAGGCAGCGCGTCGACTCGGCCACCGCGCCGGTCGCGTCGTAGCCGAGCTCGACCGGCGTGTTGAAGTTGACGACCGGGTCGGTGGACGGCATGCGCGCGGTCAGCGGCACCATCGGGATGTGCTGGCGGGGCAGGACGTCGTAGAAGTCCGGCATGTCGTGGCGCCACGAGCTGGTGATCTTGACGTTCGCATCGACCGTGACGTCGGTCCGGCCCGACAGGTACCGGTCGATCGCATACGCGCACTTCTTCCCGTGGCCGGCCGCCTCGATGAGCGTCGTGGGGCCGGTGACGAAGTCGCCGCAGGCGAAGACGCCCTTGACGTTGGAGGCGTACGTGGCCGGGTCGACCTTGACCCGGCCGCGGTTGATCTCGAACGTCGCCTCGACCGGCAGGAACGTGAGGTCCGCGGCCTGCGAGACGGCCGGGATGACGGTCTTCGCGGGGATCACGAATTCGGACCCCTCGATCGGCACGGGCGACCGCCGGCCGGAGGCGTCCGGCTCGCCGAGGCGGTTCCGGATGAACCGGACGCCACTGACCTTGCCGTCCTCGCCGAGGATCTCGATGGGGCTCGCGAGGAACTCCATGCGGACGCCCTCGCGCTCGGTCTCGCCGAGCTCCTCCTCGTCGACCACGAGCTCGGAGCGGGTCCGCCGGTAGACGATCGAGACGCGTTCCGCGCCGTGGCGCAGGCTCGTCCGCGAGCAGTCCATCGCCGTGTAGCCGCCGCCGATGACGACCACGTCGGTGCCGACCTCGAGGGGCTGCCCGAGGTTGGCCTTCTTCATGAAGTCGACGCCGTAGTCGACGCCGTCGAGGTCGGCGCCGGGGATGTCGAGCGCGACCGCGTCCATCGCGCCGGCGGTGATGGCGATCGAGTCGAAGTCGCGCTGGAGCTGGTCGAAGGTGATGTCCTTGCCGATCTCCGTGTCGAACACGAAGCGCACGCCGAGGCGCTCGACGAGCCGCACGTCCATCTCGATCGCCTCGCGCGGCAGGCGGAACGCCGGGACGCCGATGAGCATCGTGCCGCCGCCGTACGGCAGGCTGTCGAAGACCGTGACCTGGTAGCCCTTGGTGGCCAGCTCGCGCGCGACCGAGAGACCCGCCGGCCCGGCGCCGACCACGGCGACCCGCTCGGCCCGTGCCGTGATCTCGGGCATGACGTCGGGGATGCCCGAGGCCTCGTGCCACTCGACCAGGAACCGCTTCATCGCACGGATCGCCAGCGGCCGATCGATGTCGCCGCGCCGGCAGGCGCGCTCGCAGGGCGCGGAGCAGACGTAGGAGCACATCGCCGCGACCGGGTTCGGCTCGCGCGACAGGATGTAGCCCTCCTCGAACCGGCCCTCGGCGGCCAGGTTGAGGTAGCCACGGCAGTTCGTCCCGACCGGGCACGCTTCCTGGCACTCGATGTTGCATTGGAGCCAGGAGGCGTCGACGGGCTGGACGAGGAATTCCTGGGGCGGCTCGATGACCAAGCGGGTCGTGCCTTTCCCTGGTCTGGGTACGGCTTGATGGGAGTGTCGGGAGCAGGCTGAACCGGCCGGCTGCCGGTGGACCGAATCTACCATCCGGGTCTCGGGACCTGCAAAACCCGCGGCGGGCGGGCCGAGGGCCATCGGCGCCGCGTTCCGCGGATTTGACGCTCGCAGCGCTCGCAGCTACGCTGCGACGGGGTATCCGTCGATCCGAAGGGGTCCGACTGCGACCGATGCGGACAGCGTGAGTGCCACAGAGTTCGCCTTCCTGGCCCTTGGCCTGGCCCTTGGCGTCGCGGCCGGCGCCGCCCTGATCGTGGTCCTGCGGGCCCGCCCGCCCGCTCGCAGAGAGGTCCGAGTCGTCGTTGCCCAGGACGCCATCCCGCGCCGCTCGGTGACCTTGTCGGACGATGCGTTCGTCGCGACCGGCCCAGACTCGGCCCGCGTCGGTCCCGGCGATCACGCCGCGGACGAGCCGCCGACGGCCGGCGGAAGCTTGGATCATCGAACGGCCGTTCGGTCCCGCCGCCCTCTCGATGACGGTGACGCGGGCGACGCGAGCTGGCCGCGGCTCGGGCGGACGATGGAGCCTGCGTTCCGCCTGACCGATCCGCGCGGCGACGCCGGCCCGGGCACGATGGTCGGCATCTCCATCGACGGCGGCGACGATCCGATGCTTCTTGCACTGCGCGCGAACGGGCGGATCCTGGTCCCGACGACCGTGGCCTCGGTGGTGGCCTCGGGGGATCCGGATCGCGGTCCGAGGAACGACGCCGGCCTCTTCGTCGGCGGCGCCAGCGGGGCCGGGGGCCGCGGTGGTGGCGCCTCCGGTGGCGGCGGGTCGGGTGGCGGCGGGTCGGGCGGATCGGGCTCGGGCGGAGCCGTCGGGACGGCGCCGGACGCGACCGACCGGTGTGCTGCCGAGCGACGGGTCGCGGCCGAGCGCTGCGGGTTCGCGGTCGGGGCACGCCGCCGCGCGACCGAGTCAGCCGATGCGCTGCGGGCGGCCCAGCGGACCTACGACAACCACATGACCGCGGCCGACGCCGCGGCAGCGGTCGCGGACCAACGCGCGGTCCGCCGCGAAAAGGAGGCCGCCCAGGCCCGGTTCCGGAGCGCCTACAACGGGTCGAAGTCGACCGAGGAGGCCGAAGCCGCGGCCCGGGACTGGCTCGTCGACATCAACGAGGTCAACAACACGGCGCGAAACGCGGCGATCACCGCGAAACGAGAACGGGCCGCGGCCACGGCCATCGGGGCCGGGCTCGACCACCTGACTCGCGAGGCCGACGCCGCGAGGATCGCCGCGGAGGCCGCTGAGGCCGCGTGCCTCGTCGCCCGCCAGGCCCTCGCGGAATGCGACGAGGGCGCCGCCGCGGACATCGCCGAACCGGCGCAGCAGGCGCCCTGGACCGAACGCCCGACCGGTTCGATCGACGAGGACGAGCCCCTGGCCGCGGCGCTGTCCGCGGGTGGCACGCCGACGATCTTCCGCCTCCTGCGTGGTGATCGAGAAACGTTGACCGCGCTCGTGGCGCGACTGTCCCGCGACGACCCCGCCGCGGCCCGGCGCTGGCAGGCGAACCTCACGCAGCTGGTCGACGCGATCGTCTCCGTCAGCATCGAGTCTGGCTCGCTCGAGTTCCCAGCCAACCATCCGTTCTGGGGCCTCTTCACCCTGGTCCAGGATCGGGAGATCGCACAGGCGCTTGCGTCGCTGGGCCATCGGTTCGACGGGCTCGGCGGCTTCGTCGACGAACGCGTCCCCACGCAACGCGAGCTCTCGATGGCGATGGGCTACGCCGGACTCGATCCGATGCGGATCCGTCAATGGCCGACCGAGCCGGAGATGGCCGCGCTCTACAGCGAGCTGACCGTCGCCGCCGACGAGCACCTCGCCGGGACGGCCGGGGACCTCAGCCTCTCCGACCTGATCGCGCTCCTCGGCCGTCGGGCCGATGGCCTGGCCGAGCTGTGGAACGACTGGGGAACCCTCCGGCCGCTGCTGCTCGAGGGCGCCTGACCGCTCGTCGGCGCGATCGCGTCAGCTCGGCCCTTCGTCCTCGTCGTCGTCGATCACCACGACGCGGAGAGCCTCCGCGGCCGCCGCGCCGATCGGCAGGCCCTCCTCGGCCGCCCACTCGCGGATGCGCGTCCCGAGGCCCTCGGGATCGCTGATCTGGCTGGCATGGGCCGCGAGGGCGGTGAGCTTGCGTTCGATGGTCGACGACACGTCGACCCAGACCGTCGGCTGGTTGGACCAGAAGAGGTACAGGCGCCGCACCCGGTGGGCAGCCAGCCCGTTCCTCGCGAGCCACGGGAACGCCATCGGATTCCGGGCCGCCGGATACACGGCGTCCACGGCAGCGAAGCCGGCCGCGCGATGGTCGGTGTGGTTGACGCCGCCATCGCGGTAGAAGAGGGCCTCGGGATCCGTCGCCAGGACGGCGTCGGGCCGGAACGTCCGGATCTCGCGGACGAGGAGCTCGCGGAGGGCGAGGTCATTGGCGAGGGCGCCGTCGGGTTGGTGCAGGAACGAGACGCCGGCGTACCCGATGATCGTCGCCGCGGCACGTTGCTCGGTCTCGCGCAGGGCCGAGAGGACCAGCGGATCCGCGTCGGGGTCCTCGCCGCCCTGGTCGCCGCTGGTGCAGCACACCAGCCAACCCTCTGAACCCTCGGCGATCCAGCGCGCCGCCGTCCCCGCCGGCCCGAACTCGGCGTCGTCGGGGTGCGCCGCGATCAGCATGAACCGCGACGGTCGCCAGTCGTGCGGAGTCGGAGCGGCGGTCGACCCGGCCGTCGTCGCGGTCGCGGACCCTGCACCATCGTCTTGCACGGGTTCCTGCCCGGCAGTACCCTTCCGGCCGAGGCTTCGCTCGTCTCCCCCCACGAGCGAAGCCTCTTGTGCGCCCGGCTCGCTCACCCGGCCCGCGCCGCCTGGAGCGTGTCGAGCGACGCGAGCACGTCGGCGGCGTGCCCCTCGGGCTTCACCTTCTCCCAGGTCTTCGCGACCCGACCGTCCGGGTCGACGAGGAACGTCCGGCGGGCGGTGCCCATGTATGTCTTGCCGTAGTTCTTCTTCTCCACCCACGACCCGTACGCCTCGGCGGCGGCGTGGGCCTCGTCGGCGAGGAGCGTGAAGGGCAGGTCGAACTTCTCGCGGAACGCCTTCTTGCTGGGGGCGCTCTGCGGGCTCACGCCCCAGACGTCGGCACCACGCTCGTGGATCGTCTCGTTGGCGTCGCGGAACTCGCATGCCTCGACGGTGCAGCCGGGCGTGTCGTCGGTCGGGTAGAAGTAGAGGATCGTCCACCGACCGCGCTGGTCTGCGAGCCGATGCACGGCGCCCGTCTCATCGGGGAGGGCGATCTCGGGCGCGAGGTCGCCAGGCTCGGGGATGCTCATGGCGGGAGCGTAGCAGGCGACTCGACGATGAGCAGCGTCCCGCGCCGCACCGTCACCGCCGCGTCGATCCGCTCGCGAACGTTCGAGAGCCCGCGCGCGGGACCGATCGGCAACGGCTCGTCGGCCAGCGGGTAGACGAGCCCGCTCGTCGTGACCCCCTCGACGCCATCGCCGAGCGCCAGGAGGCTGACCAGGTCGCCGATCCGGCCCGAGAGGTCGCGATGGACGGGAGATCCGTCGGCGGTCGGCGCCCGCAGGAACGACACCCGCGCCCCGGCATCGAGCAGGACCGCCCGGCGACCGGCGAGCCCGGGATGGGCGAGCAGGCCGACGTTGGCCAGGGCGTGATCGACGCGTGAGCCGCCCAGCGCGCCGAGGAGGACGAGGTCGTCCGCCCCGCCATCGATGGCGGCGAGGAGTGCCAGCTCCGTGTCCGATTCGTCCTTGGCCGTCGCCACGCGGCGGATCTCCGTGCCACCGGCGGCTAGTCGCTCGAGCTCCGCCGGGTCGACCGAGTCGCCGTCGCCGACCCAGATCGCGGGTCGCAGACCGAGCGGCGCGGCGTGCCGGGCTCCGCCGTCAGCGGCGATGACGAGGGCGGCCGGGTCGGCCCAGCCCGGCCATGCCGCGTCGATCCGCGCGCGAGGCGCGACGTCGCCATCGGCCAACACGATCGCCTGCATGGTCCCGATGCTACGCGACCCGCCGACCACGCTCGTCGCCGATGCTAGACTCCGCGCCGTGCCCGACCCCGTCGACCACCCAGCGATCCGGCGCGTCATCGACGCGGCCGTGCGCAAGGGCGTCGAGCTGGAGGTCACGATCTTCGACGAGTCGACCCACACGGCCCAGGAAGCCGCGGCGGCCGTCGGCGCGGAGCTCGGCCAGATCGTCAAGTCGCTCGTCTTCGTGGCGCCCGGTGATGACGGGCTGGAGCCGATCCTCGCCCTCGTCTCGGGCCCGGACCGGGTGGACGTTGCCCGGCTCGCCGCCGTCACGGGCGAAGGCGACATCCGCCGCGCCACGGCGCGCGAGGCGAACGAGTTGACCGGGTTCGTGATCGGCGGCATCCCGCCGATCGGTCACGCCCGATCCCTCCGCGTGGTCATGGACCCGGCGCTCGGCCGGTATCCCGTGGTCTGGGCCGCCGCCGGTCTGCCGACCGCGGTCTTCCCGGTCCCGCCCGGCACCCTGCGGAACCTCGCCAACGCGACGGTCGCCCCGATCGCCGAGGAGCGCGCGGCGGTCGACGTCGAGGCCGAGGCTGCCCCGAGCGCGTGAGCGCCGAACCGCGCAACGCGACCGTCACGTACCCGGGCGGCCTGCGCGCACGCTGGCGGTGGGCGGGCAGCGGTGAAGGGGCGGCGGTCTTCGCCCTCTCCGAGGTCGGCGGCCGGCTGGTCGAGCTCGGGACACGCGTCGCCGAGGATCCGGAACCCCTGTGTCGCGCCGAGCTGCGGCTCGAAGGGCCGCGTGGCGCGTGGACCGCGCGATTCGCCTCGACGATCAGCGACGAGCCGCGCGCCGTGCACCTCGACTCCGAGGGGCTGCTCGTCGTCACCTACGGCTTCCACACCTTCGGGCTCGACGTCGCCACGGGCGACGCCCGCTGGGATCACCGCTCGGGGACGCCGATCGTGGCGCTGCTCGGATCGTCCCGTTTGGCTCATGTGATCGTGCAGGCGGAGCTGGAGACCTTCGCGATCGAGCCCGACGGCACCGTCGCCTGGCGCGTGGCGCACTCCGACGTCGTCGTCGGGGCGGAGCTGGTCGGCGGGCGCCTGATGCTGACCGGATATGCGGGACAGCTCAACTCGTTGGATCCATCGACGGGCCGGTCCGCTGCTTGAGCCGATGTGGACGACCGGTGGATAACCTCCCGGATCAGCGTCGAAACGGTGGACAGGACCCATTGCGCGCCTGCCCGCGGCGGCCGTACCGTTCGACCCAGCCCGGAGGGGTCGAGCGACACTAACGGCGGCGATCGCATCAACGCCCACGTGTCGGGTAGGTTCCTTCGGGCCATTTCGTGCGCGGCGCTATCATCGCCGCCGTGACCCCCCTGCTCCTCCTGGCCGCCGGCCTCGTCGCGCTTGTCGCCGGGTGGATCGTGCTCAGCTCCTTCGGTCCCAACTTCCGGATCGGTCGCCTGCTCGCGAGCACGCCGTCGGTGACCGTCGCGGATGCCGTGGCGTTGAGCGCGGGGCAGGCGCGCTACGTGCGGATCGCCGGCCGCCTCGACGCCGAAGACGAGTTCGAGGACGACGCCCATCGCCCGCTGGTCCTGCGCCGGACCCGCCTGCAGCTGCGCGACGGACGCGGCTGGCGCGCGTTCGAAGATCGTCGCGAGGCCGTCCCGTTCTCGATCCGCGACGGCCTCGATGCGATCGCCGTGGACGCCAACGCGCTCGATGCCGGCCTGGTCGTCATCCCGCGTGAGTCGATCGGGACCGCGGCAGACGCCGCGGACCGCGTGCCCGTAGGGACGTTGCCCACCAGGCCGATGCGCCTGCTCGTCGAGCAGGTCTCGACGGTCGAGCACGCCATGGTCCTCGGTGTCCCGACCGTCGGACCCGACGGAGGTCCGCGCATGACCGCGGGCATGGGCCGGCCGCTCGTCCTGACCACGCTCGAGCGCGACGAGGCGATGCGTGTCCTGGCCGGTTCGGGCTCGCGTCGTCCACTCGTCGCGGCCGTCTGCCTGGCCGGCGGACTCATCCTGATCACCCTGGCGCTGGCGTGGACGCTGGTCGGGGCGATCGCCTGATGCCGCGTCGGACCGCGGGCGTCCGGCTCGCTGCTGCGCGAGCGCTTGTGGCGGGGCTCTGGCTGCTCGCCTGGTCGATGGCGGCCGGGCCGGTGCTCGGCGCCTCGCCGACACCCGGACCCGGCGGCGACCCGCGCAGCTCCGGTCAAGGCCCCGGGCTCGTCGGCGACCCGGCGTTCGCGATCCTCGCCGTGCTGGCCATCGGGATCGCGACGCTCGTGATCACGCTCGTGTACATCCGGTTCACCGGCGGACGCCGGGCCTGACGCGCTCGAGGCCTTGCGTCCTCGGGCTGGTGCCTCCATGCCGCCCCGGGACCATCGGACTATTGGCAAGAACTGTGAGATTGGTAGGCTCTGACCTTCGAGTTCACATTTCCTCCCAGACGAGCCGTGAGTACGACCCTTCCGTCCCGCCCGATCGATGCCACGCTGACCGTCACGAAGGCGGCCCGCCTGCTCGGCGTGCACCCGAACACCGTTCGCGCGTGGAGCGATGCCGGCCGGCTGCGCTATTACCGGATCAATCCGCGCGGCGATCGGCGGTACCGCATGGGCGATCTCCAGCGCTTCCTCGCGGCGGCCGAGTTCGGCCCTGCCGAGCCGGCCGGTCCGCCCACGGCCGCGGGTCTCGGCGGGCGGCGGATGCTCCACGCGCTCCCGTCGTCCCTGGATCGCCGCGCGGACGGTGGCCGTCAGTCGGCCGAGCCGCACCGGGGCGAGCGGTATGCCATCGACCTGTCGCTCATCGACGCGATCACCCGACTGACCGCGGAGCCCGACGAGCTCGACGACGACCTCGCCAGCGCCGTCCGGCTGCTTCGCGACGCCTACGACCACCACCTCGTCGCGATCTGGGAATTGCGCGACGATCGGCTCGTCCCCCGCGCGGTCGCGCATGATCCGACAGGCCAGGTCGCGCGGCTCGGTGAACGCCCTCGCGGCTTCGGCGTGCTGGGCGCGGCCCTCGCTGCCGCAGCCCTCCCGGACGACCCGTCCGAACTAGGTCACGGACGCGCCTCGACCGGCATCGATGAGCTGGGCGCACCGCTCGCGATCCTGTCGGGCGAGCGCCCCGAGCTGGCCGCGGTCATCCCGTCGCTCGGCGGGGCGTGGGGCGTCCTGCACGTCGTCGGCGAGGCCACCGGCACCATCAGCGAGCGAGACGGCGAGGTGGCCTCCGTCGTCGCCAACGCCATCGGCACGCTCGTCTCGGTGGCGCGCCGACGCGACGAGGTCGCCCACCAGCTCCATCGCGCAGAAGCGCTCCACCGCGTCGCGGGTGACATCGGGAGCCGGCTCGATCTCGATCGGATCCTGTCCGGCCTGGTCGATCACGCGATGGTGCTGTTCGAGGCAGATCGCGCCGCGGTCTTCCTGCAACGACCGGGTGGGACGGCCGTCGCGGAGGTGAGCCGGAACCTGTCAGCGAGCTACCTGGGGAGCGTGCGGGACTTCCCGAGGCGCTCGCTGCCGACGCTCGCGGTGGCGGAGCGGCGTCCGATGTTCGCCGTCGACTACGCCAACGATCCGCGTGGGCTGGATGTCCGCGCGGCCGCCATCCAGGAAGGGTTCGACACCATCTGCACGGCGCCGCTCTTCGACGGGGCGGAGCTGCTCGGGCTGTTGAACGTCTATCACGACCGCGCGCACGCCTGGTCCGAGGACGACCTCGAGACGATGGCCGCGCTCGCGACCCAGGCCAGCGTCGCGATCCGGGCCGCGCAGGACTTCGAGCGCATGGCCACGTGGGCGGCCCAGCTCGGATCGATCCAGCAGCTCGGCACGCGGCTGAACCGGCTCTCGAGCGTCCACGACATCGGGATGGCCATCGCCACCGAGCTGCGCCAGATCATCGACTACCACAACGTCCGCGTGTACCGGCTCATGGGGAACGACCTCATCCCCGTCGCGATGAAGGGCCAGGTCGGCGAATACGTCGATGAGACCATGGACATGCTGCGCGTCTCGGTCGGCGAGGGCATCACCGGCTGGGTCGCCGAGCACGGGGTCGCCCAGAACCTCGGCGACGCAGCGAAGGACCCGCGCGCGGACACGATCCCGGGCACGGAGGAGGACCTCGACGAGTCCATGCTCCTGGCCCCGATGATCTTCGACGACCGCGTCCTCGGCGTCCTCGTCCTCTCCAAGCTCGGGCTCGACCAGTTCACGGACGACGACCTGCGCCTCCTGGTCATCTACGGGAGCTTTGCCGCCCAGGCGATGGCCACCGCCGACACGACCGCGCGGCTGCGCGAGCAGAGTGCCGCGCTCGAGCGGCAGGTCCAGAGCCAGCGCGAGCTCCTCCAGATCACCGAATCGATCCTGACCACGCTCGACGGCCGCGCCGTCCTCGACAGCATCACCGAGCGGCTGCTCCGCCTGATCGAGTGCGACAACATCGCCATCGAGGTCGTCGACCCGCACACCCGCCTGCTGACGCCCCTGACGGCCCGTGGCGTCCACGCCGACAGCTACCTCGAACCGTGGGAGCCCGGCGAGACAGGGATCGCGACCTGGGTCGTCGACCACAACGAGCCGACCTACATCCCCGACTCGCGCAACGACCCGCGCGTCAACCACTTCCGCGACCAGGATGTCAGCGTCCAGGACGGCAGCCTGATCGTCGTCCCGCTCCGGGGCCGCGAGGGCGCGATCGGGGTCCTGACGATCGAGCGCCTCGGCCTCGGCAACGCGTTCTCGGACGACGAGTTCGAGCTGGTCCAGCTGTTCGCGGCCCAGGTCTCCATCGCGCTGCAGAACGCCGAGGTCTTCGAGGCCGTGGAGCTCCGCGCGCAGACCGACGACCTGACCGGCCTGCTCAACCACGGGACGTTCGAGAACCGGCTGGAGCTCAGCGTCCATGCGGGCAGCCCGTTCAGCCTGATCATGCTCGACCTAGACGACTTCCGCGACGTCAACAACTCGCTGGGACACCAGGCCGGCGACCAGCTCCTGCGCGAGATCGCCACCGAGCTCGTGCGCGCCGGGCGCGACTCCGACCAGATCTTCCGCTACGGCGGCGACGAGTTCTCCTTCCTGCTGCCCGGCACCGATGCCGCCGGCGCGCGCCTGGTCGCGGAGCGGGCGGGCCAGGCGGTCCGGGCCACGGGTCGCAGCGTGACGGCCTCGATCGGGATCGCCACGTTCCCGGACGACGGGGACACCGCCGCCTCGGTGCTGCTGGCCGCCGACCGCGCCTGCTTCGTCGCCAAGCGCGGCGGCCGCGACAAGATCGCCACCGCCGCGGAAGGCCTCGCCCTCGCCGCCGAGTTCTCGCTGCAGGCCCCGACGCCGGTGGACCCGCCGAGCCACCTGATCGACTGACGCAGGAAAATCGGGTCGGGCGCAAGATGCGTCCGACATGGATCCGACGGCCCGCGTCCCCCGGCTCCCGGGAGCGATCCTGTTCCTGGTCCTGGTTGCCGCGTGCGTCCCGACGCCCGCCAACCGCCTCAGTCCGACGCCCGCGGAGAGCGGCAGCGGCCCGACGCCGATCCTGACGCCCGCAGGGCCGACCCCGACGCCGTCGTTCGTTCGGCCGACCCCCACGCCGGGCCCGACGTTCGCCCTCTACACGGTCAAGCCCGGCGACACGCTGGTCGGCATCGCGAAGCGCTTCGGGACCAGCGGCCGGAGCATCGCGTACTGGAACCGGGTGACCTACCCGTCGCTCGATCCTGACTCGGACAAGTACCGACCGGACCGGCTCGAGGTCGGCTGGGTGCTCATGATCCTCCCGAACGAGGAGGTCGACCCCGAGGCGCTGCCGAGCGTCTCGCCTGTGCCGACTCCCCGGCCCACGCCCGCACCGCCATCGGAGGGCGCGAGCCCCGAGAGCTGATCTGTCGCTGCTCGGCGACGTTCGGCTCCTCGGGAGAGCGCGCCGCCCGGCCGCTATCCTCCCTAGGTGGACCCACGTGTCGCCTCGAGCCCACGGATCGTCGTGACGGTCACCGATCCGTCGAGGACGACCGATCCCGACCTCGTGGCTCGGAAGAACGCGCTCTACGGCACCGCGATCGCGAATGCCGGCGGCGCGCCGTCGCTCCTCTCGACCGAGACCGGCAGTGCGGACCGTGCGGCGGCCCTCGCCTCGATGGACGGGCTCCTGCTGAGCGGCGGCGCCGACGTCGACCCGGCGCGCTACGGCCGCGCGACGAGCGGCTCGGTCGCCACGGAGCCTGAGCGCGATGAGCTCGAGCACCAGGCCTGGATCGCCGCGACCGAGCGAGGCGTCCCGATCGTCGGGATCTGCCGCGGGATGCAGGCCATCAACGTCTTCTCCGGGGGGACGCTGGTCCAGCACGTCGGGGGACACGGCGGCCCGGGCTGGGGACTGGGCACCGCCGCGACCCACCCGCTCCGCCTCGCCCCGGGCAGCCGGCTGACCCGGATCCTGTTCCCGACCAATGCCCGCGGCGGCGTCCTGACCGTCAACACGTACCACCATCAGGGCATCCGGGCGGCGGACGTGGCACCGGGTCTCGTCGCGAACGCGTTCGCGAGCAGCTCCGAGGGCGACCTCGTCGAGGGTCTCGAGGCCGCGGACGGCCGGTTCCTGATCGGCGTCCAGTGCCACCCGGAGCGGACGGAGTCGACGCCGGCGGCGTTCGCCCGGCTGTTCTCGGTCTTCGTCGATGCGGCGCGAGGGCCGGCGTCCCGCCGCTGATCCGCCGATCGGGGAACCCTGACGCCCGGCCGTCAGCCGCCGGCGAGATCGATGAGGAACTGCGGCGTCCAGAGGTGCGAGGTCACCCCGGCGAAGCCGCCGATCGTCGCGGCGATCAGCAGGAGTCCGAAGAACCCGATCACGAGCCAGTCCCTCCGGTCGTAGGCGAGCTCACGCAGCCACGATCGCTTGCCGGTCCCGAACCCGCGCAGGTCCATGGCATCGATCGTGTCCTCCGCGCCGGCGATCGCGTTGACCATGGTCGGCACGACGACCGGCGTCGAGCGCCGGACGCGCGAGAGGAACCCGGCCTTCCCGCCCGCCCAGTCGAAGCCGCGGATCCGCTGCGCATCGACCGTCGTCTGCAGATCGGCCGCGAGCGACGGCAGGAACCGGAACGTCAGGTCGATCCCGAAGGCGAACTTCTCGGGCACGCCGAGGCGATGGAACGCTGCGCCAAAGTCGTTCGGGGCGATGGCGAAGGCAACGGGAAAGCCGATCGTTGCCATCGCCAGGTAGCGAAAGAAGAGCGTGATCGCGAGCGTGATCGACTCCGCGGACATGGGCGTCCCGAGGAGCGGGAGATAGAAGAGCACGTGCGCCTCGTCAAGCGAGACCTCGGATGTCTGGCCGCCGCCCAGGATCGCGTTCACCAGGACCAATGTCCCGATGAACACGAAGGCGACCCTCCAGTTCCGGCGGATGTCACGCCACGGGATGCTCGCTGTGCGGTAGTAGCCGACAGCGATCAGCAGCAGCAGCAGGACGATCCGGAGGTCCCACACCTGCAGGACCGTGAAGATGAAGAGCGCGACGACGACGATAAGGACACGGGGATCGCGGCGTGCGAGCCACGATCCCCGTCCCAGATACCGTGGGGCAACGTTCAAGGCTGTACCCCGGAGCCGAAACCTACCGGCCGAGCTGGGCTTTGACCGGCTCCCATGCGTACACGAGGATCGGCACGAGGATCACTGTCGCGATCACGTCCGCGACGATGACCGTGATGTAGAACGACGTGACGCCGCCGACCGTGTTGCCGGCCTGAATGATGAGGTCTGTGAACGTGAACAGGAAGCCGATGATGGTGGCGATCACGCCGGCGACGGCTCCGCCGATGGCGCGGTCACGCAGACTCCCGTTCGTCCAGCGTCCGAGGTAGAGCGGAGCAAGACCGGCGAGGAGACCGACGAGACCGTTGGCGATGCTCCAGTTCCACGAGGTGAGGGCGCCCCACCCCGAAAGCTGGTCACCGATGCCGTTGCCGACAAGACCGACGAAGAGGCCAACGATCGGGCCGAACGCGTAGCCGAAGAACGGAACGAGCGCAAAGGCCGGCCGGACCGACACCGTGGTGCCAGGGACCGGGACCTGTGCGACGAGCAGGATCCCGTAGAGCGCCGCGCCGATCGCGGCATAGACGATGGTCCGTGAAGTCACTTCCCACAGGCGGTTGCTCTGCGGGGCGGAAAGTGCGGTCATCTGATCTTCCCTCCAGAAGGTTCGATGCACGTGGGCGCGTGTCGAGTCAGGACTCGGTCAACAGCTCACCACCTCGGCCTCCTTCCGCCGCCCCCTCGCCTCGCCGGTCGGTGACGATCACCCGGCGCGCGAGCGTCTCGGCATCGAGGAAACCTTCCCCCGCCGTCCCTCGATGGATATTGGCCTGCATCAACGACGTCACGCGCAGGTTGCACGCCCTCCAGCGCGCAGCGTCCGCAATGACCTCGATCGGGGCGCCGTCGGCCACGACCCGGCCTTCCCTGAACAACAGGATACGGTCTGCATGCGTCAATGCAAGGTCCACGTCGTGCGTGACGAGGTACAGGCTGCGCAGCCCGGGGATCGCGAGGACCTCGCGCATGAACGCCGCGGCCGTCCGGTGGTCCTGGCCGGCCGACGGCTCGTCGAGCACCAGCGTCGAGGGTCGGAGGGCCAGCGCGATCGCGAGCGCGAGTCGTTTCTGCTGTCCGAACGACAGCGCGAGCGGGGGCCGTGTCCGGATGTCCTCCAGCCCCTCGAGGGCCGTGCGCTGGAGGCAATCGTCGAGCAGGGCTTCGAAGCCCGCCGGATCCCGGCCGAGATTCCGCGGCCCGAACAGGATCTCGTCCTCGACGGTCCGCGAGAAGAGCATCTGGCTGGGGCTCTGGAAGACGTAGCCGAACTCGGTCGCGAGCTCCGCCGTGGTCCGATCGGCGATCGACGTGCCATCGACGAGGACCGTCCCCTCGGTGATCCCAAGCAGGTGCATCGCGGTCCGGAACAGGGTCGTCTTGCCCGAGCCGTTCGGCCCGAGGACCGCAACGATCTCGTCGGGCCCGAGCCGGGCATCGACCCCATGCAGGATCTCGTGGTCGCCGATGGCCGCGCGAACGCCCCGGAACTCCAGGCGGGGCGGGGTCCCGGACGTGGCGTCGGCGAGATCGAGCGGAGCGCGTTCGGGCGCTGACAGGTCCCCGTCCCCCGGCGCCGCGGCGGATGCGCCGCTCGCGTCCGTCATTGCGCGAACCCGCTCGAGCACGACGTCGAACGGCAGCTTCACCGCGTCGGGATCCGCGATGGCGAGGAACCCGTCGACGGGGCCGAGGTAGCGCTGTCGGCCGTCCTCGAGGTACAGGACCAGGTCGGGCCGCAGCTTGAGGGCCTCTTCGACTCGATGCTCCACGATGACGATCGCATCGCCGCGGTCCGCCAGGTCGCGGAGCACGTCGAGGAGCCGCTCCGCGGTCGCCGGGTCGAGATTCGCCAGCGGCTCGTCGACCACGTACAGGCGTGGCTGCATCATCAAGATCCCGGCCATCGCCAGGAGCTGGCGCTCGCCGCCCGAGAGGGCGGCCGTCTCGCGACCCAGGATCGGCTCGATCCCGGCCCGGACGGCGACGTCGCGAATCCGGTCGCGGATCTCCGAGCGCGGGGTACCCATGTTCTCCGGGCCGAACGCGAGCTCGGATTCCACGGTCGCCCCGACGATCTGCTTGGCCGGGTCCTGGAGCACCGTGCCCACGGTCCTCGCGATGTCGCGCAGCTTCAGCTCGGTCGTCGGCTGGCCATCGACGCGGACGACGCCCGTGAGCTCGCCCGGGTACGAGTGCGGGATGAGCCCGTTGATGGCCCGGATGAGCGTGCTCTTGCCGCACCCCGATGGCCCGGCCACGAGGATCACCTGGCCGGGCGAGACCGTGAGCGTCAGGTCCGTGATCGCGGGCACGGTCGCTCGGCGGTAGCGGTAGGTCAGTCCGTCGACCTCGACCAGCGGCGCGACGGCCGTCATGCCGTCAGGCCGAGCGGATGCGGACGGGGCGATCAAGCGCGAGACCCAGCCGTTCCGCGGCGTTGCCCTGGTTGTCGGCCAGCGAGAGATGGCCCTCCGAGTCCGCGTAGAGCAGCGAGGCTCCCAGCGGCACCCGGCCGAACGTCTGCTGCCAGACCGTTCGCTCCTCGGCCGAGCCCGCGCCACCGTGCGCGGGGAACTCCAGGAGCAGCGGCCGCCCGAACGACAGCGGTCCGATCGCGGTTTCGAGGTCGGCCGGCGTGCCGGCAAACGTGACGTTGCCGTAGATCAGGACGTGGACGATCGTCGATTCCAGAACCCCGTCGCCGATCGTCGGCCTGATCGCCGGGAGGCGGACGAGCGCGTCGATCGGCACCGTGGGTCCGACCGAGGCGAAGTCCGCGCCGGACGCCAGGTGCGCGGCGATCGGCGAGAAGATGTCCCGCCCGTGGAAGCTCGACGAGATCACCGGGAGCATGAGGTCGCGGTTCTCGAGCGTCCGGGCCTCCGTGACTCCCCCGAGCGCATCCGCGGCGTCGAGGAGCAGCCCGTTGTCCGGCCCGATCAGGACGTCGCCGCGCTCGACGCGGATCGCCAGCGGCAGCCGCTCGGTGCCGACCCCCGGGTCCACGACCGCGACGTGGGTGCCGATCGGCATGTACGGCAGGGCGAAGACGAGGGTGCCCGCTCCCTCCCGGATCGAGTAACGCGGGACCTGGTGGCTGATGTCGATGATCGTCGCGTCGGGGCAGATCCCGAGCATGACGCCGCGACACACGGCCGGGGCCGAAGGCCCGAAGTCCGTCAGGAACGTGATGATGGGTCGGCTCATGGGCCCGATGGTACCGGGGCGCCGGCCCTGCGCGGCGACCCGGCGCACCGGGCCGAACATGAAGACCGCCCGAAGTG
Source organism: uncultured Chloroflexia bacterium (assembly GCA_963841135.1). Taxonomy (GTDB): domain Bacteria; phylum Chloroflexota; class Limnocylindria; order Limnocylindrales; family CSP1-4; genus SPCO01. The sequence goes on along the minus strand of CAWJBJ010000004.1, from coordinate 555,594 downwards.
GCGCCGGGAGGAGGCTCGGCACCACTTCGGGCGGTGGCATTGACGGCGGGAGGAGGGATTCGCCGTCGCTGCCGGATAAATCAGGTTACGCGGGGCGGGTGATCCGCCCGTCTTTCGGACCGAAACGGCCGGTCCGGCGAAGTTCGCGCAGGAAGAGCAACTGGTTGACCTGACGGAGCGACCAATGGGCCCCGTCGAGTGGGATGCCGTTCATGAACGCGGTCAGGTTGGCGGCTTCGTCAGGTGACAGGCCCAGACCCGTCAGCTTTCGGTACGTCTGGCGCGGCGGCAGGGTCGCGACCCGCTCGCGGGTCCGGGCCCGTGCCGATCGCCGGGTCGAGGTGGCCCTGGGACCAGGGGCGGCCGCGGAAGGGACCGCGGGGACTGCCAACGACGAGGCGCGGCGAGACGGTTCCCCGCGTCCCCGTGACCCTCGTGGCGCCTGGCCTGCCATGTCCCACGTTCCTCGATTCCCTTGGGTGGTTCGTCCCCGCGACGGCTGGTCCGCTGCGGTGCGGTTAGTCCACGGCAACGCGCCGCCCGACGCGATGGACCGGAGGTCATGGCGAGCCCGGTACTTGCGGAGTGCGGACCGCTAGACTCGGCCACGATGCGGGTCCGCAAGTTCGAGCTCCGACTGGTTGGTGCCGCCCTCGTGGCGGGCTGGGTGGTGGCAGCCGGGCTGGTGCTCATCGCCTACCGACCCGGCGGGCCGCTGGACGTCCTCGTGGGGCTGACGATGACCGTGCCGATCCTCATCGCGGTCGCCGGGTTCGTCTGGCCGCCGGTCAGCCGTGGCGACGGAGCGTTCGCAGGCATGGTGTGGCTGGGAATCGCCGCCCTGCTCTGCCTGGTGCCCTCGATCGCGGGGGTCATCGAGCAGATCCAGGCGCTCGGGTCGCAGACGCTCCTGCCCTCGCTCGAAGCCGCGTATCCCTGGCTGCTGGCGCTCGGCGCGACCAGCCTGTTCAGCGGTCTCGGGATCGCCCGCCGGCGACGGGGCGCGACGGCCCTGCGCCGCCTCCGGTTCGTCGACGGGGCCGTCGTCGCTGCCGTGCTGACGCTGCTGTCGTCGTCGTTGTTCGCGGGCGCCGCGGTCGCCAACGAGATCGCCGTCCGCGACACGGTCCCGACCTCGTCGCGCTTCGGCCCGACGGGCACCGAGGCGGAGCCGCAGTTGTGCAATGCGCCACTCGATGCCGGCCGGGAGGCCCGCTTGTCGGCCGACCTGACCGCGACCGCGGACCTGCGCCCGATCGGGTCCGTGGAGATCCTCGGGACGCGGGACCGAGGCGAGTACCGCTGGACCGGCTACGTCGCCACCGATCGCACGCTCGGGCAGGTCGGCACGGCCCGTGTTGCAGACGCTGCCTGGACGCGCGTGCCAGGGGAGGGTTGGGTGGCGGTCCCGCCGTCCGATGTCGCCGGCCAGACCATCGACCTCCAGGTGCTCGCCACCGCGCTGACGTACGACAATCGGGCCACCGCCGAGGACCGCGGGGTCGAGGTCATCGAGGGCGCGCGGGCACGCCGCTGCCGGGTCGCGGTCGATGGCGCCACCTTCGAGGCGGCGTTCCCGCAGATCCGCTGGCTCGTCGGCGACGCCGACCTGCATCGATGGCGAGGGCAGCTTGACTACTGGGTCTTCCTCGACGGGCAGCTCGGCCAGGTCGTGGGCGATGCCGGCGGCGACGGGGCGGGGCTCGTCGCCGGGGCCCTCGTCGGCGATGTCGCGGTCCACATGACCGCCACGGAACGCGACCGCGACCACGTCATCTATCCTCCGCCGCGATGACCGTCGAGGCGGAACCGGGTCGGTACGGCGCCAAGCGCGACCGGTTGGCGCGGATGACGCGGCTCCTGGCCATCCTGCAGGCGCACCCCGACGGCATCCGCACGGGCGACCTGGCGGAACGGGTCGGGATGTCGGTGCGGACCGTGTACCGCGACCTGCGCGCCATCGACGAGGAGATCGGCGTCCCCGTCTGGGCCGAGGGCGGGCGGTGGGGCGTCGAATCGGACAAGGCGTTCCTGCCGCCGCTCAAGCTGACCCAGTCCGAGGCGATGGCCGTCGTGCTGTCCGCGCGGTTGATGGTCCGCTACGCCGACAAGTACGACCCGGACCTCGCGGCCGCGTTCGAGAAGCTCGCGGTGGGCCTCCCGCCGGCCCTGGCGGAGCACGTGGAGCGGACCCTCGACATCATGTCGACCGCTCCGCGGGACGCGGCGTTCAACGAGCACGTCCGGCTCCTGACCAAGGCCTGGGCCGAGCGCCGGGTCGTGACCATCGACTACCGGCCCGCGCGCTACGACGGCGGCGCCTCGCCCCGGCGCGCGACCGTCCGGCCGTACCTGATCGAGCCATCGCTGCAGACCCACGCGCTGTACCTGATGGGCTTCGACGAGGAACGTGGCGCGATCCGGACCTTCAAGATCGAGCGGATCGCGGAGGCGGCACTCACGCCGCGGACGTTCGATCCGCCCGACCCGGCGGGCACGACCGAGGAACTCCGCCGGGCCTGGGACATCATCGCGGACCAGGAGCCGACGACGGTCGTGTTGCGGTTCACCCCGGCCGTCGCGGCCCGGGTCATGGAGACGCGCTGGCACCCGACCCAGACGGCGGAGCCGGAGCCGGACGGCTCGGTGGTCTGGCGAGCGACCGTCGCGGGACCGATCGAGATCCGGCTCTGGGTCCTCTCGTGGGGCGATGACGTCGAGGTGCTCGAGCCCGTCGCGTTGCGCGACGATGTCGCCGCCACGCATGCCCGGGCTGCTGCGCGCTACGGGACAGGACCGTGAAGCGCCACCAGTTCGCGGCGGTCAACCTCATCAGCGACCCGATCCACGGGTACGTGGAGCTGACCAAGCGCCTCACTCGCGAGGAATCGGCGGCGACCGGGCTGCCGGACGAGGACGTGGCCGAGCAGGACGTCCTCGACACCACCTGGATGCAGCGGCTGCGGCGGATCAGCCAGCTCCAGAGCGCGCGCTGGGTCTTCCCGACAGCGGAGCACTCGCGCTTCACGCACGGCCTCGGCGTCATGCACGAGGCCGGGGTCTGGGCCCGGGCGCTCTACCCGAGCCTGCGCGGCGAGCTGGTCCGTGGCGGCCGAGCCCGTCCCGTCGGAGGGCCTCGTCGTCGAGACCCTGCGGATGGCCGGCCTCCTCCACGACGTCGGCCACGGGCCGTTCGCCCACTTCTTCGACGACCAGGTCCTCGTCGCCTTCCCGGCCCCCGTCGACCCGCGGCGACCCGATGGCAAGCGCCTGACCCACGAGGATCTGTCGGGGCGGATCATCGAGGACGAGCTCGGCGCGCTCCTGCGCGGCCTGCGCCGGGCGCCAGGTGACGTCGCGGAGCGCGACGCCTTCGGTGACGACGAGGCGATCGACCCGGCCTGGGTCTCGTTCCTGATCTCGAAGCCGGCACTCGTCGACGGGGCGATGCCGCGCTGGGTCCGCTGGCTCCAGCCGCTGCTGTCGGGCGTGTTCACCGTCGACAACCTGGACTACGTGCGCCGCGACGCCTACGTGACCGGCGTGTCCGTCGGCCCGGTCGACGTGGAGAGGCTCCGGCGGTACACGTTCATCTCGGAGCGCGGGCTGACGCTCTACGAGCCGGGTCTCGGTGCGCTGGAGATGTTCCTCACGGCCCGCCGGTTCATGTACCAGCAGGTCTACTTCCACCGGACGGTCCGCGCCATCGACCTCGACCTCGCCGAGCTCTTCGCGCCGTCGATCCGGGCGATCTTCGGCGACGGGTCGCCGGCCGACCGCCTCAGCGCGTACGCCGATCTCGACGAGTACGCGCTGCTCCACCAGGCCGCGCGCTGGGCGCGTGGCGAGGCGGTGTCGGCCCATGCCGTACCGGGCGACGGCACCGTGGCGTCCGCCGTCGCCGACGGCTGGCGGGCGGTGCTCCTGCGCCAGCCGACGTGGCGTTCCGACCTGGAGATCCGCGCCGAATACGAAGCCGGCGCCCGACCCGACGCGTTGATCGCGTCGCTCGGGCCCGAGGAGGCAGGACGCGTGGCGATCGACCTCGCCGAGGTGGATGCCCGGCCGGCCGACGCGTCATCGGCCGACGCGCTGCTCTCGCTCGAGAGCCGCGACGGACGGGTCCTGTCGGTGTCGGAGGCGCTGGCGTCGATCCCGGCGTACTGGCTGATCGCCCGCCGCTACCGCCGGGTCGCCGCCCCTCGCTGACCCGCGGCGTCGCGTGCTCAGCCCACCGTTTCGGGCGAGGGCGTGGGCGTCGGCTCCGCGCCGGGATCCGTCGTCGGCGTCGGCTTCGGTGCCTTCGTCCGCTCCGGCAGGACGAGCAGCGGGTCGATCCGGGCGATCTCGTAGCGGGGCAGCTTCATCCGCTTCGCGACGTCGGCGTCGATCTTGAACCGGGCGCGCTCGAGCGGGCTGAAGAGCCCGTAGTGGAGATGGCAGCCCGACGCCCGGCCGGTCGCGCCCTCGTAGCCGATCAGCTTCCCGGCACGCACGCGATCGCCCTTCTTGACCGTGATCTTGCCGAAGTGGGCGTAGATGCTGCGATAGCCGTTGCCGTCATCGATGACGACGACGATCGGCAGCGTTGCCCACAGGTGCTTCTTCTCGAGGCGGCGCAGGTACGGCCCGAGGTCGCCGACCCAGCCCATGAGCTTGTCGTAGTGCCGGCCGGCCGCCAGGACGACGCCGTCGTGGGCGGCGAGGACGCGGTCGCCACAGAACGTCGCGAGGTCGATGCCGTCGTGGAAGTTCGCGCCGTCGACGATGCGCGAGCCCCAGGGAGTCGGACCGAACGGGAGCGTCAGGCGTCCGTGGGCAAGCGGCCACTGGTAGCCGCTCAGCCGCGACGGCGGCGGGGCGACCTTGGCGCGGACGCGAGAGAGATCCAGGCGATCATCGGGCGCTGCGAAGGGGATGGCCGCGTCGGAGTCCGCGCCGGTGACGCCGTTCCCGGTGCGGCCAGCGGCGGGTGGATCGGTGTGTGCCGGCGTCCCGATCGCCCCGGCGACCGCGCCGATGTCCGGCAGCCGCACCGAGCCGGCCATCTGCGCTCGCTCCGACGACACCGGCCACCACGACCGCGACCGTCGTCAGTGCCAGCAGTCGTCGGCGCCCCGAACCCCCGCGGTCGCGCTCGGACAGCGGGCGCGGCAGGTTGTCGAGGGGACCGGGGAACCGGTCGGGAGACGGGCGGGGCACCGACCGATGTGTACCACCGGAGCAGTGGGCTGCCCGCAAGCCCTGCAGGAAATGGTTGCATGAGATTCGCTTTATGCGTATGGTTCCGCATATGAACCGCCGCACCTTCTCCGAGGAGTCGAAGAAGAAGCTCTGGCGGCCCTGCCGGGAGGCACGGGCCCTGGGGCTCTGACGGCGCGTCGACGACGAACCGGGGCCTCCAGGGAACGGAGGCTCCAGGGGCCGCGGCACCACGACGGTGACCGCGGCTTTTCGTTGTCTGGAACCTCCCCCGGCGGCCCCTCACCAATCGAAGTGAGGGATCACGGACATGCAGACCATCCTCATCCTCGGCGATGGCGGCCTCGGGACGGCCGTTGCGGAGACCGCGCGCCGGCGGGGCGACGAGGTCCGGCTCGTCGGGCGGCCGACCCGCGGACGGCATGATCCGTCGACGCTGACCGGCGCCGATCTCGTCGTCGAGGCGTCCCGGCCCGACGCCGTCGCCACCAACCTCTCGAGTGCGCTCGACGCCGGGAACCGCCGGATCGTGATCGCGACCACGGGCTGGACCGCCGACCGGGCGCTCGTCGAAGGGCTGCTGACCGGACACGATGCCGCGGCCGTCGCCGCCTCGAACTTCAGCCTCGGCGTGGCACTCTTCGGCCGGCTCATCGATTCGGCAGTTGCGCTCTTCGGGCGTCTCGACGACTTCGACCCGTACCTCGTCGAGTGGCACCGGCGCGCCAAGCTCGACCGTCCGTCCGGCACCGCGCGTGACCTGGCCGGGCGGATCGTCGACGGCCACCCCGGCCTGAGCCAGCCCGACGACCTCGAGGTCGTCTCGATCCGGGCAGGCTCATCACCGGGCATGCACCTCGTCGGCTTCGATGCGCCCGGCGAGACCGTCGAGCTTCGACTGACCGCCCGCGACCGGACCGCGTACGCGGCCGGGATCCTCGCCTCCGGTGACTGGCTGGCACGCGAACCGCGGCCGGCCGGCATCCACTCCTTCGATCCGATCGTCGACGAGCTCCTGGCTCGCGACCCCGATCGCCGCCTGACGACCCGACACGACACGACCTGAAAGGAGCACCCGATGACCCCGACGACCTCCACCACGCCGACGATCGACACGACCGCAACGACCACGCCGCGCCCGACCCGCCCGATGCTGCGCGGCGCCTTCACCGCCCTGGTCACGCCATTCGCGCCCGACGGCACGCTCGACGAGAGCGCCTTCCGACGGCTCGTCCGCTGGCAGATCCTCGCCGGGATCGACGGCCTCGTGCCGTGCGGCACGACCGGCGAGTCCCCCACTCTGAGCGAATCGGAACGCGAGCGGCTGATCGCGGCGACCGTCGAGGTCGCGAGCGAGCGCTCGTCACGTGCCCGCGTGCGGGTCGTTGCCGGCACCGGCACGAACGACACGGCCGCCACGATCCGCGCGACGCGCCGGGCAGCCGAGCTCGGCGCGGATGCGGCGCTTGTCGTCGCCCCGTACTACAACCGGCCCGACGGCCGGATGCTCGATGCCCACTATCGCGCGGTCGCCGATGAGGGCGGCCTGCCGATCGTCGTCTACAACGTGCCCGGCCGAACCGGCACGAACGTCGACGCCGACACGTTCCTGCGGCTCGCCGAGCACCCGCGGGTCGTGGCGGTCAAGGAAGCGAGCGGCAACCTCGAGCAGATCGCCCGGATCTGCCGGGAGCGGCCGCGCGACGTGGCGGTCCTTGCTGGCGACGACGCCTGGACCCTGCCGGTCCTCGCGATGGGCGGCGATGGCGTGGTCTCGGTCGCGTCGAACGAGATCCCCGGCGAGCTCGTCACGCTCTGTGCCGCGGCACGCGCGGGCGACTGGGAGACGGCCCGTCGGACGCACGAGCGCTGGCTGCCGCTGTTCCTCGGCAACTTCCGGGGCGGCCCGAACCCGGTCCCGGCGAAGGCCGCGCTCATGCTGATGGGCCTGCTCGACAGCGATGCGGTCCGCGCGCCGCTCCTGCCGCTCGAGGCGGACGCTCGGGCCGCCATGGCCGGCACGCTCCGCACGCTCGGACTGCTCGAGTCGACCGGTGGCCGGATGGCCTCCCCGACGATGGCCGCGCCGGCCACGACCCGCGAGGCCGTGGCATGACGGCCCAGACCGAGCTGTCGGCACGGCCGACCGCCGAGTCACCGACGGCCGAGGCCGCCACGACCGATCCACGGACGATCCTCGCCGACCTCGAGTCGGGGAGGATCCGGGCCGCCGAGCCCGACGCGGACTCGCCGGACGGCTGGCGGGTCCGGCCCGAGGTGAAGTCCGCGATCCTCGCGTGCTTCGGCGACCGGACCACGCAGTCCTGGACGGTCGGCCCGCTGACCTTCCGCGACCGGGCGGCGGTCCCCCCGCGTGACGACCTCGCCGATGGGCCGTGGAGGATCGTGCCGGGCGGCACCGCGGTCCGGCGCGGCGCGCACCTGGCCGACGGCGTCGTCGTGATGCCGCCGTCGTACGTGAACATCGGGGCGTGGGTCGGCGAGGGCACGATGGTCGATTCCCACGTCCTGGTCGGCTCGTGTGCCCAGATCGGCTCCCGGGTCCACCTGTCGGCCGGGGTGACGATCGGTGGCGTGCTCGAGCCCGCCGGTGCCCGGCCCGTCATCGTCGAGGACGAGGCGTTCGTCGGCGCGGGCAGCGCGCTCCTCGAGGGCGTGCTGGTCCAGCGTGGCGCGGTCATCGGGGCCGGGGTGACCCTCACCGGGTCGTCGCGGCTCTACGACCTCGTCCGCGGACGCGTCCTCACAGGCACGGCGGACGCGCCGCTCGTCGTCCCGGCCGGGGCCGTGGTCGTGCCGGGCGCCCGGTCCATGCCCGGCGGGTTCGCCGAGGAGCACGGCCTCTCGGTGTCCGTGGCGTTGCTCGTCAAGGACCGTGACGCCGGCACGGCCGCGCGGGTCGCGCTCGAGGACGCCCTTCGATGAGCCTGACCCGCACGCCGCCGTCGATCGGCGACGACACCCGGCGCGGACGCTCTCGAGCGCCCGCGGCGTGGCCGGCCGCCGGCACGCAACGAGATCCTCCGGGCGGGTCGTCTCGGCGGCCTGGCGCCCGAGGAGCTGGCGACCCGCTTCGGGACCCCGCTCTACGTGTACGACCTCGACGTCATCGACGGCCAGGTCGCCGCACTTCGTGCCGTGCTGCCGCGCGGTGGTCGATCTGGCGTATGCCGTGAAGGCGAACCCGGCACTGGCCGTGGTCGCGCACCTCGGCCGGCTCGGAACGGGTGCCGACGTTGCCTCGGCCGGTGAGCTGGCGACGGCCCTGCGGGCGGGCATCGACCCATCGCGCATCGTCATGACCGGTCCGGGCAAGCGCGACGACGAGCTGCGGGCCGCGGTGGCCGCCGGGATCCGGGCGATCACCGTCGAGTCGCCGGGTGAGCTCGGCACGGCTCGAGGCGATCGCGGCCACGTCCGGCCGTCGCGTGCCGGTGATGCTGCGCGCGGCGATGAGCGAGGGCGCCCGACTCGAGCGCGTCCGACTCGTCGGCGACGACGGCGCGGGCAAGTTCGGGATGGACGCGGCGGACCTCGTCGCGCTCGGCGCGACAGGCCGCCCGGTCACCGCACCTGGAGCTGCTGGGCCTGCACTGCTTCGGGGCGTCGAACGTCCTCGACGCGTCGGCGCTCGTCGACCATGTCGCGTCCACCGTCCGGGCCGCCCGCCAGCTCGCCGAGCTTGCCGGCACGACCGTCCGCCTGTCGACGCCGGAGGCGGCCTCGGGATCCCGTACGAAGTCCCACGAGGAGTCGCTTGACCTCGCCCGCTTCGGCCGCGGCCTCGACGGGATCGTGGCCGCCTGGCCGGACGACCCGCTCCTGTCCGAGGCGCGGCTGCTGCTCGAGCCGGGCCGTTTCCTCGTCGGCGCGGCCGGCGCGTACCTCTCGCGCGTGGTCGACCGCAAGACCGTGGACGGCTCGACGGTCGTCGTGCTCGACGGCGGCGTCCATCACCTGCTGCGGCCGGCCCTGGTCGGCCAGGAGCACCGGATCCGCGTCCTGTCGGCTCGTCCGGAGTCCGCCTCGATTGGCCGGCTGGGCCCCGTGACGGTCGCCGGGCCGCTGTGCTCAGGGCTCGACGTCTTCACCCAGCACGCGATCCTCGCCACCCCGGAGGTCGGCGAGCTCGTCGCGGTCCTGGACGTCGGCGCGTACGGCTACACGGAGTCGATGCCGCTGTTCCTCTCCCACCCGATCCCGGCCGAGGTGGCGGTCCAGGGCGGACAAGCGGCCCTCATCCGGCCGCGGCAGGAACCCGGGGAGTGGCTGGACCGCCAGCTCCTCCCCGCCTGGGACTGACTCGGACCGGAGCCGGCAGCGATCGACTCACGGAGGGACGAACGCCGGGGTGACGGCCGCCCTCCGCGACGAAGGTAGGCGGGGTCAGGCGACCTGGCGCAGGCGCCCGGTCTCGACCTCGTAGACGACGCCCGTGACCGGCACGTCCTTGATCCAGGGGTGGGACCGGATCTTCTCGACCTGGGCGGCCAGGTTCGACTCGAGGTCCGGGAAGGCGTGGAACGGCTAGGTCCGACGCGGGTCCCGGATCGCCTCGGCGATCGGAGTCTCGCGACGCGGGCCGTCCTCGAAGGGCAGCATGCCGTAGCCGGTGTGCTCGATCACGATGACACTCCTCGAGTGCCGACCGGAGCAGTCTCGCTGGCTCATGACGAGCGAGCCGGATCGCGTCGTCGGTCGCGAGGCCGCCGGCGTTGCGGAAGATGTGGGCCTCACCTGGCTCCGAGGCCGAGGACGTCCTCGACGGTCAGCCGGCGCGATCCATGCAGGCGAGGACGGCGAGCTTGCGGGCCGGCGGGATCATCGACCGATCTCCGGCCGGTCAATCACGTCGCCGACGTAGCGGCCGCGCTTCTCGGCGACGTACGCTCTCGCGTCTCGAGGGTACGAGTGCGATCAGTCGGTCATGGCGATCGGCAGGCCTGTCAATCCTGGCGGCAGCCGCCAGCGATCGGGTAGACGTCGTCACGGATCGTCGTCCGGGTAGCCGCAGGGCGATCGCAGCCGCTCAGGGTCCGCGAGCTTGCGAACTAGACCTTCGGAGATCGTCGTCTGGAAGCCGCGAACGGTACCAGCGGACCTCGCGGCGCGCCAACCTGCCCACGACGGATCGGTCAGGCGGCGACGCCGTCCTCGGGCTCGCCGACCTCGATGGGGTTGTTGATCGGGTCCTGGCTCCACTCGAACCAGCCGCCGTCGTAGACCGCGATGCGCGGCCAGTCCATCAGGAAGGCGTAGAACCACGTCTCGGCGGCGCGCCAGCCCGTGCCGCAGTAGAACGCGACCCACTTGTCGCGGGTGATCCCGGCCTCTTCCCAGTTGGCCGCGATCTCGGGGTAGGCGCGCATCGTGTTGTCCACGTTGCGGTAGTGCTGCATGTGGTACGCGTCGGTGCCGCAGTTGCCCCAGACGTCGCCGGCGATCCGGCCGGCCGGGCCGATGTAGTTGTAGCCGCTGACGTTGCCGATGTGCTCGCGCCAGGTGCGGACGCTGACGAGCGCGGCGCCGGCCTGGTCGGCCAGGATCTCCTTGGCCTCGCCGATGTCGACGATGTAGTCGGGGCGCTGCGGGATCGAGACGCCGAAGCTCGCGACCGGCGACGGCTCGCGGATGCACGGTCTCGAGCGGGTGTCCGTCGGTGACCCACCAGTCGTAGCCGCCGTCGAGCAGGCGGACGTCGTCGACGCCGGCGTAGCGCAGGATGAGCGCGGCGCGGGTCGCGGCGATCTGCCCGGCCCGACGGCCCGGCCACTTCTCGTTGGCGTCGCCCACCGTGTCGCGGCCGTAGAGCGACGACCGTCGTGTCGTGGGTGATCCCGAGGGCCCGGAGGGTCGCCTCGATCTCGTCGGGCGAGCGGCGGTTCCAGTCGGCCGGGTCCTCGAGGCGGTTCGTGTCGAGGTAGAGCGCGCCGGGCAGGTGGCCCTCCTCGTACTCCTCGGGCACGCCGAAGTTGACGTGGAAGAGCAGGAACTTGTCGTTGTCGTAGGCCTCCGGGCCGCTCGCCGGCGAGGAGCTGGCGCAGCCACTCGACGTGGACGAGTCGCTCGTAGTTCGGCAGCCGCTCGATCGGCAGGCGCTCGTCCGCCGCCCACGCCGGCGAACCCGGCGTCGTAGCGGAGGACGTCCGGCGTGGCCGTGCAACGTCAGGCGCGTCAGCGACGGCCGCGCGTCCTCGGCGCCGTCGCCGTAGACCACGATCGTGCGATCCGGCGTGATCCCCTTCTCGTGGAGCAGGCGCTCGATCTCGGCCTCGTCGACGCTGCGCAGCCAGGCGGCCGGGAAGGCCGACGGCGCCCGGGATGTGGCCGCCTCGCGCTTCGCCCTGGAGGCGCCAGCCGTTGTAGGCGGCGATCGGCCGGACGTCGACGATCGTCACGCCCGGGTCGCCGAGACGTTCGAGCAGTTCGGTCGTCGAGATGGATCGTGGTGTCAACGACTGCACGTCGTTCGTGTCAGACATCGTTCGGGATCTCCCTGGTGACGGTGAGGGGAAACAAAAGAGCCGCAGCCACCTAGTGGACTGCGACCCCTGTGAACGGTGGATCCGGCGACGGCGTTGCTCAGGCGTCGGACCTGCTCAGCGCGTCGATCCCGGACCCCATCCTCCGCGTGGCGGGGTCGCCAGCACGGACACATGTCGCGGGAGCAGCGGTGAGCGATCATGCGCGAAACCCTAGTGGATTAGTCGGGCTTTTGCAACCCTTGCGACTCGGTTGCGATCGCCGACGCGCTATCATCCGCGGGCGTCCGCCCGTAGCTCAGTGGATCAGAGCGACTGACTTCGGATCAGTAGGTCGGGGGTTCGAATCCCTCCGGGCGGGCCAGAACCAACATGGCTCGAACGCTGGTCCAAATCGTGACCTCGATCCTGGGCACAACACTGCGAGCTGAGAGGCATCTGCAACGGGCCGGGCATCGGCGTCTGGCAGGATGGCGGCCTGCTGTGCCATGGTCGTCGCATGTTGCGTCTCTCCTTCCGCGATTCTGCCAAGGCGGCTGTTCCCGTTGCTCGTCCTGTTCGAGATCTTCCGATCGATCCGTGGTTGGCAGTCCCGCGACGATGTGACCAACTCTTCGCAGCGCCGACTTCCCTCCGGGCCATCCCAGGAGCCACCTCCCGCGCCGTAGGTCGGACGCGGGCACCTGCGAACTGGCGCTAGCGGAGCCAAGAAGCGATCGACGCGTCCGGCAATCTCACGCTGTTCCGCGCCAGCTCGGCTGACCAATGGTACGTCCTTCGAGCGGCGGGACGAGGCCTCGCTCGTCGCTCCGTGCGAGATCGTCGGCCGAGTCCACCGCCGAGCAGCAGCGCGTTCGCGTCGACGAGGTGATCCAGGTCGGTCGGACATGTCTCACCTGCGCCGAGGCGATCCTGAAGGCACTTTGAGGCGGCCGTCGCCAGGCGTCTGGCTACGTGGGCTGCTAGGTGGGCTTGGCCTCGCTGATCTCGATCAGGTGGCCGTCCGGGTCCCGGAAGAAGCCGCGGATCTCCCAGTCCGACTCCTCGAGTGGCGCCAGGAACGCAGCGCCGCGTTCGACGAGCGTGGCATGTGCGCCGCGGCATCCGGCACCCGGATCGTCATCGAGTGGCTGACCCGGTCCGGATCGATGGGCGGGGTGAACGTGACCGTCGGCTTGTCCGGCGTCGGGTCTCCGCCGGTGACCAGCAACAGCCAGGTCCCGAACGCCTGGAGCACGCACGACGTCCCGCCGTACTCCCGGTACACGGTCGCGCCGAGCACGTCGACGTAGAAGGCCCGCGATCTCTCGACGTCGGCGACGACGAGGATGTGGGTGAGCGCCATGCCGTCGGCGGGGAACGGTGTCGTCATCGTCGCGAGGGTACCCTCTCGCGATGCGGGCGACCATCTCGAACGACGGCGCGCGGGTCGGTCTCGTCGCCGCCGGGGTCGCCGCAATCCTGTACGGCGCCGCATACCCTGCGACCGCCGTCGCCCTTCGGTCGTTCACCCGCTCGGGATTCGCCGGGCTCGCGTGCACGGTGGCCTTGCCCTTCGTCGTCGTCCTGGTGGACCGGCGTCATCCAACGCCCGTCGTTCGGCTCGCTGGATCACGCCGCACTCGCTCGCCTGACTGTCCTGGCGGCGCTCGGCGGTCTCGGATTTATCGCGGCGATCAATCTCGCGATCGCGCTCACCGGCCCGACCGTGACCGGGTTCGTCGCGCCACTGTATGCCGTCGCGGCCGCCCTACTCGCCGTGCCGATCCTGGGCGAACGGATCCGCCCCGTCACGGTCGCCGCCTTCGCCGTGGCGATCATCGGGACCGCCCTGATGGCCGGCGTCGAGCCCGATGCCGCCCCCCTGGCCGGCGTCGGCATGGCCGGCCCGTCGCAGCCCTGCTGTTCGGGCTGTACATGGTGCTCGCCCGCCGCTGGGGACGTCGCTATGCGCTCGACGGCACCCTGGTCACGATCGCGAACCTCGTCGGCCGCGGCCCCGTGCTGCTGGCCGTCGAGCTCGTGCGGTCGCCGGACACGCTGATCCCCGCGACCGCCGGACCCGGCGGCGGTGATCGCGCTGCTCACGATCGCGTTCGGATCCAGCTCGACCGCGAACCTGTTCCTCATGGCCAGCGTTCGCCGGGTTCCGGCCGCCCGGACCTCGGCGGTGCTCCTCCTGACGCCGATCTCATCGGCCCTCATCGCAGCAGTCGTTCTCGGGGAGCGTCTAGCGACGCAGCAGATCCTCGGCGCAGTCCTCGATCCTCGTCGGAATCGCCGGTGCGAGCGGCGCCTTCATCGGGTTCGTCTCGCGCCGCGCGAGCGGGCCGCTCAGACGGCCCCCCGCTCCGACAGAGGCCGATCCGGTCGTGCCGCAGGTCCCGCAAGGGTGATCCACCGAGCCTGGGACCGCCTGACGGCCGGACCGGAAGTACCCCGCGCACCGATGCCGACCGGCGGACGATCGACCTCTTCGGCCTCCGGCTGCCGGTCCGGGCGACGGTCGCGATCACCGTCGTGACGTTCGCGCTGCTGCTCGACTACTCGCGGGACCTTCCTCCCGGACGACATCGCGCCTCGGCCGGGCGCCCGAGGCGATGCGCGTCTTCGCCATCGAGCGGCTCGTGCTGTTCGGGCTCGTGCCGCTCGCGTCGTGCTCCCGGTTCCGCGACCGACGTCGCGCTATGGTCTGGCCCTCGGCGACTGGCGGAGGGGACTCAGCCTGATGCTGGCCGGCTGCGTGGTCATGACCCCGATCGTGCTCTGGTTCGCGACGCTGCCCGGAGTCCAGGCGTACTACGCCCCGAGCGTTGAGCCGCTCCGTCGCGTGCTGCTGACCAACACGATCGACCTGGCCGCGGCCGAGTTCCTGTTCCGCGGCTTCCTGATGTTCACGCTGGTCCGGGCCATCGGACCGGTCGGGGTGCTCGTGGCGACGATGCCGTTCGTCTTCGCTCACCTGGGCAAGCCGGAGCCCGAGCTGTTCTCGACGCTGGGTGGCGGCCTGATCTACGGCTGGCTGGCGTGGCGGACGCGGCTCGATCGTGTGGGGCGCGATCGGGCACGTTACATCCTGACCCTCGCGATGGTCGCGGCCGCCGCGCTGACGGCGGGCGTCAGCGCTTCGCGGCCTTCGCGACGTCGGAGTCGTCGTCGACCTCGATGTCGTGGCGCCTGGCCGCCGACATGATCTTGCGGGCCGCCGCGTGCTTGGCGCTCGTGCTCTCGAAGTCGGTCTGGTCGAAGCGCGAGATCGCGTTCCGGACGTGGTTCTCGTCGTTGATCGGCAGGTGGCGCTCGCCGTCCTTGTCGATGTAGGCGAACGACGCGTCGTGCAGTCGGTCGCGCTTGGCAGTCGTCGAGTTCGGCCATGGTGAGACCTCCTTTGGGTGCCCGTCCAGCATGGGCCCCGGGACGTCGAAACCGCCCGGGGCGAGCCACCGGGCGGCTTGCAGGTACGTGTCGGCTGGTCGCGACCGGGCTCAGGCCCGGGCGGCGCCGGCGGCGCCCCAGCGGCGGACCTCCGCGTCGAGGTCGAGCGGCAGCACCACGCCCTTGTCCGCGTACTCGCCCCACGCCTCGCGCGGGACGCGCCACATGATCTCGAACTCGTTGCCGTCCGGGTCGGCGCCGTAGAGCGACTTGCTAGACGCCGTGGTCGCGAGCACCGCCCAGGGCGCCGGCCTCGGACAGGACCTTGGCCGCGGCGGCCAGGTCGTCGATCGTCGGGACCTCCCAGGCGAGGTGGTACAGCCCGGTCGAGCCGCGCGGCGGCGCGGCGCGTCCGGCCCGACCGAGAACAGGCCGAGGTCGTGGTGGTTGTCGCCGCCGGCGGAGCGCATGAACACGGCCCGGCCGCCGAACGCGCTCTCGACGACCTCGAACCCGAAGACGCGGCCGTAGAACTCGGCGGACGCGTGGCGTCGCGGACGTACAGGACGGCGTGGTTGAGCCGCGCGACGGGGATGCTCATGTCGGAGTCTGCGCCGTCGGCGTCCGTGTCGCGTCGGCGTCACGCGGCGACCGGCACGTGGCCGGCCCGCCACGGCTTCCAGCCCGTGCCAGGTGCCGCTGTCGCGATGTTGAGGGCCATGTTCAGCCACGCCATGCCCTCGAGCGGGCGCGCGCGGCAAGCGGCCCGCATCGACCGGGCGGAACCCGATCGACTCGACGAGGTCGAGGACCGTCTCCTTGGCCGCGTCGTCGTCGCCGGCGACGAAACCGTCGGCGGACGCCGCCGACGATCGGGTCGGCCTGGCGCGAGGCGAAGGCCGTGTTGAACGCCTTGACGACGGTCGCGTCCGGGATCCGCGCCTGCAGCTCCTCGGCGATCGAGCGTCGTGCGTCCGGGCCGATCGGGCCGTGGGTCCGGTTGCGTGACGTCGACGACGACCTTGCCGCGAGCTCGTCGCCGACCTCGCGCGGCGACGTCGTCGGCGGTCGCGCGGGACGGCGAGGATGACGACGTCGCGCGGCGCCGACCGCCTCGGTGTTCGAGCCGGCGAGCCCGTCCCGGTGGCCGCGGCGACGGCGCCGGCGTGCTCGGGATGGCGCGCGCGATGGTGACGTGGTGGCCGGCGCGGGCGAGCGCGCGGCGAGGGCCGTGCCGACGTTGCCGGCACCGATGATCGCGATGTCCATGGCGTGGATCCTCCGGTTGGCTGCCGGCCGGCTCGTCGGCAAGCGATATTTGTTGACCAGCAACCATACGCGCGATGCTAGACTGCTGTCAATACCTGTTTGTGGAGGACAAACAGCATGACCACCGAACCCCCCGACGACGGCGCGAGCCGGCCGCTCGGTCGGCGGCCAGATCCGCCGCTGGCGCACGGAGCGCGGCCTGACCCTGGCGCGGTCGCCGAGCGGAGCGGGCTGAACGTCGGCTACCTGTCGCAGATCGAGAACGACAAGGCCTCGCCGTCGCTGGCGTGCTCGGGCAGATCGCCGAGGCGCTCGATGTCCCGCCGGCCTGGTTCCTGATGGACGACGTGCCGCCGCCGCGTCGTCGTCCGCGCCGCCGAGCGGCCGGTCGACCGTGACGGAGCGCGGCCGGGTCGAGCACGTCGACGGGCGCACCTCGCGCGACGTCTCGATCGTCGAGGTCACGGCCCGCCCGGTGGCGCGGGTCGGCGCGCACGCCCATCCCGGCGACGAGCATCACATCGTCCTGCGCGGACGGTTCCGGCTGACCCAGGGCGAGCACGCATCGAGCGTCGGGCCCGGCGACTACGTCCGCTGGGACGGCTCGATCCCGCACGACGCCGAGGTCGCTCGGCGACGAGGACGCGGCGATGCTGATCATCCGGATCCGCCCGCACGGACCTGACCGGCTCGGCCGGCTACCATCGTCGCGTGACCCGCCGAGCCGTCACGTACGCGTCCTACCTCAAGGTGCCGGAGCTGCTCGCGCTCCAGGTCGAGCGCTCGGTCGGGCCGGACGGCCCCGAGCACGACGAGCTGCTGTTCATCGTCATCCACCAGGTCTACGAGCTCTGGTTCAAGCAGTCCGCCACGAGCTGCGGCGCCGTCCAGCGGGCGCTGGAGGCGGGCGACACCGACAGGGCGCTGCACCTGCTCAACCGCGTCCTCAAGATCCTCAAGACGCTCGTCGCCCAGGTCGACGTGCTCGAGACGATGACGCCGCTCCAGTTCCTCTCGTTCCGCGACCGGCTCGACTCCGCGTCCGGGTTCCAGTCGGCCGGTTCCGCCGTCGAGGCGGTGCTCGGTGTCCGCGATCCGGCCGCGGCCGTGGCGGCGCAGCCCGCGGGATCGGCGGCGCGCCGCGGCCCTCGAGGCGGCCCAGGCCGAGCCCTCGGTCTGGGACTCGTTCCTGGCCTACCTCGCGGCGCGGCCACCCCGTCCCAGCCGACGCGACCGTGCCGGACGAGCGGGTCCAGGAGATCGCTCGTCGCTGTCTATCGGGGCGACCCGGACGCGGCCCTCGTCGCCGAGCGGCTCGTGGACCTCGACGAGGGCGTCCAGGAGTGGCGCTACCGGCACGTGAAGATGGTCGAGCGGACGATCGGCACGAAGCGCGGCACCGGCGGGTCGAGCGGCGTGGAGTACCTGCGCGCGACCCTGTTCCGGCCCGCCTTCCCCGACCTGTGGGAGATCCGCTCGCGCCTCTAGCGGCGCCCGACGTCCGGCAACCGCGAACCGCAACCCCGGCCGTCGCAACCTCCGGCGCGCAGGCGGTATCCTTGCCGCCGACCCCAGTCGTCCCCGCGGACCCCCCACGTCCGCGGCCCGTCATCCACAAGTCAGGTGGTGCCCATGAAGGTCGGTGTCGCCAAGGAGACCGCGCCCGGAGAGCGGCGCGTCGCCCTGGTACCCGAAGCGCTCGGCAAGCTGACAGGCGGCCGGGCTCGAGATCCTCGTCGAGACCGGCGCCGGCGCCGGCGCCGCGATCCCCGACAGCGCCTACGCCGACGCCGGCGCGACGGTCGTCCCGACCGACGCGCTGTACGCAGCAGTCGGACGTCGTCCTCCGCGTCGCGAAGCCGTCGGCCGCCGAGGTCGGCAAGCTGCGCAAGGGCCAGGCCGTCGTCGGCTTCCTCGCGCCGCTCATCGACCCGAAGCCCGCCAAGGCGCTCGCCGACGCAGGGCGTGACCGCGATCAGCCTCGACGCGATCCCGCGGACGCTGTCGCGCGCCCAGACGATGGACGCGCTCAGCTCGCAGGCCAACGTCGGCGGCTACAAGGCGGTCCTCATCGCCGCCAACGCGTATCGGCCGCTACTTCCCGCTGCTGACGACCGCCGCCGGGCACGGCCAAGCCCGCCAACGTGCTGATCCTGGGCATCGGCGTCGCCGGGCTCCAGGCGATCGGCACGGCGCGGCGGCTCGGCGCCGTCGTCAAGGCCTACGACGTCCGGCCCGAGACGCGCGAGCAGGCCGAGAGCCTCGGCGCCCAGTTCGTGAAGCTCAAGACCACGATCGACGCGACCGGCGCCGGCGGCTACGCCCGCGAGCTGACCGCCGAGGAGCGCGCCGCCCAGCAGGCCGAGCTCAACGAGGTCATCGGCGGCATGGACGTGGTCATCACGACGGCCCAGGTGCCCGGGCCGCAAGCCGCCGGTGCTCGTCACCGCCGACGCGGTCGGCAAGATGAAGCCGGGCTCGGTGATCGTCGACATGGCCGCGTCGCGCGCTCGGCGGCAACTGCGAGCTGTCGCAAGGCCGGCGAGACGGTCGAGACCCCCAACGGCGTGACGATCATCGCGCCCGACAACCTGCCGGCCTCGATGCCCGCCGGCGCGTCCGCGTTCTACGCCCGCAACATCTCGGCGCTGCTCCTCGGGATGGTCAAGGACGGCGCCCTGCAACCTCGACTTCGAGGACGAGGTCACCAAGGCGACCGTCATCACCCACGACGGCGCGGTCGTGTCCGAGGCCGTCAAGAAGCTGCTCGAGCCGGCCCCGGCGGCCGGCCGCCGGAGGCCCGGCATGAGCCCGAAGAGACTGCCTGACCGCCCTGACCATCTTCACGCTCGCGATCCTCGTCGGCTTCGCGGTCATCAGCAAGGTGCCGGCGACCCTGCACACGCCGCTGATGTCGGGCGCGAACTCGATCCACGGGATCGTGCTCGTCGGCGCGATGCTCATCGCCGCTCGAGGCCGACGACCCGTCAGCCAGCTGCTCGTCGCTCATCGCGGTCGCCTTCGCGACGATGAACGTCGTCGGCGGCTACGTCGTCACCGACCGGATGCTCCAGATGTTCCGCAAGAAGCCCGACGGCGCCAAAGCCGGCCGAGCCGAGCGCGGAGGCGCTGAGCGCGTGACGACACTCGAGATCGATCGAGATCCTCGTCCGCATCGCCTGGCTGGCCGGCGCCGTCGGCGTTCGTCCTCGGCCTGATCCGGATGAACTCGCCGGCCACCGCGCGCAACGGCAACCTGCGTGTCGGCCGGCGGCATGGCCATCGCGATCGTGGCGACCGCGATCCTCATCCTCGCCCGACCAGTCGACGAGCGGCGGCATCAGCGGCCGTCGGCTGGCTGATCATCGTCGTCGGCATCGCCATCGGCGGCGGCGCTCGGGCCTGTACACCGCCCGGACCGTGAAGATGACCGCGATGCCGCAGCTGGTGTCGCTGTTCAACGCGGTCGGCGGCGGCGCGGCCGCCCTCATCGCGATCGACGACTACCTCCGCCTCGTCGGCGGCGACGCCGTCCGCATCGACACGACGATCTTCATCGTCCTCGACATCGTCATCGGCTCGATCACGTTCACCGGCTCGCTCATCGCCGTCGGGCAAGCTCCAGGGCCTCGATCGCCGGGCAAGCCGATCCTGCGTCCCGGGCGGCCAGCTCGTGACGCTCGCCCTGGCCGCGATCACCGTCGTCGGCGCGCGCTGATCCTGTTCGCGGCCGGCGACCTCGAGCCTGCGCGGTGATGCTCGTCGATCCTGGCCGCGGCGCTGATCTTCGGCGTGACGATGACGCTGCCGATCGGCGGCGCCGACATGCCGGTCGTCATCTCGCTGCTGAACTCGTTCACCGGCACGGCCGTGGCGATGGCCGGCTTCGTGCTCGACAACCCGGTGCTGATCATCGCCGGCGCCCTGGTCGGCGCGTCCGGCGCGATCCTGACCAAGCTCATGGCCGACGCCATGAACCGCTCGGTGCTGAACATCATGATCGGCGGCTTCGGCGGCGGCGACGAGGCGGCCGGTGCCGACGGCCGGCGCCGGCGGCTCGGTCCGCGACGATCGGCGCCGACGACGTCGCGATCCAGCTGGCCTACGCCCAGCACGTGATCGTCGTGCCCGGGCTACGGCCTCGCGGTCGCCCAGGCCCAGCACGCCGTGCGCGAGCTGGCCGAGCTCCTCGAGGAGCGCGGCGTCGACGTGAAGTACGCGATCCACCCGGTCGCCGGGCCGGATGCCGGGGCACATGAACGTGCTCCTCGCCGAGGCCAACGTGCCCTATCCGCAGCTCAAGGAGATGGACGACATCAACCCGGAGTTCGACCGGGCCGACGTGGCGCTCGTCATCGGCGCCAACGACGTCACGAACCCGGCCGCCCGGCGGCCCGGCTCGCCGGTCTCCGGGATGCCGATCCTCGACGTCGACCAGGCCAAGTCGATCGTCGTGATCAAGCGCTCGATGGGCCGCGGCTACGCCGGCATCGACAACGAGCTGTACACGAACCCGAAGACCGGGATGCTCTTCGCCGACGCGAAGGACGGCCTGGCGGCCCTGACCGCGGCGGTCAAGGCGCTCTAGCCGGGCGGCCGGCGCCGATGGACGCCGCCGCGCCTCGGTCGGGCGATCGCCACCGGTCCGTCAGGGCGCCGGATCGCTGTCACATGCGCCACCGGCGATCGCTTGGCGGCGACCGTCCGGACCGCCTGCGCCGTGCAGGGACTCGACCGGCGGCGGGTATCGCGCCGGGGCCGATGATCCGGTGGTCGACTGGCAGATCTGACGACGCTGTCGATCGCCCGACAGGCCGCGGCCGGCCGGCCTACGATCGCCCGAGCGCGATGTTGCAGCGGGACTCAGGCGCGGTCGGCCGTCCGCGCCGACCGGTGCGGACCGCTAGGCGCTGGGCACCACCGCGGCGGTCTTCGGGAGCCGCCGACGTCATGTCGCGCATCTCGAGCGGCGCCAGCGTGCCGAGCGACTCGGCCACGACGACCGCGTCGTCGCCGGGCTCCAGGAGGAAGTCGGCCGCGGGGTTCACGAACGCGTGGCCGCCGCGGTTGACCGACAGCAGCGTCGCCCGGTGCTCGGTCCGCAGCCGCGCCGGCGACCTCGTCGATCGACAGCCCGATGTACTCGTCGGGCAGCGTGATCCGGTACAGCTCGGAGCCCTCGCCGCCCGACACGATGTCGGTGACGATGCCCGGTCAGCCCCGGGTACAGCGCCGAGCGCGCCAGCAGGTGCGAGGCGATCTTCGACGTGACCAGCAGCTCGTCGACGTCGGCCCGCCGGAAGTGCGGCTCGTGGCGCGGGTTGTTGACCTCGGCCACGGTCCGGACGCCCGGGCGCGACGCGACTCGATCGCCATGATCGTCAGGATCGAGCGCATGTCGGCGTCGTCGGACGCATCGGCCGGGAAGACCAGCGCCGCCGACGCCTCCTCGATCCCGGCCCGCTCGAGGTCCTCGGCGTTCGGTCGCGTCGCCGCGGACGAAGTAGACGCCGTCACCGGCCGGGTTCTTGTCGAGCGTCGGCGATGACCACGACCTTGCTGCTTGTAGTCGTCGCCGCGCAGCTCCTCGATGAGGTCGCGGGCGGTCGTGTTCCAGCCGCAGACGACGATGTGGTCCTTGTAGCCGGACGCACCCAAGCCCTGGCCCTCCTTGAGCAGGAAATCGATGACCATCGCGACGAGGGCGCCGGTGATCATGCCGAGCATGGCGACCCCGAACAGGATGAGCAACCAGCCGATGATCCGTCCGCCCGGCGACGTGACGAACGCCGAGTCGCCCTGGCCGAGGACCGTGGCGATCCCCCAGTTGAACGAGTCGAAGATCGACTCGAACGTCCACGGCTTCTCGAACAGCGTGATGAGGACCGCCGCGATGAGGACGAAGACGACGATGCCCTCGGCGAGGGTCAGGAAGAACCGCCGGTCGAGCTGGCCGCCGACGCGCCGGATGTGCCAGGCGACGCGGCGGATCAGCGGCGGGCGCGAGGACGGGCAGGCGACGGAGACGGGGGCATCGCCGCCGATCGTGCCACACGCGGGCGGCCGCTGCCAGCCCGGATCGCGCGATCAGTCGCCGAGCGGCGTCGCGCGTCGATGCAGCTCGATGCCCTCGAGCTCGGCGATCGCGGCGGTCAGGCGGCGCCCGCGCGCCGATCGTCGGCGCAGCGCGACCTCGATGTCGGTCGTCAGGCCGCCGCCCGAGCGCGTGCGACGTCGACAGATGGGCGATCGTCGCCGTCCTGCGCTCGGCGATCCGCGTCGACGACGGCGGCCAAGCCGATGCGGATCGGCCGGCGGCCAGCTTGAGCCGGACGCGGTGCCGCGTCGCGCCCGACGAAGCGCTCGGTGACGAGCCGCGAGCGGCCACAGCGAGACGATCGACGATGATCGTGACGCGACGACCGCGACGCACCCAGAGCCGGCGCCGGCCGCCATGCCGACCGCGGCCACCGCCCACAGGCTGGCCGCCGTCGTCAGGCCGCGGATCGTCGCGCCCTCCTTGAGGATCGCGCCGGCGCCCAGGAACCCGATGCCCGTCACGATCTGGGCGGCGACCGCGTTCGGCGGCGACGGTGCGGCGCCGTCGGCCGCACGAAGGCCTCGATCGAGAGGCACCGTGAACGCCGCCGACCCCAGCGACACCAGGAGGTGGGTCCGCATCCCGCGCCGGGTGCTCGTGGATCTCGCGCTCGAGGCCGATCGACCGCGCCGAGGACGCGCCGCCACCAGCAGCCGGAGCGGGAGCTCGAGCTGCAGGTCGCGAGGTCGATCGGTCGGCATCGGGTACGGCAGCCTCCAGGACCGCGGCCGCAGCGACCGCGATGGCGTCCGTCGCCGGCCGGGCCCGCGACTCAGGCGTCGGCGATCGGGTCGACGAGCTCGATCCGGATCGCGCTTGTTGATCCGGCCCTTGGACTCGTAGCCGGTGACCCGGATGCCGCCGACCTCGCGGGTGTTGGCGACGTGGGTGCCGCCGTCGGCCTGGAGGTCGAGCCCGACGATCTCGATCGTCCGGATCTCCTCGATGCCCTCGGGCAGCAGGTTGATCTTCGTGCGGATGAGGTCCGGGATCGCGAACGCCTCGTCGCGCGGCAGGACGTTGACCCGGACGTCGCGCTCGGCGGCCAGCTCGGCGTTGACGGTCGCCTCGATCGCGTCGACGAGGTCGCCGCTCATCCGCTCGAACTCGAAGTCCATCCGCCCGATGCCCGGCTCCATGTTGCCGCCGGTGACCTGGGCGCCGTAGTCGCGCCACACGACGCCGCACAGGGCATGGAGCGCGGTGTGGGTCCGCATCAGCGTCAGCCGGCGGGCCCAGTCGAGGTCCACCTGGAGCGCGTCGCCGACCGCCGGCGGATCGCCGTCGCCGGGCTCGAGCTCGTGGACGATCTCGCCGCCGGCCTTGCGGGCGGCGCGGACGGTCCACGACCGGCCGTCGGCGGCCCGCAGGAGCAGGCCGCGATCCGAGGGCTGGCCGCCGCCGCCCGGGTAGAAGACGGTCCGATCGAGGACGACCAGGTGGCGCTCGCCGGACTCGACCGCCGACGACCCGCGCCTCGACCGACCGGGGGTAGGCGTCCGAGTAGCAGAGCTGCTCGCCGGTCGCGGTCATCGTCGCCTCGCCCTACTGCGACCGTCAGGGTGCCGGTCATGTTCGGGTGCACGGTGCAGACGAAGGTGTACGTGCCGGCCGTCAGGGCGGGCACCTCGTAGGTCCGCTTCTCGACGCCCGGGAAGATGTCGGTCTTGAACACCTGGGCGCCGGCCGCCGTCCTTGGATCTCGACGTTGTGCGGGATGGCCGCGTCCTGGTTGTCGAACTCGATCTGTGAAGGCGTCGCCGGCCGGGACCGTCACGGCGCGGCGTCGAAGGCGATGGCCTGGGCGGTGACTGATCACGCGCCGACGGCGCGCCGGCCCGAGGAGCGGCCGAGCGCGCCGGCCGAGCCCGACGGGGCGGCCGAGCCGCCGGCCGAGCGCGGGCGGCGGAGGCGCTGGCCGGCGGAGGGTTCGGTGCTCGGCACCGGCGTGGCCGGTGGCGCCGGCGTGTAGGTCCAGCCGGCGGACGCACTGGTGCAGGCGGCGACGGCCAGCGAGGAGACAGGATGAGCAGGACGAGACGGCGATGGACGCATGGGCCGGGGGACCCCTTTCGTGGGCGAGGATGCGGCGAGCCGCGGGTGTGTTGCCGCCGAATCTACCGCGGCGACCGGGTCCGCGTCGTCGTCGACGGCTGGGGGTACTGGTGCCCACCAGTACCATCGGCCCGGTTGTAAAGCACCACGCCGGGCCATAGGCTCGCCATCCACCTCCCTGATATCCAGGGGTGGTCGTCACCGCGATCGATCCACAGGCACTGAGATCGGAGCCCACCACGATGATCAAGGACTACACGACCGAGCCTGGCGGCTCGCCGTCACGATCGGACCGCTCGTCGCGGTCGCGCTGGCCCTCGCCGCCGGCGTCAAGTGGCGCTAGGGATCATCTTTATCTAGCTGTCTCATTTCGCCGCTTCGCCCGGAGCCCATCCGGACCAGGTCATCGGCGATCCGAGAGACCCGGAGACCCTCCCTCCGGGTCTTTTGGTGTCCGGGTCCGCGGCGCGCGCCCGACCCCACGCGGCCTCGGCCGATCGGTCAGGCCCAGGCGGATCGCGACGGCCGCCGCCTCCACGCGGCCCGACACCTCCAGCTTGGCCAGGATGTTGCCGACGTGGACGCCGACGGTCTTCTGGCTGATGAACAGCCGCTCGCCGATCTCGCGGTTCGTCCGCCCCTGGGCGACCAGGACCAGCACCTCGCGCTCGCGCCCGCTCAGCCCGAACGTGTCGGGCGCGGGCCGTCGGGCGTCGGTTCGCCGGCGATGGTCCGCACGAGGTCGGAGCGGCCGTTCCGGCGTGCGCCTCGCCGACACGACGGGGACCGAGGACCGGCCCGACGCCGTCGCCACCGGCGGCCGCGGGGCCGGTCCGCCAGGCAGCGGTCCACGTCCTCGGGCAGGTCGATCCGGGCGCGGCCGGCCAGCTCGCGCAGGTTCCGCAGCAGCGGCCGCGCCTCCAGGCCGACCGCCAGCCGCGGCCGCCTCGAGCAGCGGCTTGCGGCCTCGGTCCGGCCGGCGCGCGCGCCGTCGCCGGACAGCGTCGCCTCGGCCTGCCGCCAGCGCGCGAGGGCGACCTCGTACGGCGCCGAGAGCGCCTGCCACATCGTCGCCGACCCGGCCCAGACCGCCGGGTCGTCGTCGCCCTCGAGCCGGCGCTGGTAGCCGCGGGCCGTCGCGAGATACGCCTCGGCGACGCGGCGCGACCCGGCCGTCGGCGGCGCCCCACCGGCCTCGACGAGCGCCGCGGCCGTCGCGCAGGACCTCGGCCGTGCGCGACCGGGCCGCGGCCAGCGGGCGCGAGCTGGCGGCGCTCGCGCGCCTCGGCGCCGATCGCCGCGTCGACCTGGGCGACCATCGCGGCCATCCGGGCGGCGAGCACCCACTCCTCGGTCGTCGCGGACCACCGCCCAGCCACGCTCGACCGACCGGCCGGCGTCGGCGACGTCGCCGCGCCACAGCGCGAACGACGCCGCCGCCAGGTAGTACGGCGCGGCCAGCTGCGGCTCGCGCAGGGCATCGAACTCGAGCACGGTCTGGCCGAGCAGGCGGGCCGCCCGCTCGCCGGCCTCCGTCTCGATCTCGACGACCGCGAGCTGGACGAGCCCATGAGGAAGACGACGCCGACCGGGCAGCCACGCGAGGGCCCGCGCGCTCAGCTGCGCGGGCCTCGGGCCAGCGCCCGAGCAGGATCAGGGACTCGGTCGACGTTGCCCGCGCAGGAAGTTGCCGTAGACGGCCTCGAGACCGGCGCGCTCGCGCGTCCTCGATGCCCGCGATAGGCGACCTCGACCGCCTCCGCCCGCCGGCCGACGAGGTCGAGCACGGTCGTCAGGTTGGCCGTGATGCGGAACAGCGCGTCCGGATCGTCGATCTCGCGCGGCCGACGCGTTCGGCCTCGCGCAGCAGCTCGATCGCCGCGTTCGGGTCGCGGCCCCAGGCGAGCGCGACGCCGAGCGTCGTCGTCGCGTGGATCTCCTGGTCCCGGGCGACCGGGTCGCAGGCCCGGGCGACCTTGATCGCCTCGCGCGCGAGCCGCTCGGCGTCGGTGAAGATGCCGTCGAGCATGTACAGCTGGGCGAGCGTCGCCAGCGACCGTCGCCCGCTCCGGGCTGGGCTCGCGCGGGACGAGCTCGACGGCCCGCTGCGCGGCGGCACCGCGCCGCGGCCGGGTCGCCGGCCGCGCGGCGGACTGGCCGAGCCGCTCGTAGCAGCAGGCCGACGCCGGACGCGGTCGCGCCGCGCGTCGAGGGCGCCGATCGCCGACTCGAGGTAGGCCGTCGCCCGCGAGGTCCGCCCGATCGCGAAGGCCGCCTCGGCGGCCCGTTCCTGCAGCTCGGCCCGGTCGAGGCGCGGATGGCGGCCGGTCGCTCCGACCGGTGCTTGGTCCGGTCGGCCCTTGCCCCGGTCGCTCAGCGCGAGCGCCAGCTCGAGCGCCTCGAGCTCGTCGGCCGCGGCGTGCCGCGTCGGCGGCGAGTTCGGCCGCCGCGATCGCGGCCTCGCGCGCCGCGGCGGCGTCGTGGCGCCGCGAGCCAGTGCGGCGCGCGGCCGCCGGGTCGTCGGCGAGGCCCGTCGCCAGCGCGGCGTGGTGGCGGGTCCGGGCGATCGGCAGCAGGTCCGCGCTCGACGGCCGCGCCGATCGAGCTCGTGGCGGAACGCCGACCGCGCCGTCGCGTCTCGACGAGGAAGCCGTGCTCGATCGCCTCGGCGAGCCCGGCCGTGAGGTCCGCGTCGAGGACGCCGTCGCCGCGGCGCGGGCCGCTGACCGAGCGCGGCGCCGGCCGCTCGGTCTCGACCTCGAAGTCGGCGGCGACCGCCGCGAGCTGTTCGCGGATCGAGCGGCCGGCCGGCCGGGGCCAGGAGGCGCAGGACGCGTCGGCACTCGAGCGAGCGGACGGCCAGCCGGCCGATCACGAGCTCGTCGAGCGACCCGCGTCAGCGACGCCGTCGGCAGCTCGCGACGGGCCGCCAGCAGCTCCTCGGCGACGAGCGGGCTGCCGCCGGACCGCTCCGCGACCAGGAGCAGCAGGCTGGCCGACGCCCGCTCGCCTTCGATGCCCTCGATGAGCGCCGCGAGGTCGTCGCGGTCGAGCGGCGGCAGCGTCGAGCCGCTCCGGGCCGGGGGGCCGCCACGATGGCGGCGACGCGCTGGTCCATGGGTCGTCCCGCGGGCACGATGTCCGGCTGGTCCGACGACGATGAGCGCGAGCCGCTGCGTCGAGGCGATCCGGGCGAGGAACGTCACCAGCGCGCGCGTCGCGGCATCGGCGCGATGCAGGTCCTCGAGGACGAGGACGACCGGGCTGCCGTTCGCCGAGCCGCCCGAGCATCCCGAGGACGCCCTCGAGGAGCGCGCGCCTGGCGGCGCTCGGGAGCGCCGTCGTGCCGGCGTCGACGGCGGCCGGCCGGTCCGTCGAGCCGCGCGGCCGAGCTCCGGCAGGAGCCGGACGAGGTCGGCGGCGGCGGGCCCGAGGACGGCGGCGAGCTCGTCGTCGGCGAGCGCGCGCGAGCGCCGGCCCGATGGCCCGGACGACCGGCCCGTACGGCTCGTCGGTGCCGGCCGGCATCGCGCCGCCCGCAGGACGGTCATCGGCTCGCTCAGCCCGCCGATGCGCCCGATGGACTCGTCGAGGAACCGGGTGATCCCGATGCCGGCCGGACCGCTGAGGAGCAGGGTCCGGGCGCGGCCGCTGGTCGCATCGTCGAGCACGGCCGCGAGCCGCGCGAATGCGTCCTCGCGCCCGACGAACCTCGCGCTCGTGTACCGGCCGGGCATATCGGCATTCTAGGCGTCGGCCCGACCGGCGGGTGGTCGCACGGCGAGCCGCTGTCGCACGGCCCGGCGCGTCGCCGACTCGGATAGGCTGGTGCGATGACCGACGGCCGCGCGGCGCCGCACCCCGACAACACGCTCAACGAGCTGTCCGGCGAGGAGTGGCTGTACTTCACGAAGTCCGTCTTGACGACGGCCTATCCCTCCGAGCTCGGGCATGCCGCGCGCAAGGCGCACGGCGCCAACAAGCCGCCGCGCCTCATGGCCCGCCTCATCGAGTTCTTCACGCGGACCGGCGAGCTCGTCCTCGATCCGTTCGCCGGCGTCGGCGGCACGCTGCTCGGCGCGGCCATCGCCCGCGGCCCGCGCCGGGCGCTCGGCATCGAGCTCGAGCCGCGCTGGGTGGCGGTCTACGAGACGGTCGTCCGCGACCTGCGCGGCCGAGCGCGACGGCGCCGGGCCCGCTGCTCGCCGACCTCGGGCCAGCCGACCCGGGCGGGCCGCGCGGCTTCGACCCGTCCGGGCTGCGAGCTGCGGCTCGGCGACGCCCTGGCGATCCTGCCGACGCTGGCCGACGGACTCGGTCGACTTCGTGGCCACCGATCCGCCCTACAACGTCCAGCTGCCGCTCACGATGGCCGGCGGCCCGCTCGCCGAGACGCACGCCAACCGGCGGACCGACTACGCGATGGTCACCGACTCACCGGCCGACCTCGCGAACGCGCCCGACTACCCGACGTTCCTCGATCGGATGGAGCGGCGTCTTCGGCGAGATCCGCGCGGGTCCTGCGCCCCGGCCGCTACGCGGTGGTCATCGTGCGCGACGCCTACCAGGACGGCCGCTACCTGTTCACCGGCGCGGACCTCGCGGCGCGCGCGACGGCCGCGGGCCTCGTCCCCAAGGGCGATCTCATCTGGTACCAGGCCGGCACGCGGCTGCGGCCGTACGGCTACCCGCGGGCGTTCGTCCCGAACATCGCCCACCAGCACATCCTGGTGCTGCGGCGCGAGCCGACGCCGCCTCAGTCGCTCGCGCTGACGCGACGCGAGGTAGGCGGCGAGGACGTCGTCGTCGACGTCGATCGCCCATCGTCCAGGTCTCGGCCGCGATCGGCAGCGTGGCGGACGGCGCGTCGGGCGACGCCGCGCCGCCGACCGTCGCCCGAGCGTCATCTTGTGGATCCAGCCGCGACCGCCGTCCGGGCAGCCGACCAGCCAGTACACACCCTGGCGTCTCGAGCAGCTCGACCTCGTCGCCGTCGCCGAGGATGCCGATCTCGCTGCCGCGGAGCTCGTCGGGCGCGTCGAGCAGGCGGACCACCGTGTAGCGGACGAGTCGTCGCTCGTTCCCGGCCAGCGCCCCGCAGAACCCCGATCGAAGGAGAGCCGCGGCGCCACCGGCTCGGTCGCGCAACGGGTCCGCCTTGCGGGCCTGCAGCAGCGATGGTCGACGCCAGCGTGGCATCGCCCTCGGCGTCGAGTCGAGCTCCGTCCGTGTCCTCGGGACCGTCGGCGTCGTCGGCATCCTGCGTCGGGATCCACGCCGTTGCCGCCGTCCGCCGACGACCGGCCTCCGATGCCCACGCCTTGCGCGGCCTGGGCCGCCAGCACGCCGTCGGGCTCAGGCTCGTCTTCCTCGCGGCGGCGGCGGCCGAACAGCCCCATCGCCATCGAGGCGGCCGCGACCCCGGTGGTCGTGACGACCGTCGGGACCAACGGGAGCGCGGGCAGGTCGAGCAGATCGAGGCCCAGCGCCGCGAAGGCGCTCGTGAGCGGACCCCAGGTGGGGCCGCCACCGTGTCGCCGCCGTCGCCGCCCCCGGCCCCGCTCGGATCGGACCGCCGCCACCGCCATCGCCACCGCCGGCCGCGATCCGGGTCGACGACGGCCACGACGACCGGCGACGTCGGACGGCGTGGGCGTCGGGGCCGCCGTCTCGGCCGGCGCCTCGGTCGTGCCGGCGGCTCGGCCGCCGGCGCCTCGGTCGGAGCGGCTTCGGATCGGGCTTGGCCGCGGGCTTGGGCTTGGGCTTGGGCGTCGGCTTCGGCGTCGTGCGGGCGCGCGGCTCGGGCTTCGGGGTCGGCTTGCGGTCGGCTTCGGCGTCGGCTTCGGTCGGTCGGGCGTCGGGGTCGGCTTGGGCTTCGCCGTCGGTGTCCGCGACCGGGGTCGGGGTCGGCTTGGGGGTCGGCGTGGCCGGGGCCGCGACCGTGACGGTGCCCGCCGCGAGGTCACGACCCGTGGTCGTGGTTCTCGGCCTGGAATGTGACCGCGTGCGTCCCGACCGGCAGTGTCCCGTCCACCGATATGGTAGCCGACACCGGTCCCCAATGGTGGCCCCCGTCGACCCGGCGATGCGATGGTGCTGCCCGCCGATCGTGACCCAGACGTAGGGGCCGCCCTCGCCGGAGGGGTCCGCATAGGTGACGTGGAGGTGAAGTCGGTCGTCGGCGTGCCCGCCGCGGGTCGACGACCGGATCGAAGAGGACCGGGCCGGCCGCGAGGACCGGGGCCGCGACGGCGAGGAGAGCCGACGGCGGCCAGGAGCGCGCCGAACGACCCCAGGTCGCGCGTCCAGATCGCACTCGTTGCCCCACCGCCGTGGCTTGCCTCCAACAGGGCACAGTCGTGCCGGCCCGAGGATGGTCGTGCGCGGGGGGGTCGGGCAATGGTACGGGGGTCCGGGTCGGGCCGGACCACCGGGCGAGCGCACCACCGCCCTGGCGACGCCGGTGCGTCCTGTCAACGACGTGTGCGGTCCGGGGCGGTGCGGTGGGGTCGGTGGGCCGACAGGCCCACCGCGTTACCCCGCTTGGGGCATACGCACCGCGGATGGCCGCGCGCACCATCTCGCCATGCATCTCACCACCACGGCCGTTCCGAACCGGAGCGGCCGGGATCCGTCATGGGCGGCACCCTCATCGGTACCCTGCTGGTGATCGGCGGCCTCTGGCTCGCCTACGTGGCATGGAGCACGCCGATCCTTCGGCCATCGCGGCCGCGTCGCCCCGGCGCGGGACCGGCTGAGCCCGGCTTGCCGATGCTCGCGCTCGCGCTCGCGGTGCCCGCTCGTTCGTCGTGGTCGGCACGAACCGACTCGCCCGGACGCTTCGCGGCGATCCGACGCGCCTGGCACGGTCGCGGCGACCGACTCGTCGCGGGTCCTGCCCGACGACATCGCCCTCGCGCGGGGCTGATCCTCGACGACGGGCGTCCCGGCCCGACGCTGCTCGCTGGGGCCTTCGGCTCGCGCGGCACACGAGACCAAGGTCGTCGATCGCGGACGACCTCGACGGGCCATGCGAGGACGCCGATCGCGTCCGCCGCTGGCTCGGCCAGAACGACCAGGACTTCGTCGTCCGGGTCCACGCCGCGCGATCGGCCAGCCGGCCGACGGTCGCCGGGCGCCCGGTTGCGCGCTCATCACCGTCGAACAGCTGCCGGCCTGGCTCGAGTCGCTGCCCCGCCAGCGCAGCCTGAGCGAGGCGCGCCTGCGCGCGGCTCGTGAAGCTGGTCAAGCCGCGCGCCTGACGCGCCGCGCTCGGTCGTTGGTAGGGGAGCCAGGACTCGAACCTGGAACCAGCGGGATATAAGCCCGCCGCTCTGACCGATTGAGCTACTCCCCCGCCGCGATGCTACACCCGGCGTCGGCCTGGTGCTGGATCCGGTCAGGCGCCCGTCTGAGGCGTCCGGCGATCTTCCGCAGGCCGAACGGGCGCGCACCGATCGCAGAACCGCCCGCCTGGACGGCATCTGCATCTGCGCTCGCTGCGGCCCCGGGCCGTAGGCGCGCGCCGGCATCTCCTCGGCGAAGTCTCGCTCCTCGTCGGTCATGGCCGCCTCGATCGGCAGCTCGTCGCGGTCGAACGGGCGCGGCGTCGGATCGACGATCGGCAACGGGCGCGCGTAGGCCGGCGCTCCGTAGAGCTTGGGAAGCGCGACGTGTCTGCTCGTCGACGGACAAACGCGGACCTCGACGAGGACGTGCTGCGGTCGGTGATCGGATACCCGACCATCGGCCCTGATGGCCACCATGGCTACCGGAGGATGGTACCGGTGCTGTCCAGTCCTTCGCCGATGCGGCGGCGGTTGCGGTGCCCCGTCGTCAACCGAGGAGCGGGCCGGATCACCTGCATGGCGACCACCATCACGAGGTAGGCGATCGGCACGGCGGCGAAGAATCCGAGCGCGGCGCTCCAGGCCGATCCGCCGGCCACGGTCCCCGACCCGGTCGGCTGCGGCACGACGAGATACGTCAGCACGGTCCCGACGACGAGCACCGCCACCGACGTAGACGGCGATCGCGAGCGCGCGCAGGTCGCCGCCGGGCAGCGCCGCGCCGCGGCTCAGCGCGACGTCGTAGACGAGGTAGGCGATCGCGAGCACGATCGCCACGCCCAGGCTGGCCGCCACGGCCCGCACGACCGGCCGCGGCGCGCGGCGGAACTGGCGCCAGCGGATCTCGGCCCACGACGCGCCGGCGGACCGGCGTCGCCCGGGGGTCGCCTGGCCCCGCCGAGCTCATCAGCCACCGAGGATCGCCAGCGTCCGGCGGGGCGGCAGGGTCTCCGGCGTGTGGCCGGCGAGCAGGCGACCGCCTCGGCGAACCGCTCCAGCTCCTCCTCGGAGGTGAAGAAGCCCGACGCTGATCCGCAGGGCGTCGAGCGCGTCGATCGGTCGGGCGATCGCGAACGACCCGCGCGCCGAGCTCGGCCAGGGCCGCCGCGGCGGTCCAGCCCGCGATCCGGAACGTCACGAGCGTCGCCATCTGGTGGGTCGGCGTCAGCACGTCACGCCCGGGATCGCCGGCGAGCCGCTCGGCCGCCGGCGGGCCGTCGCCGTCCCCCGCGCGTAGACCCAGTCGAGCCCGACGTACATCGACAGCCACGCGATCGAGCGGGCCATGCCGACGACCGACGGGCGGTGGAAGGTCGCCCACTCGAACCGACGCGCGTCGGGCTGCAACTCGGCCGTGCCGAGCGCGTCGACCGTCTCGAAGCTCAGCGCAGCCGCGCGAACGCCGGGCTGCAGCCGCTCGGCGAGCTCGGGCGCGACGGCGAGCGCGCCCATCCCCTCGGGGCCGAGCAGCCACTTCTGGGCCGGCGATCGCGTAGGCGTCGCGCCCGGTCGCCTCGAAGTCGACCTGGATCGCGCCGGCGCTCTGCGCGCCGTCGACGACGATGAGCGCGCCCGCTGGCGTGGGCGATCTCGGCCATCGCCGCGATCGGCAGCACGGCCCCGGTCGTCCACGCACGTGCGAGGCGACCACGAGCCGCGTCCGCGGCGTCATGGCGGCCTCGACCGCCGCGAGCGTCCGCGCGTCGTCGCCGCCATCGCCGATGTCGACGAAGGTCGACCTCGATCCCGCGGCGTCGCGCAGCGCGTAGAGCGGGCCCGAGCGCGCCGGGGTGCTCGAGGCGCGTCGTGACGACGCGGTCGCCGGGCCGCCAGTCGATCGCCGCCGCGATCGCGTTCATGCCGTCGGTGGTCGAGTGGGTCAGCGCGATCGCCGCTGGGTCCGTCGTCAGGACCGCCGCCACCGAGGCGCGCGCCTCGGCCATGCGCTGCAGGCCTCCGCCCAGCGTCGACGTGGGCGCGACCCGTCGTCAGCTCCCACGCCGCGAAGTCCGGCCATCGCGGCCGCCGATCTCGGCCGGGATCGGCCCGACGGACCCGGTGTTGAGGTAGATCCCGGCGCCCAGCGACGGGAGCGCCGTCGCGCACGGCCGCCAGCCGCTCCGGCTCGGGCGAGAACGGGGCGACCACGGCCGTATGATACCGACGATGAGTGGCCTGGCCCGACCCGAGCACCTCGCCACCACGGACTGGCTGGCCGAACGACTCGGCCGGCCGGGCTCCGCGATCGTCGACGCGCGGTGGCGACCCGACGGCACGGGCCCGACGGTCTACGCGACGCGGCCACATCCCGGGCGCCGTCCACCTCGACTGGCGGACCGACCTCATCGAAGCCGACGATCGCGCGATTCGCTCCTGCTCGTCGGTCCGGACCGGATGGCGGCCGTGGCCGCGCGGCTCGGCATCGGCGACGGGACGACGGTCGTGGTCTATGACGACAGCCAGAGCCTGTTCGCGTCCCGCGTCTGGTGGAGCCTGCGGACGTACGGCGTCGAGTCGGTGCGGATCCTCGATGGCGGCTTCCCCGAATGGGTCAAGGAGGGCCGGCCGGTCTCGAACGCCGAGGTCGACCCCGGCCGCCGGCATCGCTGACGCTCCGCGGCCCGAACCGGATGCGGCTGACGACGGCCGACGTCCGGGGCCTCCTCGGATCGCCCGACGTGACGCTGGTCGACGCGCGGGCCGCCGCCGAGTACCGCGGGCTTCGAGGGCAACGCCAAGCGGCTCGGCCACATCCCGGGCGCGCTCAACGTGCCCGTCGGGGCGACGAGCGAGCCGGGCGGCCAGCGGCTGCGCGACGGCGGTGAGCTGCGCGCCCAGCTCCACGGCTACAACGTCAGCCGCGGCCGGCGGATGGTCTGCTACGACGGCTCCGGGGTCGCGGCCGCCAAGCTCGCGTTCGTGCTGACGCTGCTGGGCCACGAGGACGTCGCGGTCTACGACGGCGGCTGGGCGGAGTGGGGCGACCGGCTGGACCTGCCGGTCGATCGCTAGGCGCTCGGTCGGGCGATCCGCCTCGGGCCAGGCCGGTCGCCCTCGGGCCAGACCGACGAGCTCGACGGGGCCGATGGCGAGTCCTCGGGCCAGGCCGATGACGGCGCCGGCCCGGCCGCGCGTCGGATCGGCGGCCGAGCCCTCGACGCCGTCGCGAGCCGGTCGAGGCCGGCCCACGGGTCGACCTCCTCGTGCGGCGCCACGATCTGGGCCAGCGATCGGTTGATCGCGACCATGGCGGCCGTCGTCCGCGGCTCGCCGAGCGAGTCCGACCAGTAGGTCGCCTCGGTCACCGGCAGGAACGTGCCGGTCAGCTCGGTCAGGGCGATCGCGCAGGCTTCGCTCGGCGAGCAGGTGGATGTGGCCGGTGACCTTGAACGGCGGCGATCGACACGATCGCGCGCTGCTCGATCTTGTAGGTGCGCAGCTCGGGCGCCGGCTCGGCCGGCGTGTCGGCGACGGCGAACAGGATCGAGCCGAGATTGACCTGGGCGTAGGCGGCGCGGACCTTCTCGCCCGCTGGTCCCGAACTCGTCGAACGTCACGTCGGCGAGGACGATGAACGGGTCCTCGGCGAGGTTGAGCATGTCGGTGATCGCGACGCTGGCGCGTCTCCAGGCTGCCCTTGATGACGAATGAGTCCGTGTACAGGGTCAGGACGACGGCGGACCCGGCGCCCGCCGTGCCTGTCGAACATGCGCAGACGATACGCTCCCCGGCCGCCCGCGGCGAGGTCAGCCCGACGCCGGGGGCTCGATCCTGGCGCCCGCGGTCACCAGGTGCTCGGCGCCCTCCTGGAGTCCCTCGTACAGCGCGGTCACGGTCTCGATCGTGTCGATCTCGTCGGGCGACTTGTCCGGCCGCAGATGGACGATGCGCGGGAAGCGCAGGCTGAACCCCGACTTGTGGCGGTTCGACGCGCAGGATGACGTCGAACGCCGATCTCGACCACGACCGTCGGCTCGACCTGGCGATAGCGCCCGAACTGGGCGACGGTGTGCGCCTCGAACCAGCGGGTCATCTCGGCGATCTCGGCGTCGGTCAGCCCGCTGTACGCCTTGCCGATCGTCACGAGGCGGTCGTTCTCGGTGTCGCGGACGGCGAACGTGTAGTCGCTCAGGACGCCGTGGCGCTTGCCGTGGCCGACCTCGACGCCGACCACGACGCAATCGATGGTCGCCAGCGCCTTCTTCATCTTCAGCCAGCCCAGGCCGCGCCGGCCGGGCGAGTAGCCGCTGGCCGGGTCCTTGACCATCAGGCCCTCGTTGCGCCGCGCCCGGGCGGCGAGGAAGGCCGCCTCGAGCGCGTCGGCGTCGGCGGCGACCGAGAGGTTCGAGCGCGCGAACCGCCCGCCCGCGTCGACCGGCGGCAGGTCGATGCGCATCGAGCCGGCGCCGGCGCTCCGCGAGCGGCACGCGCAGCAGCGGCTCGACGGCCACGCCGCCGCCCGGCGCCGAGCGCCAGGGCGTCGAACGCCACGAAGATGACCGGGACCTGGGCCTGGATCGCCGCCGACGGCGCCTTGCGTCCGAGCCGGGTCTGGAGCGCGACGAACGGCAGCACGGCCCCGTCCTTCCAGGCCAGGATCTCGCCGTCGAGGATCCCGTCCCAGGCGAGCGCCTCCGCCGCGGCTCGACGACCTCGGGGAACTGCCCGCGTCACGTCGTGCAGGTCGCGCGAGAAGAGCCGGACGTCCGCGCCCTCGCTTGTGGAGCTGGGCGCGGATGCCGTCGTACTTGTCCTCGACCCAGACCTCGGGCCCGAGCCGGCGGACGATCTCGGCGGCGTCCTCGGCCGGCGAGGCGAGCATGAACTTGAGCGGGTGGAACAGGGTCATCTCGGCGTGCGTCGAGCTGGTCGTCGCGCGCGAGCGTCGCCAGCCGGCCGATGTCGCCGGTCAGCATCCCGGCCCACTTGACGTCGTCGAGCGAGCGGTCGAACGCCTTGGCGATCGCCGCCTCGAGCAGGCCCTCGCGCAGGCCGATCCGGAGCTCGCCGCCGAGCACCTTGACGATGTACTTGGCCGTCAGCGGATCCGAGCGGGCGAGCAGCGCCGCGAGGATGGCGGACTTGCGGGCCGGGCCCGACGCGGCCTCGATCGCCTCGAACGCGGCCGCCACCTCGGGCAGCGTCGGGCGGCGTGGCCGGTCGGCTCGTGGCCGGCCCCGGTCAGGACGTCGGCGACCGCGAGGCCCAGGTCGGAGTGCCGGTCGTAGGCCTCGCCGAGGCGCGACGCGGTCGACGCCGGCGACCTCGGCGACGGTCGTGGCGATCGCCGACCAGCCGAGGCCGGCGGCACGCTGGTCGGCCTCCGGGAACGGCCGGCCGGTCAGGAAGACGGCCGCGATCGGCAGCTCGTCGGGCGTCAGGGTGCGGAGGTAGTCGGCGAGCAGGGCGGTCTTCTCGGAGGTCCGGGTGGTCGCCGCGAGGCGCTCCGCCAGCTCGCTCCAGCGGCGCATCCGGGGATGGTATACCGTGCCGGGCGATGGCTGATCGGACGTGGTTCCCGGAGTCGATCACCGGCTCCCAGGTGGTCCTGCGCCGCCACGTGCCCGAGAACCTGGCGGCCTTCCGGCGCTGGTACGCCGACCGCGAGATCGCCCGCCTGGCGCGCTACCAGGAAAGCCCCGATGCGGACCGAGGAGATCGAGCGGTTCTTCACCGCGCGGGTCGTCGGGTCCGGAGGCGCTGGCGATGGCGGTCCACGTCCGAGCCACGGACCGGCTGATCGGCACGTGCGCGTTCAGCCAGCTCGACGCGGACAACGGCTCGGCGCTCTACCACATCACGATCGGCGAGTCGGACGCGTGGGGCAAGGGCTACGGGACCGAGGCCACGCAGCTGATGCTCGACCACGCCTTCGGGGCGCATGGGCCTGCACCGGATCGCGCTCTTCGTGTTCGAGTTCAACGAGCGGGCCGTCCGCGCGTACAAGCGCTGCGGGTTCGTCATCGAGGGCCGCGCGCGCGAGTCCATCTGGCGCGACGGCCGCTGGTGGGACGAGCTGGCGATGAGCGTCCTCGAGTCCGACTGGCGCAAGCGCCAGGCCGCGGCCGCGGCGCTCGGAGCCGCGCAGACGGACCCGCATGGAGACGACGCCGGCCGAG
The DNA here is from genome assembly GCA_963841135.1 of uncultured Chloroflexia bacterium. Classification (GTDB taxonomy): domain Bacteria; phylum Chloroflexota; class Limnocylindria; order Limnocylindrales; family CSP1-4; genus SPCO01. The sequence goes on along the minus strand of CAWJBJ010000004.1, from coordinate 517,622 downwards.
CCGTTCCGCGCGGCGGTGGCCGGCGGGTCCGGCGACGACCGATCGCCTGCGCCGCGCACTCGAACGCCTGCGATGACGACCGAAACCGCCGCCGCTGACGCGGCCAGGGCCGACGTCCGGGAGCTGATCGTCGCCAAGGGCCACGCCGTCGACAACGCCCGGGCCGCGGTCGCGCGCCTGGAGGCGGCCTTCGCCGCCGGCGACCTGGAGCGGACCGCCTCGCTGGACCTGTTCCTCGCCGACCTCATCAGGCGCTCGAGCAGGACGAGGGCCAGAAGCTCGGCGGCAAGAGCGCCGAGGCCGTCGCGCTTCATCCTGCGCGCCATCGACCGCGAGCTCGACCAGCGCCTGACCGTCGACGAGGGGCTTGACTCTCGGGTAGCCCGAGGGTCCACGATGAGCGCCATGGACGACCTGTTGCCCATCGGACGGTTCGCCCGGCTCGCCGGGCTGAGCGTCGGCGCGCTGCGGCACTACGACGAGCTCGACCTGCTGCGGCCGGCCGAGACCGACGGGTCCACGCGGCTACCGGCGCTACCGGACGAGCCAGCTCGAGGATGCGCGGACGATCGCGCGCCTCCGCGAGCTGGAGGTCCCGCTCGAGGAGATCCGCGACGTGCTCGCCGCGGACGACCCGGCCGAGCGGGCGCGGCGGCTCGACGCCCATCGCGCCAGGATCGAGGCGCGGACCTATCGCCTCCAGCGCGTCCTGCACCACGTGCGGGGCGTCGTCGAACGGAAGGAGCCCATCGTGACGAAGCCACCCGGTCCGCCGGAGCTGGACCAGGCGACCCGCCGCGCGCTCGCGGCCGGCCTCTTCAACCACACCTGGACGCTGCTCGAGACCAACCCGCGCACGGCCTCCAGGACGACGAGATGATCCACTCAGCCCACGCCTCGCGGTACCACTGGGGCGAGGTCAGCGACGACGTCCACCTCGCCCGCGGGGAGTGGCAGTGCGCCCGCGTGTACTCGGTCCTCGGACGGGCCGAGCCCGCGCTCTGGCACGCTCGGCGGTGCGTCGAGCTGGCCGAGGCCGACCCGAACCGCGAGGACTGGGACCTGCCCGCAGCCTACGAGGCGATGGCCCGCGCGTGCCACGTCGCCGGCGACGGCGCCGGGACGGCCGAGTGGAAGGCGAAGGCGCTCGCCGCGCTCGCGGCTGATCGCGGATCCCGAGGACCGGACCCTCATCGAGGCAGACGTCGCGAGCCTGCCGTGACCTGCCCGCGACCGTAGACTACGGGGCCTCCCCAACGGCAACCCCGGAGGCCCCCGTCCCATGACTGACCTGAAACTCGGCATCCTGCTCTGGAACCAGGCGACCTCCTGGCCTGAATACCGGGATGCGGCCAAGTTGGTCGATCGCCTCGGCTACGACCACCTCTGGGCGTGGGACCACCTCTATGCGATCTTCGGCGACCCCTACCAGCCGATCTTCGAGGGCTGGTCGACGCTCGCCGCGTGGGCGCCGGAGACCGAGCGGACCCGCCTCGGGCTGCTCGTCGGCGCCAACACGTTCCGCAACCCAGGGATCGTGGCCAAGACCGCGGCGACCCTCGACCACATCAGCGGCGGCCGGGCGATCCTGGGCATCGGCGGCGCGTGGATGGAGCCCGAGCATCGGGCCCACGGGATCGAGTTCGGGACGGGCTTCGGCCAGCGCCTGGACTGGCTCGACGAGTCTGTCGGGGCGATGCGTGGCCTTCTCGACGGTCAGCACGTGACGTCCGAGCCCGGCGGCCGATACGCCTTCGACGACCTGGTCCACGCCCCGCTGCCGCTCCAGAAGCGCCTGCCGATCATGATCGGCGGCTCGGGCGAGAAGAAGACGCTCCGGACCGTCGCCAAGTACGCCGACATGTGGAACGCCATGGGCCCGGTCCCGTTCATGGCCCACAAGGTCGAGGTCCTCAAGGGCCATTGCGACGCGGTGGGCCGGACATCGACGAGATCGAGTTCACGCTCGGCGTCAAGGTGACGATCCGCGACACCGAAGCCGAGGCCGTCCGCGTCTAGAAGGAGGCCATCGCCCACAACCGGACGCCGCTCTCCGACGTCGAGGACGACGACACGTTCTGGAACGGGACGCCGGAGCAGCTGGCCGACCGGCTGCGGCCGTACGTCGAGCTCGGCTTCAAGACCGTCATCTCCGAGCAGCCCGCGCCGTACGACGTCGAGACGCTCGAGCGCTTCATCGGGGAGGTCAAGCCCCTCGTCGAGAAGGGCTGAGGGAGTCGCCGAGCCGGTCAGCCGGCAACGGACTCCAGGATCCGCGCCGCCTCGCGGGCGGTCGGCTGGCGTGGCGCGTTCCGGAGGGCCGCGTCGGCAAGGGCGTCGGCGGCGAGCTCGTCGATGAGGGCCGGGTCCACCCCAAGGTCACGCAGCGTCCGCCTTTGACCGACGCGGCCGCAGAGCGCCTCGATCGCCGTGATCGCGGCGATCCGCGCGTCGGCGTCCGTGGCGCCCGGGACGCGCACGCCGAGTCCGACCGCGACCAGCCCGAGCTCGCGGTCGCGGACCTCCCCGTAGAACGCGAGGACCTCGGGCAGGATCGTCGCGAGTGCCGTGCCGTGCGCCAGGCGGCCACGCGTCCCGAGTGCGTGGCCGAGCGCGTGCACCAGGCCGACGCCCGTGCCGCTCGCCTGGCCGACGCCCGCGAGGTGCGACGCGAGGAGCATCTGCGAGCGTGCCTCGAGGTCCGAACCGTCGTCGACCGCCCTCGGCAGCCACTCCGCGACCGTGCGGATGACGGCCAGCGCCAGCGCCTCGGCGAACGGGTTCGGGTTCGCGGAGAGCAGCGACTCGAGGGCGTGGGTCAGCGCATCGATGCCGGTCGATGCCGTCGCCGCGGGCGGCAGCCCGAGGGTCAGGACGGGGTCGAGGATCGTCGCCGCCGGCAGCAGGCTCGGGTGGCCGATGTAGGCCTTGCGCCCGGCCGCCTCGTCGGTGATGACGCCGTACGAGTTCGTCTCGGCGCCGGTGCCGGCCGTCGTCGGGACCGCCACGATCGGGCGTCCGGGCACGAGCGCAGGATCGTCGTAGCCCAGGTCCCAGACCGACACCTCGTTCATCGCCAGCAGCGAGAGCGCCTTGGCCGTGTCCATCGCGGAGCCGCCGCCGACCGGGACGACCGCCACGTCCGCCGTCCCGAATGCCCGCAGCGCGGCGGCGCCGCGCTCGACGGTCGAGGCGCCCGGGTTCGGCTCGACCTCGTCGAACACGCCGGTCTCGATGCCGTCCGCCTCGAGCACCTCCACGACCCGGGCAACGACGCCCGAGGCCTGGACGCCCGGGTCCGTCACGACGAAGGCACGGCCGGCGCCGATCTCGCGGACGAGTCCGGGCAGGCCCTCGATGGCGCCGGTTCCGAACCGCACGCGGTCACTCAGGCGAAGGTCGAACGCGTTGTCGGCGAGCGGGCTCACGGATCGACCGCCACGACGTGGTCGATGCTCGTGTCGCGCCGGACGGTCAGCCATCGGCGACACCCGGCGCTGTGGAACCAGCGCTCGGTGACGATGCCGTCGGGGTTCTCGAAGATCCAGACCTCGTCGAAGTCGCGGGCGTCCGGGTCGGTGATCGCGTCGGGGACGGACCGTCGCTCGCCGCCGAACGAAAACTCGTCGAGGGGCCGTCGGCCGCAGCGCGGACAGTCCAGCCAGTGCATCAGCGCGTCCCCGCCGAGCCCTGGTCGGCCAGGACGTGATCGCGTTCGAAGCGATCGAGCGCGAATGGCGCGATCAAGGCCGGCGTCCGGCCGGTGGCGATCAGCTCGGCCATCGCCTCGCCGCCGGCGGGGATCGCCTTGAAGCCCCAGGTCCCCCACCCGGTCGTGATCAGGAATCCGTCCACGCCGGTCGCGCCCATGATCGGCGAGAAGTCGACCGAGATGTCGCAGATGCCGGCCCACGTTCGCAGGATCCGCATCGAGCGCAGGAACGGCAGCAGCCGCGTGATCTTGTAGGTGTAGCTCCGCAGCGCGGTGTACGACGAGAGACGCGAGTACGACGGCTGCGTGTCGAACTCGGCGCCGATGAGCATCTGGCCGCGCTCCGTCTGCGAGACGTAGCAGGCGAGCTCCGTGCTGGCGAGGATCATCGGGAAGCCCTGGGCGTAGTCGTTGGTGACGAACGCGTGGAGCGGGTGGGTCCGCACCGGGAGCCGGACGCCGGCCATCGCCGCGACCTGCGTCACCCGGCCGCCGACGGCCGACAGGACGAGCCCGGCCGCGATCGGCCCACGGGTGGTCTCGACTCCGACGACCCGGTCGCCGTCGAAGCGCATCGCCGTGACCGCCGTGTGCTGGAAGAGGTCGACGCCGCGCCGCGCAGCCCCGCTCGCGTACGCCCAGGCGACGCGGTCGTGGCGCGCGGTCGCCCCTTCGACGTGATGCGAGCCGCCGAGCACCGGATACCGGCCGCCGCCCGTCAGGTCGAGCTGGGGGATGAGCTCCTTGAGCTCGGTCGGCGTGCGCATGAACGTCTTGGCGCCGCAGGCCTGGTTCATGGCGCAGCGGGCACGCTCGGTTCGCATCGCCATCTCCGTGTGGGCCAGCCAGACGATCCCCTTGGTCTGGTGGAGGATGGCGGCGCCGGTCTCCGCCTCGAGCCCCTGGTACAGCTCGAGCGAGTGCTGGTAGAAGCGGATCGCCTCGGGCAGCCCGTAGTTGGCGCGGATGATCGTCGTGTTGCGGCCGGTGTTGCCGCTCGCGATGTAATCGGCCTCGAGGACGGCGACGTTGCTGATGCCGTGGCGCGTCGCGAGGTTGTACGCGGTCGAGAGGCCGTGACCGCCGCCGCCGATGATCACCACGTCGTAGCTCGACTTCGGGGCGTCGTCCGGCCAGCGGATCGGCGGCAGCGTGTCCGTGTACACGCTCATCGGAGGCGCTCGAGGAGCTCGTCGGCGTACGCGGCATGCACGATCACCAGCGCGTGACCGTCGCTGGTGGATGCGAGCTTCGCCGGCACGCCGGCGATGGCGCCCTGGGCGAAGGAGCCGGGCTCGCGGGGCACCGGCCACTCGGTGTGGCGGGAGAGGACCTCCGGATCGACCGTGACCCCAACGAACCCCGCTTCGTCGACGACGATCGCGTGCGGGTCGTCGAGCTGGATCGACGCCGCGCCGATGATCAGCGCCTCGTCCGGGGCGAACCGCACCACCGAGACCTGTGCCGGAAGGGCCGCGGTCAGCGCATCGATCGCCGCCGGGTCCGCCACGACGCGCTGGCAGGTCAGGGGCTCAGCCGCGAGCACGGTGCCCATCCGGGTCGTAGAACGGGGCGGGAGTGACGACCGCCTCGCGGCCGTCGATGACGACGCGGTCCGCGAACGGCGGCCGCTTCTGCCAGCCGAGCATCACCGCACGGCCGAGCAGCGGGGACGTCCAGCTCCCCGACACGTGCCCGACGATGTCGCCGTCGGCCGTGATCGGCGACCCCTCGATCGGCGCCGGGCCGGGCATCGTGAACCCGAACAACCGCCGGTGGTCCGGGAGCGCGGCCGTCCGGGCGAGCGCGGCCCGGCCGATGAATCGCGGCTTCTCCATGCGCACGGCCCAGTCCATGCCGAGGCGCCGGGGCGTCGTGTCGAGCTCGGTGTCCATCCCGACGATGACGTGGCCCTTCTCGAGTCGGAGGCCGAAGAGGGCCTGCAATCCATGCGGCAGGATCCCGAGGTCCCTGCCGGCCGTCATCAACGCCTGCCACAGCTCCACGCACCGGTCCACCGGGTGATGCAGCTCCCACGCCGCCTCGCCGGTGAACGAGAGGCGCATGACGTGGCACGGGACGCCGGCGACGTCCGCATGGACGTGCCCCAGGAACCGCGGCGGATCGGCAAGGCCGAGCCGCTCCAGGAGCGTCTTGGCCTGCGGCCCGGTGACGTTGATCGCGGCGAGCGACATCGTCCGGTCCAGGACGTGGACGCGGAGGCCCCACGTGTCGATCCAGTCGCGGATCCACATCTCGGCGTTGGCGGCGCCGCCCGACGTGAACGAGAGGACGAAGCGCGTCTCCGATTCGCGCAGGATCATGCCGTCGTCCATGACGTGGCCGCGCTCGTTGAGCAGGAGCGCGTATCGCGAGCGCCCCGGCTTGATGTCGGCGACATGGCACGGGTACAGGCGCTCCAGCAGCTCGACCACGTCCGGGCCGGAGACGACGAGCTTGCCGAGCGTGCTCACGTCGCCGATCGAGACCCGCTCGCGGACGGCCCAGTACTCGGCGACCGCGTCGCCGTAGTGCCACGGCCGCCACCAGCCGCCGAATCGATCCATCTGTGCCCCGAGGGCGAGGTGCTCGTCGTGCAGCGGCGTGCGCCGGAAGACGTCGGTGTACGTGTCGGCGGCCGCCTCGCCGAGCGTGATCTGCCGCGACGCGGGCCGCGCCGTGAACGGGTCGGGGACATCACCCGTCCGGGCGGCGATCCACGAGCGAACGTGCGGCAGGCAGGCGCCGCCCTGGCACGTCCCGATTCCGGCCAGCGTCGCGCGCTTCAACAGCTCGAGCTCGGTGTAGCCCTTCGACCAGGCTTCCTCCAGGTCGCCGACGACGACGTCCATGCACCGACAGATGAACGCCGCGGGATCGCTGGGTGGCGGAGGGAGTGGATGCTCCGCGGCGGCATCACCGACGACGGTCGTCGGGACCGACGCCCCAGCCATCCGGGCGAGCAGGTCACGCGGCGCCAGGCCGAGTCCGACGATCGCGGTCCTGCACGGCGTCGTCCGTTCAGTTCCGGCGTCATCGACCGTGATGACCGCCGTCACGCGCCCGTCCTTGCCTTCGAACCGCACCAGGCGTCCGGGAGCGAGCTGGCACGGGACCGCGGTCGGACGCGCCCCGACGGCGATCGCCTCTGGAAGCGGCACCCCGGCTTCGTGGAGGCGTTCCGCCGCGCGTGCGGTCACGATCCCCGCGAGCCCGTTCCCGGCGCAGACAGGCTGGATCTCGGCGGCGCCGGTTGCAACGACGATCTCGTCCGCCTCGACGTGGAGCATGCCAGCAGAGGTCCTGGCGATCACGGTCGGTCCGGGGTAGACCGCGACGACCTCCTGGCCGAGGCCCGCGTCGAGGACCAGGGCGCCGTCGCGGGCTGCAGCGGCTGCACGGCCGCTGTCGCCGCCACCGATGACGACGACCGGTGCGTGGCGACGCTCGACCAGGATCTCGGGCCGCGTCTCGTCGACGGGCAGTGTCGGGTTTGCATCGCGGGGGTGTCGCTCGACCGTCATGCCCGCTCGGGCGGTGACCTGACACGTCCGGACATATGCCACGCCGTCGACCGTTGCGAGGCAGTTCCCGCAATCCCCGGCAAGGCAGAGCGTTCCGCCGTGACCCGGAACCTGGCCATCACGCAGGATCGCGATGGCGACCGAGTCGCCGTGCGGGCCAGACACGCCTCCCCATCGACGCGGAAGAGCTCGAGCCCCGCGCCGGAGCTCGAACGTTCTGTCACTGGCGCATCCGCAGGCCCTGCGGGTCGAACAGGGGCTCGGGCTGCAGGCGGGCGGGTCGCCGGCGCCCGATGATCTCGATCTCGAAACGGCCGTCTCCCGGTCCATCCGGGGTCGCCAGCTCGCTCGGCACGTAGCCCAGCGCGATCGACTCCTTGACGTGGTGGCCGTAGCCGCCGGACGTGACCCAGCCCACGACCGCGCCCTCGTGCCAGACCGGCTCGTCGCCGATGACATCGGCCGGGTCGTCCGGGTCTGGCTCCACGACGAACGCGACCAGCCGCCGCTTCGGTCCGCCGGCTGCCATCTCCGCTTCATGGGCGGCCCGACCGATGAAGTCGTGGTCGAGCTTGAGATAGCGGGTGATGCCACCTTCGGCAGGGGTGTAGATCGGGCGGTACTCGCGGAACCACGTCCCGTAGCTCTTCTCGAGGCGAAGCGACATCAGCGCACGCATGCCGAACAGACGCAGGCCGTGCGGCTCGCCGGCGGCCACGATCCAGTCGAACAGCTCGCGCTGGTACTCCGGCGCGACCCACAACTCGTAGCCGAGGTCGCCCGCGTAGTTGATCCGGGCGAGGTGGACCGGGGTCATGCCGAGATCGACGCGCCGGAACGTCATGAACGGGAAGGCCTCGGTCGAGAGATCGAGGTCCGGCGCGACCGCCGCGAGGACGTCGCGCGATCGCGGGCCGGCGACCGACAGCCCGACGAGCCCCAGCCCCAGCACCTCGAACCGCACCGACCCGTCCGCCGGCAGGTGGTGACGGAACCAGCGCGAGTGGTGGACCTCGGCCGGAAGCGACCCGAAGAGGTGGAACTCCTCGGCCTCGGTCGCGCGCGCCACCGTGAACTCGCCCACGATCCGGCCGGCGTCGTTGAGCATCGCCGTCAGCGTGATGCGGCCCGGCGCCGGCATCCGGGCCGTGAGGAGCGACGACAGCCACGCCTCAGCGCCGTTGCCGGTGACCCGGTACTTCGCGTAGTTCGAGATCTCGGTCATCCCGACCCGCTCGCGGACGGCTTGGACCTCCTCGGCGACGCACTCCCAGGCGTTCGAGCGCCGGAACGTCACGTCCTCCTTCGGCTCGAGGCCCGCCTTCTGGAACCACAGCGCGTGCTCCAGCCCGGACGTGGCGCCCCAGACCGCGTTCGCCTCGGTCAGCCGATCGTGGATGGGTGTCGTCAGCAGCGGCCGGGCGCCGGGCAGCTCCTCGTTCGGGAAGGTGATCCGGAACCGGCGGCGGTAGTTCTCCTGGACCTTGGCGTTCGTGTAGCCGAGCGTCGCGTAGTCGCCGTAGCGGGCGACATCCATCGCCCAGATGTCCATGCCCGAGTCGCCGTGGTCGCCGGCGGTCATCCAGGTCGCGAGCGCGAGCCCGACGCCGCCGCCCTGCGACAGCCCGGCCATGACGCCGCAGGCGACCCAGTAGCCGCGCAGCCCGCGGACCGGACCGACCAGCGGGTTGCCGTCCGGCGAGAAGGTGAACGGCCCGTTGACGACGCGCTTGATGCCGATCGTGCCCATCGCCGGGTAGTGCTTGAACGCGACCGAGAGCTCGGGCGTGATCCGGTCGAGGTCCGGCTTGAGCAGCTGCGACCCGAAGTCCCACGGCGTCTCGCGCGGCGACCACGGCACGCACGCCTGCTCGTACGTGCCAAGGAGCATCGCCCCGCCCTCCTGGCGGATGTAGATCTCGCCGGCGAAGTCGAGCGCCATCGGCATCTCGTGACCGGTCTTAGCGACCTGGGCCGCGACCTCGGGCATGTCCTCGGTCAGGAGGTACATGTGCTCCATCGCGAGGACGGGCAGCTCGATGCCGACCATACGGCCGACCTCGCGCGCCCACAGCCCGCCGGCGTTGACGACGTGCTCGGCGTGGATGACGTCGCCGCTCTCGACGCGAACATCCCACGTGCCGTCCGGGCGCTGGGAGAGCCCGACCACCGGCGTGTGCTGGTGGACTTCGGCTCCCAGCTGCTGGGCGCACTTCACGTAGGCGCGCGTGACGCCGGTCGGGTCGACGTGGCCCTCGACCGGGTCGTACAGCGCCCCGACGAAATACTGCGGGTCGAGCAGCGGGAAGACGTCCTGCGCCTCCTTCGCGCTGATCAGCTCGAGCTCCATCCCGAGGTAGCGCCCGCGCGCCTGGGCCATCCGCAGCCAGTCCATCCGGACCTCGGTGTCGGCCAGCATCAGGCCGCCCGGCAGGTGGATGGAGCAGTCCTGGCCCGAGACCCGCTGGATCTCCTCGTACAGCTGGATCGTGTACTGCTGGAGGCGCGCAACGTTGGGGTCGCCGTTGAGCGTGTGCATGCCGCCTGCCGCGTGCCACGTGGAGCCGGCCGTCAGCTCGCGCCGCTCCAGCAGCATGACGTCGGTCCAGCCGGCCTTCGTCAGGTGGTAGAGCACGCTCGCGCCGACGACGCCGCCACCGATGACGACGACCTGGGTCGATGACTTCACGCGGGTCCTTTCAATAGTCCGTCGCGACGCCGCCCTCGGCGATCCGGCGCGCGACGAAGGCTTCGAGGGCCTCGGCCTGAGCGGGGTCGAGCGGCGGCGGCTGGTATGCGGCGAGCAGCTCCTTCCAGATCCGGTTGGCCTTGCCCGCGGCCTCCGGCGAGCCGGCCTCCTCCCAGGTCTCGTAGTTGCGCCAGTCGCTGAGCATCGGCTTGTGGAACGCGGTCTTGAACCGCGACTGCGTGTGCTGCGCGCCGAAGAAGTGCCCGCCCGGCCCCACCTCGACCATGGCCTCGTAGGCGAGCGTGTCCTCGTCGACCACGAGAGGGTCGAGGAACGCGGCGACCATCCCGAGGAGCTCGGCGTCGAGGATGACCTTCTCGAACCCCGCGTGGAGGCCGCCCTCCATCCAGCCGGCGCCGTGCATCAGCAGGTTGACGCCGCCCATGATCGCGCCCCACAGCGAGAACACCGACTCGTAGGCGGCCTGGGCATCGACGGCGTTCGCCGCCGAGACGTTCGACGATCGATAGGGCAGCCCATAGCGACGGGCCAGCTGGCCGCCGACCATGGCGGTCTTCATGTACTCGGGTGTGCCGAAGGCCGGGGCGCCCGACTGCATGTCGACGTTCGACGTGAAGCCGCCGTAGGCCACCGGCGCGCCGGCCCGCACCACCTGGGTCAGCACGACCCCGGCCAGCGCCTCGGCGTTCTGCTCGGCGAGGGCGCCGGCAAGCGTCACGGGCGCCATGGCCCCGGCCAGCGTGAACGGCGTCATGACGATGACCTGGTTGCGCGCCGACATCTCGAGGATCCCCTGCAGCATCGGCGTGTCGAGGCGCAATGGCGAGGACGAGTTGATGACGGTGAAGACCGACGGCTCGCGCTCGAGGGTCTCCTCGTCGATGCCGCGCGCGAGCCGGACCATCTCGATCGCGTCGACGTTGCGCTGACGGCCGAGCGAGTAGCAGTGGATCGGCTTGTCGGCGAGCGTCAGCAGGTCCTGGATCGCCAGCAGGTGGCGGATCGAGGGGTGGATGTCGATCGGCTCCACCGGGTAGCCGGCGAAGAAGTGGATGACGTCGAGCATCTGCGAGAGGCGGATGAGGTCCTGGTAGTCGGCTCGGTTGCCGACGCGCCGGCCGCGGTCCAGGTCATTGACGTTCGGCGCGCTCGCGACCGACCCGAAGGCCATCCAGTCGCCACCGATCTCGAGGGCATGCCCCGGATTGGTCGAGTGCAGCGTGAACGAGGACGGCGCGGTCTTGATCAGCTCCTCGACCATGGCCCGGTCGAACCGCACCCGTTCGCCGTCCTCGCGGACGTCGGCACCGGCCGACTTGAGCAGAGCCCGCGCGTCCGGGTCGAGGAAGTCCATGCCCAGCTCCTCGAGCACGCGCAGGGACGCGACGTGGATCGACTCCAGCTCGTCGGCGGAGACGACCTCGGTCGGGGCGTAGTGCATGCGCGGCTGCGCCCACGGCCGCTGGGGTGGCAGCAGGCTCCGCTCGCCGGCCGCCGCATGGCCGCCGGTCCGCCGTCGACGAACCGGGCCGCCGGTCTCGCGCTCGGCCAGGAGCGCGTCGATCGCCGGGTCGCCGGTGGGCTGGATCGGATCGTCGGTCACGGTCGCCCTACCTGCCCGACAAGTCGAACCAGGTCGTCTTGAGCTGGGTGTAGCCGTCGAGCGCGGCCATCCCCTTGTCGCGCCCGAAGCCCGACTGCTTGAAGCCGCCGAACGGGACCGTGATGTCGGCGGAGTCGAAGGTGTTCACCCACACGACGCCGGCCCGGATCGCGCGAGACAGGCGGTGGGCGCGGTTGACGTCACGGGTCCACAGGCCGGCAGCCAGCCCGTAGGGCGTGTCGTTGGCGATGCGCAGCGCCTCGTCCTCATCCTCGAACTCGGTCACGGTCAGCACCGGCCCGAAGATCTCCTCGCGCGCGACGCGCCAGTCGTTCGAGACGCCGTCGAGGATCGTCGGCGTGATGTAGAAGCCGCCGGTCTCCTCGCGGACCCGCTGGCCGCCGGCGACGACCGTGGCGCCCTCCTGCCGCCCGAGCTCGACGTAGCCGAGCACCTTCTCCAGCTGGCGCCCGTCGACGATGGAGCCGAGCTGCGTCGCCGGATCGAGCGGCTCGCCCGGCGCCATCTGACGGCCGATCTCGGCGATCCGCGCGACCAGCTCCTCGCGGACGCTGCGATGGACGACGAGCCGCGATCCCGCGTTGCAGGTCTGCCCGCTGTTGTAGAAGATCCCCGACCCGATCGCCGAGGCCGCGGCCTCGAGGTCGCCGACGTCCGCGAGCACCACCTGCGGGCTCTTTCCGCCGAGCTCGAGCGAGATCGCCTTGACGTCACTCTCGCCGACGGCGCGCAACAGCGACTTGCCGACATCCGTGGAACCCGTGAACGCGATCTTGTCGACGTGCGGATGCCGGGCCAGCGCCGCCCCGATCACCGCCCCGGGACCGGGGACGACGTTGAGGACGCCGTCCGGCAGGCCGGCCTCGGCGGCCAGCTCGGCGAGACGCAGGGCCGTGAGCGGCGACTGCGAGGCCGGCTTGAGGATCACGCTGTTGCCGCTCGCCAGGGCCGGGCCGAGCTTCCAGGCGGTGATGATGAGCGGATAGTTCCAGGGCACGATCGCGGCGACCACGCCGATCGGTTCGCGCGTGACGAGCGAGAGGGCGTCGGGGCCGGTCGGCCCGATCTCGCCGTACACCTTGTCGATCGTCTCGGCGTACCACTGGATCGTCTTGGCCGCGGACGGGACGTCGACCGACATGGTGTCCCGGATCGGCTTGCCGACGTCGAGCGATTCGAGCAGGGCGAGCTCGTCTCGGTTCCCCCGTATGAGGTCGGCGAGCTTGAGCAGCACGCGCTTGCGGTTCGCGGGGCTCTGGTCCGCCCAGCGGCGGTCGTCGAACGAGGCGCGCGCGGCGGCCACCGCCCGGTCCACGTCTTCCGCATCGCCCTCGGCGACCTGGGCCAGGACGGAGCCGTCGCGGCCCGTGATGTCGTCGAAGGTGCGACCCGAGGCAGCCTGGACGAACCGCCCGTCGATGAACAGCTCGCTCCGTGGCCGGACGGCTGCGGCGCGCTCCAGCCACTCGGCAAGGGTGGCCGTCGATGCGGGGCTCATGCCGCGTACCGCGCCATCGCCGCCTCGTCGAGCGTGGCGCCCAGCCCGGGTCGCGCCGGCACGCGCAGGATGCCGTCGGCGTCGGGGCGGATGGGCTCGGCCAGGAACGCGTCGCGACGCTCGGGGGTCCAGCCGGGCGGGTCGTACGGGTACTCGATGAACGGGCCGCCGCCGACGCCTGCCGCGACGTGCAGGTTGGCCAGCAGCCCGAGGCCGTTCGTCCAGGTGTGGGGCGTGAACCATCGATTGCGCGCGAGGGCCAGCTCACCGACGGTCCGCGTCCGGAGCATCCCGCCCGCCAGGACCACATCGGGCTGGTAGACGTCGAAGGCGTCCGCGTCCAGGGCGGCCAAGGTCTCCGCGAACGTGCGTGTCATCTCGCCTCCGGCGATGCGGATGCCGAGGCCCGCGGACCGCAGCCCGGCCAGCCCGCGCAGGTCGGTGCCGGCGAGCGGCTCCTCGACCCACAGGACGTCGAGCTCGGCGAGGCAGGAGGCCACGCGACGCGCGGCGGCCGGGTCCAGCGAGACCGACGTGTCGCCCGCCATCCGCCAGCCCTGGTTGAGGTCGACCATGATCGCCATGGTGGCGCCGACCGCGGCGCGCGTCGCGGTCACGGCCGCCAGGCCCTCGTCCAGCCGGCGGGGATCGACACGGATCTTCAGGGCCCCGAAGCCCTCCTCGCGGAGGCGCAGCGCGGATTCGGCGCGCTCGCCGGCCGGCAGGAGCATGCCGCACGAGGCATAGGCCGGGATGCCGTCGGTCGCCCCGCCGAACAGCGTCGCGACCGGCAGGCCCGCGACCTGGCCGACGATGTCCCACAGCGCGGCCTCGAGCGGCCAGTACCGTCCGGCGTGGAAGTCGATCGTCTCGAGCGAGCGGACATGACGGGCGATCGCGGTCGGGTCCTCGCCGATGAACAGGTGCTCGAACGCCGCGAAGCCGTCCATCGTGTCGCCCGAGCCGATGCCGACCACGCCCTCGTCGGTCTCCACGCGCACGACCGTCACCGGGAACGTCGTCCGGGGGACCGGGTCCCACGCTGCCGGGAAGGGCGGGTCCAGAGGCACGACCAGGCGGTCGAGGCGGATGGCGGTGATGCGCACTCTACGGCCGCATCCGCGGCGAGGGGCCGAGGGGCGAACTCGCCATTCGAGCGGGAACCGATGGCATGTCCGCAGTATCGCGCACAGGCCGTTCGATGGGGTACTGTCTCGCGACAACGCTGGAGGACATGTTTCCCGATGGCCCACCAGTCGCCCCATCCGGCCGCCGTCGTCGAGTTCGACCACGTCACGAAGCAATACGACGCGGTCGTCGGCAGGAAGGGCCCGGGGGCCGTGAACGACCTGTCGCTGACGGTGCCGGCGGGCAAGATCTGCATCCTCGTCGGCCCATCGGGCTGCGGCAAGACGACGTCGCTCAAGATGGTCAACCGGCTCATCGAGCCGACGTCCGGCCGGATCCTCATCGACGGCGTCGACGCCGCCGGCCGTGAGCTGACCGAGCTCCGGCGCAGCATCGGCTACGTCATCCAGCAGGTGGGCCTGTTCCCCCACCAGACGATCGGCGAGAACGTCGCGACCGTGCCGCGTCTGCTCGGCTGGCCGAAGGCGCGCCAGCGGGAGCGGGCCGAGGAGCTGCTCGGCCTCGTCGGGCTGGATCCGGCGAAGTACCGCGACCGCTACCCGCGCCAACTCTCCGGCGGCGAGCGCCAGCGCGTGGGTGTCGCGAGGGCACTCGCCGCGGACCCCCCGATCATGCTGATGGACGAGCCGTTCGGCGCGGTGGACCCGATCGTCCGCGACCGCCTCCAGAACGAGTTCCTGCGCCTCCAGGAGGACATCGCGAAGACGATCCTCTTCGTGACCCACGACATCGACGAGGCGATCAAGATGGGCGACCTCGTCGCGGTCTTCCAGGTGGGCGGCATCCTCGCCCAGTTCGGTCCGCCGCTGGACATCCTGGCCGCGCCGGCCTCGGAGTTCGTCGCCCGCTTCGTCGGCCAGGACCGTGGCCTGAAGCGCCTATCGCTGCTGCGCGTGTCGGACATCGAGCTCACGTCCGCCACCACCGCCCGCGTCGGGGAGGCCGCGGCGGACGCCCGCCACAAGGCCGAGTCCGATCCGATGCACTACGTGCTCCTGCTCGACGCCGACGAGCGGCCCCTGGGCTGGATCTCGCAGGCGGACCTGCCCCACGAGGGCGCCCTCCAGGAGTCGATGGGCAACCCCGTCTCGCCCCAGCTCAACAAGCGCACGACCCTCAAGGACGCCCTCTCGATGATGCTCGATGCGGACGTCCAGACCGGGATCGTCGTCGACCGCAACGGCAAGCTCCAGGGGCTCGTCACGATCGACACGATCGCCGCCAAGATGCGCGACGGCGAGCACGGGCTTCAGTTCCCGGACGTGGACTTCTCCGAGGAGGCTCCCGGCCCCAGCCCCGAGGAGCTGGCCGTCGCCGAGCCCGTGGCGCCGCAGGCCTGACCGATGCAACCGGGCAAGCCGCTGATCGACTTCACCTGGATCTTCGAGCACCTCGACGATATCGGCGAGGCGATCCTCCAGCACCTCCAGCTGACGATCATCCCGCTCACCCTGGGCTTCCTCCTCTCGCTGGCGCTCGCCGTGTGGGCCGTCCGCCAGCCACGCGTGTACGGTCCGATCACGGTCACAACCGGCATCCTGTACACGATCCCGAGCCTGGCCGCCTTCGCGATCCTGCGACCCATCACCGGCCTGTCGCTCGTGACGGCCGTCATCCCGCTGACGACCTACACGCTGCTCATCCTGGTCCGCAACATGGTCGCCGGGTTCCACGCCGTGCCGGCCGACGTGCTGGAGGCTGCCGAGGGGATGGGCTACACGCGCCGTGAGCGCCTGCTCCGTGTGGAGCTGCCGCTGGCGGTCCCGCTGATCTTCGCCGGCGTGCGGCTCGCGAGCGTGACGATCATCGGGCTCGCGACGATCGTGTCCGTGCTGGGCAACTCGTTCGGCGGCCTCGGCCAGCTCATCACCGAGGGGCTGCAGACGTTCTTCCCGACGAAGTACCTCCTCGGCGCCGGCCTATCGGTCGCCCTCGCGTTCCTGGCGGACGGGCTCTTCGTCCGCATCGAGCGATTCGTGACGCCGTGGGCCCACGCCCGGGCCGGAGCCACCGGATGAACGAGGTCATCGCGTTCCTCACGGACCCGGCGAACTGGGAGGGCGCGCGCGGCATCCCCACGCGCCTGTACGAGCACCTCGTCGTCTCCGGCCTGGCGATCGCCGTGGCGACCGCCGTCGGCCTCCCGATCGGCCTGTACATCGGGCATACCGGGCGTGGCGCCAACCTCGCCATCAACATCGCCAACATCGGGCGGGCCGTTCCCTCATACGCCGTGATGGTCATGGTCCTGCCGCTGGCCGCCACGGCCGCGCCGATCCTTGGCTACTCGGCGCGTCAGGGCCTCAACTTCGTGCCGATCCTCGTGGCGATGACGTTGCTGGCCATCCCCCCGATCCTCGTCGGCGCCTACGCCGGGCTGCGCTCGGTCGATCGCGACCTCATCGAGGCGGCCCGCGGGATGGGCCTGCGCGAGCGCCAGATCCTGACCCAGACGGAGATGCCCATCGCCTCGTCGGTGATCGTCGGCGGCTTTCGCACGGCGACCCTGCAGGTCATCGCCACCGCCACCATCGGGGCGATCCTGTCGGGTGGCGGACTCGGGCGCTTCATCATCGACGGGATGAGCCAGGGCCGATCCGGCGCTCCGTCGATCTTCGCCGGCGCGATCCTCGTGACGATCCTCGCGGTCGGCGTCGACTTCGCGCTCTCGCTGGTCCAGCGTCGGCTGACCCCGCGCGGCCTCACCGAGCGCACCTCCGCCGGTCGCCCGGCGACCGACCCGACGGAGGCCGTCGGCTCCCTCGAGGGCTCCGCCGGCTAGTCGCGGGAGCGCGCGGAACTTCACCGAACCGTCACTCGCCCGATTGGCGACTCGCTGGTAAGGTACGCGGGCGATGCCGCTCGACGGCGGTACATGGAGGAGGAAACCCACATGCGGAAACACCGCGTGCTGATTCTCGGGATGTCCGCGTTGCTGGTCCTCGGGGCCTGCAGCTCGGGTGGAGGAGCGAGCCCCTCGGCGGGCAGCGCCGCCCCCGCCACGGCCGCCCCAAGCTCGGCAGCTCCCTCGGTCGCCGCTTCGGAAGCGGCCAAGGCGCCGATCCGGATCGGTTCCGACAACTTCTATGAGTCTGAGCTCATGGGCGAGATCTACGGCCAGGTGCTCGAGGCCGCCGGCTACACGGTCGAGCGCAAGTTCGGCCTCGGCTCGCGCCAGGAGCGGATCCCGACGATGGACTCGGGCGAGATCGATCTCGTCGCCGAGTACGTCGGCTCGGGCCTCGGCTTCTACGACAAGACCAAGATCACGGGCGACGGGGCGGCCAACAAGACCGCGCTGGAGGCCGTGCTCAAGCCCAAGGGCATCACGGTGCTCGGCATCACCCCGGGCGAGGACACCAACGCGTTCGTGGTCCGTCAGGACACCTCGACCGAGCTCAGCCTCACCAAGATGAGCCAGCTCGCGGCCGTCCAGGACCAGCTCACGTGGGGCCTTCCCCCGGACTGCGACACCAACCCGCTGTGCTCGGGTGCGCTCGAGGAATACGGGATCACGTATCCGCCGAAGGAGCGCGAAGCCCTTGGCGCGTGCGACGTGCCGATGGCGCAGGCTCTCGAGAGCAAGGCCATCGACCTCGCGGAGCTGTGCTCGACGCAGCCGGCCATCGTGCAGTTCGGCTTCGTCAGCCTCGAGGACGATCTGGACACCCAGCCCGCCGAGAACATCGCCCCGCTCGTTCGGGACGACTACCTCGCCAAGGTCGACGCGGCCGCCTTCGCGGCGCTGCTCGACGCGGCATCGGCCAAGATGACCACGGAGGAGCTGACCAAGCTCGGCGTGGAGGTCGCGGTCGATCAGAAGGACATCGCCGACGTGGCGAAGGCCTGGCTCACCGCGCAGGGCCTGGTCACGTCCTAGTCCGTCCCACCCCACCGCAACAGGTTCGAGGCTCGCCCGGCAACGGGCGGGCCTCGATCATGTCCGGACCCCCACTGAGCCAGCCGATGACCCCCCGATGACCGTCTCCATCAGCGGGCACGACCTCGACCGCGAGCAGGTCGTCCGGGTCGCCCGCCACGGCGAGCACGTCGAGTTGGGCGCTGCGGCTCGCGAGCGGATGGGCCGCACGCGGGCGACGTTGCTCGCCGCGCTCGCGCGCGGTGACCGTGTCTACGGCTCCAACACCGCGGTCGGCGTTCTCAAGCGCGTCGGCGTCGAGCCCGAGACCGCCGGCCACTACGCCGCCTGGATGATCCGCCATCACCGCGTCGGCCAGCTGCCGATGGCATCGGAGGACGTGGTCCGCGCCACGATGCTGCGCCTGGCCAACCACCTCGCCGAGGGATCGCCGGGCGTGCGGCCCGAGGTCGCGGAGCGCGTCGTTGCGGCCCTGAACGAGGGGAAGACCCCGGCCGTCCACACGATCGGGTCGATCGGGCAGGCGGACCTTGCCCCGCTCGCCGACCTCGCCGATGCGCTGTTCGGTGAGGAGGTGCCGCTCGAGCCCGGCGAGGGCACCGCGCTCATCGACAACAACGCCTTCTCCACCGCGTGGGCCGCGCTCGCGATCAGCGATGTCGCCACGCTGCTCGACACGATGGACGTCGCGGGCGCCCTCAGCCTGGAGGGCCTGGCCGCCAACCCGACCATGCTCCACCCGGCGATCGGTGAGGTCCGTCCCTATCCCGGCCTGCAGCGGACGCTGCGCCGGCTCGGCGACCTCCTCGCCGGCAGCGCGATCCGGGACGAGGGCGTGGCCCGCGACCTCCAGGATCCCCTGACCTTCCGGAACCTGCCCCAGATCCAGGGCGCCTGCCGTGACGTCCTCGACCACGTCGAGCGCCAGCTGGCGATCGAGCTCAACGCGTCCCAGGGCAACCCGATCGTGCTGCCCGACGAGGACCGGGTGATCTCGGTGGCGAACTTCGAGGTGCTGCCCCTCGCGGTCGCGCTGGACTACGTCCGCATCGTCCTCGCGACCGCGCTGGGCGCCTCGGCGGAGCGGACCGTCAAGCTGCTCGGCACGCCGTGGACGGGACTTCCGACCGGGCTCGTGCCGGTCGCCGGCACCCCCGAGGCCGGCCTGACCTACCTGAGTCTCGCGGCCCAGACCCTGGCGGCAGAGGCGCGCCTCCTGGCCCAGCCCGTCTCGTTCGAGCTCACGTCGACGTCCCACGCCGAGGGCATCGAGGACCGCACGACCATGGCCCCGCTGGCGGCCCGCCGCGTCGCCGAGGTCGCGTCGCTGGGCGCGCGGGTCGTGGCGATCGAGCTGGCCGTGGCCGCCCAGGCGGTCGACCTGCGCGGCCTGCGCCTCGGCCGTGGCACGGGACGGGCGCACGCGATCGTCCGGAGCGTCATCCCCCGGCTGGACGTGGGCCACCACGTTCCTGATGTCGAGCCGCTCGTCGAACTCGTCCGGGCCGGCGACCTGCGATTCGCGGACGGCCCGACGGCCGCGTGATCGGGGGTCAGACCGGAGAGTCGTCGACGCGCTGGCGCGGCCGTCGCCGCAGCGCGACGATCGCGATGACGCCACCCACCGAGGTGACCGCGAGGATCGTGGCGTGGATCAGGAGGGCCATCGCGAACGCGGAGTCGCGGTCGATGCCGAGACCGCCCGCGATGCCCACGGCGGTCAGCTCGAACGTGCCGACATATCCGGGTCCCGAGGGCACGATCGAGGCCAGCGCCACGCCGCTCCCGATGAGGGCGCCCTGGGCAACGGTCAGCTCGATGCCGACCGCCTGACCGCCGGCGAGGAACGTGATGGTCGAGGCGGTCCAGGCCACGAGGCTGAGCACCACTGCCCCGGCCATCGTCCGCGGCCGGCTGGCCACCGAGAGACCGTCGCGCAGCCGCCGCCCGAGCTCGACGATCCGCGGCCAGCGCTCGATGAACGCCGTGACGCGTTCCGCGCCCGGCAGCCGATGGGCGACCACGCCCAGGGCGAGCGCGATCACGAGCAGCGTCACGAACGCGAAGCCGAGCAGGACCGCGCTGCTCATGACCCCTCGCACGCTCAGGACCAGCACCGAGACCGCGGCGATCGCCACGACCATCACGGTGTCCACGATGCGCTCGACCACGACCGTGCCCAGGACCGTCGTCCGGCTCAGGCCCTCGCCCTCGCCGAGCGCGTGGGTCCGGACCAGCTCCCCGAGCCGTGCCGGCAGGACGTTGTTCGCGAGATACCCCTGGTACGTGTACCCGAGCACCCGGCCGAACGGGATGGGGGCGATCGGCGCCAGGAGCACGCGCCAGCGACCGCCACGGGCGCCGACGTCGATGAGGACCGCGACCAGCATCAGCCCGATCCAGGCTGGGTTCGCCCGGCCAAGGACCTCGAACGCGGCTGCGAGGTCGACGGAGCCGAGCAGCAGGTAGACCGCCACGACGCTGACGGCGATGCCGAGCGCGCTGCGAAGGACGGTCTGCGATCCGATCCGCACCCTGTCGCCGATCCCTGCGTCAGTCCGAGCGGTCGCGCGTCTGGAGCTTGCGCGATCGTCTCAGCCGGGACCGGTGGAGGACGAACCGCGCGACCACCCGCAGCGTGGACAGGCCGTACACGACGCTGCGCTGGAATCCGACCGAGGACGCTTCCTCGAAGTAGCGCGTCGGCACCCCGATCTCGCCGATCCGGTCCGCCATGCCGGCCGCCACGACCTGGGCCACGAGCTCCTGGTCGAACACGAAGTCGTCGCTGTTGAGCGCGTACGGGATCGTCTCGAGGAGGTGGCGGCTGTAGGCGCGCAGCCCGGTGTGGTACTCCGACAGCCCGAGGCCGAACGCCCGGTTCTCGAGTCCGGTCAGGAACCGGTTCGAGAGGTACTTCCAGCGCGGCATCCCACCGGCCAGGGGGTCGCCGAGGAACCGGCTCCCGAGCATCAGGTCCCGCTCGCCGGCGGCGATCGGAGCGATCAGCGCGGGGATCCGCGTCGCGTCGTACTGGTAGTCCGGATGGAGCATCACCACGATGTCCGCCCCGGCGGCGAGCGCGGCGTCGTAGCACGTCTTCTGGTTGCCGCCGTAGCCGCGGTTCTGGCTGTGGATGATCACGTCGAGCCCGAGCTGGCGGGCGACGTCGACGGTCTGATCCCTGGAGACGTCGTCGACGAGGATGATGCGGTCGACGACTGCGTGGGGGATGTCGGCGTACGTGCGCTCCAGCGTCCTGGCCGCGTTGTAGGCGGGCATGACGATGACGACGCGCGGGTCGGCGGCGGGCACGGCGATCGCGGAACCGGGCTCGGGCGTGGCGTCGCGGAGCCCGGCATCGCGTTCGCCGTCGGGTTCGACGGTCACGGCCGAAGGGTACCCGACGCATCGGGGCGTGCTTCGGGCTCGTGCGGAACCGCGTCGGGTCCCCCCTCTCGCCGGCACGAGGCCCCGTCGGGAGCGCCGCTCGCGACGAACCGTGCGACGATTAGCGCCGCCAGCCCAGCGCTCGAGGACAGCCCCCGATGTTCGAACGACTCTTCGGCTCCGGCGAAAAGGACCCGGCCGCGGCGGCCCGGATCCCACCGGGCCAGTACAAGACCGAGAAGTTCCCGGTGCTGCACTACGGATCGGTGCCCGCGGTCGACCTGGCCACCTGGGACTTCCGGGTCTGGGGCGAGGTCGATTCGCCGCTCACGCTCACCTGGGACCTGTTCAAGTCCCTGCCGCGCACGACGATCCACACGGACATCCACTGCGTGACCCGATGGAGCAAGCTCGACACGGACTGGGAGGGCGTCGCGATCCAGACCATCCTGGATCGGGCGGCGGTGCGGCCGTCGGCGACCCACGTCGTGTCCCATGCCGAGCAGGGCTACACGGCGAACCTGCCGCTGTCGGTCCTCGATGACGAGGACGTCATCCTCGCCGACACCTTCGACGGTCAGCCCCTCGAGGCCGAGCACGGGTATCCGCTCCGCCTCGTCGTCCCGAAGCGCTACTTCTGGAAGAGCAGCAAGTGGATCCGCGGCCTCGAGTTCCTCGACCACGACCAGCTGGGCTTCTGGGAGCGCTACGGCTACAACAACGACGCCGACCCGTGGAAGGAAGAACGATTCAGCGAGTAGCCACACGACGACGGCCAGGGCGTCAGCCCTCGATCCTCATCGTCGCGACGCTGCTCGCGATGGCCTGCGCGCCGGCGACCTCGCCGTCACCCGGCACGGCCTCGGCGAACGCGCCCAGTGCGTCCCCATCCCGTGAGTCGGCGCCCCCGGCGGTCGCCGGGCTCGACTGGCGCGCAGCGGAGGACGTCGCCCGTCCCGAGGACGCGTTTCCCTCGGGGACCGCGGCGCCGACGGCCCCGGACGGACCGGGCACGGCCGGACACCCGGGGCACTTCCCCGGCCAGGCGACGATCGCGGACGTCGTCGCGGCCGGTGACCGGCTCGTCGCCGTCGGGTATGTCGGATGGGAATGGCGGCCGGTCGCCTGGACCTCGACGGATGGCGATCGATGGGCGCTGGTCGAGATCGGGCGACCGGTCCCGTCCGACCCGTCGTTCGCGCAGGCCGTGGCCGAGATGCCGTCCGGTGGCCTCGTGGCCGTCGGGTCGACCGGACGCACGGCCGTTGCCTGGACGTCCCCTGACGGAGCGGCCTGGACCAGTCGCCCGGTCACCGTCCTTGGCGGCCCCGACGACTGGGAGCGGATGACGACGGTCGCGGCCGGCCCGTCGGGGCTCCTCGCGGGCGGCAGCGTCGGACCGGAGCTCTTCGAGCGACGTGCCCGCTTCTGGCGCTCGAGCGATGGCACCGAATGGACCCCTATCCCCGACGACGCCGCGTTCGAGGGCGCCGAGGTCACCGCGATCCTGCCGCTCGACGATGGCTGGTTGGCCGCCGGTCGGCTGGGGACCGGCCAGCGGACCACCGGCTCCGTCGCCTGGCGGTCGGCCGATGGCGAGCACTGGACGAGGGTCGACGACGCGGGCCTCGCCCTGGGGCACGTCCGCGCGATGACACGGGCGCCGGACGGCTCGATCGTCGCGGTGGGCAGCGAGCCGAACGAGATCGGCGCGTACGCGTGGCGGTCGACCGATGACGGACAGACGTGGGCGCTCGCCCCGGAGGATGCCGCCCTCACCCACTTCGGCCAGAAGATCCGCATGACCGACGTGATATCGACGCGAAACGGCCTGCTGGCGGTCGGCAATCTCGTCGGGGTCCAGTACGGCTCGGGCATGTCGTGGATCTCGGCGGATGGGATCCACTGGGACCGCTCCGGCCTCCAGCCGTCGATGGGGCAGGCAGAGCCCGAGGCGGTCGTGGCCTTCGGGGCGAAGTTCGTGATCGTCGGGACGTTCGGGGCGCCCGACAACTACATCCCGAGGGCCTGGGTCTCCCCGCCGGGCTAGCTGCGCCGGGCGCCGCCGAGGAGCCGCGGGTCCGGGGAGAAGATCCGCAGGCGGCCGCTCAGCAGCATCAGCTCGCGGTCGAGCAGCTTGACCAGGTTCTCCAGTCTCTCGACGGTGGTCTCCGCCTCGAGCAGCGCCTGCCGGCGAGGCAGCTCCACCTCGACGATCCCGGACAGCAGGTACGAGAGGACCGTGGGATCGTCGGGGATCTTCAGGTCGGGCATCGCTCCCTCGTCGGCGATCTCGGTCTCCTCCTCCGGCCGGAGCGTGGCTGGGCGCGAGCCGTCGGCCTCTCGTGGATCGAGCTCGGCCGCGTCGGAATCGTCCGGCCCGCTCGAGTCCAGCTCCACGCGGATGTCGAGGACCTCCGCCGTCTCGCCCTCGCGGGCACGCATGAGATCGAGGTAGCGGACGAACCGCCGGACGGCGGACGCGGCCAGTCGCTCGGCCCGTGGCTCGTCGCCGACCTCGTCCTCGAGGGGCGTGACCTCGGCCACGAGGTACGGCTCCGTCCCGGCGTCCACCGATTCGATCGTGAACCGCCCGGTGCCCGCCGCGAGCAGGTCATAGCGGCCGTCCGCGTACCGGCCGGCCCGCCGGATCTCAGCGAACGCGCCAACGCCCGCGAGGGCCATGACCTTCCGGTCCCCGACCTCCCGGCCGTCGCGGATCAGGACGACGCCGAACGGCGTGCCCCTGTCGAGGCAGTGGCGGGTCAGGGCGCGGTACCGCTCCTCGAAGATGTGCAGCGGGACGACGATCCCGGGACAGAGGACCGTGTGCAGCGGGAAGAGCGGGATGTCCATTCGACTCAGGCCCCGGAGCTGGCGCGACGACTGGAGATCATCACGGGTTTGACGAGGAGTCTAGCGTCGGACCCCGAACCTAGCCGGCGCCAGGCTCGAGAAGGGCGCTGCCCATGGTCGACGGTCGGCGGACCGTCCGTGGGGCGGCCCAGGTCTGTTCCCGGGTCATGGCGCCATCGGGGTTGCCCGTGAAGACGTGATAGCGGCCCTTGCCCAGGGCCTTGGCCTGGTACATCGCGACATCCGCGTCGCCCAGCAGGTCGTCGACGCGGCCCATCGCCGGTGAATCGATCGCCACGCCGATGCTGGCGCCGACCTCGACTCTCGTCGTTGCGAGGGCGAGCGGCGCCTGCACCGCCTCGAGCAGGCGTTCAGCAACGGTCGTCGCGTAGTCGATGCCCTCGATGTCGAGCAGCAGGATCCCGAACTCGTCGCCGCCGAGGCGAGCGGCGATGTCGGTCGATCGGAGACTCGCCCGGACCCGTGCGGCCACAGCGACCAGCAGCTCGTCGCCGGCGGCGTGGCCGAGGCTGTCGTTCACGGTCTTGAAGTCGTCGAGATCGAGGAACAGGGCCGCGATCGAGCCGGTCCGCTGGCGCGCGGCGAGCGCGACTTCGGACTGCTCCACGAACCGACGTCGGTTCGCGAGTCCGGTCAGCGGATCGTGGAAGGCCTGATAGCTGAGCTGGTCTTCGAGCGACTTTCGCTTGGCCACGTCCGCCGCGAGGAGCCCGACCAGGCCATAGAGGCGGGCGAGCACCAGCAGCGAGAGCAGCGCGGTCCCGATGGCGATGACCACCAGCCCGTCGCTGGCGCTCGGGCCGACCGTCAGGAGGATCGGCCCCGTCACCATCGCGATCGCCAGGCAGATGAGCCGCACGGGTCCGAGCCAGGTCACCATGACCGGCTGCGGATCGGTCAACCGGACCATCGACGGATGCAGGACCGCGACGCCGAAGAGGATGTAGGCGATCACGTAGATGCTGTCCAGCGGGCCGCCGGCGACATACGTCCCATCGAAGTTCTGGAGGGCGTAGATCTGGTCGGCCACGAGCAGGGCGACCAGGCTCAGGCCGAGCGTCCGGAACGACGACGTCCGCGCACCCGCGGTGGTCAGCAGGCCCATCGCCACGCCGATGACGAGGAGATCGGCGATCGGATAGGCGAGGCTGAAGGCGAGCGAGAGGGCATCGAGCTCGGTGTCGACGACCTGGGGCTGGATGAAGAAGGTCCATGACAGGATCGCGACGCCGGTCGTGAGGATCGCCGCGTCCAGGATGCCGCCGCGATCGCCGTCGCCGAGGCGTCGGCGGATGAGCAGCAGCAGACCGAAGGCGATGAACGGATAGCCCGCGAGGTAGAGCCCGTCGGCCATCGAGGGGAACGGATCCTCGCCGATGACCTCGTACCAGTTCCACAGGATGTCGCCGGCGACGAAGGACGCTTGGCCGATGGCCATCAGCACCCAGGGCAGGCGGCGCTCGGGTCGGTTCCGCGCGATGCCGACACATGCCATCGCGACGGCCGCGGCGCCGATGACGTCGTAGAACAGACTCTGGGTGAAGGTACCGGCCTCCAGGAGCCAGTACACGATGAGTGCGGCGATGCCGGCGGCGAAGAACACCGCCCACAACGGGACACGCGCAAGCGCCTGACGATCGATCAGCATGGTTGACACCACGCCAAGGGTCCTTCAGCCGTGCTCGCGCACGCATGGGTCGACAGTACCGGTCGCGCAGGTTGATGGTCCATCGAGGGGGACGCGAAAGCCGCCGGACCGGCCGGCGGCTTCAGGATCCCGGTTCGAAGGCCGGCGGTGCCGACCAGGCGGATCAGCCCAGGGTCAGTGGGCGCAGGAGCGTGCCGAACCCTCGTCGTCGGCCGTCCGGAAGCTGGACCCGCAGCCGCATGCGGCGACCGCGTTCGGGTTGTTCACGGTGAAGCCGGCGCCCATCAGGGTGTCGACGTAGTCGATCTCCGAACCCTTGAGCAGGTCGACGCTGTTGCCGTCGACGTACACCTTGATGCCGCTCGCATCGAGGATCTTGTCCTCCGGCGTGGGCGCATCCTCGAGCATCATCCCGTAGCGGAAGCCGGAGCACCCACCCGAGTAGACGTACACGCGCAGACCGATCGCGGGATTGGTCTCTTCCTTGGTCAGTTCGCGCAGCTTGCTGACTGCAGCGTCACTGAGGGAAACGACCGTCGCCTGCTGTTCGATCATGTGTATCGTCTCCCTGGGGTGCGGTAGAGGGCTTCGCCCGGCGATCGGACTCCCGAGCGCCACGTGCATCGTACGCACGAAGTCGGGTTTCGACAAGCGCCTGCGCCGAAACTCACGGGTCCACCCGGCCGAACGAAGGTCCCGGGAGGTTGCGCCGATAGACTTCGGCCATGCTGCGGACCGGGCTCGCGACCGTCCTCCTCGTGCTCCTGCTGCCGACGCTCGTGGCGGCGAACGCCTCCACGTGGGCGCTCCGCACGGTCCTCGACTCCGAGACGTTCTCGACGACGGTCGAACGGGCGCTCGACGCACCCACGCTCGAGCGGGCGTTGGCGGTGACGGTCGCGGACGGCATCGTCGACCGGGTCGAGCGGTCGCCGCTGATCGTCGCCGAGCTCGCCCGACGGGTCGGCCTGGCGGCTGGGGTCGGCCCGGACGACGTTCGTGCTGCGCTGAGCGAGCGGGTGCTCGACGCGATGAGCGACCCCGCCGTCGAACGGGTCCGCGGCGACGTCATCACCTCGGTCCACGGGCAGGTGCTCGGCCTGGCCAAGGGCGAGGCGGGTCTGATCTCCGTCCGCGGGACAGACCTCGTCCTGGACACGGCCGGCATCGTCGATCGCATCGCACGCGATGCCGAGCCGCGCGTCGCCTCCCTGGTCCAGAACGTCCCGCCCAGCCTGTCGAGGCCGATCGTGGTCGCGCAGGTCGCGGAGCTCGAGCCCGTCCAGGACGCGCTGACGGCCATGGAGACGCTCCGGCTCCTCCTGCCCCTCGTGGCGGTGACCGCCACCCTGATCATCGTGCTGCTGGCCCACCGGCGCGCCCGGGCACTCGGCATCGTCGGGTTCGGCGTCGCGATCGCCGGGGTGCTGTCACTCCTGGCGGTCTGGTCCGCCGGGCTGTACGTGGCCGAGGTCCCGGATGCGCCGGTCGCGCGGCAGCTGACCCGGGAGGTCTATGACGCGTTCCTGAGCCAGCTCATCGGGCAGTCGATCGTCCTCGTGGCGTTCGGCCTCGCGGTGGCGGTCATCGCCTGGTACGTCCAGGTCCGTGACCGCCGGCGCGCGACGAAGCGGATGCTCGGCCCGCGCTGATCACGCCGGGGGCCCGCGTCACTCCTCGATGCGCTCGACGATCGTGGCGATCCCCTGCCCCACCCCGATGCACATCGTCGCGAGCCCGTACCGGCCGCCGGTCCGTCGCAGCTCGTGCGTCAGCATCGTGATGAGCCGGCCGCCGCTCATCCCAAGCGGATGACCCAGCGCGATCGCGCCGCCGTTGACATTGACCTTCGCCGGATCGAGGCCGCAGCTCATCGATGCAGACGAGCGACTGCGAAGCGAAGGCCTCGTTGAGCTCGACGAGGTCGAGATCGCCGGCCGCGATGCCGGCGCGCTCCAGCGCCTTTCGCGAGGCGGGCACGGGCCCGATGCCCATGACCGCCGGGTCGACGCCCGCCACCGCGGTCGAGACGACCCGGGCCATCGGCGTGAGCCCGAGCTCGCGGGCGCGATCCGCCTCGACGAGGAGGACCGCCGATGCGCCGTCGTTGATCCCGGAGCTGTTGCCGGCGGTGACGGAGCCGCCCTCGGCGCGGAAGGCCGGCCGGAGCTTCGCGAGCGCCTCGACGCTGGAGTCGGCGCGGGGGTGCTCGTCGCGGTCCACGGTCGTCGTCTCGCCCTTGCGGCCCGCGACCGGTACCGGGACGATCTGGTCGTCGAAGCGTCCGCCCTCGATCGCGGCGATCGCCCGTTGGTGGCTCTCGAGCGCGAAAGCGTCCTGGCGCTCTCGGCTCACGCCCCAACGCTCCGCGACGTTCTCCGCGGTCTCACCCATCGAATACGGGTAATGGCGCTCGGCGAGCCGCGGGTTCACGAACCGCCAGCCGAGCGTCGTGTCCGCCGACTCGCGCGGGCCACGCTCGTAGGCTGAGTCCGCCTTGAGAGTGACGTACGGGGCGCGGGTCATCGACTCGACGCCGCCGCCGATGAAGACGTCGCCGTCGCCGACCGCGATGGCATGCGCCGCCGTGTTGATCGCCTGGAGGCCCGAGCCGCAGAGGCGGTTGACGGTCAGGCCGCCGACCTCGACCGGGAAGTCCGCGAGCAACAGGGCCATCCGGGCGACGTCGCGGTTGTCCTCGCCGGCCTGGTTCGCGCAGCCCAGGATCACGTCCTCGACGAGACCTGCGTCGACCCCGGCCCGGTCGACGACCGCACGCAGCACCAGGGCGGCGAGATCGTCCGGGCGAACGCTCGCGAGCGCCCCGCCGTACCGCCCGATGGGCGTGCGCACCGCCTCGACGATCCACGCCTCGCGGACGGCCCTCGTGCGATCTCGACTCATCGATCGATCGTATCCCAGCAGCGGCTCACCCACCGGCCTCGCGCTCGAACGGCCCGCGCGGATGTCCTGCGCCAAGCCGCATGGCGAGATCGATGTCCGCCTCGGACGCCACGCCAGCTCGCCGCGGCGAGATGGGCCTCCGCGCGGATCGCCGTCTCGATGCGCTCGCCGATCGTGGCGGGATCCAGCTCGCTCCCCGAGAGGTCGCCGCCGCCCGCCGCCGCTTCGCTGCCGGTTCGCAGACCGTCGGCGTAGCGATAGAAGCCATCCGCGGTCTTTCGCCCGAGACGGCCGTCGGCGACCATCGCCCGCTGGATCGGCGAGGGACGGAGCCGGTCCGGCCGCCCGAGCCCCTCCCAGATCGACTCCGCGACGGCGAGGTTCACGTCGACGCCGATGAGGTCCATGAGCTCGAACGGGCCCATCGGGTAGCCGGCGGCGCGCATCGCCTCGTCGATGGCGTCCACGCCGGCCGCGCCGGATTCGAGGATCCGGAGAGCTTCGATCGTGAACGGCCGGTTGACCCGGTTGACGATGAAGCCCGGCGTGTCGGTGCAGCGGACCGGGGTCTTGCCCCAGGCCGTCATCAGGGCGACGGCGCGATCGGCGACCGCCGGTGCGGTGGTCGGCCCGATGACGACCTCGACGAGCGGCATGACCGGCGCCGGGTTGAAGAAGTGCAGCCCGAGGACGCGGTCCGGCATCCCGGCCGCGGCGGCGATCTCGCCGATCGAGAGCGCGCTGGTGTTCGTCGCCAGGATGACATCGGGCGCGGCTGCGCCATCGAGCGTCCGGAACAGGTCGCGCTTGGTGGCCAGGTCCTCGCGGGCGGCCTCGATGACGATCCCGGACGTTGCCGCGAGTTCCTCGAGCGACTCGCCCGGTCGCAGGCGGGCGAGTCGGCCGTCGACCCAGATGTCGATCGTGTCGGGGTCGAGCTCGAGGCGCGCCGCCCGACGCGCGAGCCCGTTGCGGATGCGCTCGCTTGCCCGCGCGAACGCGGCGGTGTCGACGTCGTGGAGCGCCACCTCGTGACCGGCCTCCACGGCGACCTGCGCGATCCCGGCGCCCATCGTCCCGGCGCCGACGACGCCGACCCGTTCGGGGACCGCCACGATCAGATCGGCTTGATGGCTTCGAACGGCTGGCGACAGTCGCGGCAGTAGAAGAGCGAGCGGCACTGGGTCGGGCCGAAGACGTTGTCGACCACGACCTTGGCCGAACCGCACAGCGGGCAGCGGACCTCGCCGGCGGGCGACGGCGGGGCGATCCCGGCGGCCGCGAGCGCGGCCCGGCCAGCCGCGCTGATCCGGTCGGATCCCCACGGCGGCGAGAAGGTCGGCACGACCTCGACAGGGTGGCCCAGCGGACCCAGGCGTTCGACGACGGCGGCCGAGATGAGCTCGAGCGCCGGGCAGCCGATGAACGTCGGCAGGAGCTCGACGCGGATCGCGTCCGCGTCCACCGCGACCTCGCCCACCATCCCGAGATCGACGATCGAGACCATCGGCAGCTCGGGGTCCATCACCTCGGACAGGATGGATCGGACGGTCGCCTCGTCGAGGGCAGAGCGGGTGGTCCCGCCCAGCCCGGCCCGCGAACGGGCGATCCCGACGTGGGTCGCGCCCTCGCTCACCAGGTCGCCCCAACGTCGCTTCGGCGGACCGCCGTGAACTCGCCCCAGAGCCAGCGGAAGGCGTCGCCGTGACCCTCGCGGCCGTCGGGCGGCGCACCGTCACCGGTCGGCGGCAAGGCCAGGTCGAGGGACGCCAACGTCGGGGCGATGGCCTCCCGCCAGCACGTCTCGAGCTCGCGCATCGGCGAGGCGAGGATGCCCGCCTCGACCAGTGCCGGCTCGCCGGGGAGTGGCGTGAAGACCGTGGCCGCATCGGGTGCCAGCGTCGCCAGCGCGTCGATCAGCCGGCGTCGCGGCTCGCCGTCGGCACGGGCCAGCCGGTCGAACCAGATCGCGATGTGCATGACGTGATAGCGCTCCTCGCGGACGAGCTTGCCGACGAGCTCCGCCAGCGGCGCCCACGATCCCCCCGCGAGCGCCTCGAGGCGGATCGCATCCGCGGTCTCGTACAGGTAGCGGCGGGCGATCGTCATCGCCCAGTCGCCTCGGCCGTGGTCGAGGAGGCGGGCGTGGCGATAGGCGTCGGGCTCGCGGTCGTAGGCGATGGCGTCGGCGTCGGCCCCGGTGACGCCGGCCAGCAGGCCGTAGAGCGCCGCGGCGTGCCCCAGCTCGTCCTGGGCAAGCGAGCTCATCGCGACGTCCTCCTCGAGGAGTGGCGCGATGCCGGTCCACTCGGAGTCGCTGAACCCGATGACGAACTCGTCGTCGGCCATCGAGAGCAGGAGCGCGCCGACGTCGGTTGCGGGCGGTGCCGCGACGGTCATCGCGCCCGGGCCTTCGGCTTGGCCTGCCCGGCGGCCTCGCGAGCGGCCGCCAGCTTCTCGCGCATCACGTAGCCACCGGGCTTCTTGAACGAGCGGTCGAGCGGCGGCTGGAGGAGATCGGGGTCCGCGAGGTCGATGACGTCGGTGCGCCGGACGACCCAGATCCGGACGCTCTCCTGGCGGCGGCCGAACAGCTCGCGGGCGTAATGCGCGGCGAGCTCGGCGTCGGGGGCCAGGACACTGCCGCCGTGGCGCATCGGATCGCCCTCGCGCTCCTGGCGGAAGACCTCCCACGCCTCGATGACCGGCGCTCCGTCCTCCGACGCCTCGGTCGCGTCGGCCTTGCCGGCGCTCATGCCGCCGCCGCGACGCCCAGGATCGCCTCGCGCACCCAGCGCGTCTCCTCGCGGGCGAGCCGCCGGAAGTCGAGGCGCGCCTGCGACATCGGGCCGTTGTTGGTGACGACGGTTCGCAGCTCGGCCCAGTCCGGCTCGGTGTAGCGCCACTCGCCGGTCGCGTCATCGAGCGCGAGATCCGCATCCGGGATGACGAGCCCGAGTTCGCGGATCCGAGGCACGTAGATCGTCAGGAACTCCTGGCGGAGCTCCTCGGAGGTCTTGGCCTTGATCCGCCAGTGGAGGTCGCGGTCCTTCTCGCGCGGCGAGCGCGGGCCGTGCATCTGCATGAGCGGCCCCCACCATCGCTCGAGCGCGTCCTGGATCGCGGCTCGCTGCGCGGCGGTCCCGGTCGCCATCGTCACCACCACGTCGCGGCCGTGCATGATGTGGACCGATTCCTCCCAGCAGATCTTGCGCATGGTTCGCGCATACGGGGCGTAGCTGCTGTCGCGCAACGCCATCTGGGCGACGATCGCCGCGGCGTCCACGAGCCACGCGATCATCCCGACGTCGGCCCAGCCCGACCGTCGGGTAGTGGAAGACGTTGTGGAACTTCGTCTTGCCGTCCAGGAGGTCGTCGAACATCGCCTCGCGCGGCTTGCCGAGATCCTCGGCCACGCGGTAGAGCAGCTGCGCGTGCCCGACCTCGTCCTGGACCTTCGCGGTCAGCGCGAGCTTGCGTCGCAGGGTCGGGGCGCGCATGAGCCACTCGCGTTCGGGCAGCACGCCCATCAGCTCGGAGTTGGCGTGCATCTCGACGAAACGCAGCACGGCCGTGCGGTACTCGTCGGGCATCCAGTCGGTCGCTTCGACCTTGCCGCCGGCGATCACGTGTGCCTCGAAGAGCGCGAACCGTTCGTCGTGCGGCAGGTCCTGGTTGGAGAGCGGCCGGGTCCGCTCGCGCGGATCCAGGATGGGGTCGAGAGCAAGCGGGTCCGTCATCGATCGACCTCCAGGACCGGAGCCTACGGCACGCGCGGGATAGCGGCAAGCGTGGGCCGGATCACTCCCCGCGGAACCGCGGCGGCCGCTTCTCGAGGAACGCGGCCATGCCTTCGGCGTGGTCGGCCGTGGCCCCGGCGACCCCTTGGCGGTAGGCCTCGTCCTCGAGCGCCCGGTCGAGGTCGATCGACCACGAGCGCTCGAGCGCGTGCTTCGTCGCCGCGAGGGCCCGTGGCGCGAGGCCCGCGAGCCGCGTGGCAGTCCCACGTGCCTCGGAGGCGAGGTCCTCGGCCGCCACGACCTTCGCGACGAGACCGAACCGGTGGGCCGCCTCCGCGGTCAGCGGCTCGCCGGTCAGGGCCATCTCGGCGGCCTTCGCGGCACCGACGAGGCGTGGCAGGAACCAGGTGGCGCCGCTGTCGGGCACGAGGCCGATCCGCCCGAACGCGAGCAGGAACGTGGCCTCCGTCGCAGCGATCCGGAGGTCGCATGCGAACGCGAGCGAGGCGCCGGCGCCCGCGGCGACGCCGTTGATCGCCCCGACGATGGGCTGGTCGAGGTCGCGCATCGCGCGGATGACCGGGTTGTAGCGCTCACGAAGCTCCACGGCGAGTGGCGCCGCATCGGGCTCCTGGCGCTCCTTCAGGTCCTGGCCGGCGCAGAATGCCCGGCCCGCACCCGTCAGCACGACCGCCCGGATCGAGCGGTCCCGGGCCACGAGGGTGAGCGCCCGCAGGAGCTCGCCCTTCATCGGCACCGTCAGCGCGTTGAGGGCCGCGGGTCGGTCGAGGGTGATGGTGGCGACCGCATCGGCGACCTCGAACCGGAGCCACTCGAAGGCCGCGGCCGACGCCGCGGGTCCGCTCATCAGGCCGTGGGGCTCCCCGCCTCGAACTCGACGAGGCGCCCGTCAACGAGCTCGAACACCCGCCGGTCGACCGGCTCGTCCGCGCCACCCGACTGCTCGACGACGAAGTCGGCGAACAGGCCGGCGAAGTCGGTGTCGTCCGCGCGCAGCGAGGCCGCCGTGAGGAGATGTCGCTCGGGGAGGCCGATCAGGACCCGGCCGTGCGGGGCCAGCTCGGCGGCCAGGTGGGTGATGACCTCGGGCAGCAGGATGCGCGCTGCATCCCATCCGTCGCCGGTGTCTGAGCTGACCAGGCGGCGGTCGCCCGAGATCTCGTCGGTCCACGGCGCCGACGCCGACCAGCGCGATAGGTTGCCCATGGCCGCGTCCTGGATCTCCGCCGCGCCGACGCCCCAGGACAGCAGGTGGTCCCCGTTCACCACGATCTGGTAGGCGCCTGCGTCGATCGTGTACACCACCGGGAGGCCGGCCGGGCCGACATCGATGAGCGGCTGCGCGTGGCTGATGTTGCCCTGGCTGACGAGCGCGTCGCGATCGAGCGTGCCCATGTCGAGGCCCTGCGTCCCGACCGGCCGGAGGGCCGGATAGATGAGCGCCTTCGCGGCCGACCAGTCGTGCTCAGGCGCGTCCATAGCGGAGGACGCCGTCTCCGGAGCTGGCGTGTGGCCGCTGACCGGCGCCGAATTGTCGATCGGCGCGAGGTAGTCGGGTGCCGCGTCGCGGTAGAGCGGGGGCGGTTCGTCGCCGAGGTCGCGTTCGATATCGCTGCCGATATCACTGCCACCGGGGTTGTCGCGCTCCATCGGTTCCTCCTAGCGTCCCAGCGCCGTCAACGACCGGTCCAGACCGGTGAGCGCTTGTCGGTGAAGGCCGCCATCCCCTCGGCCTGGTCATCGGTGTCGAAGAGCGAGAAGAACGATTCGCGCTCCGCAGTCAGGCCCGCGCTCAACGGTCCTTCTGCCGCCGCCCGGATCGCGGCCTTGGCCGCCAGGACGGCGAGCGGTGGCATGGCGGCGACCTCGGCGGCCAGCTCCAGGGCCGCGTCGAGGGTGGCCTCGGCCGGCACGACCCGCGTGACCAGGCCGGCCGCCTCGGCCTCCTGGGCCCGCATCGATCGACCGGTCAGGATCAGCTCCATCGCCCGAGCTCCGCCGATCGCCCGGGTGAGACGCTGGGTGCCCCCGGCGCCCGGCATGACCCCGATCCGGATCTCAGGCTGCCCGAAGGTCGCGTCGTCGCCGGCCACGATCATGTCGCACGCCATCGCGAGCTCACATCCACCCCCGAGGGCGAACCCGCGGACCGCGGCGATGACCGGCGTCCGCACGCGCCACAGCCGGTCCCACGCGGTGAAGCGGCCGCCGTCGCGCAGCGAGACCGAGGTCTGGGTCGCCAGTTCCTTGATGTCCGCCCCGGCAGCGAACGCCCGGCCGCCGGCCCCGGTCAGGACGATCGCCCGGCACCCCGGGTCTCCATCGAGCGCCTCCAGGGCGTCCGCGAGCGAATCGAGCAGGTCGAAGCTGAGGGCGTTGAGGGCAGACGGGCGGTCGATGGTGACCAGCGCCACGCCCGTCGACTCGGTCGCGGGCATCGCCGACGCCGGCGCGGGCGCGGGGAACGCGACGCGCACATGACTGGCGGCGGCCTGGATCGCGCCCGGATCGGTCACTCGGTTTCCTCGCTCGTGGTGGTGACAGTATCCACACGGGTGGAAGCCGAGGCATCCGTTTCCGGCGCATCCTCGAGAACGAGGAGCGTCGAGAGGCCCGGCGCGATCTCGCGCAGGTTGCGACCGGCCGCCCGCATCGCGTCCGACGACAGCCCGGCATCGAGGCTGGCGCGATCGTCGAATCGCATCGCGGTGATGAGCACGAGGTCGGTCTCGCCGCCGAGCGCGGCGACCACCTGGCTGACCCGCGTGGACCGCAGCCCCGGCGTCCCGGCCACGAGCGGGAGGTGCTCGTCGCGATAGCGGCGCTCGAACTCGGCGAGCGCCTCCGAGCCCCCATCCGGCCGACGGTACAAGGCGAGCAGCGTGGTCATCGGGCTACCTCCGGTGGGTGCTCGGCGCGTCGTCGCGCCACGTCCTGGGTCTCACGATAGAAGTCCGCGAGCGCGGCGGCCACCACCGACACACGCTCGGTCAACACCTCGTGGCCCGCATCGGGGACCACGAGGAGGCGGGCGTCCGGGAGGGTGCGGGCCAGCTCGGTGACCGCGCGCACGGGTGCGAACGGATCGCGATCGCCGACCACGACGAGCGCCGGCGGATCGATCCGGTGCAGCTCGGCCGCGGTCAGGAGCCGTTGCGTGGCGGCGTCGGCCGCGATGGCCGGCAGGAGCGCCCGCCATCGACCGCGATCCTCGGCTCCGTGACGGGCCCGGAGGAAGCGCGCCCAGCCTGGGTCGTCGCGTTCGATGCGG
Source organism: uncultured Chloroflexia bacterium (assembly GCA_963841135.1). Lineage (GTDB taxonomy): Bacteria > Chloroflexota > Limnocylindria > Limnocylindrales > CSP1-4 > SPCO01. Next base: position 481,674 of record CAWJBJ010000004.1, on the reverse strand, counting down.
TCCGGGTCGAGCGTCCGCCTGACCACGCTTGCCCGGGGCTCGCGCGTCGGGGTGATGCCTGCGACCACGAGCGTCAGCAGCCGCTCCGGCCAGCTCGAGGCAACGTGCAGGGCCGTCATGGCCCCCATCGAGAAACCGAACAGGTGGAAGGTGCCCAGGGCGAGCTCGTCGACGAACGCGCGGACGTCGGCGACGAGGTCGGTCGTGTCGATCCCCCGCTCCGGATCCCACCCGGAGCCGCCGTGACCGCGCGCATCCGGCAGGTAGACCTCGAACTGCTCCGCAAGCTGGTCGAGGTGGGGTCCGAGATCCTGGCGACCAGCCGTCGTCGCCCCATGGAGGACCACGAGCGGCAGCCCCGACCCGACGACGTCGTAGGCGATGGTCAGCCCGTTGGCGAGGATCGTGGGCATCGTCGCCCGATGCTACCGCCCCGGTCCTCCGTCGATCAGGGCGTCCCTCGGCCGGAGGCCGCATCCTGCCCGGGTGCGTCGCATCGAGCTCGGGCGTGCAACACATCGCCGGGCCATCCGTCCCCTTGGCGTGAACGACCTCGAGGCCGATTCGGTGACGGCGACCTTGCCGGTCGGAGGCGCCGGCCCGCGGACGCGCGACGCGTCGGAGTCAATCCGCCACCACCGGTTCCGATCCCCACGAAAGCGCTCGGGTAGCCCGACCCCGCGCCTACAATCTCGGGCATGAGCGACGTAGCTGGCCCGGCGACCCGCACCGAACGCGACTCGATGGGCGAGGTGGAGGTCCCGGCCGGCGCCCTGTACGGCGCCTCCACGCAGCGAGCCGTCCTGAACTTCCCGATCTCTGGCCAGCGCTTCCCGCGGCGGTTCCTGCAGGCGCTCGCGCTCGTCAAGCTCGCGGCGGCCGAGACCAACGGCGCCCTCGGGCTCCTCGATGCGGAGGTCGCGGCGGCCATCGCCGAGGCGGCTCGCAGCGTCGCCGACGGCGCGCACGACGATCAGTTCCCCATCGACGTCTACCAGACCGGCTCGGGCACCTCGACCAACACGAACATGAACGAGGTCGTCGCCCATCTGGCGTCCGAGAGCCTCGGGCGGGATGCGGATGTCCACCCCAACGACGACGTCAACCGCTGTCAGAGCTCGAACGACGTGATCCCGACGGCGCTCCAGCTGTCCGCGGCCATGGCCATCGAGGAGTCGCTGATCCCCGCCCTCGAGCGGCTCCATACCGCGCTCGTCGCCAAGGAGCAGGAGTTCTGGCCCGTCGTCAAGACCGGCCGGACCCACCTGCAGGACGCGACCCCGATCCGGCTCGGCCAGGAGTTTCGCGGCTACGCGGGCCAGGTCGAGGAGTCACTGCGACGGGCGCGGGCGGCGCAGGCGGAGCTGCTGTCCGTGCCCTTGGGCGGCACGGCGGTCGGCACCGGCATCAACGCCCACCCGGAGTACGCGTTCCGGGCCTGTGCCCGCCTGTCCGCGCTGACCGGCCTGACCGTCCGGGAGACCGACAACCACTTCCATGCCCAAGCGACACTCGACGCCGCGATCGCTGCGCACGGCGCGATCCGGACCATCGCACTGAGCCTCTGGAAGATCGCGAGCGACCTGCGGCTGATGGGCATGGGCCCGCGTGCCGGCCTCGCGGAGATCGCCCTGCCCGAGACCCAACCCGGGTCGAGCATCATGCCGGGCAAGGTGAACCCGGTGATCATCGAATCGCTGACGATGGTCGTCGCCCGCGTGATCGGCAACGACGCCACGGTGGCCTTCGGCCAGACCGGTTCGTTCCTCGAACTCAACGTCATGCTGCCGGTGACCGCGGTCGCGCTTCTGGAGTCGATCGACCTGCTGTCCGCCGCGACCGCGAACCTGAGCGCCCGCGCGGTCGAGGGCCTGACCGCGACCGAGCGCGGGCCCCAGCTGGTCGAGCAGGGCCTGATGCTGGCGACGGCCCTCGCCCCGATGATCGGCTACGACTTGGCCGCGAAGCTGGCCAAGGAGGCGTTCAAGAGCGGACGAACGATCCGCGAGCTCGCGCTCGAACAGGGCGGCATGGACCCCGAGGAGCTCGATCGGCTGCTCGACCCCGCCGCGATGACCGAGCCTGGCCTCGGCGGAGGACCCGCGGGAGGCTGACCGCGACGGCCGGCCTCAGGCCGAGCGGCGGTCGGGCCCGATGCTCGCCGCCCGCTCCATCCAGAGCAGGACGCCGATCGCCGTCCACGCGGCCCCGAAGACCAGCCAGCCGCCGGCCCACGGCAGCAGCATCGCGAGGCCACTGACCGTGATAAGCCCGCCGATCGGCTCGTCGCCCGCGGCGATCAGGACAGTCCCGACCAACGTCAGCCCCACGATCGCCAGGGCCTGCGCCGCGGCCAGCGACGGTCCGTCGAACCAGCCCGCAGCCGTCGCCAGCAACGCCACGATCCACGCGGCGAACCCGACCACGACGATCTCGCTGGTCATCCGAAAGGCCCCGATGCGGCCGTCACCCGATCGAAGGGCACACCCCAGCACCGCGACGAAGAGGAACGCGACGGCGAGCGTCGCCGTGGGGACGACCTCCAGGAGATAGCCGGGCCAGTCGGGCGGTGCCGGCTGGAACAGGACTCCGGCCGCCACCACGGTCCAGAGACCGCCCCCGACGAGCGCTGCGATGGCGGGCGTCCGCGACGGGATCGGTGGGTGGAGCCAGGCGTCGAGCGCGCCGCGCACCAGGTCCACCCGGTCGCGCCAGCTGACCGGTCCGGCCTCGAGCAGGGCCGCCATCTCGTCGCCGTAGCGGGCGCGCCAGCGGCCGGGGTAGAGGCGCAGCAGCATCAGATGCAGCCGTTCTCGACGCGCGGCGGGAGGATCCCGGGCTGGCCGAGCGCGATGGGCAGCGGGCCGAGCGTGATCTTCCGTGTGTCGACGGTCAGGACGCCATCGACGTCCACCTCGATCGCGAAGCGGTCCATCGACCGCGGGGCCGGCCCGTACCGTTCGCCTGCCGCCTTGATCCCGAGGCGGTCGTACCGCGACTGGTGGCATGGGCAGTGGAACCAGTAGTCCTCGAGGCACGGGTTCGGGCGGCAGCCAAGGTGCGGACAGCGCTGGGAGAGGGCGCGCACGTTGAGCTCGGCGCCGTCGCCGGTCGAATCGACGCCGACGCCCCAGGCGCCGCGACCCGGGTCGACCAGGACGATGAACGCCCGAGCCTCGGGGACGTAGGCCGGAAATCCCTCGCGGATCGGGATGCCCGGGTTGGAGGCGATCAGATCGGCCAGGGTCCCGACGCGGACGGTCGGCGCACCCGATCCGATCGCGGTCCACGCGAACGCGAGCGTCCCGCCGATGATCTCCGCGAGCCACACGGCGACGCCAGCCGCGGCGCCACGTCTCAGCAGCTGCCGCCGCGACAACCCGGGCACCCCGCGTCGAGCGCGCAGCGAGGGACCGGGCAACGCCTCCACGACCGGGCGAGGCACGTGCGACATGCGGTGTAGCCCCGATCAGCGTCGGGCCGCGGCGCGGGTCATGACCCAGCCCGTCCCAATCGATCGAGCGCGGTCCGCGTGAACCCCTGCATGTGCTCCAGCTGCGCTCGGAGCGTCGAGGCGCCCAGACCTGTCAGCCGGTACGGCCGACGGCGCTCCTCCGGCTCGAGGGCCTCGATCAGCCCACGCCGCTCCAGGCGAGCCAGTGCCCCGTACAACGTCCCGGGGCCCAGCGGCGACCCGGAGATCGCCTGGACATCGGTCATGATCGCGTACCCGTGCTTCGGGCCATCGCTCAGCGACATCAGGACATAGAGGGAGGGCTCGGCGAACCGGCCAAGGTCGGGGATGGGGTCGCTCATCGCGTCGGACTCCGATATAGCGCGGTCTGATATATCGTCAGACGATATATACGCCTGGAGCCTGCCCCTGTCAAGCCTCCGCGCGCGGGGCGATCCGGTCCGCCGGTCCGCGCAGGCCGACAGATCGCGATGCTACGATCGGGGCGATGACCTCCACTCACCGCTGGGACGGCGCGTCCGCCCTGCCCGTGCCCGCCGACGGACGCCGCCGACCGGAGTTGGTCGCCTTGCCGAGCGGCCTGCCGAGCGTCGCCGAGCTGTTCACGTTCATGCGCGACGCGGAGCTGCGATTCGCGACGCTGCGGATGCGGATCGTCGACCGGTCGCGGGACGCTCGCGGCGATGCGGCCACGAATGTCGAGGTCAGCCTTCGCCATCCCGGCCACGTCAAGGTCACGACGAGCGAGGCCGACGGGGCGATCGGCGGCGCCTACGACATCTGGGTGTCCGACGGCGACGTCGTCCGAACGTATGCGGGCGCCCACAAGCTCGGCACCCAGCGGCCGATCCGCAACCGGCCGCGCGGTCTCGACGACCCGGACCTTCCCGGGTTCGCCAAGATCTACGAGCCGGTCACTCTCCTGCCGACAGAGACGCTCCCGGACACGTTCATCCACCCCGGCGGCCTGTGCCAGAACGTCCTCTCGACGGGTCGATGCACGATCACCGGCACGATCATGGCCATCGGGCGGGAGGCGATCACGCTCGAGTGCGAGCATCCCCGTTCGACGGAGATCGCCACGGATCGGCCGGACCACCGCCTGTACCTGACCATCGACCGCGCGACCGGCGTCATCCTCCGGCTGATCGAGACGGTCGGTGGCACGACGAGTCGAGACGCGGAGGTGATGGTCCTCGATCCCGACGCGGCCCTTCCCCCATCGGCATTCGAATTCGTCTTCCCGTCCGGGACGACGATGCTCTACTGAGCCCGAGGGGTTCCAGCGCCTTGCCACGGGCCGTATAGTCCGCCCCACGCGTGAGGCCGCGGCGCGACCGATGACGGAGCGCCACGATCCCCGGACCCACGCCACGGAAGGAGGGCCAGCGGACCGATCCCGCGCCCGGCACCGCCGGCATTCCCGCGGCCGCCCACGGCCGCATCTCGCGTCCATCGCGTCATCCTCGAGTCCCCGCATCAGCGCGCGGCGCCCTTGCCCGGCCGCTGCCGCCGCTTCGATCCAGACCTCTGGAGGGAGGTCGATCCCCGGTTCGCCAGCCCGGCGAGCCGTCATCGAGTGAGGGAGTACCGATGACACAGTCACGTTCCCGCGAAGACGTCATCAACCAGGACGTTGCGGACCTGCACAAGCTGGGATACGCGCAGGAGCTCTTCCGCTCGATGGGCGGGTTCAGCAACTTCGCGATCAGCTTCTCGATCATCAGCATCCTGACCGGCGCGGTCATCCTCTACGACTACGGACTGGCCTGGGCCGGCACCGCGGCCGTGATGATCGGCTGGCCGCTCATCACGGTCTTCGTGCTGCTGATCGCCGCCTCGATGGCCGAGATCGCGTCCGCCTATCCCACCGCGGGCGGCCTGTACTACTGGGCCAGCCGCATGAAGAACAAGAACTGGGGCTGGTGGACGGCGTGGCTCAACCTCATCGGCCAGTTCGCGATCGTGGCCGGCATCAACTTCGCGGCCGCGGCGTTCCTCAATGCCACGATCATCACGCCGATCCTCGACCGCATCGGGATCGCCTACGACAACACGACGCTCGTGTTGGGGCTGAGCTTCCTGACCGGCCAGATCGTCACGATGGGCATCCTGATGCTCATCGAGCTCGCGATGAACATCGCCGGAATCAACCTGGTCGCCGTGCTCAACCAGGTGTCGGTGTGGTGGCACATCGTCATCGTCGCGGCCGTGGTCATCCTGGTCTTCCTCGCCGGCAAGCCCGACGAGTCCGGCCTGACGCAGTTCGCGATCCAACCGCAGGACGTCGCGGGGAGCTGGAACAACAACCTGGGCGTGGTGAACCTGCAATACGGACCCGCGATCAGCTACCCGTTGATCCTCGCGTTCTTCTTCTCACTCCTCCAGGCGAACTGGACCTACACGGGCTATGACGCCTCGGCCCACGTGGCAGAGGAGACCGTCGGTGCCCGCGTCGCGAGCGCATGGGGTCTGTTCATGTCCGTCGCCGTCAGCGCGGTCGTCGGGTTCGTGTTCCTGGTCGCGCTCTCGACCCACCTGCCCGATCTCTCGACGCTCTTTCCTGCGGTCCTCGACGACTCGACGCTGCCGACGGCCAGCCAGTACTACTTCGGTGGTGGCGTGGCGGTCATCGCGATCCTCGAGCACAACCTCGGCGACCTCGGCGACATCCTCTCGGCCGGCATCGCGATCGCCATGGCGTTCTGCGGCCTCTCGTCCGTGGCGTCCGCCGGTCGCATGCTCTACGCCTTCAGCCGTGACGACGGCCTGCCCGGGTCCGGATGGCTCAAGAAGGTCTCGCACCGCTACCGCACGCCGGTCAACTCGCTCGTCGCGATCGTCGTGATCTCGTGGGTGTTCACGGTCCTTGCAGGCGTCGTTGGTGGCGGGACGGCCATCGTCATCGTCACCGCGATCAGCACGATCTTCCTCTATGCCGCCTACGGCATCTGCATCTACCTCGGCGCGACCACCCAGGACTGGCTCCGGGAGCGGGTCTGGAGCCTGGGCCGCTGGTCGAAGCCGGTCGCCTGGATCGCGGTCTTCTGGGTCATCGTCCTGATGATCCTGTTCAGCTTCCCCACGTCGGGCAACATCTCCTGGCCGTTCATGATCATCACCGTGCTGTTCCTGGTGGTGTACTACTTCGGCTGGGCACGATCGCGCTTCAAGGGACCACGGTCCATGGGCGACAGCGCCGAGCTCACCGAGATCGAGCGCGAGTTCTCGCATGCGGCCGAGGAGGTCCGGCCGTCCGCCTGACCGCCAGCGTTCGGCCGTAACGTTCCTGGAGGGCCGGCCGGCTTCGACCGGCCCTCACCCGCTCCGAATCCCGGCTGCCACTCGGACACTGCACCAGCGAGGAAGCGATGAGCGACCACGACACCCACGCGACCAAGCACCCGCGACTCGCGGAGCTCGAGGAGATGGTCCGTGACGGCCGGATCGACACGATCGTCGTCGCCATCACCGACATGCAGGGCCGGCTCATGGGCAAGCGTGTCCAGGGGCAGGCGTTCCTGGACGGCGTGATCTCGCACGGTGCGCACTTCTGCACGTATCTGCTGGGCACGGACATGGAGATGACCACGCCCGAGGGCTTCAAGCTCATGAACTGGGAGACCGGCTATGGCGACTGGATCGCCGAGCCGATCTGGGACCAGCTGCGGGTCCTGCCGTGGCTGCCGGGCACGGCCATGGTCCTCGCGGATACCGTCGACGAGGAGACCGGGGAGGAGATCCCGATCTCGCCCCGCACGATCCTCAAGCGCCAGGTCGAGCGGGCAGCCAAGGCCGGCTATGCGCTCAAGGCGGGGTCGGAGTTCGAGTTCTACGTGCTCAAGGACTCCTGGGAGGATCTGGCCGAGCGCGGCTGGCCGGTCCCCAAGGCGTTCGGCCACTACAACGAGGACTACCACCTCCTCCAGGCAACGAAGGCAGAGCCGCTCCACCGGCTCCTGCGCAACCAGATGACCGCGGCGAACGTGCCCATCGAGTTCAGCAAGGGGGAGGCGGCCAACGGCCAGCACGAGGTCAACATCCGCTACGACCACGTCCTCGAATCGGCGGACCGGAGCGTGGTGTTCAAGCACGGCGCCAAGGAGATCGCCTACCTCAACGGGTGGGGGATCACGTTCATGGCGAAGCCGGACCACCGCTGGACCGGCTCGTCAGGACACCTGCACATGAGCCTCTGGGACCTGGCCAAGGACGTGCCGCTGATGTTCGAGCCGGACGCCAAGCAGGCCGGCCCCTACGGCCTGTCGGTCCTGGGACAGCATTTCGTCGCGGGGATGATGGCGCTCTCGCGCGAGCTCGCCGTCTTCATCGCCCCGTTCATCAACTCGTACAAGCGCTACGCATCGCTCTCCTGGGCGCCGGTGAACGTGGTCTGGGGTCGCGACAACCGCACGACCGGGTTCCGGGTCGTCGGGCGCGGACCGGCGCTGCATGTCGAGGACCGCTTCCCCGGCGGCGACATGAACGCGTATCTCACGTATGCCGCGATGATGGGCGCCGGCCTCTACGGCATCGAGCACGAGCTGCCGCTCGACCCCGAGTTCAAGGGCAACGGCTACCTTGCGACCGGCGTGCAGCGCATGCCCCGGGCCCTCTACGAGGCGATCTGGGAGCTGGAGCGCTCGGAGGCCGCGGTCGAGATCTTCGGCCAGGACGTCGTCGACCACTACCTGAACGCGGCGAAGGTCGAGCAGGACACCTACGACTCGATCGTCCACCCCTGGGACCGCGAGCGCTACCTCGAACGCGGCTGATCGGGCGGTCCGGGCATGGAGAGGCCGGTCGACCTTCGTCGACCGGCCTCGGTACGAGTGGAGCGGGACTAGCGCTCGGTCCGCCGAGCGAACCGCCGGAGCCCGCCGACGAAGGCGACGGCGGCGAGTGCCGCGAGCGCGATGACGGCCGGCCACGCCACGCCCGGCGTGGAGGGCGAGGCGCCACCGATCGTGTCAGTGGCCGGAGCGGCCGGAGCGGCCGTGGCATCGACGGCGAGGACCGCCGTGAGCGTGTCCGCCTCGAGGGACCCGACCGCGAAGGCCGAATACGAGGTGCCGGCGTCGACCGTGACCGGGTCGAGGTCGAGCGGGCAGGTGTCCGTCGCGGTGGCGCAGACCTCGAGGTCGTATGTCGCCGCCGGGATGTCGAGGTACTCCGTCGCCATCGGGTAGGCGAGCGCAGTCACGATCGGATCGCCGCCGTCCGGACGGACGTCGACGGCCGGGGTGTCGGCGCTGAGGTGGACGACGCGCAACTGGGCGCCGTCAGCGGTCGGAGCAGGGGCGTCGGTGATGACCTGGGCTTCGATGGTCGCGACGGCGTTCGTCGCGGCGACCGTGTAGCGCTCGCCGCTCGCGAACGTGACGTCCGCATCGATGACCGCATCAGCGACCGCGCCGCCGGTCGGCACGACCTTGACGTTGTGGGCACCGGCCGGGATCGACAGGTACGCGGAGATGGTCTTGAACGGGACATCGGTCAGTGCGTCGACCTTCGCGTCGTCGAGGTAGATATCCACGTTCGGGGCATCGGGCGACGCGTGCAGGACGCGGACACGCGAGGTATCCGCGGCCGTCGCGGCGCCCGCGACGGCCAGGACCAAGGCGCCGGACGCCACGATGGTGGCGAGTCGGCTCAGTCGGGAAAGCATCGGATCGGTTCTCCAGTCTGTCGGGGATGGTGGGATGGACGCGGGAGATGCCGGGTCAGACCGCCGAGTCGTTCGCGGTGACCCAGCGGGCCAGGGTCGGAAGCAACGCGATGGCCGAGATGCCGACGAGGACGTAGACCGCGCTCGAGAGCAGGTTGGTCTGGCCGAACGTGTTGCCCGTGATGGCTGCCACGAGGTCGACCTTCGCGATGCCGACGAGCAACCAGTTGACCCCGCCGACGATGACGAGCAGCAGGAACAGGGCGTTGAGATAGCGCATGACCGGGACTCCTCTGTGCTGATGACCTGACGTTGTTTGTCTAAGGTCTGTTCAGACTTTATCCCACTTGTTCACAGTATGTCAAGCGTTTGTCGCTCGTGTATGCTGTACAGACCATGTACACGATCAAGCAAGCCGCGGCCCGCGCCGGATTGACCGTCCCCGTCCTCCGGGCGTGGGAACGCCGCTACGGGATCGTCGCTCCGGCACGCACGGCGAGCGGCTACCGGCTCTACGACGACGCCGCGATCGCGCGCGTCCGGTCCATGCGCCGCCTCGTCGACTCGGGCATGTCACCCAGTGCCGCGGCGGTCGCCATCAATTCGGGCGAGGTGTCGCTCGCCGACGCCGAGCGTTCGCCCGGGCCGATCGGGTCCGGGACCGTCGCGTTCACGGATCGGTTCGTCAGTGCCGCCGCGTCGTTTGACCAGGTCGCGATCGAGGAGCTCCTCGATGAGTTGTTCGCCGTCGGCACGTTCGAACGGGTCGCGGGCGAGCTCCTCCTGCCGGCCCTCACGGCACTCGGCGATGCGTGGGCGGACGGCCGCGTCGATGTCGCCGCCGAACACGCCGCGAGCCATGCCGTCCTCCGCCGACTTGCCGCCGCGTACCAGGCGGCCGGACGGCCGACCGACGAGACCGGCGCGATCGTGGTCGGACTTCCGCCGGGAGCGCGGCATGAGCTCGGGGGGCTCACGTTCGCGATCGCGGCGCGCCGCGCCGGCCTGCCGGTCCTCTATCTCGGCCCGGACCTCCCGGTCGCCGACTGGGTCGCAACAGCTGGGCGGATGCGGGCGCGAGCCGCCGTGATCGGGGTCGTCACGGACGCCGACCGAGAGCCGGCGGAGCATGTTGCCGCCGCCCTGCTCGCCTCGCGTCCCGATCTCCTCGTCGCCTACGGCGGGCGGCATGCTCCCGATGAGGCCGCGATACGGTCAATATCCGGTTCGGCCAGGCGACTGATCCGCCTGCCTGCCGGCTTGGCCGACTCCGTCGACGCCCTGATAGCTGCCCTTCGGCCGGACGCCGGTCACTAGACCAGGGCACGGACCGGTCGAGTTCCCTAGCGCTGCGCGGCGGCTTCCCGGATCCGCGCCGCCACATCGGGATGACCGGCCGCCTCGGCGGTCTCCGCCGGGGTCTGGCCGTTATCCATGCGTGCCGCGGTGTCGGCGGCGGCCGACAGGAAGAGCTCGACGAGCTCGATGTCGCCGTGCTGCGCGGCTTCGTGCAGCGGCGTGTACCCGGAGAGCTGACTCGCGTTCACGTCGGCGCCACCGGCGACGAGGATGCGGCAGACCTCGAGATGCCGGCCGGCCGCGGCACTGTGCAACGCCTGGACGTTGAAGTCGTTGCGGGAATAGACGTTCACGTCGGCACCTGCGTCGAGGAGCGACCGGGCGCTCTCCGCCTTGCCGAAGAACGCCGCGAGATGGAGGGCCGTGAACCCATCCGGTGCGAACGCGGTTGACAGAGACGGGTCGTCGAGCAGAAGGGCGCGCAGGCGCTCCCCGTGACCCAGTGTGGCGGCCTCGAAGACATCCAGGTCCGGATCCGCGGCGAGAAGGGCGTCGGTGACGTCGCGCGCGAAGCGGTAGCGCGACAGCAGGACCGCCGACACCCCGTGCTCGTCTCGCGCAGCGGCGAGGTCCGGGTCGTCGGCGACGAGCCGGGCGACCCGTTCGGCGTCGCCGGCGTTGACGGCCGCGATCAGCTCCGCAGCCCTCGCTGGGGTCGTGTCCACGGTCGACGCTCCGGTCTGTCCATCGATGGTTGCTTCTCGGGCCATGCTACCGGCCGGACGAGATCGACGGGTCTCGACGCTGGGTGCGAGACGGCCGCAACCCTGCCGACAACCGGCCGCGACGCACGGGTACGATGCGCTCCCACGCAGCGATACTCCGGCGCCGGCACCAGGACCGGCCGCCCACTACTGAGGACCGCCCCATGCGACTCGCGGACAAGGTCACGATCATCACCGGCGCCGGTGGCGGCATGGGCCGCGTCGCCTCCCAGGTGTTCGCCCGGGAGGGGGCCAAGGTCGTCGTCGCGGAGTTCAGCGAGGAGGCCGGCGAGGAGACCGTCGGGCTCGTGCGCGCGGCCGGCGGAGAGGCCAGTTTCATCAAGGTCGACGTCTCGAAGGAGTCCGACGCCATGGCGATGATCGACCATGCCGTCGCGACCTACGGTCGCGTGGACTGCCTCTACAACAACGCCGGGATCATGCCGGAGGCGGATCACTCGGTCATCGACACCGACGTCTCGACCTGGGACACCGTCATGGCGGTCAACGTCCGCGGCGTCTTCCTCGGCTGCAAGTACGCGATCCCCGCGATGGTCGATGCCGGCGGCGGGTCGATCATCAACATCGCGAGCTTCGTCGCGCTCCTCGGTTGCACGGTGCCGCAGGATGCGTACACCGCGTCGAAGGGCGCGTTGCTGTCGCTGACGCGGAGCCTCGCCGTCCAGTTCGGGCCCAAGGGCATCCGGACCAACGCCATCTGCCCCGGCCCGGTCGAGACGCCCCTCCTGATGGACTGGCTCGTCAAGGACGAGGCCGCCAAGCAACTCCGGCTGGCACGCAACCCGTCGGGTCGCTTCGGCAAGCCCGAGGAGATCGTGAACATGGCGCTGTACCTCGCCTCCGACGAGTCGCGCTGGACCAACGGCGCCTCGCTCGTGGTCGACGGCGGCATCACGGTCAACTACTTCTGACGGCGACGCGGAGGCCTGCGATGACCCAGGACGCGCCCGCGGCGCCCGGCACACGCCTCGCGATCGGGGTCGATGTGGGCGGCAGCGGGATCAAGGCCGCGGTCGTCGATATCGACTCCGGAAGCCTCGTCTCGGACCGGCTGCGGGTCGCGACGCCGGACCCGTCGACGCCCGACAAGGTCATCGCCTCGATCGGGCGCCTCGTCCGGCGCCTCGCGAAGTCGGGCGGGCTGTCGCCATCGACGCCGCTCGGCGTCGGCGTGCCGGGCGTCACGATCGGGGACCGGGTGCTGACCGCCGCCAACATCGATGCCGAGTGGGTGGACTACCCGGTCGTGGAGCGACTGAACCGGGCCCTCGGCCGGCCGGTCGCGATCGTCAACGATGCGGACGCCGCGGGGATCGCCGAGATGCGGTTCGGGATGGGGAAGGACCAGCCCGGTGTCGTGATCTTCCTGACGCTCGGCACGGGCGTCGGGTCCGGGGTCTTCGTCGACGGGACGCTGGTCCCCAACACGGAGTTCGGCCAGATGGAGATCCGCGGACGGCCCGCGGAGCGCCGGTCGGCGGCGGCTGCGCGCGTCCGTCGCGGGCTCTCGTGGAAGGCCTGGTCCAGCGACCTCGACGAGCACCTCCACGCCATCGACGAGTTGATGTGGCCCAACCTCATGATCCTGGGCGGCGGTGTCAGCAAGAACGCCGACAAGTTCATCCCGCGCCTGACCCAGCGGTGCCCGGTGGTCCCAGCGCAGCTTCGCAACGATGCGGGCATCATCGGGGCGGCGATCGTCGCACTCGAAGCCAGTCCGAACCGAGGTACGTCCCGATGACCACGAAGTCGCCGACCGCGGCAGCCGCCGCCATGCAGATGGTCATCGGCGGCGCGTCCGTCGATGCCGCCGATGGGCAGACGTTCGAGATCGTGAACCCCGCCACCGGTGCCGTCATCGCGACCGCCCCGCTCGGTGGACGGGAGGATGTCGACCGGGCGGTCGCCGCCGCGCAGGCGGCGTTCGAGGATCGCAAGGGCTGGGCCAACTGGGCCGCCGGCAAGCGCGGCCGGACCCTGGCGAAGTTCGCCGCCCTGTTGAAGGACCACAGCGAGGAGCTGGCCCAGCTCGAGAGCCGGAACGTCGGCAAGCCGATCTCGGGGGCGCGGGGCGAGGTGGTCGGCGCGAGCCTCGTCTTCGACTACTACGCCGGCGCGGCGAACAAGGTCTACGGTCAGACGATCCCGGTCTCGAAGCCCGGCCTGGACATCACGCTGCGGGAGCCGATCGGCGTCGTCGGGCTCATCGTCCCCTGGAACTTCCCGATCCTCATGGCCTCATGGAAGGTCGCCCCGGCGCTCGCGGCCGGCAACACCGCGATCCTGAAGCCCGCCTCGTACTCGCCGCTGACGGCGATCCGCCTTGGCGAGCTCGCCCTGGAGGCCGGCATCCCGGCGGGCGTCCTCAACATCGTGACGGGGCCCGGCGGCACGGCGGGCGCGTCGATCGCGGCCCACCCGGGCATCGGCAAGGTGGCGTTCACCGGCGAGACGACGACCGGCCAGGAGATCATGCGGCTCGCATCGGGGAACGTGAAGAAGATCTCGCTCGAGCTCGGTGGCAAAAGCCCCAACATCGTCTTCGCCGACGCGGACCTCGAGAAGTTCGCCCGCGAGTCGCCCTATTCGGTGTTCGACAATGCCGGGCAGGACTGTTGCGCGCGCAGCCGGATCCTCGTGGAGCGATCGGCCCACGACGAGGTCGTCGAACTCTTCACGCAGGCGACCAAGGCGCTCCGCGTCGGCGACCCGGCCGAGGACACCACCGAGGTGGGCACGCTCGTGAGCTTCAAGCAGCGCGACCGGGTCAAGGACTACATCGAGATCGGGCTGGGCGAAGGGGCGACGCTGGTCGTCGGGGGCGCGGCTCCCGAGGATCCGGGCCTCGCCGACGGGGCGTACCTGTTGCCGACGGTGTTCGATGGCGTCGCCAACGACATGCGCATCGCCCGCGAGGAGATCTTCGGGCCGGTGGTCTCGGTCATCCCGTTCGACACGGAGGAGGAGGCGCTCCGCCTCGCCAACGCCACGCCGTACGGGCTGTCCGGCTCGATCTGGAGCCGCGACATCGGCAAGGCGCTCCGGGCGGCGAGGGCGTTGCAGTCGGGCGTCATCAGCGTGAACTCGAACTCGTCCGTCCACACCGAGGCGCCGTTCGGTGGCTACAAGATGTCGGGCATCGGGCGTGAGCTCGGGATGGCCGCCCTCGACCTCTACACCGAGACGAAGAACGTCTTCATCGACCTGAGCTGACGGAGGTCGTCGATGGGCGACGACGAGCGCGCGCTGGAACGCGTCGGGGGCTCGCGGCGGCGGCCGGCCGTGTGGATCGGTGGCTGGGCGCTGGGGATCGTCACGGTCGCTGCGGTCGCCATGCTCGGCCGAGGGACGCCCTCGGTCGAGGACGCCGCGGGGCTGCCGACGCCATCGCCGCCGCCGCTCGCGGCGGCGCCGGCACCGACATCCACTCCGACCCTCCCCGATGGCCTGCCACGAATCATCCGCCCGTCCGGCATCCGCCCAGCCCCGTCGGCGCGACCCCAGCCCACGCTGGGTGACGACGGACTGGTGGGCGGACAGGTCTACTCGTCCGCACGGCCTGGAGGCTGACCGGGCCTAGCCGCTCCTCGTCGACTCCCAGATCCGGTCGAGACCGACCTCGGCAAACCCGAGCCGCGCGTACACACCCTGCCCTGATGGCGACGCTTGGAGGACGGCCGACCTGGCGCCCTGCTCGAATGCGTAGTCGACCGCCTTCGCGGTCACCAGGGCACCCAGGCCCCGGCGTCGCGCCTCCGGAAGCGTGGCGACCCAACCGATCGCGGCATCGTCGCCGAGCAGCCACGTGCCGGCGACCGACGACGGGCGTCCGTCGACCTCCGCGACGAAGACGACGACGTCCGGCGCCGCAAGCGATCCCGGATCGGCGAAAGTCGCTTCGACCAGGTCGCGACCGTCCGGGTCGCTCTCGAAGAATCCATCGGCCAGGATCTCGCGGAAGGCGGCTAGATCGACGTTCGCGTCGAGCCGGCGTGCCGAGATGCCAGTCGGCATCGGGGGACTGGCCGGCCGCGCTTGGCCCGCATCGAGGACCATCACCGGCAGCGTCGCCGCGAGATGGCGGCCGGCTCGTTCGGCTGCTCTTTCGAGATCGGGATCCGTTCGAGAGGACGTCAGGAGCGACCCGCCGAACCCGGCGTCCCGATAGACGCCGTCGATGGCCCGGATGACCTCGATCGGATCGATCGCCGGGTCCGACCGCCAGGCGGTGTTCGTGACGATGGGTGACGGATGCACGCCGACGCACGCGACGACGCCGTCGCGCTCGACCACGCGGCCTCCGACGAGTGCCGCGAAGCGCATGTAGAACTCGCGGATCACCCGATCCGCGTCGGCCCCGCGATCGATCATCGCCCGACGAGCCGTTCCGGCCAGGTGATGTCCGGCCGGCGCCGGTCGATCCAGTCGCGGAGCGCCCACGTGGTCGTCCGGAACGCGATGTCGGGCCAGGGGATCGCCTCGGGCGCGTAGGCCCGGACCTCAGTCGCCTCGGGCGTCGGCGCGGCGGTCCCGCCGACGATGCGCGCCTCGAAGGCGATCGTGACGACGGCCGCCTCAAGTCGGGTATACAGGCCGATGATCTCGCCGGGTTCGACGATCAGGCCCGTCTCTTCCCAGGTCTCGCGGATGGCGGCCTGGTGGACGGTCTCGTCGACCTCGAGGAACCCGCCGGGCTGTGCCCACTCACCGAGACCCGGCTCGATCCCGCGCTTGATGAGGATGATCTCGCCGGCGTCGGTGACCGGGAAGGTCGTGACCACCAGGCGCGGGTTGACGTACGCGATGTGGCCGCAGGCATCGCACGAGAGCCGGTGGCGATCCTCGCCGGGGACCAGCCCGAACCGCAGCGAGGCGCCGCAGCGCGAGCAGAAGTTGAGCGACGTCGCCAGCCACGGCGGAACGCCGCCACCGGACGGCAGGTCGGTCGAGCGGCCGTCTGGCCCGCGCTCGAACTCGTCCATCAGGCGAGCAGGACGAGGCATCCGGCGGCGACGAGCGCGACCAGGCCGATGACGCTGACCGCGACCCACGCCAGCCGGAACAGACCCTTCGTCCGATCGACGGGCATCCAGGCCCACGCCGAGCGCCAGATGCGCACCAGGGCATCGGCCGTCGTGATCACCAGCAGCGGCAGCGCGATGACCACGCAGAGCTTGACCAGGGGGCTGCCGAGCGGCGCGCCGAGCTCGAGCGCGGTGATCGCGATCGCCCCGCAGATGAGGACGACGACGCTCAGCATCACGTAGTGTCGCTGGAGCGGGGTCGGGGCGACCTCCGGCACGGACCGCGGCGGCAGTCCCTGCAGGCTCGGCGGCAGGACCGGTGCCGGGGTCGCCTGCCGGTCGAGGGCGGGCATGCCGGGCTCCCACCGTGGGTCGTCCATGGTCATGGCCCCGAGTGTAGCCCGGCCGGCGGACCGGTCAGAGCGACCGCGTCTCGCGGACGTCGGGGTCGTCGATCGCGACAGAACAGGTGGGACACCACCAGCGGGTCTCGAGGGCCGTGCCGCACAGCTCGTGCTGGATCGGCTCGCCGCCACCGCGGCGTGCGCCCCAGTCCGCGAGCAGCCGCAGGACCGACGCGAGCTCGCGACCGTCGGCCGTGAGCGCGTACGACATCCGCGGCGGACGCTGCTGATACGGCGTGGCGGTGACGATCCGCTCCCGCTCGAGCCGTCGGAGGCGGTCGGTCAGGATGTTCGGCGCGATCCCCGTGAGTGCGTCGGTGAGCTCATTGAACCGGCGCGGCGCCTCGAGCAGGGCTTCGACGACCAGGAGGCTCCAGCGATCCCCGACGCGGGCGAGCGCCGCCTCGAGCGCCGAGACCGCCGCCGGCGCAGCGGACGCCGCTTCGGCGGAGGAGGCGGGCAGTTTCATCGATGGAAGCGTAGGGGCGCGATCGGGGCTTGTCACGAGTCGCAGTCAGTAGTAGATTGCAAGTCACAAGTCTATCGCCCGCCGACCGGTGGCCGATCGACTCGGAACGAACGCGGAGCACGAACCCCATGACCGCCATCGAAGAACTCCAGTCGGCCGTCGCGACCATCGCGGAGCGCGTCGGGCCATCGATCGTCGGGATCGGCCGCGGCACCCGCGGCTCCGGCGTCGTCATCGCCGAGGGCACCGTCCTCACCAACGCCCACAACCTGCGCGGCGACGAGGTGACCGTCACGTTCGCCGACGGCCGCCGGACCCGCGGCACGGTCGCCGCATTCGACGGCGACGGCGATCTCGCGGTCATCAAGGTCGACACCGCGGGCGCAACGGCGGTCGAATGGAGCGATGGCACCGAGCTGTCGATCGGCACGCCCGTCTTCGGCGCGGCCGCCTCCCATGGCGGGGGCAGCCGCGTCACGTTCGGCCTCGTCTCGGCGATCGCCCGAGCCTTCCGCGGGCCGGGCGGGCGGCGCATCGACGGCAGCGTCGAGCACACCGCTCCCCTCGCGCCCGGCTCCTCGGGCGGAGCCCTCGTGGACGCCTCCGGCCGCCTGGTCGGACTCAACACCAACCGGATCGGCGAGGGCTTCTATCTCGCGTTGCCGGCCGATGCCGCCCTGCGCGAGCGGGTCGACGCGCTCGGCCGCGGTGAGACGCCGACACGCGCCCGGCTCGGCGTGGCCATCGCCCCATCGCATGTCGCCCGACGCCTGCGCCGCTCGGTGGGCCTGCCCGATCGCGACGGCGTCCTGGTCCGCGGGGTCGAGGACGGCAGTCCGGCGGAGACGGCCGGCATCGAGGCCGGCGACCTCATCGTCGAGGCGGCCGGCACGGCCGTGGCCGACGGCGACGACCTCTTCGCGGCCCTGGCGACCGTGAGCGGCACGTACGAGGTCAAGCTCGTCCGCGGCGCGGAGGAGCGGACCGTGACCGTCGGTGCCGCTGCGGGTCGAACGCCCGGCGACGCCTAGGTCGAGGGCAACCGTCCCCGTCGAAACCCGTCAAGCTCGAGGATCCGTGCGGTAGCATCCCGACCATGCAGCGGTTGCTGGCCTGGTATGCGCTGACGTCCTCGGTCGGGGCGGTGGTCGCCCTCGTGCTGGCCAACGCCATCCCGCTCGTCGGGGTGCTGTTCCTGGGCTGGAATGTCTGGACGATCCTGATCGTCTACTGGGCGGAGAACGGCATCGTCGGCGCGTTCAATGTCCTCAAGATGGCCCGCGCCCAAGGCGACGACATCGCCGGTGCCACCGGCTGGACGATCAACGGCAGGCCCGCGGCCAGCATGGCCAAGGTCGGGCTCATCCCGTTCTTCGTCATGCACTACGGGATCTTCTGGGCCGTCCACGGCGTGTTCGTCCTGACGCTGCCGCTCTTCGCGAGCATCGGGTCGGATGGCTCGAACCTCGGGCCCGGACCGGACCCCTGGACGATCCTGCTCGCGGTCGTGGCGCTATTCATCAGCCACGGCGTGTCCTACCTGTTCAACTACATCGGCAGCGGCGAATACCGCCGGGCATCGGCGATCGGCCAGATGTTCTCGCCGTATGGGCGGCTCGTGGTGCTGCACGTGACGATCATCTTCGGCGCCATCGCGATCTCGATGACCGGCGCGCCGGTGACCGCGATCGTCATCCTGGTCGTCCTGAAGACCCTTCTCGACCTCGGGCTGCACCTGCGCGAACATCGACGCCTGGCCGGCCCGGTCAACGTGAACCTATCAACCGGGTAGGCCGCGGCGAACCTCGGCGCCGTCGAGGCGACGCCTAGTCCGAGGCGTTCGAGGGGTCGTCGAGCACCAATTCCGTCTGCCGTGCTCGCCACGCGATGAGACGCTCGGAGAGTCCGGGATCCGAGAGCGCGAGGATCTCCGCTGCGAGCAGTCCGGCATTCGTCGCGTTCCCGATCGCGACCGTGGCGACCGGGATCCCGCGCGGCATCTGCACGATCGAGAGCAGCGAGTCCATGCCACCGAGGTGCTGCGTGGCGATCGGGACGCCGATGACCGGCAGGATCGTCTTGGCCGCCAGCATCCCGGGCAGGTGGGCGGCTCCGCCGGCGCCCGCGACGATCACCCGGATGCCGCGAGCCACGGCGCCCTCCGCGTACCGGAACAGGTGGTCCGGCGTCCGGTGGGCCGAGACGACCTTCAGCTCGGACCGGACGCCGAGCTCGTCGAGGACGGCGACCGCCGCCTCCAGCGTCGGGAAGTCCGAGCGGCTCCCACCGACGACGCCGACGAGGGGCGCCTCTGTCGTCCCGGAGCGTTCGGTCATCCGGCGTCCTCCCTGTCGGGGCCCGCCCAGTGCAACCGGGCGAGTGCGGCGCGGGCGTGGTCCAGGGCCGTCTCGATGTCCGGGCCCAGGGCGGTCAGGTGTCCCATCTTGCGGCGTTCGAACACCGTCCGCTTGTCGTAGAGGTGCAGGTGGACGGCCGGGTCGGCCAGGGCGGCGTCCGCCCCGAGCAGGCGGGCGGCGCGCGTCGGGCCCGTGCCGAGAAGGTTGACCATCGCCGACGGCGCCAGGGCCGCAGTCGCGCCGAGCCCGAGGCCGCAGATCGCGCGGATGTGCTGCTCGAACTGGGAGGTCTCTGCGCCATCGATCGTCCAGTGGCCGCTGTTATGGACGCGCGGCGCAAGCTCGTTGACGACGAGCGAGCCGTCTGGCATGAGGAACAGCTCGGCCGTGAGGGTGCCGACGAGGTCCATCGCGGAGGCGAGGCGCCGGCCGACGTCGGCGGCACGCGCTGCGACGGCCGGGGTGATCGGGGCCGGCGCGACGGTCTCGAACAGGATGCCCGCGTCGTGCACGTTCCGGGCGATCGGAAAGGTCGCGGCGGTGCCATCGACGCCGCGGGCGACGGTGACCGAGAGCTCGTCCGCGAAATCGAGCTCGCGCTCGGCGAGAAAGGCGGTGCCTGGACCACGCGCCGATCCGCTCGATGGCGCCGTCGATGTTCGGCCGCGTCGGTGAGGCGGACCTGGCCTCGACCATCGTAGCCGCCGGTGGCGGCCTTCAGCCGCAGGGGCAGGCCGAGCGCGTCGGGAGAGGCCGCGGCATGCAGCTCGGCGGTCGTCCGGATCTCGCGCCAGGGCGCGACCTCAACGTCAGCGGCCTCCACGAACCGCCGTTCGGCCAGCCGATCCTGGGTCACGACGAGCGGCAGCCGGCCGGGACGGACTGGCGCGAGCGGCGTCAGCGCGTCGACCATGCTCGCGGCGACGTGCTCGAGCTCGTACGTGATGACGTCGCTCCGCTCACCGAGCTTGAGCGCGGCGTCGACGTCGTCATATGTGGCGAGAACCACCTCGTCCGCGATCGCCGCTGCCGGGCAGTCGGGATCCGGGTCGAGGACGACGACGCGATACCCCATGGTCCGCGCCGCGATCCCGAGCATGCGCCCGAGCTGGCCGCCGCCCAGGATGCCGATCGTCGCGGGCGGCAGGATGGCGATCGAGGACGCGGCCGATCCGGTCCGCTGGGTCGGGGCAGAGGTCACGCGCCCGAGTGTAGACTCGCGGGCATGCGACTCGTGGCGGGTCGACGTTCCACGGACGTGGACGTCGGCTAAGTAACCGACCTGGTCGCCCGCGCGGAGCGGGTGGCCATCGACCTGGGAACCGGTGACGGCCGGGCCGTGTTGGCACGCGCCATGGCCGAGCCGGAGACCCTGGCCATCGGCATCGATGCGAACGCCGCCTCGATGATCGAGTCGTCCCGGCGTGCCGCGCGAGCCTGAGCGCAAGGGTGGGCTGCCGAACGCGCTCTTCGTCGTCGCGGCGGCCGAGACGCCACCGCCCGAGCTGGCCTGCCTCGCCGACGACCTCACCATCACCCTGCCCTGGGGTTCGCTGCTCGATGGCGTGCTGGGTCGCGACGACCGCGTGGCCGCCGGCGTCGCCGCGCTCCTCGCGGCAGGCGGCATGGTCCGCGCCATGGTCTCGACGACCGCCTGCGACGGTCGCGACCTGCCTCGCCTCGAGGACGCGATGCGCGGGGACCTCGCGGACGCCTGGGCGAGGCACGGCCTGACTCTCGGCGTCGTTCCGGCCGGCGACGGCCGGCGAGGTCGCCGCCACGCGCTCGACCTGGGCGAGGCGGCTCGGTCTCGCGGGCGGGCGCACGGCGCCGAACGCCCGCCAGCCGTGGCTGGTCGAGCTTCGGCGACCCGACGGCACGGGCTGAGGCGCATGCCGCTAGCATCGATTCGCCATGACCGACCGGACCCCGCTCATCCTCGATGTCGACACGGGCATCGACGACAGCCTCGCGCTCCTGTACGTGGCGGCCTCGCCGGACGCGGAGCTCGTGGCGGTCACCTGCGTGTCGGGCAACATCGACGGCGCCCAGGTCGCGATCAACACCCGGGCCGTGCTGGAGCTGGCCGGGCGGACGGACGTGGAGGTCGCGCTCGGCCGCGAGGTGCCGCTTGTCCGCCAGCTCGAGACCACGCCCGAGACCCACGGCCCGCAGGGTCTCGGTCACGCCGTGCTGCCGCCCCCGTCGCGGCCGCTGAGCGAGCGCCACGGCGTCGACGTCATCGTCGAGGAGGTCCGCCGGCGGCCGGGCGAGATCGTGCTGGTCACGCTCGGGCCGCTCACGAACCTCGCCCTGGCGCTCGAGAAGGAGCCGGGCCTGCCCGCGGCTCCTCAAGGGCTACACGCTGATGGGCGGCGCGTTCGGGGTCTCGGGCAACACGACCCCGACGACCGAGTGGAACATCCATTGCGATCCCGAGGCGGCGCAGCTCGTGTTCCGGGCGTGGAGCGAGGCGATGGCCGGCGGACCCGGCCATCCCCCGTCCGGTCGCGCTCGGCCTCGACGTGACCGAGCGGGCGCGGGTGCTCCCCGATGACGTGGTCCGGCTCGCGCGCCGCGCGGGCAGCACGCCCGACGATTCGATCGCGCTCTCGCAATGGCGAGGATCCGATGCTGGCGACGCGCTCGGTGGCGAGCAACCCGATCGTCCGGTACGTCGCCGACGCCCTCCGGTTCTACATGGAGTTCCACGCTCACTACGACGGGTTCTATGGCGCGTTCATCCACGATCCCTTGGCTGCCGCTGCTGCCCTGGACCGTTCGCTCATCGAGACGGAGGCGCTGTTCGTCGATGTCGAGACGAAGGGCGAGCTGACGGCCGGGATGACCGTCGCAGACCGGCGGGGGCTCACCGGAAAGGCCCCGAACCTCGACGTCGCGGTCGAGGCGGACATCCCCGAGTTCCTGGATCGCCTCATCGAACGCGTCGGAGGGCTGGCGGCGGACCACTCGGACGTGGCACGCTAGACAGTGGAGGGAGTCCGGCTCCGACCGGGGCCGCGCGATGGAGCAATGGAGGCAGACCACCCATGAGCTGGGGCCGCTTCGACACGAGGACGATCGTCCTCATCCCGATCGCGATCGCCATCAACATCGTGCTGGGTCAAACGGTCGCGTCCGCCCTGAAGATCCCGATCTACCTCGACTCGATCGGGACGATCCTCGTCGGCGTCGCTTGCCGGGCCGATCCCCGGTCTCGTGACCGGCCTGCTCGCGAACCTGATCTGGACCTACGTGCTGCCGGCGCCTCTGCAGTCGCCATACGCCGCACCGTTCGCCATCGTGGCCGCGGAGATCGGATTCCTGTCGGGCGTCTTCGGCCAGCTGGGATGGTTCCGCAGCCGTCCCGACTCGAGCGGTCAGCAGCTGGTGGTCGCTGCCCTCGCGGCGATCATCATCGTCGGCGGTCTCGGGATCTACACGGTCAGCCGCTTCTACACGGGGGCGCTGACGTTCTTCAATCCGGATGGTGACCAGGGCATCCTGTTCCAGTTGTTCGGCTGGGTGATCCTCATCGGGATCATCGCGACGGTGGTCGGCTTCCTTGCCCTCCTGTTCATCCGGCGTGACGCCGGGGTCGCGTACGTCGTCGTGGCGGGCGTGATCATGGGTGTCGTGTCGGCGATCATCTCGGCACCGATCTCGGCGGTGGTGTTCGGTGGCGTGACGGGGTCTGGAACGGACTTCCTGGTCGCGGCCTTCCAGAAGGCGGCTCGGATCTCCAGACGGCAGTCCTCCAACAAGGCCTGCTCTCGGACCCGATCGACAAGGTCATCACGTCATTCGTGGTCTTCCTGATCCTCCGATCTCTGAGCCGCCGCGTCATCGCCAGGTTCCCTCAGGGTGAGAAGGCGGTCGGTCTGGAGGGCGCGTAGATCCGGCTTCGTCGGCGCGGATCATCCGGGCCGACGACCTCGACCCGGATGACATCGCGCAGATCGAACGACTCGTCCCTGCGACGCCGAGCCCGTATCACCGGCTGAACCCGCTGACGAAGGCCGTCATCGCGACCGCCGGCTCGGTCGGGGCGTTCGTGGTCGGCGGCTACCTCGGTCCGATCGCGATCCTGACAGCGATGCTCGTGCTGTCTGCGCGCGCCGGTGTGGCCGGTCGGCTCCTCCGTGCTGCACTGTTGCTGACGCTCCCGATCGCCGTCTCGGTCGTCCTGGTCAGCGTCTTCACCCGCGCCGGCACGACCGTGCTCTTCACGATCGGCCCGTTCGACGCGACAGCCGAGGGCGTCGACTTTGCCGGACAGACCCTCGTCCGCCTCCTCGCGATCTCGCTGTCGATCGGCCTCTTCGTGCTGACCACCGAGCCGCGCGCCTTCGTGTTCGACCTCGAACATCGCGGGATATCGCCGCGCTTCGCGTTCGTCGCGGTCGCGACCATCGAGGCCGTCCCGACGCTCGTGGAGCGCGCGAGCGTCATCGGGGAGAGCCAACGAGCTCGGGGCCTCGACACCGAGGGCAGCATCCGCGCCAGATTGCGCGGCATCGTACCGCTCGTCGGCCCGGTCATCCTCTCGTCGTTGACCGACGTGGAGGAACGCAGCCTCGCCCTCGAGTCGCGGGCGTTCAGCCGGCCCGGCCGCCGCCATCTCTTGTGGACGATGGCCGATACCGGCTGGGAGCGGGGCCTCCGCTGGCTCCTGCTTGCCCTCGTCGTCGCGGCGGCCGTCGCCCGCGTCACGGGCGGGTTGTAAGCCCGAGATGCTGGAGCTGCTCGGCGCGAGCTACCGCTACGCGGGCTATGCGAGTCCCGTTCTCGAGGACATCAACCTCTCGATCGCCGACGGCGAGCTCATCGGCGTGGTCGGCGCGAACGAATCGGGCAAGTCGACCCTGTGCCTGGTCGCCTCTGGTCTGGCGCCCGGATCGATCGGCGGAGAGCTGACCGGTGGCGGCCTGTCGATCGACGGCGAAGCCATGGCGGGACGGCCGCTCCACGAGTTTGCGACGCGCGTCGGGATCGGCTTCCAGAACAGCGCCACGCAACTGTCGGGCGTGACCGGTACGGTCTTCGAGGAGGTCGCGCTCGGGCCCATGAACCTGGGGCTTCCCGCGCGCGAGACGGTCGGCCGGGCGCGTCAGGCGCTCGCGACGCTGGGGATCGAGCACCTCGCCGATCGCGAGCCGCGGCGGCTGTCCGGCGGCCAGGGCCAGCTCGTCGTCGTGGCCTCGCTCCTCGCGATGCGCCCGCCCCACCTCGTGCTCGATGAGCCGACGGCCCAGCTCGACCCGGAGGGCACGCGACTGGTCGGCGAGGCGTTGCGGGCACTGGCCGGGACCGGGACCGCGCTGTTGGTCGCCGAGCACAAGACGGACCTGCTCGACGGCCTGTGCAGCCGGATCGTGGTGCTCGACGGCGGCCGGATCGTCCTCGACGGCCCGACCGCCGACGTCCTGGCCGACCCGCGCCTCGGCGAATGGGGCGTGGAGCCGCCGTCGCGGGTGCGGCTCGCGACAGCCGCCGTGGCGCGCGGACTGGACCCGGCGGTGCTCGCATGACCGCGATCGCGCTCGATGGCGTCGCGTTCGTGTATCCGGACGGCACGCGCGCTCTCGACGGCATCGACCTGGAGGTGCCGTCGGGGCAGGCCGTCGCGATCATCGGCCAGAACGGCAGCGGCAAGTCGACCCTCGTCCGTCATCTCGACGGCCTCCTCCGGCCGACCGAGGGCCGCGTCCTGCACGATGGCGTGGATGTCGCGGGGACGCGCGTTGCCGCGCTGGCGTCGACGGTGGGGATCGTCTTCCAGAACCCGGACCGACAGATCTTCTCGGGCAAGGTCCGAGCCGAGGTCGAGTTCGGGCCGCGCATCCTGGGTCGCTCCGGCGCGGATGCGGCGGCCGCGGCGGACGCCGCGATCGAGGCCGTGGGGCTGACCGGACACGAGTCGACCAACCCCTACGACCTCGGCTTCTCGCGACGCAAGCTGCTGGCCCTCGCGTCGGTCCTGGCGATGGACACCCCGGTCCTGGTCCTCGACGAGCCGACCACCGGTCAGGATGCCCGCGGCATGGTCCGGATCCAGGAGATCGTCGCGAACGTGGTCGCGGGCGGCCACACGGTCATCGCAATCAGTCACGACATGCGGTTCGTCGCCGAGTCGTTCGAGCGGGTCGTCGTCATGGCCGGCGGTCGCGTGGTGCTCGATGGCAGCCCGGCCGAGGTCTTCGCCGAGGCTTCGTGGCCGACCCTGCAGGCCACATACCTCGAGCCGACGCTCGCGGCGCGGGTCGGGGCGGGGCTCGGGCTCGGATCGACGCCAACCGAGACCGCGCTGGTGGAGGCGCTCGCGGCCCGAGGCTGATCCCAGCTCCGACCAGCCGGGCGGGACCGGTACTATCGGCACCGGACGGCACCCGACCGAACCATCGCCGCGCGGCGAGCCGGCGGGTAATCTGCCGGTGCATGTCGGGGAACCATCGGGGCCCAGCGCCCCCATCCAGGCCACCGGACGGCGCTGCTGACCGCTCTGGTCGTGGCGTCCATCGTGACGGGCTGCTCGCTCCTCGACCAGCAGCCCGGCGGCTCCGGCAGCCCGGCGGCCAGCGCGGCCGCACCGAGCGCATCCAGCACAGCACCGGGCGCGAGCCCGACGCTGGCCCCCCAGAAGCCCGTCCGCTGGACGAGCTGCGGCACGAAGTTCCAATGCGCCACGCTGCGCCTGCCGCGCGACTACCACGACCTGGCGGCGGGCACGCTCGACGTCGCCATCATCCGCCTGCCCGCCACCGAGCAGGGCGAGCGGATCGGCTCGCTGATCGTCAACCCCGGCGGCCCGGGCGGCTCCGGTATCGAGTTCGTCCGCGAGGGCTACAGCTCGTTCCCGTCGGCGATCCGCAAGCGCTTCGACCTCGTCGGGTTCGATCCGCGCGGCGTGAACACGAGCAGCCCGGTCCGCTGCATCGACGACCTCGACGGCCTGGCCGCCCTGGATCCCTCGCCCGACAACGCGAAGGAGCTCGAGAGCCTCGTCAGCCAGGCCAAGGAGTACGCGGACGCCTGCGCCAAGCGCAACGCCACGATCCTGCCGTATCTCTCGACCGACGCGGTCGTCGACGACCTCGACCGGATCCGACAGGCGGTGGGCGACGAGAAGATCACCTACCTCGGCTTCTCGTACGGCACGCTGATCGGCTCGATGTACGCCGACCGGTACCCGGATCGCATCCGGGCGATGGTCCTCGACGGCGCCATCGACCCGAGCCTCTCAGAGGTGGAGCTCCGGACCGGCCAGGCGAAGGCCTTCGAAGCCGAGCTCGGGCGGTTCCTCGCCCGATGCGCGCGCCGGACGAGCTGCAAGTTCCACGAGGGTGGCAACAGCGCCAAGGCGTTCGATGCGCTGATGCGCGCGATCGACAAGAAGTCGCTCCCCACGCCGCAGGTCTACGACCGGCGCCGCGTCGGACCCGGTCTCGCCTTTTCCGCCGTCCTCGGCTCGATGTACAACAAGGCCTCGTGGGCGGCCCTCGAGTCAGGGCTGGCGCTCGCCAAGCGCGGTGACGGCTCTCTGCTCATCCTGCTGGCCGACCCGTTCCGCGGTCGCAAGCCCAACGGCACGTACTCCAACCAGAGCGACGCCTACTTCTCGAACACGTGCCTCGACTTCCCGGTCTCGACCGACGTGTCGACCTACACGAAGCTGGCCGCCACGTTCCGGAAGGTCGCACCACGGTTCCAGGCGGCGGCGTACAACGACCTACCGTGCGCGTTCTGGTCGATCCCCGCGCAGCGAACGCCCGCGCCGGCATCGGGCGCCGGCGCACCGCCGATCGTGGTGGTCGGTTCGACCGGCGACCCCGCCACGCCCTACGCGTGGGCGAAGTCACTCGCCAAGCAGCTGGAGTCGGCGGTGCTCGTGACCCGCAAGGGCGAGGGCCACACCGGCTACCTCCTCAGCACCTGCATCCGGAAGTCCCTCGACCCCTACCTGCTCGAGCTCACGGTCCCCAAGGACGGGCTCGTCTGCAAGAGCTGACCGTCGTGGGTGACGTCAGCGGCGATCGGCCTCGGCGGCGACCGCGACCTCGTAGACCTCGCCGTCCACGATCCGCCAGGCCCGCAGGCTGGGAGCGCCCGTCGTCGGGTCCGCCTCCGCCTCGCTCAGCGAGACCAGCATGTAGAGCGAATCCGGGTAGAAGGCCAGGCCGATGTCGGTCGGCGACGGCACGGCCGGCGTGTGCGTGTGGGAGTGGACGATCGCCCAGAACACCTCGTCGGCATCGTCGGTGGCGACCGTGAGCCGGTAGAGGTCGTCGGGGTCGATCTCGTAGCGGAGCGGTGAGGCGGCCTTGTTGCGCGTCGCCTCGTATCTGATCGCTCGGCCGCCGCCCGCCGCCGGCGCGTCGCCGATGATGAGCCCGGCCGACTCGTTGGGGTCCTCGGCCCGGGCGTGGGCGACGATGGCGTCGCGGATGGCGTCCGGCAGGTCGATCGACGCGGGACCCGGGTGGGAACCGCCTACCACCAGTTGACGCCGCCCTCGAGCGCCTCCTCCATCTCGTCGAGGTTCGCGGAGAACGTGCCCGCCGAGAGGTACTTCCAGCCCCCGTCGGGGAGCAGCGCGACGATGGTGCCCGAGGTCATCTCGCGGGCCTCGCGGGCCGCGGCCACCAGCACCGCGCCGCACGACGGACCGGCGAAGATCCCCTCCTTGAAGACGAGGTCGCGCAGCGCGGCGATCGCGTCGCGGTTCGAGACGAGGTACTTCGTGTCGAGCAGGGCCGGGTCGAGGATCTCGGGGATGAAGCCCTCGTCGAGCGAGCGCAGGCCCTGGACCAGCTCGCCGGGGAGCGGCTCCGCGGCCACGATCCGGACGCCCGGCTTGTGCTCGCGCATGTAGCGCGAGACGCCCATGAGCGTGCCGGAGGTGCCCAGGCCGGCCACGAACACGTCGATCTCCGGGCAGTCGGCCAGGATCTCCGGGGCCGTGGTCTCGTAGTGGGCCTTCGGGTTCGCCTCGTTGCCGTACTGGTACGGCATGACGAACCGCTCGTCCTTCGAGACCAGGTGCTTGGCCAGCGCGATCGCCCCGTTCGAGCCCAGCGCGCCCGGGGAGTCGATGACCTCCGCCCCGAAGAGCGCCGCCATCTGGCGCCGCTCGTTGGTGACGTTGTCGGGCATGACCAATGCCACGCGGTAGCCCTTGCGACGGCCGATCATCGCGAGCGCGATCCCCGTGTTGCCCGACGTCGGCTCGAGGATGATCGAGTCCTCATGGAGCAGGCCGCGGGCCTCGAGGTCCTCGACGAGGTACTTCGCGACCCGGTCCTTGACCGACCCGGTCGGGTTCACCATCTCGAGCTTGGCGAGGATCCGGACGGCAGGGTTCGGGCTCATCCGCGGGATCTCGACGAGCGGCGTGTGGCCGATCGCGTCGAGGATGTCCGCGTACCGCCCGCCGTGTGGCGCGAGCGAATCGTGGGCGTGGTGGTGGTCGTGGTCGGGCACGGCCTCACGCTCCGCCACGGCGTCGGGCGTCGAGAGCCGCCAGGGGACGGCCATCGGTCAGCCGCCGGCCATCGCTGGCAGGAGCCGGACCTCGTCCGCCGGGGCAACGGGCGTCTCGAGGCCCGCGAGGTAGCGCACGTCCTGGCCGTTGACGTACACGTTCACGAAGCGGTTCAGCTCGCCGGTCTCGGTCAGCAGCTGCGATCCGAGCGACGGGTGCCGCTCCACCAGCGCGTCGACGACCGCCCGGATCGACTCCCCCGGGAGGTCCAGGGACTTGGCCCCGCCCACGGTCGCGCGGAGCACGGACGGGATGAAGACCGTGCTCATGCGCGCGCGTCGGGCGCGACCGTGCCGGCCAGGCCGGTCGTGGTCATCACGAACGGGGCGTCGGCCCCGACGTTGGCGACCGCCAGCGGGCGACCGGCCGTCCGAGCCTCGACCGCGGCGTCCGAGCAGACCGGGCACGCCGGATCGCGGCGCAGCTTGAGCTCGGTGAACTCGGTCTCGAGGGCATCGAACAGCAGCAGCCGGCCGGCCAGCGTGGTCCCGATCCCGAGGAGCACCTTGAGCGCCTCGTTCGCCTGGAGCAGGCCCAGGATGCCGGGCACGACGCCGAGGACGCCGGCCACCGAGCAGCCGGGCGCGAGCTCCGGGGGCGGGGGCGTGGGATACAGGCACCGGTAGCACGGCCCCTCGTACGGGATGAACGTGGTGAGCTGCCCCTCGAAGCGGAACACCGAGGCGTGGACGACCGGGATGCCCGCCGCGACCGCGGCGTCGTTGAGGATGTAGCGCGTCTCGAACGTATCGGTGCCATCGAGGATGACGTCGTAGCCGGCGATGATGCGCTCGACGTTCTCCGCGACGAGCATCTCCTCGTGGGCCACGACGTTGATCTCGGGGTTCAGGGCGTTGATCGAGCGCTTGGCCGATTCGACCTTGCGCTCCCCCACCCGGTCGGTCGTGTGGATGATCTGGCGCTGGAGGTTGCTGACGTCGACGATGTCGAAGTCGACGATGCCGATCGTCCCGACGCCAGCCGCCGCGAGATACAGCGCGGCCGGGGAGCCGAGGCCGCCAGCGCCGATCAGGAGCGCCTTGGAGCCGAGGAGCTTCGCCTGCCCGGCGGAACCGACTTCGGGGATCAGCAGGTGACGGCTGTAGCGGTTCTTCTGCTCGGCGGAGAGGACGACCGGGGTCTCGAACTCGAGCCCGGCCCCCTTCCAAGCCTGGAACCCGCCCGACATCGAGGCCACGTCGGTGTAGCCCATCTCGGCGAGCGTCTGGGCCGCGAACAGGGATCGGACGCCGCCCGCGCAGTACAGGACCACCGGCGCGTCACGATCCGGGGCGGCGGCCTCGATCTGCTGCTCGATGTAGCTCTTGGAGACGTGGGAGGCGCCGGGCACGTGGCCCTGGTCCCACTCGGACGACTCGCGGACGTCGACGATCGTGGCGGCGCCCGGCGCGAGGGCGTCGACCTCCGTGGGTGTGACTTCCTTGATCTGCGCGCGGGCCTCGCGGAGGAGGTCGGCGTAGGACTTCGGCATTGGTTCGTTGGACTCCGATTGTCGACGGGCTGACGCCGTTGGCGCCAGGGCGGAAGGGTCGTCCGGCACGTCGGGCTCGGCGAGATCCGAGGACAGGCGGCGGACGAGGGCGTCGGGGCCGGCGGTCAGGCCGGCTGACGACACCTGCAGCGGCGCTCGATCCGGGTCATGCGCCGGCCTGTGCCGAGGTGGCAGCTGGCTCGGCGGCGCCGAGGTCGATGAGGACGTGCTGGAGGCTGTCGTGGCTCAACATCGCGCACTTGAGACGAGCCGGGCTGATCTCGATGCCGAGGAGATCGAGCAGGTCGTCTGCCCGGAAGCCGGCGACCTCGGCGAGCGGCTTGCCCTTGATCTCGTCGGTCAGCAGCGACGCGCTTGCCTGGCTGATCGCGCAGCCGCGGCCGGTGAACGCGACACGGTCGACCACGCCGTCCGTGACGCCGAGCATCAGCGTGATCCGGTCGCCGCAGAGGGGGTTCGCGCCCTCGTAGGACGCGTCGGCGTCCTCGATCACCCCGAAGTTGTGGGGGCGTCGATAGTGCTCGAGGATGTAGTCGCGGTACAGGTCGTCCATTCGACCTCGAAGTCTAGCGCGAATGTCCAATCCCGACCACCGGGGTCGGGATTACGCGACCGTCCTAGCCGGTACCTTCTTCCCGGGCCT
Source organism: uncultured Chloroflexia bacterium (assembly GCA_963841135.1). Lineage (GTDB taxonomy): Bacteria > Chloroflexota > Limnocylindria > Limnocylindrales > CSP1-4 > SPCO01. The sequence goes on along the minus strand of CAWJBJ010000004.1, from coordinate 450,496 downwards.
ACGTCAGGCTGAGAGACCTCAAGAAGCGGTCGGCATCCGCGGATCCGACGCGATCGGCTGGGCCGCTGACCACGAGGACGACCAGCCGACGATCAATGAACACGGTGCGAATGCGGTAGAGGCCCATCCACTGGCCGTCGTACTGACCGGTCGCCACGACCTCCTGGCCGGGTGCACCTGCGACGTCGAGGTATCGATATCCGATCATGTCGCCGTTCGGCGTGCGGCTTGGCACGGCGCGACGGATCCCCTTGATCCGGTCTCTCTCTGTCGAATCCTCGAAGACCTCCTCCGGGGCCTCGCCGATCCCGACTTCGTAGCGCAGGCCATCTGATGTGGCGACGAGGTAGGTCAGGTCGAGGCCGGCTGCGTGGTCGGTCGGGGAGTAGTACGTCAGTTCGCGTGCCTCGGTCGTCGCCCGCGCCGGCAGCAGAACGCTCCAGCTGACATCGGGCAAGGGCGTCCGAGCCAGCAGGTCCCTCGTATTCTGCGACGGCGGCGTCGATGGCGATTGGCCATCGATCGGCGGGATCGAGATGTCGCCGCCGACAAGACTGAATCGCGCGTGAACGAGGCCTTCCACGAAGTCGTTCTGGCCGACGATCGAAGGGAACGCCCACCGGTGGAAGGTCAGACGGAGCGGTCGACCGTCATCGTCGACGACGATCTCGGTGATGTCCTGGGGATTCCCATCGGACTCGATCATCGCGCGAGGGACCGAGTCGAAACTCGCTGCGATCGCGAGGCGATGACCGCCACCCGGTTCCGGCCCCAGATCACCGATGACGACCGACGAGGACAGGTCATCCATCTGGCGCAGGAACTCGGCCCGTTCTTGCATCCACGGTCCAGTCCCTTGACGTACCACAGCCTCGTCGCCCTGGACGATTGCCTCCACGGGCAGACCTGACGTGGCGGACCATCGGAGATACCGATCCGCCCCATCGTGGTCCACGCGACGGGCCAGCAGGAGCTCGTCGCCTCCGCGAGACCAGCGCTCCGTCGATTCCACGCGGTACCGGAGTGCGGGGTCGTGGACGACGTCCAGGAACGCATCGATCACCGATTCCGGAGTGGCGGCGTCGGGCGCGACGCGGGCAGCGATCGGGAGACGTCGGCCCTTCGGGAAGACAAGGTCGGACGCGACAGGGATCAACAATTCGGGCGGCAGCGCGGCCTCGAGGGTCGGCCCAGAAGCGGATGCGGTGGGAGCCTGGAGCGAAGCACCGACGGGCGCAGTCGTCGATGAGCAGCCCGCGGTCAGGAGTACCAGAAGGAAGGGCGTTGTAAGCGCGCGGCGACGGCTGGACATCTCGCGATGATCATCCGATGCGTCGCGGTGTCCGGTCCCCGGTACCGATGGTGTGCCTCGGGCAGGACCGGCAACGGGCGCGATGTCGAGACGGGTCCGGGCCCGGCCGATCTGGATCTAGCCGGCGTCCACGACGCAGAAGCGGTTGCCCTCCGGATCCGCGAGGATGATGTAGTCGGCGTCCGGGGGCTTCTTGTCCCAGTGGACCTCGGTGGCGCCCAGGCCGATCAGGCGCGCGACCTCGGCCGCCTGGTCCTCGGCATAGAGGTCGAGGTGGATCCGGGGCGGGATCTGAAGCTTCGAGCGCACCCGGTCGAGCGAGAGGTTCGGACCGGTCCCCGTGCGCGGCCGGAGCAGCATGAAGTCCTGGCTCGGGTCGCCGGTCAGGGTCTCGCGCGGCACGTAGTCGAGGGCCGCCGTCCAGAACTCGGTCTGGCGCCGCAGGTCGTCGACCCGCAGGACGATCGAGCCGACGCGGATCATCGCGGACCGGTCAGCCGTTGAAGACGCGCGCGACCTCGATGAGGCCCGCGGCCAGGGCGTCGATGTCGTCCCGCGTCGAATACACGTTGAAGCTCGCCCGAGCCGTGGCCGCGAGGTCGAGGCGCTCGTGGAGCGGCATCGTGCAGTGGTGGCCGGCACGCACCGCGATCCCGAAGCGGTCCAGCACCTGCGCGACATCGTGCGGGTGGATGCCCGGCAGGTTGAACGGGATGACGCCACCCCGGATCCCGGCATCCATCGGGCCGTAGAGCTCGATGGCCGGCACCTCGCGCTGCAACGTCACGAGGGCGTAGGTCACGAGCTGCTTCTCGTGCTCGCGCACCGCATCCATGCCGATGTCCATCAGGTACTCGGCGGCGACCCCGAGCCCGATCGCGTCGCCGACGGCCGGCGTGCCCGCCTCGAACTTCCAGGGGATCTCGTTGAACTCGGAGCGACGGAGGTGGACCTCGCGGATCATCTCGCCGCCGGCGAGGAACGGCGGCATCGCCTCGAGCAGCTCGCGCCGGGCCCACAGCGCGCCCGAGCCCATCGGGGCGAGCATCTTGTGGCCGGAGAACGCGTAGAAGTCGGCGCCGAGCGCCTGGACGTCGACCGGCACGTGCGGGACTGCCTGGGCGCCGTCGACCAGGACCAGTGCCCCGGCCGCGTGGGCCATGTCGACCATCTCGCGGACCGGGTTGATCGTCCCGAGCGTGTTCGAGACGTGGGTGAAGGCCACGAGCTTCGGCTTGAGCCGCAGCAGCACCTCGAGCACGTCGAGCCGCAGGATCCCGTCATCGGTGATCGGGATGAACTCGAGATCGCCGTCCTTCTCCTGGACGAGGAGCTGCCACGGGACGAGGTTCGCGTGGTGCTCCATCTCGGTCAGGACGATCTGGTCCCCCCGTCCGATGTTCTTGCGGCCCCACGAGTAGGCGACGAGGTTGATGGCCTCGGTCGCGTTTCGCGTGAACACGATCTCGTGGCTGTCGGGCGCGTTGATGAACGTGGCGACACGGACCCGCGCCTTCTCGTACTCGGCCGTGGCCTTCTCGCCGATCGTGTAGATGCCGCGGTGGACGTTGGCGTTGTACTCGCGGTAGTAGTCGGCGACGGCGTCGATGACGACGTTGGGCTTCTGGCTGCTCGACGCGGAATCCAGGTAGACCAGCCGATGGCCGTTGATCTCCTGCTGGAGGATCGGGAAGTCGGCACGGATCGCGTCCGCGTCCAGCGCCGGTGCGGCGACCTTCGGGTCCGAGATGAGCGTCATCGTCGGCGCCCGCCTAGCGGACGGCCTCCGCGGGCTCGAGATCGAGCTCCGGGCCCTTGGGGACGAGCAGCGCCTCGTCGGGCAGGTCGGGCGAGAGTCCGGCCTCGCGCAGGATGGGGCCGTAGCCCTCGTCCTCGAGCCGGAGTGCGAGGTCCTTGCCGCCCGACTTCACGATCCGACCCTGGGCGAGCACGTGGACGACGTCGGGCTTGATGTAGTTGAGCAGGCGCTGGTAGTGCGTGATCAGCAGCACGCCCAGATTTGGGTTGAGCATCGCGTTCACGCCCTCGGCGACGATGCGCAGGGCGTCGATGTCCAGGCCCGAGTCGGTCTCATCGAGGATCGCCATCTCGGGCTCGAGGACGGCCATCTGGAGCATCTCGAGACGCTTCTTCTCGCCGCCCGAAAAGCCGTCGTTGACGTACCGGCTTGCGAAGCCCTCGTCCATCCGCAGGAGCGCCATCTTCTCGCGCATCTTGTTGCGGAAGTCGCGCATCGAGACGCCGCCACGCATCGGGTCGGTCGGGTCGACATCGGGATCCTTGTCGATGCCCTGGAGCTTGGCGTTGAGTGCCGAGCGGATGAACGAGGCGACGCTGAGGCCCGGGATCGCCGTCGGGTACTGGAAGGCGAGGAACAGCCCGAGCCGAGCGCGCTTGTCCGGCGAGAGCGCCAGGATGTCGCGGCCCTTCCAGATGACCTCGCCGCCGGTGACCTTGTAGGCCGGATGGCCCAGCAGCGCGTACGCGAGGGTCGTCTTGCCGGAACCGTTGGGTCCCATGATCGCGTGGACCTCGCCCTTGCCGACCGTCAGGTCGATGCCCTGGAGGATCTCGTTCTCCAGGTCGGCGGTCGGCGCGACCCGGAGGCCGCGGATGACGAGGTGCTGGTCGGTGGCGGGCTGATCGGTCACGGTCGAATTGGTGCTCCCTGGTTGGTGGGATCCGGCTGGAGAGACGGATCGGCCTGGGTGATCGGTGGGACGAGGTCGGCGAGCGTCATCGAGTCGAGGGCGCCCGTGATCGCGTCTCGGACGCGGACCCACAGGATGTTCACGGTGCATTTGGAGCTGCGGTCGCAGAGGACGGCATGCTCGGGATCGTCCGTGGCGCAGAACATCGGGGCGATGGGGCCCTCGAGCGCGCGGAGAACCTCGCTCATGAGGATCGTCTCGGGCGGGCGAGCGAGCTCATAGCCGCCGTGGGCGCCTCGGGTGGAGACGACCAGACCGGCCTCGCGAAGGCTCACGACGAGTTGCTCCAGATAGGCCCGGGGCAGGTCTTCCTCGGCGGCGATCCCGGCCAGCGAGGCCGGGCCCATCCCAAGGTGCCGCGCCAGCTGGACCATCAGCCGCACGCCGTACTCCCCCTTCGTCGAGAAGGCGATGGCGCCGGAGCCGTGATACGTGGGTCGGGGGGCGACGGAGAGCGTCAGGGACGTGGCCTCGATATCCGAGTGAATTCGTCGGGATTAGTCTACGCGGCGGCTCTGGGAGCGTCAACGCGCCTGCGGCCGAGGGCGCGGTCGGCGGTCGGCGGCCTGCGCGGCGCAGCGACCTGCGCGGCCCGCGCTGGCGCCTGTGCCCTGCGCGGGCGCCGCGCTTGTACGCCAATTCGTCTCTCCATGACAGTTAGGCGCACTTCGGCGGCGATCTTGGCCCCCAGACCGCTCGCCCCTTGCATCCCGCTGCATGGATCGGCTCGGAAGCGGGTCAGACGAGCTCCGCAGGGGCCCATTTGTATGCCTAACTGTCACCACGAGGAGATTTGGCGGAGAAGGGGCGCCGATCTATGCCGGGAGCGCCCGATCCGGTCAAAAGCCGTCCGGCGGCGCACCCGGGCACGCCCCACGGGCCTCGATCCGCGCCCGCGGCGACCCGGACACGCAAAGAGGCCGGGGCACTCTATCGGAGCCGATCGAGTGCCCCGGCCGTGGACGCCGCTCGGGGAAACGGCGTCCCTCACGGGGAAGGCGGTGGGTACGGGCCATCGACCCCAGGCGCACCAGCGCCCGAGTGACCCGAGGAGAGGGAGAGGTGGTGTGGGCTGGCCGCCCGACCCGGAGGTAGGACCGAGGTCAGGCGGCCAGCAGGAGCTGCGCGATTACTGGTCGCGACGGCGGCGGATCGACGCCGGGACCGGGGTGAGGACGCCGACGCCGAGCGTCAGCGCGGCGAGACCGACGAGCACGAGCAGGAGGCTCGAGCCTGGCCCGCTCACCGAACCGCTTGCGTCGGTCGGCGGGAGGGTCGGCTTCGGCGTACCGGTGGCCGGCTCGACTTCGCCACCCTCGACGATGACATCGGCGTCGTCCTCATCGGACCCCGCGTTGGTCGTCGTGACTGTGGCGACGTTCAGGACCGGGCTGGTCTCGGCCGTGTCGTCGGTGGTCGGGCTGGAGATGTGGAAGCTGAAGCTCGCACCGGGCTCCAGGGTCGTGGGACCGCAGGTCACGGTGTTCGCGGCCAGCGAGCAGAGCCCACCGGCGTTGTCGTCGAGGGTCCAGTCGAGACCCGGGTCGTTGGGCAGCGGGTCGTTGACCACGACGCCGGTGGCCGTGGCGGCCCCGTTGTTCGTGACCGTGACCGTGAACCCGATCGTGTCGCCGGCCTCGACCTCGGGATCGTCCGCGGTCTTGACGATGGCGATGGCGCTCTTGTTGATCGTGATCGTGTCGCCGTCCTCGTCCGAGCCGTCGTTGGTGGTCGTGACCGACGCGTTGTTGGTCACCGTGTCATCGGTGGCGAGCGAGGTAGTCGCGCTAATGTGCAGGCTGTAGCTGGCGGCAGGCGCCAGGTCCACGGCCGGGCAATCGATGGTCTGCGAGCCGGCGGCGCCGGCGATGCTGCAGCCGGCGATGCCGGTCTGGCTGTCGAGGGCCCAGACGAGGTCGCCGCCGTCAGGCAGCGCGTCCGTCAGGGTGACGCCACGGGCGGTCGCGGCCCCGGTGCTCGAGACCGTGATGGTGAAGCCGATGTCGGCGCCAGCGTCGACATGGTCGATGTCGGCGACCTTCACGATGTCGATCCCGGCCTTGAGGATCACCACGTCGGCGTCATCCTCGTCCGAGCCGTCATTGGTCGTCGTCACCGAGGCGACGTTGTGCACGCTGTCGGCGCTGGCCGGCGACGTGTCGCTGACGATGTGGATCGAGTAGCTCGCCGAAGGGGCGAGGGTCACCGTCGGGCAGTCGATGGACTGCGAGCCGACCGCGCCCGAGATGGTGCAACCGGAGATGCCCGTCTGGCTCTCGATGGACCAGTCCAGGTCGCCACCGGCCGGCAGGCTGTCGGTCAGGGCGACGCCCGTCGCGTCGGTCCCGCCTTCATTGGTGACGGTGATGGTGAAGCCGATCGGGTTGCCGGCCTCGACCGAGGCGGCATCGGCGGTCTTGACGATCGCGATGTCGGCGGGGGTCGGGGGCGGGCAGGCGATGAGCGGGAACAGCTCGTCCGCGAAGCTCGAGAAGTTGGCTTCGAGGAACGAACCGCCACCGATCTCGGTCATGACCGCGGAGGCCCAGTCAGAGTCGCCCGCCGCGGAGAAGGGCAGGCTGATGTCGCCCGGGTCGCCGGGGGCGCTGAGGTAGACGGCCTTGATGTGGAACTTGCTGGAGCCCGTGCCGCGGACCGCGTCGGCCGCATTGATCGCCGCGTTGGCGCCCTCGAGCCACGTCTCCGGGATCGAGAGGTCGCTGCCGTGCGAGTTCGGCACGTTCGGGGAGCCGTCGGTGATGACGAACATGATGTTCTGGACGCCGGCGCGACCGTTCGCGATGTTCCCGGCAGCGGTGGTGATGCCCGAGCCGGTCGGGGTGGTGCCGGCAGGACCGCTGAGCGCGGTGACTGCGGCCTTGAAGTCGTCGGCGGTCTCGTAGCCGCTGGTGATCGTCGAGGCGCTCGTGCCGTTGAACCGGGTGCCGCTGTAGCGGCCGTTGCCGCCGGCCGCCTGGAAGGCGTCGACGAAGTCGTTGATCCCGGCCTTCAGCGCCGGCAGATTGGAGGGAGAGCTGCCCTGTGGGCCGATCGAGCCGGACATGTCGATGACGAAGTTGAAGTCCGCAGAGTCGCAGACCTCGCTCGACACGGGCGGGTTGGCGGTGCCGTTGGCGATGTTCCGGTAGGTGATCTGGACGTCGACGAAATCGACCGACGTGACCGCGCCGGCGGCGCATCCGCCACCGTTGTTGTTGCGCAGCTCGAGGCGGAAGTTGCCGTTCGTGGTCTGCGTCGGATCCCAGACGTTGCCCCAGTCGTCGGCCGCGCCGCCGAGGGTGAGGACCTGGGCGACATCGGTCAGGGCGGCGGACTGGCGAGCCGTGAAGCCCGAGCCGTCGTTGTCCGACAGGCGGACCTGGATCTGACAGCCGGTGGCATCGGTCGAAGCCGCTTCGACCCGGACGGTGATGCCGTCGATGATCGAGCCGGCCGGGACGCCGAACCCGAAGGTCGTGAAGCCCTGGTCGATGTTGTCGCCGGACGCCGTGGCGACGGCGCCGTCATCGGCGAACGCATTGGACGCATCGGTCCATCCGTTGGGAGCGACCGTGCCTCCCGGCGCCTTGGCTCCCGTATCGGCGGCCGAAACGGCCGCAGCGCCGACGCTCAGGAAGAGCGACGACAGGATGAGGACAGTTCCGCCGACGGCCGCGAGCCGCCCAAGCGAGGTGAGAGGACGAGACCCCCGAAACATCAATGGATCCTCCGATCGAGATGGATGACCACGGGCCGTGAGCACCCGTGTCCGGCCATCATGCGTCTGACCCCATGACCGGGTCCAGTACTTTCGGAGTACACGGGACCACCGTCGTCCTTCGGTCACGCAACCGGACCGCACCATCATGGGGGACGGAAGCGGTGCCCGGGCGCACCGAGGTCATGGTACCGATGGGTGGGACGACGTCGGCCGCGCCCTCGACGACGAAGCGCGTATGGTTGCGCTCCCTCCGACGCCACACCGCGTCGTCGAGGCACCGAATGAGGTCACCCATGCCGACCAGCCGCCCGATCCTGCGCGCCGCGGCGCTCGTCACGCTCGCCTCGCTGATCTTCGCGTGCGGTGGCACGGGGAGCTCGGCCACGGGTCCGGCCGGTCCGACCGACGCCGCGTCGAGCGACTCCATCGCCATCAGTGGTGGCGCGACCGGCAAGATCAGCAAGCCAGGCGGCTGCGGCAAGGCGATCAGCGACGAGAAGAGCTGGGAGGTCACCTTCGCGACCGACAAGCCCGGCTGGATGCTCGATGCGGTCATCGAAGGAACGCTCGAGCCGGGCACCTACCAGACCGGCTTCCACGCCGATGGCGCCGCGACGATCCTGCTCTACGAGGGCAGCGGGGGCACGTCCTTCGACTCGTCGGCCGGCTCCGGCAGCATCACGGTCGACGGTGGCGGCGACAGCGGCTCGATCGATGTGACCGTCACCGACTCCACGACAGGCACGACGGCCCGCGCGGTCGGCGGCTGGACCTGCGAGAACTGGGACTGACCGAGGGACCGCCGCGACCTGCCAGCGCGTTCAGACCGGCTGCGCGACCGCCAGCGAGGCGATGAACTTGCGGCGCCAGGTCTCGGTCGCGGCGACGTTGTTGAACGTGTACAGGTGCACGTCGACGACGCCCGCGGCGGGGTTGGCGACGATCGGGGCGAGGCCCTCGAGCAGGCCGTCCGGCCGGTAGAAGCCGCCGGAGCGGATCAGGCGCGCGACGAACCGTGCGTTCTTCGTCAGGAACCGGTGCGTGTCGGCGACGCCGATGCGGGCGGTGATGGCCAGCAGCTTGTGCGGCTCTGCGACCCCGGGCAGCCCGATGTGGACCGGCAGCGCCAGGCCCTCGGCGCGGCGCGCGGCCAGCCAGCTCCCGATCGCCACCGGGTCGAAGCACAGCTGCGTCGTCATGTACGTCGCGAACTCGGCCTTGTCGCGCAGGGCCTGCGCCAGGGGCGCGTCGGGGATGAACGCGTGGCCCTGCGGGTAGCACGGGATGCCGATCTCGGCGAGCGGGTGACCGATCTCGGCCATCTCGCGCAGCAGCGACAGGCCGTCGGGGAAGTCGCCCGGCTCCTTCTCGTCGCCGCCGACGATGAACGCGCGATCGACGCCGGCCCCCTCCAGCCAGGCGATCAGGTCCCGCAGGTGAGCACGATCGCGGACCATGCGCGCGGACAGGTGCGGCACGGCCCGGAAGCCGCGCGCCTGCAGCGATTCGCTCAGGGCGACCGTCGCCTCGATGCCTTTCGCCGGCGAGGCCGTGACCGAGACCGTGGCCCGGTCGGGCAGGTGATCGGCGACGTCGAGGGCGTTCCTCAGCGGCACCAGCTCGAACGTCGGCGACGCGAGGACGTGGGCGAGCGCCCGGCGTTCGCCCGCACCGAGGCGGCGGTGGCGTCGGAAGAGCACGCCTAGACCTCGGAGTCGGGCATCGAGGCCTTGCGCTTGACGATGAACTCGAGGAGCGCCTCGTCGATGGCGTCATCCATCTGAGGCGCCTCGTACTCGGCGAGCATCCGCTTCCAGATGGCGTTCGCCCGCTGGGCGGCGTCGAGCGACCCGTCCTCCTGCCACTGCTCGAAGCTGTTGTTGTCCGCGATCTCCGAGCGGTAGAAGGCATCCTCGAAGTTCGCGAGGGTGTGGGCGCTGCCCAGGTAGTGCTGGCCGGGCTCGTTGGTGACGATCGCATCGAGCGCCTGGCCGTTCTCGGACAGGTCGACGCCGTTGACGAAGACCGACGCCATCCCGCACTGGTCGGCGTCGAGGATGAACTTCTCGTAGCCGACCGCGAGGCCGCCTTCCAGCCAGCCCGCGGCGTGGAGGACGAAGTTGACGCCGCCGAGGATCGTGGCCGAGAACGTCGACGCCGATTCGTAGGCGGCCTGCGCATCCGGGATCTTCGAGGCGCAGAGGTTGCCACCGGACCGGAACGGGACCCCGAGCCGTCGCGCCAGCGACGCCATCACGTACAGGACGAGCGACGGCTCCGGCGTCCCGAACGTCGGCGCGCCCGACTGCATCGAGATCGACGATGCGAAGCTGCCGAGCACGACCGGGGCGCCGGGCCGGATCAGCTGCACGAACGCCATCCCGCCGAGGGCCTCGGCCAGGGTCTGCGTGGCCGTGCCGGCCACCGTGACGGGCGACATCGCGCCGGCCAGGATGAACGGCGTCATCAGCGTCGCCTGGTTCGCCTCGGCGTAGGCCCGAGCCGCGCCGAGCATCGTCGCGTCCCAGACGAGCGGCGAGTTCGCGTTGATCAGCGACAGGATGACCGTGTGGTCCTCGAGGTAGTCGGCGCCGAACAGGATCCGGGCCATCTCGACCGTGTCGCGGGCCCGCTCTGGCGCGGTGACCGAGCCCATGAACGGCTTGTCGCTGTAGCGCATGTGGGCATAGACCATGTCCAGGTGGCGCTTGTTCACCGGCACGTCCACCGGCTCGCAGACCGTTCCCCCGGAGTGGTGCAGGTTCGGTGAGAGGTACGTCAGCTTCACGAGGTTGCGGAAGTCCTCGATCGTGCCGTAGCGCCGGCCCCGGTCCAGGTCGCGCACGAACGGCGAGCCGTAGTTGGGCGCGAAGACCGTGTGCATGCCGCCGATCTCGACGTTGCGCTCGGGATTGCGCGCGTACTGCGTGAACTGCCGCGGTGCGGTGGCCTGGACGATCTGGCGGCACAGGCCGCGCGGGAACCGCACGCGCTCGCCCTGGACGTCCGCGCCGGCATCGTGGAACAGGCGGAGGGCATCCGGGTCGCCACGGAACTCCAGGCCGACCTCCTCGAGGATCGTGTCGGCGTTGTGCTCGATGAGCGAGAGCCCCTCCTCCCCGAGCACCTCGAACGGCGCCAGGGTCCGCGTCAGGAACGGGACGTGCTCGGCATGCGAGGCGAGGCGGGCGGCCTGCCGGGCGGCACGGCCACCGGTCCGGCGTCGCGGGCTGTCGTCCATCAGCGATCCTCCGTGCCGGCCCGGCTGCCGACGGCGACCACACGCCGACGTCGCCGGTCTCCTCGCGCGGCCGATGCGCCACCAGCCGTCTCCGGTCGGGGCGGCAGGTTCACGGTCGCGGACAGGTGGGGGTAGGCCGCGGTCCGATGCGGGAAGGCCATCGCCTCGACGAAGTGATCCTGGAACCGGGGCTCCACGGCGGTCTCGATCTTCTCGACCTTGCGGACGACGTCCTCGATCTCTCGCCTGGCTGCGCCGGACAGCAGGGCGATGAGGGCGCCGGTCCCAGCCGCGTTCCCGGCCGCACGAACATGGTCGAGATCGCAATCCGGGATGAGGCCCAGGATCATCGCGTGGGTCGTGTCGATCTGGCTGCCGAAGGCGCCGGCGAGCCGGATCTCCTCGACCGCCTCGATCTCCAGGTGATCCATGAGCAGTCGAACGCCGGCATACAGCGCTGCCTTGGCGAGCTGGATGGCCCGGACGTCGTTCTGGGTGATGGCGATCCTCGGCCGACCCTCGCGCGCCTCGAGCAGGACGTAGCTGGACGTCCGTCCGTCGGGGACGATCCGTGACGTCCGCCCGGCGAGGCTCCCGTCGATGACCCCATCGGCCGTGACGACGCCCGCGAGGAACAACTCGGCGACCACCTCGATGATCCCGGAGCCGCAGATGCCGGTCACCCCGGTCTCGGCGACGGCGGCCTCGAAGCCGTCCTCGTTCGACCAGGCGTCGACGCCGATCACGCGGAAACGGGGCTCGAGGGTTTCAGGATCGATGCGGACACGCTCGATGGCGCCCGGCGCAGCACGCTGGCCACCGCTGATCTGGGCGCCCTCGAAGGCTGGCCCAGTGGGGCTGGAGGCGGCCAGCAACCGGCGCCTGTCGCCGAGCACGATCTCCGCATTCGTTCCGACGTCGACGACCAGTGTCATGCGCTCGGCGTTCTGCGGTTCCTCCGCAAGGATGACCCCGGCGGTGTCGGCGCCGACGTGCCCGGCGATGCACGGCAGCACGTAGACCCGCGCGCCCGGGTGCGCACGCAGGCCGAGTTCCATGGCCGTCGTCCGGACCGCGCGATCGGTGGCCAGGGCGAACGGCGCACCCCCGAGTGGCGTCGGGTCGATGCCCAGCAGCAGGTGATGCATGATCGGATTGCCGACGATCGCGAGCTCGAGGATCTCGACCCGCTTGATCCCGGCTCGCATCGCCAGTGCCGCGATCAGCCCGTCGAGTGCCTTGCGCACGGCCGTGGTCATCTCGCCGGCCCCCTCGGGATGCATCATCGCGTACGAGACGCGGCTCATCAGGTCCTCGCCGAAGCGGATCTGCGGGTTCATGACGCCATTGCTCGCGAGGACGGATCCGTCGGCGAGATTCGCAAGGTGTCCGGCGATGGTCGTGGACCCGATGTCGATCGCCACGCCGTACGCGGTCTCGTGGAGCCCCGGCCAGATGCCGATGACCTGCCGGCCTTCGTGGACCGCGACCGTCACGCCGTACTTGCCGGCCTCCAGCGCCGGCTGCAGCGCCCGGACGACCTGGAGGTCGGCTTCGAGATCGGTCAGCTGCCACTCGCCCTCGAGCGCCTCGAACAATCGGATGAGGTCGCCCGACGGCGATGCCAGCTCCGGTGGCGTGACCTCCACGTAGTGGAGTCGGACGACCGGGTCGACGGTGAAGGTGCGGATGTCGAGATCCTTGCGGACGACCTGGCGGTGCACCTGGCTCTCGGGGGGAACGTCGATGAGGACGTCGCCACAGACGGTCGCGGTGCACGAGAGACGTCGGTCGGACGCCAGGCCCTTCTCCGTGCGATAGGTCGCCTCGAGCTCGGCGAACGCCGAGAGATGGTCTGGCTCCGAGGTGATGCCGTGCTTGGGGAACGCGCCGAGCCCCTGGGTGACCTGGCACCGCCCGCAGATCCCGCGGCCACCGCAGACCGAATCGATGTCGACCCCGAGCGACCGCGCCGCATCGAGGACCGTGGTCCCTTCGGGGAACCGGCCGCGCCGCCCCGAGGGCGTGAAGATGACGAGCGGCTCGGCAGGCGTGGCGGAGGGCGACACGGTCGCTGCGGCCTCAGCCCGCGGGCGCGACGAGCCGCCGGTTCACCCGGCGACGGCTGATCTCGCCCTCTGGGGTCGGCTCGCGGTTGGCGAGGATCCAGCGACCGCAGTCGCGGTCGTTGCCCATCAGGACGTCGGCGGCCATGACCGCGCGCTTGAGGTCGGGCTGCATCGGGTTCGTGATGGCGGAGGTCATTCCCGAGGCGATGGCCATCGGCAGGAACGCGGCGTTGATGCCCTCGCGGTTCGGCAGGCCGAAGCTGACGTTCGAGGCGCCGCAGGTGGAGTTGACCTTGAGCTCGTCGCGCAGGCGCTTGACGAGGGCGAAGACCTGCCGGCCGGCCGTCCCCATGGCGCCGATCGGCATGACGAGCGGGTCGACGACGATGTCGGAGCGCGGGATGCCGTGGTCGGCGGCTCGCTCGACGATCCGCTTCGCCACCGCGAACCGGACGTCGGGGTCCTCGCTGATCCCGGTGTCGTCGTTGCTGATCGCCACGACGGCCGCGCCGTACTTCTTGATGAGCGGCAGCACGCGCTCGAGGCGCTCCTCCTCGCCGGTCACCGAGTTGACGAGTGGCTTGCCGACATAGGTGGCCAGCCCGGCCTCGAGCGCCTCGACGATCGAGGAGTCGATCGACAGCGGCAGGTCGGTCAGCGACTGGACAAGCCGGATCGTGTGGGCGAGGATCGCCGGCTCGTCGGCGAGCGGGATCCCGGCGTTGACGTCGAGCATGTGGGCGCCGGCGGCGACCTGGGCGAGCACGTCGCGCTCGACACGGCTGAAATCGCCCGCCTTCATCTCCTCGGCCAGCGTCTTGCGGCCGGTCGGGTTGATGCGCTCGCCGATGATGACGAAGGGCCGATCGAAGCCGAGGACGACCTCGCGGGTGGCGGAGCTCAGGACGGTCTCGGTCACGGCGCGGCGTCCCCGCGTCGCGGGATCGGGGTCTCCTGCGCGGGTGGCAGCGCGGGTCCGCCCTCGACGCCGCCGGACTGGATGAGCTCAGCGAGACGGTGTTTCGTGTAGGTCGTCTCGAGGCGCTCGGCCTCGGCGGACACCGCGGCCTCGATGTCTTCGCCGCAGCGCTCGCCGACACGGCGCCACTCTTCGATGTAGTCGCTGTAGGAGCTCTTGCCCGCCCGGGCCGCGGCCTTGTCGATGGCGACCTGGAACCGCGGGTGGAGGACCTGCTTGCTCTGGCGGCGGCCCTCGCGTGCCAGCACCTGGGCCGGGATATCCCGCCACCAGATGACGGTCATGTCACCCATCGGTCAGACGCCTCCCGCGATCGCGGCCTGGATGGTCGGGGCCAGCTCCCCGTAGCCGGTCATCCGGCGCTCGAACGTCAGGCCGAGGCGAGCCGCTGCGGCCTCGGCCTTCGCGGTCAACTCCGGGTCATCGGTCTGGGCGAGATAGACCAGCCGGCGATAGCTGCCGAAGTAGTCCGGGAGAAGCTCGGGATGCCGGTCGAGGCCGAGCCCGACGAGGACGAGCGTCTCGAACTGGCGGGCGAGGAAGTCGGTCAGGTAGAACGTGCCGAGCTCCTCGTCCTGCAGCGCCGCGTAGGTGGCGGACCCGGCGTAGAACTCGTAGCAGTGGGCGCCGGCGATCCGCTCGACGCCTTCGCGCTCGATGACCGTGTCGAGGCTCCCGCCGGTCCCGCAGTCGGCGTAGGCGACGAAGATCTTGACGTCGGGGCCGTACGCCTCGCGCGTCTTCGTGATCCGATCCGCGACGGCACCTGCGATGCGGCTCGGCCGCATGTGGAGCCGGGCGTCGACGCAGTGGACCTTGACGCCGGGCAGCCCCTTTGTCAGCGCGAGCAGCTCGCGGGCCAGCGCGCCACAGCCGATGACGACGACGCGCGGTGCGTCAGGCGACGCGGGCACGGCGCGCGTCGATGAGGCGTCGGGCCGTTTCGGCGGCGACGCCGGCGTCGCGGCAGTAGGCGTCCGCGCCGACCGCCATCCCGAACTCCTCGTTCAGCGGCGCCCCACCGACGAGAACGATGTAGTCGTCGCGCATCCCGCGGTCCTTGAGCGTCTGGATGACGACCTTCATGTAGGGCATCGTCGTGGTGAGGAGTGCGGACATGCCCAGGATGTCGGGCTTGTGCAGGTCGAGCGCGGCCATGAACTTGTCGGCATCGGTGTTGATCCCGAGGTCCACGACCTCGAAGCCGGCGCCCTCCAGCATCATCCCGACGAGGTTCTTCCCGATGTCGTGGATGTCGCCCTTGACGGTCCCGATGACGACCTTGCCGACCGGCTCCGCCCCGGTCTCGGCGAGCAGCGGCCGCAGGATGGCCATCCCGGCCTTCATCGCGTTGGCGGCCAGCAGCACCTCGGGCACGAACAGGATGCCGTCGCGGAAGTCGATCCCGACGATCTTCATGCCCGCGACCAGCGCGTCGTCGAGGACCTTCGTGGCCGTGAAGCCGCGGCCGAGCAGGATGTTCGTGCCCTCGACGATCTCGTCCTTCATGCCGTCATAGAGATCGTTGTGCATCTGCTCGACGAGCTCGTCGTCAGACAACGCCGCGAGGTCGATCTCGGTGTACTCGTCCTGCGTCATCGCTGTCGCCTCAGGGTTCAAGGGTTCCACGATGCGGAACCGTGCCGTATAGTGGAACCGCGTATCCGTGAATCTACCTCCCCGAGGAGGCGAATGTCCAGCGTCCAATCGATCCGGCGTGCGTTCGACGTCCTCGGCACGCTCGTCAGCGGGCCACTCGGCGTCACCGAAGTGGCCGATCGCTCCGGCCTGCCGAAGTCCACCGCAGCCCGACTGCTGGCGACCCTCGCTCGCGAGGGCGCCGTCGAGCAGGTCCCCGGCGCCACGCAATACCGCCTGGGGCCGCGCCTCGTGACGCTGGCGTCCGGGTTCTCGCTGACACGCTCGCTGGCCGCGCTGGCCCGCCCGACGCTTGAGCGACTCGCCCTCGATTCGCGGGAGGCCGCCGGCATCGGCGTCCCTGACGGTGACCTCATCCACTACATCGACCAGGTCGACACGCCCAACGAAGTGGTGGTGCGGGACTGGACCGGCTCGCGGGCCCCGCTCCACGCGGTGTCCTCGGGGCAGGTCCTGCTGGCGTTCCGCACGCCGGCCGCCATCGAGCTCTACCTCGAGGGGCCCCTGGAACGGTTCACGCCTCGGACCCCGGCGGACGAAGCAACCATCCGCGCCCGCATCCGCGAGGTCCGCCGCCAGGGGTATGCCTGGGCGATCGAGGAGTTCGACCCGGCCATCGCGTCGGTCGCGGCGCCGATCGCGGACAGCTCGGGCGAGGTGATCGCCGCCGTCCACGTCCACGGGCCGTCGTATCGCTTCCCGCCGGCCGGCCGAGAGCTCGAGCTCGCCCAGCTGGTGGTCGCCGCCGGCGCCCGGATCGCGGGGGCCCTGCGCGACGCCTGACCGGCAAAGGCGCGAGCCGCCGGCACCCCGTCCGGCTCAGCCCGAGGGTCGCGCCGACCGCGCGTAGACCAGCACCGTGCGTTCATAGGTGATGACCGTCTCGTCGCGCTGGTTGAACCCGCGCGTTCGGACCCGGACCACGCCCTGGCCGGGTCGGGATCGCGACGGTCGGACCTCGAGGACCTCGGACTCGGCGTAGATCGTGTCGCCGGCGAAGACGGGGGCGGTCAGCTTCACGTCGTCCCAGCCGAGGTTCGCGACCGCGTTCTGGCTCACGTCCGGCACTGACAGGCCGGTCACGATCGCGAGGGTCAGGGTGCTGACGACCAGCGGCCGCCCGAACTCCGTGCGCGAGGCGTAGTCGGCGTTGAAGTGGATGTCGTGCGTGTTGTTGGTGAGCAGGGTGAACCACGTGTTGTCGGTCTCGCTGATCGTCCGCCCGTGGGCGTGTCGATACACGTCACCAACCTCGAAGTCCTCGAGGAACCGGCCTTCCCAACCAGTGCGCCGTTCGCTCATCGGTCTGCCCCTTGCCGCCGGGCGTCGGCGCCCAGCATCTCCGTCGACTCGGCCCGGTCGATGACGCCCAACTGCAGGGCCCGGATCGGGTCGAACCGCCCGACCGCGGTCGCCTGCCGGAGAACGGTCCGGGCGTGACGGTCGGTCGCCCGATCGCTCATGACGCCGGCGATCATCGTCGCTCCCTGGTCCGCCGCGACGGCGCTGCCGTAGGCCTCGAGCTTCGCGGCCTCATGCTCCAGGGCCTCATCCGTGAGTCCCGTCTCGTAGGCAAGCATGACCGCGAACAGCTGCGCCGGGTGACCGACCCACTTGCCGAGCATCCCGAGCTCACGCGCGCGGACCGTGTCGTCGTACACCAGGCGCATGCGGTCGAGCCAGCGGGTCCGGTTCGCGGCCGCATCGAGGGCCGGATCGGCGACTGGGTAGTCGAGCGTCATGCCGTCGATGGCGGGCACGCCGACCCCGCCCGCCACGGCGATGATCTCCGCGCGGGCCCAGTCGGCGAGCAGGTGGTCGTTGCCGATCGCGGGGAGCCCGAGGTCGGCGCTGTAGTCCGCGACGCCGAAGATGAGGCTCGCGAGTCGCGGCGCGGCACGGCCGGCGATCTCCGCGAGCTGCGCGGCCCCCCACCCGGACTCGATCAGCAGCCCGACGCGGATCGACCGTCGGTCGAGGCCGAGGTCGGTCTCCGCGCGAGTCAGGATGCCGTCGAGCAGATCGACCTCCTCGGGGTGCTCCACCTTCGGGAAGACGATCCCGTCGAGGGGGAACGGACCGCTCGGCACCCGTTCGCGGAGGCGCCAGAGCAGCGTGTACAGGTCGCGGGCCGTCGTCTCGAGGTTGAACCCGGGCGGTCGGTAGAAGCGCAGCGTCGCAGCTCCGCCCGCTCCCCAGTCGGCCTCGGCCAGCGTCTCGGCCGCGACCGCCGACGCGCGGTCGGCCACGGCATCACCGGGGGCGATGGCGTCCTCGCCGTCGAGCATCACGAGCGGCGCTCGCGTCGAGCTCGCCAGCCGATCCTCGACGAGGGCCGTCGAGACCCCGAGCCGTTCCGCGAGGTCCGCGCCGGTCAGGCCGAGCCGCTCGAGCATCCGTGGCACCGCTCCGGTCCCGCCTTCGACCGCCTTGCGCGCCATGGCGGCGTCGGCCGCGGGGGTCGTGAGATGGGCCTGCTGCCGCCAGTACCGAAGGGGCAGGTCGGCGCGGCGCCCGGCGAGCCGGTCGCGAAGCGCCAGGCGCTCGCGGTCCGACGCGGCGATGGCCTCGGCGAGGTCCGTGAGCCTGGATGGGTTCGGTTTCCGGTCGGTCACGCGAAGAGCTCCCGGAGCAGCTCGACGGCCGTGCGCTCGATGATGCCGGCGACCTCGGGCGAGAACGGCGCCGGTTGCCCGTACCCACGATGCGAGATCGAGGGTTCGTATCCGCCGTGCGGGTACTCGTCGGGCGTCGCCACGTACCCAAGGCTGCCCTGGCTGTAGCCCGCGAAGATCGTGACGGCGGCCGGCGACGCGGCTCGCACCGCGGTGCCGATCGCCCCGAAGATCTCGCCGGGGGCGCCCACGACGGCACAGTCGCCGATCCGCGCGGCCCAGATCTCGCCATCGATCGCCGTCGCCCGTCCGCCGGCCGCCTCCTGGGCGAGCATCGTCTCGAGCCACGAGATGTGGTACCGGATCGGGTTCATCGTGATCCGTGTCTCGCCTCGATCGGCACGGGCGACAAGGTCCGCGCGGCGCTCCGCGAGCTCGCGCTCGAGGTCCCCGGCGGTCGGCAGCTCCAGGAACGGCAACGAGACGATCCGGCGCGCCGTTCGCAGGGCCTGGCCCGGTTGGTCGTCGGCCAGGCGACGACGGTAGAGCGAGATCGGGGTCACCGACCCCCAGTCCGAATGGTCGATCTCTGCGATCCAGGGGTCCGCGTCCGCGATGGCATGCGCGGCTTCGAGCGCGACACGCGTGCCGAAGACGTCCGCCGCCACCTCCGCGCTGTCGTCGTCGCGGAAGGCCTCCAAGGGCAATGCATCGCCGGCGGCGCCCTGGAGGAACACGGTGACTGCGCCGGGTCGCAGGAGGTTCGCCAGGTACGACCGAAGGGGGCCGACGAAGTCCGGTCCCGCTCCTTCGACGTCCGGCCCGATGACGACCGGGTGGCACGCGAACGACACGAGAGTTGCGATGCCGTCCGTGTACAGCGGCGGACCGTCCCTCCCGTCGACCCGGATGGCGACCACCGAGTCGTCGCGCACGCCGTCGCGGTTCCAGCCCAGGATCGTCCGACCGTCAGCGGTCCGCTCGCGGCGGTTGACCGCCAGTCCGGGCGCCTGCCCGACCCCGCCGCTGACGCGTGCCGGGGCCAACCGACCCAATGCCTCCAGCGCCGCCGAGGCGTAGCGGTCGGGGATCGAGTCCCAATATCCGAGCTCGATGTCGGTCCAGCCGTCGAACTCGCCACCGAGCTTGATCGTCGCGCCGGGCCATGGAGCGGCGTGGGAGTGGCTCGAGTTGAGCAGCACAGCGGCGGGATCGCAGCCGATGACGTCGCCGACGCGCGCCCGGATCCGGTCCGCCATCGGCGTCGTGAGCCCGACGACGTCCGCAGCGATCACGACCACCGCCGTGCCGCTCTCCTCGTCACGGAAGACACACGCAGTCGCCATCAGCGGCTCGTAAGCGGACCGCGCGGCGAGCGGCCGACGGACGTAGCCAAGGAGGTCCACGGGAAACGGCGGGGTGATATCGACCGCGGCGGCCCCGGCCAGCAGGGTCACGTGCTCATCTCCGCCCATGCGCCCGGCGCCTCGACCAGGCGCTTGAGCGTGCCCAGGAACCCAGCCGCCGCGACGCCATCGACGGCTCGGTGGTCGGACGACAGCGTCGCCGTCATGATCCGCCGAGCGACGAGCTGCCCATCCCGCACCACGGCCCGGTCGACGGTCCGGGCGGTCGCGAGGATCGCCACCTGCGGGGGCGTGATGATCGCGGTGAACGCTGTCACCTCGGTCATGCCGAGGTTGGAGAGCGTGAAGGTCCCCTCATTGATCTCGGCGGCGCGCAGCTTGCCGGCCTTCGTCCGGGTGACCAGGTCCGCCAGCCCGCGGGCGAGGTCCGCGACGCCGCGGTCGCGACAGTCCAGGAGCGCCGGCGCGATGAGACCGTCGTCGAGCGCGATCGCCACGCCGATGTTGATCGCGTCCCATCGCTCCAGGGTATCGCCGGCCCAGGCGGCGTTGAACGCCGGGTGCTCGGCCAGCGTCAGTGCCACGGCACGGAGCAGGAACCCGGTGACCGTGATGCGCTCCTCTGTGGCGCGCTCGTGGTTGGTCTCGGACACCAGGCCAAGGAGCGGGTCCATCTCGATCTCGGTCGAGAGGTAGAAGTGCGGGACCTGCTGCTTGCTCTCCGTCATCCGCCGCGCGATCGCACGGCGCATCGCGCTCGGGCTGACGGGATGGCGACCGGCCGCGGGTTCCGGCGCCTGGACGTCCGCCACCTACGAGCCGTCCTCGAGATAGGCGATCGGCTCCCCGACCGCGACCTCGGCACCGGCATCGTGGACGATCTCGGCCAGCGTGCCGGAGGCGGTCGCCTCCATCTCGACCGTCGACTTGTCCGTCTCGATCTCGGCGATCACCTCGCCGCGCGCGATCGAGTCGCCGACGTGCTTGAGCCACCCGCCCACCTTGCCGGTCTCCATGTCGTACCCGAGCTTCGGCATCTCGATCGGGATCCGCGCCATGCTGCCTCCTGTCTGCCGGCGCTTGCCGTCGATGCCCCGATTCGCGGGGTGCAAGCGTTTCCAGCCGGTATCATACCGGCACGGACGATCGGAGCCGCAAGGGGTCCGACGAGGCGAGGCGGGAGGCCGAACGTGGAGTTCCTGGTCAACATCGAAGTCGGCTGGCCGGCCGACGGCGACCCCGACGAGCTCGCCCGGATCACGACCGCGGAGCGCATCCGGGGCGCGGAGCTCGCGGCCGCCGGCACCATCCGCCGGATGTGGCGCGTGCCAGGACGCCGGGCGAACTGGGGCGTGTGGGAGGCCGAGGATGCCACCGCGCTGCACGCCGCGATCGCGTCGCTGCCCCTCTTCCCGTACCTGGAGGTCGAGGTCATCCCGCTGGCGTCGCATCCCACGGATCCGGAGCGACCCGGAGGCCGGTAGCCGCGACTTGACACCGCGGAACGCACGCCACTACGCTCGGCCCGCCCGGCGCTGACGACGTTTCCAGTACCGATTCTGGCGGCAGATCGGGACCCGCGTCCACCCGAACGAGGAGAGCACCATGGTCACCCACCTGGAGTGGTCGGACACGATCGGCAAGCGGGTGCGGACCGGCGACTGGGCCGACCAGGCGATCTCGACCGTCGTCAAGATCGAGGAGGAGCTCCGGGCCGCCGGTGACGAGTTCGGCCTGGCGGCCAACCGCCGCGAGAATGCCGCGCAGCTCGTCGACTACTTCATGGAAGAGGCCAAGGTCGTCTACGTCATCTACAAGGTGTGGACGGCCGGCTTCGAGGCGTGGCTCATCGAGCAGGGCGTCACGCCCGAGGATCTCGCCGCAGAGGTCGAGCGGCTCAACCTTTTGATGGCGTACCCGGACGGGACGCCACTCGAACGGGAGCCACGCTGGGAGGCGCTCGGCCTGCGGGCCGGCCGGCTGGCCAACGGCATCCGCAGCTACGACTTGCCCGTCGCCGCGGCCATCGCCGAGCTCGATGGCGTCCGCAATGACTGGCGGATGCTGCATGACCGATCCGCCGACCTGATGGCGGGCATCCTCGCGTTCGTGGTCAAGCGCTTCGGCGAAGCCGAACTGGAGACGTGCTACCGGGCGATCATGGAGCCCTACCTGCAGGAGCGGTACATGCCGTTCGACGTGCGGGTGACGCCGTACGAGGAGACCCTCGACCGCAACCTCTACATCAGCCTGGAGGCGATGCGCGCCCATCTCGTCGGACCGGGGCGGCGCGGCGACATCGAGCTGATCGAGGAAGAGGATCGATGGGTCATCCGCTTCGACCCGTGCGGCTCCGGCGGGCGGATCCTGCGCGGCGATCCCGAGGAAGGCACCGGGTCTCGCGTCCTCGCGCCGTACGAGTTCGGCGTGATCGAGGAGCCACGTCCGTGGACGTGGGGCGAGACCGGCGTGTGCCACTACTGCGCCCACTGCAACCTGGCCCTCTCGACGATCCCGGCCGAGCGGTGGGGACACCCGGTGCGGACCGTCGATCCGCCTCTGTGGCGAGGCGAAGGCGACCCGACGACGGTTCGCAAGTGCCAGTGGAGCGTCTGGAAGACGCTCGAGGCGATCCCCGAGCGCGAGTACGAGCGGATCGGCCGGACGAAGCCGCCCCTCCCCGTGATCCAGCCGGGATCGCAGCAGCCGGCCGCGGGGCGAAGCGACGCATGAGCTTCGACGGGCGCCGAGCGATCGTCACGGGCGCCGGGAGCGGGATCGGCCAGGAGGTGGCCCTGCAGCTGCTGGCCGCGGGCGCACGCGTCACGCGGCGTCGACATCAACGACCGCGGGCTCGACCCGGTCCGCGACGCGGGCGGTGGGGCGATGGTCGTCGATCTCGCGGATCTCGAGCAGCGGGCCTCGGTGATCGCCTCCGCGCGCGAGGACCCGCCGCACTACCTCGTCAACGCCGCCGCGATCCTCGACGTGATCGCGCTCTCGGACGTCGATGAGCCGGCGTTCCGGCGGCATTTCACGGTGAACGTCGAAGCCCCCTGGTTCCTGTGCCGCGATATCGGGGGAGCCCTCGTGGAGGGCGGGGCGATCGTCAACTTCTCGTCGCCGTCGGCCCGCTGGGCGTACACGCTCGAGACGGCCGTCTACGGCGCGACCAAGACGGCGATCCAGGGGGTGACGCGCAGCTTCGCCATCGCGCTGGCCCCGCGCAAGGTCAGGGTCAACGCCATCTCGCCGGGGATCACCGACACGCCGATGCAAGAGAAGGTCCTGCGGCAGGTCTCGGCGATGCGCGGGCTGTCCTACGAGGAGTTGAGCAGCAATCGCACGAAGCTCGTCCCGCTCGCGAGATCGGCCCCGCCGTCGGAGATGGCCGGCGTCGTCGTGTGGCTGCTGTCGGACGCGTCCTCCTACATCACCGGGCAGACGATCTACGTCGACGGCGGCTACATCATGTCGGCCTGATTCTCGCCCCGCCGGGCGCCGACTTGACACCTCCAGAGGCCCAGCACTACTCTCCGCTGACTCGGCCCTGACGACGTTTCCAGTAACAATTCTTGCGGGATTTGACGTCAATACTGGCGACGGTCGTCTGGGCGCGGGCATCCCATCGGAATCCGGAGGAGGAACCCGTGCAGGAGACCCGTACCTGGACGGCCGCGAGTCCAAGGCTCGCGCGCTGGTCCACTGTCTTCGCCATCGTTGCCCTGCTGGTCGCGGCGTGTAGCAATCCGCCGGCCAGTTCGGCCCCATCGTCGGCGGCACCGGCCACGTCGGCGCCCGCGTCCGAGGCCCCCGCCTCGTCGGCCCCGGCATCCGCCGCGGCCAAGTTCAAGATCGGCTACATCTCCCTGGGCGACTCGGTCCCGTTCGTGAAGCTCGTGTCGGACGGCATCAAGGAAGCCGCCACCGCGGCGGGGCAGGAGCTCCTGTTCTGCGACTCGGAGATCGACGCCGCCAAGGCGCTCGCGTGCGCGCAGAACCTCAAGGTCCAGGGAGCCCAGGGGGTCCTGAACTTCCAGGTCTACCAGGACAGCTCACCGGAGATCTGCGCAGCGTACGGTGGCGTGCCGACCATCGCGATCGACATCATCCAGCCGCCCTGCCAGATCGCCTTCATGGGCGCCGACAACCACGAAGCCGGCCGGCTCGCCGGTGCCGAGATGGGCAAGTACGCCAAGGCGACCTGGGACTGCGATTACACCGCGTACGTCTCCCTTGAGTCCGTCGCCGCCGGTGCGGCCAATACGGATCGCATGGGCGGGTTCCGGGACGGCTTCAAGGAGTCCTGCCCGATCCCGGCCGACAAGGAACGGATCATCGACGGCGCCGACCGGACCGACCCCGGCCTCGAGAAGGTGACCAACCTCCTCGGCGCACTCCCCGGCAATCGGATCGTCGTTGTCGCCATCAACGAGGACGGCATCCTCGGCGCCATCGGCGCCGCGAACACGCTCGGTCGCCAGAACGACCTGTTCTATGCGGGTCAGGGGGCCGATCCGTCCGCGTGGAAGGACATCGCCTGCAACCCGAACTACATCGGGACGGTCGCCTACTTCCCGGAGCGCTACGGGACCCTGCTCATCCCGAACATGGTCAAGGCGCTCCAGGGCGAGACGATCCCCGCGGAGATCTTCACCGAGCACATCGTCGTCAACAAGGACAACATCCGCGAGATCTATCCGGAAACGCCGGCCTGTTGATGACCCCGGTCATCGATGGGGCCGCCGCATGACCTTCGCCCTTAAGGCGCAGGGCATCCGCAAGTCGTTCGGTGGCGTCGAGGTGCTCCACGGTGTGGACCTCGACGCCGTCGGCGGCTCCGTGTTGGCGCTGCTCGGCGAGAACGGCGCCGGCAAGTCCACGCTCGTCAAGATCATCGCCGGCGACTACACGCCCGACGGCGGCGAGATCGTCGTCGACGACGCGACCTTCACATCGCTGACCCCGATCGCAGCACGCGACCTCGGGGTCGCGATCATCTTCCAGGAGTTCCAGGACGCCCCGACCCTCTCGGTCGCCGAGAACATCTCGCTGGGCAGGATCCCGAACCGGTTCGGGGTCGTGGACTGGCGGGCCGTCAAGCGTCGGGCCCGCAAGATCCTCGACGAGCTCGGCGTCGAGATCGACCCGGAGCGGCGCGTGTCGACCCTCCGCGTCGGCGAACGCCAGATCATCGAGATCGCCCGGGCGCTGTCGCGTTCGGCCAGGCTCCTGATCCTCGACGAACCCACGGCGGCGCTGTCGCACCATGAAGCCGAGACGCTGTTCGGCTTCATCCGTCGCCTGCGCAACCAGGGCGTGGCCGTGATCTACATCACACACCGCCTCGACGAGGTGACGACCATCGCCGATCGGGTGCAGGTCCTGCGCGACGGCAACGTCGCCCTGCTGGCCGATGTCGCCACCACCGACCGAGCGGCGATGATCCAGGCGATGGTCGGTCGGCGGATCTCGGAGATCCCGCGCCCGCCGACCCTAGTCCGCGAGGTGTCCGAGGAGCCCGTCATCCGGTGGACCGACGCGGCCTCCGGCGATGGCTTCCACGACGTGTCGCTCGGCGTCCACCGCGGCGAGATCGTCGCCATCTACGGGAAGCTCGGGTCCGGTGCGGCCGAGGTCGGCGAGACCGCGTATGGGCTGCGCCCGATCACGGCCGGCACGATGGAGCTCGAGGGCAAGGTCGCCACGATCCGCGGCCCGGCCGCCGGCGTCGCGTCCGGCGTCGGGTTCCTGCCTGCCGATCGCAAGGCCGGTGGCGGGTTCATGGTCCGCCCCGTCTCCGAGAACGTCGCGGTCGCCTCCTGGGGCCGGCTCGCCACGCTCGGCCAGCTGATCACGCGCCGCTCCGAGGCGAAGGCCTATCGGCGCTGGCACGACAAGCTCTCGATCCGCTCGCGCAACGATCCGCGGCAGGCCATGGGCACCCTCTCCGGCGGGAACCAGCAGAAGGTCCTCCTCGCCCGCTGGCTGGAACGCCGCAGCCGGGTGCTCGTCCTGATCGAGCCGACGCGCGGGGTGGACGTCGGCGCCCGGCAGGACATCTACAAGGCGCTCCGCGTGCTCTCCGCCGATGGCGTCGCCGTGCTGATCAGCACCTCGGACTATGAGGAGGCGGTCCAGGTCGCGGACCGCGTGTATGTCATGTCGAAGGGCGCGATGGTGGCCGACCTGACGGGCGACGCGATCACGACGACGCGGCTGCTTGCCGCCGCTGGAGGGTGAACCACGTGACCGACCAGGACCCTGCCGCGACCACCGCCGCCGCTCCGGTGACGACTCCTGGGCGGGGTCGGGGCCTGTCGATCCCCGAGACAGGGGCGTTGCTGGTCGTCCTCGTCATCCTGTTCGTGTACTTCTCGATCGCCTCGCCGTTCTTCCTGAACCAGGACAACCTCGTCAACATCCTGCAGAACGTCGCCGTCGTGGGGATCATCGCGTGTCCGGCGACACTGCTCCTGATCTCCGGCCAGTTCGACCTGTCGGTCGGCTCCGGGGTGGGGTTCGCCGGGATGCTCATGGCCGTCTCGGCCCTGGCACCGGGGACCGGCGGCGTGGACCTGCCGTTCGCGATGAACATGACGGTGCCCAGCGCCTTCGTGATCGCGGTGATCGGCACGCTGGTCATCGGGGTCATCAACGCGGTCTGCGTCACGGTCATCGGGATCAACGCGCTCATCACCACGCTGGGGACGCTGGCGATCTTCCGAGGTCTGACCAAGGTCCTCGGCGACGGGCAGACCATCCGGATCGAGAACTTCGGCCAGCTGGGCGTCCAGCGGATCGCCGGGATCCCCCTCCCCGTCTACATCTTCATCTTCTGCGTGATCCTGTTCTGGTGCGTCCTCCGGTACACGGTCTACGGTCGGTCGCTGTACGCCATCGGGGCGAGCCCGAGCGCCGCCCGGCTCGCCGGCATCCGGACCAAGCGGGTCATCTTCATCGCCTTCCTCCTGTCGGCCCTGTGCGTCGCCCTCGCCGGCCTGATCCGCCTGTCGCAGGTCGCCGGAGCGTCGGTCAACTCCGGGCTCGGGATCGAGCTGTCCGTCGTGACGGCGGTGGTCCTGGGCGGCGCGAGCCTGTCGGGTGGCCGAGGCGGGATCGGGGGCACCGTCCTCGCGGTCCTCATCGTCGGCGTCCTTGCCAACGGCCTCATCCAGCTCAACGTCCCGTCGTTCTGGATCGAGGTCGCCAACGGGCTGCTGCTCCTCGGGGCGGTGACCGTCGACCGGTTGCGCGTCCGGCTGACGCGCGCCGACGTCTGACCGATCCAGCAAGCCGGCTGCGCCGGCCATCCACACGCCGAAAGGAGGACAGCGTGACCGACGTCGATCGCAGCATCCCGTTCATCGAGAGCCACCACCACCTCTGGGAGCTCGACCGGTTCCACTACGACTGGCTGACCGACCCGGGCTGGGAGGGGCACAACGCCCTGCTCGGCGACTACAAGATGATCCGCTCGACGATCGGGGCACCGTCGCGCTTCTTCAAGGAGTTCTACGGCGCGAACGTCATCAAGAGCGTGCACGTCGAGGCGGCCTATGCCGGTCCCGACGCGCTGGAAGAGACGGTCTGGCTCGAGCAGGTCGCCCAGGAACACGGCTTCCCGAATGCGCTCGTCGTGTTCTGCGACATCGAGGCGGACGGCGCGGAAGCCAAGCTCGATCAACACCTGGCGGCATCGGACCGGGTGCGCGGCGTCCGCATCCGGGCGCATCCTCAGGATGGCGGCGGCGCGGCGTTCAAGGCCGGGTACCAGGCGCTGGCGAAGCGCGGGCTGTCGTACGAGCTGAACGCCTCGCCGGGGGTCATCCTGTCCGGCCGCGATGTCGCCGCCGCGCACCCAGAGACGCAGGTCATCCTCGGCCACGCCGGCTTCCCGGTCCAGCGCGACGACGACTACTTCAAGCTCTGGCAGACGGAGATCAGCGCCCTGGCCGAGGTCGAGCACGTGAGTGCCAAGGTCTCCGGCTTCGGGATGGCCGACAACCACTGGACCATCGACTCCATCCGGCCGTGGGTCCTGCACATGATCGAGGCCTTCGGGCCCGACCGGATCATGTTCGGAACGAACTGGCCCGTCGACATCCTCTACGCCACCTACCTCGAGCAGACAGACGCCTATCGGCTGATCCTGGCCGAGGCCGGGTTCAGCCGCGCAGAGCAGGAAGGGATGCTGTATCGGAACGCCGAACGCTTCTATCGGATCTGAGACCCCACGACCCCAGCCCTGGAGGAGAACGCCCTGATGCGTCGCATCGAAACCCTCGCGATCGTGGCCGGCCTGGCCATCGTCGTCGCCGCCTGTAGCAACCCGGCGGCCTCGTCCGTCGCGCCGTCCAGCGCGCCATCCGTGGCACCGGCCACGTCGGCCCCCGCATCGGAAGCGCCGTCGTCCGCGCCGGCGACGGCCATGAAGGTCGGTTACATCTCGCTCGGCGAGGCGATCCCGTTCGTCAGCCTCGTCACCAACAGCATCAAGGACGAAGCCGCCAAGGTGCCGGGTCTCGAGATCGTGGTCTGCGACTCCGAGATCGACGCGGCGAAGGCTCTGGCCTGCGCCCAGAACCTCAAGGTGCAGAACGTCCAGGCGGTCCTGAACTTCCAACTCTACGAGGACAGCTCGCCCGAGGTCTGCACGGCCTACGGCGACCTGCCGACGATCGCCATCGACATCCACCAGGCGCCGTGCGAGGTCGCCTTCATGGGCGCCGACAACACCCTTGCCGGCACCCTCGCCGGAAAGGCCGTCGGCGACGCCCTCAAGGCCGAGAACGACTGCACCTACGAGGCCGTCGTCACGCTCGACACCAAGGGCGCCGGCGCGACCACCCTGGCCCGCATGGACGGCATGATCGCCGGCTTCGAGGAGGCCTGCGGCACGATCGACGCCGCCAAGTTCAAGAGCATCGACGTCGGCGGCACGACCGACCTCGCCCTCGAGAAGTTCGGAAACCAGCTGTCGGCCATCAAGCCGGGCGGCATCATCGCCATCCTCAGCCTGAACGACGACATGTCGCTCGGGGCCTTCGCCGCCGCCCGCACCGCGGGTCGCGAGAAGGAGATCCGCCTCGCCGGCCAAGGTGCCGATCCGACCTCCTGGAAGGAGATCGCCTGCAACCCGCAGTGGCTGGCCGATACGGCCTACTTCCCGGAGCGGTACGGCACGATCCTCGTCCCGGCCGTGGTCGACCTGCTCAGCGGGAAGACCGTCGAGAAGAACCTGTTCACCAAGCACGAGACCGTCACCAAGGACAACATCCGGACCGTGTATCCGGAAACGCCCGCCTGCTGACCGTCTCCCAGCCCACCCTCGGCCCCGCCCTCTCCCGGGGCGGGGCCGAGTCGTTCCATCGATGGAGAGACCGATGACTGAGTCGCGGGTGGCCCTCGTGACCGGCAGTGCCCGCGGGATGGGCCGTGCCATGGGCGACGTCCTCACGGCATCGGGCCATCGGGTCGTGGGCCTGGACCGACTGGACCAGGATCGCGGGCACCTCCACCGGACCATCGCCGCCGACCTCGCGGACCCGGCCGTGCCGGGCCAGGTCGTCGCGGACATCCTCGCGACCGAGGGTCGCCTGGACGTCCTCGTCCACAACGCCGCGGTGCTGGTCCACCAGCATCCGATCCCCGAGGTCACGCTCGGCGACTACGACCTGCAGACATCGGTCAACCTGCGAGCCGTGTTCTTCCTGTCGCAGGCCGCTGCCGAGGCCATGCGCCCCAACGGCTTCGGACGGATCATCGCCATCTCGAGCGTCGGCGCGCGGACCGGCGGCCTGTCAAACTCGGCGATCTACGCCTCGACGAAGGCCGGCGTGATCAGCCTGATGAAGAACTTCGCCCGGAACTACGGGCCCCACGGGATCACGGCGAATGCGGTCGCCCCGGGCGCCGTCGAAGGGTTCATGACCGAGCACCTCACGACCGCCGAGCGCGCCGCGTTCACGGCCAATGTGCCGCTGGGCCGCTTCGCCGACCCGATCGAGGTCGCCTACGTCGTCGACTTCCTCGCGTCTGACCGCGCGGGCTTCGTCAACGGCGCCACGATCGACGTCAACGGCGGCTGGGTGATGACGTGAGCGACGGGCGCACGCTTCGGCTCGGGGTCATCGGCGCGGGCGCATGGGCGACCTTCGCCCACATCCCGGGCTTCCTGCGCCGACCCGAGGTCGAGGCGTGGGCCGTGAACCGCCGGGATCCGGAGGCCCTCGCCGCGATCAAGGAGCGGTTCGGGTTCGCCCACGCGACCACGGACTGGCGCGACGTCATCGACCTGCACCCGGACATCGTGGCGCTGACCGGGCCGGGTGCCCTCCGGGCCGAGCAGGCGACGGCCGCGCTCGAGGCGGGCATCCACGTCCTCGCCGAGAAGCCGTTCACGATCGACCCGGCGGACGCCTGGGCGATCGACCGCCTCGCCCGGGATCGCGGTCTCCACGTGGTGCTCTGCTACGCCTGGAACGAGATGGGCATCACCGAGCACGCGCGACGGCTCATCGAGGGCCCCGACGGGATCGGCGACGTCGAGCACGTGATGGTCGAGATGGCGACGATCGTCCGCGACCTCCTGACCGAGGGCACCACCTATCTCGGGGACGCGGACGTGTCGCTCCCCCGCGGCGAGACATGGTCCGACCCGGCCGTGTCCGGCGGCGGCTACGGGCAAGGCCAGCTCACGCATGCCCTCGGGCTGGTGATGCGGCTCGCGCCAGAGCTCCGCGCGACCGACGTCGCGGCGTTCACGGCCGGACCCGGCGCACGGGTGGAGCTCCACGACGCGCTCGCCATCCGCTTCGAGGGCGGGGCGATCGGCTCGGTCGGCGGGGCATCGCTGCCGCTCGGGACGTTCGACAGCCAGCACCAGCTCCAGATCCGCATCACCGGGCGGCGGGGGCAGGTACTCCTCGACATGGCCATGTCGCGGGTCGCCCGCTCGATGGGCGGGACAGACGTGGAGGTCGCGCTGTCGGACGAGGACGTGCGCTGGTCGTTCGATCGCGTGACGGACCGGATGGTCGACCTGGTCCTCGGGCGCACGGCGGACAATCCGTCGCCGGCCTCGCTCGGGGCCCGTGTCGTCGAGGTCCTCGACGGGATGTACCGGAGCGCCGCCTCCGGCCGGATCGAGGCGATCAGCCGCCCGGGCTGACCCCCGCCGGCGGCTCGGCGACGAGCGGCTGGATCGGCATCCGGACACCGGCCCGGACCACGTCCACCGGCACGAGCCGCTGGCGGGCCTCGCGGACGTCGCCCGCGGAGTCGACGAGATCGAACCGACCCTCCTCGAGACGCAGGATGGTGACGTCGGCCTCCGACCCGACGGCGAGGTCGCCCAGCTGGCCGGTCATCCCGAGCGTGGCCGCCGGGGCCGCGGTGACCATCGAGAGGACCTCGTCGAGGGACAGCCCGAGCAGGAGGAACTTCGACATCGTGGTCGCGAGGTCGTGGACCGGCGAGGCGACATTGAAGCGATGCAGGTCCGTGCTGATCGAATCCGGTCGGAACCCGTCGGCGAGAGCGGCCTCGGCGACCTGCCACGTGAAGCTGCCGGCGCCGTGGCCGACGTCGAACCGCACGCCGCGCGCACGCGCCTTGCGGGCGCCTGCCACGACCCGCCCATCGTCGCCGAGGAGCCCGCCCGGCTGCCAACCGGTGAACGAGTGGGTCACGACATCGCCTGGGCGAAGGCGGTCGACGACCTCCTCGAGCCCGAACGGCGTGCCGCCGATGTGGACCATCACCGGCAGCCCGGTGGCCTGCCCGGCCTCGAGCGCACGCTCGAGCCCGGCGATCCCGTTCGGCCCGGACAGCATCTCCGACACGCGGACCTTGAAGCCCACGATCAGGTCGCGATTCGCCTCGGCGACGGCGATGGCGCGCGCCAGGTCGGCGAACCGGAGGTCGTGGAGCTCTCCGAGGTGGGTGTCGACCTGGCCCATCGCGCTGATGTTCAGGAACGCGAGGACGCGGCCGCGCGATGGCTCCGCGGCCAGCTTGCGGAACCCGCCGAACGTGTTGGCGCCCGCCGAGCCCCCGTCCACCACGGTCGTCACGCCCCGTCCCAAACAGGTTCGGTCGGCCTCGACCGAGAGGTCCGCGACCCCGGGATAAACGTGGACATGGAGGTCCACCAGCCCGGGCACGACGAGCAGGTCGGTGGCGTCGAGGATGTCGGCACCGGGACCGGGGGCGAGGTTCGGCCCCACCGCGCTGATCCGGCCGGCGTCGATCCGGAGATCGCTCCTGGCATGGAGCCCGCTGGCCGGGTCGATGACCGTGCCGCCGGCGATGTGCAGGGCCTCGTTCGTCATGGGCGGACCTCCGGGCAGACTCATCATGCGACCGGTGTCGCGAGGAGTCGCGCGGGCGTCCGGACGAGCATCGCGTCGAGTGCGTCCTCGCCGATCCCGAGGTCGCGCATCAGCGGGACGACATGATCGAGCAGGTGGGCGTAGCCCCAGCCGCCCCACCGCCGCAAACGCGTCCGGACACCGATGTCCTGCCCGAGCACGATCCGGTCCCCGTATCCCGCGGCGACCAGGCTCGCGACCGCAGCCGCGACGTCCCGATCCGACGGCGGCCAGCGACCCGGGCCGAGGAGCGAGTGGTCGAAGCCGAACAGATCGAAGCCGAGGGTGGCCCCGCGGTCCGCGAGCGCTCGCAGCGCATCCGGGCGATCGATGGCGGTGTTCAGATGGCCCAGGATGACCCGCTCCGACGCGACGCCGGCCGCCTCGAGGGCGTCGAGGACGACGGCCCCCTCGTGCCCCCACGGATGCAGGTGCACGGAGATCGCCAGACCCGTCCTGGCCGACGCGCGCGCCACCGCGCGCAGGACCCGGAGCTCGTTCAGTCGCATCGGGTCGGACGTCCCGATCTCCCCGAAGATCCCGGCGCGGATGCCGGTCTCCCCGATCCCCTCCTCCGCCTCGGCGACGAGGCGATCGGTGATCTCGCCTTCGGTCGCCGTCGCCACCCACGGCTCGTGGACGGCTTCGAGATACTGGCCGGTCCCAAGGACCACGTGCACGTCCGCGCGCTCGGCGATCTCCCGAACCTTGACCGGGTCGCGGCCGAGCGACGGCGGCGTGAGCTCCACGATCGAGCGCCCGCCGGCTCGGATGAATGGCGCCAGCTCCTCGACCGCGTGGTCGACGTCCGTCAGGCGGTAGTTGTCGCGATGCACGCCCGGGTTCCACCGCGCTTCGGCCGCCGTCGCGACGTCCCACGGCCCGGCGTCCGCGGTCGCGTAGCCGTGCACCGCGAGGAGCGACGTCGAGTCCATCCACAGGTGCTCGTGGGCTAGGGTGACGCCCAGGTCGGCCGGATCGATCGGACCGCGAACCGTCTGGACCACGCGCCGGGGAGCGCCGTCGCTCACCGGAAGTCCACGGTCTCGACAAAGGCGGTGTCGGTCACGCCGGCGAGCGAGAGCACCAGCTCGATGCGGTGCGATCCGGGCGCGACCGATCCGGGCAGCCGGACCTCCGCGGTCTGATTGCGGCGTACGTAGAAGCCGCGCTCCGGGCCAAGATCCGTCGCGGCCACGGGGATCCCGGTCTCGCCGGGCGTCGCGTTCACGAGCGTGATCGCCTCGTTCGGGACCGCCGCGTCGTCGATCCGCAGCGCGAGCCCCGACACGTAGCGAGAGACGGGCGCCGGGTTGGTGACGAGGATCGCCGGTCCCCTGCCGGCATCGCCCGTTGACCCAGCTCGCCCGCCGAGCATCAGCCGTTCCGGCCAGTACCGCTCGACGAATGTCCGCAGGTCCGCATACGGGTCGTGCGGCTCGCCGCGGAGGACCGCAGCGGCTCGCTCGACGAGGAGGTCCGCGGCGGCCGAGATCTGGTCGGCGCCGCGACCGGCATCCACCGTGAAGCGCGGGTTCGGACCGTAGACGCCGACGATCGTCGCGGCCGCGTCGTCGGGAAGCCGGTCGGTGTCGACCAGATCGGGCTCCAGCGCCGAGACCCACGACGTCTCCATGGTCGATGCGTGGTCCACGGCGACCGGCCAGTCGGTCCCGAGCCCGGTGCCCAGGACCGCGTTCAGCTCGAGGTAGCAGAGCCCCATCGCGCTCAGGCCCAGGCCTTCGGCCTCCACCTCCGCGCAGACACGCTTGACCAGGTGGTTCAGGTCGAGCGGGCCATGACCCGTGTGGACCACGGCCAGTCGGACGCCCTGCGCGGGAAGCTGGCGTAGCGTCTGGCGGAGCACCTCGGAGACCACATCGGCGTCGTAGCGGAACGACCATGGAAGGGCCAAGGTCCCGAGCGTCACGTACGACCACGGGAGCACGACGCCGCCGAGCCGCTCGGCTGCGGCGACCAGCAGCCCGTGACCCGTGAAGCCGTCGGTTCCGTTGGGCAGGTGCCCGGCGTGGAACTCCAGGGCGCCCATCGGCACCCAGGCGATCGGTGCCCGCTCCAGGGCCGCCGCGATCCCGTCCGGGCGAAGCCGCTCCAGGCGGACCTCGGGCGTGGTCATCGTCGCCTCCGTCCCTCCCCTGTCAGTCGATCAGGAACCCGCCGTTGATGTCGGTGACCTCGCCCGTGATGTAGCCCGCGTGCGCCGATGCGAGGAACGCGACGAGCGAGGCGACCTCGTCGACCGTCCCGAACCGCCCCACCGGGATGCGGCTGACCAGGTCGCGGGTGTTGGCGATCATCGGCGTGTCGATCAGGGCGGGCGCCAGGGCATTGGCGGTGATCCCGAACGTGGCGTATTCGTTCGCGATCGACTTCATGAGCGTCATGACGCCGGCCTTGCTCGCCGCGTAGGCCGCAACGCTCCGCGCGCCGCCGGCCTTGCCGGCACTCGACCCGATCCCGATGACGCGGCCGTAGCCGGCTTCGCGCATGGCGGGCAACGCACGTCGCGCGGCGAGGAACGCCCCGGTCAGGTTGATGGCCATCGTCCGATCCCAGAGCTCGCGCGTGGTCTCCTCGAAGGGCACGATCGGGAAGATGCCCGCGTTGAGGACGAGGACCGACACGGGCCCCAGCTCGGCCTCGACCCGCGTGAAGGCAGCGTCGATCGCAGCCTCATCGCTCACGTCGCACGCGATCCCGAGGATCCCCGGGTGGGCCGGGGCCTCGAGGTCCAGGGCCGCCACCTTGGCGCCGTTGCCGTCGAGGACCTCGGCGATCCGCTGCCCGATCCCCCGCCCGGCCCCCGTCACGACGGCCACCCGGCCGTTCAGTCCCTCCACCTGGATCATCGTGGCGCTCCTCGTGCAAGGACCCGTGCGGGACGGGCTGGTGACGTTTCCAGCGTGGCGCTAGCATAGGTCATCACGGATCGCCGCGAGGGGTGTTGATGCAGGTCGGGATCGACAGCTACTCCTACCACCGCCGATACGGCGAGGTGCGCCCCGGCGAGTCGCCGTCCCCCTCGCCGCCCTGGGCGCTGGAGCCGGGCCCGGTGCTGCGGCACGCGCGCACGACCGCGGCCGAGGTGGTCTTCCTAGAGACGTGCTACCTCCCCGGTCCGGACGCGATCGATGCCGCGATGCTCGCGCCGGCAGGTCCGGACCTCCGCGTCGGGTTCTCGTGGGGCCACCCCTGGCCGTCGGGCCGGTTCCACGGCCTCGACGGCGGCCGGTGGTACGACGCGGAACTGGAGTTGCGCGGCTGGATCGACGCCGCGGCGCGGTTCGGCCACGACCTCCTCCGTATCACGGCCGGGAGCCCCGCCTCGCGCGGCGATGAGCCCGCCGATGTCCTCGTCGAGCGGCTCGTGGGACCGATGTGTCGGGCCGCCGACTACGCCGCGGACCGCGGCATCCGCCTCGCGCTGGAGAACCACGGCGACCTCCGCGTGAAGGACATCCTCGCGCTGTTCGACGCCGTCGATCGCCCGGCAACCCTCGGCGTCTGCCTGGACAACGTCAACCTGATCCGCGTCGGTGACGACATGGCCGAGGGGACCCGCGCCCTGGCGCCACGGACGTTCCTCGTCCAGCTCAAGGATCACCTGGCGGGCGATCCGACGGTGACCGGCGGGCCGGTCTCCACGGCCCTTGGCGACGGCGCTGCCGATCTCGACGGCGTCATCGGGATCCTGGCGGCGGCCGGCTTCGACGGCCCGGTCTGCGTGGAACTCGCCTCGCTGGGGCCGGACGACGTGGACGAGCTCGCGATGATCGAACAAAGCGTGACCTGGCTGCGCGATCACATCCCCGCCACGGCCGACGCGTGAACGCCGGCCGCCTGATCGGCGCTAGCGCGCCCCCGTGATGTAGGCGACGACGTCCTCGGCGGTCGTCTCCTTGATGTCGACATCGGCGACGAGGGAGCCGCGGCGCATGACGAGGATCCGGGTACAGACGGAGAAGATGTGCTCGAGGTTGTGCGCGATGACCAGGATCGCCATGTCGCCGCGGGACGCCGTGTGGGCGACCATCTCGAGGACGCCGGCCGATTCCTGAACACCGAGAGCCGCGGTCGGCTCGTCGAGGAGCAGGAGGCGCCGGCCCCAGAACGCGGCCTTGCTGATCGCCACGACCTGGCGCTGGCCACCGGACATCGTCTCGATCGGCGCGTCGAGGTCGGGGAACCGGGCTGGCAACTGGGCGACCGCCGTTCGGGCCGACGAGGCCATCTCACGCTTGCGCAGGAACCCGAATGGCGCGAGCACCCCGCCCCGGACGAGCTCGCGTCCGAGGAACAAGTTGTCGGTCAGGTCGAACATCTCGACCAGCGCCAGATCCTGGTAGACGGTCTCGACCCCGGCGGCCAGCGCGTCAGCCGGCGACGTGAACTCGTGCTGCGTGCCCTCGAGGTGGATCTCACCGCCGCTCGGCGTGAGGACGCCGGCGACGCACTTCACCAGGGTCGACTTGCCGGCGCCGTTGTCGCCGACCAGGCCGACGACCTCGCCGCGGCGAAGCTCGAAGGTGACGTCCTTGAGCGCCTCGACGGCGCCGTAGCTCTTGCTCAGGTGCTGGACGGACAGGAGCGGGTGGTCGATCACAGCTCGAACCGCACATCGGCCTTGCCCCGGGCGAGGCGCGCCTGATCGAGGGCGACGGCCGCGATGAGGATGGTCCCACGCACGACCTCCTGCCAGAACGACGTCACCCGCGACAGCGTCAACCCGTTGTCGAGCACCGCCAGGATGAGGATCGCGACGATGATCCCGGGGATCGTCCCGCGACCGCCGCTCAGGCTCGCACCACCGAGGATGATCCCGGTGATGGCCAGGAGCTCCAGCCCCTGCCCGGTCGTCGGGGCGACGGCCCCGATCTCGGACACGGCGATCAGGGACGCGAGCCCGACCACCAGCCCGGTGAGCAGGAAGCCGATGACGACATTCCGCTCCAGCCGGATCCCGGCGAGGAGGGCGGCCTTCGGGTTGGCCCCCATGCCATACATGTGCCGGCCATAGCGGGTCTGGCTCATCAGCAGCCAGAAGAGCGCGAGGATCGCGACCAGGATGAGGACCGCCAGCGGGACCTGGAGGCCGAGGATGTCGATCCTCGTCCGCCCGAGAAGGTCGAAGTCATCGACCCGGATGTTGCGGCCCGAGCCCTCCAGCTTGGCCAGTCCGCGGAACGCGACGAGCGTGCCGAGGGTCGCGATGATCGAATTCACCCGGAACTTCGTGATCACGATCGCATTGACCACCGCGACGAGCATCGCCGCCGCCATGGCCGCCACGACGCCCACCGCCATCCCGTAGCCCGCCTCGACCACGATGGCCAGCGTGGTCGCAGCCAGCGCCACGGCGGAGCCGACCGACAGGTCGACCTGGCGGGCGACCAGTAGCAGCGTCAGCGGCGCGGCCACGAGCCCCACGACCACGGTGTTCTGCATGATGTTGAGCAGGTTGCTGGACTTCAGGAAGAACGGGCTGGTGATCGAGAAGAAGAGGCAGACTGCGATAAGCGCGGCGATCCGCGCCGTCGTCGGCGTCAGGACGAGGTTGCGCAGCGGCCGTCCCTTGGCATCGCTGCCGACGGCCGCTGCCGGGGTGTCAGCCAACGGCGGGACGTAAGAGTCCGAGTCGCGCGGGATCGACCCGGCTCACTCGGGGTAGTACTGGTCGATGTTCGATCGGTCGATGAACAGATGCGTCACGAGCGACTGCTCCGGGACGGTCTCGCCGTTGGCCAGCGAGATCGCGAGCGGGATGACGAGCTTGCCGTACGACTCTGGGAAGTAGGCGACCGAGCCGATCCACTGCGGTTCGTTGCGGATCGTGTCGCGGACGCTCGGGTCCGCGCCATGGGAGACGATCCAGACCTGCTCCTTGCGGCCGGCCACATCCGCGGCGGCGAGCGCGGCGCTGGCCGCAGCGTCCGAGTTCGGACTGATGATCAGGATGGTCTTGGCGTCCGGCAAGGTCGTCAGGATGTCGGTCACCTGGCGACGCGAGTTCTCGTTCTGGTCGGGCCCACCCTGGAAGGTGTCGACCGAGAAGTACTTCTCGGTCGGGACGGGGCCGCACACGCCCTCGAAGCCTTCCTTGCTGCCGCCCGCACGAGCGGCGTTGATCTCGGCGATCGTCGGGAAGTCGAGCGAGATGTAGGCGTCGTAGGCGCACTGGAACTTCGTTTGCGCGTAGTCGCCGAGGCCCTTCCCGGCGATCAGGCCGGCTTCGCGGTTGTTGGCGCCGACGAACGTCTCCTGGCACGGCTCCTCGGGCGTGTCGATCGCGACGGTCGGCAGGTTGCCGTAGGCCTCGCAGATCTCCGCGGATGAGTCGGGATAGAACTGCCAGTTGATCATCGACTTCAGCTGCTGTGACTCGAGCGTGCGCGCGCAGGCGAGCGCCTTCTCTGCCGCGAAGTCACTGTCGCACTCCGACAGCTCGACGCCGGCTGCCGTGGCCGCCTCCCGGATGCCATTCGTCACGAGCAGGACGAACGGGTCGCTGTCGCCACCCGAGATGTAGCCGATCCGGACGTCGGCGGCAGCGGATGGCGCTTCGCTCGCGGGGGCCGTCGCCGATGGCGCGGTCGAGGCGGGTGCCTCCGACGTGGCCGGGCTCGCCGAGGTGGCCGGGCTCGAGCACGCCATGGCGATGATCGCCGTCGCGGCGAACAGGGTGGACCAACGGACGGCCTTACGGCTCGCGCCGATCCCGAAACGGGTGTCCGACACGGTTCCTCCTCCGTTTCGCGGAGGGCGGCTAGCGGCAACCATGTGTGCCTCGCCCCTCAGCGACCCTGAAAACGATACCACAGACGATACCAATCGAGACCCTGATTCTGCTAGGCTCAGGGCATGTTCGAGATCGCCGCGGGGCGCAAGGCCCTCGTCACCGGCGGTGCGTCCGGCTTCGGGTTCGCGGTCGCCGAACGGCTGACGAAGGCCGGGTCGTCGGTCGCGATCGCGGACCTCGATGCGGATGTCGTCACCGCGGCAGCGGCGCGTCTCCCAGGCGCGCTGCCCGTCGTGATGGATGTCGCCGATCGAGCCGCTGTCGTCGCTGGGACGGCCAGGGCCGCCGATGCCTTCGGCGGGCTGGACACCCTCGTCAATTGCGCGGGCGTCTTCGAGTTCCGGCCCTTCGAGGAGATCTCCGAACGCGAGTGGGACTGGATCCTCGGGGTCAACCTCAAGGGCACGTTCCTGACCTGTCAGGCGGCGATGCCGTACCTGAAGGCGAGCGGCCGCGGCCGCGTCGTGAATATCTCGTCGGATGCCGGCAAGAAGGGCTACGCCCTGATCTCGTCGTACGTCGCGTCGAAGTTCGGGGTCGTCGGGCTGACGGAGTCGCTCGCCGCGGAGTTCGGGCCGTTCGGTGTGACGGTCAACGCGGTCTGCCCGTCGACGGTCTCGGGCACCGGGATGGGCCAGAAAGTCCTCGAACAGAAGGTTCGCCTCTTCGAGAAGCCCGCCGACAAGGTGCTCGAGGAGGGCGCCTCGGGCTATCCGCTCCGACGCCTCGGGACCGTCGCCGACGTGGCCGACACGATCATGTTCCTCGTCTCGGAGAGCGCCGGCTGGATCAGTGGCGAGTCGATCAACATCGACGGCGGGAACCTGTCGGGCTGAGGCGTCGAGCCGACATCGGCTCGGTGAGGAAGGAGCGGGATGGCGAGCGACGCGGATGGGTGGATCGGGACCCGAACCGAGGACACGGCCTAGATGGCACGGGTGCGGGTCGGCGTCGCCGGCTGTGGCCACTGGGCGCGGACGGCCCACCTGCCGGCGGTCGATGCCCATCCCGGCGCGGACCTGGTGGCGCTGGCTGATCCCGACCCGAGGAACCTCGAGACCTCCCGACGCCGCTACGGGGTCGAGGCCTGCTTCGCGGACCCGCTCGAGATGCTCGCCGACTGTCCCATGGATGCCCTGATCATCGCGGCCCCGCACCTCTACCACTACGAGATCGCGGCCGCGGCCATCGATCGAGGGATCCACGTCCTGATCGAGAAGCCCCTGGTGCTGGACCCGGCGGACGGCCGGCGGCTGATCCAGGCGGCGGCGGCGCGGGGCGTCGAGATCGTCGTGGGCTACACGTGGCACTACAACCGGCAGGTGCTCACGGCGCGGGAGTGGATCGCGAACGGCCGCATCGGCTCGATCGTCTACGTCCAGTCCTTCTTCGGATCGAGCCCCGTCAACCTGTACCAGGGCCATCCCGAAGCCGATGTCTACGCCTATGGCGCCGGCGACCGGTTCGACGGGCCACTGCCGACGACGTACTCGGATCCGAGGCTTGCCGGCGGTGGGCAGGGCCAGACGCAGCTGACCCACAGCATCGCTCTGTTGCTGTTCCTGACCGGGCTCGAACCGGAGCGGGTCGCAGCGTTCATGGAGAACCAGGCGGCCGCGGTCGATGTCGTCGATGCGATCTCGATCCGATTCTCGGGCGGCGCCCTCGGGGTCATCGGGAGCACGGGCGCCGTGGTGCCCGTGACCCACACGGACACCCTCGAGTACATCATCCATGGGTCGACGGGGCACCTCCATTTCGACGTCATGGACGGCGCGCTTCGCCTCTACGCGGAGGACGGGCCCATCGACGCGCCCGCCCTGCCCGC
Organism: uncultured Chloroflexia bacterium; assembly: GCA_963841135.1. Lineage (GTDB taxonomy): Bacteria > Chloroflexota > Limnocylindria > Limnocylindrales > CSP1-4 > SPCO01. The sequence continues at coordinate 409,782 of CAWJBJ010000004.1, read as the reverse complement.
CGCGGATCGATATCCCATGGCCGGGCCGGCCACGAATCTCATCGACCTGGCCATGGGCGCCGGCAGCAACGGCTCGCCCGCGTCATTCGGGCAGCGCACGGTCGAGGTCCTCCATGCCGCGTACCGAAGCGCCGCCTCGGACGGGACCGCCATCGCCGTTACGGGAGGACCGACATGACCAGCGATCCACGGTCGAAGGGCGAGGGCGTGCGCGTCGCCGTCATCACCGGGGCCGGCGGCGGCCTCGGGTCGGCGGTGGCCAGGCTGCTCGCCGAGGCAGGCGGCTACCGATTGAGCCTCGTGGACAATCGCGCCGACGCCGTCGAGGCCGTCGCCGCGGAGGTCCGCGCCCTGGGCGCGGAGGCGGAGGCCATCGTCGTGAACCTCGGCTCAGCGGAGGAGGCCGAGACGGTCATCCCCCGGACGATCGCGCGGTTCGGTCGGGTGGATGCGCTCGTGAACGCCGCGGCCATCCTGCACCGGCGGCAGTTCGATGAGATCACGCCCGAGGACTTCGACGCGGTCTTCCACATCAACACCCGCGCCCCGTTGCTCCTGGCCCGCGCTGCGATGCCGGACATGGCGAGTCGCGGCTGGGGTCGGATCGTGAACGTGACCTCCACCGGCGTCTACGAAGGGGGCTTCACGATGACGTCCGCGCTCTACGAGGCTTCCAAGGGCGCGGTCGCGGTCCTCACCAAGATGCTGGCCCGCCACGGCGCGTCGAGCGGGGTCCTCGTCAACACGGTCTGCCCGGGAGGGATGCGCACCGGGATGCTGCTCAACGAGACGTCGCCCGAGCTTGTCGCCAAGGCGGAGCGGGAGATGATCCCGCTTCACCGCATCGCCGATCCCGCCGAGATCGGCCAGATCATCGTGTGGCTCGTGAGCGATCTGAACACCTATGCGACCGGCGCCGAGTTCGATGTCACCGGCGGGCTTGCCCTCCACTGATCGTCCAGGAACCGAGGTCCACACCGTGCCATCCGATCCGACCCACCCGCACTTTCGAGCGCTCGATCACGTCGGCTATGCCGTCACGGACCTGGACCGGTCCATCGCGTTCTACGAGACACTGCTCGGGGTTCCGCTGCTCATGCGGAAGACGTGGGACGTCCCGTACGTCGGGGAGATCGTCGGCTATCCCGGCCTCGTCCTGGACGGCGCGTTCTTCCAGCTCCCGAACGACGTCATCCTGGAGCTGCTGGAGTACAAGACGCCCCGGCCGGGCGCGGTCGACATGGAGAGCTATAACGCGGGCAACGCCCACCTCTGCCTCGTGACCGACGACATGGCCGCCGACTTCGCCCGACTGCGCGCCGCCGGGTACGACACGTTCCGATCGGAGAGTCCCATCGACATCCCGTGGGGCCCCTATCGCGGCGGGCGCGCCTGCTACCTGCGCGACCCCGACGGAGCATCGATCGAGCTGCTCGAGGCCCCTCCCGGCGGGCCGGACTGGAGCGCATGACGATCGCCCGGATCGATGCCTTCCCGGTGCGCTACCCGGAGCCCAACAACAACGGGAAGATCCGTGCGCTCACGCTGGTGCGGATCGAGGCGGACGACGGTCAGACCGGCTGGGGCGAGGCGATCACCGGCGGCCAGGAGACGTCACTGGCGGTCGAGCTGATCGCGGAGCGCCGGCTCGCACCGCTGCTCATCGGCGCGGACCCGACCGATGTCGTCGGTCTGTGGCAGCGCATGCGCGACGCCACGTACTGGGACGGCCACGGCGGCATCGTCACGTTCGCCATCTCGGCGATCGACATGGCCCTCTGGGATCTCAAGGGCCGCATCGAGGAGCGGTCGTTGACGGACATGCTCGGCGGCGCCAAGCGCGATCGCCTGCGAGCGTGCGCCAGCACCATCTACCACTCGGGCGACCTCGATCGCCTCGCCCAGGAGTTCGCGGGGTTCCGCGACGAGGGCTACACCGTCGTCAAGGGCGGCTGGGGCCACGACCTGGACATCGCCTTCGGCCGGGACGAGGCCCGCGACATGGCGATCGCCCGGACCGTCCGGACGGCCATCGGCGACGAGGTCGACATGATCTGCGACGTCGTCGCGCTGGCCGGCTGGACGCCGGAGCACGCGATCCGGATGGCCCGGCAGCTCGACGACGAGGTCGGCCTGTACTGGCTCGAGGATCCCCTGGCCGAGCAGGACCTCGACGGCTATCGCCAGCTCCGGGCGGCGGTGACGACGCGGATCTGCACGGGGGAGAAGGGCTGGACCGGCGACCACTTCGGACGGCTCATCGACTCCGGCGCGCTCGATGTGATCATGATCGACCCCGGCAAGGCCGAGGGCGTGACCGGCACGTGGAACGTCATCCGGGCCGCCGCCGCGGCCGGGCGCGACTGGAATGCCCACTCGTGGAGCAGCGCGCTCAACACCGCTGCGTCGCTCCACCTCGCGACGGCGTCTGACAACGTCCTGCTCATGGAGCTCAAGCCTTTGCCATCGCCCATGCAGCACGAGCTCGTGACGAACCCGATCGATCAGCACGACGGCTGGGTCTCCGCGCCGGACGGGCCGGGTCTGGGAGTCGAGGTCGACGAGGCCGTCGTCCGGCAGTACCTGTTCGACTAGCGCCACCGGAAAGGAGACCCGGGCGCCACTCGGAGGAGCGGAGCGGCGCCCGGGCTTGTGAAATGGCGACGCTGGCGGCGGTCAGCCCGCGCCGGGCAGGCCCGCGTTCATCACCGGCAGGTCGCGCGCGCCATGCGCCTTCGATCCGAAGGACGTGGGCTTGGTCCGACCGACCCGGGTGTAGTACTCCTCGGGCACCTGGGTCGGGTCCTTGAACATCTGCCACTGGCACTTCTGCGCGACGCCGGCCGCGGTGTGCTCGGCGTCATAGACCGGCGGGTCGACGACGCGGACCGGATAGCCGAAGCGATCCATCGGCATCTCCTCCATCAGGATGATGCAGTGGGTGCAGTACAGGCAGACGCCCGGCGTGTTGTGGTTCCAGGTGTGCGGCTCCTCGGTGACCTTCCAGTCGTAGGGTGGTTGCATGCGCGGTGGCGTGCCTTCGATCGAATCGCCGCGGAGCGTCCGGCCGCCGGAGCCGCATGGGTCGAACCGCAGGACGAAGCGGTCCTCGAGCTCGACCAGCTCCATGTCGCCGGTCCGCTCGGGTCCGACGAGGTGCCCCCGCATCGCCTCGCAGGCGACGAGCATGAGGATCTCGAGCGACTCGTCCCACGGGTACTTGTCGACGTCGAACTTCTCGTAGCGCCAGATGAACAGCGGCATGAGGACGCGGTCGTACATGTCCCGGATCGCCGCTTCGCCGAGCTGCTCCTTGATGAGCGACATCAGGGCGTAGGTGTGGTCGACGTCACGGTCGTGGCACTGGCGCCACGTCTCCTTCATCGTGTCGAGCCACTGGCGCGCCTCGTCCGGGCGCTCTCGATAGGCGGCGGCCGTGAACCGCTGCACCTCGGCGAGGAAGCGGTCCCAGTGCTTGCGGGGGTGCCACGGCGAGCCGTCGGGCAGGGTGGCGACCGCGATCGCCTGGTCGTTCCGGGCCTTGATCACCTCCTCGTCGACCCCCTTGTCGCGGAGGTAGCCGTTGAGGTCGCCGATCCACTGTCGATACAGGGTGAAGCAGACGTTGGCCTCGTCGACGAAATAGCTCCCCAGGGTGGCCGCCTCGTCCCAGCGACCTGCCTCGAGCGCGTCGATGATCTTGCGGTAGGTGGAGATCTTCTGGTCTTCCCAGGGACCCATCCGGACACGGCGACCCAGCAGTTCCGTGAACGCGATCGTGGTCTCGCCCACGCAGGCCTCCCGTCATCCGGCCACGGATGCTTGACGATACCGGTACCGTTTGCAGTCCGGTTGCGCGGACGATACCACGGCTCGTCTGTCGCGCACCAGTCGGAGGTTCGGTGACCGCAGTCCTGTTCGGCCTGCTGGCGGCCCTGGCGAACACGGCGCAGGCGGTCATCAGCAAGGAACTCACCTACCGGGCGCCCGCGCGCCAGCTGATCGGCGTGCTCTACGCGGGCAACGCGCTGGTCCTGCTGCCGTTCGCGCCCTTCGTCGCCTGGGCATGGAGCCCGGTCATCGTCGGGCTCCATCTGCTGTCCGTGGCGTTCATGGTGTTGACGGCGATCTGCGTCTGGGACCTGTTCGACCACGGCGCGGCATCGGCGACGACGACCGCGACCGCGATGAGCCCGATCCCGACCGTGCTCGTCGCTGCGGTCGTGCTCCCGAGCGAGATCACGCCCCTCCAGGTCGTGGCGGCGGTCGTCGTGGTGGGTGGCGTCCTGCTGGCCCTCGCGAACGCGTTCGCCGGCCTCGACCGATGGGGCAGGACGTGGAGGATCGTGGGTGCAGCGGTCGGCAGCGGGATCCTGACGGTGCTGAGCCGCCTCCTCGGTGACGAGGGATCCGGACTCATCGAGACCTATGTCGTGCGAACGGCGCTCGCCGCCGTGGTCTGCATCGCGCTCTTCCCACCGCGGGACGTCGACCGCGCTGACGTCCCTCGACTGCTCTGGCGGTCCGTCGTGGTGACGACCTACTTCGTCTTCGTCATCGTCGGCGCCCAGTCGGGGAGCCCGGTCGTGGTCCAGACCATGGTGGCGACGACGCCCCTGTTCGTCCTCGCGATCGAGTCCTGGAGGCAGCGCTCCTCGCCGCCGCGCCGGGCCGTCGCAGCGGCCCTGATCGTGCTGGTGGGCGTGGTCCTGATCCTGCTGTCCTAGGGGGAGTCCGGGGCCGGCGTTGGCCCCAGTTTGCCGAGCCGACCGGACCCAGCGGGACGCCACTCCCGCGACGTCGGCGAGGCTGGTACCGTTTGCAGCACGTCCCGTCCGCTTCGATCTTCTGTGGGAGGCCCGTCATGGAACGCGCGTGCTTCTACCTCCGCATCTTCCCGGGCACCGAGGCCGAGTACGACAAGCGTCATGCGGAGATCTGGCCGGAGCTCGTGACGGAGATCCGCGAATCGGGGCTCCGGAACTTCTCGGGCTTCCGGCGGGGCACCGACGTCTGGTACTTCACCGAGGGGGATCCCGATCCGGCCGCGGCGTTCGCCGTCCACGGGCCGAAGCCCGCGAACCAGCGCTGGAATCGCTACTTCCGCGACATCATCGCGCAGATCACCGACGATTCCGGCGAGCTGCTCTGGTACGACGAGGTCTTCCATTCCGACGGGCCTCCGCTGGACGGTCCGTTCGACCGTGCGCTCTTCGGGCTGGTCATCGATCCGGAACGCGCCGACGAGTACGAGGCGCTCCACGCGAACCCGTGGCCGGACCTGATGGAGGCGATCGAGGCGTCCGGCTTCCGCAACTACAACGGGTTCCGGCGCGGCGCCCACGTCGTGTACTACGGCGAGTTCTACCCGGACATGGCGACGGTCTTCGCGAAGATGGCCTCGCACGAGGTCAATGCGCGCTGGGGCGACGCGTTCCAGGGGATCATCACGACCATCACCGATACCGACGGCAACCTGATCACCGCCGACGAGATCTACCACCAGGACTGATGGGTTGACCGCCTCCGGCGACCGGCCCCGCGTCGGCGTCATCAGCCCGTACTGGACCCTCTGGGAGCACACGGCCGGACCGACGTTCCGCGCCGATCGGCTCGCGCTGGCCCGCTCCGTCGCCGAGGAGCTGGCCGGGTCGATCGAGCCGGTCGCGGTCGTCGAGGTCGCCTCCGCCGAGGACGGCGAGGCGGCCGGTCGCCTGCTCTCCGAGCTCGGCGTCGAGGTCGTGCTCGTCATCCAGACGATGGCCGTTCCCGCGGCCTGGACGATGGCCGCCATCGAGACGCTGCCCGGGATCCCGGTCGTGCTCTGGGCGCTCCACGAGACCGGTCTCGTGGAGGGCGGCTTCGACCATGGGTCCATCACGACGCAGGGCGCCACGGTCGGGGCCCCGATGCTGACCAATCTGCTGTCCCGGGCCGATCGGCCGTTCGAGCTCATCCTGGCGCGCCGCTCCGATCCGGCGGGCCAGGTCCGCGTTCGGGATGCCCTGCGGCTGGCCGGGATCGCGACGGGGATCGCCCGGAGCCGGCTGGGCCGGATCGGCCGGCCGGTCGAGGGGTACGCGCACGTCGATGTCGACGACGACGCGCTGCGGGCGGCGACCGGGATCGAGCTCGTGTTCGTCGACCCGGATGAGGTCGTGGACGCCTTCCGGTCGGTGGACGACGCCGACGTCCGCTCGCTCGAGGCCGAGACGCGCGCGACCTGGACGTTCGAGGGCGATCCCACGGCGGACACGCTCGATCGATCGTTCCGTGCCGCACTCGCGCTGGAAGCGGTGGTCGGAGCCCACGACCTCGACGGCGGCGCGTTCAACTGCCACGTGCCGCAGTTCCGCTTCGGCGAGCCGATCGGGATCGCCCCGTGCTGGGCGCTCGGCCGCCTGACCACCGCCGGTCGCCCGTTCACCTGCACCGGCGACATCGTCACGGCCGTGGCGATGCTCACGACCAAGCGTCTCGGGGGCGCGGCCGTGTACCACGAGATCGAGGCCATCGACTACGAGAGCGGCGAGGTCGTCATCGCGAACTCCGGCGAGCACGATCTAGCCTGGTCGGCGCCCGGTGCCCGCCCGCGGCTCCACCCGAACGACTGGTTCTGCGGCAAGGACCCGCACTGCGGCGTGTGCGCGGTGCTGGAGCCAGCCCCCGGTCCGGCGACCCTCGTTGGCTTCACGCCGCACCCCGCCGCGCGTGGCGGGTTCCGCTACATCGTCGCGCGCGGGACGCTGACCGAGCGCAGGTTCCCCGAGACCGGCACGGTCAACGGGGCGTTCCGGTTCACGGATGGCTCGGTCGAGGATGCCTGGGCGAGGTGGGCCAGCGCGGGCGTGAACCACCACAGTTCCGCGACGCCCGGAGACCTCTCTGGCGACGTCGCGACCGTCGCCCGGCACCTGGGCATCGAGGCGGTGCTCGTGTGACGATCGACGACCGCCCGCTCGCGCCGGTGTCCCTCCGCGACCTGCGCGACGTCGACCCCTACGCCGCCTACGAACAGATCCGGGCCGTGGGACCGGTCACATGGGACGACGGGATGCGGGCGTGGCTCGTCGTGTCGCACGACGGCTGCACGATCGTCGAGCGTCGCGAGGACTGGTTCGAGGAGCCGACGGGAACGCTCCCGGGCGCCGCGGACATCGTCGGCGAGCGGGACTTCCGCTCGCTCGTCGGTGCGCAGCACGAGGCGCTGCACCGCCCGGTGTCGCATGCATGGCGCCCGGACCCGATCGCGCCGCTTGCGGTCGCGGCCGTCCGGCCGCTCATCGCCGATCGGCTCGCCGGCCTCGGCGAGGCGGGTCGATTCGAGCTCTTCGCGGACTTCGCACGCCTGCTCCCGATCGCGGTCATCGCCCGCGTCCTGGGATTGCCCGATGCCGACACCGACATGCTCGACCGGGCCAAGGGGTGGATGGAGGCGGTCCTCGCCTGGCGGCACTCCTACGGCGAGGAGCCCGAGTCCCGCGCCGCGGCGGTCGAGGCGACACGCCAGCTCGAGCCGGTTCTCCTCGACACAGTCCGGGCCCGTCGCGACCGACCTGAGGACGACGCCATCAGCCTGCTGTGGGCGCTCGGCCCCTCGATCGCGCCCGACTGGGGCGAGCAGGACGTCCTCGACAACGCCAAGTTCCTGTTCGAAGGCGGTTCCGAGACGACGGCCTTCCTGATCTGCACCACGGTCCACCGGCTCCTCGAGCTCCCGTCCGACGTCCGATCCGCGACCCTCGCGGATCCCGATGTCTTCGCCCGGTTCCTCGAGGAGGTGCTGCGCCACTCGACGGTCGTCCACCTGCGCGCCCGGCGGGCGACGACCGACGTCGAGCTGGGCGGGGTCCGCATCGCGGCCGGCGACCGGGTCATGGCCGTGAACGCGGCCGCCAACCGCGACCCCGCCCGCTGGGAGCGGCCGGGCGAGCTCGACCCGGATCGCCCGCGGCTGTGGGGACACCTGGCCTTCAACGTCGGGCCGCGCCACTGCGCGGGCGCCCACATCGCGCGGATGGAGGCGACCGAGGCGGTCCTCGCCCTGTGGCGTGCCTTCCCCGACCTGGCACGCGCGGACGGGGCGCCGGCGCCCGCGCCGATGGGGTTCGTGTCGCGGGCGTGGCGGCCGATCCCCTTGGTCCACGTCCCGGTGTCGCCCGCGACGACGGCGGCCCGGGTTCTCGATGGCCCGAGGTGGTCGGGCTCGGTCCCGGGCGCCCGTGCGACGCCCGTCCCGGCGGCCGGCGGCGGCGACTACGGCGGTCCCGCGGCGGATCAGCGCCGACCGGCCTGACGCAGACTCAGCGGCCCGCGGCATCGTCCCCGAGGCGCTCCCAGGCAAGCCGCTGGACCCGCGTGGCCCCGCCGAGCGCAAGCGGCGGCGATGTCAGCGTGAGGTGGCGGCCGGTCGCGTCGAGCGCCCATCGCCGGCGCTGCTGGGTGCCGACCCAGTTCGGGAAGAGGCTGGTCTCGACATGGTGGGTGACGGTGTCGCCGGTCACCTCGTAGCGGCCGCCGTAGGCGATGAACGTGGCGAAGGCGCGGGCCTGCTCGTCGTCGGTGCCGCCGGTCACGTCCTCGTCGGCGAATCGCGGGCGACCGCCCGGACCCATGATCCCGACCATCGTCCCGTCCGCGGTGTACGCGAGCAGGCCGTCGGGCGTCTCGCCCATCGGGAGCGTCTCGGAGCCGTCATCGGCGATCGCGACCCAGGTGCGCAACCGCCATCCGCCGACGAGGGGGTGCCTCACGTCGCTCATGCCGGCACCGGCGCGTCCTCGCGCAGCAGCCCTTCGTGCTTGAGCTCCGCCCACAGGTCCGCCGGGATGTTCTCGCAGAACGCTGCAACGTTGCGCGCCTGCTGGGCCGGCGAGGACGCGCCGGGGATGACCGAGGCGACCGACGGATGACCCAGCGGGAACTGGAGCGAGGCCGCGGCCAGGGAGACCCCGTGCCGATCGCACACGGCGACGATCCGTCCGACCCGCTCGAGGATCTCCGGTGGCGCATCGGCGTAGTTGTACTTCGCCCCGGCGACCGGGCCCTTGGCGAGGATCCCCGACTGGAACGGCGAGCCGATCACGAACCCGACGCCGCGAGCCACGGCGGCAGGGAACTCGGCATCGAGGACGTCCTGATGCAGGAGGGTGTATGGCATCGCGATGAGGAAGGCATCGATGTCGCCGAGATCGAGGAACCGCGGGATCAGCCCGAGGTCGTTGATCCCGGCGCCGATCGCCCCGATCTGGCCGCTCGAGCGGAGCTCCTCGAGCGCGCGCCAGCCCGAGCCGGCCAGGTCGCCGAGGTGACCAGCCATCGTGTCGGGGTCGAAGTACCAGTGGTCGAGATCGTGGATGAACGCCACGTCGAACCGGGTGATCCCAAGGCGCAGCCGGCTCTGCTCGACCGAGCGCATGATCCCGTCGTACGTGTAGTCGAAGACGACCTCGTTCGGGCTGCCACCCAGCCACGGCGCCCCGTCGTATCCCTCGGCCGACGCGGGTCGCAGCCAGCGGCCGACCTTCGTCGACAGCGCGAAGTCCGCCCGCGGATGGTCGCGGAGGCCCGCGCCCGTGCGCAGCTCGGACAGGCCGCGGCCGTACCAGGGGGCGGTGTCGAAATAGCGGATGCCGGCGTCCCAGGCGGCGGCAACGGTCGCCCGGGCGTCGCCCTCCGACACGCGGACGAACAGCTCGCCGATCGAGGCGCCCCCGAACCCCAGCTCCGTGACCTCGACGGGCGTCCTGCCAAGACGCCGGGTCCGGGTCACCTTCGGTGCGACGGCGCTCACTCGTCGTGGATCCACGGCCGGGCATCGGTCGGCCGGTCCCAGCTGGGGATCGGCGCCTGCAGCGGCTCCTCGATCCAGCAGAACTCCCCGTTCCGGTCCGCGCCCGCGTCGGACGTGAGCTCCAGGATGAGCGCCACCGCCTTCTCCGGCGGATCGCCACCGGTCTCCTCCACCCAGGACGCCCACTGGCGATAGGGCTCCGCCTCGGGGCCCATCACCGCGACCCGATCGTGGATGTCCTGCCACATGTCGGTCTTCACATCGCCGGGATGGATGACGTTCGCTGTCACGCCGGTCCCGGCGACCTCCGCGGCCAGGTGGCGCGTGAGCTGGTTGAGCGCGACCTTGGCGGTGGCATAGGCGCTGTTGAGCGCCCCCGGCGGGTGGAGCGAGGCAGCCGAGGTGATGTTCACGATCCGGCCCCAGCCGGCATCGAGCATCCCGCCGACGAACGCACGCGACGTCAGGTACGGGGCGATCCCGTCGATCATGACGGTCTTGACCCAGGCCGCTGGGTCGGTGTCGCGGATCATGGCGATGGGCCCGAACACCCCGGCCGCGTTCACCAGGATCGATGGCGCGCCGAGCGTGTCGTGGACGAACGCCGCCATCGCCTCGACCGACGCGGGGTCACTGACGTCGGCGATCCGAACCTCCATCCGACCGCCGGCCGCCCGCGCCAGATCGGCGGTCTCGGCGAGCTGGCCCTCGTTGCGCGCGACGCCCACGACGGGGTGTCCTCGTCGCGCAAGCGCGACGGCCACGCTCCGCCCGAGCCCGCGCCCGGCACCCGTCACGACGGCGATCCGGCCTCCGGCGACGTCATCCATGTCCAGCCTCCCGTCGCGCGCCTAGGACGCGTCCGTCCGCAGGTTGAAGACCTCGTGCAGCTCGCTCGAGTCGACGATGCCCTCGTCGTTGAACTCCATGAGCGGGTTCATGATCGCGCCCCACTTGTCGTGGATCTCGGAATGCCACAGCCGATCCCACGCGTCCTCGTCCTGGATCTCCGAGTAGAGGAACAGGATCGGATCGCGCTCGAAGATCGTGATCTGCGCGATGCCCTGCTTCCGGATCTCGTCGACCAGCTCCTGCCAGATGGCATCGTGGTGGGCCTTGTACTCGGCCAGGCCGCCGGGCTTGAGCCGCATGGTGAATGCGCGTCGGATCATCAGGTCACCTCCGGGTGCTGCGTCGTCGATGTAGGGTCCGCTGCCGAGCCGGCCGGCTGGCCCGTGTTGATCGCGAGGAGCAGGCCGTGGTCGTCGATCTGGCCTCCGGCGACCTCGACCGCGAGCCGGCCGCGATACAGGACCAGGATCCGATCGGCCAGGCCCACGACCTCGGGGAGCTCCGTGGATCGGAAGATCACGGTCCGACCCCGATCGGCCAGGTCGCGGATCAGCCGATAGATCTCTCGCTTGGCGCCGACATCGACGCCGCGGGTCGGGTCGTCCAGGAGGAACAGCGTCGGGGAGACCTCGAGCCACTTCCCGACGACCACCTTCTGCTGGTTGCCACCGGACAGGCGATCGACGATGGTCCGCGGCCCGTCCGAGCGGATGCGCAGGCCCTCGATCTGGCGACGGGCAGCCGCCCGCATGGCGGCGCGATCCAGCCACGGTCGGCGGGCCGGCAGGGTGCCCACGGCGACATGGGCGATGTTCGCCTCGATCGAGGCGCCGAGCATGAGTCCCTGGTTGCGCCGGTCGGCCGGGACGAGGCTGATCCCGCGGCGGGCGGCGGCCGTCGGCGAGGAAGGAAGGGATCCGCCGTCCCCGAACGTGACGTTGCCGGCAGTCGCCGTCCGGGTCCCGAACAGGACGCCGAGCAGCGTTGCCACGCCCGAGCCCTCGAGCCCGGCAAGACCGATGATCTCCCCCGGATGGGCCTCGAACGACACGTCCCGCAGGTCGTCGCCGACCGACAGGCCCTCGACGCGCACGCTGGGAGGCGGCGCTGCGCCGTCGGCGGTCAGTGAGAGGCCGGCTCGCCCGGTCCGGGGCGGGAACAGCTCGGCCGGCGAGGTGCCGACCATCGCCTCGACGACCCTCGGGATCGACGTCGCTGCGCGATCGGCGGTCATGACGATCACGCCGTTGCGCATGACCGTGATGCGATCGGCCAGTTCGAAGACCTCCTCGAGCCGGTGCGACACGTAGATGATCGTGATGCCGGCGGCGGAGAGCTCACGGAGGATGGCGAACAACCGGCGGGTCTCCCGCTCGTTCAGCGCCGAGTTGGGCTCGTCGAGGATCAGGACCTTCGGTCGTTCGATCAGGAGCCGGCTGAGCTCGACGAGCTGCCGCTCGCCGACGCCCAGGTCCGCGACGGCCTGGTCGGGGTCGGCGGCGAGGCCGATGCGCGCCAGGATCGGCGTGGCCTTTTCGCGCATCGCGACCCGGTCGACGAGACCGAAGCGGGTCGGCTGGACGTCCGGGAACAGGTTGGCGAGGATCGATCGCTCCGGGAACAGGCTCAGTTCCTGGTAGACGATCCCGACTCCGAGCCGGCGCGCATCGGCCGGGGACGCGAGATGGACGACCTGGTCGTCGACGCGGACCTCGCCCTCGTCGGGATGGACGGCGCCCGCGAGGATCTTCATCAGGGTGGACTTGCCGGCCCCGTTCTCGCCGACCACGGCGTGGACGGTGCCGGCCTGGACGGCGAGATCCACACCCGCGAGGGCCTGGATCCCGCCGTATGCCTTGCGCAGACCGGCGACGGCGATCGCCGGAGGCGACGCGACGACCGATCCGCTCAGCATGAGGGCCTACTTCGACTCGTTGGCGATGGGCTCGACGTTGGTGGCCCAGTCGGCGATGGCACCGTCGACGAGAGGCTGGTAGTACTCGCGCGCCTTCTCGGGCGACGCGGCGATGGCCTCGAGCTCCGCGAACGTGAGAGGCGGCAGGTCGAAGGGTTCCTCGACGCTGTCGGCCGTCACGATCTCCGTCCCCGCATCGAGGAAGCCGCCGGCCGACAGGTCGACGGTCGTCGTCCCGCGGATCGTGTCAGCGAGGATCTTGATCGGGAGGTAGCCCTGCATGAACGGCGTCTGGCCGAGGCTGACGTAGGCGTTGCCGGCCTTGATCTCGGCGAGGTTCTCGGCGGTGAGGTCATACCCGCCCGACACGAATCGCGAATCGGGGTTGGCGGCCTGCAGCTTGCCGAGGCTCGCGATGTCCGGAGCGCACAGGCCCACGAGTGCCTTCGCGTCCTTGTTGGCGGCCAGGAGGGCCTCCCAGGCAGCGTAGTTCTCGTTCGCCGCGACCTTGACGTCGAATGGTCCGACGACCGTGATCCCCGGCGACTGCGAGAGGGACTCCTGGACCCCCTTGGCGCGGTTCTCGAGGACCGGGAAGCCCGGGAAGCAGTTGCCGATCACGACCTTCGCGATGGCGCTCTGGCCGCCGAGCTGCTCCAGGACCTTCTGGCCCAGGATGCGCCCGCTCTCGACCGATCGCTCCCCGACGTACGGGGCCTTGACCGAGGTCACGAGCAGGTTGAACTGGACCACGGGGATGCCGGAGTCCACGATCTCGTTGAGACCGCTCGACATCGACTCGCCCGGGACCGACGTCGCGATGCCCTTGACCCCGGACGCGACGAGCGTCTGGACGGCCTTGAGCTGAGCATCGGCGTCCCCGCCCTCGGGGCCGGTGACCTGGAGTTCGACGTTCAGGTCCTTGGCCGCGGCGTTCGCGCCGTCGATGATCTGCTGGATGAACGGGTTGCCCAACACGTGCGTGACGAACCCGAGCTTGATCGATTCCGCCGGGGCGGACGCGGACGCCTCGGCACTCGCTGCCGTCGACGGCGCGGTGGACGGGGCGGTCGATGTGGCGGCCGATGGGGCCGTTGACGCGCCACCACCGCTGCAGGCGGCCAAGAGGATCGCGGCTGCGGTCGGCAGCGCGAGCCAGCGTCGTTTCGTCATTCGTGCTCTCCTCGAATCTGGGGCTTCCATGGGCTGGTGTGGCGTCGCTGGGATGTGATGCCTCCTCTCGATCCGGGCGCCGGTCGATCGCTCATCCGGCGTCGACGACGTCGCGCGCCCGTCGCTCCCGTTGGCGACGGACCAACTGATCCACGGCGACCGCGACGATGATCACGGCGCCAGTCACGAACGTGCTCCACTTGACATCGACCCCGAGGAACAGGATCCCGGTGGTGATGACCTGGATGATCAAGGCGCCGACGACGGCGCCGACGATGGTGCCGCGGCCACCCGACAGCGGGGTCCCCCCGATGATCACGGCGGCCACCACCGGCAGCAGGTAGTCCCCTCCGGTCACCGGATCGATCGCCTCGCGGAACCCGAGGAACATCGCGCCGGTCAGGCCGGCGACCGCGCCCATCAGGACGAGGACGAGGATCCGAGTCCGGTCGACGGGGATCCCGGCCAGGCGGGCGGCGTCGGGGTTGCTGCCGAGGGCCTGGACCCGGTACCCGAAGCGGGTCCGGTGCAGCAGCAGGTGCAGTCCGACCGCAAGGACCAGGAACAGGATCGCGACGGACGGGATCAGGCCGAAGACCTTGACGTCGAACAGCGCGAAGAACGAGCTGGTCTTGTCGGGCGGCACGACCGCCCGCGACTCATTGACGACCAGGCTCAGACCCCGGAACGCGGAGAGCGTACCGAGCGTGATGATGATCACCGGGATGCGCAGCGTGACCGCCAGCACTCCATTGACGAGTCCGAGCAACCCGCCGAACGCGACGCCGATCCCAGCGGCCAGCCACGGGTCGACGCCTGCGACCATGGCCTTGGCGGCGATGACCGCGGAGAAGTTGAACATCCACCCGACGGACAGGTCGATGTCGCGGATGGCCACCACGAAGACCATGGCGAGGGCGAGGATCCCGATGAACGCGGCACCGGACAGCTGCTGGAAGAGCGTGGACGGCAGCAGGAAGTTCGGTCGCAACGCCCCGATGATGGCCACGAGGACGACGAGTGCGACGAGGACGCCGGTCTCATCGGGGAGACGCCGTCCGGCGCGCGGTCGGTCCGCGCGGGGCGGGGCGGGCAGCGGGGCTGTCGCGGGCGTTCCTGCGGTCACGTGTCTCCTCGCTTCGCACCGGGGCGAAGCCCACGCAGACGGCGCCAGATCGGCAGGTACAACGATATACTCGAGGGGCACCTAGAACGATACGCGAAACGTTTCCGGCGTTCAAGAGGGGCGAGGGCTGGGGTCTGGTGACGACGCTCAAGATGGTCGCGGCGCGGGCAGGTGTCAGCTTGGCCACCGCCGCGCGGGTCCTTCGCGCAGACCCGACACTGAACGTCCGACCGGTGACCCGCGAGCGCGTCGTCGAAGCCGCGCGCGAGCTCGGCTATCGTCCCAACCGGTTGGCCTCCGGCCTGCGCACGAGGCGGACCGGGTCGATCGCGATCATCCTCCCGGACCCGCAGAACATCATGTGGGGCGAGTCGCTGCGCGGCATCGAACGGGCCGCCGGCAGACGCGGGTACGTCGTGGTCGTGGTCGATGCGCACGCGCCGACGCTGGACCCGGCCCAGATGGACCGCTTCGTCCTCGAGGGGCGGATGGACGGGCTGCTCGTCGCGTTCGCCGCGATCGCCGATGAGCTCGTCGAACAGATCGCCGGCCGAGGCATGCCGCTCGTGCCGATCAACAGCCGCTCTCCGATCGTCGCGGGTTCGGTGACGATGGACGATGCCGCGGGCAGCCGGCTGGCGGTCGACCACCTGGTCGAGCTCGGCCACCGACGGATCGGGTTCCTCGCGGGCCGGGCCGACACGGACGTCGGCCGGCGACGCGCAGCCGGCTATCGTGCGGCGATGGCGGATCGCGGCCTGTCTGTTGACGAGCGCTGGTGTGCAGCGGGCGACTTCACCGAACGAGGCGCCCGGGAGGTCGCAGAGCGACTCCTGGCGACCGGTCCCGAGACGCGGCCGACCGCGCTCTACGTCGTGAACTTCATGTCCACGCTCGGCGTGCTCGGTGCGGCACGTGAGCTCGGCCTGCGCATCCCGGACGACCTGTCGCTCGTGACGATGGACGACCACCCGATCCTCGAGCACATCGACCCGCCGCTGACGGCGATCCACATGCCGATGGCCGAGATGGGCGAGCTCGGCGCCCAGATGCTGATCGACGTCGTTGAGGGCCGGCCGCTCCAGCACGTCGTCACTGCGAGCGCGCCGTTCCTCGTCCGTCGCGGGTCGGCGGTCATCGCGGGCGGGACCCCGTGATCGGCCTCGTTCGCGTCCGCCGGCGGTCGGACCTCCGCGTCACCGCCGTATCGATAGACTCTTGGCCACGATGACGACGGCATGGAGTCGCCTGGAGGGAAGTGACGCATGGGCAGGACCGGCACCGTTCACCTGGTGGGCAGCGTTCCGCTGGAGAGTGTCGACGACGTGTTCCGTGCGTGCGCGGGCGGCCTCGGATCGCTCTGCTCCAGCTACCCGGACGGCGAGATCGGGCAGCGCAAGTACTGGACCTTCTACCTGCCGACCCGGACGTACTCGGTCCACCCGGATCTCGAGGCGGTCAATGAGCCACCCGGCGGCCAGGTAAGACAGCCGAAGCCGGGAGCCAGCCAGAAGGAGTGGAACGAGTCGTGGTGGACGTTCAAGCTCCGTCCGGGCGTGGAGCGCCTCACCTTCGACAGCCTGCACTACGTCGAGGAAGCCACGCGGTCCTACGGGGTCTTTCGACGCCTTCGTGACGACGGCGTCATCCCGGCCGATGCGCGCTTCCAGGCAAGCTTTCCCGCGACAGGCTCGGCCGTCATGGGCTTCTTCGCGCGACCGGCGGACTGGCCGATCGTCTACGACGCCTATCGGCGGGCGATCCGCAACGAGGTCGCGCAGATCGTGGCCGCGATCCCGAACGAGGATCTCGTCATCCAGTGGGACATCGCCAGCGAAGTCCGCGACATCCTTGCCGGCGACGCACCGCTCCTGCCGTGGTCGCCGCAGACCTCCCTCGAGGAGAAGTGGGAACGCCACCTGGGTGACATGGAGCACCTGTCCGGCGACATCCCCGAGGACGTCGTGCTTGGCTACCACTTCTGTTTCGGCACGTGGGGCGGTTGGCCGAAGTCGATCGCACCCGACATGGGCGTGTGTGTCCGTCTTGCCAATGAGGCGGTGGTCAGGGCCGGACGCCGCGTCGACTACGTGCATATGCCCGTGATGCCCGACGCCGATGATGCCTGGTTCGGGCCACTGGAGGGACTCGCGATCGGGCACACCTGGCCGTTCCTCGGCATCGTGCTCGATGACGGCCTGGACGCCTTCGAACGGCGGGCGCGAGCCGCGCATCGCTACCTGCCCGAGTTCGGCATCGCGTCGTACTGCGGCTGGGGACGCGAGGATCCCGCCCGGGTACCGACGCTCCTGGCGAACCTTCGGGACAGCGCGGAGCGGTTGACGACGGTGTTGACACCCGCGTCGTAGCGGCGGTCCGCGGAGCGCGGACTCAAGGAACGAGCACACTCCGCAGGACGCGCCCGGCGCGGAGGTCTTCGAGCGCCTGGTCGGCTTCGTCGAGTGGTCGGATCGACCCGACCAGGTGATCGACCGTGAGCGTGCCGTCGAGGTAGAGGTCTATCGCGTCGCGGATGTCGTCGGGGACGAACCCGCGCGAGCCCAGGACGGCAAGCTCGCGCCAGAAGATGTCGACCGCGCGGGCCCGGAACTGGTCCAGGCTCGCGCCGATCAGCACCACCCGGCCACCCGGGCCGCCCATCGCGATGGCCTGTTCATCGACCTCCGCGGAGCCGACGCACTGGATGACGACGTCGGGTCCGTAGCCGCCGGTCAAGCCCTTGACCGCCGCGACCGGATCGCCATCGTCGGCGGCCACGGTCTCGTCCGCGCCGAGCTCGCGGGCCAGGCGCAGCTTCGCCTCGGACCGCGTGACGGCGATGACCCGGGCGCCCATGGCCTTGCCCAGCTGGACGGCGTTGGAGCCGAGTCCGCCGATGCCAAGCACCACCAGTGTCTCGCCCGGTTGCAGCTTCGCGACCCGCTTCAGGCCATGGAGCGGCGTGGCGACGGCGTCGGTCAGGACGGCGAGCACCTGCGACGGCACGGGAGCAGGCGGGACGATGAGCGCTGCCGGTGGCCGCAGGACGTATTCCGCGAAGGCGCCGTCCACGTCGACGCCCATACGCGTGACATCCGGGCTGATGTTGGGGCGGCCGCGGGCCGCCCAGGCGTCGTCGGGCGGGGTGGTGATGTAGTAGAGCGCCACCTGGTCGCCGAGGGCCACGCCATCGACCCCATCGCCCAGTGCGTCCACGATCCCGGCGGCCTCGTGGCCCGGGATCACCGGCAGGGTCACGGCCGTCCCGAAGCCTCCCTTCTGGAGGAACACATCCGAGCCGCAGACACCGCAGGCGGTGATGCGGACGCGAACCTCCCCGGCCCCGGGCTCCGGGATGGGCCGGGTCGCGGGTCTCAACGGTGCACCGATCTCCGGGAGTTCGACCACGCGCATGGTGTCGGTCACGAGGTCGACGGTCCACCGGTCCGAGGCCCCAGACGCGAGGGGAGCGTGGATGGCGAGACTCCGGGGGCCATCAGTACATCAGGAAGCCGCCGGAGACGTTGAGGGTCGCGCCGGTGATGTACTTCGCGTGGTCGGACGCGAGGAACACGACGGGACCGGCCAGCTCCTCCGGTTCGGCGACGTAGCCGAGGGGCGTCTGCTTCTTCATCGATTCGTAGATCTCCGGAGCGAGGCCGGTCATCAGCATCGGTGTGTTGACCTGGCCCGGCGACACGCAGTTCACCGTGATCTGGTGTGGTCCGAACGTTCGCGCGAGCCCGCGGCACATGGTGGTCACGCCGCCCTTCGTCGAGGCATAGGCAACGGACCCGCCGAAGCCGCCGGTCCACCAGCCCTGCGAGCTGAAGAGGATGATCCGCCCGCCGTTGCCGGCCTCGATCATCGCGCGGCCAGCGGCCCTGGCCAGGAAGAAGGCCGACTTGAGGTTGATGTCGTGCTGGAGATCCCAGTCGTCCTCCGTCACCTCGTCGAGCGAGCCCGCGTCGGCGGAGCACCGCCGCCAGGTTGGCGAGCACGTAGACTCCGCCGAGCTCCCGCGTGGCGCGCTCGACCAGCGCGTCATGCGTCGAGAGGTCACGGAGGTCGGCGACGACGCCGACATGGCCCGATCCCTCGAGCCCGCCGACGAGCTCGTCGAGCCGACCCTGGTCGAGGTCGACGGCCATCACCTTCGCCCCGGCCGCGGCGAAGCCCGTGGCGACCGCCGCGCCGATGCCGCCCGTGGCCCCGGTCAGGATCACGCCGCGACCCTCAAGCCCGGCGCCGACGCTCCAAGTCATGTGCCAGCCTCCTTCGCCGCCCGGCTCAGCCGCCGAGCACCTTCTCGCTGCGATACCGGTCGACGACCTCGTCGATGACCTCGATGCCCAGCCCGGGTTTCGTCGGCGGGTAGAACCAGCCGTCGCGATGCTCGATCGGCTCGGGCACGAGCTCGTGCTGCATCGGGTTGCGGAGCGGCTTGACCTCGATCAGCTTGAAGGCCGGCGAGCTGAAGCTCATCGCGAGGCTCGCGGCGGTGACGATCGCGGATGACCAGCAGTGGGCGTTCGCCTGACGCCGGTAGAACTCGATGCGCTCCACCGCGCGCTTGAACCCGGTGATCCCCTCGGCCCGACCCGGATCGATCCCGACGACGTCCACGGTCCCGGTCCCGAGCACGCGCTCGAAGCCCTCGACGTTCCACTCCTTCTCGCCGTAGGCGATGAGCGAGGTCGTCTTGCCGCGCAGGTTCGCGTAGCCCTCCGGGTCCCAGGCCCCGAGCGGCTCCTCGATCCAGTGGAGGCCGTACTCGTCGAACGCCTGGACGCGCCGGACGGCTGTCATGACGTCCCACTTCACGTTCCAGCCGCAGTCGATCATGATCATCTGGTCGGGCCCGAGGCCCTCGCGCATCTTGCGGATGTACTCGACGTCGCGGTCGTGCTCGTAGCCCAGGCGCGCGTTCCCGCGCTTGCCGAATCCGACTTTCAGGCCGTGCATCCCCGGCGCGACCCACTCCTGCGCCTCCTCGACCATCCGGTCGATGTCCTCGTAGTGGGCGTGGCTCGAGGCGACCGCCGGCAGCCGCTCGTGCACGGCGCCGCCGAGGAGCTGGACGACCGGAACGCCGAGCAGCTTGCCCTTGATGTCCCACAGGGCGATGTCGATGGCGGCCACGGCATAGCTGGCGATCCCGCCGTTGTAGCCGTACCACCACATCTGGTCGCGGATGCTGTGCCAGATCGCGATGTTGTCGAGCGGGTCCTTGCCGACGACGCGTTCGGCCATCCCCTCGATGATCGCCTTGACCGCGAAGTTCGCCTCCGGGAACTGGGTGATCGACTCGCCCCAGCCGACGACGCCGTCGTCGGTCGTGATCTTGACGAGGCACAGATGGCGCAGGGCGTTGTAGTCGTTGGGCTCCGGGTAGCTCACCGGGATCGCCTCGACCATCTGGACCGTGCTCACGGGTGCCTGACTCCTTTCGCAGACGGGGATCGACCAGGTCCGGAGCGTCCACGACGATCATGACGGGGACCGGTCCCGGCCGGGCTCCGATCACGTCGCCGGCTCGTCATCCAGGGCTTGTGAATCAAGCGTGAATCGCGTCTGATATCATTTCCAGACTCGTTTCCACCCGGCGGCCATCGTAGTCGTCGCCGTTCAACCCCGTCAACCGGATCGCGCCCCTGAAGGGGCTTCGGCGAAAGGAGTCGAGATCCACATGGCGAAGCTCCGCCTCGGCGTCATCGGGGCCGGGTCGTGGACCGTCAGTTCGCACCTGCCGAACCTGGTCAAGCACCGGGACGAGGTCGAATTCACGATCATCAACCGCCGCAATCCGGATCTGCTCGGCGAAGATCCAGAAGGACTTCGGCTTCGCCAAGGCGTCCACCGACTGGCACGACGTGATCGCGGAGAAGCCCGACATCGTCGTCGTCGGGAGCCCGCCCGGCTATCACTGGGAACAGAGCAAAGCGGCGCTGGAGGCCGGTGCGCACGTCATGTGCGAGAAGCCGTTCACGATCGACCCGGCGCACGCCTGGGATCTCGACGAGACTGCGCGCCGCACGGGCCGCCACCTCATCCTCTCGTACGGCTGGAACTACCGGCCGATGGTGATCCAGGCGCACCGGATGATGCACGAGGACGGCGGGGTCGGCGAGATCGAGCACGTCGCGCTGCACATGGACTCGGTCACGCGCGAGCTTCTCTCGGAGACGGGCGACTACCCGGGCGCATCGCCGGAGTCGATCCCCCAACCCGACACGTGGTCCCGCCCCGAGACGTCCGGCGGCGGCTACGGCCAGGCCCAGCTGACGCACCTGCTGGGCGTGTCGCTGTGGCTGACCGGCCTGCGCGGCCAGGACGTGTTCGCGTTCATGTCCGCGCCGCTCGACGCGAAGGTCGAGCTGCACGACGCGGTCGCGATGAAGTACACCAACGGCGCGATCGGCACGATGAGCGGCGCATCCAGCCACCTCGGCGGCGCGAACAATCGCCATGCGGTCGAGGTCCGGGTGGTCGGGTCGACTGGGATGTTCCACCTCGACCTCCGAGAGAACATGCTGTGGCGCTATCGGTCGCCGACCGACGACGTCCGCGTCCCGCTCGAGCCGGACGCCGGTCTCTACGATTGCACCGGCCCGATCGAGGCGCTCGTCGCGGCGGGCGCCGGCCGGCCGTTCGACAACAACTCCCCCGCCGAGCTCGGTGCCCGGACGGTGGAGATCCTCGATGCGGCCTATCGCAGCTCCAGGAGCGGGTCGGCAGAGCGGGTCGGGACCCTCTGATCGCATGGCTGCCGCCCACCGTCCGATTCGAAGCAATGGGGTGCCGGGATGATCGCTGAAGTCACCAGCCCACTGAAGGGCGAGTGGATGACGCCGCGCCGGCGCTTCCTGTCGGGCGTCTATCGCGGCAATGTCGACAAGGTCCCGGCCTGCACGCTGAGCTCGGTGGTGACGGTCGAGATGATGGACCTGGTCAACGCCCCGTTCCCCGAGGCCCACCTCGATGCCGAGCTGATGGCGCGGCTCGCGGCGACCGCCCACGACGTCTTCGGCATGGACACGATCATGCCGGTCTTCCACTCGCAGCTCGAGTCGGATGCCCTTGGCGGCGAGACGGAATGGGCCGAGAAGGACAACTGGCCCTCGCCGTCGCGGTTCACGATCGAGGAGCCCGAGCAGGTCAAGCTGCCCGACGACTTCCGCGAGCGCCCGACGATGGCCGCGGTCACCGGGGCGATCAAGCTCCTGCGCCAGCGCTACCCGGACGTGGCCATCGTCGGCAAGGTCTACGGCCCGTGGTCGGTCGGCTACCAGATGGTCGGCATCGAGAGCTTCCTCATGGACGTGATGCTGGATCCCGACAAGATCAGGCGCTACCTGGACGCGTTCATGCCGGCGTGCATCGCGTCCGCGCAGGCGCAGTTCGAGGCCGGGGCCGATGCGGTCATGTGGGCCGACCACACCACCGGCGACCTGTGCCGCGCCGAGACGTACCGCGACTTCCTCCTCGAAATGCACCAGCACATCACCCAAGAGATCGGCGGGCCGGGGATCTTCCATTGCTGCGGGAAGACGATCGACCGCGTCCACCTCTTCGCGGCGGCGGGCTGGGACGTCTTCCACTTCGAGTCGCAGGTCGATGCGCGCGAGGCCCGGGCGGTCGCCGGCGAGCGCATTGCCCTGATGGGCAACCTGAACAACCCGAGCCTGCTCTACCAGGGCACGGCCGAGGACGTCTACAAGGCCTGCTGGGACCTGATGGACGCGGGCGTGGACGGCCTCGCGCCGGAGGGCTCCGTCCCGCTGGTCACGAAGCGGGAGCCCCTGATGGCCATCGCCCGGGCCGCCCGCGACTGGTCCGCGATGCATCGCGGTGACGATGGGATCGTCCATCGGCCCGATCCGTCCACCAGCACCTACCCCGGCTACCCCGGCTGAGCCGGCACCACGAGACGCAGGAGAACGACAGCGCATGGCGGATCTGAAGCGACTCCAGACGGCCGTGGAGGTCGGCGATCGCGAGACCGCGGTCGAGGTGACCCAGCAGGCGATCGATGAGGAGATCCCTCCCAAGACGGTCCTCGATGCGATGACCGACGCGATGGGCGTTGTGGGACAGCGCTTCCAGGACAACGAGATCTACGTCCCGGAGATGCTCATCAGCGCGCGCGCCATGAAGGCCGCGGTCGCCCTGCTCGAGCCGCTGCTGATCGGAAGCGGCTACAAGCCCGACAGCGTGGCCGTGATGGGCACGATCAAGGGCGACCTCCACGACATCGGCAAGAACCTCGTCGGGATGATGCTCAAGGGCGCGAACTTCGAGATCTTCGACCTCGGAACGAACGTGTCCGTCGACAAGTTCATGGCCGCCGCGCGCGAGCACAAGGCCGACATCATCGGGATCAGCGCGCTGCTGACCACGACGATGGGCGGGATGCGTGGCGTGATCGAGGCCGTTCGGGCGGCCGAGGACCTGCCGAACCTGAAGGTCATGGTCGGTGGCGCCGCAGTGACCAAGGAGTTCGCGGAGCAGATCGGGGCCGACGGCTGGGCCCCGGACGCGGGCTCCGCGGTGATCCTCGCGCGGCGCCTCGTCGCCGAGGCGCGGGCCCTCCAGGAGGGGAACGTCGCCTAACGGGTAACCCGGGTCAGGCGCCGGCTGGCGGCGCCATCGTCCCGACGACGTCAGGGGTCAATCGCCCGTCGCGGAACGCCTCGATGAACTCGACGCCGAACGCATCGGCCCCGGTCAGGAGGTTGGCGGCCAGCTGGTAGGTCGCCGACTCGCGATCCGGGACCAGGGCGCGCGCGATGTCCGCTGCGACCGGATCCACGATCCCGCTGTCCTGGCCCGCGGCGACGCACAGGTCCAGGAAGACGTCGCTGATGAGCCGCCGCGCCGGCATCCCGAACGACACGTTCGACACGCCACCGGTGATGTGGATATCGGGTCCGTAGCGCTCGCGGATCTGGCGCACCGCATCGAGGTAGGCCGAGCCCGCCTCGGCGTCGACCCCGATGGGGATGACCAGTGGGTCGACGTGCATGGCGCTCAATGGCAGACCGTGCGCCTCCGCCATCTCGACCATCTCGATCGCGCGGACCATCCGCTCCTCGGTCCCCGTCGGCATCGTCGCCCCGGTCGAGGAGAGGACCACGGGCGATCCGCGCTCCGCGGCCATCGGAAGCACGTCCACGCGATCCGCGGCCGCCGAGTTGAGGAGCGGGGGCGCGCCGCCGGCCCACGTGGGTTCGACGAGGCCCAGGCCGACCGCCATGACGGAGGCGTCCGACGAGTCGATCGACAGCGGCACGGTTGAGACCGGACCGACGACCCCGACGAGCCACGTCATCGCCGCGAGGCGGCCGTCGACGTCCGGGGAGACCTCGTCGACGTTCAGGTCGAGATACGCCGCGCCGCCGGCGATCTGCCGGGCCGCCATCCACTGCACATAGGCCGCGGCGACGGCGGCATCGGGACCCTTGGCGACGCCTTCGAGCACGGCCGCCATCACGTGCTTGACGCGGCCCGACGCGAACTCCCGCGTCGCCTGGATCACGGGTGACACGGGCAGCAGCGCCTCGTCATCGCCCAGCGGGACGCGGATGGCCGCCTGACCCGAGGCGGTCATCGCGACGCGGCTGCCGTCGGCCCGTACGACCCGACTGGTGTGGATGTTCTCGCCGATGATCACGAACGGCGGGAGCGTGGGTGATGACAACGGGCGGTCCTCCGTGGCGGGCGGCGCGGGTCAGGCGGCGATCGGGACGAACCGACAGCCGTCCACGAACAACTCGAAGAAGTCGGCCTCGGTCTCAAGCTCGACGTGCTCGATCCGGCCGACGAGTTCCTCCAGCTCGGCCCGACGGCTGCCCGAGAGCAGCAGCGCCGTCGCTCCCTGGAGGGCGGCGTTCCCGACCCGCTCCACGCGGTCGATCGGGACCGGTGCCAACAGGCCGATCTCGATCGCGTTCGCGACGTTGACCGCGTTGGCGAAGCCACCCGCGAGGTAGACCCGGTCGACCTGGTCCGCGGTCACCCCGAGGCGGCGGAGCAGGATCCGCTGCCCGCAGGCGTTGGCGGCCTTGGCCTGGGCCAGCAGGCTGGCATCGGATCGCGAGAAGCTGATGCCCTGTCGCGGGGCCACGAGGTAGTCGTCGAGGCCGTCGCGGAACCGGCCCTCGGTGTTCATCCAGTCCGCCCGTCGCAGCTCCGCGAGGATGTCGACCAGCCCGGAACCGCAGATCCCCGCCGGCTCGGCGTCGCCGATGGTCTCGAACGCGAACGCGTCACCCTCCAGGCGGACCGACTCGATCGCCCCGTCGGCGCCGGGCATCCCGAAGCGCACGAGTCCACCCTCGAATGCCGGTCCGGCCGGGCATGACGCGGCGAGGAAGCGCGTCCCGTCGGTCACGACGACCTCGGTGTTCGTGCCGATGTCCACGAGCATCCGCACGCCCGATCCGCCGGCGAAGTCGACCGCGACGAGGTCCGCGGCCGTATCCGCGCCGACGTGGCTCGCGATGAGCGGCGCCCCGACGACCCGTCCATGAGGGTTCATCAGGAGCCCCACCTCGTGACCGCGTCGGCGGACCCAGGTCGATGCGGCCTCACCGGCGCGGGCCGCGACCTCGGTCACGGACCGGTACGGCCACTCGCCCATCGGGCCGACGTCGATCCCGAAGTACAGGTCCCGCATCGTGCTGTTGGCAACCACGATCGCCTCGTACACCTCGTGCCGGTCGATCCCGAGGGCGCGATAGAGATCGCGCAGCTCGTGGTTCAGGGCGCGTCGCAGGGCCAGGCGCATCGCGCCCGGAAAGTCCTTCTCGTACGAGATCCGGGTCATCACATCGCTGCCGCCGAACCGTTGCGGGTTCTCGAGCGAGGCGCCGCCGACGGCCTTGCCGGTCAGCAGATCGATCAGCTGGAAGACGATCGTCGTCGTGCCGACATCGATCGCCAGCCCCAGGACATGGTCACGCCGCAGGTCGATCGGCTGACCGGCGTAGCGGACCGCGAGCTCGTCCGCGGTGACGACCGGGTCCAGGCGGCCAGGCGGCGTGTCCGACGGCCCGAGGATCCGCATCCGGCGGCGGATGATCGAGAACTCGACGTCGGCCGTGATGACGCCGATCTGCGCCTGGCACGCCAGCCGGAACGCTCCGGGCAGGTACGCCTCGGCGTCGGTCCTCGGCGAGAGGCCGGTGCCGCCCGCCCGGACCTCGACCACGCACTCGCGACAGCGGCCGGTCCGTCGGCACGACGCGGGGACCGCCGCCGACACCTCGTCCGCGTAGTCGAACAGGGTTCGCCCGGGCACGAGAGGACGCCGGTCCGTACCGTGGATGACGTCGGGCAAGCTGGCTCCCTCTGCGGCGCCGCGCATGGTGGGTGCGCGGGACGGACGCGCCGTCCGACGGACTATCCCATGCTGGTAGCGGTTCTGCAATCGTTACCGAGCCTGCCGCGTGCGGGCGATCGTCGGCGATCGCCGCGCCTCCGGAGGTCAGCGACCGGTGGGGACCGGACCGCAGCTCGGCCTGGGGGTGAAGGTGGTCGGCAGCAGGACAGTCCGCGGCTGACCGCCGCCGAGGCGCTCGAGGAGCAGCTCCGCCGCGACACGGCCGAGCTGCAGGGTGTCCCGGGCGACCGACGCGATCGGGGGCTGGTGCAGCTCCGAGAGGTCGACCTCGTCGCAGGTGACGAGCGAGATGTCCGTCGGGACCCGGACACCGTGCCGGACCAGCGCGCGCACGCAACCCGCCAGGACCTGGTTCCCGCCCGCGACGATCGCGGTCGGCCGGGGCTCCATCGCGAGGAGCTGCTCCGTGGACGACTGTCCGTGTTCGGCCGAGAGGGATCCGACGAGGGTGATGGTCTGGTCCTCGATCCCTCGCGCTGCGAGCGCGTCGGCCATGCCCGCGATCCGCTCGCGGACCGGCCACAGGTCCAGCGCGCCGGTGATCAGAGCGATCCGACGATGCCCCAGGTCGAGCAGGTGCTCGACCGCCGCGTGCATGCCCGCCTTGTGATCGTTGCGAACCATGCTGGCACCGAGGTCCGCGGGAACGTCGCGGTCGATCATGATGATCGGGACATCGACCTGGGCGAGGATGTCGAGCGTTCCCTGGCGGCGCTCGCTCGCGAGCGAGAGGATCATGCCGTCCACCCGACGCGCCTGGAAGAACCGGATGTGGGCCGCGTCGAGCTCCGGATCGTTCTCGGAGTTCATCAGGAGCATCGAGTAGCCGGCCCCGCGCAGCACGGATTCGGCGCCTGAGGTGATCGTGGCGATCAACGGGTTGGAGATGTCACCGACGACGTAGCCGACGGAGAGCGTCGCCCCGCGACGCAGGCTCTGCGCGAGGAAGTCCGGCTCGTATTCGAGCTGGGCGACCGCGGCGAGGACCCGCTCGCGCATCTCGGAGCTGACGTCCGGGTGCTCGGAGAGGACTCGAGAGACCGACGAGATCGCCACGTCCGCCAGCTCGGCGACCTCGCGCATGCTCGCCCGCTTGCGCCTGACGTCGACCCGCCTGTCACCGTTCATCCACGCCTCTCCCATCGCCCACACCGGACCCGCGGCCGTCGCCTTGGCAGGCGTTTCGGTCCTGTTCCAGTAACGGTTTCAGGCACGGTAGCACACGGCAGCGGCGTTCCCGCGACCGGTCGGGGCGGGCGCTCGGTCGGGTTGACGATTCCGCGGCCCGGATGCCACGATGTGTAATCGAAACTGGAAACGGTACCGCCCGGCTGGAGCGCTCCCGATGCGAGGCTCGGCGGCCCTGGGCAACCCGGAGGCGCACGACGACGATGACCGCCACGCCGACCCCTGACCGACTCGACTGGTACCGGACCATGGTCCGGATCCGGCTGTTCGAGGAGAAGGTCCAGGAGCTGTTCATGACCGGACAGATCCAGGGCACCACGCATCTCTGCCAGGGCCAGGAGGCCGTCTCGGTCGGCGCGATCGCGGCGATGCGTCCCGGCGACGTGCAGACGAATACCTATCGCGGACACGGCGAGGCGCTCGCCCTGGGGATGGAGCCGGAGGTCGCCTTCGCCGAGCTCATGGGTCGCCGGACCGGCGGCTCGGGCGGGGTCGGGGGCTCGATGCACCTGATCGACTTCAGCAAGGGCAACATCGGGGCGAATGCCATCGTCGGCGCCGGACTGCCGATCGCGGTGGGCGCGGCGGTCGCGTTCCAGATGCAGAAGAAGCCGAACGTGGCGCTGTCGTTCTTCGGCGACGGGGCCACGAACATCGGGACGTTCCATGAGGCCCTGAACATGGCCGCCATCTGGCAGGCGCCGGTCGTGTTCATCATCACGAACAACCTGTACGGCGAGTACAGCCCGCTCCGGAGCACGACCCCCATCGACGACCTCGCCCGTCGCGCCGACCCGTACGGCTTCCCGGGGATCGTGGTCGACGGGCAGGACATCGAGGCAGTCCACGGAGCCACCGTCGAGGCCGTCGAGCGGGCCCGGCGGGGCGATGGCCCCAGCCTCCTCGAGATGAAGACCTATCGCTACCGCGGCCACAGCCGTTCCGACCCCGCCAAGTACCGGCCGGCCGGCGAGCTCGATGCCTGGAAGGCCCGCGATCCGATCGAGATCCTGGGCGCGTCGCTCGTGGCCGGCGGCCTGATCGGGCCGAACGACTCGGTCGAGATCCGCGACGAGACCCAGGCCGAGATCGACGCCGCCGCCGAGCGTGCCGCGACGGCCCCCTACCCGACCCTCGAGGAGACCCGTCCGTATGTCTACGCAGACTGAGGAGGCGCCGGCCCCGACCGGGGCGGCCGTCGAGCTCACCTACCGGGAAGCGATCAACGCGGCCCTCGAGGATGCGATGGCGGCGGACGACGCGGTCCTCCTGCTCGGCGAGGACGTCTCGGCCGATGGCGGCGTCTTCAAGACGAACATCGGGCTCGCCGAGCGCTTCGGCCTGGAGCGCGTTCGAACGACGCCGATCTGCGAGAACGGCTTCCTCGGCGTGGCCCTGGGCATGAGCCTGGTCGGCATGCGCCCGGTCGTCGAGATCATGTTCGCGGACTTCCTCCCGACGGCTGGCGACGCCATCGTCAACCAGCTGCCCAAGTACCGCTACATGTCGGGTGGGCAGACGTCGGTGCCGGTCACGGTCCGCGCCATCGGCGGCGCGACGGGCCGGTTCGGGACGCAGCACAGCGCCACCGGCGAGAGCTGGTTCATGCACCTGCCCGGGCTGCGTGTCGTGACCGCATCATCGCCGGGCTCGGCCTACAGCCTGTTGCGGGCGGCCATCGACGATCCCAACCCGACGCTGTACTTCGAGCACAAGGGCATGTACGCGCGCAAGGGTCCAGTCGTGCGCGGCGAGATCGCCGAGATCGGCAAGGCCGCGGTCGTTCGACCCGGGTCCGACGTGACGATCGTGGCGACGCTGATGATGGTCGAGCGCTCCCTGGCCGCGGCCGAGCAGCTCGCCGCCGACGGGATCGAGGCCGAGGTCATCGACCTCCGCTGGCTCCGCCCGCTCGACCTGCCGGCAGTCCGTGCATCCGTCGAGAAGACGGGCCGGCTCGTGGTCGCCGAGGAACAGGTCCATGCGGCCGGTTGGGGGGCCACGATCGTGAGCGAGCTGACCATCGGCGGCATCGCCTGGGCCAGCCCGCCACGCCGCGTCAGCCTGCCCGACGACCTGCCGATCCCGTACACGCCACCGCTCGAGGACGAGGTCCTGCCGTCGCCGGACGCCATCGCGGCTGCCGCCCGGGCCAGCGTCGGGCGTTGACCGGCCCCGTGGGCGTGTCGCCCGAGCCCCGGACGCTCGATCGGACCGCGCTGATCGTCGACCGGATCGTGACCACCACGCTCCGGGCGCCGCTCAGTCGGCGCTTCTCCGGCAGTGCCTACAGCATGGACAACCGCTGCACGATCGTGACGCAGCTCTACACCAGTGACGGGCTGGTGTCCGAGGTGTACACCGGCGACACCGACGTCGAGCAGTCGATCATCGTCGCGATCATCCACGACGAGCTGGCGCCGCGACTCCTCGGTCACACGGCGACCGATCCCGAGGGCGCCTGGCGTGCCATGGAGCCCGCGACGAACGACATCCTGCGCGACCGCGGTCTCGCGCTGCAGGCGATCGCCTGTGTCGACGAGGCGATCTGGGATGTCTTCGGCCGCGCCCTCGGCCTGCCGCTCCACCGGATCTGGGGCAGCACCGGTGACACGGTCCCGATCAGCATCATCGGCGGCTACTACCACCTGTCGAACGACGAGGTCGCGGGCCTGATCCGCCAGTACGTCGAGGCCGGGTTCGCCGGGATGAAGTTCAAGGTCGGCGGGAAGACGCCGGCCGAGGACGCCGCCCGGGTTCGCATCGCCCGGGAGGCTGCCGGCCGCGACTTCGCGCTGATGGTCGACGCCAACCAGGGTTATGACCGGGCCCAGGCCGTGAAGTTCGCCCAGCTCGTCTGGGACCTCGACATCCGCTGGTTCGAGGAGCCGTGCCGCTGGACGAACGATGCGCGCTGGATGCGCGACGTGCGCTACCAGACCGCGATCCCGGTCTGCGCCGGCCAGAGCGAGACGACGCTCGCGGGCATCCGGGACCTGATCGTCGGCGGTGCGATCGACGTGTCCAACTTCGATGCCTCCTGGGCCGGTGGCCCCACGATCTGGCGCAAGGCCGCCGGGCTGGCCGCCGCGTTCGGGGTCCAACTCGGCCACCACGAGGAGCCACAGATCGCCGCGCATCTGCTGGCGAGCGTGCCGGATCACACGTTCGTCGAGTGCTTCGACGAGGAGCGCGACCCGTTCTTCTGGCGACTGTCCGACATGTCGACGCGGATCAGCGGCGGCGGTTACACGCTGCCCGATCGCCCGGGGTTCGGGATCGAGCTGGACTGGGACTACGTGGCTCGCCACACCGTCGACACGCGCTCGACGGACCTCCGCAGCCTCGGATAGGAGCGACGCGATGGCGGCCGTCACGGGCTTCTTCCACGGCGGGGTCACGGTCCGCGACATGGACCGGGCGCTGACGTTCTATCGCGACGGCCTTGGCCTGGAGATCGAGTTCGACCGGATCCTCGACGCCCCGTACCTGCGGGCGGTCCTCGGGCTCGAGTTCGACCACATCCGCGCGGTCTACCTGCGCATCCCCGGCGGCGGGTTCGTGGAGCTGCTGGAGTACGTCGGGATCGAACGACTGTCGGCCGCGTCGCGGCCGTGCGACTTCGGGGCCGGTCACTTGTGCCTCTATGTCGATGACGTCACGGCGCTCCACGCCCGGCTCGTCGGGCTCGGGTTCGCGGCGCGGTCGGAGCAGGTCGTCGAGATCACCGCCGGCCCGAACCAGGGCGCCCGCAGCGCGTACATGGCCGACCCCGACGGCTATGCCGTGGAGCTGTTCCAGAAACGTCCGGGCGCCTGACCGGCGCCTCGCCCGTCCGGACCAGACCCGGCCCGTAGCAGGAGGACACGCGATGCGCCGACCGATGGACACGCTGGCGACCGGGCTGGGCCACCCGGAAGGTCCCGATGTCCTGCCCGACGGCCGGATCGTGATGGTCGAGACGTACACGAGCAAGCTCATCGCCTGGTCCGAGGAGCGCGGCATCCACGACTTCGTCGTGTGCGGCGGCGGCCCCAACGCCTGCATGCTCGGCAGCGACGGCGCGGTCTACATCACCCAGAACGGCGGGACGGTCGGCGCCTGGCGAGCCGAGGTCATGGGTCGTCCCTCGATCCAGAAGGCGTGGCCGGACGGGCGGGTCGAGGAACTCGTCGCGGAAGTCGACGGCGTCACGCTCCAGGCGCCGAACGACCTGACGTTCGGTCCGGACGGCCGGCTGTACTTCACCGATCCGGCCGACTACCTGCCGAACGATCGAAAGCCCGGGCGCGTGTTCGTCCTCGAGCCCGACGGCACCGGCGAGCTGCTCGAGGAGATCCCCGACGCCTATCCGAACGGGATCGTCGCCGAGCCCGATGGCTCGATCGTGTGGGTCGAGTCCTACGAGCGCGGCATCTACCGGAAGCGACCCGGGCGCCCGTCGGAGCAGATCGCCCGGCTCGTCGAGGGACACATCCCGGACGGGCTGAAGATCGACGTGAACGGGGACCTGTGGGTGACCACGGTCCTGGGCGGCGGCGTCGACGTCCTGGCCTCGGACGGGACGTGGAAGGACTTCCTCGAGACCGGCGGCGCCCCGCTGAACTGCGTCTTCCACGATGGCGACCTGTTCATCACGGATTTCGGGGACATCACGGAGATCACGGCCGCCGCTCCGATGGACGGCCGGCTGTGGCGCGTGCACGTCGGGGTCGAGGGCATGCCCCTGTTCCGGGGGTCGATCGCCGCCCGGGCATGACCCGGGCTGCGGCGGGCGGACGCTGTCAGTCGCCGCTGGGCGCGGCGCGCAACCAGTCCGGCCGGTCGTGCATGCCGAGGATCGACCAGCCGCCGTCGACCACCAGCGTCTGGCCGGTGATGTAGCCGGCGTCGGCGGAGGCCAGGAACAGGACGGCGGCGGCGATGTCGTCGGTCGATGCCAAGCGACCCATCGGGATCTCGGTCAGCATCCCCTCGAGCTGGATCGAGCCGTCCGCGATGCCTCGCTCGACGATCGCGGTGCGGGCCATCCCGGGCGCGACCGCGTTGACGCGGATGCCGAGCTCGGCGACCTCGACCGCCATCACCCGGGTGAGGCTCATCATCGCCGCCTTGGCTGCCGAGTACGGTCCGCGGCCGGGCAGCGCGATGAGGCCCGCGACTGATGCGACCTGGACGATGGCCCCGCCGCCGTGGGCACGCATCGACCGGATGGCCATGGCGCTGCAGTGGAAGGCGCCCATCAGGTGCGTCTGGATCACCAGCTCCCAGGTCACCGGATCGAACGTCTCGGTCAGGCCCACGTGCTGGATGCCGGCGTTGTTGACGAGGATGTCGATCCGTCCCTCGATCGCCTCGATCCCGGCGAACAGCGCCTCGACGGCCGTGCGGTCGGTGATGTCCGTCGTCACGTAGCGCACGCCGGACAGCGGCTCGGCAGGCTCGACCAGGTCGGCGACCACCCCGCGGGCCCCGTCGGCGACGGCGCGTTCCACGATGGCCGCGCCGATCCCCCGGGCACCGCCGGTCACCGCGATGACCTGGCCTTCGAATCGTCCGGGCATGGTGTCTCCGGTCGCGCGCTGAGGACGATCGGTCCCGTATCATCGGAACCGTTTCCGGTGAGGATACCGGTCCGGCGTGGGCGCGGGAGGCCTGCTCGACGACGAGGAGACCACATGGGAGCGACGGGCAAGCGGGCGGTCGTCACAGGAGCCGCCAGCGGCATCGGAGAGGCCGTCGCGCGACGGCTCCTCCGTGAAGGCGTCAGTGTCATCGCGGCCGATATCAACGAAGCCGGCCTCGGCCCGGTCGTCAGCGCGGGAGCGACGCCCTTCGTCGGCGACCTGGCCTCGGCGACGGACCGCGACCGGCTGGTCGAGGAGGGGGCCGGCGCCTCGTACCTGGTCAACGCCGCCGGAATCATCCGGCTCAAGCCGATCCTCGAGTTCACCACCCAGGACATCCGGGACATCTACGCCATCAACGTCGAGGCCACCTGGGACCTCGTCTCGCGCATCGGCCGGACGATGCCGAAGGGCGGGGCGGTCGTGAACCTCTCGTCGTCGTCGGCGAAGCTCGCGACCACGACCGAGGCAGCGGTGTACGCGTCGTCCAAGGCCGCGGTCCTCTCGCTGACCCGGTCGTTCGCGTACGCGTTCGCGCCGAACGGCGTGCGGGTCAACGCGATCTGCCCCGGGATCATCGACACGCCGATGCAGGAGAAGGTGCTCGCCGACGTTGCGGCCAAGCGCGGGATGACGGTCGAGGAGCTCGCGACGACACGGAACAAGACGGTCCCGCTCGGCCGGTCGGCGTCCGCCGATGAGTGCGCCGGCGCCATCTGGTTCCTGCTCAGCGACGAGGCCGGGTACATGACGGGTCAGGCGATCAATTACACGGGTGGCCTCGTGATGTGGTGAGCCGGACACCGCCGAACCGCGAGTCGGCCGCGCCCCGACAATCCTTTCCAGAAACGTTGACATCCCGCCGGGCTGGAAACGATACTGACCGGGACCCGAGGAGGGGTCGGGCGCGCCCTATGACCGCCCACCACGAGGAGGAGAACGATGCTCATCCAATCCCGACGTGCGTTGGCGGTGCTGCTGACGGTCACGTCCCTGATCGTCGCGGCCTGTAGCTCAGGTGGCGCATCGAGTGCCCCGGCCAGCGCGCCGGCGGCGTCGACCCCCGCATCGGCTCCCGCCTCGGCGGCCGCCTCCGAGGCAGCGGGCGGACTGCCGCTGACGGGCACGCTCAAGGACGGCTCGACATTCACCTTGAACCCGCGCGTCGCCGACAAGCTGGCCAAGGGTGAGCCGATCAACTACGTCTTCTCGTACGGGTCGACGGCGATCCCGCTGTTCTCCCCGCAGTACAAGGCCGGCTACGAGCGGACCCTGCCCGAGGCGCAGAAGATCCTGCCGATGAACGGCCAGGCCATCGCCCCGGCGTCGGCTGTCCAGGATCCCAATGAGCAGATCGCGCAGTTCGACGCGCTGTTCAAGGCCGACCAGATCGACTGCCTCTCCATCCAGTCGACCGGCACGGACGCGTTCACCAAGATCGTCAACGACTACATGGCGGCCGGCATCCCCGTCTTCACGGTCGGCGTCGAATCGAACGGCAACGAGTTCTCGAACTTCACGCAGATCTCCAACAAGGAAGGCCATCAGGCGGCGGGGATCGTCGTCGACTACATGAAGGCCAAGGGCCTCGACTTCAAGAGCTTCGCCGTTTCCGGCGGCGACCCGACCCAGAACTGGGCGCAGGGCCGCATGCAGGGCTTCATCGAGGGCATCACTGAAGCCATCCCGGACGCGAAGTTCATCAACACGGCAGCGACCGCTCTCGTGACGACCTACGACCCGGCCGGCACCTATGACGCCTACAAGGCGTTCATCCAGGGCAATCCGGAGGTCCAGGTCATCGAGAACGTGGACATCGGCGGCGAGCATGCCGCTCGGGCCATCGCCGACTCGGGCAACACCGGCAAGATCTTCTCCCTCGGCTGGAACGTCAGCATCGGCCAGCTCGATGCCGTCGAAGCCGGGACGCAGATCGTCGCGCTCGACCAGCAATGGGGCGACCAGGCCGGGTTCGGAGCGCTCGCCTGCGCCGAACTGCTCAAGAACGGCAAGGTGCTGCCGAACACGAACACCCTCAAGCCGGTGACGACGGAGAACGTCGTCCAGGCTCGCGCGGACTTCATGGCCATCGCCGGCGGCTGATCCCCACGGCGTACGCTTTTCCGGACCGGTCGACCGATGCCGACCGGTCCGGGTGGTTTCCGAGGCTGATCAACGAGGAGCGGTCCACGGGATGACCGAGAACAGCGCCCCCCTGCCTCCTGCACCGCCGGCCAAACCGGCGACCCCGGGTGACCAGTGGTCCGGACGCGCGCTCGCGGCCGGGCTGCGCATCGGCGGCCTGGTCATCGCGATCGTGA
Organism: uncultured Chloroflexia bacterium; assembly: GCA_963841135.1. Lineage (GTDB taxonomy): Bacteria > Chloroflexota > Limnocylindria > Limnocylindrales > CSP1-4 > SPCO01. The sequence goes on along the minus strand of CAWJBJ010000004.1, from coordinate 374,383 downwards.
TCGTGATCATCGTATTCACGGCGCTCAGCAAGCCGAACACGTTCCTCACCTTCACCAACGCGGTCGGCATCCTCCGCTCGATGAGCACCATCGCCATCGTGGCGCTCGGGCTCACCCTCGTGATCGTCGTCGGCGAGATCGACCTGTCGTTCGGCTACATGTACGGGCTCGCGTCGATCCTCATCGGCGTGGCCTGGATCATCTGGGGCTGGCCGGTCTGGGCGGCGATCCTGTTGGCTTTCGGTGCTGCCGTCCTGGTGGGCTCGTTCAACGCCTTCCTGGTGACGGTGCTCAAGATCCCATCGTTCATCGTCACCCTCGGGACGGGGCAACTCGTGTTCGGCACGACCCTGCTCGTCTCGAACACGGCGACCCTCAACCCGGCCTACCCGCCGGTCGGCAAGGTCGTGCCCGAGGACCAGGTGAACTGGTTCTTCGGCCTGTCGAACCAGGACCTGCCCTTCGACATCCCGATGCAGGCGCTCTGGATGACGGCGGTCGCGATCATCATCGGCTTCATCCTCAGCCGGTCGCTGTTCGGGTTCCGGCTCAAGGCCATCGGCGGGAACCCCGCCGCCGCGGAGCTCGCGCGGCTGCCGATCGTGAAGTACAAGTTCGCGGCTTTCATCATCTGCTCGCTCCTGGCGACGCTGGCGGCGATGCTCGACTTCGCGTTCATCGGATCGGTCCAGCCGAATGCCGGCGTCGGACTCACCTTCCCGATCTTCGCGGCCGTGATCATCGGCGGCGCGAGCCTGGCAGGCGGCCGCGGCACAGCCATCGGCACGCTCAGCGGCGCCCTGCTCCTGGCGATCATCGCCAACGGCCTCGCCCTCCTCTCGGCAGGTTCGTACCTGAGCAACTTCGTGTCCGGCGCCGTGACCATCGCTGCCGTCGTCCTCGACCGATTCACCCAGAGCCTTCGCAAGTGAGCGAGGCGGCGGCCGCCGTGAACGCCGACCCGGGGCCTGCGAGCGGGGAGCGCGGCCTGCGCATCCGCGGACTGCGCAAGTGGTACGGCGACACGCGGGCCCTCGACGGACTCGACCTCGAGGCCCGGCCGGGCGAGATCCTGGGTGTGGCCGGACCGAACGGCGCGGGCAAGAGCACGCTCATCAAGGTGCTCGCGGGCGAAACCAAGGCCGATGCTGGCGAGATCGAGCTCGACGGGCGTCCGTGGGACACGGCGTCCGACCGCGACCGGGTTGCGGTCGTCCACCAGGAGCCCCAGCTGTTCCCCAACCTCACGGTGGCCGAGAACCTCATGGTCGGACGTGAGGGGACCAGGGCCACGGTCCGCCACATCGACGCGCAGGAGCGTGCGCTCATGCGCGACCTGGCGATCCTCGACGTGGCCGACCGGAAGCTTGACGCCGTCCCGCTCGCGATCCATCAGCGCGTGGAGATCGGCCGGGCCCTCGCCCGCGACGCGCGGGTGTTCCTCTTCGACGAACCCAACTCGGCGCTGACGCAGGAGGAGTCGAAGGACCTCTTCCGGCGGATGCACCTGCTGGCCGATGCCGGCAACGTCGTGCTGCTCGTCTCGCACCGGATCGCCGAGCTGGCCGAGCACACGGACCGCGTCGCGCTGATCCTCGACGGCGTGTGCACGGACCTGCTCGAGGGCGAGGGGTTGACCCGGGATGGCATCGCCGCCGGACTCGTGAGTGGCCAGGCGACGCACGACCCGGACGAGCCGGCCGCCACCCGCGGCGCGGGTGCCGGCACGGGCCTGCGCCTGACCGGCTGGACCCATGGCGGCGGCGAGTTCGAGGGGATCGACCTGCACGTGAAGGTCGGTGAGATCGTGTCGATCGTCGGCGTCGAGGGGTCCGGCGCGCGCGAGCTCGTGCGTTCGATCGCCGGATTCGAGCGGACGACCGGGGAGGTCGAGGTCGGGGCTCGCCGCGGCGCATCGGCGGTGGCGTCCGGCACGAGCCTCGTGTCAGCGGACCGTCATACGAGCCTCTTCTCGAACCTGACCATCGGCGACAACATGGTGTCCCGGCTCCATCGTGAGATCACGACAGGCGGGATCGCCCTGCGACGAAAGCGGATGATCCAGATCGCCCACGACCTGCGCGACGCGGTTCCAGGTCAAGGCCGCGTCAGTCCGGCTGCCCATCGGCTCCTTGTCGGGCGGCAACCAGCAGAAGGTGGCCATCGCGGCCGCGATCGTGAAGCGTCCGGCGGTCCTCGTGCTCGAGGAGCCGACCCGCGGGGTCGACATCGGGTCGAAGCGCGAGATCTACCGGCTCATGCGCGCGTACGCGAGCGACGGACATGCCGTGATCATCTATTGCACCGAGGTCCCGGAGGTCTTCGAGGCCGCGGATCTGGCCTACGTGGTCTCCGATGGCCGGCTATCCGATCCGCTCGTCGTCATGAACTACCCCGACGTCGAGTCGCTCGCGCGGGCCGTGACCAGGCTCGAACGCCACAGTGTCGCGACGGTGGCCTGAGCCGTTGCCGATGGCACCTGGATCGTGAGCGACCGCCCGATCCGAGCCGTGCTGGTCGGCTTCGGGAGCACGAACCGCGCGGTGCTCGAACTTGCCCTGACGCGTCGATGGCTCGAGGTCGTCGGCGTCGTGGTCCGCTCGCCGGAGCGCGATGGCGAGCCGGCAGCCGAACGGGTCCCGGGCGCGCCTGCGACGCTGCGCTGCTCGACCGACCTCGCCGGGACGTTGCGCACGGCGCGGCCGGACGTCGTCGTGGTGGCGGTCGCGACGCATCTCTCGGATGTCCTGCCGGTGCTCTCGGCGATCGCCCCGACCGGCATCCCGATCATCTGCACCGCCGAGGACCTCGCCTTCATCCGCCCGGGCGATTCATCGGATGCCGCGACCATCATCGGGCTCGCCGACACGCACCGGGTCCCGATCGTGGCGACCGGAGCCAACCCAGGGTTCGTGCTCGACCTGTGGCCGCTGACGCTGACCGGCGTGGCCTGGGACGTCGAGCGCCTGCAGGCCCGGCGCGTGGTCGACGTGAGCGTCTTCGGTCCCCGGGTCCGGGCGTCGCTCGGGATCGACCTCACGCCGGATGCCTTCCGCCGCGGCATCGCCGATGGGTCGGTCGTCGGTCACGCCGGCTTTCCCGAGAGCCTGCGGATCCTGGCGACGAGCATGGGACGCGAGCTCGAGCGCGTCGAGGTCGTCTCGGAACCGATCCTCGCGACCGCGCCCCTCACCCTCGGCGATGGGTCGGTCATCGCCGCCGGTCGCACGGCGGGGGCCGATCAACGCGCGACGGGATGGTTCGACGGCCGCGCCTGGCTCGACATCTCGATGGCCCTCCACGTCGATCCCGCGTCGGCCGGTCTCGAGCCCACCGACGAGATCCAGATGGACGGGCGCCACGGGCTTCGGGTGCGTGTGGAGCCGGGCTTCCGCGCCCTCCTCTCGACCGCGGCGATGATCGTGAACGGCATCCCGCGGGCGATCGCGGCGCCGCCCGGCCTGCACCGCCCCGGTGACCTGCCGCCGATCGCGCCCTGGTTCGGCGACCGGCCGCCGCCGTGGGTCCCGCTGCGCGACTGAGCCGCTCCGGACGCGGGTGGCGCCGGGCCAGACGGGATCAGCGATCGACGCGGTACTTCTCGATGAACGCCTCGTCGAGCACCCAGCCCAGGCCGGGGCGGTCCGGCAGCGGGAAGTGGCCATCCACGAGCGCCGGGCGGTTCTCGATCATCTGCCAGAAGATCGGATCGCGCGCCGGCGAGAACGCCTCGACATAGGTCCCGTGGGGCTGCGAGGCGAGGAGGTGGGATGCCACCTGCGCCTCCTCGTGATGCCCCAGCTGGACGTCGAAGGACGATGCCAGGGCCGCGATGCGACGCCACTCGGTGGGGCCGCCGCCCCACGAGGCGTCGTAGTTGCAGACGTCGATGGCGCCCGCCGCCATCATCTCGCGCATCCCCACCCGGCTGATCTCGCTCTGGCCCGCCGCCACATTCACGTTGCCGCGCATCCGGACGTCGCGAAGGCCGCGGAAGTCGGCGTGCCAGCGGGTGGGCTCCTCGAACCAGCGGATCGCGGTCCCCTCGGCTCGGATGGCGTCGAGGAACTCGAGGGCCTCGGGCACCGTGTATCCCTGGTTGGCATCGACCACGAAGAGGAAATCGTCGCCGGCATGGCGACGGGCTCGCGCCAGGCGCGCGGCGTCGACGGCCGGCGGCTCGGCGCCGATCTTGAACTTCATCCCGACCATGCCGTGCTCTGACTGGAAGAAGTCGATCTCGCGCTCGATCTCCTGGCCCTTCGAGCTCTCGTCGTCGGGGATGTAGTAGCCGCCGATCCCGATCATCGGGACGCGGTCGCGGTAGCCGCCCCAGATCCGCCACAGCGGCTGGCCGAGCGCCTGGCCCACCGCGTCCCAGACCGCGGTGTCGATGCAGGCCATCGCCTGCATCGCATACCAGCGCGGACGGAGCTGGTCGAAGGTCGCCGGCAGCATCGTCTCCCAGACGCGCTCGGTCGCGAACGCATCGAGACCGACCACGAGCGGCACGAGCTCCTGGTGCACGATCGAGAGGATCTCCGACTGGATCGGCTCGTCCTCGTCGGCGTTGTACGCCTGGCCGACGATGCCCTCGCTCGTGCGGATCCGGGTGATGATCGTGCAGCGGTTGCGCATCTTGTAATAGCTGCCCTTGTACGTGAAGGGCAGGGGGACGCGAAGCGGGATCGTCTCGATCGACTCGATCGTCAGCGGCATCCGGTTGGGCCTCGGGTGCGGTGGTGCTGGGGCGGTTGACGCGCGAGCGACAGGGATGCAACCATCCGAGGCGCAATCGTAACTGGAAACGGTACCGCCGCGTCAATGGCGGCGCACGCTTTCCCTTCGCCCGAGGCCGATGACCACGTCCGACGAGCCGCCCATGCCCGACGCAGCACCCGGCACGGCGCCGCTGGCGGGCGTCCGGATCGTCGCCGTCGAGCAATACGGCGCCGGCCCGTTCGGCACGCTGTATCTCGCGGACCTCGGCGCCGAGGTCATCAAGATCGAGGATCCCGGGACCGGCGGCGACGTCTCGCGCTACGTCCCGCCTGGCCGGGTCGGGACCGACAGCCTGTTCTTCGAGGCCTTCAACCGCGGCAAGCGGAGCATCGCCCTGGACCTCAAGTCCGAGGCGGGACGGGCCGTCTTCGAACGGCTGGTCGCGAGCGCGGACGCCGTCGTGAGCAACCTGCGCGGCGACCAGCCGGCGCGTCTCGGCCTGACCTACGAGGTCCTGGGCAAGATCAATCCCGCGCTCGTGTGCGTGGCGCTCTCGGCCTATGGGCGGGAGGGCAGTGACGCCCGGCTTCCCGGGTACGACGCGTTGATCCAGGCCGAGGCCGGCTGGGCGTCGCTGACCGGCGCGCCGGACGGCCCGCCGACGAAGAGCGGGCTGTCGCTCGCCGACTACATCGCCGGGCTGACGGCCGTGCTCGGGCTGATGGTCGGGCTGTTCGACGCCCGGCGGACCGGCCTGGGGCGCGACGTCGACACCAACCTGTACGACTCGGCCCTGGCCATGCTCAGCTATCCCGCGACCTGGTACCTCAGCAGCGGGTTCGTCGCCCAGCGCCAGGAGATGTCGGGCCATCCGAGCATCGTCCCGTTCCAGTTCTTCGCGACGTCGGACGGTCACATCGCCGTGGCGACGCCGAAGCAGAAGTTCTTCCGGCTCCTCGTCGACGGGATGGGGTTGCCGGAGCTCGCCGACGATCCGCGGTTCGCGGACTTCGAGTCACGCGGCCGGCATCGTCAGGCGCTGCTCGCGGTTCTCTCGAAGCGGTTCGCCGAACGGCCGACCGCCGAGTGGCTGGAGGCCCTTCGGGGTCGGATGCCGATCGCCCCCGTCCGCTCGCTCGAGCAGGCGCTCGACCCGGACGAACTGCGGGCGCGCGGGATGCTGGCGGAGTACGAGCATCCGGCATTCGGGTCGGTCCGTTCCGTGGGGCTGCCGCTGACGATGGGCGGCTTCGATCCCGCGTACGCACCGGGGCCGGGCCTGGACGCCGATGCGACCGCGATCCTGGAAGGGCTCGGCTACACCGGGGATGAGGTCGCCGCACTGCGCTCCGCCGGCGCCTTCGGCTCGGATGGCGCGACCGACCCGGAGGGTCCCGGACCGTCCTGACCCCCCCGGGTCAGGACGGTCCTCTCCGGATCCGCCTCAGACCACCTTGTCGGTCGGGAGGTCTTCAGCGAACTCCCGCCCGAGTCGCGCCGCGTCATACGCCCGCCCCACCAGGTGGTGGTACGGCACGCCCGAGAACTGGTGGTGTGAACGGGTCGGGATGTCGTGGTCAGGCTCCCACTCGCGGCGCTGCAGGTCGATGTAGCCCTGCTCCTGCCGCTCGGCCAGCGCCGACAGGAGGTTCGACAGGGCCAGCCCATTCGCATGCTGAGCGCCGAGGGTGATGAAGATGAATCGCACACCGAGCCCGCCAAGCTCGGCGAACGTCAAGGGGTCCGGATCGTTGAACCACTTGAACGAGCTGGAGTAGTTGAATGCGAAGCGAGCGTCCGGATAGCGCTTCCGGATCTCGGTCGTGAACGTCTCGACCGGCTGGCGATCGGCCGTCGGAAACTCACACCACAGCAGGTCGGGGACGCCGGTCTCGAGATACCGGAGGCCGCGGTCGATCGCCAGGGCCATCCCTCGCTCGGACTGCGGTGCGTCGACGGCTGAGAGCCCGTCGGTCCGGGCGACAACGACGAAGTCCCTGTTCCCGAGGTCGTCGGCCACCGCGCGCATCATCCGCAGCTTGCCGACCATCTCGGCCGTTGACACCAGGGCCTTGCCACCGATGTGGCCGCATCGCTTCGGCAGGACCTGGTCCTCCAGGTGCGCTCCCGCGACGCCCGCGGTCACATAGAGCTCGGTCGTCCTCTGGACGTTGAAGATGTTCCCGTAGCCGGCGTCCATGTCGACGACGACCGGCGGGATGTCGAGATGAAGCGGCGGGACGCCCTTCTCGGGATCGCCGACTGCTGCCGTGAGCTGGTACTTGCGAAGCGCGGCGACCGTTCGGCGGGCGCCGTCAGCGATCTCCGGCCCGGCATACAGATCCATGTCGGTGGTCCCAAGGTGACCGATCGCGAACGAGTAGCCGCTGAAGTACACGGCCTTGAAGCCGTGATGCATCGCTAGCTGCGCTCCGAACGGGTCGTAGATCCCGGGGCCGAACAGGTATGGCTCGGTGTCGAGCAACGACCGCATCCGGGTCGACGGGTGCGTCCATCGCGACGCCGGGACCGTGAATCCGTCGGGCAGCAGTGGGGTGGGGACACGGTGGGTCGTGGCGGGCTCGAGAGCGGGTTGCACGTCTACGGCCATCGGACGGCCCTACTCGTTCCCATGGTCGCGCAGGCAGTCGTCCGGGCACTCGCAGTCGGCCCAGAAGCTGTACCGACGCAGGCCGGGCCCGACGATGCCGCCGTCGTCATCGATGGCCAGTCCGGCGACCCACAGGTTTCGTCGAGCGAGGGCGGCCAGCGGGTCGGTCGCCGGGTTGACAGGCTTTTGTGTTTGCGACTCCATGGCGCGACTCCGAGCTACGAGGTCAGGGGAGCGAGGCTACTCCAGGAATGTTGATAGGTCCAATCGAATTTTCATGCGTGTGTGATAGCTTTCTTGGATCGCATGAGGGGACCGTGGTGCTCCTGTCGCAGATCGAAGGCTTCGCGGAGATCGCCCATCACCGCAACATGCGGCGAGCCGCCAACGCGCTCTCCATCAGCCAGCCCGCGTTATCGGCGCGCGTGCAGGCTCTCGAGGAGGAGATCGGGACGCCCCTCTTCCGTCGCACGCACGCCGGCATGGAGCTGACGCCCGCGGGGCATGCCTTCCTTCCGCATGCCAGCCGCGTCATCGAATTGGTCCGCAGCGGCGTCACCCTGGTACGAGAGCTCAGTCACGGCCTCGTGGGCGAGCTCGCCATGGCGGTGGCGCCGGCGGTCAGCGCCTACGTCCTGCCCGACCTCCTCGTCCGTTTCACGAAAGTGCACCCGAACGTGCGACTCCTGGTCCGGACTGGCCATTCGGAGGAGATCGTCGATCTCGTGATGCGCGGCGAGGTCGATCTCGGGATCGTCCGGCAGATGCGCGACCCTCGCGTCAGGAGTCGTCCCCTGTACGAGGACGAGCTGGTCCTCGTCGTTCCGCCGGACCATCCTTTCACGCTGACGGGACGAGTCGATGTCGCCGAGATCGCCCACACGCAGTTGATCCTCTTCGATCGGACGTCGAGCTACTTCGATGTCACCAATGCCCTCTTCCGCGCGGCCGGTGTCGTGCCCCGAGGCGTGACCGAGGTGGACAACATCGAAGCAGCCAAGCGGATGGTGGAGCGGGGGCTGGGAGTCGCGCTCCTCCCCGGCACCGCGATCGCCGACGCCGTCCGGATCAGGAGCCTCTGTGAGATCGAGCTCGTCGGAGCCGAGGTCATCCGGCGCCGGATCGTGGCGGTCGAGCGACTGGGTCCCCGTCCGGTCTCGCCCTTCCTGACGACGATGTGGGGCCTGCTCGACCAGATCCCCGAGGTCGTGCCGCGAGCGAGGCGGATCGGGTCCAGTGAGTGATGGCGCTCGTTGCTATGCTCACAGCCCATGACTGAGCGACCATCCGATGCGCGCTCCACCGCGCACCCCGCCATCGATACCGCCCCCGGGATCCCCTGGGAGGCCGGTGAAGAAGACTATCCGTTCACGGCACTGCCCGGCGAGGCAGCGCTCGAGTATTTCCAGCGGTGGCTCGACGATGCCGCATACGCTCGGATCGAACGCGACGGCGCCAGGTATGTCCACGAGGCGGACGTGGCAAACGTCGTCAATCACATCACCGCGGACGTCGGCCTGCTACGGGCGCGGCTTGATCGATTCGGGGATCGAGTCGTCACGTCCGCCGATCATGCTGCGACCGTCGAATCGATCGAGCGCGCCATCGCGCAGCTGGATGATGCGCTGGCCGTCCTGCGTGGAGGCGATCAGCGGAGGGGCTGACGCGAGAGCGGCCGCGCCGTGCCTAGACCTCGGCCGGAACGGGGCTCCTGGCGTGCTGATAGATCCGCTCGATGTCCCACTTGCCCGGCGTCGGGACAGCGGTGTTCTCCATCGGCACGTCGATGACCACGGGGCGGCCGACCTCCAGGGCCCTTCGGAGACCCGGCAACAGGTCGTCGGCTCGTTCGATGGTCCATCCCTCGGCGCCGCATGCACGGGCCCACTGCGCGAAATCGGGCGTATAGGGTTTTCCATCGGCCTCGAACTCGCAGCCATAGCCCGTCCCGAAGTGCTTCCGCTCCAGACCGGCGATCGTGCCAAATGCCGCGTTGTTCATCACGACCCAGATCGGGGCGACGCCCATCTCGACCGCGGTGGCGACCACGTTCGGCTGGGAGCCGAATCCACCGTCGCCAACGAGAGCGATCGCCGGGCGCCCCGTATTGGCAGCCGCCACGCCGAGGACCGCCGCCGGTCCGAATCCCATGGTCGAGAATCCTCCGGGCGTGAGGAATGAGATCGGCTCATCGATCGGATATTGCTGCGCTACTCCGTTCTTGTTCCAGCCGACATCGGTGACGAGGATGGCCGCCGGAGCCGCCTCCCGGACGTCTGCCAGGATGCGCTCGGGCTTGAGCGGGAATGAATCGGACCGCGCGTTGTCGGCGCCGAGCTCAAGGAATTGCCGGCGCTCGTCCTGGAGCGCCGTCCAATCGAATCGCGCCGTGCCGGTCGAGGGTGGGCGGGCACGATCGGCGATGGCATCCATCGCCACACCGGCGTCCGCCACCACGGCGAGGTCGGCCGGGTAGTTGCGGCCCGGCTCGTGCGGATCGATATCGATGTGGATGAGCCGTGTGGGCGGGATGGTGTAGGTCGCCCCCGGTTCCCAGCTGCTCGAATTGGTTTCAGGAAACCTCGTCCCGATCGCGAGGATCAGGTCGGCCGTCGACGCCAGCCGGTTGGCGACCGGACTTCCCCAGAATCCGACCATCCCCATGAGCTGTTCATGGTCTGGCGGGAGGGCGCCAGAGCCCATGAGCGTGTGGATGACGGGCACCTGTGCGCTCTCGGCAAGTCGGCGAACACCCGCCGTCGCTCGGCGAGTCCCACCGCCGGCCAGGAGCAACGGTCGTTCGGCGTGCTCGAGTTGGCGCGCGATGTCCTCGGCCAGCCCATGGTCGAGAGCGATCCGCTGGAGGGGCGACGCTGGGACGATCGGCCCATCGATGTGCTCGTCCAGGATGTCCATCGGCACCGAGATGAGGACCGGACCCGGGCGACCCGCCTGAGCCAGGTCCCACGCACGAGCCAGGACCCGCGGCGCCTGGTCCGCCCGAGTGAGTCGCCACGAGCGCTTGACGAACGGTGCGAACACGCTCGTCTGGTCGGCATCGCGATAGAGATTGAGCTCCTGGTGCGGGCCTCGATTCTCGTAGTACGAGGGGACGTCCCCGGCGATCACGATCATGGGCACGGAGTCGAGCGACGCTGTCGCAACACCCGTGGTCGCATTGGTCAGCCCCGGGCCGACATGCAGCACCACCACCCCGGGTCGTCCGGAGACGCGGGCGTACCCGTCGGCAGCGTGCGCGGCGACCTGCTCGTGGCGGGTCGTGATGAAGCGCGGACCGCCGCCTCGTTCGAGGGCAGCCAGGAGGGCGATGTTGGTATGGCCGCAGATCCCGAAGACGAGCTCGACCTGACGGTCCCGCAGGAATGCTGCGATATGGTCGGCGACGGTCACGGTCATGTCTTGCTCCTACTCCGCGGCACGGTGGCGACAGCCTCGATCTCGCCGAGGATCGACTCGGTGTCATGGCCGACGGGCGTCGCCAGGGGCGGAACGCGCCCGGGGGTCCTTGAAAGCTTTGGCACGATCCCCGGTGTCAGCACTGCGCGATCCAATCGAGGATCGTTCGCTTCGACCAGCATCTCCCGGTCACGGAACTGGGGGTCGTCGACGATGTCGGCGATGCTATTGATCCGACCTGCGGGAATCTTCGCCTCTCGCAATCGCCTGAGGACCTCGTCCGACGACAGACCGGACGTCCATGCCTCGATCGCGTCGTCAAGCTCCGCGGAGCGCTTCACGCGGCCGCGATTGTCACCAAGGTCCGGGTCGCTCGCCAGGTCCGGCCGGCCGATCGTGTTCATGAGCGTCCCGAACAGGGTGGACGAGTTGGCGCCGATCACGATGTGGTTCGAGTCCCCGCATCGATAGACATTGGTCGGAGCCGAATTGTGGGCGATGTTCCCGGTTCGCTCCCTGACCATCCCGAAGTAGCTGTACTCAGGAAGCACGCCTTCCAGAAGGCTGAACACGCTCTCCGTGAGCGCGACGTCCACGGTCTGCCCGCGGCCGGACGATTCTCGATCGTGCAGGGCGAGCAAGGCGCCGATCATCGCGTAGAGGGCCGCCACCGAATCGCCCAGGCTCAGGCCCGCCCGAGTCGGGGGGCGTTCCGGGTCACCGGTGAGGTAGCGCAGGCCACCGACGGCCTCCGCGATCGTGCCGAAGCCCGCCTGCCCGGCCAGGGGCCCGGTCTGCCCGAAACCCGAGATCCGGACGAGGATGAGGCGCGGATTCACCTTCTCGAGGACGCTCGGTCCAAGGCCCCACTCCTCCATCCGGCCGGGCCGGAAGTTCTCGATCAGGATGTCGGCGGCCTTCGCCAGCTCCAGGACGACGCGTTGCGCGTCGGCCTCGTGAAGGTCGAGTGCGACCGATCGCTTGCCCCGCCCCTGGACGAGGGACCAGAGGGAGCCGTGCCCGTCAACGGTGCGCCCCCAATCCCTCAACGGGTCGCCGCCGATCGGGTGCTCGACCTTGATCACGTCGGCGCCGTAGTCGGCGAACAGGCGCCCCGCGAACGGGCCGGCGATCAGCGTTCCAAGCTCGAGAACGCGAAGACCGTCGAGCGGTCCTCGGTCCAGAGTGGCGGTCCGGGGTGGATCGTCGTTCATGGCTTCCACATAATGGACGGGCTGACTCGAATATCAGAACGATATGGAGGCGAGTTTGCCTTGTCAAGAACGACGGCAGCCAGCGCGCTCCAAGGCCTCGCAAACCTCCCCGACCGACGGATCTCCTTGACAAGCCGCTGTCATGCTCCTACCTTCCCGACAGGCGTCAATATCTGGGCATGCGTTTCCACTATTCGGAACTTCGAGGAGGAGCACATGAAGGCCGAGACGCGCACCCTGATGGTGGGTCGCACGACTGACAGACATACCAGAGGTCTCATCGTCGCCGCGATGCTCATCGCATTCGCGGCCACGGCGTGCAGCTCGGGAACGGGCACGTCCCCGAGCGCGGCGGCGAGCGCCGCCGCGAGCGCCGCGCCATCAGCAGCGTCCGTCGCCCCGTCAACGCCGGCCGAGCCCCTCAAGGTGGCTCAGATCGCCGCACACAGCGGCCAATTGGCTCAACTGGGCGCATGGGACAAGGAAGCGCTCGACTTGGCGTTCAAGGAGAAGAATGACGCCGGCGGGGTGTGCGGCCGACCGCTCCAGCTCGACGTGTTCGATGACCAGGGCGACCCGACGGTGGGGACGAACGTCACACAGAAGGCTCTGGGCACGGGCATCGTCGCTGCCTTCGCCACGACCGAAAGTGCCGTGACGCTGGCGATCGTGCCGCTCTTCCAGGATGCCAAGGTCCCCCACTTCACGGCGGGCCAGAGTGATGCCATCACCAAGGAAGGCAGCTCATACGTCTTCCGGGACGGTCCACCCGCCGCGGCCTTCAACAAGACACTGGCGAATTACGCCCTCACCACGAAGGGTTGGACCAAGATCGCGATGGTCACCAACACCGGGGGCTACGGCGACAGCGAGCGAAAGGCATTCACCGCCCAACTGACGCTGGCAAAGCTCGAACCGGTCCTCGACGCGACGGTTGCGCCAGAGGCGCAGGAGTTCACAGCGCAGATCAATGAGATCAAGAACCTCCAGCCAGAGGCCATCTACACGGGCATGGAGGAGGTCCAGAACGGACTCTTTGCCAAGCAACTGCGGGAGTTCGGGATCACCACGCCGCTCATCGGTGGACCTCCAGGAGGCACACCGCAGTTCGTGGAAGTCGCCGGCGCCGCCGCAGACGGGTCGATCTTCTCGAGCCCGTACATCACGAACGAAGCCAACGACCAGACGCGTGCATTCGCTGCTGCATTCAAGGCGATGCACGGCAAGGACCCCGAGTTCCACGGAGCAAAGGGCTACGATGGCGCCCAGCTCTTGTTCCAGGCGATCGAGGCCACGTGTGCCGACATCACCGGTGAGACGATCGCCGCCGCCCTTCACAAGATCTCCGGGTATCAGGGACTCCAGGGGGAGTTCAATGTCCAGGGTGACGGCGAGACGCTGGCGTCGACCCAGGTCGGCATCCTCGAGAATGGCGTGGCCAAGCTCGCCGAGTAGCTGAACGAATCGACAACCTGCCGAGTCGGCTCGCGGCTCGGCAGGTTGCTGTACCAGGACTCCACGGCCCCAGGAGCATTGAATGTCCGCGTGGCTGCAGGTCGTCTACGGCGGCCTGACGATCGGTGCGATCTACGCGCTCGTCGCCCTTGGGTTCTCGTTGATCTATCGGACCATCGGTCTGGTCAACTTCTCCCAAGGTGGACTCCTGATGCTGGGAGCCTATGTCGGGGCCATCCTCCTGGCTGAAGCGGGGCTTCCCTTTCCCGTCGCGATCGGCGGGGCTGTGCTCGTCGTCGGCGGATTGGGCCTCGTCATGGAGCGGCTCCTTCGTCCGCTCGAGCGGGGCGACCTGATGATGATGGTGCTGGCCACCTTCGGGCTCGATATCGTGTTCGCGAATAGCGCGATCGTGCTCTTCGGGTCTGAGGGGATGTCGGTCGCTGTCCCGGTGGTCGGAGCGCCGATCGAGATCGCCGGCGTGACGATGACGCGCTACTCATTGGTGGTCATCGGCAGCATGGTCCTGATCACCCTTGCCCTGAACCTGTTCCTCGATCGGACGAAGACCGGCCTGGGCATGCGGGCGATCGCCATCAACCGAGACATCGCCCTGGTGTTCGGCGTGAACGCGGATCGGATGAACAACCTGGCCCTCGGGATCGGTGCCGGGATCGCCGCGGCAGGCGGGGTCCTGATCGCGCCGATCCTCTATGTCACGCCCCAACTCGGCGCGAGTGTGGGCATCAGCGGATTCGCCGCCGCGATCCTGGGCGGGCTGGGCAATCTCCCCGGCGCGATCGTCGGCGGTCTGGCATTCGGCGTCTTCCAGAGCGTCGTCTCGGTGTTCCTGCCGGCATACGTGAATGCGATCGCCTTCGTGATCTTCGTCGTGGTCCTGCTCATCCGCCCATGGGGGATCCTCGGCGAGCGTGTCGTCGAGAAGCTGTGAGGCCTCGCCTGCGCGTCGGGTTGATCGCCCAAGCCGTCGTTCTCGGCCTGCTCTTCCTGCTGCCCGCCGTGGTGGACCTGTCGAGCTACGAGCTCCACATCATCGACCTGATCCTGATCACGATCCCACTCGCGATCGGCCTCCTGATCAGCATGGGTCACTGCGGTCAGATCAACCTGGCGCAGGTGGCTCTGTACGGCGTCGGCGCGTACTCGGTCGGCATCCTCATCTCCCGTGCCCAGGTCGAGCCGTGGCTGGCCCTGGCGATCGGAACGCTGGCCGGCGGGCTCATCGGGATGGTCGTCGGACTGCCCTCTCTCCGGATCCGGGGGCACTATCTCGCGATCGCCACGCTCGGGCTGGCGGTGGCGGCCGAAACGATCTTCACTGCCGGCGGGGACGTCACCGGAGGGCCGTTGGGGATCGGTCGTATCCCCGTCCTGCCGGGGATCGACACGACTGACGGGCGGGACGTCGGCTACTACCCGCTGCTCCTGGGCGTCGCAGCGATCACATGGATCTTCGCCCGCATGCTCATCTCGGGCCCGATCGGGGCGGCGTTCGCGGCGATTCGCGACGACCACCTGGCGGCCAAGGGCATGGGCGTCGACGTCGGGACATTCCAGCTCCTCGCGTTCACGATCAGCGGCCTCATGGCGGGACTCGCGGGTTCGCTCTACGCGACGTGGAGCGGCTACATCAGCCCCGACTCATTCCGACCGTCCCAGATGTTCTTCCTTCTGACGATCCTGGTGGTGGGGGGCATGCGAAGCCTGCCTGGCGTGGTGGTTGCGACGACCGCGCTGATCCTGGTCCGTGAGCTCTTCCAGCAATTCGAGGCCTACCAACTCATCGTGTACGGGAGCCTGGTCGTGCTCGTCATGCTCGTCGCCCCCGATGGCCTGGCTGGACTGGGCAGCCGAGCGATCCGGCTCGTGACGAGGGCGGCGGGGTCGACCGGAGCGCCGCGGTCGACGGTCCAACCCATCCCGGCCGTGCCCAATGACCGGAAAGGCGACTGATGGCGCTTCTCGAGGTGCGCAACCTGAAGCGGTCCTTCGGCGGGATCGAGGCGGTTGCCGACGTTTCCTTCGATGTGGCGGCCGGAACCATCCATGGTTTGATCGGCCCGAACGGTTCGGGCAAGACGACGATCTTCAACGTCCTCAGTGGGTACTACGCGCCGACCGCGGGCCAGATCCTGTTCGATGGGCGATCCATCGGGGCCCTCCCCCCGCACAGGATCGTCGCGACGGGCATCTCGCGCACGTTCCAGAATCTGCGACTCTTCCACAGCCTGACGGTCCGGGAGAACGTGCAGGTCGCGGCCCTGCACGCGGGAACGCCGTGGTGGCGGCACGCCGTCGGCTTCCCGCTCGGCTGGCTTCGATCGCAGGCCGCGGCACGCCGGATCGCCGACGAGTTGCTCGAGCGGCTCGGCGCGGCGCAGTTCGCGGACGTGCCGATCAAGAGCCTGCCGTACGGCTGGCAACGCCGCGTGGAGCTGGCCCGCGCCCTCGCCTGCCGCCCAAAGCTCCTGCTCCTCGACGAGCCCGCGGCAGGCCTGAACGACGACGAGACCCGCGGGCTCGTCGACATCGTCCGATCGTTGCGCTCCGACGGTTTGACCATGCTGCTCATCGAGCACGACATGAAGGTCGTGATGGGGACGGCAGAGGTCGTCACGGTGCTGGACTATGGCCGACTGCTGCTCACCGGGAGTCCCGACGCAGTGGCGACCGACGCCAAGGTGATCGAGGCGTACCTGGGAGGCGCGCCGGAAGGATGATCCTCGAGGTGACGGGTCTCCACTGCCACTACGGCCCGGTGCATGCGGTGAAGGGGATGGACTTCGCCGTCGACCAGGGTGAGGCCGTTGCGCTCATCGGCGCCAACGGCGCCGGCAAGACGACCGCCCTTCGAGCGATCGTCGGGACCCTGCGCCCGAGCAAGGGCTCGATCCGCCTCGATGGCGACGACCTGCTCAGAGTCCCAGCCCACGCGCGCGTCGGGCGTGGCATGGCCTACGTGCCCGAGGGACGCCAGATCCTCCCGGCCTTCACCGTGGAGGAGAACCTGATGCTCGGCGCGTTCCATCGTCTGGGGAAGGAGCCTGCCAAGTCGATCCAGGCGACCCTCGCCGAGGTGTACGAGCTCTTCCCGGTGATCGCCCGGCTCAAGAAGCGATACGCCGGCTTCACCAGCGGCGGGGAGCAGCAGATCCTTGCGATCGGCCGAGCGTTGATGGCGAAACCCCGACTGCTGCTCCTGGACGAGCCCTCGATGGGTCTCTCACCGATCCTCACCAAGTTCGTCGCCGAGAGCCTGATGACGCTGCGGAGCACCGGACTGGCGATGGTCCTCGTCGAGCAGAACGTGAGCCTGGCACTCGAGCTCGCCGACCGAGCCATCGTCATGGAGACCGGCCATCCGGTCCTCAGCGGGACCACGGATGAGCTGCGGGAGAACGACGATATCCGGATGATCTACCTCGGTCAGACGACCGGGGAGGCGCCGACGGATCCGAAGCCGACCGATCCCGCCGACGACGACCGGACCGAACCAGGCGCCCCGGTCCAGGCCGAGACCTGAGGGCACGGTCCAGCGACCATTGGTTCGCGGTCTGGATGCTGGGCGCGCGATGAAGGCTTGTTCAGACGGACGGATCCACCCGGACCCAAGTCTTCCCCTGCGCCGATCCGCTCGACTCGAATGCCGTTTGGACGTCGGCCAACGGGTATTCGTTCGTGACGACCCGTCCGGGCGTCAGCTGACCGCCCTCGACGAGACCGATGACGTCGCGAAAGTCGGCCGGATGGTCGTACGTGAGCGAGCCCCGGATGACCAGTTGGCGTCGAACGAGCTGCGCGGCTGAGATCTCGAACGGTCGGTCGTCGATGCCAACGACGAGGAGTGTCCCTCCCGTCTCCACGTGTCCCAGGGCTGTCCGCATCGAGTCGGGCGTCCCGGCGGAATCGACGACCAGGTCGAAGCGCTCGGTCGGATCGATCGACGCCGGGCGAGCGCCGAGGGTCGTCGCCAGGGCGACGCGATCCGAGTTGAGATCGAGGGCGTGGACCTCGACACCACGCCGGAGAAGCGCAAGGCACATGAGCAGCCCCTGGGCCCCGACGCCGACGACCATCGCCGCCGCTGGGATCTCCGCGGGCAGGCGGCGCAGCGCGGTCTCCACGACGGTCAGTGGCTCGACGCAGACGAGGTCCTGCGCCCGTTCGATCGCGATCGTCCAGGCGAACGGGCTCGGAACGACCACCTTCTCCGCGAGGGCTCCCGATCGGTTCATCCCGAGGGACCGACGGTTCAGGCAACTCGACGGCCGTCCGCGTTCACATTGGGCGCATCGGCCGCACGGGACATTCGGCTCGATCACGACGCGAGCTCCCACACGCTCGGTGAGAACGCCCTCCCCGACTGCCTCGATCCGGCCGAATGCCTCATGGCCGAGGGTCCACGGAAGGTGGGGTGTCGCCCAATCTCCACGAAACACGCTGACGTCCGAGCCACACAGTCCGACGCCGCCGACTGCGACCAGCACGTCGCCCGGCCCGGGTGACGGCGTGGCGACGTCATCGACGACGATCATGCCCGGCCGGACGAGTCGAGCCGCCTTCATGCCCGTGCCATCTCGGGTCTAGAGTTCCACATAGCGAAAAGGCTCGGCCGACACGTGAGACAGCCGGTCAGGCGCCCTGGCCGGACCGCGTCGGGTGACTGAGTTCCTTGGTGATCATGCCGGCCGCCTCGATGATGTCGGGGCGGAGCGAGAGGAGCTTCTGCGCCGAGAGACGAGCGCTCGGTCCGGAGACGGACAGCGCGGCCACGACCCGATCCAGCCCATCTCGGATGGGGACCGCAGCAGCGACGAGCCCCTCCTCGCGCTCGCCATCCGATGTCGCCCAGCCGGTCTGGCCGATCTCCTCGAGCTGCGACTCCAGCTCGCGGGCCGTCGGCGCCCGCGGGGAGGGCGGATCGGTCCGGGCCCGCGTGATCTCCTGCGCCCGCGTCGTGGGATCGGCGTTGGCCAGAAGCAGCTTCCCGGCCGCTCCGACGTGCAGAGGCAAGGGGCGGCCGACCTCGGTGAAGTGGCGCAGCTCGTAGTGTCCTTCGACGGCCGCGATGCAGATCCGATGCTCACGCTCACGGATGTACAGATGAACGCTCTCACCCAACCGATCGCGCAGCCACTCCATCCGCGGTCTCGCCACCTCGACGAGGTCGATCGAGTGGGCGGCAGCCTCGCCCCAGTGGACGAGACGGGGACCGGCGGCATACGTCGCGTTCGAACGTCGCATGATCAAGCCGAGGGACATGAGCTCGGTCAACAGGCGGTGGACGGACGAGCGGGGCTGGTGGAGCTGCTCAGCGATCTCCGTCAACGTACTCTGCCGATCGGCGCTCGTGACGAGATCGAGGATCTGTGTCGTCTTGGCGAGGACTGACAACGCTGGCCTCCCGCTCCTTGACAGCGTGCGCGCGTGACTCTACGGTTTCGTTGTGACGGACTTTGACTTCCATTATACGGTATCAGACGCCGATGATGCCAGCCAGCTCGCCGCCAACATGACGCGATGATATCCATCGACGAGCAGCGCGGGACCGGGCCCGCTGAGGCAAATCGGCTGGGGCGGTCCCTGATCGGTGGCCGGTTGCTCGAGACCGGCGTGGGACGGACGCATCGCGCACCGTTCGACGCTGCGCTCGCCGGACCGATCGTGGATGCGGCGGAGGCGGACGTCGCCCACGCGGTCACGACGGCGATGGCCGGCGCGAAGGCGATGGCGTCGTTGCCGATCCACGGGCGGGTCGCCATCGTCGAGCGCCTGGCGGGACTCGTCGAACGCGATGCCGAACGGCTCGCGGTCACGATGACCTGGCAGACGGGCAAGCCGATCCGCGAGACCCGACGTGAAGTCGTCCGGGCGATCGACACGCTGCATCTCTCGGCCCGCGCCGCTGACCTCCTGGCGGGGGAGCAGGTCCCGACCGATACAACCCCCGGTGGGCATCCACTATGGGCGTTCACGCATCGACGTCCCGTCGGGGTCGTCGCGGCGATCACCCCGTTCAACGCCCCCCTCAACCTCCTCATGCACAAGATCGGGCCGTCGATCGTCGGCGGCAACGCGACGATCGTGAAACCGGCTTCGGCCGCCCCGATCACAGCCGTCCAGATCGCCGAGTTGGCGATCGAGGCCGGTTGCCCGCCGGATGCGATCAACGTGCTGGTCGGTCCGGCGTCGGTCGGTCTCGCGCTGGCCGCACATCCGAGCGTGCGAGCGATCACGTTCACGGGAGGCGGGGCGGCGGCGCAGGCGATCTGGAGCGCCGCACCACTCAAGCGGATGGTGATGGAGCTCGGGGGCAACAGCGCGAACCTGATCTTCGACGACGCCGACCTGGACCTCGCGGCGGCCGAGTGCGTTCGGGGGGCCTACTCCAACAGCGGGCAGAGCTGCAATTCCGTCCAGCGCATCATCGCCCCAGCCCACCTCGCGTCCGAGCTGGCGGAGCGGATGCTGCCCCTCATCGCCTCGCTCAAGGTGGGCGATCCATTCGACGACGAGACGGACGTCGGCTCGATGGTGTCGGAGGGCGAGTCGGCACGAGTCTGCGCGTGGGTCGACGCGGCCGTCGCCGGCGGCGCCGTCCTGGTCACCGGCGGGACACGGTCCGGCGCGACCCTGACGCCGACCCTCGTCAGCGGCGCCACGCTTGGCATGCGGATCGTCGACGACGAGGTCTTCGGACCGGTCGCGGCGATCGTCGAGCACCGCGACGACGACGACGCGATCCGACTGGCCAATTCGACGCCGTACGGGCTCCAGTTCGCAGTCTTCACCCGCTCGATCGAGCGCGCCCTCCGCTCGATCGCGGCGCTCGACAGCGGGTCTGTGATCGTCAACCGCTCGTCGAACTATCGGCTGGATGCCTTTGTGTACGGCGGTGTGAAGCAATCCGGAGTCGGGAGGGAGGACCCGCGGTCCACGCTTCGCGAGTTGACCGTGGAGCACTTCGCGGTGCTCGGGAACAAGGCATGAGGTCGGTTCACGACGGGCATGCGGCGGAGTCGGCGAGCGCCGAGCCCTGGAGCACAGCGATCACCGCGACGACCGGTGAACGCGTTTTCGTGCGTGGCCTCCCACTCGATGAAGCGATCGGCACGATGACGTTCGCCGACGTCGTGTTCCGGCTCTGGACCGGTCGCGAGGGTACGCCCGTGGAGCGTGCTGCCCTGGACGCCTGCCTCGTCGCTGCGGTCGACCATGGGGCCCTCGCGCCGTCGGCCTTGGCGGCACGGACGGTCGCCACCACGCAGGCCGGACGGATGCCTGCCCTGGCGGCGGGGATCCTCGCATTCGGCAGCCTCCACGGTGCGGTCGTTACGGTCGCGATGGAGCTCCTCGCGGAGCTTGGTGAAGACGAGGACCCCCGGGATTGGGCCACGAGGGTCTTCGAACGCGAGCATGCGGCCGGGCGGCGGATCCCCGGCATCGGCCACCGGTGGCACGAGCGGGACCGGCGGGCGGAGCGTCTCCTCGACATCGCCACGTCGGTCGGCGGTTCCCGAGTCGTGGCTGCCGAGCGAGCGATCGCCGAGGTGGTCGCGGGCCATTCCGGTCGGACGACACCCGTGAACATCGACGGCGGGCTGGCGACCGTGCTCACGAGCCTCGGCCTTGCGCCCGAGTACGGCGATTTCGCATTCGCGACCTCGCGAAGCACCGGACTGGCAGCCCACATCGTCGAAGAGACGACGCGCGAGCGACCGATGCGCACGATCGACCCCACGAGCGTCGAATACGACGGGCCGGACTTCGGCCAGAAGGAGGATGCTGGATGAAGGTGAAGCTGCTTTCGCCGTTCGAGGATGGTGAGCCGATCTGGATCGGGCTCGACACGCCGGGCAAGCGCCGCAAGGTCTCCCGGCTCGTCTCACCGTCCATCGGCTCGGAGGAGTTCATGGGTGGCGTCACCATCTTCGAGCCGGGGGAATCCAGCTCCATGCATATCCACGAGGAGTCGGAGGAGATCAACATCGTCCTCGCGGGTTCCGGCACCCTGGTCTCCGATGGTGAGCAGCGCGCCTTCGAGACAGGCGAGTGGATGTGGATCCCGCGCGGGACGTTCCACCAGCACCAGAACACCGGCAAGGAGCCACTGCGCCTGGCCTGGATCTACACGCCCCAGGCCGACTTGCCGTCCTCCTGATCCTGTCGCGACGGGCGCCCTGACGGGGCGTGCCCAGCTCTGCGGCTCGGTCCCCCGAGGCCACGCGGGCTGGCTGACGGCCGCATAGTTCACCCGATGGAAGCTGTCCTCGTCGGAGCCCCCGGAAGCGGCGGCCGTACCGTGGGCCGAGCGCTCGCAGAGCGTCACGGTGCCGCGTTCATCGACCTGACCGGAGAGCCCGCTCGGCGCCTTGATGCGATGTCCGGCCTGCGTCGGGCTCCCGAGCCCGACGCCGGGCCCAGTCTCCGCAAGGTCATCGCGGCGGACCGCGCCGTCGCCGACCCTGGTCTCCGCGCCCGGCTCTACCGGGGGCGTCATGTCATCTGGCTCGATGTCCCGGCCGACCGGTTGCTCGAGCGCCTGAGAGCGGTCCGCCGGGAGGATCTGCCGACACAGGGCGACGTTCGGCGCTATATCACGGACCATCTGCGCGCCTACACGCCGTACTACTTCGCCGGCGCGCAGGTGGACGGGTCCGGCTCCATCACCGCGACCATCGCCGCCATCGAGCCGATGCTGGCCGAGCCCGCCGATCCCGGCACACTCGTGTTGCGAGCCGAGATCCACGGCGGGTTCGTCGAGCTGGGGGAAGGGACACTCGGCAGCAGCCTCCGCCACGTC
Source organism: uncultured Chloroflexia bacterium (assembly GCA_963841135.1). Taxonomy (GTDB): domain Bacteria; phylum Chloroflexota; class Limnocylindria; order Limnocylindrales; family CSP1-4; genus SPCO01. The sequence continues at coordinate 352,140 of CAWJBJ010000004.1, read as the reverse complement.
GTTCGGCGGTTGTCCAGCCGCCGGTGCGCCGTGGTCACGTCACCCGCGAGTCGGCGCAAGGCCGACGAGACAGCTCGACATCTAGCCAGCGGGACCGGTGTCGCGGTGGACGTCGTGGAGCTCCCCGACGGGGAGCGCGCGAAGCTGATCGACCGACAGGAACAGCTCCTCCGCACGCTGGCCGATGATCGGTTCGAGCGACAGGACCCCATCATCGCCGTCGGTGATGACGTCCTGCTGGAGGCGGCGACATTCGCGGCCGCGGTCTACCTCCGTGGAGTGCCCCTGGTTGCGATCCCCGTCACGACGCTCGGGATGATCGACACCGCCATCGGGGGCAAGGGTGGGCTCGACCTGCCGGGCCTCGGCCGCAACCTGTTGGGCGCCATCCACCAGCCGACCGCGACGATCCTCGATATCGACCTGGTGGCGGACGAGACCCCGTCGGACAGGCGGGCCGCCCTGGCGGAGGCCGTGAAGTACGCGCTGATCGGCGACGATGCGCTCCTGGCTCTCCTCGAGAGCGGCGCGCACGCCGACGATGATCGGCCGTGGCCCCGTGCGTGGGAACTGCTCGAGCTCGTCGAGCGCTGTGCCCTCGCGAAGCGTCGCCTGGTCATCAGCGATGAGCGCGACACCGAAGGCGTCAGAGTCGCCCTCAACCTCGGCCACACCGTCAGCCATGCGCTCGAGGCCGCGACCGGATACCGGATCCGCCATGGCGACGCCGTCGCATATGGACTGCGCGCTGCCCTCAGGATCGGTGTCTCGATGGGCGTCACGCCGGAACCGGTCGCGCGGCGCGCAGAGCGCCTGCTGAGCGCGCTCGGCCTCGCGCAGGATCCCGTCGACGTCTCCGTCCCCGAGGTCCTGGGCTATGTCGCGTCGGACAAGAAGCGGAGAGACGCCCGAACCCGCTGGGTGCTCGTCGGGACACGAGGCATCACGATCCGCGACGACGTGCCGACTTTGGATGTCGAACGCTCTGTCACCGCGGTGCTCGCTGGCCGCGCTGGCCCGCCCGAGGGTCCCGGACCGTCCTGACCCCGGGTCAGCCGGGGCTCGGGCGGTGCTCGTCGATGAGCGTCTGGGCGTCGAACTGGGTCCGGCCGAGCACGAACCAGATCGCCTCGACTGGTTGGTCCCCGATCGTCGCGAGCCGGTGCGGGATCGACGAGTTGATCGAGATCGCATCGCCCGGTTCGAGGATGTACTCCTCGAATCCGATGCGCACCTGGAGCCGGCCGCTCAGGACGTAGCCCCATTCGTGACCCGGGTGGCGCTGGAAGGCATCGGGCGGGCTCGACGCGCCGCCGACCTCGTACGTGACGTGGAGGAACTCGACCCCCGGCTCGGACAGTGTCGTCAGGCGCTCCCACAGCACGCCTGAAGCGAGGCGGATCCGGTGCCGACTGGTCGCTCGCTGGACCGGCGGGGTCTGGGTCATCGTGCCGCTCGTCGCCCCACCGCCGCGGGACGTCGGGGATGGGGGTTCGCTCGGTCGCCGGTCGTTGAAGAGCAGCTCGTCGAGGGAGACGTCGAGCTCGGCTGCGATCGCGTACAGCGTGCTCACCGACGGGTTGGCCCGCCCGGTCTCGATCTGCGAGATGAGGCTGGGCGACACGCCCAGGCGCTCGGCGAGCACGCGCAGGCTGAGATGGCGATCGCGCCGCGCTGCGCGGAGGTGCTCGCCCATCTCGGGATAGTCCGGGCGTCCGTTCCGTTGCGGCGTGACCACCCTGTCCCTCGACCTCATCTCCATGCCGGCGCGCGTCGGCGATCGACTCGACTCCGGCTCCACATTAGCGTGACTCGGCATGCTCGGCGTGCCCGCCCCACTCAGCGACAGTGCCACCCGCCGTCGACGATCAGATCGACCCCGTTGACGGCGGTGTTCTCGAGCAGGAAGACGACGGCATCGGTGATCTCGGTCATCGTCGCGAGCCGGCCGATGGGCGTCTCGGACGAGTACCGGGCGACCGCCGCGGCCTTCTCCGACCAGTACGGGCTGTCGCCGACGACCCCCGGGTGGATGGAGTTGACGCGCAGCGGCTTGAGCTCCTCGACGAGCGTGCGGGTCAGGCCGACGACACCGCCGTTGACGGTCGTGACGGTCGTGGAGCCCGGGTACGGCCGCTCCTTGGCCATGCCGCCGAACAGCACGATCGAGGCGTCCTCGGTCAGGCGGTCCCGGAGCGTGTGCACGGTCTCGGTGTACCCGACGAGCTTGAGCGTCACGAGGCGGATCGCGCGCGTGATGTCGTAGTCGGCGACGGTGTTCTGGTCTCGATCGATGGCGGCGAGGACGAGGCGGCGCACCGGCCCCACGCCGGCGAAGGCGGGCGCGATCGACTCCGGCTCGGCCAGGTCGAAGGTGGCGCCTGTCGTGTTGCCGCCGACGGCGGCCACCGCCGCCGCGACATTGGCCGGATCGCGTCCGGTGAGCACCACACGCGCACCCGCGCTGGCGTAGTGGCGGACGATCTCCTGCCCGATCGCTCGCGTGCCGCCGACGACGACGACCGAGGCTTCGTCAGCCATGGTTACCTCCGATCCTTCTTGCGCCCTTCGGCGTATCGCTCCCAGCTCGGTGCCCAGCGATACGCGTGCCGAACGGGCGGCTGGGGCGCCTGGGTCTCGATCCAGCGGACTCGCTCGGTGCCCTCGTTCCAGAACCCGTGCACCGACCCGACGCCGGAGAACACGATGTCGCCGGGGTGCAGCGTGTAGTGCTCGCCGTCGAGCTCGCATTCGACCTCGCCGGCGAGGAAGACATAGGCCTCCTCGAACGGGTGGTCGTGTGCCTGGGCGGCGCCACCGACCTCGTAGTCAACGGTGAACATCGTTACGAGGTCCGCCCCGAACGGGCGATCGATCAGCATCTTCACGGAGATCCCGCTGTAGACGAGCAGGGCCACGTCCATCCCGACCGGGGCCCGACCACGCGGGTCATCGCTGATGCGCAGGGCCTCGAGCTGTGGAGGCGTGCCGTCGTAGTGGCCGACGAGTCGCAGGGTCGGGTCGCCGAAGGGCGGTCGACTCGCGGCGGCGTCCATCGCCGCGAGGTCCTGGGCGCGCTCCCAGAACGTGTCCGGCCACCGCGTATCCGGGTCGCGCCGCTGGGGCGAGTTCAGCGAGAGGAACCTGGCCTGCCCTGTGCCCGTGTTGCCCAGGGCATGGCGCGTGCCGATCGGAAACAGGGCGTAGTCCCCTTGCACGATTCGATGGATCCGCTCGTCGATCTGGACGAGGAGCTCGCCCTCGAGGAGGTAGAACGCCTCCTCGAACGAGTGGATGTGCGGGGCCAGCCAGCCTCCCGGCTCGAGCGATCCGACGGCAAGGTCCGTGTGGACCGCGCCCTGCTCCGGCCCGACGATCCGCATCCGGGACAGGCCTGAGGCGATCTCGCTCGGCGGCGCGGGCGTGTCCGCGAAGGACCAGTCGATCTTCCCGACGTAGTGCATCAGCGAATCCTGCTCATGTGGGGCCGGCGTCGGTCCGCTGGCGTGACCGGATCAACGGTCAGGACTCGAACCGGCGCGACCAGGCGTCGACACCGACGGCCAACAGGAGGATGACACCCAGCGTGACTTGCTGGTAGAACGGATCGAGGCCGAGCAGGTTGAACCCGTTCGCGATCAGCGCCACGAACAGGCAGCCGAAGACGGTCCGTCCGATGGTCCCCTCGCCGCCGAGGATGCTGGTCCCGCCGACGATGATCCCAGTCAGCACAGTGAACGTCAGGAACTGCCCGCCGCTGGTCGCCTGGGCGCTCAGGACTCGGGACGCGTCGAGGGTCCCGGCCAGTGCTGCCCCGGTTCCGCTCAGGGCGAAGGTCGTCACGCGGACCGCGTCCACCCGGACGCCGCCCAGCCGCGCCGCCTGTGTGTTCCCGCCGGTCGCGTAGACGTAGCGCCCGAAGGCCGTTCGGCTGAGCAGGATCATCGCGAGGATCGCGATCCCGATCATCATCCAGGCGGCACTGGAGATCCCGATGAAGTCCGTCGCGGCAAACGCCTGGAAGTCCAGGTGATCGAGGGCCACGACTAGGTTGCCCTTGGTCACGATCGCCGCGATGCCGCTCACGACGAACGTCATCGCCAGCGTCCCGATGAGCGAGTTGATGTTGAAGCGGGTGACGATGATCCCGTTCGCGATGCCGACGGCCAGGCCGACCGCGAGGCCGGCGAGCACCCCCGCGGCGGGCGACACCGACGATGCCGTCGTCAGTGCCACCGCGCCCGCCAGCCCGTAGATCGCCCCGACCGACAGGTCGATCCCGCCCGCGATGAGGACGAATGTCCCGGCACAGGCCACGATGATGATCCCGGCTTGCTGGTCGAGGATGTTCGTCAGGTTGCCCGGCCGCAGGAAAGGCGGGCTGATCACCGAGAGCACGACGAAGGCGATCAGGAACGGGAGGAGGATCCCGGCCCGGCCGACGAGGCGGGCCGCGCGCTGCGACAGGGGGTCCTGGGATGGCTCCGTCTCGACCGTGCTCGCGCTCATGCGGCGGTCGTGCCAGCCGTGCCGAACGCTGCGTTCACGATGGCCTCCTCGGTCATCTCCGGACCTTCCAGCTCGGCGACGAGTCGTCCCGCCCGCATGACGAGCACGCGATGGGCGAGTCCCAGGATCTCCTCGACTTCGTTCGAGATGAGCAGGATCGCCATCCCATCGGCTGCCAGGCGGACCAGCACCTCGTAGATGTCGCGTTTTGCCCCGACATCGATGCCGCGGGTCGGCTCGTCCGCGATGAGGACCGAGGGTTCGATCAGGATCGCCCTGGCGAAGAGGAGCTTCTGCTGGTTGCCGCCGGACAGCGACTCCGCCGCTGCCTCGAGCAGGGGCGATCCATCGACACGCCCCAGGGCATCCCGGACTTGCCTGCCCTCTGCCCTGCGTCGCATGAAACCCATCTGCTGGAATCGTCGCAGGCTCGTCAGGCTGACGTTCTCCCGGACCGGCCGCCGAAGGATCAGCCCATCGTCCTTGCGCGACTCCGGGATCATCGCGACGCCCGCCTCGATGGAGGCGGCTGGTCGTCCCGGAAGCACGAGGTCCGCGACCTGGACGCCGCCCGCGGTCGCGGGGCTCGCCCCGAAGATCGCCCGCGCCAACTCCGACCGCCCGGCGCCGACGAGCCCGGCCAGTCCGACGATCTCGCCCGCCCGCAGGGTCAGCGTCGCGTCCTCGACGCCGGGCGCTGACAGGCCATCGATGGACAGGGCGACGCGTGCGTCGGGGGGTGGCAGCTGTTTGGGTGGGTACGCTCGGCCAGCCGGCCGTCCGAGCATCCCGGTGACGAGGCTGCCTTCCGTCTCGTCGGAGGTCGGGTTCGTTCGGATGACGCGCCCATCCCGGAGCACGGTGACGACATCCGACAGGGCGAGGACCTCCGACAGGAAGTGCGAGACCAGGACGACCGTGCGGCCACGCGCTCGCAGTCCGCGCACGACCTCGTGCAGACGGTCGACCTCCTTCGCCGAGAGGCTCGCCGACGGCTCGTCGAGGACGATCAGGTCTGCCTCGCGCGCAAGTGCGCGCAGGATCTCGACCTGCTGTTGCTGGGCGAGCGGCAGGCGGCCGACCACCGTCCCCGCGTGGAGATCGAAGCCTGCGTCGACGATCAGTCGATCGAACCGCTCGCGAAGCGACCGACGATCGATGAAGCCGGCTCGCCGCGGTTCGGCGCCGAGGAACACGTTCTCCGCCACGGTGAGCCGGGGAACGAGCGCGACCTCCTGGGCCACGAGGGCGATCCCGCGGACGAGCGCCTGGCGGGGGGACGCGAACGACACGGTCGTCCCCCGCAGGACGAGGTCGCCCTGGTCCTGCGGAAAGACGCCGGCGATGATCTTGCCGAGGGTCGACTTGCCCGCGCCGTTCTCGCCGACGAACGCATGGACCGACCCGCCCGCGACGGTGACCGAGACGTCGTCGAGGGCACGGGTCGCGCCGAACGACTTGCCGATGCCGCGGACCTCGAGATGCGCGGCATCGGCCGTCATGGCCGTGATGGCCTCAGTCGCCCGGTCGTCCTCGATGCGGGATCAGCCCGGCCACTCCGCGAGCGTCAGGAATGTCTCGACGTTGGCCTTGGTCACGACGCCGCCGTCGGGCAGCGACGCCAGCGGGTCGACGCCGGGCATGATGGTCTTGGTCCGGATCGCCTGGATGAGCTGTTCCGTGCCGAGGCGACCCTCGGTCGCCGGTGCCTGCATGACCGTCCCAAACCGGTTGCCAGCCGCGATGTCCTGGAAGGCGATGGCGCCACCGCCGTAGCCGACCAGTCGGACCTTGTCCTTGATGTCCGCGACGGCCTGGACCGCACCGGTGATGGCCTGATCGGCGCTGACGATGACCGAGACGTCCGGATGCGCGGCGACGATGTCCTGCGAGGCCTTCAGGCCGAGGGCCGTCGTGTAGAAGGACTCACCGCTGTCGGACACGACCTTGATCTCCGGATGGCTCGCGATGGCCTCGTCGAACGCCTTCTTCAAGGCGATGTCGAGGGCCGCGGCCTTGACCGACCAGATGTACCCGATGTTGCACGGGTTCGCCGCGAGATCGGCGCAGGCCGCCACGACCAGCTCACCGATCTTGCGCCCGAGCTCGCTCGGGACGAAGGCGACGTTGGCGCTCAGGCCCTCGACCTGCGACTCCGCCGTCGTCATGTCGGAACCGAGCACCTGGTCGATGTTGCCGACCGCGATCCCGGCGGCGATCGCCTTCTTCACGTCCTCGACCATGCCGGCACCGAACAACGGCTGGGTGATGATCGCGTCGAACTTGCCCGAAGCCGTCGCGTCCTGGAGCTGCTTGACCTGGGCTGCCGGGTCGAGGTTCGCGTCGAACACGGTGAGCTTGGCGTTCCCGGCCGCGGCAGCAGCCTGGGCCGCGGCGAGCATCGGCGCGTCGTAGCTGTTCGCGACCGCGAACGACAGGTAGGCGATCTCGAGGGTCTTCGCGGGCTCGCTCGGGGCCGCGGTCGCGGCCGCCTCGCTCGGCGCGGTCGTTGGAGCGGCCTGACTGGCCGGCGCCGATGATGCCGTGCCGCCGCTGCACGCTGCCAGGATCAGTGCGATCCCGAACAACCCCGCCACACGCGCCTGGACGGGGTGCTGGTGTCGTGCCCGCATGGTGCTCTCCTCCTCATCGCGACCCCGCGTCGCCTGTCCGCGAGTGTGCAGAGGCGATGAATGTGTGTCAAGTGGGATTGCAGGACTGTTCAAGTGGGCTCATCTAGCCCGTCGAGGACGCCTGCTCTCCGCGCGGACCCAGGGCCGCGGTCGTACCATCCCGCGGGAGACTTGCACGCGCTCGGCCGCTGTGTAGCATGAGTGAACACTGCGATCCTTCGGGCCGAGAGGGCCGCTCGGTCCGCATCGGCGATCAATGGGGTACCTCGATGACGCGATCCTTTGCTTCGCCAGGCTCGATGAACGTCGACTGGGAGGAGCGGTGGAACGTCGACCGGCTGCGGTCGTACCGGTCATCGCGGGCGCGCGCGGCCCTCGAGGCGTCAGAGGTCGGGGCCGTCCTGCTCTTCGACTTCAACAACATCCGCTACGTCACGAGCACCCACATCGGGGAGTGGGCGCGCGACAAGATGACCCGCTACGCGCTGCTGTCACGCGGCGGCACGGCGCATATCTGGGACTTCGGGTCAGCCGCCAAGCACCACCGTCTCAACTGCCCGTGGCTCGCGCCGGAGAACATCCACGCGGGGATGGTCGGGTTGCGCGGGGCCGTCGCCCCCGATGCCGGGTTGTTCCGCTCGGCCGCTCGTGAGATCAAGGCGATCCTCACGGCCGAGGGCGTGGCGGACATGCCGCTCGGAGTGGACATCGTCGAGCCGCCGATGCTGGCCGCTCTCGCCGCGGAGGGCATCGACGTCCGCGACGCACAGCAGATCCTGCTCGACGCGCGCGAGGTCAAGTCGGCCGACGAGATCATCTTGCTGAACACCGCGTGTGCGATGGTCGACGGCGCCTACCAGCTGATCTCCGAGCAGCTCAAGCCGGGCGTCCGCGAGAGCGAGCTCGTCGCCAACGTCACGAAGTACCTGTTCGACCTCGGGTCGGAGCACGTCGACAACATCAACGCGGTCTCCGGCGAGCGCTGCAGCCCGCACCCGCACGTGTTCAGCGACCGGATCATCCGGCCGGGCGACCAGGCGTTCTTCGACATCATCCAGACATTCGTTGGGTACAAGACCTGCTACTACCGCACGTTCGTGGTCGGGAGGGCGACCGATGCGCAACGCGACGCCTACAAGCGGGCACGCGAGTGGATCGACAAGTCGATCGAGCTGATGCGCCCGGGCGTCACCACCGACCAGGTCGCGAAAGTCTGGCCCAAGGCCCAGGAGTTCGGCTTCGACAACGAGATGGAGTGCTTCGGGCTCCAGTTCGGCCACAGCGTCGGCCTTTTCCTCCACGAGCGGCCGATCATCAGCCGGCTCAACTCCCTCGAGCACCCGGTGGAGCTCAAGGAGGGCATGGTCATCGCCCTTGAGACCTACTGCCCCGCGAAGGACGGTGTCTCGGCGGCCCGCATCGAGGAGGAGGTCGTCATCACGGCCGACGGCCCGCAGGTCATCACCCGCTTCCCGTCCGACGAGCTGTTCGTCGCGAACCCGTACTAGGGATCGGGCGATGGCGACCACCACGCAGGCGATCGATCGCGAGACCCAGGTCCGCATGTATCGGACGATGCAGGAGTGCCGGCTGTTCGAGGTCCGCGCCCAGGAGCTGTTCTTCGAAGGACTCGTCCGCGGGACCACGCACCTCGGCGTGGGGCAGGAGGCCGTGGCCGCCGGCGTCGCCGCCGCGATGCGCGAGGACGACTACACGTTCTGCACCTACCGCGGCCACAACCACACGCTGGCACGGGGCGTGCCGATGGCGCCGATCTTCGCCGAGCTCTTCGGGCGGGCAACGGGACTCCTGGGCGGGAAGGGCGGCTCGATGCACCTCACGAGCGTCGAGCACCACGCGATGGGCTCCTACGCGATCGTCGGCGCGCACCTGCCGATCGCTCTCGGCGCCGCCTGGTCCGCGCAGTACCGGAAGTCCGGGCAGGTCGCGGTCTGCTTTTTCGGCGATGGCACGACCAACATCGGTTCGTTCCACGAGGCGCTGAACATGGCTGCGGTCTGGAAGGCCCCGGTCCTGTTCGTCTGCGAGAACAACCTGTACATGGAGTACACCCCGATCGCCGACGTGACCGCCGTGCCGCGGCCTGCCGCGGATCGCGCAGCCGCGTACGGCCTCGAGCCGATCGTCGTCGACGGCAACGACGTCGAGGCGGTCCACCGGGTCGCCCGGACGGCCATCGACCGGGCGCGGGCCGGCGACGGGCCGTCGCTCGTCGAGGCGATCACGTACCGCCATGGCGGACACTCGCGGGCCGACCCCGGCAAGTACCGACCCGACGACGAGGTGGCCGCCTGGAAGGCCCGCGACCCGATCCCGGCCTATCGCGCCCGGCTGCTCGAAGAGGGCGTGGAGACATCCGACCTCGACGCGATCGATGGCGAGATCCGCGACGCCGTCGCCGCGGCCGAGGCGATCGCCCGGGACGCGCCGGAACCGACGGCCGACGTCCTCGAGACGCAGGTCTGGTCCGACGGAGGCTCCGCATGGCGGAGTCCTCGCGCCGATGGCTAGCAGGGGCAACGCCTCGGCGCTCGGAGAGCGAGGGGCAGATCATGGCTGAGCTGACCTATCGCGCGGCGATCGCCGCGGGCCTTGCGCAGGAGATGGACCGCGACGAGTCCGTGGTCCTCATCGGCGAGGATGTCGGGGCGGCCGGCGGCGTCTTCAAGCTGACCGAGGGGCTGTTCGAGCGGTTCGGGCCGGACCGCATCCGGGACACGCCGATCAGCGAGCAGGCCATCGTCGGTGCGGCCATGGGCGCCGCGATGACCGGGCTCCGGCCGGTCGCCGAGCTGATGTTCTCCGACTTCTTCGCGGTGGCCTGGGACATGGTCGCCAACCAGATCGCGAAGACCCGCTACATGACCGACGGCCAGGTCTCGCTGCCGCTGGTCCTGCGGACCGCGAACGGGGCCGGTCTTCGCTTCGGTGCGCAGCACTCGCAGAGCGTCGAGAACTGGGCGATGGCGATCCCCGGGCTGAAGGTCGTGGCCCCCTCGACGCCGGCCGACGTGGTGGGCCTCATGGCGGCCGCGATCCGCGACCCGGACCCGGTGATCTTCTGCGAGCACAAGGCCCTCTTCGCGGTGAAGGGCGAGGTGCCCGACGGCGAGCACGTCGATACGCTCGGGACCGCGGTGATCCGACGAGCGGGCACGGATGCGACGATCGTGACCCTCGCGGCGATGGTGCCCAAGGCACTCGAGGCGGCCGAACGGCTGCAGGCCGAGCACGGCGTCTCGGCGGAGGTCATCGACCTGCGCTCGCTCGTGCCGCTCGACACCGCCACGATCCTCGCCTCGGTCAAGAAGACCAGCCGGCTGTTCACCGTCGAGGAGAACCCGCGGCTCTGCGGCTGGGGAGCCGAGGTCACATCGATCGTCGCGGACGAGGGCTTCTACAGCCTCGACGCGCCGATCGTGCGCATCACGACCCCGCACATCCCGCTTCCCTCCGCGGCCGCGCTCGAGGACCTGGCATTGCCATCGGTGGATCGGATCGTCGAGACCATCAAGAGGAGGCTCGATGACGCCGCCTGAACGCGAGGCCGCGGCACCCCGGCAGGCGACCGACATCACGGTCGCGATGCTCGGGACCGGCCGCATGGGATCGGCGATGGCCGAGCGGCTGTGTGCCGCCGGGGTCCAAGTCGTCCTCTACAACCGGACCGCGTCACGGGCGACCGAGCTGGCTGCGCGGATCGGAGCGACGGTGGCGGCGACACCCGCCGAGGCGGCGGCCGGATCCGACGTGGTGATCTCGATGGTCGCCGACGATGCCGCGGTCCGGGCCCTCTACGACGGGCCGGACGGCGTCGTGGCCGGGCTGCGGTCCGGCGCGGTGGCCGTGGACATGAGCACGGTCCTTCCGGCGACGATCCGTTCGCTCGAGGCGGCCGTCCGCGGCCGGGGCGCCGGCATCCTCGACGCGCCTGTGTCGGGCAGCGTCGAGCCTGGCGGTCGCGGGGGAGCTGACGATCATGGCCGGGGGCGACGCCGCGGACCTGGAGGTGGCGCGGCCCGTGCTCGAGACGCTCGCGCGGCGCGTGTTCCATCTCGGCGCGCTCGGGACGGGCGCCGCGATGAAGCTCGCCGTCAACACCGTCATCTTCGGACTGAATGGCGCGCTGGCCGAAGGCCTCGTGCTCGCGGAGCGCAGCGGCATCGACCGCACGCTCGCCTACGACGTGCTGGCCGCGAGCGCGGTCGGGGCCCCGTACGTCGCCTACAAGCGGGCGGCGTTCATCGATCCCGAGACGACGCCGGTCGCCTTCTCGCTGCGGCTCGCTGAGAAGGACCTGCGCCTCATCGACGAGCAGGCCGGCGCCACGAACCTGGCGCTCCCCCAGGCCGCCACGAACCTCGAGCTGATCCGGGCCGCCGAGCGTTCGGTCGGCGACGACGTGGACTTCTCGCGGGTCGCGAGCCATCTCCGTGAGGAGGGCCGGCGATGACCGAACGGCCATGAGGAGGAGCCCACCGGGACAGCGCTGACGCAGCCACCACCACCCCCAACCCATCGAACGAGGGAACGATCGATGACCGACCGAGTGCTCATCAAAGGCGGGATCGTGCTGACGCAGGATCCGAAGCTTGGCGAACTGGCCGACGCCGATGTCCTCGTCGACGGGGACACGATCGAGGCCGTCGGCAGGAACCTGTCGGCGGACGGCGCGCGGACCATCGACGCCGCCGGCGACATCGTGATCCCGGGCTTCATCGACACCCACCGGCACACGTGGGAGACGTCGATCCGGACCTGCGCGCCCGACTTCGCGCTGATCACCTACTTCAGCTCGATCCTCGACAAGTTCGCACCGCACTACCGGCCCGACGACGTCTACGCCGCCAACCTGTGGGGCTCGCTCGAGTGCATCAACGCGGGCATCACCACGCTGGTCGACTGGTCGCACATCATGAACACGCCGGCCCACGCGGATGAGGCGATCCGTGGCCTCAGCGACTCGAAGATCCGATCCGTGTTCGCCTACGGGTTCGGGAACACGTCGCTCGTCGACTGGTGGTTCGGCCCGGACTACACGGGCAGCGTCCTGACCTCCGATGGGCCCGATGCGCGGCGGATCCGGAAGCAGTACTTCAACTCCGACGACGGCCGGATCACGATGGCGCTCGCGACCCGGGGTCCGAACTTCTGCAAGCCCGACGTCGTGCGCCACGACTGGGAGCTCGCCAAGGAGCTGGGCCTCAACATCACCGTGCACGTGGCGATGGACCGGTTCGGCTACACCAAGATGCAGATCACGGCCCTCCGGGACATGGACCTGCTGTACCCGAACACGACCTATGTCCACGCCTCGCACTTCACCGAGGAGGAGTGGAAGCTCGCGAGCGACTCGGGCGGGAATGTCTCGTTCGCCCCGCAGATCGAGGTCCAGATGGGCCACGGCTGGGCGCCGGCGGTGACGGCGCTCGAGCACAACCTCCCGATCGGCCTGTCGTCCGACGTCGCGACGACGGCACCGTCCGACCAGTTCACGCAGATGCGCTCGATCTTCGGCTCCGAGCGGGGCCGCAAGCACCAGGAGTCCTGGGAGGCGAACCTCGACGGGCTGGAGGCCTCGCCGGGCCTCATCACGTCGCGGCAGGTCCTCTCGTGGGCGACCATCGGTGGAGCGCAGGTCGCCGGGATCGCGGACCGGACCGGCTCGCTGACCCCGGGCAAGCAGGCGGACATCGTCATCATCGACGGCTCCGCCGTGAACGTCGCGCCGATCATCGACCCGGTCGGTGCCGTGGTCTGCGCCGCGGACGTGTCGAACGTCAAGACGGTCATGGTGGCCGGCGAGACGCTGAAGGAGGACTTCCGGCTGAAGGCCCCGCTCGACGCCCCGCGCAAGGGCGTCGAAGCGTCGCGTGACTACCTGTTGTCGAAGTTCGGCGAGCCCGAGCCGGGCTGGATCGTCAAGGCCACCGCCTAGCGAGTCTCTCCCAGCGGCCGCGGGCGTCTCCCCAGCGTCCGCGGCCGCCCACGCTTCTGGACATGGATGTGGCCCGGCGTGTGCCGGGCCACCGTTCGTCGCGAGATGACCGACCCCCGGGTCAGTCCGGCTTTGGCTCCGAGTCGAGCGGCATGAGATCGATGGTCCGGACCTGGCGGGTCTTGCCGCTCTCGGTGCGGACGTGGGCGGCGGGGACGACGCCGCCTGAGAGCCGCTCGATGACGGCGGCCTCACCGCTGTAGAGGCCGGTCCCGCCGATGCGGACGCGGAGACCGACTTTCATCCCCGGCCGGCCGGCGGCGGCGTCGAGGTCGATGGTCGCGACCGTCGGGCGGTCGAAGCGAGGTTCGGGGCCGGCACCGGCCGGCGGGGCGGAGCGGGTGGCCGTCTTGGCCACGGGATACGTCACCTTGCGTTTTCGCACGGGCTCTCCTGCATCATGCGACCGCCCGGGATGGGGGCCGCTCCGCGCACCTTCTCACATCCGGGCAAGAAACCGAAGCGGCACGCCCGTCAACGGACCCGACGGATCTCCTCGGTGATGGCCGGGACGATCGCGTGGAGGTCGCCGATGACCGCGTACGAGGCGTGGCTCATGATCGGCGCCTCGGCGTCGACGTTGATGGCCAGGATCCGTTTCGCGGCCTTGCAGCCGACGATGTGCTGGATCGCCCCGCTGATCCCGCAGGCGATGTACAGCTCCGGCGCGATCCGGACGCCGGTCTGACCGATCTGGTCCGCGTGGGGTCGCCAGCCCGCACTCGTCACGACGCGCGAGCCGCCGACCGCGCCGCCGAGCAGGTCCGCGAGCGTCCTCGAGCATCGCGAAGCCCTCGGCGCTGCCGATGCCCCGGCCACCGCCGACCACGACACGGGCATCGGTGAGCGAGATCCGGTCGCTGGCGGATGGGACGTGTGCCGTGACGCGGACCCGCAGGTCCCGGTCCGAGAGCGTCGGCGTCATCGCGCGGATGCCCGCCGGTGCGGCGGTCATGTCAGGCTCACCCGGGGCGACCGCATGCGCGGCGACCGTCAGCAGGTGCGGGGATCCGTCGAGCCACGCCTCCTCGAGGAGGCTGCCGGCCCACCGTTGCCGCGTGACGCGCCAGCGCTCGCCGGGGACGACCTCGGTCACGTTGGCCGCCATCGGCTGGCCGGTCCGCGCCCCGAGGTGGGCCAGGACCTCCGTGCCGCGTTCGCTGCCGGGAGCGAGCACGGCCGTCGCCGAGGTCGTCGAGGCGATCTGCTCCAGGCTCGCGGCCAGCGCGGCCGGCGCGTACGCGTCGAGCCCTGGATGCGCGATGAGGTGCGCCGTCGTGACGCCGTGCCGGCCGAGCTCGGCCGCCGCGGGCTCGGCGCCGGCCCCGCTCAGTGCCGCCTCGAGGGTCGCACCCGTCGCCTCGGCCAGTCGTCGGCCGAGCGCGAGCATCTCGAGGCTGAGCCGGTCGACCCGACCCTCCACGTGCTCGACGAACGCGAGGATGCGTCACAGGAGCCCCAGCTGTCGGATGACCTCGACGACCCGGGGCGCCGCGTCGGGTCCCGTCCCGAGGATCTCCGCGGTCCGGACCTGCTCGGCGGGAAGCACGAGGCGGATCAGCTCGGGACCGCCCGGGCGTCGCTCGGGCGTCGACCGCTCGATCTCCTTCTTCTTCGCCCGGAGCCGACCCGGCACCGACGGATAGCGCGGCAGGTTGATCCCCTCGCGGACCGCGACGATGGCCGGGAGCGGGACCTCGAACACCTCCCAGCCGCCGGGCGCCTCGCGCCGCGCCGCGACCGTCCCGTCGCCCACCTCAAGGGACTTCACGCCGGTGACGCACGGCCGATCGAGCTCGTACGCGACCCGGATCCCCACCTGGAAGCCCGCCGGAGTCCGCGGATTCGTTGCCGAACAGGATCAGGTCGAATGGCCCGTCGGCGTCCTCGAGCGCCCGGATCGCAGCGGTCAGCGACGCGGACGTGGCCATCGGGTCCCAATCGCTGCCGTCGGTCTCGAGCAGGATCGCCCGGTCGACGCCGATCGCCATCGCGTCGCGCAGCTGGTCCGCCGCCGCGTCCGGCCCGAGAGTCAGGACCGTCGTCGTCCCGCCGTTTGCCTCGACAAGGCGCACCGACTCCTCCACCGCGCACTCCTCGTGCGGGCTGACGACGAACCCGAGGAACCGCGTGTCGATGTCGCGCTCGTCGGCGGTCAGGACCATCCGGCCCCCGGTCGCCGGCACGCGCTTGACGCAGACGAGGATGTTCACGACGGACGCCGCCTCAACCGCGGATCCGGTCGTTGTCCGGATCGAACAGCGGGGTGCTCCCCGCGACGGCGACGGTCACCGGGTACTGCTCGCCGAAGTACTCGACCGCGAGCTTCGTGCCGACCATGGCCGACTCGGGCGGCAGGTACGACATCAGGATGTGCCGGCCGACCGAGGGCCCAGACCCGGCGCTCGTCACGTACGAGCGGCGACCCTTGGCGTCCACGAGCGGCTGCCCGTCCGGCGTCATCACCGGCTCCTTGCCGAGCATGTACCGCGCCACGCCCGATGACGACGTCGGATCGTCGACGGTGAGCGTGCAGAGGATCGCGGCGGGCGGCCGGGACCGCTGCTCGAGATACGCGGCCTTCCCGACGAAGTCGGCGTCCTTGACCTTTGGACGGGCCATGCCCGCCTCGACGAGGTCGAAGTCGAGCTCCAGCTCGGCGCCGTGCGCGCGGTAGCCCTTCTCCAGCCGGCCGGTCGTGCCGTAGACGCCGATCCCGACCGCGACGACACCGGGCGCCTGGCCCGCATCCCACAACCGGTCCCACAGGCGGGCGCCCTGCTCCATCGGCGCGTAGATCTCCCAGCCGAGCTCGCCCACGTACGAGATCCGCGAGGCGAGCGTCCGCACGCCGTCGACATCGATCGTCCGCCAGGTCCCGAACGGGAAGGCCTCGTTCGAGACGTCGTCCTCGGTCGCGGCGCTGAGGAGGTCCCGGGCCCGTGGCCCCCACACGCCGAGCGTGTACAGCGCCGACGTCGCATCGAACAGCTGCGCAGACCCGTCGGCCGGCAGGTGGTCCACGAACCACTTCTTGTCGCGCATCCCCATGCCGCCGCCCGTGACGACCCGGAACAGGTCGTGGCGCAGGCGCATGATCGTGAGGTCCGCGACGATGCCGCCGGCCTCGTTGAGGAGCGGCGTGTACACGACCCGCCCGACCGCCACATCGACCTGGTTGACCGCGAGCCCCTGGAGATAGGCCATCGCGCCCGGGCCGCTCACATCGAAGATCGCGAACGCGGCGAGGTCCACCATGCCCACGCGCTCGCGCATCGCGAGATGCTCGGCGTTGACGATCGGCGACCACCATCGCGATTCCCACTCGGCTTCGCGGGGCATGACCCGGTCCCCGTACTCGGCCAGGAGGCGCTCGTTGGCCTCGTACCAGAACGGCCGCTCCCAGCCAGCGGCCTCGAAGAACACGGCGCCCAGCCCGCTGCTGCCGTGCGTTGACCGGGCTCAGCCGGACGTCCCGATTCGTCGCCCACTGCTCCATCGGGTGGACGATGCCGTAGGTCTTGTTGAAGCCCTCGGCGCTGCGCGCCGCGATGTGCGTCGCGGTCCGGTGATGGTCGTAGAAGCGTGCGATGTCGGACGAGTGCGGATCGATCTCCGGCGTGCCGTGAGTCATCCACTCGGCGACGGTCCGCGCGATCCCTGGCGCCTCCTTGATCCAGATGGCCGCGGCCGACCAGAGGCCCTTGACCTCGGGCGTCTCGCCGAGGATCGGCATCCCGTCAGGCGTCAGTGAGAGCAGCCCGTTGATCGAGTGGCGGATGCCGACGCGCTCGTCGCCCAGGATGTCCGGCACGAGCTCGAGGGCCTGCTCGAGCTGCGGCTCGAAGTCGTCCTGGGTGAACGGCAGCTCGGTCGGCGAGAGCTTCGACGCGGCGATCGAGGGGATGTCGTCGGGGTCCATGAGGATCGGCCGGTGCGCATACGATCCGACCTCGAGGTCGCCGCCGTGCTGACGCTCGTACATGTTCGTGTCCATGTCGCGCACGATCGGGTACCGGATCTCGCCGACCGTGTCGGCAAAGAGCGGCACGGGACCGACGCTGATCATCTGGTGGATGGCCGGCGTGAGCGGGATGGACGCGCCGGCCATGCGCGCGATCCGCGGGCTCCAGACCCCGCAGCAGATAAGGACCGTGTCGGCGGCGATGTCGCCCTTGTCCGTCCGGACGCCGCGAACGTGCCCGTCGACCACGTCGATCCCGGTCACCTCGGCGCCCGCCGCGATCGTCAGCGCACCCATCTCCGTCGCGCGCTCGCGCATGATCGTGCCGGCGCGCAGCGAGTCCACGACCCCGACCCCCGGCGTGTGGAAGCCGCCCAGGATGATCGATGTCTCTATGTAGGGGACCAGGGCCCTGACCCGCGCCGGATCGATGAGCTCGGACTCGATCCCCCATGCCTTCGAGGCCGCGAGTCGGCGCTTCAGCTCCTCCATCCGCTCGGGCGTCCGGGCGACCTCGATCCCGCCGCTCTGCGTGAAGACGCCCAGCTCCTGGTACTGCTTGACGCTGTCGAGCGTCAGCGCGGTCATCTCCTTGGAGTGGTCCGTCGTGAAGATGAAGTTCGACGCGTGACCGGTCGAGCCGCCTGGGTTCGGGAGCGTCCCCTTCTCCACCAGGACGATGTCGCGCCAGCCGAGCCGGGCCAGGTGGTAGGCCATGCTGTTGCCCACGATCCCCGCGCCGATGACGACCACACCCGCCCGATCGGGAAACGCGCTCATGCCGAAAATCGCCCTCCGTGAGCGGGGAACCCCTGTCACCGCGAGCCGTGAGGATACCCGCCCGCTCGGCGGCCGACGCGCCGGCCCGCCCGGTGCATCGTCGCCTTGACGCGCGGACCCGGCCGGTCGAAGCTGGCCCCCGATCGAGCACGCCGAGGTGACCGTGCCCAGCCTCTTCATCGACGGTCAGTGGATTGCATCGGGCGATGGCGCCTGCAGTCCGGTGATCAACCCGTCCGACGGCGCCGTCGTCACCGAGGTCGACGTCGCGACGGATGACCAGGTGCAGGCGGCCATCGCCGCCGCGCGACGAGCCTTCGATGCCGGCGACTGGTCGCGGCGTCCGACCGGCGAGCGCGCCGCGCTGCTCCAGGAGGTCGCCGGCTTCATCGACCGGGACCAGGAGTCGATGGCGCGCGAGGAGACCCTGAACACCGGAAAGGCGATGCGCGAGAGCCGCTGGGACATGGCGGACGTGGCCCGGGTCTTCCGCTACTACGCGGACCTCGCCGACAAGGAGGCAGGCCGGATCGTCGATGCGAGCAACCCCAACGTCCTCAGCCGGATCGTGTACGAGCCGGTCGGGGTGTGCGGGCTCATCGGGCCGTGGAACTACCCGCTCCTCCAGATGAGCTGGAAGATCGCGCCGGCCCTCGCGGCCGGGAACACCGCGGTCATGAAGCCGGCCCAGGTGACGCCGTTGTCGACGATCCACCTGACCCGCCTCTTCGAGGAGGCCGGGGTCCCGGCGGGCGTCGTCAACCTGGTCCTCGGCCCGGGCACGCGCGTCGGACAGGCCCTGGCCGACAGCCCGGACGTCGACCTCGTGTCGCTGACCGGCGGCTTGGAGGCGGGTCGCGCGCTGATGAGGGGCGCCGCGGTCAACGTCAAGAGGGTCGCGCTGGAACTCGGCGGCAAGAGCCCGAACATCGTGTTCGCCGACGCCGACTTCGAGACCGCGGTGGACAACGCCCTGACGGCGGCCTTCGCCCACTCGGGGCAGGTCTGCTCGGCCGGCTGCCGGGCGATCGTCGAGGACGAGATCTACGAGCGATTCGTCGAGGAGGTCGGCCGGCGCGCCGACCGGATCCGCCTCGGCCACGGAACCGACGATGCGACCGAGACAGGCGCGCTCATCAGCGCGGCCCATCGCGACAAGGTGGAGGGTTATGTCGCGTCGGCGGTCGAGGAGGGCGCCCGCCTCGTCGCGGGCGGCCGTCGCCCCGATGAGCCGGAGCTCCAAGCCGGCTTCTTCTACCGACCGACGGTCTTCGCCGACGTCCGCCGCGACATGCGGATCATCCGCGAGGAGGTCTTCGGCCCGGTCCTGACGATCGAGCGGTTCTCGACCGAGGACGAGGCGATCGAGCTCGGCAACGACACCACGTACGGCCTGGCCGGTGCCGTCTGGACGGCCGACGCGGGCCGTGCGCAGCGGGTGGCCGCCCGACTCCGCCACGGGACCGTGTGGATCAACGACTACAACGCGTACGTCCCGCAAGCGGAATGGGGCGGGTTCAAGCAGTCGGGCATCGGGCGTGAGCTCGGTCCGAGCGGGCTCGACGAGTACCGCGAGGCCAAGCACATCTGGCAGAACACGTCACCCGGACCGTCGGGCTGGTTCGGCGGCTGAATCGGAAGACGCCTCGGGGACCGAGGCGTCTTCGTCGTGTCCGCGATCGCGAAGCCCGGGCTACTCGGCCGGGATCTCCGCATGGATGGCATCGAGATCGATGCCCTGCGAGCGCCGGAACAGGCGAGCCGCGACGTACAGCACGGCCGCGGCGCCATAGAGGATGGCGAGGAACAGGATCGAGTTGGCGTTGCCGATGCCGATCCCGTACAGCGCATTCGACAGCCACGTGAAGATGACCCAGCCCAGGAAGATGGTCGAGATCGCGCCGGCGACCGCGATGATCGGCAGGCCGAGGAGCCTGTGGCTGGCGATGGGCGAGGCCTCGTAGAGGTCCTTCTTCCACCAGGGCAGGATCGTCGCGGCGATCGCCGTCCCGAAGAACGTGACCGCGATGACGAGCGTGGCGTCGAGCGTCAGCCCATAGAAGTCGCTGTTGTAGGCGTAGAGCCAGCTGAGCACGATCGACGGGACCATGATCAGCGTGAGCGCCGCCCACGGCACGCCCCGGCCTTCGGACACGCGACCGGCCCACTCGGGGAGCATCCGGTCGAACGCCGCGGCGAAGATCATCCGGGTCGATGACAGGAACAGCGTTCCCGTCCACCCGATCCACCAGAAGCCGAAGGCGAGCACGATGAGGGCCTGGACGATGTTGCTGTCGATGACGAACGCGGCGAGCATCGGCGGGTAGCCCCAGATCGGCATCGGCGGCGGTGTCGTCGAGTACGCGTAGGCGTAGTTGACGTACGTGACGTTGGAGGCGTTGAAGAACGTCCAGCCGAACGAGCGAGCGGCCAGGAGCAGGAACACGATCGCGAGCGCGACCGTGACCCACAGGCCGCCGAGCATGCCCCGGAGCACCTTTCGGAAGTCACCGGAGCCGCGGACCTCGCCGTACAGCGTCGCGCCCCAGTTGGGGTAGAGCAGGAAGAACAGCATGAACGGGACCAGCAGCATGGTGCCGGGGCCGAAGGAGACCGGGTCGAGCTCGGAGCCCGTATAGCCCGATGCCGGATCGGACGCGGCCTGGTCGATCGTGGCCTGGTAGGCGTTCGTGACGCCGAACATGTTCTCGGCGGCGCGGTCGTACGCAGGCTTGAAGGTGTCGACGGTCGTGATGAGCATCAGGACGAACATCACGAGGAGCGCCGCCAGCCCGATCCACAGGCTCCAGCGCTGGATGCGCGCGTAGCCGGCCATCCCCAGCGCGACCAGTGCGGACGTGATGACGATCGTGGCGATCGAGACCGCGAACGTGCCGTCTGAGGTGCCGAAGAAGTCGACGCCGGCGGTCCAGCCGAGCAGGGCCGCAAGCGGCTGGACGAACTCGATCTTCAGGATGAAGCCGTAGATGGGTGCCCAGAGGGCGAGGATGAACCACCACCCGGTGGCCGACAGCACGAAGCCGACGCCACCGCGCTTCAGGCCGATGGACGCACCGGCCAGGGCGCCGAGGACCGATCCGACGAGCGTCACGATCGAGTCGAGGCCGGTCGCCGTGCCCACGAGGAAGACCGCGATCGCGCCGAAGGCCCCGCCGGTGACGGCGCCGGGGATGCCATCGAGCACTCGCGTCTGCCAGACGTAGTCGCCCCCGGCGCGCGGCATGACCGCGATCAGGCTCGCGTAGGCGATGACCACGAAGGTCATGCCGACGGCCGTGACCAGGATCGAAGCGATCGCCGATCCGTCGGGGACGTAGGCGAAGATCGCCAGGCTGTAGAACATGCCCAGCGTGACCAGGTTGACCGACATGAACGAGTACGTGAACGCGTCGAAGCCGGACCACCCCTTGACCAGACCCGTCGCATTCCTGAGGAACAGCGACGGAGCAGTGCCAGATGCCATTTTTTCCCTCCTACTCCCCCAAGCCCGATGGATCGGCGTTCAGCCGAAGGCGGCCGTGAGCACGAGAGCGAGCGAACCACTCCCGGAGGTCCGAGGTGACGCCGCGCTAGCCATCGGCCCGATGGTTCCTGCGTGAGCGAGCGGGCGCAGCGGACAACGCACGGATGGGCGTCCGAGACGCGGGCTTATCCGTTGATCAGCAGATAGCGCTTCACCGTTCCCTTCTTTGTGTCGAGATCGACGATCGCCGCCTGGAGGACGCCATCCTCGTACGAGCTTCCGGGGTTCACCGCGAGCGTGGGCCCGAGCTTGACGGCGCCCTTGCCCTCGTGGATGTGGCCATGCAGGGACAGCGGCGGGCCGTACGCGAGGATCGACTCCCGGACCGCGGTCGATCCCACCGGGATCAGGGCCTGGCCGGCCGACACGTAGCGCATCTCGGAATCGATCTTCGGGGCGTTGTCCAGGTTCGAGCCGTACGGCGGGGCGTGGAAGTTGAAGATCGCCCGCTTCGGGTCCGCGACCTGGGCGACGAGGCCGTCGATCCGCTCGCGCAGCTCGGGCTCCGGGAGTTCCCGGAAGGTGTTCCAGGGCGTCGGGTTCGCCCAACCGGTCGAGACGAGCGTGAACCCGTCGAGCTCGATCGTGTTGGCCTCGCCGAGCTCGATGTGCTCGGCCCGGTCGATGATCGGATCGATCTCGAAGATGTCGTCGTTGGCCGGCGACACGACGCAGCGGATCCCGGTCCCGGCCAGCCGCTCGTCGCCGAGGGCCATCCAGCGCTCGACGTTGCCGAGCATCTCGGCCTTGAACCGCGTGTCGACGAGCGTGGCGTCGGCCGTCCAGGCGTCGACCTCGTCGCGGGTCAGCCGCACCGGGTAGTAGCCGCGGTCGCTGATCCGCTTCTCCATCGCCTGGAGCTCCTCCTCGGTCCGCAGCGTCTGCTGCTGACCCTGGAGCTCGAGGTCCCAGTTCGAGCCGTTCGCGACGATCGGCACCATCGCCTTGCCGGTCATGTCGCCGCCCATGATCAGCACATCCGCCTTGTGGAACTTCCCGGCATTGAGGAACTTGCGCCAGCAGATGTCGGAACCGTGGATGTCGGTCGCGAAGAAGATCCGCATCAGCCGTGCCCCATCTCTTCGGGCTCCTGGTACCAGGTCTGCCGCTCCCCGACCCTGGCGCGCAGCTTCCACTTCGTGGATTTCGGCGCATCGTCGATGGCCTTGCGCAGCTCGGCCACCTGCGACGCCGGATCGAACAGGATCGCCCGCCCGTTATTCAGGTCGAGGTCATCGGGCTTCAACTCGGTCGCGAGGTACTGGTCCAGGGTGTCGAGGTTGCCGGTGACCGTCCGCCACCACCCCCAGTCGTTCGACGTGAAGGACAGGATCCGCGGCACGTTGATCGTCCCGAGCCCGTGACGCGCGTCCGGCGCACCGTCGTCCGGGCCCAGGGGGTGTTCCGAGAGGAGGACCAGCGCGTCCAGGACGTCCTTGCGGTTGATCTTCACGACCTGGAGCTTCGAGAGGATCAGCTCCGCCAGCGGCAGCGTCGGGCTGGACTTCGCCAGGCGGTCGCCGAACTCGAAGCGGTGACACATCTCGAGGCTATCCACGAGCACGTCGACCGGCCGGTTACGGGGCACGTCCACGAAGTACGCCTGCTTGCCGCCGAAGAGGGCGTTGTGGCGCTTGTCGGGCGTGTAGCCCTCCTTGGCCAGGAGCTCGTAGAAGGCCCCGCGGTCGCGCGATCGGGTCGCGAAGTCGAGATCGACCTCGACGCGTCGGGTCCGGGCCGGCCAGTCCGGGGCATGGGCGCGGATGGCCATGCCGCCCATGAGCCGCACCAGGAGGCCGCGCTGCTCCGCGAGGTCGACGATGCGGAGCGACTCCGCCAGCGGATCCTGCAGGGTCCGCGCCTCGCCGGTTTCGCCAGGGCCAACGGCCATCGACCGATCCTCCCGCGGAAACGGCCTGGCCGAGCGAGCCGGCACGCCGATCGGAAGGGAGTATAGGTCGGTGGCCCACCCCGCGGACGCCCTCGTTCCCCGCGCGCTTCGCCCTGCGATACGGCCACCGACCGGCTCGATCCGAGGCAAGCACGAAACGTACACTTGCGGACCATGAGGCGTTAACAAAACCCTCACATGGTCTTGACGCGCGCTGATGCCCGACGTCAAATGCACCAGCACGAAGATCATGCCCCGGCGGACGCTGCGTTCCGCCCATGAGGGGGTGATCGCACGGACGCCGAGCCGAGCGGAGGAGGGCTCGATCGGCAATGACCCTGGACCCTTTGGATACCTCAACACATGAAGATCGGAGGACGGACCTTGTCCAAGAACCATCTGTTTGCCCGCCTCGCGGGTCTCGCGGCGGTCGCGATCCTTGCGTTCGCGGCGTGCTCATCCGGGACCGGCGCGAGCGGCGCTCCGTCGGCCGGCGCAAGTGCCGGGGCCGGCGCTGGCGGACCGAGCCAGGCCCTGATCGACGCGGCCAAGGCGGAGGGAACGCTCTCGACGATCGCCCTGCCGCACGACTGGTGCAACTACGGCGCCATCATCGAGGGCTTCAAGACGAAGTACGGTCTCGCCGTCAACGAGCTCAACCCGGATGCCGGGTCGGGTGATGAGATCGAGGCCATCAAGGCCAACAAGGACAACCCCGGCCCGCAGGCGCCGGACGTCATCGACGTCGGCATCACCTTCGGCGACCCGGCCAAGGCCGAGAAGCTCATCCAGCCGTACAAGGTCGCGACGTGGGACACGATCGATCCCGACCTCAAGGACCCGGATGGGTATTGGTACGGCGACTACTACAGCATCCTGACCTTCGAGACCAACACGGCAGCCGCGAAGTCGCCGGCCGACTGGGCCGACCTCCTCACGACCGAGTACAAGAACAAGGTCGCGCTCGCGGGCGATCCGCGTGCGTCCAGCCAGGCCTACAACGCCGTCTATGCGGCCGCGCTGGCCAATGGCGGCTCGCTCGACGACGCCCAGCCGGGCCTCGACTTCTTCAAGAAGCTCAACGACGCCGGGAACTTCGTCCCGACGATCGCCAAGCCGGGCACGATCGACACGGGCGCCACGCCGGTCACGATCCGCTGGGCATATAACGCCCTTGGCCATAAGGACCTGGCCGCCGGCAATCCGGAGATCGACGTCGTCGTCCCGAAGGCCGGACGGTTCCTGGGCGTCTACGCTCAGGCGATCAGCGCCTACGCCCCGCACCCGAACGCGGCCAAGCTCTGGATGGAGTACCTCTACTCCGACGAGGGCCAGGCCGGCTGGCTGGGTGGCTACTGCCACACGACCCGTCTTGACGACCTCAAGGCACGCAGCGTGTCCGGCGACCTCATCGCCAAGCTCCCCGATATCGCCGGGGCCGTCTATCCGACCTCGGAGCAGGCGACCAAGGCCAAGGACCTCATCACCGGCCAGTGGGATGCGGTCGTCGGGGCCGACGTCAAGTAACGCCAGACCCAGATCGGCGATCGTGAGCGACGCCGCCACGGTCAAGATCGAGCGGGACGCCCCACCGGTGCGTCCCGCTCGTCGCGCCCGGACCTGGTCCTTCTCGTGGGCCGGGCTCGTGCCGTTCTTCGTGTTCAGCTCGCTGTTCCTCGGGCTGCCGCTCGCGTTCCTGGCCCTCGGCAGCATCGCCGACAACGAGACCGGGGCTCCCACCGTCCAAAACTACGCGGCCCTCTCGACCCCCCTGGTCGCCAACGCGTTCCGGAACAGCATCGAGGTCAGCCTCGTGACCGCGATCGTCGGCGGCGTCCTCGGCTTCCTACTTGCCCTGGCGGTCATCCTCGGCCGTCTGCCCCGGATCTTCCGAAGCGCCCTGATGACCTTCTCGGGCGTCGCCTCGAACTTCGCCGGGATCCCGCTGGCCCTCGCCTTCACCTACACCCTCGCCCAGCAGGGCGCTGTGACGATCCTGCTCAGGGGCATCGGCATCGACATCTACGCCGGCGACTTCACGATCTTCTCGAAGCTGGGGCTCGAGATCGTGTACCTGTACTTCCAGTTCCCGCTGATGGTGCTCATCATGGCGCCCGCCATCGACGGCATGAAGCCGGAGTGGCGTGAGGCCGCCGAGAACATGGGTGCGACCGGCCTCCAGTACTGGCGGCGCGTGGCGCTGCCGATCCTGACGCCGACGCTGCTTGGCAGCATGATCCTGCTCTTCGGGAACTCCTTCGGGGCGCAGGCCACGGCGTACCAGCTGACCGCCGGACAGGTCAACCTGGTGCCGCTCGCCATCGGGAACCAGATCAGCGGCGACGTGCTGCACAACGTCGGACTCGGCTATGCGATGGCCATGGGGATGGTGGGCGTCATGGGCGTCTCGATCATCGGCTACACCTGGCTCCAGCGACGAGCCGAGAGGTGGCAGCGATGACGGGCAACAGCGGCGTCGGCAGCACCGGACCTGCCATCGGGCTCCGCGCCCAGGGGGCACTCGAGACCATCGGGTCATCCGCCGCGACGGCCGAGCGCCCGCGACGGTCGTGGGGCGCGCCGTGGGCCTGGATCGTCTTCATCATCGGGGTCCTCTACTTCACGATCCCGCTGATCGCGACGTTCGAGGTCTCGATGCGCTCGAAGCCGTTCCTGTCGGCATACACGAACGCCTTCGCCGACCCGCGCTTCTTCTCGAGCCTGGCCTACTCGTTCGTCATCGGCGCGATCACCGTGGTGCTCAGCATCGCGCTCATCGTGCCGACCGCCTACTGGGTCCGGCTCCGCGCGCCTCGACTGCGGCCGGTCGTGGAGTTCATCACGCTCCTGCCCTTCGTCATCCCGCCGGTCGTCCTCGTCTTCGGCCTCATCAAGGCCTTCAGCCGGCCGCCGCTGCCGCTCACGAACACGGACATCGGCAGCAGCGCCCTGCTCGTCTTCGCCTACATCGTCCTGTCCCTGCCGTACATGTACCGAGCGGTCGACTCGGGCCTGCGAGCCATCGACATCCGGACGCTGACCGAGGCCGCCCAGAGCCTCGGCGCCGGATGGTTCACGATCCTGGTCCGGATCATCCTGCCGAACCTGCGCGTCGCCCTGCTGTCCGGCGCATTCCTCAGCCTGGCCATCGTCATCGGGGAGTTCACGATGGCCTCGTACCTGGCCCGGCCCGCCTTCGGGCCATACCTGCAGAATCTGGGCGCCAACCGCACCTACGAGCCGGCCGCCGTGTCCCTGATCAGCTTCGGCCTGACCTGGCTCGCGATGATCGCCATCGCGATGCTCGGTCGCGGGTCGCGCAGCAGGATCCAGATCGGCGGGGCGCGCTGAACCATGGAGGCCTGCAGTCGATGACGTTCCTCGTCCTGTCGGGAGTGCAGAAGCGATTCGGCGATGTCGCTGCGGTCCATTCCTTCGATCTGTCCGCCGAGCGCGGCGAATTCGTGTCCTTCCTCGGTCCGTCCGGCTGCGGCAAGACGACGACGTTGCGCATGATCGCGGGGTTCGAACA
This sequence comes from uncultured Chloroflexia bacterium, assembly GCA_963841135.1. Classification (GTDB taxonomy): domain Bacteria; phylum Chloroflexota; class Limnocylindria; order Limnocylindrales; family CSP1-4; genus SPCO01. Next base: position 325,268 of record CAWJBJ010000004.1, on the reverse strand, counting down.
GCCCACTGCAGGCTCGATCACCGTCGACGGGGTCGAGATCACCCGGAAGCCGCCGAACCAGCGCAACGTCGGGATGGTCTTCCAGTCGTACGCGCTCTTCCCAAATCTGAACGTGGCCGACAACATCGGCTTCGGCATGAAGGTGCGTGGGCGCCCCAAGGCCGAGATCAGCAAGCGGGTCGGAGAACTGCTCGAACTCATCAACCTTCCCGAGCGTGGCAACCGCTATCCATATCAGCTGTCCGGTGGCCAGCAGCAGCGCGTCGCTCTGGCAAGGGCCCTCGCCATCGAACCGCAGGTCCTGCTCCTCGACGAACCCCTCTCGGCGCTCGATGCCAAGATCCGCATCGCCCTGCGCAAGGAGATCCGCTCGATCCAGCGACAGCTCGGCATCACGACGGTCTACGTGACGCACGACCAGGAGGAGGCGCTCTCGCTGTCCGATCGCGTCGTCGTGATGAGCGAGGGCCGGATCGAGCAGATCGGCACGCCGTTCGAGATCTACAACTTCCCGAGCACGTCGTTCGTGGCGTCGTTCGTGGGCACGCTCAACCTCGTCGACGCGGGAGTCGTGGACGCGAGCACCGGCCGCCTGTCGGTCGCCGGCCAGGAGATCCGGACCTCCAAGGCCGTGACCGAGGCGCGCTCGGGCGATCGCGTGACCCTCGCGCTCCGACCCGAGGGCATCGACCTGGGACGAGGCGACGAGACCGACAATCGGCTGCAGGGCACGGTCGAGGACATCAACTTCCTCGGATCGATCGTGCGGATCCGGCTGGGCCTCGCCGATGGATCGAACGGGACGACGTCGATCGCGCTGGACACGTTCAACGAGCCGCACCTCGCTCTCCCGGCGGTGGGGTCCGACGTGACGGTGTCCTTCCCCGCCGAGGCGTGCTTCGTCCTCGGCACCGTGGCCGAGACGCGCCCGGGAGCGGAGGCCGGCGCCGCGGTGTGATCCGTCCGCTCGACGGCATCGATCTCGTCATCTTCGACAAGGACGGCACGCTCATCGAGTTCCACGCGATGTGGAGCGGCTGGGCGGTCCGGTTGGCCGATGACCTCGAGACGGCGACCGGCGTGCCGATCCGGCTCCCGCTGTACGCCATGCTCGGCTACGACGACGCGACCCGGCGAGCCGTCGGGGGTGGGCGTCTGGCCGCAACGCCGATGGCCCGGATCCGGGAGGCCACCGAGGGCGTGCTGCGGGACGCCGGGGTCCCGGACGCGGCGATCGGACCGGCTCTCGAGGCGGCGTGGCACCCGCCCGACCCGGTGGCGACGGCTCGGCCGGTCACGGACCTGGTCGCCCTGTTCGACGCGTTACATGCCACTGGCCGCCTGATCGCGGTCGCGACGACCGACGACCGTGAGCCGACGGTGCGCACCCTGGCGGCCCTTGGCCTCTCGGGGTCCGTGGATGCTCTCGCCTGTGCGGACGACGGCTGGCCTGTCAAGCCGGCGGGCGACATGGTCGTCCAGCTGTGCAGCCAGCTCGGGACCGCGCCCGGACGGACCGTCGTGGTCGGCGACTCGGAGGCGGATCTGGGCATGGGTCGCGCCGCCGGCGTCGCCAAGTGCTATGGGGTGCTCACGGGCGTCGGCACACGGTCCGACCTGGCACCCCTCGCGGACGAGGTGCTCGCGAACGTGGCGGACCTCCTGCGCGACTGACGGCGGGACGCGCGGCGGAGGCTCGGATCCGACCGCACGGGACCGCACCGGACCACGGATGGCCTCACCGACACGCTTGCCAGCGCCTCGCCTTCGGGGCCGGACTCGGTGGCACGGGATTACCTCACGGCGAGGCCGATGAGAACGACCTGCGCCTCGCGCTCGAACGTGGCGAGCTCCGCTGCCACGAACGAAGTCCGGCGGGGCCGGACCGACGGTCTAGTTCCGGCCCCCGACGAGGCGGAGGACGAACAGGAACAGGTTGATGAAGTCCAGGTAGAGATGCAGCGCGCCGATGACGGCCGCCTTCTCGAGGGAGCCGGTCTGGGCGGCCAGGTCTCCGGCCTGGATGCGCTGGACGTCATACGCGGTCAGGGCCGTGAAGAGCACGACGCCGATGAGCGAGATGACGAACGAGATCGCGCTGCTCTGCAGGAAGAAGTTGAGGAGCATCGCCACGAACAGGCCGATGAGCCCCATGAACAGGATCCCGCCGAGGCCGGCGAGCGAGCGCTTCGTCACGGCGCCGTAGAGCGCGGCCGCGCCGAACATCGCCGATGCGCTCAGGAACGCCGTCACGACCGACGACTGGGTGTAGGACGACACGATCAGGCCGATGACGAGGCCCAGCGAGGCGGCGTAGACGAAGAACAACAGGAGCGCGATCGTCGCGCTCAGCCGGTTGATCGCGCCGGAGATGACGAACACGAGCGCCAGCTGCGCGATGAACAGGATCAGGATGTTGTCCCTGGCGAAGTCCCTGAGCGTCGCATCGCCGATGGCGGCGTAGGCCACCACGGCCGACACGAGCAGCCCGACGAACATCCAGACGAAGGCATGGGTGAGGAAGGCGGCCTGGAGCCGCACATCCGGCTTGACACCAAGCGCCGACGGGGACGCGTAGGTCTGGTTGGGGATGCGGTTCTCGCTCATGGGTGCGTTGGCTCCTTGTGGGTCGGTTGGAACGGCCGATCCGTGCACATAACGGTAGCAGAAGGTATCTCGCGGCCCGCGCGGGCCGAGGGTGACGTGGCGAGCGTCAGGTGCGCGCGGTCACCACATCAGGCCCGCGTCGCGCGGGTCCCAGCGCTCGGCCAGCAGCGTGACCTTGACGTCGTGCTCGACGACGGTCTCGGCCTGCTCCTTGACCTGCGCGATCATCGACCCGGCATACGGGCAGAAGGGGGTGGTCAGGATCATCTTGATCTCGGTCGAATCCGGCCCCAGCAGGATCTGCTTGATCAGAGCGAGCTCGACGACGTTCATGCCGATCTCGGGGTCGACGACGCCGCGCAGGGCGTCGAGGATCGCGAGCTCGGTCGCCCGTCGCTCGGGGTCGAAGGCGGCCTCCGCCGCCGTGGCGTCGGGCGCCGCTTCGGGGGTTGCGTCGGTGGTCGTGTCGGTCATCGTGGTGCGGGTTCTCCAGGAACGTGGACCCAGAGCGTAGCACCGCCCTCGAAACGCGCACGGCGCGAGGACCGGTCAGGAGACGGGCGAGCCGACCTCGTCGCTCTTGACCACGATCCCCGGGACGCGGTACTGGGCGGGCAGCCCGGCAGCCTCGGCGGGCGTGTAGCCGGGACCCGCGAGGGTCCCGTCCGGCTCGAAGAAGTCGGCGTACCGCTCGCGATGGGCGGCCGCGAACACGAAGGCCGCGGCGATCCCCAGCGTGCGCAGCTCCGGGTGGTCGGTCTTGATCTGGGTCAGGTCGTAGCCGCTCGCGCGCATCTCGAGGAGCTGTCGGATCGTCAGGCGCGAGCCATAGCAGAAAGGCTCACCGTTCATCACGAGCGGATCCTGCTGGACCCATTTGATCGTCATCGAGCGATCAGCCGCCCTTGTACAGCAGCTGGAGGAGGCGATTGCGCTTGCGCGCGTCGCCGGCCAGCCGCCGGTGCCAGCGGTACACCCGGATGGCCTCATCCAGCGTCGCGTCGACCGGCACCATCTCGTCGGACGTGAGGATGTCGGGCAGCGCCTGGCGGAGACCGTCGCAGAGCGCGATGAGGTCGTCCATGGGAACGCGGCGACGACGGTAGACGGGCGCCGTCCACTCCGCGTACTCACGACCGATGTCCGGGGTGTTCGAGGCGACGGCGACGGCGAGGCGATCGGCCAGCAACGACGCGTCGAGCAACAGCTGGCGCAGCCCGGCCTCGTCGTGGCGCTCGCGCATGTCCCGGCTCCCGGTCAGCGCGACCTCCAGTGCCCGCGTCGCCAGTCGCGACCTTGCGCCCCGGATCCGCTCGGCGGCGGCAGGGAACCCGGCAGTCAGGTCGAGCGGGGGCAGACCGAGACTTGGATGCGGCACGCCTCGGAGTCTAGCGTGCGGACGTGGTCGCCCGCCACGGGGAGCGCCGAGCGTGGCTACGATGGCGGCCATGACCGACCCAGGATCGCCCATCGTCGAGCCCACCGGGGCCGATCCTGCCACGACCGAGCCAGTCCCGGCGGGTCCCGGGGCGACCGACGCGGACCCGGGCGAACGCCGGCTGTCGCGGCCGCCGTCGGATCGGTACCGGGCGGCGGAGGCCCGGGCGGTCCCGACGATGCGACCGGTCTCGCCACGACGCGGGCTGGCGATCGTCGCGGTCGTCGAGGTCGTCGGGGCCGTGGCGATCACGATCCTCGGGGGCGTGCTGACGCTGACCGGCGGCCTGCTCGCGGTCGCCGCGATCCTGGGATGGGCAACGGCCATCGCGCTGCGGTTCGGCGCGGGGACGACGATCGACGCCCGCCGCCGGGCGTGGCTCGCGCTGGCCATCGCCCTGGGCGGCGTCGCTCTCGGGCAGCTCGGCCTGTGGCTCTATGGACGCACCGAGGGCGGCGTCCTGCCGCTCGTCGACTACCTGGGCGAGGTGTTCGGGCCGCTCGTCCCGATCCAGGCGGTCATCGCCGGCGCCGTCGCGTGGATCGCGGCCCGGTGACCGCCGGCGGATCCGACGACTGGCGCTTCCGTCGACCGGCCGAGGCGGACCACCCGGCCGTCGTAGCGGTCGTTGACGAGTGGTGGGCCGGGCGCCGGATGCGGGCCATGCTCCCGCGCCTGTGGTTCACCCACTTCGCCGGCTCGTCGTGGATCGTGGAGTCCGGCGAGGGACGGCTCCTCGGCTTCCTCGTCGGCTTCGTCAGCCCCGATCGGCCGGCCGAGGCCTATGTCCACATGATCGGCACGAACCCGAACCACCGAAAGCGCGGCCTCGGACGGGCGCTGTACGAGCGATTCTTCGAGGACGCGCGCGCGAGGGGCGCACGACGCGTCAGCGCGGTGACGTGGCCGGCCAACCAGATCTCGGTCCGGTTCCACACGGCCATGGGGTTCCGGCCCGACGACGGCCCTGGCACGCAACCGCTCTACGGGACCGTGTCCTACCCGGACTACGACGGCGAGGGTGAGGACCGCGTCCTGTTCATCCGGGACCTGTAGCGGTCAGGCTCGGCCGGGACCGACGCCGCCGGTCTCGCCGGCGAACGGCATGCCCTGGCGTTCGACGGCGTCGAGGCTCATCCGAAGCGCCGCGGTCTTCTGATCGGCGACCTCGCGGACGTACGCGGCCTCCTCGTCGGGGGTCATGGGACGGCCGCGGACGATGTCCTTGGGCTTGCCGACCATGAGCCACGAGAGGTGGTAGCGGTCCATCGTCCCCCATGCCGTCGCGAGCAGGTCGTCCGAGCGCTGCAACCAGACCCGGAGCGAGCCCATCGACGGGTCCGCGAGGAGGCGCTCCCCCTCGTCGACGAGCTGCCTCGTCCGGGTGATGAGCTCCTCCCGCGTCATCCGGCGCCGTCCCCGTCGCGGATCATCGCCTCGCGATCCGCGCGGGCGCGCTGCGTCCAGGGGCCCGGTCGGCCGTTGCCGATCGCTGCGCCCGCGAAGCGCGTCACCGGCAGGACGCCCGCGACGCTCGATGACAGGAACGCCTCGTCCGCTGCAGCGAGGTCGCCGACCGTCAGGCTCCCTTCGACGGGCCGGAGGCCGGCACGCGCCGCCCAGCCGAGCAGCCACGACCGGGTCGTGCCCGGCAGGATCGCGCAGGCGAGCGACGGGGTCGCGAGCTCCTCGCTCCCGTCCGGGCCCCGGCGGACGAGGAAGATGTTCGCGGTCGTTCCCTCCGAGAGGTGACCGTCGATCGTCAGGAACAGCGCATCGTCCGCGCCCGCGCGCCGGGCCTCGAGCCGCGCGAACACGTAGTCGGCGCGCGAGGTCGTCTTGAGCGCGACCAGGGGGTTCGACGGATCGCGCCGGACGGCCGATGCGACGAGGTGGAGGCCACGTTCGAGGTGATCGGCCGGGGGCGGCACGACGGGCCAGGCCTGGATCGCGATCGTGGGCGCGACATCCTCGTCGGGCGGGAGGAGGCCACGACCCCGGAACGGCCCGCGCGAGACCGTGATGCGGATCGACGCATCGCCATCCTGTCCATCGAGCCCTTCGGCGGCGAGGAGGTCGGCGACGCCGCCGGCGACGAGGGCGTCCAACCCGGCAGGCAGGGCGAAGCCGAGGCCATCCGCGGACCGCCGGAGCCGGGCGACGTGGTCGGGCAGCTCGGTGGGACGCCCGCCCCGGGCGCGGAGCGTCTCGAAGATCCCGTCGCCGAGCTGGAATCCGCGGTCGAAGACCGACAGGTGCGGGACGTCAGCGGGCAGGACCCGCCCATCGACCCAGACGTGGCGGGGAGCGGCCATCGGCTTAGGCCACCTCGATCGCGCCGATGGCGGACAGCGGGCCGCGCGCCTTCGCCACGGTCTCGTCCCACTCGGCCGCCGGGTCGCTCCGATACGTGATCCCGCCCCCCACGTGCAGCGTGAGCCGGCGACCGTCGGCGACGAACGTCCGGATCGCGATGCTCGTCTGCATCGCGCCATCGGGGCCGATCCAGCCGATGGCGCCCGTGTACGGCCCACGACGGACGGGCTCGAGTCCCTCGAGGATCTCCATCGCGCGGATCTTCGGCGCGCCCGGTGATCGACCCTCCCGGGAAGGAGGCCGCAAGGAGGTCGAAGGCGTCCAGGCCGGGCATCAGGCGCCCGGTCACGGTCGAGACGAGGTGCTGGACCGTTGCCGTGCGCTCGAGACGGCACAGCCGAGGGACGCGCACCGTGCCGGGACGGCAGACCCGACCCAGGTCGTTTCGGAGGACGTCGACGATCATCACGTTCTCGGCGCGGTCCTTGGCGCTCTCCAGGAGCTCCCGGGCCAGCGCGCGGTCCTCGTGGCGGGTGCGGCCGCGCGGTCGGGTGCCCTTGATCGGATCGCTCGCCACGTTCCCGGCGGCGTCGACGGCGAGGAACGGCTCGGGCGACGCGGACAGGAGCGCTCGCGGGCGCCCGGTCAGCTGGCTCGCACCTAGGTCCAGGTAGGCCGAGAAGAGCGAGGGGTCACCGGTCCGCAGGCGCCGGTACCACTCCCACGGCTCGTCGTCGAACGGCGTCTCGAGGCGCCGGGTCAGGTTGGCCTGGTAGATGTCGCCGCGCGCGATGTGCTCGCGGACCGCCTCGACGCCGGCCTCGTACCGGGCGCGCGACACGTGCGAGCGGAAGACGAGCGGAGCGCCGTGGGGCGCGTTGCCCTCGAGACCCGAGCGCCCGGACCCTGCGTTCGCGCTCGCGCCCGAAGCGGCCCTCCGCCCGCCATCGGTCAGGCGGGCGTGGACGTCATCGAGCCGGCGTGCCAGCCGGCGCGAGTCGCCGTCGAGCGCGCGACCGCCGAGCCAGGCATGACCGGTCCGCCGATCCCAGGCGACGACCCAGTCGTGCAGCGCGAGTCGCAGCAGCGGGAGACCCTGGTCGTCGACGGCGATCGCCGGGCAGGCGCTCCAGCGCGTGCCCGAGGTCGTAGCCGAGGAAGCCCACGAGCCCGCCGGTGAACCGCGGGGCGTCGGCCGGCACGACGACGGTCCGGTCCAGCCGCGCCACGAGCCTGCGGGCGACGGCGAACGGGTCGTGCCCTGCGGCGGGCGCCTCCAGAACCGCGATCGGGTCCGCGGTGAGGTAGGTCCAACGTGCATTGCGACCGGGCCGTGCGCTCTCGAGCAGGGCCAGACCGGGCAGGTCGACGAACGATTCGGCCACGTCGATGGCGCGCATCGCCGCGAGCCGGTCGGGCAGCCGCCGGAGCCGGAGCGAGGCCTTGTCACGGGGCGTGGGGATCACGGCGGGATGATACGGCCGCTGGCGGGAACGTCACCGCCGGGTGCCGGGAACGCGGCTAGCATCCCCGGATGCGCACGCGCGATCTCGGCATCGTCATCGGACGCGGACGTCCGGGCGTCCACAACGCCATCACGGACGTCGCGGGCGTCCGCGTCGGGCACACGACCCTCATCGAGGGAGAGGGCCAGCTCGACGTCGGTCGCGGGCCGGTGCGGACCGGCGTCACGGTCGTCGTCCCGCACGACGGCAACCCTTGGTCGGAGCCGGTGTTCGCGGGCTGTCATCGATTGAATGGCAACGGCGAGCTCACCGGGCTCGAGTGGATCCGCGAGTCGGGGCAGCTCGGCGGCGTCGTCGGGCTGACGAACACGCACAGCGTCGGGGTGGTTCACGACGCGCTCATCGCCGAGGCGATCGGCGCCGTGTCGGACGGCCTGACGTTCTGGTCGCTGCCGGTGGTGGGCGAGACCTGGGACGGCGGCCTGAACGACGTCAACGGGTTCCACGTGCGACCGGAACACGTCCACTCCGCGATCGCGAGCGCCACGGGCGGCCCGGTCGCGGAGGGCGGCGTCGGCGGCGGCACTGGGATGATCTGCCACGAGTTCAAGGGCGGCATCGGGACGGCGTCGCGCGTGATCGAGCCAGAGGAAGGCGGCTGGACGGTCGGTGTCCTGGTCCAGGCCAACTACGGGCGGAGGGAGTGGCTGCGCGTCGACGGCGTGCCGGTGGGCGAGGCGATCCCCAAGTCCGACCTGCCGTCCGCCCACGACCAGTCCGATGCGATCGACGCGGCGCGTGCCAGCGCGGCTGCGACCGCCGTGCCGGCGGTGCTCGGGAGTCCGGGCGGCGCACGTCGCGAGACCGGCTCGATCATCATCCTGGTCGCCACCGACGCGCCGCTGCTGCCGCACCAATGCACGCGTCTCGCCCAGCGCGCCGGCCTCGGCCTGGCACGGGTGGGGAGCACCGGCGGCAACTACTCGGGTGATCTGTTCCTGGCCTGGGCGACCGGCAACCGGGGGCTGCCCGCGCCATCGGCCGAGCGTGGCGATCCGACCATCGCGCTCCGGATGGTCGCGGACCGCGCGATCGATCCGCTGTTCGATGCCACGATCGAGGCGACCGAGGAGGCGATCGTCAACGCCCTCGTGGCCGCCACGACGATGGTCGGGCGCGACGGGGTGACGGCGCACGCCCTTCCGCACGACCGGCTGCTCGAGACGATGGCCCGCCACGGTCGACCGGCACGCGCGACCGGATGACCACGATCCATGCGGCCGTCGCGGCCGACATCCCGGCGATCGCCGCGGTCCTCCAGGCGAACGACGAGCCGATCGACTGGCCGGACCTTCCAGGCTGGCCGTACCTCGAGCACCTCGTGCGGCGGGCGCGGGTCCCGGTGGCCGAGGTCGCGGGCGAGGTGGTCGGGTTCGCGGGCGCCGTCGACGTCGGGCCGGCCCGCTTCCTGACCGACCTCTTCGTCGATCCGAAGAGCCATGAGCGCGGCGCCGGGCGCCTGTTGCTCGACGCCGCCCTCGACGGCGCGTCCGCCCGCATGACGTTCAGCTCTGCCGACGAGCGCGCGCTCGGAATCTACATCCGCTCGGGGATGCGGCCGTGGTGGCCGTTGTTGTATCTCGTCGGCGACGTGGCCTCGCTGGGCCGCAGGCCAGACCGGATCGAGTGGGAGCCGGCCTCGATCGAGGAGACCGTCCGTCACTCGCTCGAGTGGACCGGCGTCGATCGAACAGTGGACTTCGAGCACTACGCGAGCCTGCCGGACGGCGCCGGGTTCGTCGTGCGCGACGATGGGTCGGTGGTTGCAGCCGGCTGGGCTCGGCGGGCCCGGCGCGCGCCTGGGCGGTGGCTCGACCACGTCTCGATCGACCCGGCCGGCGATCCGGTGCGCGCGGCGATCGGGGCGTGGCACGCGGCAGCCCCTGGCGGCGAACGGCTGATGGGCTGCGTGCCGGGCCCACACCCGGTCGTGCCCGTCCTCCTGGACGCGAAGATCCGGATCGCCGATCGCGACCAGTGGTGCGCCAGCGATCCGGACCTCGTCGACCCGCTCCGGCTCCTACCGAACCCGGGCTTCCTCTAGCTCACGGCGACGGCGGCGGGCTTCTCGATGGGCACCCCGATGAGGCTGCCCCACTCGGTCCAGCTGCCGTCGTAGTTGCGCACGCGCTTGTAGCCCAGCAGCTCGTGCAGCACGAACCAGGTGTGGCTCGAGCGCTCGCCGATGCGGCAGTAGGCGATGACGTCCTTGTCGGGGGTCACGCCCTTGGCCTCGTACAGAGCGGCCAGCTCGTCGGCCGACTTGAAGGTGCCGTCCTCGCGCACGGTCTGGGCCCAGGGCACCGAGGCCGCGCCCGGGATGTGACCGGGGCGCTGGGCGGTCTCGGCCATGCCGGGCGGGGCGATGATCTCGCCCGCGAACTCGGCCGGGCTGCGCACGTCGACGAGGGCAAGGCCCTCGTCGCCCAGGCGCGGCAGGATGTCGTCGCGGTAGGCGCGCAGGGCGAAGTCGGGCTCGGGCAGCTGGTAGCTCGTCGCGGCGTGGCCGGGCGCGTCGACGGTCAGGGGCAGGCCTTGGTCGAGCCAGTACTTGCGCCCGCCGTTGAGGATCCGCACGTCGCGGTGGCCGTACAGCTTGAGCTGCCAGTAGGCCCACGCCGCGAACCAGTTGTTGTTGTCGCCGTAGAGGACGATCGTGGTGTCCGGGCCGATGCCCGAGTGCTGGAGGAGCGCGCTGAAGTCCTCGCGCGAGGCGATGTCGCGGCGGATGCCGTCGGCCAGCTGGCTGGTCCAGTCCCAGCCCACCGCGCCCGGGATGTGGCTCTGCTCGTAGGCGGTGGTGTCCACGTCGACCTCGACGAAGCGCACCGCCGGGTCGTCGAGATGGGACTGCGCCCAGGTCGCGTCGACCAGCGTGTCGGCGCTGGCATAGCCCTGGTCGGTCATGGGTCTCTCCCCTTCCTGTTGCTTGGCCCGCTCCGGGGGCGGGCGTCCGTCCCTGGCGGGTGACGATGAGAACCTGCCGTTCGCCCCGGTCTCGACCGAGACTATCGCGGGGCCGTTTCGCGCCACATCTGGAACGTGCCCAGATTTCGTCGCGATCGACCTTTAGGCCCGGTCTCCGGCAGCTTCAGACGCCTTTAGTGCTTCGGCCCGCTGTGCGGGCGGCGCTGGCGTAGCCCTGATCGGTCGTGGGTCGTTCCCCTCCCTTGTGCTTGGCCCGCTCCGGGGGCATCGATCTCTGCGATGACGTCGTGAGTGGTGTCGCGGCTCGGGTCAGCCGCCGGTGGTGAGTCGATCGCGCCGGCTGAACTCCGCGAGCCGCTCGGTACAGGACGCGGCCTCGCGCTGCGCCTGCCGGACGATCCACGGATCGACCCTCGAGGAGTCCTCGATGGTGAGCGACGCGCCATAGGGCCCGTCCTCGATCTCGAAACCGGCACCGTTCCGGTAGTCCGCCATCCAGTTCGAGGCGAGTTGGACGACGACCGCCGCGACGACCGGCGACGGGAAGATCCAGTCGAGATACGTCGCGTTGAGGCGGTCAGCGATGTCCGCCACGCGGACCGGCTGCCCGCGTGGGATCCGTGCGAGGAGATCGATGACGCGGACGGAGGTGAACGGGTCCCCGGCCTCCGCCACCGCGGGCGGGACGATGTTCGGGTCGGGCAGGCCGGCTGGCGCGGCGCGCAGCGGTCCGAGGCCGACAGACGGCGTCGAACGATCGGTCACGGGAGCGTCGGTCACGGGTCCGGGGATCTCCGACTGGTTCACTGGGGTATCGGGGTCCGCAGACTATCACGAGGCCGGTCGGATTGCGTCACACACTGACCCCGCCGGAATCGGTCGCGGCGTGCCCCGTCGCCTCCGGCGAACGAACCTTCATCGTCCCGATACCCGGTGCTCACCGTCTCGCGTCATGCTTGCGCGATGCAGCCTCCCATCAACCCTGATCAAGACCCGCCGAATCCCACCGCCGAAACCGTGGCGCCCGCGCTGGCACCGCCGGCGACGGGCCCCGTGATCGCCACGCCGCGACCGAGTCAATCCGGCTCCCGCCGTGGCTGGGTCAGATCGGCAGTCGTTGCGATCGCGCTCATCGCGACCTTCACCGTCGGGATCGGCGTAGGGCGTCTCGCGCCGCTCCCCGGAGCCGGCACGAGCGGCTCGGATGCTTCCCCGGAAACAGCCGCGGCGGAGTTCGGACTGATCCGCGAGGCGTGGGACACGATCCATCGCGAGTATGTCGGGCGCTCGGAGCTCGACGACCGGGCCCTCGCCTACGGCGCCATCGACGGCCTGACCGAGGCGGTCGGCGACACCGGCCACACCTCGTTCCTGACACCCGAGGAGCGCAAGGCCCGAAGTGACGAGCTGTCCGGCTCCTACGTCGGGATCGGGATCCGCATCGACCCGGCCGAGGACGGCCGCCCACTCGTGGTCGGGGTCTTCAAGGACAGCCCGGCCGAGAAGGCAGGCGTGCTCACGGGCGACATCATCGAGCGCGTCGACGGCAAGGCCACGACCGGGCATGACCTCGACGAGGTGGCGGGCTGGATCCGGGGCGAGGCCGGGTCATCGGTCGAGCTGACGGTCCAGGCCGGCATCGAGGGCAAGGAGCGGACGTACACGATCACCCGAGCCGACGTGCCGATCGAGTCGGTGTCGTGGGCGATGGTGCCCGGCAGCCGCACGGCGCTGCTCCGCCTCGACTCGTTCTCCAACGGCTCCGCGGACGATGTCGTCATCGCCCTCAAAGCGATCAAGGCGGCGGGCGCCGATCGCCTGGTCCTCGACCTGCGCGGGAATCCGGGGGGCTTCGTCAACGAGGCCGTCGGGATCGCGAGCCAGTTCATCGGATCGGGCGAGGTCTATATCGAACGCGATGCCGACGGCAAGGAGACGCACCATCCCGTCTCACCGGACGGAGTCGCGCTGGACCTGCCGCTCGTCGTGCTCGTCGACCAGGGGACCGCCAGCTCCGCCGAGATCCTCTCCGGTGCGCTGCAGGATGCCGGCCGTGCCACGATCGAGGGCGTCGGGACGTTCGGGACCGGCACGGTGCTCGGGGAGTTCGAGTTGAGCGACGGCTCGGCGCTCCGGATCGGGACGGTCGAGTGGCTCACGCCCAAGGGCCGGCGCATCTGGCACGAGGGCATCGCGCCCGACGTCGTCGTCGAGCGCGCCAGCGACGTCGTTCCGATGACGCCCGACCAGATCCGCGACCTGACCCCGGCCGCCATCGACACGATCGACGACCCGCAACTGGCCCGCGCGCTCAGCCTGGTGGCGTCGGCGAGCTAGGCATCGGGTCGCTCGTCGCCGGCGTCCGAGTCGGTCGGGTCGTCGCCGGAGGCCGACGGTGCGTCTTCGCGTTCCTCGCCATCCTCGCCGACGTTCGCGCGTGCCTCGGGCAGGTCGATGCTGATCCGGCCACCGTCGGCGGCCGGGACCGGGGCGATCGGCTTGCCCTGCTCGACCAGTTCGGGCGGTGGCTTGGTCGAGCGGAAGACCTGGTAGTCGAACCCGACGATCGCCGCGCCCATGGCCCGGCCGAGCGACTTGCGCTTGCGCTTGCTCACATCACGCCCGCCGGAGCTGGGTCGACCGACGGCACCCGCCGGCGGATCGCCAGCGCGGCGAACCCGGCGATGATCGCGATCCATCCGGCGGCCACGAACGCCGCGGCGTAGTCGCCGACGTTCTCGCGGACGATCCCCGCGACGAACGCGGATACGGCCGCGCCGAGCTGGTGCGCCGCGAAGACCCAGCCGTACACGATCCCGACGTTCTGCCGGCCGAACGCGTCGGCGACGAGGGCGACGGTCGGCGGGACGGTCGCGATGTAGTCGAGGCCGAACAGGATGCTGAACGCCATGATCCCGGCCGAGTCGTGGACGAACGGCAGGAACAGCAGGCTGACGCCGCGGAAGCCGTAGTAGATCAGCAGCAGCTTGCGCGGGTCGCGACGGTCGGTCAGCCATCCCGAGGCGATCGTCCCGACGAAGTTGAACGCGCCCATGACCGCCAGGGCGCCCGCCGCGGCCGGGGCGGTGAACCCGTGGTCGACGGCATGGCTGATGAAGTGCTGGCCGATCAGGCCGTTGGAGGTCGCCCCGCACACGAAGAACGTGGAGGCCAGGAACCAGAAGTCGGAGGATCGGACCGCTCGACGCATGACACCCGGGTCCGGTCTGGGGGCCGGCGCGACGGCGGTCCCCGCCTCGGCGCCGCGTGGCAGCGCGCCGACGTCAGACGGATCGTCCCGGAGCCAGAGGAAGACCGGGATCAGCAGGAGCAGCGCGATGGCCGCCATGACGATCGCCCCCGCCCGCCAGCCGGACGTGACCGCCAGGGTCGTGAGGAACGGGAAGAAGATGAGCTGACCGGCGCTGACGCTGGCGCCGAACACGCCGACGACGAGCCCACGGTCCTTGATGAACCAGCGGTTGGCGATCGTCGGCCCGAGGACGCTCGCGACCAGGCCGCTGCCGAGCCCGGAGAGGAACCCGAAGAAGACCGTCACCTGCCAGATCTCGCGGGCGAACCCCGAGAAGATCAGCCCGCCGGCGGTCACGAGGAGGCTCAGCATCGTGACGCCGCGGATGCCGAACGAGGCCATCAGCCGGCCCGAGACCGGCCCGGCGAGCCCGTAGGTGAGCAGCCCGACCGCGGCCGCGAAGCTCAGGGCGCTCGTCGACCAACCGGGCTCGTCCTGCATCGAGAGCAGGAACGCTCCGGGCGCGGCGCGGACGCCGGCGGTCGCGAGGAGGACCACCGCGGTGACCACCACGATGACCCAGCCGAAGAAGATCGGGCGTCGCATGGCCGGAGACTACCGGAGGACGGCCGCTCGCGATGGGGACGCGGACCAGGGCTAGAGCAGCTCTCCGTGGGCGGACGCCGTCGGCTCGCCCTCGCGCGGCCGAGGCTCCTCGCCGGGACCGTACGACGGGGCATCGCCGGCGCCATTCGCCGATCCCTCGGCGACAACGTCCCCGGCCTCGAGGACAGGCAGCGCCGACCCCACGGTCCCCTCGATCGCGCCGACGCCGAACGGCACCCACTTCGACGGATCCTGGAGCCTGTGGGCCTCGGTGTTGCCGCGCGTGTGGACCTCTGAGAACCCCTTCGGCTCGATCCACATCCGCTCGCCCTCGAGCAAGCCGAGGACGCCGGACTGTCCCGCCTCGGGGCGCTCGTGCTGGCAGTACGTGCACGCCGACGAGTCGTGGCGCTGGTACGTCTCGGGCTCCTCGTAGGTCGTGATGTAGCCCTCGTAGTTGCGCAGCACGACCTTGTGGTCGCTGTACGAGATCAGGTAGTTCGGCATCACCGGGATCTTTCCGCCGCCGCCGGGCGCATCGATCACGAAGGTCGGGACCGCGTAGCCCGACGTGTGCCCGCGCAGGCCCTCCATGATCTCGAGGCCCTTGCCGACCGGCGTCCGGAAGTGCCCGGACCCCTCGACGAGGTCGCACTGGTACAGGTAGTACGGCCGGATCCGGTTGGCGACGAGCTTGTGGACCAGGCTGCGCTGGATGTGGACGCAGTCGTTGACGCCCGCGAGGAGCACGCTCTGGTTGCCGACCGGGAGGCCGGCCCGCGTCAGCTTGTCGACCGCGCGCGAGACCTCGGGCGTGATCTCGTTGGGATGGTTGAAGTGCAGGTTGATCCACAGCGGGTGGTACTTCGCGAGCATCTCGCAGAGCTCGTCGTCGATGCGCTGGGGCAGGAACACCGGCACGCGGCTCCCGATCCGGATGATCTCGATGTGCGGGATCTCGCGGAGCCCGCGCAGGATCTTCTCGAACAGCTTGGGGGCCAGGGTCAGGCCGTCTCCGCCGGAGATGAGCACGTCGCGGACCTGCGGGGTCCGGCGCAGGTACTCGAGCTGCGCCTCGTGATCGCGGCTGTTGAAATTCTGGGTGGGGTCGCCGACGATGCGCGAGCGCGTGCAGTAGCGGCAGTAGCTGGCGCACTGCGTCGTCACGAGCATCAGCACGCGGTCCGGATAGCGATGGACGAGGCCCGGCACCGGGGAGTGGCGGTCCTCGGCGAGCGAGTCCTCCATCATCGCGGTGAAGGCCTGCTGCTCGCGGCCGGTCGGGATGACCTGGCGTCGGATCGGGTCGTTCGGGTCGTCGGGGTCGATCAGGCTGATGAAGTACGGCGTGATGTCGACGCGGAACTTGTCCGGCGCCGAGAGGCCCTCACGCTCGTCGTCGGTCAGGTTCAGGACCGCCGCGATCTCCTCGAGGTCGTTGACCCGGTGGCTGAGCTGCCAGCGCCAGTCGTTCCACTGCTCATCGGGGATGTCGGCCCAGATCGAGGCGCGTCGGCTCACGGCGGGCAGGCCGTCCGCGCCGAGCACCCGGGCCGGGTCGGCGAGGTTGACGAACGGCAGCTCGGCTGCGGCGCGAGCCGCATCCTGGTGCGCGACGGCTGACTTGATCTCGTGGGCGTCCACGCGGGCTGGCCTCCGGAAGTTCGAGCGAGACCTGAGACGCATAAAGTCTATGCAGTCTGCAAGTCGGCCGATGATAGCCCGAAGGTCCGGTCCGGGTCCATGCCTCAGTCAGAACAGCGCGCGTCGCGCGCGGCAGCCGTCCTCGTGACGGGCGTGCGGGCTACTCGCCGATCACGGCCCAGATGAAGCCCATCATGATGAAGAAGCCGCTGAAGAGCGCGATCAGCCCCAGCGCGCCGTAGGGCGAACCGGCTCCCTCGTGCGGGACCAGCTGCAGGCCGATCCCGAATACGACTGCCCAGGCGACGAACAGGAATCCGAACAGGAAGCGCGCGTTCGGGTTGGTGACAGCCCGGACCCAGCGGGATCCGCCTTCCGTCGAGAGGGCCGACTTGAGCACGATCCCGAGCATCAGGATCACGATGCCGGCGGAGATGCCGAAGGGGATCGGCTCCTGGAACCAGACGAGGAAGAACTGCACGGAGCCCTCACGCGGTCGACCCTGGTGGACAGCGCGATGCTAGCAGATGAGGGTGCCGCCGCTGGGGCTGACCGGCCCCCGTCGATTCCGGCGTCCGCGACTACGATGGCGCCGTGACCCCATTCGATCGACTCGGCCGGTTCGTCGCGCGCCGCGCGTGGTGGGTCGTCGGGGCATGGGTCCTCGTCGTCCTCGCCGCGCTCCCGCTCGCGCCGCAGGTCCCCGGGCAGTTGAGCGCCGGCGGGTTCATCCTCGACGACCTCGAGTCGGCACGGGCGAAGTCCCTGCTCGAGGCCGAGCTCGGCAGCCCGCCCTCGGCGCTCGTGGTCGTCTTCAGCAGCCCGACCCTCGAGGTCGGCTCGCAGGCCTTCGAGACCGCCGCGGCGACGGCAATCGCCGACATCGATGACGCCCCGCACGTGGCCCGTGTCGTGTCGCATCTCCTGTCGCCGCGGCAGGTCTCGGCCGACCGGCACACCGCCTACGACATCGTGTTCCTCGACCTCCCGCCCGACGACTCGCCGGACGCCCTGCCGATCCTGCGCGAGCGCCTGCACGACGCTCCCGGCCTGACCGTCGAGCTCGCCGGTGGCCCGGCGTTCTACGGAGACGTCCAGACCGTGTCCGAGTCCGACCTCCAGCGCAGCGAGATCATCTCCCTGCCGTTGGCGGCGCTGGCGCTGTTGCTGGTGTTCGGCTCGGTGGTCGCTGCGGGCGTGCCGCTCATCGTCGGGGGGACCGCGGTCCTCGTCGCGTTGGCGGCGATCTTCCTGGTCGCCTCGGCCACCCCGATGAGCATCTTCGTACTCAACCTCGCCACGTTGCTGGGTCTCGGGCTCGGCGTCGACTACTCGCTGCTCATGACCAGCCGCTTCCGCGAGGAGCTGGCGCTCCGACCGCCGGGTCCCGCGCGCGTGCCCGACGCGGTGCGCGTGACGGTCGCGACGGCCGGGCGGGCGGTGTTCTTCAGCGGGCTGACCGTCCTGCTCGGCCTGCTCGGGCTGGTCCTGTTCGAGTTCATGATCCTGCGCTCGGTCGGGATCGCAGGGGCGATCGTCGTCGGGCTTGCTGTGATGTCGGCGCTCACCCTCCTGCCCGCGGTCCTGGCCATCGTCGGCGAGCGGATCGACCGGTTCAGCATCCGTCGTGTCCGCGCCCAGGCCGCCGCCGACGGACCGTGGTCGAGGCTCGCTCGCCGGGTCATGCGCCGCCCGGTGGCGGTGCTGGTGCCGACGCTGGCCTTCCTGCTGGTCCTCGGGTCGCCGTTCCTGCACGTCCGGTTCAACGCGCCGGATTCCTCGATCCTGCCGCCGGAAGTCCCGTCGCGCGCCGCGTTCGACCGTCTCCGCGCCGAGTTCGGGGAGGGCGAGTTCGCGCCGCTGGTCCTCGCGATCCGGACGCCGGCCGCGGCGACGGAGCCCGATCAACTTGCCGCGCTCTTCGACTACTCGCGCCGCCTGTCGGCGGATCCACGGATCGTGCGCGTGGAGGGCCTGGTCGACGTGGACCCGCGCCTGAATCTGGCGCAATACGAGCTCCTCTATGCCGACCCGAACGGGCCACGCGACCGGTACGTGGCGCAGACACTGGCCGCCACCACGAACGGGGCCGTGACCGCGTTCACGCTCTACACGCCATTCGGGCCGAACCGCGACGAGGGTCGATCGCTGGTCGCGGACCTCCGCGATCCCACCGGCCTGCTCGCCCCGCCGAACGGGACAGTCGTGCTGGTCGGTGGCGGCGCGGCGGACGTCGCCGACGTCGTCGACCGTGTCGCGGCGGACTTCCCGCGGACCGCCGTGTTCATCATCATCACGACCTATCTCATCCTGTTCGTGCTGCTGCGCTCGGTCATCCTTCCGGCCAAGGCGCTCGTCATGAACACGCTCTCGATCGTGGCGAGCTTCGGTGCCCTCGTCTGGATCTTCCAGGACGGCAACCTCTCGGCCCTCCTCGGCTTCCAGCCACTCGGGTTCGTCGAGACCACCCAGCCGGTCATCCTCTTCTGCGTCCTGTTCGGGCTCTCGATGGACTACGAGGTCTTCCTCCTCACGCGGATGAAGGAGGTCTGGGACCGGACCGGTGACAACACCGAAGCCGTCGCGAGCGGCCTCGAGCGGAGCGGCCGGATCGTGACGTCGGCGGCGCTCATCGTCGTGCTGGTCGCCGGGTCGTTCGCCTTCGCCGACATCGTGCTCATCAAGGCCCTGGGGATCGGGATGGCCATCGCGGTCGCGCTCGACGCCACGATCGTTCGGGCGCTGCTGGTGCCGGCCACGATGCGCCTCCTCGGGCGCTGGAACTGGTGGATGCCCGCGGCGCTGGAACGGCTCGTCGGGAACCGGCTCCCAGCGTCCGAGGCCGAAGTGGAGGCGGCGGCCCGATGAGGCGGCCGCTCGCGCTCGTGCTCGTCACGGCGGTGGTCGCGGGATGCACGGCTGGTGCGCCGATCCTGGCGAATCCGACCGCGCCGAGGCCGTCCGCGCCGGCACCGACCGCGTCGCCCGTGGTGGTCGCCGATCCGCTCCCCGTGGTCCTGCCCCGGGACGATGGGCCGCACGATCGCCTGACCGAGTGGTGGTACTACACGGGCCACCTGCGCGACGCGGGCGGCGGTCGCTACGGCTTCGAGTACGTCATCTTCCGCGCCGAGCGGGGCGCCTTCCCGACCTCCTGGGCCTCGCACCTGGCCGTGACCGACGAGACTGGCGACCGGTTCGCGTATGCGCAGCGCCTGGAGGTCGGGCCGCAGGTGGACCGCTCGCCAGGCAGCACGACGGGCGAGCCCGTCGGCTTCGACCTCTCGCTCTCGGGGCTGGACCCGACGCGACCGGAGACCGCTGGCCGACCGCCCTGGTCGATGCGGGGCACGAACGGATCCGACCACCTTGCCGCGGCCCTCGCGCCCGACGAGGCCGCGGCGGCGGGCGTCCCCGGCGGCCTGGCTCTCGACCTTGCGCTCCAGGCGACCAAGCCGCCCGCACTCCACGACCGCGACGGCTGGATCGACTTCGGGGCTGGCGGCGGCTCGTACTACTACTCGCGGACGGCGATGACGGCCTCGGGCACCCTCGCCCTCGACGGCCGATCGCTCGACGTCGACGGCGAGGCGTGGTTCGACCACCAGTGGGGCGACTTCATCTCGGTGGGCGGCGGCGGCTGGGACTGGTTTGCGGTGAACCTCGCGGACGGGACCGATCTCACGCTCTCGCTCGTCCGCGACGCCGACGGCAGCTATCCGCTCGTCTACGGGACGCTGGTCGACGGCCAGGGGCAGGCCACGCACCTCGCGGGGGACGCGTTCTCGGTCACGGTGACCGAGGAGTGGCGGAGCCCGACGTCAGGGGCCGTCTATCCGGCCGGATGGCGCATCGAGATCCCGTCCGAGGACCTCGTCATCGGGCTCACGCCGACGGTCGCCGCGCAGGAGCTCGATACGCGCGCGTCGACGGGCGTCATCTACTGGGAGGGGTCGCAGCGGGTCGACGGCCACGCACGATGGCGACGACGTCGCGGGGGAGGCCTACGTGGAGCTGACGGGCTACGCGACGGTCTCGGCGGCCCCGCCGGCCGGCGTGCCCTGACCGAGCGCTACTTGATCGCGCTGAGGTCGACGACCGGCAGGTCAGCGCCGGCCGTGACGGCGAGCTCGCGCGCGGCGGCATCGAGCTTGGGCATCTTCTTGAGCACGGTCAGCACCGCCTTGCCCGACGCCTTGTAGCCCTTCTTGTTCGACAGGGACTTCGCCAGGCCCGCTCGGGACGTCGAGGCGACCGATGCGTAGAAGGCCTCACGGGAGACCGCGATCTCCGCGGCGTCGGGCCAGGTGCCGAGACCGGTAAGGTATTTCGCACCGACCGACGCGTCGGCACCGAGGGCTCGCAGCGCGCGTGCGATGTCGCCCGTGCGGTTCGCCTTCACGGCGGCCTTCAGCGTCGCGCCGTCGGCGGCCATCCGCTCGTCGAGGAGCGCGATCTGGCGCATGGCCGCGAGCGCGGCCTTCGGCGCGACGACCACCGGCGCGGCGCCGGGGGCGAGGCTCGCCTTCGGACTGCCGCCGGGGTTCGTCGGGTTCCCGATGATGCCGTTCCCCGCGGTCGTGCCGGTCGGCAGGCCCAGGCCGATCGCGACCGACATCGCCAGTCCACCGAACAGGATCCCGACGACCGCACCGAACGCGAGAAGGCCGCCCGCGCGCCGGAACGTGACGCCGAAGATCAGGTGGGTGCTGCAGCCGGGGCACTCCCACGTGCCATCGGGCAGCGGGCGCGCGCAGACCGGGCAGTTGAAGACGTGCGCGTCGCGATCGCCGATGCCGTAGCTCGGCGTGCGCGGCGGCTTCGAGCCGCCCGGCAATTGCGGGCGCGGCAACCCACGCCAGCTCCGTCGGAGTGACGCCGATGCACCGCGCAGGGGATTCATGGCCATCGAGCGGAGTGTGGCGCGCCGGGACACCGCCGCACCCCGGGCCGAAGGTCCCGGCGGGACGACGTACGTTCGGTGCATCGAGCGGTGGAGCGGTGGATCCTGGCTGGTCCTGCATGGACCTCTATTGAGACTCAGTCGCGATAAGGCGCGATTCGTGCTATCGTCCATCGCATGGGAGATGCCGAGCCGCTGGTCCTCGCACTCGATCGCGCCGGGTACCGCCTGACCGAGCCGCGTCGGGCCGTCGCCCAGCTCATCGCCGACCGGACCGGGCACTTCACGGCCGCCGAGCTGGTGGATGCCGCGCGAGCACGCCGGCTGCCGATCGGTCGGGCCACCATCTTCCGCACGCTCGAGGTCCTCTCGGAGCTCGGCGTCGTCGAGCGCCTGGACCTGCCGAGCGGCGAGCATGCCTACGTCGGGTGTGCGACGAGCCACCACCACCACGTCGTGTGCTCGGAATGCGGGCGGACCGCCGAGATCCCGGACGCCGGCCTTCGGTCGGTGGTCCGCGAGGTCGCCCGGCGGACCGGGTTCCGCGTCGACGAACACCGTCTCGAGCTCTTCGGGGTGTGCCCGGCCTGCCAGGCGATCGCCGCCGCGGGCTCGCGGCGCAGCGCCTGACCCTCGATCGACCGATGACTGCCGTGACGATCCGACCGCGACGAGGGATGAGACTCGATATCAATGCACGGCCCGACCGACCGCGGTCGATCGCGACCATGCTCGCGGTGGCGATCCTCGTCGTCGCGGCCTGCTCGACCGGACCCTCCCGGTCGCCCGACGACAGCTCCCTCCAGGTCGTGGCGACCACGACGGTCTTCGCCGACATCGTCGCGAACGTCGGTGGCGACCGGGTCGCCGTCCGCTCGATCATCCCGGCCGGCGTCGGTCCCGAGGACTACGAGCCCAAGCCGGACGACGCCCGGGCGCTCGACGGTGCCGATCTCATCGTGTCCAACGGGGTGGGCCTCGACGACTTCCTCGACGGTCTCGTCGAGGCGAACGGCAATGACGCGCCGCGACTCATCCTCGGGGAGAAGATCCCGCCCATCGTCGTGGACGGCGAGCCGAACCCGCACTTCTGGCTCGATCCGAGCCTGGTCGTCTCCGGCTATCTGCCGGCCATCGAAGCCGCGCTCGCGGCGATCGATCCGCCAGGGGCGGCGACCTACCGTGACAACGCGGCGGCCTACCGAGCCGCGATCGAGGCGATGGACCGCGAAACGCTGGCCGCGGTCGACACGATCCCGCCGCCGAGTCGAAAGCTCGTGACGTTCCACGACGCGTTCCCGTACTTCGCGCGCCACTACGGCTTCGAGTTGGTCGGGGTGGTCCTCGCGAATCCCGGGCAGGAGCCGTCCGCGCACGAGCTCGCGGCCCTCATCGACGCCGTCAAGGCGGCGGGCGTCAAGGCCGTGTTCAGCGAGGCCCAGTTCAGTCCGGCGCTGGCCGAGACGCTCGCTCGGGAGGCCGGCATCGCGACGGTCGTCACGACCCTGTATAACGATGCCCTCGGCCCGGCCCCGGCCGACACGTACCTGGGGATGATGCGCTGGAACGTGACGAGCATCGTGGAGGCCCTGCGATAGCGATCGACGACGCGGTCCGGCTCGATGGCGTCACCGCCGGGTACGGCGACCGGACGGCGCTCGATGGCGTCGGCCTGTCCATCCATCGCGGCTCGCTCCTTGCGATCATCGGTCCGAATGGGGCCGGCAAGAGCACGCTCCTCAAGGTCATCGCCGGGCTGCTGCAGCCGCGGGCCGGCACCGTCGAGGTCCTCGGCGGTCCGCCGGGTGTCGCGGCACGACGGATCGCGTACGTGCCGCAGGCGGAGCTGGTCGACTGGAGCTTCCCGGTCACGGTCGGGGAGGTCGTGATGATGGGTCGCTATCCGGCGATCGGGATCGGACGGGGGCCCGGCAAGACCGACCACGCAGCCGTGGCAAGCGCGCTGGAGACCGTGGCGATGACCGCGGAGCGCGACCGCCAGATCGGGGAGCTGTCCGGCGGCCAGCGGCGGCGGGTCTTCCTCGCCCGGGCGCTCGCGGCGGCGCCCGACCTGTACCTCCTCGATGAGCCGGTGACCGGCGTCGACGCCACGACGCAGGAGGAGCTCATGGACGTCCTCGAGGCCGAGGCGCGCGCCGGCAAGACGGTCGTGGCCACGACCCATGACCTCGCCTGCGCGGCGCACCGGTTCCAGGACGCCGTGCTCGTCAACCGCCGGATCGTGGCGGTCGGCCCGGCGAAGGACCTGATCCTCGACCAGCACCTGCTCGCGGAGACGTACGGCGGTCACGTGCTCGTCCTGCCCGACCTCGCCGGGGCGACGCTTATCCTCGATGACGCCCACCACCACGACCAGGCGTCCGGCAAGGAGCCTCACTACCACGAGGAGGCCCGACGATGATCGAGCTGCTCGTGGATCCGCTGACCTACGGCTTCATGCAGCGGGGCCTCGTAGCGGCGCTGATCGTCGGCATCGTCTGCGCGGTGATGGGCGCCTTCGTCGTGCTCAAGGGCCTCGCGTTCATCGGCGATGCGGTCAGCCACGCCGCGTTCCCGGGGCTCGTCATCGCCTATCTCACCGGGATCCCGCTGTACATCGGCGGGGCGGTCGCCGCGGTATCGACAGCGCTGGCGATCGGCGTGGTGTCGCGGCGCGGCAACCTGCGCTTCGACACCGCGGTCGGCGTGCTCTTCGCCGGGACCTTCGCGCTCGGCGTGCTGCTGTTCAGCACGATTCGCGGCTACGTCACCGACCTCTTCGGCTATCTCCTCGGCAACGTGCTCGGGATCAGCGAGGCGGACCTGGTCCAGGTCGGGGTGCTCGGGGCGGTCGTGCTCGTGGTCGTGCTGGTCCTGCGCAAGGAGCTGCTCTACGCGACGTTCGACCCGGCCGGGGCCGCCGCGTCCGGTCTGCCGGTGACGCGACTCGAGTACCTGCTCCTGGCCATGCTCGGCGTGACGATCGTCGTGAGCATCCAGGCCGTCGGGATCATCCTCGTCGTGGCCATGCTCTGCACGCCGGCCGCGACCGCCCAGCTGCTGGTCATCCGATTCGACCGGCTCGTGCTCCTGGCGGTCGGGATCGCGGTCGTGTCCACGATCGTGGGCCTCTACGTCAGCTTCTACATGAACGTCGCGTCCGGCGCGGCGATCGTGCTCATCGAGACCGTGCTCTTCGGGGTCGCCCTGCTGCTGTCGCCACGCAACGGCTTCCTCGCCGCGCGACGAGCACCGTCCGCCGTCGGCTGACCGGAGTCCGGTCCGGGCGACTGCCCGTCAGGCCTTGGCCAGCGCGCGCTTCAACTCCGGCGCCGTCGGCATCCCTGCGCGTGCCCCGGCCTTCGTGACCGCCAGACTCGCAGCGGCCACGGCCCGGCGCGTGGCAGCCTCGAGATCCTGTCCTGCGGCCAGCCCCGCGGCGAGGGCGCCGTTGAGCGCATCGCCGGCGCCCACGGTGTCCACCGCTTCGACGGGGAGTGCCGGGATCGCGGTCGTGCCAGCCTTCCGGACCAGCAGGGCTCCCTCCGCTCCGAGGCTGACGAGCACCGCACGTTCGCCCGCGGGCGTGTCGAGCAGGCGCTTCGCGAGCTTGCCCGGCTTGCCCTCGCCGCCGGCCAGGGTCACGAGCTCGCCCCGGTTCGGCGTGAGGATGTCGGCCAGGTCGAGGGTCGGGCGAGCGAGCCCGCCGGCTGGCGCCGGGTTGAGGATCGTCGTCGCGCCCGCGATCCGACCGAGCCGGAGCGCCTCGTGGGTGGCGCCGGTCCGGATCTCGTGGCCGACCAGGACGACATCGTCCTTGGTCAGGGCCAGCCGCTTGAGCGCGTCGCGGACCTGGACCGAGTCGAGCGCCATGTTCGCGCCGCCCGCGACGGCGATCCGGTTCTCACCGGTGCGGTCGACCATGATGAGCGCGACGCCGGTCGGTTCCCCGTCGAGCACGACCAGCCGCGTCAGGTCGATGCCCTCGGTCGCGAGCGCCTCGCGCGCGGTCTGCCCGAGATCGTCGTCACCGATCGCGCCGATGAACACGACCGTGGCGCCGAGGCGCGCGGCCGCGACCGCCTGGTTCCCGCCCTTCCCCCCTGGATGCCGTTCGTATCGACCGCCGATGACGGTCTCACCCGCCGCAGGCATCTGGTCGAGGGTGACGACCTGGTCGACGTTGACCGAGCCGACGACGATGACGCGTCCGGCCATCGGGCGCCTACGAGCCCGTGATGAATTCGCCGCCGTCGACGCTGATGATGTCGCCGTTGATGAACTCCGTCCCCTCGCCCGAGAGCGCGAGGATCGCGTTTGCGACGTCCTGCGGCGTCGTCATGCGCCCCGTCGGGTTCCGCTTCATCGTGATGTCGATCATCGTCTGCGACTCGGGGATCTTGAGCAGCGCGGGGGTGACCGTCACGCCCGCCCGGATGCAGTTCGCGGTGGCGCCCGTGCCGTGGCGGGCGAGCTCCATGGCCAGTTGGCGGATGTGCGCCTCGAGCGCCGCCTTCGCCGACGACACGACCCCGTACGACGGGACGACCCGCGTCGAGCCCTCGGAGGTCATCGCGTAGATCTTCGAGCCGGACTCGAGGAACCCTCCGTGCCACAGGTCCTGGACCCAGTAGACGAGGCTGTTGGCCATCACGTCCTGGGTCATCTCCATCTTCTTGCGGTCGACCGCCGCCTTCGGGTCCTCGGCGAGGAACGGCACGAGCGAACCGAAGGCGAGCGAGTGCATGACGACGCGGACGTAGGGATGCCGTCCCTCGGCGACCGACCGGTCGAACCGCTCGCGAATGGCGGTCAGCGCGGCGGCCCGCTTCTCGTCGTCGGCCGCGTTCATGTTGATGTAGAGGGCCTCGGAGCCGGCCGCCTCGATCGCCGCCTTGACCTCGCCGACGTGGGCAAGGGCCGCCCGGAAGTCGAGATGGATGCCGATGATCTTGTAGCCGGCCTTCGCGAGCGTGATCGCGGTCGCCTCGCCCATGCCCGACGAGCCACCGAGGATCAGGGCCCAGCGCTCGCGGTCGTCGGTCATCGGGTTGCGCCTCCAGGATCGAGCGGTCAAGGGGTCCGTTCGAGCGGGCCGAGTCTAGCAGGGGGCCCGTGGCGATCAGACCGACGGTCGATGCATCCCTGCACGTGCACTCGAGCACTTGACGCCGGCGGGTGGCATCGCTATCTTGGCAATCACCTAATTAGGAGAATGACGAAATAAACCGTGTCTACAAGGCCCTCGCCGACCCGACCCGGCGTCGGGTGCTGGCCCTCCTGCGGGACCGCGACATGACCGCGGGTGAGCTCGCCGCCCAGTTCGACCTCTCCTGGCCGACCATGTCCGGCCACTTCGCCGTGCTTCGCGACGCGGACCTCATCGACTCCGACCGGAACGGCTCGACGATCACCTATCACCTGAACGTCTCCGTGCTCGAGGAGGCGCTGGCTGCCCTCATGGACGTCTTCCAGATCGAACGCAAGGAGCCGCGATGAACCGCCGACCGATGATCCTGTTCAGCGCCGGCGTGATCGCCGCGATGCTCCTGGTCTCCGCCTGGACCTTCACGCAGCTCCCGGCCGGCGCGCAGGTCCCGGTGCATTGGGGGATCGACGGCCAGATCGATGCCTACGCCCCGAAGGAGACCGGCCTCTTCTTCCTGCCGGTCTTGACGGCCGTGCTGGCGGCCATCCTTGCGGTCATCCCGCGATACGAGCCGCGACGGGCCAATCTCGAGCGCTCTTCCAAGGCATACGGCGCCGTGTGGATCGCCGCGATCCTCCTGATGGGCGCCGTGCACGTCATGTTCATCGCCGCCGCGCTGGGAGCGGTGTTCGACGTGACGCAGCCCATCCTCATCGGCATCGGCGCGCTCCTCGTCGTGGTCGGCAACTACCTGCCCAAGGTCCGGCCCAACTACATCATGGGCATCCGAACCCCCTGGACCCTCGCGAGCGACCTGTCCTGGGCCCGGACCCATCGGATCGGCGGCCGGCTCTTCGTCGTCGAGGGCCTCGTGCTCGTCGTTCTCGGGGTGCTCGGCGTCCGCGAGGTTCTGGTCGTCATCGCGGTCCTCGGATCCGCGGTGGTCGGACTCGTCGCCGTCTTCGCCTACTCGTACCGG
The DNA here is from genome assembly GCA_963841135.1 of uncultured Chloroflexia bacterium. Classification (GTDB taxonomy): domain Bacteria; phylum Chloroflexota; class Limnocylindria; order Limnocylindrales; family CSP1-4; genus SPCO01. The sequence goes on along the minus strand of CAWJBJ010000004.1, from coordinate 297,919 downwards.
GTGTGGAAGCTGGACCCGGAGAAGCGCTCCACCTGACTGCCCCGCAGGGCAAGGATCAGACGACCTCAGACTCGCGCAGCACCGCGATCGCCTGGGCGTCGTAGCCGAGCTCCGCGAGGATCGCGTCTGTCCCTTCGCCGAGCACGGGTGGCGGCGTGCGGATGGTGGCCGGAGTCCGGGACAGCTCGAACGGCACGCCCACCTGCCGGATGACGCCCCAGGCCGGATGCGTCATCGCCACCGTCATCCCGCGCGCGACCGCCTCCGGTGAGGCGAACGCCTCGACGATGTCTCGGATCGGCCCCGCCGGGATCTCGGCCGCCTCCAGGGCGCCCAGCCAGTCCGCGCTGGAGCGCTGACCCAGCCGCTCGGCGAGGAGGTGACGGAGCTCCGCGCGATGCTCGACGCGATCGCCGTTGGTCGCGAACCGGGCGTCATCGGCGAGCGCCGGGAGCCCGATGGCCGCGCAGAACCGCGGCCACTGGCGCTCCGAGCCGACCGCGATGGCGATCTCCCCGTCGGCGGTGGCGAAGGTCTCGTACGGGACGATGTTCGGGTGGGCGTTGCCGCGCCGCCGCGGCGCGGCGCCGCCGACGAACGCGTTCTGTGCCTGGTTCACGAGCGACGCGAGCGTGGAGCCGAGCAGCGAGACGTCGATCCTCTGGCCGGTTCCCGGTCCGCCGCCCGGATCGTCGGATCGCGGCGCATCGCGAGTCCACTCCCGGCCCACGAGTGCCGCGAGGACGCTCACCGCGCCGAGCATCCCGGACACGACGTCGCTGATCGCGACACCGACCTTCATCGGGCCGCCCCCGTCGGCGTCGGACGCGCCGGTGATCGACATGAGCCCGCTCGTCGCCTGGATGACGAAGTCGTAGCCCGGCCGGTCGGCGGACGGCCCGTCCGGCCCGTAGCCCGAGATGGCAAGGTGGACGAGGTCGGGATTGACGCGCGCGAGCTCGGCGTCGTCGAACCCGAATCGCGCGAGATCGCCAGTCCGGTAGTTCTCGACCAGGACGTCACTGCGCGCGAGCAGCCGGCGCAGGACCTCGGTCCCCTCCGCTCGCCGGAGGTCGAGCCGGATGCTGCGCTTGTTGCGGTTGACCGCGAGGAAGTACGCGGCGGTCCGCGTCCCGGCGGCCGCGTCGCCGACCCAGGGCGGCCCCCAGCCGCGCGTGGAGTCGCCCTCGGGAGGCTCGACCTTGACCACATCGGCACCGAGGTCCGCGAGGAGCATCGTGCAGTACGGGCCCGCGAGGACCGTCGAGCAGTCGACGACCCGCAGGCCCGCCAGCGGGCCGGGCGAGGATGGTCCGGCGACCGGTCCGTCGGCGGCGGAAGGGGCAGACATCGTCCGGATGGTAGCGCCGCGTATGCTCCCGGCATGATCCCGCCGCGCTGGTTCTTCCGAGCGATCTGGGCCCTCGACAACACGGTCTCGCGGCTGTCCGGCGGCAGGCTCGCCGTCCCGAACCCGTCGGGCGGCCGGCTTCGGACGCTGTTCCTGCACACGGTCGGGCGGACGACCGGCCAGTCACGGCGCAACGGCCTCTACTACCTCGAAGACGGCGCGAACCTGGTGGTCGTCGCCTCCAACGGCGGCGACGATGCGGACCCCAAGTGGTGGCGCAACCTGCAGGCGCAGCCCGACGCCGAGGTCGAGATCGGCTCGTCGGTGCGTCCGGTCCGTGCGCGGCATGGCCACGCCCCAGGAGGCCGAGCCGCTGTACGAGCGATTCGCGGCGGCCATCCCCACCTACGACGAGTACCGGCAGCGCGCGTCGAGGCCCATCCCGGTCGTCATCCTCGAGCCGCGCTAGCATCAGGGGCATGACCGACCAGCCTGCCACCGAGCCCACCGCGACCGCACCCGCCCCCCATCGGCCGACGCTGATGACGGTCCATGCCCACCCCGATGACGAGACGATCGGGACGGGCGGCACGATGGCCAAGGCCGTGGCCGCCGGGCATCGCGTCGTCCTGGTCACCTGCACGCGCGGGGAGCAGGGCGAGATCGTGGTCCCCGCGATGGACACGCCCGACAACCACCGTCGACTCGCCGAGATCCGGGCCGGCGAACTCGAACGAGCCATGGGCATGCTCGGCGTGACCGAGTGGGAGAGCCTGGGCTACCGGGACTCGGACATGATGGGTCGGACGGGCAACCTCGACCCGCGCGCGTTCTGGCAGGCCGACCTCGACGAGGCTGCGCGTCGTCTCGTGTGGCTGATGCGCCGCTACCAGCCCGACGTCGTCACGACCTACAACGAGTTCGGCGGCTACGGCCATCCCGACCACATCCGCACACACGATGTCGCCGTCCGGGCGTTCCCGCGCGCCGGCGACCCGGCCTGGTACCCGGAACAGCTGGCGCCCGAGCACGGCGGCACCGGCCCGTCGGTCGAGGAGGGCGGTCTGGCGCCGTGGGCGCCATCGAAGCTCTATGAGCAGGCCATCCCGGCGTCCGTGCGCAAGGCGATGAACGAGAAGATGGAGGAACTGGGCCTCGAGAGCTTCTGGCTGCCGCCGAAGGACGGCACGCCCGAGCAGCTCGAGGAGTTCGAGGCGTGGATGGCCAAGATGCTGGTGCCCGACGAGGCGATCACGACGCGGGTGGACATCGCGGACGTCGTCGAACGCAAATGGAAGGCGCTCCACGAGCACGTCACCCAGATGTCCGACGACAGCCCGTTCATGAAGTTCGGGCTCGACGGCTGGCGGCAGTTCTGGGCGACCGAGGCCTACATCCTGAAGGAGTCCGCGGTCGAGTCCGCGATCCCCGAGTCGGACCTGTTCGCCGGGGTGGTCTAGGTCCGCGCTACCAGGGCAGGATGCCCTTCGACGCTCCGAAGATCTGGCCCATGACCACCTTGCCGCTGCCGGCCGGGTCCATGAAGTTGGGCTGGGCCTTGTCGAGGATGATGTGCGGCCGCATCCGGGCCTGGACGAGCTCGGCGCCACGGAACGTGAGCTCGAGGGTGATGCCCTCCATCGTCAACTCCGACCACGTCTGGTCGAAGACGAAGTTGCCGAGCGCGTACCAGATCGGCTTGCCCTCGTAGACCTCCATCGCGGCCGCCCAGTGGGCGTGGTTGCCGATGACCATGTCGGCGCCGGCGTCGATCGACGCCCTGGCCAATGCCTGCTGCCCTGCGAACGGGGTCGGGTCGTACTCGGTCCCCCAGTGCGGGAACACGATGACCACGTCGGCGCCGGCCGCGCGGGCCTTCTTCACGTCCGCCTTGACGACCTTCGCGGTCAGCCGGGCGCTCCCCGGGCTGTCGGCATCGGCCGTGTAGTACCGGGCGATCGTGTCGTAGGCCAGGATCGCGACCTTTGCCCCACCGCCATCGAGGAGGGCCGGCGTCCGCGCGGCCGTGATGTTCTTGCCGGCCCCGCCGGAGAGGATCCCGTTCTTCTTGAGGTTCTTGACGGTCTGCGTGATGCCCGCGCCGCCGGCGTCGCCGATGTGATTGTTGGCCAGCCCGACCCAGTCGATGCCCGCGTTGGCCAGGCCCTTGAGGAGGCCGGGATCGGCGGAGAAGACCGTCCCCGACGTGTGGTAGCGAAAGCTGTTCGGGGCGGGGTTCTCGAAGTTCGCGATCGCGATGTCCGCGCCTTCGACCAGGTCGCGGAATGCGCCCTTGTCGCCGGTCCGCTTGGTCCGCGGCAGGTTCCAGCCGAACGACGAGCAGCAGTAGCGGCTCGTGATCTCCGCGGTCCCGCCGTCGAACGGGAAGTCGGCGCCCTTGCCCTTGATCTTGAGCGTCTGGGCGACGCCGCGGTCGAGCATGATGTCGCCCCCGGCGAACAGGGTCCACGTCGTCGAGGCGTCAAAGGCCTCGCCGGCCGGCGCGTCGGGCAGCTGCGCCCGGAGCGTCCAGTCGGCGGTGTCGGTCAGCCGTCCGACGCCGAACAGCGACTTCCCGCCCCAGGCCAGGGCGCGCACTCCTGGGCCGATCGCGTCGGCTCGCAGGAAGGCCAGGCGCTTGCGGTTCTTGCCGAGGTCCTTGGCGAGCTTCGCGGCGTCCTTGGCCTCGATGAGGCGGGCCGCGTCGCTCGGGCGCTCGGCGCCGAGCGCAGCGAGGATCGCGTCCGCCTCGCCCTTGACGAGCTCGAGCGCCTCGTAGCGGGTGCTGGTCCCAGCCAGGACCGCGGCGACCTCCTTCTTCGAGGTCGAGGTGACCGCGGCGCGGAAGCTCGTGACCGGCACGATGGGAATGTCGGTGATCGTCGGCGTGGGGGTCGACGGTGGACCCGTCGAGGGCGGCGGGGTCGGCTCCGAACCGGTCGTCGGGAGGGGGACGCCGGACCCGCTCGGGCCGGCCGTCGGCACGACGACCGCCCGCGGCGACGCGGATGGGCCGGCGCCGAACCCGAGCTGGCCACCGGACACCGGCAAGGCGACCGCCAGCGCGAGCAGACCGAGGACGACGAGCGTGGGACCCCGCTTCACGCGCCGGATTGTGACAGAGCCGCCAAATCGGGCGCCTCGGCCCTCTGAGGCGCCGACAACGGCCGCCAAGGAAATGCCACGTCCCATGCCGGGCGGCGGGGCCGGTCGCAGTGCAAGGCGGAGGCGTGAACGGCCACATCGACGGTGTGCTGACGCACGCGCACCGAGGTTATCGAAGAGCCACGTCCCGCGCCGGGCGGCGGGGCCGTGCCAGGGCAAGGCGGAGGTGAGCACGAGAGCGAGCGCACCCCAAGGCGCGTGAGCGAGCGCGCACAGCCGACAACGCCGCCCTGGTGCGGGCCAGCCGCCCGGCAGATAAGGAACGCCCCGTCCGGGCGGGCGGACGGGGCGTAGGAAAATGCGGGGGATTGGCGGACCCGACCGGATTCGAACCGGCGATCTCCAGCGTGACAGGCTGGCATGTTGGGCCGCTACACCACGGGTCCAGTTGCGGCGAGGGCGGAGCATAGCAGGTGAGCGTGGGGTTGTCGCCAAAACGGCATGCGAGGATGGGGCGATGGATCTGTACATCGTGCCGGCCCCGCCACTCTTCTACGTGATCGCAGGCGTGGTCGTCGCGGTCGTCGTCCTGGGGGTCTGGCTGCTCCGTCGCGACTAGGGTCCTGGCATCGCTCAGAACCTATACTCGCGGCCCATGTCCCTGATCGATCTGCGCAGCGACACCGTCACCAAGCCCTCGCCGGCGATGCGCCGCGCGATGTCCGAGGCCGAGGTCGGCGACGACGTCTTCGGCGACGACCCGACGGTCATCGCCCTCGAGGAGCGAGCCGCCGAGCTGCTTGGCAAGGAGGCCGGACTCTTCGTCGCGTCCGGCACGATGGGCAACCTCGTCGCCCAGATGGCGCACCTGCCCCGCGGCGCCGAGACCATCGCCGGTCGGGAACACCACATCGTCATCGACGAGGCGGCCGGACACGCGGTCATCGTCGGCACGAGCATCCGCTCGCTCGAGGATCGGCCAGACGGCACGATGGACCTCGCGGCGATCGAGGACGCCTTCCGCGATCCGACCGACGCCCACGAGCCGATCACCGGCCTCATCACGATCGAGAACACGCATGCCCACTCCATGGGCCAGCCACTGACCCCGGCGTACACGCGCGACGTCGCAGAGATCGCGCACCGGCACGGGATCCCGTTCCACGTCGATGGCGCCCGGTTCTGGGATGCCGTCGTCAGCCAGCGGGAGGCGGGCGTCACGGCCACGGACCTGTCGGGTCCGGCCGACAGCGTCACGTTCTGCCTGTCCAAGGGCCTCGCCTGCCCCGTCGGATCGGTCGTGGTGGGATCGCGGGAGTTCATCCGTCGAGCGCACCGGGCGCGCAAGCTCGTCGGTGGCGGGATGCGCCAGGTCGGGATCCTCGCGGCGGCGGGGCTCGTGGCCCTCTCGGACGGACCCGACGGGATGATCGATCGGCTGGCCGAGGATCACGCGAACGCCCGTCGCCTCGCCGAGGCCCTCGCGGAGCTCCCCGGCATCGAGTCCGCGGGTGGGACGACGCAGCCGACGCCCGGCCCGCTGGACCCCGCGCGCGTGCGAACCAACTTCGTGGTCTTCAAGGTCGCGCGGGACCGCGCAGCCTTCCTCGCCGCGTTGCGAGCACGGAACGTCGTGATGGTGGAGTATCCGCACGGACAGGTCCGCGCCGTGACGCATTACGGTGTGACCGCGGAGGACATCGAGTCGACCATCGCCGCCACGCGCGCGGCATTGGCCGAGACCGACCCGAAGCCGGTCGCGCCCGATCCCGTCGGCGCCTCCGCCTGACTCACGCGCCGGCCACCGCGTCGAGCCGGAAGAACCCCTACCCGCGATGAAGCCACACGCCGGGCGACAGCCGTCGTCCCGCCACAACCTGAGGACTTCTGTGACCGACTCCCCGCGCTTCGAAGACCGAGACCTCCCCCGCCCGGCAGACGCGCCCGACGTCGGGCCCGCCGATCGGCAGCTCTACGACCTCGTCGAGGCCCGCTTCCGACGGATGGTCGAGCGCGAACCCGTGCTCGGGACGTTCCTGGGCATCCACGACGCGGACGACCGGCTCGGCGACGGCAGCCGTGACGCCGTCCTCGCCGAGATCGCAGACGATCGCGCACACCTGGCGCAGGTCGAGGCGATCGATCCCGCCGCCCTCTCGCCGGCCGCGGCCTTCGAGCGCGACCTCGAGCTCCACAACGTGCGCCGGGCGATCTTCGACCCCGAGGTCCTCCGGATCTGGGAGCGACGCTCCTTCGCCCTCGACGGGATCGGGGACGGGCTCTTCATCCTGTTCGCCCGGGACCACGCCCCGCTCGCCGAGCGGCTGGCCGCGATCACCGGGCGGCTCGAGGCCGTGCCCGCCTACCTCGAGCAGTCGAAGACCCGCGCGACCGTCCCGCAGGTCCGGCTCTGGCAGCAGATCGAGATCGAGACGGCGGGCGAGCTGCCGACCCTCCTCGACGAGTTCGTGACCGCGGGCTCGACGGCCCTGGCCCCGGCCGAGCAGCGTCGCCTCGAGCGCGCGTCGTCGGCCGCCAAGGTCGCGGTCGAGCTGTACGGATCCTGGCTGGAGGGCACCCTCGCCGACGGCACGGACGACTGGCCGATCGGTCGCGAGCGTCATGACGCCCTCGTCGCCCATCGGGCGTTCGACGGCCTCGATGCCGATGCGATCCTCGAGCTCGGCTGGCAGAAGCTCGCCGACGAGAAGGCGGCACGCGTCGCGGCCGCCCGCGAGATCGACCCTGACGCGAGCGAGGCGACGGTCCTCGGGACGATCAAGGAGGACGGACCGGCCGATTTCGAAGGGGCCCTCGAGGGCTACCGCACCGCGATGCTGCGCTCGCGCGAGCACCTCATCGAGCGCGACCTGGTGACCGTGCCGTCAGACGAGCGGATCGATGTCGTGCCGACTCCCGAGTACCTGCGCAACGTGATCCCGTTCGCCGCGTACTTCCAGCCGGCGGTCTTCGACGCGGACGCCAAGGGGATCTACATCGTCACGCCGTCGGTCGGCGGCGACCCGGAGGCGATGCGCGAGCACAACTTCGCCTCGATCAGCAACACGAGCATCCACGAGGCCTATCCCGGCCACCATCTCCAGCTCGACGTCGCGCGGCGGCACCCCTCGCTCACGCGCCTCATGGCCGACGCACCCGAGTTCGTCGAGGGCTGGGGCATGTACAGCGAGCTGATGATGCGCGAGCACGGCTTCGACGACGACGCACGCTTCCGCGTGATCATGCACACCGATGCCATCTGGCGAGCCTGCCGGATCATCCTCGACGTCCGGATGCACCGCGGCGAACTGACCGCGGACGAGGCGACCGACTTCCTCGTCGAGCACACCGGCTTCCAGCGCAGCAACGCCCGCGCCGAGGTTCACTGGTACACCTACCGGCCCAGCTACCCGCTCTCGTACCTGCTCGGCCGGACCCTGCTCTTGAGCCTGCGCGCGGACGAGCAACGGCGGCTCGGCGACGCCTTCTCGATCAAGGGCTTCCACGACACGCTGCTGCGGAACGGCTCCCTGCCGATCAGCTTCCACCGCCGCCTCCTCGCCGGCGAGGGCCGCTGAGCGCCATGGCGTCCGGGTGATGCAGGTCATCCCGGCGATCGACCTCGAGGGCGGGCGCTCGCGGATCGTCTACTGGCCCGGCGCGGCGGCCGGCATCGGCGCACCGACGGACCGGCCGGACCGGATCGCGGAGACGTTCGTGGCGATGGGCGCCCGCCTCATCCACCTGGTCGACTTCGCGGGGGCGAGGAATGGCAGCCCGGCCGAGCTCGGGACGATCGGCGCCATCGCCGCACGGATCGCGGTGCCGCTCCAGGTCGCCGGCGGGCTCGAATCGGCCGATGGCATCCGACTCGCGTTCGCGGCCGGGGCGACGCGCGTCGTGCTGGCCACGGACATCGCGGACCGTCCCGACGAGCTGCGCGACTGCCTGGCGGTCGCGGGCGACTGGCTCGCGGTCGGGCTCGATCCGCGACCCGAGCGCCTGGCCGCCTTCCCATGGCGACGCGCCACGCCGCCGACCGTCGATGCGCTCGTCGGCGAGCTGGTCGGCGCCGGCGTCGCCCGCTTCGTCCTCAGCCATGGCGGCGCGGCGCCGGACCTCGAGCGGATGCAGTCGCTCATTCGGTCGTACGATGTCGACATCCTCGTGGCGGGTGGGGTCCGCGACATCGGAGGCCTGCAACGCCTCCGCGACGCCGGAGTCGCCGGCGTGATCCTTGGGGAGGCGCTCCTCTCCGGGGCCATCGACTTCCCTGCAGCCCTGGAGGCCGCCGCATGACTCGTCCCATCCCCCGCCCGTTGGCGGGCGTCCTCGCCGCCCTCGCGATGGCGTCGATCCTCGGCGCGTGCACGGCGACCGGGACCGGCGGGTCCACCCCCACGCCGGCGGCCAGCCCGTCGAGCGACGCGGCGACCGCCTGTCCCACAGCGCAGCCGCCGGCTCTCGAGGCTGGCGAGACGCGGACCGTGACGATCGAGACGGCGAAGGGCTCGATCGTGATCAAGCTCGAGGCGGACCTGTCGCCGATCGCGACGGGCAATTTCGCCGCTCTTGCGGGCTGCGGCTACTACGAGGGCGTGGTCTTCCATCGCCTGGTCCCCGGGTTCGTCATCCAGGGCGGGGACCCGACCGGCACCGGCGGCGGCGGCCCCGGCTACACGATCAAGGACGAGCCGGTCACGGCGCTGTACAAGCGCGGCACCGTGGCGATGGCCCGGACCGCTGATCCCGACTCCGTCGGCTCGCAGTTCTTCATCGTGCTCGACGACAAGGCCGCCGGCCCCCTCGCGTCGTTCAACACCTACCAGATCATCGGCACCGTGACCGACGGCATGGAGACGGTCGACACGATCGCGGCCATGCCGAACAGCGGCGAGCCGAACAACGAGGCGCTCGAGCCGGTCGCCATGACCACGGTCACCGTCGCCACCCCGTAGCCCGACAGGAGGAACCCAGCCCATGACGAAAGCAACGATCGCCACGGAAGTCGGCGACATCGAAGTCGAGCTCTACGACGAGAGTGCCCCGAAGGCGGCGAAGAACTTCATCGACCTCGCCAAGAAGGGCTTCTACGACGACGTCATCTTCCATCGGGTCATCCCGGGCTTCGTCATCCAGGGCGGCGACGGGCAGTACGGCAAGAAGTCGGCCCTCGAGAAGTCACGCGTCGGCACCGGCGGCCCCGGCTACAAGTTCGAGGACGAGCCGGTCCAGGGCGACTACGTGCGCGGCGCCCTGGCGATGGCCAACGCCGGTCCGAACACGAACGGCAGCCAGTTCTTCATCATCCACGCGGACCTGACCGGCAAGCTGCCGAAGAGCTACACGCTGTTCGGGCAGGTGACCCGCGGCCTCGACGTCGTCGACAAGATCGTGAGCGCCCCGCGCGACGGTCGCGACCTCCCCCACGAGCCGGTCGCCATGACCAAAGTTACGGTCCACGAGGGGGACTGAAGCCCCACCCGGAACGGGGCGCAGGCGGTGTGACGCAAGCAAGGTTAAGGAATTTATACCGTCAGACCTGCCAAAACCCTTGGAAAACGGCCCCTGAACGGGTAGGATATCGGTGCTGCTCAGTCAGCCGCTGCCCCAGCGTCAAGGTCATGGGTAGGTAGGGTCAGGGTAGTCGGTGCAGCCGACGTGATAGATGCCTTTGGCGCGTGGCAGAAGCGTCCGTTCATTCGGACTCCTTCACCGGGACAGCATCGAGGCGGCTCCTTCGGGAGCCGCCTCGGCTTTTTGTCCGCCTCTCGACGGTAGTATCCGAACCGTGAGGGATGGATAGCATCGGTGTCGCCGCACCGGTGAAGGTGAGCGTGGTCGTCCCGGTCTGGAACCCAGGGCCGTACATCGACCCGTGCATCGCCTCCCTGCTCGGCCAGACACTCGATCCGGACGCCTTCGAGGTGCTCCTCGTCGACGACGGCTCCACGGATGGCACCGCCCAGCGACTGGACGCCATCGCCGCCGAGTACCCGATCATCCGCGTGATCCACATCCCCAATTCCGGGTGGCCAGGGCGGCCGCGGAACGTGGGCATCGAGGCCGCCCGGGGCGAGTACATCCAGTTCGTCGATCAGGACGACCAGCTCGCGCCGGACGCGCTCGAGCGGCTGTACGCGATGGGCACCCGCAACCGGTCCGACATCGTCATCGGCAAGGTCGCGGGCAGCTTCCGCTCGCACGCACCCGTCGGGGACCACGCCATCCGGGGCGTCCCGCAGGTGCTGTTCCGCCAGAACCGCGAGCAGTGCACGATCTTCGACGCGCCCCTGATCGACAGCCTGACGCCGCACAAGATGTTCCGGGCCGCGTTCCTGCGCGACCACGAGCTGCGGTTCCCGGAGGGCCGAATGCGGCTCGAGGACCAGCTCTTCGTGGTCCCGGCGTACTTCGCGGCATCGGTGGTCTCGGTGCTCGGCGACCACGTCTGCTACCTCTACCAGGAGCGCGCCGATGGCGGCAACGCCGGCTCGGTCACGATCGACCCCGCGGCCTACTACGGCGACCTCCGGGCCGTGCTGGAGATCGTGATCGCGAACACCGAACCGGGCGAGCCGCGGACCAGGCTCCTGCGGCGCTTCTATCGCGTGGAGATGCTCGGCCGCCTGAGCGAGCCCTCCTTCCACCAGCTGGAGCCGGCATTCCGCGACGGGATCTACAGCGCGGTCCGCTCGATCGCGATGGACCTCATCGATCCTGACGTGGACGCCACGTTCACGCCGATCCTTCGACTGCGGGCCGCCCTGCTGCGCGCCGATCGACAGGACGCCCTCGTCGAACTCGCGCGGCGGTTGGCGCCGGCACGCGCCTCCTGGTCGCTCGACCGCCTCGCCTGGACGCGGGGCCGCCTCGAGCTCGGATTCGAGGCGTCGTTCGACACGGCGACCGGCAGTGACCTCGTCGTGCCGGCCGACGACGGGCGATGGGTCATCGATCCGGCCCTGACCAGCGGCTTGCTGCCATCGCCGTTCGAGGTGAGCGACGAGGAGGTCCGCGGCCTTCGCGCCGACGTGCTCCTGCGCGATCGCGTGACCGGGGCGCAATGGGTCGTCCCGACGAAGTCGGCGCTCGAGGGCGCGGGCGGTGCCGATGGCGAGACCGACGGGCAGGCGACGCGACCGATCCTCCATGGCACCGCGACGCTCGATCCGCTCACGGCGGCCGGGAAGCATCCGCTCGACGAGGGCATCTGGGACCTCTGGGTTCGCGTCGTCGGGCTCGGCCTGGACCGGACGGTCCGCGCCACCGCTGAGGCTCGGTCCGCGGTCTCGGCCGGACCCGCGATCCTCGGAGATCGTTCGACGCCGGTCGTGCCGTTCGTCGACGAAGCGGGTGGCCTCTCGCTCGATGTCGGCGCCCGGACCCACCCGGTCGCCGGGACGGTGGCCGCCGACCGCGTCCGCATCGTCCGCGACGGGCGCCGGCTGGTCGCCAGGCTCCCGATCGCGACCGGCGCGGCGACGGCGCCACGCGACGTGACCCTGACGTTGCACCAGGGCGAGGAGCGCGTGGCGCTCCCGGGCCGCCTCGAGCCGCGAGCCGGCACGACCCTGGTACGGGCGGCCGCCGGTCGCTCGCTCGCGGGCGTGCGGCGCGGGACATGGGCGCTCGCGGCCGAGTTCGACGGGCCGGGCGTCTCCCGCGGTGCCACTGGGGAACGTCCGGCTCCGGCGGTTCGGGCGGCTCACGGCCGACGGCCCGACGACCGTCACGCCGGTCGCGAACCTGCGCTGGATCCTCGCCGATCTGGCACGGGCAATCGACGCGCGCCTGCCGGCACCCGTTCGACGGACGCTCCGAGGAGCGGCGCGGTCGGTCCGATGAAGGTCTCGGTCGTCGTCCCGGTCTGGAACGCGGGCCGCTATCTCGACCCGTGTATCGACTCCCTCCTCGCCCAGTCGCTCCCGCCCGACGAGTTCGAGGCCGTCTTCGTCGACGACGGCTCCACCGATGATTCGCCGCGCCGTCTTGACGAGCTGGCCGCGGCGCATCCCTCGTTCCGGGTGATCCACACCCCGAACTCGGGCTGGCCGGGCCGGCCGAGGAACGTCGGGGTCGAGGCGGCGCGCGGCGACTACGTCCAGTTCGTGGACCAGGACGACCACCTGGGTGCTGAGGCCCTCGAGCGCCTGTACGCGATGGGGGTTCGCAACGACGCCGACATCGTGATCGGCAAGGTCACGAGCGACTTCCGGGGCGTCTCCTCGTCGCTGTTCCGCCGCGACCGCGAGGCCTGCACGATCGCCGACGCACCACTCATCGACAGCCTGACGCCGCACAAGATGTTCCGGCGGGCGTTCCTCCAGGAGCACGGGATCGCGTTCCCCGAGGGTCGGCGGCGGCTGGAGGATCAGCTCTTCATGGTCCGCGCGCTGTTCCGGGCGAAGGTCGTCTCGGTCCTGGCGACGTACCCGTGCTACTTCTACATGCAGCGCGACGACGAGGGCAACGCCGGCTCCGCCCGGCTCGATCCGCCCGGCTACTACGCGAACCTCGCCGAGGTCCTCGACGTGGTCGTCGCGGAGACCGAGCCAGGGCCATTCCGCGACCGGCTCCTGCGACGCTTCTACCGCGTCGAGATGCTGGGGCGCCTGAGCGACGAGTGGTACCTGTCCCAGGAGCCGGCCTACCAGGAGATCCTGTTCCGCACGATCCGCGACCTGGCGCTCGAACGGATGGACGAGGCCGTCGAAGCCGGACTTCCCGCGCTAGCGCGTCTCCGCGCGCGACTCCTCCGCGCCGATGACCCGGTCGCCATGCAGGAGCTCGCTCGCCGCACGTCGCGGATCGGGGCGACGGCCCGGGTCCGGTCGGCCGCGTGGGCCGCCGGCAGGCTGCGGGTGTCGTTCGAGGCGTTCGGCAGCACCGCCGAGGGGAACGAGCCGCTCACCCTGGTCCGCGATGGGGAGCGGCTGACCCTCGATCCGGCCCTCGTGGACGGTCTCGGCGTCGATCCACCCGATGTCACCGAGGATGCCGCCAGTGCGGACGCGAAGGCGTCGGTGCGTGACCGCGCGAGCGGCGTGAGCTGGGACCTCAGATGCAGCTCGACCCTGCGCCTCGAACCGATCCACGCCGACGCCGAGGGACGACCGCGCGCCCGCTGGATCCTGGACGCCGTGCTGTCCGCCGACCCGTTGTCGGCCGGGGGCGGCGAGCCGCTGGATCCGGGGATGTGGGACGTCGGGGCGCGCGTGTCCGCGTTCGGGCTGGTCCGACGGATCGGTCTCGGGGCGGAGGATCCAACCCGCCTCGCGGCGTCGCTCCGGCCTGCCCTACTCGGGGATCCGGTCCGCCTGGTCACGCCACGGCTCGACGGCGACGGGCTAGCCCTCGACGTGGGCGACATCGAGGGCCTGCACGCGGCCCTGGACGGCCAGCCGGTCACCGCCCGACCGAGCGGGGGCCGCTCCATGACCATCGGCCTCGCGGTTGCCGCCGATGCCCGGACCGGCCCTGTTCCCGTCTGGCTCACCCTCGAGGGCGGGCCCGGGACGCACCGGCGGCCGGCGCAGCTCGTCGGTCAGGGCGGGTCGCTCGTGGTGGCCGCGCAACACGGGATCGTGCGCGGCCGGCTGCCCGCGGGTGCCTACCGGCTCTCGGTCGAGCTCCCCGGAGGGGCCGCCCCACTGGCGCTCGGGACGCTTCGGGTCACCCGCAGCGGCCGAGCGTGGATGGTCGGCGCGAGACGGGTCGGGATCGTCGCCAGCGGCGCGTGGCTCGCCAAGCGATCCATCCGTGCCGCGGCCCGCCGGTTGCCCGAGCCGGTCAAGGCGCGCGTGCGCGGGCTGGTCAGGCGCTGAGCGGGCCTGTGGCGTCGGTCAGCGCGCGAGCGAGCGCAGGGTCTCGCGGACCTGCTCGTAGCCGCGGCCGCGCTTCGCTCGGCGGTTCCGGGCACGGACGAGGTCGGGCCAGAAACCGGCGCCCAGGAGCGCCTCCGGCGAGAGCGCATCGCGACGCTCGAGGATGTCGGCCGGGATCTCCTGCGGATCTGGCGTGACCCAGCGGCCGACGATCTCGTCGTACTTCGCCGTGAGGGTCCCGTCGGCGGGATCCGCGCCGAGCACGACCAGGAGGCCGGTCGGGGTGGTGTCGACCGGGATGAGCGTGAGGTCCGGCCGGTATTCGCGCAGGACCGGGATGATCTTGTAGACGTCGCCGGTCCACTGGGCCGTCGCCCGTTCGCGCGCCGCCTCCGGGATGTTGCGCGGCAGCATGTCGTCGAACACGATGACCGAGGACCAGGTGCTGAAGCGCTCGACGTTCATGAAATCGCGCAGCGCGAACTCGAACAGGTGCATCCCGTCGATGAAGGCGAGATCCAGCGTCGTGCCGCCGAGGTAGTGAGCGAAGGGAGCGCGACCCCGTCGAAGGTTCCGCAGCGGGTTGCGGCCACTGCGCAGGTGCAGGATCGGGTCCTGCCGGGCGAAGAATTCGTCGCTGGTCTGCTTCGCGAGATGGACGTCGGCCTTGAGCGGCTGCGTCACCTTGAACGCGGGGTCGATGGCGATGCTGGGCACCCGCGAGAGTGCGAGGCTGTGGCCGTCGAAGACGCCGATCTCGAGGTAGTTCCGGGGGCGGACGAGCGCGTGGAGCCGGCGCAGGAACTCGTGCCGCGTCATCGCAGGGGATGATAGCGGCCATCGGGGACCACGGATACGACGCTCGACGGATGCCCCGAGAGCCTGATTTCGTGGTATGATGCTTGCCTTCGTCGCAATCCGCGATGTCGCTCCGCGTGGTCGACCCCCTTTTCGAACGGACCGTGCGTCTGCAATCCGAGTTCGGGAAGTGTTGGAGGTCCTCATGACCACCGGTACCGTCAAGAAGGTCATCGCCGATCGCGGCTTTGGCTTCATCTCCGCCGAGGATGAGAAGGAATACTTCTTCCATCGTGGCGGCCTCGATTCCTCGCTCGACTTCGACCGCCTCGTCGGCGGAGAGAAGGTCGAGTTCGAGATCGAAGCGAGTCCCAAGGGACCGCGCGCCGTCCAGGTGAAGTCCGCCTAGGCACCACGGCCCGCCGCCAGGCGGGCCGCTTCGTTTTCGGTCAGGCCAGGCTCGCGTCGATCCTTCGATCGCGCCTGGTCTGTCTCCGTCTCGGTCGCTCGTGCGCCGGCGTGCCCCCATCCTCCGGGCCGCGCGCGAGGACCCTCCGAAAGGACGCTTGCCATCGTTCGAATCGCATACGTCTCCACCTATCCCCCCCGCCGTTGCGGGATCGCCACCTTCACCCATGACCTGGCCGGCGTCACGAGCAGTCGTGAAGTCGTCGCCCTCCACCCGCCCGAGCAGGCCACGCCCTATCCGATCGAGGTCCACCACCGGATCCGACGCGATGAGAGCGCCGACTACCTCCAGGCCGCTCGCGAGCTCGACCGCTGCGTCGACATCGTCTCGATCCAGCACGAATACGGGATCTGGGGCGGCCAGGACGGCGACAAGGTCATCGACTTCGTCCGGGCCCTGCGCGTTCCGGCCGTCGCGACCCTCCACACGGTCCTGCGGGACCCGACGGCGGGCCAGCGCGCCGTCCTCTCCGAGATGGTCGCCGAGACCGCGGCCACCGTCGTGATGTCAGAGTCCGCCGGCGCGTTGCTGACCAGCGTCTATGACGTCGACCCCAGCCGGATCGAGGTCATCCCCCACGGCGTCCCCGACCTGCCGCTCGTCGCCCCCGAGATCGTCAAGTCCGGCCTCGAGGTCGAAGGCCGCGCGGTCATCCTCAGCTTCGGCCTGCTCGGGCCGGGCAAGGGCCTCGAGACCGCGATCGACGCGCTTCCGGCCGTCGTCGCCGAGCACCCGACCGCGTTGTACGTGATCGTCGGTGCGACCCACCCGGATCTCGTGCGAACCGAGGGCGAGGCCTACCGCCAGACGCTCGTCGCCCAGGTGCGCCGGCTCGGCATGGAGCGGCATGTCCGGTTCGTCGACCGGTTCGTCGGTCGTGTCGAGCTGACGCGATGGCTCCAGGCGGCCGACGTCTTCGTCACGCCGTACCCGAACCTCGACCAGATCGTCTCGGGAACGCTCTCCTACGCGATGGGCGCTGGCCGTGCGATCGTCTCGACGCCGTACGCCTACGCCAAGGAGCTCCTGGCCGACGGACGCGGCGTCCTTGTCGCTCCTGGCTCCGCGGCGAGTCTCGCACAGGGGCTGACCGAGGTCCTCGGAGACGACGTCGGGCGCGCCGAGATCGGGCGTCGCGCGCATGCGTTCAGCCGCGGCATGGTCTGGTCCGCGGTCGGCGCGACCTATGGCCGACTCTTCGCCCGGGTCGCGGCGGACGCGGTCAGGCCGGTGACCGTGCCGGTTCGAACCGAGCCGCGCGTGGCCGTCAATGCCTGACCTGGCGCCCCTGCACCCGGTCAGCCGGCAGCATCTCGACGAGCTGACCGACGAGGTCGGGATCATGCAGCACGCGATCGGGTCCCGGCCGGACCCAGCCCACGGCTACTGCGTGGACGATGTCGCCCGGGCACTCCAGGTGGATCTGCTCCATGCGCGCGTGCTTGGCTGGCCGGCGGTCGCCGATCGTGCGGGCCGAAGCCTGGCGTTCCTCGGCGAGGCCTTCGATGACGAGAGCGGGCGGTTCCGGAACTTCCGCTCGGTCGACGGATCGTGGACCGACGGGATCGGCTCGGAGGACTGCCACGGGCGGGCCTTCCACGCGATCGGCGATGTGATCGCGGAGGCACCGGCGGGTCCCTTCGTCGAATCGGCGATCGCGCTGTTCCAGCGAGCCCTGCCCGCGGCACTCGCGCTGGGCGCGCTCCGTGCCCAGGCGTCCGTGCTGCTGGGGTGCGCGGCACGGTTGCGCACCGCCCCGGATCCATCGATCGCCGCTGCGTGCCGCACGCTCGCGGACAGCTTCCTCGCGCGGTTTCCGACCGGTTCCCGATCGGCGTGGCCGTGGCCGGAACCGAGCCTGACCTACGAGAACGCCCTGCCGGCCCGGGCGCTGATCGTCGCCGGCGGCCTCTTCGAGTCGAAGCCGATGCTCCAGACCGGCCTGCGCGTCCTCGACTGGCTGATCGAGGCGCAGACCACGACCGACGGCCACCTGTCCCCGGTGGGCAACGGGTTCTGGCGGCGGGGCGGCCAGAAGGCCCGCTTCGATCAGCAGCCGATCGAGGCGACCGCCCTCCTGCTCGCGGCCGAAGCGGCCCATCGGGCGACCGGGTACGAGCGCCATCGCGACGCGATGGAGCAGTCGTATGCGTGGTTCCTCGGGATGAACGACCTCGGGCTCGAGGTCGCGGACCCGGTCCGTGGCGCCGGCTACGACGGCCTGACGCCGCACGGCGTGAACACGAACCAGGGCGCGGAGTCCACGCTGATGTGGCTGACCGCCGCGGAGCACATCCGGGCCGTCCGCAGCGAGGTCGCGCGCACACCGGTTCGCACCCGGAGCACCGGTCGATCCGAATCACAGCGGACCGCGGGCTCGTTCGTGACGAATATCGCGTGACGCGACCGGACGAGGTCTTCCGGCGGTCCGAGGCCAACCCGATCCTGACGGCCGCGGACCTGCCGTACCCCGCGAACTCCGTGTTCAACCCGGCCGCGGCGCGCGTCGGTGACGAGACGGTCCTCCTCGTGCGCGTCGAGGACATGCGCGGGATCTCGCAGCTGCATGTCGCGCGGAGCGCGGACGGCGCCACGGACTGGCGGTTCGACCCCGAGCCGTTGCTGCGCTCCGATGTCGAGCGCTACCCCGAGGAGATCTGGGGCTGCGAGGATCCGCGCGTCACGTGGCTCCCCGAGCGCGAGGAGTGGGCGATCGCGTACACCGCCTACAGCCGCCGCGGGCCGCTCGTCTCGCTGGCGATGACCCGGGACTTCCGGACCGTCACCCGCCTCGGGCCGGCCATGCCGCCCGAGGACAAGGACGCGGCGCTCTTCCCGATCCGGTTCGGCGGCCGCTGGGCGATGATCCATCGCCCGTCGCCGCTGCGCGGCGGAGCCCACATGTGGATCTCGTTCTCGCCGGACCTGCGCCACTGGGGCGATCACACGCTGCTGCTCGAGGCCCGCGACGGCGCCTGGTGGGATGCCGGCAAGATCGGCCTCGGTCCACCGCCGATCGAGACCGCCGACGGCTGGCTCGTGATGTACCACGGCGTCCACACGACCTCGGATGGCCCGATCTACCGGATGGGTCTGGCCCTGCTCGGATCTCGCCGATCCGAGGATCGTCCTCCACCAGACCGACGAGTGGGTGTTCGGTCCCGAGGCGCCGTACGAGATCACCGGCGATGTCGGCCGCGTCGTGTTCCCCTGTGGCTGGGTCCACGATGCGGAGGCCGACCAGCTGTTCCTCTACTACGGGGCCGCCGACACGGTCATCGGCCTCGCCACCGCGCGCTTCAGCGAGGTCCTCGCCCGCGTCTGCGCAGCGCCGGCGCCCGAGATCCATCGGACGTCCGACCAGGTGGACGCCCGCTGACGCTGCGGGAGAGCGGAACCACGAGGCCGCCGGCGGTGTATCGATCCGACGGCGACCAGTTCGG
This sequence comes from uncultured Chloroflexia bacterium, assembly GCA_963841135.1. Lineage (GTDB taxonomy): Bacteria > Chloroflexota > Limnocylindria > Limnocylindrales > CSP1-4 > SPCO01. The sequence goes on along the minus strand of CAWJBJ010000004.1, from coordinate 278,926 downwards.
TCGGACGCACTCCCACTAGCGAGGTCCGGGATCGATGGCCGACGCGACGGTCGCGCCACCACAGGAACGTTCCACGCCACCCGAGGCGGCAGCGAGCGCCAGCCTTCGCTTCGACTGGACGATCTCGATCCTGTCGATCTGGCTGGTCGCGGGCTTCTACCTCGACCTGTGGGCCCACGCCCACGGCATGGTCGACGACACGTTCCTGACCCCCTGGCACGCGATCCTGTACGCGGGCGCCGTCACCTTCGGCCTGACGCTCGGTGTCCCGGCCGTGCGACACCTGGTCCGGGGCGCGCCATGGCGACGCGCGTTGCCCGGCCCGTACATGGCGTCGCTGGTCGGGCTGATCGGATTCCTGTTCGCCGGTCAGCTCGACTTCGTCTGGCACTCGATCTTCGGGTTCGAGGTCGACGTGGCGGCCATGCTCTCGCCGCCGCACCTGGCGCTCGCGGTGACCGGGGTCGTGGCGCTCAGCGGCCCGGTCCGCTCGGTCTGGTCGCGACCGGTCTCGCTCCCGGCCTGGCGCACGCACGGGCCGGCGGTCATCGGCCTCATCGCGATCCTGTCGGTGTTCGCGGCGCTCACGCAGTACGCCCACCCGTTCGTCGATCCGCTGGCCGAGGTCGCCGCCGGCGACGACGGCTCCGCCCGACCGCCGCTCTCGCAGCTCTACGCGATGGCCGCGGATGGGACCGGTCAGCACCGGATCGCCGTCACGGACACCGATGAGCGGAACCCCAGGCTCTCGCCGGACGGCCGCGTCCTCGCGTTCAGCGCCTTCGCATCGATGGCTCGGCGCAGATCGTTGTCACCGAGCCCGACGGCTCGAACCACACGACGATCACCACCGAGGGCATCGAACGCCCGGCCGGCGTGGTCGCCGGACGGCAGCCGCATCGCCTTCCACTCCGATCGAGCGGCTCGCTGGACATCTACACGATGGCGGCGGACGGCACCGACGTCCAGGCGGTCACGACCGATCCCTCGTCCGAGTACGGCCCGACGTGGTCCCCGGACGGATCGCGGATCGCCTTCACCACCGATCGCGACGGCTCGCCCCAGGTCTACATCGCGAACGTGGACGGATCGGCGGTCGTGCGGCTCACCGCCGACGGCGGCTCCGATCCGGCCTGGTCGCCCGACGGGACGCGGATCGCCTACGCCGCGCCGGGCGCCGACGGCGATGCCGAGTCGACATCGTGTCGGTCGCGGTCGACGGGAGCGACCCGCGACGGCTCACCGATTCCGACGGCGGCAGCGGCCTGCCGGCCTGGTCGCCCGACGGCACGTCGATCGCGTTCACGACGAACCGCGACGGCGATCTCGAGGTCTACGTGATGGCCGCCGATGGCTCCGATCAGCGGAACCTGACGCGCAACCCCGGCGTGGAGGACGGCTGGTACGGACCGTCCTGGTCGCCCGACGGCCGCTCGATCCTCTACCCGAGCCAGGGCACGATCCCGGATCGGCGGCGCCGCGGCGATGCGCGAGGGGCTCGGTGCGGCGAGCATCCTGATCCAGGCGGCGCTGCTGGCCGGGTTCGCGCTGCTCGCGCTGCGCCGCGGGCCGCTGCCGTTCGGCGCACTCACCGCTGCTCGTGCTCGTTCCGACCGCGCTGATCGCGCTCCTCGGCGACGAGTACCGCTTCCTGCCCGGCGCGCTCGTCGCCGGGCTCCTCGCGGACCTCCTCGTCCGCCGGCTCCGTTTCGGTGCCGCTCGCCGGACCGATGCGGTCATCGCCTTCGCGATCCCGGCCGGCTTCTACGCCGCGTACTTCGTGACGCTGCAGCTCACCGGCGGGATCGGCTGGACCGTCCACCTGTGGCTCGGGGCCATCGTCCTCGCCGGGATCGTCGGTCTCGCGCTCGACGAGGCGATGCGCAGCGGACGACGTCCCGCGGCGAGCCCGTGACGCTGCGCGGAGCGGCCGATGAGTTGTCAGCTCGGAGTCGGTCGTATGAGTAGACGATCGCAACGAACGAAACGAGGGGGCCATGACCGAACCGAAGACGCGCACCCTGGACGTGCCCGGCGCCGTGCTGACCTACGACGTGCGCACCGACGAGGCCAGCACCGAGCCGACCCTGCTGCTGATCGCGTCGCCGATGGGTGCCGGCGGCCTGGTCACCCTGGCCGGTCATTTCGCGGACCGGACGGTCGTCACCTATGACCCGCGCGGTGCGGAGCGCAGCCGACGGACGGACGACGCCACCGAGTCCACGCCCGAAGAGCACGCCGACGACCTGAGCCGGCTTATCGCGGCGCTCGGGAGGGAGCCGGTCGATCTCTTTGCCACCAGCGGTGGCGCCGTGAACGCCCTGGCGCTTGTCGCCCGCCATCCTGAACAGGTCCGGGTCCTCGTCGCGCACGAGCCCCCGACGGCGCAGGTCCTACCCGACCGAGAGGCTGCGTTGGCGGCGTCGCGGGACATCCACGAGACGTATCTGCGCAGCGGCCACGGCCCCGCGATGGCCAAGTTCATCGCCATCGTCACCCACAAGGGTCCGATCCCCGCGGACTACGCTGATCGGCCTGATCCCGATCCCGCCATGTTCGGCCTCCCGACCGAGGACGACGGCACCCGCGACGATGCCCTGGTCGGGCAGAACATCATCTCCTGCACCCACTATCAGCCCGATTTCGACGCCCTTCGCGCCGCGTCGACCAAGATCGTCATGGCTGCCGGAGCCGCGTCCGAGGGCGAGCTGGCCCATCGCGGCGCCGAGGCCGTCGCCGAACGGCTCGGGACGACCGCGGTCACCTTCCCAGGCGACCATGTCGGACTTCATGGGCGGCGAGTACGGCCAGACGGGCGAGCCCGACGCCTTCGCCGCGAAGCTGCGCGAGGTCCTCACGGCCGAGGCGTGAGGCGCGAGTGCCGGTATCATTCGGGTCCACGCGCCTGTAGCTCAGTGGATAGAGCGTTGGGTTCCGGACCCAAAGGTCGCAGGTTCGAGTCCTGTCGGGCGCGCCACTGCAGCGTTTCAGCGGCGGCTAGGGCGTGCCGGCAGCCGGCGGCTTCGTGCGAGGGTTCGTGGCCGCGAAGATGGCCATCGTGCCGACAGTCTCGAGCTCCACCCGCTCGAACCAGGCCCCGAGGATCTCGCCGAGGCCCTCCTCGGTGTCGCCGAGATTGTCGAACGTGCCCCGTCGGTTGTTGGCCTCGAGGATCCTTCGCCCCAACCAGGTGTGTCGCCCGGATGCCCCGAGGATCGTGGATCCGAACAGCACGCCCCCCGGCGCGAGGACCGCGGCCACGTTGGCGACGGCAGCGGCCTTGCTCGGGAGCGGTCCAGGGAGGCAGTGGAGCACTCCGTTGAGCGCGGCCGAGTCGAACGGCCCGTCGACGGGGAGAGGCTTGAGCACGTCCGCCTCGATGGTCGTGACGTCCAGGTTCTTCAACCGACGGGAGGCGTGCTTGAGGACGTTCACGTTGGGGTCGAGGAGCGTGACAGGGCTGGCGTCGGGGAGCCCGGCTCGGGCCAGGAAGTAGCCGGTTCCTGGTCCGACGTCGAGGTGGCGATGGCCCACGTGCCGCCGGTACCCCTCGACGAGCCGAGACGCCGAGCACCGCCAGATGACCGGCGCGAAGACGCCAAGGATCAGGGGGTCGTAGATCCTGAGGAACAGCGGGGTGTACTCGCGCTGACCTTCGTAGGCGGGGTCGCTACGGTCCATCGAGCCTCGGGCCCTCCTCCACGTGACCTGCCCATCGATGGGCTGGCCCGGAGATCATGGTCAAGGGTATCGACCTACGGGTCCGTCGAGGAGGCCGCCAGTCCCTTCAGCCGGTCGAGTTGCTCCCAGTGCGCCGCGGTCCGCTCCTTGCCGACCGGGGTGAGCGAGGCGCTGGTATTGGGGCGCTTGCCGACGAACGACTTCTCGATCCGGACCAGGCCGGCGTCTTCCAGCTTTGTCAGGTGGCTCGAGAGGTTGCCCTGGGTGAGACCGGTCGTGCGCTGCAGGAACACGAAGTCGGCGGCGCGCACCGAGGACAGGACGGTCAGGATCGCGAGGCGAGCCGGCTCGTGGATGAGTCGATCGAGGACGAGCTCGTCGTTAGCCTCCGACACGGGTGCCCTCGAGCCGGTCGCCGGTCGGCACCGCCAGTGAGCGGGCGAGGACCCGCTGGTCGAGCAGCCCGGAGACCATCGTGGCGAGCCCGAGCGGGATCATCGCCAGCGGGTCGCGGTCCACACCGAGTCCGCCCCAGATCGGCAGCAGCCCGGCCACGAAGACAGCGCCCCAGATCACGAGGTGGTGCGGCCGCAGCCCGACGAGGATCGCGTAGTAGGCCAGCGTCGCGAGCGCGAAGGCCGAGGCATAGATGCACTGCGGTCCGTCGGGCGACCAGAACAGCGCCTGGTTCGCGCCGACGAACAGGACCACGATCCAGGCAGCGAGCGCGAGACCCTGGCGGATGGTCCGGTCGCGGGTCGGGGTGACCGAGCCATAGTGGTCGCGGTAGTAGCGACCGATCAGCAGGATGGCTGCCCCGGCGATCGCCAGGCCGCCGAGGATGAGGGCGATCGCTCCGATCCCGGTCGGCCGACTCTGCAGGTTCGAGATCCCCGCCACGATGATCCCGATCCCCAGCGGGATCGTCCAGAGCCCCTGCAGGTACGGGTAGTTGGCCGCTGCCGACTCGAGGTGTTTGCGTTCCATCGGGTTTCGCCTTCTTCCAAACTGGTTGACGGGACAAACCATAGCCCCGGTGGCGATCGCTGTCAACTAGTTTGTCGGACAGAGTGAATCGGGTCGAAGAAGGTCTACTTGAACCGGTAGGGGGTGAAGAGAACCGGCACGTCGCTGCCAGCCAACTTCGCTCTGAGCTCGTCGCTCGGCTCACCGAGCAGTTCGCCGTGGACCACGGTGACCGTGTCAAGGACCGCTGCGAACAAGTGGCCGAGATTCGCGGCATGCTCCATCGCCGCCTCGGAGTCCCGGTACCGCTCGATGAACATGCATTCCGACTGATCGCCGTTGAGGTAGAGGTCGTATGCCAGCGTGCCGGAGTCCTTCGTCCGCACGATCTCCCTGGCCTGATCGGACAAGCGCAGGTACTCCTCGCGCTTGCCCTCGCGAAACTTGAATCGTGCGATCCCAAGAAGCTCACTCATGACTCAGACCTCCAAGACGTCGACGGCGAAGGCAATGGCCTCGAGTCTCGGTGGGCCCAACCTATCGGTCAAATGGCGTCACTGCTGCATCCTCGGATCGTGCGTGGGGTCGGCATACATGGGAGGACAGCCACGGCTGGTGGCTTCGGGGCGCAGTTCGTAGTGCCAGGATTCGTTGCGGTAGATCTGGCACAGCCCGTAATGGGCGCCGTGCTCGGACAGCCAGGCCGTGGCATCGAAGGGCCCGATATCGACGGCGTCGCCGGACACGTGTGCCGACGTGCTCGCAGTGCCGACCCATCGGGCAGCTTCCTCTTCCGATCCATACTCGGAGACCGCCTCACGGAGTAACTGCTCCTGGTACTCGGGTGAACGCCATCCGCTGTTGACCAGGAACGCGACGCCGTCCTTGTCCGCATCTCTCGCGGCTCGTCGGAGGGCCTTGAGGAGGCTCGGATCGAGGTTGGCCACAGCCGGCGTCTGGTCGAAGACCGACGCGCCGCCACGGACGAGACCGTCAGCCTCGCCGAGCGGACCATGGTGGTCGCCGCGACGAATGTCGCCGAACGACGGCGCCGACGACGACACTGACGACGACACCGACGGAGAGCCGAGGGTTCCGATGATCGCCGCGATGGCGACTGCCAGGCCGAGGAGAACGAGCCCGGGAGCATGGCGGGCGTCGGCTCGAGCCGGTGCCGTGTGGTGCATGCCATCAGTGAAGGCGGCGTCGTGTGGCCAGCACGTATGGGGTTTTCGATACTCCGAAGACATGCTCCGGCTCGTAGCATCGACGGGGATGCGTGTGTTGGTCGTCGAAGACGAGCCCTATCTGGCAGAGGCCATCCGCGATGGGCTGCGCCTGGAAGCGATCGCGGCCGACATCGCCGGTGACGGCGGCACCGCCCTGGAGATGTTGAGCATCAACGCCTACGACATCGCCATCCTCGACCGCGACATCCCCGGGCCCTCCGGCGACGAGATCGCCGAACGCATCGTCGCCTCGGGCAGCGGCATGCCGATCCTCATGCTCACCGCTGCCGATCGGCTCGACGACAAGGCCTCCGGGTTCGAGCTCGGCGCCGACGACTATCTCACCAAGCCCTTCGAACTCCGAGAGCTCGTGCTCCGTCTCAGGGCACTCGACCGCAGGCGCGCCCACAACAGGCCACCGGTGCAGGAGATCGCTGGTCTCCGTCTGGATCCGTTCCGCCGCGAGGTCTATCGCGACGGCCGCTACGTCGCGCTGACCAGGAAGCAGTTCGCGGTGCTCGAAGTGCTCGTGACGGCCGAAGGCGGTGTCGTCAGCGCCGAAGAGCTCCTGGAACGGGCATGGGATGAGAACGCCGACCCGTTCACCAACGCCGTGCGCATCACGGTCTCGGCGCTGCGCAAGCGTCTCGGCGAACCGTGGGTCATCGCCACGGTGGCGGGCGTGGGGTATCGCATCGACACGGCACCCGGTACGGGGCGCAAGGGAGAGGACCGTGGATAGGCGGCCCGGGTTGAGCGTCCGCCTCAAGCTCACCCTCAGCTACGCCGGGTTCCTCATGGTCGCGGGCGTGCTGCTGCTCGCCGTCGTGTGGGTGTTCCTGCTGCGGTACGTCCCCGAGGTGGTCACCGGTCCGCTGTCCGGACCCAGCCGCTCCGACCTCGAGCGGGCCTTCGCCCCGAGGGCGGCCGCAGTCCTGGCGTTCCTGCTGGTGTTCGGCCTCCTGGGGGGATGGCTCCTCGCCGGCCGCATGCTCGCGCCCCTGACTCGAATCACACGGGCCACACGCCTGGCCGCGAACGGATCGCTCTCCCACCGGATCCAGCTGGACGGCCGCGACGATGAATTCCGCGAACTCGCCGACGCCTTCGACACCATGCTGGCACGGCTCGAAGCACAGGTCGCCGAACAGCAGAGATTCGCAGCCAACGCCTCACACGAGCTGCGCACCCCGCTGGCGATCACGCAGACCCTCCTCGACGTGGCCCGCAATGATCCGACTCGCGACACCGGCGAACTCGTCGACCGCCTCCACTTCGTCAACACCCGAGCGATCGACCTCACGGAGGCGTTGCTGCTGCTCAGCCGCGCCGACCAACGGTCATTCACCCGGGATCAGGTCGACCTGTCGCTGATCGCCGAAGAGGCCACCGAAACGCTCATCCCGCTCGCAGAAGGACGCGGCGTGACCATCGAGACCTCCGGCGACATCACCCCCACCGTCGGCTCCCACGCGCTCCTGCTGCAGATGACGACGAACCTCGTGCACAACGCGATCGTCCACAACCTGACTGGACAGGGCATGGTGTGGGTCACGACCAGCGTTCAGCCGGAGACTGTGGCGCTCACTGTCGAGAACACCGGCGAGAAGCTCTCCCCACAGGTGGTCTCCACGATCGTCGAACCGTTCCAGCGCGGCACTGAACGGATCCGCGACGGCCACGCCGGGGTCGGCCTCGGCCTGGCGATCGTCCAGAGCATCGCCCGCGCACACGACGGAACCCTCACCCTCACCCCCCGCCCCGATGGCGGGCTCCGCGTGACGGTGCAACTCCCTGCCGCGCGCGGCTGACGACGCTCAGGCGGTCGTCGCCTGACCGTCCAACCAGCGGCCCAGCTCGTCGAGCATGCCGCCGGTGCCGTTCTTCCGGAGCTCCGGGTCGTCGTGGCCGTCAAGGAAGGCGCCGTGCTCGGTGTAGGTCAGCTGGGTTCCGCCGCCGGCCGGGCGGAACTCGACGCTCGCGAGTGACACCGACACGAGCGAGCCTTCGAGCGTCAGGTCGTAACTGAACACGATCCGCTCGTCTGGGACGATGTCGTGATAGCGGGCCCGATACGCGCCGGGATCGCTCCGGTCCGTCTCGTGCCCGCCGACGCGGAAGTCCATGTCGAGATCGAGCGGGGCGTCATCGGTGCCTCCGCCGAACCACCGCCCCTTCAGGGCCGGGTCGGCCCAGGCGGCGAAGAGGCGGGCGGGCGGGCGGTCATACGTGCGCTCGAGCGTGAAGGTCGAGTGGACGACGGATCGTTCGGGCATCGGGAGCTCCTTCCGGGTCAGTCGGGCTGCTCGGCGAGGACCGCGCCGAGTCGGTCGAGGCGTCGCTCCCATGTCGTCCGCCGCGCCTGGATCCAGCGGCCGGCGACCGACAGCGTGCCGCTGTCGATCCTGCACGTCCGGACGCGGCCGACCTTCTCGGATCGGACGAGTCCGCTCGCCTCGAGGACCGCGACGTGCTGGAGCACGGCCGGCAGCGACATCGCGAACGGCTTCGCCAGCTGGCTTACCGACGCCGGCCCGCGGCCGAGCCGCTCGACGATCGCACGCCGAGTCGGGTCGGAGAGGGCCTGGAAGACGATGTCCAGCTGCGGTTGAGAGTTAAGCACTTGCTTTAGTATTGCGGCCGGTGGCGACCGAGTCAACCCAACTGCACGGTCGACCTCCCATCCCCTCGTGACACGCCATGACGGTCACGGCGCACGGGCTCACGCCGTGCGCCTCACATCGCGCCTGGCGGACCTTCACGGCCAGAGCGTGCACGGCACGTCGATGCACATGCAGCACGTGGATCACGCAAAGCGCGGCCGTCAGTCGCCGTATTGCTTCCGGACGGGTCGGCGATAGCGCAGCCACCCTCTGGTGGTGTTGACGGTTGCGCACTCCGTTACGAGCGGAGCCCAGGACCATGACTGTGAGTGCATGCTGGGGTTGGAAGAATCCGCGATCATTCCAAGGCGATCCGGCGCCCTGCGTCTACAGTCGATGGTCAGCCGCGGGCGTTCTGGAGGCTAGGCGGCACTAGCTCCTGGAGGCTCAAAGGGTGCAGACGAAAGGCGTCAACTTGTCGCGAGGCCCATTGCTCGGTGCGACGGTCGCACTCTTCATTGCATGCAGCCCGACGTCACCGCCGTCCGCCCCTGCCGCCATCGCACCGGCGATTCCGAACGCACCCCTTGAAGTTGACGGACGCCCTCCCCTCCCGTTTTGCGGTTCCGAGGTGGTAGCGCTAAACGGAAGCGGCTTCAATGTCGAAGCGCGGGTCTGCTTTTGGGCCGCCCACGAGGCTGGTCAGCCAGCGGAGTTCATATCCACACAGCCCACGGTGGAAGGTGATCCCATCACTCAGATCTTTAGGCTGCTTCCGAGTCAAGGCGTGGAAGTCTTCATCGATTCCACGCGTGATCAATTCTCGTCGCGAGAGTGGCTACGGCTCGAGTGTAGCGACCTGATTCCCATTCCTGACGCCCCGGTAGACCCCTCCTTCGTAGGTGCCGGATGCACCGAGGCGACTCTCTGAGCTCCCAATGGCGCAGAGCGGGCAAGCAACCCTGACCCCGAGGTAGACGAGCCCAGTCCTTCAGCTCACGGCGTCGACGCGTCGGGATTGAAAAGGCCAGCGAGTAACTGCTCAAAGTCCTGTGCAGATCCTGCCTCGACGGACTTCGCGAAAGGGTTCTGGGCGATCGGGAGCAACTTTCCGTCTGACGAGGTGCGATACACGCCGGTCCACATCTCGGGCATGAGCGCACCTGTCACGGGATCAACCTCTAGTAACAGGACAACTCTCTCGCCCTCGAAGATCAAGGGGGCCCCCTCCGCGATGCCCAGCGTTGGCGCCCAGTCCTCAGCAGGGCGGAGGCCGCCCGGGAACTCGACTTCCGCGATGGTTTCAGGCAAGTCCTTCGAGCCCGCCGTCACGCGAACTTGGATCTGAGTGTTCCCGGTTGCCAGGAACGACAGTCCGACGACCTCCCCAGGTCGATCGACGTAGAGTCGATCGGCGCACCGCCTGACGCTCCGCTCAGCCAGCTCACGGCCTTCCGCTCCGCCTGCGACCCGATCGAGACTGCATAGGGTGGTCGGCGAATCTCCGACACGAACCGGGCGCCATCCCTCACCGGGATCAAGCGGTCGCACGGAATCGCGTAGCGTTACTGGGTGAGCCGCGAGACCGAGGACTTCAACCGGCGCCTGCTCCGCGCCCGCGACGCGATGGACCGTTCCTTCGCGGAACCGCTCGATGTCCGAACCGTCGCAGCGGTGGCCCACGTCTCGGCCGCGCACTTCAGCCGCAGCTTCCGCGACGTCTTCGGCGAGACGCCGCATCGGTACCTGCAGCGGCGGCGCGTCGAGCGCTCGATGTTCCTGCTACGCGAGACTGACCGCAGGGTGACCGACATCTGCTTCGACGTCGGCTTCACCAGCCTCGGGACCTTCAGCCGCACCTTTCACGAGATCGTGGGCGAGTCGCCGTCCGTCTATCGCCAGGGGCACGGCCCGGTCGTCGCGCCCCATTGCGTCCAGATCGCGGCGATGCGGCCGCGGGAAGGGGCCGGAGACGCGACGCTGGTCAGCAGTTTTGGAGAAGCCGTTCCCGCGCCACCGTCGTAGGGTGACGGGCGTCGGCACAAGACACACACCAAGGAGAACCCGCAGATGATCACCAAGCTCAACGTCGCCTCGATCTACGTCCTCGACAAGGAGGAGGCCCTCGACTTCTACGTCAACAAGCTCGGGCTCGAGAAGGCCAACGACGTCCGCCAGGGCGACTACCGCTGGCTCACCGTTCGGGTCCCGGGCCAGCCGGGCACCGAGGTCTCGCTGGAGCAGCCGGGCTCGCCGCTGCACGACGAAGCGACCACGGCGCAGCTCCGGGAGCTCATCACCAAGGGCGCGCTGGGTGGCCTCGTGTTCATCACCGACGATGCGCGCGGCCTCTACGACACGCTCAAGTCCCGTGGCGTCACCGACTTCACCCAGGAGCCCACGGAGCACTTCTACGGAACCGACATGGGCCTCCGCGATCCGTTCGGCAACCCGATCCGGATCCTCCAGCAGGGGAAGGCGGCCCAGAAGGCGACCGCCTGAGCCAAGGTCGATCGCCGTCGACCCTCTCGATGAGGCTCTAATCTCCAGGGTATGAAACCCCGCATCTTCCTCGGCTCATCGGGAAAGCAGGCGAAGCTGGTACAGGCGCTGACGCGCGGTCTCTCGGAGGTTGCCGAGGTCAAACCGTGGACCACGGTCTTCAACCCCGGTGTCTCCACGCTCGACCGACTGGTTGAGCTCACCCTCGAGGTCGACTTCGCGGCGTTCGTCTTCGCGCAGGACGACTGGACCAGCAACCAGGGGGACGCCATTGCCCAGGGTCAGGCCTCCCCACGAGACAACGTCGTCTTCGAGGCCGGCCTGTTCGGCGGCGCGTTGGGCATGCGCCGCACGTTCATCCTCCATGCAAAGGGCGCCAAGCTGCCCACCGATCTGCTCGGCATGACCGCGGTGCGCTACCCCGATGCCCTCTCCCCTGCGCACATGCGGGAGGTCAACCAGAAGCTCCGCAAGGCGATCGAGGAAGAGGGCCGACTGACCCGGCTCGAGGGCGACTGGTGGCAGCACTCCGTCACGCTGCGCACGGAGCGCGAGCCGTCGGCGATCAGCCTCCTGCGGATCTCGCGGGATCGGGAGGGCGGCCTCGAGGTCGCCGGTCGGGGGTGGGCCGAGGACGGCACCATCTCTTCGCGGTACTGGAGCGAGGCCTCGAAGGAGCACCGCGACCCGCCCCGCGTCTTCTACTTCTGGAAGGGCGAGCGGCCGCGGCAACCGAACGCTCCACAACTCGAGGGGACGGGCGAGATCCGCCTGGAGGACGCCGACCGCGCCGCCGGCTACTGGACGACCCGGTCCGACGTCGACCCCTCGCTCCACGAGCGCACCTCCGGCATCTACCTGCGCGCCGATCCGAACGACATGCAGATCCTCGATGGCAGCGACATGCGATCGCGCACGGAGCTGCTCGCGTTGCGGCTCCGAGAGTGGAGTGCCATCTCGAACAGCTAGCGCGGATCGCGCCGAGAGGCGCGATGGTCAGCGCCCTGTCGTCTCGCTCGAGTACCTGTCCAGGAGACCAGCGAGCTCCGTCGGGCGGCTCAGCGCCGGGCAGTGACCACTGTCGATCTCGGTCGGCTCGATGCCAAGCCGGTCCCGCACCAGTGGCCGCAGCCAACGTGCTGGAAAGAACCGGTCGTTCCGGCAGAGGACGAAGCGGGTCGCGATATCCGGCCAGGCCTCGAGTGGCCACGGCTCCCGGCCGGGGGTGTCCGATTGCCCCCGGCCGCGGCTCAGGGCCTCGTCGGCGAGCTCCCGCGGGACGTCGTGGTAGAAGACCGCGTGCTCGCTCGAGTCCTCGAGCTGCTCGGGCTCCCAGCGAGTGTTTCGGAACATCTCGTCGGCCGACTCGCCGGGCGAGGGGATCATCGCGGCGACGAGAACGATGAGCCTGGCCTCGATCCGATCGGCCACGATCGGGGCGACGTATCCGCCGAACGACTGGGCCACGACGACCACATCGCGTCGATCCTCGATCGCCTCGATGACCGCCGTGGCGTACTCAGTCAGACCAGCCGTGTCGTCCTCGATCGGGAGGTCCGGCGCGACGGCGTCGTGCCCACGAGCGCGTAGCTCGGCCTCGACGAGGTGCCAGTACCAGCCGACGTCGCCGGCGCCGTGGATGAATGCGAAGTTCGCCATGTCGTCCGCAAAGGTATCTAGCGGTCGCCTCGTCCGTGCACACCCTGCGAGAACGGCCCGGCCGTCGGTGGAAATAGAGCAGGTTTGGAGAAGCGGCCGGCAGGTTCCCTTCCCTAGCATCGGGCTTGCCCATCAGCTTCATCGGAAGGAGTCCCAACATGAACTCGCACGTCAGCGCGATCCTGCTCGGCGTCAACGACATGGAGCGATCCAAGCAGTTCTACGTGGACGGGCTGGGCTGGGAGGTCCAGAACGACTACCACATCTCGGTGTTCTTCGTGCCCCACGGCGGCTCGCTCGTCGGCTTCTACGGCCGCGAGGGCCTGGCCGACATGGTCGGGGCCAGCCGCGAAGGCAGCGGTTTCAGTGGCGTTGTCTTGAACTACGTCGTGCGAAGCGAGGCACGGGTCGACGCGGTCATGGACGAGGCCGAGAAGGCTGGCGCACAGATCCTCAAGCCCGCGGCAGCCCTCCAGTGGGGCGGGTACGGCGGAACCTTCGGGGACCCGGACGGCTACGTCTGGAACATCGGCTACAGCGCGCAGGGGGAGGATCAGCCCTACGCCGAGTAGGGGTGGCTTCGCGGCCCCAGCCTGACCGTCCACGCGGCCTCGCCCGCGTTCGCCGCGAAGTCAGGGTCGGCGGACGCGGATCACCACATCGTCCGTGACGGGATCGACGGTCGCGGTGAGCTTCGACGAACGAGGAAGCTCATCGAGGTAGTGGCGCGGGAGTCTGACTTCGCCGCCCCGTGCCTGAACGATGGCGGCCAGCATTCGGGACCATGTCTCGGAGACTTCTGACGTCGGGCGTCTGGGACTCGCCATGCGCACAGTATGAGCAGGGTTTACAAATGGTGTACTGCACTCTCGCGTGCCTTCGCGTTATTCGGCGGGATCCCGTCCGAGGCGCCTCCTAGTTCGAAGGTTGCCTGACAGTCCTTCGCGATCGCGTGGTCATCACGAACAACGCGGCGCCCCAGGCGATGCTTGCGGCGAGCGTAGCGATCGCGATCGCCCGGAGCAGGCCGGCGGGCGTGGCCGCGGTCGACACGGGCTTCGTCGCGGTGATGTGTTCGGCCATCCAGGAGTAGCAGGCGCTGCGGCTGGGACTCAGGTCGAACGCCACACGGCGGTCACACTCGGCGCGGACCCAGTCGATGGATGCGGCACGTGACGGAGCGTACGTGGCGGGAACGAGTCGGACCTCGAACGCGCTGGCTGCCAGGGAGGCCACCAAGGCGACCATGAACACGCCGAGAAGCATCACGGAGCGGGTCAGGCGCACGGCAGACGATCCCTCGACGGTGCGACCACCGAGAGACGAGATCCTCGATGGGAGGAGCTGCGGCCATGGATCGACGAATGTCTGGTTATCCATGGTTCAGATACTCGACCTCAAGCGAGGGGCGTCGCAATAGGTCGTTGGTAACAGGCCGGATGGCTCGTGCCAGTCCCCTCGCAACCCAAACGCAACTGTTTCTCCTACTAAACTAGTAGACATTCGCTGGTCGCAGTCGGTAGAGTCGAACGCGTGAACATCGACCGCTTGCCCGCTGAGATGTGTATGCCCTGGCGGCCCCATGGAGGGGACACAGGGCGCTAGTCGCGCGTCATCGGTCACGGTGACGGTGGCGACCGGAGCCGGTCCCGGGGCCGCAGTCCAGATGAGGACTGCGGCTCTTCTGTGTCCCGGGCAGCCCGTGGTGCGCCGCCGACCCAGAGCACGAGGGACCAGAGCCACCAAATCCGAACGGAGTGGAGGAACGGATCCGGTGTCCATCGACCCATCACTTCTCGAACGGCGCGGCGGGCCGTCTTCCCATGGACGCGCCGCCGAGACGCAGCACGAAGTCGAGTTCGTCGGACTTGGTCGGTCGTTCGCGCGACCGACGGGAGGCCCGACGGCCGACGGTTCGCGCCACGTCGTGCTGCGCGACATCACGCTGGCCGTCCGGCCCGGCGAGGTCGTCGCGATCCTCGGGACCAGCGGCTGCGGCAAGTCGACCCTGTTGCGGATCACGGCCGGTCTGGATGCGCCGACGACCGGCGAGGTCCGGATCGGCGGCGACCTGGTCGTCGGGATCGACCCGCGCTGCGCGTTCGCGTTCCAGGAGCCCCGGCTCCTGCCGTGGCGGACCCTGGCCGGGAACATCGCCCTCGGCCTCCCCGGCCCGACGACCGCGGCCATCGCCCGTGACCGGGTCGCCGGCCTGTTGGGCCTCGTCGGGTTGACGGCGTTCGCCGATCACCGACCGCGCGAGGTGTCCGGCGGCATGGCTCAGCGTGCGGCGCTCGCGCGGGCATTGGCCCGTGACCCGTGGGTGCTCCTGCTGGACGAGCCGTTCGGGTCGCTGGATGCCCTGACTCGACTTCGGATGCAGGACCTCCTCCTCGACGTGCACGCCGCAGCCCCCACGACCGTGCTCATGGTCACCCACGACGTCGACGAGGCCATCCAGCTCGCCGACCGCGTGATCCTGCTCGGCCAGGAACCGGGCGCCGACGGGGCCGTGGTCCGCCAGGTCGTCACGGTCCCCGGAGAGCGCCCGCGCGACCGTGGGTCCGCAGAGCTGGCCGAGCTCCGCGCCGAGCTCCTGGCCGGACTCGGCATCGACCGGCATGCCCATGTCCATTGATCCGACCCATCCCGATCTCCAACCCTCTGAAAGGAACGCCCCAGCCATGAACCTCCGACGTCGCCGCTCCCACACGACCGTCCTCTTGATCGCCGTGCTCGCCATCGCCGGGTGCACGTCCGGCACGGGCGCCTCCGGTGCGCCGGCTGCCAGCGCTGGCGCGGCAGCGTCGGCGGCGGCCGGCACGGTCACCCAGGGCGGCACCCTCAACATCGACTTCGCGACCTACAACCCGCTCAGCCTGATCATCAAGCAGAACGGCTGGCTCGAGTCCGAACTCGCCGGTCAGGGGATCACGGTCAACTGGGTCCAGTCGGCCGGCTCGAACAAGGCCAACGAGGCGCTGCGCGCCAACGCGATCGACATCGGCTCCACGGCCGGATCCGCCGCGCTCCTCGCGCGCTCCAACGGCTCACCGATCCAGGTGATCGACATCTACTCGCAGCCCGAATGGGCGGCCATCGTGGTCCCGCAGGGCTCGTCGATCGCGACGGTCGCGGACCTCAAGGGCAAGAAGATCGCCGCGACCAAAGGGACGGACCCGTACTTCTTCCTCCTCCAGTCGCTCCAGGAGGCCGGCGTCGCCCAGACCGACGTGACAATCGAGGTCCTCCAGCACGCGGATGGCTGGGCCGCCCTCCAGAACGGCTCGGTCGATGCCTGGGCCGGACTCGATCCGATCATGGCCGGCGCCGAGGAAGCGGGCGCCAAGCTGCTCTACCGGAACGTCGGCTTCAACAGCTACGGGTTCCTCAACGCAACCGAGTCGTTCATCACGACCAAGCCGGACGTCGCGCAGACCGTCGTCGACGCATACGAGCACGCCCGCGCCTGGGCCGACGCACACCCTGACGAGACCGCCAGGATCCTGAGCGACGTCGCCGCGCTTGATATCGCCGTCGCGACGAAGGTGATCACGGAGCGCTCCAATCTCGATGTCGACCCGGTGCCGGGGGCCGCGCAGGTCGCGGTCCTCGAGAAGATCGGGCCGATCTTCGTCGCGTCGGGCGACGTGAAGTCCCAGGACCTCATCGACTCGGCGCTCGCGAGCCTGATCAACCCGGCATTCGTCACCAACGCCGATCCGAGTCGCTTCGAGTGACCCGGACCCGCGCGATCGCGGTCCCGGTGGGTACCCCTCCCCACCCGGGCACCGCGATCGGCGCCGCCGATCCGACGACCCGACGGTCCTTCGTCTCGCGACGATGGGCACGGGTCGTCGTCGGCGCCATCCTGCCGCTCGGGATCCTTGGCGCCTGGCAAATCACGACCTCGCTCGGCTGGTTCACCGTCGTCCAGCTGCCGTCGCCCGCGATGGTGTTCTCGGCCGGCGTCGAGCTCATCGAGCGCGGCGCGCTCGGCGGCTACATCCTCACCTCCGGGCAGCGCGTGGTGATCGGGTTCGCCATCGGCGCGTCGACTGGGACTCCTGCTCGGCGCGGTCACCGGCCTGGCGCGGATCTGGGACGTCTTCTTCGGCTCGACGCTGGGCGCCATCCGCGCCGTGCCGTCGCTCGCGTGGGTCCCGCTCCTGATCCTGTGGCTGAAGATCGGCGAGGAGTCGAAGATCACGCTGATCGCCATCGGCGCGTTCTTCCCCGTCTACACCACCGTCTCGGCAGCGCTGCGCCACGTCGACCGCCAGCTCGTGGAGGCGGGCCGGGCGTTCGGCCTGCGGGGACTGAGCCTGTTCACCACCGTCCAGCTGCCGGCGGTCCTGCCGTCGGTCATCTCCGGCCTGCGCCTGGCCCTCGCCCAGTCCTGGCTGTTCCTGGTGGCGGCGGAGCTCATCGCCTCATCGAAGGGACTCGGGTTCCTGCTGGTCGATTCTCAGAACAACGGGCGCGTGGACCGGATCCTCCTGGCGATCGTGCTGCTGGCACTGCTCGGCAAGCTGACCGACTCGATCCTCGGGATCTTCGAACGCTGGGCGATCCGCCGATGGACGTGAGACCCGAGTACGCCTGCCTGCTGCCCGCGAGGCGCTCCGCCTATCCCGATGACCTGCTGCTGCGGATCTATCGCGAGAGCCGGACCATCGCGATGGTCGGCGCCTCGGCGAACTGGAACCGCCCGAGCTACTTCGTCATGCGCTACCTCCAGCGCAAGGGCTTCCGGGTCATCCCGGTGAACCCGCGGGCGCTCGACGCGCCGATCCTGGGCGAGGTCGTCTACCCGGACCTCGAATCGATCCCGGTCCCGGTCGACGTCGTCGACGTCTTCCGCCGCCCAGAGGACGTGCCGGCGGTGGCCGCGTCGGCGGTGTCGATCGGCGCCAAGGTGCTGTGGCTCCAGCTCGGGATCCGGAGCCCGGAGGCCGGCACGATCGCCGGGCTCGGCGGGCTGACGTACATCGACGACACGTGCATGAAGATCGAGTTCGGGCGCCTCAGCGGGGAACTCGCGTGGAGCGGGATCAACACGAGGATCATCTCGAGTCGGCGCGGGCGGCCGCTGGGATGAGCGAGGACCCCGAGTCCGTGACGCCCGCGGAGCCCGCGGACGGGCCGCCCAACGAGATCGACGAGCCGTATGGGTTCGCGACGCGTGCCGTCCACGCCGGCGCCAAGCCGGACCCCGTCACCGGGTCGCGCAACGTGCCGATCCACCAGACCACGTCCTACGTCTTCGACGACGTCGACCACGCGGCCGCGCTGTTCAACCTCCAGACGTTCGGCTACATCTACTCGCGGCTGACGAACCCGACCGTGGCCGCGCTAGAGGAACGGGTCGCCGCCCTGGAGGGTGGGCGGGCCGCAGTTGCCGCCGCATCTGGCCACGCTGCCCAGCTCCTGGCCTTCTACACGCTGCTGGACCCCGGCGATCACGTCGTGGCCGCGCGCCAGCTGTACGGCGGATCGCTGACCCAGCTGCGCCACACGTTCGCCCGATTGGGCTGGACCTCGACCTTCGTCGACGCCACCGACCCACGTGCCGTCGCGGGCGCGATCGGCGAGCGGACCAAGGCGGTCTTCGTGGAGTCGCTCGCCAACCCGGGCGGCGTCGTCGTCGACCTCGAGGCACTGGCGAACGTCGCACATGCGGCGTCGATCCCCTTGCTGGTCGACAACACGCTCGCGACGCCGTACCTGTGCCGGCCCTTCGAGTGGGGCGCCGATCTCGTCGTCCACTCGCTGACGAAGTTCCTGTCGGGTCACGGCACCTCGATGGGCGGGGTCATCGTGGAATCGGGTCGCTTCGACTGGCGGGGCAGCGGCAAGTTCCCGTTCCTCGCCGGCCCAGATCCCGCCTACCACGGCCTCGACTTCATCGAGACGTTCGGCGACTTCGGCTTCTCGATGAAAGCCCGGGCGGTGGCGCTGCGCGACCTCGGTCCGGCACTGTCGCCGACGAATGCCTTCCACATCCTGACCGGGATCGAGACACTGCCCCTGCGCATGGAGCGGCACGTGGCCAATGCGCGCGCGGTCGCCGAGTTCCTGGCCGGTCATCCGTCCGTGGCATGGGTCTCGTACGCCGGCCTGCCGAGCAGTCCGTATCGCGAGCTTGCCGCCCGCTACCTGCCGCTCGGCGCCGGGTCGGTCTTCACGTTCGGCGTGCGCGGCGGGTACGACGCCGGGATCCGGGTCGTCGAACGGGTCAACCTCTGGTCGCACTTGGCCAACGTCGGCGACACGCGCAGCCTGATCCTGCACCCGGCCTCGACGACGCACCGGCAGCTCAGCGACGAGGAGCGGATCGCCGCCGGTGCCGGCCCCGACGTCATCCGCCTGTCGGTCGGGATCGAGTCGGTGGAGGACCTGATCGCGGACCTCGACCAGGCGCTCGCTCCGATCGTTGAGGTCGGCACGCCATGAGGCGATGGCAGGCCCTGTGGACCGGTCCTCGGACCCTTCGGTCGGGTTTCACGACCAAGGTCGAGCGGGTGTGCGAAACGTCCGAGCTCATCGAGCGCGGCGTTGCCGAGCGTCTCGCGGCCGGGGTGCCGATGCGGGACGGCTTCTTCGGCGGACCCGGGACGGTTGGCGATTCACTCGCCGCGGAGGCCCTGTTCCTCGCCCGGGTCGTGCCCGACGCGGACCGTCGCGCTGAACTCGCCGCGATCGTCGTCTCGGCGGCGTTCACTGACGGGGTGGACCCAGTCGAAGTGCTCGCGCGGTTGCGCGCGGTTCGCTGACCCAGGGGGGCCGCGATCGCTCCCGGCCGCACACCCGTCGGCTGTCGCCCTGGGGGGAGGGACGAGAACCGTGTGACCACCGGGAGCGTTCGCGGCCCAGACCATCCGCGCTCCGCCCGCTTGTCGGCAATGGGGCGAACGCCCTATCGGCGGGTCGTGGCGCGCCCGGCGTACTGTCACCGGAGGTGATCCGGCCGCGGGATCCTCGAGCCGCGGAGTGTGAGGGAGCGCCCATGAGCATCGAAGCCGAGGTCCTTGCCATCTCCGCCGGCCGGGATGCCGCACTCGTCGCCAATGATGCCGAGGCCGTCGCCGCGTCCATGACCGACGACTGGGTCTACGTCGGTCCGACGGGCGCGACCCCCAAGACGGACATCATCGGGTGGATCGCGACCGGGCGGCTGGCCCATCACACGATGGACACGATCGGACGACCGCGCGTCGCGGTGCACGGCGACACGGTGCTGGTCACGGCGCACAAGGAGAGCAGCGGCGACTGGGACGGCGTGGCCTACACGGCCGACGAGTGGATCAGCGAGGTCTACGTCCGAGAGGACGGACGATGGCGCTGCGCCCTGAGCCAGAAGTGCCCGGCGGGGAGTTGAGTCCGACCCGGGCGACAGGACCTTTGCACCGTTGCCTCGCACATCGAGACCCTGCTTCAATGGGCGTCGTCATGTGCATGCTCTGCTCGATCGACGTCAACGCGGTGAGCCTGGTCGTTCCGATCGCCCAGGCCACGGTGATCAGCGCCCCGATCCTCTTGCGTGGCCACATTCGCCGCGGGGCGACCCGGGCACTCGCATGGCGTCGTGGGCACGCGGCCAGAGCCGGCCACACGGCGACCGAAGAAGACGAGTCCGAGTCCATCGAGTCCGTCCAGCCGGACGCCTAACCACCACGGATCACTCGGGACGCGTCGGCTCCAGGATCGGTGGCTCGATCTCCGACTCCCGCCGGTACGGGACGTTGACCACCACGGTTTGGGGACGCCCCAGCAGCACGGTTCGCAGGCGCTTGGCCGACTGGTTGTACAGCACGCGCTCCCACCAGGAACGGGCGACGTACTCGGGGATCACGACGAACGTGATCGGATGGTCCTTGCCCGGCGGCCAGGCTGAGTCAAGGACATCGAGGTAGGCCAGGAGCGGCCCGATGAGCGCTCGGTAGGGGGACTCGACCACGACCAGGGGGATGCCCGGGATCTGGCGCTCGAACTGCTTGCGGACCGCAGCCGCCTCCTCCGGATCGTCCGAGATGTACACGGCACGGACGTCCGAATCGATCGATCGCCCGACGTTGATCGCGTGGACGACCGCCCGGTTGACACCCGCGATGGGCACGACCACCCGCTCTTCCCGATGCGGTTCGCCGACGACGAGGTCGGGCTTGACCGCGAGTTCGAGCGTCGAACTGGCGTATTGCCGGTTGATGAAGAGCATCATCCCGACCAGGACCGGCACGAGGATGACGACCAGGTACGCGCCGTCGATGAACTTCTCGGAGACCACGATGCCGAGCACGATCGCGGTCAGCAGCCCGCCGGTCGCGTTCACGCCCAACCGCCAGCGCCAGCCCGCTTCACGAACCCGGAGCCAGTGCTTCACCATCCCGAGCTGGCTCAGGGTGAAGCACAGGAACACGCCGACCGAGTAGAGCGGGATCAGCGCGTGCGTGTCGCCGCCGAACGCCCAGAGGATCCCGAAGGCGATCGCGGCCAGCAAGACGATCCCCCACGAGAACGCGAGGCGATCCCCGCGGAACGAGAACTGGCGGGGCATGTAGCCATCCGAGGCGAGGATCGCCGCAAGCCGCGGGAACGCGTTGAAGCTCGTGTTCGCGGCGAGGAACAGGATCAGGGCGGTCGAGGTCGCGAACAGGTAGAAGAGCGGCGAGCCGGCACCGAACGCCGTGCGGGCGGCGAGCGCGACGATCGATGGCCCGCCCTCCTCCGTCGGGCGGAGGCCGAAGGTCACCGCGAACACCGTTAGGCCGACGAACAGGATCGCGAGGAGGATCGCCATGGCGGTCATCGTGTCGGCGGCGTTCTTCGACTCGGTCGGCTTGAAGGCCGGTACGCCGTTGGCGATGGCCTCCACGCCGGTCAGGGCGACCGAGCCGCCCGCGAAGGCCTTCAGGAGCAGGAGGATGCCGAGCGTCTCCGACCCGAACGGGACCACATCAGGCTCGGGTGGGACGGGTCCGGCCGTCCCGGTGAGCATTCGGACGGCGCCGATCCCCACGATCGCGAGGGCGAGTCCGACGAACAGATAGGTCGGGACCGCGAAGATGTTGCCCGACTCGCGCAGGCCACGCAGGTTGGCGACCGTGATGAGGGCGATCGACACGAACGCGATCTCGATCCGGATGTCGAACGCGGCGGGGATGACGGACTGGATCTGGGCGATCGCGGCGGCCGTCGAGACCGCGACGGTCATCACGTAGTCGATGAGCAGCGCCGCGGCTGCGATCAGCCCGAACACCGGGGCGAGGTTCGTCCGGGCCACGATGTAGGCGCCCCCGCCGTTCGGATAGGCGCGGCACACCTGGCGGTACGAGACGGACACGACGGCGAGGAGGAGAGCGATCGCGATCGCCACCTCGACCGACACGAGGAGCGCACCCGCGCCGGCCACCAGCACGACGCGCAGGATCTCCTCGGTGGCATAGGCCGAGGAGGAGATGGCGTCCGAGCTGAAGATCGCCAGCGCCTTCTTCTTCGAGAGGCGCTCCTCTATCTCGGCCTCGTTGGACAGCGGCCGCCCGAAGACCGTCGCGCGAACTCGGGCGAGCGCCCGGCCGCGCGCCGTCCTCGGCGCGGACGCGGCCTCGCGCGCCACCAGCTGGCCCGGACCGGCGTACCGGAAGTAGGGGGCATGTGGCCGCTCGACGCGAACCCGCCGATCGCCCGACTTTCTGCCCTTCAGCGAGCGCCGACCGCCGATCACGACCGGCCCCCATCGTCGAGCGGCGCGGGCGGCGTTGCGAGTGCCGGGCCGACGACGATGAACACTGCGTCAGGGGCGTCGCGCCGCACGCGGAACGCGACACCAGCCGCCTGTGCCCATGCCGCGCCGGCGAACGCGACGCTCTCGGCACCGACCAGGCAGGCCAGTGTGATCGTTACGGCGGCCCCGGCGACGACCATGGCGATCGCGACGTGGATCTCCCGCAGGGCGATTCGTGCGGGTCATTGGCGCCCGCCGCCGGCAGCGGGTGGGTGGTCCGGTCCATGGACCGAGCCTATCGGCTCCCGCCGGGCCGATTCCCGCAGGATGAGCGTGAACGGCCAAAGTGCCGCTCAACAATCGCTCAACACTTCACGCGGGTCAGTCTCGTCCCATGGCTGTGACGCGTTATCGCCTAAACAGCGGACGTTCACACGGCGTTGATGTTGGCACCCGATATTTCCGACGTCGCGCCGCTGCCCATGCCCAATGACGGAGGTCCACCACCCGTGATCCACAAGCCGAGGGCGGTTTTTGCGATCGTCAGCCTCCTGGCCCTCGCGGCGATGGCCGCGCCCACGACGAGTGCCGCGACCGCGGCGGCGGCCCCGTCGGACTTCGATGGCGACGGCTCCGCGGACCTGGCCGTCGGCGTGCCCGGAGAGGACATCGGCTCGCACGAAGACGCCGGCGCGGTCAACGTCCTGTACGGCGCGTCTGGCGGACTCTCCGCGGCCGGCGATCAGCTCTGGTCGCAGGATGCGCCGGGCGTCCTCGGCACGAGCGAGGGAGGCCCGGTCTCCGCGGGTCGGGCGGGCGACGCCTTCGGGAGCGCCGTCGCGTCCGGCGACTTCGACAGTGACGGGTTCGCGGACCTCGCCATCGGCGTACCGCTCGATCGCGTCAATGCGGTCCAGTTCGCCGGAGGCGTGAACGTCCTGTACGGCTCGTCGACGGGACTGACCGAGGTCGGAGATCAGCGCTGGACCCAGGCCATCCTCGCGGATGACCCGGAGGCTGGCGACGGCTTCGGTCGATCGCTCGCCGCCGGCGACTTCGACGGAGACGGCTTCTGGGACCTGGCGATCGGCGTGGCCGGCGAAGGCATCGGTGCCGGCCAGGCGCCGGGGATCGTCCAGATCATCCATGGCGGCCTGGACGGGCTGTCGACGGCCGGGGCGACGACGCTGACGCGGGCGATGACAGGCGCCCCGTACCTCGCCGACACGCCGCACGGATTCGGCTACGCGATCGCCGCCGGCGACCTCGATCACGACGGATTCGCGGACCTCGCCGTTGGTGCGCCCGCCAGCGGCGTCGGCGGCGACGAACCAGGCCGGCTGGTCGATGGCGAAGTCTTCGCCTTCTACGGGTCGGCCGCCGGCGTGACGGCCGTCGACAACCAGCTCTGGACGCAGGACAGCACGGACGTCCCGGGCACGGCGGAGGAAGGGGACTGGTTCGGGTCCGCGCTGGCGATCGGCGACTTCGACGGCGATACGTTCGGCGACCTCGCTATCGGAGCGCGGTTCGATCGGGTGGGCGCCCTCCGCTCGGGCGCTGTCAACCTGCTCTACGGGAGCGCCTCCGGCGTGACCGCGGTCGGCAGCCAGCTCTGGCATCAGGACGTGGCAGACGTGCCCGGATCGGCAGAGGCTGACGACTCCTTCGGCCACGCGCTGGCGACCGGCGACTTCGGCGGCGATCCGGCCGACGATCTCGCCATCGGCGTGCCAGGTGAGTCGGTCGGCTCGCCGTGGCCGGGGGCCGGCGGCGTCAACGTCATCTACGGCTCGGCCACCGGGCTCACGGCCGCCGGATCTTCATTCCTGACGCAGGACAGCGCGGGCGTGCCTGGGGCTGCGGAGGCGTCGGAGACGGCCTGGGACAGCTTCGGCGCTGCCTTGGCCGCGGCGGACTACGGGCGCTCGGGCCATGACGACCTTGCGATCGGCGTCCACCTCGAGCGGCTGGCGAACGCCAGGGAGGCGGGCATGGTGAACGTGCTGTACGGGCGAGTCGCAGGGCTGTCCGGCGACGGCTCGCAGGGATGGTCGCAGGCCTCGCCAGGGATCAAGGGCACCACCGAGTCGCAAGACTACTTCGGCGCCGGCGTCGCTTCGTAGGCACCGCGAAGCCCATGAGCATGGCGATCCGTCCCAAGCAAGCCGCCGTCCTGCTCTTGGAGCTTCAGCAGGCCTCCGCGAACGCGGTCTACGCCGATGGCACGCGTCTCCGATTGGGGCCAGCTCGGATCGTGTCTCATCAAAGCGGCTCCGACACCTGGATCCAATGGGGCGGCGTCAAGGTCACCGTGGCTGGGACGATCCAGGCGATCGAGCTGGGCAAAGTCTCCATTCGTGTGCCACCGCAGGCCGTTTCCGAGGAGCTGACGTACTCGGCGAGCCTCCCGTTGGCCGACGTCCTCCGGGCGCGCGCCGCGACCAGGTAGGCGACCCGTCGCCGCCGATGGCGCCAGGATCTGGTCGCGATGGCTACCGGCGTGGGCGTGGCGTCGAGGCTCGGATCAAGTCCTCCAGCTCTTGGCCGAACGCGTGGGTGGCCAGGTGGTATCGGTCAAGCAGCCGCTCGATCGCGCGTCGTTCCTTCGCCGAGAGCGAGGAGTCGGGCTCTCGCAACTCGAGGAATCCGCGGATGCTTGCGATGGCGTCGATCAGTTCGATCACGGTCTCTGGGCGAACCGCGGTCATGGCGTCTCCATCGACCTCGCCTGGGCCTGAGTAGGTTCGGGCCCTGGGAGTCGACGGACGCTAGCAGCCGAAGGTTAACGACCGGCGGGATCCAGGAGGTCCGCTCGACGGGTCAACGCCGGACGCTGGTGGCTACGCTCGGTCGCGGCCCTCCGTGCCGGTCGTCGCGGTCTCGTCGGATCGAACCTCGTCGCCGTGGATCTCGCCGCGCCAGCCCTGGCGCGTGCCGGCCGGGCCTTCGACATGGTCCTTGAAGCGCTCGAGGTCGCCGCGGACCCGTCGCTCCAGGAAACCCAGCGCGTCACCCGCCGCTTCGACCGGTCCTTCAGGCTCCGCGTCGATCCGCAGCGTGACCTCGGTCTCCGCCGGTCCGAGGGGCTTGAACAGGACGGCGCCGGCGTTCTCGGCACCCTCGATGCTCTTCCATGCCACCCGTGTGTCGGGCGTCTGATCGACGATCTCTGCGGTCCACTCCTTCTTCGCACCGGCGACCGAGGCTGTCCAACGGAGCGTCTTGTCGTCGAGCTGCTGCACGCGCTCGACTCCTTCCATGAACCGTGGGAAGTCCTCGAACTGGGTCCAGGTCCCGTACGCCTCCCGGACCGGCACGGCGACTTGGATCTTCTCCTCGAAACGGGACATCCGATCTCCTCCTCATAACGATGAACGGCCCCGATCGCCACCGACCGGGGCCGTGACTGTTAGCTGGCTAGCGGACCGGGCGGGACTCCGTGTCCGACCCGCCGTCGGTGCGGTCCATCGGGTCGCGGGCGCCTTCGGCTGGCTGCTCGCCCGGCTGGCGATCCTGCTCGGTCTCGCCGGGGCGCTGACCGCCCTGCATCGGCTGCTGCTGGCCCTGCGAGCCGCCGTACGCGGGCTCGCTGGTCGTACTCGGCGGGTTCTGCCCCTGCGCACCGGGGGTCCGGTTCGCCTCTTCGTTGGTCTTCGTCATCGGTCGGCCTTGAAGCTGATCCTCGCCCATGGATGCACCTCCGGAAGAGATGGGGGTCACGCATAGCTTCGGCGTGCTCGCCCTTCTGGCGAAGCACGGACCGGGCCGATCCCGTTGCGAGTTCGTTGCGTCCGCAAGAGGGCCGCCAGGCCATAGCCGCGTGGTCATCGCGGGCTACCGACCGGGCTGACCGCCGGAAGCCGTCCGCGAGCGCAGCTCGAACATGGGATGGCGACGCGCCTCTGAGACATAGTCGTCGAGCGTCGAGGCGGCGCCGAGATGGAAGAACCGCCCGACCATCCGCGAGAGGAGTCGCGATCGGACGTAGGGCGCCAGCGCATCGCGGAGGATGGGGCCGCCGGCCTCCGGCGGGACCTCGATGGCGTCGACCTCCTCGCGGTCGCGGCCCTTCGTGACGACGGCTTCGCCTGCCGAGCGCAGGTTGCGCACCCAGTTGACCTCGCCGAACGGCGATTGGACGTATCGACGGCCCTCGAGCGCGATGATCGCGACCGGGAACGTCCTGGGCAGGCCGCTCGTGCGACCACGGACGGTGAGCAGCACGTTCGGGCCGAACGGCAGGCCGACTCCCAGGAGCCGCATGATCAACGGATTGAGCACGGGGATGAGTGACGGGACCTTCGAGGTCCTCAGCGCGTGGACGTCGGACATGGTGGAAGCTGTCTCCTGTTGTGGATGGCGCATATCGGCGTCGTCGATCGAACCGATCGCACTGGGGGAACGAGCCCCGGGCCGCAGATGTGACCACCACGACTGCCGGTCACATCTCGACCGCGCGATCCGTTGCCCATTCGATGAAGGACCGATGAACCGAGCGGCAGATCACCGGACCAGGCAGGCCGAGGCGTTCCAGCGCCATCGGCCCTACCTGCGCGCGGTCGCGTACCGGATGCTCGGGTCGGTGACGGAGGCGGAGGACGCGCTCCAGGAGGCCTGGCTGCGGCTCGACCGCAATCCGCCGGCCGAGACCGACGACCTGCGGCCGTGGCTGACGACCGTCATCAGCCGGATCTGTCTCGACATGCTTCGCTCGCGTCGCTCCCGGCGCGAGGACTACGCGGGGTCATGGCTGCCCGAGCCGGTGGTGACCGCCGACGGCTCACCGGAGGACGATGCCGTCCTCGCGGACTCGGTCGGGCTCGCGCTGCTGGTCGTGCTGGAGACGCTGTCCCCGGCGGAGCGCCTCGCGTTCGTCCTGCACGACGTCTTCGCGGTGCCGTTCGACGAGATCGCGACGGTCATCGACCGATCGCCGAGCGCGGCACGCCAGCTGGCCAGTCGGGGCCGTCGTCGGATCCATGCCGCGAAGCCCGAACCGGACGCGGACATCGCCGTGCAGCAGCGCGTCGTCGATGCCTTCCTGGCGGCGGCACGTTCCGGGGACTTCGCGGCCCTTCTCTCGCTGCTCGACCCCGACGTCATCCTCCGGACCGATGGTGGCGGCCGCGGGCCCCTCGCCCGCCCGCCTGTCGTGGGCGCGACCGACGTGGGCGCCGTGCTCCGATCGCAGGCGGGCGTGTTCGCGCCGCTCGGTCGGTTGGCGCTGATCAACGGCTCGCCCGGCGTGATCGTCGGGCCGCCGGGCAAGGTCGTGGCGGTGGTCGGCTTCACCGTCGCCGGCGGTCTCATCCGGGAGATCGACATCGTGGGCGACCGCGCCAAGCTTCGACGCCTCGAGATCCCGTAGCCCGAGCGTCATCGCGACTGCCTTGACGGCCGGCGTATGATAGACCGACGGTCGGTTTATCATTGGAGCCACGATGGTCCGGACGCTCGATCCACTCGCGCACTCCGTTCGACGGGAGACCTTCCTCGATGCCGCCCAGCGCCTGATGCAGGCGAAGGGCTACGAGCGGATGAGCATCCAGGAGGTCATCGAGGACGTCGGCGCGTCGAAGGGCGCCTTCTACCACTACTTCGGCTCGAAGTCGGCCCTGCTCGAAGCCGTGGTCGATCGCATGGTCGAGGACGCGACTGGCTCGGTGGCGCCGCGCGTGACCGACGCGAGCGTGCCCGCGCTGAGCCGGCTCGATGCGCTCTTCACCGGCATCGCCACCTGGAAGGGTGAGCGGACCGAGCTCCTCCTGGCCGTCATGGAGGTCTGGTTCGCCGACGACAACGCGATCGCCAGGGAGAAGTTCCGGCAGGGCGTCGTGCGCCGCCTGACCCCGCTGCTCGCCGGGATCATCGAGCGCGGCAAGCGGGAAGGCACCTTCACCGCGACCTCCCCCGACCACGCGGCGCGGGTGGTGGTCTCCCTCCTGATGAGCCTCAACGAGGCGGCCACCGATCTCTTCTACGCGCGCAGGGCCGGACGCATCACGTTCGAGGACGTCCAGGTCTCGTTCGCTGCTTACGCAGAAGCCATCGAGCGGATCCTAGGCCTCACGCCGGGCACCTTCCCCGTCGCCGACCAGGCGACCCTCCGCCGATGGTTCGGCTGACATTCGATCCACAAGGGAGCACCGCATGAACGCCGTCATCCAGATCGAGAAGCTCACGAAGTCGTACGGGTCGCATCGCGGTATCGTCGACATCGACCTCGAGGTCGAGGAAGGCGAGGCCTTCGGCTTCCTCGGCCCGAACGGGGCCGGCAAGACCACGACGATCCGGACCCTGCTCGACCACATCCGGCCGACGAGCGGCCACGCCCGCGTGTTCGGGATCGAGACGACCGAGGACCCCGTCGCCATCCATCGCCGGATCGGCTACCTGCCCGGCGAGTTCACGCTCTACGACAAGCTCACCGGCGCGCAGACGATCGAGTACTTCGCCAACCTGCGGGGTGGCGTCGACCCGGGCTACCAGGCCGACCTGATCGCCCGGCTCGACATCGACGGGTCGCGCAAGTTCCGCGAGTACTCCAAGGGCAACAAGCAGAAGATCGGCCTCGTGATCGCGCTCCAGCATCGGCCGGACCTGCTGGTCCTCGACGAGCCGACGTCCGGTCTCGATCCCCTGGTCCAGCAGACGTTCTACGAGGTCATCCGCGAGGCGAAGGCCGAGGGCCGGACGATCTTCCTCTCGAGCCACATCCTCTCGGAGGTCGAGCGGACCTGCGACCGGGTCGCGATCATCCGCGACGGGCGCCTGATCCGCGTCGATCGAGTCGAGGCCCTTCGAGACCTCGCCCACCACCAGGTCGAGATCCTATTCACCGGCACCGTCCCGACCGCCGAGTTCGAGAGCCTGCCGGGCGTGAGTGAGCTCGTCGCCGAAGACCACACGCTGCGGATGCGGGTCTCGGGCAGCATCACGCCGATCGTGCGGGCCGCCGCGAAGTACGAGCTGCTGGACTTCGTCAGCCGCGAGCCGTCGCTCGAAGAGACATTCCTTGCCGAGTACGGTGAGCGCGCCGGGGCCGCGGCAGGGAGCCCGCTATGACGACCGACGTCCGGCGACCCTCGGGAGCAGGCCTCACGCCGGCGCCCCTCGTCCGGCGGATCTATGGCTTCGGAGGCGTCTTCGCCAAGACCCTGCGCGATTCCCGGCGGGCTACGATCGCGGTGGGGGCGATCCTGGGCATCCTCCTCATCGCGGTCAGCAAGACCATCGTGACCGAGTTCGCGACCGCCGAGTCGCGCCAGGAGATCGGCGACCTCGTTCGCTCGGTCCCGCCGATCATGCAGGGGCTCGCCGGGAAGCCCGTGAACGTCGAGACCCTCGGCGGCTACGTCCAGTACAAGTACGGCACGTTCTTCCCGCTCGTCGCGAGCCTCTGGTCGATCCTCGCACTGTCCGGCACGCTCGCATCCGAGGCACGGCGCGGCAGCCTGGAGTTCGTGGCGGCGTCGCCGCTCGGTCGGCGACGGATCGCCCTCGAGAAGCTGTTCGGCCACATCGTCGTCCTGACGATCGCGATGGTGCTGATCTTCCTCGCGGTCGCGGTAGCGGGCACCTTCGGGACTCTGCCCGGCGACGAGATCTCGATCACGGCAGCCGCCGGCTACGCGATCTGGCTGGGCGTGATGGCGCTCATCGCCGGCGCGGTCGCCTTCGCCATCGCCCCGTTCCTCGGACGTGGCGCGGCGGCGGGCATCGCCGGTGCAGTGGTCTTCGGCGGCTTCATCCTCAACGGCTACCAGAACGCGATCCCGGAACTCGCTCCCTTCGCGAATCTCACGTGGTTCGGGTGGACCACCAACCACCTCCCCCTCGCGGGCCAGTTCGACTGGCCGTCGGTCGCCCTCGTGGCCGTCGCGGCGCTTGTCCTCCTCGCGATCGGTGTCTCCGCGTTCGTCCGTCGTGACATCGGCGACACGAGCGCCATCCCCCTGCCGCGCCTGCCGCGGGCGCTCGTCGGACTCGACGGGCCTGCCGCGCGGGCCGCCGGCCAGAACCTCACGGCGTCGCTTGCCTGGGGCATCGGCCTGGGCCTCTTCGGCCTGCTCATCGCGGGGTCCGGTCGGTCGTTCGTCGAGGAACTCGGGGATTCGCCGGAGTTCGCTCGGCTCCTTGCGACGATCTTCCCGGGCATCGACATCGCCACCGTCGGCGGCTTCCTGCAGTTGCTCTTCATCGAGTTTGGGCTGATCCTCGCCGGGCTCGCCGCCGCGACACTGGTCGCGAATTGGGCATCGGACGAAACGTCCGGTCGGCTCGAGCTGCTCCTGGCGACGCCGCTCGCGCGCGCCCGCTGGGTGGTCTCGGGCGCGATCGGCGTGTTCGCGGGGATCGTGGTGATCGTCGGGCTCGCCGCGATCGGGATCGGGATCGGCACGAGCGTCACCGGCGACGACATCGCGGGGCCCGTCATCGGGACGCTGGTCCTCGGGCTGTATGCGACTGCGCTGGCGGGGATCGGGTTCGCGATCGGCGGCGTCATCGGGACCGGCGCTGCCGGGCCGGCGGTCGCCATCCTCACGATCGTGATCTGGTTCCTCGACATCATCGGCCCGGCCCTCGGCCTCCCCGCGGTGGTCCAGGACCTCGCGCTGACGGCCCACTACGGCCAGCCGATGCTCGGGGTGTGGGATCCGGTCGGGATCGTCGCCTCGCTCGTGCTCGGTTTCGGCGGGCTCGCGATCGGGGCGTGGGGCTTCACCCGGCGCGACCTGCGGAGCTGACCTCCGCGCCAGGCACCGATCTGGGGTAGGCGGAGTTACTACGGTGTCGTAGTATCTGCCTGTGCGTCGGCTCTGCTCGCTCATCCTGGTCATCGCGGTGCTCGCCTGCGGATCGCCCGTGGCGCCGTCCGCCAGCGCCCCGGCGGCGACCGCGACCGGGTCGCCCGCACCCGCGGCCAGCCCCGCGAGCCCGAGCCCCTCGGCAGCCGCGTCACCGGACCGCGTCGCTGGGTGGCGGTCCGATCTCGAGGATCTCGTCCCGGCGATGGAGGCGCTCCACCCCGACCTGTTCCACGGAACGCCGCGCGCCGAGTTCGATCGCCTGATCGCTGAGCTCCGGGACGGCGCGCCGACCCTCACCGATGACGAGCTGCTCGTCGGCGCCGCGCGCGCCGTCGCCCTCGTGAGCGCCCACGGCCGCGACGCGCACACCGGGCTGTACCCATGGAGCCCGGCCAGCACGTACCCGGTCGACAGCCTGCCGCTGCGGCTGTGGCTCTTCCCCGACGGCATCCATATCATCGAAGCCCTCGCCCCGCACGAGGACCTCGTCGGCTCGCTCGTCGAGACCGTCGCCGGGCACCTCGCCGCCGACGTCGTGGCGGCCATCGACCCATTGGTCCCGCGTGACAACGACGCGACCGTTCGCCTCCTGACCCCGCGCTACCTCTTGGTCCCCCAGGTGCTGCGCGGGCTGGGCCTCCTCGACGGCGACGGCCCGGTCGAGCTGGGGCTTGTCTCGCCGAGCGGAGAGCGTCGGACCGCCTCGGTCGTCCCGATCTCGATGAGCGACTACAACGACTGGGCCGGGCCGTACGGCCTCTTCCTCCCGGCCGATCCAGACGTCCTCTACCTCTCGCGGATGGACGACCCGCTCTGGCAGCAGCGACTCGATGACGACGACACGCTGTTCGTCCAGTACAACCGCGTCCAGTTCCTCCAAACCGCCCAGATCCGCGAGCTCGCCGACGCGGTCGCGTCGCCGGACGTCGAGCGGGTCGTCGTGGACATCCGGCACGACTTCGGCGGCGAGGTTCGGGCACTCCAGCCGGTCGTCCAGGTGCTCGAGCGGCTCGACGTGGAGCGGCCCGGACGCCTCTTCCTCATCACCGGCCGGAACACGTTCTCCGCCGCCTCGCTGTTCGCGGCCGAACTCGAGGCCGGGACGTCCGTCACGATCGTCGGCGAGCCGATGGGCGGCAGCCCGAATGCCTGGGGCGACGCCGAGGACGTCACCCTTCCGTGGTCTGGCCTCTCGGTCAGCGTCGCCACCCTGTTCGAGCTCGCGACCACTCCCGAGGACGTGCGCCTGACGATCGAACCCGACGTCTCGGTCCCGCTCACCTTCGACGACTGGACGGCCGGCCGGGACGCCCCGCTCGACGCGATCCTCGCCCGACCCTGACCGGGCATCGCGGTGATAGCCTCGCGGCGGACTTGCCGCTGGAGGCCATCGTGACCGACGTGCCCCGCCACACGACCTACTCGCTGCTCTTCGACGTCTTCGTGCTGGGCCAACGGATCCGGGAGCTGCTCGCCACCGCGATGGCGACGTCACCGCTCCGCCCCGACGAGTACGCGATCTACAGCGTCGTCTTCGAGGACGAGGCGGTGTCGCCGACCGCGATGGCGGCCCAGCTCTCGATGCCGCTGACGACGGTCGTCGATGCGATCCGCACGATGGAAGGGCGCGGCCACGTCCGCCGTCTGCCGAACCCGAGCGACGGGCGCTCGTACCTGGTCGTGCTCACCGGCGAGGGACTCCGCGCGCACGCCGAGGCGAACGCGCGGTTCGAGATCGGGTATCGGGCCTTCGTCGCCGAGCTGCCCGACGGCGAATTGGTCGCCCAGCTCGAGCTCGCCAAGCTGCTCGATGCCGCGGCACGAGCGATCAGCGCGACCGCACCCGCGACCACGGGGTCCCCGAGGTCCGCGTAGTCGATCAGCGGGACCGGAGCTGCTCCCGGTCCATCTCCTCGCGGATCTTGCGCTCCTGCCATGCCTCGCCAAGGAACCGTCCTGAGCCGAGGGCATACGCCCCGTGCGCGACGAGCCCGATCCCCCATCCCGCGAGCGAGTAGATGAACCACAGCCGGTCGGGGTCCAGGGTGAGGTTGTAGGCGGCCAGCCCGAGGTTGACGATGACGAACACGACGGCGTGGCCGTAGAACCCGCGCAGGATCTCGACCCGCTGCCTGGCCCGCTCATATCGTTCCTGGTCGGTGGTGCCGTTCTGGATCATGTCGATGCCTCCGAGGTCCCCGTTGCGTATGTCAACGGTGTTTACATCGAGAGTATGCCCGATGAAGTGAACGATGTCAACATAGTCGAGTATGATGTGCGGGATGGCTCGTGCGACGTATCACCATGGCGATCTGCCCAGGGCGCTGGTGGACGCCGCCGTCGAGCTGACCCGGGCCGGCGGGCCCGACGCCGTCGTGCTCCGCGAGGTCGCCCGGCGACTCCAGGTCTCGCCGGCCGCGATGTACCGCCACTTCCCCGATCGCGAGGCGCTCCTCGGCGAGGTGGCGCGGATCGCGCGGCGGGAGCTCGCCCGCCGCATGCTCGACGAGGTGGACCGGGTGCAGGACCGTGACCCGCGCCGCCGGTCGATCGAGCGATTCGGGGCGGTCGGGCGAGGCTACCTCGGGTTCGCGCACGACGAGCCGAACCTCCTTGCGGCGGCGTTCCTGCCGATCGCACCGACGGCCGGGGCCGAGGAGGAGCCGAGTCCCTGGCACGTCCTCGCCGCCGCCCTGGACGAGCTCGTGGCCACCGGGGCCATGCGTCCCGACCGCCGGCCCGGAGCCGAGACCATCGCGTGGTCGGCCGTCCACGGCTTCGCCGTCCTGCGGGCCGGGCATGCCTTCGACACCACCGGCGGGCCCGTTCCGGACCCGGAGGTCGTCCTCGCCGCGATCGGCCGATCGCTCGAGTTGGGCGGACCGTCAGGACCCCGTCAGTCCGCGAGCTGACCCGTCCCCGTCAGTCCAGGGTGCTCGCGATGAGCCGGACTCCCTCGTCGATGGCCGATCCGCTCACCGCTCCATAGCCGAACAGCAGTCCGCCCGGCCGGTCGCGGCCGTCGATGACCGCTCGGTCTCCTGCAGGCGGCCGCATTCCAGGCGATCAACCCCAAGGCGTGGATCTTCGCGCTCGGGGCGATCACGACGTTCCGGCCGGCCGAACTCCCGATCATGACCGGGAGCCTCCTCGTGGCGCTCACGATGATGATCGTGGTGGTCCCGACCGCCGCGGTCTGGGCCGCGGGCGGCGGCGTCCTGAGCCGGTCCATCGCGGGCGGCCGGGCGAGCCGGATCGTCAGCCTCTCGCTTGGCGTGCTCCTGGCGGCGACCGTCGTCTCCGTGTGGGTCTGATCAACGCGGCGAATGCCGGACGCGTGCCTAGCCCTTCGGCTCGTTGCCGTCCCGGCCGCGGCCGAGGTCGCCACGGATCGCCGCGGCGCCATGCTCGGTCGACCACGCGCTGACCGCGTCGGCGAGCGCGATCGATCCGGGTCGGACCGCGAGGCGGTCGTCGATGCCACGGATGCCGGGGCCGAGCTCCGCGAGCCGGCCGCGGTAGGCTGGCTTGTCACCCTCCGACCGCACTGCGGACGGGTAGACGTCGAAATAGCCGTCGCTGCTCACGACGATGTTCGCCTCAGGCGAAGAGAAGGGCGTTCGAGCCATGCTGGGATATCCGATCCATCGCGCGCTTCGGACCGACGGAATGGTGGCCCGGCGCCTGCGACGCGACCTCCACCATCGGGGTGCGCCGCGAATCCGTCAAACGCCGGGCCGCCGGCTTGAGCGGCGATCCGCCCGATCAGGCCTCGGCGATCGCCGCGACCGAGAGCCGGAAGTTCGGGATGTCGAGGGGAAGCCTGGCGCCGGAGCGGGCGGGCGGATCGGCCGGGAACCAGCGGCGCCATTCCTCGTTCATCCCCGCGAAGTCGCCCGGATCGCCGAGCAGGAAGGTCACGCTGACGATGCGGTCGAGCGAGCTGCCGGCCGCCTCGAGGATCGCCTGGACGTTGGTCAGGCACTGCCGCGTCTGCTCCTCGATGGTGTCGCCGACGATGGCGCCCGATGCGGGATCGAGGGGTCCCTGGCCCGACACGAAGACGAGTCCGGCGGCATGGACCGCCTGGCTGTAGTTGGGGTTGATCGGGGCCCCATCGGTTCGAACCACCTGTCGCGTCATGGATCCTCCTTCGGAGAAGCGGTCGCCACGCGTGTGAGTATCTTCGAGCAGGTCGTCCGAACGGATCGCCGCTACGATGTCGGAATGAGCGAGGCCATCGTAGATCGCACCCAGTCGGCCCCGGCGGCGGACGTCCCCCACGAGCTCGCGCAGCGGCTGGAGCAATACCGAGTCGAGCTGACCGGCTACTGCTACCGGATGCTGGGATCGACTTTCGAGGCCGAGGATGCGGTCCAGGAGACGATGATCCGCGCGTGGCGGAACTTCGACCGGTTCGAGGGTCGCTCGGCGGTCCGCTCGTGGCTCTACAAGATCGCGACGAACGTCTGCCTCAACATGCTCGGCGCCCCGCAGCGCCGCGCCCGGCCGATGGACCTCGGCCCCGCGTCGACGGCGGACCAGACCCTCGCCCCGCCGATGCCCGAGAACACCTGGGTCGAGCCGATGCCCGACGATCGCGCGGTCCCTGCCGGCGGCGATCCCGCGGATGTCGCCGTCGCGCGCGAGTCGATCCGGCTCGCCTTCGTGGCGGCGCTCCAGCATCTGCCGGCACGGCAGCGCGCCGTGCTCATCCTGCGCGAGGTCCTGCACTGGAAGGCCGACGAGGTCGCGGAGCTTCTCGGCACCACGGTCGCCTCGGTGAACAGCGCCCTGCAGCGCGCGCGGGCGACGCTCGCGACGAGCAAGATCGATGACACCACGTCAGCCGAGGCGATGGACGAGGATCACAAGGCGCTGCTGGCGCGGTACGTCCGGGCCTTCGAGGAGTACGACATGGACGCGCTGACCGCGCTGCTCCACGAGGACGCGACCTGGAACATGCCGCCGTACGAGCTCTGGCTGCAGACCCACCTCGACATCCGCACGTGGTGCCTCGGGCCGGGCATCGGCTGTCGCGATTCGCGCCTGGTGCCGGTCATGGCCAACGGGTCGCCGGCCTTCGGCCAGTACAAGCCCGCGGCGGACGGCGGATGGGAGCCCTGGTCGATCCAGGTCCTGGAGCTGTCCGGGGAGCGCATCAGCGGGATCACGTTCTTCCTCGACACCCAGCGCTTCTTCCCGCTCTTCGGCCTACCGCCTCGGCTGACGGACTGACGGCGGGACACACGGCACCACGCCAGTCAAGCCGGCGAGGTCGAGCAGCTCACGAAGCTCCGCCGCCGGGTCGAGCAGCACGACGTCGCCGCCGAGCTGTCTGGCCTGAAGGGTCAGACGCGCCAGCGCATCCACCGCGGTGAGGTCCGGGTCGGGGATCGCGCGCACGTCGCAGACGAGCAGCTCCGACCCGCCGTCCTCGAGGATCTGGCGCGCGGATTCGCAGAGGGTCGACGCGAGCTCGGGATCGGCCGCGTCGACGATCAACAGGACCGCGTCGCGCTGTTCGATCGGTCGGCGGGCCGGTGTCCGTCGTCGCGGCACCGATGCCTTGGCCAAGGAGGTGGTCCTTTCTGGTCCCCGCGGATGGGGACGGAGGCGCCGACGAAACGGTCCGCCGGCGCCACTGGGTTAGACAGCACGGGCGGTCGGAATTCATCGGTGCGCCCGGCGATGAGTTTTTGCGGCCGCTTCGGTCTAACGGTCGTAC
Source organism: uncultured Chloroflexia bacterium (assembly GCA_963841135.1). GTDB lineage: Bacteria > Chloroflexota > Limnocylindria > Limnocylindrales > CSP1-4 > SPCO01. The sequence continues at coordinate 242,021 of CAWJBJ010000004.1, read as the reverse complement.
ACCACCAAAGGAGCACGATCAGATGACCAACCCAGAGATCCGAATGGCCGGCCGCCGCGAGTGGATCGGTCTCGCCGTCCTCGCCCTCGCGTGCCTGCTATACGTGATGGACCTGACGGTGCTTCACCTCGCGGTCCCCTCGATCAGCGAGCACCTCCATCCGAGCAGTGCGCAGCTGCTGTGGATCATCGACATCTACGGATTCATGGTCGCGGGCTTCCTCGTGACGATGGGGACGCTCGGCGATCGGATCGGACGCCGCAAGCTGCTGCTCGTCGGGGCGGCGGCGTTCGGTGCGATCTCGCTGCTCGCGGCGTTCTCGACGAGCTCCGAGATGCTGATCCTCAGCCGCGCGCTCCTCGGGATCGCCGGCGCGACGCTGGCGCCCTCGACGCTGTCGCTGATCTTCACGATGTTCCAGGATCCCGGGCAGCGTGCCCGCGCGATCGCGGTCTGGATCTCCGCGTTCTCCGCCGGCAGCGCCATCGGGCCGGTCCTCGGCGGCGTGCTGCTCGAGCACTTCTGGTGGGGCTCGGTCTTCCTGCTGGCCCTCCCCGTGATGGCCCTGTTGCTGGTGCTCGGACCGATCGTGCTTCCCGAGTACCGCGATCCCGACGCCGGCCGGCTCGACCTGATCAGCGCCGGAATGTCGCTCGTGGCCGTGCTCGCGATCATCTTCGGCCTCAAGCAGATCGCCCAGGACGGACCCGGCCTCCTGCCGGTGGCCTCCATCGTGGTCGGCGTGGGTGTGGGCACGCTGTTCGTGCGTCGCCAGCTCGCATTGGCCGATCCCGTCATCGACCTCCGCCTCTTCCGGATCCCCACCTTCAGCGCCTCGCTGGCGGTCAACTTCCTGACGATCTTCGTGGCGGTCGGCTACTTCCTCTTCGTCGCCCAATACCTCCAGCTCGTGGTCGCGCTGTCACCGCTGGAAGCCGGCCTGTGGTCGGTGCCGTCGGCGATCGGGTTCGTCGTCGGGTCGCAGCTCGCGCCACGGATCGTGCGACTGGCTCGCCCGGCCTACGTCATGGGCGCCGGTCTCGCCATCGCTGCGGCCGGGCTCGCGGTGCTGACCCAGGTCGGCGGCTCGAACGGCCTCGGCGCCGTCGTCGTCGGGTCCGTGATCATCTCGCTCGGGCTCGCGCCCGTGCTGTCGCTGACGACCGAGCTGATCGTCGGCTCCGCTCCGCCCGAGCGGGCTGGCGCCGCATCGGGGCTCTCCGAGACGGCCGCCGAGCTCGGCGGCGCGCTCGGGATCTCGGTCCTCGGCAGCATCGGTGTCGCGCTCTATCGGAGCGGCGTGTCCGAGGCCCTGCCGGCCGGCGTTCCCGCCGATGCGGCCACGGTCGCCCGCGACACGCTCGGTGGTGCCGTGGCCGTCGCCGCACAGCTGCCCGGCCAGATCGGTGCGAGCCTGCTCGAGGTCGCCCGCGAGGCCTTCGTCGGCGGCATGCAAGTGGCGGCCGGGATCAGCGCCGTCGTCGCACTCGGCGTCGCGATCCTCGCGGTCGCGCTGCTTCGGAACGTCGGCTCGGGCGAAGCCGGGACGACAGCCGATGACGACCCGGCGCCAGCGGACCAAGCCCGAGAGCGGGATAATCGGCGTCACGACACCGTTCCCCAGATGCTAGCCACCTGCTCCCCCGGGCAGGAGGCCTGACGCTTCGGCGTCATCAGCCCTCGAAAGGAGACCCTCTGTGTCGTCCTCCCTTTCCACTGCGTCCATCTCGATCCCGGATCTGCGCTCGACGATCCGCGGCCGCGTCATCGTCCCCGAGGATGCGGACTACGACCAGGCGCGAACCGTCTTCTTCGGTGACGTCGACCGGCATCCGGCCGTCATCGTGCGGCCGGCCGACGCCGACGACGTCGCCAAGGTCGTCACGCTCGCCCGCGAGACCGGCCTGGAACTGGCGGTCCGCAGCGGTGGCCACAGCGCCGTCGGCTACGGCGTGACCGACGGTGGCATCGTGCTCGATCTCCGCGACATGAAGGCGATCGAGATCGATGTCGACGGGCAGACCGTCTGGGCGCAGACCGGCTTGACCGCGGCCGAGCTCAGCACCGCAGTCGGGGCGCACGGCCTCGCGATCGGCTTCGGCGATACCGGTTCCGTCGGGATCGGCGGCATCACCGTCGGCGGCGGCGTCGGCTATCTCGTCCGCAAGTTCGGCCTCACGATCGATTCGCTCCTCGCCGCCGACATCGTCACCGCCGATGGCCAGACGGTGCGCGCCGACGACTCGTCGCACCCGGAGCTGTTCTGGGCGATCCGCGGCGGCGGCGGCAACTTCGGCGTCGCGACCGCCTTCACGTTCCGTCTCCACGAGGTCCCCGAGTTCACCGGCGGGATGCTGATGCTGCCGGCGACGACCGAGGTGATCGCCTCGTTCATCGAGCTGGCAGAAGCCGCACCGGACGAGCTCTCGACGATCGCCAACGTCATGTCCTGCCCGCCGATGCCGTTCGTGCCCGAGGAGCATCACGGCAAGATCGTCGTGATGGGGCTCATGGCCTATGCCGGCCCGGCCGATGCGGCTGAGCGTGCGATGGCGCCGTTCCGGGCCCTCGCGACGCCCATCGTCGACATGGTCCACCCGATGCCGTATCCCGAGATCTACCCACCGGAGGACGAGTCGTACCGCCCGCTCGCCGTCGCCCGGACGATGTTCATCGACCACGTCGACGAGGGCGTGGCGAAGACGATCGTGCAGCATCTCGAGGCGTCGGACGCCCCGATGCGAGCCGCCCAGCTGCGAGTCCTCGGCGGGGCCATGGCCCGCGTGCCGCGGGACGCCACCGCGTTCGCCCACCGCACGTCGAGGATCATGGTCAACGTCGCCTCGTTCTACGTCGGCCCCGAGGATCGCGATCGACGCCATGCATGGGTCGCGGACCTCGCGGCGGCGCTGCGCCAGAGCGACGACGGCGCCTACGTGAACTTCCTCGCGGACGAGGGAGCCGAGCGCGTCCATGCGGCCTACCCCGGGTCCACGTGGGACCGACTCGCCGCGGTCAAGCGCCGCTACGACCCGTCCAACGTCTTCCGGCTCAACCAGAACATCCCGCCTGCCGCGGCCAGCGCGACGACATGACCTAGCCCAGGCGGCCGAACCCTCGGCCGCCCCGCGCGCCCAGGAGGACCCATGCAATTCCACACCACGATCCTGCAGGGCGACAAGACCGCCACGGGCATCCGGGTCCCGGACGAGGTCGTCACGGGGCTCGGAGCCGGCAAGCGTCCGGCCGTGAGCATCACGATCAACGGCTTCACCTATCGCAGCACGATCGCGGTGATGGGCGGCGCGTACATGGTCGGCGTCAGTGCCGAGAACCGCGCCGGTGCCCGTGTCGCCGGCGGCGACGAGGTCGATGTCGACATCGAGCTCGACACGGCCCCGCGCGAGGTGACCGTGCCGGCCGAGCTTGAGGCCGCGCTGGACGCGGATCCGGCGGCCCGGAGCGCGTTCGACCGGCTCTCGTACAGCAACAAGTCCTGGCACGTGCTCCAGATCACCGGCGCCAAGACGGATGAGACGCGCCAACGGCGCATCACCAAGTCGGTCGAGGCCCTCCACGACGGGCGGATCCGCTAGCCTCGGCACCTCGCCCGCGAGGGCCCACCGCGCGGCTGCGGAACCGGTGTTTGTGCTCCTCTCGTACAAATGTAAGATAGCGATCCGAGGGAGGTCGCGGCGTCCACTGAGGATCGCGACAGGCTGACGGGCGCCAGGAGGGATCGGACGTGGTCGAGGACTTCTTCGCGGACGTGACGGGGCCGATCCCGTTCGGCGGCCTCGGATCGACGGAGGCACTGTCCTTCAAGGTCTACGAGCCCGATCGCCTCGTCCTCGGCAAGCGGATGGAGGATCACCTGCGGCCGGGCGTGTGCTTCTGGCACTCCTTCGCCTGGCCGGGAGTCGACATGTTCGGCTCGGGGACGATGGACCGGCCCTGGCTGGACGGCGCGACCGACGAGATGGCGGCCGCACGGACGAAGATGGCGGTCGCGTTCGAGTTCTTCACGAAGCTCGGCATCCCGTACTACTGCTTCCACGACCGGGACGTGGCACCGGAAGGCGCGACCTTCGCGACATTCCGCTCGAACCTCGACGCCCTGACAGACGATGCCGCCGGCTACCAGGAGCGCACCGGCGTCCGACTGCTCTGGGGGACGGCCAACCTGTTCACCCACCCCCGCTATCAGGCGGGTGCGGCGACCAATCCCGATCCCGAGGTCTTCGCGTTCGCTGCCGCACAGGTCAAGCACATGCTGGAGGTCACCAAGCGACTCGGCGGCGAGAACTACGTCCTGTGGGGTGGCCGCGAGGGGTACGACACGCTCCTCAACACGGACCTTCGAGCGCGAAGGCGCCCAGCTCGCGCGATTCCTGCACCTCGTCGCGGAGCACAAGCACCGGATCGGCTTCGGGGGCCAGCTTCTCATCGAGCCGAAGCCGATGGAGCCCACCAAGCACCAGTACGACTACGACGTCGCGACGGTCCACGGCTTCCTCGTCAAGCACGGGCTGGAGGGCGAGTACCGCGTGAACATCGAGGCGAACCACGCGACGCTGGCGGGCCACAGCTTCCATCACGAGGTGGCCTTCGCGGTCGCGAACGGCGATGCTCGGCAGCATCGACGCCAACCGGGGCGACCCGCAGAACGGCTGGGACACCGACCAGTTCCCGAACTCGGTCGAGGACCTCGCGCTGCCGCTCTACGAGATCCTGCGCCACGGCGGCATCGCCCCGGGCGGCTTCAACTTCGACGCCAAGCTCCGTCGACAGAGCACGCGACAGGACGGACCTGTTCCATGCGCACATCGGGGCACTCGACACGCTCGCCCGGGCACTCCTGGTCGCGGCCGACCTCGTCGAGCGCGGCGACCTCGACGATCGCCGGGAGCGACGCTATGCCGCGTGGGGCGGCCCGCTCGGCACGGCGATCCTCGACGGTGGCGAGACGCTCGAGACCCTCGAGGCGAAGGTCGCCGCGGGGACCATCGACCCGCGCCCGACATCGGGCCACCAGGAGCTGCTCGAGAACGTGGTCAACCACTCCGTCTGGGCGGCCGACGCGTCAGGGGTGAAGTCCGGCACCAGCAGCTGATCCGGTGGTCCACGTCCTCGGGATCGACGCATCGACCACGGCCACCAAGGCCGTCCTCGTCGACGAGGCGGGGACGGTCGTCGGTGTCGCTGCGTCCGAATACGGGTTCGAGACGCCCCACCCACGCTGGAGCGAGCAGTCCCCCGATCTCTGGTGGGACGGGGCGGTCGCCGCGATCCGCGCGGTGCTCCACGAGACGGGCGTGCCCGGCGATGACGTGGTCTCGATCGGGCTCACCGGCCAGATGCACGGGCTGGTCCTGCTCGACCGGGCCGGCGCTGTCCTCCGGCCGGCGATCTTGTGGAACGACCAGCGCACGGCCGCCGAGTGCGACGCCATCCGGGCCGCCGTCGGCACGGAGCGCCTCATCGAGGTCACCGGCAACGACGCCCTGACCGGATTCACGGCCCCGAAGCTCGTGTGGGTCCGGGACCACGAGCCCGAGGTGTGGGAGCGGGTCGCCCACGTGCTGCTGCCCAAGGACTACGTCCGGCTTCGCCTGACCGGGGAGTACGCGCTCGACAAGGCCGATGGCTCCGGCACGATCCTGTTCGACCTGGCGGCCCGGGACTGGTCGCGCGAGGTCCTCGGCGCGCTCGAGGTCGACCCGACCTGGATGCCGCCGACCTTCGAGGGGCCGGCGGTCACCGGCACCGTCACGGACCAGGCGGCCGCCGCGACCGGTCTCAGGCCCGGGACGCCAGTCGTCGCGGGCGGCGGCGACCAGGCCGCGAACGCGGTCGGCGTCGGCGCCGTCAGCCCCGGTGTCGTCGCCCTGTCGCTCGGGACGTCGGGCGTCGTGTTCGCAACGACCGACCGGCCGATCCACGAGGCGCGGGGCATCGTCCACGCGTTCTGCCATGCCGTCCCCGGCCGCTGGCACATGATGTCGGTGATGCTCTCCGCGGCGGGCAGCCTCCGCTGGTTTCGCGATACCGCCGCGCCGGGGGAGGACTTCGCCGACGTGGTCGCGCCGGCCTCCGAGGTCCCGCCCGGCAGTGCCGGTCTCCTGTTCCTGCCCTATCTCAGCGGGGAGCGCAGCCCGCATCCCGACCCGCTGGCCCGTGGCGCGTTCGTCGGCCTGACCCTGGCCCACGACCGCCGCCACCTGACGCGGGCGGTGCTCGAGGGCGTGGCGTTCGGGCTCCGCGACGGCCTGGACCTCATGGTCGCTGCCGGGATGCCACCTCCCGATCGGATCCGTGCGTCCGGCGGCGGCACGGCGAGCCCGCTCTGGCGACAGATCATGGCCGACGTGCTGGGGGCGGAGATCGCCACGGTCGACACGACCGAAGGAGCGGCCTACGGAGCAGCGCTCCTGGCGTCGGTCGGCGCCGGCTGGTATCCGACGGTCGAGGCGGCGGCCGCGGCGCTCGTCACGGCGACGCCCGTCGCCACACCGGGAGCGGATGTCGCGAGGTATGCGGAGGCGCACCGCGTCTATCGGGAGCTGTACCCGGCCCTGTCACCGGTCTTCCAGGGACTCTCCGACTGACGGCTCCCGGTGCAGGCGTCCGGCGCGAACGCGACGCTACGCGCGCAGCTCGATCTCGGCCTTGTCCTTCTCGGTGACCTCGTCGGGCTTCTTGCCCAGGATGATCATGCCGAGCACGTCATCGGGGGTGACGTCGCTCTTGTTGATCGTGTCCACGATCCGGCCGTGGTACATGACGCTGATCCGGTCCGACAGGTCGAAGACATCATGGATGTCGTGGCTGATGAGGAAGATGCCGATCCCCTCGTCCTTCAGCTGCCGAACGAGGTTGCGCACCTGGGCGGTCTCGGCCGGCCCGAGGGCCGCGGTCGGCTCGTCCATGATCAGGATCCTGGCGTTGAAGTAGACCGCCCGGGCGATGGCCACGGCCTGCCGCTGGCCGCCCGAGAGGGACCTGACCGGCATCTTGAAGCGGGTGAAGTTCGGGTTCAGGCGCCCCATGACCTTGCGCGTCTCGGACTCCATGGTCGAGTCGTCGAGCGAGCCCAGGGCCGTGGTCTTCTCGCGGCCGAGGAACAGGTTGCCCGGCGCATCGATGTTGTCGGCGAGGGCGAGCGTCTGGTAGATGGTCTCGATGTTCAGTGCCTTCGCGTCGCGTGGATTGCGGATCGTGACCGGCTCGCCGTTGACGAGGATCTCGCCCGTGTCGGCCGTGTGGGCGCCCGAGAGCACCCGCATGAGGGTCGACTTCCCGGCGCCGTTGCCGCCGACGAGGCCGATGACCTCACCGGCCTTGAGGTCGATGTTCACGTCGCGGACGGCGTGGACACCACCGAAGGCCACGCTGATGTCCCGCATCTCGACGAGCGGCGTTTGCTCCGCGACGGTCACCGTCTTTGCCTCCATGCCGCTCAGGAGCCGTGTCGGCGCGTGTACGTGTCGAAGCCGACGGCCAGGATGAGGACGATCCCCGCGACCACGTTCTGGCCGGGCGAGTTGACTCCCATGAAGCTCAGCCCATAGGCGAGCGACTGCATGACGAACGCACCGAGCACGGCGCCGGAGATGGTCCCGATGCCGCCCGCGAACGACGTCCCGCCGACGACGGCGGCGGCGATCACGTACAGCTCATAGCTCTGGCCGACATCGAGGGTGGAGCCGTTGAGCCGCGCGGAGGCGATGGCCGCGGCGAGGGCGCAGAGAACGCCCATCACGACGTAGGTCTTCAGGATCGTCCAACGGGTGTTGATGCCCGCCAGCTCGGCCGCGTCGGGATTGCCGCCGTAGGCGTAGACGTACCGACCGAACCGCCGTCGTGTTGCCATGAAGGTCATCGCCAACGTCACCCCGATCAGCAGGATGATCGGGAACGGGATCCCGGTCGGGATCTTCCAGCCGCCTTCCGGTGCCGGCCCCCAGTTCTGCTCGAGGGCGATCCGATTCGCAAGGCCCGCCGGCCAGAGGTTGGCGTTGGCGAAGGCCGCGACGCCCAGCACGGCAAGACTTCCGACGACGCCGATCAGGACCTCAGCCCAGATCGGCCGCAATGGGAAGCCGAACCGTCGGCGTTGGCGACGCGCGTTGATGAGCAAGGCCACGATGGCGAGGCAGCCGACCAGTCCGAGAGCCCAGGTCAGCGTCCCGCCGACGGACCCCTGCGCTCCGCCGCCGATGAGCTGGAAGTTGGGGTCGAGCCCGGACACGGCCGCGCCACTGGTCAGGTACCAGACGACGCCGCGGATGGAGAGCAGGCCACCGAGGGTGACGATGAATGAGGGCACGCCGATGTAGGCGATGATGTACCCCTGCAGCGCACCGATGCCTGCTCCGAGGAGCACGCCGATGCCCAGGGCGATGAGCCAGCGGAACGGGAAGTCGGCGCCGATCCCGAGTGCGGGCATGACTTCGGTCATCAGCACGGCATAGGTCATCGCGACGAGCCCGACGACCGATCCGACCGACAGGTCGATGTTGCGCGACACGATGATGAGGACCATCCCGGTCGCGATGATCGCCACGCCCGACGCCTGGACGGCGAGCGTGATCATGTTGGTGGGCTGGAAGAACTTGCCGCCGCTCAGGATGTTGAACGTGAGCAGGATCGCAGCGAGCGCGACGAGCATGCCGAACAGGCGGAGGTCGATCTCCGTCTGCGCGAAGAGCGCGCGGACCGAGGGGCGGGCAGGGGGCTGGACCTGACCGGGTACCGGCGCCGCGTCGGCAACGTTCGTCACCAGAGCCTCCTGGTCTGTGGGGAGGAACGACCTGCGCCCCCGGGGTCCGGGGGCGCAGGGTTGATCGCTACGTCAGCAGTCGGAGACTGCTACTTGCAGGCGGCCGGACCGGTCGCCGCGTCAACACCCTTGCAGAGGTCCTCCTTGGTGATCTGACCGGCATCGATCGCCACCTGGAGATTCTCCGCCGTGAGTGGGGTCGGCTGGAGGATGAACGACTGGACCGAGGTCCCGTCGGGGGTCGTGAAGGCCGTGGCGGAGAGTCCGGCCACCGGCGCGACGGTTGGGTCGAGCAGGCCGTCCGGCAGCGTCAGACCGGCCATCGCCGTGCCCTTGCACAGCTCGAGCGCGGCGGCCCCTGCGGCCTTGCCCAGCTCGTTGGCGTTCTTGAAGACGTCAACGTACTGCTTGCCCAGCGCGACGTTGTTCAGGTTGGCGGGGTCGCCGTCCTGGCCGCTCAGGGGCGGGAAGCCGTAGCTCTTGGCCGTCAGCGCGCCGACGACGCCGAGCGCCGTGCTGTCGTTCTCGGCCAGGATGGCATCGATCTTGTTGCCGTCGGCGACGGCCTTGTCGATGATCGCTTCCATGTTCTTCTGGGCGGTCTCGGTCTTCCAGGCATCCGTGAACGTGCCATCAGGTCCGTTGAGGATCTTGATGTCACCGGACGCGACCTTGTCCTTGAGTCCGGCCTCGTCCCAGCCCTGCGGCAGGAACGTGGACGCGTTCGGGTCGCCCGGGTCGCCCTTGATCAGGACGTAGTTGCCGGTCGGCACCTTCGCGAGGACGGCCTCGGCCTCGGCCTTGCCGACGAGGACATTGTCGAAGGTGATGTACAGGATGCTCGCGTCCTCGATCAGGCGGTCATACGCGATGACCGGGATGCCCGCGTCCTTGGCCTTCTGGAGCGCCGGGAGCACGGCCTTGTTGTCCTGCGCGAGCAGGATCAGGACCTTCGCGCCCTGCGAGATCAGCGTGTCGACGTCGGTCAACTGCTGCTCGGCGCTGAGGTTGGCGTCGGCACTGATGTACTTGCCGCCACCGGCCTCGACGGTCCCCTTCAGGTTCGGCTCGTCGTGCGCCGCCCAACGCGGCTGCTGGAAGTTGTTCCACGACACGCCGACCGTGCAATCGGCCGCCGCGCTCGCGGGAGCGCTGGCGGGAGCGCTTGCCGGGGCGCTTGCGGGAGCGCTGGCCGGAGCGCTTGACGCTCCACCGCTCGAGCACGCGGCGGCGATCACGACCGTGACCCCCAAGAGCGTGGCTAGTCTGCGAATGTCCATGCGCGATTCTCCTCCTCAGATAGATCGCAACGAACTTCATCCGTTACGCGCTGGTTCCGGCCCGTAGGCTACATCGTTAGGCAACCCCTTTCATCTGTTCGGTCTGGGTGTCGCGAGGCATGGACGGCGACCGCCGTTGGCGATCCTCCCCCGTGCATCACGCGCTCGCCAATCGATAGGCGGGCTCGCGCCCGGCGAACCAGGCGGCCGGGTCCTCGAGGAGCGGTTCGAATGCCAGCTCCGCGGCTCCGATGAGCGGGGCATCGGCGCCCAGCGTCGCCGGCACGATCCGGACCTGCGCCCGTGAGGCGGGCAGGCTGTGGACGGCCAGCTGCGCCTCGACGGCGCTGCGGACCAGCGGGTAGATCCGCGCATGCAAGCCGCCGAGCACGATCAAGCGCGGGTTGAGGACATTGACCAGCCCGCCGATGCCGATGCCGAGCCAGCGCCCGACGTGGTCGAGGGCGGCCAGCGCCGCGGGCGACCCGTCCTCGGCATCGCGCAGCACGCGGTCGACGCCCGCGCGACCCGCATCGGCGGCATAGCCGGCGCGCGCCAGCAGCACGCCCTCGCCGATCTCGGTCTCCCAGCAGCCGACGCCGCCACAGCGGCAGGTGGCCCCGTCCGGGTTGACGGTCATGTGGCCGATCTCGCCGGCGAACCCGCTGCTCCCGATGAGCGGCCGGCCGCCGACGATGACGCCCCCGCCGACCCCGACCTCGCCGGACACGTAGATGGCGTCGTCGACGCCGACCGCGGCACCCCGACGGTGCTCGGCGACGATCCCCGCATCCGCGTCGTTGCTCACGACGATCGGCACGGCGACCGCGAGCCCTCGAGCGAGCCGCGCGCCGAGCGGGACATCCACCCAGCCCAGGTTCGGTGCCATCGTGACGAGCCCGTCGCCAAGTCGGACGACCCCCGCGACCGCGACGCCGATGCCGATGATCGGCGCGTCGTTCCGGGCACGCAGCTCGCGGGCCAGTCCGGCGAGATCGGCGACGACGTCATCGACGGAGAGGTGCCGGCGCGGTCGGTCGATCCGGATCCGGTCCTGGGTCTCGCCGCCGAGCCCGATGATCGCCGCGGCGATCGAATCGACAAGGATCTCGAGGCCGAGCACGACGGCCCCGTTCGGGACGAGCCGGACCAGTGGAGACGGACGCCCCGGCGTCCCGAGTCGGACGGGGAGATCCTCCGTGACCAGGCCAGCGGCGGTCAGCTCTCCCACGAGCGTGCGGATCGCACTTCGGGTCAGTCCGGTCGCGGCCACGAGCTCCGAGCGGGACTTCGGGCCTCGCTCGTGGAGGCCACGGACGATCGCGCTGAGGTTGGCTCGATGGGCGGTCTCGCTCCGCTGCCCGACGTCGACGCGGCCCAGTCGCACGATTTGTGATCCTTTCTTGCAAACTTGTGCCAGACTCATACACGGGTCGGATCGTGTCAAGTCGCGGCCGGGGAGGGCCGTTACGATCGACCGGATCGGGCGTCGGCCGCGGGTCATCCCGCGGGCTTGGGGATCCCCGACGACGACACACCGCCTGGAGGAGAGTCGAGGATGGATCCGACGATCGCTCGCGTGCGCTGGGGGATCCTCTCGACCGCCGACATCGGGCTCCGCAAGGTCATCCCAGGGTTGCGCCGCTCGCCGCGGAGCGAGGTCCTCGGCATCGCGTCCCGCGAGGGGCCGCGGGCGGCGGCCGCCGCTGAGGAGCTCGCGATCCCCCGGAACTACGCCAGCTACGAGGCACTCCTCGACGACCCCGACATCGACGCGGTCTACATCCCCCTGCCCAACCACCGACATGCCGAGTGGACGATCGCCGCGGCGCGCGCCGGCAAGCACGTCCTGTGCGAGAAGCCACTGGGCCTCACCGCGGCACAGGCACAGGAGATGGTCGACGCCTGCCGTGAGTCAGGCGTCCTGCTCATGGAAGCGTTCATGTACCGGCAGCACCCGTCCTGGATCGCCGCGCGCGAGCTCCTCGCGTCGGGCCGCATCGGAAAGCTCCAGGCCGTCGACAGCTGGTTCTCGTACTTCAACGACGATCCACGCAACATCCGCAACATGCTCGAGACCGGTGGCGGCGCGCTGTACGACATCGGGTGCTACTCGGTGAACCTGTCGCGGATGCTGTTCGGGTCGGAGCCGATCGGGGTCAAGGCGGCGATCACGCGCGACCCGGGCGTTGGCGTCGACGTCATGACCAGCGCCATCCTCGAGTTCGAGGGTGGGGTCGCCACCTTCACCTGCTCCACGCGCGCGGAGTCGGACCAGCGCGTCGACATCTACGGGACCACGGGTCGGATCTCGATCGAGATCCCGTTCAACATCCCGCCCGACCGGCCGACCCGGGTCTTCCTGATCGCCGGCGGCGACCCGCCGGTGGCGCCGGCGACCGAGACGCTCACCTTCGACGTCGCCGACCCGTACGCGTGCGAGGCCGATCGGTTCGCGGACGCGGTCCTCGACGGGGCTCCGCTGCCGGTCGAGCCCGAGGATGCCGTGGCGAACATGCGTGTGATCGAGGCGATCTTCGCCGCCGGCGGCTGAGCCATGGACCGTCGGCGGCTGGTCGCTCCCGCGCTGGCCGTCGTGCTGGCGGTCGGCGTGGGCACGGCCCTGGTCGTCGGGGTGTTCGGTCCGCTGCCCTCGGGCGGTGCGCGGGGCGCCCCGCGGTTCGTGGAGGAGACGGCGAGCGCCGGTCTCGCGCACACCTACGGGGGCGACGACCGATTCGACGTCGGTGGCGGGCTGGCGGTCTTCGACTGCGACGACGATGGGCGTCCCGACCTCTACCTCGCCGGCGGCGGCGACCCATCGTCCCTGTACCGGAACGAGAGCCCGACCGGCGGCGCGCTGCGCTTCACGGAGGTCGCCTCGGCCGCCACCGACCTGACCGACGTGACCGGGGCCTATCCGATCGACATCGACGGCGACGGGATCGACGACCTCGCGGTCCTGCGCATCGGGGAGTCGCAGCTGCTCCGGGGGCTCGGCGACTGCCGGTTCGAGCCGGGGAACGAGCGTTGGGGCCTCGAGCCGACGCCGGCACCCACGATGGCGTTCAGCGCCACGTGGGAGGGCACGGCCCCGTTGCCCGCCCTGGCCTTCGGCAACTATGTCGAGACGCAGCCCGACGGCTCCTACGTCTGCCCCGACAACGAGGTGTTCCGGCCGGCGGCCGGCGACACGCGCTACGGTCCGCCGATCCCGCTCGCGCCCGGGTATTGTCCGCTCTCGATGCTCTTCAGCGACTGGGACGGGTCGGGCCGCCGGGACCTTCGGATCAGCAACGATCGCCAGTACTACGACGATGACGTCGGTGGCGAGCAGCTCTGGCGCTTCGAGCCCGCGCGACCGCCCCGCCCCTACACGGATGCCGATGGCTGGGCGCTCGTGCGCCTGTGGGGGATGGGCATCGCGAGCTACGACGTGACCGGCGACGGCTACCCCGAGGTGTACCTCACGAGCCAGGGGGCGAACACCCTCCAGACCCTGGCCGGTGACCCGGCGACGCCCACCTTCCGCGACCTTGCCCTCAAGCGCGGGATCGAGGCGACTCGCCCGAACGTCGGCGGCGACCCGCTGCCCTCGACGGCCTGGCACCCGGAGTTCCAGGACGTGAACAACGACGGTCTCATGGACCTCTTCGTCAGCAAGGGCAACGTCGACGCCATCCCGGACTACGCGGCGAAGGATCCGAACAACCTGTTCCTCGGCCAGGCCGACGGGATGTTCACTGAGAGCGCCGAGGCCGCTGGCATCGTGTCCTTCGACAAGGGTCGCGGCGCGGCGCTGGCGGACTTCAACCTCGATGGTCTCCTCGACCTCGTCGTGGCGAACCTGCGCGCGCCCGCTCGACTCTGGCGGAACGTCGGGACCGGCTCGGCCGACGATCCGGCGCCGATGGGCGACTGGATCGCGGTGCGGCTGAGCCAACCGGGGAGCAACGGCGATGCGATCGGCGCGATCCTCGAGACGCGGACGCCGGACCGGTCCTCGCGGCGCGAGATCGTCATCGGCGGCGGCCACGGCGGCGGGCAGCTTGGCTGGACGCACGTCGGGCTCGGAGATGCGGGTCAGGTGGACCTCCGGGTCACCTGGCCCGATGGGGACGTGGGCCCGTGGATGAGTGCGGCGGCGGACGGGTTCCTGGAGATCGATCGGGCCGCGACCGCGCCGACGCCATGGGCGCCTCCGGTGCCCTGAAACGAGGATGACGATGCCGACTACCCGTCTCGAGACCATCGAGCTGCCGGACTTCGGCGGTCCCGAGGATGACCGCCCGGAGATCCCGGCTGCCACGTACGCCCGGCGCGTCGAGGCGCTTCGGGAGCGGGCCGAGGCGCGCGGCTACGACCGCCTGGTCGTGTACGCGGATCGGGAGCACAGCGCCAACCTGTCGTTCCTGACCGGCTTCGACCCGCGCTTCGAGGAGGCGCTCCTCGTGCTCGGCCCGGCCGGGCAGCCCGCGATCCTGGTCGGCAACGAGTGCTACGGGATGGCCGGGGTGGCGCCGCTCCCGATGCGGCGGCACCTGTTCCAGGACCTCAGCCTGCCGAGCCAGCCACGTGACCGGTCGAAGCCGCTCGGGGAGATCCTCGCCGAGGAGGGCATCGGCCCGGGCGGGCGCGTCGGCGTGCTCGGATGGAAGTCGTACGCGGATCGCGCGCGCATGGAGGTGCCGGCCTTCATCGTCGACGAGCTGCGCCGGGCGACCGGGCCGAGCGGGATCGTCGAGAACGCGAACGACCTCCTGATCGATCCCGCGGACGGTCTGCGGATCATCAACGACGCGGACCAGCTTGCCGCCTTCGAGCACGCGGCGACGCGGACGTCGAACGGGATCCGACGGCTTCTGACCGAGTTGCGTCCGGGGCTCCGCGAGCGGGAGGCGGTGCGGCTGCTGGGATGGGACGGGACGCCGCTGTCCTGTCACCTGATGCTGACCGCGGGCTCGCGGGCGACGCTGGGGCTCCTCAGCCCGGGTGACCGCGTCATCGAGCGCGGCGACCGGTTCACGACGGCCTTCGGCATCTGGGGCTCGCTGACGTGCCGGGCGGGGTTCGTGGTCGAGGACGCGAGCGAACTGCCCGCGGGCATCGGCGACTACGTCGACCGGCTGGTGGGACCCTACTTCGCGGCGGTCGTGGACTGGTACCGGGCCCTCCACATCGGCCAGACCGGTGGCACGCTGCAGGCGATCGTCGACGAGCACCTCGGTGACCCGTTCTTCGGGATCTTCCTGAACCCTGGGCACCAGCTCCACCTCGACGAGTGGGTGAACTCGCCCGTCGGGCCGGGCTCGACGACCGAGCTTCGCTCCGGGATGGCGCTCCAGGTCGATATCATCCCTGCGACCGGCACGGACTACTTCACGACGAACATCGAGGACGGCATCGCCCTGGCCGACCAGTCCCTCCGAAGCGAGCTCGCGGCCCGGTATCCGGCCGCCTGGGCGCGGATCGGGGCCCGACGTGCCTTCATGGCCGACGTCCTGGGCATCGAGCTCCATCCGGACGTCCTGCCGTTCTCGAACATGGCGGCCATGCTGCCGCCGTTCCTGTTGCGGCCGGACCGCGCCATGATCGTGGCCGACTAGGGAGGATCCAGGACCGATGGACGAAGTCGTGATCGCCGATGGGCCACTCGAGGTCGCCGTGCTGCCCGAGGCGGGCGCACGGCTCCACCGGTTGCGCGCGTTCGGCCATGACATCCTGCGGACGCCCGACGATCCCGCGACCCACCTCGACGACCCGTTCTACTGGGGCGCCTACGTCATGGCGCCGTGGTGCAACCGGATCGTGGCGCAAACCACGGCCGTCGGGACGCGCCAGATCGATCTCGCCCCCAACTTCCCCGATGGCACGGCCATCCACGGGCAGGTCTACCTGCGGCCGTGGGAGCGCCTGGCCGACCGCGCCTTCCGGATCGCGGGCGGCGGCGACGGCTGGCCGTGGACGTACGAGATGTGGATGCGCCTGCGGATCCACGGGGCGACGCTGCGCATCGACCTGCGTCTGACCAACACGTCGGCCGACCCGATGCCGGCGGGGATGGGGATCCATCCGTGGTTCCGGCGACCGCTGCGCATCGCGATCCACGCGGACGAGGTCTTCGACGACAACCTGGCCACGACCGCCCTGCCGCGTCCGGTCGATGGCGCGCTCGACCTTCGGGCCATGCGCGTCATGGACGACGACCTCGACGGGACCTGGGCGGGCCTCGGGGATCCGCCCGTCGAATTGCAGTGGGACGAGCTCGGTCTCCGCATGACGATGCGGACCAGCCCCGCCGCGCCCTACATCGTCGCCGCGAGCCCGGGCGTGGTGGACGCGATCGCCGTCGAGCCGGAGACCCACGCCCCCCAGGCGATCCGCCGGCTCATCGGCGGCGAGCCGGGCGGGCTGGCGATGCTGCCGCCCGGGGACGCTCTCGAGATGGGGATCGACCTCGCGTTCGAGCGGCTCAGCTGACGGGCACGGCCTCGACCATGGGCTTGACCACGTTGACCAGGGTCTCCATCGTCTCGACGTCGTACGGGGCCGGCAGCTCGACGATGAAGGTGTGGAACCCGATCCGGCGATAGCCGATCATCGTCTCAGCGATCTGCTCGGCCGTGCCGGTCCAGAACGTCAGGTCGCCCTCGACCCGGGAGAGCGGCGTCCGGTTGTGCTCGAGGAGCGAGAGGCGGACGCGCTCGGCCTCGGCCTCGGTCCCCCGGATCGTGATCTTGCAGCCCACCGTCCGTTCGATCTCCGTGTGGTCGCGGCCCACGTCGGCGCAGTGCGCCCGCAGGACCTCGTCCTTGTGGACCAGCACCTCGGGCGTGCCGAACACGTTCCACATGTCCGCATGCTGGGCAACGATCCGGAGCGTCTTCCGCTCGCCGGCGCCGCCGATCATGATCGGGAGGTGGGCCTGGAGGGGCGGCGGCTGGATCCGCAGGTGGTCGAACGCGTAACGGCTCCCGGCCGGGCTGGTGACCTCGGCCCCGTCGAGCAGGTCGCGCGCGACTCCCGTCGCCTCCGCGAGCCAGTCGAGCCGTTGCCCGAACCCGGAACCGAAGTCCATGCCGAAGGCGGTGTGCTCGCCTTCGAACCAGGCGCCGCCGAGGCCCATGATCGCCCGGCCGCCGCTGATGTGGTCGATGGTCGTGATGCTCTTCACGGCCAGGCCGGGGTTGCGGAACGTGTTGGCCCCGACGAACAGCCCGAGCCCGACACGCTCCGTGGCCTGCGCCACGGCGGCGAGCGCCGTGTAGCCCTCGAAGATGGGTTGGTTCGGGTCGCCGAAGATCGCCAGGATGTGATCCCACGTCCAGATGTGGTCATACCCCAGCTGCTCGGCCCGCTGGGCCGCGTCGAGAAAGCCCGGCCAGTCGCTCGCCTGGCTCCACAGATTCATCCCGAGTCGTACGTCGCCCATCGATCACCTCCCTCGTCCATGTCCTGCAGGCCGGAATAGTAGTGCAAACGAATGTATGCACTCGATTGCGTGCGTGTTACTGTGTGCCTCGCCCGGGGCTGCGGACCGGCAGCATCCCGCTCATCGGACACCCCCGGGTCCGCTCGAGATGGAGGAGAAAGGGATGAGGAACCGACTCAGGTTGCCCACCCTCGCGTTCGTGTCGATCCTGGCGATCGGCGCGTGCAGTCCTGGGGCAGCCACCTCCGCGCCGAGCGGGGCGACACCGTCGTCTGCCGCTCCAGCGGCCAGCGAACCGGCGGCGTCCGTCGCCCCGTCCGAGTCGGCACCGGCCGCGGTCGCGACGCCGGAGCCCGCCGAGGCCTGTGCCCAGAGCACCGATCCCGCGGCGATGCAGATGTGGGAGCGCTCCGGGGGCAACAAGGGGATGGTCGACATCCTCGTGTGCGCCTGGAATGCCGCGAACCCGACCAAGCCGATCAACCTGAGCTACATCGTCCACACGGACATGGTGGCCAAGATCGCGCAGGGCATCGCCTCCGGCGACGTGCCGGATCTCATGGGCATGGACCTGATCTACGCCCCGCAGTTCGAGAACGCGGAGCAGCTGACCGACATCACCGACCAGATCAAGGACTGGCCCGAACTCAAGACCGCCAGCCCGGGACACATGACGGTCGCGACGTTCAACGACCGGCTCTTCGGCGTGCCGCTCTACGCGGACGTGTCGGCCCTCTTCTACAACAAGGACCCTCTTCGAGAAGGCCGGTCTGGACCCGAACAAGCCCCCGACCAGCCTCGCCGAGGTCCGATCCTACGCGGACAAGATCACGGCCCTGGGCGGCGACGTGAAGGGCTACTACCTGCCGGGCAACTGCGCCGGCTGCAACATCTTCACGGTCGGCCCGCTGATGTGGGCCTCGGGCGCCACGATCGAGGCCGGCAAGTGCGGTGACGAGCCGCTCGTCGGCGACGGCGTGAAGCAGGTGCTCCAGTTCGAACGCGACATGGTCGCGGCCGGGAACGTCCACGAGGGCGACCGCGCCGAGACGGGTGCCACGTTCCACCTCCAGTTCGGATCCGGGACCGTCGGCATGATGGGCACCGGCAACTTCAATATCTCCCTCGCGCGCGACCAGATGAAGGACCACCCCTTCGAGTTCGGGATCAGCCTCCTGCCAGGTAACGATCCGGGCTCGTCGGCCTCCTTCATCGGCGGCGACATCGTCGTCATCCCGAAGGGCAGCAAGCGCGTCGAGGACTCGGTCGCGTTCATGAAGTTCCTGCTCTCGGACAACAGCCAGGTCGAGCTCTATGCCAAGGCGCTCAACCTGACGACCCGTGCCGACATGGTCGACAACAAGTACTTCCAGGCCGAACCGCTCGTCCAGGACGTGGCCAAGGCGCTGGCCGTCGGCCGGACGCCATACACGCTGACGTTCTTCGAGCAGATCAACTCCCCACAGGGCCCGTGGCTGCAGATGCTCCAGAAGGCCTACTACTCCACGGACGAGCTCGACACCGTCATCGCCGACGGCAAGACGGCGATGAAGCAGATCTCCTGCCAATAGGCTGAGACCGCCTTCCTCCTGCCGGTGGCCGCGGCGCTTCCCTCGAGGCGTCGCGGCCACTTCTGACTCCCAGGCCGGGATGGGTCTTCCCAGGCGGCCCATCCCGGCACAATCCACACGAACCGTTCTGGAGTTCGGGCATGTACGCGAGACGGCGCTACAAGCTGATCGGGCTGCTCTACCTGGCGCCGGCGCTGCTCTTCGTGCTGGCCTTCACCGCCTACCCGCTCATCCAGATGATCTGGGTCTCGTTCAACAACTGGTCGCTGATCACCCCGCCGCGGTTCATCGGGATCGACAACTTCACCCGGGCGTTCTCCGACAAGCAGTTCTGGGTGTCGCTCGGCTACACGCTCAAGTACACGCTGCTCATCACCCCGATCCTGATGATCGGCGGCTACCTGCTGGCGCTGCTGGTGTCCCCGAACTTCTTCCTCCGCCGGGTGACGCGCGCGATCATCTTCGTGCCGGTCGTGATCGGCCTCGGCGTCTCGAGCCTGCTGTGGGTGTGGCTGTTCGACCCGACTCTTCGGCCTCATCAACCACGCCCTGTCCGACCTTGGCCTGATCACCAAGCCGATCCAGTGGCTGGGCACGGACGCCGACGTCTCCACGTGGGCGATCATCGTGTCGGTCGTCTGGAAGGTCCTCGGCTTCGGGATGATCCTGTTCGTGGCGGCGATCCAGGCGATCCCCCACGAGATCAACGAAGCGACGATGGTCGATGGGGCGAGCTTCTGGCAACGGACCCGGCGCGTGACGGTGCCGCTGACCCGTCAGACCATCCTGCTCGTGACGCTCGTGAGCGTCATCGGGTCGCTGCTGGCCTTCGACCAGTTCTACATCATGACCGCCGGGCAGCCCTTCAATAACACGGCGACCGCGGTGTTCTACGTCTACCTGAACTCGTTCCCCTACCTGAAGCTGGGGTACGGCGCCGCGCTCTCGCTCATCCTGGCGCTGATCATCCTGCTGTTCACGATCGTGCAGATGACGCTCAGTCGTCGGAGCCGCGACATGACGGCCATCGCGCGACCGGCAACGTGGGCGGCCCGCGCCCGGCCCGGACGGAGAGGCTACCTGGCCGGGGCGCTGTGCCTGGCGATCTGCACGATCATGGTCATGCCGATCGTGCTCTCGATGCTCGCCTCGGTGAAGTCGACGGCAGAGGCGGCGGCGGTCCCACCGACCTACTTCCCGCACGGCTTGAGCCTCGACAGCTACACGCGGCTGTGGTCGTACCAGGCCGGGCTGCCAACGTACCTCGGCAACAGCTTCGGCACCGCGTTCCTGACCATCGCCTTCACGCTGGGACTGACGATCCCGGCCGGATACGCCCTGGCCCGCTTCCCGATCCCTTTGAAGGAGGTGCTGTTCGTCTTCCTCCTGCTCGCCCTGATCATCCCGTACCAGGCGCTCCTCACGCCGATCTTCCTCATGTTCGCGCAGCTCAAGCTCACCAACACGCTCGTCGGCCTCGCGATCGTCCATACCGCGATCCAGCTGCCGTTCAGCCTCTACATCATGCGCAACAGCTTCGAGGCGGTCCCGCGGGAGCTGGAGGAGGCGGCCGTCACGGACGGCGCGAACTCCTGGCAGACCCTGATCTCGATCTTCATCCCCGCCATCGTGCCCGCGATCGTGACGGTCGCCCTGTTCGCCTTCGTCACGTCCTGGAACGAGTTCCTCGGCGCCCTCGTGCTGATGAGCAAGGGCTCCACCTTCACGCTTCCCCTGATCCTGGCGGCGGCGCGTGCCGAGACCAGCCTCGGAGGGACGGACTGGGGCATGCTCCAGGCCGGGGTCACGATCTCGATCATCCCCTGCGTCGGCATCTACCTGCTCCTGCAGAAGTACTACGTCTCGGGGTTCACGCAGGGTGCCTTGAAATGAGCGCCGCCCAGGGTCCAGCCGGGCGTCTCCTTGCCTTGCCGAACCCATCATGCAATCGTATGCTAGCGTTCGTATGCGCCGCATCGTGGCGTCGGAGGATGGTGGAGAGTTGATCAGCGGCCTGCGTGATCTCGATGCCCGATTCGTGACGAGCAGCCCGCGCTGCTTCGATCGCAGTGTCTAGGGAAGCGCCGGACGCATCGCCCGTCGATGCGGTCCTGCCCTGCAGGTCCGCGGTCTCGCGCGTCCACCCGATCAGCGCCACAGGCGTGGCCATCCGCGACGGCCTCTGGGCGGACCGCCTGCGGACCAACCGTGAGCGCACGTTGGCGCATGGCTTCGCCGAGCTGGAGCGTGCCGGCAACCTGGTCAACCTTCGCCTGGCGGCCGGGGAGACGGGTCGGTACCAGGCGCTCGGCGAACCACTCGGCCTCGTGTTCCCGTTCCTGGACACGGACGTCTACAAGTGGCTCGAGGCCGTCGGCTGGGAGCTCGGCCGGGGAGCCGATGCGGACCTCGCCGCGACCGCGGACCAGGCCATCGGGCTGCTGCAGGCCGCCCAGCGACCCGACGGATACCTCAACAGCTTCGTCCAGGTGGTCGGCGGCGGCGAGCCGTACCGCGATCTCGCGTGGGGCCACGAGCTGTACTCGTTCGGCCACCTCATCCAGGCCGCGGTCGCATGGCACCGCGCCCTCGGAGACGATCGGCTTCTCGATGTCGCGGTGCGCGCCGTCGCCTCGGTCGAACGCGAGCTCGGACCGGACGGTCGCGAGGGGATCGATGGCCACCCCGAGATCGAGATGGCCCTCGTGGAGCTCTTCCGGACCACCGGCGATCGACGCCACCTCGAGCTCGCCGCCCGGATGGTCGACCTCCGCGGGCGTGGCCTCCTGGGACCCGGCCGATTCGGGCCGGCCTACTGGCAGGATCACGCCCCGGTCCGCGAGGCGCCCACGGTCGCGGGTCACGCGGTCCGCCAGCTCTACCTCGACAGTGGCGCGGTCGATGTCGCGGTCGAGACCGGCGACCAGGCCCTGCTCGATGCCGTCCTCGGTCGCTGGCGCGAGATGGTCGCGACCCGGAGCTACCTGACCGGCGGCCTGGGCAGCCGGCACAGCGACGAGGCGTTCGGGGACCCGTTCGAGCTGCCACCCGACCGGGCGTACGCCGAGACCTGCGCCTCGATCGCGAGCGTCATGCTCGCCTGGCGGCTGCTCCTCGCGACCGGCGATCCGGACTGTGCGGACGTCATCGAGCGGACGATGTACAACGGCGTCCTGCCCGGCGTGTCGGCAGACGGCACGGAGTTCTTCTACGTCAACACGCTCCAGCGACGGACGACACGCGCCACGGCGGCATCGGAAGACGGCCGGCGCAAGCACTGGTTCGCGTGCGCCTGCTGCCCGCCGAACATCATGCGGATGCTGAGCTCGTGGCCGCAGTACCTCGCCACCAGCGACGACGCCGGCATCCAGGTCCACCAGTACGCGACGGCATCGATCGAGGCCGACGTGGCCGGCGGTCCTGTGCGCATCGACGTCGAGACCGAGTACCCGTGGAGCGGGCAGATCGCAGTCACGGTCGCCGAGACGCACGACCAGCCGTGGACGCTCTCCCTGCGCGTCCCGGCGTGGTGCCAGTCGGGGAGCGTGACGATCGGGACCAGTGAGGCCACGGCGCTCCCGCCCGGCGCCCGGTCCATCGGGGAGACGCGGACCTGGCAGGCCGGGGACCGGGTCCTCCTGGACCTCGGGATGCCGCCCAGGGTGACCCGGCCGGACCCGCACATCGACGCCGTGCGTGGCTGCGTGGCGCTCGAACGCGGCCCACTCGTCTACTGCCTCGAGACCGCCGATCTGCCGGATGGCGTCGCACTCGAGACGATCGAACTGGAATCGACCGTCGAGCCGGTGGCACAGCCGCGCTCGGACCTGCCCGGCGCGCCGATCGGCCTGGCCGTGCCGGCCATCGACGCCGCCAGCGATGCCGCGCTGGAGCTCGGTGCGATCCCGTACTTCGCCTGGGCGCATCGACGACCCGGCGCCATGCGGGTGTGGATCCCGACCCGGTCCCATGGCGCCGACGCAGGGGTCGCTCGTCGGCCCTGACGGCGCGGCCCCGTGGTCAGGCGACCGGGGTCGAGACCTGTGACGGCGACGGCCTCGCCTCGGTGGTCGGCGGGGCGGTCGACTCGCGCACGATGAGCGACGGCTCGAAGTAGGTCACGGCCGAATCGCGGGGGATCGAGCCATCGCGAGCGAACTCGATCGCGAGCCGGACCCCTTCATTGACCATCTCGACGATCGGCATCCGGAGCGTCGTCAGCGCCGGCACCGTGTGGGCCGCGATCGGGATGTCGTCGTAGCCCACGACCGACAGCTCGTCGGGGACCCGCCGGTTCCGGTCGTACGCGGCGTGCAGGACGCCGACCGCCACCAGATCGGTGGAGGTGACGATCGCGGTCGGCACCTCGGCGAGCTCGAGCAACGCCGCGAGCGCCGCTTCGCCGCCGGCCATCGAGTTGGGGACGTCCTGGACGTAGCCGGGACGAACGCTGCCGAACCGGTCGGTCATGAACTCGACGAACGCGTCGAGCCGCTGCGGGTTGTCGCCGGGCAGCTGGCCGCTGACGAACGCGATGCGCTCGTGCCCGAGCCCGACGAGATGCTCCAGGCCGGCGAACATGCCGGCGTGGTTGTCGATCTCGACGGTCGGGAACTCGAGCGGGCTGGACCCCTGCCAGAGCGCGACGACCGGCACGACCGAGTTGCGCAGGTCGTCGAGCAGGCGCGGCTGATCGGCCATGTAGCCGAGCAGCACGATCGCATCGCAGTGGCGCGTCTCGAGCACCGCGGGCAGCGAGAGCGCCTCTTCAAGCCGGCCGTGGGCGTGGCCGAGCACGACGTTGTACCCGCGGCCCATCGCCTCGACGGCAAGAGCCTCGATGACGTCCGCGAAGAAGGGGTCGCTGAAGTCACGGACGACGGCCCCCAGCAGCATCGTCGGGGCGCCGCGCAGGCCACGCGCGAGGGGGTTCGGCCGGTACCCGAGCCGTCGTGCCGTCAGGACGACGCGCTCTCGCGTCTCTGCCGCGATGGGGACGCTCGTCGAGACGTCGTTGAGGACCCGCGAGACCGTGCTCTGCGAGACGCCGGCGGCGGCCGCGATGTCGCGCATCGTCGTGACCGGCACGACCCGACGACCATCGGCACGGCCCGCGTCGGCCGGCTCGGCCGGGGCATCGGACGGGCGCTTTCCGGTCTTCTCCGCTCCCATGCCCGAAGCCTAGCACCCGGTTGCGGTCATACGATTGCGGTTGCGACCGGAACTGGGTTTTCGAAGGGTCTCAGTCCTCCTCGAGTCGAGCGCGCAGGAGGTCGTTGTCGTCCGGCCCGGTGAGCCGGAAGGACCAGCCCCCATCGACGGGCCACAGCATCGATCCGACCGTCGCGCCCGCTTCCGCGGGCAGGGCGTACTCCAGGCGAATCCGACGCGGGATGGCCTGGGTCGCGGCAAGGTCGCCCGCCCCGATGACCGCCTCCTCGAGCCAGTCGGCGTAGACCGCGTTGTTGGCATGGTCGAGCGGATCCAGCTCCTGGGGCCGGACCGAGAACCGTCCGCGCGCGGCGTCGGCCGGCGGGTCGCCCAGCGGGACCCGGCCGAGGGCGAAGGTCGCCGGCTGGCCCTGGAAGATCTCTTCGAAGATCGGCGGGATCCGCGTCGGCGCGCCACGGGCATCCAGGAGCACCCAGTCGATGTGGATCCACGCGGCGAGTTCGTCCTCGACGAGGAACTCCGTGCGGCGCCGGGACCAGACACGGCGGAACCCGACCACGCGGGTGGTGCCGGTGAGCGTCGCCCCGACCGCGACCGGCGCGACCACCGCGAGCTCGGCGGCACGAACGAGCCACGTCAGGCCACGCTCGCTGTACCAGGCGCGATCGAAGCCCAGCGCGTTGGAGTGGACCCAGGCGAGGTCCTGGGCGTAGCGCAGGATCGCCGAGGTCCGCACCCGCCCGTCTGGGCCGGCCTCGTCGAACCGGACCCTGTACGGCGCGCTGAACCCGACCGCGGCCGGATCCGTCGTCGAACCGGGTTCGGTCATCGGACCGGCCCGGCCAGCCCGTCCAGCGATTCGAGGCTGACGATGCCGATGCCGTCCGTCGGGGCGGTCTGTCGCGCCAGGCGGACCGCGCATGAGCGCTGCGCGTCGAACACGACCAGGGCGACCGCCAGCGACTCGTCCTCGTCGGCGGCATGCCGGCGGGCGTCGTCGAGCTGGTTGAGGACGTCGGCTCCGATGCCGCGCGCCCCCCACTTGCAGTCGTAGGCTTCGGCGGCGCCGGGGCGTTCCACCGTCACGTCGTACGGGTGGATCTCGGCAGTCACGCCGTCGAAGAGGATGCGGCGCTCCCGGCGAACCGTCCCGTCTCCGACGCGTCGGGCGAGGAGCACGGCCGTGACGGATTCCACGATCGCGCCCCGGACCTGGCTCCGGACCTGGTCCCCCCGGTCCGCGACCTTGAGCGACGCCGCGAGGATCGCCTCCGAGCGGTCGCGATCCCCCGCGGGGACGTCCGGCCCGAGCAGCGTCGGGAACATCGTCCGCCAGGCGTCCGGGTCGGTCGTCTCGCCGTTCATCACGGCCCGGGCCATGACACGCTGGG
The DNA here is from genome assembly GCA_963841135.1 of uncultured Chloroflexia bacterium. GTDB lineage: Bacteria > Chloroflexota > Limnocylindria > Limnocylindrales > CSP1-4 > SPCO01. The sequence goes on along the minus strand of CAWJBJ010000004.1, from coordinate 216,393 downwards.
GCGGAGACGCGTCGGCGAGCAGCGTAGCTGCATCCGCGACCGACGGGTCCGCCTGGATGCCCGCGTACACGACCGCGCGAGCGTCGCGGGCCGCGTCCTGGAACCTCACAGGTCCTCCTCGAGGGCGACCAGCACGACTTGCGGGAACGTCGAGAGCCAGTCGATCGCGCGATGCGGGTCCCGGATGAGGGCGATCTCGTCGATCGAGCGGGCGATCGCGGCGGCCGTGGACCCTGGGACGACCTCGGACCCGCGGGTGGCGGCCACGTCGTCGAGGCGCGTGCGCCACGCGGCCTCGAGGTCGGTGACGTACGTCCATTCGTCCTCGATCTCCTCGCCGAGGAGCTCCAGGGCGGCATAGGCCTCGAGCGCGCGCTGGATCAGATCGTCGACGGTCTCCTGGGACATCGCCGCACAGCCTACGGCTTCGGGCGCGATCCGCTCGGACGCAGGATCGCGGGGCGCGAGGGAGCCGACTAGCCTCGCGAGGCGGCCGCGCGAGGCCGGGCGCCGGTCCGGACCGCATTCGGCTCGCCGGAGGTGCCGGTCTTTCGAAGCAGCGAGATCAGTCCGCGGCGAGCTGGCTCGTCCCAGGCGCGCGAGTAGATCCGCGTCGCGGTCGCGCGCACGCGTGCAGCCTGCGCCCGCTCGCCGGTGGATTCGAGGTCAGCGACCCGATCCAGGATGGCTCGATAGAGGGCAGGCAGCTCTTCTGCGGGAGAGTTCTGCTCCATCTTCGCCACGATGGACCCCCGAAGGTCCCGGTGGGAATAGCCCGTCCGTCCCGTTCGATCACGCCGATGGTGTGGCGCGTTCAGTCGCCGCGGTGGGCGCCGCTCCGCACGGAGAACGGCCCGAGCGACCCGGACGCCGGCAGCCACCGGGCATCCACCCGCTCCACGACCGCAGACGCCGGGCCCGCCTCGAGCCGCGCCAGGAACGCCTCCACGCGATCGCGAGGACCCTGGGCCAGGCACCGGAGGGTGCCGTCCGGCTCGTTCGCGACCCAGCCCTCGAGGTCGAGGTCCTGCGCCTCGCGCCACGCGAAATAGCGGAATCCGACGCCCTGCACGCGTCCGCGGACGGTCGCGTCGACCCGCGCGACGTCGCCGCGGCTCGCCTGTCCGCTCACGACGCGCGGCTCTCAGGCGGCGGTCGTGCGACGGCGCGGCCAGGCGACGGCCATGTCGTCGAGGACGAGCTCGGGCGACACGTTCGCCGCGATCAGGGTCCCCGCGCGCTCGAGCCGGCCCAGCGCCGCGACCGCCGCGTCCGGAGCGAGTCCCTCGGCGGCCTTCGTCGTCTCCTCGAGCATCGCCGGGTCATGGACGGACGCCGTGCCCTCCGTCGCGACGAGTGCCAGGTCGCGCGCGACCTCGGTCCACACCGAGACGAGGGCCTCGGCCGCGCGCCGGCGCAACGCCGCGGGGACAGCACGGACCGGCGCGTCCGGGTCGCCGTCGTCGGGCTCCCCCTCGTCGCCCGCGCCGGCCGGCATCGACGTGGCCCGGGCCGACCGTGTCGTCACCGCAGCTGCCGCCTTCGGGCGAGCCCGCCGCCCGTTCGAGGACGTCTCCGGGCCGGCGCCGGGACCGGCAGCGGCCGATGTACCCGCCGCCGCCGCGATCGTGCCTCGCTCCAGGTCGGCCGCGAGCGCCAGGGCCTGGGGGATCGCCGCGCGCATCGCCGCCAATCGGGCCGACGGCGACGCGTCGAGCAGGTCCAGCAGGATCCGGGCCAGTTCCCCGCGCAGGCGAAGCGCATCTGGCGCGAGGGCGAACGCGAGGGCGAGGCCCGGCCGGCCGCCGACCATGCGCCCCAATCGGGCGGCGGTCGGCGGATCCGCGGCGCCGCGGTCGGCGAGGATCGCCTCGATGTCCCGCGGACCGACCGGACCGAGCCGGATCCGCGCACATCGCGAGCGGACGGTCGGCAGCAGACGGGTCTCGTCATCGGCGCACAGGACGATCGTGACGCCGGATGGCGGCTCCTCGAGCGTCTTGAGCAGTGCGGCCTGCGCGTCGTCGTTCATCCGGTGCGCCGACTCGACGATCGCGACACGTGCGCCGCCCTCGAGTGGCAGCAGCGCGAGATCGCCGATCAGGTCCCGGACGCCACGGTAGTTGGCCCCCGGGCCGCCGATCACGATCTGTCCACCGGGACCCTCGGGCGCCAGGCGATGGAGATCGGGGTGATCGCCGTGCTCGACGAGCCGGCACCCGCGGCAGGACCGACACGGCCGTGCCGCCGGGTCCTCGGCCGTGCACAGGAGTCCGGCCGCCAGGTCGAGCGCGAGCGTGGTCTTGCCGATCCCGCCCGGCCCGCTCATCAGGATCGCGTGCGGCGGCGCGCCACGGACCATGGCCTCGATCGCGGCGAGGGCCGCTCCGTGGCCCCTGGTCCGGGCGCCGTCCACGCGACGGTCAGGCGGAGGCGGGCTTGCGGGTCGTGCGGCGCTTCGGGGCCGCGGTGTCGGCCGTTCCCTCGGCCGCGGTCTCGCCGTCCGAACCGGCCGAGGCGGCCGGCTTGCGGGTCGTGCGGCGCTTCGGCGCCGCCGTTCCGCCGTCGGCTGCCGGTGCCTCGCCCTCGATCGTGGACGCGGTGGCTGCCGCCTTGCGGGTCGTGCGGCGCTTCGGGGCGTCCTCCGACGCCTCCGATGTCGCCTTGGACGCGCTCGAGGCCTTGGCCGCCGGTCGACGGGTCGCCCGCGGCTTCGCGGCTGCGGTCGGTGCCGCATCCTCTGACGCCGGCGAGAGGGGTTCGTCGCTCACCACCGGCGTCGGCGTCGGGGCCGGTGCCTTGGTGGCGAGCTGGGCGCGCAGTTGCGCCTCGAGCTCGGGCGGGACCTCGCTCCACTCGCCGGAGCCTCGCCGTGGCGCTGGCGCCGGCGCCCGGTCGATCCGGTCTCCGCCGCGATCGCCGCCTCGGTCACCCCTGTCGTAGGAGCGATCCACCCGTGGCGGAGCCCCGCGCCCGCTCACGTCGGGGTAGCGGTTGATGCCCCCGCCGCCCCCGCCCTGTCCATAGCGCTCCCGCGCGATGGCCGACTGGTAGGCAGCCCGGCCGCCACGCGGTCCGCGGTTGCCCTGCCCGCCGCTCCGCAGGTTCGGCCCCCGGCGCTGCTCGGCGATCAGGTACTCGGGGATCTCCGGCTCGTCGAGGTCGTCCTCGTCTGTCAGCGGCTTGAACGTGCCCGATGATGGCGGTGTCGGCGTGCCGAGCTGGGAGTCCCAGACCGACCCGAACGGGTTCGTCCGCGGGGCCGACGGCGCGGCAGCGATCGCGTCGATCTCGTCTTCCTGATCGTCGTCGGCGTCGGCGATGATCGACGGCCGGCTCGGTGCGACGGCCTCACCGGTCACCGGCGCCTGCTCTCCGTCGCCGCGACCACGTCCGCGACCACGTCCGCGACCGCCACGTCGTCGACGACGACGTGTCGCGTCCTCGCCCTCGGCGCCGATCGGCTCGGAGCCGACGATCGGTGTGCCGCCCGATGCCTCGTCGGCACCGTTCGCGTCACCGTCGGTCTCGTCGAGCGTGAAGACCTCGGCCGACGCCAGGTCGGCCTCGGACAACGCTCCGGGCGCGCGCGAGAGTCGCTCGCCTGGAAGCGCGACGATCCCCGCTCCGCTGGCTGCCGCGGCCACGCCCGGCGCGGCGATCGTGACGGACGGCCGTCCGCGACCTCGGCTCCGGGTGGGCGTCGCGGCGACCGGCTCCGCCTCGCCGGCGCGTCCGCGACCACGGCCTCGGCCACGTCCGCGACCCGCTCCGGTACCCTCGGTCTGCTTGTCCGGCACCTCGGTCATCGAGAGGTCGTCGCCCTCGGAGACGCGCCGGCCCGAGCGCGAGCCCTTCTCGACGCGTGCCAGCTGGATGATGTCGGTGAACTGGTCGGCCACCTCGATGAGGTCCGAGCTGGTGTTGCCGCGGAAGCTGATGACCTCGACGCGGACGCCCTGCTCCTGGACCGCCCGGATCGCCGGGGCGAAGTCGCCGTCGCCCGACACCACGATCGCGATGTCGAGGTTCCGCGCCGTCTTCATCATGTCGACGACGAGCTCGATGTCGAGGTTCGCCTTGACCTTCCCGTCGCCGTACTTGCGGATGTCCTTGCTCACGACCTTGTAGTTGCTCCGGCGCAGGAAGTCGTGGAAGTTGCGCTGGTTCTCGTTGTCCGGGTCGAGCCCCGTATAGGCGTACGCGCGCACGAGGTCGCGACCCGCCGAGGCCGACTTCAGCAGCGTGACGTAATCGATGTCCACGCCGGCCGCCTTGGCCGCATAGAAGATGTTCGCCACGTCCACGAAGACGGCGACGTTCTTGCCCACATTGACTCCTTGGTCTATCGGTTCGCCCCACCGGCGCGATCACGCTGCACGGCGGGTGCGTTCATGAGGTGCGGCGCGCGACGGATCCCGCCGCTGCCACGCTGTGTTGTAGTCGCGGTCCGGCCTCGCCGAAGCCCATCGCTTCGAGGCGGGCCCGGGCCACGCGATCCTTCGGCCGTCCCGCCTCGACGACGGTGCAGCCCTTGTTGCTGGCGGACCGGAGGCACTCTTCGACGAGCGCCTCGGTCAGCCGATCCGGGTCGTGGTCGGGATCGATGACCAGGAGGTCGATGGTCCCGACGAAGCCGCCGGAGCTGACTGACGGCCGGAGCGCGAGAACGGCCCCACCCACGACCGTGCGTCGCGTCTCCGCGACGAAGATGCTGGCCTGCGGAAGATAGACGAGCTGGCGCATGAGGTCCGCGGCCGCGAGCGGGCTCTCGTCGCGGGCGGCACCAACGGACCCGTCACTCAAGGCGACGAGCCGATCGATGTCCGTGACACGGGCTGCTCGGACCAGGTATTCCACGCCGGACGTGTGCACCTCGCAGGGCCGGCGACCGTTCACTCCCGACCTGGGGACTCGACCATAGGGTCGTACCGGATTCGCGCTCCCCTCGTCGGCGGCGAGCGATGGGCGCTCGCGACGCGCTGACGGGTGCGGCCGACCGGTATTGCAATCGGTACGCCTGCCGCTATGATACGGCATCGCTTCGGCGGCCACCTGCGCGCCGCCCGGACGAGGGGCATTGGCCACCACCCGTCAGCACCAAGACGCGTCCCTCTCGCTGCCACCCCCAATGGGTGTCGCGAGGGCCGGGTCAGGGCAACGGGGGCCGGCATGGCTTCTCGAACGGTGCGCCAGCCAGGCGGTTTCGACCGGTGTATGGAGGAGTTCTTGGATGAAGCTACACAAGGTTAGTGCGCTCGCGGCCGTCAGCATCCTGGCGTTTGCTGCGTGCGGCACGAGCGGGGGCAGCGCGGCCCCCAGCGGCGGCGGCAGTGCCGCACCCGGCGGTGACACCAGTAAGGGCACCGTCAAGATCGCGATCGAGCTCCCACTGCAGGGCAGCGAGCTCGCGGCATCCCAGCCGATCGTGAACGGCATCCGACTGGCCGTGAAGCAAGCCGGCGGAGCTGCCGGTGGCTACAAGGTCGAGATCCCCGACTCGGCGGTCTACGATGACGCGCTCAACGGCGCGCACGACCCGCAGACGGGTGCGAACAACATGACCAAGATCGTCGGCGAGCCCGACGTCATCGCGGTCATCGGCCCGCTCAACTCGAGCGTCGGACTGGCCCAGATCCCGATCTCGAACGAAGCGGGTCTGTTGCAGTGCTCTCCGGCCAATACGAACCCGGATCTCACGAAGGGCGCCCCGGCGGCGCAGCTGCGGACCAAGCCGAACAACTACATCCGCGTGACCACGACAGACGACGTCCAGGGCCCCGCAGGTGCGCAGTACCTCTTTGACGTGCTGGGCAAGAAGTCGGTCTACATCATCGACGACACCGAGACCTTCGGAAAGGGCGTCGCCGATGCCTTCGAGGCCGAATTCGTGAAGCGCGGAGGCGCAGTCGTCAAGCATGACGCCGCCCCGAAGACCACCCAGGATTACGTCTCGATCATGACCGCCGCCAAGGCGCTCAACCCCGACTCGATCTATTTCGGTGGCGTGACCGCGACCGGCGGCGCTCGGATCCTCCTGGCCGCCCAGCAGGTCGGCCTCGGCGACGTTCCGTTCGTGGGGCCTGACGGCATCAACGACGGGAACGGGGGGACCAAGGACTCGTTCCTGAACCTCGCGGCCGCCGCGGCCAAGAGCTCCTACAGCACGCTTGCCGGCATCGGCGAGTTCCCGGGCAAGGCCGACTTCGACGCAGCGTACAAGGCCGAGTACAGCATCGACGCGACCGGTTACGCCGGTCTCGGCTTCGCGTGCGCCCAGGTCGTCCTCGACGCCCTCACCCGTGCCGGAGCTGCAGGCGCAGCCGACATGGCAGCCCTCCGAGAAGCCGTCCGCGTGGCCGGCACCGCGACCGACGTCACCTACAAGACCATCCTCGGTGATCTGAAGATGGACGCGAACGGTGACACGAGTCAGCTGATCGTCTCGATCTACTCGTTCGACCAGGCCGGTGCCGAAGGCAAGGGTGACTGGAAGTTCGAAACCCAGGTCGACTACGGCAAGTAGCCGACGCTAGCAAGAGGCCGGGGGTCCGACGGAGCCCCGGCCTCGACGCATCCGATCCTCTGAGGTGGGTCCCCGAAGCCTGAGGACTTGACGTGACCGCCATCGCCTCACCCGTCGCGGCTCAGAGATCCTTCACGCGAGTCCTGCGGATAATCGGACTCGCGATCGGTGCACTTCTCGTCTACCTGGCGATTCTGTGGATCGCCCTCTATTTCGTGTCTGGCATACCGCTCGAGGCCGGTCTGCCGGTCGCGCTCCAGCAGACCGTGAATGCCCTGTCGATCGGGGCGATCTACGCACTGATCGCGCTGGGCTACACGATGGTCTACGGGATCATCGAGCTCATCAACTTCGCCCATGGCGACATCTTCATGCTCGGAGCGTTCCTCTCCGTCGTCTTCATCGGCGGGATCATGGGCCAGAGCGGGCCTGTCACGGATGTCCCGCTCCTCGTGTTCCTGCTGGTCGGAGCGCTCGTGTTCGCGATGCCGATCGTCGGGCTCATCAACGTCGGCATCGAGCGGACCGTCTACCGCCCGCTCCGCAACGCCCCGCGGCTCGCTCCCTTGATCACCGCGATCGGGGTCTCGTTCATCCTGCAGAACCTCGCGCTCCAGATCGCGGGCTCGGGCGACCGGGCAGCACCCCAGGTATTTCCGCTGCAGTGGCAGATCCCGTTCGGCGGCGCGTCGATCTCGGTCCTGTCGATCTTCATCTTCGTGCTCGCGCTGACGTTGATGCTGGCGCTCCAGGCGTTCGTCAACCGGTCTCGCCTCGGACGGGCGATGCGGGCCACGGCCCAGGACCGTGAGGCGTCGGCATTGATGGGCGTCGACGCCAATCAGACGATCGCCCTCACCTTCCTGTTGGGCGGGATGCTCGCCGCCGCCGCCGGCGTCGTATGGGGCCTCCGCTTCGGCTTCGTCCGCTTCGACCTTGGCTTCAACTCGGGCCTCAAGGCGTTCACCGCCGCTGTCCTCGGCGGCATCGGCAACATCAGCGGCGCAGTCCTCGGCGGCTTCATCATCGGGTTCATCGAGAACTTCGCGTCGGCGCTTGGGTTTTCACGCTGGTCCGAGTTCCTGGTCTTCATGGTGCTGACGTTCGTCCTGATCTTCAAGCCGACCGGCATCCTCGGACAGCAGTCAGGAGACCGCGCATGACCGCCGCGACGCAGCGCCTGACGGGCGGCGCAGCGCCCTCGCCACGAGCACGGATCCGGGACTTCTCGGAGCGCCACCGTTCGACGAGCGTCATCGTCGGGATGTTGATCATCACGGCGTTGATGATCATCCTGCCCAGGTTCCCGCCGCTCTCGTTCATCCAGCGCGAGCAGTCGTGGTTCGATGCCTTCGCCAACGCAGGGACCTTCGTCTTGCTGGCCATGGGCCTGAACGTCGTCATCGGCCTGGCGGGCCTGCTCGACCTCGGCTACGCGGCGTTCTTCGCGATCGGCGCCTATGTCTATGCGTACTCGAACTCCCCGTTCTCGGGTGTCGACCTACCGTTCCTTCCGATGCTGGTCGTGGGCGCCGCCGTGGCAGCGGTCTTCGGGATCGCACTCGGCGCGCCGACCCTGCGGCTGCGGGGCGACTACCTCGCGATCATGACCCTGGGCTTCGGCGAGATCGTCCCGATCGTCTTTCTCAATCTCGATCCCTGGACGAGAGGCACGAACGGCATCGGTGGCATCTTCCGCCCGGAGCCTCTGCCCGGGATCGGGGTCTTCTCAGCCCTGTCCCCGTTTGCCTATTTCATCTTGATGGCCGGCATCGTGACGATCGCGATGGTCTTCCTCTACCGGCTCCAGGATTCCCGGGTGGGCAGGGCGTGGAACGCGATCCGCGAGGACGAGTTGGCGGCGGCGGCCAATGGGATCAATACCGTCGTCACCAAGCTGCTCGCCTTCGCCCTTGGAGCGACGACGGCCGGTCTGGCGGGGGTCTTCAATGCGTCGAAGCTGACGATCGTGTCGCCGGACCAGTTCTACTTCACGGTGTCGTTCACTGTCCTGGCGATGGTCATCCTCGGCGGGATGGGCAACCTCTGGGGCGTGGCCGCCGGAGCGCTCATCGTGTACCTGATCCAGGCCGTGCTGCTCAAGCAGCTCAACACCATCTCGGAAGGCCTTGCGCTTCCGATCGTCTCGGAGATCAACTTCCTCGACTACCAGTTCCTGTTGTACGGCGTCGCACTCGTGCTGATGATGCTCTTCAGGCCGGAGGGCCTGTTCCCGAGCCAGCGACGCCGCCGGGAGCTGCATGTCGCCGATGAGTTCGCCGACCACCTGGTCGACGCCGAGCCCGAGGTTGTGGGTTCGCTCGGCGAGGTGCCGGGGGCCGAGGAGATGTTCGGCGAGGATGCCGGCGAAGACGTGCCCGGAGCCCACCGATGACGGAAGTGCTCAACGCGGAGCAGGTCACCAAGCGCTTCGGTGGCCTGGTGGCCGTCAACAAGGTCGACTTCACGATCCCGGAGGGCAGCATCGTCAGCCTGATCGGGCCGAACGGTGCCGGCAAGACGACGTTCTTCAACATCATCGCGGGCATCTACGATCCCACGGCCGGTCGGATCCACTTCCGAGGCGAGATCAAGATCGCCAGAGCGAAGCGCGCCTGGCTGGAGCCCGTCCTGTGGTTGTTCCCGGCCGCCGTGGCCGGGTTGATCACGGTCCTGCTCTCGCTCGGCGGAGCCCCCGAGGCCGTTCTCATCATCGGCATCTTCGTGACGATCGGCCTGCTCTTGGTCGTCCTCGTCACGGGCGTGGCCCGTCCCCCGTGGTATCAACGCCGGCTGGCGAGGATCGGGGTCTTCCGGAGCGCCCGACCGAACGACATGGTCGTGGCCGGCTTGGGTCGGACATTCCAGAACATCCGTCTCTTCCCGAACATGACGGCCATGGAGAACGTGCTCGTCGGCATGCACTCGCGGCTCAAGGCGAGCTGGATCGATGCGCTGCTGTCAACCAGGACCGACCGGACCGAGGAGGTCGCCTCGCGCTTACGGGCCCAGGAGCTCCTGGAGCTCGTCGGGCTGAAGGGCACGGACGACCAGCTCGCCAAGAACCTCCCGTACGGCGACCAGCGGAGGCTGGAGATCGCGCGGGCTTTGGGTTCGGACCCGGTGCTACTCCTGCTCGACGAACCAACGGCCGGGATGAATCCGAACGAGACTCAGCAACTGACGGAGCTGATCGGTCGCCTTCGCCGGGACCTCGGCCTGACGATCCTGTTGATCGAGCACGACATGCGCGTGGTCATGGGCATCAGCGACCGGGTGACGGTCCTCGACCACGGGGAGAAGATCGCCGAGGGGACGCCGGACGAGGTCCGCCGCGACCCGAAGGTCATCGAGGCCTACCTCGGGGCGCCGGCGGTATGACGATCGCAGAGACGACCGGCGTGGACACGGACGGCGCGATGCTCATGCTCGAGGACGTGAACACGTTCTACGGAAACATCCACGCCCTCCAGGGGATCTCGATGACCGTCGGGCAGGGCGAGATCGTGACGCTCATCGGGGCCAATGGCGCGGGCAAGACCACGACGCTCAAGACCATCAGCGGCCTGTTGCACCCGCGCCGCGGACGCGTGGTCTTCGAGGGCAAGGACATCTCGAAGACGGCCGCCCATCACCTGGTCCGAGAAGGGATCGGGCACGCGCCGGAGGGACGCCGCATCTTCGGCCGCATGACGGTCCTCGAGAACCTGCTGATGGGGGCGTTCACGCGCGACCAGACCACGATCCAGCCGGACGTCGATCGGGTCATGGACCTGTTCCCGCGCCTCCGCGAACGGACCCACCAGCTTGGCGGGACCCTGTCGGGCGGCGAGCAGCAGATGCTCGCGATCGGACGGGCGCTCATGTCGGAGCCGCGCGTCCTCCTGCTCGACGAGCCGTCGCTTGGCCTCTCGCCGATCCTGGTCCAGCAGGTCTTCCAGACGATCAAGGAGATCAACGGCCAGGGCACCACCGTGCTTCTCGTCGAGCAGAACGCGCTGCAGGCGCTCTCGATCGCGCATCGCGCGTACGTGCTCCAGACCGGGCGGGTCGTGCTCTCCGGACCCGCGGAGGACGTCAAGGCGAACGAGTCGGTCCGCAAGGCGTATCTCGGAGAGGACTGACCAACCAGGCGCCGTATGGACGAACCGCGAGGCGACGGGGCCGGGCAGGTCGGGCGCGACGCACGCATCGTCGTGCCGGTCGCCCCGGGCGGAGGCGGAGGTCGCATCGCGCGTTGGGTCGTGGTCGCGGCCGTCCTGGTGGCGGTCGCGGTCGTCAAGCCATGGGGCGGATCTGGAGGCCGCGCCGCGCCGCAGGGAGGAGGGGCGTCGTCCCCTCGGGCCGTTGCCGGCGCGCCCGCTGCGTCGAGCGGTGCGTCCGAGGCGCCGGCCGCCAACGACATCATCGATCCCGATGTCACCCTGGCCTGCCTCGACCCCGGCTCGTGGCGTGTGGCGAGCGTCGAGGCCTACGCGGCTCAGACCATCCGCGTCTGGCGCGCACTTGAACCCGGGCCGGCCTCGGGGCCAGCCGATCCGTCGATCCCGTACGTCCTCGTTGTCTCTGAGGGCGTGACGGAGCTCGGCTGGTGCGCACCCGTCGCCGGGTCGGATCGGCCGACGGGTGGGACCACCGTCGCGGCGTGGTCAGTGATCGGTGGCAGTCCCCGTGACCTGCACCTCGTGCGGACGGGCCGTACACCTGGCCCGTCGAGCTTCGGGGCCATGTACGGACCGTCGTCGGCCGTCGTCGGGCGTCGGGCCCCCGAGGTCACCGGTTGGCCCCCTGGCCACTACGTCTTCCGCCTGACGCTCGCCGATGGCGATGAGCGCTGGTTCGGCGTCGAGCTGGAGCTGCGGCCGGCCGTGGCGCCAGGACGGACCGGTCCCGGGCCGTCGGCGAGCGTCCGGCCGCGCTGACCGCCTCCGGTCCGCGCCGACCGTCGGCTCGCGATCGCGGGGACCCGCGGGCCGCGCCACCGCGGACCGCGACGGAACGGACCCGCGGGGCTAGGGGGCCGCTACCATGACCCGACCATGGACCTTGGACTGACCGACCTTCGCGCCCTCGTGGGCGGCGGCAGCCGCGGTCTCGGCGGGGCTATCGCCGAGACGCTCGCCGCCGAGGGTGCCCGCGTGGGGATCGTGGCCCGGGCCGGCGCCGGACTCGACGCGCAGGCAGCGCGCCTGGGCGCCCTGGCGGTCCCGGCCGACCTGTCGCAGGAGGGCGGACCAGCGGCGGCCGTGCAGGCGGCCGTCAGTGCCTGGGGCGGCCTCGACCTGCTCGTTGTCAACTCCGGCGGCCCGCCGCCCGGCCGCTTCGAGGACCTCGATGAGGCCGCCTGGCGGACCGCGATCGACGGGACGCTGCTGAGCACCGTCCGCATCCTGCGTGCCGCCCTGCCCGTCCTGCGCGAAGGCCGCGACCCGGCCATCGTCATCGTGCTCTCGAGCAGCGTCCGCGAGCCCATCGACGCGCTGACGACGTCAAACCTGATCCGTCCCGGCCTGGCCGGCCTGCTGAAGTCGCTCGTGCCCGAGATCGCCCCGATCCGGATCAACGGCCTGGCACCCGGCCGACTCTCGACCGAGCGGATCGCCCAGCTCGACGCGAATCGATCCTCCACCGCGGGCGTCCCGGTCGAGGAGATCCAGCGCCGGACGATCGAGCGCATCCCCCTTGGCCGCTACGGCGATCCCGCCGAGCTGGGACGGGTGGCGGCATTCCTGCTCTCGCCTGCCGCGTCGTTCGTGACCGGGGCCATCGTCCCGGTCGACGGGGGGATGATCCGCGCCCTGCCCTAGGCCATGTGGTTGGCGCGCCGTCCGGACGAGGCACGGGATCCGCTCGCCCGCAGCCGCGACCAACCGCGGTAATCTTCACCATGTCATGCATGCACTCGAGACGATGAACGTGGCCTTCGGGCGCACGTCGCTGGTGGTGGCGGCCAGCGACGGCCCTGGTGGATAGGCAGGACCGAAACCGCTCCTGCGCGTCTCGAAACGGTCGTGGTGACGGCCCCGCGCCCTTGGCGGTGGACACGTTGTCACCGGAGCGGTCCTGACCAGTGGACGTCTTCGCCGCCGGCGCCATCTTCCTCGTCGCCTACGCGCTGATCGCGTCCGAGCGGCTGGACCGCACCCTGATCGCGCTGTTGGGCGGGCTCCTGGTCGTTGTCCTCGGGGTCATCGACCAGGAAGAGGCCTTCGCGGCGATCGACTTCAACGTCATCTTCCTGCTGGCCGGCATGATGGTGCTGGCGGGCGGCCTCAGCAAGACCGGCTTCTTCGAGTACGTCGCCGGCTACGCCATCCACTTCTCGCGCGGACAGCCGTTCCGGCTCCTGATCATCCTGTCGATCCTCACGGCGCTCCTGGCCGCCGTCCTCGACAACGTGACCACAGTGGTCCTCTTGACCCCGGTCACCCTCTCGATCGCCAGGACCCTCAAGGTGTCGCCCTTCCCGTACCTGATCAGCCAGATCTTCGCCTCCAACATCGGCGGCACGGCCACCCTGATCGGCGACCCGCCGAACATCCTCATCGGCTCGGCCGCCGGGCTCGACTTCGGGGCCTTCCTGGTGAACCTCGCCCCTGTCGTCGTCATCATCATGTTCGCCTTCGTCGGGATCATGTGGCTGACGTTCGGTCGGAACATGGAGGACGACGCCGACCGCCTCGACATCCTGACGACGGTGGATCCCGCGGCGGCCATCAAGGACCGTCCGCTGATGCTCCGAGCCCTCGTCGTCCTCATCCTGACGCTCGTCGGCTTCCTGTTCCACTCGGCTCTGGGCCTCGAGGCGGCGACCATCGCCCTGCTTGGCGCCACCGTCCTGATGCTCGTCGGCCCGCTCGACCCGCACGAGGCGCTGCGTGACATCGAGTGGAGCACGCTCTTCTTCTTCGTCGGGCTGTTCATGCTCATCGAGGCCGTCGTGCATGTCGGCATCGTCGGGGGCATCGCCGACGCTCTGGCCGAGGCGGCCGGCGGGGACCTGACGATCGCGACGATGGGGATCCTCTGGTTCTCGGCGCTGGCCTCGGCCATCGTCGACAACATCCCCTACACGGCGACCGCCATCCCGATCGTCCAGCAGTTGGCCGATACCGGGCTCGAGGCCGAGCCGATGTGGTGGGCCTTGGCCCTCGGCGCCTGCCTGGGCGGCAACCTGACCATCGTGGGTGCCTCGGCGAACATCGTGGTCGCGAACCTGGCCGCCCGTGATGGCCACCCGATCACGTTCATGCAGTTCTTCCGCTACGGACTCGGCGTCGTCATCGCTTCGCTGCTGATCTCGACCGTGTACCTCTACCTGAGGTACTTGTCGTGATGCAGCCGCCTGGGCTGTGGACGCCCGAGGCGGCCGAGACGCCATTCACCACGACGGCGGGTGCCGATGAGTCGCGAACGACCCTGCGTTCCCTCACGGATCGACGGCCCTCGGCAACGCCATGAACGATCAAGCCGTTGAGACGGACGGGCTGACCAAGCGATACCGAGGCGACGTGCTCGCCGTCGACGGGATCGACCTGCGGGTCGCTCGTGCGAGATCGGCGTTGATCACAACCCGAGCGTCAGCCGGATCGAGACCCACTTGTCGACGAGGTCGAACGTGGCGGCGCCGATGAGCAACGCGCCGGAGCCGATCTCGATCGGGCGGTGGCGCGCGACGTCGGCGATCCGGAACGTCTCGCCCGTCTGAACGTCGACCAGGGGTGCGGTGGCCCATGGCTCAGTCATCGCCACGACCGGTGGGGTGATCGGCGTCCCAGACGCGTCCGCAGTGCTGGTTGCCGGCGACTGAGCGGGCGGCGTGGCGGTCGCGGCGCTGGTTGGCGGAGGTCTATTCGCGCTCCCGGGCGCACAAGCAGCAAGCACAACGACCACGAGCAAGGCGACCAGGTGGGCCGACGGATGTCCCGGTTCTGCTGCGCGACCTGTCGGGCACGGCTCCACCATGAGTGCGCCGGGCGACGACGGGATGACGGCTGCCGCTCCGAGCATCGCCCATCACTGATCCGGGGAGTCGAGCCGATACAGGCCGACGGTTTCGGAACGACACCTAGGCGGTCAGCCGATCCGCGAGGCCGACGGCCGCGAGGACCGCGTCGAGGTCGGCGATCGTGCCCGCGTCCAGCGTCGGTCCGGGCGCGCGCAACCGCTCCGAGGCGATCGCGCCGCGCCGGCGGTAGATGTGCTTGCGGATCGCGAGGTTGATCCCCGGCTGGTTCTCGAACCGGACGAGCGGCAGGATCTCGTGGAAGCGCTTACGGGCGCCGGCCTCGTCCCCGGAACGGAACTGGCCGACGATCTCGACCAGGAGCTCCGGGAAGCCGAACCCGGTCATCGTCCCCGCCGCCCCGCGCCGCAGTTCCTCGAGCAGCATCATCGCGCCCAGGCCGCCGAGCACGCGCACCTCCGGGGCTGCCGCGATCAGCCGGCCGACCTTGGGTGGGCTGGGCTCATCCTCCAGCTTGACGACGCGACACGATGGAGCGCGTTCGGCGATCGATGCGAGGAGCTCGACGCTCATCACGACCCCGCTGCTGGCGGGATGGTCCTGCACGACGATCGGGAGGTCGATGGCGCCGGCGACCGCGAGGTAGTGGGCCAGGACGGCGGCGTCGTTCGGTCGCGCCAGCGCCGGTGGCGCGAGCATCACCGAGTGCGCTCCGAGCGCGGCCGCCTCGCGGGCGAACGCCACGGCGCGATCGGTCGCCGCATGCGTCACACCGACGCACACGGGCAGCGGGCCGGCCGCGGCCAGCACGCCTCGGATGACGGTGCCGCGCTCCTCGTCGGACAGCTTGGCGGCCTCGCCCAGCACGCCCAGGATCGTCATGCCGTCGACGCCGGTCCCGGCGACGAACGCGGTCAGGCGGGGCAGGCTCGCCTCGTCGAGCCCGCCGTCGGGCGTGAACGGCGTCGGCACGATGTTCCAGACGCCCTCGAGGCGTTCGATCCCGGTCATCGATGCGTGGCGGTCAGCGGTAGGCCGGTTCGCGGGCCATGTCGTAGGTCGCCCGTGACAGCATCGCCAGGCCGATGACCGACAGCCAGATCCCCGGACCGTTGGTGAAGACCTGGACAGGCTCGGTGAACTGGAACGCCCCGTCGATGAGCAGGGCGGCGACGCGGATGCCGAACCCGACCCAGCCGACGAGTGTCAGGAGCAGGTAGGACAGCCACCGGTCGATCCCGAGCGGCCGGTCCCCGGTCGCATACGGCAGCGCCACCAGCGCGAGCGTCGCGATGCCGACCAGGAAGACGACGATCCCGCTGCCTTCGAACCCGTTCCCGCCGACCGCAGGGATGCCCGAGGCGCCGCCGACCTTCCACCAGGGCAGCACGCACCCGATGGCGAGTATGGCGCCGGCGACCGCAGCCAGCGTCCGTCCGCGGCCCAGGGGACGACGATGCATCGTCATCCGCCATCGACCCCCGAGTACACCTCCGGGCGCAGCACGCCGACGATGCGCAGGTTCCGGTACAGCTCCCCGTAGTCGAGCCCGTAGCCGACGACGAACCGATCAGGGATCTCGAAGCCCCGGTAGTCGACGGGGATCTCCACCAGGCGCCGGGCCGGCTTGTCGAGGAGCGTGCAGATGCGCAGCGTCGCCGGGTTCTTGCCCCGCAGATAGCGGATCAGGTAGTTGAGCGTCAGGCCGGTGTCGATGATGTCCTCGACGATGAGCACGTCCTCCTCGGCGATGCTCGCCGAGAGGTCCTTCAGGATGCGGACCAGGCCGGACGACTCCGTGCTGGTCCCGCCGTATGAGCTGACCTCCATCAGGTCGATCCGGACCGGCAGGTCGATCGCCCGCATCAGGTCGGCCATGAACGGGAGCGAGCCCTTCAGCACCGAGACGAGAGTCAGCTGGCGACCCGCGTAGTCCGCCGAGATCCGGGCACCGAGCTCTCGGACCTTGGCCTGGATCTCCTCCTCGGTCAGCAGGATCTCGCCGATGTCGGCGTGGAGGTCGACGGTCCGCGTCATCGGCGCGCCGCCGACGCATCAGCCGCCGCACGCCGACGGCGAGGGGCGCGAGCCGTGGCGACCGCGGCAGGATCGACGCCGCCGACGACCAGGGCGCCCGGCTCCGGCGGCTCCTCGCCGGCTTCGATGATCGTCACGGCCGAGTACTGGCCGGAACTGCCCGACAGGCCCTCGACGAGCGCCAGGCGTCCGTACTTGAGCATCAGGGCGCGGAAGTCGCGCGCATAGAAGAGCTTGACGTCGAGGTCGGGGTACAGCTCCCGCAGCCGGCGCAGCTTCCGGTTCTTCTTGCGGACAAGCTTCTGGCGCAGCGTGGTCATCTCGAGGTAGCAGTCGAGGTCCGGCAGGTAGAAGTCCGGCGAGAAGCTCTCGACGACGGCGCCCTCGAGGTTCCACAGGATCGGGAAGGTGTGCGGCTCGTACTCCCAGCGGACCGCGTAGAAGTCGAGGATCCGCGCCATCTCCGCCTCGCTGGCATGCGCGAAGGACGTGGTCACCGGGAGCCGATGACCGTCGAAGCGAAGCGGGGAGTGAGGGAGGGCGTCCGGTCGACCGGGACGCTCGCGCCGAAGGCGGTGCTGGCCACGCCGTCGGGAGCCGGGCGGTTTCGATCGCGACGATCCATCGGCCCACAGTCTATCCGAAGCGCGGTCTCCGGCCCTGCGGTGCCGAACGCGGTCGGCGGATACCCCCCGGGGGTATGGTAGGATCGTCGGAGCCGGGGCAGCCAGCGGGCCCGCGTCGCACCCGGCCCGATGAGGTCCATGCCCGATGAGTCCCAGCACGGGCGCACGTCCGGCCCCGGCGCCGGACCCGAGCCACTTCCGTCACAGCTACTCCAAGGACAAGGCCCAGCTCGTCCGACGGCTGTCGCGGATGGAGGGCCAGGTCCGGGGCATCGCGCGGATGATCGAGCGCGACGAGTACTGCATCGACATCCTCCAGCAGACCGCCGCCCTGCGGGCCGCCGTCGACGCCCTGTCGATCCTCGTGCTCGAGGACCACGTCCAGGGCTGCGTGCGGACCGCCGCGGAAGCCGGGGTCGCCGACCAGTACGTCGACGAGGTGATCGACGTCGTCCGTCGCACCCTCGGGCGACCCATCCGCGGGGGCACTCGCTCCGGCTGAGCGCGACCGCCTCGCGTCCCAGTTTTCCACGAAACCGGGGCCGATCCGCCAGTTCGTGGATAACCGCGTTGACGACGCCGGCCGGTCCCGGTAGCGTCCGACATCCGCACCAGGGCAGGCAGGGTAACGCAGTCCGCGAGGGGTCCGGGGAGACCCGACCAGGAACCGGACGGACGGCGGAAGACCGGACCTCTCACCGATGGTGCGAACGATGCCGACGCCGGGAGTGGCGCCGCGCGCGGACACGGCACGTGAACGATCAGGAGGCGTGCCCTGGACCAAGCGCGTGAGCCGCTCCCGACGCGCGTCGAGGGCCTTCCCGCTCTGCCGGCGAGCTACGAGACCACACTCGACGCCGGGCTGCAAGAACTGGGCCTCGACCTCACCCCGGCCGCTCGGACGGCCATCGCCGATCACGTCCGGCTCATGCTCGCGTGGACCACGGCCATCAACCTCACGGCCATCCGCGACCCCGCCGCGGTGGCCCGTGCCCACGTCCTCGACAGCCTGACGGCCGTTGCGCTCTTCCGTGACCGCGGCGTCACCCAGCTGCTCGACCTCGGATCCGGGGCCGGGTTCCCGGGTCTGCCGCTGGCGATGGCCTTGCCGGCCGAGCAGGCCCTCCTGGTGGAGCCGACCGCGAAGAAGGCCCGGTTCCTCGAGACCGTGGTCGCGGCGGTCGGCGCCGGGGCACGGGTCCAGGTCGGCGCCGTCCGGGCCGAGGACCTGGCCCGTGACCCCGACCACCGCGGTCGGTGGCCCGCGATCACGGCGCGCGCGGTCGCGAGCCTCGCGGAGCTGGTCGAGCTGAGCCTGCCGCTCCTCGCGCCCCGCGGGATCCTGGTCGCGTGGAAGCGCGGCGACCTGGTGGCCGAGGTGGCTGCGGCGCAACGGGCGATCGAGGCGCTCGGCGGCGGGACGTTGACCTCGGTGGTCCCGCACGTCTCCGGCCTCGAGGATCATCGGCTGATCGTCGTCACCGCACGCGGACGCGTGCCACCCGGCTATCCCCGCGATCCGGGGTCACGGAAGCGCCGACCATGGTGACCGTGCCGCTGCTAGGCTGACCGCCGATGCGGATCGCCGTCCTCTCCGATATCCACAGCAATATCGTCGCGCTCGACGCGGTCCTCGCCCATCTCGGCACGATCGATGCCGTGTGGCATCTCGGCGACGTCGTCGGCTACGGGCCCGAGCCCGATGCCGTGGTCGAGCGCCTGGTGTCGCTGGGGGCGCTGGGGGTCCGTGGCAATCACGATGCGGCCGCGGCCGGCGGTCGGGAGATCGACTACTTCAACCCCGAAGCCCGGTCCGCGATGGAGTGGACACGTCGCCGGATCAGCGACGCGACGCGCGACTGGCTCACGGCGCTGCCCGAGCGGCGCGTCGAGGACGGCATCACCCTCGTCCACGGCAGTCCGCGCGACCCCATCTGGGAGTACGTCACGTCGCTGGCCGTTGCGCGTGCCGCGATCGCGGTCATGTCGACCACGCTCGGGCTCCACGGTCACACGCACGTGCCGGTCGCCTTCGCCGTGACCGATGAGCGACTCGAGGTGATCGCCCCATCGGACGGCTCCGTGCTGGAGCTCGGGGATCGCGTCGCGCTGCTGAACCCGGGCAGCGTCGGCCAGCCGCGCGACGGCGACTCGCGCGCGAGCTACATGGTCCTCGACGCGGAGCACGGCTCGGTGAGCTGGCACCGCGTCGCCTACGACATCGATCCGGTCGCGACCGCCATGCGTGCCGCGGGTCTGCCGGAGCGGCTCGCCGAACGGCTGCACCATGGCGTCTGACGTCGGGTTCGACCGTTGATCGGCGGCCGACGGTCACTCCAGGGACGGAAGCCCGGCGACAAGCGGGTCCGCGTCGAGCGGCCGCACGCACCGTACTTCCGGTACACCGGACGCGGGACGCTCACGGCCAAGGAGGCGGCCAGCACCCCGACGACGCCGATCGGCAAGGCCATGGCGTCGGTGCGTGGCCTCTTCTTCGGCCGCCCGCTCGCGAGCGAAGACGAACTCGGCGAGCGGCTGAGCAAGAAGAAGGCCCTCGCGATCTTCAGCTCCGACGCGATCAGCTCCTCGGCCTACGCGACCGAGGAGATCCTCCGGGTCCTGATCCTCGGGGGCGTCGCGGCTCTGGCGTTCGGTCTCGAGATCAGCATCGCCATCGCCGTCCTGCTCATCGCCGTCGCCATCAGCTACCGCCAGATCTGCATCGCCTACCCGACCGGCGGCGGGAGCTACTCGGTGTCGAAGCGGAACTTCGGCCGGCGGGCGTCGCTGATCGCCGCGTCGGCCCTCATGATCGACTACGTCATGACGGTCGCGGTGTCGACCTCCTCGGCGGTCGAGCAGATCACCTCGGCGGTCCCGGCGCTCACTGACTGGCGGGTCATCATCGGCGTCGCGGCGATCACCCTCATCACGATCGGCAACCTGCGCGGGATCCGCGAGGCCGGCAGCATCTTCGCGATCCCGACGTACCTCTTCCTCGTGTCGGCGCTGCTGATGATCGCGGTCGGGACGTTCCGGATCGTCGTGAACGGCGAGCATGGCGAGTTCAACCCGGACCTCATCGCCCAGACCGGGGAGACCGCCGGCTCCGTGACGATCCTCCTGCTCCTGCGGGCGTTCGCGGCCGGCGCGGTGGCCCTGACCGGGACCGAGGCGATCGCGACGGGCGTGCCCGCCTTCGAGCCGCCCGAATTGAAGAACGCGGCCACGACCCTTGCAGTCATGGCCGGCCTGCTCGGTGTCCTGTTCATCGGGATCACCTTCGTGGCCGTCAACCTGGGCATCACCCACATCGAGCTGCCCGAGAAGCAGACGGTCATCAGCCAGGTCGCGAGCGCGGTTTACGGCGCCGGCTCGATCCCGTTCTACCTGTTCCAGGCGTTCACGGCGCTCCTGCTCGTCCTCGCCGCGAACACGAGCTTCAATGCCTTCCCGCGGCTCCTAGCGATCCTCGCCCAGGACGGGTTCATGCCACGCCAGTTCGCGTTCCGGGGCGATCGCCTCGCGTTCTCGTACGGGATCATCGTCCTCGCGACGATCGCCGCATCCCTCGTGGTCATCGCGGGCGGCGAGACCCATCTGCTCATCCCGCTCTACGCGGTCGGCGTCTTCATCGACTTCACGATCAGCCAGAGCGGCATGATCCGGCACTGGCTCCGGGAGCGGGGCCAGGGCTGGCGGCGGCGCCTCGCGATCAACGCGTTCGGCTGCGTCCTGACCGGGATCGTCGCGATCGTCGTGACGATCGCGAAGGCGCCGCCATCCCTCGTCGTCCTGGCCCTGATCCCGGTGCTCGTCGGGATCATGTGGTTCATCCGCCGCCAGTACGACGCGCAGGAAGTGGAGCTCAGCGTCCGCGACCTGGGCGTGCTGCCAGGCCCGCACCGCGAACAGCGCGTCGTCATCCCGATCAACGGGATCAACCGCGCGGTGGTCCAGGCCGTCAACTTCGGTCGCGCCCTGACCGCTGACGTCCGCGGCGTGTACGTCACCGACGATCTCGAGGTCGCCGACACCCTGCGCGCGCGCTGGGAGCGCCAGCTGCCGGACGTGCCGCTCGTCATCGTCGAGTCGCCGTTCCGCGCGGTGACCTCGCCGTTCATCGCGTACCTGGACATCCTCGACCAGGCCTGGCCGCCCGACAAGGAAGCCCCGGTGACGATCGTCGTCCTGCCCGAGTACGTCGCACGGCACTGGTGGGACCGCATGCTCTACAACCAGACGGCGAAGCGGCTCAAGGCGGAGCTGGTCGGTCGCGAGCACACGGTCATCGCGGACGTCCCGTATCGGCGCGGTCACTGACGCGGCGGCGCCGGACGGGATCGGGCGCCAGGAGCACGGCAGGGCACCCGAGCGTGGCTCGACCGCACCGCTCGCTGGGCCGACCTCACGACCGGCGCCGCTGCCGGTGGTATCGTGACCGCCGTTCATGTCAGAAACACAGCAACCCGTGTTCCGGCGTGCGGTCATCGCCCTCAACGGCGGTTCGAGTGACATCCGGATCGTGCGCCTCGTCGCCGACCTGGCGCGCCAGTCGAAGGGCGAGGTGATCGCCGTCCACGTCGTCGAGATCGACTGGACGCTGCCGCTCGACGCCGACATCGCGGGTCGCTCCGAGGAGGTCCAGCGCGTGCTCGACACGGCGGAGCAGATCGCCGAGGAATTGAAGATCACCCTCGATCCGGTCCTGCTCCAGGCGCGGGACGTCGGCGCGGCCATCGTCGACGAGGCGGTCGAGCGCGACGCCGACCTGGTCGTGCTCGGCGTGCCGTTCCGGACGCGCTTCGGCGGCGACTTTGCGATCGGCCGGACCATCCCGTATGTGCTGCAAAACGCGCCGTGTGCCGTCTGGGTGGTGCGCGAGCCGATGTCGGAGGAGGCGTCGTGAGGATCGTCATCGTCGGCTGTGGCCGCGTCGGAGCCTCCCTGGCCGATGCCTACGACCGGACCGGTCACGAGGTCACCATCCTCGATGTCCGGACCAGCGCGTTCGACCGGCTGCCGTCCGGATTCGGGGGCAAGGCCATTCGCGGGGACGGCACCGACGAAGACGTCCTGCGCCGCGCCGGCGCCGAGGGCGCTGACGTGTTCCTGGCCCTGACCGAGGGCGACAACCGGAACGTCATGGCCGCGCAGTTGGCGGCCGAGGCGCTGGGCGTCGCCCGGATCGTGGCCAAGATCAACGACCCGCTGCGGGCGCAGGCGTACGCCGAGCTCGGCGTCGCGACGCTGTGCCGGACCGGGCTGATGGCTGACGCCGTCAACGCGTATCTGGGCCTCCCGGCGACCGGTCTCGGGGGCCTGCTGCCGCCGACCGGGACGCACCCCGGAGGCGGGCATCATCTCGACGGCGCATCTGCCGAGGCCGGCGATCCGGGGGCGACTCCGGCACCGGCGCCGGCCCAACCTATGGAGGCCTGACCGTGTTCGTCCTCGTCGTCGGTGGCGGGAAGGTCGGGTACTACCTGGCCAAGGAGTTGATCGAGTCCGGCCACGAGGTCGCGCTCATGGAGAAGGACCCCACGCGGGCCAGTCACATCGCCGACGAGATCGGGTCGATCGTCATCGCCCACGACGGCTGTGAGGGCAAGTACCTCGCAGAGGCCGGCTGCAACCGCGCCGATGTCGTTGCCGCCGTGACCGGCGATGACGAGGACAACCTGGTCATCTGCCAGATGGCCAAGCACCACTTCGACGTCCCGCGGACGATCGCGCGGGTCAACAACCCCAAGAACGAGTCGCTCTTCCGGCATCTGGGCGTCGATGAGCTGATCAGCCCGACCCGGATGATCCTCGGGTCCATCGAGCAGGACATCCCGGTCCACGAGCTCCTGCATCTCGCGACCCTCGGCGAGGGCGAGCTCGAGCTCATCGAGGCGCACCTGCAGGCCGGCTCGCCGGCGATCGGCCGCGCTCCCAAGGATCTCGCGATCCCCGACGGCTGCTCGCTCTTCGCGGTCATCCGGGGCGGCGTCGCCACGCCGCTGCGATCGGACACGATCATGCTCGAGGGCGACAAGGTCATCGCCATCGGCAAGCAGGAGTGCGAGGCGCTCCTGCACGGCCAGCTGATCGGCGATCCGGAGGCGATCGGCATCGAGTCGTAGGGCGCGGATGGTGGCGCCCGGGGGGGCCGGGACATCCGGTATCGGGCGGCTCGCCGGCTCGGTGGTGCCCGGACGCGCCCACGTTTCATTTCCTCAATCCCGTAACACTCTTGACAACGCCATTGTCAGGGTTCTAGCATTCAGTCGTGGCAACTCCCCGACCGGAACGAGACCCGACGCAGCCCGTCTACGTCATCAGCGTGGCGGCGACGCTCGTCAGCGCCCATCCGCGAACCCTGCGGATCTACGAGGACGAGGGTCTGCTCTGTCCGGCCCGGACGCCCACCAATATCCGGCTCTATAGCGAGAACGACATCCGGCGCATCCTCTGGATCCGGCACCTGACCCGCGAACGAGGCGTCAATCTCGCGGGCATCCGGATCCTGTTCGAACTCGAGGAACGTCTCGGGGCACGGATCCTCGAGGCCCTCTACGCGGAAGGCACGCGCGACCGCGAGGCGCCGGCTCCGACCACCAAGTCATCCAAGACCGATCCCACCCCAAGCACAGCTACGTAGGAGAACCCTGATGGCCAAGCGACCGTCCACCCCGGTCGATGAGCAGCCCACCGCAACCGGACCGCGAGACCTTCCGCTCGTCGCGCTCCGGGAGACGGTCATCTTTCCGGAGATGATCGTCCCGCTCCAGGTCGGCCGCGAGAAGAGCGTCAACGCGCTCAACGCCGCCGTCGCCGACGGCGGCCCGATCGTCCTCGTCACGCAACGACAGGCCGAGCAAGAGGAGATCGACGACGCCTCCGAGCTCTATGGCGTGGGCACCCTCGCCAAGATCGCTCAGGTCGTCCAGCTCCAGGACGGCACGGTCCGCGCGATCGTCCAGGGTCAGGCGCGCGTCCGCGTCCTCGGCCTGACCGGCACGAGCCCGTTCCTGCGGGCGAGCATCGAGGAGCTGACCGACGACAGTCCCGGCAGCCTCGAGGTCCAGGCTCTGATGCGCAGCGTCCAGGCGCAGATCGAGCAGTACGTGGCCAACGGCGCCCCGGTCCCGCCGGAGGCCGCCGTCGCCGCGCGCAACATCAGCGAGCCGGGACTCCTCGCCGACATGGTCGCGTACAGCCCCGACATGAGCACCGAGCAGCGCCAGGAGCTGCTCGAGACCATCGACATCGTCGAGCGCCTCAAGCTCGTCTCGAGCTTCCTCGCCAACCAGATCGAGATCCTCGAGCTGAAGGGCCGGATCCAGTCCGAAGTCAAGTCCGAGATGGACAAGACGCAGCGCGAGTACATCCTTCGCGAGCAGCTGAAGGCCATCCAGCGCGAGCTCGGCGAGGACGACCCGCAGCAGGCCGAGATCAACGAGCTGCGCGACAAGGTCGAGTCGGCCGGGATGCCCGAGGAGATCAAGACCAGGGCGATCAAGGAGATCGACCGGATGAGCCGCATCCCCTCGGCATCGCCCGAGGTCGGCGTCATCCGCACCTACGTGGACTGGCTCGTCGGTCTGCCGTGGAACGTCTCCACCGACGACCAGCTCGACATCAAGGAGGCCGCCCGCATCCTCGACGAGGACCACTACGGCCTCGAGAAGGTCAAGGAGCGGATCCTCGAATACCTCGCCGTGCGCACCCTGGCCGATGAGATCCGGAGCCCGATCCTCGCCTTCGTCGGCCCGCCCGGCGTCGGCAAGACCTCGCTTGGCAAGAGCATCGCCCGGGCCATGGGCCGCAAGTTCGTGCGCATGAGCCTCGGCGGCATCCATGACGAGGCCGAGATCCGCGGTCACCGGCGCACGTATATCGGCGCGCTGCCCGGCCGGATCATCCAGAGCATCAAGACCGCCAGCACGAACAACCCCGTGTTCATGCTCGACGAGGTCGACAAGGTCGGCATGGACTTCCGTGGCGACCCGAGCTCGGCGCTCCTCGAGGTCCTCGATCCCGAGCAGAACAACACCTTCCAGGACAACTACCTCGAGGTGCCGTTCGACCTGTCCAAGGTCCTCTTCGTGGCCACCGCGAACCTGCTCGACCCGATCCCGGCCGCCCTGCGCGACCGGATGGAGGTCGTCCAGCTGCCCGGGTACACGGAGCAGGAGAAGATCGAGATCGGCAAGCGGTTCCTCGTCCCCAAGCAGATGACGAACCACGGCCTCAAGGCCAAGAACATCGAGATCACGGACGAAGCGATGACCGAGCTTGTCCGCTCCTACACCCACGAGGCGGGCGTCCGGAACCTCGAGCGCGAGATCGCCAATGTCATGCGCAAGATCGCCCGGCAGGTCGCCGAGGGTCGCAAGCGCAAGACCGTCATCGATGTCAAGAAGCTCGGCGAGCTCCTCGGGCCGCAGCGCTTCGAATACGGCGAGCTCGAGGCCGAGGACCAGATCGGCTCGGCGACGGGCCTGGTCGTGACCGAGGTCGGCGGCGACGTCGTCGCCATCGAGGTCACCCGGATGGAGGGCAAAGAGGACTTCATCCTGACCGGCCAGCTCGGCGAGGTCATGCGGGAATCGGCGCGAGCCGGCCTCTCGTGGACCCGGGCGAACGCCCACAGCCTGGGCATCGCGCGCGAGATCTTCGAGAAGAACACCCTGCACATCCACGTGCCGGCCGGGGCGATCCCCAAGGACGGCCCGTCGGCCGGGATCACCATGGCCACGGCCATCGTGAGCGCCCTGTCGGGCATCCCCGTCCGCAAGGACGTGGCCATGACCGGCGAGATCACCCTGCGCGGTCGGGTCCTCCCGATCGGCGGGCTGAAGAGCAAGATCCTGGCCGCGCACCTCTCGGGTGCGAAGACCGTGATCCTGCCGCGCAAGAACGAGAAGGACCTGCGGGACATCCCCGAGGAGATCCGCAAGTCCATGAAGCTCGTGCTCGTGGACAACATGGAGCAGGTCCTGGAGGCCGCCCTCCGGCGCAAGCCGAAGGCCCTCCCCGTCGAGCCGCCCAAGGTCCTCAAGGGCGACGAGCCCCTCGATCCACCGCCGGCGTCGCGCGTCCGGCGCACGGACTTCCCGCCGACGGACCAGCCGCCGGTCGTGGTCCGGGGCGCCTGACCGAGCGAGGCCGCGATGGCGAGTGGCGGGCCCGGTTCGCCGGGCCTGGAGTACAAGGACTACTACGCGGTCCTCGGCGTGCCGAGGACCGCGTCACAGGCCGACATCAAGAAGGCCTTCCGGAAGCTCGCTCGCCAGCACCATCCCGACGCGAAGCCCGGCGACAAGGAGGCGGAGCGCCGGTTCAAGGACGCCAACGAGGCGAACGAGGTCCTCTCCGATCCGGACAAGCGCAAGCGCTATGACGCCCTCGGGGCGAACTGGGGCGCGTACGGCGGTTCCGGAGCCGGCGGCGCCGATCCATTCGCTGCGGGCGGTCCGTTCGCCGGCTTCGCTCGTGCGGGGAGCACCGGCGGCCGACCCAGTGGCGGCGTCCGGTACGAGTTCCACACGACCGGCGACACGGGCGACTTCAGCGACTTCTTCCGGGTCTTCTTCGCCGATGACGACGGCCCGGCGACCGCCTCGGGACCCGGCCGCGGCCGCCGCCCGACCGGTGGCCCGAGCTTCGATGAGATCCTCGCGGGGATGGGCATCGACGGCACCTCGACCTCGTCGGGGACCCGGCCGGCCGCCCGGCCCGCGCCGAAGCCGACTGCCGAAGCCGTCGCCGAGATCACCCTCGACGAGGCCTACCGCGGGACAACCCGACTGGTGGACGTCGAGGGCAAGCGCCTGGAAGTCAAGATCCCAGCCGGCGCCGACACCGGGACGAGAGTCCGGCTGACCGGCAAGGCGCCCGGCGGCGGCGACCTGTTCGTCGTCGTCCGGGTGAAGCCTGACCCGGTCTTCACCCGGCGCGGGCCGGACCTCGAGCGGGAGCTGCCGCTCACGCTGGAGGAGGCGCTTCTCGGCGCCGAAGTCCCGGTCCGGACGCTCAAGGGCAAGGTCCTGCTCACGATCCCGGCCGGGACCCAGGCCGGCCGGACCTTCCGATTGCGCGGGCAGGGCATGCCGCGGCTTGGCGGCAGTGGCCATGGCGATCTCCTTGCCCGGGCCCGGATCGTCCTGCCGACGAACCTCTCCGACGAGGCCAGGGATGCGGCCGGCGCCCTCTTCGACCTCGTCGACCAACCCGATCCACGCTGACCCACACCGAAAGCCAGAGAGACCCACCGATGCAACTCGACCGATTCACGCAGAAGGCCCAGGAGGCCGTGGTCGCCGCCCAGGCGACGGCCGAGCGCCTCCAGAGCCCCATCCTCGACGCCGAACACCTCCTGTCCGCCCTGGTCGAACCCGATGACGGCGTTCCGGCGGAGACGCTTCGACGTCTCGGCGTCGACGTGCCAGCGTTCCGCGGCGAGGTCGCCGCGATCCTCGCCAAGCGCGCCCGGATCCAGGGCGGATCCCTCACCGTCGACCCGCGGGCGAAGACCGTCATCGAGCGGTCCCAGGCCGAGGCCCGCCGCCTCGGCGACGAGTACGTCTCGACGGAACACCTGTTGCTCGGCGTGGCCGAGGCCGGCGGCGAGGGTCAGGCGCTCCTCGAGCGACACGGTGCCGGCCGCGAGGCCATCCTCCAGGCGCTGCAGAGCGTCCGCGGCGGCCAGCGCGTGACGTCCCAGAACCCCGAGGGCACCTACGCGGCACTCGAGAAGTACGGCCGCGACCTGACCGCGGAGGCCCGGGCCGGCAGGCTGGATCCCGTGATCGGGCGCGACGAGGAGGTCCGTCGCGTCATCCAGGTCCTCTCGCGCCGGACGAAGAACAACCCGGTCCTGATCGGCGAGCCCGGCGTCGGCAAGACGGCCATCGTCGAAGGGCTCGCCCAGCGCATCGTGCGCGGCGACGTGCCCGAGGGACTCAAGGACAAGCGCGTGGTCGGGCTGGACCTGGGCGCGCTGATCGCTGGGGCCAAGTTCCGGGGCGAGTTCGAGGAGCGGCTCAAGGCCGTCCTCAAGGAGATCAAGGACTCCGATGGCCGGGTCATCCTGTTCATCGACGAGCTGCACACGGTCGTCGGAGCGGGCGCGGCGGAGGGCGCGATGGACGCGTCCAACCTGCTCAAGCCGATGCTCGCCCGCGGTGAGTTGCACACGATCGGCGCCACGACCCTCGACGAGTACCGCAAGTACATCGAGAAGGACGCCGCCCTCGAGCGTCGCTTCCAGCCGGTCCTCGTCGACCAGCCGAGCGTCGAGGAGACGATCTCGATCCTGCGCGGCCTCCGCGAGCGCTACGAGGTGCATCACGGGGTTCGCGTCACGGACTCCGCGCTCGTCGCCGCCGCGACCCTGTCCGACCGCTACATCACCGAGCGCTTCCTGCCGGACAAGGCGATCGACCTCGTCGACGAGGCCGCCTCCCGGCTTCGGATGGAGATCGACTCGATGCCCATCGAGCTCGATGAGCTCGAACGACGGCGCATCCAGCTCGAGATCGAGCGCGAGGCGCTGCGCAAGGAGACCGACGATGCGTCCAAGCTCCGGCTCGAGTCGCTCGAGAAGGAGCTCGCCGACCTCGAGGAGGAGCTCGGGGCGCTGAAGCAGCGCTGGGAGGCGGAGAAGACCGCGATCGCCGCGATCCGTGCGACCAAGTCGGAGATCGAGTCGCTCCAGATCCGCATCGACCAGGCGGAGCGCGAGGCCGACTACGCCACGGCCGCCGAGCTCAAGTACGGGACCCTCAAGGAGCTCAACGACCAGCTGACCGAGCAGCAGGCGGCGATGGCCGTGCTGCAGGGCGGCCCCGGCTCGCTGCTCAAGGAGGAGGTCTCGGCCGACGACATCGCCGGGATCGTCGCCGCCTGGACCGGCATCCCGGTCAGCCGCCTGATGGAGGGCGAGATGGCCAAGCTGCTCCACATGGAGGAGCGGCTCCACGAGCGCGTCATCGGGCAGGACGAGGCCATCGCGGCCGTCTCCGATGCCGTCCGACGCGCCCGCGCCGGGCTCAAGGACCTCCGCCGGCCGATCGGCTCGTTCCTGTTCCTCGGTCCGACCGGCGTCGGCAAGACCGAGCTGGCCCGGGCGCTTGCGTCGTTCCTGTTCGACGACGAGGGCGCGATGGTGCGCATCGACATGAGCGAGTACATGGAGAAGTTCTCGGTCTCGCGGCTCCTCGGCGCGCCTCCGGGATACGTCGGCTACGAGGAGGGCGGCCAGCTGACCGAGGCCGTCCGACGCCGGCCGTACCAGGTGGTCCTGCTCGACGAGATCGAGAAGGCCCACCCCGATGTCTTCAACATCCTGCTGCAGGTCCTCGATGACGGCCGCCTGACCGACGGCCAGGGCCGCACGGTCGACTTCAAGAACACGGTCCTGATCATGACGAGCAACGTCGGCAGTGCCTCGATCGCCGCGACGAGCGCTCGCACCGGGGACGCTGCGTACGAGGCGATGAAGAGCGAGGTCACCGAGGCCCTCCACGCCCAGTTCCGGCCGGAGTTCCTCAACCGAGTCGACGAGGTCATCGTGTTCCATGCGCTGACCGAGGCGGACCTTGCCGCGATCGTCGACCTGTTGCTGGCCGAGCTCTCGCGCCGGCTCGCCTCGCAGGACCTCGTCCTCGACCTCACGCCGACCGCCCGGGCGCTCATCGTCCGGGAAGGCACGGACCCTGCGTACGGCGCACGACCACTCAAGCGGACGATCCAGCGGCTCGTCGAGAACCCGCTGGCCCGGGCGCTCGTCGGGGGCGAGTTCAAGCCCGGCGACCGGATCGTCGGCGACGCGGACCTCGCGTCCGGCACGCTCGTGTTCACGAGCGAGGGCGCGACCGTCGTCACCGAGGGTGGGTCGCGCCGTGACGCACGATCGCGCGCAGATGAGCCCGAGCCCGTCGGTGCGCGGGCCGGCGCATCGCCGCTTGACCTGCCACCGACGCGCCGCAAGCGGCCCGACGGCGACCTGGTCAACTAGGCGCGACCTGGCGTCGTGCGGTTCGAGGCGGTCGTCGAGCGGCTCGCGGTCCTGCCGCAGCCCCTACCCACGGGGGCGGACGCGCTGATGCCGATCGTGGTCGGCGGCACCAACCAGCGTCCGTCACGGAGACCGCCGCCGGACCGGCCCGGGCGTGCGGCCGGCGTCCTGGCGCTGCTCTACCCCGACGGCGACGGCGAGGCCCGGATCGTGCTCATCGAGCGCACGTCCGGCGGCGGCCACCATTCCGGCGAAGTGAGCCTGCCCGGCGGCAAGGCCGAGCCCGAGGACGCGGACCTCACCGCGACGGCGCTCCGCGAAGCTGCCGAGGAGGTCGGCCTCGATCCCGTGGCGGCCGGCGTGCGGGTCATCGGGGCGTTGGACCCCTTCTGGATCCCGGTCAGCGATTTCGCCGTGACCCCGATCGTGGCGATCGCCGAACGCCGCCCGGTGCTCACCGCGTCGCCCGCCGAGGTGGCCCGCATCCTGGAGGCGCCGATCGCGATGTTCCTCCCGGACGCCGCGTTCGAGATGGTCGAGCGGACCGTCGGCGACTGGCCGCTGCGCTACGGCGCCTACACGCTGGACGGCCTCCAGATCTGGGGCGCCACGGCCCGCATCCTCAGCCAGCTTGGTGCCGTGGTGTCGGTCGCGACCGGTGCCACCGCCCTCGAGGGGAAGCCCGGAGAGGCCGGGGGCGATATCGTGGTCGGGTGACGAACATCCTCCTGCGGGCACGCAAGGACCCGTTCGAGGTCGTGTCCGCGGAGGACACGCTGATCCGGAACATGATCGCGGACAACAGCGGGAACCTCATCTTCTTCGCGGCCGCGCACAAGATCCTCTCGACCCGGGACACGACCGTCACCGCCGATCGCCTGATCATCGATCCGGGCGACGCGGACGAGATCAACGAGCGATACGACGCCTACGTCATCCCGCTCGCGAACGCGTTCCGCCACAGCTACAAGCCGATCCTCGACCGGATGACCGAGCTCATCCGCCGTCTGCGCATCCCGGTCGTCATCCTGGGCGTCGGCGCCCAGTCGAACGTCGACTACGAGACCGACCGGCTCCGACCGATCGAGCGATCGGTCCGCGCCTTCGTCTCTGCGGTGCTCGACCGCGCCCCGTCGATCGGTGTGCGTGGCGAGTTCACGTACGACTACCTGACCGGTCTCGGCTTCCGCGACGTCGAGGCCATCGGGTGCCCGTCGATGTTCTTCCATGGCGATCGGCTGGCGATCGAGAAGCGTTCCGCGAGCCTCGCCGCGGACGCGACGCTCGCGATGAACGTCTCGCCGTACGTGAAGCGGATGGGCCCGATCGTGATGTCGCACCACGCGCGCTACCCGAACCTCGTCTACATCGCCCAGGATCTCGGCACGCTCGAGCTGCTGCTCTGGGGCGAGTCCGATCGGGCGGCCGCGCGCACCGATCCGATGCCCGTCCACACCACCCACCCGCTCTTCGCCGAGAACAAGATCCGCTTCTTCGTCGACCCGTGGCCGTGGATCGACGCGCTGCGCAGCGCCGACTTCGCGTTCGGGACCCGGATCCACGGCAACATCGCCGCGCTCCTCGCCGGGATCCCGTCCTACGTGCTCGCGCACGATTCACGGACGCTCGAGCTCGCCCGCTATTTCGAGATCCCGCACCGGCGGATGCGCGACGTCGCGCCCGACACCGACGCCGCAACACTCTACGCAGAGGCGGACTACACGGGCCTCGTTCGCGGCCACGCGGCGCGGTTCCTGGCCTTCACCGACTACCTGACCCGCCACGGCCTGGACCACGTCTTCGCCGCGGGCCAGGACCCGAACGCATTCGACCGCACGGTCGCCGAGACCGACTACCCGCCCGCCATCGAGGCCAGTGCGGACCGCCAGGTCAGGACCGTCATCCGCCGACTCAAGCGCCTCGACTTCCGGGTCCGCCGGTCGGGGCGGATCCGCTGGAACCGCGCGACCGACGCCCTGCGCGGCCGCCTCGCGAACGCGACCGGCGGAGAGGCACCTCCCGAGGACGATCCGGG
The DNA here is from genome assembly GCA_963841135.1 of uncultured Chloroflexia bacterium. Lineage (GTDB taxonomy): Bacteria > Chloroflexota > Limnocylindria > Limnocylindrales > CSP1-4 > SPCO01. Next base: position 184,194 of record CAWJBJ010000004.1, on the reverse strand, counting down.
CTCCTGACGGGCGACTGGCGGAACCGGACCGCCGCGCCGGGCGTCACGGCCCCGGCCCGACGACGCACCTTGTGGCGACGATCCGGGACCTGCGGTCCGCTTCGGCGGCTCGCCCATGTGGCCGGGAGCCGTTCGCGGTTCCTCGCTGGGAGGTTGCGCGATGCGCAAGCCACTTTTGTCCCTCATGGCGGTCGCCCTCGTGGCCGTCGGCTGTAGCTCATCTGCCGCCTCGGACCCGGCAGGCGGCCAGGTCCCGCCGGATCCGCAGCACCACCGGGAGACCCCCGCACCGTTCGCTCCGGAGGCCACGCCCTACGGCGGGGTCACCTACGAGGACCCGGGCGTCAACCCGTACGTCGATCCCGATGAGGACGAGGTCTCGACGTTCGCGCTCGACGTCGACACCGCCTCGTACACGATCGCGCAGCGCTACATCGGCGACGGCAATCGGCCGGATCCCGCGAGCGTGCGGGTCGAGGAATGGGTCAACGCCTTCGACCAGGGCTATCGGGCTCCCGCGGACGACGACTTCGCCGTCCTCGTCGATGGCGGACCGACGCCCTTCATCGAGGGCGACGAGGTCCTGGTCCGGATCGGCCTCCAGGCCCGAGCGGTGCGAGAGCGAGCCCGCGAGGATGCCTCGCTGACATTCGTCATCGACACCTCGGGCTCGATGGCGCGCGAGAGCCGTCTCGAGCTGGTCAAGGACGCCCTCCGGATCCTCGTGGACGAGCTCGGTCCGGACGACCGCGTCGCGGTCGTCGAGTTCGGGCAGGACGCCCGACTCGTCCTCCCGTCGACGTCTGCGCGCGACCGCGACGAGATCCTCGGCGCGATCGACGAGCTCCAGCCCGGCGGCTCCACCAACCTCGCCGCCGGCCTCCGTCTCGGCTACGAGCAGGCGCGCGAGTCGCTGACCGAGAACGGCATCGACCGGGTCGTCCTCGCCTCGGACGGGGTCGCGAACGTCGGGCTGACCGACGCGGACGAGATCCTGGAGGGCATCCGCGACGACGCCGCGGCCGGGATCGAGCTCGTGAGCGTCGGGGTCGGGATGGGCAACTACAACGACGCGCTGCTCGAACAGCTCGCCGACCAGGGCGATGGGTTCTACGCATACGTCAACGGCATCGACGAAGCCCGGACGCTGTTCCGCGAGCGGCTGGTCTCGACGCTCCAGACGGTCGCGCTCGATGCCCGCGCCCAGGTCGAGTTCGATCCCGATCTCGTGGCCGCCTACCGGTTGGTCGGCTACGAGAACCGCGACATCGCGGACCACGCCTTCACCGATCCCGATGTCGACGCGGGCGCCATCGGCGCCGGCCACTCGGTCACCGCGCTTTACGCGGTCCGGCTGCGCGACGGCATCGACGAGGGCGACCGGCTGGCCACGGTCCGGCTGCGCTGGTCGGATCCCGACAGCGGGCGGACCCGGGAGCTGGCCCGTGACGTGACCGGCGACGACCTGGCGCGGTCGTTCACCTCCACCGATCCGCACTTCCGCTTCGATGCGATCGTCGCGGCGACGGCCGAGGTGCTTCGCGACAGCCGGTTCGCCGGACGCATGGGACTCGCGGACATCCTGCGGGTGGCCGACGAGGACACCGGCGGCCTGCCCGCAACCGACGAGGTCCACGACTTCCTGGACCTGCTCGACGCCGCCGCGCGGCTCGAGGGCTAATCCACCGGAGGAGGTTCCGGCCTGACCGCGGCCCCGCCGTGGTCAGGCCGGTTCACCGCTCGTTCGGTCCGGGTTGTCGACCGGTGGCCGCTCGGCCAGCGTCCCGTTCCCACGCTCGACCGGGACCTCGCCGCGTGCCGCGAGCGCCCGAGCCCGCCCGTCCACGATCCCGGCGATGTCCGCATCGTCGGCGCCGGTGAACTCCACGACGAATGCCCGCATCTCCGAGTGTTCGGTCCAGGCGGCGTGCGGTTCGTCCGCGGGCCAGAGGACCGCCTCGCCGGCAGCGACGCGGGTCCGCTCATCGCCGACCCCCACCCAGCCACCGCCCTCGATGACGATGAACCAGGTCGTGTTCGGGTTGGAGTGAGGCTCGATCCGCGCTCCCCGCGCGAACGCGAGCTCGCTGATGAGGCCGCGGCCATCGGAGTGGACGACCTGGCCGGTCAGGCCGACGGTCCCGGCCGGTCCATCCGGGCGTCGATGGCCGACCCCGAACCGGCGGATCTCGATCGTCATCGCCGTCCTCTGGCCGGGTCGCCGGGGCGCGGGCTCAGCGCCGTCGGCGCTGCGATCGGCTGCGGCGGGCGGTGCCGCGCTTGCGGATCGTGGCCTCCGGGTCGGCGAACTTCTGCTTCGTGTAGTAGCGCTCGCGGGCCAGCCTGGCCTCGTGGGCCGCGAGGATCGGCGGGAAGCGCCGGAAGCGGATCCAGACGAGCGTCCCGATGCCGACGATCGCCGTGATCAGGACGAGGAAGAAGTCGAAGACGAACAGCGCCTCGATGATCAGGAGGCTGAACGTGATGAGGCCGGTCCACCAGAGCCACTCCCACATCTCCGCGTACGGCGGGTGTCGGTGGAGCGCCTTCGTCCGGAGGTTGTAGAGGACCAGCAGCACGACGAGCAGGATCAGCGAGGCGACCCACGTCGGGTGGAAGAGGTCCGGGAAGTTGTCGTGGTTGAACGCGAGCGTCAGGTAATCCCAGGGGGCGAGCGTCACGCGCCGACCTCGTTGCTGGATGTGGAGAGGTGTCCGGAGTATGCCATGTCGGGCGCTATACTCGGCCGTGCGGTGCGGCGCCCTTGACCCACCCGGGGCGCCTTCCCGCCGGTCCCCGAGCGCGCCGCCGAGAACACCGGATGGAGGAGGCCCGGGTGCGAGCCCTGCTGTCAGTCGCCAATCGCGACGGGATCTCCGCGCTGGCTCGCGACCTGCGCGCCCTCGAGGTCGAGATCTTTGCCACCGACGGCACGCGCGAGCACCTGGCCGGGGACGGCATCGACGTCGCGTCCGTCGCGGACCTGACGGCCGGCGAGCCCACCGTCGGCGGGCAGGTCAAGACCTTCCACCACGCCGTCTACGCCGGAATCCTCGCTCGGCGCGATGTCCCGACCCAGATGGCGGAGCTCGAGGCGCAGAAGATCGTCCCGATCGACCTCGTCATCGTCAACGTCAAGCCGTTCGCGCCGGCGATCGGGGTGAAGCTCGTCGGCCTCGACGAGGCCATCGAGATGATCGACGTGGGCGGGGCGGCGCTCCTCGGGGCGGCCGCGCGCAACTCGGCGGGGGTCGTGGCGGCGTCGGACCCGTCGCAGTACGAGCGGATCGTCGCGGAGCTGCGCAAGCACGGTCACGTCAGCCCCGAGACACGCGCGCAGCTGGCGGCCGAGGCGTTCAGCACGGTCGCCGCGTATCACGCGGAGATCGCGGCCTACCTCAACCAGATCTCGGGCAACACGTTCCCGACCCGCCTGGCGATGGTCCTCGAGAAGGTCGCGGACCTGCCGTATGGCGAGAACCCGCAGCAACGCGGCGCGTTCTACCGCGAGACCACGCATCGGAGTGGGACGCTGGCCGACGCGACCACGCTCCAAGGCGAACGGCCGTCGTTCAACAACCTCATGGACCTCGACGCGGCGTATCGCATCGCCCGCGACTACACGGCACCGACGGTCGCGATCGTGAAGCACACCGACCCGGTCGGCCTTGCCTCGCACGATGAGCTGGTCGAGGCGTACCGGCACGCCCTCGAGACCGACCCGGTCGCCTCGTTCGGCGGCATCGTCGGCGTGAACCGCGAGCTCGATGGCGCCACGGCCCGTGAGATCGCGGCGAACTCCTATGAGGCCGTGGTCGCGCCCGGGTTCAGCCAGTCGGCGCTCGGGATGCTGCGCGGCAAGCCCGGGCTCGAGCTGCTGGCCGTCCCCGCCGACCCGACCGAGGGGATGCGCGACTACGGGATCGCCAGCCTCGACTTCAAGCGCGTCGCCGGCGGGCTGCTGGTCGAGACGCAGGACGATCTCGGACTCGATCGCGGACGGCTCCAGGTGGTGACCAAGCGTCGACCGACGCTCGAGGAGCTGACCGACCTGCTCTTCGCCTGGCGGGCGGTCCGCCACGTCCGCTCGAATGCGATCGTCCTCGCCCGCAACGGCGCGACCGTCGGGATCGGCGCCGCGCAGGCGTCGCGCCAGGTCTCGGTCGAGATCGCCCTCCGGCGCGCCGGGGATCGGGCCAAGCTCTCGGTCATGGCGTCCGACGCCTACTTCCCCTTCCCCGACGGCATCCAGGCCGCCGCCGGGGGCGGCGTCACCGCGATCATCCAGCCGGGTGGCTCGATCCGCGACGAGATGGCGATCGAGGTCGCCGACCGCCACCACATGGCCATGGTCTTCACCGGCAGAAGGCATTTCCGCCACTGAGTCGCGTGGTCGCGGTGCGGCCGGAGACGGAACGGAGGATCGTGGAACAGCTGCTCGCGCTCGAGATGATCCGCGTCACGGAGGCGGCCGCGATCGAATCGGCGCGGTTCATGGGCCGTGGCGAGAAGGACGGCGCCGATCAGGCCGCCACCGAGGCGATGCGCCGGACCATGGACGAGATCGAGTTCGCGGGCCGGATCGTCATCGGCGAGGGAGAGCGGGACGAGGCGCCGATGCTCTACATCGGCGAGCAGGTCGGCCGGGCCAAGCGCGGGCGGGGCGCGGCGCCGGACGTCGACATCGCGGTGGACCCGCTCGAGGGCACGAACCTGGTCGCCCACGGCCAGGCCGGCGCGATCACGGTCCTCGCCGCCTCGGAGGCGGGCGGCCTGACCCACGCCCCGGACACGTACATGGAGAAGCTGTGCGTCGGTCCGATCGCGGCCGGCAAGGTCGACATCCGCGTGTCGCCGTCTGAGAACCTCGGCCGGATCGCCGAGGCCCTGGGCCGGCGCGTGCGGGACATCACGGTCGTGATCCTCGAGCGGCCGCGCCACGACACGCTCATCGCCGAGGTCCGCGAGGCCGGCGCCCGTATCAAGCTCATCGGCGACGGCGACCTGTCCGCGGCGATCTCCTGCGCGGTCTCGGGCACCGGCGTCCACGCCGTCATGGGGACCGGCGGCGCGCCGGAGGGCGTGATCACGGCGGCGGCTCTGCGCTGCCTCGGCGGCGAGATCCAGGCACGGTTCCGATACCGCAACGACGACGAACGGGCGCGCGGCGCGCGCATGGGGCACGGCGACGAGGACCGCGTCTACACGACCGAGGACCTCGCGCCCGGCGAGAACCTGGTCTTCGCCGCGACCGGCGTCACCGCCGGCGACCTCCTCCACGGCGTGCTCTTCTTCGGCGGCGGGGCGCGCACGCACTCACTCGTGATGGCCTACCAGAGCAAGCAGGTCCGCTTCGTCGACACGGTCCACATGTTCGACCGCGATTCGCCGCCGAGGGTGCGGCTCTAACTCAGCCCAGCTTGAGGTTCGGGAGGACCTCGCGGCCGAAGGTCTCGATGAACTCGGCCTGGTTGCGCCCGACGTTGTGCAGGTGGACCTCGTCGAAGCCCATGTCCACGTAGTGCTGGATGTGCTTCGTGTGCGCCTCGAGGTCGCTGGTCATGAGCACCCGGTTCTTGAAGTCCTCGGGCCGGACCATCTTGGCCATCGCGGCGAAGTCCTCGGGGTTCTTGATGTCCTGCTTGGGGAACGGCATGCCGCCGTTCGGCCACTCGAGGACCGCGTTCTGGACGGCCTCCTCGTCCGTCGGCGCCCAGGAGACGTGGATCTGGAGCATCTTGGGCGACGTCGCGCCTTCCTTCCCGGCCTCGCGGGCGCCCTCGTCGTACTTCTCCCAGAGCATCGAGATCTTCTCGTCCGCCGCGCCGACGGTGATGATCCCATCCGCGAACTTGCCGGTCTTCTTGGCGTTGATCGGGCCGGCGGTCGCGACGTACACCGGGACCGGGACCTCGGGTCTCGTGTAGAGCTTTGCGCTCTCGAGCGTGAAGAACTCGCCCTTGTGCTTGACGACCTTGCCCGTGAACAGCTTGTTGATGATCTCGATCGACTCGAACATCATCGCGCTGCGGATGCCGATCTCCGGCCACGCGCCGCCGACCACATGCTCGTTGAGCGCCTCGCCCGCCCCGAGTCCGAGGTAGAAGCGGCCCGGGAACATGGCGCCCAGCGTGGCTGCCGCATGGGCGATGACCGCGGGGTGATAGCGGAAGCCGGGGCATGTGACCGCGGTCCCGAACGGCAGCGAGGTCCGCGTCCCCAGCGCACCCATGAACGACCACGCGAACGCACTCTGGCCCTGCTGCGGCGTCCACGGATGGAAGTGCTCGCTGACCATGAAGCCCGCCGAGAACCCGGCCGCCTCGGCCTGGGCGCACCAGTCCAGCAGGTCGGTCGGATGGAACTGTTCGAGCATCGCGGCATAGCCGATCTTGGTCACTGGTGTGCTCCCGGGAGGACGGACGCTGGGCAGGTGTGGAGGGTAGCATCGGGCGATGGCTGAGCCCCGATGGATCGTGGCGATGGGCGGCGGCGGGTTCTCCGCGGAGCCCGACAACCCGCTCCTCGACGACGCCGTCCTGGACCTGGCTCGTGGCGCGCGCGGGCGCGATCGGCCGCGCGTCTGCTTCGTCGGGACGGCCAGCGGCGACGCGGACAGCTACATCGCCACCTTCTACGCGGCCTTCGCGCGCCGGAGCGAAGCGAGCCACCTGGCGCTGTTCGTCCGGACCGTCACCGACATCGAGGCGTTCCTCCTCGATCAGGACGTCATCTACGTCGGCGGGGGCAACACGGAGAACATGCTGGCCGTGTGGCGCATCCACGGCGTCGATCAGGCACTGCGACGGGCGTGGGAGGCGGGCGTCGTCATGACGGGCCTGTCGGCCGGCTCGCTCTGCTGGTTCGAGGCCGGCACCACCAATTCGTATGGTCTCGACCTCGCACCGCTCCACGGCGGTCTCGGCTTCGTCGCCGGCAGCCATTGCCCGCACTACGACGGCGAGCCGCAGCGTCGGCCGCTCTATCAGCGTCTGGTCGCGGCGCGAGACCTGCCCGCCGGCTACGCGGCCGACGACGGCGCGGCGCTGGTCTTCCGCGACGGCGTCCTCCAGGAGGTGGTGGCGTCACGACCCGAAGCGAGGGCCTACCGCGTGGAGCCCGGCGAGGACGGCACCGCGATCGAGACGGAGCTGCCGACCCGCTACCTCGGCTGAACCGGACCCCAGCGCGCGGCCGACGCGTCCCACACGCCGACGGGGCGCACGGCGTCGGCACCCTCGAGAGCCGCCTGTCGGCGCCTGGCCGTCTCGACCGTCTCGCCCCAGCCGGGCGGCACGAGCGCCGGCGCCAGGTCCGCCAGCGGCGCGAGGACGAAGAGCCGTCGAGCCGCCTCCGGATGCGGCACCTCGAGGAGCTTCGCCGCCTTCGCGGGATCGACGCCGGCGTCGAGGGATCGCCCTTCGGCCGGCCGCTCGATCGCGAGGCGGGCGCGGCCGAAGACGAGCAGGTCGAGGTCGAGCTCGCGCGGACCCCAACGGCCGCGCGGCGTCCGGCCGAATCGACGCTCGAGCTCCTTGAGCGCGGCCAGGAGCTCGGTGGCCCCGGACGCCGGGTCAATACCCGCCGGGACGTCGATCGCCGCGACCGCGTTGTGGAAGTCGGGCTGGTCCGTCACTCCGACCGGGGCGGTCGCGTAGAGACGCGACACGCCGGCGAGGCGGGTCCCCGGCAGGTCCGCGAGGGCCACGACGGCGCCCGCCAAGGTCGATGGCGCGTCGCCGACGTTCCCGCCGAGGCCGATGTAGGCGCGGACCCGGCGATCGGCCACGGCTCCTCCTGTTCGAGCGGCTTCGACGGCTAGACTCGCGGTCATGCGCCCGGTCGCCGTCCGAATCCTGCACCCGGAGCCCGGGTCGGCCGCGGGTCCGATCGAGCGCTGGGTCTCGGCGTCGCGTGCCCGGGTCGCCGAGCGGCATCGGGCCGGGTTCGAGGCGGCCGGCTCGGACGACGTCCGGATCGTGGCCGGGCCGCCCGACGATACACCGTTCGGACGGCGTCTCCGCGAGCTGGTCCATGCCGATCGACCGGCCGGGCTCATCGTCCTCGGCTCGGGCGCGATCCCGCTCGCGACCGCGGCGGACCGTCACGCGCTCATCGCGGCGGCCGGATCCGAGGAGCGACGCGCCCTCGTCAACAACCGGTACTCGGCCGACGTCGCCGCGATCGCCCGGGCCGCCGACGGCCTCGCCGACGTGCCCGACCTGTCCGGCGACAACGCCCTGCCCCGCTGGCTCGACGAGGTCGCCGGGTACGAGGTCCGCGACCTGCGCCGGCGCTGGCGCCTGGCGATCGACATCGACGGACCGCTCGATGTCGTCCTGATCGGCGGGGACGGGCGAGGACGTGACCTGGAGGCCGGTGCGATCGACCTCGGCCCGGTCTCGAGCCGGCTCGACGCGATCCGGGGAACGGCGGCCGACTCGCGCAGCGAGGTCCTCGTCGCAGGTCGGACCTCCGCGGCCACGGTGGCGCTGGCTGGAGCGGCACACGCCGTCGCGGACCCGGGTCCTCATCGAGGAGCGCGGCCTGCGGACGAGCGTGCCCGGACAACGTCCCGCAGCATCCGTGCTGGGGGCACTCCTCGACCGCGACGGACCCGAGTCGCTCGGGCGCCACCTCGCCCGACTCGCGGATGCGGCGCTGATCGACACGCGGGTCCTGCTGGCGCATCGGCTCGGCGCGGACGTGGCGGCCTGGCCCTCGGCCGAGGACAGGTTCGCGTCCGACCTCCTCCTCGCCGACGGCATCGTCGACCCGTGGCTGCGATCGCTGACCACCTCGGCGGCGGCCGCGCCGATCCCGATCCTCCTCGGCGGCCACACCCTGGTCGGGCCGGGCGTGCGGCTCGTGATCGGGCGCCGCCGCGGCAGGCGACGAACCACGACGAGCTGACCGGGATGGAGATGACCCCCGGCCTTCGCCGCGACCAGCCGCCCGACCTGGACGCGGTCGGCGAGGAGAGCGCGCTGGTGGCGCGCATCCGCGACGAGATCCGGCGGGACGGCCCGATGTCCTTCGCCCGGTTCATGGACCTCGCGCTGTACGACGCGGCAGGTGGCTACTACCGCGCCGCCGATGCGCGACCCGGCCGGTCCGGCGACTTCCTGACCGCGCCGGAGGCGCATCCGATCTTCGGTCGCGCTGTCGCGCGCGTGCTCGACGAGACCTGGCGGCGCCTCGGCGAGCCCGTACAGTTCGTCCTGCGGGAGTACGGCGCCGGCGACGGGACGCTGGCGGCGGCCATCCTCGACGGTCTCCGGCGCGACGGGTCGGGTCTGGCCGGCGCCCTGGCGTATGCGCCTATCGAGGTCGAGTCCCGCCGGATCGAGGCGATCCGGGCCCGGCTCGCAGAGGCGGGCTTCGCCGCGAACCTCGGCGATGCCGCGGACCCTGCCACGCCGGTCGTCGGAGCGGTCGTGGCCAACGAGGTCCTCGACGCGCTGCCCGTGCATCGCGTCCGACGTCGCGGCGACGCGCTCGTCGAGCTCGCCGTCGGCGTCGATGGCGACCACCTGGTCGAGATCGAGGTGCCGCCGACGACGCCGGCCCTCGCGGAGCGACTCGCGAGGGAGGAGATCGACCTCGTCGACGGCCAGACGGCCGAGATCTGCCTGGCGCTCGACGCGTGGGTCGCCGAGGCGGCCGCCGGCCTGGCCCGCGGGCTCCTGCTGCTCATCGACTACGGCGCCCCGGCGACCGAGCTGTACGACCCCGTTCGCCGCCGGGACGGCACCCTTCGCGCGTACCTGCGCCACCGCGTCCACGACGACCCGTTCGCGCACATCGGCCGGCAGGACCTCACGGCCCACGTGGACGTGACGGCGGTCGAGCGCGCGGCCGCCGACAACGGCCTGGAGCATCTCGCGACCACCACGCAGGCCGAGTTCCTGGTCGGAGCGGGGACGGACGAGCTCCTGCGCGCGATCCAGACCGATCCGGCAACGACGCTCGAGGAGTACCTCACGGTCCGATCGGCCCTGATGCGGCTCCTCGACCCGGCGGCGATGGGTCGCTTCCGCGTGATGGCGTTCGGACGCGACTGGCCGGCCGGGCCGCCACTGGCCGCGCTGGCATTCCGGCTGCCCGAGCGGCCGGGCCGTGGCGATCGCCCCACGCCGTCCACGACCGACACGGACCCTACCTGACTACGGCGATCTCCCTATTGCCGCTCATCGGCGTCGGCGCGCAGGCTTCGCGGCGGTCGGGCACGACCTGACGGGGAGCGGCGCGCGAACCTGCACGCGCGCTCGGCGCGCGCCGCTCCCCGGCGCTTCCCCGCCGTCACCAGCGTCCCGCCCGACCACTCCCCCGGCGCTCCCCGCAGCGCTCCCGGACGACGACCCCGCGACCGCGTCGGCGCGGCCTCCGCTGATAGAATGAGCCGGGCGCCGGTGCGCCTGTGTCGGGTGTGCCTGCCCGCTCGCTCAGGGGTCCTCCAAGCAGCGACGACGGCCGTGCCGCGTGTTCGCTCGAAGGGAAACATCGGTTGACCGAGATCTGGTACGTCGTGGGCTTCGCCTTCGCGGGCGTCTCGTTCGTGTTCGTGACGATCGGCGCCGCGTGGCTGGTTTCCCACCGCAATCGCGGCGACGTCCACAAGGGCCTGCCCTACGAGTCCGGCATCGACACGTACGGCGACACCCACGGCCGATTCGGGCTCTCGTTCTACATCTACGCCCTGCTGTTCGTGGCCTTCGACATCGAGGTCGTGTTCATCTACCTGTGGGCGATCGTGTTCAAGAGCCTGCTGATCGGGGGCCTCGTGAGCATGCTGATCTTCGTCGCGATCCTGCTCCTCGGGCTGGCGTACGCCTGGCGGAAGGGGGTGCTCACGTGGCGCTGACCCCACCGCGCGCGGGCACACGCAAGGGCGGGCCCTCGAAGGGCGGCCCGGGCTCCACCGCGCTGACCACGACCGATGCCGACCGCGACGTGCTCGCCCCGATCGTCGTGCCCAACACCCTCTGGCAGGCGGCCGACCCGGCCGCATACGACGGCGGGCGGGCCAGCGACATCACGCACCTGCGCGAGTTCGAGGAGAGCGGCCTCGGGCGACGCGACGACGCCCGCTGGGGCGGGTTCCTCGAGGTCATCCCGACCAAGGCGGACTACGTCCTCGACCTGATCCGCATGAACAGCCTGTGGCCGCTGCTGTCCGGCCTGGCCTGCTGCGCCATCGAGATGATGTCCGCGGCGACGTCCAAGAACGACATGGACCGCTGGGGCATGTTCCCGTTCCGCGCGAGCCCACGGCAGGCCGACGTGCTCATCGTGGCCGGCACGCTCACGACGAAGATGGCCGGACCGCTCGTCCGCCTGTGGGAGCAGATGCCCGAGCCGAAGTGGTGCGTCGCGATGGGCGACTGCACGTGCTCCGGGGGCCGGTACAAGCGGAGCTACTCCACGGTCGAGGGGATCGACCGGGTCATGCCGGTGGACGTGTACGTGCCCGGTTGCCCGCCGCGGCCGGAGGGCCTCATCTACGGGATGATGAAGCTCCAGCAGCTGGTCAAGGATCGCCGTGGCCATTGGCCCGACCGGGCGATCGGCCCGACCGTGCCGCAGGACGTCTGATCGTGGATCGCCGGTTCAAGGAGCGCCTGGAGGCCAGGTTCGCCGATCAGCTGACGGGCCCTGTCCGCCAGCGCCATGACGAGACCGAGATCCGCATCGGGGCGGGCGATGTCGTCCCGGTCCTGACCGCGCTCCACGACGAGGCGGCGTTCCACTTCGAGTTCCTGGCCGACCTCGCGGGCGTGGACACGGGCGAGGTCATGCAGGTCGTGTACCACCTCTGGAGCGAGACCACGCCCGACTGGCTCCGGGTGGTCGCCGACGGACTGTCGCGCGACGACCCGCGCGTGCCATCCGCCACGTACCTGTGGAAGGGTGCGGAGTGGATGGAGCGCGAGGCCTACGACATGTTCGGGATCACGTTCGAGGGCAATCGCGACCTGCGACGCATCTACATGCCGCCCGACTACCAGTCGTTCCCGCTCCGCAAGGACTTCCTCCTGCCCGATGACGCCGCCCGGTCGCCCGGCGGCGGGGTCCGCCCGATGGAGCGGACCCACACCCAACCCGCGGCCTCGACGACGGCGCTCGTCCGTCGGGCGTCGAACTGACCGAGACCCCTCGACCGATGACGACCTCGACCGATCGGCCGCCCTCCGACGACCCGCGTGTCACGCTCGACCGCGACCTGGGCGTGTTCGAGCCCGTCCCGCCGTATCCGCCGCGGACCGAGCGCGAGGCCGAGTTCTACACGCTCGGCGACGGCGAGATGCTCATCAACATGGGGCCGCAGCATCCCTCGACCCATGGCGTCCTCCGGGTCGTGCTCAAGCTCGATGGCGAGAAGGTCGTCGACCTCGATCCGGTCCTCGGCTACCTCCACCGCGGCGTCGAGAAGCTCTGCGAGAACGCCGACTACCACCAGGCGATCTGCTACCTGGACCCTCTGGAGTACGTCAGCTCGCTCTACTGCGAATGGCCCGGCGTCATGGCCTTCGAGAAGCTCCTCGACGTCCAGGTGCCGCGCCGGGCGGAGTACATCCGCGTCCTTTCCACCGAGCTCAACCGCGTCGCGAGCCACGCCCTCTTCCTCGGCTGGATGGCCCTGGACCTGGGCGGGCTGACGCCGATCCTGTGGTCGTTCATCGAGCGCGACGAGATCGTCGAGATGCTGGCCGCCCTGACCGGCCAGCGGATGCTCTTCAACTACATGCGCATCGGCGGCGTCAACGGCGACCTGAACCACGAGTTCCTGAGCCGCCTCGGCGACTGGATGAGCAAGGCGACCGAGCAGATCGACGCGGGCAACGCCCTGCTCAACGAGAACGAGATCTTCGTGCGCCGGATGCGCGGGCTCGGGACGATCGACTCGGCCACGGCCCTCCGGATGTGCATGACGGGCCCGAACCTGCGGGCAACGGGCGTGCCGTTCGACGTCCGTCGGGCGCACCCGTATAGCGTCTTCCCGGAGCTCGAGTTCGACATCCCGACGCGGACCGAAGGCGACTGCCTCGCGCGCTATCTGCTCCGGATGGACGAGATCAAGCAGAGCCTGCGGATCATCGACCAGTGCCTCCACCAGATGCCCGACGGGCCGATCATGGCCAAGCTGCCGCGCCTCTTGCGACCGCGTCCGGGCCGGGCGTATGCGGCGGTCGAGGGACCGCGCGGTCAGTACGCGGCATACGTCGTGAGCGACGGCACCGACCAACCGTTCCGGATGCGCATCCACGACCCGTCCTTCATCCACCTCCAGGCGGTCGGCGTGATGATGCCCGGGCACCTCATCGCGGACACCATGGCCGTCATGGCTTCTTTGGATCCGATCATGGGAGGCGTCGACAAGTGACGGCCTCCTCCCGGCGGGCTGGCGGACGGCCGATGCCGGCGTTGTCGGCTGCGCGCGCTTGCTCACGCACCTTGGGGTGCGCTCGCTCCCGTGCTCGCCTCCGCCTTGGCCTCGACGCGTCCTCCGGCCCGCGAGGTAGCTCTCGATGACCGTCATCAGTCGCGGGTGGGGGCGGCTGACGCTGCCCGGGAAGATCGTCTTCACGCTCGTGCCGTTGCTGGTCGTGCTGACGGTCGGGCTCGTGGCGGTCATCGCGATCCTGGGGCCGGGCATCGTCGACATCCTGGCCGCCAACCTGCCGATCGTGCGGTTCGTCGTCGCGGCGACGGTGATCCTGCTGATCACGATCCCCACCGCGTTCCTGATCATCTACATGGAGATGAAGGTCATCGCGCTGATGAACCTTCGCATCGGGCCGGACCGGGTCGGGCCGTTCGGATCGCTGCTGTCGGTCGTGCACGGATTGAAGGTCCTGATGAAGGAGGACTTCACCCCGACCGGCGCGGATCCGATCGTGTTCACGTGGGCGCCGGTCGTCGTCTACCTCGCCAGCGTCATGAGCCTGCTGGTGATCCCGTTCGCCCCGGGCCTCTTCGCCCAGGACCTGAACCTCGGGCTCCTGTACTTCTTCGCGATCGGCGGCCTGTCGGTGGTCGGCCTGCTGATGGCCGGCTGGTCGAGCTACAACAAGTACTCGCTGCTCGGCGGCCTCCGGGCCGCGGCGCAGGTGGTCTCGTACGAGATCCCGCTCACGCTCTCGGTCGTCGGCCTGATCCTGTTGGCGGGCACGATGAGCCTCAACGAGATCGTGCTGAACCAGTCGGGCTGGTTCACCGACTGGTACATCTTCCAGCAGCCGCTGGGCGCGCTGATCTTCTTCATCGCCGCGACCGCCGAGGCGAACCGCACGCCGTTCGACCTGACCGAAGCCGACTCGGAGATCGTCGCCGGCTTTGCCACCGAGTACTCGGGGATGCGCTTCGGGTTCTTCTTCTTCGCCGAGTACGTGAACGTGTTCATCGTCTCGGCGCTCTTCGTGACCCTGTTCTTCGGCGGCTGGAACGCGCCGTTCCCGTGGCCCTGGCCGGCGGCGGTGTCGTTCGATCCAGGGTCTCTCGGGATCGGGCTGCTGCTCCTCGTGGCGATCGTGCCGCTCGTCCTGACCCTCGCCTTCGCCGCCCCCGTCTGGCTGGCGAGCTCGCGGATCAAGGGCTGGCAGGCGCTCATCGTCGGGTTCGTGCTCGCCAACCTGTTCATCATGGCGGTCATCGGCGCCTGGGCCTACATCGGGCTCGACTGGGTCGCCGGCATCGTCTGGTTCTTCGGGAAGACCTACGCGTTCGTGTTCACCTTCGTCTGGATGCGCGGGACGCTGCCGCGGGTCCGCATCGACCAGCTGATGGACTTCGCCTGGAAGTGGTTGCTGCCGGCGTCGCTGCTGAACCTGTTCGTGACCGCGACCGCGATCGTCGTCGTCGAGTCGCTGAAGCCATGAGCTTCCTGAATGGCCTCGTGCCGGGCCTCGGCATCGTGAAGGGCATGAGCCTGACCCTCCGCCGGTTCTTCGAACCGAAGGTGACGGTCATGTACCCCGAGGTGCGCGTCGACGTCCCGCACAAGTTCCGCGGCCGGCTCCAGCTCCTCTACGACGAGTGGGGCACGCTCAAGTGCGAGACGTGCTTCCAGTGCGCGCAGGCCTGCCCCATCGAGTGCATCGACATGGGCGGCATCGACACCCGCGGCCGCTATCACGTCCACTGGGGCGCCCCCGAGACCTACGGGGAGCGGCGCGAGGAGTCCGCGCTGCGGCGCTCCGGACGGACCGTCCCCGACCAGGTCGACCGACCCTTCATGCCGGTCGATCTCGGCGCCGTCGACTCCATCCTGGAGGAGCACGACCACGATCCGGCGCGGATGCTCTCGATCCTCGAGGCGACCCAGGAGGCGTACGGGTACCTGCCGGTGGCCGCGCTCAAGCGGATCAGCCATCAGACCGGCGCCTGGTACGCGATGATCTACGGCACGGCCTCGTTCTACGCCCACCTGCGATTCGAGCCGGCCACCTCGGTCGAGCAGGCCGCCGCCGTGGACGCCCATCGGCCGCCCGAGGCCGACTACATGGCCGCGCTGCAGACCGCCCTCGGGGGATCCGGGACCGGGTCCGGCCGCGGTCGGGGATCGGCGGCGAAGGCCTGATCGTGGTCGACCGACTCAAGACCCCGGCCGCCTGGCCGACGATCCTGCTCGAGCGCGCGGCCGCCGCCGACCCGACCGATCTCGACGCCGCCGTCAAGGCCGGCGCGTTCGTCGGGCTGACCAAGGCCGTCCGCGACCTGGGGCCTGCCGCCACGATCGGGGCGATCGCAGCCTCCGGTCTGCGCGGCCGCGGTGGCGCCGGCTACCTGGCCGCCGAGAAGTGGCGGACGGCCGCAGCGAGCGACGCCCCCCGGCGATACGTCGTGGCCAACGGTTACGGCGCCGACCCGGCCTCGGGGACCGACCGGTTCCTGCTCGAGCGCGACCCGTACGCGATCGTCGAGGGCGTGGCGATCGCCGCGTTCGCGATCGGCGCCACGGAGGCGATCATCGCGGTCCGGGCCGAGGACACCCAGGCGATCATGCGGCTGGAGGCCGCCATCGGTGCGGCCACCGACGCCGGCTACATCGGGCCGGACGCGTTCGGTCCGCGGACCGACCTGACCGTCACCGTCCGGCCGGTCCAGGGCGCGTACATGCTGGGCGAGGAGACCGTGCTGCTCAAGGCCCTCGAGGGCAAGCGCGGCCAGCCGGAACAGCGGCCGCCCCATCCCGCGGAGCGCGGGCTCTGGGACGCCCCGACGGTCGTCCACAACGTCCAGACTCTCGCGGTCATCGGCTGGATCCTCCGCCACGGCGCAGACGAGTTCGCCAAGGTCGGCTCGAAGGAGAGCCCCGGAACGATCCTCGTCCAGGTCCGGACGCCGTCTGGCGACGGGATCGCCGAGGTGCCGCTGGGCACGCCGTTGAAGAAGGTCGTGGCGCTCGGTGGCGCGCTGCCGGCCGGCCGCTCGATCAAGGCAGTCCTAGTCGGCGGGCCGTCGGGTGGTCTGCTGCCGGCGGACCAGCTGGACACCCGCTACGACTTCGAGACGCTCCGCGCGGCGGGCGCGCACGTGGGGTCGGGCTCCGTGGTCGTCGCGGACGACCGCGCGTGCGTCGTCGACCTCGCCCGGCTTCTGACCGGGTTCTGCGCGGGCGAGTCGTGCGGCAAGACGATCCCGTGCCGGATCGGGACGCGACGGCTGGTGGAGATCGCCGACCGGGCCGTGGACGGCCGCCCGCGCCCGACCGATGTCGACCTCCTGATCGATCTCTCGGCCGACATCGTCGGCTCGGCGTTATGCGACCACGAGCGCCTGACGACGCTCCCGCTGGCAAGCGTGATGCGATACTTCCGCTCGGAACTGGACGAGCACCTCCTCAATGGCACCTGCCCGGCCGGTGTCTGCCACCCGATCCGGGTGGCCGTCGGCGCGGGCCGATAAGGCGACCCATGGCCGACCTGCTGACGCGCCCGGACAGCCACCCCGACGTCGAGACGGATTTGCTCGCCGAGCGCCTGCTCGAGACGCGCTCGCCGCAGCGTCCCCAGACCTCGCCGCGGATCCGCATCGAGGTCGACGGCCGCGTCGTCGAGGGCTTCGCCGGTCAGACCATCCTTGAGGTCTGTCGCGACAACGGCATCGAGATCCCGACTCTCTGCTACGAGCCGAAGCTGCCCGGCTTCGGTGCCTGCCGCATGTGCGTCGTCGAGGTCGAGGGCGAGGAGTTCCCTCCGATCAGCTGCTCGCGGACATGCGAGCCCGGCATGAAGGTCCAGACCCAGACCGAGGAGGTCCGCCGGCTGCGCCGGACCAACCTCGAGCTGATCTTCAGCGACCACAACGCCTATTGCCTGCCGCCCTGCCAGAACAAGTGCCCGAGCCACATCGACATCCCGGGTTTCCTGAAGGCGAACGCGGAGGCCAACTGGCGCGAGAGCACGCGCATCTTCAAGCGCACGATCCCCTTCCCGTCCGTGCTCGGGCGCGTCTGCCCGGCACCATGCGAAGAGCACTGCCGGCGCGACGAGGTCGACGAGGCGATCGCGATCCGCGACAGCCACCGCTACGCCGGCGACCAGGTGCTCAAGGCGATGCTCGACGAGGGCGTCGACCCGCCGCTGCCGTTCGAGCGCCAAGCCCCGACCGGGCGCCGCGCGGCCGTCATCGGCTCCGGGCCTGCCGGCATGGCCGCCGCGTTCTACCTCCTGATCTCGGGCCACGACGTGACGGTCTTCGAGCGCGACCCGGCGCCCGGCGGCATGCTCCGCTACGGCATCCCGCAGTACCGCCTGCCGAAGATCGAGGTCCTCGACGCCGAGTACGAGTCGGTCACCCGGCTCGGCGGCAAGATCGTCTGCAACGCCGGTCTCGGGACCGATTTCACGCTCGACGACCTCACCAACCAGGGCTTCGACGCGGTCGTCGTCGCGATCGGCTGCTACGAGACGAACAAGCTCGGCATCCCGGGCGAGGACGCCGCCGAGGTCCTCGACGGCCTCGAGTACCTGCGCACCGCGACGCTCGGCCTGCCGTACCCGAACCACGCGGGCAAGCGCGTCGTGGTGATCGGCGGCGGGTTCACCTCGATGGACTGCAGCCGGACCTCGGTCCGCCAGGGCGCGAAGGACGTGACGCTCGTCTACCGCCGCGACATGAAGGACATGCCGGCTTCGAACGAGGTCCACGAGGCGATCGAGGAAGGGGTCACGGCCATCTTCCAGGCAGGCCCGACCCGGGTCATCACCGACGACAAGGGCAACGTGACCGGCGTCGAGTTCATCCGGATGCAGCTCGGCGAGCCGGACGCGTCGGGACGGCGCCGCCCGGAACCGGCGTCCGGCACGGAGTTCACCGTGCCCTGCGATCGCGTCCTGCTCGCCATCGGCCAGGGCCCGGACCTCAGCTGGCTCGGGGTCGGGGCGGACGGGGTCGAGGCCACGAAGCAGCGGCGGCTCAAGGCCGATGCCGTCACGTTCGAGACCGGTCGACCGGGCGTCTTCGGGACCGGTGACGTGCGCGTCGGGGCCGCGACCGTCGTCCAGGCCGTGGCGGAGGGCCGCCGGGCCGCGTACGCGGTCGACGCGTTCCTGCAGGGCATGGACCTCGCGGCGATCCGCACGCGCCAGACGCTCGCCGAGCCGCAGCCCGAGTTCCTCTCGATCGTGCCCTTCACGGGCGAGGTGAAGGAGCCGCGCTACCGGATGACCGCGCTCGAGGCCGAGGAGCGCAACCACAGCTACATCGAGTACGAGCTGCCGTACACGCGCGAGGACGCGGTCGCCGAATCCACGCGCTGTCTCCAGTGCACGTGCGAGGCGATCGGGTTCTGCGACCTGCGGCGGCTCGGCATCGAGTACAGCACGACGCTCCCGACCCTGGAGCCGCAACACCACTCGGGCGCCGGCTACCGGAGCGTGACCGAGAACCGCTTCACGGGCATCAACCACGATTACATCCGCGACGATTCCCACGCGTTCATCCTGCGCGAGCCGTCGCGCTGCATCGACTGCGGCCGATGCGCCCAGGTCTGCGCCGAGGTCGTCGGCGCGGCCTGCTACGACTTCATGCGGATCGGCTTCGACACGCTCGTGACGACGCCGCTCGACATGAGCCTCAATGACACGCCGTGCGTGTCCTGCGGACGGTGCGCCGAGACATGCCCGACGGGCGCCCTGATGCCCAAGCCACGCGTTCTCGAGAAGTACGACGTCGACGAGAGCCGCTGCATCCTCTGCGGGATCTGCGTCGATGCCTGCCCGTACGACGCGCTCCGCGACGGCGGCGACTTCGAGCTCTCGCACACCAGCCGCGAGGAGCCCAACATCGACCTGATCTCGCTGGCGGCGATCGCGCGCGAGACCGAGGTGACCTACATCCGCCGCGAGCGCGACTGGGCGACCGCCGCGGCCGCCGACGGACGGGTCTTCGACCCCGCCCGGCTCCTGCCGGTCCTCCCGGCCACGGTGGCAGGCATCCCGGCGAGATCGACGAACGGACACAACGGCCACGACGGGCACAACGGCCATGGGCATGGCGACGGCCACGGTGCCGCTCCGGCCCTCGGGCCCGGTGGCCACGAGTAGCGGGTCGTGCTCAAGACGCTCATCCCCATCCTCCTCGCGGCCATGGTGGTCGGCGCGGTGCTCGGCTTCGCCGGCGTGATGGTCGTGTTCCTGGGCCAGGACTGGGGCGACGCGCTCTTCTTCGTCCTCGCCGCGCTGATGCTGATCAGCGGGCTCCTCGTCGTGACGATGCGCGACATCATCCGCTGCGGCCTCGCGATGATCGTGTGCTTCGGGGCCCTCGCCGGGATCTACGTCCTCATCGGCGCGCCGCTTCTCGGCGCGGCCCAGGTCATCGTCTACATCGGCGCGATCAGCGTCCTGATCCTGTTCGCGATCATGCTCACCCAGACCAAGGACGCCCCCTCGCGGCTCGTCTTCCAGACGCAGGCCGGGCCGGCGGCGATCGCCGCCGTGGTCATCGCGGTCGTCATCGCCCTCGCGGTCAACGCGACCGACTGGGGCGAGGTGGCCGTCCGGGCGGGCCAGGCGACCGAGGACGTCTCGATCACGCTCTTCAACGACTTCGTGCTGCCGTTCGAGATCGTCAGCGTCCTGCTGCTCGCGGCCGTCATCGGCGGCATCTTCCTCGCCAAGCGCGAGCCGGGCGGCCCGTCGTGAGCAATTCGCTGGACGCCTACCTCGCGCTATCCGGGATCCTGTTCGCGATCGGGTCGTTCGGGTTCCTGGCGCGCCGCAACGCGATCAGCATGCTCATGTCGATCGAGCTGATGCTCAACGCCGTCAACCTCGCGATCGTGGCGTTCGGGTCGTTCATCCCGGCGCTCGGAAGCCAGAGTTCGGTCATCGCCCTGATGGTGATGGCCGTCGCGGCCGGTGAGGCCACGGTCGGGCTGGCCATCGTCATCGCCATCTACCGCAACAAGAAGACGCCGCTCGTCGACGAGTACGACGAGATGCGTCGATGACGCCCGAGTCGCTGATCCAGCTCCTGGTCCTGTTGCCGCTCGGCGGGTTCGTCATCACCGCCGCGATCGGGCGGCGTCTGCACAAGCAGGCCCACTGGATCCCGGTCCTCGCGATCCTCGCGGTCTGGGCCATCGCGATGGTCCTGGTGGTCAACGTCCTGACCGGCACGGCGCCGTTGTTCGAGGGGACCGAGACCCACGGCTACGAGATCGAGTGGTTCACCTGGATCCCGGCCGGGGGCTTCCACGTGGACGTCGGCTTTGTGATCGACCCGCTGACCGCGTGCCTGCTCATCGTCGTGACGACGATCGGCCTGCTGGTGCACGTGTACTCGATCGGCTACATGAGCCACGACCCGGGGTACTGGCGGTTCTTCGCGTACCTGAACCTGTTCATGTTCAGCATGCTGCTGCTGGTCCTCGCGGACTCGTGGCTGGTGGTGTTCGTGGCGTGGGAGCTCGTCGGGCTCTCGAGCTATCTGCTCATCGGCTTCTGGTACCGGAAGCGGTCGGCGGCGCTGGCGGCGAAGAAGGCGTTCATCGTCAACCGCGTCGGCGACGTCGGGTTCGCGCTCGGGATCATGGCCATCTTCGTGAACACCGGCACGCTCGACATCCGCAACTCGATCGAGATCCTGCTGAGCCCCACGTTCGCCGCGTTCACGATCCCCGTCCCGATCGTCGCGCTGCTGATCTTCGCCGGGGCGATGGGCAAGAGCGCCCAGTTCCCGCTCCATGTGTGGCTGCCCGACGCCATGGAGGGCCCGACCCCCGTCTCCGCCCTCATCCATGCCGCGACGATGGTCAACGCCGGCGTCTATCTCGTCGCCAGGGCGAACCCGATCTTCGCGTCGGCGCCGGACACGATGGTCGTCGTGGCCGCGATCGGCATCTTCACGGCCATCCTCGCGGCCTCGATCGCGATGACCCAGACCGACATCAAGCGCGTCCTCGCCTACTCGACGCTCTCGCAACTCGGCTACATGTTCGCGGCCCTGGGCGTCGGCGCGTTCACGGCGGCGATCTTCCACCTGATGACCCACGGCTTCTTCAAGGGGCTGCTGTTCCTCGGATCGGGCTCGGTGATCCACGCGGTCCACGAGGAACAGGACATGCGGCACATGGGCGGGCTGTCGCGGAAGATCCCGGTCACCTACCTGACCATGCTCGTCGGCTCACTGGCGATCGCCGGCATCCCGCCGCTCGCCGGGTTCTTCTCGAAGGACGAGATCCTCGGCGAATCCTTCAAGCTCGGGTTCACCTGGGTGTGGTTCATCGGCTTCGTCGTGGCCGGGCTGACCGCCTTCTACATGTTCCGGTTGATGGGGCTCACGTTCTGGGGCAGCTTCCGCGGTCCGAAGGCGGTCTGGGACAAGATCCACGAATCGGCGCCGGTGATGACGATCCCGCTCATCCTGCTGGCCATCCCCTCGATCTTCCTCGGCATCTGGCTCGGGCTGCCGTTCGGCGCGAGCACGATCCACGGCTGGCTGGAGCCGATCTTCCACGAGGCCACCGAGCTGCTCCACCACGAGGAGGCAGCCTTCGCTCTGTTCGGCATCGACGGTGTGCTCATCGTCGCGAGCGTGAGCGTGGCCGCGGTCGGCATCGCCGTCGCCTGGCGGCTGTTCGGCGCGGAGCTGCTCGGCCTGCGGCTGGGCGGCCGTCCGGAGCAGGTCCGCGAGATAGCCGCCCGCCTCTCGTTCCTCTACCGTGCGTCGCTCAACAAGTGGTGGTTCGACGAGCTGAACCACCTGCTGTTCATCGTGATCGGCGGCCGCGTGGCGAGCGCGATGTTCTGGTTCGATCGCGAAGTGGTCGATGGGACCGTGAACGCCATCGGCCGCGGCACGGTCTCGTCCGGGCGCGGGCTCCGCCGCGTCCAGACCGGTCGCGTGCAGAACTACGCGCTCGGCATCGCGATCGGCCTGATCGTCATGGCCGGCTCCTACCTCGTGCTGGTGGTGCGCTGACGATGGACCTCAGCGGCGTGCCGATCCTCACCATCGTCACGTTCCTGCCGCTCGTCGGGGCTTTCGCCGTCGCGATCCTGCCCGCGAGTGCCGCCCGGCCGGTGGCGCTCGGTTTCGCGCTCGTGACCTGGGTGGTGTCGCTCGTCCTGTTGCTCGGCTACCTGCCGGCGACCGTCGGCTTCGAGTTCGCGGTGACCGCGGACTGGATCCCGTTCTTCGGCATCCAGTACAAGCTCGGCGCGGACGGGCTCTCGGTCGCGCTGGTCGTCCTCACGACCACGCTGAGCTGGATCAGCATCCTGGCGAGCTTCGCCCCCATCCAGACCCGGATCAAGGAGTACATGGTCGCCTTCCTCGTGCTCGAGGTCGGCATGATCGGGGTCTTCCTCGCCCTGGACCTGTTCCTGTTCTACATCTTCTGGGAGATCGTGCTGGTCCCGATGTACCTGATCATCGGGATCTGGGGCGGTTCCAACCGGATCTACGCGACGATCAAGTTCGTGCTGTACACGCTCGTCGGGTCGCTCCTGATGCTGGTGGCGATCCTGGCGACGGGCTACGCCTACCAGGCCGCGACCGGGAGCTGGGTCGGCGCGTTCGACTTCGAGACGCTGCGGGCGTTCGCGACCGGGCCGGGGGCGGGGTTCTCCGAGGGCCTGCAGATCGGGGCGTTCATCGCGTTCTTCCTGGCCTTCGCCATCAAGGTCCCGATGTTCCCGTTCCACACATGGCTGCCGGACGCCCACACCGAGGCCCCGACCGCGGGCTCGGTGATCCTGGCCGCGATCATGCTGAAGCTCGGGGCGTACGGGTTCATCCGGTTCGCGGTGCCGCTGTTCCCTGATGCGGCGCAGACGTTCGCGCCGGTGATCATCGTCCTGTCGCTGATCGCGATCATCTACGGCGCGATCGTGGCCCTCGTCCAGCCCGACCTGAAGCGCCTCGTGGCGTACTCATCGGTGAGCCACATGGGCTTCGTGACCCTCGGCCTGTTCGTCTTCACGCAACAGGGGATCCAGGGCGCGATCCTCCAGATGATCAACCACGGGCTCATCACGGGCGCCCTCTTCCTGCTGGTCGGCGTCATCTACGAGCGGACCCACGATCGGACGATCGCGAAGATGGGCGGCCTGTCGGCGAAGATGCCGGTCTACGTCGCCGTCTTCGGGTTCTTCGTCTTCGCGTCGGGCGGGCTTCCCGGGCTGTCGGGCTTCGTCGGCGAGTTCCTGGCCCTCGTCGGGACGTTCCAGGTGAGCCCATTGGCGGCCACCATCGCGGCGTTCGTCATGATCCTGGCCGCCGGCTACCTGCTCTTCATGTTCCAGCGGATCGCCTTCGGCGAGGTCTCCGAGTTCTTCAAGGGTCTCGGCGGCCACCTGACCGACATGACCCCGACCGAGATCCTGACGCTGGCCCCGCTCGCCGCCCTGGTGGTCGTGTTCGGGATCCAGCCTGGCCTCCTGCTCGGCCTGTTCGGCAACACCGTCGCCGACACGATCGCCGCCGCCGAGTCCGGGACGCCGATCGCGATCCCGACCACGCTCGTCATCGGGCTGCTGCTCCTCCTGGTCGGCGGGATCCTTGCCCGGATCCTGTACGTCGTCTCGCGGCGGGGTGAGCCCACGACGGCGGTCACTGTCTCGTCCGAGAGCGGGGCCGCCCAGTGAGCGGGCAGGACCTCGTCACGATCGGGCCGCTTGTCGCCGCGATCCTGACCGCGTTCGCGATCCTGGTCGTCGACCTGATCCGGCCCGGCAACGCGTCCGTCGCGATCGGGACTGCCCTGCTTGGCCTCGCCCTCACGGCGGTCCTCACGATCGCCACCGGCCAGCCATCGTTCATCGTCAACGGAGAGCCGGCGATGGCGTTCGGCGGCGCCTACACGGTCGACGCGCTCACGACGTTCCTCGACATCCTGTTCATCTCGATCGTCGTCCTCACGATCATGTTCGCGCCGGACTACCTCGTCCCGCGCGGGCTCCCGGTCGCGGAGTTCGCGATCGTGCTCGTCTTCGCGATGACCGGGGCGATGCTCCTGGCGGCCTCGAAGGACCTGCTGCTGCTGTTCCTGGGCCTCGAGCTCATGGTCCTGCCGGGGTACCTGCTGGCGGGCTACCACAAGACCGATTCCTACTCGACCGAGGGGGCGATCAAGTACTTCCTGCTGGGCTCGTTCAGCTCGGCGATCTTCCTGTTCGGTCTCGCGTTCGTGTGGGGCCTGACCGGGACGACCCGTGTGGACGGCGTCGCGGAGTCGCTCAAGGCGATCGTCGCGGGGACCGCGCCGCTGGCGCCGGGGCTCGCCGTCGGGCTCGCGTTCATGACGACGGGCGTCGCCTTCAAGATCGCGGCCGTCCCGTTCCACTACTGGACGCCCGACGCGTACCAGGGCTCGCCGACGCCGGTCACCGGG
The DNA here is from genome assembly GCA_963841135.1 of uncultured Chloroflexia bacterium. Taxonomy (GTDB): domain Bacteria; phylum Chloroflexota; class Limnocylindria; order Limnocylindrales; family CSP1-4; genus SPCO01. The sequence continues at coordinate 159,350 of CAWJBJ010000004.1, read as the reverse complement.
TACCTGTCGGTCGGCCCGAAGATCGGGGCATTCGCGCTCATCCTGCGGCTGTTCGTCGAAGCCCTCGGGCCACTGTCCGACTGGTGGCTGCCGGTCATGATGGTGCTCGCCGCGCTCACGATGACCCTCGGCAACCTCGTCGCGCTGACCCAGGACAACGTGAAGCGGATGCTGGGCTACAGCTCGATCGCGCACACGGGCTACATGCTCGTCGGCCTCGCCGCGTACGCGGCGGGCAAGCTCCAGGGACTCGAGGGCCTGCTCTACTACGGCGCCGCGTACACGTTCATGAACCTCGGTGCCTTCGCGGTGGTCGCAGCGCTCCAGAAGCGAACCGGGGTGACCTCGCAGCTCGAGACGTTCGCGGGGCTTGGTCGCAAGGAGCCGCTGCTCGGCATCCTGATGACGCTCTTCCTGCTGTCGCTGACCGGGATCCCGCCGACCGCGGGCTTCTTCGCCAAGGCGTACGTGATCCTCGCGGCCGTCGAAGCGGGCGGCTGGATGACATTTTTGGCCGTCCTGGCCGTCCTCAACGCCGCCGCGGCCGCCTTCTACTACCTGCGCGTGGTCGTCTACATGTTCATGCGCGAGCCGGCCTCCGAGGCGCCCGCCCCCGCCCACGGGCGCCTGGTCTGGGGCGGCCTGGCCGTCGCGACCGCCCTGACGATCCTGCTCGGGCTGTTCCCGACCGTGGTCATCGAGGCGGTCGGCGTGGCGGCGCAGGCGATCTCGACGATCCCCATCGTCCCCGGCTAGCGCCGCTCGGGTCAGCCCGGGTCAGCCCCGCGCCACCTCGCGCTCGAGACGACGGGCGAGCCCGCCCAGAAGCCGGCCGACTTCGCGCGCTGAGGCGACGACGAGGTCCGCGCGCTCCAGCACCTCGGGCGGCGCGGTCAGGCGCCCATGGACCGCGACCGTCAGCCCGACGGCCCGGCCGGCATCGCGCGCCGCCAGGACCGCGTCGAAGGCGTCCGCGTCACTCAGGTCGTCACCGAACGAGACGATCGCGCGCGGGCCGGTGGCGCTCGATCAGGCGCTCCACCGCCTCCCGCTTGCCGCCCGCGTCCTCCGGTCGCATGTCCACCACGGAACGTCCGCGATAGGGGCGCAGCCCGTGGCCGGCGAGACCGAGTCGCGCCTCGACCGCCGCGATCGCCCCGAACACGGCCGCCCGGGCGGTCGGGATGTCGTCCGCCTGGCGGACGTGGAACGCGACCGACGCACCCTTCCGCTCGACGAAAAGCCAGGGTGGCCGGGCGAGCTCGTCGGCGACGCCCGAGGCGAGCGCCTCGGCCGTGACGCCATGGCCCTCGAATGCTGGATCGAGCACGGCCGCGACCGCCTCGGCCGGCCGGCCGCGATCGAGCCACCCGGACTGCAGCCCGTGGTCGCCGTGGTACTCGATGCCACCGACCCTTGCCCGGGCGGCCACGTCCGCCACGGTCCGCCCGGTCAGGACCGCGACGTGCACGCGACCCGGTCGTCGGGCCGCGATCCCCGCGAGCCGCCGCAGGGCGCGTCGCGCCCCGGGATCGATCGCCGCGGCCGCCGGATCGCGCGAGCCTGGCGCCAGCGTCCCGTCGAAGTCGGCGATGACGAGGAGCGGTCCCGGTGCCGCGATGAGGCGGTCCAGTGCCGCGGCGATCTCAGCCGGCGGCGAGGGCTCCCGACCGTGGCCGTCGGTCGGTGCCGTGCGCTCGGCCAGGCTCAGGGCGTGACCTCGACGTCGGGCAGGATCGTCGCGACGCCCCGGGCCATGACGTCCGACCCGATCCCGCCGAGCGCGCGGTCGCGCACGATCCCGTCCGTGTCGATCCAGAAGTGCACCGGCATGGCCGCTGCAGCGCCCCACGCCGTCGCTGCGGCCCCGTCGCTGTCGAGGCCGATCGGGAACGTGGCGTCCAGCTCGTTCGCGAAGGCCGCCACTGTGGCCTCGTCCTCCTTGACGTCGATGGCCAGGATCACGAGGCCGTCGTCGCCATAGTTCGTCGCAAAGCCGTTCATCAGCGGGAACTCGTCCTGGCATGGCGGACAGTCCGTGTCCATGAAGTTGACCCAGACGGGCTGGCCCTTCAGGTTCGCGAGATCGATCGTCCCGCCGCCGACCCGCGGGACCACCAGGGTCGGGGCCGCCTCACCGATGGGGATCAGCGCCGCCGGAGCCGAGGGCGAGCCGGACGCGCCGGGCGCCGAAGGCGACGCGGTCGGCGACCCGACGGCGGGTGACGAGCTCGGCACCGGTGTGGCGGACGGGGCAGGTGTGAACACGACGGTCGGTCCCGGGCTCAGGAACAGGAGGCCCCCCAGGACCAACGCTGCGACGGCGACCCCGGCGAACAGGCCGGCGACGATCGACAGACGGGGCCACATGGGCGGGAGCGTACCAGTACGAGCGGCTCGGGGCGGAGTCGCAGGCCCGCTGCTACGATGCCGGTCCGATGTCAGGTCTGGCCGAGCGTACACGCACCCGATTCGTCCCCGCCGTCCTGACCGCTCTCGGCGTCACGCTGCTGGCCGCGGGCCTGCTCAACTACACGACGCCCGTCACGGCCGGAGCGCTCCCCGCCCGGAGTCCTGGGGCCAGTGCCGCCCCGGCAACGCCCCTGCCCCGGATCACGCTGCCGCCGCTCGGCTCGGGCGCCGCGACCGCGAGCCCGAGCGCGCCCGCCGACCGGGTCGCCACCCGGGTCCGCGTCGCCGCCCTGAAGATCGACCTCCCCGTGGTCAAGCCCGGCGGGCCCAAGGACTATCCGCTGTGCGACGTCGCGCAGTGGATCGGCGCCCTCGGCCAGCCCGGCCAGGGCCGCGCGACGTACCTGTACGGGCACGCGCGGGCCGGCATGTTCCTGCCGATGCTCGAGGCGTCGCGCACGAAGAAGGGCAAGAAGATGCTGGGCATGGTCGTCGAGGTCTGGACCAGCGATGACCAGCGGTTCCTCTACGAGATCGTCGAGGTCCGGCCGCACCAGCTCACCCTCGAGGACGCCGCGGTTGCCACCGAGGAGGAGCTCTGGCTCCAGACCTCGGAAGGGCCCAAGGGGACGCCCGGCAAGCTCCAGGTCATCGCCAAGCCGCTCTCGCAGGAGGCCTCGGACCACGCCGCGGCGCATCCCAAGGCCAAGCCGGTGGACTGCAGCTAGCGACTGGGCCTAGATCCAGTCGATCTTGCGGAGGAACACCGCGGCGGCTCCCCCGAAGACGAGCGTCAGGACGGTGACGAGCCAGAACCCCGCCGCCTCCCCGCCCGAGATCGCCAGTCCCGCCTCGCTCATCCCGAAGATCCCCGCGATCGCGCCGATCCCGGCCACGACGACCGTCACGCCGGTCAGCCGCTTCATGATCACCGAGAGGTTGTTGTTGATCGTCGTCAGGTAGACATCGAGCGTGGCCGACGCGAGCTCCCGGTAGTTGTCGAGCTCGTCGGTCAGGCGGATGACGTGGTCGTAGATGTCGCGGAAATAGACGACCTCCTCGGGGTCGATCAGCGGCGTGTCGCGGTTCGTCAGCTGGTTGAAGATCTCGCGGACCGGGCTGATGGAGCGGCGGACCTCGATGAGCTCGCGCTTCAGGGCGAACAGGCCCTCCAGCGTCTCCGGCTCGGCCTTGCGGACCACCTCGTCCTGGATCTCGTCGATGGCGAACCCGAGGCGATCCGCGAACGGGAAGTACCCGTCGACCACGTCGTCGGCGAGCGCCCAGAGCAGGTGGTCCGGCCCATGGCTGAGGATCGGCTCGACGCCGGAGCGCAGGTGATGGGTCGCCCGCGGCTCCCACGACGCATCGTGGGCGGTGAAGAGGAACCCGAGCCCAAGGACGATGTCGAGCTCCGATGCGGTGAGCTCCGCGTCGTAGTCCAGGTGGAACAGGACGATGTGGACGATGCCGTCCGTGATCTCGATCTTCGCCCGCTGGTTGCCCTCGAGGACGTCCTCGACGACGAGCGGATGCAGCCCGAGGGCCGCCCCGACAGCTTCGACCTGCTCAGGCGATGGGCCCGACAGGTCCACCCAGAGGCTGGTGTTCGGGCTCTTGAGGTAGCCCGGCAGGAGCGCGAGCGCCTCCTTGCCGGTCGATTCCCGCGCCTGACCGTCGACGACCGCGACCACGGTGAGCACGCCAGGCCCGCCGGACGAGGTCGCGCCGCGGCGCCTGGGCGCGATGGGCTCTCCGGACAGGATGCGGGCGACGGCGGGTGGCGCCGCCTGGCGCCTAGAGCGCGATCCCCGACTCGGTCGCTGGGCTGCCATCGGGATCCGCGCCTCCGGCAACGGTGGCCGCATCGCGTGCGGTCTGGTCGCCTGCCAGCATACGCGGCCGTCCGCCCAGCACGAGCGACGGCGGGATCGCGAGCGCGGTGACCGCCCCGGCCACGATGAACAGGCCGACCATGATCGCGAGCCGCCTCCCGCGATGCCCACTCCTCGAGGGCGTCCACGACCAGCGGGTCGCGCAGCGGCCGGTCGCGCAGCGATTCGGGGACGAGGGCGAGGTATGCCTCGGGCGTCGCGTAGACCTGGTCCGCGAGGCGGTCGATCGTCGTCGAGCCGTATGCGGTCAGGATCGCCAGCCCGACCGCCATGCCGATCATCCGGGCGACGGTGACGATCGATGACGCGGCCCCGAACGCCCGCCGGCCGGCCGCCTCGACCGCGGCCGTCGACCGGGGCGTCACCGTCAACCCGAATCCGAGACCGAACGCGCCAAGCGTCAGGGCGACCGCCTCGATCGAGGTCTCGGGGGTCCACGTGGCCATGCCGGCGAGCCCGCCGATGCTGAACGCCAGCCCGATGACCGTGACGAGGCGCAACGACAGCACCCGGACGGCGAGACCCGAGAGCGAGCGCCCCGAGGGCGGTCGCACCGGCAAGGGCGCCGAGGGCGAGCCGCTGCTCGTCGGGTCCGCCGTAGAGGACCCGGTCGACGAAGACCGCCCCGCCGATGATCGCCGTCGCGAACGCGTAGCCGGTCAGCAGCGAGACGAGCGCGGCGGCGGAGAAGGCCCGGATCCCGAACAGCCGCGGATCGAGGAACGGGTCGCGGACGCGGAGCCCGCGGATCGACGAAGATCATGGTCAGGAGCGCCGCGGCGGCGAGCAGCCCGGCGGTCACGGCCACGGGTTCGACCGCGCTCCCCGCGATCTCGGTCGTGCCGATCAGCGTCAGTCCGACCAGAGCCGCGAGCAACGCCGCCCCGAACCAGAACGCACCGACGACGTCGACCCGACCGGGGCGACGCGGCGTGTCCCAGCCCGCCGACGCCGGCCCAGCCCGAGGATCAGGGCGATCAACCCGATGGGGACGTTGACGAAGAAGACCCAGCGCCAGGCGGGCGCCAACAGGTCCGGCCACGAGCCGCCGAGTCCGGCACCCTCGAGGGCGTCCTCGGCATGGACCGACGCGAGCAGCGCCGCTCCGACGAATGGGCCCGCAGCCATCCCGAGGAACGTCAGCGCGCCGATGACGCCCGAGCGCACGGGGCCGATTCGCGCCCTCGTACAGGTGGGCGGCCGCGGCCGTCCCCACCGGGACCAGCACGCCGCCACCGAACGCCTGGATGACCCGCGCGGCGATGAGCTGGTCCAGGCTCTGGGCGAGGCCGGCCAGCACGGAGCCGACGATGAAGACGATCAGCGCGGCCATGAACGGCCGTCGGGCGCCCCACAGGTCCGTCAGCCGCCCTGCCAGCGGCATCGTGAGGATGTACACCAGCAGGTAGCCGTTGATGATCCAGCTCGCCTTGCGGAGCTCGATCCAGGCGGAGCCACCGGAGGCGTCGGCGAGGTCGTCGAGGATCGACGGCAGCGCGACAGCGGTGATCATCAGCTCGAGTCCGGCGAGGAACACGCCGGCCCCGAACACGATGAGCAGCACGAATGCCGAACCTCGAGTCATGGGCGGGAGTGTAGGGGGCCGAGGCCGGTCCTTGACACGGTCGCTCCTCCCGCCTAGCATCAACGCCCGTTGATATCAACCGTCGTTGATGCGACGACGTGGAGGAGCTTCCACCCCATCGTGCCCACTCCAGCCCGGATCCGCTCGACGATCGCCTCGATCGTCACCCAGCCCGACGACCTGCGCGAGCTGCGCGCGTTCCACAAGGCCCTCGCAGACGTGAACCGGCTGCGCATCGTGCGACGCCTCGCCGAGGGCGAGGCGTCGATGCGCGATCTGATCGCGCACGTCGGCCTGTCGCAGCCGCTCGTCAGCCATCACCTCAAGCGCCTGCGCGCCGCCGGACTGATCCAGAGCCGGCGCGTGGGCCGCGAAACGGTGTGCAGCCTGCGCCCCGAGGCGTTCGGCGAGGTCGCGGAGCGCGAGCGCGCCATCCTCGGCCTCGGCGTCGCGAGCTAGCCCCCCAGCCATGACGATCTCCAACGATTCCCGCGCCCGCGTCAAGAGGGTCTTCGAGCCGATCGCGCTCGGCATGGGCCGCATCGGGCTGACCCCGGACGCGCTGACCCTGATCGGGTTCGCGATCACGGTGGTGGGTGCGGTGCTGGTCGCCTCGCAGCAATGGCTGGCTGGCGGCCTGGTCATCTTCCTCGGCGGGGTCTTCGACATGTTCGATGGCACCCTCGCCCGCGCGACCGGCAAGGTGAGCAACCTCGGTGCCTTCATGGACTCCGTGTTCGACCGCGCGGGCGAAGTCGTCGTCTACGTCGCGATCGTCGTGGGTCTCCAGGAGGTCGGCATCATCAACGGGACGGTCATCGCCGCCGCGGCGCCTTGGCTCGGCCGTGATGGTCAGCTACACCAGGGCCAAGTCCGAAGGTCTGGGCTTCACGGCCGGGACCGGCATGGCCGCCGTCGGGATCATGCCCCGCGAGGTCCGGCTGGTCATCCTCTGCGTCGGCCTGATCGCCGCCGGCATCCTTGGGACTGCGCCGTTCATCGTGGAGAGCGGTGAGGGTGCGGGTGGCGCCGCCTTCCCGCTCGGCGTCGTCGCCCTGTTCCTCGCCCTCGGCATCATCACCATCGGCTCGATCATCACGGTCATCCAGCGGATCCTGCACGTCCGCCACCAAGCCAGATCCCAACCCACCCACCAGGCCCAGTAACGGAGCAACGGAGAACGACGTGAGCAAGAACGGCAGCAACGGCAAGAACGGCGCGACGCCGACGAACACCTGGGCAGGCGCCGGACGGCGCGGCGACGGCAAGATCCGCGTCGCGATCGTCGGGGTCGGCAACTGCGCGAGCAGCCTCGTCCAGGGTCGCTACTACTACGAGGACGCCAAGAAGGACGACTTCGTCCCGGGGCTGATGCACGTCGAGCTCGGCGGCTATCACATCCGCGACATCGAGTTCGTCGCCGCCTTCGACATCGACAAGAACAAGGTCGGCAAGGACCTGTCCGAGGCGATCTACACGAAGCCCAACAACACCTACGTGTTCCAGCAGGTCGGCCACACGGGCGTCACCGTCGAGCGCGGGATGACCCACGACGGCCTGGGCAAATACCTCTCGCAGATCATCGAGAAGGCGCCCGGCCCGACGGCGGACATCGTCGGGATCCTCAAGGAGCGCGAGGTCGACGTCATGGTCTCCTACCTGCCCGTCGGCAGCGAGGAGGCGACGAAGTGGTACGCCGAGCAGGCGCTCACCGCCGGCGTCGGGTTCATCAACGCCATCCCGGTCTTCATCGGCCGTGAGCCGTACTGGCAGCGTCGCTTCGCGGAGCGCGGCCTGCCGGTCATCGGCGACGACATCAAGAGCCAGGTCGGGGCGACCATCACGCACCGCGTGCTGACCCGCCTCTTCATGGACCGCGGCGTCCGTCTCGACCGGACCTACCAGCTCAACTTCGGCGGCAACACCGACTTCCTCAACATGCTGGAGCGCGAGCGGCTCGAGTCCAAGAAGATCTCCAAGACGAACGCCGTCACCTCGATGCTCGACTACGAGATCGACACCGACGACATCCACGTCGGGCCGAGCGACCACGTGCCGTGGCTGCTCGACCGCAAGTGGTGCTACATCCGGATGGAGGGCACGACCTACGGCGACGTCCCGCTCAACGCCGAGCTCAAGCTCGAGGTCTGGGACAGCCCCAACAGCGCCGGCGTCATCACCGACGCCATCCGCTGCCTGAAGCTCGGCCTCGACCGGGGACTCAAGGGGACGCTCGTCGCGCCCTCGAGCTACTTCATGAAGAGCCCGCCGCAGCAGATCCACGACGACATCGCGTTCAATCGCGTCGAGGCGTTCATCCGCGGCGATGACGACGAGACGCTGGTCGGGACCGAGGCGCCGGCGAAGCGGACGCTCAGGAAGCTGGCCGGCACGAAAGCCAAGGTCGCGACCGCCTCGGCGAAGTGACCGACGGCCCAAGCCGGCCGACGGCATCGGGCTCCGGCGGGTCCCGACTCGAGGCGCCGCATCGACGCGGGGGCGCTCGCTCCCGCGTCGTCGAGCGCATCGCGATCCTGGGCTATCGCTCGACCGCGTGGCTGCTCGCACGCGTGCCGCCGATCCTGGCGCGCCCGGTGCTCGGCCACCTCGCGCGGACGTCGTACCTGCTGTGGCCGACCAAGCGCGCGTGGTCGAACCGCAACTTCGGCCACGTCCTGGGCCTGCCACCGGCCGATCCACGCGTGCGCCGGTTGGCGCTGCGCGCTTACGGTGAGTACGGCCGCTATCTCGTGGAGCTCATGCGCCTGCCGTCGCGGACCCGCGACGAGGTCGCGGACCTGGTGCCGGACCTCGACCCGGACGACGTCACGCGGATCTGGCACAGCGCCCCGAAAGACGGCGGTCTGATCCTGGCCGTCGGCCACGTCGGGAACAACGAGGCGGTCGCAGCGGCGATCGCCCGCCATGGCCTCCCGATCAGCGTCGTCGCCGACGACTCGTCCTTTCCGGAGATCTTCGAGCTGCTCCGGCGACAGCGCGAGGAGTGGGGCGTGAAGATCATCGCCTGGCGGAACCTGCGGGCGATCTACGGCGTGCTCCGCCGCCGGGAGATCCTGGGCCTGCTGGTCGACTGGGGTTACCGCAGCGATGGGATCCCCGTCCGCCTGTTCGGCGCCTGGACGGCCCTGCCGGCGGGCCCTGCGACCCTCGCCGCGAAGACCGGTTCGCGCATCCTGCCGGTGGGCATCCACCGCCGCAGGGACAACCGGTTCGAGGTGGCCTGGGGGGATGTCATCGACGTCGAGTCGGGCGATCCGGCCGAGCTGCAACGTGTCACCCAGGCCCTGGCCGACGCGTTGGCGAAGACCGTCCGCAACGTGCCCCACCAGTGGTACAGCTTCAAGCCCATGTGGCCCGCGACCGACGCCGAGGCCGCCGATCTCGAGCGCCGAGCGCGCCTGATGCAGGCTGGGAGGCCGGACCCGGGTCCCGATCGGCCGTGGATCGAGCCGGACGCGGCGCCCGTGGTGGCTGACGCCCGGGCCAAGGGCGGGGTCGCCTCGTGAGGGGCCTCGGAGGGAGCCTCCGGGCGCGCTCGTTGATCGTCGCGTCGTGGCTCGCCTGTCGCCTCCCGGAGGGGCCGCTGACCCGCGCAGCGGAGCTCGCGGGCGACCTCTGGTACCGGCTCGCGCCGCAGCGGGCCGCACAGGCGCGGCGCAACCTCCGGCGGGTGTGTCTCGCGCTGGAGGCCTCGGGCCGGGGCAGCCCGTCGGTCCGGGCCGCCGCAACGGACCCGCGCGCGCTCGAACGCCTCGTGCGTTCCGCGTTCCGGCACAACGCCCGGTACTACCTCGAGGTGGCGCGGACGCCGGCCCTTCGCCCGGGCGATGTGGACCGCCGCCTGGACATCGAGACGCCCGAGATGGTCGTCGAGGCGTTCGCGCCGGGCCGCACGGTGCTGTTCGTCGGGCTGCACTTCGGGGCGATCGAGCTCCCCGCGCTCTACCTCGCCGCTCGCGTCGGCGGCGCGGTGGCCCCCATGGAGACCGTCGACGACGCCGCGCTCCAGGCCTGGTTCGCGCGGACGCGCGGCGCGGCCGGCGTCCGGATCGTGGGTCTGCGCGAGGCGCGCCGCGAGCTGCTCGCGGCGCTCCGCAACGGCATCGCGGTCGGCCTCGTCGGCGATCGCGACCTGACCGGTGGCGGCACGCTCATCCCGCTCTTCGGGGCGCCGGCCACACTCCCGCTCGGGCCGGCGATGCTCGCCGTCGAGAGCGGAGCCGCCCCGTACGTCGTCGGGGTCCGTCGCGCGCCGCGCGGCCGCTATCGCGCGCGCATGGAAGCGGTCGCGGTGCCCGCCGAGGGCACGCGCCGGGAACGCGTCATGGCCACGACGACTGCCATCGCGAGGGCCTTCGAGCGGATCATCGAGGATGCCCCTGCGCAGTGGTGGGCGGTCTTCTTCCCGATCTGGCCCGACCTCGAGGAGGCGGCGGCGTGAGCACCGCACCGCTGGCCGTCACGGAGCCCGGCCAGACCGAGCCGCTCGGCCGGGCCGACCTGCATATCCATACGATCGCGTCGGACGGGACTGCCGGTGTCGCGGCCATCCTCGATCACGTCGAAGCGCGCGGCGACCTGGACGTCATCGCGATCACGGACCACGAGCGCATCGATGCAGCCGTCGCCGCCCGGGCGATCGCAGCGGACCGCGGGCTGGCGTTCGAGGTCCTGGTCGGCGAGGAGGTCACGACCCGCGGCGGTCACCTGCTGGCCCTCGGGATCGACACGCGGATCCAGCCGCTCCGCTCGCTCCGCGACACCGTCGCGGCCGTCCACGACGCCGGCGGCGTCGCGATCCCGGCGCATCCCCTGGTGCCGTTCCCGCTGTGCGCCCAGGGCTGGGTCCTGCGTGGGCTCCTGGACCTCGCCGAGCGCTTCCACCCCGACGCCATCGAGACGTTCAACCCCACGACGCTCGGCCGGCCCTGGCACGCCCGCGTCGTCCGGTTCGCGGATCGGCACGGGCTCGCCCACATCGGGAACAGCGATGCCCACGCGCTCGCCGCCATCGGCACGGGCTGGACCACCTTCCCCGGCCGGACCTCGGCCGACCTCCGAACCGCGATCGTCGAGCGCACGACGGAGCATCACGGGGCGTTCCACGGGACGCAGGGGCAGTTGGAGGTCTTCGGCAGGCAGCTGGCGAAGCGTGGCCGCGACGCCCGCGCCGAGGTCGCCGGCCGGCTGCGCAAGGACGGCACCGGCCGCGACCACGGCTATCCCGGCGGCCGCCAGAGACCGCCGCGCTTCGATCCGCCGGGCACGCCCGATGAGGGCACGGCATGAAGATCGGTCTCGTCTGCCCGTACATCTATCCCGAGGCCGGCGGCGTCGCGCAACACGTGCGGTTCCTGTACGAGAACCTGCGCCAGAGCGGCCACGACGTCCGAATCATCACCGCGAGCCACGGCCCGCAGCGCTCCTCGGAGGGCGACATCCTGCGCATCGGCGTCGGGTTCTCGATGCCGACGAACGGCTCGGTCGGGACGCTGACGTTCTCGCCGCGCTACATCAGCCAGGTCCGGCGGCTGCTGGAACAGGAGAAGTTCGACCTGCTCCACTTCCACGAGCCGTTCGTGCCGTTCCTGTCGCTCTTCCTCCTGCGCGAGTCGACGAGCGTGAACATCGCCACCTTCCACGCCTACGCCGGCTTCTCGCCGTCGTACGAGCTCGGGAGCCGGGTGATGCGCGGGCACGCCGCCCGGATCCACGGCCGGATCGCCGTCAGCGCCGCGGCCCGCCACTTCATCGACCGCTTCTTCCCCGGCGACTACAAGGTCATCCCCAACGGCGTCGACATCGCCCGGTTCGCCAACGCGGTCCCGATCGCCCGCTGGCAGGACGGCACGCCGAACGTCCTGTTCGTCGGGCGCCACGAGCCGCGCAAGGGCCTGCTGGACCTCCTGAAAGCCCAGCGGATCCTGCGCAAGACCGGCTATGGCACGCGATTGCTGGTCGTCGGCTCCGGGCCCCAGGAGCGCGAGGCGCGCCGCTACGTGGCCACGCGCGGGCTCCAGGGCGTGGAGTTCCTCGGTCGCGTTTCCGAGACCGAGAAGGCGCAGCTGTACAAGACGGCGAACGTCTACGCCTCGCCCGCGACCGGCGGCGAGTCGTTCGGGATCGTCCTGCTCGAGGCGATGGCCGCCGGGGCTCCCGTCGTCGCCTCCGACATCCACGGCTACAAGGGCGTGGTCCGACGCGACCGCGAGGGGCTGCTGGTGCCGCCGCGCGACCCGAAGGCGCTCGCGATCGCCATCGCGCGGCTGCTGGACGATCCCGTGCTGCGAGATCAGATGATCGCCAACGGACGTCAACGCGCGGAGGACTTCAGCTGGCCGCGCGTCACGGTCAAGGTCGAGGCGTACTACGGGTTCGTCATCCGCCGGCTGGCGGCATCGGGCCAGTTGCCGTCCGGGTTCCAGGCGGCGATCCCTCAGGCGCCCCCGCTCCGAGCCAAGCCGTCCGCGTCCTCCGACGCGTCGTCAGCGCGCGCCGCGAGCGAGAGCCTCCAAACCCAGGCCGAATAGGCCACGACGAGGCACGTCACCGAGATCGCGATGAGCAGCACCGCGAGCATCGGCGTCAGGAGCGGCACGGCGATGGTGCGGTCGACCTTGCTGACCGGAAACTGGAACGCGTACAGGTAGGTCGGCACGATGCCCTGGTAGGCATTCACGATCGCGCCCGGAAGCGGCAGCGCAGCGATGTTCGGGTACAGGATCGCGAACCAGCCGACCGCCGCCGCGACGAATCCGATGACGTACCGCCGCGGGTCGCGCCCGCCGATGACCCCGAGCGCGAGGTAGCCCAGCGGCAGCCCCGCGAGCAGCACCAGGGGCTCCACCGGGATCGAGGTCAGCGTCAGGATGGCGGCGTCGGGCAGCAGCGAGACGATGACCAGGCCGAGCGCGACCGCGGCCCCGGTCAGCCCGATCGAGCGATACCAGTCGCGATCGGAGCCGCGGTCGTCCCGGTCGCCGTCCGCGAGCGCGAGCACGGCGCGGATCAGGAAGAAGCAGCCGAACCCGGCCACGATCGCGAGCCCCGCCGTGCGCGAGGTCAGGACGAAGTCGGGAATCACCGCGGGGCAGGCCTGCGAGCCCGGGTTGACCGATTCGACCCCGACCAGTGCGCACAGCGGCCGGGAGAACAGCCACATCGCGGCCGGCAGGACGATGGCCGCGGCGCCCGCGATCCGGGCCATGCGCCATGTCGCCCGCGAGGCGCCGTGCCACAGCTCCGCGATGAAGTAGGCGAGCGACAGGACCACGAACGGCAAGGCCGTGTAGTAGTGGTACTGGAACGCGGCCCGGTCGATGCGCGCCCACGGGATCCACTGGGCGGCGAACCCGACCGCGATCAGCGCGAGCGCCAGGCTCCGCCGCCGGAAGGCCATGACGCTCACGAAGATGAGCGCCGGCACGCCCAGCCACCAGATCACGAGGTTCCCGGCGTCGTAGATCGCCGCGGACGTGCCGGCGGCCAGACCCTCCTGGTAGAACCAGACCGGCTTGAGGTCGAGCGGCCAGGCCCACCACGGTGATGACGCCGGGTGCGCATCCGAGAGGGTGTTGTGGTAGTTGTACATCGAGCCGGTCAGGTCGAGGAGCGTCTGGCCCGTGTGGCCAGGCGGCCAGCCGGCGACGATCTGGTGGCTCTCGACCATCGCCCAGGGGATGTACGAGGCGACATAGACCGCGATCGGCAGGACGGCCAGGCAGATCGCCATCCACGCGACCGGCAGGCCAAGCAGCCAGCCCGGCCGGAGCCAGCCGTCGGCGGGCGGCGCGGGCGGTTCGAGGCCGTAGGCCGGATCGTCGGGCCCCGGCGGCGCCGCCAGCGGGCCGAACCCGAACCGACCCGCGAGCGTGAACACGACGTACACCGCCAGTGAGCCCAGCGCGAGGAGGAGGGCCGCCCGCAAGGGCGTCATCGCGAACCCGCCGACGACGACCTGGGCGTCGAGGCGCCCGATCGCCAGCGCCCCGAAGAAGACGAGCGCGCCGAGGGCGACCGGCGCGATCACCGCGAAGCGCATCTCGTCGTCGGTCCAGGCGATCGGATGCACGACGGCCACCACCACCGCGATCAAGGTGAGCGCGATCATCACGACGAGGAACGTCAGGTTGCCGAACCCCTGGCCCTCGGGCACGCTCATCGCCATGTAGCCGAGCACGCCGGTCATGGCGACAAGCGCCAGGATCGCGAGGACCCGCCCGAGGGCGCTTCGGACCAGGATCAGGAGGAGGATGCTGCCGATGGCGTAGAGCCCGACCCACTTGCTCGCGAGGGCGAGGCCCAGCAAGCCGCCGATGAGCGGCATCGCGAGCCAGAACGCCGTGCGGCTCCGCCACCAGCCGGTCCAGAGCGCCGCGAAGAGCGTGTAGGCGGCGAGGATGAACGTCCCGACGTAGATGTCGTTCATCCCGATGCGCGCCTGCACGAAGAACATGCCGTCGGCCAGCACGAAGACGCCCACGAGCGCCGCCACGAGCCGTCGTCGGAACAGGATCCGCCCCAGCAGGTAGAGACACGCGATCGTGACCGCGCCGAGGATGACGCCCGGCAGCCGCCACGCGAACGCGTGCGACCCGAGCTCGATCGTGGCGACCGCCCCGTCGCCATCGAGGACGAGGAGTTGCTGGCGGTCCCCGGACGGGTCATCAGGCTCGACGTCGGCGGCCAGCGCGGCCGGCACCATGCCCGGCGCAAGCCGTGCGTCCGCGTAGACCGCGTTGGCGTGCGGCTCGACGACGTAGACCGTCCAGGGGCCGGCCGGCGTGTCCCCGGCCGCCGGTGTCGGCGCGCCCGGGGCCAGCCCGAGGATGTGGATCATCTGGCTGGCCGCGTCGTAGACGACCTTCGTGCCCGGTGCCGGCAGCGGATGGCTGCCCCCGTCGATCGGCCCGTCCGCGGCGTCGTCGCCGCCGATGATGACGTGGTGGTACGTCGGTGCTGTCGGCGGGCCGGATGTCACGTACAGGTATGGGTCCTCGAGGCCGGTCGCCTCGGCCATGCCATGCGCGCCGCCTTCGAGGCTGACGGTCGTGACGATCTTCGCGCTGGTCGGATCGACGAACGTGACGCCGTCGGCGGTCGCGGCCGCGACCCGGGCGACATCCTGGATCTCGATGCCGGGAAGCTTCCCGTCGGCGATGGCCTTCTCGACGTCCGCGCGCGTCTCGCTCGTGCCCGGGTTGCCCAGGAGGATCGTCGGCTCGGTGCCGCGCAGCTTCTCCTCGTATGCCGCGGCATCCCCTTCGAGTGCCTCGGCCAGGACCGATGCCTCGGCGGCCGGGTCCTCGAGCTCGCCGGTCGTGGCGATCAGCGTCGCGCCGTTGCCTCCGTCCGCGAGGTCCACGAGCCCGGGCAGGTCGATCCCGCCGACAGCCGTGCCGGACGCGAGGTCCAGCGCGTCGAGGTGGTCGGCCGTGCCGACCATGACGGTCGCTCCGTCCTTGGTGACGTACAGCAGGTCCACGGCGCCGGTCACCTGCCCGATCGCCACCGGTGCGATACCGGTCGCGGCCGCGTCCGGGCCGATCGCCGACAGGTCGAGGACGGCGACGCGGCCGTCGTCGGATCCCGTGACGAGCTGGCCACCGATCGGATCGATGGTCAGGGCGTTGACCCCGGGTGCGGGGATCGTCGAGATCAACGCCCGGCTCCGCAGGTCATAGGTCCGGATCTCCGACCCCGTCGCGACATGGAGCCGCTCGCCGCCCCGGCCGCCGGGTGCGGTCTCATCGTCGGACCGGGGCTCGACGACAGCCGCTCGCACGGGAACCCCGAGGTCGCTCGTGGCGCTGACGTCGTCCTCGCCCCAGACCACGAGACCGAGTGCCATCCCGTACTTCGCCAGGTGCGGGTGCGTGTATTCGTAGATGGCGTGGGACAGTCCGTACCGCCAGTCCTGCAGGAACTCCGTGGCCGTCCGGGCGTGATAGACCTCGTCGAAGTGCATCTGGTACGGCTCGGGCAGACGGAAGATCCGCAACGTCAGGCTCGCCACGATGAGCACGGCGAGGAACCAGAGGTCGAGCCGGTCCAGGCGCCCGCCACCCTCGCCGCGCAGCGTCGCGCTGCGATCAGGCCGGATCGACCGCTCGCCGAGCCGCTCGCGGAACCAGCCGACCACGCCCAGATCGGCGAAGCCGAGCGATCGCGACCACGTGGGCATGGGCACCTCGGCGATCGCCTGGGCGTCGGCGTTGGCGACGAGGCCGGCGCCGGACGTAGCGGGGCCGGCGCCGGACGCGACGACACCACGACGCGCCGGCATGATCCCCGCCGGCGTCGCGCTCGGCGACCCGACCGGCACGGGATCGGTCCTCCATCGCCCGGCGCCGACCCGGGCGCCGGCGCCCCAGCCCGACGGCTCGGCGTCGACCGCGTCGGGCTCGGAGGCGCGTTCGAGCTCGTCCTCCAGCCGCTCATGCGCCCGTGACCTGAGCTGGAGCGCGGCCCAGGCGAAGCCCAGGACATGGAGCAGGACCACGAGCGTGACGCCCGCCTCGGATCGGATCGCCGAGCCGATGCCCAGCCAGTCGCTGATCGATGGGTTGTCCGTGTAGAGCGTGGTCAGGACGACGTACATGTTTGCGAACGTCGCGGCACTCAACAGGACGTACGCCACGCGCCAGCGTGGTGAGACCGCGGCCAGGATGATGGCGAGCGCGAAGAACGGGTAGCCGTAGCGCTCGTGGACGCGCGTGGGCAGCACGAAGAAGGCCAGTGCGAGGACCGCCAGCCCGACGAGCAGCGTCAACCGGTCCGGCCGTCGTCCGACGACCCACAGGACGATGAGGAACGCCCCGACCAGCAGCGCTGTCCCGATCGCGATCGCCGGGACGATCCCGAAGACTGCGCTGCCGGCGCCGCATTGGTCCGTGCCAAGGGCCGCGTCGCAGACCCACTGGCCCGCGTTGGCGAGGCTGACGCCGGTGTCGGACGGGACGAGGGCCCACGGGTTGTAGGCGTTGACTGAGAGGTAGGGGTACCCGCCGCCCGCGACCGCGATCTGCTCGATGAGGCCGATCGGCGTCAGCCCGAACGGGATCGCGAGGAGGACTGCCGTGGCGAAGCCGGCCAGCCCGGTCGTCACGATCCGCCGGGGGTTCCCGGTCCGTTCCGGATCGCCTTCACCGCCGGCGGGCTGCAGCGCGCGGCGGATCGTGACGATCGCGACCAGCGGGACGAGGATCCCGAGCTGCGGCTTGATGATCGCGGCGATCACCGTGTAGACCGCCGACCGCTCGGGCCGGTCCCGCCACAGCTCGCGCAGACCCAGCAGCAGGAAGACCACCCCGAACGAGTCGACCTGGCCCCAGACGACGCTGTCGAACCAGCTGAGCGGGTTCAGGACCGCGACGAGGGCGCCAGCGAGCGCCAGGCGGCGACGGCCGCCGAGCTCGAGGATCATCGAGTGGACGAGCCAGCCGATCGCCAGGTCGGCGACGATCGGCGGGATCTTGATGAGATCGCCGACGCCGCCGAACACCTTCCCGACCAGGCCGACGAGCCACAGGACGTACAGGTAGCCCGGCGTGTAGTCGTGGAAGAAGTCGCGGCCGTAGAAGCCCCACGGGCCCTGGTCGGCGAGATTCGACGCCCAGTACCGGAACGAGGCCAGGTCGACCCCGAAGCCGGATCCCGGCAGCAGGTATGCGATGATGAGACGGAGGGCGAGCCCGAGCGCGAGGACGATCACGACCGCGCCGACGGCTCCGCGCATCCCGGTCGACCGCGACGGCGCTCGCGTGCCTCGCTCGGTCCCGCCGGATGCGGGGCGGGTCACCGGGATCGGCTCCTGCACGAGCGTGGAAGGTGGATCGGAGCGTAGCACAGGGTCGCCGGACGAGCCCCTCGCACCTGCTGCCGATCATCGCCGTGGCGGTGGTCGCGTTCGCGGCGGCCCGGCTCGCCCTGCTGCCCGGTGTGGCGTTCTGGGACACGGGCGAGTTCCAGACCGTCGGACCGCTCATGGGCACCGCCCATCCGACCGGCTTCCCGACGTACGTCCTGCTCGGCTGGCTGGCCTCGGTCGTCCTGCAGCCGTTCGGCGAGCCGGCGTTCCGGGTGAACCTCCTGTCGGCGCTCTGCCTCGCCGTCGCCGCCGGGATCACCGTCGACCTGGTGCGCGCGCTGACCCGGTCTGCCGCGCTCGGCGTGCTCGCTGGCATCGGGCTCGCGCTGACGCCGATCGCGTGGGCGATCGGGACCCACGCGGACGCCCACGTCCTGCATCTCGCGCTGCTGGCGGCCCTCCTCCGGCTGCTCGTGGCGTGGGAGGACCGCGTCCGTGGTGCGGGCACGGGCCAGCGCGTGGACGACCGCGGCGACCGGTTCCTGGTGGCGGCGGCGTTCGTCTTCGCCCTGTCGGTCGGCAATCACTCGCTGACGCTCCTCCTGGCCGTCCCGGTCGGTCTGTACGTGCTCGCTGTCGCCCCGGACGTCATCCGACGGCCCCGGCTGGTCCTTGCCTGCGTCGGGATGCTGGCAGCCACGCTCATCGTCGTCTACCTGGAGCTCCCGCTTCGAGCCGGCCCGTTCCGGGCCGCGCTGGTCTACGGACGGCCGGAGACCTGGGATGGTTTCTGGTATGTCGTCCTCGCCGAGCAGTTCCGGGGCAGCCTGCTCGACCCGTTCGGCAACCTGGCGGGCAAGGTCGCGCAGCTCGGCGCCCTGACCGTCGCACAGTTCGGCCTCCTCGCTCCGCTGATCCCCGTGGCCTTCGTCGCCACGGCCCTGCGCCGGCCCCGCTACGCGCTCCTGACGGGCGCGACCGTGGCGATCACCTGCTTCTTCGCCGCCTCGTACGTCAACGCGGACATCAACCGCTACTACCTGGGCCCGATCCTGATCGCCTGGACGTGGCTCGCGATCCTCGCCGCGATGACGGCCCGGGCCGTGGGTGGCCAGCTGGCCGGCGGACGGCGAGAGCTGACCGCCACCCTGCTCGCGGCCGCCCTGCTGCTGCCGACCCTGCTGGTCCTGCCCGGGCGCCTCGCATCGGTCGACGTGAGTCGCGACCATGCCGCGGCGGCCTGGCTGGACCGGGTCCTCCCACTCCTGGGTCCGGACGCCGTGGTCCTGTCGTGGTGGAGTTACTCGACGCCGCTCTGGTACGCCCAGAAGGTCGAAGGCCGTCGGCCTGATATCTTCATCGCCGACGACCGGACGCGGCTCGACCAGGGCCTGGGCGATCTGCCGGACGTCATCGACGACAACCTCGGCCGGCGCCCGGTCTACGTGATGCGCCAGAACCCGGCCGACATCGACGCGCTCGCCAAGCGCTACGACCTCGAATACCTCACCCCGCTGGAGGCAGGCTTGCTGGTTCGCGTCATCGGCCTCCGGGCAGCCCCATGACCCGGGTCGAACGGCTCTCGTACTTCTTCCCGGCGCATAACGAGGAGGCGAACATCGAGGGTCTGGTCGCCGAGGCGCTCGAGACGCTGCCGTCCCTCGCGGAGCAGTTCGAGATCATCGTCGTCGACGACGGCTCGAGCGACGGCACGGGACGGCTTGCCGATGAGCTCGCGGCCCGTCATCCGGACCTCGTTCGCGCCGTCCACCATCCGACCAACCTGGGCTATGGGGCCGCGCTCCGGTCGGGCTTCTCCGCGGCCCGGCACGACCTCATCGCGTTCACCGATGGCGACCGCCAGTTCAGGATCGCCGACATCGGCCAGCTCACCGCGCGGTCGGCCGGATCGGACGCCCCGGACGCGGTGGTCGGGTTCCGGATCAAGCGCGCCGATCCCCTCATCCGGACGGCCTACGCGCGGGCGTTCCGGCTCGCCAACCGGATCTTCTTCGGCCTCCGCGTGACCGACGTCGATTGCGCCTGCAAGCTGTTCCGTCGCGCGGCTCTCGAGGACGTCCGGGTGGAGTCGGACGGCGCGTTCTTCTCGGCCGAGCTCGTCATCAAGCTGCGCGAGGCGGGCCACGCGGTCGTCGAGGTCGGCGTCCCGCACTACTCGCGGACGGCCGGCTCCGCCACGGGCGCCCGGCCCACGGTCATCTTCCGTGCGGTGCGCGACTTCTGGCGGCTGCGCCTGCACCTGTGGGCGAACCGGCGCCGGGCGCTCCGACGCGGTCGACCGATCCTCTCGGATCTCCCGCCCGCCGGCTAGCTGGTCCGGCGACCTTCGGCGTCGGGATCGACATCGAGCGAGTTGACGAAGTCCCGGAACACATCGAGCCGCGGGTCGACGATCTTCTCGCCGGTCGTCGTCTCGAGGGTGATCCCGGTTTCGCCCTCCTCGTCGTCGAGCCCCGCGTCAGCGCCCAGGCCGGCCTGCTCGAGCACCGCGTCCGCCGCGAAGATGCGGACGCCGGCCCGGACCGCGAGCGCCAGCGCGTCGGATGGTCGGGCATCGATCTCGACCGTGCCACCCGCGCCTTCGAGGATCAAGCGGGCATGGTAGGTCTCGTCGGCGAGCTCGGCGATGACCACGCGATCGATGCGCACGCCGAGCTGCTCGAGGGTCGTCGCGAAGAGGTCGTGGGTGAGGGGACGTTCCGGAGAGAGGCCTTGGAGCTTCATCGCGATCGCGCTGGCCTCCCACGGCCCGATCCAGATCGGGAGGTAGCGGTCGCGGTCGGTCTCCTTGAGGATGACCACGTGCCGGCTGGAGAGCATATGGACCCGCACGCTCTCGACGACCATCTCCACGAGCTCGGTCTCCGGCATCGGCCGATTATCCCACGGCCGCCGGCGCCGGCGGCCTCCCCGGCCGGCCCCCGATGCCCGTCAGCAGGCGCGCGACGACGGCCCCCGCCACGAACCCGCCGATGTGGGCGAAGAACGCCACGCCGCCACCGGTCTGGACCATGCTGAGCGAGGTGAACCCGTCGATGAGCTGGAGGATGAACCAGAATCCGAGCACCAGGATCGCGGGCACGTCGATCAGCTGGTAGAAGAAGCCCAGGAACACGAGCGATGTGATCCGGGCCCGCGGGAAGAACACCAGGTACGCGCCAAGGGTGGCGGCGATGGCGCCCGACGCCCCGAGGGTCGGGATCGTCGAGTCGGGGTCCACCGCGACCTGGGCCAGCGCGGCGGCGACGCCGCCCGCGAGGTAGAACAGCAGGAACCACGCCCGACCCAGGCGATCCTCGACGTTGTTGGCAAAGATCCACAGGTAGAGCAGGTTGCCGAGCAGGTGGAGCCAGCCGGCGTGCATGAACTGGCTCGTGACGAGCGTCACGGACTCCTGCGACAGGAAGTCGCCACGAGCCCACGCCCCGGTGAGCTCGCCGGGGACGACACCCCAGCGCTCGACGAACGACTGGAGCGCCGCGTCCCCGCCGCTGGCCGTCAGCCCCAGCTCGTAGGCGAAGACGACGAAGCAGGCGATGACGATCGCGATCGACACGAACGGCGTTCGGCGCGTCGGGTTCGCGTCGCGCAGCGGGATCATCGGATCCTTGGGCTACGGCTTCTTGGTCGGCTTGGCGGTCGCCTCGGACGGTTCGGGTGAGGCCGCCTCGGACGGATCTGGCGACGCCGGCGCCACGTCGTCCACGGCCTCGAGCAGAGTCTGGTGCACGGCGTCCTTGGACAGCCACAGCAGCGTCGCCGGCCCGTCGTCGACGCCGGGCGTGATCGCAATGGCGCGCACGTCCGACCACTCGGGCGCAGTGCCGGCCGGCCGGTACTGGCCCTTGTAGTCGCCGTTCGCCTTGTCGATGGCGACGATCCGCCCGTTCGGCTTGTCGTAGGCGTACACGACGCCCTCCCGCCGGTTGAGGCTGCCGATGATCAGCGCGTACTTCGCGGCCTCTCGGATCAGCTCGTCGCCCGGGCTGTCGGCCTTCCAGCCATCGTCCTTGCCCGACGCGAACCGCTTCAGGACGCCGTCCTCGATGACGAAGAGGTCGCCGTCGATGAACAGGGCGGTCATCCCCTCGATCGGGCGGGCCGTCGCGAGCCAGGCGGTCGAGGCGGCCGGGAAGCCCCCGCCGTCCGCCGCCGGCGAGTAGGCCCGGATCTGCTGCTCGGACGGGTCGATGATGTACAGCTTGTAGAGGCCCCGGCTCTCGTCCTGGAGATAGGTCCCGATGCCGGCCACATCGTCGCCCCAGGAGGCCTGCCCATTGACCTTGATCCGCTTCATCGTGCCCTTGCCGCTGGAGTTCGACGGCCGCCAGCGCCACACGACATTCTTGGAGTCGAGGATCAGGAGGTCAGGTCCGCCGACCGCGAGGAACCGCGGCGTCGCGAACGTGGCCCCGTCCATCTTCTGGCCGGAGCGCGCGACGACCGTCGCCTTCTTCGACTTGAGGTCGATCCGGTAGACGGTCTTGGTCGAGCGGTCGATGACATACGGCGCCGCATCGGGTCCCTTGACCATCCCGCGCAGGTCGATCGGGTCGCCGCCCTCGGCCGGCGTGAACGTGAAGAGCGTCGTCGAGGCGACCGGCACGACGCCGTACACCCGATCGAGCCCGGCCACCGCCTGCTTGCGCAACGGATCGATGACGCCGGCGCTGACGTTGGCCCCCTCGGCGATGTCCAGCTGCTCGTACGCCTCGGTCAGCAGCTCCTTGGCCTGTTTCGGGTCGTTCGTGACGAGGTCCACGCCCGGGGCCTTCACCTTGGCGAGGTTCTCGCGCGCCTTGTCGAGGGCCGCCTGACCGGTGTTGGCCGAGCGGATCGCCTCCTGCTTGCCCTGGCCCCCGAAGACGTAGACGCCCAGCCCGAGACCCGACGCGACGACAAGCAGGGCCAGGACGGCGAGGGCCGCCCGGCGCTGTGTCTGGCGGCGCGACGCGAGCGGCGTGACGCGGCGATAGGCGGGCTTCCGGCGCGGCAGGAGCTCCTGGACCCGCCCGACGACCTTCTCGAGGGCGCCACCGGCCGCGACGCGGGCGTTGCCGGCCGCGGCGCTGACCGCGACGCCGGCGGCCTGGACGTTGTCGGCGAGCGGGATCGGCGAGCGATCCGGGGCGCCGGCGAGGGGCTCGGCCGGCTTGACCGGCACGGGAGCGCGGCCCCGGGCGGTCGCGGACACCTCGCCGGCCTCGAAGGCGATCGCCCCGTCGCTGCCGGCCCCGCCGTCGGCGACGAAGCGGTGGTGCAGGTGCTCCATGGCCGACTGCGGGTGGAGCGTCAGCATCGCGTCCTTGAGCTCGTCCGGCCCGAGCTTGGCCATCACGTTCGGCGATACGAGGACGAGCGAGTCGCCGACCGACACCTCGCCGCGCCAGACGTCGGGCTCCAGCTCGCCCGACGGAAGGCCGCGCTCGCGGTGCGGGTCGGGCAGCGTCGAGAGACGGGCCTGGCGGATCAGGTAGGCCTCCGCGGGCCCGACCGTGGCCACGTACATCTCGTTCGCGCGGACCACCGCCACCGCGACCCCGATCGGCCCGTTCGCGTCGGACGACTTCAGGCCCAGCCGGTCGGCCTGGTGGGCGAGCCGCTTGTTCGCGGTCCCGATCGCCTTCTGGAGGCAGACCCGGATCCCCGCCGACTCGTCGTAGTAGTACTCGTTGCGGATCGTCTCAGCGGCGAGTCGCGTCGCCTCGAGAGCGTGCCGCGAGCTGATGCGCGACGTGACGAGCAAGTACAGCAGGCCCTTGGAGCGCGCGACCGACCCGACGCTCGGCTCGACGATGACGAGCGTGTCCGGAGAGTCGGGGAGGCGGTCGTTCTCGGCGACGACGCCGAGCTTCATCTGGAGTCGAACGGCCATGCGGGCCTCTCGTGGTCGGGCGGATCCCCGCACTCACCCAGAGGGCGGGGGCTTCGAGCGGCTGACGATCCCGGTACGATCGGGGTCGTTCGCCCCGAGATGGCTGGCAGGTTCCGCGGATTATACGCGGGGACCTCCGCGCCGCACGTGCACGCGCAGTTCGCGAACGCCCAGCCCGCCGGGCGACGCCGCGAACGCCGTCAGCAACTCCGAGGACCGCAGCCGGAGCTCCTGGGCGATGATCGGGGCGTCCGCCTCGACGTCGACCGCGAAGCCCTCGACGCGGATCACCCGGCATCCGCCGCTCGCCGCGGGCACGCGCTCCGCCACGAGCGACTCGAAGGTGGCCATCGCCTTTGACAACCGGAGCTCCTCGTCCAGCCCGAGCGCCCGGGCGGCCTCGGGGATCAGGTCACCGAGACGGACCATCGGCCGGCGGCGCGGGCTCATCGGCCGTCCGCGGCGATCACGGCCGGCCCGCCGCGGCCGGGTCGGGGACCAGGCGGGCGCCGCCCGTCTCGGCGCGCACCTCCCAGGTCGTCGCGATCGCCCGTAGCGCAGGGTCCAGGTCGTCGAGCGTCGTGGTGGTGACGAACGCCTGGGGCAGCTCGGCGATCCGCCTGACGAGGTGGGAACGGCGCTCGGGGTCGAGCTCGGAGAAGACGTCGTCGAGCAGCAGGAGCGGCGGGTGGCCGTCGAGGGCCGTGAGGAGGTCGAGCTCGGCGAGCTTGAACGAGAGGATCGCGGTCCGCTGCTGGCCGCGCGAGGCGAACCCGGCCAGGTCGCGCCCCGCGAGCTCGAACACCAGGTCGTCGCGATGCGGTCCGATGAGCGTCGCCCCGTTCCAGACCTCCTTCTCCGCGGTCTCGACGAGGCGGCGGGCCAATGCTTCGCGCGGCGTCTCACCAGCGGCCAGCGGGGCGTTCGTGCTGTACCGGACGGCCAGGGCGGCGGCCGCAGCCTCCTCGGGTGCGATCTCCGCGTGGGCCGCGGCGACCGGGGCGGCCAGTTGCTCCACCAGGCGCAGGCGGTCCTCGACGATCCGGCCGCCGGCATCGAGGAAGGCGCCGTCCCAGAACCGCAGCTCGTCGCGCGACGCGCCTTCTTCGCGGATCGCCCGCAGGAGCCCGTTGCGCTGCTGGAGCGTCCGGCCGTAGCTGGCGAGCGCGGTCGCATATCCCGCGAAGGCCGAGCTCGCGAGCTGGTCGAGCGCCGCCCGCCGGAGGCCCGGCGACCCGGCGACCAGGAGCATCTCCTCGGGGGCGAAGACCACCACGCGCAGCGGGCTCTCGAGCGCGTTCGCGCGCCGGCCAACGCCGTTCACACGGAGCCGCTTGCGACCGCCCGTGCCGCCGGCCCCCGACCGGACGACCGCCACCTCGATGACGTCCCGCCCCAGGCGTCCCTCGACGCGGGCGAGGTCGGTCCCCCAGCGGATCAGCTCGCCGTCGGCGGAGGTGCGGTGGGACCGTCCCCAGGCCAGCAGGACGATCCCCTCGAGCAGGCTGGTCTTGCCGGCGGCGTTCGGCCCCACGATGAGCTGCGGGCCGGGACCGAAGGCCGCCTCCAGCGCGGCGTACCCGCGGAGGTCGAGCAGGCTGATGGAATCGAGCAGGGTCACCCCGGTCCGGTCGTCGCCGATCCGGCCTCCGGTCGTCGCTAGGAGGTCGTCCGGACGGGCATGACGACGTGGATGTACTGGTCGTCGCCGATCGGCTTGAAGACGCCCGGCGAGAGCGGCCCGTTGAGCTCGAGGGCGAACTGGTCGGCGTCGACGTTGGTGAGGACGTCGGCCAGATAGCGCGCGTTGAAGGCGATCGTGGTCCCGTCGCCCTCGACCGCGGCCTCGACCTGCCCGACGTGGTCACCGACTTCGGCGTTCGCGCTGACCGTGATGCCGGCCTCGCCGTCCGACGAGATCTGGAGCTTGACGATGTTCGCGGACTCGTGGGCGATCAGCGCCGCGGGTCGGACGGCGCGCAGGAGCTCCTCGCGGTCGAGGACCGCCCGGGTCGAGTGCTCCTTCGGGACGACCTGCTGGTAGTTCGGGAACTGGCCGTCGATGAGACGGCTGACCAGGTCGATCCCGTCGAGGTGGAACAGCACCTGGTTGCGACCGCTGGCGAGGACGATCTCGACGGGATCCTCGACATCGGACAGGACGCGGGCGAGCTCGTTGAGGGCACGGGCCGGGATGACGACGCTGGTCTCGGGCACGGCGTCGAGGATCGCGATGGTCTTGACCGCGATCCGGTAGTTGTCGGCGGCGGCCAGGGTGAGCTGGTTCCCTTCGAACTTCGCGAGGACACCGGTGAGGATCGGGCGGGCCTCGTCGCTCGCCGCCGCGAAGGCCGTCTCATTGAGGGCCCGGCGGAGGACGTTCTGGGCGACGCGCGTGGTCGGGCGGTCACCCGCGGTCTGGATCGCCGGGAATTCGTCGGCCTCGATGCCCTTGATGTGTGTCTCGAAGCGGCCGCTCTTGAGGTGGAGCGACTCGCCCGCGCCCAGCTCGAGGTCGACCTTGTCGCCTGCGGGCAGGGAATTGACGAGATCGGTCAGAAGCTTGGCCGGCACGGTTGTCGCACCGTCACTCTCGATCTTGCCCGGCACCCAGTAGGTGATGCCGATCTCGAGGTTCGTGGCGGTCAGCTTGAGCCCGGCGTCCTCGGTCTTGAGCAGGACGTTGGCCAGGACCGGCAGCGTGCTGCGGCTCGACACGGCCCGGCTGACGATGGACAGGCCTCGAGCCAGGTTCTCCTGCATCACCGAGAGTCTCACGTCGGGTTCACTCCAAGCATGTGGTGACGACGAGCGAGGCGACCGAGTCGCGGATGCAGATCGCCGGCGATCGCTCGCGCAGCGGTCCCCGGGCGGTCCGCGTGGGGTCGTGGGTATCTTCTCTCTATCTTCTCACCCCGTCATCATCACCATCATGGTGTGGAGCGCGTGGACGCGCCCGAGCGGCCCCGTTCGATCCGACGGTGGACGCGCGATCCCGGAACGTGGACGAGCCGCCGCAGGCCGGGGAGTGGGTCGGGGTCTCGCGGTGGACGGCGCCGCGGCGTCTCCACACTGCCCGTTGCGGGACGCCGGTTCATGAACGCCGAAGGTTGCGGATTTCCACAACGGGCGGGGCTTTTCCACGGATTCCGCGTGGTTATCCACACGAACGGGGCCCGGCGAGCCCGCTGAGCGGGTCGGATCGGGCGGTGGCCTGCGTGCCGGCGGGTCCGGCAGGCCAGCCTCAGTCGGCGTAGATGAGCTCCCGGACCGCGGCGATCTCGCGGCGGAGCTCGTCGTTGATCGCCGATTCGCGGGTGATCTTGTCGCAGGCATGGAGCACCGTCGAATGGTCGCGGCCGCCGAGCTCCGCGCCGATCCGGAGCAGCGAGACGTCGGTCTCCTCGCGCATCAGGAACATCGCGATCTGGCGCGGCATGACGATCGACTTGTCGCGCTTCTGGCCCTGCAGCACGTCGAGCGGGACGCTGTAGTAGTCCGAGACCGCCTTGGCGATGCGCTCGGGTGTCACCTGGCGCTTCTTCGGGTTGTAGAGGACGTTGGAGAGGACGGCTTGGGCCAGCTCGATGCTGATCGGCGTCGCGCCCATGCTCGCGAAGGCGATGATCCGGTTGAGTGCGCCCTCGAGCTCGCGGATGTTGCTGACGACCTTGCGCGCGATGAACTCGATGACGTCCGACGTGATCGGGAGCGCGCCCTCCTCCGCCTTGGCCCGGAGGATCGCGATCCGCGTCTCGAGGTCCGGCGCGGTCAGGTCGGCGATCAGGCCCCATTCGAAGCGGCTGCGCAGGCGCTCCTCGAGGGTCAGGATCGCCTTCGGCGGGCGGTCCGAGGACATCACGATCTGCTTGCCGTCCTCGTGGATGGCATTGAATGTGTGGAAGAACTCCTCCTGGGTCCGCTCCTTGTCGGCGATGAACTGGATGTCGTCGATCAGGAGCAGGTCGATCCGCCGGTAGCGGGCCCGGAAGTCGTCGATCTTGCCCTGCTGGATCGACGTGATGAACTCGTTCGTGAACTTCTCGGACGTGGCGTAGACGACGCGCTTGCGCGGGAACTTGGCGATGACCTGGTTCCCGATCGCGTGCATCAGGTGGGTCTTGCCGAGCCCCACGCCGCCGTACAGGAAGAGCGGGTTGTATGCGTGCCCGGGGCGCTCGGCGACCGACAGGCTCGCGGCATGAGCCAGGCGGTTGGCGGAGCCGACGATGAAGTTCGCGAAGGTGTAGCGCGGGTTGATGTTGGTCGTGCCGCCCTCGCCACCGACGCGGGTCGGCTCGACCCGGACGTGGTTCGTTGTTGCCGCGGGGGCCGGGGCCATCGTCCGGTCGTCGTCCGGCGACCCCTCGCCGACCTCGGCCGGGGTCTGGGCGCTCGAGATGATGAACTCCACCTGGACGCTGTAGCCGACGATCCGGGCGAGCGTCTGGCTGATCAACGAGCGGTAGCGCGTCTCGAGCCAGTCCTTGGCGAAGCCGTTGGGCACCGAGATCCTGAAGCGCTGCTCGTCCACGTCGACCAGCTGCGTGTCCCGCAGCCACGTCTCGTAGTTGGCCGGCGAGAGCGACACCTGCAGCTCCCCGAGAGCCGCTCGCCAGACCTGCTTGGCATCCATTCGTTCGGTTGGACCTGTGATACGGAGGGCGGTTGACGGGTAGCCTTGACCAGGGTCCGTGCGATGGGCCGGGGCACGCGAGGATCTCGAATGGCCGACGTCGCACCGGGCGATGCGTGGTTCCGGGGGCCCTGATTCGTGGGGTCTCCGGGTCTCCCGCAGGCGTCCCGGCGCCGATGGGCCCGGAGAGGATAGCACCGCCGGAAGGGGCGTCGCAAGGCGATTCTGACATACCCCCGGGGAGTATCCGTGCTTGGCGGCCTGCGGGCGCCTCCCCTTCCCGGCGACCGCTCTCGCGCGTGCGCGCGAGCAGCAATGGCCGGCCGGGGAGAGCGCGGGCTGGCGCCATCCGAACACACGTTCCGCGAGGGCACCTGGAAAGGTTTGACACCCTTTCCGAGCGGGCCGTATCATCCGCCGGACGACGACGCGCTCCGCGCTTTCGGGCGCCGGGCGCGTTTGCGTGCCTCTAGGGGTCGGACACAGACACCGCCCCGAGGCCGGACGGAGAGGATCCCGGACCATCTCATGAAGCAGACCTACCAGCCAAAGAAGCGCCATCGCGCGAAGGAACACGGGTTCCGCGCCCGGATGAAGACGACACCTGGTCGTCGAGTCCTGGCAGCGCGACGGGCACGCGGTCGAAAGCGGCTGACGGCCTGACGACGGAGCGCGGCCCAAACTCGCCGCGGCTCGAGATGCTCTCCCACCCAAAGGACTTCACGGCGATCGGTGGAACCGGGACGACGCGGTCCCATCCATTCTTCACCGCCAGGTTCCTGCGGACCGACCTCGAGACGACTCGGTTCGGACTGTCGACCGGGCGAAAGCTCGGCGGCGCCGTGGTACGAAACCGGGTCCGCCGACGACTTCGAGAGGCGCTCAGGGTGATGGCGCCCTCGTTCCAGCCTGGCTGGGACGTCCTCATCATCGCCCGGCCCGCGATCGTCGAGGCCGACCATGACACGCTGGTCGGGGCCTTGCGCCGGATCCTCACGAGGGGCGGCGCGCTCGGAGGACCAGACGCGTGAAGCGCATCGGGATCGGGTTGATCAAGCTCTACCGGATCGTCTTTGCGTGGTTGCCGGCGAGCTGCCGGTTCGAACCGACCTGTTCCCGGTACACGGAACAGGCCATCGAGAAATACGGCCTGCTCAAGGGCAGTTGGATGGGCGCCAAACGGATCGCCCGCTGCCATCCCTGGAATCCGGGCGGTTATGACCCGGTCCGCTAGCGAGGCGTTCGGCTCGTGACACGCTCCCGCCTCGACCGGATCCCGTTCGGGTCCATCGCCCTGCTGGTCGTCATCGTCATCCTGGTCGCGGCGTGCGCCCCCGGCGGGCCCGTCGGGTCGGGCGGAGTCAGCGCATCACCGTCCCCACAGCCGCCGCTGACCCCGGCCCAGCCCGGCGCCGACCCGATCAGCCTGCTGGCGTGGCTGTTCACGCCGATCTTCCAGGTGATGCTGATCATCATGCTGGCGGTCTACTCGTTCCTCGAGGGCCTCGGCGTGCCGGCGGCCATCGGCTGGGCGATCGTGGTGCTCACGCTGATCGTCCGAGCGCTGGTCATCCCCCTCGTCCGCAAGCAGCTCGTGTCGCAGCGGCGCATGCAGTTGCTCCAGCCCGAGGTCAAGGAGATCCAGAAGCGCTACAAGGGCGACGCGATGAAGGCCCGGGTCGCCCAGCAGGAGCTCTTCAAGGAACGCGGCATCAATCCGCTCGCGGGCTGCTTCCCGCTCCTGCTCCAGATGCCCTTGCTGTTCATCATGTACTCGGTCATCCAGAACGGACTGACCAACCACGACCCCCGGGCGATGCTGTCCGTCGCCGGCGTCGAGATCATCCATCTCGACTGCAAGAACGTCGTCAACGGCGTCATCGACACCGCGAAGCCCTGCATCGACACGATCATCCCGTTCCTCGGCGGCGTCGACGTCAGCCAGCCCTCGACGATCTTCGCGGTCCTGGGCTTCGGGATCAGCATCCTGGCCATCGGCTCGGCGCTGCTCCAGCTCGTCCAATCCCGGATGATGCTGCCGCCGGCCAGCGGCGACGACGACCAGAACACCAAGATCCAGCGGCAGACGATGCTCTTCCTGCCCTTGATCTCGATCGCGTACGGCGGCTTCCTGCCAGCCGGCCTGTTCATCTACTGGATCACCGCGACGATCTTCGGGATCGTCCAGCAGTACCTCATCGTCGGTTGGGGCGGGATGTTCCCGATCTTCGGCTGGACGCCGGCGTTCGCCGTCGGCCACACGCCGCGATTCCCCGTGGCGATGCCACTACCACCTGAGCCCGGCAAGCGTTCGGCCATCCTGACCGACGCGGAGAAGAAGACGACGGCCGACAAGACGATCCGCCACACCA
Source organism: uncultured Chloroflexia bacterium (assembly GCA_963841135.1). Taxonomy (GTDB): domain Bacteria; phylum Chloroflexota; class Limnocylindria; order Limnocylindrales; family CSP1-4; genus SPCO01. The sequence goes on along the minus strand of CAWJBJ010000004.1, from coordinate 128,724 downwards.
AGGAACGTGGTCGTCAAGGCCGACGAGGGAGACGACGCTAGACATGAGTGCCTACAAGGAGTTCTCCGGCAAGACGGTCGAGGAAGCCCTGCGCCTCGCGCGCGAGGACTTCGGTGCCGGCCTCGAGGACCTCGACTTCGAGATCCTGACGCCGGGCAGCCGCGGCGTGCTTGGCATGGGTGCCGAGCCCGCCCGGATCGTCGCCGCCCCGCGTGCCGCCCTCGGAGGCGCCGCGCCGAAGCGCGACGCCGCGGCCGCGACCCCGTTGCCCCCGCCGATGCGCGACCGCGACGACCGGCCACCGCGACGAGACGATCGCGGACCCCGGCGGGACGATCGCGGCCCGCGCCGCGATGACCGGCCCCGCTTTGACGAGGGACGGGCCCCGACGGACGCGCCGGCCGAGGGCCAGGCCGCGGCCCCGACGGGCGCCCTGGATGCCGATCCGGCCGCGCGCGTCGGCGACAGCCCGCCGCGCCGCGACGATCGCCCGCCGCGCCGCGATGACCGGGGCCCGCGCCGCGACGACCGGGGCCCGCGACGGGACGACCGACCCCCGCGTGGCGAGGGCGGCGGCGGCCTGACCGCATCCGAGGCGGCCGAGGTGGCCGCCGCGCGCGGATCGCTCTCGGCTGAGCGCGCCGAGCTCGAGGCCTCCGAGGCGTCGCCAGAGGCGCTCGCGGCCGGCAAGGCGATCCTGGAGCAGCTCATGACCCACCTCGGCTTCGAGGTCAAGGTCGAGGTCGACACCGGGGAGACGAGTCGTCTCAACGTCGTCGGAGAGGGCGAGGAGCGGGACGCCCTCGGCGCCCTGATCGGCCGCAAGGGCGAGCGTCTCTCTGCCCTGCAGCACCTCGTGAACCTGATGCTCTCGAAGCAGATGGGCAGCTGGACCCGCGTGCTCGTCGACGTCGAGGACTATCGCGGTCGTCGCGAGCGCCAGCTGCGTGATCTCGCGAACCGGGCCGCGGCGCGCGTCGTCGAGACGGGGAAGATGCTCCAGCTCGAGCCGATGCCCGCCCTGGAGCGACGCTGGATCCACCTGACCCTGCGCGACCACGCGGGCGTGGCGACCCAGTCGATCGGCGAGGAGCCGAACCGACGCGTCGTGCTCGTCCCGCGCGCACCCGGCTGAACGACCGCCATCACGGGAACGTCACGCCGATCCGACGCGAGCCGTTCCTGAGAGCCCCCGCCCCGCTATCGTCGACACGCTCGATCGGACGCGCTCGACCTGCCTGCCAGCATGTCGCTCCGCTCATGACCACTCAGATCGAGGTTCTCGATCGGCTCGTCGTGGAACCGCGCTGCGCGTCGGCACGCTGGCTCCCAGCCAGTCTTTTCGACCGCTTGGGCAAGGTCGCGTTGGAGCGCTGACGTACAGCCAGCGACAGAGCGTGAACCGGAGGCGGGGCTCGTCGCGCGATGGCTCGGAGCCAGCAATCCGTCGTCGGCGCGGGAAGCAAGGCCGCAGGTACCCCAAAACACTGGCTGTGCGCCAGCTCTGGTGGCCGGGGACAAGCTCGGCGACCGACGGGCTCGGGGACGACGGTGGTCGCGCTGGAACTACTCCGACGGATCCTCGGGCTCGGTCGGCTCGTCGGCGGCGCCAAGACGGTCGCGCAGACCGCGGATCCGATCCGTCAACCCACCCGAGGCGCCGCGCCCATCGCGGGCGGCCGTCGGCATCACGGGGCTGGTCTGCCGTCGCAGGCCCTGGGCGATGGCCTCGGCCTCGCGCGAATCGACGCCGAACCGGCGCATCGCGTAGCGGACCATCTGGACGGCGAGCTCCCGCTCGCCGTGGACGACCTGGGCATGGCCGCTCATCACCCGCAGGCGCGCCGCCTCTGCGTCACTGTGTGTTCGCAGCACGAAGTCGATGGCCGGGTTGGCCGCGAGCGATCGCTCGACGACGAGGCGGGTCACATGCGGGTCCGAACTGGCCACGATGACCAGTCGGGCGGTCTCGATGTGGGCTCGCGCGAGGACATCGGCGTTCGATGCGTCGCCGTAGATCGCCGCGATGCCCCGGGCCCGGAGTTGCTCCACCTCGCGCCGCTGCAGCGTGATGACCACGTAGCGGAACCCGCGGCGGTCCAGCGCCGGGCCGATCAGCCGCCCCACCCGGCCGTACCCGCTCAGGATCGCGTGACCACGGAGCGGCGGCTCCCCGGCGTCTCTCTCGAGCGCGGCCAGCGAGCCCGCGCGGCGCTCGAGCCAACGGGTCAGGACCCCCAGTGCTCGAAGGCGCCGGTCGAGCGGATCGACGAGCCGGAACAGGAACGGGTTGATCGCGATCGAGAGCAGGGATCCCGCGACGATCAGCTGGAACCCCTCCGTGGGGAGCAGTCCCAGCGTCAGACCGACCGTGCCCAGGATGAAGGAGAACTCCGCGATCTGGGCCAGCCCGATCCCGACGGTGAGCCCCGTCCGGACCGGATAGCCGTAGAGCGTGACGATGGCGAACTTCACGACGCCCTTCATCACCACGATCAGGCCCACCATCGCCAGGATCGCAAGCGGATAGGCGAGCAGGAAGACCGGATCCAGCAGCATGCCCACCGACACGAAGAACAGGACCGCGAACGCGTCGCGCAGGGGGAGCGCATCGGCAGCCGCCTGATGGCTCATGTCCGACTCGCCAACGACTGCACCCGCGAGGAACGCCCCCAGCGCGAACGAGACGCCGAACACGGTGGACGAGACGAACGCGATGCCGAGCGCGAGCGCCAAGACCGCGAGCGTGAACAGCTCGCGCGAACCCTGATGCGCGACCAGGTTGAGGAGGCGCGGGACGAACCGGGCGCCGACGACGATCATCACGACGGCGAAGATCGACGCCTTGCCGAGCGCCAGGGCGAGGCCACCGAGCGCCTCGAGTGCCGTCTGTTCGACGCCCGTGCTCACGCCCCCGAGGAACGGCGCGATGGTCGGCAGCACCACGAGGATGACGACCGTGCAGAGGTCCTCGACGATGAGCCAGCCGACGGCGATGCGGCCCTGCGGCGCTTCGAGCTCGCCTCGGTCCTCGAGCGTCCGCAGCAGGACGACCGTGCTGGCCACGGAGACCGCCAGACCGAGGATCAGTCCCCCGCCCACGCCCCAGCCGATCGCGACGCCCAGTCCGATGCCCGAGAGGGTCGCCACGAGGAACTGGCCGAGGGCGCCGGGGATGGCGATCCGGCGGACGGCGAGGAGGTCCTTGATCGAGAACTCGATGCCGACCCCGAACATCAGCAGGATCACGCCGACCTCGGCGAGCTCGCCGGCGACCTGCGTGTCCGCGATGATCCCCGGCGTGAACGGGCCGAGGGCCACCCCGGCGGCGATGTATCCGACGATCGTCGGAAGTCGCAGGCGCTGCGCGATCAGCCCGCCGATGAACGCGGCGACGAGGCCGATGGCGATGGTCGAGATGAGTACGGGCTCGTGGTCCATGGCTCCTCCCGACGACGGGGGTGGGCGCAGGACTGGCGCGGGTCCGTGCCAGAACGACGGCTGGGTGGCCGAGACACGATACCCGAGCGGACGATCTCCCGGCGAGCAGGGAGGTCGCGCTGTCAGGCGGCGGCGACTCCATCGGGCGTCAGGACGGTGGTCTCGCGGCGTCGCTTGGCCTGACGCTGGAGTCGCTCGATGCTGAAGACGACGCCGGCCGCGAAGATGCCCGCGGGCACGAAGAAGACCATGCCGAACTGCGCGCCGACGAGCTGGGACTGGAGCAGGGACTGGTCGTCACCCCCGAGGACGCGCGCGATGGTCACGATGCCCGATCCGAAATACCAGAGCACGACGCACGCCCACCAGGCGGCCACGAGAAGGATCGCGCCGTTGGGCCGGTCGCTGAGCTGCGAGCAGACCTCGCGCACGACGGAGAATGGGCGCTTGGCATTGAGGATCGGGACCAACGTGCCGAACAACGCGGAGCCCCAGCCATACCGCGGCCAGCGGGCCACGAGTGCGGGGATGTTCTTCAGCGCCAACCCGATCCAGATCGACCAGACCACGACACCGAGCGCGAAGGATCCCGACGAGAACGCTGTCATCCGGATCAAACGGTCAAACAGGACGGGATCATCGATGAACTGTCCGTCCGGGGTGAGCATCGCGGACGCGGCGTCGAGCTGGAACAAGCTGGTGACCGTCGCGACCGCGATGATCGGGATCAGCAGGAGCGCCAGTGGCCACGTGGCGTGGTAGCGGACCCCGATGCGGTCGACCTGGGCACGGAGCGTCAGGGGCGTCTGGGGTGCCGCCGTCGTCGTGAAGGCCGCATTGGCATCGGTCAGCTCGGACGTCTTCCGCGGCACGTGACAGCGGTAGCACCGGTCGGCCTTGGCGTTGTTGAACGAGCGGCAGTCCCCGCAGACCCAGTTGTCGGCCATCAGTCTCCGATCATGCGCATCAGGGCGCGGCGAGGTGGATCACGAGCCTGGGCGGGTGACGGCCCTGGAGGGACGATGCGATCAGCCCGTTCGCCGAGCTCGAGCGCAGGAGGAACGCGTACGTGCCGTTGCCATGGACCCCGGCGCTCACGTCGAACTCGGCCCAACGGCCGGCGGCGAGCGCGCCTGCGTTCGCGAGAACCGGGCCCGTGGGGCCCGGCCGGTTGCGCCACGTCAGCTTCCGGCCGGACCAGCCCGTCCTGGTCCGGGCGACTGTCGGACCATTCCCGGTCGGGTTGGTCACCCAGAGCCGGAGCACGGCCCGGTCCACGGTCCCGACGAGGCCGGTGACCTTGAACTTCACGTAGCTCCGCAGGTCCCGGCCGCGGCCCGCATCGCCGTCCATCACGAGCCGCCGCGACGACCCATGGTTCGTCGTCGGGTGGCGCTGGTCGACCCAGGCGTCGGACACCGCCCTGAAGGCTGCAGCCGCCGCGCCGTTCGGCGTGCCGGTCCCGCTGTCGGTGAAGGTCTCTCCGGCGACAGGGACGAACTTCCAGTCGTACGAGTTCGCGTGGAGCGTCAGCTTGAGGACGCCGAACGCCTGGTGGAACACCTGGCTGTTCCTCTCGGTCGACTCCCGGGGGCGCAGCCCACGGCCGCCCGTCCCGACGATGAACGCCCGGATCCCATGCGCGGCATCCGCCTGCCCATCCGGGTCCTGCGGGGCGAACCGCTCGTAGTGGTGATCGTGGCCGTTGAGCACGATGTCGGCCCCCGCGGCGTAGAGCGCATCCCAGAACGGCTGCACCGAGCCGTCATTGCCGTGGTGGCCGGAGCTGAATCGCGGGTGATGCCAGTAGGCGAGCACGTGGTCGCCGGCGTTCGCGGCCAGATCGGCCCGCAGCCATTTCACCTGCTCGGAGCTCGACCCGCAGCCGACGTCATCGCAGTTCGAGTTCAGCACGATCACGTGCCAGCGCCCGAGGTCGTAGCTGTACCAGCCCTTGCCGGCCGGTCCCGCGGCCGCCCCGAAGTAGCCGTAGTAGCCGGTCGCGCCGGACGTGTTGTACTCGTGGTTGCCGGCGGACGGCTTGGTCCGCGCCTTGTGACGGCCCCACGTCGGGTGATAGCAGTCGCGGAATTGGGCGGCGGTCCCGTCCGGGTACGCGTTGTCGCCCAGCGTGGCGACCGTGCCCGGGATCCCGTCGAGCAGCGTGGCGGTCTGCTCGTCGACGTTGGTGTCGCAGTCGCTGATGTCCCCCGCGAGGACGAGCACCGGATCCGCGGCGGCCACCTGGGCGGGCCCAGCGAGCAGCGTGACGCTCAGGGACGCCGAGAGGATGGCCAGGAGTGCGAGCCTGCGGGTCATGAGGTTCGCCTTACCTTACGCGCCGCTCGCAACCCGCGGCCGTCTCGGCGGTGCGTGCGCACAACGCCATCGCCCGATGCGCGGTCGGTCGGCGCTCCGCGGCTCGGCGTGCGACCATCCCCTCGAGTGGGACGGCCGCGTCGAGGGAGTGATGGCGCACCTGATCGAATGGGGTCGCGAAGCCCTGCTGCTCGTGGCGCTCGCGTCGGTCCCGGTGATCGCGACGTGGGTCGTGCTCGTGGGCTGGCGATCGCGACACGCGACCCGCCGCCAGTCGGCAGCCTCGGCGACCATCGACGTCGCGTTCCTGCTGACCCTGGTCGTGATCGCCGTGCTCGGCCTTCGGCCCGGACTCGGTCTGCCGGGCGGGTTCGAGCAATGGAACCTCGTGCCGTTCCGCGACCTGGCGCGCGCTCTCGACGATCGCCCGTGGGGCATCCAGCCGGCCGTCGTCGGGCTCCTCGGGAACCTGCTGCTCTTCCTGCCGTTCGGATTGGTCTTCGCGCTCCGGTTCCGGCGGCCGGGGTGGCGGGCGATGCTCGTCCTGACCCTCGCGATCGCGATCGGCGTCGAGCTGTGGCAGGCGCTCACCGCGACCGGGCGGTCGACGGACGTGACGGACGTGATCATGAACACGGCGGGTGGCATGCTCGGGTTCGCGATCGGCCGGGCGGTGCCTCGTCGAGGGGCGAGGATCGAGGCGGCTTCGGGGGCCCCTCGGCCGACGGTGTCGCCGCACGCCTAGGTCACGACGATGACGACCACTTTCCCCTTGTTTCGCCCTTCCTCGACCCAGCGCAGCGCCTCGGCCGTCTCGCTCAACGGGTAGCGGCGGTCGATGGCCGGCGTGACGTGGCCCGCGAGGACCAGGTCGGCGAGCGTCGCCATGTCCGGCGGGGTCGAACGGCTTCCACCACAGCATCAGGCCTGCCCGACGGCTGCCGAACAGCCCGAGCAGCGGGCCGAGGATCACGCCCTGGAGGAGATCGAGCCCGCTGCCGCCGAGCGTGACGTACCGGCCGCCCGGTCGCAGGGCTCGGCGCGACCGGAAGATCGACTGGTGCGAATCGGCGTCCAGGATCCAGTCGTAGCGCTCGCCGGTGGCTGTGAAGTCGGTCGTGGTGTAGTCGATGACGTGGTCGGCGCCGAGCGACCGGACGAAGTCGACCTTCTCGGTCCGGCAGACGCCGGTCACTTCGGCACCCATCCACTTCGCGATCTGGACCGCGAACGGGCCGATGTTGCCCGACGCCCCGCCGATCAGGACCTTCGCACCCGGCTGCACGGTCCGCCCGTTTCGATCGCGCAGGCCCTGCAACGCGAGGATCGCAGAGTGCGGGAGCGTCGAGGCCGTCTCGAAGCTCATGCCCTCCGGGATCGGCAGGAAGGCCTTCTCGGGCGCGGATACCGACTCGGCGAACGAGCCCTGCCCGGCCGAGAAGAGGTCGGCGAAGACCCGGTCGCCGACGCGGAACCGGGTCACGTTCACGCCTACGGCCTCGATGGTGCCCGCGACATCGGAGCCGAGCCTGGTGTTCCGCGGTCGGCGCACGCCGAGGAACAGGCGCAGGAACGACGGCCGGGGATGGATCTGGTCCAGGTCGGCCCGATTGACCGACGCCGCGTGGACACGCACGACGATCTCACCGTCGCCCGGCACGGGTGTGTCGATCTCGGCGACCCGAACCACATCGGAACGACCGTATCGGTCGCGAACGGCGGCCTTCATCGCGACCAACGATAGCCGGGTGGAAAAGAAATGGTGGAGATGGGGGAGAGTCGAACTCCCCGTCCAGGACCCTTCGCCGGAGACCACTACGAGTGTGTCCGATGGTTTGTCGTCGACCGCCCGGACGGGCATCGGCACTCTGCCGGACGGTCCAGTCACGTGCCCCTAGATCGGGCTTGTCTCCGGACTACGTGACGCTGATCCGGATCGCAGCCCCGCTGAGTGACGCTTCCACTACCCGCGGGACGGAGGTAGCTTCCACGCTCACCTTACTGCCTAAGCAGCGAGGGCGAGAGTCGACTGGCGGTTGCCAGGTACTTCGTTTTGCTGCCTGATTAACGAGGCCTGAGCAGCATCCTCGACTCGCGCTCTCCGGTAGCCAAGCCCTGTCGAAACCACACATCCCCACAGGACCGAAACACCGGTTCGGAGACGGGATGCTAGCACTCCCGGCCGCTCTCTGCCAGCACGGGCCCAGGTCATCCGATCGCGCGCCGGCCGCGAATACCCACTCGGACGTTGACAGCGGTCGTAACTGCGAGTCGTTGCAATACGTGCACGGACCGGGTAGGCTGTCCGAGCGCGCGGAGGAGGCAAGCACGCCATGGATCTCGGTTCCCCATCGTTCATCGACCCGGCCGCGCTCGGCATCCTCATCACTGGCCTGCTGCTGGGCATCCGGCACGGCATCGACTGGGACCACATCGCCGCCATCACCGACATCACCAGCACCTCGGCCGCGGCCGGGGTCGCGGAGGCGACCCACCTCGAGCAGCACCGGCTGATCTCCGGCGATCACCACGATCACGGTGGCCGCGACGAGGTCCGTGCCCATGACGTCGGTCCGGGCGCTGCGACGCTCGCCCCGATGACGACGACTTCGCGGCGCCGACCGCTCGTGTCGGCCGACCAGATCGAGGCCATCCGCCTGGGGACCCTCTACGCGCTGGGACATGGCGTCGTGGTCATCGCCCTCGGGATCGCCGCCCTGACGTTCGGCGCGCTGCTGCCGGACTGGCTGGACCCGATCATGGGTCGCGTCGTCGGGATCACGCTGCTCGGCCTCGGCGCGTGGGTCCTCTACTCCGTCTACCGCTACGCCCGCGCTGGTGACACGTTCCGGCTCCGGAGCCGCTGGATGCTCGTGTTCGACGGCGTCCGCTACGGGTGGCGCCGGCTGCAGGCCCGCATGCACGGGCACGAGCACGTCGAGCCGCTCGAGATGAGCTCGTACGGGACGCGGACCGCGTTCGGCGTGGGGATGATCCACGGGATCGGCGCCGAGACCGGGACGCAGGTGCTCCTCATCGCCGCGGTCGGCGGCGCCGCGAGCGCCGGCCTCGGCGTCCCGATGCTGTTCGCGTTCGTCATCGGGCTGCTGATCTCCAACTTCGCGATCGTCTTCGTGAGCTCGGTGGGCTTTGTCGCAAGCCAGGCACGCGAGCGCATCTATGTCGGCATCGGCGCGGTCGCGGGCGTCTTCAGCCTCGTCATCGGGGCGGTCTTCCTCTTCGGGCTCGACGGCGTCCTGCCCGACCTCGGCACGATCTTCCCCTGGTGAGCGTCGCGGCCGCGAAGACGGTCGGACCCGGACGCGGCGGCGCCTGGAAGCAGGTCCGCGAGCGGCTGCATGCCGAGGGCCTCCGGTGGACGCCGCAGCGACGCACGCTCGTGGAAGTGCTCAGCCGGACCGATGGCCACATCACCGGCGCCGAGGTCGTCGAGCGGTGTCGTGCGCTCGACCCGACGACGACCCCCTCGACCGTGTACCGGACGCTCGACGTGCTCGAGGAGCTCGGGTACGTCAGCCACCACCATGGCGTCGACGGGCGCGAGGAGTTCCACGTGCTGCCGACCGAGGAGCACGGGCACCTGCATTGCCGCTCCTGCGGCGGCTCGTGGGAGATCCAGGCGCGCGAGGCCGATGCGATCGCCGGCGCGCTTGATGCGGGCCGCGCGTTCACGGTCGACCGGTCGCACATCACGATCACCGGGCGCTGCGCGACCTGCGCGGACGCCGTGCGCGAGGTCCACGCCTAGGCCGGGACGGTCGCTCGCGTAGGACGAACGGACCATGGCCCGGCGTCGGCCGGGCTGGTATCGTTATCCGTGGCCGAACCTCCTCGATGAGGACGGGGGACCCACCTCCCGGGGCAAATCGCGGATCGACCGCGGCGGCGAACCCACGCCGAGCCCGACAGCTCACCTCGCAGGCCGAACGGGCTGTTTCGAGGTACGTGGTGCACCGGCCGTCCATGACATCGTCGCGAGTCCAGCGCGAGCTCGGGCGCAATCTCGCCCTGGACCTGCTCGCGTCGATCGGCGTCGGCGTGAGCCTCGCGCTCGTCACCACCCTGCTGCCCACGATCGCACGCCGCGGCGGTCTCGAGCCCCTCGGCCTCGCCGCGCTGGCCGCAGCCCCGTTCGTCGCGAACCTCCTCGGTGTCTTCGCCGGCCGGTTCGGCCCGCGGTCGTCGTGGGAGCTGGCGCTCATCCGGGGAGCCGGCTCGGCGTCGCTCGTCCTGCTGTTCATCGTCCCGACGCCGCCGATCATGGTCGCGGTCTCGGTCCTCTACTGGATCAGCCTCTCGTTCGGCGGGCCATTCCACCTGCGCCTCTGGGGCGCGATGTACCCGGCCCGCCTGCGCGGACGGATCGTCGGGATGATCGGCATGGGTCGAGCGGCGGCCACCGCCCTGGCCGCGTTCGGGGGCGGTCTTCTCGCCGACCGGGTGGGTGGCCCGCCTGCCGTCGCCCTGGCCGGCACGATCGGTATGATCTGCGCGATCGGCTATGCCGGCCTGCGCGCCAGGGCCGGCGGCGACCTGCCCCGGTTCTCGGCACGGGATTCTCTCCGCGCGCTCCGTGAGCGGCCGATCCTCGGCCGCGTGGCCCTCGCCCAGGGCTTCTACGGCGGCGGCCTGATCGCGGCGATGCCGCTCTACGCCATCGTCTATGTCGACCGGCTCGACCTGTCGCTCTCGGACGTCGGCATCATCGGGATCCTGACCGCCGGCTCGACCACGGTGTCCTTCCTCGCCTGGGGCATCGTCGCCGACCGGTTCGGATCCATGGTCGCGATGCGGATCGGCAGCGCGATGGGCCTCGCCGCCCTCGTCGCCTACGCGGTCGCCCCGAACGTGGCCCTGCTGTGGTTCGCGGCCGTGGCGGCCGGCGCCGGGAGCGCCTCGATCGACGTCGGGATCGCCTCGATCGTCAGCGAGCACACCACGATGGCCTCACGGGCGCCGGCGATGGCCGGCTGGAACGCGATCACCGGAGCCCGCGGCATCGTCGCGGCCTTCCTGATGAGCGCGCTGCTGCAGGCCGGGATCGTGGACGTGACGTCGGGCCTCCTGCTGTGCGCCGTCTCATCCGCGATCGGCGTGGCGCTCTACGTCCGCACCGGATCCGATGCCGCGACGGCGACGTCGCCGCTGATGCCGAGGCGAGTCGTTCGAGCGGCCACGGGACTCCGCTCGGCCGTCGGCGGGCGCTCCTCCGCCGCCTGACCCCGCCGCGCGACCGGGTCGCGCTCGGCAGCCGGCCGCGCCGCTACGATGGTGGCGATGCGCCTGACGCCATGGGAGGAGGAGCGGCTCCTCATCTTCACTGCCGCGGAGCTGGCTCGGCGCCGTCGGTCAAGCGGCGTCCTCCTCACCGCCCCGGAGGCGATCGCGCTCATCTGCGACGCGATGCTGGAGGCGGCCCGGGCGGGCGCCACGTACCACGAGGTCGAGGCGGCCGGCCGGTCGGCGGTGCGCGCGCGCGAGGTCATCCCGGGCGTCGAGGGGCTCGTCGACCAGGTCGCGCTCGAGGTCCAGATGGACGACGGCGGTCGACTCGTGGTCCTCCTGGAGCCGCTCGGGCGCATCGAGGACGGGCCTGGCGCGATCCGTGCCGCCGCGCCGCCCGCCGCGCCAGCCGCCGATGACGAGCGGGAGCGCCGGACGCTCGAGGTCCGAAGCGAATCGACACGGGTCATCCGCGTCTCGTCGCACCATCCATTCGACCGCGTGAACCGGCGCCTCGTGTTCGACAGGTCCGCCGCGACCGGGTTCCGCCTCGACCTGCCGGCCGGCTCGACCGAGCGATGGGGCCCCGGCGAGACGCGGACCGTCCGCCTGGTGCGGTACGGCGGCGAGGCGGGACGGTGAGCCGGCTCTCCCCCGAGGAACGCCTCGCTCGCTACGGTCCGACGACCGGCGACCGCGTCCGTCTCGGCGACACCGATCTCTGGGTCCGCGTCGAGGCCGACCGGCAGGCCGGCGACGATGAGCCGATCTGGGGCTACGCGAAGACCTTCCGACCGCGCGCGACCCAAGGCCGGCCGGGGCCGTCGGAACTGGACGTGGTCGTCGCTGGAGCGCTCGTCATCGATCCCGTCGTCGGCATCGTCAAGGCGGACATCGGCATCAAGGACGGGCGGATCGTCGGGATCGGGCGTGCCGGTAACCCGTCGATCACCGACGGCATCGAGCTGCCCATCGGGCCGCACACGCAGCCGATCATGGGCTACGGGCTGATCGCGACGCCGGGGGCGGTCGACAGCCACGTCCACGCCATCAACCCGGAGCTCATGCCAGCGGCCCTGTCCGGCGGCGTCACGACGCTCATCACCGCGGGCTTCGAGGAGCCGCCGTGGGCGATGGCCCGCATCCTCGACGGCCTCGCGGGCTGGCCGCTCAACGTCGGACTCCAGGCCGGCGCGCGGGCGGAGGACGACGGATCACTCGAGGCCCTGCTCGATGCGGGGGCGTGCGGATTCAAGATCCACGAGGACTACGGCGCCGACCCCGAGCTGATCGACCACGTCCTGCGGTTCGCCGAGACGCACGACGTGGCCGTCTCGCTCCACACGGACGGCCTCCACGAGTCGGCCGAGCTGGAGGACACGATCGCGGCCATCGGCGGGCGGACGGTCCACGCGTACCACGTCGAGGGGAGCGGCGGTGGGCACGTGCCGGACCTGCTCGGGCTGGTCCGCGAGGCCAGCATCGTCTGCTCCTCGACGACGCCGACGATCCCGTTCGGGGTCAACGCCGCGGCCGAGCAGCTCCCGATGATCATCCTCAACCACGGGGCGTCGTTCGGCGTGGCGGAGGACCTGGCCCTGGTCCGCGAGCGGGTCCACCCGGCGACGATGGCCGCCGAAGGGCCGCTCCACGAGCTCGGTGCGATCGCGATCGTCAATTCGGACTCGCAGGGGATGGGCCGGATCATGGAGACCGTCCGGCGGACGATGCAGCTCGCCCACGTCATGCAGGCCTGGCGGCGGACACCGGCCGGTGCCGGTCACCCGGGTCTCTCACCGGAGGGCGACGACGCCTTCGATGCGAACGAGCGGGTGCTGCGCTACCTGGCGAAGGTGACGGTCGAGCCGGCCCTCACCCACGGGATCGCGGACCACGTCGGGTCGCTCGCGCCCGGTCGCCTCGCCGACATCGTGCTGTGGCGCCCCGGCTACTTCGGCGCCAAGCCCGAGGCGGTGCTCAAGAGTGGCTACCTCGCGTGGGGACCGCTCGGCGACGGCAACGCGAGCGTCGAGCGTGCCGAGCCGACGCGATACCGACCCGACTGGGGCGGCAGCGGTCGTGCCGCGGCGAGCCTCTCGGCGACGTTCGTGTCGGCGCGCGGCGCGTCGGACGGCGGGCTCCGGTCGCGGTTGGAGTCGACCGGGCGGACGGTCATCGCGGTCAAAGGGACGCGGGGCCTCACGCGCGACTCGCTGACCCGCAACCGGGCCACGGCACCCATCGAGATCGACCCGACGGACGGACGCGTCACGTTGGCCGGTCGAGCCCTCGAGGTCGAGCCGGTCAGCGACGTGCCGCTGAACCGTCGGTACTTCCTGCGCTGATGACCGATCCCGCGATCAATGTCCTGCGCCCGGCGTTCGCGGATCCACGTGGATTGCGCGACATGATCATCGTTGGGGTCGACGCAGCCGACTGGGGTCGGCTCCTTGCCTGGGTTGCGGAAGGTGGGTGGGTGGCCACCTATCGCGTCGACGACGACGACGCTCCGCTCCCGGCGACATTTGCTGAAGCGTTTCTCGCCCGCTCGGGTGGCGACCACACGGCCGTGCTTTCGATCGACGTCGCCGGCGCCACCGTGAATTGCCATTTCTGGAGCGATTGGGAGATCGAGCTCGACCTCGCTTCACGGGAGTTTCAAAACGGACCAACGCCTTGAGGCGCTAGTCGAGTTCGCGCGTGCTGCAGCGTCGGCCGTCGGCCGGCCCGTCTATTTGACCGAGGACAACGACCGCGATCGCAAGTTGGCGATCATTAGGGAAGACGGAGAGGTCGGGCCGGGTCCGTAAACAGATCGGGCACGCATGGCTGAATTCGGCTGCTGACCGTCGCCACCTACGCCCAGATGTCGCCGATCGTGAAGCCGTCGGGGAACGGGTCGGTCGGGTCGACGACGTAGCTCGCGAAGCCGGTGATCCAGGCCTGGCCCGTGATCGTCGGGACGGTCGCTCGGTACTCGCCGATCGTCGCCTCCTCGACCAGCCGGCCGGTGAAGACCGTGCCGAGGATGCCCTCGTGCCGGAATGCCTCGCCGACCGTGAGCTCGCCCTTCGCGAAGAGCGTGGCCATCTTCGCGGACGTGCCGGTCCCGCACGGGGAGCGGTCGATGGCGCCCTTCCAGGTCGAGGGCTTGTCCCAATCGAGCGTCCCGGTCGAGACCGTGACGACGTTGCGCCGGCTGTTCACCGGATCGTGCGGCGGACCGGAGAGCTGTCCGATCGTGATGCCCGCGAACCCAGGCTGGTCGGGATGGACGACCGGGAGCTGGTCGGCGGCAGCCGCCTTGATCATCTCGGTGATCCGGACGATGTCGGCGCCCTCGTCTGGCGTGAGCCGGAGCCCGAACCGATCGGCGTCGGCGATGACGTAGAACATGCCGCCGTAGGCGACGTCCACGAGGACCGTGCCCAGCTGGGGCACCTCGACGTTCGCACCGATGTGCGTCGCGAAGGCCGGCACGTTCCGGAAGGTGACGCTCGTGACCTTCCCGTCACGACATTCGGCCGTGACCCCGATGAGCCCGGCCGGCGCCTCGAGGGTCAGCTCGGTGACCGGCTCGCGCATCGGCAGCATCCCGGTCTCGAGCAGCACCGTCACGACGCACATCGTGTTCGTTCCGGACATGCCCGGGTACTCCACCTGCTCCATGATCACGTAGCCCGCGTCGGCGTCGGGGTGGCTCGAGGGCAGGATCAGGTTGCAGTTGGCCGCGGGATACCCGCGGGGCTCGCGCAGCATCCGCAGACGGATGTCGTCGCGATTGGCCTGCAGCCAGGTCATCTTGTCGAACATCGTCTGGCCGGGAACGTCCTCCACCCCGCCGACGATGACCCGACCCGGCTCGCCTGCGGCGTGCGCATCCACGGCCTCGATCGTCGAGCCGAGACGCAGCCGACCCGGGGTCCGGGTCACGGCCGACTGCCGCTCACCGGCCGCGCTGGACGTCCGCGAGCTCGCGGGCGACGTCGCGCTTCGCGTCGCGATCGGCGATGTCGCGGCGCTTGTCGTGGAGCTGCTTGCCGCGGGCCAGCCCGAGCTCGACCTTGGCGCGACCCTTGGCGGAGATGTAGAGGCGGAGCGGCACGATCGTCTGGCCCTTGGCCTTGGCCCGCCCGAGCAGCTCGTCGATTTCCGAACGGCGCAGGAGCAGCTTGCGCGTGCGCTTCGGCTCGTGGTTGTAGCGGTTCCCGCCCTCGAACGGCGCGATGTGGGCGCCGATGAGCCATGCCTCGTCGTTCTCGACGCGCGCGTAGGCGTCGCCGATGTTGACCTTGCCCGCACGGATCGACTTGATCTCGGTGCCGGTCAGGACGATGCCGGCCTCGAACGTGTCGTCGATGTTGAACTCGTGCCGGGCTCTTCGATTGAGGGCGACGGTGTGCTCGTCGCGCATGGAGTGGCTCCTTCGGCGACTCGACTGCGGGGAGTATGGACTGAGCGCACGAACGCCGACCCTATTCGGGCCGGCGTCCGAGTTGCTTACCCACCCACAGGGTGTCCGACTAGACGGCCATCTCCTGCGAGGTGGTGCAGCTACGCGTACTGTCGATCACTGCACATCACCTCCTTTCGTTCCCAAGAACCGTACCTGATGCTCGAGCGGCGTGCAAGCGCGGATGGCGACGCCCTTGCACCACGATCGCCGCGTCGGTCACGCGGCGGCGCGAACCCCGGCATCGGCCGACTCGCCGAGCACCTCGAGCGCCTTGTCCAGGATCGGGTCGTCGCCCGCCGACAGGTCCGCCGGGACGTCGACGAGCACGTCCGGAGTGAGCCCCACGTCGTGGATCCACCGCTTGGCCGGCGTCAGCCAGCGCGCGATCGTGAGCTTGAAGGCGCCGCCTTCGCCTGAGAGCTCCTGCCATTGCTGGACAGTCCCCTTGCCGAACGACGGCTGGCCGACGAGGGTCGCACGCTTCGAGTCCTGGAGGGCGCCTGCCACGATCTCGCTGGCCGAGGCGCTCCCACCATCGATAAGGCAGACGATGCGCAGCTCCGGATCGGTCGCAACGCCATCGGGGACCGCGACGGTCGAGATCTGCTCGCCCTTCGAATCCTGCTCCCAGAAGATCACGCCCGATCTGATGAACTCGCTCGCGACCGCACGCGCCGCGGTGACATAGCCACCCGGGTTGCCGCGCAGGTCGAGGATGAGGCTGGTCCGGCCCGCCTTCAGGTGCGCGCTCAGGGCGTCGCGAACCTCGGTCGCGCCGGCGTCGGAGAACCCGCTGAGCCGCACGTACCCGACCGCCCCGTCGGCAAGGCTCTCGCTCACCACTTCGCGTTGCTGGACGACGTCGCGCGTGATCGCGAGATCGAACGGATCGGTCGCTCCGCGGCTGATCGTCAGCGTCACCACCGAGCCCTTGGGCCCGCGGATCTTGTCCCGCGCCTCATCCACCGTCAGGCCGTCGAGAGACGTGCCGTCGGCGGCGAGGACGAGATCACCGGAGAGCAGGCCCGCCTTCTCGGCAGGCGATCCGGCGATCGCCGCGATGATGAGCAACCGGCACTCGGCACCCAGCGTGGAGCAGCCCTGGCTCCCGTCGGGCGCCTCGGTCGCGATCTCGGCCCCGATGCCCTCGAATTGGCCGCTGAGACCCTGCAGGCTGTCGCGGTACTCCTGCGACGTCAGATACGAGGAATAGGGATCGCCGAGGGCATCGATCATGCCGCGGATCGCGCCCTGGATGAGGGCCTCGCGGTCGACGTCGCCACCGGCGTAGCGGTCGGTGACTGTGTGATAGGTGTCCCAGAACGGCTCGAAGGCGTCCGCTTCCGAGGTCGGCGTGCCCGGTTGTTCGGTCGCGCGGATGCCCAGGCTGTACCCCGACATGAAGAGTGCGCCGCCGGTCAGCAGCGCCACCAGGGCGATCGCGATCGACAGCACCGGGACCCGCCGGGGACGACCAGGTCCGAGCACCGGGACGGTGAGCTGGACCGGGACCGTCTGTGGGTCGGCCGTCGGTCGGTCGACGACGGTCAGGGGATCGTCGGGGAGCATCGGTTGGAGCCGTCCTGCGTGGGTTCAGAGGTGACGGTTGGAACGGACGAGAAGCGTACAACGACGTCCGCGAACGGCCCACGGCGGGCGCTCGCTGCCAGGCTCGATGGAACCGCGGATCGTCCCCTTCCTGATATCGCCCGATGGTCCTCGTCGGATGTGGCGCCCTCAGCGGATGAGGTAGGTGCGGACCGAGACCCACGACCCGAGGATGCCCAGGCCGACGCCGGCGCCCATGACGAGGACGACCAGATCGCGCGTCAGCGTGCCGAACTGGAGCGGCAGGACCCGGAAGAAGTCGACCATGAAGCCGCTGATCGGATCGGCCGTCGCCGCCAGCACGCCAAGGGTGACGAGCGACCCGAGCAGCCCGACGAAGGCACCTTCGAAGACGAACGGCCAGCGGATGAACGCGTCTGACGCGCCGACGAGCCGCATGATCTCGATCTCCTCGGAGCGCGCGAACACCGCGAGACGGATCGTGTTGACGATGATGAAGAGCGCGATCACCCCGACGACGAGGAGGACCACCGTCCCGGCCGTCCGGAGGATGTCCGTGACGGTCAGCACGCGCTCCACGAGGTCCTCGATGTTGATGACGTTGCGGATCGCAGGCTCGTCGCGGAGCGCCTGGGTCACGACGCCGATGCCGCTCGGGTCGGCGAGCTTGACCTCGAGGCTGGCGTACAGCGGGTTGGTGTCGAGGTACGGCGTCAGGTCCTCGCGCCCCTGGGCCTTGAGCGATGCGCGGAAGTCGGTGAGCGCCTGGTCGCGGCTGACGAACGCCACCGAGGCGACCTGGGGCATCGCGCGGATCTTGCTCTGCAGCGCCACGATCTGCGAATTGGTCGAGTTGGTCTGGAGATAGGCGACGACCTCGACCTTCTGCTCGGTGAACTGGAGGCCCGCCAGGAGACCGGTCTGGATGATCCAGAAACCCGACAGGAGCAGGAGCATGAGGACCATCGTCGCCGTCGCGGCCAGGCTCATGACGGCGTTGCGCCAGAACCCCTGCCAGGCTCGCTTCATGCTGAAGACGACGAAGGTGATCACGCGTCAGTCCTCGCGGTGGTAGGCACCGCCCACCTCGTCGCGGATGATCCGTCCCTCCTCGAGCGCGACGACCCGGCGACGCAGCGCGGTGACCACCTCGGCGTTGTGGGTCGCCATCAGGACCGTCACGCCCAGCTCGTTGATGCGCAGCAGGAGCTGCAGGATCTCCCAGCTGATGAGCGGGTCGAGGTTCCCGGTCGGCTCGTCGGCGATGATGAGCCGCGGGTCGTGGACCAGTGCGCGGGCGATCGCCGTGCGCTGCTGCTCACCGCCGGAGAGCTGCGCCGGGATCTGCTTCGCCTGCGCGCTCAATCCGACCAGCGCGAGCACGCGGTCGACCGCGGGGCGGATCTTGCGGCGGGGCGTTCCGGTCACCTCGAGCGCGAAGGCGACGTTCTCCCAGACCGTCTCGGTGGGGAGGAGCTTGAAGTCCTGGAAGATGATCCCGATCTTGCGGCGCATGCGCGGCACGTGGCGGCGGGGCAGGCGCGCGAGGTCCTGGCCGTCGAGGACGACCATGCCCTTCGTGGCGAGCTCGTCGCGGATCAGCAGCTTGATGAGCGTCGACTTGCCGGCCCCCGACGGCCCGACGAGGAACACGAAGTCGCCCTCGGGGATCACGAGGTCGACGTCGCGCAGCGCGAGCTTCCCGTTCGGGTACTGCTTCGTGACGTCGTGCATGACGAGGACCGCGCGCTCGGCGGCGGCCTGCTCGATAGGACGTCGGAGGACCCGGTTTCGGATGGAGCGCGCCGGCGGCGGCGCGGGGGCGATGGTCACATTCGGCTCCGCGGGCGTGGACCCTGGCGACGGCCGTCGCCGATGGGTGGCGGCTGGACTCCGTCCGCGGGCACGGCAAGGGGAGCCACTTCGGCCTGAGGCTACCACCCGTCCCACACCCGGGCAAACGGGCCAAGGTGCCCATCAACCACCCGGACGATGGTCCGGTCCGGTGTGGTCCGGTGCGCTCGCGAGCGCTAGAGCAGGCCCGGCGAGATCGGCAGGTAGCGCTCGAAGTCCGCGAACGGGCGGTCCCAGCACAGGAGGACGGGGAACTGGTCCAGGCGGAACCCGGCGCGCAACGCCCAGACGATCGCGCGATCGGCGTTGCCAGGCAGCCAGAGCGCGAACGCCCCGCGTGGCTCGACGACGGTCGTGAGGTGACAGAGGACCGGCACGAGCAGCGCCGCATCGCGGACGGCCACCGGCCCGACGCGACCAGCCTCGGTCGCATAGCCGTACCCGATCGGCGCGCCGTCCGGCCCGCGGTACAGCCAACCGCGTCGGGACTCGGAGCGCAGGTACCGGTGATCGAGCGGGTGGGCCACGCCGAGCAGCTCGCGATCGAGGGCATCCACGGCCGCGGCGAGCTCCTGGTGACCCGCGCCGCCTGGCGGTCCTGCGGCGATCGACTCGAACGAGGCGGCGGTGACGCCCGACGGCAGCGGCTCGAACGCTCCGTCCCGCTCGGCCAGGCCGATCAGGTTGAGGAGCGGGATCCGGGGCACGATCCCGTACGAGGAGTAGAGCGCGTTGGAGATCGGCTGCGCGCTGTCCGTCGCGGTCGCCATTGCCATCCCGTCGCCGGGCCCGGGCATCACCTGGGCCAGGAGGGCACGGCCGACGCCGGCCGCCTGCACGCTCGGTGACACGAAGAGCATCGAGAGGAACCAGAGCCGCTCGCGGACCACCGCCGCCGCGAATGCCACGACCCGGTCGGCGCCTCCCTCCCCGCCTGGCTCCACGGCGACGACGAAGCGATCCGGGTCGGTGGCGGACAGGTGGCCGTACAGGCGCAGGAGCGGGCTCGTCTCGGAGAGCATCGCCGGCTGCCCGAGGCGCCGGATGTAGTCGTTGATCGACTCGCGCCAGATCTCGACGCACGCAGTCAGCTCGTCCGGGCGGACCGGCCGGTACGTGAGTGACCCGGCGCCCGATGCGGCCTCGGCCCCGGCGCCGCCGGCCCCGGCCGCCCCAGGCTCGGTCACAGGGTCACGCGACGTCCTCGTCACCGCCGATGCCGCGCTCCAGCTCGGCCTGCATGAACGGATCGAGGTCGCCGTCGAGGACGGCGGAGGTGTTGCTGGTCTCGTGCTCGGTCCGGAGGTCCTTGACCATCTGGTATGGGTGCAGCACGTAGCTCCGGATCTGGTTGCCCCAGCCGGCCTCGACGTGCTCGCCCTTGAGCCGGCGGGTCTCCGCCTCGCGCTCCTCGAGGGCCCGCTCGAGCATCCGGGCCTTCAGGACCTTGATCGCCATCTCCTTGTTCTGGGTCTGGCTCCGCTCGTTCTGGCTCTGGGCGACGATGCCGGTGGGGACGTGCGTCAGGCGAACGGCCGAGTCGGTCTTGTTGACGTGCTGGCCGCCGGCCCCCTGTGATCGGAAGGTGTCGACGCGGATCTCGTCCCAGTCGAGCTCGATCTCGATGTCGTCGTCGACCTCGGGCAGGACCTCGACGAGCCCGAACGTGGTCTGACGCCGGTTCTGGGCGTCGAACGGACTGATCCGGACGAGGCGATGGACGCCGCGCTCGGCGCGCAGCCACCCGTACGCACGGCGCCCGTCGACCGCGACCGTCACGCTCTTGAGCCCTGCCTGCTCGCCCTCCTGCTGGTCGAGGATCTCGGTCGAGAACCGGTGCCGCTCCGCCCAGCGGAGGTACATCCGCAGCAGCATCTCGGCCCAGTCGGTCGCCTCGGTCCCGCCGGCGCCGGCACTGATCATCAGCAGGGCGTTCCGGTCGTCGTACTCGCCGGAGAAGAGCAGCGCCGTCCGCTCGCGACGGAACTCCGTCTCCAGGGCGTCCGCGTCACGTTCGAGCTCGGCTTCGAGGCCGGCGTCCGGTCCCTCCGACAGCAGCTCGACTGCGGCCAGCAGGTCATCGGCGCGCGATCCCAGCTCTCGCCACATCGCGATCTTCGTCGCGCAGGCCATTCGCTTCGCGCAGGACGCCCTGCGCCGCCCGGGAGTCGTCCCAGAAGCCGGGTTGCTGCGTCAGCGTCTCGAGTTCGGCGACGCGAGCCTCTTTGGCGTCGAGGTCAAAGACGCCCCGAGGTCGACCGGATCCGTTCGGCCAGGTCGCGGATGGCGGCGGGGTCCACCTAGTTCCTGGTCTGCAGATCCTGGAGCAGCAGCGGGCGCAGCTCGATGAGCCGCAGGGCCGTCTTGCTCCGGGCGACGACGGGGTTGACGCACGGACAGTAGCCGTTGTGGGGGCAGACGCCGCAGTTGCCGTCGCAATCGAGCGCGGCGGCATAACTGCACGACCGGCAGTCCCGCTCGCAGGCGATCAGATCGACGAAGGACGCTTCCTCGGCCTGCTTCACGGACTCCCTCACTTAGCTCGGGGCAGGGCGTTTGGGGCGACGCCTGCCACAGACTCGGGCGGTCCGGAACGGCAGGCTTGGATGAGTATACGGGTCCAAACCCCTACCGCCAAGAGGGAAATCCGTTCCGCGAGGTCCTACCTCGGAGGTGAGGCCGGAACGGGCGGGTCAAGGCGATTCGCCCGTGACGAAGTAGATCGCGAGCGCGCCGAGTTCGTGGACCGTGGCGTCGATGCGCGCGATCGCGTCGCGGTCGATCGGGCTGGTCGGGGTCGGCGAACCCCAGCCGACGATGCCCTCGTCGCCGGCCATCCGCAGGACGCGCAGCATGTGCTGGCGGTCCGACACGAACACCGCGGTTCGCAGGTCGGCCGCGCGGAGGAGCGCCCCGACCGAGCGCACGGACTCGAGCGTCGTGCGCGCCGTGTCCTCCATGAGGATCGAGTCAGCGGGAACGCCCTGCCCGATGGCATAGGCGCGCGCGGTCGCGGCCTCGGTCGTCCGGTCGCCCTCGGCCTTGCCCCCGGTCACGATCAGGACCGGCGCCAGGCCCCGGCGGTAGAGCTCGACCGCGTGCTCGAGCCGCGCGAGGAAGACGGGGGAGGGGCGCCCGTCGTACTGGGCCGCTCCCATGACCACGATGGCGTCGGCCGGCTGCGCGTCGTCACGTTCGCCCGCCGCCAGGATCCGCCACGTGGCGTACGTCGCGACGAGGGCCGTGCCCAGGATCCCGACGGCGGCGAGCCGGCCGATGTCCCGGCTCAGCGACCGTGGCACTTCTTGTACTTGGCCCCTGATCCGCACCAGCACGGATCGTTGCGCCCGATGCGGGCGCCGTCCGGCGTGTACCCGGGCCGCACGCCACTCCCCGGCGACGCCGCTCCGGACGGGCCGGCGGCAGGCCCGACGGGCGCATCGCCGAGCGACTCGCGGATGTTGCGGGCGACCGGTCCCGCCAGGGACCCGGCGACGACCGCGGCCGGCGCGGGCGGGGGCAGGCCGGTGCCGTCCTCGGGCGTACGACCGTTGGTCGGGCCGCCATCGCCCGGGCCACCCTGACCGCCTGGCTTGCCCGGCCCGCCCTGTCGAGGCGGCTGACCCGGTCCGGGCATCGGCCGCGGACCCGCGTCGGGCGGTGGCTCACGAGTGACGGTGACGCGGAAGATCGTCGAGGCCACGCCGTGGCGGATCATGCCGCGGAGCTCCTCGTACATCCGGAACGCCTCGCGGCGGAACTCGTTGAGCGGGTCCTGCTGGGCATACCCGCGCAGGCCGATCCCGCGGCGCATGTCGTCGATCTCGGTCAGGTGCTCGACCCACAGCGAGTCGATCGTCCGCACCAGGACCAGCCGTTCCACCGTGGCCCAGTCCTCCGCCCCGACCTCCGCCTCCTTGGCGTCGAGACGGGCATCGACGAGGTCGCGCACCCGCTCGGTGATGGCCTCGCGACTGCCGAGGTCCCACAGCTCGTCCGGGGACGTCCCCTCGCCGGTGATACCCATCTGGTGGAGCGCGTTCGAGAGCCCTTCGAGGTTCCAGCCCTCGGGATCGTCGCTCGCGAGGTCGGTGTCGACGATGACGTCGATCTCCTCGTCGAGGAACGCCCGGACCGTGTCGGTCAGGTCCTCGTTATGGAGGACCTTGTCGCGCTCGGCGTAGATCGTCTCGCGCTGCTTGTTGATGACGTCGTCGAACTCGACGACGCGCTTGCGGATGTCGAAGTTGAAGCCCTCGACGCGGCTCTGCGCGGACTCGATCGTCCGCGACACGAGGCGCGACTCGATCGCGACGTCGTCCTCCAGGCCGAGGCGCTCCATGAGCCCGGTCACCCGCTCGCTGGCAAAGCGCTTCATCAGGTCGTCTTCGAGCGAGAGGTAGAAGCGCGACGATCCTGGGTCGCCCTGCCGTCCGGCACGGCCGCGGAGCTGGTTGTCGATCCGCCGGGAGTCGTGGCGTTCGGTCCCGATGATGTGGAGCCCGCCCGCCTCGACCACGCGGATGTGGTCCTCCTCGACGACGGTCTTCGCCTCGGCGAGGACCGTGGCATAGGTCTCGGCGTCGACTTCGGCCGGGTTGATGCCGCGCTTGTGGAGCAACTCGGAGGCGAGCCCGGCCGCATCGCCACCGAGCTTGATGTCCGTGCCACGGCCGGC
Organism: uncultured Chloroflexia bacterium; assembly: GCA_963841135.1. GTDB lineage: Bacteria > Chloroflexota > Limnocylindria > Limnocylindrales > CSP1-4 > SPCO01. The sequence continues at coordinate 105,163 of CAWJBJ010000004.1, read as the reverse complement.
CATGTTCGTGGCGATCGTGATCGCGCCGGTCCGTCCGGCCTGGGCGACGATCCCCGACTCCTTCTCGTGGAACTTGGCGTTGAGGACCTCGTGGTCGATGCCCCGGCGCTTGAGCAGCGTGCCGAGGATCTCGGACTTCTCGACGCTGATCGTGCCGACCAGCACGGGTCGCCCCTGCTCGCGCATGTCGGCGATCTCGTCGATCAGCGCGTTGAACTTGGCGTTCTCATCGCGGAAGACGAGGTCGGCATCGTCGTCGCGGATCATCTCCATGTTGGTGGGGATGGCCACGACCTCGAGGTTGTAGATCTTGTGGAACTCCTCGGCCTCGGTCATGGCGGTACCGGTCATCCCGGCGAGCTTGTCGTAGAGCCGGAAGTAGTTCTGGAACGTGATCGTGGCGAGGGTCACGCTCTCGCGCTGGACCCGCAGGCCCTCCTTGGCCTCGACGGCCTGGTGCAAGCCCTCGCTCCAGCGACGCCCCGGCATCTGTCGGCCGGTGAACTCGTCGACGATGATGATCTCGCCGTCCTTGACGATGTAGTCGCGATCGCGCTTGTACAGCGCGTGGGCCTTGAGGGCCTGCTCGAAGTGGCGGGCGAGCCGCGGGTCCGCGTCGTACATGTTCGCGACGTTGAGCCAGCCCTCCATCTTGTCGATGCCCTCTTCGGTCGGGCTAACGGCCCGGTCCTTGAGGTCGATGAAGTAGTCGCCGCCCTCCTCGGCGCCCTCGGGCCGCTCCTTGAGGCGCGGAACGAGCCGGGCGAACGTGAAGTACAGGTCGGCCGACTCCTCGGCCTGGCCGCTGATGATGAGCGGCGTCCGCGCCTCGTCGATGAGGATGTTGTCGACCTCGTCGACGATCGCGAAGCTGCGCTCCCGCTGGACGCGCTGGTCGAGCTCCAGGACCATGTTGTCGCGCAGGTAGTCGAAGCCGAACTCGTTGTTGGTGCCGTACGTGACGTCGGCGCCGTAGGCCTCCTGGCGGGAAACGGGCCGGAGGTTGAGGAGCCGCTCGTCGGACGTCGGGTAGCCCGGCTCGAAGATGAACGACGCGTCGTGCGTGATCATCCCCACGCTGACCCCGAGGAAGTGGAAGATCGGGCCCATCCACTGCGGGTCGCGCCGGGCCAGGTAGTCGTTGACGGTGACGACGTGCACGCCGCGGCCGGTCATCGAGTTGAGCACCGCCGCCAGCGGGGCGACGAGGGTCTTGCCCTCGCCGGTCTTCATCTCGGAGATCCGGCCCTGGTGAAGGACGGCGCCGCCGATGAGCTGGACGTCGAAGTGGCGCATGCCGAGCGTTCGCCGCATGGCCTCGCGGGTCATCGCGAACACGTCGGGCATCGCGTCGTCGAGCGCGCGCTGGAGCCGCTCGTTCCCGCGCTTGCGACGGGCTTTGGCGAGCTCGCGCCGACGCTCGAGGTCCGGGTTCTCGAGCTCGTCCTCGGATGGCTCGTCCGGCTCGGCCACCTCGAGGATCTCCTCGCGGATCTCCGCGAAGCGGGCGCGGATCTCCTCCTCGGAGAGCGCCTCGATCTCGGGTTCGAGGGCGTTCGCCTCATCGACGACCGGTTGCAGTCGTCGGATCTCGCGGTCGTTCGAGTCGACGAATCGGGAAAAGAACTTCATGGGACGGTCAAGTATAGGGGGAGGGTCGCGTGAACCCCTCAGCCCCAGAAGCCGGTGCCGTACCCGAGGACGAGCAGGACGAACGTCGCGAGCCCGAGACCGAGCCAGAACACGACCGACATGAATCGCGACGTCGGGTTCATCTCGGGGTTCTTGAGGCCCGGGAGGCGCCCTGAATCGAGCCCGCCGCCCCAGCGGCGGGAGCGCAGCTGCGTGCGCCAGTCCTCCGGTCCGGGGCGCGGCTCGACGCCGCCCTCGCCGTCGGGCTGGTGGAGCTGCAGCGTCATCGGTGTCGCACGGTCATCGGTCGGCCGACGGGACGGCGCTCAGGAGGGCATCTGGTGAAGGCTCCCCGTCGTCGGAGCCACCCTCGCCGTCAGCGCTGGGACCGTCGCGGGTGTCGAGCGTGCCCTCGTTGCCGTCCTCCCAGAGGAGCATCTCCTGGGTCAGCGAGACCTCGCTCGAGAACAGCGCGCCCACGGACTCGCCGCGATGGATGCGCTTGATCGCCTCGCCGATGAGCGGCGCGACCGAGAGCGTCGTGATCTTGGGGATGCGCTTGCGCTCCGGCAGCGGGATCGAGTCGGTCAGGACGACCTCGAGCAGCGAGGAGGCCGCGATCCGGTCGACCGCCGGGTCGCTCAGGACGCCGTGGGTGGCGCACGCGTAGATCTCGGTCACGCCTTCGCGCTCCAGGGCTCGGACGATCTCGACGAGCGTGCCGGCCGTGTCGATCTCGTCATCGACGATGACCGCCCGCTTGCCCGCGACCGTGCCGATGACGTTCATCAGCTCGGCGCGATCGAGGTTCCCCACGCGTCGCTTCTCGATGATCGCGAGCGGGGCGTCGAGGAGCTCGGCGAACGCACGCGCCCGCTTCGCGAACCCGAGATCGGTCACGACGACCAGGTCCTCGAGGTGCTTGTGGCGGAAGTAGTTCGACAGCATGTGCACGGCCGTCAGCTCGTCCACCGGGATGTTGAAGAAGCCCTGGATCTGGCCCTGGTGCAGGTCCATGGTCAGGACGCGATCGGCGCCCGCGACCGTGATCATGTCGGCGATGAGGCGTGCCGTGATCGGCACCCGGGGCTGGTCCTTCTTGTCCGAGCGGCCGTAGGCGTAGAACGGGATGACCGCCGTGATCCGGCCCGCGCTCGCGCGCTTGAAGGCGTCGATCATGATCAGGAGCTCCATGATCGACTGGTTCACGGGGTGGCTGGTCGGCTGGACCAGGAACACGTCCTTCTCGCGGACGTTCTCCAGGATCTTGACGAAGATGTTCTCGTTAGCGAACTGGAAGACCTCTGCCTTGCCCGGCTCGCTGCCGAGGTAGTGGCAGATCTTCCGGGCCAGGCCCGGGTTCGAGTTGCCGTGATAGATCTCGAATTGGTCCGCGTACAAGCGTCCCGCCTCCCTGCCGCCCACGACCGTCAGATGCCCATCACGCCGTCTTCACGCGCCGGGTGAGCCGGCGGGTGCGGGTCCTTCGGGTGCGGGGTCGTCATCGTCGCCCATGCCGTCGCGCTCCGCAAGTCCGGCACGGAACGCGGCGATCGCGACGACCCGGTCGCCCTCGGCCAGACGCATGACGATGACGCCTCGCGCGGACGACGAATAGCGGTTGATCGTGTTGGTCTCGGTCCGGATGACCTGGCCCCCGGCGCTGATGAGGAGCAGCTCCTCGTCCGCCTCGGTGACCTGCTGGACCGCGGCGACGTCGCCGGTCTTGCGACCCTCGAGCGAGATCAGCCCGACGCCCTGGCCGCCGCGGTGCTTGCGCCGGAACTCGGTCAGCGGGACGCGCTTGCCGTAGCCGGTCTCGGTGAGCACGAGGATGTCCGCGTCGGGCTCCACGACGTTCATCCCGACCACCGCGTCACCCTGGCGGGCGAGCCGGATCCCGATGACGCCGGCCGCGTCACGGCCCATCGGCCGCACCTCGGTCTCGGCGAACCGGGCGATCTTGCCCTTTGCGGTGGCGATGATCACGTCGTCCTTGCCCGTCGAGACGTCGACCCAGGCGAGCTCGTCGTCGTCACGGATCGTGATCGCGCGGATCCCGGAGGAGCGCACCTTCTCGAACTGCTCGAGCGGCGTCTTCTTGACGATGCCCTTGCGGGTGGCGAGCACGAGGTACGAGCCCGGCGTGAAGTCCTGGAGCATGATCGTAGCCATCGGGACCTCGCCCGATTCCACCTGGACGCCGGGCAGGTTGATGATCGGGATGCCCTTGGCCTGGCGGCTGGCATCGGGGATCGCGTGGACCTTGGCGCTGAAGACCCGCCCGCGGTTCGTGAAGAACAACGCCCAGTGGTGGGTGTTTGCCACGAGCAGGTGCTCGACGGCGTCCTCCTCCCGCGTGACGTGGCCGATGATCCCCTTGCCGCCGCGGTGCTGGCGCCGGTAAGTGTCGACCGGCTGGCGCTTGATGTAGCCCCGCCCGGAGATCGTCACCACGACGTCCTCGTCGGCGATGAGGTCCTCGTCGGTCATCTCACGGCTCGAGTCGTCGGCGACGCGCGTCCGGCGCTCGCCGGCGTACTTCTTCTTCAGCTCCGTGAGCTCATCCTTGATGATCGACAGGACCCGTGCCGGGTTCGCGAGGATGTCCTCGAGCTCGGCGATGAGCTGGATGACCGAGAGGTACTCGTCCTCGATCTTCTGTCGCTCGAGTGCGGCCAGGCGGGCCAGCCGGAGGTCGAGGATGGCCTGGGCCTGGAGCTCGGAGAGATCGAACCGTTTCATGAGGTTCGACCGGGCGTCGTCGACGTCGGGCGACTCACGGATCGTCTTGATGACCGCGTCGAGGTTGTCGAGCGCGATCTTGAGGCCCTCGAGGATGTGCGCCCGGGCGCGCGCCTTGCCGAGGTCGAACTCGGTCCGCCGGCGGACGATCTCGCGCCGATGCTCGATGTAGTGGACGAGGACGCCACGGAGCGGCAGCGTCTGCGGCTGGCCGTCGACGAGCGCGAGCATGTTCATGTTGAACGCGAGCTGCATCGGCGTGTGCTTGAACAGGTTGTTCAGCACCTTGTGCGGGTTCGCGTCGCGCTTGATCTCGACATAGATGCGCATCCCGTCGCGGTCCGATTCGTCGCGCAGGTCCGCGATCCCGTCGATGCGCTTCTCCTTGACCATGTCCGCGATCTTCTCGAGCAGGCTCGCCTTGTTCACCTGGTACGGCAGCTCGGTGACGATGATCGCGGTCCGGTCGCCGCGGACCTCCTCGAAGGCGACTTGGGCGCGCATGATCACCCGGCCCCGGCCGTGCGCATACATCTGCCGGATGGCATCGACCGTCTCCCACTCGCCGGTCAGCGCGTTGCGCTGCCGCTCGTAGCGGAAGATCGTGCCGGCCGTCGGGAAGTCCGGGCCGTGGACGAACTTGCACAGGTCGTCGCTGGTGAGCTCGGGGTCGTCGATGAGGGCGATCGTCGCGTCGCAGATCTCCCCGAGGTGGTGCGGCGGGATGTTGGTCGCCATGCCGACCGCGATGCCCGAGGAGCCGTTGATGAGCAGGTTCGGCAGCTTCGATGGCAGGACCGTCGGCTGCTTCTGCGTGCCGTCGTAGTTGTCCTCGAAGTCGACGGTCTCCTTGTCGATGTCGGCGAGCATCTCGGAGGCGATCGGCGTCAGGCGCGCTTCCGTGTAGCGCATCGCCGCGGCGTCGTCCCCGTCGACCGAGCCGAAGTTGCCCTGCCCGTCGACGAGCGGGTAGCGCATCGAGAAGTCCTGCGCGAGCCGGACCAGTGCGTCGTAGATCGACTGGTCGCCGTGCGGGTGGTACTTGCCCATCACCTCGCCGACGATCGCCGCGCACTTGCGGAAGGAGCTGTTCCCAGACAGCCCCATGTCGCCCATCGTGTAGAGGATCCGGCGATGGACGGGCTTGAGGCCGTCGCGGACGTCGGGCAGCGCACGGGCGACGATCACGCTCATGGCGTAGTCGAGGTAGCTCGTCCGCATCTCGTCCTCGATGCGGATGGCCCGGATATCGCCGAGGTCGTCGGTCACGTTGCGCTACTCCTCCGAAGAACGGGTCATGCGAGCGGCGGCTCGGGGTGGGTGGTGGGGTCGGGCAGGTCCCCGAAACGCGCCGCGGTCTCGGCCGCGATCGATGTTGTCGGGGCGTCAGCTCGCTTGCGGATGCCGGCCAGCCGGGCACGGAGCTCGTCCGCGACCAACGGGTCCAGCTTCGCGAGCGTGTCGCGGATCACCCAGGCCCGATGGCCGTCCCCGCTCGCGGCGGCCTGGTCTGTCTCCGCCCGAAGGGCGTCGGTCGTGGCGGTCGGGTCGATCGGGGCCAGGGAGCGATATGCCCAGGACAAGGCCTTCTGCACGTCCGGCTCAGCGTCGCCCATGAGCTGGCCGAGGAGGGGCAGGGCGCGCTGCGCGATCATCGGATCGCGGCCGCGCCGTCGGTCCACGTGGGTCATCGTCGCGATCGTCGAGCCGACGAGCCGTCGCTCCCAGCGCGACGGGGAGAACACGAGCTGCTCCAGTTCGGCCCATCGATATGGCTCGGCCGCGATGCCCTTCGCGTAGGGATGGGCGAGATCGTCGACCGTGATCCAGTCGCCGGCCTCGCGCGCCGCTCGGCGGAGGAGCTGCCAGGTCCGCTCGGTCTCGACCGGCAGCGTGCGCTCCAGGAGCCCGTGCGCGAACCAGCGCGCCTCGAGCTCCCGTTCGGCGAACAGGCGGTCGGCGACGAACAGCAGGGGGGTCGGCCGTTCCTGTCGCGTCGCGTTGCGGAAGCCGCGCGAGACCGCCGCGATCAGCGGCCACCGGACGCCGTGGACCGGCCCGATACCGGGGGCGACACGCTGCTGGCCCGCGAGGTACTCGGGGTCGGCAAGCTGTCCGAGACCTCGCGTGAGCGTGCTCGCGAACGCCGCGGGGTCGTTGATCAGGTCGGCCAGGCTGGCACCGAGGCCCTCGGCGGCGGGCTTGTGTTCGGCGACGAATGCGACAGCCCGGGAGGTCACCTCGCTCGCGGGCGGCTTGCTCGGGGCCGTGGCGGTCTGGCTCACGGGCGTGCGTCCACCGTCTCGGGCATACTGGTCGCAGCGGTCGTCCCGGTCCGTGGTCGAGGAGCCGGAACCCGTAGCGCTCGCGGAGCTCCTCCTTGCGCTCGGCATCCGCGGCGAGGTACGTCCCGATGGCCGTTGCGAGCTCGACGCCCGTCGCCGCGTCGACGACGCGCCCGGCCGTCTCGACCAGCCGGCGGCGCTTTCGTGTGACCCAGCCGTCGGCACGGATCGACGTGTCGATCGGCACGGGCTTCCGGAACGTGACCGTCATCCGGGCCGTGACACCCCAGTCGTCGCCGGCCACGAGGGCCCAGGCCATCACCTCGTCGAGGATGGTCGCGACGATGCCACCGTGGGCGACGCCTTCCCAGCCCTCGAACCGACGATCGAGGCGCAGCTCCGCCCACGACCGCCCCGATCCAAGGTGCAGGGGCATCTGCAGCCCGTTCGCGTTGAGCGTGCCGCACCCGAAGCAGTGATGCGGCGCGAACTCGAAGCGCGCGGTCGGGGAGACGCGGACGTCGCGGACGTCAGATGTCAAGGTTCTGGACCTTGCGAGCCTCGGTCTTGATGAAGTCCTTGCGCGGCCCGACCTTCTCGCCCATGAGCATCGTGAACACTTCGTCGGCGACCGCCGCGTTCTCGGAGTTGACCCGAAGCAGCGTTCGCGTCTCCGGGTTCATCGTCGTCGCCCACAGCTGGTCGGCGTTCATCTCGCCGAGGCCCTTGAACCGCTGCACGGACAGGTTCTTGACGTTGAACTCCTTGATGATCCGCTCGCGTTCCTTCTCGGACTGCGCGTAGCGCGTCACCTTGCCCGTGCTCACGCGGTACAGCGGGGGTTGGGCCACGTAGAGGTAGCCGGCCTCGATGACCTCGGGCATGTGTCGGTAGAAGAGCGTCAGCAGGAGCGTCCGGATGTGGGCGCCATCGACGTCGGCGTCGGTCATGATGATGATCCGGTGGTAGCGCAGCTTCGTGAGGTCGAAGCTGTCGCCGATGCCGGCCCCGAGCGCGATGATCAGCGGCCGGACATTCTCGCTCGAGAGGATCTTGTCCAACCGTGCCTTCTCGACGTTGAGGACCTTCCCGCGCAGCGGCAGGATCGCCTGGAAGCGGCGGTCGCGGCCCTGCTTGGCCGAACCGCCGGCCGAGTCGCCCTCGACGAGATACAGCTCGCTCCGAGCCGGGTCGCGCTCCTGGCAGTCGGCGAGCTTGCCCGGCAGGGACATGCCATCCAGCGCTCCCTTGCGGATGACGAGGTCGCGCGCCTTGCGGGCCGCCTCGCGCGCCCGGGCCGCCGTCAGGCACTTCTCGATGATGCGCCGGCCGTCGTTCGGGTTCTCGTCGAGGTACTGGCCCAGGCTGTCCGACACGGCCGTCTGGACCTGGCCCTTCACCTCGGCGTTGCCGAGCTTGGCCTTGGTCTGGCCCTCGAACTGCGGATCGGTCAGCTTCACGCTGATGACGGCCGTCAGGCCTTCGCGGACATCGTCGCCGGAGAGGTTCGTATCCGAATCCTTGAGCACGCTCGCACGGCGCGCCCAGTCGTTGAGCGAGCTCGTCAGGGCCGCCCGGAAGCCGGTGATGTGCGTGCCGCCATCGACGGTGTTGATGTTGTTCGCGAACGCGAGCACGTTCTCCGTGTACGAGTCGTTGTATTGGAGGGCGACCTCGACGGCCGTGGAGCCCTCGCGGCGCTCGACATAGATCGGCCGCTGGTGCAGGACCTCCTTGCGGCGATTGAGATGCCGCACGAACGATTGCAGGCCGCCCTCGAAGTAGAACGAGCGCTCCCGGTCGTTCCGCTCGTCGATCAGCGTGATCCAGACCCGCTTGTTGAGATAGGCGGACTCGCGCAGGCGCTGGCTGATGGTCTCGAACGAGTAGTCGATCGTCTCGAACATCTCCGGGTCGGCGCGGAATCTGGTCGTAGTCCCGCGACGGCTGGCCTGCGGCGCGATCTTCTTGACCGGGCCCCGCGGCTTCCCGCGCTCGTACTCCTGCGCCCAGACGTGCCCGTCACGCGCCGACTCGACGCGCATCCACGCCGACAGCGCGTTGACGACGCTGACGCCCACGCCGTGGAGGCCGCCAGACACCTTGTACCCCCCGCCGCCGAACTTGCCGCCGGCGTGCAGGACCGTGTGCACGACCTCGAGCGCGTCCTTGCCGGTCGAGTGCTTGCCGACGGGCACGCCGCGGCCGTCGTCCTCGACGATGACCTCGCTGTCCCGCTTGATCGTGACCGTGATGCGCTTGGCGTGACCGGCCATCGCCTCATCGATGGAGTTGTCGACGACCTCCCACACGAGGTGGTGGAGGCCCCGCTCGTCGGTCGAGCCGATATACATCCCAGGTCGCTTGCGGACCGCCTCGAGTCCCTCGAGGACCTGGATGCTGGCAGCGGTGTAGTCAGACCCGCCGGCCTTCGCTCGCTTGCGGGGTGTGGGCCGTGCCCCGTCCCCGTCCGGCCTCCTGGCTTCCTCGGTCACGCGGTCCCTCCGGTCAGGCGGTCGTAGAGACGCCCGAGTTCCTCGTCGCTGTAGTACTCGATGACGATGCGGCCGCCCCGTCGCGACTTGGCGAGGCTGACCTTGGTTCCCAGCGCGCGCCGCAGGTCCTCCTCCACCCGTTCCAGATCGGGATCGGGGTTCCGCTTCGGGCCGGTGGTCGCCTCGGGGCGCGGTTCGCGCATCCGCCGCACGAGCTCCTCGGTCTGTCGGACCGACAGGTCCTGCCCCACGACGCTGTCGAGGACCCGCTCGTGCACCTCGGGCGGCAGACCGCCGAGCGCGCGGGCGTGACCCTCGGTCAACGTGCCGTCCGCGATCGCCGCCTGGACGTTCGGCGCCATCTCGAGCAGCCGCAACGTGTTCGCGACCGTTGAGCGAGCCTTCCCGACGCGTTCGGAGAGCTGCTCATGCGTGAAGCCGAACACATCGATCAGTTGGCGATACGCGTTCGCGGCCTCGATCGGGTCGAGGTCCTCGCGCTGGAGGTTCTCGACGAGGGCCAGCTCGAGTTGCTCACGGTCGGCAAGCTGGCGGACCACGGCCGGGATCCGATCGAGGCCGGCGGCCATCGCCGCGCGCAGCCGTCGTTCGCCGGCGACGAGCTGGTAGCCATCGATGGTCTCGGTCACGAGGATCGGCTGGATGATGCCGTGCTCGGCGATGCTGGCGGTGAGCGTCGCCAGCGCAGCGTCGTTGACCCGCTTGCGCGGCTGATGCGGGTTCATTCGGATCCGGGCCGTGGGGATCTCGATCGGCCCTGGGTGCCCGGCGTGGCGCTGCGGGATCAGCGACGCGAGGCCGCGGCCGAGGCTCGCCGATCGTTCGGATCGCACGGTCATGACACCATCTCTTCGAGGCTGTCCGCGGGCACCGCGGGTGGTCCGGCGACATCGTTCAGGGCCCGGCCGTCACGATCCGAGCGCCGCCGGAACTCGTCGGCCAGCGCGCGGTAGGCCGCTGCCCCGGCGGAGTCGGGCCGGTACACGGCGATCGGCTGGCCGTGGCTTGGCGCTTCGGAAAGCCGGACGCTGCGCGGGACGACGGTGTCGAAGATCGACGGTCCCAGGTGTCGTCGCGCTTCTGCAGCCACATCGGCCGACAGATTCGTCCGGCTGTCGTACATCGTCAGCAGGACGCCTTCGAGTTCGAGATCGGGGTTGAGGTTGTCGCGAATGAGATTGACGGTGGCAAGCAGCTGGGTCAGTCCCTCCAGGGCGTAGTACTCACATTGGAGCGGGATCAGCACAGAACCGGCGGCGGTCAGGGCATTGACGGTGAGGAGCCCGAGTGACGGCGGGCAATCGATGAAGATGAAGTCGTAGCGATCGGCGATGGGTCGAATGAGCGTTGCGAGTCGCCGCTCTCGTGCCTCGACGGGTGCCAGCTCCACTTCGGCGCCCGCGAGAGCGACGGCCGAAGGGACGACATCCATGCCGAGCGGTCCACGCACGATGATCGGCTCGAGCGGCATCTCGTCGACGATGGCGTCGTAGATCGAGAATTCGAACGTCGTCCTGTCGAGTCCCAGGCCGCTCGTCGCGTTCCCCTGTGGATCCAGGTCGATGACCAGGACCCGCTCACCAGCGAGCGCGAGATAGCTCGCGAGATTGACCACCGTCGTGGTCTTGCCGACGCCGCCCTTCTGGTTCGCACAGGCGATCGTTCGGCCCACTCAGTGACCTGCCCCGAAGACTCTCACGGTGCTCTGATTCTACCATCGGAAGCGGTTTGACCTCGGCTCGGGCGGATCGGGTGTCATCGTCGCATGTGCGGCTTCACCCCCGACCATCTGACGCTCACCGCGGGATGTTTCACGTGAAGCATGGGTTCGTGCGCGGCCGAGACGCCGAGATGCCGTTTCACGTGAAACACCTGAGTCCGCTGAGTCCCTTGCCCGTTGCCTGTTTCACGTGAAACAACCGCGCTCACGCCTAGACCGTCCTCGGAGGCTCTTGCAATCGACGCCTCATCGGGGTTTGGGACCGCCCCGTTGCCGCTCCTGAGGGTCCGTGGGATACTCCCCCGAGACGTCGCCGCCGAATCGATCGCGTCGAGACGCCGTGGAGGCGGGCGCGCGACCTTCGGACGAATGCCGAGGATCGACGCTCAATGACCCTGCTGCTCGCTGCAGTCGGTGCGACGGTGGCGGCCTTGTTCGAACTGACCGTGACCACGTACCTTCGCGTCGGAGGGGTCCAGCCGCACCTGGTGCTCGTGTTGGGCCTTATCGTCACGATCGCGATCGGGTTGGACGCAGGACTTGTCTGGGCCTTCGTTGGAGGGCTCGCACTTGATGTATTGGCACAACGACCACTCGGATCGACGGCGTTCGCGCTCCTGCTCTGCGTGGGCGGGGCGTCCGTCTTCGCACGGATCTTCTCGCGGGTTCGGCCGATCGCTCCGATCATCGCCACCTTCGTTCTGAGCATTGTGTATTCGATGGCCTTGTTCGCACTCTTCAGTGCCCTTCGTGCGCCGCTCCCGGTCGCGGATCCGTTGAGCGTGATCCTGCCGCCAGCCGCGTATGACGCCGTGCTGGCCACGCTCCTCGGACCGTTGGCGGTGTCCATCCACGACCATCGCGTCCAGGTCGAGCGGGTCGACTGGTGAACACGTATCTCGACGGCCGGCGGGAGCCCGCCTCGCGCCGGTTGTCGCGCTTCCTCGTGTTCGGGATCGCCATCGTGCTCGCGATGGGCGGTCTGACGGCCCGGCTCTTCTATCTCCAGGTGGTCAACGGCGGCGAGTTCACGACCCTCGCGACTGCGAATCGGACCGTCCTCGAGTCGATCCCGTCGACCCGCGGCCTCATCTACGACCGTGCCGGGCGACCGCTCGTCACCAACGTCCCCACGTTCGCCGTCAAGCTTCGGCCGGCCGATCTGCCGCTGGAGTTCCGCCCGGAGGTCGTCGATCGGCTCGCGGCGATGGTCAGGATGGACCCGGCGGACATCAACACGGCGATCGACAGCAATCCCGGCTCGTCCTTCGACCTCGTTCGGATCGCCGACGACATCGATGAGAACACGGCGAGGCTCATCGCGGAGTCGTCGTCGCAGCTCCCCGGCGTCGAGATCGTGGTTGAGGCCCGACGCGAGTACGCCGACGGCCCGTTGATGTCGCAGATCCTGGGCTACACGGGACCGGTCTCCGCCGAGGAACTGACGGTCCTCCGGGATCAGGGCTATCAGCCCGACGACCTGCTCGGCAAGGCCGGTGTCGAGTCCTCGTACGAGACCGCGCTCCGTGGCGTGTACGGCACCGAGCGGGTCGAACGCAACGCCCGAGGCCAGAAGACGCAGGTCCTCGCGACCGAATCACTCGCAAAGCCGGGCGACTCGCTCAAGCTCACGATCGACACCAAGATCCAGAAGGAGGCCGAGAAGGCCCTCAAGTGGGGCATCAAGGCGATCGGCAGCAGGCGCGGCGTGTTCATCGTCATGAACCCGCAGACCGGCGAGGTCCTCGCGATGGTCAGCCTGCCGACCTACGACAACAACGCCTTCGCTCGCGGCATCAGCACCAAGGAATTCACCAAGCTCGTCAAGAACAAGGATCTGCCGCTCCTGAACCACGCGGTCCAGGCGCACTATCCGCCTGGATCCACGTACAAGCTGGTCGCCGGCACCGGTGGCCTGGCCGACAAGAAGATCGCCGCGACGACCCAGATCGCGACGAAGGGCTTCCTGACGATCGGTGCCACCAAGTACTACGACTGGAACCATCGTGGGTTCGGTCCGTGCGACATCTATTGCGGGTTCGGCCACTCGAGCGACACGTACTTCTTCACGGTCGGCGGCATGCTCGGCATCGATCGACTTGGCTACTGGGCGAACCAGTACGGTTTCGGAAAGCCGACCGGCATCGACCTTCCGGGCGAGGTGTCGGGCACCGTGCCGACCAACGAGTGGAAGCAGGCCACGTTGGGCGCCAAGATCTTCCCCGGCGAGACGTATCAGGCGAGCATCGGGCAGGGCTACGACAACGTCACCCCGATCCAGCTCATCAATGCCTACGCCGCACTGGCGAACGGCGGCAAGCTCTATGAGCCGCAAGTCGTTCGCGAGGTGGTCGGGGCGGACGGCGCGGTCGTCCGAGAGTTCAAGCCGAAGCTCATCCGCAAGCTCAAGGCGAAGGCGAGCGTCCTGCGGACGATGCGGAATGCCGCACGGAGCACAGTGCTGCTGCGGCACACCTACAACCTCGTCGACATGCCGATCAAGATCGCGGGCAAATCCGGCACGGCCGAATTCGGGAACCGGGACCGACGCGGCCGCCTCCCCTATCACTCCTGGTTCGTCGGCTGGGTGCCGAAGGACGCCTATCACGGCTCGTTCGACAAGACCGACTCGCCCCTCATCGCGATGGCGTTCATGTATGACTCCCGAACCAAGGGCAACGCCGGCACCGAAGTCGTGAAGTACTTCTACCAGCTCCACTTCGGGATCAAGAAGGACTACCGCAACTTCGACCTCATGGAACGCGGCAACTTCTTCAGGACCGAGTGATGGGCGTCATCCGAGCCGAACCAGCACGGATCACGGATTGGGCGGCCAAGTCCGTCGGGGCGGTATGGCGCGCCTTCGACCTGCAGCTCGTGACCTATGCCGGGCTGCTGGCCGCCATCGGGCTCGTCATGGCCTACACGAACAGCGTCGAGAACGGCAAGCTCACGCTCGAGACGCAGACGGTCTTCACCCGCGGCCTCATGTGGGCGGGCATCGCCGTCGTCGTCTTCATCGGTTCGACGGCGTTCGACTATCGCTGGCTGAAGACGCTCGCGTGGCCGCTCTACGCGCTGGAGCTCGGGCTGCTCGTGCTGACGCTGCTCATCGGCGATGGCGTCGGCAACTCGGCCCGCTGGATCGCACTGGGGCCGTTCACGTTCCAGTTCAGCGAGCTGGCCAAGATCTTCATGATCATCGTCCTCGCGAATTACCTCGCGGCACGCCAGGGTCGCCTCGACTCGCTCGCGTCGATCGTCGGTGCCTGCCTGCTGGTCGGGCCGCCGCTTGCGCTCGTGGCGCTCCAGCCGGACCTCGGGACGTCGCTCGTGTTCGCCGCGATCCTGGCCGGCATGCTCTGGATGTCCGGGGCCAGCCTGAAGTGGCTGGCGGCCCTGGCGACCGGTGTCGCGGCGCTCGTGCCGATCGCCTGGACGTACATCCTCCTCGACTACCAGAAGCAGCGCCTGCTGTCGTTCCTCGACACCAGCCCGGACATCAAGGGCTCGGGGTACCAGCTGTACCAGGCGCAGATCGCCGTGGGCTCTGGCGGATGGATGGGCAAGGGCCTGACGAACGGCACGCAGGCCCAGGGTGACTTCCTGCCGGTCCAGACCACGGACTTCGTCTTCGCCATCCTGGCCGAGGAGCTCGGGTTCATCGGTGGTGTCGTCGTGTTCGCGCTGTTCTTCCTGCTGCTGTGGCGGATCCTCGCGGCCGGCTGGCGTTCGCGGGACCCGTTCGGCACGATGTTCGCCGCGGGCCTGGCCTCGATGATCCTGTTCCAGTTGATCGTCAACGTCGGGATGGTCATGGGCGTGATGCCGATCACCGGCATCCCGCTCCCGTTCGTGACGCACGGCGGCGCGTCGCTTGTGAGCATGGCCTTCGGACTCGGGATCCTCCAGAGCATCAACGTCCGGCAGAACCGCGCCGAGTGGTGACGCGCCCCGCGATCGGCTGACCGGCGATACGCACGACTAGGTGGCTAGCGCCACCCGCACGGTCGAACCTGCGAGGTCATGCCCGCGCTTCAGCGTCACCGTCCGACTGAGGCCGGCCACCCGCCGGCACGACTCAGCGGCGGCGGAACAGCCCGCGGCGGTCGGTCGCCTCGGCGTCGGCGGACTGCCGCCGTCCGGTGCGCCTCAGGATGCCGTCGATCTCGTCGCGGTACTGGCGACCGATCGGCGCGCGGTCGAGCCATTCGATGTACTCGAGGTCCTGCCGGGCGATCTCGCCGAGCGACCAGCCGGCGTACCGCCCGAAGTTGAGGACGCTTCCCGACGGATTCCCAGGCGGCGTGCCCGCGGCTCCAAGACCATCGGGCTCATGCATCGAGGCCTCGTACCCGCCACCGAATGACGACCGGCCCGAGGTCCAGTCGCGGGACACCTCCTCGGGCGGTCGGGGCGGCGTCGGCGGGGGACCGGCGGCGCCGCCCGGCTTCGCCGGCCCACCGGACTGCTCGGGTTTCGCCGGCCGCTCGGGTTCCTTCGGGGCCGATGCCCAGGCCCGTCGCTCGGTCTCGGCGGCGTGTGCGCGGATCGCCTCGTCGCCGTCGTATCGGCGCCGTGCCTCGGGCTCGCCGATGAGCGCCCACGCCGCGTTGATGGCCGCCATCCGTTCGGCCGCATCACCGCCGGCCACGTCCGGGTGGTACTTGCGCGCGAGTCGTCGATATGCGGCCTGGATGACCTCGTCCTCGGCCTCCGGGTCGACCTGGAGCGTCTTGTAGGGATCGATCCGGTCAGGCATCGGCCGTGCCGATCTCGCCCGGTGCGGCAGCGGGGCCGGCGGGCGCCCCGGGCCCCGCGGACGCTGCCCGCTGGGCGACCGGGTCCGGGGCCATCCCGACGCCGCGGACGATGTCGGCCAGCGACGCCGGGTCGTCATCCGGTCCAACGCGCCGGAACAGGTAGCGCACCACGTCGCGGCCGGCCGCGGCGACGGGCAGCGCAAGGATCGCCCCGACCAGGCCTCCGAGCGCACCGCCGATGATGATCGCGAACATGACCGCGGCGGGATGCAGCTCGACGGCATCGCCCTGGATCTTGGGCACGAGCACGTTGTTCTCGACCTGCTGGACCAGCGTGTAGAGGATCAGCGCCGCGATCACCGACTCGGGTCCGGCGGTCGCCGCCAGCAGCACCGCGGGCACCGCCGAGATGATCGGGCCGATGATCGGGAGCAGCTCGAGGATGCCGGCCGTGACCGACAGCAGGATCGCGTAGCGACCGAAGATCGGGTCCACGAACCGGCTCAGGATGAGCAGGCCGATGAACGTGAAGACGCCGACCGTCACTCCGAGCACGAACTGGGCGCGGACCCACTGGCTCAGGACGCGCTCGACGCTGCGCAGGACCACCATGGTGTCGAAGCGCCAGGTCGCCGGCAGGGCCTTGTCGAACGAGGCGGCGAGGCTGACCCGGTCCTTGAGCAGGTAGAAGACCCAGACCGGCAGGAGGACGTAGCCGAAGATCGCGCCGATCAGGCTGCCCGCGCCGGTCACCAGCGGCAGGAGGAATGAGAGATCCATCCCGGCGCCGACCTCCCCGCCCTGCCCGATCCCGGCGATGAGGCCGTCGATCCAGTCGCGGATGGCCGGCGGGATCTCCAGTCGTGAGTACAGCTCGGTCAGGTCCTGGAGTCGCGCGTTCAGCGACTCGGCGAGCTTCGGGAAGTCCTCGATGAACCGCAGGATCTCGTTGACCAACGGCGTCAGCGTCAGGGCCAGGAACTCGACGACGACCACGACGGTCGCCACGTACACGAGCACGATCGCGAGCGATCGTCGCAGACCCCGCCGCACGAGCCAGCGGACCGGCATGTCCAGCAGGTAGACCAGCAACAGGCCGACGACGAACGGCCGGACGCTGTCGCGCGCCATCCACAGCAGGATGCCGACGACGATCGCCGCGACCAGCAGGACCGCGACGCGCGGGGACCACGGTGCGAAGCGCGGCGGCGAGCCGTCGTCGGGTTTCACGACGAACGGCGGTGGCGGCAGCGAGGCGACCCAGCCGGCCGACCCCGGCCCCTCGGCGGCGTCCGGTCCGGGCCGCGCGGGCTCGTTCATGGTGCCGCAGACTAGCAGACGTGGGCCCCGATCCCGAGTCGCCGCGAGTCGCTGTCGTCGAGCCGCGGCAGCGTTGGCGGCTCGTGGTGGGTCGTGGACCCGGGGCGGATGCCGTGCCCCAACGCGAGGTCGCCGATGCGTGGGCGACCGCCGTGGAGGCCTCGGGACTGCCCGCCGTGCCCGGGCCGTCCGACCCGCCGAGGCCACGCCTGTCGTTCGGCGCGCCGTTGCCGATCGGGATGACGGCCGACGCGGAGCTCATCGACCTGGTCCTCGCCGAGCGCTGGCCGCGCTGGCGGGTCTGGGAGGCCCTCGAGCCGGTCCTGCCCGTCGGTTGGCGGCTCATCGACCTCTCGGACGTGTGGCTCGGCGGTCCGGCGCTGGCCGGTCTGGTCGCCGCGGCCGACTATCGGATCGACCTCGAGGGAGGGGACGGGGTTGCGGCCGCGGAGGTCGCCGAGGCCGGACGGGCTCTGCTCGCGGCGACGGCCCTGCCGCGTCAGCGCGAGAAGGGCGGCGGATCGGTCGACTACGACCTCCGGCCGTTGCTGGTGTCCATCGATGTCGCAGCGAACGGGTCACCGGTCGTCGTCCGGACCAGGACGCGGATCCATCCGTCGCTCGGCACGGGCCGCCCCGAGGAGGTGGTCGCGGCGCTGGCGGATCGGCTGAGTCGCCCCCTCGTGGCGACAAGCATCGTGCGTGAGCGGCTCGTCCTGGGCGACGAGCTCGAATAGGGGCTCGCGCGCGACGGTGAGGCGGCGCGTCCGCGCACCGCCCCGACCACCCGGTGCGGACAGGTTCCGTACCATCGGGAGCATGAACGCGCGCGAGGCCCAGGGCGCCTGGTTCGGACCCGAGGAGCGACCCCTTGCCGGGTGGTGGTCAGAGCCCGACGCCCCGACGCGTCACGGTGTGGTCATCGCGGGACCGATCGGCTACGAGTGGTGGTCGACGCATCGGACGCTGCGGACGCTCGCAGAACGCCTGGCGGATCGGGGCCACGCCGTCCTTCGCTTCGACTACGACGGGCTCGGCGACTCGAGCGGCGAGCGCTGGGACCCGGGTCGGGTCGACGCCTGGCGCGCCAGCCTCGCCCACGCGGTCGCCGAGATGCGAGCCCGCGGGTACGACCGCGTCTCGCTCGTGGGATTTCAATTCGGCGGTCTCCTGGCGATGCTGGACGGCGCTGGCCTCGGCGTCGATGCGATCGCCGCCTGGGTCCCGGTCGAATCCGGGCGGACCTTCGCGAGGTCGCTGAAGATGCTGGGCCTCCCGGTCCCGGGGGTCGAGGGGGCGATCGTCAACGCCGGGCTCGTCGTGTCGCAGGAGACCGCGGCGGCGCTGGGAGCCCTCGACCTCAAGTCGATCGAGACCGCGCCGGCGCCCCGGATCCTGCTCGTGGGCCGGCCCGAGCAGCCGCTGGACGCGCTGGCCGATCGCGTCCGCCCGCTCGGCGCCACGGTCGACGTGCTGAGCCTGCCCGGGGTCGAGACCGCCCTCGACGCCCCGACCGAGGAGGCGGTGGTCCCGATCGCGATCGTCGAGTCGATCGTCGACTGGATCGGTGACGCGCCGCCGACCGAGCGTTCGGACCCGCCATCGCTTCGCGGCGCGGCCGAGATCGCCGGCACGTTCGGGACGATCCGCGAGACGGTGACGCAGGTCGCGTCGCTCACGGCGGTCCGGGGTGACCCGATCGGGGATCGACCCTCGACGGTCGTGGTGTTCCTGAACTCTGGCTCGGAGCCACACGTCGGGCCGGGCCGGGCGTGGGTCGACTACGCCCGGGCGATCACGGCCCTGGGGCATGCCACGCTGCGGGTCGACTTCCGGGGCTGGGGCGAGAGCCCGGACGACGGCCACGCGCCGGGGAGACCCTATGACCGCCACTGCCTGGATGACACGATCGCGCTGACCGACGCGTTGCGCGGGGAATTCGACCGGGTCGTCCTCGCCGGCCTCTGCGCGGGAGCCTGGCTCGCGATGCGGGCCGCCCAGGAAACACGGGTCGACGCGATCGTGGCGATCAACCCGCAGCTCTACTGGGACTTCGGCTGTCCGGTCGAGGCGACGATCCCGCAGACGCGGGCACGGCGCACGCGCCAACGGGAGCGTGAGGCGCTCGGCGGTCGGTACGGCGTCTGGTCCGCGCTCGATCTCGTCGGCATCCGGCCGATGGCCACGCGATGGATGGCCGCGCTGCGCGGCCGGCGCACACCCGTCGCCATGCTCTTCGCCGAGGGCGACGACGGCCTCGAGTACCTGCGCAACCGCTGCTCACGCGCCCTCGCCCGGGAGCTTCGCCTCGGCAACGTCCACGTCGAGGAACTGGGCGACCTCGACCACCAGATGTACCGCGAGTGGCGCCGCGACGAGGTGGCGGGCCGGATCGCGGCGTTCGTCGCGCGGCTGGAGGAGGCGACCCCGGGCCTGGCCCGACCGGCGTGACGCAGGGCCGGTCGCACGGCGGCGTGGCGGAGGCCGGAGCGAGTCGCGTCAGCAGTCGAACGCAAACCAGCACAACGCGTTGCGCAGCCGCTGATCGTCGAGCACAAGCTCTCGGATCTCGTTGGGCAGTCGGGCGCGCTGCCACAGGCACTCCACGCGGCCAGCAGCCTCGCCCTCCACCTCAGGCGCTGCCGCTCGCGCCGCCCTGACGGCGTAGGCGGCGGCGCCCAGCTCATGGGCCGCCACGTGGCCCACCGCCGCGGCCTGGCCGGCAGCGTACGCGGCATGCCGTGCTGCCCCGCTCAGGTCTCTGGCCGCGGCGTTTGCATGGCCGCCCGCCGTGCGCGCTTCCGCCCACGTGATCTCACCCCGCGCCCAGGCACGTCCTCGGTCGATCGCGCGGCGTGGGCGGTCATCCTTCGGCCGCGCCGCCTCGAAGTGGTGCAGCACGTGCTCCGCGCAGTCAGCCGCCCACACCGCGAGCCGACGATGATCGTCGTCCAGGAGGGTCCCGCCGCGACGCACGGTGATGAACCGCGGATCCCGGACCTTGGGGAGGATCACCGGTCACCCGTTCCTCAGGGCAGGCTTCAGCTCGCGAGACCCGGTCCGAGCGGTCCACCGCCGGACGATCCACGCCACCACGATCAGGTAGAGGAGCCACGCGACCCAGACGCCGATGTTCCCCTGTAGCTCGAACCCGAAGATGCGCGACACGACGAACACCACCAGAAGGAACGGCACGGCAAACAAGGCGACGCTGGCGAGGATGCCGACGATCCGGCGAATGGGCATGCGCCCAGCGTACGCCGCTTCGATCGACGGGCGTGCCGCACGATTGACCACTCGGGCGTTCGACCGGTAGACTTCGCCGTCCGCGTCTCGGCCTGCGCCGAGCGTCATCCCATGTTCATCTCCCGATCGCCACGTGCTCGTCGCCCGCCGGTGGATCACCAGCCCTGAGGACCCATGTACGCAGTCATCGAGACCGGCGGGAAGCAGTACCGCGTCGAGGTCGGCACGGAACTCCAGGTCGAGCTTCTCGACGTCGAGCCCGGCAAGACGATCACGCTCGAGCGGGTCCTCCTCGTCGCCGACGGCGATGAGGCCGCGATCGGCCGGCCCCTGGTCGCGAACGCGGAGGTCAGTGCCGAGGTCGTCCGCCAGATGCGCGGCGAGAAGACGATCAGCTTCAAGTACCGCCCGAAGGCCCGCAGCCGCGTCAAGAAGGGCCACCGCCAGGAGCTGACGGTCCTGCGCATCAGCGACATCACGTTCGGTGGCCGGAGCGCGGCGAAGGATGCGGCCAAGGCCGAGCGCGACGCGAAGACCGAGCGACAGCACCTCGAAGAGGCCGCCGCGGCCCAGGCCGCGAAGGACGCCGAGCTCGCCGCGAAGCTGGCAGTCGGGGCGGAAGCGGCCGCGAAGAAGGCGGCGCCGAAGAAGGCCGCGACCAAGGCCGAGCCCACGGATGGCGAGGCGAAGACCGACGCCAAGGCGACCAAGTCGACGGCGACCAAGACGACAGCGACCAAGACGACAGCGACAGCCAAGAAGGCCGACGCGAAGCCGGCGGACGCCAAGACCACGAAGGCCGCGGCGGCCAAGCCCGCTGCCAAGAAGACCGAAGCGAAGCCGGCCGCTCCCAAGCGCCCGCGCGCCACGAAGAAGGACGAGTAGACGAGATGGCCCACAAGAAGGCAGGCGGCAGCGTCAAGAACGGCCGCGACAGCGTCGGTCAGCGACTCGGCGTCAAGGCCGGCGACGGCCAGCTGGTCACGGCCGGCTCGATCATCGTCCGCCAGCGCGGCATGACGTTCCTCGCCGGCCCGGGCACCGGGCTCGGCAAGGACTACACCGTGTTCGCGACGGTCGCGGGCACCGTGAAGTTCGAGCATGCCAAGAAGGACAAGAAGCGCATCCGCATCGAGGCGACCGAGGCCGCCTCGCCCGCAACGACCGCCTAGCACCGAACCAGAGCCGGCGACCACCGGCGGGGCGATGGCCCTGCACGGAAGGCGTCGGAGGAGAAACACCGTGAAGCCCGATATCCATCCCAAGTATTTCCAGGCCAAGGTCCACTGCGGCTCGTGCGGCACCGAGTGGGTCGTGGGATCCACCCGTGAGGAACTGCGCGTCGACGTCTGCGCGAACTGCCACCCGTTCTTCACCGGCAAGCAGAACATCATCGACACCGCCGGCCAGGTCGAGCGGTTCCAGAAGCGCCTCGAGCGGCAGGTCCGCAGCTAGGCCCTTCCCCGGCCACACACGATCTCACGGCGGGCTTCCGGCCCGCCGTTCTGATTCCCGGTGGGACCATCGGCCCGGGCCGCTCGCGCGCCAAGGCCAGTAGACTTCCGGGCATGCCCAGATTCACCTACGGCGGCCAAGCCCTCATCGAAGGCGTCCTGATGCGCGGTCGCGACGCGATCGCGGTGGCCCTGCGCGCGCCGGACGGCCGGATCGTCTTCGCCACCGAGCGCCTCGACTCCGGGTTCCACGGCACGACCTGGTCGAAGATGCCGCTGGTTCGCGGTCTCGTCGTCCTGTACGAGACGCTGATCGTCGGCACGCGCTGGCTCATCCGAAGCGCGAACGTCCAGGCGCAGGAAGAGGGGATCGAGCTCGGCAAGCGCGCGATCGCGCTGATGCTGGGGCTGACGCTTCCTGGCCGGCGATCGGCGTCTTCTTCCTGCTCCCCTTGCTCATCGCGAGCGTGACCACCTCGAATGTCGAGAACGGGCTCGTCCAGCACCTCGTCGAGGGCCTGATCCGGGTCGCCCTGTTCCTCGGCTACCTCGTGCTCATCGGACGGGCGCCCGACATCCATCGGGTCTTCCAGTACCACGGCGCCGAGCACATGACGATCCACGCCCTCGAGGCCGACGATCCGCTGACTGTCGACGCGGTCCGCAAGTACCCGACCGCCCACCAGCGCTGCGGGACCGAGTTCCTTGTGGTCGTGATCCTGCTGTCGATCCTCGCGTTCAGCCTGGTCGGGCGCCAGGAGCCGCTCCTCATGGTCGGCAGCCGCATCGTGCTCATCCCGATCATCGCGGCGGTCGGCTACGAGATCCTCAAGTTCGGGGCGCGACATCGCGCCAACCCCCTCGTCAAGATCCTGCTGTACCCAGGGCCTGTTGGTGCAGATGATCACGACGAAGCAGCCCACCGACGACATGATCGAAGTCGCCATCGTGTCGATGGAGGAGGCGCTGACGGCCGACGGCGAGACCGTGCCGGACGGGTCGACGATGTTCGAGCGGGGGCCGATCGTGCTCGGGCTGGCGAACCTGCCGGCCCCGGCGACGAGCGGGTCGGGCGTTGCCCCAAGCCCGGCACCCGCGCCGACCGACCCGCCTTCGGGGTCATGAGCGAGCTCGACGACAAGCTTTCCGAGGTCGCCCGCCAGTACGACGACACCCAGGCAGAGTTGGCACGCCCCGAGGTCTCCTCGGATCCCGGCGAGATCCGCCGGCTCGGACAGGAGCTCGCCCGCCTGGAGCCCGACGGTCGAGGCCTTCCGTCGGCTGCAGGCAGTCCGCGCGGAGCTGGCCGGCCTGCGCGAGCTGCGCGACACGGGCGACGGGGACGATGAGATCCGGACGATGGCCCGCGACGAGATCGGGCCGCTCGAGGCGGACGAGGCCCGCTTGCTCGACGAGCTCAAGGTCCTGCTCCTGCCGCGCGACCCGAACGACGGCCGCGACGTCATCCTCGAGATCCGCGCCGGGGCCGGTGGCGAGGAGGCGGCCCTCTTCGCGAACGAGCTGCTCCGGATGTACCTGCGCTACGCCGACGAGCACAAGTTCTCGGCCGACATCATGACCAAGAACGAGACCGGGATCGGCGGGATCAAGGAGGCGATCGTCGAGATCGCAGGCGACGGCGCCTACAGCCGTCTGAAGTTCGAGGGCGGCGTCCATCGGGTCCAGCGCGTGCCCTCGACCGAGTCGTCCGGGCGCATCGCACACCTCGACTGCGACGGTCATCGTCATGCCCGAGGCCGATGAGGTCGAGATCGAGATCGACGAGGTCCGGGACCTGCGGATCGACGTGAAGCGCTCGTCCGGTCCGGGCGGCCAGTCCGTGAACACCACCGACTCCGCCGTGCGGATCACGCACCTGCCGACCGGTCTGGTCGTCGAGATCCAGGACGAGAAGAGTCAGCACAAGAACAAGGCCAAGGCCCTCGCGGTCCTGCGCTCGCGGCTCTACGACCTCCAGTTGCAGGCCCAGCGCGCCTCGGATTCAGCCGCGCGCCGCTCGATGATCGGCTCGGGCGACCGTTCCGAGAAGATCCGCACGTACAACTTCCCGGACAATCGGGTCACCGACCACCGGCTGACGGGGATGACCGTGCACGACGTGCCGGGAGTGCTCGAGGGCGACCTCGACAAGCTCATCGATGCGCTGCAGATGAAGGACCAGGCCGATCGCCTGTCCGGGCTGACGGGGACCGATGACGCGGCCTGACCCGGCGAGCGTCCGGTTCTTCGATCCGCGCGTGATCCCGGTGGCCCGGGCGACGGACCTCGGCATGGTCCAGGTGCTCAAGCACGGGAACACCTTCCAGCTGACCGACCCGTTCGGCGACATCCACCCCGACTCGCGCGGCCTCGGGATCTATCACGGCGACACGCGGATCATCTCCTGCTCGGTCCTGCGCGTCGGCGGCGTCCGCCCGGTCCTGCTCCAGGGCTCGATGGGCGGCAACTACCGCGGCCGCATCCAGTTGACGAACCCGAGCGCCGACCGCAACCCCGATGCCAAGGTCCATCCGCTCGACGAGCTCGTGGGACGGACCATCGGCATCTCGCGCGACCGGATGATCTCCGGCGGCGCGCTGGAGGAGTGCGTCCGGATCGTCAGCCACGCGTCGCGGCCCCTGCGTCTCTCGCTCGAGCTCGAGCTGGGCTCGGACGGCGCCGACATCTTCGAGGTCCGCGGCTACCCGCGCGAAGGGCGCGGCACGCTGCTGCCCGTGGCGGTGACCGAGGACCGGGTGACGTTCCGCTACGACGGTCTCGACGGGGTCCGGCGATCGACCCACGTCGCGTTCTCCCAGCCCGCCACCGATGTGACGGCCGTGAACGAGACCACCGATGTGATCGATGTCGGGGCCGGCGTGGCGCTCTGCTGGGATCTCGCCCTCGAGCCGGGCGCCGCGGTCGACCGTCCGCTGGACGGTCTGGTCGACCGAGAGGGCCGTCCCGTCCACGAACGACGCCAAGGCCGCGGTGTCGACCGGGGCCGCCGACCTGGCCGCGCTGTTCCCCGATCCGCCGGCCGTGACCGGCGACGAGGGCGCGGCCGCCTATCACGCCTGGGAACGGGGCACGACGACGGTCGAGAGCGATCACGACCTGTTCAACCTCGTCGTGAAGCGGTCCGTCGCGGACCTGCGGCTGCTCGTCAACGACGGACCGGGACCGGACCAGCGCTACATCGCGGCCGGCGTTCCGTGGTTCGCGACGCTCTTCGGTCGCGACGCGATCATCACCGCGATCCAGTCCATCGCCTTCCGTCCGCAGCTCGCGGTCGAGACGCTCCAGGTCCTCGCCGCGTACCAGGCGACCGAGATGGACGATTGGCGCGACGCCGAACCGGGCAAGATCCTCCACGAGCTGCGGGCCGGCGAGATGGCCGGGGCCGGGGAGCTGCCCCAGACCCCCTACTACGGCTCGGTCGACTCGACGCCGCTCTGGCTCATCCTCCTGGGCATCGACCTACGACTGGACCGGCGACCGGGGCCTGCTCGACCGGCTCTGGCCGAATGCGATGGCCGCCCTCGAGTGGATCGATCGCTATGGCGACCGGGACGGCGACGGCTTCGTCGAATACGAGCGTCGCTCGACCCGCGGGCTGCTCAACCAGGGCTGGAAGGACTCGAGCGACGCCATCCGCGACCGAACGGGGACCGAGGCCCTGCCGCCGATCGCGCTCGCCGAGGTCCAGGGCTACGTCTACGACGCGAAGCGCCGGCTGGCGGAGCTGGCGCGCGTCCGGGGCGAGACCGAGCTCGCGATCCGGCTGGACATCGAGGCCGACGCGCTGCGCGCCCGATTCGACGAGGCGTTCTGGGTGGCCGATCTCGAGACGTACGCGATCGCCCTCGATCGCGACAAGCGACAGGCCGACGCGGTCGGCATCCAACGCCGGCCAGTGCCTGTGGACCGGGATCGTCGCCGACCATCGGGCGCGAGCGGTCGTCGACGGCCTCCTGAAGCCCGCGATGTTCTCGGGCTGGGGGATCCGGACCTACGCGTCGGACCAGCCGGGCTACAACCCGATCGGCTACCACACCGGGCACGGTCTGGCCGCACGACACCTCGCTCATCGCCGCGGGCATGAAGCGCTACGGCTTCGACGACGCCGCAAATCGCCTGGTCGGCCCGCTCCTCGAGGCCGCCCAGCAGTTCCCCGAGTACCGGCTCCCCGAGCTCTTCTGCGGGTTCGACCGCGACGAGGGCCACATGCCCGTGCCGTATCCCGTCGCGTGCTCGCCACAGGCCTGGGCCGCGGGGTCCTCATTCCTGTTCCTCTCGACGATGCTCGGCCTGCAGGCGCACGCGGGCCGTCGCGAGCTGGAGCTGCGCCATCCGCACCTGCCCGACTGGATGGGCAAGGTGACGCTGACCAACCTCCGCGTCGGCGAGGCGTCCGTCGACCTGCTGTTCCACCGCTGGCGGGGAACGACGAGCGCCGAGGTCCTGCGCAAGGTCGGTGACGTGGCCGTCACCATCCGGCTCTGATGGCGGCGCCGCGACCGTGACCCAGGTCGGGGAGCTGCTGCGGGAGGGGATCGACCGACTGACGGCGAGCGGCTCGGAATCGCCGCGGCTCGACGCCGAGCTGCTCCTGGCGCACGCCATCGGCGTCGACCGGACCTCGATCATCGCCCACGCCGACGCGCCGGTGGGCGCCGATGCAGAGGCGGCCTATCGCGAGACCGTCGCCCGGCGTGCGGCCGGTGAGCCGGTCGCGTACATCCGGGGGCTCAAGGAGTTCTACGGACTGGCGTTCACGGTCGACGCGCGGGCGCTCATCCCTCGCCCGGAGACGGAGCGTCTCGTCGAGCTGGCCGAGCAGGAGGTGATCCGCCGGCTCGCGGCGGCCGCCCGCCCGATCGGCTCGCCGCCGGTCCGCGTCGCTCGACGTCGGCACCGGGCTCGGGGGCCATCGCGATCGCCCTGCTCGTGGCGGTCCGTCGTCGCGGCGCCGTGGCCGAGGTGACGACCGTGGCCATCGACGTGCTCGGGAGACGCGCTCGACCTGGCCCGCGAGAATGCCGTCGCCCACGCCGTCGCTGACCACCTGTCCTTCCTCGAAGCCGACCTGCTCCCGCCCGTGATCGTCGATCCATACGACATCGTCCTGGCTAACCTGCCGTACGTCCGGACGGACGCGCTGGCCGGTCTGCCGATCGCCGCCTCCTTCGAGCCCGCGCTCGCGCTCGACGGCGGGCCGGACGGGCTCGCCGTGATCGGCCGGCTCCTCGAACGGCTGCCGGAGGCCCTCGCGACCGACGGGGTCGCGCTGCTCGAGATCGGGGCGGACCAGGGCGAGGCGATCGTCGAGCTCGTCGCGGCGACGCTGCCCGACTGGCGCGTCGAGGTCCTGCCTGATCTCGCGGGGCTGCCTCGCGTCGCCCGGCTGGAGCGGCCGACGTGACGACACGGCCGGTGCCGGCCGTCGAGCCCGAGTTCCCGATCCGCCTGATCGCCCTCGATATCGACGGGACGCTCGTCGGCGACGACCTGGTCGTCGGATCGCGGACGCGTGCCGCGGTCCGCGCCGCGACCGACCGCGGGATCGCGGTGTCGCTCGTGACGGGGCGGATGGTCTCGAGCGCCATGCGCTTCGCGCTCGAGCTGGAGCTGACCGCCCCGATCGTCGGCTACCAGGGCGGGCTCGTGCGCGCGATGCCGCCGGCCGGCTCGGCGCGGATCGGCAAGCTCCTCGTCCACACGCCCCTCCCCGCGGTCGTTGCCCGCCAGATCGTGGCCTGGACGCTGGCGCACGGCCTCGACCCGCACCTCAATCACCTCGAGCGGTTCATCCTGCGCGCCGATGACCCCAAGGCCGACGACTACTCCGAGTTCATGGGTGCCCGCGCCGAGCTGGTCCCGGACCTCGCCGACTCGATCCGACATCCCGGTGACCAAGGTCCTCGCCGTCGGAGAGCCGCCGCTGCCGACCGAGATGGCGCCGCTCGCGGCGGCCCACTTCGCCGGCATCGCGGACGTGACCATCAGCCACCCGCGGTTCCTCGAGTTCGTCGCCCCGGGCGTCTCGAAGGGTCGGGCGATCCGCTGGCTGGCTCGCCGTCTGCGGATCCCGCTGGGTGCCACGCTCGCGATCGGCGATCAGTGGAACGACCTCGAGATGCTCGCCGAGGTCGGACACGGGGCGGCGATGCCGTCGGCGCCGGCGGAGGTCCGGGCCGTCGCCCGGTACATCGCGCCGCCGGTGGGGGAGGAGGGCGTCGGCCGTGCTCATCGAGTCGCTCGTCCTCGCCGGGCGGGGCTCCGCCCGGGAGGCGTCGCGACGGCTGTCGGCCGAGGCGGACTCGGCGCGGGCCGACGCAGCCGCGGCGTCGTGACCGCCCGCATCGTCCCCGACGATCCGACGGGCCGCGCGATCGCGGTCGAGACGCTGCGGGACGGCGGCGTGGTGGCCATCCCGACCGACACCGTCTATGGGATCGCGGTCGCGCTGACCACGCCCGGCGGCATCGAGCGACTGTTCCGCGTGAAGCGGCGTCCCCCCGACAAGGGGATCGTGCTCCTGCTCGACGACGCCGGGCAGGCGAGCCGGCTCGGGGTGATCGGCCCGGCGGCCGCGGCCGCTGGGGGCGGCCTGCTGGCCCGGCGGCCTGACCGTCATCGTCCCGCGGCGTCCGGACGTCGAGCTGCCCGACGCATTGACCGCGGGCGGAGCCGACGATCGGGCTCCGCGTGCCCGACCATGCGGCGCCGCGCGCCCTCGCGCGCGAGCTCGGCCCGCTTCCGACGACCTCGGCCAACATCTCGGGTCAGCCCGAGGGCCGCGACGCCGCGGAGATCCATGCCCTGCTCGGGGCGGAGATCGACCTCATCCTCGACGGTGGTCCGCGCCCTCGGCGGGCCGGCATCGACCGTCGTCGACTGCAGCGGCGACGCGCCGCGGATCATCCGCGAGGGCGCGATCCCGTCGGCCCGCCTCGCGGGGATCCTCGACGCGGCCGGCGTCCCGCACGAGCTCGCGTCCGCCTGATCCGCCACGCCGACGCCCGCGTCGGTCGGGGTCGGAGTGGTTCGTGGGAAGATAGCCGCCGGCGTGTCGGTCGAACGATGGACCGGCAGGAAGGAGTCGGCGAGCCATGACCATCTCCCCGGCCGCGGGCGTCGCGCTGGAGTCGATCGCGGACGTGGACCCCGTCCTGTGGGAGGCGATGCAGGGCGAGCGCCGCCGGCAGCACGACAAGATCGAGCTGATCGCGAGCGAGAACTACGTCTCCGCCGCCGTCATGGAGGCGCAGGGCAGCTGGCTCACGAACAAGTACGCCGAGGGCCTGCCCGGCAAGCGCTACTACGGCGGCTGCGAGTACGTCGACATCGCCGAGACGCTCGCCCAGGAGCGTGCCCTGGCGCTCTTCCCGGGCGTCTGAGCACGTCAACGTCCAGCCGCACTCGGGCGCGCAGGCCAACATGGTCGCGTACTTCAGCGTGCTCCAGCCCGGCGACCGGATCATGGGCATGAACCTGGCCCACGGCGGCCACCTCACCCACGGCATGGCCCTCAACTTCTCGGGCCGCCTGTACGAGGTCCACCCGTACGGCGTTCGCAAGGACACCGAGCGCATCGACTACGAGGCCATGGCGGCCCAGGCCAAGGAGGTCCGCCCGAAGCTGATCGTCGGCGGCGCGAGCGCCTACCCGCGGATCTGGGACTTCGACCGCATGGCCGAGATCGCGCATGGCGTCGGCGCGCTGCTGTTCATCGACATGGCCCACATCGCGGGTCTCGTCGCGGCCGGCGTCCATCCGAGCCCGTTCCCGCAGTCGGACATCGTCACGACCACCACCCACAAGACGCTCCGCGGCCCGCGCGGCGGCATGATCTTCAGCCGCGCCGACCTGCCGTCGTCGGTCGACGCGGCGGACTTCCCGGCGGTCAAGGGCAGCCTCGCGGCGTCCGTCGACCGCAACGTGTTCCCGGGCATCCAGGGCGGGCCGCTGATGCACGTCATCGCCGGCAAGGCCGTCGCCTTCAAGCTGGCCGCCGAGGAGACGTTCCGCGAGGACCAGCGGCGGACCGTCGAGAACGCCCAGGTCGATGGCCGAGACGCTCGCCGGCCTCGGTGCCCGGGTCGTCTCGGGCGGCACCGACAACCACCTGCTGCTGGTCGACGTGACCCCGCTCGGCGTGACCGGCAAGGAGGCCGAGCACCTGCTCGACGAGATCGGCATCACGGTCAACAAGAACGCGATCCCGTTCGACGAGCTGCCGCCGAACACCGCGTCGGGCATCCGGATCGGGACGCCGGCGACGACGTCGCGCGGCTTCGGTCCCGGACGAGATGCGCGACGATCGGCCGGATCATCATCGACGCGATCCGCCAGCGCGACGACGCGGCGGTGCAGACCCGACTCGCGGGCGAGGTCCGCGAGATCGTCGAACGGTTCCCGGTGCCGGGCCTGCCCACGGCGTGAGGTCGAACCCGCCCTTCAGACGACGCACGATCTCGGTGCTCCGGACCCCGCGATGATCGTCGCGATGACGTTCATCCCGAAGATCGGTGAAACGGTCGGTCCGATCCTCATCGCGTTCGCCGCGGCAGGGCTGCTGGCGCTCGTGCTGACGCCGATCGTCCGCCGGATCGTGCTCCGCTACAAGATGATCGACCGGCCCGAGGCCCGCCGGGTCAACACGTCCCCGATCCCCCGTGGCGGCGGCATCGCGGTCGCGACGACGTTCATCCTGGTGGTCCTGGCGTTCCTGGCCATCAACACCGAGACGATCCGGCTGTTCAGCCCGCTGCAGGCGAGCCAGCTCGCCGCTCTGCTGCTCGGAGGTGCGCTGGCGGCGGCCATCGGAGCGGCTGACGACATGCTCGACCTCCGCGCACGCTGGCAGCTGGCCGGGCAGCTGGGCCTCGGGCTCTTCGCGGTCCTGCTGGGCATCAACATCGGGTTCATCGCGAACCCGCTCGGCGGGCCCGTGATCCGCTTCGAAGGCCCCTTCGCGATCGGCTTCACGATCTTCTGGATCGTCGGGATGATCAACAGCATCAACTTCATCGACGGGCTCGACGGCCTGTCGTCCGGCATCGCGTTCATCGCGGCGGTCACGCTGGGGATCATCAGCCTCACGAGCGGGGTCAACCAGCCGCTCGTCGCGATCCTGTGCTTCATCCTCGCCGGCGCGCTGCTCGGGTTCCTCCGCTGGAACCTCCATCCCGGCGTCGATCTTCCCCGGCACGAGCGGCGTCCAGTTCGTCGGCTACACGCTGGCGCTGCTCGCGATCCTCGGCACGGCGAAGGTCGCGGTCGCTATGCTCGTGCTCGGGCGTGCCGATCATCGACACGTTCTGGATCATCGTCCGACGCTTGTCGCAACGCCGTTCCCCGTTCAGCCCCGACCGGGGCCACATCCACCATCGGATGCTGGACCTGGGCCTCTCGCACCGGCAGACGGTGTTCGCCATCTACGGCCTCTGCCTCGTGCTCGGCGCTGCTGGCGCTGGCCTTGTCCGGCGTGACCCAGCTCTACGCGTTCGTCGGCGTGTTCCTTGCGTTCGGGCTCGTGCTGTTCATCCCGACGCGCGGGGCGTTCCGACGCCCGGAAGAGCTCGAAGCCGAGTCGTACACGAACCATGCGGCCGGCGCCTCCGATGGCGCGACCCGCGAGGAGCGTCGCTCAGGCTGACCCTGGACCTTCGTACTGGTGCCGCCTGCCAACAGTCCTGTCGGTCGTGTGTGGAGGGGTGCGGAGCGTGCCGGTGGGCGGTTGTCGAGGGGGGTGCTAGCATCCGGACCACCACTGGGGTCTCGGCAGGGAGGCTGGGCCCCGCCCATGAGGATCGATGACCCTCGATATCGTGCTCCTCATCGCGACGATCGTGGTCGCTGTGCTGGCCCTGGTCTTGTCCCTGATCCAGGCCGCCCTCTCGCGGCGAGGATCGGGCGACCCGTGGGTCCAGCGCGGCCCGCGCAAGGTCGATGCCGGACGCCTCGGACGCGCGGTTCCCCCGCCGGTCCGCTCGAATCCCTCGCCGGCGATGGCCGCGCGACGCCTCGCCTCGAACGCCATGGCCGCACGGATCGCAGAGCAGGCGGCCCTCCGCGCCGAGGCGGCCGCCATGCTCACCGCCGCCACCCCGACGATCGCGGAGGTCGTGGCAGCCGGCCCAGAGGTCGAAGCGCCATCGCCAGAAGCCCCGCCGATCGCCGATCTCGACGAGCCTACCGCGATCCCGGTCAGTGCCGAGGCGCCGGTCGAGGCGATCACCGTCGAGGATGGATCCGCGGTCGAGGCGCCGCCGGAGGTCGTGGAGGAAGCCGCGCCCGAAACCCTCGCCGCTGAGGAACCCGACCTCGAGACCGCGGCCGCCGCGGAGGCCGGTGCCGTCGTCGCGGAAGAGGAACCCGAGCCTGTCCTCGAGCCGGAGCCCGTCGCGCTCGTGGCGAGCGCGTCCGAGCCCGAGCCCGCACCCGACGTCGCCGAACCGGCCCCCGCCGACGAGCCTCGCGAGCGCGTCCCCGAACGGGCCGCTGCCGCGTTCGTCCCGGTGGTCGCCGCATCGGCCCCGGCCGCATGGCGATTCGGTCCGCCGCCGCAAGCCGTCCCCGAGTCCGAGACCGAGGACGAGCTCGCGTATCGCATCGGGGTCCCGGGCGCTCGCCCCGCCGCGCGACCCGCGGTCATCGTCGTGGCCGGCGGGGAGAAGCGCGAGGCCTACCTGTCCCCCGTGGCGACCGAGGCGTGGCCGAAGCCGCAACGCCGCCGCCGGCGCGCAGCCTTCCGCGTGGCGGCCGTGGCCGCGATGCTCGCGTCGGTCATGACCGCGGTCCTCGTCATCCCGGACCTCGGCGATCAGAGCGGCGTCCTGAGCGAGACCGGCCGACCGCCCGCATCGGGTGGTGGCGTCGTCGCGCTGGAGACGCCGTCGGCCGTCCCACCGTCGGACAGCCCTGTGCCGGTCGCATCGGCATCGCCGACGCCCGCCCCGTCCGCCTCGCCGTCGTCGCTGTCGAGCCCTGCCTCGAGCCCCACCCCGTCTTCGGCGACGAACGGCACCGGTGGGGACACGGCCGCCGTGACCGCTCCGCCCCCGCAGGCCGCGACGCCCCCGCCCGCGACCGCCGCGCCGACCGCGCGACCGACGCCATCCCCGGCCGCACCGACCGCCCGCCCCACGCCGACGCCGACGGCCGCCCCGACCGCCACCCCGACCGCGGGGGGCCCGACGGTCCAGCCGAGCCCGCGGCCTGTTGCGGTCTTCACCTGCGTCACGGCCATCCTGGTCGTGACGTGCACCGGTGCCGACTCCGGCAATGCCGAGGGGTATTCGTGGACCTTCGGCGACGGCGCCAAGGCGGACGGGATGCTCGTCACCCATGTCTACAAGGGCATCGGCTGCTACCTCGTCCGCCTGACCGTGAACAACAGTCGCGGCACCGATGTGGACGGCCAGTTCATCCTCGTCGGGGTCAACGGCTGCTCGTCGCCGAACACGCAGCACTGAGCCTCGCGACGGACCCCCGCCCGACCGAAAGGTTGCGGCACGGTCGCGATGACCGGCCAGCCCCACACTGGTATACTGCCGCCGCCGTGACAGGTCGCCCATGATCGAGCCCGGCCGAGGGATGGCCTACGTCGCCCTCTTCTCGGAGATCGGCATCTCACTCCTGGTGACGACGCTGCTCGGCGTGCTGGCCGGCTATTGGGCCGACGGGCAACTCGGGACCCTCCCGGTCTTCACGTTGATCGGCTTCTTCGCCGGTGCCGGGGCCGGGACCCTCATGATCTACAGACTGGTCAGCCGGTTCCTGAAGACGATCGAATAGCCGGTCCCAACCCCGACCGGCCAGGGATGATGCGAGCGCGGCGTCGAGCCGCGCTCCTGTGTGTGGAGCAAGCGTGACGAGCGAACAAGTCGAGACCAACGAGGGAGCCCCGGCCCCCGTGGGCACCCCGGCTCCCGAAGCGACGCCGCGATCGGGTCGTGGCGGGGCATCGCGCTGGCTCGCCTTGATCGGGGCCGTCATCGTCCTCAACGTCGTCGCGCTGATGCTGGTGCCGCCGTTCCCCAAGGGCGGCGCGCCGGGCGATCCCTGCGCGTTCCCCGTCTGCTTCATCAACGGCACGCTGGAATTCCCTGCGCCGCACGTCGTCGCGCCCCTGACCGACACCCACCAGGGCGTCGGGCTCATCGACTTCTACCCGAGCATCAGCTCGACGATCCTGACCCAGTGGATCGTCATGGCCGTCATCCTGATCGGCGCGATCCTCATGACCCGCGGGGCGAGGCTGATCCCTGGTCGTGCCCAGAACATGTTCGAGACCTTCTACGAGACACTCAGCGACTTCGGGGTCGGCCTTGCCGGCCCGAGTGCCCGTCCGTACGTCCCGATCTTCGCCGCGTTCTTCCTCCTGATCCTGTTCTCGAACTGGGTCGGGCTGCTGCCCTTCGTCGGCCGCTTCGAGGAGCTGCGAGCCCCGTCGAGCGACGTGAACATCACGCTGGGCCTGGCGCTCGTCTCCTTCGCGATCTTCGAGGTCGAGGGGTTCCGCAAGCTGGGCGTCCGGGGTTATCTCGGCAAGTTCTTCCCGCTCTACGAGTTCAGGAACGGGATCGGGGCAGGCGTGATCGCGCTGTTCGTCGGGCTGGTGGAACTCATGCTCGAGTTCGTCAAGCCGATCACGCTCTCCATGCGACTCTTCGGCAACATCTACGGTGGCGAGGTCGCCCTCGGCGTCATCACCGGCTTGACCCTTGCGATCATCCCGGTCGGCCTGCTCGGCCTCGACTTCCTGTTGAATGCCATCCAGGCGCTGATCTTCAGCGTCCTGACACTCGTCTTCATCACCCTGGCCATCGAGAGCCACGAACACGAAGAGGGACACATCGCCGAGGAGGCGATCGCGACCATCGAGGGGCAGGAGCCAGCGCTCCAGCCCGCCCACTGACCCGCCGATCCGGCGGAACCATCGGTCCCATTGGCCCAGGGCTCGAACGGCCCGGGGAGTAGGAGGAACTCACGACATGGACTACTTCGGCGCCGGACTGGCCGCCCTCGGGGTCTTCGGCCCCGGCATCGGCATCGGCATCCTCGGCGGGCTCGCCGCAACGGCCATCGGCCGCAACCCCGACGCTGCCGGGCAGATCCGCGGCATCGCGATCATCCTCGCGGCATTCGCCGAGGGCCTCGGCGTCCTCGCGATCGTCGTCGGCCTGCTCGCGATCTTCATCCAGCCCACCACCTAGTCGACCCGGCACGGAGTAGGCATCGTGGACATCCTCGCCGTCGCGTCCGGGGCCGGGCGCGACGTCGTCCGCCTGGCCGCCGAGGAGGGCGGCGCGCTGTTCCAGATCAACGTGTTCTGGGTGATCGTCAGCGCGCTGAACTTCATCATCTTCCTGGCCATCCTCTGGACCTTTGCGCTCAAGCCGGTCTCGAAGATGCTCACCGATCGGAAGGAGCGGATCGAGCAGGGACTGAAGGACGCCGACCAGGCCCGCCGCGACCGCGAGAGCGCTGAGACGGAGCGCGTCGCCACGCTGACCGCGGCGCGGCTGGAGGCGAACGACATCATCAACCGGGCGCAGAAGGCCGCCCAGGAGATGCGCGACGCGGACATCGCCGCGACGCGCGAGGAACTGGAGCGCATCCGCGTGCGCGCGGCTGCCGACATCGAGGCCGAGAAGCAGCGCGCGATCGGCGAGCTGCGCGCGGAGGTCGCCGATCTGGCGCTCGCAGCCGCGAGTCGGGTCGTCGGCGAGACGATGGATGACGAACGCCAGCGACGCCTCGTCGAGGAGTTCCTGGCCGAGGCGGCCGTCGACGGGTCGAAGAACTGATGGCCGCCCGCCGGGAGACGGCCGCTCGACGCTATGCGGATGCCGCCTACGAGGTGGCTGTGCGCGACGACACCGTCGAGACCTGGCGATCCGAGCTCGACACGGCCGGGGCCGTCGTCGAGGACCCGGAGGTCGCGCGAGTGCTCGCCAACCCCGCCGTCCCGCTCGACCACCGCGAGGGCCTGGTCGAGTCGATCATCGGGCCCATCGTGTCGAGGCCGGTGCTGAACCTCATCCGGCTGATGCTCAGGAACGGCAAGATCGAACAACTGCCCCGCGTCTCGGCGGAGTTCCGGCGCCTGGACAATGCGGCCAAGGGGATCATCCCCGCCACCGCCACCACCGCTAGCCCGCTCAGCAAGGACGAGGTCCGGGCGCTCGTGGCCCGGCTCGAGCAGATGACCGGCGCACAAGTCGAGCTCGACCTCCAGGTCGATCCCAGCCTGCTGGGTGGCCTGGTCGTCCGCGTCGGCGACCGCATGATCGACGGCAGCGTCCGAGGCCGCCTGGAGCGGCTGCGCAACCAACTGGTCTCAGGCGCGTTCTAGGAGATCCATCACATGGCTATTCGTTCCGACGAGATCACCAGCATCATCAAGTCCGCGATCGACCAGTTCGACGCAGGCGTCGAGACCCGCAGCGTCGGGACGGTCGTGGAGGTCGGCGACGGCATCGCCCAGATCTACGGTCTGGCGGACGCCCTGGCGTCGGAGATGCTCGAGTTCCCGGGCGGGGTGATGGGCATGGCCCTCAACCTCGAGGAGGAGACGGTCGGCGCGGTCATCCTGGGCGAGTCGTCGGCGATCAAGGAAGGCGACACGGTCAAGACCACCGGCCGCGTCGTCGAGGTGCCGGTGGGACAGGCGCTGCTCGGCCGGGTCGTCGACCCGCTGGGCCGCCCCCTCGACGACAAGGGCCCGATCTCGGATGCCAAGTCCCGTCCGGTGGAGCGCATCGCGCCGGGCGTCATCGTGCGTCAATCGGTCGACACGCCGGTCCAGACCGGCGTCAAGGCGATCGACGCCCTCATCCCGATCGGGCGCGGCCAGCGCGAGCTGATCATCGGCGACCGCCAGACCGGCAAGACCGCGATCGCGATCGACACGATCATCAACCAGAAGGGCAAGGGCCTGGTCTGCATCTACGTGGCGATCGGCCAGAAACTCTCCACCGTCGCGAATACGGTCGCGATCCTCGAGCAGTACGGCGCGATGGAGCACACGATCGTGGTCGTCGCCGGCGCCGAGGAGCCCGCTCCGCTCCAGTACCTTGCCCCGTACTCGGGCGTGGCCATGGGCGAGGAGGTCATGGAGGTCGGCGTCCAGATCGACGGCAAGACCGTCAAGGATGCCCTGTGCGTCTACGACGACCTCTCGAAGCACGCATGGGCCTATCGCGAGATGGCGCTCCTCCTGCGCCGTCCACCGGGCCGTGAGGCCTATCCAGGCGACGTGTTCTACCTGCACAGCCGGCTCCTCGAGCGCGCCGCGCGCATGAGCGAGGAGAACGGCGGCGGTTCGCTGACCGCGCTGCCGATCATCGAGACGCAGGCCGGCGACGTGTCCGCCTACATCCCGACGAACGTCATCTCCATCACCGACGGCCAGATCTTCCTCGAGACCGACCTGTTCAACGCCGGTCAGCGGCCCGCGCTCAACATCGGCATCTCCGTGTCGCGCGTCGGGTCGGCTGCCCAGACCAAGGCGATGAAGACGGTGGCGGCGCCGCTCAAGCTCGACCTGGCGCAGTACCGCGCGCTGGCGGCCTTCGCCCAGTTCGCCTCGGACCTCGACAAGGCCACGCGCGACCAGCTGACCCGGGGCGAGAAGCTGTCCGAGATCGTCAAGCAACCGCAGTACCAGCCGCTCGCCGGTCGAGAAGCAGGTCGCGATCCTGTACGTCGCCACGACCGGCAAGCTCGACGACGTCCCGACGCCGCGCGTCAAGGAGTTCGAGATCCAGTTCTACCGCTTCCTCGAGACCGAGCGGCCGGACATCCTCAAGGAGCTCGGCGACAAGAAGGCCCTCTCCGACGAGCTGGCCGCCAAGCTCGAAGAGGCAACCGAGCGCTTCCGCGTCGATGTCTTCGGGTTGGAGCCCGTCAAGGCGTCCGCGGCGGCCGCCAAGCCCACGGCCGACAAGCCCGCGGCGGAGGCCGCCCCGGCCCAGCCCGCGGAAGACGTTGCGGCGCCTGACGTCGCCGAACCCGCCGAACCAGCCGAGCCAGCCGAGCCAGCCGAGCCAGCCGCGTCCACCGACACGACCGACAGTGGCAAGCCAGCGTGACATCCGGCGCCGGATCGGCGCCGTCAAGAACATCAAGCAGATCACGCGCGCGATGCAGTTCGTGGCCGCGTCCAAGTTGAAGCGCGCCCAGGACGCGACGCTCGCGGCGCGGCCGTACAGCGAGAAGCTCGACGAGGTCCTGGCCGACCTGGCCGCGGTGCTGGGCGGCGAGGACCACCCGCTGCTGGCCACCCCCGAAGGCGGCAAGCGCCTCGTCGTGCTCATCACCACGGACCGCCCTCTGGCGGGGCCGCTCAACACGAACATCGTCCGGTTCGTCGCGCGCGACATCCTCGACAAGTCGGATGATCTCGCGTTGATCACCGTGGGACGCAAGGGCCGGGACGCGATGCGCCGGGCAGGCGTCCCCCTGGAGGCCCATTTCGCGACGTTCGGCGACCGGCCCACCTTCGCCGACGTCTTGCCGCTGGCCCGTCTCATCACCGACGACTTCCTGGCCCGCACCTACACGCGCGTGGACGTCGTCTTCAGCCGCTTCGTCTCGACGCTGGTCCAGCGCCCGGAGAACCTGCCCATCCTGCCGATCGAGCCGGCCGAGGACACCGAGGGGATCCCCGGCCACCAGTTCATCTTCGAGCCCAGCGCAGCGGCCGTGCTGGAGCGACTGCTGCCGCGCTACGTCGCGACACGCCTCTACCAGGCCGTCCTCGAGGCGAAGGCCAGCGAGGAATCGAGTCGGATGGTCGCGATGAAGAACGCCACCGAGAACGCCGAAGACCTCATCGAGGACCTCACGATCTCCTACAACAAGGTCCGTCAATCCAACATCACCCGCGAGATGATCGAGATCGCGTCCGGCGCCAACGCCCGCTGACGCTCACTGGACGCAGGAGGCACATCACCCATGGCGACAAAGACAGAGATCGGGCCCGGCCGGGTCATCCAGATCACCGGGCCCGTCGTCGACATCGTCTTCCCGGCCGGCGAGCTGCCGAGCATCCTCAACGCGGTCGAGATCGACCGGGGCGACGCCGACCCGCTCGTCTGCGAGGTCCAGCAGCACCTCGGGAACAACTGGGTCCGATCCGTCGCGATGACGACGACCGACGGCCTGGCCCGCGGCGTGTCCGTGCGCGACACCGGCGCCCCGATCACCGTGCCCGTGGGTGAGGCCACCCTCGGACGCGTCTTCGACGTGCTCGGCCGCCCGATCGACGGCAAGGGTCCGGTCACGAGCAAGGTCTCGCTGCCGATCCATCGATCGGCGCCGGCATTCGACCAGCAGTCGACCGAGGTCGAGGTCTTCGAGACCGGACTCAAGGTCATCGACCTGATCTGCCCGTTCAAGAAGGGCGGCAAGATCGGCATCTTCGGTGGGGCCGGCGTCGGCAAGACGGTCATCATCCAGGAGCTGATCCGGAACGTCGCCCAGGAGCACGCGGGGTACTCGGTCTTCGCCGGCGTCGGCGAGCGGAGCCGCGAAGGCAACGACCTCATCCACGAGATGACCGAGTCGGGCGTCCTCGCCAAGACCGCCTTCGCCTTCGGCCAGATGAACGAGCCGCCCGGCGCCCGCCAGCGCGTCGCCCTGACCGGCCTGACGATGGCGGAGTACTTCCGCGACGAGGAGGGGCGCGACGTCCTCCTCTTCATCGACAACATCTTCCGCTTCACCCAGGCGGGCTCGGAGGTCTCGGCGCTCCTCGGCCGGATGCCATCCGCCGTCGGCTACCAGCCGAACCTCGCGACCGAGATGGCCCAGCTCCAGGAGCGCATCACCTCGACGAAGAAGGGCTCGATCACATCGCTCCAGGCCGTCTTCGTCCCGGCGGACGACTACACGGACCCGGCGCCCGCCACGACCTTCGCGCACCTCGACTCGACCATCCGCCTCGAGCGCAACATCGCCGAGCTCGGCATCTACCCGGCGGTCGACCCGCTGACGTCCACCTCGCGCGTCCTCGATCCGCTGGTCGTCGGGCAGGATCACTACGACGTGGCGCAGGAGACCAAGCGCGTCCTGCAGCGCTACCGCGACCTCCAGGACATCATCGCGATCCTCGGCATCGACGAGCTGTCCGAGGAGGACAAGGCGACCGTGGCTCGCGCCCGACGGCTCCAGCGGTTCATGAGCCAGCCGTTCTTCGTCGCCGAGGTGTTCACCGGCCGGTCCGGCAAGTACGTCGGGATCAAGGACACCGTCGCGTCGTTCAAGGAGATCCTCGACGGCAACGTCGACACGCTGCCGGAGCAGGCGTTCTTCCTGGCCGGCACGATCGAAGACGTCCGCGAGAACGCCGCCAAGCTGGGCGAGTAGCGATGCCGCTGTTGCTCGAGATCGTCACTCCGGAGCGGCTCGCCTACTCGGACACGGTCGACTCGGTCGTCCTGCCCGGGAGCGAGGGCGAGCTCGGGGTCCTGCCCCACCACGCTCCGCTGGTCTCGATGCTGGGCGTCGGTGAGCTGCGCATCCGCAAGGGCGGCACCGAGGAGTCGTTCGCGATCGTCGGCGGCTTCCTCCAGGTCCGGCCGGACAAGGTCGTGGTCATGGCCGAGACCGCGGACCTCGCCAGCGAGATCGACCTCGAGAAGGCCCAGGAGGCCCGGCGCGACGCCGAGCGGGCGCTCCAGGAGACCGGTGGCGAGCCCGTCGACCTCGCCCGCGCCCGCGCCCAGCTCCAGCAGGCACTGCTCCGGATCCGCGTCGCCGAGCGCCGCCACCGGGAGGGTCCGCGACACCGCGGATGAGCCTCGGTGGCTGACGCACGACCGTTCCAGTGGGAATACCGGCCCGAGCCCGTGGTTCGCGAGCTCTTCCGGGTCGAGGGCGGGCGGCCGCTGAACGGCACGATCCAGATCAGCGGCGCCAAGAACGCCGCCCTCAAGCTGATGGCGGCCGCCACCCTGACCGGCGAGCGCTGCAAGCTGACGAACGTGCCCGACATCGAGGACGTGCGCGTCCTCGCGGACACCCTGCGCGACCTCGGCGTGGTCGTCGATCGGACGGCGCCCGACACCTACGAGATCGCCTCGGGCGACGTCGAGTGGCTGTTCGTGCCGCTCGAGGCGGCGGCGAAGATGCGCGCGAGCTTCATCCTGCTGGGGCCGCTGCTCACGCGATTCGGTCGGGTCATCATCAGCAACCCCGGCGGTGACCGGATCGGCCGGCGACCCGTGGACCTGCACGTCGATGCGATGCGGGCACTCGGCGCGTCGATCGAGTATCGGAACGGCTACTACTTCGCGACCGCGCCCGGCCGTCTGCGTGGGGCGGAGGTCCGGTTCCCGTTCGTGTCGGTGATGGGGACCGAGAACGCGATGCTGGCCGCGACGCTCGCCGAGGGGCACACCGTCATCCGGCCCGCCGCCCAAGAGCCGGAGGTGGACGACCTCATCACGTTCCTCTGCGCGATGGGCGCCGAGGTCGAGCGGACGGCACCCGACACGATCGAGATCGAGGGTCGCAAGCGCCTGCGCGGCGCCGAGCATCACGTGCTCCCCGACCGGATCGAGACCGGCACGTTCATCGTGGCCGCCGCCGTTACGGGCGGCCGGGTGACGCTCGAAGGCGCACCGTGCGATCACCTCGGGGAGTTCCTCGATGCGGTATCGCGCGTCGGGGTCGGCGTCGCCTGCGGCCAAGACACGATCGAGGTGGACGGCACGGCCCTGAACGGCGTCGGCTATCGGGCGACGGACATCGTGACGGCGGCCTATCCGGGTCTCGCCACCGATCTGCAGCCGCCGACGTGCGTCCTGCTGACCCAGGCCGAAGGCGTCTCGCACGTCCACGAGGCGATCTTCGAAGATCGCCTGGAGTGGCTGAGCGAGGCTCGCAGGATGGGCGTGGTCGCCGAGGCGCAGGACGCCCACCACGCGACGATCACGGGCCGGTCAGCGCTGCGTGGCGCCGAGGTCGAGATCGGCGACCTGCGTGCCGGGGCGTCGCTCATCCTCGCCGCGCTGGCGGCCGAGGGCGCGTCCACGATCCACGGCGCTCACCACGTTCACCGGGGCTATGAGAACATCGAGCGGAAGTTCGTTGATCTCGGCGCCAGCATCGAGCGCCTCGAGGAAGGGACGACAGACACCAACCCATGAAGATCGGCATCGACCTCGGCACGGCCAACGTGCTCGTGTACGTCAAGGGCAAGGGCATCGTCATCACCGAACCGAGCGTGGTGGCCGTCTCCGACGACAACCGGATCGTGGCCGTCGGTGAAGAGGCCCGCGAAATGATCGGGCGTACCCCGGGCAACATCCAGGCCATCCGACCGATGAAGGACGGGGTCATCGCCGACTACGTCATCACCGAGGCGATGCTGCGGTTCTTCATCGCCAAGGCGACCAAGGGACGGATCGGATTCAGCCGGCCCGAGGTCATGATCAGCGTCCCGGCCGGCGTCACGAGCGTCGAGAAGCGCGCGGTGCGCGACGCGGCGCTCAAGGCCGGCGCCCGGGAGGCGTTCCTCATCGAGGAGCCGCTGGCGGCCGCGATCGGGGCGAACGTGCCGATCAGCGGTCCGTCGGGGAACATGATCATCGACATCGGCGGCGGCACCAGCGAGATCGCCGTCATCGCCCTGGGCGGCATCGTCGTGTCGCACAGCCTGCGGGTCGGGGGCAACAAGTTCGACGAGTCGATCGCCACGTACATCCGCAAGAAGTACAACCTCATGATCGGCGAGCGGACTGCCGAGGAGGTCAAGATCCAGATCGGCACCGCGCTGCCGCTGGAGCGCGAGATGACGATGGAGGTCCGCGGCCGCGACCTGATCGCCGGTCTGCCGCGCACGATCCCGATCACCAGCTCGGAGGTCATGGAGGCCATCGAGGCCCCGCTCCAGCAGCTGGTCGCCGCGGTGCGGAGCGTGCTCGAGCAGACCCCGCCGGAGCTGTCGAGCGACATCATCGACAAGGGCATGGTCATGTCGGGGGGCGGGGCCCTGCTGCGCAACATCGACCGATTGCTCACCCAGGTCACCGGCGTGCCGTGTCACGTCGCCGAGGACCCGCTCAACTGCGTCGCGCTCGGGACAGGGCTGGCCCTAGAACACTTCGACTTTTTCAAGAAGTCGTTGGTCCAGCAGATCTAGCGTGCCGGGGCAGGGCAGTCGCGGGTCCTGTCGGGGGACGAACCCTGCCGGGCTTGGACCTCGCTTTCGCTGCAGGTCCGGCGCCCGTCAGGAACCGTCCCCCGCCACCCGCTCACGCCGCTGCGCTCACGGCACTCTCGTGGATGACGCCTGATGACGCGTGCCTTCATCGATCTGCACTGTCATACGAGTTTCAGTTTTGATTCGTTGTCGAAGCCTGAGAAGGTGGTGCGGGCGGCGGGGGCTCGGGGGCTGACGCATCTCGCGGTGACGGATCACGATCGGATCGATGGGGCGCTTCGGGCGCGTGACGCGGCGCCGGAGGGGTTGACCGTCATCGTCGGGGAGGAGGTCCGGACCTCCGACGGTGATCTCATCTGCCTCTTCCTCGAGCGGGCCATCGCGCCGGGGCGCTCGGCCGTCGACACGATCCGGGCCGCGCGAGACCAGGGCGGGCTGGTCGGCATCCCTCACCCCTTCGACCGTCTGCGCGGGTCGCTGCTGACCGACGGGCGCATGGACGCGATCGCCCCGCTCGTCGACTGGGTCGAGGGCCACAACGCGCGACTGGTCGGCGGCGGGAACGAGCGGGCGATGGAATTCGCACGCACGCACGGCCGGCCCGCCGTCGCGGTCTCGGACGCGCACACGATCCTCGAGGTCGGGGTCGCCTACACCGCGCTCGACGGAGACCCGTCCACGCCGGCCGGCCTTCTGGCGGCCCTGGCATCGAGCGAGCTCGTCCCCGGGCGGGCGAGCTTCGCGGTCCGCCTGGTGACGCCCGTCGCGAAGGTCATCCAGCGGACCCGCGGACGCGGCCGCGTCAGGCCCGACGGACGCGATCCCGGCCGCTCGGCCGAAGGTCCGACGTGAGCCGAAGTGACGGACAGGACCATCGGCCGGTGGCGAACGCACCACTCGAGCCGGTAGCCTCCGGTCCCATGGAGAGCAGCCCCAGTCTTCCGCTCCGCGGAGCGAAGCACGCGGCGCCAGCGAGCGCCTCAGCGCCGCCTGGAGCCGGTGGGCCCCTCGACGACGAGGTGACGCCGGAGCAGGTCTCGCTCGGGCGCCGTCTGCGCCAGCCCCGGACCATCATCTCGGTCCTGATCCCG
Organism: uncultured Chloroflexia bacterium; assembly: GCA_963841135.1. Classification (GTDB taxonomy): domain Bacteria; phylum Chloroflexota; class Limnocylindria; order Limnocylindrales; family CSP1-4; genus SPCO01. Next base: position 61,207 of record CAWJBJ010000004.1, on the reverse strand, counting down.
CTGGCGATCATCGTCGCCTTCGTGATCCTCAACGGCCAGCAGCTGTCCAAGGTCCCGACCCTGATCGCGGCCGCGGATCCCGCCCTGGTCCTCGTCGCATTCCTCGTCTTCTACTGCGGCTTCCCGTTGCGCGGGCTGCGCTGGGCGCTCCTCCTGCGCGGGACCGGGTTCCGCATCGGGACCAAGGATTCGACCGAGATCATCTTCCTGTCGTGGCTCGTCAACTGCATCGTCCCGGCCAAGCTCGGCGACGTCTACCGGGCCTATCTGCTCAAGATCAACAGCACGGCATCCCTGAGCCGGACGTTCGGGACGGTCTTCATCGAGCGCTGCCTGGACCTGATGGCGATCGCGCTGCTCGGCATCGCCGCCGGGTTCTGGAGCTTCCGGGACGGCCTCCCGACGGCGATCCAGGTCGTGTTCATCATCGGCCTCGTCGTGGTCGCAGTGCTCGGCATCGGGCTCTTCACGATGCGCAACTTCGGGCGCCGGATCATCCTCGCGCTCCCGCTGCCGCAGACCGTGCTCGAGCTCTACGATCGGTTCGAGGAAGGCGTCTTCGGGGCCATCCGATTCCGGCAGTTGCCGGGCCTCGGCCTGCTGACGGGACTCATCTGGATGACCGAGGCCCTGCGCCTCTACTTCGTCGTCCTCGCCCTGGGCTTCGCGGACGTCGAGATGGGCCTGTCGGGCGCGGTCTTCGTCGCGCTGATCGGATCCCTGCTGACCGCCGTGCCACTCAGCCCAGCCGGACTCGGCATCGTCGAGGCCGGGCGTCGTGGGCGTCCTGACCGTCGCCTACGGGATCGCGCTGCCCGAGGCTACGGCCATCGCCCTGCTCGACCGGGTGATCAGCGTCTTCTCGATCATCATCTTCGGCTCGATCGGATATGTGCTCTCGGCCAAGCCGAGCGGCATGGGGACGATCGTCGAACCCGCCCCGGCAACGACGCCGCTGTCGGGCACCTGACGCAACTCGACCATCCACGGTCCGTGGGGCCGCGAACCGGACCTTGATGAGAGACGTACCTTCGTCCGGGGGGAGGCTCCGGTCTTCATCGCCCCTCTCCCGGCATGACTGCACTGGACCCACCTGGCTCGCGACCGTCGTGGAGGCGCTCCGAGCGGTACCAACGGGGGATACAGGACCCCTCCGCCTGACTCGATAGTTGGGGTATCGCGGCACGAACCGCGGGACGACCCTGACGGAGCGCCCACGCTGACATGACGACTCAAAACGGCCGAGCCTTCAATGAATGGCTTCGAGCCCAACTCAAAGCCAAGAAGATGTCGCAGCGTCAACTTGCCCAGCAATCGGGCGTTGACCACTCGACCATCTCCCGGCTGATCCGCGGGGACCGGATGCCGTCCCTCGGCACCGCCACGAAACTGGCCCGCGGCCTGCGTGAACTCCGCGACGACGCAGATACGCCCCAATACCTCGGCCTGGTGGCCTCGGGCTCGATGAACCCGACCGCCCGAGTCGAATACTCGCTCCGAGCGGACGAGCTCCTGACCGAGCCGCAGGTCCGCCAGATCATGGAGTACTACCTGGCCGTGCGGATGCGCCGCTACGGCCGTCCGTTCCAGCCGACCGAGCCGACGACGACCTCGGGTCCCGATCGACCGAACAACGAGCGCACGCTGGGTCGCCCGGCCGCGCCCGGACGGCCGATGGGCGCCGGGGGCAGCTCGACACCGGTCGGTGTGGCGCTCGGTTCCGTCCGACCGGTCTCGCGCAGCGCGGGACCCGAGCGGGGCCGCTACTAGAGCATTCACCAGGGCACGACCCGGACCGCCCTCCACCGTCCGGGTCTCGGGGACAGCGAACGCCGGCGTCTGGGGCGCCGGCGTTCGCGATTCCCGGCGAGGGTCGAGCGGCGGCCCGTGTGACCGCGCGCGGATCTCAGGGCGCGACGTACACGCTGACGAATCGGCCGGGTGCGGCCTCGAAGCGGTCGCGCATCTCCAGCTGCCCGGAGGGGCCGCGTCGCCCCGTCCGGGATGAATGGATCGGACGCCAGCAGCGCCGTTTCGGCGGGACCGCCGCACGCGGCGCCGATCGACGCCTCGAACAGCGCATCGCACACGATCACGAGCGTGCGGGTCGACGCCTCGGGCACGACTCGTACGCCGTCGCGGGCCAGCGGGTACACGAAGGTGTCCGCGGACTTGATGCGCGGCAGCGAGCGGATCGCGATTGCCCGCTCGGTGGTCGCCGCCTCGATCCGGGTCGCCGCCTCGGCGGCGGCCGGGAAGCCGCCATCCTCCGCGGGCGAGGGCGGCAGATGGGCGAGGTTCCAGGCCGCGAGCGCCACGACGATCACGCCGGCCACGGCGAGGGGCACCCCGTCGGCTGGCGTCCGTTCGGACTCGGTCCCGCGGGCGCGCCAGGCTCGCCAGGCCGCCGCGACGCCGATCCCGACCAGGACGAACGCCATCGGGTCCCCGAAGGCGTGGTAGTGGTCGTTCGGAAGGCCCGGGACCACGACGGAGAGCGAGGTGGCCGCGACGGTCAGGAACCCCGCCGTCCAGAGCACGCCGAGACCCAGCCAGCGCACGGCCGTGCGCTCCCCATCGTCCGGGCTGCGCCATCGCCAGCCGACGACGAGGCCGACGAGCCCGAGCGCCAGGACGGCGACCCCCAGCGAGGTCGTGACCAGGCCGGTCAGCGGCCACGAGACGACGCGGACGAGGACCACGAGGAAGCGGGTGACGAGCGGGAGGTCGACGGTCTCGCCACCGCGCTGGAGGTACGCGAGCGCAGCGCGGACCTCGCCGAAGTCGGTCGTCACCTCGTGGATCAGGAGGGGAGCGAACGACAGCGCGATGAGCGCGATTCCCGCGAGCCCGACGCGGAGGACGGTCGCGCGCTCGGGGCTCGGCCCTCGACGCCGGGCATCGGCCACGAGCAGGGCTCCGATGACCGGCAGCAGGGTCACGCCAAGGACGTGACACTGCATCGTGACGGCCGTTCCGACCGCCGCGAGCAGCCACCACCGGGCCCGGCGGGTCGACCATGCGTGCCAGGCTCCGGCCAGGGCGACCGCACTCGACAGCGCGATGAGATTCGGGTTCCAGATGAACGTCGACTCCTCGATGGCGGACGCCGAGATCGCCATCAGGAGCCCGGCCACGAACCCCGCGACCGGTCCCCGCGATCGCCCGCGCGAGCCACCACGTGACCGCCACCGCGGCGATGCCGAACAGCGCGATCTCGAGCGTGACCGCGAACGGTGAGTCGCCACCGGTCAGCGCGGCCGACGGGGCGAGGATGAAGTAGTACAGCGCCCCGTGGTGCACGTCGCCGATCGACGTCGGTGGTCCGAGGAGTGGCACGACACCGTCTCGGACGAGCGCGCGCAGCACGAGCATGTCGTGGCCCTGGTCCGCATCCCACGTGCCACGGGCCGCAAGGCCGGGGAGTCGCATGAGCGCGGCGAGCGCAACGAGTCCGAGCGGCGCGACCCAGGCCGCCGGCGAGCGCCCGCGTCCCGATGCCGATGCGACGCTCACGAACCCGTGCCGCTCGGTGCGGGCTCGGCGGGGGCGGACCGCGACCGGCTGCCGCGCATCGTCATCGCCTCCGGCGGCAGGATCGCCAGCGGACGACCCGCGGCGAGGTCATAGGCCCGGGCGACGTTGACCGCGTCGTAGCCCTCGTCCATGCCGGGCGTCTCGAGGTAGTAGGTCGCGCCCGCGAGGTCCGGGTGGGTGAGCACCCGTGCCAGACCCGGCCCGCCGATGAGCCCGGCCCCGATGTGCTCGTGCCGATCCGAGCGCGAGCCCCGTTCGGACTTCGAGTCGTTGAGGTGGACCATGACCAGCCGAGCGAGCCCGATGTGGCGGTCGAAGTCGGCGAGGAACGCATCGACCGCGTCGGGTCGCGAGAGGTCGACGCCGGCGCCCCAGGCGTGGGCCGTGTCAAGGCAGAAGCCGATCCGGCCGTCCGCGACGCCGCGCGCCGCGATCGCCTCGGCGATGCCCGCGAGCTCCGCGACGTTCGTGCCGAGGCCGAACCCGCCTCCGGACGAGTTCTCGAGGACGAGTCGCGCGGCATCGGGCGTGTCGTCGATCTCGGCAAGGATCCGCGCGACCGCATCGGCCAGGCGCGCCGTCCCCGTCGCGACAGACGTGTCGCGATGCGATCCGACGTGGACGTTGACGAACCGGGCCGCGAACGCCGGGCCGGCTTGCAGTTCGCTCGTCACGAGACCGATGGACCGTTCGTAGAAGTCGGGCTCGGGGCCCGCGAGGTTGATCAGGTACGACGCGTGGACGGCCACCGGACCGATGTCCCTCGCGACGAGACGCTCGCGAAACGCCGGCAGGTCACCGGGTGGCTCCGCCCGCCGGCGCCACGCGGTCGGGTTGTCGCCGAAGACCTGGAGGGCGGTCGCCCCGATCTCGTGGGCGCGCTCGACGGCCCTGACCATGCCGGTCGCCACGGGCAGGTGGGCACCGAGGCGTCGGCCGTCTGGAAGCACGGGCGCATCGTACGATGCGCGCGCCATGGATCACGACCTGCTGACCGCCCTCCGCGCGCTGGCGGACCCGATCCGGCTGCGGATCACCGGTCGGCTCGCAAGCGCGGCATCCGTCGAAGCGGATCTCGCGGCCGACCTCGACCTGGCCCCCGCCATCGTGCGACGCCAGCTCGGCAAGCTCATCGACGCCGGACTCGTCTCCGTCGAGGGGGACGGACGCACGGCGAGATACGCCTTGCGGCTCGAGGCTGTCGGCGCCCTCGGACGCCAGCTGGCCGAGCTCGAGCCGGACGCCCGCGAGGACCCGGGGCCGGGCGTCGGACCGGGCGGCGAGCCCGTTCCGAGCGAGATCGCCCGCGTCCTGCGCGGGTTCTTCGAGGCCGACCGACTCACGACGATCCCCGCGACCGGGTCCAAGCGGCTCGTCGTGCTGCGCTACCTGCGGGACCGCTGCTTCACCGAAGATCGCCTGTACCCGGAGAAGGAGGTCAACCAGCGGCTGGCGCTGTTCCACCCGGACGTGGCCGCGCTCCGCCGCTACATGGTCGACGAGGGCCTGATGACGCGGGCCGGCGGGGAGTACCGGCGGCGGGACTGACCCGCCCGCTCGCCGTCAGTGGCGGCCGTTCGCGCCGCGCTGCTGGCCGCCGGTGTAGTCGCCGCCCACGATCGGCTCGATGAGGCCGTAGCCGCCGTCGTCCCGGGCGTACAGGATCGCGACCTGCTCGTTCTCGGCGTTGACGAAGACGAAGAAGCGATGGCCGAGCTCCTCCATCGCGGTGATCGCGTCCTCCTCGAACATCGGCTCGATCGCGAATTGCTTGCTCTTCACCACGCGCGAGACCGGGTTGGCCTCGACGGTGCCGTCGGCCACGCGACGCAGGATCTCCTTCTCCTGAGGGGGCCTGGCGCGCAGCCGCGGTCGCTCCTTGTGGGAGACGGCCTGCCGCTCCACCTTGTCGACCACGGTGTCGAGCGCGGCCTGGTAGCTCGGCCCCGATGCGTGGCTGTGCATCGGCTGCCCGTTCATGACCAGCGCGACCTCGACGATGTGGGCATCGGAGGCGCTGCGATGGTGTTCATTGGACAGCTCGACGATGGCGTCGGTGTGGTCGTCGACCAGCCGCGAGATGTGCCCGAGCTTGCGTTCTGCGTATGCACGAACGCGTTCGGGGACCTCGACATTCTTGCCTTTGACGATGGTCCGCACGGTCACCTCCAGGCTCGAGTGCCGCTCCGAGTATAGCCCCGCCGGGCTCTTCGGCCCCGGCTCGCGAGCCGATCCGGGCCGCGCCGACGGGCCGATCCGCTACGCCCCGGCGCCTCATCGGTCACTCGTCCGGAGCTCGCGGACGATGTCACCGCTCGCGTGCGACGGTCACCGCCGACACGGCGATCGCGCCATGTGCGAGGAGCACCTCCGCGCAGGCGGACAGCGTCGCCCCGGTCGTCATGACGTCGTCGACGAGGACGATCCAGCGACCGTGGACCCGCCCGACCGCCGACGGCGAGCGCGGTCGGAACGCCCCGGCCACGTTGGTCGCCCGGGCCCGGCGATCGAGCTGGAACTGGGCGGTCGTCGCCTGCCAGCGTTCGAGGGCCTCGACGACCGGGAGCCCAAGCGCTCGCCCGGCCGCGACCGCCAGGAGCAGGGCCTGGTCGTACCCGCGCTGCGCCGCCCGATCCCGGTGGACCGGCACCGGGACGATGAGGTCGCCGCCCGCCCCGGCACGGGACCAGCGTCGTGCAATGGCGTCCCCGAGGGGATCGGCCAGGCGCCGCTCCCCGCTGTACTTCAGCTGATGGAGCGCATCACGGACGACGCCGGCGAACGGCGCACACCACTCGGCCTGGAGCAGGTGGTCGGGCAGGTCCGCCGGCAGCCCGATCGGGACGCCAGGCGGCAGGTCCAGCCGGGCGTCGAGGGCCGGGAGGCACTCCGCGCAGATCGGATCGCCCTCCCGACGGCAGCCCGCACACGCCGCGGGGAACGCGAGATCGAGTGCCCGCGACGCGACCCGCCCGATGACCGACACGCCCCGATGATGTCGGGGAGGCCTTCACGGGCGCTTACGGACGCCGGCCCACTGAATAAGCGCGCGTTGAGCGGCGGCGGTCATCGTGGCGACATGGAAGCGGTCCGCGTGGGACGGATCCTGCTCGCAGTTCGGCACGACAAGCGCCTGCGGCAGCTGGACGTGGCTGGGATGGCGGGTGTCGGGCAGACGGTGATATCGCGGGTCGAGCGCGGCCATCTCGATGGCGTGACGATCTCCACGCTGGAACGGATCGCGTCCGCGCTGGAGCTGGACCTTCGCATCGACGTGCGGGGGCGCCTTGGGGACGTCGATCGCTTGGTCGACCGGGACCACGCCCAGCTCGTCGAGCTCGTCGTCGCCCGATTGCGCCGGGAAGGCTGGGACGTGCTCGTCGAGTACACGTTCAACCACTACGGGGAGCGGGGCTCGGTCGACGTGGTCGCCTATCACGCTGATTGCCGCGTCCTCCTGATCGTCGAGGTGAAGACCCGGCTCACGGACCTTCAGGCGTTCCTGGCCTCGTTCGGTCGGAAGCTGCGGATCGTTCCGGACCTGTTGCGCGCGGAACGCGACTGGGATGCCCAGGCGGTCGGGCGGATCCTCGTCCTTCCCGGGACGACGGCGAATCGGGCGATCCTCCGACGACATCGCTCGGTGTTCGATGCCTCGTTCCCAGCGCGAGCGAGCGCGATCCATCGATGGCTGCGGCATCCGATCGGCGTGCTAGGCGGCGTGTGGCTCGTCTCGCTCAGTCGCTCAGCGACTACTAAGCGAGTCCTACGCGTCCGCACCCGCCAAGGGCGCGCTTCGCATGCACGTGAGGACTAGGCAGAAGGCGATCCAGGGCTCGGCCCTACTTACCAGTCGCCACAGGGCTGAGCAACGGGCATCCGCGCCGCGAGGCTCGATACCAGTCGCCACAGAGCTGAGCAGGAGGCGCGTCGGGCCAGGGAGGCGCATGGGGAGCCGAGCGTGCCAAGCGCACGGGGAGCCGGAGCGCGCCAGGCCCCGCGTTCCGTGCCGGATGGTCCCACGGGCGCTTACGGACGCCCGAGCGTGCCCTCAGGCGGCCGTGGGGCCGTCCAGGGCGATCAGGTCGCCGACGGCGGTGCTGGTCCGGTCGATCGTGCCGACCGGCAGCTCCAGGACGCCATGGGCGCCCCGGACGAAGGGCACGAGCCCGACCCAGGCTCGCAGCGAGCGGTTGACCCCGACCACGCGGCGGCGGCCGCCCTCGGCGGCGTCGGGCGTGTCGAGGAAGACGGCGTCGATCGGGAAGCGCATGAACATCATGTGGATGCCGTTGCTGTCGGGCAGCCACAGCCCCGCGTCGGGTGCGAGCGAGGCCCGCCCCATGAGGCCCTTGAACTTGCCCCACAGGCTGGCGGCGACCTCAAGGCGGTCGGCCAGCACGGTGTCGCGCGTGACGTTCCGGGCGACCAGTGTGGTCGCCCGGTCGTCCGGTGTGGCGTCCGTGGTCAGGGGGTCTTCAGGTTCTGGATGATCAGGATGATGGCCGGGCCAAGGATGACGATGAACAGCGACGGGAAGATGCACCCGACGAGCGGGAACAGCATCTTGATCGGCGCCTTCGCCGCCTGCTCCTCAGCCCGCTGGCGCCGCTCGATGCGGAGCTGCTCGGACTGGACCTGGAGCACCTTGGAGATCGACACACCCAACTGCTCGGCCTGGATGATCGCGCCGATGAAGTTGGTCAGCGGCTGGACCTCGGTCCGAGGCACGATGTCTCGCAGGGCCTCGCGACGGGCCTTGCCCACGCGAACCTCGGCGAGCGCTCGCCGGAACTCGTCCGACAGCGGTCCCTTCAGCTTCTCGACGACCCGTCCGAGCGCCGCGTCGAAGCCGAGACCGGCACGCACGGAGATCGTGAGGAGGTCGAGCGAGTCCGGGATCATCATCAGGATGGCCTTCTGGCGCTTGCGCACCCGGCCACCCAGCCAGAACTCCGGGATCGTGTAACCGAACGCGACGCCGACGAGCGAGAGCACGGCGGCGACCGGCAGCGGGAACTTCAGCAGCCCCACCACGACGAACAGCAGGAAGAAGATGATGCCGCCGACGATGGCGCCGATGGCCTTGATGCCGAGCCAGTCCGCGACGCGGAGCTCACCCGGGTTGCCGGCGAGGGCCAGCCGCTTCTCGGTGCGATCCGAGAACGACGTGCTGGTGACCCGCGAGACGCTGTTGGACAGGCGAGCCGCCAACGGGCGAAGGGTTCGCTCGATGAACGGCGCCTGAAGCTCCAGTTCCTCGAGGTTCTTGGCCGTCATGGACCCGAGCTGGGTCAGGCGAGCCTGGACGGGATCGACCGGCGAGCTGCCGGCGAGTCCGATGAAGATGAGCAGGATGGCTCCGGCCGCGACGGCCGCGATGATGATCGGAAGGATGGGCATCGGGCTAGACCTCGATGTCGACGATCTTGCGGATGAACATGAAGCCGATGAACATCATGAAACCGCCGGCGAGCAGGATGATGACCCCGCCCGGGAGTCCGAGGACCTCCGGTGGCTTGGTGAACATGGGCGACATGAAGTCCGGGGCGGCGATGAAGAGGAAGCCGGCAAGGCCGATCGGCAGAAGGCCGACGACGTAGCCCGACAACCGTTGCTGGGCCGTCAGGGTGCGGATCTCACCCTTGATCCGGACGCGCTCGCGGATCGTGAACGCGATCGAGTCGAGGATCTCGGCGAGGTTCCCACCGACCTGGTGCTGGATGGAGATGGCCGTGGCCATCAGCTCGAGGTCATCGGACCGGACGCGCCGGACCATGTTCTCGAGCGCCTGGTCGAACGGCAGGCCGAGGTTGACCTCGCGGATCACGCGTCCGAACTCGGTGGAGATCGGAGGACGCGATTCGCGGACGACCAGCTCGATGGCCTGAAGGAACGAGGAACCGGCCCGCAGCGCGTTCGCGATCAGGGTGATCGTGTCCGGGAGCTGCTTGTTGAATGAGCCGAGTCGGCCGTTCCGGCGGCGGGCCAGCCAGAAGCGCGGGATGAAGAAGCCCACGAGCGCGCCGATCAACAGGACGACCGGGCTGCCCAGCGTCGGCACGACGACCGACAGGAGGAGCATCGCGCCCGGGACGCCGATGATGCAACCGGCCCAGATGAGCAGGTATTCCGAAGGCTTGAGCTTCAGGTCGGCCCGTGCGATCTCCCGCTGCAGGTTCGCCCCGAAGTCGCGCTGCTCGACGACCTTGTTCAGGCTCGCGAGGGTCGCGCTCTGCGTGATGAGGTCGGCGATGGCCCCCTGGCCGCTCGGTGCGGCCTTGGCGGGTCGCGACGACGCGTAACGCTCGAGGCGGTCGGAGATGCCCGATCCACCCGAGGTGGCGACGCCGATCGCGATGAGCAGGATCGCCAGGGCGGCAACCGCTGCGATCGCGAGCGTCATGGTATCCACGGGCGATGCTCCTTCCGTGGCCTAGTAGGAGAAGCCGAAGAGGCCAGGCGGCAGATTGATGCCCATGACCTCGAACTTCTCGACGAATTTCGGTCGGATCCCGGTCGGCTTGAGCCGGCCCTGGATCTTGCCCTCGACGACGCCCGTCTGTTCGAAGACGAACACGTCCTGCATGACGATCACATCACCCTCCATGCCCTGGACCTCGGTGATGTTCACGATCTTGCGCGTCCCGTCCTTGAGACGGCTCTGCTGGACGATGAGGTCGACGGCGGAGGCGACCTGCTCGCGGATGGCCCGCAGCGGCAGGTCGACGCCGGCCATCAGGACCATCGTCTCGAGGCGCGACAGCATGTCGCGTGGGCTGTTGGCGTGGCCGGTTGACATCGAGCCATCGTGGCCGGTGTTCATGGCCTGGAGCATGTCCAGGGCCTCACCGGAACGGCACTCCCCGACGATGATGCGATCGGGCCGCATGCGCAGGGCATTGCGGACGAGCTCGCGGATCGGGACCGCGCCCTTGCCTTCGATGTTCGGCGGGCGGGACTCCAGCGTCACCACATGCTCCTGGCGGAGCTGCAGCTCGGCGGCGTCCTCGATGGTGACGATCCGCTCATCGTTCGGGATGAACGACGAGAGGACGTTGAGGGTCGTGGTCTTGCCGGAGCCCGTGCCGCCGGAGACGAAGACGTTCAGGCGGGCCTCGACGCAGGCGCGCAGGAAGTCGAACATCTCGGCTGTCGCGGTCCCGAACCTGATGAGGTCCTCGACCGTGAACGGGGAGGCGGAGAACTTCCGGATGGTGATGACCGGGCCGACCAATGAGAGCGGCGGGATGATTGCATTGACGCGGGAGCCGTCGGTCAGGCGAGCGTCGACCATCGGGCTGGACTCGTCCACCCGGCGGCCGATCGGCGCGATGATCCGGTCGATGATGCGCATGACGTGGTCGTCGTTCTGGAAGACGACATTGGTCAGCTCGAGCTTGCCGGAGCGCTCGATGTAGACCTGGCGCGGGCCGTTGACCATGATCTCGGTGATCGACTCGTCCCGCAGGAGCGGCTCGAGCGGCCCGAGGCCGATGATCTCGTCGGTGATCTGCTCCAGCATCCGGACGCGCTCGGCACGCGTCAGCGCGAGGCCTTCCTCGTCGATGACCTTGCCGAAGATCTCCTCGATCTGGCGCCGGACTTCGACCTGGTTGGACAGGTCGAGCTTCGGATCCAGGTCCTGGATGACCCGGTTCTGGATCCGGAACTTCACGTCCCGGAAGGACTCCCGGACCGGCGCCTGGCTGGTCAGCCGCGGCGACGAGGGAGTGCTGGGCGGTCCACCGGGGACCGCGGGCAGGTTGGAGCCGGGCGCTCCCGGAGATTCGGGTCCCGTGGACCCCGGTCGAGCGCTCTCGATCCGCTTCAGTAGGGACATCGCCTACACCCCTTTTCGCCCCGAGGGGCTCACTACGGCCGTGTTCATCGCCATGCGAACAGGGACTTCTTGTCTTTGGTCTTTCGGCTTTCTTCGCCGGCTGGCACGCTGAGTCGCTCACCTGTGACCGACCGAGCGAGGCGGAGGATGTCCTGGGAGACCTGGGCCTCCTTGTTGGACAGGAAGAACGGTACTCCTCGATTCAACGCATACACGACGCTGCGACCGTCGCTGACGATCGTCTCATCGACCTTGCGGCCGATGGATTGCTCGACGTCCGCAACGCGGATGCCCAGCGCCGAGTCGGCGCGATTGAGGATCAAACGGACCTTTCCGGCCTCGTAACCGAGCTGCTGAGCGACCTCGAGGAAGAGGCGCATGTTCTTGATGCTCGTGATCTCGAGACTCAGCATCGTGAGGATCACGTCCGCGATGTCAAGGATCGCGAGCGTGGTGTCATTGAAGAATGCGGTGCAGTCGACCACCACGAGGTCGTGGTTCCTGCGGAGCGACTCCAGCACCTTGCGGATCGCGGCCGGCGTGACCAGCTCGGCCGTCTCGGGTGTCGGCGGGGCCAGGAGGACCCGGACGCCCGAGGTGTGGTCGATGATGAACATGTCGAGCGAGTCGAGCTCCCCGGCCTCGAGCTGCGGGATGAGGTCGGCGATCGACTTGCCCTTCGGGTTCAGGTTGAGCAGCACGCCGACGTCCCCGAACTGGAACGAGGCGTCGACGAGGACGACCTTCTTGTCGAGCTCGGTGGCCGCGGCGACCGCGAGGTTGACCGCGACGGTCGTGCGACCGACGCCGCCCTTCGGGCTGAAGACCGCGATGATCCGCCCGGGATCCCCACCGCCCTCATCGGACGAGCTGCCCGATCCCGAGCCTTGGCTCGCGACCGGAGCGGCTGCCATCCGGTTGGCCTTGTCTCGCTCGCGCGAGTGGACCTGCCGGATCGACGCGGTGAGCTCGTCGCTGCTGAACGGCTTCACGAGGAACTCGCGGGCCCCAGCCAGCATCGAGCGGCGGAGGTAGTCCGCCTCACCCTGGACCGACATCATGACCACGGCGGCGTTCGGGACGGTGGCCGCCATCTGTTCGGTGGCGGTGATGCCGTCCATGTCCGGCATGTTGATGTCCATCAGGATGATGTCGGGCGTGAGCTTGGCGCCCATCTCGAGGGCTTCCCGGCCGGACGAGGCGGCGCCGACCACTTCGATGTCGCTCTCGAAGCTCAGCAGCTTCGTGAGGTGGTCGCGGGTCTCAGGGATATCGTCGACGACGAGGACTCGGATCTGGTCGGCCATCTCGCTCAGGTCTTGCTATTCGATAGGTGATCGGTCCGAAGACCGATCGTGGGGCCGGGACCACGACGGGCGCGCGACCCTGGTAGGTCTGCCGCGCCCGCCGCGTCTGGGCTGTGTCCAAGCTCGGCCGACGTCCGGCCGGGTATCGGGTTTACGGATTGGCGGGGGTGATGGTCTCGACGACTTCTGGCGGGACGACCCCGTAGGTGTCGACGAGCGTCTTGAGGTTGATGCCCGTGGTCGTTGTCGGAAGCGGCAACGTGATGGGCTCGCCGGTCACCGGGTCGATGAAGTCGGCGGGGGAACGAAGGACGAGGGTGATCGAGGAGTCCAGCTGGGCGAACTTGATGACTTCGGCCTGCTGGGCGTCCACCGCGAGGATGACGATCTGCTGCTGGCCGTTGAGAGCCGTGCCCGGCTGGGAGCTGCCGTCGCCCGTGTCGGTCCCGTCGCCGGTGTCGCCACCGGTGGTCGCCGTCTGGGCGGCCGGCGGGAGCAGCGTGCCGAGGACCTGGAGGCCCTGCAGGAGGACCTTGACACTGGTGCTGTTCAGGCCGCTGACGACCGTGACTGTGTCATCGGCCGGGTTGACCGTGATGACCGGGAACTTCTCGCCGGTGACACCGGAGATGAGATCCACGTAGTCGCCCGTCTTGACGACGGTGCCGACGCCCGTGACCTGGTCCACCTGGACGGCGATGGCGCGCAGGCCGGCCGGGACGGTGATGTCCAGGATCTCGCCCTGCAGGCCACCGGTGAGGGTGGTCGAGGTGATCTGACCGCCAGCGGTGACCGGCTCGCGCACGATCTTGCCGACGACCTGGGAGGGATCCGCGAAGGCGCCCGGGGTGATCGCATCAAGAGGCAGCTCCTGCTTCTTGACGTCGGTCGCGTCGATCTTCCCGGAAAGAGGGATGTCGACGTTCGCGATGACCACGAATCCGGTGGTTGGCGGCTTTTGGTCCGGGTCCGTGGGCTTGCTCACCAGGATGAGGATCCCGACGAACGCAACGACCGCAAGGAAGACCCCGACGAGCAGGACAAGACGATTAGAGCGCTTCAAGTTGTTACTCCCCGAGAGGCTTGTGACAGGTGGCACCACTGTAGCACCGGCCATGAGGCTCGCGACTATACGAAAGGCCTAGGACCATTAGGAGGAAACGGCAGGAATCCACGCGTGACGCAAGGTTTCCTGCAAGGTGCTGAGGGGCCCGTCGGGCGGGCCGGCTGCGTGGTGCGCAGCCCGGTGCGTGCCCGGACGCGTCGACAGCCCGCCGGTCGGCGGGCTGTCAGCAATCGGGCCTGGTGGCGGTCGCTACGGCGTGACCGAATCCAGCTGACTTCCGATGACGCTCAGCTTGTCGCTGACTTGGCTTCCCATGAAGATGAGGGCAACGATCGAAACGATTGCGATAAGGGCGAGGATGAGGGCGTATTCAGCAAGGCCTTGGCCGTCGACCTGACGGATGCGGTCGAAGATGGCGACCAGGCGCGGGTGCACGGTCATCTTTGTCTACCTCCTTTCCACGAGGCTCAAGGATCGGACACCGACTACCGGTGGCCGGTGATCACAACATAGGTCGAGCAGGGTAAGTGTCAATAGCCCGAAGGTTGGCCTGTGGACGCGGGCGCACCGCGAACGGAACAGCAAGAGGCCGCCGCGCCTGGGGGGCGCTGCGGCCTCGTTCGGTCCGGGGGTTGACTCACGACTAGATCGAGTCGCCGACCGTGCTCAGGATGGTGCTGACCTGGGTGCCAAGGAAGATGAGCGCGACGATCGCGACGATCGCGATGAGCGCGAGGATCAGCGCGTATTCCGCGAGACCCTGGCCATCATCCTGGCGGAAGGACGAGATAAGAGCATGAAGCTGTGACATGTGTCTGGGGGTACCTCCTCTCCGTGCAGTCTCCACGAGTCGGGGCTCATGGGCGTGTCACGGTACGGGCGGTCCCCTGAGGCTGTCAAGACTGCGTAAACCTTGCAGTCGCGGCGCCGGACAACGAAAGACCGCCGGACCTCGAGAGGTCCGGCGGTCTTGTTTCGATCACTGAGGACCGACGACTAGATCGAGTCGCCGACCGTGCTCAGGATGGTAGAAACCTGGCCGCCCAGGAAGATCAGGGCAACGATCGCGACGATCGCGATGAGGGCGAGGATCAACGCATACTCGGCGAGACCCTGGCCTTCCTCGTCCCGACGAAGGGAAGCGAGGAAAGAATTGAAAAGCGCCATGTGGCAGCCTCCTGGATGAGTACTCGCCCTCGAAATCTGAGGGCTGCCCCCACTATATGGAGAGGGCCTTGAGGAAAGCACTAGCACGATGGTACCGGACGTCCCCTGACTTAGCGGGTTGCGTCGGTGCGCCAGTTCACGTGCCTCCCGTGGCCGCGTCGATGATCTCGCCGACCCGGGCGAGCAGGTCCGCGACCGTCCCGCCGAAGACCCCCAGGATCAGGATCGTGAAGACGACCGTCAGGGCGAGGATCAGGCCGTACTCGACGAGCCCCTGCCCGCGCGCGCCGGCGGCCGGCCGCACGTCACCGCTCCGTCGGGATCGGCGCCTCGGCCACCAGGTGGAGCTCCGACCCGTCCTCTGACAGCTCGGCCTGGATCCCCAGGGTCGTCGCGCGGCTCTCGATCTCCTGCCATGTCGTCACGGGCAAGGCGACGATGGCATCTCTGCGCGCGGTCTCGGCGGCGTCGCGGGCGTCGGCGCGACGGTCCTCCATCATCGCCCGGAGCGCGGGCGGGAGGTTCGCGTCGGCGACCGGCTCCTCGACGATCTCTGGCACGGGCTTGGCGTCCTTGTCCTTGTCGCGGACGGCGTTGACCCGGGCCTCGATCTGGTCGGACCAGTCCATCCGCATCGTGACCCGGGATGGCGACCGCTCGAGGTAGCCCACCAGGGCTTCATCCAGGATGCGGAACAGCCCGGTCTCCAGGTCCATCGGCAGGCGTCGATCCTGACCGAGCGAGTCGAAGTCGACTGGGACGCCGGCCTTGCGTCCGCGCTCCCGGGCGGCGCGTCGCAACGTCGGCACGAGCCCGAGATCGTCGAGCACCATCGGCCGGACGTCGAAGATGAACGTCTTGGTCGCCTCGAGCGTCCGTTGCACCATCCCGATCAGCTGATGGACCTCGCCCAGCGCCGACGCCGGGTCCTTGTCGACGAGACGTTCGACGATCTGGGCCTGCAGCACGATGTTGGTGAGGCTCTGGGCCGGCCCGTCGTGCATGGCCCGCGCGATCTCGCGACGGAGGTCCTCCTGGCCGGTCAGCACGAGGCGGGAGACGGCCGGCGCCATCGGAGCGTCACCACCGTCGGCGGCCGCGCTCTTCCGCGCCTTCGCACTCGCGCTCGCAGCGGTCGCGACGGCGGTCTCCGGGTCCATCGAGCCGACGATCTCGGCATAGGCGGCGACCGATTCGCGGTGGCGGTGCAACGCGCGGCGCTTGCCCTCGAGGACCTCGACCTGCGACTCCATGAGCGCGGCACGCTTCGTGAGCGACGCCACCTGGATGCTCAGCTCACCCAGGTCGGTCTTCGGGCCTTCCTTGGTGATGGCGGTCAGCTTGTCGGCAGCGGTGCTCCGCCGGCTCTCATGGCGCGCGGACTCGGTGCTCACCTGGGCGACCAGGAGGTCCACCTCGCCGAGCTCGGTGTCGAGCCGCTCGACCTCCTCGGCGAGGCGTGCCGAAAGCTCGGCCAGCGTTCGGATCGGTGGCCGCTCGGGGGGCTCCGTCGACGGCGTCGAGGGGTCCTGGCTCTCGGTGGTGGATGCGTCCGTCATCGAAGGTCGTTACTCGCGTGCGTCCCTTGGGTCGTGATCGCTCAGTCCTCCGGCATCCGGATCCAGCCCTGGCGCATGGCGTAGACCACGGCCTGGGTCCGGTCGTTCACCGACAGCTTGCGCAGGATCGAGCTCATGTGGTTCTTGACCGTCTGCTCGCTGATCGACAGGGCGTAGGCGACCTGCTTGTTGGTCATGCCCTGGGCGATGTTGTCCAGGATCTCGACCTCGCGCGGCGAGAGTGGCGCGAAGATCGGTGCCGCCTCCTGGCCGTAGACGGCCAGCTCGCGGAACTCCTTGAGGACGCGCGACGCGACGGCCGGCTTGGCGAAGACCTTGTCGTTGATGAGGTACTCGCCCGCGACCACGCGGCGGATGATCGTGACGAGGTCGTCGGGCCCGACATCCTTGAGGATGAACGCAGCGGCTCCGGCCTTGATCGCATCGAACAGGGCGTCCTCGTCCTCGCTCACCGCGAGCACGATGATCGCCGTCGACGGCAGCTCACGCTTGATCCGCTGGGTCGTCTCGATGCCGCCGGGCGCCGGCAGCGAGAGGTCCATCAGGACGATGTCGGGCGATGTCTCGAGGGCACGATCGATCGCGCTGCGGGAGTCCTCGGCCTCGCCGACCACGTCCAGATCGGATTCCCGGCTCAGGATGTTGGCGATCCCCACCCGGAAGAGGGCGTGGTCGTCGACGATGAGGATCCGCGTCCGGTCGCCGATGTTCCGTCGATCGGGGCCGCCTCGTCGTCGCTCCGGCCCGCCGTAGTCGATCGCGTTCGTCATGTGCTCTCCCTCTGCTCCGCCATGTCATGGATGGGGATGGCGAGCCTGACGACGGTGCCGCCGTCCGGTCGCGATCGTATATCCAGGCGAGCACCGATCAGCTCGGCTCGCTCGCGCATGAACTGGAGGCCGAAATTGCTCCGACCCCTGGCCGCCACGGCAGCGGCATCGAAGCCACGGCCATCATCGCGCACCTCCAGGGTCCAGGAATCGCCGTCGAGCGCGGTGCTCACGGTGACGGTGCTCGCCGACGCGTGCTTGCGGACATTCTGTAGCGCCTCCTGGGCGATTCGCAGGGCGACCGTCCTCGCCCGATTGGGCAGCTGCGTGCTCGGTGCGGCGAGGTCGGTCGAGATGGCCAGGCCGCTTAACGCAGTGATGTGCTCGATCGTGTCCATGATGGCGCCGTCGAGTCCGAGCTCGTCGAGCAGGGGCGGGCGCAGCTGGGTGATGAAGGCGCGCAGGTTGGTCAGCTCGCGACGGAGCAGCTCCCGCAGGATGCCAAGCTCGGTCGCGGCAAGGGCCTGGTCGGTCGGCAGGACACGCTCGATGTACTCGACCTGGAAGATCGAGTTGCTGAGGACCTGGGCCGGCCCGTCGTGGATCTCCTGGGCCAGCCGCGAACGCTCGCCCTCCTGCGCCTCGATGATCCGCATCTGGATGTCGCCGCTGGTGGGCGGCCCGGCCGAATCGTTGACCAGGGAGACGTCGCCTCGCTCCATGAAGAGCCACGTGCGCTCGAGCGTGTTGTGGGCGAGCTCCAGCTTGGACAGTTCGCGCTGGTGCTCGCCGAGCTGGTCCGCCAGCTGATCGACCTCGGCGCGCAGCGTGCGCTTGAGGCCATCGTCGGCGCTGGCCTCGGCGGCGCTCGCGGCCTTGTCGAAATCGGTCAGGTCATCGGCCGGGTCGCTGTGGCGTCGTGGCGCACGGTCGATGTCGTCAAGGTGGTCGCGGAGCACCTGCCAGCGCACGAGGGCCTCGCCGTAGGCCTCGCGATATCGTTCCCGGATGCCCCGTAGCGTATTGGCGCTGTAGCCGACCGCTGCGCTCGCTTCCGCTTGCAGCCCGTCGAAACGGTTGTCGCCGGCCTGCGTCCCCGACCGTGCTTCCATTGGCTTCGGAGTATAGGGGTCGATTTTCATGGGCAGGCGACCTCGAACGCCCGAACGTGCGCGAGCGGGTCCTCCCTGCCGGCCGGCCCAGGGCCGAGCGCCAGCTCGTGGAAGCAGTCGACGGCCGGACCCGGTCGGTCGAGCACACCCGGCCAGCCGGCATGGTCGTCGCCGATCACGATCAGCAGCCGCGTGCCGGCGAACCCGGGATCGGAGGCCAGATCCACGATGTCGGCGGGCGACTCGGCGGGGAGCGCCAGCGCCCGAACGCCGGGGATCTCGGTGATCCAGATCGGGAAGTTGGTGATCACCGGCCCCGCCGACACATCGAGTGGATGGCCGATGGCGGCCATCCGGCTGGCCAGCTCGTCATAGAGGTCCGCCGTCCCGCGCGAGCCCTGGCCGAACGACGGCAGCAGCGCGACCGAGAAGACGACCGAGCCGAAGATGCCCAGACCGGCACCGAGCCAGGCGACCGGGCGCGTCCAGCCAAGACGGATGCCGAGACGCGCGATCCCGGCGTCGAGCGCCAGCAGCGCGGAGAGCACGAGCAGGACGTGCACCGGTCCCGCGGCGTGGAGGAACGTGCCCCACGTCGTCGCCACGGGGAACAGCAGGCTGGTGACGAGGAACGTGATCGAGCCCAGGATCAGGACCGGTCGGACGGCCTTCCCGCGTGCCTGCCAGGGCAGCGCGGCGAGCCCGATCAGCGAGATCGGCACGCCAGGGAGCAGCAGGACGGAGAACAGGTTGTGGCCGATGCCGGCCACGCGCATCTCGAGGAGCCGGGCCGGCCCCACCGCGAGATACCGCGCCAGGGTCGGCGGGTCGTTCCAGGCGAAGATGTCGAACCCGGTCACCGAGAGCGCATTCGCGGCCGCCTGCCCTGGGAGCGGGTTCCCGAACACGATCCAGTCACGCCACGCCCACGGCGCGAAGACAACGAGGGAGATCACCCCGACGACGGCGATCATCCGGACCCGCTCCGACCGTGTGGTGGCCGCGCTCCGCCAGGCGACGATGGCCCAGGTGAGGCCCATCCAGACCGCCTCGTTCCGGGTCAGGGACGCGACGCCGATCAGCAGGCCCAGACCGATGAGGCGGACGTCGGTCAGCCGCGCGCCGCGCGGGTCCCGGGCGATCCGCGGCATCAACAGGCACGCCCCCAGCGCGATCGCGGTGAAGGTCATGGTGGAGTCCGGCAGAGCGGAGTGCAGGAGGAGCGGTAGGTACAGCGCGGTCGTCAATCCCGTGCCCAGCGCGAGCGTCCGGGCGCGTCCGATCGGCAGGCCGCGCTCCGCGGCGACGTCGGCGGCGAGGCGCCAGGCGAGGACGGGCACCAGCGCCCCCATCAGGATCGACGACATCTGCGCGGCCCCGAACGTCGGACCGAAGAGGGCCATCGGGATGGCCGCGAGGAACGTGGGCAGCGGCAGCCAGACCTCGAAGGCGGGGCGAGGGAAGATCAGTGGCGGCGTCTGGTAGCTCCACAGGGCATCGGCGACCAACCCGCGCCCGTCGAGCAGGTTGCGCGCGACCCCGACGTAGTACGCCGTGTCCTCGGGCTTCGGGAAGACGATCTGCGACGCGAAGATCGCGCGGGCGACGAGCGAGACGAGGAAGACGAGCCCGGCCGTGAGCAACGCCTCGCGGCGGGTCATGAGGCGGCTCCAGGCGCGGCGCAGCGCAGATCCCCAGGGTCGAGGCACACCGGGTAGACGCCGAGGCCGATGCGCCCATCGACGGCGGGGGCGACGTCGGCGCGCAGCGGCGGGCCGATCCAGGCGGGTCGCTCGTCGGCGCTCAGGATAGGAGCCGCCGCGGTCACGGTGTCGCCCGAGTCCAGGACCAGCCACCGGATCCCGTACGCGCGCGCGACCGCCTCCACGGTGTCGAGCGGGTCGTTGACCAGCACGACCCCGCCCCGACCGGTCCAGTACCGGGTCCCCGAGGCGTCGATCGACATGACCCGGTCGGTCACCGGGGCCCCGGCCGCGTCGAGGGTCGCCGCCACCGCCCGAAATCGCTCCGCCCGCTTGGCCCAGTTGGCATGGACGACCAGCGACCCGACGACCGTGCACAGCACCGCGAACCCGACGGCCGCGCCGACGAAGAACCGCGATGCCGTCTCGGCATCCCAGGCCGGGCGCCGGCGGGCGACCCACGCGATCGCGACCACGATGCCCTCGAGGGCGAGGATGTAGGAATGCGGCGCCAGCGCGACAGCCGAGTGGATGAACGTCCCGCCCGGGACGTGGACCGCGGAGACCAGGGCAGAGAACCCGAACAGGAAAACGGCATACAGGAAGAACGGCCCGAAGTCGATCGACCGCCGTCGCGCCCAGCCGCCGACGACCATGAACGGCGCCAGGACGAAGCCGGCGACGAGCGTGATGAAGATCATGGCGGCGGCGATCAGCCCACCGATCCGGCTGGCGATCAGCGGGCCGGGACCCATGCCAAGGAGGTGATCGAGGGTCGCCGGGGTCGTGATGCTGTTCCACTCGCCGATGTCGCGGATGAACAGCACCTTGCCCGAGGCCGTCGAGGGCGACAGCGATCCGAAGACCGCGAGCTGGCGCGCCCACCAGGGCGCCATCACGATCGCGAACAGGGCGACGCAGGCGACGGCGGCGCCGACGGGGATCGCCGGACGGCGCGCGCCTGTCGACCGCCACGCGCGCCAGCGATCCCAGGCGAACGCCGCGCCGAGGACGGCGAGGACCAGCAGGCCGTCGTTGCGGGACAGCGTGGCCAGGCCCGCGAGCAGGCCCGCGGCAGCGAACGCGCGCCCGGACCCCTTGAGTCCGCGGGCCGCCATCCACAACGATCCGGCGACCAGTGGCTGATAGAGCGAGAAGTTGTCGGGCTGGACCAGGTAGACCGCAGACAGGAGGGGGACCGCCACGAGCACGCCCGCGCCGACGGGCACCCAGGAGCGGGCTCCGGCATCGCGCGCGATCGCCCATGTCAGGGGCGCTGCCAGCGCGCCGATGAGCGCGAAGGGCGCGGCCGAGGCCCACGCCACGTTCCCGAAGATCGCGAGGAACGGCACCTGGACGATCGACGCGAGCGGCATCCAGTGCGCGTTGGACGGGATCGGCAGGGCAGGAGCGGCCGGGATCGCGCCGCCGACCTCGGCGAAGATCCAGACGAAGTCGACGGTGAAGCCCTGCCCGCCATGCAGCGCCCGCGCGACGTCCACGTAATAGGACGAATCGGGGTAGGCCGGCTCCGGGAAGTGCCAGATGAGCACCGCCCGAACGGCCAGGGCGAGCCCGTACAGCAGTAAGGGGATACGCACGGCCGGTGCAGCGTAGCACCGGGTCGGCGCTCGCCGACCCGTACGATTTGGCTAGTCCGACGCGGCGGTCGGCGCCCCCACGGGACCGTTCGGCGGCGATCCGGGGACGTCCTGCGCCTCGCGGGCGATGGGCCACCTCGTGCCGACGAGCATCGTCGCGACGACGATCGCCGCGCCCAGCCACCAGCCCTGCGCCGAGTACGTGGCCATCAGCATGGCTGCCACGAGCGCGAACTCGCGGCGGATCAGGAGCATGGCCGGCACGAGGAACAGGCCGTTGAAGCTGTGCATGTTCGGGGTGACCAGGAACATCAGGATCCCCAGCCAGGCGCCGGTGTCGGGACCGCGCAGCAGCCACGCGACGGCCAGCGAGCCCGCGACCAGGGCGCCGAAGGCTATCGCCGGCAGGTAGGCGAGCAGGGACACGCCCATCATCGGCCACTGCGGATCGGCCGCGAGGCGGACCTGGCCGATCCAGTCGAAGTAGGGTCCGATGCCGGTGAGCGGCAGCGTCAGCAGGACGACGACGACCCAGGGCACGACGCCGAGGACCGCCGAACGGGGCTGCCGGCGCAGGACCGCCAGCCAGCCGTGCACCTGTGACGGCTTGAGGGCCGCGAGGGACGCCGCGAGGAAGCCGACCCGCGGACCCGTCTCGCCCGGAACGTCCAGCTGCCGAGGTCGCGCAGGCCCGCCGTCGCCCGAGCGATGCCAGAAGGCCGCGACGAACGCGAGGAAGATCACGACCGAGACGTTGCCGGTCCAGACCCCCTCCGCCATCGGGATCCAGACCAGACCCACCGTCGCCGGGATGAGCCCCAGGCCCATCCAACGGAACGACCACCAGCCGACCGCCAGCGTCCCGAGCACCCATGCCCAGCGCAGGGCCAGCTCCGGAAGCGCCGTCAGCGGGGCGACGAACGGCAGCACGAACGGCGGGTACAGGAACGGCGGCAGCGCCCCGGGATCGGTGAACGCGTCGGGGAGATAGACCACGCCGCCGTCCAGCCATCGCTCGGCCGCCTTCAGCGGGATGAGCAGGTCGATCCCGACCGGGGTGGTCGTCACCAGGCGGATCGCGCTCGCGGTGCTCACGAGCACGACCACCGCTGCCAGCACGACCCGGATCGCCGCCGTGGCGCGCGTCCCTGGTCCGAGGAGCCCGCGCGTCGCCGTCATCGCCGAAGTATCGGGCCTGAGGCGCGCAACCGACCCCGTACTATGCGTCGGTGGCGACGACCTCCCGGAGGCGACTGCTCCGGCCACTTCGAGACGGGGCGATCCTCGCCGGGCTGCTGTTCACCCTGTACCTCTTCGTCATCATCGCCCCCAGCGCGGGGACCTTCGGGTTCGACGCGTTCGCGTACTGGTCCGTCGACGGAAGCAACCCGTACGGTACCGGCGTCGGCGGGCTCGGGGCGTTCAACTACTCGCCGCCGATGGCTCGGCTGTTCGACCCACTCGGCGCGATCCCCTGGGCGGCCTTCCTGTGGGTCTGGACGGCGCTGCTGCTCGGCAACCTCGTCTTCCTGGGCGGGCGCGGCGTTCGGACGGTCTGGCTGCTCGCGTTCCCTCCGGTCGCGCTGGAGCTGTACCACGGCAACGTCCACCTGTGGATCGCGGCCGCGATCGTCCTGGGCTTCCGGTATCCATGGACGTGGGCGTTCGTCGTGCTGACCAAGGTGACGCCCGGGATCGGCCTCATCTGGTTCGCGGTCCGGCGTGAGTGGCGGGCCCTGGCGACCGCGACGGGCGTGACGGCCGCGATCGTCGTGGTGTCGTTCGCGGTCGACGGCCGGCTCTGGGCCGACTGGATCCACTTCCTCTCGACGACGCCGGAGGGCGGATCGGTGACGCAGTTCCAGATCGGTCTCCCGCTGGTCCTACGGCTGCCACTGGCGGTCGTGGTGGTCGTATGGGGCGCCCTGACCGACCGGCGCTGGACGGTCCCGCTCGCCGCTACGCTGGCACTCCCGGTCCTGTGGGTCAGCGGGTTCGCGATCTGCGCGGCCTGTCTGCTCCTGTCGCGACCGTCCAGCTCGGGATCGTCCGCCGAGGCGGCCGGGCCGCCGCCGCTCGAGCCCTCGGGCCTCGAGCCCCCGGCCGCGCCTTCCTGATGGACGCGCCGGTCGCAGAAGCACCAAGCGAGCCGAAGCCCGCCCCGCCCAGGCCCGCCCGCGGTCGTTCGGGACTGGCGACCATCGCGTACCCGTCGGCGTTCCCGCTCACGATCATCGTGTTCATCTGGGGCACGTCGGAGATCAGCCTCCTGGAGATCGTCCGACCGGTCGTGATCGCGGTGCTCGTCACGACGGGCATGACCCTCCTGCTCGGCTGGCTCGCCCGTGATCGGCGACTCGGAGCGATCGCGACATCGGCGGTGATGATCGGCCTGATCACCGATCGGACCGAGGGGCGGATCCTCCTGATCATCGTCGCGGCCGCGGTGGTCCTGATCGGTCATGTCCCACAGGGCACCATCCTTCGCGTCACGACGACCGCAACGCGGCTCCTCGAGGTCATCGCGACCGTCGTCATGCTGGCGGCCATCATCAGCGCCGCGGGACGCCCGGGGTTCCTGTTCGTGGTCCAGGAACCGTTCCTTCCGCTGCCCGGTCCTGCGGACCGTCCGATGCCGCCGCCGGGAAGCCCGGACATCTTCGTGTACCTCCTGGACGGATATCCGGGATCCACCGCCTCGACCCGGCTGCCCGGCCTGGATGCCACCGTGTTCCCGGCCGCCCTGGAAGAACGGGGCTTCACCGTCCATGCCGACGCCAGGACCAACTACCTCATCACCCGGATCGTCCTTGCCGCCATGTTCGAAGGGCGGCACATCGCCGACATCCCCGAGCTGGCGGCGCCGCACGGCCCGGACCAGTCGGCCGACGCGCGGCGACTCCGCGCGGTCATGGAGCGGTCGGCTGGGCTGGCGGCGATCCGAGCCGCCGGCTACGACCTCGTGTGGGTCTCATCGGGCTGGAGCCACCTCGACATCCGGACGGTCGATCGACGGATCGAGGCCCCGGGCATCAGCGAGTTCGAGCTGGTGGTGGTCCGCCAGACCGCCGTCGGCAAGCTTCTCCAGGCGATCGATCCATATGGCTTGGCCGACGTGATCCGGACCCGGATCGACGCGGCGTTCGATGCCGCGACGGCGGTCGCGGCCGAGCCCCACACCCGACCGCGCTTCGTCTTCATCCATGTCCCGGCGCCGCATCCCCCGCTCGTCTACACCGCGACCGGCGCCGACGCGGATCCTGGACCGGACTCGAGGTGGGACTTGCCGGATCCAGGGGAGGCCTCCAGCGGGCGGGCGGCAAGGGAGGCAGCCAACGTGCAGGCCATCGGTCGGATGACGATCGAGGCGATCGACGCCATGCGCTCCGCGTCGACCGTCCCGCCCGCGGTCGTGGTCTTCTCGGACCACGGTTCCGACATCGGCTGGGATGACGACGCTCCGATGACCGCCGACCTCGAGGAACGATCCAGCTCGTTCCTGGCGACGCTGACTCCCGGGCATCCCGAGCTCTTCCGCGAGCCCACGACGCCCGTCAACCTCATCGGGACGCTGACCAACGCCTACATGGGAACCCAGGTCCCGCGCCAGCCCGATGTCACGTATGCCTTCGACGACTCCGTCCTGAACGTCGTCCCCATCCAGACGACACCGGGGGACTGAGCGCGGTTCGCGAGCAGCGCCAGCGGCGGTCCAGCCGGCTGCCGGGATGCACATCCACGACGCGGCGTCTATGCCCCAGTTGGCCCCGACGTTCTTGACCGCTCACCGATGGTCGACGACCCCCTGGCGCCACTACGGTGGACTCGATCTCCGCATTGCTGACGATAACGGTCGCGCCCTGCGCGCGATCGGAAACGGGAGGAATCCCATCCTACTTCGCGACCTTGCCGCCTCGAGCGGTCGCCTGACGACCGCCGCGCTGACCGCCCTGCTGATCATCGGCCTGCTGCCGATGTCCGCGTTGGCCGCGCCCCCATCCGGGTCGCCGACCCTCCTCGCCCCGTCCGAGGGCCAGGTCGTCACGGGCAATCCGGTGCTGTCGTGGTCGGCGGTCAGCGGCGCGGTCAAGTACCGCGTCCAGGTCTCGACGAGCCCCGTCGTTCGCGTCGTTCGCCTACAACCAGGACACCGTCAACATCAAGGCGACGCCGCTCGACCGACCTCCCGCTCGGGACCCTGTACTGGCGGGTCGCGGCGACCGATGGCGGCTCCGGCATCGGCACCTACACCGACGGCACGTTCCAGAAGCAATGGGGTGCCGCGCCGACGATCGTCGCCCCCGGACTCAGCGACGTCATCTCCTTCCCGACCGAGCCCGTCCTCTTCCGATGGAACCCGCTCGCCGGCGCGAAGTCCTACACGCTCGAGATCGACGACGCGAGCGACTTCATCCTCCCCGCCACCTACACGACGAACAACACGAGCTTCACGCTGACCGAGCCGCAGACGGTCGGCCAGCTCTTCTTCTGGCGCGTCCGGGCGACCTCGTCGACCGGCGGCGTCGTCAGTGACTGGTCGGCCGACCGCGAGTACGTCTACGAGTGGCCCACGGTCCCGGCCCAGATCGGGCCCGTCGACGCCGTCGGGACGCCGCTGCGCGATGTCACATTCAGCTGGCAGCCGGTCATCGGCGCCAAGACCTATGAGCTCCAGGTCAGCCCGAACGGCGACTGGGAGAACAACCTGACGTTCGGCGTCACGATCAAGAGCACCAAGTACACACCGCCGGTCAACCTCGACAACGGCTCGTACTACTGGCGCGTCCGGGCCAAGGACGCCAGGAGCCCGGCCAACAACGGCGGCTGGTCGACCGAGTGGCAGTTCACCCGCAACTGGCCGCTGCCCCAGATCCCCGTCATCCTCGCCCCGGCCTGGGACGAGAGCGCGCCGGCCACCGTGCCGGTCGTCGACCCGCCGACGCTCTCCTGGACGCCGGTGCCCCTCGCGTCGCACTACGAAGTCCGGATCGGCAACGACCCGAACTTCCCGACGAGCTCGTATTCCACCTGCTACACGAACCACACGAAGATCACGACCTATGCGCGTGATGGCGGCACCGGCGGCGAGCCGGGTGGCTGCACCTTCGAGCCCGAGCCCGGCAACCTGATCTACTGGAAGGTCCGGGCGATCGATGCCACCCGCGACATCCTCGGCCTGTGGTCCGCGGACGACGCGGCCAGCACCTACCGATTCATCTACCAGAGCGACCTCCCCGAGCTGACAAGTCCCGCCGACAACGCGTCAGTCCAGACGCCGACGCTGACGTGGGACCCCGTCGACAACATCGAGCGCTACGTCGTCCACATCCGCGAGGAGGGCGGCGCAACGGACACCTTCACCACCTACGCGACCTCCTACACGCCGACGTCGCTGCTCGACGAGGCCGATGAGCCGTTCTCGTGGTACGTCACGACGATCGACGGCCTCGACCGGCGAGCGTGGTCCCGTCCAGTGGCGACTGGTTCCACTTCTCGCTCGACGCCGTCATCACCGATACGTCGTTGACGATCACCAGTCCCGCCGACGGCTCCTCCAGCGTCCGGATGCCCGAGATGAGCTGGGCGCCGTACACCGGCGCCTTCACCTACAAGGTCCGCTACGCCCCGCAGGGAGGCCTCTACTTCGTCACGCCGTTGAGCGGAGCCGCCGGGATCCCGTACGCCAGCTTCACCTCGAAGGCCCTGCCCCTCGCATCCGGCACCTACCAGTTCCTGGTCGAGGCCTACGACGAGGATGACCTGCCGCTGGCCACCAGCGCCGAGACGACCTTCACCATCACGGGTCCGTTGAGCCTCGGCTCGGGCGACTACGACCAGCCGCCCGCGATGCACGCTGATCGCCAGCGTGCACCACCTTGTCCGACACCCCCACGATCTCCTGGGATCCGATCCCGGGCGCCGGCGCCTACGAGATCACGCTCGCCAATGACGCCGAGTTCACCAACGAGATCAAGCGCTACCTCAGCGTCCACACGACCCTGACCCCGCGCGAATCGCTCCTGGACCAGCAGGCCGGCCAGGCCATCTTCTGGTTCGTCAAGCCGTGCGTCGACTACAACCTCACCCGGTGCGGACCGGATGCGCAGACCAACGCCAACGACAACGCGTCGGCGTTCCGCAAGAACTCGGCTGCGGTCGAGCCCCAGACGCCGGCCGCCTCGGCCGTCGTCGCGAACCAGATCACCTTCACCTGGCGCGACTACCTGCTCACCAACCAGGACCTGTCACCGGCCGTCGACCAGGAGGCCCGGTCGTACAAGATCGAGGTCTCGCTGGCCGCCGACTTCGCGACGATCTTCGACACCGCGACCGTCGACCAGTTCACCTACACGCCGTTCAACAAGACCTATCCCGAGGGCCCGCTCTACTGGCGGGTCCAGGCGATCGACGGCAGCGGCAACGCGCTGACGAAGAGCCCCGGCGGCTGGTCACGAAGACCTCTCCGGCGCTGACCACGACCTTCCCGACGCAACGGCGCAATCGGTGTCCGGCGTCCCGTACTTCCAGTGGACCCCGCAGGCGTACGCCGCCACCTACACCGATCGAGATCTACAAGAACGGCGACACCGCTGTTCTCGCCGGCCAACAAGGTCCTCAGCCAGACGACCAAGTTCTCCGCCTGGGCGCCGACGCACGTCGCTCGCCTCGGGCACCTACGCCTGGCGCGTGCGCCGGGCCGATGCCGACAACGCAGCCGGCCCCTGGTCGGCGGCTCGGACGTTCGTCCTGGCCGCCGCGGCTCCGGCGCTCGTCGTCGCCCGCGAACGCGCGCCAGTCGTCGCGTCCAACCGCGTCCTCCTGACGTGGGGCGGCGTCGGTGGGTGCGGTCACCTACAAGGTCGAGGTCGCCGCCACCTGCGCCTTCACCTCGCTGCTGTACAACCAGCCACCACCGTCATGACCTCATGGGCGGCCGACCACCGTCATCCCGAATGACACGTACTGCTGGCGGGTCCGGGCGCTCGATGCGGCCGGCAACATCATCGCCACCTCCTCCACGCGCACCTTCATCGTCGGGACGGCGCCGACGCCGCCGCCGCCCGCCACCACGTTCGTGCCGATCGCCGCGGTCCGCATGCTCGACACGCGGACCGGCGTCGGCCTTCTCAGGCAAGTTCACGTCCAGCACGGCACGGTCGGTCGCGATCGCCGGTCGCCTCGGCGTCCCGAACGACGCGGTCGCCATCACCGGCAACCTGACCGTCGTCGGCGCAGAACGCACGCCGGCTACCTCGTCCATCACGCCCGACCCCGAACAACAGCCCGTCCACCTCGACGCTCAACTTCCCGATCGGGGACGTCCGGGCGAACAACGTCACGAGCTCCGCTCGCCACCGACGGCAAGGTCAGCATCGTGTACAAGGCGTCCGCCGGGAAGACGACCCATGTCGTCCTCGACGTGACCGGCTACTTCCTCGCCAACAACACCGGCGCGACCTACAAGACCGCTGACGCCGGTCCGCCTCCTCGACACCCGCGCGGCCAACGGCCTCAGCGGCAAGTTCACGGCCAACGTCTCGCGCACGTGGGCGATCGCCGGTCGCGGCGGCGTCCCGGCCGGGCGCCATCGCGGTCACCGGCAACCTCACGGTCGTCAACCAGACCAAGGCCGGCTTCGTCGCCCTCGGGCCCGATCGCGACCAATGACCCCGCAGACCTCCACGCTCAACTTCCCGCTCGGGGACGTCCGCGCCAACGGGGTCACGGTCAAGCTCGCGGCGAACGGGTCGCTGTCCGCCGTCTACGCTGCCACGGCCGGCAGCGACAGACCCACCTCATCCTCGATGTCACCGGCTACTACGTCCAGGATCTGACCGGGGCGAAGTTCTACGCTCTGGCGACCCCGGGCCGTGCCCTGGACTCGCGCACCGAGCGTGGGCCTGAGCGGCAAGTTCAACGCGAACAGCGCCCGAACGCTCGTGATCGGCGGTCGGGTCAACGTCCCGACCGACGCCATCGGCGTCACGGGCAACCTGACCGTCGTCGGCCAGACCAAGGCCGGCTACGCGAGCATGACGAAGACGACGACCAACACGCCGTCGACGTCGACGCTCAACTTCCCGCTCAAGGACACTCGGGCAAACGGGGTCACTGGTCCGCTTGAACGGCCTGAACGTCGGGCTCGTCTACGTGGCGGGCGCCGGCGGCAAGACCGATCTCGTCCTCGACGTGACCGGCTACTTCCGCTGATCTGACGCGCTCGTCGAACGGGCGCCAAAGGCACCTCCACCCAGACCCCGTCGGCATCGCCGGCGGGGTCTCTCGTTGCCGGGCACCGGGTCGCAGCCGGGCCGTCTGACCTCCTGTGGACAGGACCATCGGGGGATGCGCCGGCCCCGATGCCGCCCGCCATCATTCCGGGCAACGGGTTGCACGAATGCACCGCGTTCGACACGCTGTGCGGGTCGCTCGCCACATGGCGTCTGCGGAGGACTCATACGGAATGCATCATCTTCTCGCCTACATCGATCCGGGCTCGGGGAGCCTCATCATCCAGGCGGTGATCGCGACGGCCGTCGCGGTTCCCTTCTTCTTCCGGCAGCAGATCGCCCGGATCGCGCGCGCCGTGCGCGGCGACCGATCGAGCCAGCCGCCGACCACACCGACCGATCACGCGGCCTGACCCGCCCCCGGTCGGCGCCGAGACGCCTCGAGGACGAACGTCATCTGATCCGCCCGCCGGGCTGAAGCGCCTCTGGCAGGAGCCGGAGCGGCGACCGTGGTGGCGGATCCCCCTCTACCCGGTCGTCTTCGCGTCCGCCCTCGTCTTCCTGACGTGGGGGAATGCCGGGATCCACGTCGCGCTGCTCACGCGGCCGTTGCTCGTCGTCGTCGCCGCGAGCCTCGCGATCACCCTGCTCATGTCGGCGATCTTCAACGACCGGCACCGGGCCGGCTTCTTCGCGCTCGTCGTGGTGCTGTTCCTGCTCTCCTCGGATGAGCGCCTCGCGTTGGCACTGCTCGCGATCGGTGCGCTGCTGCTCGTCGAGGGCGTCGCCCGTCGCGGTCGACCGTTGATGGGCGCCGGCACGGTCACGAAGGTCATGACCGGGATCGCGCTGATCGTGGCCATCGCCGTGGGCCTGAAGCTCAACGAGACCGGAGCGATCACGACGGCCGCGGCCGACCTCACGAGCCCGACGCTGCCCGCTCTCGGACCGGCGAATGCGGGCAGTCCCGACATCTACCTGTTCCTCCTCGACGCGTATCCGGGCGATCGAGCGGCCGTCAAGTCGTCGACCTTCGACGCGGACGCATTCCCCGCTGACCTGGAGTCGCGTGGCTTCGGCGTGGTTCGCGATGCCCACTCGAACTACCTGCTGACGCCCCTGACCCTCGCGTCGATGCTCTCGATGCGCCATCTCTCGGACATCCCCGATCTGGATCCGCCATACGGCCCGACGCGCGACCGACTTCCTGCACCTGCGGGCCGTGTTCACCCATGCAGAGGTGCTCGAGATCCTCCGAGCCACGGGATACGAGGTCGTCGTGATCGACGGCGGGTACGCCCATGCCCAGCTTCGGACGGTCGACCGGTTCATCGAAGCGCCCGAGCCGGTGGAGCTGGAGCGCGCCCTCATGCGCAACACCAGGATCGACGACCTCGTCGATGGGGTCGCGCCGGGAACGACCGCGGATATCGAACGCGACCGGATCGAGTGGTCGTTCACCACGGTCACCGAGACCGCGCGGGAGACCCGGGACCGGCCGCGGTTCGTCTTCGTCCACGTGTCGGCTCCGCACGCGCCATGGGTCTTCGAGGCTGACGGCAGCCCACGGGACCCCAAGGTCGTCTCGCTCGTCGGCGAGCCGTATCTCACCGAGGACGAGGAGTTCGCGGCCAGCTTCGCGGAGGCGACCCACATCTCGCATCTCACGGTGGACACCATCGATTCCATCCGGGCCGCGTCCACCATCGATCCGGTCATGATCGTGATGTCCGATCACGGCCCCGGGCCTGGGTTCTCGACGGTCGCGCCCTTCACCTCGGACCTTGAGGTCCGCGCGAGCAACTTCATGGCCGTCCTGTCTCCCGGCCACCCGG
Source organism: uncultured Chloroflexia bacterium (assembly GCA_963841135.1). GTDB lineage: Bacteria > Chloroflexota > Limnocylindria > Limnocylindrales > CSP1-4 > SPCO01. The sequence goes on along the minus strand of CAWJBJ010000004.1, from coordinate 29,455 downwards.
ACCTTCTCGCCGAGCGGCCCTCGCCGGTGAACCTCTTCGGGACGCTGTTCGAGGCGTACCTGGGCCGGCCGCAGCAGCGGGTGCCGGACTCCATCTGGGCGTGGCCGGACGGCGGCTCGTACCTGGACGCCGTCAAGGTCCCGCCCATCGCGGGGTGGCCCGAGTGACCGGGAACCTGGGCGACACCACGCTCGAGGCGGTCAAGCCGGCCCGTGGTTTCGCCCTGTACCCGGTCCTGCTCGCGGTGACGCTCGTCGTCGAGCTCGTGAACGTGTCGGGCGTCAGCCCGTTCTCCGCGGGCCGGCCGATGCTCATCACCATCGTCGTCGCGCTGGCCATCGCCTGGCTGGGACGGCTCGTCATGGGCGACCGGGACCGCGGCGGCATCGTCGCGGCGCTGTGGATCCTGGCCTTGCTCGGCGGCGACGACGTGCGTCTGGCGTTCGCGATCGCGGCCGCGACCGCGCTCCTCCTCGCCGAGCGCTACCTGCTGCCCAAGGCGCGCAAGCCGATCCGCTGGTCGCGCATCGGCCGCGTGTTCTCCAGCCTGGTCGCGGTCTTCGCCCTGGCCGTCGCCATCCAGGCGATCCAGACGGGCGCCTTGGCCGCGTCCATCCGGTCCATCACCCACGAGACACCGCTTCGACCCGCCGGGACTCCCTCGAGCGCGGATTCGCCTGACCCGGACGTCTACATGCTGCTCATCGACGGCCACGCCCGGGCCGATGTCGTTCGCGACGTCTTCGGTCGCGACGAGACCGCGTTGATCCGGGCACTCGAGGCGAGCGGCTTCGAGGTCGCGCCGCGCAGCCGGGCGAACTACACGCAGACGGGCGAGACCCTGACCTCGATGTTCAGCCAGGCCCAGCTCCAGGACGTCCCGCGGATGGCGGACCTCCTGGCGCTTCGCGAGGACCAGCCGCCCGGTGGCATCGTCCGCGACGTCATCAACGACAACATGACCTGGACGTTCCTGCGGGATCGCGGCTATGAGATCGATTCGGTGTCGTCCGGCTTCGAGCAGGTCGCGATCCGCGAGGCCGACCGGTTCGTGGACACGGGACAGATCAACGAGTTCGAGCTTGCCGTGCTCAAGCGCTCGATCACCGGGCGCGTGCTCGAGACCATCGCGCCGGACGTCGTCAGCGCCGACCAGCGCGACAGGATCCGCGGGGTGTTCGATGCCTTCGCGACCGCACCGTCATGGATCGGCGACGGTCCGCAGCTCGTCTTCGCCCATGTCCCCAGCCCGCATCCGCCGTGGGTCTTCCACGCCGACGGCTCGCCGCGCACGGTGACGTTCCACGAGGAATGGCTGGCCGAGACGCCGGCATCCACCGGGCTGACGATCGAGGAGCTGAAGGTCGGCTACGCGGACCAGGTCGCCGATGTCGATCGGCGACTGCTCGAGACGCTGCCAAAGCTCGACGCGGCGATCGCCGCCCGCGGCCGGCCGGCCGTGGTGATCCTGTTCTCGGACCACGGCACGTGGATCGGCGCGGACGGTGGTGACATCCGGCTGCGGTTCAAGAACCTGCTGGCCGTGCGGTCCTCCGACGGCGCCCTCGCCGTCGAGCCGAATCTCACGCTGGTCAACCTCTTCCCGAGCCTGTTCGAGCAGCTCTTCGGGACCGAATGGGTCCGCAGGCCCGACACGCAGTATCGATTCGGGACGGAGAGCGCCTTCGAGCTCATCGCCGTCGACGACCCGGACGCCGCGGCCAGCCCGTAGACTTCCGGCGATGTCCGCCGCCGCCAGCCTGACGATCGTGCTGCCCGCCTACGACGAGGCCGAGCGGATCGGTCCGGCGCTCGACGAGCTGTTCGGCTACCTGCGTCGACGCGGCGAACGGGCACGGGACGGCTCGCCCGGGCTCGGCCGGCCTGCCCCCGAGGATCGACGTGCTGGTCGTCGACGACGGCAGCACCGACGGGACGGCCGCCCTCGTCCGCTCGCGGCCCGAGGTCATCGAGTCGGACCAGGTCCGGCTGAGCGTCCTCACCGTCCCGCACGGGGGCAAGGGCGCGGCGGTCCGCGCCGGGATGCTGGCCGCCGAAGGGGACCTCATCGTCTTCGCCGACGCGGACATGGCGACGCCGCCCGACGAGCTGCCGCTGCTGGTCGCCGCCCTCGCGGACCACGACGTCGCGCTCGGGTCCCGCATCCAGGCCGACGGCTCGGACATGCGCGCCAGCCAGCCGCGCTACCGGCGGATCCTCGGGCAGGCGTTCCACCTGATCGCGTCCGCGTGGGTCGTCGGTCCGGTCAAGGACACGCAGTGCGGCTTCAAGGGCTTCACGCGCGACGCCGCACGCGACCTCTTCGAGCGCCAGCGGATCACGAGCATCGTGTTCGACGTGGAGCTCATCTACCTCGCCCGACGCCGCGGCTACCGGCTGGCGATCGTCCCGATCCACTGGTATGACCGGCGGGGCTCCCGGATGCGCGCGCGCCCGGGTCTGGCCCTGCGGGTCGCGTGGGACCTCTTCCGGATCCCGCTCATCCATCGGGCGGACGGCCGGGGCGCCCGCCGCTCCACGTGACCGCCGCGTTCGAGACGCCGCGCCTGGCCCGGACGGCCCTGCCGGTCGTCGCGATCTTCGTCTTCGGCGGCAGTCGTCGGGGCGACCGTCGCGGCCGCCGGCGACACGCTCGGGTTCGACTTCCTCGCGTACCACCAGGCGGCCAGCCGTCTGCTCGCCGGCCAGCCGCTGTACGACCTGAGCTTCGAGGCGAGCGGCGGATTCGGGCTCTTCTACTACCCGCCGACGTTCGTCGCCGCTCATCCTGCCGTTCGGGCTCCTCTCCGCGACGACCGCGATCTGGGTCTGGACCGTGCTGTTGATCGGGGCGTTCCTCATCGGCGTCGCGGTCCTGCCGGTGTCGGCCACGGTCCGCTGGTGGATCGTCCTGCTCGCGGGCCTGTCGTGGCCGTTCGCGTACGCCGTGAAGCTCGGCCAGGTCGGGCCGCTGCTGTTCCTGTGCTTCGCCGTCGGATGGCGCTGGCTCGACGACCCGCTGCGCCTCGGCGTGAGCGGCGCGCTGGGCGCCGCGATCAAGCTCCAGCCGGGGCTCGTGCTGGCCTGGGCGCTCCTCACCGGCCGCTACCGTGCCGTCGCCGCAGGGTTCGTGACGCTCGTCGTGCTGGCCGTGGCCGCGACGCTGCTCGCTGGGGTCGCCTCCTGGACCGACTTCATCACCCTGGTCCGGCGCGTCAGCGACCCGATCACGACGCCGCACAACTTCACGCCCGGGGCGGTCGCCTACCAGCTGGGCCTCGAGCGTGGAGGCTGCCGTCGGCGATCCAGCTGCTCAGCACGGTCCTGGTCATCGTCGCGTTCGTCGTGGCGGCGCGTCGGGCGGCGTCAGAGGCCTCGTACCTGGTCGCGGTCGTCGCCAGCCAGCTCCTCTCGCCGATCCTCTGGGACCATTACGCGATGCTGCTGCTGCTGCCCGTCGCGTACCTGCTTTCGGCCGGTCGCTGGTGGGCGCTCATCATCCCGCTGGTCACGACCTGGCCGCTGGTCTCGCTCACCCCCGCGCTGGCCTATCCCGTCGTCTTCTGGGTGACCCTGCTGGCGGTGCTGGCCGTGGGCGTTCGGGCGCGGTCGCAAGAGCACGCCGGGTGACGCGTCGGTTCGACCGCGACACCGCCCTGGGTCTCGCCATCGTCGCCATCTCGGCCGTGCATCTACTGGCTGGCGAACCGGCAGTTCGACGCCGGGCGTGGCGACCTCTTCTACCTCGCCGACGCGTTCCTCCACGGGCGGACCTGGCTCGACTTCCAGCCCGGACCCTACGACGTCATCGTCGATCGACGGCCGCTTCTACGTGCCGTTCGCCCCGTTCCCGGCGGTCGCCCTGATGCCGCTCGTCGCGCTCGTCGGGCCGATCACCGCCGACCAGTGGGAGTCCGGGGTCAACGCGCTCCTCGCCGCGGCCGGCGTCGGGCTGTGCTGGTGGCTCGCTCGGCCGGATCGGCGTCGAGCCGCCGGAGCGACCGGTTCTGGCTCACGGTGCTGTTCGGCGTTCTCGACCCAGATCCTGTGGGTGACGACCCGCGGCGGCGTCTGGCACACCGGCCACCTCGTCGCGACGATCCTGACCTTCGGCTGCCTGATCGAGCTGTGGGGCCGGCAGCGCGCCTGGCTGATCGGGCTCCTGGCCGGCGCGGCGTTCCTGACCCGGGCGCCGCTCGCGTTCGCGATGCCGTTCTACGCGCTGATGCTCACCTCGGCGCCGTCGCTGCGGATCCGGATCCCCGGGCAGTACCTCGAGCGTGCCAGTTCCGTGCCCTGGCGGTCGTGGATCTGGCTCGCGCATCGGGGTCGCTGCCGGCGATCCTGGCCTTCTTCGCCTACAACCAGGTCCGGTTCGGGACGCCGCTCGAGTCCGGCTACGCGCTCGCGACGCTGCCGCCGTTCCTCCAGGCGCTCCGGCGACCAGGGGCTCTTCTCGCTCGCGCACGTCCCGATGAACCTCGACTACTTCCTCGTCCACCTGCCGACGCCGATCCCCGACGTTCCCGTTCATCCGCCCGGACGGCCTCGGGATGTCGGTCCTGCTGACGAGCCCGGGCCTCCTCTTCGCGGTCCACGCCGACTGGCGGGAGCGCCGTGCGTGGCTGCTGCTGGGCGCCACGATCGCCGTCCTGATCCCGACCCTGCTGTACTACGGGGGCGGATGGCTCCAGTACGGCTACCGCTACTTCCTTGACTCGGTGCCCGTTCGTCATCGCGCTGTGCGGCCTGGCGGCCGTGCGCCGCGGGCGAGGTCGGCACGGGGTGGCGGGCGCTCATCGCGTTCGGGGTCGTCGTCAACGCCATCGGCGTCTACTGGGCCTACAACCTCCGATGAGCGTCGAGCGGGAGCCGACGCCGACCGGTGCACGCGGCACGATCGTCGTCCTGGCGATCTTCGTCCTGTCGGGAGCGGCCGGACTGATCTACGAGATCGTCTGGTCGCGCCAGCTCGTGCTGGTCTTCGGCAACACGACCCAGGCGGTCTCGGCCATCCTGACCGGCTTCTTCGGCGGCATGGCGATCGGCGCCGCGGTCGGCGGCCGGATCGCCGACCGGGTGCGATCGCCGCTCCGGATGTACGGGATCCTCGAGCTCATCCTCGTGGTGGTCGTGCTCGTCACGCCGCATCTCGTTCCGGCTCATCCACGAGGTGTACCGGGGGATCTACCCGTCGCTGGAGACGTCGCCGGCGCTGCTCGCCGTCATCCGGCTCGTCCTGGCCGTCGCGGCCCTCGCGCCGGCGACGATCCTGATGGGCGCCACGTTCCCGAGCCTGACCCGCTACCTCGCCCGGTCGAGCGCGCTCAGCCGGGCGTTCGGCCGGCTGTACGCGGCGAACACGCTCGGGGCGATCGTCGGGACGCTCGCGGCGGGCCTCGTCCTCATCGAGCTGTTCGGGCTCTCCGCGGCCCTGTCGATCGGGGCGGCCTGCTCGCTGATCGCCGGCCTCGCCGCGCTCTGGCTCTCGCCGCGGGGACGACCGATGTCCCGGCGACTACGCCCGCGGCCCCGGCGCCGAGCCGGGTCCCCGCACGCTCGTCAGCCGGCATCCCGCCTCGCGTGCAGCTCGCGCTGGTCGTCGCGTTCGTCTCGGGGCTGACCTCGCTCGCCTACCAGGTCACCTGGACGCGCCTCCTCGCGTCGGGCACGGGCAACACGACGTACGTGTTCACGGTGATCCTCGCGATCTTCCTCGCCGGCATCGCGATCGGCGCGATGGTGTTCAACGTCATCCGCCCGCGTCTGCGCGACCCGCTTCGGCTGCTCGCGGTGACCCAGATCCTGGTGGCGGCACTCGCGCTGATCGGCCTCGTCGGCGTCCTCGGCCGGCCCGAGGCGCTGGACCCGGCCAGGCCGATCGAGACGCTGCGCGCGCTGTTCGGGAGCGCGATCCTCGTCGTGCTGCCGGTCACGATCGTCCTCGGCGTCGCGTTCCCGACCGCCTCGGCGCTCCTCCGCGACGACGCCTCCGAGGCCGGCTCGGAGTCGGGCTCGCTGCTCGCCTCGAACACCGCCGGCGCGATCCTCGGCAGCCTTCTCGATCCCGTTCGTCCTGATGCCGACGATCGGCTCGCCCTGGGTCGTCGTGCTCCTCGCCGTCGTCAACGCGTCGGTCGGGATCGGGCTCGCGCTCCTCGGACGGCCGCGCCGGCTCGAGACCCTTGCCGCCGGCGTCGGTGGTGCTCGCGATCGTCGGCCTGCTCGTCGTCCGGCCCGGGACCGTGGCCCAGCCGAACGAGGCGTTCATCACGGCCGCGGGCGGTCGCATCTTCGCCTCCACCGAGGACGAGATCGCGTCCGTCCAGGCGGGCCAGGTCCGCGCGACCCCGGAGCTCTGGGTCGCGGGCACCTCGATGACGCTCCTGACCGTCGACGCCAAGCTCATGCCGATCCTGCCGCTGATCGCCCGCCCGGATTCGCAGCGCGCGCTTGTCGTGGCGTTCGGGATGGGGACGGCCTTCCGGTCGGCGCTGATCGCCGGGCTCCGCACGGACGTCGTCGAGCTCGTCCCGTCCGTGCCGGACATGTTCGGCTTCTACTACCCCGATGCCGACGCGGTCCTGGCCGATCCCGACGGGCGCATCGTGGTCGCCGACGGCCGGAACCACCTGGAGCTCGCCACCGAGCGCTTCGACATCATCCTCACCGACCCCCCGCCGCCGATCGAGAGCTCGGGCGCCTCGGTCATCTCGTCGCTGGAGTACTACCTGGCCGGTCGCGACCACCTCACTCCAGGCGGCGTGATGATGCAGTGGGTCCCGTTCGGGGCGCCGGAGGCCGACTTCAAGGAGCACATCCGGACGTTCGCCTCGGTCTTCCCGAACACCGCGGTCATCCGCGGGCGCCGGCGGTTACGGCGCGTACATGCTGGGCTCGGACCGGGCCGCTCACATTCGAACCCGACGCGATCCGCGGGGTCCTCGCGCGGCCCGGCGTCCTCGAGGACATCTCGACTGCCTACGACTCGCCCGCAACCACGGTCGAGGACTGGATCTCGGTCATCGCGCGACAGCAATGGCTGGCGGGCCCGTCGGTCGGGGAGTACGCCGCCGACGGCCCGTTGATCACCGACGACCATCCGCGTCCCGAGTACTTCCTGCTGCGCCGGTCCCTCGGCCTGCAGTGACCACGGCGCCGGATCCGGGCGGCGCACCGCTTCGGCGACCGTCGCTGACGATGCCGCCGGGCTGGTTCGGCTATGTCGTCGGCGGCTGGTTCGTCGTGATCAGCGCGATGCGGCTGCTCGTGCTCTCCGGGGCAACCCCCGGGTTCGACGGACGGCTCTATCGGACGGCGACGCTCGCCTGGCTCGACGGCGGCGACCCCTGGTCGGTCTACGGCGACGCGATCCGGTTCGCCGCGCCACCGCCGAGCCTGCTGGCGATGCTGCCGTTCGCCGTGGTCCCCGAGGACGTGGCGGTCGCGGCGATCATCGTGCTGGGCCTGGTCGGCACGCTCTGGGCGATCCGGCGCCTCGGCCTGCCGCTCTGGTGGCTGGCGTTCCCGCCATTCCTGGACGGCCTGTACAACGCCAACCCGCACGTGCTGCTGGTCCCGCTGCTCGTAGCAGGCGCCGCTCCGATCGCAGTCCTGGTCAAGGTGTACGCCGGGCTCGTGCCGCTCATCCTCGGGCGATGGCGGGAGGTCATCGTCAGCGGGGTCCTCCTGCTCGTGACGGCCCCGCTCCTGCCGTGGGCGAGTTACATCGCCGCGTGGCCGTCGCTGGTCCAGAGCCTCGCCGAGCAGTCCGACGGCGGCATGAGCGCCCTGGCGATCCCGGTGCTCATCCCGGTCGCCATCGTGGCCCTGATCGTGATGGGCCGCGAACGGGCGGCCTGGTGGGTCGTGCCTGTCCTCTGGCCGAGCACGCAGTGGTACTACGCCTCGCTCGCGATGCCGGGCGCGACGCTCGTCTCGGCGGCGATCGTCGCGATCCCCGTCCCGTGGGCCGCCACGCTCGCTGCGGCGGCGGTCGCCGCGGAGGTCGTCATCCGCCGCCGCGGTATCGCGTGGGGACCGGTCATGTTGCCGCCGCAACCATCTTCCTGAGCCGATGCTATCCTCGCCAGCGATGACCTCCCTGACCCTCGACCGCGAGCCTGCATGTCCGCCGTCGCGAGGCGGCGACGAGCCTGACGCGACGCGGCTCGCGACGGCCCGGCTGCGCGTCGAGCCGCGGGCGTTCGAGGCGATCCCACGCGCCACGTGGGACGGGTTGGCCGCACAGAACCAGTGGGCGACGCCCTTCTCCGAGTGGGCCTTCCACCGCGCCTGGTGGGATGCGTACGGCGCGAACGCCCACGAGCAGACGCTGGTCGTCGTCCGCGCCGACGCGCCGACCGACGGGACGGCAGCCCCGGTCGCGATCGTGCCGCTGATGCATCGACATGAGGTCGAGCCGACGGACGCGTCGACCCGGACCACGATGCGCCACGGCGACCGGCACGGACCTGACCCCGGTCCCGCCCGATGCGACCGCGATCTTCTTCGGGGCGAGCTACCACGCCGACTACGCGACGATCCTCACGGCCCCTGACGACGCGCCCGACGTGTCGGCCGCGCTCGCCGCGTACCTCGCGCTCCCCGACGCCGGCGATTGGGATGCCGTCGACCTCCGCCGACTCCGCTGCGGCGACCCGGTCGCGGAGGAGCTCGCCGCGGCGTTCGGCGCCGCCGAGATCGCCAACGGCTGGACGCTGAACGTCGAGCGCGAGGACGTCTGCCCGGTCGTGACGCTCCCGGTCGGCGTGGAGATCGACGAGTTCCTCTCGACGCTCGGCAAGAAGGAGCGCCACGAGATCCGCCGCAAGGTCCGGCGCGCCGACGCGGTGGGCGAGATCCGGCTGGAGGACTCGCCGGAGCCGCTGGCCCACCTCGACGCGTTCATCGACCTCCACCAGAAGCGCTGGGGCGAGGCGGGGCTGTTCCCCCCGACCCTCGGCGGCGACCAGAGCCGGACGTTGTTCCGCCGCATGTTCGAGCTGTGGGGCGCCGACGGGCCGCTTCGGCTGGCATTCCTGACGGTGGGCGGCCGCTGCATCGCGGCGGGCATCCACTTCGAGACGCCCGACGGCTACCTCTACTACAACGCCGGCGTCGACCCCGATGCGCGCGACCTGTCGCCCGGCGTCGTCATGGTCCACGCCTATGTCGAGCGGGCCCTCGCCGGGGGCAAGCGTCGGCTCGACTTCCTGCGCGGCGACGAGCCCTACAAGTACGAGTGGGGCGCGGTCGACGAGCCGATCCAGCGCCTGCTCGTCCGACGAAGGACGGCATAGATGAGTGCACCAGGCCCGTCCGATCCCTGTCTCGAGGTCGTCGAGCGACCGGCCCTCACCGGCGATCGCATCCGCGTCGTCGAGGTGCTCGCCACGGGCTCGAACGGCGGCGCCCAGGAACACCTCTTCGCGCTCACGACCCGCATCGACCCGTCTCGCTACGACGTGTCGGTCGTCGCGTTCTCCGGCGGGAGCGCGGTCCGCAAGCTCCAGCGAGCCGGCGTCCCGGTCCTCGTGATCGACGATCCCGACGATGCCATCGCCGTCGGCGCGCTCGCGGCGCACCTGGCCGAGGTGCGGGCGGACGTCGTCCACGCCCACATGTACCGCGCGGAGACCGTCGCAACCCGGGCCGTGCTGGCCCTCGCCGAGATCGGCCACCGGCGGCCGTATCTGGTCTCCACGGTCCACTCCAGCCGCGTCCGCTCGTCCGAGGACCAGACGATGCTTCGCGAACTGACCCCGCACATGGACCGACTCATCGCCGTGTCGCGCGCCATCCAGCACAAGCTCGTGGACGAGGAGCGCACGACCGTCCCCGTCAGCCTCATCTACAACGGCGTGGACCTGAAGCGCTACGACGACCAGGAGGCGTGCTGCACGCTGCCCGAGGAATACGGGATGGAGCCCGGTTCCCAGATCGTCGGCGTCGTGGCCCGGCTGGAACCGGAGAAGGGTCACCCGACGCTGCTGGAGGCGTGGCCGATGGTCCTGCGCGCCGTACCGGACGCCTATCTCCTGATCGTGGGGGAGGGCAGCCGTCGCGACGCGCTCGAGGCGCAGGCCCGCGAACTGCAGATCGCGCACCGGGTGGTGTTCACGGGACGCCGCGACGACGTGCCGGCGGTGACCGCGGCCCTGGACGTCGCGGTGCTGCCCTCGTATCGCGAGGCGCAGGGGCTGTCGGTCCTCGAGGCGATGGCCCTCTCGCGTCCGGTGGTCGCCTCGAACGTCGGCGGGATCCCCGAGATGATCGACGACGGCGTCAGCGGCCTGCTGGTCCCGCCCCACGACGCCGAGGCCCTCGCGGACGCGATCATCCGCCTGCTGCAGGACCACCCCTACGCGGACACGCTCGGCTCGAGCCGGCCACGACCTGGTCCACGACCGCTTCTGCATCGAGCTGATGGTCAGCGCCATCGAATCGATCTACGACGAGGGCGCCGGCGTCGTTCGCCCGTCCGAGGTCGCGGCGGCCGGCTAGGACCATCGGGCCGGTGCGGCGGCGCACCGGGGTTCGCTAGCATCGCCACGTGACCCTGACCCGACTCTGGGCGTTCCTGGCCCTCGCCCTGCCCGTGCTCGGCCGCGCTCATCGCGAACCTGTCCTCGGTCGACCTCGCCTATCACCTGCGCGCCGGCGACGAGATCCTCGCCCGCGGCGCGCTCCCGAGCGCCGACACCTGGACGTTCACGGCCGCCGGGGCGCCGTGGGTCGACCAGCAGTGGGGCGCCCAGGTGGTCCTCGCGGCCGTGTACAAGCTCGGGCGGCTGGACGGGGCTCGTCCTGCTCCGAGCCGCGCTCGTCGGGGTCATCTTCGGCTGCGTGTTCGCGATCGCACGGCGTCGGGGTCTCGGCACCCGACGAGCGGCCGCCCTGACCTTCGCCGCGTTCGCCGTGGCGGCGGTCGCGCTCGCGCTTCGGCCGCAGCTCCTGGGCATGGCGATCTTCGCGGTCACGCTGCTGCTCGTCGTGGACCGTCGCGCTCACCCCGGCCGGCTGTGGGTCATCCCGATCCTCGTGGCCGTCTGGGCGAACCTGCACGGCAGCTTCTTCCTCGGCCCGATGGTCCTCGGGCTCGCCTGGCTCGAGGACCTGCACGATCGGGCGCCGGGCTCCCGCCGGGTCCTGCTCGTCGCGCTCGTGAGCGCGGCGGCCGCGTGCATCACCCCGTTCGGGCCGCTGGTGTGGGGCTACGCCGTCGGTCTCTCGATCAATCCGCAGGTGACCGGGCGGATCACCGAGTGGCAGCCGACGTCGCTGCGCAACGTGCCGGGCATGCTGTTCTTCGGCGTCGGTCGCGGCCGTCGTGGTCCTCATCGCACGCCGCGGCGAGCGGACGGCCTGGCCGACCCTGGCCTGGCTCGGGGCGTTCGCCGCGATCGGGGCGTACGCCATCCGGGGCGTCGCGTGGTGGCCGCTGGGCGCCGTCGCGGCCATCGCGGGCACGCTCGTCAGGGAGCCGAAGAGGCGTTCCGACACCGCTGAGACCCGCACAGACCCGCCGTTGATCCGCCGGATGAATGTCGTGCTGGCCGGGGCGATCATCGCCGCCGGTGTGGCGCTTCTCCCTGTCTGGCGCCCGGTCGAGGCCGGGCTGGCGGCACCGGCCGGGGTCGTCGGCAACGCCCCGCCGGGCATCACCGCCGCGCTCCGCGAGATGGCGCGGCCGGGCGACCGGCTCTTCAACCCTCAGCCGTGGGGCTCGTGGTTCGAGTTCGCGCTCCCGGACCTGCCGGTCGCGATCGACTCGCGGATCGAGCTCTTCCCGGTCGAGGTCTGGGACACGTACGAGCGCGTCGCCGCCGGCGGTGACGGCTGGGAGGAGCAGCTTCGGGACTGGGGCTGTGACGCTGATCGTGATCGGAGAGCCGGATGAGCACACGGCCGCCCTCGATCGGTTCAGCGGGGCCGGCTGGATCGAGTCCTATCGCGACGTCGACGGCGTCATCCTGGCCTCCCCGACGCGATGAGCGCCATGAGCGAGCGCCTTGCCGATCTCTGGGGACGCTGGCAGCGGCCGATCCTGATCGGCCTGTCGGCCGTCGGGATCGTCGCCGTGCCGTACATCACGTGGATCAACCGCGCGAAGCCGACGTTCCTCGGGTTCGATGCGTACGCCTACTGGTCGCTGGACCTGAGCGACCCGTACGGCGTGCAGTACATGGACCTCGGCTCGTTCCGCTACACCCCGGCCTTCGCGCAGGCGTTCTCCTGGCTTGGGGCGCTGCCCTGGGAGCTGTATCTCGGCCTCGTGCTCGCCGGGATGCTCGGGATCCTCGTCGCCTGGGGCCGGATGTGGGCACTGGCCCTCATCGCGTTCCCGCCGGTCGCGCTGGAGCTGTACCACGGCAACATCGATCTCTTCATCGCGTTCGCGATGGTGCTCGGGCTTCGCTACCCGGTGGCGTGGGTCTTCCCGATCCTCTCCAAGGTCACGCCGGGGATCGCCCTGCTCTGGTTCGTCGGTCGGCGCGACTGGCGGTCGCTCGCCATCGCGCTCGGTGCGACCGCGACGGTCATCGCGATCTCGTTCGCGCTCGCACCGCAGCTGTGGGCGCAGTGGATCCAGGTGATGCGCGACAGCCTGTCGTTCGTCCCGCCGCGGCCGTATCCCATCAACATCCCGTTCCTGGTCCGGGCGCCGATCGCGGCCGCGCATCGCGCTGTGGGGCGGCTACACGAACCGGTCATGGACCATCCCGGTCGCGGGAGTCCTGGCCCTGCCGATCGTCTGGCTCCCCGGGCTCTCGATCCTGATCGCTGTCATCCCTCTCTGGCGGCGGGACCGCGCCGCACGTACCGCCACCGCACACGACCATCAGTCCCCTGACACCGGGGACCACGCTGGTATCGTCAGGCCGATGAACGACCGCGAACCCACCCTCGACGTCGTCGTCCTCGGCGGCGGCGGCCACGTCGGCCTGCCGCTCAGCCTCGCCTTCGCCGAGGCCGGCCTGCGCGTCGGCATCTACGACACCAACCAGGCCACGCTCGACCGGATCGCCGCGGGCGAGATGCCGTTCATGGAGACCGGCGCCGACGAGCTCCTCCGCGCGCTCCTCCCGACCGGCCGCCTGACCTTCGGCTCGGACGCCGCGATGATCGGCCGGGCCGACCAGCTCGTCGTGGTCATCGGCACCCCGGTCGACGAGTTCCTCGGGCCGTCGATGACGGTCTTCGAGAAGGCCGTCGACCAGATCGCCCCGCACCTGCGCGACGGCGCGCTCGTCGTCCTGCGCAGCACCGTCTACCCGGGCACGACCGCCTACGTCGCGCCAGCACCTCGCCGACCGCGGCTGCACGGTCGACGTCGCGTTCTGCCCCGAGCGGATCGCCGAGGGCCATGCGCTCGAGGAGCTCCACACGCTGCCCCAGATCGTCGGCGCCGACGACGACCAGGCCGCCGAGCGCGCGGCCGCGCTGTTCGGCGCGCTCGCCGCCAAGACGATCCGGACGACTCGACCAAGGAGGCCGAGCTGGCCAAGCTCTTCACGAACACGTGGCGCTACATGAAGTTCGCCGTCGCGAACCAGTTCTTCATGATCGCCGACCAGGCCGGCGTCGACTACACGCAACGTCCTGCGCGCGATCCGCGAGGACTACCCGCGCGCCGCGGACCTGCCCGGTCCGGGCTTCGCCGCCGGCCCGTGCCTGTTCAAGGACACGATGCAGCTCGCCGCGTTCACCGTCGGACCACTTCCCGCTCGGCCAGGCGGCGATGCAGGTCAACGAGGGCCTGCCGGCCTACATCGTGTCGGCGCTCGAACGCCGCTACGGCGGGCTCCAGGGCAAGACCGTCGGCATCCTCGGGCATGGCGTTCAAGGCCGAGTCGGACGACACGCGGGCGTCGCTCAGCTACAAGCTGCGCAAGCTGCTCGCCTGGGCCGGGCGCGCGCGTCCTCGCGACCGACCCGTACGTCGAGGACGACCGGCTCGTGTCGCTCGACTGCGTCCTCGAGGAGAGCGACGTCCTGGTCCTCGGCGCGCCGCACAAGGCCGTACCGCGGGCTCGCAGATCGGCGGCAAGGACGTCGTCGACGTCTGGGGCGCCCTCGGCGAGGGGATCCGGCTCTAGTGCGGATCCTCGTCACCGGCGCCGCCGGGTTCATCAACGGCTATCTCGTCCCGGAGCTGCTCGAAGCCGGCCACGACGTCATCGGGCTCGACGACTTCAGCAAGTACGGGCGCCTGACCAAGTCGTACGACGACCATCCCGCGCTACCGGTTCGTCGAGGGCGACGCCAAGGACGTCGGCGCTCATGCGCGAGCTCGCCGCGGACTGCGACCAGGTCGTCGCCGCCGCCGCGATGATCGGCGGGATCAGCTACTTCCACGAGTTCGCGTACGACCTGCTCGCCGAGAACGAGCGGATCCTCGCCGTCGACGTTCGATGCCGCGATCGCGGCCCACCGCGACGGGCACCTCGAGCGGATCATCGTCGTCTCGTCGTCGATGGTCTACGAGTCGGCGACGGTCTTCCCGACCCCCGAGGGCGCGCAGCTGACCTCGCCGCCGCCGATCTCGACGTACGGCTTCCAGAAGCTCGCGTCGGAGTACTTCGCGAAGGGCGCCTGGGAGCAGTACCAGCTGCCGTACACGATCGTCCGGCCGTTCAACTGCGTCGGGATCGGCGAGCGCCGGGCGCTGCGCGACACCGACATCATGAGCGGCAACGTGAAGCTCGCGCTGTCCCACGTCGTGCCCGACCTCGTGCTCAAGGTCCTCAAGGGCCAGGACCCGCTGCACATCCTCGGCGAGGGCAACCAGGTCCGCCACTACACCTACGGCGGCGACCTCGCCCACGGCATCCGCCTCGCGATGGAGTCGCCGGCCGCGGTCAACGACGACTTCAACCTCTCGACCGCCGCGTCCACGACGGTGCTCGAGCTCGCCGAGCGCATCTGGCACAAGGTCCACGCCGACGGCCGGCCGTTCCACTACGTCAACGACCCGCCGTTCGAGCACGACGTCCAGCTGCGGGTGCCGGACGTGCGCAAGGCGCGCGACGTGCTCGGCTTCGAGGCGACGACGACGCTCGACGCGATGCTCGACGAGGTGATCCCCTGGATCCGCGACGAGGTCGAGGCCGGGCGACTGTGACCGGCCCGGCGCCGGTCGAGCTCGCGATCATCGTCCCGGTCTACAACGAAGGCGAGGCCGTCGAGCCGGTCCTTCGGGCGCTGTCGGCCGGCGTCTCGACGCCGCACGAGATCGTCGTCGTCTACGACTTCGACGGCGACACCACGGTCCCGGTCATCGCCCGCCTGGCAGCCGAGCTGCCCGGGCTCCGCGGCCTCCGCAACGACCTGGGCCGCGGCGTCCTCAACGCGATGAAGGCCGGGATCGCGGGCACCACGGCGCCGTACGTGCTGATCTCGATGGCCGACGGGTCCGACGAGCCGCACGTCGTCGACTCGATGGTCGACCTGGCACGCGACGGCGCCGACGTCGTCTCCGCGTCTCGCTACATGCGCGGCGGCCGGCAGGTCGGCGGGCCGCCGTTCAAGCGGCTGATGTCCCGGACGGCCGGCCTGACCCTGCACTGGTTCGCGGGCGTGCCGACCCACGACCCCACGAACAACTTCAAGCTCTACGCGCGCCGGTTCCTCGACACCGTGACCATCGAGAGCACCGCCGGCTTCGAGCTGGCCCTCGAGCTGACCGTGAAGGCCACCGTGGCCCGTCGCCGCGTCGCCGAGGTCCCGACGACCTGGCGCGACCGGACCGCCGGCCAGAGCAACTTCAAGCTCCGCAAGTGGCTGCCCCACTACCTGCACTGGTACTGGGCGGCATTCCGAGGCCGGCTGGCGCGCCGGTGACCGGCACCCGGGCCGAGTCGGTCGCCCGAACGCAGCCCTGGTGGCGAATCGCCTGGTATCCGGCCGTCTTCCCGGCCGCGATCATCGTCCAGGCGTGGGCGGCGGCGGCCATCCACCCGGCGGCGCTGTACCGGCCGCTGTTGTTCGGCGTCGTCGTGACCATCGTCATCACCCTGGCGCTGTCGGCCCTCTGTCGAAACCGCGACCTTGGCGCGCTCGCCGCGATGGCGCTCGTGACCTGGGTCGTCGCGGCGGCCATCCCGGCGGCTTCGCTCGTGCTGCTTCCCACCGCCGGTCTCGTCGTGCTCGTCGGTCTCGCGAAGCGCGGACGTCCCTGGCCGATCGGGGCGCTGGTCACGCGGCTGATGTCGATCGTTGCGACGATCATCGTCCTCGCGGTGGGGATCTCCCTGCTCCAGTCCGGGGCGCTGGGCCGTGGGCTGACCGAGATCACCGGGGATGCCGCGGATCGCGGCCCCTCGGGACCGCCCCGGCAACCGCCCCGGACATCTACCTCGTCCTGCTCGACGGCTACCCGGGCACGAAGGCGCGCGCCCTCGACCCGTCCTACCCGGCCAGCGACCTCGGCCCGCGCCTCCGCGAACGGGGCTTCGACATGGCGCCGGTGACGCATTCGAACTACCTGCAGACCACAACGACCGTGACATCGCTCTTCCAGATGCGCCACCTCGTCGGTCTCCCGGAGCTCACAGCGCCGTGGGGACCCGAGCCGAACGACGTCCAGCGGCTCCGGATGCTGCTCAACGATGCTCCGGGCCTGGCCGCCCTGCGCGGCCTCGGCTACCGCTCGGTGGCCATGGCGTCCGGGTTCGCGGAGGTCGAGCTGCGACGCGTCGACCGGCTCGTCGAGCCGCCACAGCCCAACGAGTTCGAGGTCAGCCTGATCCGCGGCACGGGCCTCGGCCGCATCCTCCAGGCGACCGCCCCGACCTGCTGCCGGGCTCCAGCGCGACCGCATCACGTCGTCGTTCGCCGACCTCCGGGCGATCGCCGCCGAACCACACGACGGACCGCGGTTCGTCTTCGCGCACCTCCCGGCGCCGCACCCGCCGTGGGTCTTCGGGCCGGCCGGCGAACCGCGTCGGGAGAGCGTCTACACCTTCTACAACGACTCGGCGCGCGAACGGCAGGTCGACCGGATCGCGGCCTTCCGCCAGGCCCTCGACCAGTCGGCGTACACGGACGACCTGGTGATCGAGATGGTCGACGCGATCCGGGATGCGTCGCCATCGCCGCCGGTCATTGTCATCTTCTCCGACCACGGGACCGGGACGGGCTTCGACCACCTCCATCCGCTCGAGTCGGACCTGGTCGAGCGCACCAGCAACATCCTTGCCGCATCGACGCCGGGCCACCCCGGCCTGTTCGCGGAGCCGGCGACCCCGGTCAACATCCTTCCGATGCTGCTGCGCGCGTATTTCGACCAGGCGGTCCCGCTCAACGAGGATTCGGTCTGGGCGTGGCGCGAGTCCAAGCTCGACTTCGTCCGACAGCCGCAACTCGAGACGCCTTAGGACGGCGGCTGCGACCGAACCTCAGGCGGCCTGCTTCCTCACCGTGGCAAACCGCATCGTCGCCGCAAGGGTCCACAGCATCGCGACCGATCCCACGATGCCAAGCCACCCGCCGACCGGGAGTAGCGACGCGATCTCCGGCGTCGGTGGCACCGCCGCGAGCAGGTTCAGCGTGAAGACGACCGCGAACGCGATCGCGAGCCAGCGCACCCGCGTCTCGGGGATCAGCAGGGTCAGGAAGATGAGCGCCCCGAACGCGTAGCGCTCGTGCATGCTCGTCAGGAAGCAGAACGCGACAAGCGTCGCGGCGGCCAGGCCGAGGATCAGCGTCCGCGGCCGCGGATCGCGCAGCACCGCGGCAGCGACCACGCAGCTCCAGCAGCCCGGTGATCGCGAACCCGACGTGGCGGAGCGTGACCGGCCCCAGGAACGCGATGTCGTCCGCGACGAACCCGCCGCCCGCGAACAGCGACTGGACGAGCCACCACAGGTTCCACGCCCGCAGCGAGAGGATGTCGAAGATCTCGCCCTGGTACTCGCCGAGGTTCTTGAGGTAGTTCGCCGGTCCGCCGGCCGCGAGGAACGGCAGCCACAGCACGACGATGACCGCCGAGCCCGATCACCGCGGCCCGAGCGAAGCCGCGCCAGCCGCCGGTCGCCCAGAACCAGGCGGCGAACGGCACGAGGAAGGGCAGCGCCTGCGGCTTGGTCATCAGCGCGACCGCCAGCAGCGCCGCGGCCAGCCCGTTCCGGCCGCTGACGGCGACAGATGACCGCCGCCAGCGCCGAGAGCATGTAGATCGACTCGTACTGGCCCCACCACGCGCTGATGTCGAACACCGCCGGGTGGAGCAGCGATCGCCGCGGCCGCCGACGACCGCCCAGCGCGGCCGGTCGCGCAGCGCGAACGCGACCAGCAGCGCCAGCCCGATGTCGGCGAGCGACGCCGGCAGCTTCATCAGCGCCCGGATCGCCGGGTCGGAGCGCATCGGTCACGGTCTGGAACGCCGGCTGGACCGCGGCCAGCAGCCCCCAGACGTAGGCCATGACCGGCGGGAACGAGAGGTTCTGGTCGTAGGCGTTCGCGGAGGCCGTCGACGGCGATGCCGTGGACCCACAGGACGAACTGGTCGAGGTCGCCGCGGAGCCCGTCGGTCGGCAGCAGGAGCGGCCCGGATGACGACGCCCGCCACGAGCGAGGCCGACGACCGAGGATGAGCGACGTGCGGCCACCGGTCCGCGGGCCGTTCGCCCGCCGCGGCGCCTCGGGCGTCATGCGGATCAGACGCGGCCGCGACGCCCAGTACCGCTCGGCCGACGCCGTCGACGTCGCCGAGCCTCGCCGATCGCGCGGCCGTAGCGCCCGGACGGCGTCGGCCATCTCGCTTCGTGCCGTCGAAGAGGCGCTCGATCTGGCTCTCGTAGAGGCTGATGCCCGTGATCTTGCGCTCGATCTGGTCGCTGATGTCGGCGTACGTCCGGGACGATGCGCGACGTCGCTCGGCAGGCCGTCGAGCGACGCTCGGCCGGCAGGTCCTCGAGCCGCCGGAAGTCGTTCCACCAGGCGTACGGGAAGTCCTCGTAGAAGGTGACGATCCCGGCGTAGTCCGGACCCGGCATCACCCAGCGGCGGCCCTCCTCGAGGAGGCGGACGCCGACGTCGCGGCAGAGCTGGTGGTCGACGTGGCCGCCGACGCCGAGCGGCAGGTAGACCTTCTGCGGCTCGAGCCGGGCGATCTCGCTGGCGGAGCAGCTCGAACGGCGCCGTCGTCGTCGTCGCGCGGCGTCGCCGAGCAGCTCGCTCGTCGCCCTCGTAGCCGCGGAAGACCGCGTCCGGGCAGGTCGAGGAAGACGATCGACGCCTCGGCGAAGTAGGCGAACCGCTCGTCCTCGAGGCGGCGGCGGGCCATCAGGTCGCCGGCCGCGGCCGCGGCCATCGACGACTCGTCGGTGTAGACCGCGCCCTGGGTCGAGCAGGTCGTCGATGACCGGCTGGCCGGCGAGCGACTCGTTGCGGATGCTCGCCCGGCGATACCACGACGAGCGCTGCCAGAACCGCTTGGCGGCGGCGTCGGCGTCGGCCTGGGTCGCCTCGAGCCGGTCCTCGGTCGCGGCCCAGGCCGGGACCAGCGACGGCGGTCGGCCAGTCGGCGAGGATGCTCGCAGCGGTTGAACGCCTCGGTCGCCGGCCACATCGCCTTCGAGCCGAACCCGAGCGCCTCGCGCTGGTAGCCGCGTCAGGCCGTCGTCCGCGCCGCTCGCCGGAGAAGACCGTGAGGATCGTCACGGTCTGGCCGAGCTCGCGCAGGCTGGCGATCAGGCCGCCGCACGAGAGGGCGACGTCGTCCGGATGGGGCGCGACGAAGACGTGGGTCATGGCCGGCCGAGTATACCGAGCGCGACCGGCCGCGTCGGAGCCAGCGGCGCGGAGCGTCGGCGCGTCGCTCAGCTCGGGGAAGCCGCCCTCGCCGACGAGCGGGACGAACACGCACGGCGCCGTCCGGGCGCTCGCGCCACTCGTCGCCGTGCCGCGTCGACGAGCGTCAGGATCTGGCGGTCGCGCGGACCGACCGGGATCACGAGCCGGCCGCCGTCGGCGAGCTGCTCGCGCAGCGCGGTCGGGATGGCCGGGGCGGCCGCGGTCACGATGATCCCGTCCCACGGCGCGCCGTCCGGGTCGCCGAGGCTGCCGTCGCCGACCCGGACGTCGACGGCGCTCGCCGAGCCCGAGCTCGGCCAGCCGCTCGCGCGCAGTCGCGGCGAGGTCCGTCGTGGCGCTCGATGCGTCGTGACGTCGGCGCCGAGCGTCGCCAGGATCGCCGCCTGGTAGCCGGATCCCGTGCCGATCTCGAGGATGCGGTCGCCCGGCCGCGGCGCGAGGAGCTCGGTCATCCGGGCGACGATGTAGGGCTGGCTGATCGTCTGGCCGGCCTCGATCGGCAGCGCCTCGTCGGCGTAGGCGTGCCGCTGGGCGGACTCGGCCGACGAACCGCTCCCGCGGGATCCGCGCCCATCGCCTCGAGGACGCGCTCGTCGCGGATGCCGCGGCGGCGCAGCTGGTCGGCGACCATGCGCTCGCGTGCCTGGGCCAGTCGCGGATCGGTCTCGGCCGGCTGGCCGCTCATGGCTCGGAGGAGACGCTCGCGCAAGTGCCGGTATCCGTTCATGCCTCCCGCCTGTGGCGCGGGCCCGAGGTCAGGATGGAGATGGCGAGGCGGAGGGTGCTTCCGATGCGGATGGAGCCGCCGAGGGCGACGCCGAAGCCGACGCCGAGGCGGACGGCGCGACCGAGCCCGACGCGGATGGTGCGGCCGACGCCGATGGTGCCGCCGATGCGGAGTCCGATGGCGCCACCGACCCGGACGCCGACGCACTCGGTGACGCGGTCGGGCCCGGCGTCGGCTTGCTGGTCAGGATCCCGCCGTTGCCGAGGAGGACGCGTTCAGCAGGATCGCGACGAAGATCACGACGGTCGCGATGACGAAGATCTTCGATGCGTTGTCGGTGACGTGGACCGCGACCTCCGAGACCGTCGGCGCACGCGGGGGAGCCGTCGGCGGACCGCCTCGTCGCCGGCCAGTGCCGGCCGGAACGGCGACCACCTGGGTCGGGGCGTCCGCGTCGACCGCCTCGTCGACGGGCTCCTCGTCGGCTTCGAACTCGTCCTCGGTCGTCGCCGACTCGCCTCGGTCCTCGAGATCTGCCTCGTCCTCGATCTCGACCGCCTCTGCCTCGACCTCCGGCTCGGGTTCCGGCTCCGGCTCGGCGACCGGCTCGCGGCTCGACCGCGGCAGGCTCCGGCTCGACGACTCGGCTCCGGCTCGACCGGCGGCTCCGGCTCGACCGCCGGCTCCGGGCTCGACCGCCGGCTCCGGCTCGACCGCCGGTTCCGCTTCGGGCAGCTCGTCCTCGTCCGGCGCCCGGTCCGGCGTGCCCTCGGGTCGGTCAGTCATGCGCTGGTGTCACTCCTGGCGCGTTCGTCGGTCGGCCGTGGCACGCGGGCGCCAGTGTACCCAAGGGCCCGCCAACGACGCGCGCCGCTCGCGCCGGGCGTCAGGCATTCCGGATCGCGGGCACG
Organism: uncultured Chloroflexia bacterium; assembly: GCA_963841135.1. Classification (GTDB taxonomy): domain Bacteria; phylum Chloroflexota; class Limnocylindria; order Limnocylindrales; family CSP1-4; genus SPCO01. The sequence continues at coordinate 7,996 of CAWJBJ010000004.1, read as the reverse complement.
AACCAGCCGGCGAGGCCGGCGACCAGCGTCAGCAGCCCGAAGGCCGCGATGACGGCGGTCGCCGGCAGGAACGCGACCAACACGCTGCCCGAGCGCCATCGCCATCGTCATCGAGCCGAAGACGAGCGCGAACCGGAAGCCGACTGACCCGGCCGAGCAGCGCGGCCGGCGTCCGCTCCTGGAACATCGTCTGGCTCGGGATGACGAAGACCATGTTCGCGATGCCGGAGCCGAACGCGAGCCCGATCGCGATCCCGAGGTTGTCGGTGAGCGCGAGCAGGAACGTCAGCAGGCCGAACACCGCGTAGCCGGCGATGATCATCCGCCCCTTCGCGAACCGCGATCCGATCAGTCCGATCGACGAAGCCGCCGATGAGGTTGCCCGCGCCGATCCCCGCCTCGATGAAGCCGTAGACCGCCGGCATAGCCGATCGGCTCGTCCCGGTACACCTCGAGGCAGTAGATCACGGTGAGCGACCGTGAGGATGCCGATCGTGAACTGGGCGACCGCCGCCTGGATCGTGTTCGCGAGCAGGACGGTCTCGTTGCGCAGGAACCGCCAGCCGGCCTTGAGCTCGTTCAAGAAGCCGGCCGACTCCTCGACGTCGGCGTCGTCGTCGGCGCTCCGCGGACGGACGACCATGTTCGACAGGAGGACCGCCGAGGCGAGGTAGGTGGCCGCGTCGAGCCAGAACGCGAGCGGCAGGGCGTTGATCGAGCGACGCGACGAACAGCCCGGCGAGCGGATAGCCGATGACGTCGGCCGATCGTCTCGCCGACCCACATCGCCGAGTTCGCGGTCAGAGCTCGTCCTTCGCGACGATCTGCGGCAGGATCGCCACCCGCGCCGGCCGGAAGAAGATCGAGATCGCCGTGACGACGAAGATCAGCGGGTAGACCAGGAACGATGTTCACGACCGCGGCGATCGGGATGAGCAGGACGACCGCCGCCCGGAGGATGTCGCTGACGACCAGCACCTCCTTGTGGTCCCAGCGGTCGACGAACGTGCCCGCGATCGGCGAGAGGAACAGGTTCGGCAGCGTCGCGGCGACGAACGACGAACGCGGTGAGCGACCGCCGACCCGGTCGGTCGTGAAGACGACGGCGGCGAGAGCGATCTGGTGGATCCGGTCGCCGAACAGCGAGATGAGCTGCCCGGCCCACAGCGCCGAGAACGAGCCGTTGAGGGCGAGCCGGACGTACGGATGCCGCCGGAAGATCGTCCGACGACCTCCGGGGTCGCGGGATCGGGAGTCGCCGCTCGGTGGCCGGTCGACGGCGAGCCGCGGGCCGCACGGCCGCCCAGCACCAGCGGCCGGCTCCGAGGGCGGCGACGCCGGCGAGCGCCGGCGACAGGCCCGTGTCTCCCGAGCCGTCGACCGGGTCGGTCAGCCGCCGCCCGCGGTCGGTCGGCGCCGCGACCTCCTCGCTCCTCGGCGGTCGGAACGCGGACGACGCTCGCGAACAGGAAGAACGCGAGGCCGGCGGTCAGGAAGATGTCGCCGATCGAGGCCACGTTCTGGATGATCGGGAACGGGATCGGGATGACGTCGCCGAGCGGCCCGAGGTGAAGCAGGAAGGAGGCGTCGAGGTTCGCCGTCGAAGACGAGGTGGAACGACGAGCCGACGTCCGCTGGCGTCAGCCCGGCCAGCTCCAGGCCGGCGCCCAGATCGGCATGTAGCCGCCGTTGACGACGATGACGATCGCGTTGGCCAGCGATGCCGACGAACGCGAGGCTCAGGCCCGGGTAGTCGCGGTTGACCCAGAGGCCGACGCAGGAGCAGCGCGAACGCGGTCGTCAGCAGCGGGCAGCGCAGGGTCTCGACGATCGGGACGTCGGCGCCGAGCAGCGTCTCGGTCCCGAACCGGAGGATGACCGCGACCGCGAGCAGCAGGCACGCAGCGCAGCCGGATCGAGGCGAGGTTGCGTGATGCGGCCGCCGGCGAGCAGGCCGAGGATCAGGCCGAGCGCGATCGCCGCCGATCAGCACGCGGGCCGTCAGGCATGGCGTGCGTGCACGCCGCATCATGCGTCGGAGGCTCGCGGTCGCCGACGCGTCGCGTCGGCCGCCGGTGCGCGGCCGGCTCAGCGAGCGGTCGCGGGCTCAGGCCCGCTCGGACCGCGGCGGTCGGGCGCGGTCGGCCGGGTCGGCGGTCGCGCCGTCGGCCTGGCGTCGAGGCGGTCAGCCGGTCGGCGGCCTGGGCGATGAGCGGGATCTGGCCGCGGCTCGGCCGGCGGCCCGGATCCGGGACGCCCTCGACGTGATGCGTCTTGACGAAGGCATCGACCACGACCGGGTCGAACTGGATGCCGGCGAACTTGCGCAGCTCGCGCGAGCGCCTGCTCGGCCGTCAGCGGCGTCATGCGATAGGGCCGGGCGGCGGTCATCGCCTCGAACGCGTCGGCGACGTGGAGGACGCGGGCCAGCTTCGGGATCTCGTCGCCGATCAGCCGGTCCGGGTAGCCCGAGCCGTTGTACCACTCGTGGTGGTGGCGGATGATCGGCAGCTCCGGGGCCAGCTTCGTGACCGGCGCGATGATCTGCGGCGCCCAGGACCGGGTGCGCGTTCATGATCATCCGCTCCTCCTTGTTGAGCCGCTCCTGCTTCAGCAGGACGTTGTCCGGGCACGCCGATCTTGCCGACGTCGTGGAGCAGGCCGCCCCACTCCAGCGCCTCGAGCTCGGAGTCGGTGACGCGCATCACGCGCCCGATGTCGACCGCGATCTCCTTGACCCGATGGCTGTGGTGCGCGGTGAACGGGTCGCGCTTGTCGACGGCCTCGGCCAGCGCGCCGATCGTCTGGGTGAACATCTCGCGCATCTCGACGAACCGCTGCGACGCCATCCGGGTCGTGTACAGCGGCAGGGCGAACAGCAGCGTGGCCCACCACTGGATGCTGTAGACGATCGACATCAGCCAGCCCAGCGGCGCCAGGGCCAGGTTGTTGAACGCGGTTCCCTTGGAGTCGCCCACGATCACGACAGCGCAGGGACTGGCCAGTCCGGAGCGCAAGCAAGACCGCCAGCGAGAGCCGTGTTCAGCAAGAAGAAGATCACTGCCGCGACCATCACTGCCACGAAATCGACGACCGAGCGCCACGTCGCCGTTCGCGAGCGATGGCATGACGATCGCGTATCGGACGACCCCGCCGACGATCGCCGGAAGGACGATGCCGGCATGGTTCGCCAGGGTGCCGTACCAGGGGATCCGCCCGCGCAGTTCGCGCATCTCGGTGGTGCCGATCGCGGCGACCCAGCCGCCCACGGCCGGTCCGCCAAGTGTCATGGCAGCGAGGATCGGCGCCATGGACGACGGCCTGGTGCGATGCCGAGCGGCAGCTTGACCGGGAGAGCCGACGTGATCGAGCGTCAGGATCGTCCAGAACCCGATCCCGAGCGCAATCTCGAAGCCCCAGGCTGGTCGCCGATGCCAAATGCGATGCGGAGCGCGATCCGCTGGATCGGCGGGAAACACAAGAGTCGCAGCCACGAGCGCAACTGCGCTCAGGGCCACGACTCCAGCGATGTAGAGCTTCAGGGACCTAGGCATCTACTGCCCCGTACGTTGAGCCACTACCCGAACTCTATCCCTATCGCGTTCAGGCGGGGTAATGGCACCAACGTACTAGAAGCCCCGCAGCGAAGCTCCACCTGCGAGCGCGATCATGGCGACGCTCGAGAGCGTCACCAAGACTCGCAGCGACTTTGGCCTTCATGGTGGTTGCCTACCAGCCCTTGATGGACATTTCTGCGGACTCACGCTCGTTCCTCCTTTGCGGCCCTCGTGCTCTGAGAACACGAAAACCGACCTGACTTTGTGGGTCGGTCGGTTGCACTACTCGCTCCGCCCCACCCTAAGTGCCCATTTCAGGTGGTGCTTCTGCGCGTCCGAGCGTTCTTGACGTTGCTTCCTAGTACTGGGGTACTAGGAAGTGGCCGGACTATAGGGATGCCGGAACTGAACCGGTCAATACGGCACCTTACCTATCCTCCTACCCAGCTGACCGGTCAATACGGCACCTTACCTATCGTCTAGAGCGACTCGAGCGCGGCGGCTCGATCCCGAGGTGTCCCGCATCGCCGCTGCGTAGTGGGCGTACTGCTCAGCAGCGGCCGAGTGCGAGCCGTTCAGCCGGTACAGACGCAACAGAGACAGCTCGATCTGGTCAGCCTCCGGGGTAAGTTCGAGGGCCCGCCTCGCGAGCCCGATCCCACGTTCGAAGTGGCCGCTGACGTATCGGAGGCCACTGCCTTCTCGATGATCTGTAGGTATGACGAGTGGAGCGATGTCCGATAGTCAGCCGCCCATTCCTCGTACGCGAAGTCGAGTGCGAATGGCCCTGGTAGGCGCTGCGAGACTCGCCACCTCGCGCGGCGTTGGCTCAGGCGGCCATCGAACTGACGATCTCAAGACACCAGCGACTCGTTGAGCCCGACCAGTTCCGTGTCCAGCCAGATCAAGTCCGATTCGTGGTGCAGGTATGCAGGCGACAGGTCCTCCTTGTACGTTGGCTCAAAGACCCGGCGTAGGAAATAGACGGTCTGGTTCAGGGAATTGAGCGCATCGGCCGGGTCGAACTCCGGCCAAAGGGCATCCATGACTTCATCGCGAGTGGCTGCGCATACCGGGCGCGTAATGAGGAAACAGAGCAACGCCAGGACCTTCCGACGAATGGAAGCTCCCTCGACGACTCGCGATGCCAACACGTATCGAAACTCGACCCTGGTCCTCAACCACCACCTTTGGCGCTATGCGTCGCGCAAGGCCACGGCCAAGGTTGGCCTCGGGCGAGCCTCGATGGCGATGGGCCAGTTGTCTCAGTCGGGCAACGTCTTCCTGCCTCTCCGATCACCTCGAGAATGCGCCCGCTAGCCAGAGATGAGGCGTCCAGAAGCGTCGATGCAGGCTCGGAGGGCGGGCCGCCAGCGCTCGCGACGACGCTCCGCTTCCTCGAGGACGGTCGAGAGCTCGACTTCACTGAGGTCCGCCGAGACGCTCGACGATAGCTCGGCGACGTACGTTAACGCCCAGCTCCCTTGTCGACTCGCCTGGCGCACGAAGATGCGCAGGACCTCACTCGTGCCGAAGCAGCTCAATGGCGTCGCAGTATCCCGCCCAAAGTCCCGCGGACTGATGGGCTGCATGACGTTTCGCCAGTTCGACAGCCTGCAAGCGTCCGAGGTATGCCGCCGACGACCTGAGCGTGAGCCCGAACTGCCAGGACATGGGCTTTGTGTCCGTGAGGAAGCGGTCAATTCGTCCGGGTCGATGCCTGAGACGATCTCCACAGCTTCGGCTGATCGCCCTTGCCTCAGAGCTAGGTACGCGGATGTCACGGCACTCATCCGCACGGCCCATTTCGCCTCGCGGCCAATGATTCGGAGTTCCGCGATGTAGTCGCCGCCGACCGACTGATTGCCGTAGAACGCCTCCATATCCGCCGCTCTCCAGGAGGGTGTCGATGCGGATCGTCTCATTCGTCTCGGCCAGGGACTGAGCCAGTTCGGCGCGCGCCAAGTTCGAGTCCCCTAGGTGAAAGAGCGCCCATGCCAGGACACAGCGAGCGCTCGCGACCTCCGCTCCGCCTGAACTTGATTCGAGGAGATCAATCGCCTTGGTCGCGGAGACGATTGTCGCCTCCGCATCTCCCATAGAGCGCTCCGTCACCGCGAGGTTGAGATAGGTAATGCCCTCGAAGTGCGTATCGCCAGCAAGCCGTTGGCGCTCGGCGAGGTCGGAGAGTTGCCTGATCGTGTCCGGGATCGGCCCGTCGCGTGAACCCTGAACGATGGCGAGCATCGTTTGGGCGATGCCGAGCCAGCCCTCGTCGGTCGTGGCTGCGATGAGGCGTGTGGCGGCCTCGACGGCGCCCACGACGTCGCCCGACGTCAGGTTCAGGGAAGCGAGGTTCGCCAGGGCGACATCGGATCCCGGGTCGATCTCGACCGCGCGCTTGGCGCGCGCGAGCGCCTGGCGGACGTCGCCCTGCTTGAAGTCCCGCCGTGAGAGCACGACCAGGAAGCTGGCTCGCAACGCCTCGTCGTCCACGTCGGCGACGAACGGCGCCGCGACGAGATACTCGCCGCGGCCGATGATGCTTCGCGCCGAGGCATCGATGATCGCGCGGGCATCGTCCCGATCGCCGGCAGCCCAGTGGTGGTGTGCCGCGATCCGCCAATCGCGTCCGGCGGCATGTGCGGCGACGGTCCGATGCAGATCCTGGACGGCGTCACTCGCCAAAGTCGCGTTGGAGGCGCGCCTCGAGGAACTCGCGGACCAGCGGGTGATACCGGAGCTCCGTTCGCGGACCGCGGGCCCGCCGCCCCAGCAGGGTGACTCGCTCCGCGGCAGCCGTGAGGCGCGAGACCTCGACCGCGCCGAGCCGGGTGGCCACGCCCGCGAGGTCGGGTGTGACGACCTGGAGGATGGACGTCCGCATCAGGAAGGCCTGGAGGTCCTGCGGCAGGTCGCCGACGACCTCCTCGGCGAGGTAGTCGTACAGCTCCTGGTCGCCACCCGAGAGGATATTTGAGGTCACAAACGGTGTGGCCGACTTGCTGTAGCTCATGTCGTAGCAAACCGTGTGACTTCGCGTGACCGCTCCATCCACGTTCGGCACCGAACCGGTGAGCCCCGCGGCAGTCGCGTTGATGACGATGTCGAAAGGTTCTTCGCCCACGTCTTCGAAGCCGCAGCCGCGAATCGCGCCGGAGGTCGGAAAACAGCGAGGCCAGGTTGACCGCGCGCTCGGGTGTCCGGTTCGCGATCACGAGCTCGGTGGGGCCGTGCAGGAGCAGCGGCTCGACGACACCGCGCGTGGCGCCGCCTTGAGCCCAGAATCAGTATGCGTTCGTTGGTGATGGCGAGACCCAGGTTCTTGCGCAGGTCAGTGACCAGTCCGTGACCGTCGGTGTTGTCGCCCAGCAGAGTTTTGCTCGGCGGTGATCATGAGGGTGTTGACCGCGCCGGCACGGTCGGCGCGAACGGTCCCACTTCGTTGGCCAGCTCCGCCGCCGCTTCCTTGTGGGGTCCCGGTCACGTTGAGCCCGCGCCCGCCCCTCGTGAAGAATTCCAGCACCTGGGCACGAAAGTCCGCCGGGGCGATGTCATACAGGCGATAAACCAGGGACTGTTCAGTCTGCTTCGCGAAGAGCCCGTGGATGAAAGGCGACCAGCTGTGATTGATCGGATGACCGACCACCCCGTACTGATCCGGCACATTCATCGCCATGGGAATTCTGTGCAGGAAGATGGCTGAAATAAGCGCGTCACTCGGCCGGTCTTATACATGAACCCACGCCCACGCGGAACGTCGGTGGCGGCGCCGTTTTCGCGCGGCTGTTGGAAATGCTGCGGCCGGATCTGGTGCGTTTTGCCTTCTGGCTGGCGCGCGACCGGGCGGTGGCGGAAGACGTCGTGCAGGAGACACTCATCAGAGCCTGGAAGTCCCGCGAGGAGCTCAAGGATCCAGGCCGCGGCTCGCCCCTGGCTGTTCACGATCGTGCGCCGCGAACATGCGCGGCTCTATGAGCGCAAGCGCTTGCCGACCGTGGACGTGGACAAAGGTTGAAGCCCTGGGCGATCCGGCGCTGGCCAGCGACGGAGACGCGGGGCTGGATGACCTGCGAGCGCGCGATCATGCAGTTGCCGGACGAATATCGGGAGCCCTTGGTGATGCAGGTGTTAGGCGGACTCAGCACGGCCGAAATTGCCGCGGAACTGAAACTCACCCAGCCCGCGGTGCTCACGCGGCTGTTTCGCGCGCGCAACCGGCTGCGCGTGATCTATGGGCTCACCCCTGCGGAGGACGCGAGAATGAGTTCTGTTCCGCGTCGACTGCCGCCCACCTGCGCATCGCCCATCGGAGGCGATCCGCAGGATGTCGCTACCCGATGTGCGCGAGCACCTGGCCGGCTGTGCCGCCTGCCGTCAGTTCCATGGCGGAAACACTGGCGCTCGATGGCCGCCTGCGGGCGGCGCTCGAGCTGCCG
>CAWJBJ010000003.1:0-69248 GCA_963841135.1 uncultured Chloroflexia bacterium | reverse complement strand
CGCCAAGGAACCGGTCGCCACCGAGTCCTGAACACGCTGGCCGGCGGGAGCTGATCCCGGCGGCACGCACGCAGATCATCCGACCGGCCGGCGCCCATCGCGGCCCGGCCGTCGGTCGTTCCGCGCCCTGGTGCACGTGCAGGCGTCGTGGTCGGTTGCCCATCAGGCCGCTGCTATACTCCCGCCGTGCCCGACCTGATCAAGACCACAGCGGAGCCATGCCCTCGGTGGGCAGGAAACCCCTCACGGTCGCGGTCGTCGGCGCGACGGGCGTCGTCGGCTCGACGATGATCCGTACGCTGCTGGAGCGCGAGTTCCCATTCACGGAACTGCGGCTGTTGGCCAGCGCCCGGAGTGCCGGCAGCGAGCTTGACGTGGCCGGTACCAAGCACACCGTCCACGAGGCCACCCCCGACGCCCTCGCCGGCGTCGACATCGCGCTGTTCAGCGCGGGCGGGGACACCTCCAAGGCCCTGGCCCCCGAGGCGGTGCGGCGGGGCGCGACCGTGATCGACAACTCGAGTGCCTGGCGGATGGACCCGACGGTCCCGCTCGTCGTCAGCCAGGTCAACCCGGAGGACCTCGCGTGGCACGCGGGCATCGTCGCCAACCCGAACTGCTCGACGATGCAGCTCGCCCCCGTCCTGATGGCCCTGCGCGATGCCGTCGGGCTCGAACGGGTCGTGGTGGACACCTACCAGGCCGTCTCCGGCACCGGCGGCAAGGCCATCACCGAGCTCCAGTCGCAGGTCGAGGCGCACGTCGGGGAGCAGCCGATCGAGGCCACCGTCTACCCGCACCAGATCGCCTTCAACGCGCTGCCACAGGTCGACGTCTTCCTGGACAACGGCTACACCAAGGAGGAGTGGAAGCTCGTCACCGAGAGCCGCAAGATCCTGCACCTCCCGGATCTGCGCATCTCGAGCACGGCCGTCCGCGTCCCGGTCTTCGTCGCCCATTCCGAAGCGGTCCACGTCGAGACGCGACAGGCGATCACCCCGGATCGAGCGCGGACCCTGTTCGCGGCCGTGCCGGGCGTCGTCGTCCAGGACGACCCGGCGACATCGACCTACCCGCTCGCGACCGAGGCGGCCGGCAGCGACGAGATCTATGTCGGGCGCGTCCGCCAGGACCCGTCGATCGACGAGGGCCGCGGGCTGGCCTTCTGGGTCGTCAGTGACAACCTCCGCAAGGGTGCCGCCACGAACGCGGTCCAGCTGGCCGAACTGCTGGTCGAACGCGGGTGGGTCAGGGCCGCCGCGACACGGGACGCGGCTGGATCCCCGGCGTGATCGACGCCGAGCGCCGTGCGGCGCTCGAGGGGATCGCGGCCGAGGTCCGCGGATGCACCCGCTGCCGCCTCCACGTCACGCGGACCCGGGCGGTTCCGGGCGAGGGCGACCCGTCGACCGAGGTCATGTTGGTCGGCGAGGGCCCGGGTCAGAACGAGGACCGTGAAGGTCGTCCGTTCGTCGGCCGCGCGGGCGGCCTCCTCGTGAACCTGCTCGGCCATATCGGCTGGACGCGGGACGACGTGTTCATCACCAACATCGTGAAGTGCCGGCCGCCCGGCAACCGCGATCCCGAACCCGACGAGGTCGCTGCCTGCGCGCCGTACCTGCGTCGGCAGCTCGAGGTCCTCGACCCCGCGGTGGTGGTGACCCTCGGCCGGCACTCGATGGGCCGGTTCATGCCGGGCGCCCGCATCTCGCAGGCCCATGGCACCATCCGCCCGGCGGATCCGGCCAGCGGAGCCGCGGACGCCACCGTGTTCGCCATGTACCACCCCGCCGCGGCCCTGCGCACGCCGTCCATCGAGCGCGAGAGCTATGAGGACGTGGCCCGCATCCCGGCCGTCCTGACCGACGCACGCGCCCGACGCCAGGCGAACCGACGCGCCGCGCGGTCCGGGGTCAGCGCCGATGCCGAGAGCGCGGCCGTGGCCGTCGCCGCGGGCCAGGCCGTGGCCGCCAACCCACCCGGTGCCGCCGAGAGCGACCCGGATACCGATCAACTCACCTTCTTCTGACCCGTACCACAAGGACCTGATGGCAACCAACGCACAAGACACGCCGCTCCGCATCATCCCGCTCGGCGGGGTGGGCGAGATCGGCAAGAACATGTACCTGTTCGAGTACGGCGACGATATCGTCGTCATCGACTGCGGGCTCATGTTCCCGGACGAGGAGATGTTCGGCATCGACCTCGTCATCCCCGACGTCACCTACCTCAAGGAGAACCGCGAGAAGGTCAAGGCCTTCCTCATCACCCACGCCCACGAGGACCATGTCGGCGCCCTGCCCTACGTCCTCCCGGAGTTCCCGGGCGTGCCCGTGTACGCGAGTACGCTCGCCCGCGGTCTGCTCGGCAACAAGATCAAGGAGCACAAGCTCCACAACAACCCGGTCCTGCCGCTGGACCCGGGCGACGAGATCGACATCGGCCCGTTCCGCGTCATCCCGTTCCGGGTCGGCCACTCCATCCCCGACGCCATGGGCATCGCGCTCAGGACGCCGGTCGGGACGATCGTCCACACCGGCGACTTCAAGTTCGACCACACCCCGGTCGACGGCAAGCTGTCCGACTTCGCGATCCTCGCCCGGATGGGCGCCGAGGGCGTCGTCTGCCTCCTGTCCGACTCGACGCGTGCGGAGAACCCCGGCTACACCCCGTCGGAGCGTACGGTCGGCGAGGCCTTCCGCGAGATCATGGAACCGCTCGACGGCCGGGTCATCGTGGCCACGTTCGCGAGCAACATCGCGCGCGTCCAACAGGTCCTCGATGCGGCCGGCGACATGGGCCGCAACGTGTCGGTCATCGGTCGCTCGATGGAGCAGAACTTCCGGATCGCCACCGACCTCGGCTACCTGACGTACGACCCGGCGATGATCGTCCCCAAGGACCGCATCAAGGACCACCCCGACGCCAAGCTCGTCATCGCCACGACGGGCGCCCAGGGCGAGCCGATGGCGGGCCTGGCACGCATGGCCAACCGCGACCACCGGTTCGTCGAGATCCAGCCCGGCGATACGGTCATCGTCAGCGCGAGCCCGATCCCGGGCAACGAGGAGTACGTCTCCCGGACCATCGACAACTTGTTCAAGGCCGGCGCCAACGTGTACTACCACACCATCAAGCGGGCGCACGTGTCCGGGCACGCCAGCCAGGAGGAGCTCAAGCTGATGCTCGGCCTGACCAAGCCGAAGTACTTCATCCCGATCCATGGCGAGTTCCGCATGCAGGTCCAGCACGGCCGCCTGGCGATCGAGACCGGCGTCGACCCGTCGAACGTGTTCATCATCGAGAACGGCACGCCGATCGAGCTCTTCGCGGACGGGTCGGCCCGTCGGGGCAGCCCGGTGACCGCCGGCTACGTCTTCGTCGACGGCCTGTCGGTCGGCGACGTCGGCGAGGTGGTCTTGCGCGACCGACGGTCGCTCGCCAGCGACGGCATCTTCATCATCGTGGTGACGGTCGACAAGCAGACCGGCTCGGTCGTCGGCCGGCCGGAGATCGTGACGCGCGGCTTCGTGCACCTCAACGAGCAGGACCCGCGCATGGACGAGGCGGTCGAGCGGGTGCTCGCGGCGATCGACACGCCGGGCGACCACATCAGCGAGATCGGCCTGCTCAAGACCCAGATCAAGGACGCCCTGTCGAGGTTCCTCTACGAGCAGACGAAGCGACGACCGATGGTCTTCCCGGTCGTGGTCGAGGTCTGACCGTGGCCCGAGCTCGCCGAACGTCCGCGCCGCGCTCCGGGTCGGGTGGCCGCGGACCGCGTCGCCGGCTGTCGCGCGACTTCGCCCGGATCTTCACGCCCGAGGTGGTGCGCTCGATCGTCGGCACGGCCATGATGGCCCTCGGGGCGATCACGCTCATCGCCCTGATGCTGCCGGGCCAGGGAGCGCTGACCGACTGGTGGCGCGACTCGATCGCGCCCTGGTTCGAGACGGGCCGCTGGCTGCTGCCGTTCCTGCTGCTCGGCGGCGGCTGGTACGTGGCCGGTGGCCCGGGACGACAGCCCGGCTCGGGCTGGGGGATGACCCTGAGCGGCCTGGCCCTCGCCTATGTGGCCGGGCTCGGGGCGTTCGAGGTGCTCAAGGTCGAGCTGTTCGACACGGAACGCGGCGGCGGCCGGATCGGCCGCTTCCTGGCCGGCACGCTCGAACCGCTCCTCACCGGACCCGGCACGTTCGTGCTGCTCGCCGCGATCGCCGGGCTCGGCCTGATGCTGGCGTTCAACCTCCAGCTCCGCGAGCTGTTCTCGCCGGTCACCGGGACCGCGCGCTGGATCGGCTCGACGACCGCGGATTCGATGCGCCGCGCCCAGGAGGCACGCCCGGCGAAGCCCGCCCGGCCCGCCGACAGCCGCGCCCGGCCGGCCGCATCGGCAAAGCCGCCCGTCGCCGTCCCGATCGCGCCCGTCGACGACCTGGCGGCAGCCCGCAGCATCCTCGACGAGCCGGCGCCGCGGACGAGCCAGTCGCCCGTCAGCCAGACCGTCTGGACAGGTCCGCTCGACGGCGGTTCGCCGGGCGTGGCCGCCCGGCTGTCGAACGGCAACGGGACGACGCGGGTCGCGACCGCGGTCGCCACCGACACGCCGAGCGCCCAGGAATCCCTCAACGCGATCGACTGGGTCCTCCCGGGCATCGACCTGCTCGAGCCCCGCCCGGCCGGACGCGTCGAGGCGGGCGTCGACCACGCCTCGAACAAGCGCCGCATCGAGGAGAAGCTGCTCAGCTTCTCGATCCCGGCCAAGGTCGTCGCCGTCAACTCGGGCCCCGTCGTGACCCAGTACGAGGTCCGACCCGAGCACCACGTCAAGGTGTCGCGCATCGAGGCGCTCGCCGACGACCTGGCCATGGCCCTCGCCGCGCGCTCGATCCGGATCGAGGCTCCGATCCCGGGCAAGGACGTCGTCGGCATCGAGATCCCGAACTCGGTCAGCGAGGTGGTCGGCTTCCAGCCGCTCGTCGACGAGAGCATGATGCTCGGCTCGACCAGTCCGTTGACCTTCGCCCTGGGGCGCGACGTGTCGGGCAAGGCGTACGCCGTCGATCTCGCCAAGATGCCCCACCTGCTCGTGGCCGGGGCGACCGGCTCGGGCAAGAGCGTGTGCGTCAACGCGCTGATCACGAGCCTGCTCATGCGCGCCCGGCCCGACGAGGTGCGGCTGATCCTGGTCGATCTCAAGCGGGTGGAGCTGGCGCCCTATAACGGGCTGCCCCACCTGCTCCAGCACGTCATCGTCGAGCCGAACGAGGCCAAGGCCGTGCTCAACTGGGCGGTCCGCGAGATGGAGGAGCGCTACAAGCTCCTGGCCGCGCACGGGGTGCGCAACATCACCGGTTTCAACGCCCGTGCCGACGACGAGGCTGGTGCCGATGGGGAGGGCGAGCGCATGCCCTTCATCGTGCTCATCATCGACGAGCTGGCCGACCTGATCATGCGCGAAGGCCGCAAGGTCGAGGACCCGGTCGTGAAGATCGCCCAGAAGGCACGCGCCGTCGGCATCCATCTCGTGCTGGCGACCCAGCGACCCTCGGTCAACGTGGTGACCGGGCTCATCAAGGCCAACGTCCCATCGCGCATCGCGTTCGCGATGGCCTCGATGGTCGATTCGCGGACCGTGCTCGACGCGCCCGGCGCCGAGGACCTCATCGGCCGCGGCGACATGCTCTACCAGCCGGTCGACCTGCCCCGCCCGGTCCGCATGCAGGGCGTCTTCGTGAGCGACCGCGAGGTGACTGCCATCACCCAGCACTGGCTGGACCAGACCGGCGATCGCACGTTCTACGACGAGGGCATCCTGGCGTTCGCCGACGCCGAGGACGGCGGCAGCTCCGACAACGGCCAGTTCGCCTGGCTGCGCAAGCTCGGCGTCGACGAGATGACCGTGCCGGCCGCGGAGCTCATCACGGCCAGCCAGCGGGCCAGCACCTCGATGCTGCAGACCAAGCTCAAGCTCGGCTTCGCCCGTGCCAGCCGCGTCATGGACGAGCTGGAGCGCTACGGGATCATCGGCCCGCCGGACCCGCGCAACCCGGCCACGCCACGCCAGATCTACGGTCCCGACAACTGGTTCCGCTCGCAGGCCGACATCGATGATCCGGGCGACTGAGCCCGCACGACTCGGGCTCGACATGGGGCCGGACCGGACCCTGGGGTATCCTGTCGCGACGACGGTCGCTCGGGCGGCGCGGGGCCCGAACATCCGCGAGGGACCCGAGCGCGTACAGGACGGGACGGCCTAGTGACGACGAGGGATCAGGTCCGGAGAGCGGCGGCCGGTGCGGAACGCGAGACGCGCGTGCCGGCCAGTGACGTCGCACCCGGCCTGCCCGAACGCCTCCTCGCCGCTCGCGAGCGGAAGGGCGTGGACCTGTACCGCGCCGAGCGCGACACCAAGATCCGGGCACGCTACCTGGCCGCCCTCGAGCGGGGCGATTACCGCGAGCTGCCCGGCGCGGTCTACACGAAGGGCTTCCTGCGCAACTACGCGCTCTATCTCGGCCTCGACCCCGATGAGGTACTGCTCCAGTGGCGCCGAGAGCGAGGCGACCCGCGCGAGCCGCAGCCGGTCATCTCCGTGCCGCGGCCGATCGCCGCCCCACGCCGCGGGCTGACGTTCTCGCCCAGCCTGATCGTCGTTCGCGCTCCTCCTGGCGCTCGTCGTCGGCTTCATGGTGTGGCTCGGGTTCCAGCTGCTGCGCTTCTCGAAGCCACCCACGATCGCCGTCACCGATCCGGCCGTGGCCGTCGCTCGAGGTGGACGAGGACGCGACGAGCTACCTGCTCGAGGGATCGACCATCCCGGGCGGCTCGGTGACGATCAAGACGGCCGACGTCGAGGCACGCGCCAACGCCGACTCGGTCGGGCGCTGGACTCTGCAGGTCGACCTGCGCCGGGGCGAGAACCTCTTCAAGATCACGGCGACGGATCCGAGCCACCGGCAAGGTCGCCGAGGCGCCGGTCGAGCGCGTCATCACGGTCCCGTTCCGCGTGATCGAGGCACCCACCCTGTCGGTCGACCAACCCGCCGACAGCGCGACCTACGAAAATGGGGCGATACCCGTGCAGGGCCGGACGACGAACGCAAGCTCGGTCGTCGTCAGCGCGAGCTATACCGGTCCCGCGGCGCCGACCACGGGCAGCGGCCCCACGCCGGCGGCCCCGGCCCAACCGGCACCGGTGACCGTCGAGGTCGCCGAGGACGGCACCTTCAGCGCCCCGTTCGAGCTGACCTCCGGGACGTGGGCGATCACGGTCACGGCATCCAGCCCGGAGGGCAAGACCGCGTCCCTCACGCGCGCCGTGACGGTCGCGTTCAAGGGCGTCAACCTCGTCGTGTCGATCGAGGGCGGTCGGGCCTGGCTCAAGGTCTGGGTCGACGGCAAGCTGGACCCGAAGACCGGGGCGGCCGGCAAGGTCCTCGGCAACGGCAAGACGCTGACGTTCACCGGCAAGGAGTCCATCGAGGTCCGGACCGGGTCGTCCGGTGTCACCAAGTTCACGCTCAACGGGACGCCGCTCGGCGCGCTCGGACGGAGCGGGATCCCCGAAACGTGGCTGTTCACGCCACCAGACGAGCCGGTCATGACCCAACGCCGCTAAGGGTGAGTCCGAGCGACGAAGAGCTCCATGACCTCGCGAGCCGTGTCGGCTCGGTCTGTCGCGACCGATCGGTGCGGCTCACGACCGTCGAATCCTGCACGGGCGGTCTGGTCGCGCACCTGATCACCGAGGTCGCGGGGTCGAGCGACTACTTCATCGGGGGGCTCGTGACGTATTCCAACGACCTCAAGATCGACCTCGTCGAGGTGCCGGCCGAGGTTCTGTCCGCCCATGGGGCCGTGTCGGCCCAGGTGGCCCGGGCGATGGCCGACGGTGGCCGGCGACGCCTCGGGGCCGATGTCGCGGTGGCGGTCACCGGCGTGGCGGGCCCGGACGGCGGCACGCCCGCCAAGCCGGTCGGTCTCACGTACGTCGCGGTCGCCGATGCCGATGGTGACGACGTCCAGCGGTTCGTGTGGGACGCCGACCGGAGCGGCAACAAGCGACTGAGCGCGGCGGCGGCCCTCGAGCTCGTCATCACACGCCTGTCGGCAAGCCGCGCGTGACGCGCGACGCCGCTGCCATCGGGGCCGGTCTCGATCCGACCCGCACGGCCCGCTCGATCCGGCCGGGCGAGCGCATCCACGTCGTTGGCGCGGCCGGTGCCGGCGCCAGCGCGGCGGCCCTCCTCGCGTCGGCCGCCGGGGCGATCGTCACCGCCTGCGACGCGGGCGGCCCATCGCCCTACACGGCCGCCTTCGCCGCCGCGGGTCTGGTTCTCGAGCCACGGCACGATCCGGCCCACGTTCGCACGACCCCGCCACCCGACCGCCTCGCCGTCACCAAGGCGCTCACAGCCATCGATCCGGACCACCCCGAGCTCCGGGCGGCCCGCGAGCTCGGGATCGCCGTGGAACCGTGGCAGCAGGTCATCGCCGACGCGGCGGCCGACACGACCCTGGTGGCCGTCGCCGGGACGCACGGCAAGAGCACGACCGCCGGTTGGCTGGTCCACGTGCTCATCGAAGCCGGGCTCGATCCATCGGCGTTCGTGGGCGCGCTGCTACCACCTCCGACAGGGGGTGCCGGCAGCGACCGCCCGAACAGGCGAGGGGACCGTCTTCGTCGTCGAGGCGGACGAGTACGCGGGCAACTTCGATGCCTACCGGCCGGAGGTCGCCGTCCTCACCTCGGCGGAGTGGGATCACCCGGACGTCTTCGCCGACGCGGAGGCCGTCCAGGCTGCGTTCGCGCGGTGGCTGTCGTCGATGCCGGACGGCGGCGCGATCGTGGCCAATCTCGGGGACACCGGTGTCCGATCCGTCCTCGACGCGGTGGCCGATCGAGCGCGACGCATCGTTGGCACATTCGTCGAAGGAGACGACGGCAGGGCGGTGGGGGACGCCGCCCTGGTCGGTCGCATCGTCGGCGCCGATGCGCAGGGCACCACGCTCGAGGTGCGCGGCACGGACGGCGGACCTGGCACCGGCAACGGCGAGCCCGTCCTCGTCCGGCTGCCGACCGTCGGGCGGCACAACGCCGAGAACGCGCTGGGGGTCATCGGCGCCGCCCTCGCGCTGCACGTCCCGATCGAGGCCATCGTCCGCGGCCTCGAGACATTCCGCCGGTGTCGGCCGCCGGCTCGAGCGCAAGGGCGACGCCGCTGGGGTCGTCGTCTACGACGACTACGGCCACCACCCGACCGCCATCCGCGTGACGATCGCGGCCCTCCGGCAGCGCGAGCCCGGTCGCCGCATCTGGGCGGTCTACGAGCCGCTGACGTACCATCGGACGGCGGCGCTGCTGCCCGCATTCGCCGAGGCATTGGCGACGGCGGACGCGGTCGCCATCGCCGACATCTGGGCCAGCCGGGATCCCGATACCACGATCGTCTCGGCGGCGGCCCTCGCATCGGCCGTGGCGGCCGCGCGGACCGATATCCCGGTCGAAGCACCGGGATCGGTCGAGGGGACGGCGGACTGGCTGGCCGATCACGTCAAGCCGGGCGACGCGGTCCTCGTCATGGGTGGCGGCCGCAGCTACCGGATCGGCGAGCGACTCTTGGAACGGATGGGAGGCACGAGCGCGCGATGACCCTCGACTACGCGGCCGCCGCCGACCTGCTCGACCGCTATGGGCGGACGTGGGAAGCCTTCGACGGCGACGGCTGGACCGAGCTGTTCACGGACGACGTCACGTACCAGGAGGATCCATTCGAGGCACCGATCGTGGGCCGCAACGCCGTACGGGCCTACCTGCTGGAGGAATCCGAGCGCCAGCAGGACGTCGAGTTCACCGTGGAGCGCCACTGGGTGTCCGGATCCACGGTCCTCGCGTCATGGCACGCGAGCTATGTGCAGCGATCGGACGCCGCCCGGGTACGGCTCGCCGGGTTCCTGACGATGGACGTGACGGACGGGCGGATCGCCCGCTTCCGCGAGTGGTGGCACCGGCGCGAGTCGAGGGCCGCTTGACCAAGAGGAGGATCCATGGCCGGTGATGTGTCGTTCGACGTCGTCAGCGACTTCGACGAGCAGGAGCTGCGCAACGCCCTCGACCAGGTGCGTCGGGAGGTGGGTCAGCGGTATGACTTCAAGGGCATCACGGTCGATCTGACGCAGGCCAAGGACGAGATCGTCCTCGTGACCGACGACGAATACCGCGCGACGGCCGTGAAGGACCTCATCGAGTCGAAGGCGATCCGGCGCAACCTGTCGCTCAAGATCTTCGATTGGGGCAAGGTCGAGCCCGCCGGCGGCAACAAGGTCCGCCAGGAGATCAAGCTGCGCCGAGGCCTGACCGACGAGATCGCCAAGCGGCTCAGCAAGCTGATCCGCGACGAGTTCCCCAAGGTCAAGTCGCAGATCCAGGGCGACGCTGTGCGGGTATCCGGCAAGAGCAAGGACGAGCTGCAGAAGGTGATCAATCGGCTGCGCGAGCTCGATGAGCCCGTCCCGTTGCAGTTCCAGAACTATCGCTGAGGGTCGATCGAGGTGCCTGGATCCCGCCTCTCGCAGGCCGTGATGATCGTCGATCGTCGTGGTCATCGTGCTGGGTCTCGTCCTGTCGAGCATCGCGTTGCCACTGGCCTACGGATGACCGACGAGGGCACGACGGACCGCCGACGACGAGCCCGACGGCGGCGAGCGACAGCGACCTGGGCCGTGGCGGCCGAACCACCGACCGACGCCGTCGATGAGGTCGGAGTCGACGTCGACGTGCCCGAGGCGGCGGACGGGGACACCCCTGCAGCCTCGGTCGAGGCGGAGCCCGAGCCGGCCCGCGGACCATCGGCCGGCTCATCGCCGACGCCCTGCGGACCGCCGGCGTGCGCTACGCGTTCACGGTGCCGGGCGAGTCGTTCCTCGGCCTGCTCGACGCGCTCGGCGACGCCGGGCATCCGCGTCGTCGCGACGCGTCACGAGGGCGGTGCCGCGTTCATGGCCGAGGCGCACGGCAACCTGACCGGCCGGCCTGCCGCCTGCCTCGGCACGCGCGCCGTCGGCGCCGCCAACCTCGCGATCGGCATCCACACCGCGCGCCAGGACTCGACGCCGATGTTCGCGCTCGTCGGCCAGGTCGAGCGAGCCCACCGGGGGCACGAGGCGTTCCAGGAGATCGACCAGGTCGCCACGATCGGTGGGCTGGCGAAGTGGGCGGCCGAGCCGCGCGACGCGGCCGACGTCGCGACGATCCATGGCGAGGCCGTCCGCCAGGCGCTCGGCGGGCGGCCCGGGCCCGGTCCTGCTGTCGCTGCCCGAGGACCTGCTCGACGAGCCGGCGCCCGACGACGCGCGCGTCGACGCCGGCCGACCCGGCCCGCAGCCCGCCGTCGGACGACGACATCCGCGGCGTCATCGAGCTGCTCGCCTCGGCCGAACGCCCGGTCATCCTGGCCGGCGGCGGCATCCTGCGCGCCCGGACCTCGACCGACCTGCTGCGCTTCGCCGAGCTGCTCCAGGTCCCGATCATCGCCGCCTGGCGCCGGGCGGACGTCATCTCGAACGACCACCCGCTGTACCTCGGGATGGCCGGGCTCGGCGCCGCGCCGTCCGTGCGCGACCGCCTCGACGGCCGCCGACGCGATGCTCGTCATCGGCTGCCGGCTGAACGAGCCGACGTCCTACGGCGACGCCATCCCGGCGCCGGACGACGCGCTGGGCCCATGTCGACCTCGAGCCCGGCCGCGCCCGCGGGCCTGCCGGCCCGCCGACCTGACGCGTCGCGCGCCGACGCCCGGGCCTTCCTCCGCGCCGCCAACGAGCGGCTGCTCGGCCGGGCCGTGCTCGATGCCGAGCGGGTCGCGCGTCCGGCAGGCGACACAACGCCGCGGACCGCGCCGCGTGGGAGGCGGCGAGCGTCGTCGATGCCGATGCGGACGCCTGGACGGGCCCGGGCGTCCATCCCGGGCCGGGTCATCACGACGCTCCGCGAACGTCCTGCCCGATGACGCGATCCTGACCACCGATGCCGGCAACTTCGCCGGCTGGGCGGGTCGCGGCTTCCGCTTCCGACGACCCGGCACGTTCATCGGCCCGACGTCCGGGGCGATGGGCTACGGCTTGCCGGCGGCGATCGCCGCGGCGCTCGTCCATCGCGACCGGCCGGTCGTCGCGCTCGTCGGCGACGGCGGCTTGGCGATGACCATGGCCGAGCTCGAGACCGCCGTCCGCGCGAGGGCGCCCGGATCATCGTCCTCGTCTTCGACAACGAGCGCTACGGCACGATCCGGATGTGGCAGGAGGCTCGGGGCACCGGCGTCGGCGTCGGGACGGAGCTCGGGCCGGTCGACTTCGCCGCCATCGCGCGCGCGCTGCGGCGCGCGCGGCGTCCGGGTCGAGCGCGACGCGGATGTTCGAGCCGGCCCTCCGCGCAGGCCCTCGCCGAGGATCGCTCGACGGTCATCCAGCTCGCGCTCGATCGAGCCTGGGTGTCGGTCGACCAGCCGGCGACGGGCCGACCTTCGCTCGAAGGCCCCCGAGCGTCAGTCCGCGCCGCGCCTGGCCGACGACCGAGAACGACAGCGGGATCCGGCCGCGTTCCTCGGCCCGGACGTCGCGCGTGGCCGCCCCACCAGTCGATCGGGTGCTCGGCCACCGCGCTCGAGACGCAGCCCGGCGCCGAGCAGCGCCGTGATGACCTCGCCGAGCGTCCAGGCCCGGGCGAACTTCCAGTCTGGTCGTCGTCGGCGATCGACAGGCGGTCGATGTACTCGGGCGCCCAGCCCTTCGACGCCTCCGGCCCGGCGAAGTAGTCGTAGTCGGTCGCCATCCAGTGGCCGTCGCTCGTCGGCGTCGAACAGCCACTCGATCGGGTGGCCCTCGAACAGGACGAAGCGGCCGCCCGGCGCCAGCAGGCGGCGCGACGACGGCCGCCCACGCATCGAGGTCCTGCAGCCACATCAGCGAGCCGCGACCCGTGTAGACGAGGTCGGCCGTCCCGTCGAGCTCGTGCGGCGTGTCGAGCACGTCCGCCTCGATCCAGCGCGCCGGCGCGCCGACCGCCGCCGTCAGCCGCGCCGGCGAGCTCGAGCATCCGCGGGCTGAAGTCGACGCCGATGACCTCGTCGGCCCCGAGGTTCCAGAGCGACAGCGTGTCGCGCCCGCCGGCGCATTGGAGGTGGATCGCCCGCCGGCAGCGGCCGTGGAGGTCGCCGATCAGCTCGAGCTCCGGCGGCGAACAGGTTCGTGCCGCCGCGAGCGGATCAGCTCGATCGCCTCGGCAGCCAGCCCTCGTACCGCTCGGCCGCCTCGTCCCAGGCGCAGTCGGTTGGCGGCATGCATGCCGCGGACATCGGCGGCTCCGCGTCCGTCGCCGGCCGGACGTGGCGTTCGTCGGCCGCGCGCTCGCTCACGCGCCCGAGCCTACGCGGCGACTGGTCGTTGACAGCGCAACCACCTTGGCGTAGCATATGGTCGACACGAAGGAGCCATCCCCATGCCAGCCGTCGTCGTCGACGACATCACCATCCTGCCCAGGATCCCGGACCCGGATCCCGCCGTCGCGCGCCAGCGGCCCGTCCGCAGCGTCACGATCGCGCCGCGCGGCTTCGAAGGGGAGGGGTTCCCGGTCCGGCGCGCCTTCGCCGGGGTCGCGCTCGAGGACCTCGATCCGTTCGTCCACCTCGACCAGATGGGCGAGGTCGAATACGCCCCCGGCGAAGCCAAGGGCACGCCGTGGCATCCCGCATCGCGGCTTCGAGACCGTCACCTACATGATCGACGGCATGTTCGAGCACAGCGACTCGAACGGCGGCGGCGGCGTGATCACCAACGGCGACACGCAGTGGATGACCGCCGGCGTCCGGGATCCTCCACATCGAGAAGCCGCCCGAGGCGCTCGTCGCGAGCGGTGGCCTGTTCCACGGCTTCCAGCTGTGGGTCAACCTGCCGGCCGACCAGAAGTGGTCGGCGCCGCGCTACCAGGACATCCGCGCCAGCGAGGTCGCGCTTGCTGTCGTCGCCCGACGGCGGCGCGCTCGTCCGCGTCATCGCAGGCGAGGTCGCCGGCCACGCGGGCCCGGGCTCGACGTACAGCCCGATGACGCTCGTCCACGCGACGCTGAGCCCCGGCGCGCGCCTGTCGCTGCCGTGGCGGCCGGACTACAACGCGCTGGTCTACGTGATGGCGGGGCACGGGACGGTCGGCGCGGAAGGCCGCCCGATCGCACCGGGCAGCTCGCCGTCCTCGGGCCGGGCGATGCGCTCACGGTCGCAGCGGCCGACCGACCAGGAGAGCCGGAGCCCGAGCCTGGACGTCCTGGTCCTGGGTGGCCGTCCGATCCGCGAGCCCGTCGCCTGGATGGGTCCGTTCGTGATGAACACGCGCGAGGAGGTCATGCAGGCGGTCGCCGACTACCAGGCCGGGCCGCCTGGGCAGCATCCCGGCGGTCCACAACGCCCCGAGCCATCTCATCCAGACGGATCCCGGCGCAGCGACCCCGCCCAGCGACCGCTGAGCGATCGGCGGCTGGGCAGGCTCAGCCGACCCCGCGCGTGTCGAGCGCCCGCCCCCAGCGGAAGACGCGGACCGCGGCCAGCACGCCGAACGCCGCGAGGACGAGGACGGCCGCAGCAGCGACGGCCGCATCGACGTCGCCCGCCCCGAACTCCGCGTAGACGACGAGCGGCAGCGTCTGCGTCCGGCCCTCGACGTTGCCGGCGAACATGATCGTCGCCCCGAATTCACCCAGCGACACGCGCCCAGCTCATTACCAGCCCCGCCAGCCAGGGCCGCGCCCGCCAGCGGGATCGTGACGGACCGGAACACCTGGCGTTCGGAGGCTCCGTCCACGCGCGCGGCATCCTCGAGGTCGCGGTCGACGCCGGCGATCCCGGCGCGGGCGGACCGCACGAAGAACGGCGCGGCGACGAACGTCTGGGCGAGGATCACGGCGATCGTCGTGAACGGGATCGCCCAACCGAGGATGTCCAGCGGCTCGGCAAGCAGCCCGCGCCGTCCGAAGACCAGCAGGAGGGCCAGGCCGGCGACCGCGGGAGGCAGGACGATCGGCAGATCGATCACGATCTCCACGATCCGCTTGCCACGGAACGTCCGGCGTGCGAGGACGTAGGCCAGGGGCAGCCCGGCGACGATCGTCAGCGCGAGCGACACCGTCGTCGTGGCCAGGCTGAGCCGGACGGCATCGAGGACGGTGCGTGACGTCAGACGCCAGGAACGCCTCGCCGCCCGAGGCAGCGAGGATGACCAGGACCAGCACCGGGACGCCGAGGAACAGGGCCGCCACCGCGGCCGTGGCCGGGACGACGGCCCGCGCGATCACGATCCGGGCGGCAGGAATCCGAAGTCGGCGAAGATGGCCTGACCCGCGGCGCCGCTCAGCCAGTCCATGAAGGCGCGGGCCTCCGCCAACCGGTCCGATCCGGCGACGACGACCCCAGCGTACGTCGCGCGGACCTGGGCGTCGGCCGGGATGTCGACCCGGTCGACCTTCCCGGATGCGGTCGCGTCGGTCGCATACACGATGGCCGCGTCCCCTTCGCCGAGCTCGATCTTGGCGACCACGGCTTTGACGTTGTCCTCGCGCGAGACGACGTTCGCGGCGTACGCGGCCGCGAGATCCGGCGGGTAGCCGGGCAGGCCGGCAAGCTTATCGACGACCTGGGTCGCGTACTTCGTGATCGGCACCTCCGCGCCGGCCGCGATCACCTTCACGCCGGGGTTCGCAAGTCCGCGGCCGTGACACGATGCTGGATCCGGTCGGGACGACGATCGTGAGCTCGTTGCCGGCGAAGCGGATCGCGGGTCCGTCCGCCAGACCACCGTCGACGAGTCTTCGGGGTTGGTCTCGTCGGCGGACAGGAAGACGTCGGCTGGCGCCCCTGCACGATCTGCGTGGCAGGGCGGCCGACGAGTCGGTCGCGATGGTCAACGTCACCGTGGGGTGATCGCCGGTACGCCGTGCTGACGGCGTCGAGCGCGTCCTGCAGGGACGCGGCGGCGAAGATCGTCAACTCGACCGGCTCCGCGGTCGGCGAGGTGGAGGCGGCGGGGAGGGCGGCGGACGTCCCGGCCGCCGTGCACGCCGCGAGGAGCGCCATCGACAGGACGAACGAGGCAGAGCCGCCTCAGCGACCCACCTCCGCGCTCCCTGGGCCGGGATCTCGACGATCACGTTCGTCGCCTTGACCACGCACGACGGCCTCGTCCCCGACCTGGAGCCCCAGTCGTCCACCGCTTCGGCGGTCATCAGGCTGACGAGCCGGTGCGGGCCGGCCATGACCTCGACGACCGCCGCGACGCGGTCCTTCTCGATCCGGGT
Source organism: uncultured Chloroflexia bacterium (assembly GCA_963841135.1). Taxonomy (GTDB): domain Bacteria; phylum Chloroflexota; class Limnocylindria; order Limnocylindrales; family CSP1-4; genus SPCO01. The sequence goes on along the minus strand of CAWJBJ010000003.1, from coordinate 52,905 downwards.
GACGATCCCCGGGAACCGGTTGCGGGCCGACTGGGCGACGATCGGCCGATCCGCGACCGCGCCGACGGCGCTCGGCCAGCAGGCGGCGTCACCTCCGACATGGCGACGACCCGCTGGCCACCGGGCGACCGGTCGACCCGTAGCCGGCCCTCGGTTTCCCAGCGGCGCAGGGTGTCGACCGAGACCTGGAGCATCTCCGCGGCCTGACCGACGCGCAGTCCCGTGCCAGGACGTCGAGGTGCCATACCTCGCAGTATGCGGGTCGCCGCGGTCCGATGTCGAGGTATCCGGCGCTCGACACCTAGATATGCGCATGAGCCGCCACCGATCCGCACCGGCGCGGGTAGAGTGCGACCGATGCCGCGACCCCCCAGCCGGTGATGAACCGCGCCTCGATCCCGCTCTCGGTCATCATCGGCCTGTTCCTCGCGTCACTGGCGATGCGCCCACAGATCCTGGCCATCGGCCCGCTGCTGCCCCTGATCCGCACCGACCTCGATCTGCCGGCCGGCATCGCCGGTCTGCTGACGACGATCCCCGTCCTGTGCATGGGCGTCTTCGCGCCGATCGGGCCACGACTGGCAGCGCGGTTCGGGGCCGGGACCGTCTTCGTGGCCTGCCTGAGCGCGGTCGTCACGTTCGGCCTCGCCCGGGCGCTGGCACCGGGCGTCCCGCTCGTGCTGCTGGCGACACTCGGCATCGGCATCGGGATCGGGACCGCCGGTGCGTTGCCATCGATGATCGTGTCGCGGTGGATCCCCGGCCGACCGGCGCTTGGGACGGGAGCCTATGCCGGCGGGATCGTCGCGGGATCCACCCTGGCCGCCGGCTTCGCTGTCCCGCTTGCCGGCGAGTCGGACTGGCGGCGTGCGCTCCTGATCATCTCCGTGTTGTGCATCGGCTCGATCGTCGCGTGGCTGGTGCTCGTCGGCGTCGACGACCGGCCGGCCCCGGGAGCGTCCGTCGCCCGGCGCCTTCCGTGGCGGGACTCGACCGCCTGGCTGTTGGTGGTGGTCTTCGGCCTGCAGTCGGTCCTGTTCTACGGCATCGTGTCGTGGCTGCCGAACGCGTTCGTGGAGCGCGGCTGGACGGCGACGGAGGCGGGCGCCTTGATCGGGGTCTTCAACGGCGTCGGCCTCGTGACGACGATCGGGCTGCCACTCGTCGCCGACCGGCTGGGTCGCCGGCGACCGCAGTTGCTGGTGTCGTCCGCCATCGCCGTCGGCGCCCTCGTCGGGGTCATCCTGCTCCCGGAGCTCGCCTACGGCTGGGTGGCGATCCTCGGCCTGGCCCTCGGGGCGGTCTTCCCGCTCTCGCTGACCCTGCCACTCGATGTCGCCGATGAGCCGGCACGGGTCGGCTCGGTGGCGGCCCTGATGTTGCTGGGCGGCTACATCCTGTCGTCCACCGGGCCGGTCGTGCTGGGTGCGGCCCGCGACCTGAGGGGCGACTTCACGGCCAGCCTGTGGATGCTCGTCGGCCTGTCGGTCGCCCTCGTCGTGTCGTGCCTGCCGCTCTCCCCGGAGCGCCTGCGACGAGGGATCCAGCGAACATCGACGACATGACGCCGGCCGCGTCGGTTCTCACGCGGCGGAACCCGACCTGGCCATCGCTTGCAATGCCCGTCGGCGTGGTGGACAATGCCGCGCGATGACACCGACACGCCACGCGCACCACTGCATGTGTCACGCCGCTGCCAAGCAGGGCAGGTGGTGTCGCTAAGGCGTACGTCGATATCGCCGTACGCCGGCCCAACCTCCGAACCCCTGCAGGACGCAGGGGTTTCTTGTTTTCCGCCCACCTGAGAGGGACGCCGCAGATGACCACCGAGCAGACGAGCATCAACACCATCGATCCCGGACCGATTCGCGATCGGATCGAGGACCCGTCCTTGACGGTCGTCGACGTCCGGTCGCTCGCGGCCTACAACGGCTGGCGCCTCGGTGGCGAGGTTCGCGGTGGGCACGTCCCCGGCGCCGTGGCGTTCCCGATCGACCTGGCTGCGGACAGCGTCGACGACCCCGAGATCGCCCGCTTGCTCGCCACCAAGCGGATCACGCCCGATCGCGACATCGTCGTCTACGGCGACACCGAGACGATGCGGGGGCGCTCGTCGAGCGGCTCGCGTCGCTGGGCATCGCGAACACCCGGGTCCTACGAGGGCGGCTTCCCGGCTGGGCCGCCGATCCGACGCTCCCGATCGAGCGGCTGCCCAAGTACCACCGGCTCGTCCACATCGACTGGCTCCGCCAGGTCCTTGCCGGCGAGCGCCCGGAGGCCGCCCCCACGGGCGACGTCCGCTGTTCCACGTCAACTTCGGCGTCCCCGAGGAATACGCGGAGGCCATATCCCCGGCGCGCTGTACCTCGACACGAACTGGCTCGAGGATCCGGCCGACTGGAACCGCCGGTCGCCGGACGTGCTCGACGCGGCCCTCCGCGGCCTCGGCATCACGAACGACACGACCGTCATCGTCTACGGCCGCGACACCGAGGGCGAGGCGAACGAGAAGTGGCCGGGTCGTCGGGCCGGACAGATCGCCGCGACGCGAGCGCTGATGATCCTGCGCTACGCCGGGGTCGACGACGTCCGCCTCCTCGACGGCGGCTACGACTGGTGGGTCCGCGCTGGCAACCCGGTCGAGCCGATCCTCGCGCGAGCCCGTCGCCGGTGGCCGCGTTCGGGGTCGCGATCCCGCTCCGCCCCGAGGTGATCGTCGACATCGAGGAGGCGAAGGAGATCCTCGCCGACCCGCGACGGTGCGGCCCTGGTGAGCGTCCGCACATGGCGCGAGCACATCGGCGCGGTGAGCGGCTACAACTACATCGGCCCGGCGGGCCGGATCGCGGGCGACGTCTGGGGCAACTGCGGCACGGACGCCTACCACATGCAGCACTACCGCAACGTCGACAACACGATGCGGCCGTACCCGGAGATCACGGCCAACTGGGCCGAGGCCGGGATCACTCCCGACAAGTGGGTCGCGTTCTACTGCGGCACCGGCTGGCGGGCCAGCGAGACCTGGTTCTACGCCGTACCTGCAGGACTGGCAGCGGATCGCGGTGTACGACGGCGGCTGGTTCGAGTGGAGCCAGGACCCGATCAGCAACCCGATCGAGATCGGCGTGCCGGAAGTCGAGGCCCCGAAGGACGTCTACGCCGCCTGAGATGCGGGCCGTCGTGGGGGCTGCGGCGCCTACGGCGGCCCGAGCCTCCACGCCTCGACCGCATCGCGCTTGCCCTTGACCCGGACGCCGCCGAGGGCGACCGCCACGCGCTCGGGCCGAGCGCTTCCCAGGTCGCGCGGCCGACGATGATCTGACCCGGCTGCGCCGCCGCCATGAGCCGCGCAGCCGTGTTGATCGTGTCGCCGATGACCGAGAAGCTGCGTCGCCCGGCCGCGCCGACGTCGCCGAGGACGGCCGGTCCCGTATTGACGCCGACCCGGAACAGCGGCCAGCCCGGCCTGGCCGCGACGATCGGGACGCGCCGCCGTCGACGATCGACGTGGCCGCCAGCGCCGCGCGGCGAGCGTGGTCGGGCTGGTCGCCGCGAGCGTTGAAGATGGCCATGATCCCGTCGCCCGCGAAGTGCTCGATGACGCCGCCGGCCGCGTCGATGGCCGGCACGACCACGGCCCAGTAATCGTTGAGCATCTCGAGGACCTCGGTCGGCGGGTGCGTCTCGCTGAAGGTGCGTGAACCCGGCGAGATCCGCGAACACGACGCTGACCACGCGTTCCTCGCCGCGCATCGGCGCTGCCCCGCGCTCGGCGGATGCGGTCGGCCACGACGGACGGGAGGTACGGCTGGAAGGAGGCGTCGAGCCGGCGCAGCTCATGGGCGGCGCCCGCGAGCAGGGCGACCTCCTCGGTCGTCGCGCCCTCGCTGCGCAGTTGCGTCGAGGACCGGCTCGATCGACGCCCCGGTCAGCGTCCGCGGCCGATACCGCCGCGATCGCCCCCGCATGCCAGCGGTCGATGCGCGCCAGCGTCGCCTCGAGATACAGGCCACCGAAGGCGCCGGTCAGCGATCCGCTGCGGCGGTATTCCTGGCGTGCCCCGAGGGCGATCAGCGCGAACGCGACGAGCATGAGGACGTGCCACTCCCACCAGCTCAGCCGCCAGTTCCGGCTCAGGACGACGGCGATCATCGCCTCCGCCAGGAGGACCAGCGCCACGGCGATCGCCAGCACCACCGTCCCGCCCCGCACGCGGTACTGGCGGAACGAGCGCCACGCCGCGAAGACGTACAGCCCGACCGCGACGATCCCCAGCGCCGTGAGCGGCCCGACGCCCTCCCTCGGCGGCGGCGGTCCATCGAGCGGTGGCAGTCTGGCGAGGGACACGAATCCCCACGCGACCATCAGGACGATCAGCCCGCCGAGCATGACCGGTCGGAGCCGCAGGACGGTCCTCGCCCGCGGTCCCGCGATGGCGCTCGTCGATGCGGCCGCGAAGAGCGCCGCCAGGACCAGCCCGATCGGCGTGGCGACGACGAACCCGGCATTCGGCTGGTCGAGCAGCACGCCCGGCGTCGCGAGCGCGTGCAGCCCCAGGAACCCGGCACTGGCCAGGAACGCGAGCGAGATGAGGATCAGCCGCGCGTCGCGGTAGCGCCCGGCGGCGACGTTGGTCACGTACGCCAGGACGACGTTGACCCCCGCCGTCCCGAGGACGAGCCAGAAATGGCTCGGGTGGTGCTCCCACTCGAGGTCGAGCTCGGGTCGTACGAGGAGGAGAGCCAGACCGGCCAGTGGCAGGAGGGCGAGGACGAGCGGGACCACGGACGCCCGGAGATCGGGGCGTTCCGCGGTGACGGTCGACATCCTCGCAGGATACGACCGAGGCGTCCGCGTCCGAGCGGCCTGGGGCTGCCATCATCGGGGACGATGACCGTCCCGACCCTGACGCCCCGTGCCTTGCTGCGCGCCCTGCTGGCGCGCCAGCTGCTCCTCGAGCGTTCCCAGCTGTCCATCGCCGAGGCGGTCGAACAGGTGGGTGGCCTGCAGACCCAGTACGCCCCGTCCGGCTACGTCGGGCTCTGGTCGCGACTCGATGGCTTCCGGCGCGACGACCTGACGACGGAGCTCGAGGGGCGTGCCGCCATCCAGGCCACGCTCATGCGCACCACGATCCACATCGTCTCGCGGCGCGAGTTCTGGCCGTATGCGCTCGGTGTTCGCGAGGCCCGGCGTGAGCTGTGGCGGCGCACCGCGTTGCGCGCGAGCGGGGTCGGGGAAGCGGACATGGAAGCCGCCGCCGAGCGGCTGCGCCAGGCGCTGGCCGGCGGTCCGCGGACCGTGAAGGAGCTCGGCGACCTGGCGACCGGGTTCGTCGGCACGCTCGGGTTGTGGGTCGATCTCGTGCGCGTGCCGCCGGCCGGCACGTGGGAACGCCGGCGGGCGGACCGCCTCGGGCTGGCGGAGGACTGGGTGGGTCCGATCGACGCGACCGAGGCCGAGGGACGCGTCCACCTGGTGCGCGGCTATCTGCGGGCATTCGGCCCGGGAACCTGGTCCGACATCGCCTCATGGGCCGGCATCTCGATCACGACCGCGAAGCAGGCGGGCAGCGACCTGACCCTGCGCACATTCCGCGACGAGGCGGGCCGCGATCTGATCGACCTGCCCGATCAGCCGCTGCCGGATCCCGATACGCCGGCACCGGTGCGCTTCCTGCCGCATTGGGACGCCAACCTGCTGGTGCACGCTCGCCGCACGGGTCTCCTGCCCGAGGCGTACCGGCCACGCGTGTTCTCGACGAAGAACCCCTTCTCGGTCGGGACGTACCTCGTCGACGGCGTGGTGGCCGGAGCGTGGTCGCTGCGCGACGGCCGGGTCGTGCTCGACCCGTACGAGGGGCTGCGCGCCGCCGACCGCAAGGCCGTCGAGGCCGAGCGCGAGGCGCTCGAGGCGTTCCACGCCTGACCGTCATCCGGGTCGCATCCGCAGGAAATCCTCGACGCGCATCAGCCCCAGGAAGAAGCGCACCGGTTGGGGCATGAGCCGCCGGGCGGGGTCGTGGATGAGCTCGGGGTCGCGCAGCTCGACGGTCCGACCCCGCGTCTCGAGGCGGCAGCCACCGGCGGCGCGAACGTTGCGCACCCAGTCGACGTCCTGTCCATAGGTCAGGGCGAAGACGTAGTCCGGGCCGGACCGGAACACGTTCATCGGGATCCGCCGGAGGAGCCCGCTCTTTCGCCCGGGGACCAGGACGATCCCGAACAACGGCACGTGACCGGCGATGCGGCGGGTGAACGGGTTGACGATCCGCGTCGTGAACGGTCGCATGAACGCCATCCGTGGCCGGCTCATCGGTGATCCCTCCGGTGCGCTAGGCTGGGTCCTCGATGCGATTCACGACCACGCTCGAGCTCGGCGGCAAGACCGCAACGGGGTTCCGGGTCCCGCCAGAGGTCGTCGAGGCCCTCGGCATGGGAAAGCGCCCGCCGGTCCTCGTGACGATCAACGGCCATACCTACCGGAACACGGTAGCGGTCTATGGCGACACGTACATGCTCGGCGTCGCCGCGGAGCATCGCGCCGCCGCCGGCGTCCAAGCTGGCGACGAGCTCGAGGTCGACCTGGAGCTCGACACGGCCCCGCGCGAGGTCGAGGTGCCGACCGACCTCGCCGGCGCGCTCGACGCCGCGCCCGAGGCGAAGCGCTTCTTCGAGACCCTGTCGTACAGCAACAAGCGTCGGATCACGTTGTCGGTCGAGGACGCGAAGACGCCGGAGACGCGTCAGCGGCGCATCGAGAAGTTTGTGCGCCAGCTCGAGGAAGGGCGGGCCTGACCATTTCACCGCGCCGCGGTTGGCGACCCCTCAGGCCGTCGCGGTACGCATGGCCCACGATTCCCGGGCGAGGATGACGGCCACGAGCAGGATCAGGAATCCGTTCACCGGGTGCAGGGCCGCGATCGCCGGGCTCGATGTGCGCACCATCACGAGCAGCGACTGCACGATGACCAGGCCGAAGACCACGGCGGCCAGGATGGCCATTCGGCGGCCCATGCCGCCGACGGCGCCGAGCACCAGGAGCACGATGGGGATCAACCCGAGCGTGTAGCCGAGATCGCGATGCGTCGTGAAGCCGCTCGGTGGCTCGAAGACGCCGCGTCCGGCCAGCCACACCTGGACGATCAGGCCAGCCACCACGAGCCACGCGATGACCGCGTGGACGGTGCGCGCGATGGGTCGCATCGGTCCCTCCCATGAGCCCCTGTTCGCGGAGGGTACGACATCGGCGAAGCGCGGCCGTAGGCTTGGCGGCGATGGAGCTGCTGCCGTATCGCGACGCCGACCGCTGGCTGACGGAGGCGCTCGAGACCGATGCGACCGTGATGGCCGAGCTCGGCGGTCCGTGGCCGATGGAGGCGATCCCCGCCATCCACGCGCGCCGCCTCGACAGCGTGGCGGCCGGCCTGTGGTGGTACACGATCGTGCTCGAGCCCGGTGCCCCACCGATCGGCACGATCGGCATCTTCGGGTCGGACATCGACGGCCGGCCGGTCAGCGAGGCCGCATGGTTGATCCTCCCCGCATTCCAGGGCCGCGGCTGCGCGAGCGCGGCGCTCGGCCTGCTCCTCGAGCGCGCCCGCGATGACGGTCGGTGGGGCGCCATCCATGCGCTGCCGGGAATCACGAACGGCCCGTCGAACGGTCTCTGCCGCAAGTTCGGGTTCCGCCTGGTGGGGGAGCAGGATGTCGACTACGGAGGCCGCACCCTCCGCTGTAACCACTGGGTCCTCGAACCCGCGACACCGCCCGCAACGGGTTGATCTCCTGGCCGCCGGCGCCATCGGGCGATCCGTGGCATCGTTGCATCAGCAACGACTGAAACGGAGGATTGCCCATGGCCGACGAGAACCCATTCGAGACGCAGCTCCTTGCCGAGATGCGTGCCAATGGCGGCGAGGTGGTCAGCGGCCCGCTGGCCGGCCATCCGCTGCTCGTCATGACGAGCCGGGGAGCGAGGAGCGGCGCGGACCGCCGGGCGATCCTGACGTATCACCGCGATGGCGACGACTACATCGTCGCGGGCACGGCGGGCGGGTCGAAGACCGATCCGAGCTGGCTGCACAACCTCGAGGCCGACCAGAAGGTGACGATCGAGGTCCGCAACGAGCGCACCGACGCGTCGGCCACGATCGTGGAGGGAGACGAGCGCGACCGTCTATGGTCCGACCACGTGACGGCGCTGCCCTGGTTCGCCGACTACCCGTCGCAGACGGGTCGTTCGATCCCGATCGTCCGTATCACGCCGACGACCACGCGGTAGGCCCGGTCGGCTCGACGTCGGGGTTGACAGGACGGTTCCATAACCATATGGTTATGGATGTGATGACCGATCAGCTCGATGCCGTCTTCGGAGCCCTCGCCGACCCGACCCGCCGCGCGATCCTCGCGCGTCTGGCGGAAGGCGACGCCCCGGTCGTGGAGCTGACCGCGCCGTTCGACGTATCCCAGCCGGCGATCTCGCGCCACCTCAAGGTGCTCGAGTCGGCTGGGCTCATCTCCCGCACGCGAAAGGCCACCGCTCGGCTGAGCCACCTGGAGGCGGATCCCCTCCGGAAGGCGACCGAATGGCTCGTGACCTATCGCGCCTACTGGGAAGAGAGTCACGAGCGACTCGACGCGCTGCTCGCAGCGTTGCAAGTCAACGGAAAGGATAGGTAACAGCGATGGCGACGACGCAGATCGATGCCCCGGCCGGCGTCCCCTTCCTCGATATCAGCCGCGAGTTCGAGGCCCCGCGCGACCTCGTGTTCCGCGCCTACACGGACCCCGAGCTCCTCATCCAGTGGCTCGGCCCGCGCAAGTACACGATGACGATCGACAAGTACGAGCCCCGGGACGGTGGCCAGTGGCGCTACATCCACAGCGACGACGCCGGCAACTCGTTCGCCTTCCACGGCGTGTTCCATGGGGACCAGACACCCGACGGCATGCTCCAGACCTTCGAGTTCGAGGGCGCACCGGGCCACGTGTCGCTGGAGTCCCTATCCCTCGAGGAGCGGGGCGGCAAGACCGTCGTCCGCAACCACGCCGTCTACCAATCGGTCGAGGCCCGCGATGCGATGGTCGAGAGCGGCATGGAGGAGGGCATGAACGACGGCTTCGCTCGGCTCGACGAGCTTCTAATGCGACTTGGCGCACCGGTGGCCTGACGTGGACTACAAGCTCGAGCTCGTGCCGCTCCCCGTCGCCGACGTCGATCGCGCCAAGGCGTTCTACAGCGAGAAGGTCGGCTTCGTCGTCGATGTCGACCACCAGCCGAACGAGGAGTTCCGCATCGTCCAGCTGACGCCGCCCGGATCGGGTTGCTCGATCATGGTCGGCAAGGGGACGATCAAGACCGCCCCCGGCTCCGTCCAGGGCCTGCAGCTCGTCGTCGATGACATCGAGGCGGCGCATGCCGAACTGACCGGCCGTGGCCTCGACATCGGCCCGATCCGCCACTTCGAGAACGGCGAGTGGTTTGACGGCAAGGGTGGTCCGTGGAACTCGTTCGCGTTCTTCGACGACCCCGACGGCAACGGCTGGTCCCTCCAGGAGCGACCCGCAGGCTGAGCACGGGGCGACCCGCGACCACGACCGACGCGAGGGCGGATCCGGCACGACGAGCTCGCCCTCGTTCCGTGCCACTCGACGGCGACCTGGAACATCCCGATGTTCCGATCAGCGGCTGGACGCGGCCAGGACCAGGGAACGGGCCTCGAACCATGGTGATCCGTCGGTTTGTTGGTCAGTCGGAACATCGTGATGTTCCACGGGTGGATCGACGCCCGGGGCGTACGCTCCGCGGGATGTTCGAGTCCCTCGACTACGTGTACATGCCCAGCAAGGACGTCGCCCAGGACGTCACGTACTTCACCGACGTCCTGGGCGGGCGTCTGATCTTCGCGATCGAGGGCATGGGCACCCGTGTCGCCATGGTCGAGCTGACCGACTCACCGCCACGCCTGCTGCTCGCCGACCACGTCAGCGGCGACCGGCCGATCCTGGTCTATCGCGTGGCCGACCTCGCCGCGGCCGCCACGGAGCTCGGCGCGCGAGGCTGGGACGAGGGACACGGGCTCGAGATCCCGCAGGGCCCCGTTCGCTCCTTCGCCGGGCCGGGCGGTCATCGGCTGGCGATCTACGAGCGGTCGCGGCCGGGCGTGGAGGCGAGCTTCGAGGGTCGGCGCGACTTCTAGCCGGCCGGGGGTCGTGGATCCCACGTGACGGGCAGCACCCGCGGCTTGCGGAACACCACCCCGGTCGGGGCGGCCGACCCGGACTCGAGACGCATCCCGGGCCAGCCGTCGAGCGCCGCGTCGAGTGCCGCGTGCGTCTCCAGTCGCGCGAGATGCAAGCCGACGCAGGCGTGCGGACCCTGCGCGAAGGCGACGTGCGAGCGCAGGTTGGGCCGGTCGATGTCGAAGGTGTCGGGATCGGGGAAGGTCGCCGGATCGCGATTGGCCGCGGTGAGGGACACGATCACGAGGTCGCCCTTCCGGATCCGCGCGCCGGCCAGCTCGACATCCGCCGTCGCGTAGCGGTCGACGCGCGCCGCCGCCGGCTCCAGCCGCAGCGATTCCTCGACCGCATCGGCGATGCGCGCCCGGTCGTCGGCCAGTCGCTCCAGGCCCCTCGGTGTCCGCAGCACGTGCCAGAACAGCGAGGTCGTCATGCCTTCACTGGTCTCGATCCCGCCGAACATCATCACCGCGGCGTTCGACACGACCTCGCGCTGGGTGAGGGTCGCGGTCGCACTCGCGAGCACGCCGTGGCCCGTCCCGATGGTCCCGCCGACATGCCGGTCGAGTGCCGCCACGGCGTCGCGCGCGCGGTCATCGACCGCGCCGCCCGCCGACAGCCGGTCGACGGCACCGACGATCTCGTCGTACCAGCCCAGGACCACCGTGGGGTCGGCATCCAGCAGCTCGAGCGCCGCGGCCACCACGCGGACGGCCAGCGGCCCCGCCAGGTCGCGCCGCACCTCGGCACGCCCGCCACGGGCTAGACCGTCCACGAGGCCCCGGGCCTCGGCTCGAACGGCTTCGGCGAACCGTTCCATCACCTCGGTCCGACGGAACGCCGAGGCGAACGGGTCACGGTGACGCCGGTGCTCCGGGCCGTCGAGCGACAGCATGCTCGGACCGACCACCTGCGCGGTGGTGAACCGCGGGTCGTCGACCGTGAACGTGGTCGCATCGCGCATGACCTCGATGCACAGGTCGCGCCGCGTCACGAGCCACCCGTCGAGGACGGGGGCCCAAGAGACCGGTTCGTGCTCGCGCAGTCCGGCCAGGACCGGGTAGGGCTCGATGTCCAGCTGGTCGAGGGTGATCGCCGCCCCGAGACGGGATCCTTCGCGCTCGGCGCTCGTCATCGTCCCAATCTACGACGGACGCCGAGAACCGATATTGCGCGTCTGTCGTACCGTTGGAGGATGAAGTCGGTGCGTACGCAACGGTCTGTTGGCCTGCTCCTCGCGGGACTGCTGTTGCTGACGTCTGCCCCGATCGTCGAGGCGGCATCGCCCAAGACTTTCCACCTCGACCTCGGCGCCCGGTCGGACTACGTGGCGCAGACGAACCTGGTGCAGTGCGTCGGCGCCAGCATGCAGATGATGGTCAACATGACGCGACGTGGTGCGGATCGCACGGCCTCGACCCAGCTGCGTCTCCAGCGGCTCGCCCGCTCGTGGAGCGGCCCGCGACGGCCCGGCCGCGAACGACAGGGTGCCAGCGTCCGTGGATGGGCAGCCGGCCTGAACATCGTCGGCGCCGGACCGTACAAGGTGATCGGCCTCGACACGATCCAGGACGCCCTGCTCACGGCGGCTCGCGCCATGCGGAAGACCGGCAAGCCCGTCGGGCTGCTGGTCTGGCGCGGCCGGCACGCCTGGGTCATGAGCGGCTTCAAGGCGACGCGCGACCCGCTCATCAACGGCGCCCGGATCACGGGCGTGATCGTCGAGGACCCCCTCTACCCGCATGGTGGCTCGAGCGTTTGGGGGCGCAGCCCCGCGCCCGGTTCGATGCTGACGGTGGGCGAGGTCGGGCGGCAGTTCGTCCGCCGGCGTTCTTCGAGCCAGAACCCGCTGCTGTCGGGCAAGTTCGTGCTGGTCCTCCCATTCGAGTTCGACGCCCGGACCCTGCGGACCCTCTGAGCCCCGCGGTGGGCCTGTTGCGTCGCCTCCTGGGCGGCGCCGATCGACCGGACGGCGCTCCCGACGTCGACATCGGCGACGGCGACGCCGATGAGCGGGACCACGAGCTGGAGATCCTGCGCGAGGACCAGGAGCGCATGGACGAGCTGACGCGTCGTCAGCTGCGCTACGCCGACTACGCCTGGCAGCCGCCGGCCGAGGGCGGCGAGCAGCGCGCCGAGGACAACGACACCACGGACAAGGGCGGCTGACCTAGCGCGAGCCGGCCTTGATCAGGCCGCTGGTGCGATCGATGAGCTGGAGCAGCTCGTGGGCCGCGAGCTCCACCTCCTTGTGGCGCCATTCGGCGGCCCGGAAGTGGCAGGCGATGATGCCCGATCGGTGCACCCTGCGGAGATCGCCGTAGACGAACGCGTAGCGCGCCTTGGTCTCGTCCGTCGCGCCCTCGGTCAGTCCGAGATGCCACTCCGCGTAGTCGTCCCACGAGTGCTTGTCGAGGTACGCGTTCTCGTCGTCGGCCCGTGGCTGGGCGTCGCCCCAATCGCTGTCGAGGACGTACTGACGAGCACGGATCAACCGTTCGGCTCGCTCGACGGCGCGCGGGTTGACGGTGTACCTCGCCATCGACCCGAGTATGACGCGGCCGGCCCGCTACCATCGACGCCATGGATGCGACGTCGCTCCCCGCGTCGATCGCGGGGCTGCCGGTGCCCCAGGACCAGATCTCGGCGGCGACATGGCGCTGGGCGCGATCGACCCTGCCGCGCTTCCTGTTCGACCACTCGGTGCGCTCGTACTGCTGGGCTGTCGAGATCGGGATACGCGAAGGTCGACCCTTCGATGCGGCGATCCTGTGGAGCGCAGCGCTGTTCCATGACGTCGGGCTGACCCGGCTTACCCGCAACACCTCGTGCTTCGAGGTCGAGGGCGCCGCGATCGCGCGTCGGTTCCTGGAACGAAACGGGATGTCGGCCGCAGTCGCCGAGCGGGCCGCGGTGGCGATCGTCGACCACATGCGGGCGGGCGTGACCCTGGAGGATGGCATCGAGTCGGTGCTGCTCGACCGGGCGACGGGCATCGACGTGCGCGGCGTCGACATCGGCGCGATCGCCCATGTGCGGGCCCCGGTCGTGCGCACGTACCCGCGCGGACGGTTCGACCGGCTGTTCCTCAAGGCGATCGAGCGCGAAGCGTCACTCCGGCCGACGTGCCAGAGCGCCCGCCTCCTGCGCCAGACCGACCTCGCGGGATCGATGGCCCGCTCGCCCTGGACCGCGACGACATGACGACATACCGGGGCCCCGGCGTCGTGCTCAGCGAACGGGAGCATGTCGTCCCGCTCGACCACGCCGACCCGGGCGGTCCGCAGATCACCGTATTCACGCGCGAGGTCGCCGCTCCGGACGGCACGGATCGTCCGTACCTCGTCTTCCTGCAGGGTGGCCCCGGTTTCGAGGCGACCCGGCCGACGAGCCCGCCGACCGGCTGGATGAAGCGGGCGCTGCAGGACTACCGGGTGCTCCTCCTCGACCAGCGCGGGACCGGTCGGAGCACGCCGGTCGGACCGATCATCCCGGGCGAGACCCCGGCGGCACAGGCCGACTACCTGACCCATTTCCGGGCCGACTCGATCGTGCGCGACGCGGAGCTGATTCCGCGCTGAGCTCGGGGTGGATCGCTGGAGCATCCTCGGCCAGAGCTTCGGCGGGTTCACGTCGATGACCTATCTGTCGATCGCTCCGGACGGCCTCCGGGAGGCGTTCATCACGGGCGGCCTGTCGCCGATCGGCCGGCCGGTCGACGACATCTACGGGGCCACCTATCGCCGCCTGGGCACCCAGAACCGGCGCTACTTCGAGCGCTATCCGGACGATCGCGCAGCGCGTCCGCGACATCGTCCGCCGCCTCGAGGACGAGGACGTGCGACTGCCATCGGGCGACCGGCTCACCGCGCGCCGATTCCGCCAGCTCGGGATGTGGCTCGGTGACAGCGCCGGCTTCGAGCTGCTCCACCACGTCGTCGAACTGCCGTTCGGGTCGGCCGCCTTCCTGCACGACGCCGCCAATGGGTTGAAGTTCGATCGCAACCCGATCTACGCGACCCTCCACGAGTCGTCCTACGCCGACGGCGTGGCCACGCGCTGGTCGGCGGATCGGCTCCTGCCGGACGAGATCGTCGAGCAGGGGTATCTGACCGCCGAGCACATCTTCCCCTGGATGTGGGACGACTACGGCGGCCTGCGCGGGCACAAGGAAGCGGCCGGGATCCTGGCCGAGCACGCCTGGCCCGCCCTCTACGACGCCGACCGGCTACGCCGCAACGAGGTCCCGGTGGCGGCCACCATCTATGTCAACGACCTGTACGTCGAGCGCGATTTCGCCGAGGAGACGGCGGCCACGATCCGCGGGCTGCGCGCGTGGCAGACCGATGAGTTCGAGCACAACGGTCTGCGCGCCGACGGCGAGCGGGTCCTGGGTCGCCTCATCGACATGATCCGGGGGAACGCCTGATGGCCGCGACGACCGACAAGGACAAGGACGAGGGCCTCAAGCGGCTCGGTGGTGGTCGCTGGCAGACGCGCGACGAGCGGTTCACGATCGAGCCGCAGTCGGGGACGTGGGCGGTCGTCGACACCGAACAGACCGACGACCTGGGGTTGCCCCTGGTGCGCGGGCCGTTCGGCAGCCTGCGCGACGCGAAGGAGGCCATCACCCAGGCACGCGGCAGCGAGGCGCCCGCATCACCGCTCCAGGGCCGCGCGCAGCCCGCCAAGGCCGTGGGCGGCGCCAAGGACGACGAGCCGGCGGCGGACAAGACGCGCGCGGCGTCGGCCAAGAGCCGGCAAGAGCCGGACGAGCCGGAGCAGCCAGAAGAGCCCCGCTGGATCCGTGACCTCGACCCCGAGGGACGCCGACGGGCGACGCGGCTGATCGAGCGACTCAGCGCGGCAGGGGCACGCGACGCCGAGGGCATGGTCCGGCGTGACCTCGTCGGCGATGTCCCGGCGGTGGCCGGGTTCGCGCTCGAGCGGGCGATCCTGGATCTCGGCGCCGACGCGACTCCGGCAGAGGTGGCCGACCTCCTCGCCGATGGGCGCGACACGCCACTCGGCGTGCGCTGGCGAGTCGTCGACGGTGACGGCCGCCCGATCCAGGTGGATGTCGACGCGCTGCGCGGCGACTGAGATCGACATCGACATCGCGAGCGTAGGCTGGGCCGATGGACGATCACCTCTCGACGGAGCAACTGGGCTGGGTCCTCGAGTCGTCGCCGGCGACCATCCGAGATCGCATCAAGGCCGGTGAGATCGACGGCGTCCGCCTGCCGGGCGGGTTCCGTATCCCGAGGGACGAAGTCCTCCGGCTGGCCCGCGAGCGGATCGAGGCCGAGGCGGACCGCAAGGTGAGTGACCGGCAGCTCGAAGCGCTGATCGACCAGGTGATCACTACGAACGAGGGCGCGACGCGCGGCTGACCCGGTCGCTCGACCTGGCCGCCGGTCAGCCCCGCGCGGTCACTCCTTGACGAGCGGCCAGACGATCTCCGTGCGGAGCCGGGACATGTCCTCGGTGGCACCCGGGTCGTCGACATACGACTCCCACGCGCCAACGGAGTCGTCGTAGCCGGGCTGGCCGTGGATCCATTCATGCAGGGCGTCGTACGTCGCCGGCAAGCCCTCATACGACCCGAGATGGATCGTTCGGGCGGCCGGCCCGCCCGGCAGCTCCGAGACGCCGATCTCGCCCGCGGCGACGCTGCCGAGGCCAGGAAGCCCTGCCGGTGGGCTCGCGACCGGGTAGCCGATCTCGACGTCGACCACATCAGGGCCGAAGCGGTGATACCGGCCGAACGATGGGCCGGTGATGGCGCCACCCGCCGCGTCGATCCGTGCGGCGACCATCGGCAGATAGCGCCCGAACGCGGTGGCGAGGTCGAGCTGGTGCATCGGCTGCTGGATGCGCACGGCGACGGTCGGCTCCGGCTCGCGCTGGACGATCGCCGTATCGGTCAGGGAGTTTGTGTCGGACATCGCTGCGTCACCTCCACGTGGGCGTTCCACCCTGGTCGGCTAGACGCCGAAATCGGTCTCCTTGACGACGCGACCTGCGCGGTCGAATGTCGTCCAGACGCCGACCTGACGGCCGCGATCGAACGAGTATGACCCGCGATGTCACGAGCGGCCGCACTCGCGGACCAGCGTCGCCACCGCGTCCCACAGGCTGCGCCGCGCCGCCTCGAGCTCGTCCAGCGGCCCGAACCCCCGTTCGCTGATCTCGCCGCGCACCGAGGTCGTGACCTTGTCGCGCACGCGCCTCGCCCAGCGTCGGCCGATCCAACCGGCATGGATCCCGAGCAGGCGGGCCAGCACGTAGCCGACCAGCACCGTCACCACCAGGACGACGAACGGCGCCGGCACGATGCCGATCAGCGGGATGTCGACGGAGTCGACCGGGGGTCGGGCGAGGATCCACACGACGACCCAGGCGGCAGCGAGAGCGATCGCCACCGTCGTGACCGTCTGGAGCAGGCCGATGAGCGACCACCATTGACTGGCCGGCGCCTCGAGCCGTGACAGACCGGCGATCGACCGGTCGACCGCGCGCTCGAGACCCTGACGGAGCTGCGTCGGCTCCAGCGTGGCCGCCAGTCTCGGTCGGACGGCCGGGGTCGCCTCGGCCAGCGCGCTCCCCAGGGCGACGCGCAGTGACTCGACCGCCGGGGTCAACGGCGCGCGATCGCGCCACCGCAGCAGGTAGCCGCCCGGATCGGCCACTTTCGAGCCGCGGCCCGAGGCCGAGTAGACCAGCGACGTCAGCTTGCCGATGGGACCTGTCCCACGAGCCCGGGCGCGCGCCCGCGTCGCGGCGACCGCCTGCCGCTCGAGACCCGGCAGGTCGACGGCTCGCAGGACGGCATTCGTGGCAGCGTCGATCGCCGCCGCTCGAGCGCGGTCCCCGAGGAACGGCGACGCCTTTGCGCGTGGATCGATCCCCGCGTCGCGCGCCAGGGATCTCGCAAGGTCGGCGATCGTCGCCCCGAGGCGCGCCCGGATGACCGCTTTGGCCGCTGCGCCATCGGCGAGCCAGCCACGCAGCTCGTCGAGCTCGGGTCGTCGGCCATCACCGGGTGCCGCCATCGTCATGAGCACGGGCACGGCCGACCGATCACCGTCGAGCAGACCCCGGCCCATGTCGGCCTCGAGGTCCCGCCGCACGCGCGGTCGGTCGTCGACGCCGAGGCGGTCCGCCTTGTTCACGATCAGGGCCTGCCGGTCGAGGCGCGGGACCCAGGTGCGCAGGAAGGCGTCGTGCAGGACCGCGTCGTGGTACTTCTCGAGATCGGTCACCCAGGCGACCGCGTCGACCCGGGGCAGCACCGCCTCGACGCGGGCGCGGTGATCCGCTTCGATGGAGTCCATGTCCGGCATGTCGAGGATGGCCACCGATCGAGCGCCGGATCCTTGGTGCTCGCGGATGTCGTGCACGCCGAGCCACTCGAGCAGGGGCGCGAGCGATGCCCGCTCGTCGGCCGGCACCCAGGCGATCGGCTCGCTGGTCGTCGGGCGCTTCGCCGAGGCTGGACTCACCGATGCGCCGGCGAGCGCATTGAGCACGCTCGATTTCCCGACGCCGGTGCCGCCGACCAGGGCGAGGACGTAGGCATCCGATGGGAACCCGAGGCGGCGGCTCGCGTCGTCGTAGACCGCCTGGACCTCGGTCCGTCGGCGATCCCGAGCGGCTCAGCCGCCTCGGCGGCCGTCCGCAGCGTCTCGAGGCATCGGCGCAGCGGGTCGTCGGCGTCGGCGAACGGCTCGGTCGCGGGGCCGGTCATCTGCCGCCCGGGCTCGGCAGCGCGCGAACGTCGGCGGCTGCCGCACGCAGCTCGGATGCCAGGCCGGGCAGCGTTCCGGGTTCGGGCAGCAACCGGTCGAAGCGTGCCTGCTCCTCCTCGAAGGTCGTCGCCAGGGCCTCATCGAGCCGGCGGCGAGCGTCGGCGACCAGCTCGGCCATGGCCGCCTCGCCGAACAACGCCGCCAGCAGCTTCTGGTTCAGGAACGCGGTGGCGGCTGCCACGCCCAGCTCGGTCCCGGTGATGCCACCCGTGTGGACGAACGTGGCCAGCATCACGCCCGTGCCCATGGCGTTCACGCCGACCGTGGCGCCCCGGGCGAGCAGGCGTTTCGGCCGGCCGTGTGCCTGGATGTCGCCGACGATGCCCTCGATCCAGGCCTCGAGCCGGCTCGACAGGCGGGCGTCGAAGTCGGGGGAGGGGGCCCACAGCTCGGTTCGCTCGGCGATGACCTGCCCGGCGCCTGGTGCGTCCGACCAGGCCGTCGCCGCACGTCGGGCAGCCTCGGCGGCCTGCGAGCGGGCGACGGCGATCAGGTCCTCGGTCGTGGCGGCGCGGACCTCGGCCACCGGAGCGCGTCACCGGCCGGAACACGGCCGCGATGGCGCCACGGATGCGACCGATGCCCTCGGAGAAGAAGCGCGTCATCTGGTCCGCGCCGACGAAGTCCTGCCAGTGGCGCAGGGCCTCCTCGCGCAGGAACGAGCCGCGGCCGACCTCCGCGCGCAGCGCGCTCAGGGCATGCTCTACGCCCGTTCGGCGGATCGGCGCAGCGCTTCCGTGTCGATGGCCTCGTGCTCGGCGTCATCGGCGATCCGGTCGAGGCTCTCGCCGAGCCCGGCCAGCGATCCCGTCAGGGCTCGCGTGGCCAGGTCGACACGCGCCTGTCGATCCGCGCGCAGACGCGCGATCTCGTCGAGCACCTGGTCGATCGTGCCGTGTTCGAGTCGGTCGCCCGTGGTGGCGAGGGCGCCTTCCGGCACGCCGATCACGTCACGCGCCGGGGCTCCATCACCCATCGAGCGCGCCGCATCGAGGCCGGCGTCGGTCAGCATCCGTCGCACGTCGGCGAGGACCTCGGCCTGGTCGACCGGGTCCGGCGGCATGCGGTTGACGATCACCTGCAACGGCAGGCCGCGCTCGCGGACGCGGTCGAGGACCGTCCACGGGACACGATCGGCGTAACGGGTCGCGGTGGTCACGAAGAGACACAGGTCCGCCGCTTCGACGAGCTGATCGGCGAGCTCGCGGTTGAGGTGCTCGACGGAGTCGATGTCGGGTGCATCCACCAGCGCGAGCCCGGTTTCGATCGTGTCGTCCTCGACGTAGCGCAGCTGCCCCGGCGCGACGCGTGTCAGGGCGCCGGCGGCCACGGCTGGCCGATCGTCGGGGTGGACGAGCACGACCGCGACACGGGTGGTGGGGCGCAGGACGCCGGTCTCGCTCGCCGGGCGTCCGGCGATCGTGTTGAAGACCGTGCTCTTGCCGGCGCCGGTCGGTCCGACGAGAGCCACGAGCAGGGGCGCGTCCAGGGACGCTCGCACGGACCCGCACATGACCGGCGAGGTGATCGGCGAGCTGGCGGGCGCGGCTTGCGGCCCCCTCGCCGGCGGGGGCGGTGGCCAGCCGACGGCTCGCGAGCGCCTCCAGGCGGTCGACGAGAGCTCGCAGCGTGCTGGGATCGGACGGGTTCACGCGTGCACCGTAGCGGCAATCGCGCCGTGTCGATACCGCGGGCGCCCACGTGCCGGTCGCAGCCTTGTTGCAGCGACCCGACGAAGCGGGCCGCGAAGGCCCGCCCGTCGCCAGGTGGTCTAGCGCTTGACGATGACCGCCTCGAGGTACTCGTTCGGCACGACCATCGTGCCGTCGTCGGCCCGGTTGAACCGGCCGATCAGCTCGATCATGTCCGCCTCGAGCGCCGCGCGACCGGCCTCGCCGACCGTTTCGAACGCCTTCAGCGTCGGACCGTAGTAGGTCCGCCAGTAGTCGACGTACTGCGCGGGCGAGCGGTCGCGGAAGACGTAGTGGCGCTTCTCGAGTCGCAGTTCCGCGATCGACTCGCCGAACAGCTCGCGGAGGCGCTCCTCCGTGCCCCACTGGATCGGCGAGCGCAGTCCGGCCGGCGGCGGGACGTGCTTGCCCATGACCTTGAACAGGTTGCCGATGAAGCCGTCGGGGGTATGGGCGACGATGCCGATGCGACCACCCGATCGTGCGACGCGGGCGAGCTCTGACGCGGTCCGTTCCTGGTTCGGGGCGAACATCGCGCCAAACACCGAGCTCACGACATCGAAGCTAGCGTCCGCGAATGCCAGCGCTTCGGCATCGCCCTCGACGAACTCGACCGTGAGGCCCTCGGCATCGGCCCGACGGCGAGCGCGGTCGAGCAGCGCCGGAACGTAGTCGACGCCCACGACCTCGCAGCCACGTCGCGCCGCCGCCAGGGCGGCATTGCCGCTGCCGGTCGCGACGTCGAGCACGCGCTCGGTCGAATGCACGTCGAGTGCCTCGATCATCAGCTCGGACACGATCTGGATCTGCGTGCCGATCATGTGGTAATCGCCGCTGGCCCACGTGGCCTGCTGGCGGGTCTTGATCGCCGCGAGATCGGGTGTGGTGGCCGCGGGCTCGGGGGCTGTGGCTGAGGTCATACCCATGCTCCTTCCAGGATGTGTTTCAGGAAGCATCCCGCTAACGGGCCACGCGCGCATTCACGGAAATCCCTAATTTCCGGGCAGGGCGCCTTTAGGCCAGCCGACTCGACGCGCGATGCGGCCGACCAAGGACGAACTTCGGTAGCCTTGTCCCATGACCGAATACATCGAGCTTCGCGGCGCGCGCGAGAACAACCTCAAGGACATCTCGCTGCGGATCCCGAAACGCGCAGATCACGATCTTCACCGGCGTATCGGGCTCGGGGAAGTCGTCGATCGTCTTCGACACGATCGCCACCGAGGCACAGCGCCAGCTGTACGAGAACTTCAGCATGTTCATCCGGAGCTTCCTGCCGCGGTACCCGCAGCCCGAGGCGGACGCGATCGAGAACCTCAGCATGGCCGTCATCGTCGACCAGAAGCGCCTCGGCGGCGGCTCGCACTCGACGGTCGGCACGGTCACCGACATCTTCACCGCGCTCCGGCTGCTGTTCTCGCGGATCGGCAAGCCACATGTCGGCTACTCGAACGCGTTCTCGTTCAACGACCCCCAGGGGATGTGCCCCGAGTGCAACGGTCTCGGCCGGAAGATCGGCTTCGTCGCCGACGACCTCGTCGACTATTCGAAGTCGCTGGATGAAGGGGCCATCCGCGTCCCGTTCTGGACCGACTGGGAGACGGGGGCGTACCCGGCCTCGGGCTTCTTCGACAACGGCAAGAAGCTGGCGGACTACACGCCGGAGGAGATCGACCTGCTCCTGTACGGCAAGGACCGCAAGTACAAGATCCCGATCGGCGACAAGATGATGAACGCGACCTACCTCGGCGTCATCGAGAAGCTCGAGCGGTCATACGTGCGGCGCGATCTCAAGGCGGCCTCGGAGCGGACCCAGAAGAAGGTCGAGCCGTTCCTGCGCGAGGGGCCGTGCCCACTGTGCCGGGGCGCCCGGCTGAGCCAGGCGGCGCTCGGTTCGAAGATCGACGGGCACAACATCGCGGAGCTCGCATCGATGGAGGTCGGCGACCTCATCGCCGTGCTGCGACTGATGACCGACCCGACCGGCGAGCCGATCGTCAGCACGCTCGTCGAGCGTCTGCAGCACATGGCCGACATCGGGCTCGACTACCTCAGTCTCGACCGCGAGACCGACACGCTCTCCGGTGGCGAGTCGCAGCGCGTCAAGCTCGTCAAGCATCTCGGCAGCAGCCTGGTCGACGTCATGTACATCCTCGACGAGCCGAGCATCGGACTCCACCCGCGCGACGTGCATCGGCTGACCGAGCTGCTCCAGCTCCTGCGCGACCGGGGCAACACCGTGCTGGTCGTCGAGCACGATCCGGACGTGATCAAGGCGGCGGACCATGTCATCGACGTCGGACCCGCACGCGGGCAGCTCCGGCGGGGAGATCGTCTTCGAGGGGTCGTTCGCGGACCTTCGCACGGCCGGCACCCTCACCGGCCAGTACCTCGAGCGCTGGCTGCCCATCAAGGATCGATCGAGGACGCCGTCGGGCTGGTTGCCGATCCGCGGCGCGCGGGCGAACAACCTCAAGGGTGTCGATGTCGACATCCCGACCGCGGTCCTCACGGTCGTCACGGGCGTCGCGGGCTCCGGCAAGAGCTCGCTGATCGACGAGGTGTTCCTACCCGACCACCCCGATGCGGTGGTGATCGACCAGTCCGCGGTGGGCACGTCGACCCGCTCGAACCCGGCGACCTACACCGGCGTGATGGACGACATCCGGAAAGCGTTCGCGGCGGCGAACAAGGTCGACGCCGGCCTGTTCAGCTTCAATTCGAAGGGCGCGTGCGAGAACTGCAACGGCTCGGGGGTCATCTATACCGAGCTGTCCTTCCTCGGCGGCGTGAAGACCCCGTGCGAGACCTGCGAGGGCCGGCGGTTCAAGGACGAGGTCCTCGAGTACACGCTCGACGGGCGCAATGTGTCCGAGGTGCTCGGACTGACGGTGGCCCAGTCGCTCGAGGCGTTCACCCAGAAGGACATCCGCCGCAAGCTGCAGGCGATGAGCGACGTCGGTCTCGACTACCTGACGCTCGGTCAGCCGCTGAGCACGCTGTCGGGCGGCGAGTGCCAGCGGATCAAGATGGCGAGCGAGCTCCACAAGAAGGGCAACATCTACGTCCTCGACGAGCCGACGACGGGGCTGCACATGTCGGACACGAGCCACCTGCTGGCACTGCTCGACCGGCTCGTGGATGCCGGCAACACGGTCATCGTCATCGAGCACAACCTCGACGTGATCCGCAACGCCGACTGGATCATCGACCTCGGGCCCGAGGGCGGCAGCCGGGGCGGCCAGCTCGTGTTCACGGGCACGCCGACCGACCTCCTGGACGCGCCGGGCTCGCTGACCGCGGAGTACCTGCGCCGACGAGAGCCCGCAGCCGCCTAGCCGAAAGGGACCTGCGGCACGCACAGCGTCTGTGGCTGGCTCAAGGACCGCTTCGGCGTCTCCTGGCAGGTCGTCCCGCGCCAGCTACCGGAAATGCTCGAGAGCGATGACCGGGATGCTGCGGCGCGTGCGATGGAGGCGATGCTGAAGATGGAGAAGATCGACATCGAGAAGCTCCGCGAAAGCGTATGAGGGCGTGCCCGCTTAGCCGTCGAACGTCCGAGCCGATCCCTCCGGCTCGGGAGGGGTCGTAGGAGTCGGCCGGTCCTCGGTCGGCGCCTGTTCATCTCGCACGGCAGCGACATAGACAGCGCGCGCGGCCAGGAGCCGGCGGACTTCCGCTACCTCGCGATCGAAGCCCTCGGATCGATACGCCGGGTCGGAGATCGACAGGCCGCTGAAGTAGAGCCCGACGATCCCGCCGAGGACCGCGCTCACGATGAGCATCTCGGCCGAGATCGTCCGTAGCTCGCCCAACAGGTCGAACTCGATCATCGTCCGGACCGGACCGCCGATCCAGGCTTCCTGGACGGACCCCGGGATCGCCAGGATCGCGAAGATCACGAGGAAGAGCATGAGTACGGTGCCCACGGCCACCGCCTGGAGGAGCTGCGGGATGGTCACGAGGATCGTCACGTTGGTCTTCTGGAGCCACGTCAGGGGAGGGGCGGCCAGCGCCTCCGGGTGTGCGCTGCCGAGGAGGGGCCCGACCGGGGAGCTGGCCGCGTCGGTGCCGAGCGAGTCGGCGTCGGTGCCCTCCTCGATCTCGCGGAGCTCGCGCCGGAACGCGGTGACGACGATCGCGGCCGCCACCGCGACCAGAAGGAGCAGCACCACACCAAGCTCGAGCCCACTCATCGAGCCAGCGGCCTCCCACATCTCGGCTGCGAACAACAAGAACACGACGAGGATCAGGAGCACCGGCAGCGTCTTCGCGATGAGCTCGACGATGTGCGTGAGCTGGATCCACAGGCGCTCGATCGCCCACGCGCCGACCTCGATGAGGCCGAACCCGATGATCACGTAGATCACGCCGATGCCCGTCAACGCCCCGAGGACGGCGGTGATCGCCTCGCCGAGCGAGTTGTCGATGAGGGCTGCGGGCAGGGCCGGCAGGAGCGCGATCGTGATGATGTCGGCCATATCGAAGGTGATCGGGCGGGTAGTCATCGGGCGGTGGCGGACCCGGCTGACGACCGACCAGACGAGGGCCATCCACGCCAGCGTCGCGGCGATACCGGCGACGTTCCAGAGCGGAGGCCAGTCCGGCCGGGTGCCCCAATCTTTGATCGTGCCGAACAGGAGCCAGCCGGAGATGAACGGGGCGGCCCGGAAGTCCATCGCCCGTTCCGAGCTGTAGTCCTCGATCAACTGGGGCACGCCGCGGCGCGCGAACCACTTCTCGATCTCCTGGCGCAGGGCGGGGTCGAGGGCGCCGGCGGGCTGGGTCGGTGTCGTCATCCCATCCGCAGCCTACGCGACGGCGTGGCGTTCGCGTGGGCGGCGCGCGATCCGCTCCGCGAGCGCATCGACATAGGCGTCCAGCTCGGGCGGTTCGTGGATCTCGAAATCGCAGCCCAAGAGGATGAGCCGGAAGGCGAGCCAGGCGAGGGTGTCCCCGTCGATCGTGATCCGGCACCGGTCAGCGTCGGTGCGCTCGATCGCGGATACGTCGCCCGCTTGAGGAGCGATCTCCTCGAACGGCGCATGCAAGGTCGCCCCGCCTGGGCGACCCGATGTTGCATCACTGAAAGAGGGATGCACCAATCGACGGCACGCTAGACCCCGGCCGAGGCTCATGGTGCACCTCTAGCCCCGTCCCATGGAGAGCACGCTGATGACTGAAGCCCGCTGGACGCGCGACGACATGCGCGAGATCGCCGAGCTGATCAAGGACATCGATATCTGCATGTTCGTCACGCGGTCGAACGGTTCCGTGCGTGGCCGGCCGATGTCGAACAACGGCAACGTCGAGTACGACGGCGACAGCTGGTTCTTCAGCTACCGCGACACGCCGAAGGTCGTCGAGATCGAGGCCAACCCGCACGTCGAGCTCGCGTACATCGCGACCGAGCGAGGGACGTGGGTATCCATCGAAGGGACTGCCGAGATCGTCGAAGACGGCGCCCGGAAGAAGGCGCTCTGGGACAAGCAGCTGGAGATGTGGTTCCACGAGGGGCCCGAGGATGACGACGTCATCCTGCTCAAGGTGCGAGCAGAGCGCGTCCATGCGTGGGCCAACGACGAGGAGATCCTGGGCGAGCCAGGAAAGCCGCTCGAGCACATCCGCGAGACCTAACCCCTCCCGCCCAAGGGGAGGTTCCAACGGCGCTTCCAGCGACCGGCGTCAGTGGCGACGATGAGCCGCAGCTCCCCAACGCGACATTCGAATGGGATGCGCGTCTGCCCGACACCCTCCGCCGTATCGAGGATGCTCGCATCGGTCGTCTCCACGAGTGTCAGGTGGGCGACGATCTCGTCATGCATGCCGCCGTACGGCGGACAGTCGGGCCACCGCTCGACGATGGCAGCCGTAAGTCGGAGAAACGGCGCCTGATCGAACGGCAACAGCCAGACCAGCCGCTCGAGGCGCTCCACCGCGGCGAAGCGGGCCGTGAACGAAGGGTTCATCGCGACGATCGTCTCAAGCTCAGAGCGTACGGCTGTCGTCAGCTGCTCAGTCGGCAGGAACGGGTACAGGATCGTGACGTGGGCCGGCACGCCGCGAGCGGCACTCGGGTCGTGGCGTCGACGGATGTCCTCGAGCGGCGACGGGAGGTCGATCGGGGCGATCAGCGCCAGTCGGACACCAGCGGGCTGGCCGCCTACGACCGGCGAAGGAGCAGGTGCCAGTAGCCCCAGTCGCCTTCCCAGTCGGCGCCCTCCGCCTCGATACGAGACCCTCGGCCGCGAGCCAGTCCAGCAACGCGGGTTCGGCCCGGGTAGTAGTGATATCCGGCGGTGTCCCCTTCGATCACCTCGCCCCGGACGAGCCGGCAGGTCGGCTTGCCTGACCCGCCTCGAACGCGGCGTCGATCTCTGCCTGATCCATCTCCTCGACCGTGACGTACAGCATGCCGCCGGGCCTGACCGCGCGATGGAGATTTGCCAGCACGGTCGGCCAGTCCTCGGGCGGGATGTTCTCCATCGCGTCGATGGTCATCGAGCGCGTCGAACTCCGCGTCGAACGTCATCTCCTGCAAGCCGACCTGCCCGAGTCGTCGGCGATTCCCTTGGGCGTGCCTGCTCGAGCATGCCGGCCGACTGGTCGATGCCCACGACGCGCCGACCGGCCGCGCGACCTGCTCGAAGTACCAGCCGGTCCCGCACGGGGCGTCGAGGACGATGCCGCCCGGCCGGGCTGGCATCCAGCGAGGCGTCGCGACGAAGTCGGTGCGACGTCGTCGGGTAGGCTCGTCGTCGTAACCCGGCGCCTCGGCGTCGTACTGGGTCCGGACGGCTTCGCGACGATCGCGCAGCCAGTCCGCTCGGTCCATGCCGGGAGTCTATGCCTCGAGCCGCGGGGAGCGATCAGGTCTGGACGACGGGGTCGGCCGATCGGCCCGGCACGCGGCGCAGCCGCGATGGGTGCCGGAGCAGGGTGATGACGCCGCCCAGGGCGGCACCGGCCGCCGTCTCGGCGAGGTCGGTCATCGTGTCCTCGTACGTGAGGTCCATGCCCTTCGCGCCGAGCTTCATGCCGACGTATTCGGCGAGCTCCCAGAGCGCGGCGGCCCCGAGGCCGGCGGCCGTCGCCACTCCGCGGCCTCCCATGAGGTCCTGACCCGCGGCGTCGCGAGCGCCCCGACGACCGATGCGAGGGTGGCGCCATCGGCGAAGTGGATGAGGTCATCGATGTGGGCACGGCGGTAGATCCCGATCGCGTTCCCGCCGGCGTCGACGAGGAGCGGTAGCGTCACCGCGAGGTCGAGCTCGCGCGGGTACGGCTGCGGCCGGCCACGGACACGCCAGGCCAGCGGCACGAGGAGCATGCCGCCGGCATACCCGAGCGCCCGAACCCTCATGCCCTTGCCCTGGTAGCGCGGCGCCTCCGAGTTCAGGAACGCATCGACCGCCAGCGCGATGACGCTAGCCTTGGCCACGGTGATCGCCGCGACCCAGGCGACGTCTCCCGGGGTGGGTGGCGGCGCCGGGAGGCGTGCTCGTCGGCTCGGTCGACACGAGCGCATGGTGAGGCATCCTCGCTCGAGGCGCGCTCCGGAGCGCTAGATCCAGGGTCCGATGCCGGAAACCCGCTGCACCTCGATCCGCGTGACGTAGCCCTCGGGCGGGTCGGGCATCGCCGGGAAGACGACGTCTGGACCGATATACGTGTGGGCCAGCCGCTGCAGCAGCGCCGCAGCGCCACCCTCCGTGACCCGAGCGGTGCCGCTGATGACCAGGTACTCCCGCAGACCCCAGGCGTTCACGACCTCCGACTGGAGGGTGAGGGCGACTCGTGGATCGCGCCGCAGGTTGCGCAGCTTGCGCTGGTCATCGAGCGTCCCGATCACGATCTCGCCGTCCTCGATCCCGACCCAGGCCGCGCTGATGTGCGGCGACCCGTCGGCGTCGAGCGTGACGACCGTTGCGACGGCGTCCGATCCCAGCAGCTCGCGCGCGGCCGGGGAGAGCAGGTCGGACATGGCCGCACCATACTCGACCGATGATCGACCAGCCGCTTGACGCGCCCCTCTTCGGTCACACCGACGCTGCGCTCGCGCGACCGTTGCCTGCCGCCCTGGCCGCAGCACGCTCGGACATCGTGGCGACCGCCCGGGATCTCCTCACGCTGACCGACCAGGACCTGGTCCGCCCGTGGTCGTGGATCGGCGGCAGCGAGGAGGAGGTCCGATACGGCGCCTACCGAGCTGCCGAGGCGCTTGAACAGGCCGAGATCGAGGCCCGTCTCGCGATGGCCGCCGCTGACAGCACGGAACGTCGAGCGGCACGGATCGTCGGTCCAGCCACGGCGGCACGCTGGGATCTCCACGGCCTGCTCTTGCCGATCGGCGACCGTCTGCTCGACGCCGACCCTGGGGATGGGGAATGGTCGATCCGGGAGGTCCTCGGCCACGTCATCTCCGGCCAGCGCACGTACGGCTGGACCAGCGCCTGGTGGCAGACCCGGGGACACCGGGCGAACGACCCGGATCTGCCGGCCCATGCGCCCGAGTGGCTGATCGCGCTGGAACCCGACGAGTCGACGACCGAGGCGGCCGGACGCCTGGACGACCTCCGGGCGCGACTGGACGCGACCCTCGACCTGAGCGCGGAGCGCCTGGCCGGGCTGCCGGACGACCGCCTGGACCTCGGGGCGCGCTGGTCGGGCTTCCCGGTCACGATCGGGTTCCGATTGGGGCGTTGGAGCTCGCACATCCGCGAACACGCCATCCAGATCGAGAAGACCTACGCGATGCTCGGTCACGTTCCGAACGAGTCGGAGCGGCTGGTCAGGCACCTGCTCGCCGCCTACGGTCGCGCGGAGGCCGTCGTCTTTGGACGGACGGCGGCCGACGCAGCGGCGGAACGTGTCGCTCGAGGGGTCACCGAAGCGCGCGACGCGGTCCGCTCGGTGGTCGGCGCCGCGGCCGCAGGGGCCTAGACGCGGCCGAGTCGGTGTTGTCAGGGGTGCACAGTGCCGCGGTGACCGCGAGGATCGATCCATGACGGCTGTGGCTGCGGTCGTGTTCGGGCTGGTCACGACGATCGCGATCGCCTTCCAGCTCGCCCTGGCCGCGGGTGCACCCTGGGGTGAGTACGCGATGGGTGGTCGGTTCGCAGGGCGCTTGCCACCGGCGATGCGCATCGCCGCTGTCGGGCAGGCCATCGTTCTCGCCGTCCTCGGCACCATCGTCCTGGCGGATGCGGGGCTCGTCGTGCCGTCCATCGCCAGCGGCCTCCCGTCCGCGATCTGGCTTGCCGTCGGGTTCTCGGCGCTGAGCCTGGCCCTCAACGCCGCAAGCCGAAGCCCGCGTGAGCGTCGAGTCTGGGTCCCGGTCGCGGCCGCCATGCTCGTCTCGAGCCTCGTCGTCGCGATCACGTGAGCCCCGAGAGCCGGACGGAGACCACGAGCGGGCGGTTCGTCGTGCAGCGGCATCGGGCGACCCGGCTGCATTACGACTTGCGGCTCGAGATCGACGGAGTGCTGGTGTCGTGGGCGGTCCCGCGCGGTCCGACGCTCGATCCCGGGCAGCGCCGCCTGGCCATCCACGTCGAGGACCATTCGCTCGACTACTTCTCGTTCGAGGGGGCGATCGGGCGCGGCGAATATGGTGGCGGCGACGTCATCGTGTGGGACTGGGGCACCTGGACGGCCGATCCGGACACGCCGGACCCGACGGCTGCCCTGCGTGCCGGCGAGCTCAAGCTCCGGATCGACGGGGTGAAGCTCCGAGGTGGCTTCGTCCTCATCCGCATGCGTTGGGCCGAGGGACCCAGGGAGCAGTGGCTGTTGATCCACCGACGCGATGCCGATGCGGTTCCGGGCTGGGATCCCGAGGACTACCCTGAGAGTGTCAAGACCGGGCGGACGAACGAGGACGTCGCCGCGCGACGCCGCCGAAAGGCGGGCTAGGCGCCGGATCGCTTGGAGGACATCGCATGGCGAAGAACGGGAAGAAGAACGCCCGCAAGAAGCACAAGGGCAAGAACGGCAAGAACGGCAAGCGCGCGCAAGCGGTCGCAGGCGCTCGATTGGCGCTGGAGGCCGACCGCCATGGCGCTCGCCGCAGGCGCCCTCCTCGTAGCCGGGGTCACGAGCCTTTGGCGGATCCGTCGATAGTGCCCTGGTCGATCGAGAGCGCAGGCCCGACCCGCCTACTCCAGTTCCCGAGGCTGTCGCGGCGCCTGCTCGACAAGGAGATCGATCGTCTCGTCGCGCTGGCCAGCGGAGGAGCGCGATGACGGCATGAAGATCCGCGGCGCGACCTGGATGGCGATCCTCGTCGTGGCCGGCTGTGGCCCGGCCGCAGGCTCGGCCCAGCCGAGCCAGCTCGTGTCGTCACCGGCCGCTCCCGCATCCGCGTCGGCTGCCGCGTCGACGACGGTGGAGCCGAGCGCCGACCTGGTCTCGCCCCGCGAAATCGTGGCAGGCCCGTTGCCGGCCGGCACGTACACGCGCGCCTCATTCCGCCCCCGGATCACGTTCGAGCTCGACGAGGGCTGGGTCGCGGGCTCGCTGGCCCCCGGGTTCTTCGACGTCCAGCAGCAGGCTGGCACCCCTGACGTCATGGCCGTCCAGTTCGCGTCGGTCGATGCCGTGGTCGGGGCGGACGGAGTGGCGCTGCCGGCGACGACCGCGCAGGAGGCCGCCGCCGCGATCGGCGCCAATCCTGGTCTGACCGTCCTGGGCGAGAGCGAGTCGCGGCTGGGGGGCGCGACCGGCCGAACGGTCGAAGTCGAGAACGGCGGGACCGCCCATGCCGGGATCCTCGATGTCCCGGCTGGCCGCCTCGGAATCGATCCGCAACGACGATTGTGGATCTCGCTGTTCGATACGGCGGAGGGGGTACTTGCGGTCATGGTCGGAGGGTCGGTCGGGGACTGGGATCACGCGCTGGCGGTCGCGGAACCCGTGCTCGAGTCGGTCGTCATCGAGGTCGGCGCCGCGTCCCCGCCGCCATGAAGCCGACCTTCATCCCGCCGATGCTCGCGACGCTCGTCGCGCGCGCCGTTCGACGACCCCGACTGGCTGTTCGAGGTCAAGTGGGACGGCTTCCGGGTCGAGGCCGTCGTCGACGGGGGCGACGTCCGGCTGTGGACCCGCGGGCGAGCAGGACGCGGCGCGGTACTTCGGGCCGTTCCTCGAGCCGCCGACGTGGATCGACGCCAACCAGGCGATCGTCGACGGCGAGGTCATCGCGCTCGACGACCGCGGCGAGCCCGACTTCGCGCTGCTCCAGGCCCGGATCAAGGGGCGGGGACGTGGCCGCCGAGCCGACCCCGTTCGTCTACGAGGTCTTCGACCTGCTCCACCTCGACGGCCGGTCGCTCCTCGACGAGCCGCTCGAGGAGCGCCGGCGGCTGCTCGGCCAGCGTCCTCGCGGCCGGATCCGCGCGTCCGCCTCAGCGAGCACATCGAGGGCGACGGGATCGCGTTCTTCGAGGCGGCCCGGGCGCGCGGCCTCGAGGGGATCATGGCCAAGGACCGCCGCTCGCCCTACCTGCCCGGCAAGCGGTCGATGGCGTGGCAGAAGGTCAAGATCCGGCCCGAGCAGGAGCTCGTCGTCGGCGGCTGGGCGACGCGGCGACCGGCACGGCGGTCGACCTCGGCGCGCTCCTCGTCGGCGTCTACGAGGACGGCGCGCTGCGTACGCCGGCAAGGTCGGGGCCGGGTTCACGCGACGACAGCCGGGCCGAGCTGCTGGCCGCGGTCGCGCCGCTCGCCGCCGACGAGCCACCGTTCGCGCCGCCGCCGCCGCGGGCCGCCGCCCGGAACGCGCAGTGGCTGCGCCCGGAGCTCGTCATCCGCGCCGAGTTCGCCGGCTGGACCGGCGACGGCCTCGTCCGCCAGGCGGCCTACAAGGGCATCGAGCTCGGGAAGGACCCGCGGAAGGTCGTGCGCGAGGTGGCCCGATCCGCTGACGGCTGACGGATCGTGGCGGGGCGGGGCGGCCGCACGATTTCCGGCCCCCGCTGTGCCGGCTTCCGGCGCGGCCGTGGCCGGGATGCGACTACGTGAGCTGGGCCGGCTGGCAGCACGAGCCGTTCACCAGCGAGAGCCGCAAACACGTGTCGGTCTGGGAGAAGCCGTTGGTTGACCCGCTGTGACCGTGCGACCGGCGGGTACGCTGCCGACACACCGTCACATGAGCCGAGGAAACCCATGAAAGCCGCGGTCCGCGAACGCTACGGGCCGCCGGAGGTCGTCGAGCTACGCGAGTCGAGCGCCCGGTGCCCGATCGGCGACCAGGTCCTCGTCCGTGTGCGTGCGGCGTCGGTCAACCGCGCCGATCTCGACGGCCTGAGCCGCGCCCGGCTTTCGTCCGCCTGTTCATCGGCATGCGCGCACCTCGCAACAAGAGCGTCGGGATCGACGTCGCTGGCGAAGTCGACGCAGTCGGTCCCGAGGTGACCCGCTTCCGCCCGGGCGATCGCGGTGTTCGTCGGACACCTTCACGTCCGGAGAGGGCACATTCGCGAGTACGTCTGCGCGCCGGAGAAGGCGTTCGAGCTGATGCCGAGCGGCATGTCGTTCGAGGAGGCATCCACCCTCCCGCACTCCGCGGTCCTGGCGCTCCAGGGTCTTCGACTACGAAGAGGTCGAACGCCCAAGCCGGGCGACAAGGTCCTCATCAACGGGGCATCTGGCAATGTCGGGCCGTTCGCGGTCCAGATCGCGAAGTCGATGGGCGCCGAGGTGACCGGCGTCTGCGAGCACCGCCAAGCTCGACTTGGTCCGCTCGCTCGGCGCCGACCATGTCATCGACTACACGAAGGTCGACTACACGACGACCGGCGAGCGGTACGACTGGATCGTCGACACCGACTCGCACAACTCGATCCGCCGGTCCGCCGTGCCCTCAAGCCGAACGGCGTCTACGTGACGCTCGGCGGCGACATTCCGGGCCGCTTCTCGACGCGCTGCTGGTCGGAGCGTTGGTGTCGCTCCGCAGCGATCGGTACTCGGGGTTGATGCTCTGGTGGAAGCCGTTCCACCGTGCGGACGTGGACCGGCTCAAGGAGCTGATCGCCGAGGGCAAGCTGCAGCCCAGTGATCGAGCGGCGCTATCCGTTGAGCGAGATCGTCGCAGCGCTGCGCCACGTCGAGGATGGCAAGTCCATGGGCAAGGTCGTCGTCACGATGGATGCGTCCGGGGGACCGGGGTAGGCAGGCTTGTCAGCGGTGCTGGTCGACGAGGATCGGGTTGCCATCGGGGTCCTCGATGATGAAGCTGCCGGGACCCGAGCCAGACTCGTCAGCCTCCGCGATGAACTGCACGCCCCCGTCGCGGAGTTCACGCTGCAGGTCCCTGATGTCGGTGAACGGGTCGACTGGCTGCGCGGCGCTGTCCCAGCCGGGATTGAATGTCAGTGTGTTCTTCTCGATCATGCCCTGGAACAGCCCGATCACGTGACCGGCGTTCTGGAGGATCAACCAGCCTTGCGACGCGTCCCCGTGGAACTGCACGAAGCCGAGCTTCTCGTAGAACGCCCGCGAGGCCTCGAGGTCCTTGACCGAGAGGCTCACCGAGAATGCGCCGAGGTCCATGCCGTTCCCTCCTCTGTGCCGTCCCGATGAGTCTACCGGCGCCGTCTGACCGCGCTCCCTTGCGGGTCGTCATCGCCGAGGATTCCGCGCTCATCCGCGAGGGGATCGCGCGGCTCATCGAGGAATCCGGTGGGACCGTCGTCGCCAAGGTCGGCGACGGTACGTCGTTCGTGGAGGCGGTCGAGCGCGCAACGGCCCGACGTGTCGGTGGTCGACGTGCGCATGCCGCCCAGCCAGCGCGACGAGGGCCTGCGGGCGGCCATCGAGGCCCGCGGACGCGTGCCGGGAACCCCGATCCTCGTGCTCAGCCAGTACGTCGAGCGCCAGTACGCGACCGAGCTCCTGGCCGATGGTGCGGGCGGCGTCGGCTACCTGCTCAAGGACCGCGTCGGCGACATCCCGGAGTTCATGGATGCGCTGCGGCGCGTCGCGCGCGGCGGGACGGCGCTCGACCCGGAGGTGGTCGCCCAGCTGATGGTCCGCAACCGCGCGGACGATCCCGCTATCCGCGCTGACGCCTCGCGAGCGGGAGGTGCTCGCGGCGATGGCCGAGGGCCGCACCAACCTCGGCATCGCCCGGCTCCTGACCATCACCGAGGGCGCCACCGAGAAGCACATCAGCAACATCTTCGGCAAGCTCGACCTGCCCGATACGCAGAACGACCACCGCCGCGTCCTGGCGGTGCTGACCTATCTTGGATCCTATGGGACGGCGCGGCGCCTCCGTCACGGCGGCGAGCGGAAGGTCCGCGCGGACGAGTGTCGGTCCGCCGGCCGGGCTGGGCACCGAGAAGGCACCGTCCACGCCCGCGACTCGTCCGGCAAGGCCCTCCAGGCCGCCGCCGGGCTCGGGATGCGCGCCACCCGAGCCGTCATCCCAGACCTCGACGACGAGTCGCCCGTTCTCACGCCGACAACGTACCTCGCACCGCGTCGCGCCACTGTGCTTGGCGACGTTGGCCAGCGCCTCCGCGACGACGAAGTAGGCCGCCCGCTCGATGGCGGGCGCGAACCGCTCACCCGGCGACGAGCTCGCTCCTGATGACCGTCGGCACGGGCCCACGCCCGCTGATCGACTCGAGCGCCGGCACGAGCCCACGATCCAGGAGGATCGACGGCGCGATCCCGCGGACGAGCTGGCGGATCTCGGCGAGCGCCTCCCGGGCCTGCTCCTGGCCCTCGAGGATGAGCTGCTTCGCCGCCGGCTGGATCGCTGTCGATCCGTTCGCTGGCGAGCCCAAGGTCGATCGAGAGCATGACCAGCCGCTGCTGCGCGCCGTCGTGGAGATCGCGCTCGATCCGGTGCAGTTCGCTGGCCTCGACGTCGAGCACAGCTGAGCGGCTCTCGCGCAGCTGTCTCGACCTGGCGCCGCAGCTCGCGACTCTCCGACGTGCACAGCAAGCCGGCCACGACGGCGCGATGGAGCGCGCATCACCAGCTGCGACAGCGACGCCGCGACCGGGAGCAGGACGAATCCCGGCGATCGAACCGAGCCAGGCGGCGCGGCGCGACCCACCCGGCCGCCTCATACCAGGCGGGCATCGTGAGGGTGACCAGCGCCGCCGCCCAGACGAGCACGATGACCGCGAACTCGATGACGGTCAGCGGCACGTTGACCGCGACGTACAGCACGTCCCGCCACCGGCTCTCGTCGGCGAACTCGGCTCGCAGGATGTCGAGCACGCCGCCGCGAAGGGGCCTGTACGGATGCGCAAGCGGCCGACTCGGCTCGCCGACGAACACGCGCCACCGCTCGATCCGGGCGACGAGCCGCGAGCCTTCGATCGCGACGGCGAGGAGCAGGACGCCGATACCCGCAAGCAGGACCGACAAGCCGGTCGATGCGATCGCCGCGAGGATCGTGAACGCCGTGAACCCGACGAAGAGTCCGAGGATGATCGCCCCGTTCGCGTACCAGGTCGTCGGGTGGATCGGCGAGACGAGGAAGGCACGGAGCGGGGAACTGACGATCCCCGGCCGAGCGAACGTCGCTCCGCCGGGGATCCGGGCTGCCGCCAGCCCGGCGAGGATCAGCAGCAGCCCGAGAACGACGACTGCCGCCTCGACTCACCCCTCCGGCTGCTCGGTCTGGCCGGGCTGGCTCGCGCCGGACCGCCCAGGCGATCAACAGCCCGCCGACGCCGACGAGGAACGCCGGCCACAGGTAGCGCCACGAGTCCGTCCAGGTCGGCACCAACGCATCGACGAGCGCCAGCGCCCCGAACAGGATCAGCACGCGCCCCGAGGAACATGGTGCCTCGACCGGAGCCCGCCCGGCGGGACGTGTGCAGATGCCCAGCGACGGTCTCGCCGCCGGTGGCGACCAGCGCGGCCTCCTCGGCGGTCACGGGCTCGAGCGGGCACGATGATCACCAGGCCGATGTAGAGGAGGATGCTGAGCCCGCCGGTCACGAAGATCGACAGGAACCAGAGCACCCGCATGAGGGTCGGGTCGAAGTCCGTAGTACTCGGCGAGGCCGGCGGCGACCCCGGCGATCCTGCGGTCACTGCGGCAGCGATAGAGACGGCGGTTCATGAGCATCCTCCCATCGGATGGCTATCGACAGTATCGAGGTCGAGGTCGGACTGGAAGTCATCCCAGCCATGCCAGGACGGGCCCATGGCGCCCTCGATCATGTGTTGCACGGCCTGCCTGGTCGCGATGCGTGTCTGCGCATCGCAGTCGGGCACATAGGTGGGCGCGACGGCGATCGCGCCGCCCAGGAGGAGCCCCGGGAGCGCGGCGGCGAGCATCCCGCCCGGGAGGCTGAAGCCCGAGCCGTCGAAGGACGAGGCCCGCACCGATGGCGATGACCGCCAGCGGCCAGAGTCGCAGGGCGTCGGTCAGCCGGCCGTTTCGACGGCGCCGACGTCGGCGGCCACCAGGACCGCACCGATGGCGACCAGGAACACGCCCAGATAGAGAAGTCCGCGGTTGACCCGCATCAGATATCCATCCCCTCCCATCTGTCGGCACGTTCCCGGTCGCCGCTTGGTCCCCGTTCGTGCCGGAGTCCACTCTGCGGCGGCGGGTCCACGGCGCCCAGCCGGCCACCCGGCATCTTTCACGGTAGGGATAGCCCCCGGTCGGGCGGCTCTCAGCCTCCGGCTACGGGCTCCAGAATCCGACGACGCCATCGAGCAGCATGGGGTCCTTACCGTCCGGGTAGCGGACCGCGACGTGGGTCTGGCCGTCCTCACCGACCTCGGGCAGGAGGATCGACGAGCTGTCGGGCGCCCACAGGCGATGGCTGAGCGCGTACTGGTCGAAGTAGGGGAACAGCGACTCCACGAACGTCTGACTGAGCAGGACGGTCGGCTGCGACTGGACGGTGCCGGACGCGACGTCGACGAACATCAGGCGGACCTCGTTCTGCGGCGCGCCGGGCGAGGGCGACGGCCCCCGAGCCGATGACCGGCTGTACCCGCAACGCCGCGATCGTCCGACCGTCGGGCGACCACCAGAAGCTGACGACGAGACCGTCGATCAGCGTGCGAACCCCACCGGATGCGACGTCGATGAGCCGCAGCGGTCCGACCGGCACGCCGGCGTCCTGGGTGGTCGCTGCGTCGGATCCGATCGATGCCAGCGTGGCGCCGTCCGGGGCGAACACGACGGCCGACGAGCCGAACACCGGCATCGAATGCTCGACCGAACCGTCGCGGGCGGCCACGATGACCTCTCCGGGCCCCTCCGCGGTGGCTCGAACATAGGCGATCGATGCCTGGTCCTGGCTCACCACGGCGGAACGGAAGTCGCCGGGCATCGTGAGGGCCGGAGCGGCGTCGGCGCCGTCGAGCCCGATCTCGCCGAGGAACGCCTCGGCACCGACGCCGATGTGCGCCAGCAATCGGTCGCGACCGATCCAGTCGTAGTAGAAGGGATTGCCCGATCGAACGATCGCCCCCTCGCCGCTGCCATCGAGCGGCGCGCTCCCGTCGGCCGGTGCGAGTCGCAGCGCAAGGCTGTCGGCATCGTTGGCGAGGAAGGACACATCCTGGCCATTCGGCGCCCAGAACAGGTAGAACGGGCCGATCGAGGCGCTCTCGAAGATGACCTCGGGCTCGACGGGTGCGGACGCAGTGAGGCCGTCGACGTCGAAGACGACGATCGACGCGCTGGGTCGCCCGAGCGAAGGACCGCGATGTGCGACCCGTCGGGCGACCACGTCGGGAACCCGAAGGTCCCCTCGGCAACGCCGGCCAGAACCGTCGACTCACCGGCGGCGTCGATGATCACCAGGGAGCCGTCCCGCTCGCGGACGGCGATCGATCCCGACGACGCGATCCGCCCAAGACTGGCGGCGGCCGTCGGTGCAGCGCTCGCGATCGCGGGGGAGGGGTTCGCGGTGGCGATCGATGGCGTCACGGACGCCGGGCTTCCGGAGGGGGCCGGACCGCCGCATGCCGCAGCGAGGACGACGATCGCGGCCGCGACCGTGCACGCGCGCAACCCTCGAGGCGCCATCACGTAACGATACGCGCGGCCCCCCGCATCGGATGCGACAGCCGAGCTGTCATCGGCGGTCGCCATGGTGCCGTCCATGAGCAACGGCGCAAATGAGGCACGGCGAGCGCAGGCGGCCTGGTCGGCCGGTCGGCGGATGATCGCGCGCCGGGAGCCGCCGTGCTACCGGGTCGCCGAGACGGGAGACGGGTCGACCGTCCACGTCATCGAGTTGCCGTGGCTCGGGCCGATCCGGGCGAGCCGCACCAGCGCACGCGATCGGGCCCGCGAGGCGATCGCCGCCTGGCTCGACGTGGCCCCGAATGCGTTCGACGTCGAGCTCGAATAGGCCGCCCACCCTCCATCAGCCTCCTGCGCCTGCGGTCCTGGCGTGGCGAGCCCGCTGAGCCGCCAGTCGGTCATGCGCCTCGGCCAGGAGCGGGACGGCGATCTCCGCGAACGTCGCGGCGGTCGGGCTGAGGATCGATAGCCAGTGCTGGCGGGCATAGAAGTGGTGGGGGATCACCCGATCGAGCGTCGTGGGATCCGGCTCCGCGCCGGACGGGATCAGTCGATCGAAGGTGGCACGACTGACGCCCACGCTCAGTCGAAACACGCCCTTGCCGAACAGGTCCGCAGCCGGGTCCGTCTCGTCGCTCCAGACGATCGTCGCGAAGCCTAGAACATGCATGTCAAGCCCCCGGTCCGGTGCCAGCCGCGGGGCGTTGCTATCCTCCGCGCGGTGCGCCTCCTGCCGGTCCGCATCACCGAGACGATCGCGCCCGCGCGCCTCGGGCGGAGCTTCCGCTGGCTCCTCGCGTCGTCGGTCGTCAACAACATCGGCGACGGCATCGCGCTCGCCGCCGGCCCGCTGCTCGTCGCGTCCCAGACGCGCGACCCGTTCCTGGTCTCGATGGCGCTGCTCAGCCGAGTACCTGCCCGACGCTGCTGTTCGGCGTCCTCGGCGGGCGCCGTCGCCGACCGCTTCGACCGGCGTCGGATCGTCGTCGGCGTCAACCTGGCCCGCGCCGTCGTGCTGGCGGTGCTCGCCGGCGACGATCGTCGCCGGGACCGTCAACATCGCGGTCGTCCTCGCTCGCGCTGTTCGTCCTCGGCACGGCCGAGACCTTCGCCGACGTCGGCCAGCAGCAGCCTCCTGCCGCGGCTCGTCGCGCGCGAGGACCTCGGCATCGCGAACGCCCGGCTGCAGGGCGCGTTCCTGCTGACGAACCAGCTCTCGCGCCGCCGATCGGCGCGTTCCTGTTCGCGGTCGGGATGGCCCTGCCCTTCGCGACGAACGCCGCCTGCTTCGCGCTCGGCGCGGTGCTCGTCTCGCGCGTCGTCACCGACGTCGCGGCACGATCGACCGAGCGGGCGAGCGGACGGCACCTGCGGGCCGAGATGGCCGAGGGCATCCGCTGGCTCGTCGCGCACCCGCCGATGCGGACGCTCGCGCTGACGATCTTCGCGTTCAACGTCACGTTCGGCGCGGCGTGGTCCGTGCTCGTCCTCTACGCGAGCGAGCGGCTCGGGCATGGACGCGGTCGGGTTCGGCCTGCTCACGACCGCGATCGCGATCGGCGGGATCATCGGGACCGTCGTCTACGGCCGCCTCGAGCGGCGGTTCTCGCTGGCCGACATCATGCGCGTCGGCCTGCTCATCGAGACCGGCACGCACCTGGTCCTGGCGCTGACGACGTCGCCGGCCGTCGCGCTGGCGACGATGGTCGTCTTCGGGGCGCACGCGTTCGTCTGGGGCACGACCTCGACGGTCGTCCGCCAGCGCGCCGTCCCGGACGAGCTGCTCGGCCGCGTCACCGGTGTGTACTCGCGTCGGCGATCATCGGCGGGATGGTGATCGGCACGCCGATCGGCGGCCTGCTCGCCCGCACGTTCGGGATCACGGCGCCGTTCTGGTTCGGCTTCGTCGGCTCGGCGCTGCTCGTCGTCGATCCTGTGGCGCCAGTTCGAGCACATCGCCCACGCCGGCGAGGCCTGATCAGATCGCTCGGTCAGTCCTCGCGACTGTAGGTGCCGGCGACCCCACCCAGCCGTCGTCGGATCCCGTCGAGACCGGTCCGCATCACGGCATGGTGGTTGAGCCGGAAGATCGCACCGACGAACGGCAGCGGAGCCAACAGGTTCATCCAGGCCGCCGTCGTCCGGATGGCCCATACGTAGCGGACCACGGTCCAGTCCTCCTCGCCCCACAGCGTCCACTCGCCGACGCCTTCGAGCTCGCCAGTAGCGACACCGACGATCGCGGTCGGCGGCTCACGAACCGTCACCCTGAGCTGGAACTCGAGGGTGTATGGCAGGCGACCGACGAACGTCGTGTCGAAGACCGCCCCGATCCCGTCCCCGCTTCCCGCTTCGCGACGGTCCACCCGTCGCACGCTCGGCCACCAGGCAGGCCACGACTGGACGTCGTCGATCTCGGCGAAGACTCGCTCGATCGGCGCCTGCAGGCGCCACACGGTCACGAATTGGTAGTGGGCCACCGCGACAGCGTACCGGCTGCGCGGGACATGGGAACGCCCGCCGGCGATGCCTGGCGGGCGTCAGATGGCTGGGTATGGTGGTCAGTCCGCGAGGACCTCGCGCAGCTTCGCGGCGAAGGCATCGGGATCGCCGGCCTGGCCGTACTCGCCGCCCAGGAAGCCGCCGTGGTCGCTCGGGAAGCTGACCGGCTCGTGCCGAGGCGCTCGGCGGCGCGACCGCACCCCGGTAGGCCAGCTGGCCTTCCGACTCCACGCCCGCGGCCATCACGATCCGGGTCGACGCCGCCCGCAGCGCATCGAAGTCCGGCTCGTAGTGGGTGCAGGTGATGATGTTCTGGCCGAGCAGCGGGTCATTGCGGTGCCGTCGTCCTCGGCGGGCATCCCGAACATCGCCGGATCGGGCGCGGGCTGGCTGGCGAAGTCCGGGCCGATCGGTCCCTGGTGACTCACGATCGCCGATGAACTGCGCCATGCCGGCGCCGAACCCGTCGCGCTGGTACGCGTCGGAGATCGCCCGGACGGCCGCCAGGGCGCCCTCGCGATCGGGCACGATCGAGGCGAGCGGCGGCTCGTGCGCGACGAGCGTCCGGACGTCGTCCGGGTGCTTCGCGACGAGGGCGAGCGCGTTGACCGCGCCACCGCTGCTGGCGAAGAGGTCGACCGGGCCGGCGTCGAGCTCGGCGATGATCCGATGCAGGTCGTCGGCGTGCTGCTCGGGCGTCGACTCGCTCGCCGGGTCGGCCTTCGTGCTGCGCTCGACGCCGCGCGGGTCGTAGGTGACGATCGTGCGATCGGTGAAGTGCCCGGCGAGCGTGCCGAACCCGCCGGCACCCATCGGCGACCCGATCAGGAACAGGGCCGGGGCGGGGGAGTCGGTCTTGCCGGATGTCGTAGGTCAGGACGGCGCCGGGGACGTCCAGGGTCGTGGTCGTCGGCTCGGTCATCGTGGTCATGCTGCGAGCTCCTTCGGCGAGGATGGCGTCGATCTGGCCGACGGCCTGGGTGAGGCCCTCCTCCATGCCCATGGCCAGGACCTGTTCCATGGCCTCGGTGCTCGGGAAGCGGCTCTCGATCGACATCCGCGTGCGGCCGGCGTCGATCGGCTCGATCGTCACCCGGCCCTCGTTGCGCGGGAAGTCGTCGTTCGGCGTGCCGTCGTCGTTCGCGAACCCTCGAGGAAGACGAGCCGACGCGGCGGATCGGCCTCGACGATGTCCCAGAAGCCACGCGGCTGGTCGCCGCTGGGTCCGGTCATGTGGTACTCGACGTCGGCTGCCCGGCGCCAGGTCGTGCGCGGTGAAGGTGGCGGGGTAGGTCGGCGGTCCCCACCAGCGCTCGAGCTGGCGCGGGTCGGCCCACAGCTCCCAGACGCGCTCGGGCGTGGCCTCGAACTCGGCGGTCAAGGTCATGGTCAGGGCCTCGGGGTCCTTGTGGACGGCGGTGACAGTCATGCGTCGGTCTCCTTGCTGCGGCGTGATGAGGTCGGTCATGCGATCGATGCGACCGCGCCACAGCGCCTCGTACTGGTCGAGCAGGCCGCGCGCCAGGCGCAGCCCCTCGATGTTGGTGCGCACGACCTTGCGGCGGCCGCTGCGCTGCTTGGTGACGAGGCCGGCCCGCTCGAGGACCGCGATGTGCTTCTGCACGGCCGCGAAGCTCATCGGGTAGTGCCCGGCCAGCTCGGCGACGCCCTCGCGTGCCGCTGAGGGCGCGCAGGACGATGTCGCGCCGCGTGGCATCGGCCAGGGCGGCGAAGACCTGATCGGGGTTGAAGGTCGTCGTCATTGATACAACCATACGGTTGTATGACGGACCTGTCAAGTTGCCCGCGGGCCCTCGCTGGCCCATCCTCTTCGCGTGCCCCTCTTCATCGACCGCCACGAGCTCTCCGGCGCCACGGCGGCCGACCTCGCGGCCGCCCACGCGGCCGATCTCGAAGTCCAGGACCGCTATGGGGTCCAGTACCTCACCTACTGGTTCGACTACGAGCGCCAGCGTGCCTTCTGCCTGGCCAGCGGGCCGGACCGCGATTCGGTCATCGCCGTCCATCGAGAGAGCCACGGGATGGTCGCCAGCGACGTCATCGAGGTCGACGGGGGAGAGGTCCAGCGCTTCCTCGGTCCGCTCCGCGGCCATGAGCCCGGTGAGGCCTACGTCGAGACGGCCTTTCGCACGATCCTGTTCACCGACATCGTCGGGTCGACCCGGCAGACCCAGCAGCTCGGCGACCGCGCCGCGATGGACCTCGTGCGGACGCACGACCGCATCGTCCGCGGCGCCATCGGGCAGCGGGGTGGCTCGGAGGTCAAGCACACGGGCGACGGGTTGATGGCTTCGTTCCAGTCGGTCAGCGGGGCCCTCGAGGCCGCCGCGGCCATCCAGCGCGGCTTGGCGGAGCACAACCTGACCGCCGCGCATCCGGTCGAAGTCCGCATCGGGGTGGCGGCAGGGGAACCGGTCCTCGAGAACGACGACCTGTTCGGTGCCGCCGTCCAACTGGCCGCGCGCTTGTGCGAGCGTGCCGGTCCGAGCTCGATCCTCGTCTCGGGGGCGGTGAAGGACCTCGCGATCGGCAAGCGTTTCGACTTCGAACGCCGCGGCCGCCTGACGATGAAGGGCTTCGACGAACCGGTCACCCTGTTCGAGCTCGGCTGGCAGGAACCGATCCAGATCGATGCCTAGCAGCGAAGCCCG
Source organism: uncultured Chloroflexia bacterium (assembly GCA_963841135.1). Classification (GTDB taxonomy): domain Bacteria; phylum Chloroflexota; class Limnocylindria; order Limnocylindrales; family CSP1-4; genus SPCO01. The sequence goes on along the minus strand of CAWJBJ010000003.1, from coordinate 9,965 downwards.
CGGGCGCTACGACGAGCTGTATCGCCGCTCGCTCGGCGATGCCGATGCATTCTGGCTCGAGGCCGCCGGCGGCTCGACTGGACCACGCCGCCGGACCGCGCGCTCGAGCTTCGCGAGCCGCCGACCTTCCGCTGGTTCGCCGGGCGGCCGGACGAACCTCGCCTACAACTGCGCTCGACCGCCACGTCGCAGCGCGGCCGCGGCGAGCCACGCGGCGCTGATCGCGCTCGACGAGCGCGGCGGGCGCCGGGCGCTGACCTATCGCGAGCTGCTCGACGAGGTCGAGCGGGTCGCCGCCGGCCTGCGCGGCCTCGGCATCGGCAAGGGCGACCGCGTCACGATCTACATGCCGACGTCGCGCCGAGGCGATCGTCGCGATGCTGGCGACCGTCCGGATCGGGGCGATCCACTCGCGTCGTCTTCGCCGGCTTCGGCGCGGGCGCGCTGGGCGACCGGATCCGTGCCAGCGGCTCGCGGCTCGTCTTCACCGCCGACGTCACCTACCGCAAGGGCAAGGACGTCGACCTGCTGTCGATCGTCGACGACGCGCGCTGCGGCACGACGCGCCGAGCGACGTCGAGCACGTCGTCGTGCTGCGCCGCGGCGCCGGCCGCGCCCGACTGCGCGACGGGCGAGATCTCGACTGGGACGAGTTCCTGGCCGGCGGCGAGGGCCAGCGACGGCGCCGTCGCGGACATGGAGGCCGAACGAGCCGGCGTTCATCCTCGCCACCTCGGGCACGACCGCCAAGCCGAAGCTCGCCGTCCACGCCCACGGCGGCTACCAGGTCCACATCGCACGCGATGGGCCGACTGGGTGTTCGGCCTCGCGCCGGCGACGACGTCTGGTGGTCGACGTCCGACATCGGCTGGGTCGTCGGCCACAGCTACATCGTCTACGCGCCGCTGATGGCCGGCGCCACGACCATCGCCTACGAGGGCGCGCTCGACCACCCGGACGCCGACGACCTTCGTGGCCGATCATCGAGCGACGACGGCGTCACCGGCGTCTTCACCTCGCCGACCGCCGTCCGGCTGCTGATGCGCTACGGCGAGGCCGGCCCGCGGCGGCACGACCTCGCGTCGCTGGAGCGGGTCGTTCTGCGCCGGCGAGGTGCTCAACGCGCCGGCCTGGGAGTGGCTGCAGCAGACGCGTCTTCGACGACCGCGTCCCGGTCATCGACCACATGTGGCAGACCGAGACCGGCGGGCCGATCTTCGGCAACCCGTACGGCCTCGGCGCTGCTGCCGATCAAGCCGGGCTCGGCCGGCGTCGCCGCTGCCCGGCATCGAGGCGGACGTCGTCGACGCCCGACGGCGAGCCGGTCGGCGCCGGGCGAGAAGGGGATCATGCGTGATCAAGCGGCCGTTCCCCGGGCTGATCGCCGACGCTGTGGGGCGAGCCCGAGCGCTACGTCGCGCGACTACTGGGAGCGGATCCCGGGCGGCTACTACGTCGGCGACGCGGCGCACATCGACGAGGACGGCTACGTCTGGTTCGCCGGCCGGGCCGACGAGATCATCAAGATCGCCGGCCACCGGCATCGGCACGATCGAGGTCGAGACCGCGTTCCTGCGCCACCCGGCGGTCGCCGAGGCCGGCGTCACCGGCCGTCCCGGACGAGCTGCGCGGCGAGGTCATCGCGGCGTTCGTCGTGCTCAAGGCCGGGCCACGAGCCGTCCGACGAGCTCCGACCGGGAGCTGCTCGCAGACCGTGCGCCGCGAGCTCGGGCCGGTCGCGGTGATCGGCGAGCTGCACGTTCGTGGCGATGCTGCCCAAGACCCGCAGCGGCAAGATCATGCGGCGCGTGCTCAAGGCCGTGGCGCTCGACCGCGACCCCGGCGACATCAGCACGATCGAGGACGAGGGCTCGGTCGAGGAGGCGCGCCGCGCCGTCGAGGAGATGCGCGCCGGCCTCGTGACGTGACGGCGCGACGCGTGACCCGTCGACGCGGTCTTCTTCGACCTCTTCGGCACGCTCCTGTCCCTCGGCGCCGCTCGACGAGGCCTGCGACCGACTCTCGCCAGGCCGTGGCGCGGAGATCGCCGCCCGATGGCGGGCGCGGCAGCTCGAGGCGTCGTGGCTGCGCACGGCGATGGAGCGATGGGCCGACTTCGACGTCGTGACGCTCGATGCCCTGCGGGCGACGCTTCGACGAGCTCGGCATCGCTGGATCCGCCGACGAGGACCTGCTCCGCGAGGTCGCCGACGCGTTCATCGACCTCCCGCTCGTCCGACGGCGCTGCCGACGGTCGTCGAGGAGCTCACGACGGCGGGCCTCGTCACCGGCATCCTCACGAACGCCTCGTCGCGACGCTGGACCGCGTGACCGACCGCGTGATCCCGCCGATGGACCACGACCTCTCGGTCGACGCCGCCCGCCGGTTCAAGCCGCACCCGAGCGTCTACCAGCTCGCCGTCGACGCGACCGGGCTCCCCCGCGAGCGGATCGGCTTCGTGACGGCCAACGGCTGGGACGCCGCCGGCGCCGGCGCCTTCGGGTTTCGGGTGGCGTGGCTCCGGCCGAGCCCGGCGGCCAGCCTGCCCGCTGTCGGCGCGCCGGAACCCATCGTCGCGACCTGGCACGAGGTCCCGGGCGCCTTCCTGGCGGACGAAGCGTAACGCGCATCGGCGTCCGGTCCTCGAAGACGAACCGACGTTCGACGGACTAGGCTGGCGGCATGACTTCGTCGCAAGCAGTTTCGCCGACACCCGCCCAGCTCGACACGCTTCCGCAGCTCCTTCGCGGGCGACGTCGATCACGCCCGACGCCGCCGGCTACGACGATGCCAGGCGCGTCTGGAACGCGATGTTCGATCGGCGGCCGGCGCTCGTCGTCCGACCCTCGAGCGTCGACGACGTCGTCGCCGCCGTCCGGTTCGGCCGCGAGCGCGACCTCGAGATCGCCGTCCGCGGCGGCGGTCACAGCGCGGTCGGGCACTCGACGACCGACGGCGGCCTGGTCATCGACCTCGGGCGGATGAACGACGTCAGCGTCGACCCGGCGCGGCGGCTCGCCCGCACCGGCGGCGGGGCGCTGCTCGGCAAGCTCGACATCGCGGCCCAGGAGCACGGCCTCGTCTGCCCGGTGGGCGTCGTCGGCCACACGGGCGTCGCCGGGCTGACGCTCGGTGGCGGCGTCGGGCGGCTCCAGCGGCGGTTCGGGCTGACGATCGACAGCCTCCGCGCGGTCGAGCTCGTGACCGCCGACGGGCGCCTCGTGCGGGCGAGCGCGGACGAGGAGCCGGAGCTGTTCTGGGGCCTCCGCGGCGCGGGCGCGAACTTCGGCGTCGCGACGAGCCTGGAGCTCGAGCTGCACCCGTTCTCCGGGACGCTCCACCGAGGCGTCCACGTCCACCCGGCGACCGACATCCAGGAGCTCTGGCCGATCTTCCGCGACGTTCGTGGCGACGGCGCCCGACACGATCGCGGCGATCTTCACGGTCGCCCTGGCCGAGCCCGCCGCGGACTATCCCGACTCGGTCGCCGGCCGGCCGATCGTCGTCATCTCCTACAACCACAGTGGGGCAGGGGAGGACGTCGAGCGCGACATCGCGCCGCTGCTCGAAGGGTCCGGCGCCGGCCTCGGTGACGGCCACGCAGCGAGCCGTACCTGACCGCCCAGCGTTCGAGCGACCTCGACCTCGCCTGGGGCTCGCGGACCGCCATCCTCGGCGGCTACGTCGCGGACTGTTCCCCGGCGGTCCTGGATGCGTTCGTCGCGCATGTCGAGCAGGTCCCGGGCGACGCGAGCATCTCGGTGACGGCCATGGGCGGGGCGATCGCTCGCGTCCCGGACGACGCGATGGCCTTCACCGGCCGGGCCGCATCCGTTCGACGTCAGCCCCGACACCGCCTGGTCCGACCCGGCCCTCGACGACGCGAACTGGGCATGGGTCCGCCAGGCGATGGCGATCGTCGAGCCCGACCTGCCTGCCCGGCCGCTACATCAACGAGCTGTCCGATGCCGGCCCCGAGGTGACCCGCGCCAGCTACGGCGACGCCAAGCTCGAGCGACTACGGGCGCTCAAGCGAGCCTGGGACCCGACAACGTCTTCCACCTGAACCACAACGTCGAGCCTTGACCGTCCTCGGTCTGCTCGGCGTGCCGTCGAGTGCCGGCGCGCACACTCCAGGCCAGGAGAAGGCGGCGACGGCGCTCCGAAACGCGGGCCTCGTGGAGCGACTCGAAGCCGCCGGACGCACCCTCGTCGACCACGGCGACCTGCCTCGAGTGGTGTCTCGCCCGGACCCGGAACACCGCCGGGCGCAGAACGTGCCGCTCGTGATCAAGGTGGCACGAGCGGTCGCGGATCGTGTCGTGCCGATCGCCCGGGCGGGCCAGGTCCCGCTCGTCGTCGGTGGCGACTGCACCGTCACCATCGGCGTCTTGTCGGGTCTCCTGGTGGCCGGCCAGGACCCGAGCCTGCTGTACTTCGACGGCGGCATCGATCTCTACGTCCCCGACACCCAACCGGAGGGCCACCTCGACTCGATGGGCGTCGCCCACATGATCGCGGAACCCGGGGCGACGCCCGAGTTGAGCCGGATCGGGCCGCGGTCCCCGCTCATGGATTCCAGGACGCTTCGTGTTCTACGGTCCGTGCCTGGAGCACACGGAAGCAGCCGAAGCCAGCGTCCTGGCACGGCACGGCATGCGAGCCTTCCCACTGGACCGGGTGCAGGGCCGGTCAGCAGCAGCCGCAGCCGAGGCGCGCAAGGCGCTCGAGTCCCACGGCAGCCCGTTCATCGTCCATTTCGACGTCGACGTGCTGGACTTCGCCGACTGCCCCATCGCCGACGTGCCCCACTTCGAGCACGGGCTGTCGCTCGATGACGCCATGGCGAGCCTTCGCATCTTCCTTGCCAGCCCGCAGTTCGGCGGGCTCGTCGTCACGGAGATCAATCCGGACCACGCGGATCCGGACGGCGCCGCCATCGGCCGTTTCGTCGGGTCCCTCGCGGCGGCGTTCGGCGACGCGTGACCGTGGCCAGAGCCGCGGCACATCGGGCGGTCGGTCACACGAAGCCGGCCCCACGGGTCAACGGGACATGACCCGATCGACCGACCAGGACTGGCTCGCCGAGCAATTCGAGACGAACCGCTCCCACCTGCGCGGCGTCGCGTTCCGGATGCTCGGTTCCGTGACGGAGGCGGACGACGCCGTCCAGGAAGCCTGGATCCGCCTCAGCCGGACCGACACGAGCGACGTCGAGAACCTGCGGGCCTGGCTGACGACGGTCGTTGGGCGGGTCTGCCTGAACATGCTGCGGTCGCGCAAGACGCGCCGCGAAGCGCCGCTGGAGACGCACCTCCCGGATCCGATCGTGAGCCCGGAGGAGGGGACCGATCCCGAGCACGAAGCCTTGCTGGGCGATTCGGTCGGTCTCGCGATGCTCGTCGTGCTCGACTCGCTGACGCCCCCCGAACGGGTCGCCTTCGTGCTGCACGACGTCTTCGCGGTGCCGTTCGAGGAGATCGCGCCGATCGTCGGTCGCACGCCGACCGCGACGCGGCAGCTCGCGAGCCGTGCCCGTCGGCGCGTCCAGGGTGCGCCCGTGCCCGACGTCGATCTCGATGGCCAGTGGGCCGTCGTCGATGCGTTCCTGGCCGCGGCGCGTGACGGCGACTTCGAGCGCCTGCTCGGCGTCCTCGACCCGGAGGTCGTGCTGCGTTCGGACGGTGGGACCGCACGTCCCGACCTGGTCTCGCTGCTCCGCGGCGCACAGACCGTTGCCGAGGGGGCCGTGACCTTCCGTCGGTTCGCCGAGACCGCGACGCGGGTCCTCGTGAACGGCATCCCTGGTGGCGTCGCCTGGTCACCCGACGGGAGCCCGTTCGCGGTCGTCGCCCTCACCGTCAAGGGCGGCCGGATCGTCGCGATCGACATCCTGGCCGATCCGGAGCGGCTCGACCAGTTGGATCTGGACCCTGGTTGCCGGCTGAGGGGAGCGCCTCGAGACGGCGCGCTACGACGCAGCCGGCGGTCCGAACCACGTGGTCAGCGCGTCGGCGAGCCCCAGCTGGGTCCGTTCGCCCACCCACGCGACATATCCGTCGGGCCGGATCAGCACGGCGGTGGGAGCGGTGACCGCGCCGATCGCCGGAAGCTCCCACGGACCGTCGTATTTGGCGTCGACCAGCTGAACGCGATCCGCCCACGGAGTGATGTCGAAGCCGCCGGGCTCACCGAGGTTGAGCAGCACCGGCCGGGCATCGTGCAGCAGGGTGAAGACCCGCAGCGGGCCGTCGGCGGTGACCAGGTCGAGATCGGGCATGCGGCGTCCGAGCAGCGGGTGCCCCTCGCCGAGGTCGTAGTGGATGTCCAGACCGGACATCATCGCGGCGAATCGCTTGCGCGGCTCGTCCATGCTCAGCAGCTCGGACACGGTGTCGCGCAACGCCTCGATGCGATCGTCGGCGCGCATGAGCGCGACCTGCGCCATCGTGTTGCGCAGCACGCGGGCAGCGACCGGGTGGCGCTCGGCGTGGTAGGTATCGAGCAGGCTTTCCGGCGACGTCCGCGTTGACCACCTGGGCCAGCTTCCAGCCCAGGTTCACCGCATCCTGCACACCGGTGTTGAGGCCCTGTCCACCGACCGGGGAATGCACGTGCGCGGCGTCGCCGGCCAGCAGGACCCGTCCGTCGCGGTAGGCCGCGGCCTGCCGGGTCATGTCGGTGAACCTGGAGATCCAGGTGGGACTGTGGATCCCGTAGTCGGTCCCGTAGACGGCGATGAGGCCCTCGCTGAGATCGCGCAGGGTGGGCTCGTCCGTGCTCCGACCTGCGGCTCGGTCAGCATGACCCCGACCGTCCCGCCCTTCTTGTAGACCACCTCGCCGTCCTTGATCTCGTACTCGACCTTGCCGAGGGCATGCGTGCCCGAGGGAGTCGCGGCGGATGCCCAATTCCGGCTCCTCGGCCATCTCGACCTCGGCGATCAGGCTGCTCGTCGTCGGATCCCAGCCGGGGAACTCGATGCCGGCTGCCTTGCGGACCAGGCTGCGTCCTCCGTCGCACCCGACGAGATACTCCGCCCGCAGCGACTGGCCGTCGGACAGCTCGACGTCGACGCCGGTGTCGTCCTGCGCGAAGCCGGTGACCTCGATGCCGTACGGAGATCGGCACCTCCAGCTCGCCGACCCAGCCGGCCAGGATCCGCTCGATGTGGTTCTGCCACAGCCCGAGCCCGTAGTTGTGCCGGGTGGGAAAGTCGCTGATGTCCAAGCGGACGCTGGCGAACCCCGCGACCTGCGCCACCTGTCCCTCCGAGAGGAACCGATCGGCGATTCCGCGCTGATCGAGGACCTCGATCGTGCGTGAGTGCAGGCCGCCTGCGCGCGAGCCGGCGAGGTCCTGGCTGGCGCGCCGCTCGACGATGGCGACGTCGACGCCCGCCAGCGCCAGCTCGCCCGCCAGCATCAGCCCCGTCGGACCGCCTCCGGCGATCACCACCGCATGCTCGGTCATCGCCACCCTCCGATCGGCGACACGCCCACAGGTCTAGGCGACGGTCACGTTCGCGCCTTCCTGCGGGTCCCCTATGTAACGACCCGAACCCTATCGTCGCAAGAAGGAGCCACCGACATGACCGTCCTGACCGCGAACACCGCGCGCGTACCGCGCCAAGTTTCCCTCTTCAGCCCGATCCTCCAGGTCCTCCTGGCCGCCGGCGTCCCGCTGGGCTTCAACGGGCTCATCACCATCCGCGGCCGGAAGAGCGGCCTGCCGCGCACCACCCCCGTGGCGATCATCAACGCCGCCGGCCGGCGATGGGTCTGGGCGCCGTGGGGCGAGGTCCATTGGGTGCAGAACCTGCGCGCCGCCGGCCGCGCGACCATCACCGTGCGCCGCCGCGAGGAAGCCGTGACCGCCACCGAGCTCGATCCGAGCCAGCGCGTCGCGTTCTTCCGCGACGTCCTCGCCCCCTCGCGCGCGAGCATCCCGTTCGGTGTCTGGTTCATCCGCACCGTCGACGGTGTCGACCTCAAGGATCCGGTGGAAGCGGCCGAAGGTCGGCGGGTCTTCGAACTCCATCCCGGTCGATAGCGACTGCTGCACCGGGCGGGCCGGGCGCGGATACTGGTCCATCGCAGACGCCATGGAGAGGTCCGCCGATGCCGATGTTCGAGGGCTCGCAGACGTCGATCGAGTACGCCCAGGTCGGCGACGGGCCGGACATCGTGTGGGTGGCCGGCGGCGGTGACGCCGGCGACAGCTGGGACACCTACCAACTGCCGCACTTCCGCCGGTCGTTCCAGATTCCCGCGTTCACGAACCGCGGGATCGCGCCGACGACCTGTCGCCGCCGCTGCCATGGACGATCGGGGACATGGCACGCGACACGGCCGAGCTGATCGCGGCGGTCTGCACGCCACCCGTGGTCGTGGTCGGCCTGTCGATGGGCGCGCTGATCGTGCAGCCGCCTCGCGGTCGACCATCCGGACGTCATCCCGGTCGGGATCGCCATGGGTGGAGGCGCGGGTCCCATGGCTGGATCCGCTACTACATGCAGGCGGAGATCGACTACCGCGACTCCGGTGGGAGGCTCGACGGCGAGATGGCCGTGGCCCACTTCGCCGCGAGCCTGTATCCGGCGCGCGTCCTGGGCGACCCGGTGCTGTGGCCGCGGATCCGCGACGAGCTGTCCGCATGGATCGAGACCGGCGTGAACGAGGAGTCGCTCATCGGCCAGTGGGACGCCTGCCAGACGTTCGATCTGACCGACAAGCTCCCGTCCTGCACCGTCCCGCTCCATGTCTTCTCGTTCGCGGAGGACGTCCAGGCGCCGCCGCAGTTCGGCCGGGAGGTGGCAGACCTTTGTCCCGACCTCCACGTATCACCTGTTCGACGGGATGGGCCATTGCTCGATCTATGGGCACGAGCACGAGCGCCTGAACGCCGAGATCGAGGCGATCGCTCGGCGGTACTGACAACGCGCGACGGCCAAATCGATCGACGCTCTATCGGCAACGTTCATTTGTAAAACCAGTTCGACGGATCGGACAAATCGTCATCTCGCGAGCACCTGGCGATGACGCTTCAGGGTTGCCCGCACGAGACTGGAGGACGCACGATGGCCCAGAGCAGCCTGTATGAGCGCCTGGGAGGCGCCTTCGCGATCGCAGCTGTCGTCGACCGCTTCAGCGACGCGATCATCGCCGACCGCGTTGCCGATCGGTTCGGACAATCCGGCACTCCGCGAGTGGCACACGAAGGAGCTCGCGCGTCTGCCCGGCCTCAAGTTCATGCGGACGCTGTGGCTGTGCAACGTCGCCGGTGGTCCCCAGGGGTATGTGGGCGAGTACCGGTCGAGACCGCCGAGCCTCGAGGAAGCCCATCGCGACCTGCACATCGCTCCCGACGAATTCGATGCGGTCGCCGGCATCCTGGCGAAGACGCTGGACGACTTCAAGATCCCGGCTACGGAGAAGGATGAGGTCCTGGCGGCGTTCGCCGCCCACAAGGGTGAAGTTACCGAAGGCTCGCGCGAACCGGCGACCGCGCTGAGCTAGCCACGTGTCGCGCGTGCCCGCGAACCTTGACGCTTCGTGCGACCATTCGCGGGCACCGCGCGCCACGATGCGAGAAAGGAGCGAGATGGGAGCACCCGTGTCCAGCCAGAAGGTACCCACCTCCTTGCACGACATGAGGCCCCATGCGCACGCTCAATTTCGGCATTCTCGCCCACGTCGACGCCGGTAAGACCACCCTCAGCGAACGACTCCTCTTCACCGCCGGCGCGATCGACCACGTCGGCAGCGTCGACGCCGGCACCACCCAGACCGACTCGCTCGAGCTCGAACGCGAGCGCGGGATCACGATCCGCTCGGCGGTCGCCTCGTTCCTCGTCGGCGACCTCGCGGTCAACCTCGTCGACACGCCCGGCCACCCGGACTTCATCGCCGAGGTCGAACGCGTCCTGGGCGTGCTCGACGGCGCCATCCTCGTCGTGTCGGCG
>CAWJBJ010000002.1:0-32187 GCA_963841135.1 uncultured Chloroflexia bacterium | reverse complement strand
TGCGGGCGGGCATCGACCCATCGCGCATCGTCATGACCGGTCCGGGCAAGCGCGACGACGAGCTGCGGGCCGCGGTGGCCGCCGGGATCCGGGCGATCACCGTCGAGTCGCCGGGTGAGCTCGCACGGCTCGAGGCGATCGCGGCCACGTCCGGCCGTCGCGTGCCGGTGATGCTGCGCGCGGCGATGAGCGAAGGCGCCCGACTCGAGCGCGTCCGACTCGTCGGCGACGACGGCGCGGGCAAGTTCGGGATGGACGCGGCGGACCTCGTCCGCTCGGCGCGACAGGCCGCCCTTTCACCGCACCTGGAGCTGCTGGGCCTGCATTGCTTCGGGGCGTCGAACGTCCTCGACGCGTCGGCGCTCGTCGACCATGTCGCGTCCACCGTCCGCGCCGCCCGTCAGCTCTCCGAGCTTGCCGGCACGACCGTCCGGCTGATCGACGCCGGAGGCGGACTCGGGATCCCGTACGAATCCCACGAGGAGTCGCTTGACCTCGCCCGCTTCGGCCGCGGCCTCGACGGGATCGTGGCCGCCTGGGCGGACGACCCCCTCCTGTCCGAGGCGCGGCTGCTGCTCGAGCCGGGCCGTTTCCTCGTCGGCGCGGCCGGCGCGTACCTCTCGCGCGTGGTCGATCGCAAGACCGTGGACGGCTCGACGGTCGTCGTGCTCGACGGCGGCGTCCATCACCTGCTGCGGCCGGCCCTGGTCGGCCAGGAGCACCGGATCCGCGTCCTGTCGGCTCGTCCGGAGTCCGCCTCGATTGGCCGGCTGGGCCCCGTGACGGTCGCCGGGCCGCTGTGCTCAGGGCTCGACGTCTTCACCCAGCATGCGATCCTCGCCACCCCGGAGGTCGGCGAGCTCGTCGCGGTCCTGGACGTCGGCGCGTACGGCTACACGGAGTCGATGCCGCTGTTCCTCTCCCACCCGATCCCGGCCGAGGTCGCGGTCCAGGGCGGACAAGCGGCCCTCATCCGGCCGCGGCAGGAACCCGGGGAGTGGCTAGACCGCCAGCTTCTTCCCGCCTGGGATTGACCAACTGGCGCCTCGACAGCCGATTCGACTACGGGGTTGATCGCGATAGGGCGACGCGGACGGCCGCGCCAAGGACCGCGTCAGTGGGACCATCCAGTGTTGGGCGGTCTTCGCGGCGAAACATGAACGCACCGCTCGGCCTTCGATCGCTACTCCCGATCTCAAAGCGGCCACGGTCCTCCGCCACGTCTGCCAGCCGGGCGGCCTTGGCAAAAGCACGCCACGAGCGAACGCCTGCCAACCGTTGGAGCGCTGGGTCGCCGTATCGGTCGGATGCCGGAGGCTCGTCGTCCTCACGTAGATCTAGGCTCGCGCGAATCGCTGCCCCGAGCACCTCATCGGTCGCAGACGAAGGTAGCGACGACGGCCGTGATGAGGACAGGCCCATCTGCCCTGGCCTCGAAAAGTGGCGTTGGACGAGGATCAAGTCAGCTCGCTCGTAGACGCTGACACCGCGCCGGGTGGCCCCGGTACCCTCCTTTGCCTGAGGGGCTCTCGCGAATGCGGACAGTCGATCCTCCATGGCCTGCAGCGTCACCGCTAGTTCGCCGTCCCACGGGTCCTCGGATGGCTTCCCGGCGCGGGTGCGGAGCTCGGATGCCAGGACATTTGCGGATCTCCCAAGAGCATTGGCAAGTGAAGTTGCTTCGCCGTGGTCCATCAAGAGGAAACTCAGCCGCTCAAATACCAAACCCTGGAGCAGTCTCGATCGCTCGTACTCGCGCTCCAGTAACGTCGTCGCGCGTTCGACGACGAGCCGCAAGGCCCAAGTGGGGACCTCCCATGGCTCCTGATCCGGGATCTCAATCAACGCCATTGGCGCAATCTTGGCGCATGGCGAGTCGCTGGGTTGCGTAGCCGGCGGACTCATCGACCGATCATCCGCCCTTGGCCACATCTACGACACGCCGACGTACGCTCGGCCGCGCCTCGCGACTTACAATCTCGCCTCACATTCGAGGGTACTAGTCGAATTCAGTCAGGTCGAGGGCGACGGCAAAGGCACTAACCAACCCGGGCGGCAGCCGCCCCGTCGATCGGGTAGACGTCGTACATCGGATCGTCGTCCGGGTGCCGCAGGGCGATGCGCAGCCGCTCAGGGTCCGCAGGGACCTCGATCTCGACCTTCGGATGATCGTCGCCTGGCGGAAGCCGCGAACGAACCAGCGGACGCTCGCGGCGCCCAACCTTGCCCGACGACGGATCGGTCAGGCCGCGACGCCGTCCTCGGGCTCGCCGACCAGGATGGGGTTGTTGATCGGGTCCTGGCTCCACTCGAACCAGCCGCCGTCGTAGACCGCGACGCGCGGCCAGTCCATCAGGAGGGCGTAGAACCACGTCTCGGCGGCGCGCCAGCCCGTGCCGCAGTAGTAGGCGACCCACTTGTCGCTGGTGATCCCCGCCTCTTCCCAGTTGGCAGCGATCTCGGGATAGGCGCGCATCGTGTTGTCCACGTTGCGGTAGTGCTGCATGTGGTACGCGTCGGTGCCGCAGTTGCCCCAGACGTCGCCGGCGATGCGCCCGGCCGGGCCGATGTAGTTGTAGCCGCTGACGTTGCCGATGTGCTCGCGCCAGGTGCGAACGCTGACGAGCGCGGCGCCCGCCTGGTCGGCCAGGATCTCCTTGGCCTCGCCGATGTCGACGATGTAGTCGGGGCGCTGCGGGATCGAGACGCCGAAGCTCGCCACCGGCGACGGCTCGCGCAGCACGGTCTCGAGCGGGTGTCCGTCGGTGACCCACCAGTCGTATCCCCCGTCGAGCAGGCGGACGTCGGTGACGCCGGCGTAGCTGAGGATGAGCGCGGCTCGGGTCGCGGCGATCTGCCCGGCCCGACGGCCCGGCCACTTCTCGTTGGCGTGGCCCACCGTGTCGCGGCCGTAGAGCACGACCGTCGTGTCGTGGGTGATCCCGAGGGCCCGGACGGTCGCCTCGATCTCTTCGGGCGAGCGTCGATTCCAGTCGACCGGGTTCTCGAGGCGGTTCGTGTCGAGGTACAGCGCGCCGGGCAGGTGGCCCTCCTCGTACTCCTCGGGCACGCCGAAGTTGACGTGGAAGAGGAGGAACTTGTCGTTGTCGTAGGCCTCCGGTCCCTCACCGGCGAGGAGCTGGCGCAGCCACTCGACGTGGACCAGTCGCTCGTACTTCGGCAGCCGTTCGATCGGCAGGCGCTCGTCCGCCGCCCAAGCCGCGAACCCCGCGTCGTAGCGGAGGATGTCCGGGTGACCGTGCAACGTCAGGCGTGCATCGAGGGCCGCCGCGTCTTCGGCACCGTCGCCGTAGACCACGATCGTGCGATCCGGCGTGATCCCCTTGTCGTGGAGGAGACGCTCGATCTCCACCTCATCGATGCTGCGCAGCCAGGCGGCCGGGAAGGCCTTGGCGCCCGGGATGTGACCGCCTCGGGCTTCCCCCTGGAGGCGCCAGCCGTTGTACGCGGCGATCGGCCGGACGTCGACGATCGTCACGCCTGGGTCGCCGAGACGTTCGAGCAGTTCGGTCGTCGAGATGGATCGTGGTGTCAACGACTGCACGTCGTTCGTGTCAGACATCGTTCGGGATCTCCCTGGTGACGGTGAGGGGAAACAAAAGAGCCGCAGCCACCTAGTGGACTGCGACCCCTGTGAACGGTGGATCCGGCGACGGCGTTGTCAGGCGTCGGCCTGCTCAGCGCGTCGATCCCGGACCCCATCCTCCGCGTGGCGGGGTCGCCAGCACGGACACATGTCGCGGGAGCAGCGGTGAGCGATCATGCGCGAAACCCTAGTGGATTAGTCGGGCTTTTGCAACCCTTGCGACTCGGTTGCGATCGCCGACGCGCTATCATCCGCGGGCGTCCGCCCGTAGCTCAGTGGATCAGAGCGACTGACTTCGGATCAGTAGGTCGGGGGTTCGAATCCCTCCGGGCGGGCCACGTAGCCGAGCTCTGCTTCCATCACGGGGCGCAGGCGTCATTCCAAGGGTCACGGCGCGGCACGGTAGGCTGCACCCATGGCATCCGCTGACTCCCACCAAACCGGCCGGCGTTCGCCGCTCGCCGAATTTGCCCTGGCCGTGGCGATCGTCGCGTGCAAGGCAGCGACCGTCGCGTTCGGGATCGATGCGTTCGCGAACGCCGACTCGCCGCGGCTCCGAGGTAAAGCCATCCGGACCAGAGCCGTCGGGTATGCCGGGGCGTTGCTCGTCGTCCCAGTCCTGTGGCGGCTGCTCCCAGACCGCGGTCGATATCCGCGAGCCCTCGATCTCGCGGTCACCATCCCGCTCCTGCTCGACGCGGGCGGCAATGCGCTCGACCTGTACGAGGAGGCTCACATCGACGACGTGGTGCACGTGGCGAACTCGGCGATCGTGAGCGGCGTGGCCGGCGCGCTGTTCGCTCCCCGCGTCGACGAACGCTGGCAGGCGGCGCTCATCGGCGCCGGCGTGGCGATCACGGGCGAAACCGCTTGGGAGCTCATGGAATACGGCGCCATGCGGCTCGGGGCCAAGGGGATGGACCTGACCTACGAGGACACGATGGCCGACATCGCGGAGGGGTTCGTGGGCGCCGCGCTGGGAGCGTTGTTCACGCTTAGCCGCGTGCCGCGTGCCCGGACGGAGCGCGATCGGCGCGGCTGGCGCGGAACCCTGGGGCTTCGCGACGAGCCCTCCGGGTGAGGCCGTCGCTGGGAACGCCTTGCGGCTGACATATCTGGGACACGCGACCGTCCTGATCGAGCTCGACGGCGTCCGGATCCTGACGGATCCCCTCCTCGGTTCGCGGCTCGGCCCGCTGCGGCGACACGGGCCGACGCCGGTTCCCGCCGAGTTGGGCGAGATCGACGGTGTCCTTGTCTCACACGGCCATCCCGACCACTTCCACGCTGCCTCCCTCACTGCGATCCCCGGCCATCCCCTGCTGGTCGTGCCGCGCGGCCTGGGGCCGAACGCGTCGCACGGCGGTGGCGAGGTCCGAGAGGTCCGCGAGGTCGGCGTGAACGACCAGGTCGAGATCGGCAGCGTCCGTGTCACCGCCGTCCCGGCTCGACATGGGCGTTGGCCGCGTCAACGAAAGGCGCGACCGCTCGGGTTCCTGATCGAAGGGTCGATGAGCGTCTACTTCGCTGGGGACACCGACCTGTACCCAGCGATGGAAGGCCTGGCCGGGCGCGTGGATGTCGCGCTTTTGCCGGTTGGGCGCTGGGGCCCGCCGCGCGGACCGGCACGGCTCAGCGCATCCACGGCGGTCGATGCCGCGCGTCTGGTCGGCGCGGGCACCGCGATCCCGATCCACTGGGGCACCCTCTACGTTCCCGGCTTTGCGGGCGGTCGATGGGGCTGGGGATCGCTCGAGGCCGGGGATACGTTCGCGTCCGAGGCCGCCGATCGAGCGCCCGGACTGGACGTTCGCGTCCTTCGACCAGGCGAGTCGACCGATCTCGATCCGAGCCAGAACGCATGACCTGAGAGGGATCTGCAACTGGGCCGGTGCGCCCGGGTGGCAGCATGGCCGGTCAGCCGTGCGAAGGTGGCCGCATGCTGCGCTTCTTCCTGCTGCGATTCCTGCCTCGGCGGCTATTCCCGTTGCTCTTGTTGTTCGAGCTCTTTCGGTTGGTCCGTCGCTGGCGATCCCGCGATGACGCAACCGCTGAGCGGCCTAACGGCACACCGCGAACACCCGGGACACCCGGGGAGGGGTCATATCCTGGCGCGTGAGGGAATGACGGGCTGACTACCCGGCCCTTGCCTCGCTGATCTCGATCAGGTGGCCGTCCGGGTCGCGGAAGAAGCCGCGGATCTCCCAGTCCGACTCCTCGAGCGGCGCGAGGAAGACCGCGCCGCGCTCGATCAGCGTCTCGTGGGCCCCGCGCGCATCGGGCACCCGGATCGTCATCGAGTGGCCGACGCGATCTGGGTCGACGGGCGGCGCGAACGTCACGGTCGGCTTGTCCGGGGTCGGCTCGCCGCCGGTCACGAGCAGCAGCCACGTCCCGAACGCCTGGAGCACGCACGACGTCCCCCCGTACTCGCGGTAGACGGTCGCTCCGAGCACGTCCACGTAGAACGCACGCGATCGCTCGACGTCGGCCACGACGAGGATGTGGGTGAGCGCCATGTCGTCGGATGGGAACGGTGTCGTCATCGTGGCGAGGGTACCCTCTCGCGATGCGGGAGACCACGGCGACTGACGACGGCGTGCGGGCCGGACTCATCGCCGCGGGAGCCGCCGCGATCCTGTATGGCGCGGCATACCCCGCCACGGCCGTCGCCCTTCGATCGTTCACGCCGCTTGGCGTCGCGGGTCTCGCGTGCACGGTCGCCCTGCCGGTCGTGATCGGCCTGGCGGCGCTCGGCATCATCCCTCGACCGTCGGTGGCGGCCATGACCCGGGCGCGGTTCGGCCGCCTCGTCGTGCTGGCGGCGCTCGGCGGCATCGGGTTCATCGCGGCGACCAATCTCGCGGTGGCCCTCAGCGGACCGACGGTGACCGGGTTCGTCGCGCCGCTCTACGCGGTGTCGGCGGCGTTGCTCGCGGTGCCGATCCTCGGCGAGCGCGTCCGGCCGATCACGGTCGCCGCCTTCGGCCTGGCCGTCCTCGGGACGGCATTGCTGGCCGGTTTCGAGCCGACCACGTCGGCACTGACCGGCGTGGCGATGGCCGGTTTCGCGGCGTTCCTGTTCGGCCTGTACATCGTGCTGTCGCGCCGATGGGGCCGCCGCTACCAGCTCGACGGGACGCTGGTGACGATCGCGAACCTCGCCGCGCGCGGCCCCGCGCTGTTGGCGATCGAGCTCATCCGGTCGCCCGACACGCTCATTCCCGCAGCGCCGGATCCGGGCGCCGTGATCGCCCTGCTCACCATCGCGGTCGGGTCGAGCTCGACGGCGAACCTGCTCCTCATCGCCAGCACCCGGCGGGTCCCGGCCGCCCGGACGTCCGCGGCGCTGCTCCTCACCCCGATCTCGTCGGCGCTCATCGCCGCCGTCGTCCTCGGGGAGCGGCTTGCGACCCAGCAGCTGGTCGGCGCGGTCCTGATCCTCGTCGGCATCGCCGGGGCCAGCGGCGCGTTCGTCGGGTTCGTCTCGCGACGGGCGGGCCGCGACGCCGCGGGCGACACCGAGGCGATCGTGGCTGACCCGGTCGCGGGCCAGATCGAACCCCGTTGATCCGGCGCGCCTGGACCGCCCTGACGGCCGCGCCGGACTATCCGGCCGACGACGCCGACCAGCGGACGGTGGACGTGCTCGGCCTCCGCCTGCCGATCCGGCCGACCGTTGCGATCGCGGTCATCACGTTCGCGCTGCTCTTCGACTATTCGCGGACGTTCATCCCGGCCGATGTGCTCCCGCTCGGCCGAACGCCTGGGGCCACCCGCGCCTACGCGATCGAGCGATCCATCCTCTTCGGGGTGATCCCGCTGCTCATCGTTTTCGTCGCGTTCCGGGACAGGCCGTCGCGGTACGGCCTCACGCTCGGCGACTGGCGCTGGGGGCTCGGGCTGGTGCTGGCCGGGTGCGCGCTGATGACCCCGATCGTGCTGGGGTTCGCGACGCTCCCGGACGTCCGCGCGTACTACGGCCCCAGCGCGGCCGCGATCGGCGAGGTCGCGCTGACGAACGGCATCGAGCTGACCGCCACGGAATTCGCGTTCCGCGGCTTCCTGATGCTGACCCTCGTCCGGGTCATCGGGCCGCTTGGCGTGGTCGTGGCCACGCTCCCGTTCGTCTTCGGCCACCTGGGCAAACCGGAACTCGAGCTCTTCTCGACGCTCGGCGGCGGCCTCGTCTACGGCTGGCTCGCCTGGCGGACGCGGTCGATCGTCTGGGGCGCGATCGGCCACACGTACATCCTGACGCTCGTCACGCTCGCGGCCGCCGCGTGACGAGCGAGCCCGCGGTCAGCGCTTTGAGGCGCGAGCGACGTCCGAATCGTCGTCGACGTCGATGCCATGACGCCGGGCGGCAGTCATGATCTTGCGCGCTGCGGCGTACTTGGCGGTCGTGGTCTCGAAGTCGGTCTGATCGAACCGCGAGACCGCGTTTCGGACGTGGTTCTCGTCGTTGATCGGAAGGTGACGCTCGCCGTCCTTGTCGATGTAGGCGAAGGACGTGTCGTGCAGACGGTCACGCTTGGCGGTGGTGAGCTCGGCCATGGGGATACCTCCTGTTGCGCCGACCAGCATGGCCCACGACGCATCGAAGCCGCCCGGGGCATGGCCACCGGGCGGCTTGCAGTTGCGTGTCGCCTGCGGCGGAGCCGCGAGGCTCGTCAGGCTCGCGCCGCGCCCTCGGCACCCCAGCGGCGCACCTCGGCGTCCATGTCGAGGGGCATGACGGCGCCCTGGTGCTCGTACTCGCCCCAGGCCTCGCGGGGGACGCGCCACATGATCTCGAACTCGTTGCCGTCCGGGTCCGCGCCATAGAGCGACTTGGAGACGCCGTGGTCCGAGGCGCCGCTCAGCGCGCCAGCGCCCTGGAGGACCGTGGCGGCGGCCGCCAGGTCGTCGATCGTCGGGACCTCCCACGCGAGGTGGTAGAGGCCGACGGAGCCGCGCGGCGCACGCGGCGCATCCGGTCCGACGGAGAACAGCCCCAGGTCGTGGTGGTTGTTCCCCGACGGCGAGCGCATGAACACGGCCCGGCCGCCGAAGGCGCTCTCGACGATCTCGAAGCCGAAGACGCGGTGGTAGAAGTCGGCGCTCGATGTCGCGTCCCGGACGTAGAGGACCGCGTGGTTGAGGCTCGCGACGGGGATGCTCATCACCGGATCCTGCGCCGGGCGGGCCGTCGTGTCGACCATGAGCGTCAAGCCGTGACCGGCACGGTGGCCGGTACGCCGACGAGCTTCCAGCCCGACTGCCAACCGCCGTTGTGGGTGATGTTGAGCGCCATGTTCAGGAACGCGAGTCCCTCGAGCTGGCGTGCGCGGCTGAGCGGACCGACATCGACCGGGTTCAGCCCGATCGAGCCGACGAGCGCGAGGACCTTGGCCTTCGCCGCGGCGTCATCGCCGGCAACGAAGCCGTCGAGCTGGACGCCCTCCGAGATCGGGTCCGTCTGGTTGGAGGCGAACAGCGTGTTGAACGCCTTCACGACGCTGGCGTCCGGGAGGAGCGCGGCGATCGCCTCACCGTTCGAGGAGGTCGTGTCGATCTCGGGGCCGTTGGCGCCGAACGAGATGCGGTTGGTGACGTCGACGACGGCCTTGCCGGCGGCCGCTTCGGCGATCTCCGCGGCCACGTCGGGCGCGCTGTCGAACGGGATGGCCAGGATCACGATCTCGGCTCCCGTGGCCGCCTCGGCGTTCGATGAGGCGACGCGGGCACCGGTGGCCGCAGCCACGCTTCCGGCGTCCTCGACGTCGCGCGAGGCGATCGTCACGTCGTGCCCGGCTCGCTTGAACGAGCTGGCAAGGGCCTTGCCGACGTTGCCGGCCCCGATGATGGCGATGTTCATGGTCTGTCAGGCCTCCGCGTTGACTTGACGACTTGGCTGCCATCAAGCAATATTTGTTGTGGCCACAACATACGACAACGGCAGGTCGTTGTCAAGACAACGTCTTGGAGCAGCGGATGACCCTCGCAACGCGCCGAAAGCCGGCGGTCGGCGTCCAGATCAAGCGCTGGCGGACCGAGCGCGGCTTGACGCTCGCCAACGTCGCCGAGCGGAGCGGCCTCAACCTCGGCTACCTGTCGCAGATCGAGAACGACAAGGCCTCGCCGTCGCTGCAGGGCCTCGCCTCGATCGCGGACGCCCTCGACGTGCCGGCCGCCTGGTTCCTCCTCGACGACCTCCCGGCGCCGGTCGTGGTCCGGGCCGCGGATCGCCCGGTGACCGAGACCCACCTCGGGCGCATCGAGCATGTCGATGGGCGCATCTCGCGCGAGGTCTCGATCCTCGAGGTGACCGCTCGGTCGGGCGGGCGCGTCGGGGCGCATGCGCATGCCGGGGATGAGCACCACCTCGTGCTCCGCGGCCGGTTCCGCCTGACGCAGGGCGACCATGTCGTCGAAGCCGGGCCGGGCGACTACGTCCGGTGGGACGGCACGATCCCCCACGACGGCGAGGTCGTCGGCGATGACGAGGCGGCGATGCTCATCATCCGGATCCGCCCGAAGGACTGAGCGCGACCAGACGCGGCCGTGGTCGCGTCGGACTTCCGCGTCGCCGACGTGGACGTACCATCGTCGGCGTGACCCGCCGCGCCGTCACCTACGCCTCGTACCTCAAGGTCCCGGAGTTGCTGGCGCTCCAGGTCGAGCGCTCGGACGGCCCCGACGGACCGGAGCACGACGAGCTGCTGTTCATCGTCGTCCACCAGGTCTACGAGCTCTGGTTCAAGGCCCTTCGCCATGAGCTGATCGGCGTGCAACGCTCGCTCGAGGCGGGCGACACCGACACGGCGCTCCACCTCCTCAATCGCGTCCTCAAGATCCTCAAGACGCTCGTGGCGCAGGTCGACGTCCTCGAGACGATGACGCCGCTCCAGTTCCTGTCCTTCCGCGATCGGCTCGATTCGGCGTCCGGATTCCAGTCGGCGGGGTTCCGCCAGATCGAGGCGATCCTCGGGGTCGGCGATCGGACGGCCGCGGCCGCAGCCCAGCCCGCCGGCTCCGACGCCCGGCAGGCGATCGAGGCTGCACAGGCCGCCCCGACGATCTGGTCGTCGTTCCTCGACTACCTCGGCGAGCGCGGGCACCAGGTCCCGCTCGACCCCGCGCATGTCGACAAGCGGGTGCAGGAGGCGATCGTCGCGGTCTACCGGGGCGACCCCGACGCGGCGCTCGTGGCCGAGCGGCTCGTCGACCTCGACGAAGGGATCCAGGAGTGGCGCTACCGCCACGTGAAGATGGTGGAACGGACGATCGGCACGAAGCGCGGCACCGGCGGCTCCAGCGGCGTCGAATACCTGCGCTCGACGCTGTTCCGGCCGGCCTTCCCCGACCTCTGGGAGATCCGCTCGCGACTCTGATGCGCGCTGCGCGCCGGGTCCGGCCGCGCCCGGCGGCCCGGCAACCGAATCGCAACCGGCGGCGGCCCGCAGCGTGCCGGGCGCAGGCGGTATCCTTCGCGCGTCCCCATCGTCCGCGTCGCCTGTTCGACCGCGGACCCTCATCCCAAGTCAGGTGGTTCCAATGAAGGTCGGCGTCGCCAAGGAGACCGCGTCCGGAGAGCGACGCGTCGCCCTGGTCCCTGAGGCGCTCGCCAAGCTCACGGCGGCCGGGCTCGAGATCCTCGTCGAGAAGGGCGCCGGCACCGGCGCGGCGTTCCCCGACAGCGCGTACGAGGAAGCCGGCGCGGCGATCGTCTCGACCGATGCCCTCTACAAGGATGCCGACGTCATCCTCAAGGTGGCGAAGCCGTCCGACGCGGAGGTCGGTCGGCTGCGCGAGGGTCAGGCGGTCGTCGGCTTCCTCGCGCCGCTCATCGATCCGAAGCTCGCGAAGTCGCTGGCGGACAAGGGCGTGACCGCGATCAGTCTCGACGCCATCCCGCGAACGCTCTCGCGCGCGCAGACGATGGACGCGCTCAGCTCGCAGGCGAACGTCGGCGGCTACAAGGCGGTCCTCATCGCGGCCAATGCCTATCCCCGCTACTTCCCGCTATTGACCACGGCGGCCGGCACGGCCAAGCCCGCGAACGTGCTGATCCTCGGGATCGGCGTGGCCGGGCTCCAGGCGATCGGGACCGCGCGCCGGCTCGGCGCCGTGGTGCACGCCTACGACGTGCGACCCGAGACTCGCGAGCAGGCGGAGTCGCTCGGCGCGAAGTTCGTGACGCTCAAGACCACGATCGATGCGACCGGTGCCGGGGGTACGCCCGCGAGCTGACCGCCGAGGAGCGCGCGTCGCAGCAGGCCGAGCTCAACGAGGTCATCGGCGGCATGGACATCGTCATCACCACGGCGCAGGTCCCGGGCCGCAAGCCGCCGCTCCTCGTCACCGGCGAGGCCGTCGGCAAGATGAAGCCGGGCTCGGTCCTGGTCGACATGGCGGCCTCCTCGCTCGGCGGGAACGTGGAGCTCTCCAAGGCCGGCGAGACGGTCGAGACACCGAACGGCGTTACGATCATCGCCCCCGACAACCTCCCGGCATCGATGCCCGCCGGCGCGTCCGCCTTCTACGCCCGGAACATCTCGGCGCTGCTCCTGGGCATGGTCAAGGACGGCGCGCTCAACCTCGACTTCGAGGACGAGGTCACGAAGTCGACCGTCATCAGCCACGGCGGCGACGTCCTGTCGGACGCCGTCAAGAAGCTGCTCGAGCCGGCCCCGGCGGCCGATGCCGGAGGCAAGGCATGACCCAGGAAGTCCAGGACCTGTTGAACGCGCTGACCGTGTTCACGCTCGCGATCCTCGTCGGATTCGCCGTGATCAGCAAGGTCCCCGCGACCCTGCACACGCCGCTGATGTCCGGCGCGAACTCCATCCACGGGATCGTGCTGGTCGGCGGCATGCTCATCGCCGCCGAGGCGACCGATCCGCTCAGCCAGCTGCTGTCGCTCATCGCGGTGGCGTTCGCGACGATGAATGTCGTCGGCGGCTACGTCGTCACCGACAGGATGCTGCAGATGTTCCGGAAGAAGCCCGTCGCCCCCAAGCCGGCCGATCAGGCGGAGGCGTAGCGCGTGACCACCCTCGGCATCATCGAGGTCATCGTCCGCATCGCCTGGCTGGCGGGCGCGGTCGCCTTCGTCCTTGGCCTGATCCGGATGAACTCGCCGGCCACTGCACGGAACGGCAACCTGGTGTCGGCCGGCGGCATGGCCGTCGCGATCGGAGCGACCGCGGTCCTGATCTTCGCGCGCGAGCTCCAGCCCGAGAGCGACGGCGTGAGCCTGATCGCGTGGGCGATCATCGTCGTCGGCATCGCTCTCGGCGGCGGCCTGGGCCTGTACACGGCCCGCACCGTGAAGATGACCGCGATGCCCCAGCTGGTGTCGCTGTTCAACGCAGTGGGCGGCGGCGCGGCGGCGCTCATCGCCATCGACGACTACATCGGCCTGCGCGCGGTGCCCTCGCCGCAGATCGGGGTCGCCACCGTCCTCGACATCGTCATCGGCAGCATCACGTTCACGGGCTCGCTCATCGCGTCGGGCAAGCTCATGGGGCTCAAGATCACGCCCTCGCGCCCGGTCCGCGTGCCGGGCGGCCAGCTCGTGACGCTCGGGCTGGCCTTGATCGTCGTCGCCGGCGCGCTCTACCTGTGGATCGGCAACCTGAGCGTGCCGGTCATGTTCCTGATCCTGGCCGCCTCGCTCGTGTTCGGCGTCACGATGACGCTGCCGATCGGCGGCGCCGACATGCCGGTCGTGATCTCGCTGCTCAACTCGTTCACGGGCACGGCCGTCGCGATGGCCGGGTTCGTGCTGAACAACCCGGTCCTCATCATCGCCGGCGCCCTCGTGGGCGCCTCGGGCGCGATCCTGACGAACCTGATGGCCGATGCGATGAACCGATCGGTGCTCAACATCATGATCGGCGGGTTCGGCGGCGGCGAGGGCACGGTGGCCCCGACCGGGGCCGGCGGTGGCACGGTGCGCGAGATCGGCGCGGACGACGTCGCGATCCAGCTCGCGTACGCCAACTCCGTGATCGTGGTGCCGGGCTACGGCCTCGCAGTGGCCCAGGCCCAGCACGCCGTCCGTGAGCTCGCCGAGCTGCTCGAGTCGCGGGGCGTCGACGTCAAGTACGCGATCCACCCGGTCGCCGGCCGCATGCCGGGGCACATGAACGTCCTCCTGGCCGAGGCGAACGTCCCCTATCCCCAGTTGAAGGAGATGGACGACATCAACCCCGAGTTCGACCGCTGCGACGTGGCGCTGGTCATCGGCGCCAACGACGTGACGAACCCGGCCGCGCGTCGGCCCGGATCGCCGGTGTCGGGGATGCCGATCCTGGACGTCGACCACGCGAAGTCCATCGTCGTGATCAAGCGCTCGATGGGTCGCGGCTACGCCGGCATCGACAACGAGCTCTACGCCGACCCCAAGACCGGCATGCTCTTCGCCGATGCGAAGGACGGGCTGGCCGCGCTGACGGCGGCCGTCAAGGCGCTGTAACCGAGCGAAACCCTAGGCGCTCGCGCGCGCCTGCGACGTGTGCGTTGGCGACGTTCTTGCCAGATGCTCGTGTGGCCGGCACGCGGCTGACTAGGGTCCGCCAGATGCGCGCGCGGACGGCCTTCTGATGAGGATTCGGCGACGCGAGACGCTCAGCTGAGCGTGCAATACCGCCATTCCTCCCTTGGCGCCGCCGCGTCGACTCGTCCCGTGCCGCTCTCACGCGCACATGGCGAGGATCGGGCGCACGGACGAGCGCATCCGACGACCGTGGGCCGGCCGGTGCCCCTTACGCGCTGGGCACCACCGAGGCGGTCTTCGTCGACGCAGCCGACATCATGTCGTGCATCTTGAGTGGCGCCAGCGTCCCGAGCGACTCGGCCACGACCACCGCGTCATCCTCGGGCTCGAGCCGGAAGTCGGCCTCCGGATTGACGAACGCATGCCCGCCGCGGTTGATCGACAGCAGGGTGGCGCGATGGTCCTCGCGCAACCGCGCGGCGACGTCGTTGATCGAGAGTCCGATGTACTCGTCTGGCAAGGTGATCCGGTACAGCTCGGAGCCCTCGCCGCCCGAGACGATGTCGGTGACGATGCTCGAGAGGCCCGGGTAGAGCGCCGAGCGAGCCAGCAGATGTGACGCGACCTTCGAGGTGACGAGCAGCTCGTCCACGTCAGCACGGCGGAAGTGGGGTTCGTGGCGCGGGTTGTTGACCTCCGCCACGGTCCGGACCGCTGGGGCCAGGGACTCGATCGCCATGACGGTCAGGATCGAGTGCATGTCGGCGTTGTCCGATGCATCCGCCGGGAAGACGAGCGCCGCCGAGGCTTCCTCGATGCCGGCCCGCCCGAGGTCCTCGGCGTTGGTCGAATCCCCCCGGACGAAGTACACGCCGTCACCGGCCGGGTTCTTGTCGAGCTCCGCGAGGACCACGACCTTCTGCTTGTAGTCGTCCCCTCGCAGCTCCTGGATGAGGTCGCGAGCGGTCGTGTTCCAGCCGCAGACGACGATGTGGTCCTTGTAGCCGGACGCTCCCAACCCCTGGCCCTCCTTCAACAGGAAATCGATGACCATCGCCACGAGGGCTCCGGTGATCATGCCGAGCATGGCGACCCCGAACAGGATGAGCAACCACCCGACGACGCGGCCGCCGGGCGACGTCGCGAATGCGGCATCGCCCTGGCCGAGCACCGTGGCGATCCCCCAATTGAACGAGTCGAAGACCGACTCGAACGTCCAGGACTTCTCGAGCAGCGTGATGATGACCGCCGCGACGATGACGGTCGCGATGATCCCTTCGGCGAGCGACAGGAAGAAGCGCCGGTCGAGCTGGCCGCCGACGCGGCGGATGTGCCAGGCGACGCGACGGATCAGTGGGCTCGCCAGAACGGGAACGGGCAGACCCGGCATCGCCGCCGATCGTGACACATCGGGGTGGGCCGCTGCCAGCCCGGATCGGATCAGTCGCCGACGGTCCGCGCCTCGATGAGTTCGACGCCCTCGAGGTCGGCGAGCGCGCCCACAAGAGCGGCACCCGCGGCGACGTTCGTGACCCGGACCTCGACCGTGGTCGTCAGTCCGCCGCCCGGGGCGTGAGACGAGGACAGGTGGGCGATCGTCCCACCCTGGCCGGAGATCAGGTCGACCACCGCGCCCAGCCGGTGCGGATCGGCGGCGGTCAGCTCGGCACGAACCTGGTGTTCCCGGCGCCCGACCAATCGTTCCGTGATGACCCGCAGCGGCCACAGTGACAGAACGGCGATGAGCGTCAGGACGACGGCAACGCCCCACGCACCGGCCCCGGCGGCCATCCCGACGGCGGCCACCGCCCACAGGCTCGCGGCGGTCGTCAGCCCGCGGATCGTGGCGCCCTCCTTGAGGATCGCGCCGGCTCCCAGGAAACCCACGCCGGAGACGACCTGGGCCGCGATGCGCGCCGGGTCGGCGCCCGCGGCCGGGAAGGCGACGAGTGACAGCACCGTGAACGCCGACGAGCCGAGCGACACGAGCAGATGGGTGCGCATGCCCGCGGGGTGATCGTGGATCTCGCGCTCGAGGCCGATCACGGCGCCGAGCGTCGCAGCGACCAGCAATCGGAGCGCGAGGTCGAACTGGGTGGCGAGATCGAGATCCATCGGATCAGTCTAGAACCGCGACACTGGGCCGAGACGTCCCGGGATCTCCGCTCAGGCTTCGGCGATCGGGTCGACGAGCTCGATGCGGATGCGCTTGTTGATCCGTCCCTTGGACTCGTATCCGGTCACGCGGATGCCGCCGACTTCGCGCGTGTTCGCGACGTGCGTGCCGCCGTCCGCCTGCAGGTCGAGCCCGACGATCTCGATCGTCCGGATCTCCTCGATGCCCTCGGGGAGCAGGTTGATCTTCGTCCGGATGAGGTCCGGGATCGCGAAGGCCACCTCGCGCGGCAGGACGTTGACCCGGACGTCCCGCGCCGCGGCCAGCTCGGTGTTGACCGTGGCCTCGATGGCGTCGACGAGATCGCCGCTCATCCGCTCGAACTCGAAGTCCATCCGGCCCGACCCCGGCTCCATGTTGCCGCCGGTGACCTGGGCGCCGTAGTCGCGCCACACGACGCCGCATAGGGCATGGAGCGCGGTATGCGTCCGCATCAGCGTGAGCCGCCGGGCCCATTCGAGGTCGACCTGGACCCTGTCCCCGACGGCCGGCGGGTCGCCGGCATCGGGCTCCAGCTCGTGGACGATCTCGCCGCCGGACTTGCGCGCGCCCCGGACGGTCCACGAGCGGCCGTCCGCCGAGCGAAGCAGCAGGCCGCGGTCCGATGGCTGTCCGCCGCCACCGGGATAGAAGACGGTCCGATCCAGGGTGACGAGGTGGGCGTCCCCCGAGTCGACCGCGACGACGCGAGCCTCGACGGTCCGCGCGTATGCGTCCGCGTAGCAGATCTGTTCGCCGCCCGCGGCCATCCGTCTCCTCGACCTACTGGACCGTGAGTGTGCCGGTCATGTTGGGGTGCACGGTGCACACGAAGGGGTAGCTCCCCGCGGTCAGGGCGGGCACCTCGAAGGTGCGCTTCTCGGGACCGGGGAAGGTGTCGGTGATGAACACCTGGGCGCCCGAGCCGTCCTTGATCGCCACGTTGTGCGGGATGGCCGCGTCCTGGTTGTCGAACTCCAGGGTGAAGGGCGCCCCGGCGCTCGCCGTCAGGGTCGTTGGCGCGAAGGCGATGGCCGCGGCGGCGATGCTGACCGTCGAGCCCGAGGGCGCAGCCGAGCCCGAGGGCGCGGCCGAGCCCGAGGGGGCGGCGGAGGTGCCGGCCGATCCCGACGGCTGGCCCGAGGCTCCTGCGGAGCCCGACGGCGCGGCGGACGGCGCGGCGGATCCCGACGGTTGGGCCGAGGCTCCCCCCGAGGCTCCGCCGCTCGGGACGGGGGTCGCCGTCGGCGCCGGTTCGTACGTCCAGCCGGCGGACGCGCCGCCGCATGCCACCACGGCCAGTGACGAGGCGAGAGCGAGCAGGATGAGGCGGTTCGGACGCATGGGCCGGGGGACCCCTTTCGTGTCAGGAAGAGGCGGTGATGCCGCCGGTGTGGTGCCCGGAATCTACCGCGGCGTCGGCTTCCGCGTCGCCGGAGCGGCCGGGGAGTACCAGTTGCCACCAGTACCATCAGCCCGGTTGAAACGCACCACGCTGGGCCATAGGCTCGCAGTCCACCTCCCTTGACTTATCCAAGGGTGGTCGTCATCGCGCATCGATCCACAGGCACTGAGATCGGGAGCCCAACGATGATCAAGGACTACGCGACGCGAGCCTTCCGGCTTGCCGTCACGATCGGACCGCTCGTCGCGGTTGCGCTGGCCCTCGCGGCCGGCGTCAAGTGGCGCTAGGGATCATTTTTATCTAGCTGCCTCATTTCGCTTCCTCGCCCGGAGCCCATCCGGACAAGGTCATCGGCGATCCACTAGACCCGGAGACCCTCCCTCCGGGTCTTTTGGCGTCCACGGGCCTTCTGAAGCTACGGCCCGTGACGGGCGCCCACCCCTCGCGCCTCGGGCTGATCGGTCAGCCCCAGCCGGATCGCCACCGCGGCCGCCTCGACGCGGCCCGACACCTCGAGCTTGGCGAGGATGTTCCCGACATGCACGCCGACGGTCTTCTGGCTGATGAACAGCCGCTCGCCGATCTCCCGGTTCGTCCGGCCCTGGGCGACGAGGACCAGGACCTCGCGCTCCCGCCCGCTGAGGCCGAAGGGGTCGGGACGGGGGCCGCCGGGGATCGGGTCGCCGGCGATCGTCCGGACCAGGGCGGACCGGCCGTTGGTCGCCGCGCCATCGGCCTTTCCCACCGGGACCGCGGTCAGGCCCGAGGCCGTCGCCACGGGCGGGGTGGGCGCCGGCTCCGCCAGCAACTGATCCACATCCTCCGGAAGGTCGATCCGCGCTCGTCCGGCCAGCTCGCGCAGGTTCCGCAGCAGCGGCCGTGCCTCGAGTCCGACCGCGAGCCGCGCCGATTCAAGCAATGGCTTGCGGGCACGGGTCCGCCCCGCGCGCGCTCCGTCGGCGGCCATCGTGGCCTCGGCCTGTCGCCAGCGCGCGAGCGCGACCTCGTACGGCGCCGACAACCCCTGCCACATCGTGGCGACCCGGGCCCAGACCGCCGGATCGTCGTCACCTTCCAGTCGCCGCTGGAACCCGCGCGCGGTCGAGAGGTAGGCGTCCGCGACCCGGCGTGACCCTGCGGTCGGCGGGGCGCCGCCGGCTTCGACCATGCCCACGGCCATCCGCAGGACCTCGGCGGTCCTGGAGCGCGCGGCGGCGAGCGGGGCGAGCTGGCGCTGCTCGTGAGCCTCGGCCGCGATCGCGGCGTCCACCTGGGTGACCATCGCGGCCATCCGGGCCGCGAGCACCCACTCCTCGGTGGCGCGGACCACGGTCCAGCCCCGTTCCACCGACCGGCTGGCGTCCGCCACGTCGCCCCGCCACAGCGCGTAGGACGCCGCGGCCAGGTAGTACGGCGCGGCGAGCTGCGGCTCGCGAAGGGCATCGAACTCGAGCACCGTCTGACCCAGCAGCCGCGCCGCCCGGGCGCCCGCCTCCGATTCGATCTCGATGACCGCGAGCTGGACCAGCGTCATCAGGAAGACCACGCCGACCGGGCGCCACGCCAGTGCCCGCGCGCTCAGGCGTCTCGCCTCTGGCCAGCGGCCGAGGAGGATCAGCGACTCGGTGACGTTGCCCGCCAGGAAGTTGCCGTAGACGGCCTCGAGCCCGGCCCGCTTCGCGTCCTCGATCCCCCGATACGCGACATCGACCGCCTCCGCCCGTTGACCGACAAGGTCGAGGACCGTCGTGAGGTTGGCGGTGACGCGGAAAAGCGCATCCGGATCCTCGATCTCGCGCGCCGCCGCCTCCGCCTCCCGGAGGAGCTCGATGGCCGCGTTGGGATCGCTGCCCCAGGCGAGCGCGACCCCGAGCGTCGTCGTTGCGTGGATGTCCTGGTCGCGGGCCACGGGATCGCAGGCGCGCGCCACGCGGATCGCCTCGCGGGCGACCCGCTGCCCATCCGAGAAGACGCCGTCGACCATGTAGAGCTGCGCGAGCGTCGCGAGGACCGTGGCCCGCTCCGGGCTGGGCTCCCGCGGGATGAGGTCCACCGCCCGCTGTGCCGCGGACCGTGCCGCGACCGAGTCGCCGGCGGCGCGCCGGACCTGCGCGAGCCGGTCGTACAGCAGGCCGACGCGGATGCGGTCCCGTCGGGCGTCGAGCGCGCCGATCGCCGACTCGAGGTAGGCGGTCGCTCGCGACGTCCGGCCGATCGAGAACGCCGCGATCGCGGCGCGCTCCTGCAGGTCGGCGCGGTCCGAGGCACGGATGGCGGCCGGCCGCTCCGAGCGACGCTTGTTCCGGTCGTAGCCCTTGACCCGGTCGCTCAACGACAGCGCCAGCTCGAGGGCCTCCAGCTCGTCGGCCGCGGCATGCCGCTCCGCGGCGATCGCGGCGGCCTCGATCGCGGCCTCGCGGGCGGCGGCATCGTCGTGCGCCCTGAGCCAATGGCGTGCAGCCGCGGCCGGGAGATCCCCGATGCCCGCCGCCAGGGCCGCGTGATGGCGGGTCAATGCCAGTGGGAGCAGGTCGCGTTCGACCGCGGCCCCGATGAGCTCGTGACGGAAGCCGACTGCCCCGTCGCGCTGGACCAGGAACCCGTGCTTCAGGCCTTCCTCGAGCCCAGCCGTCAGGTCGGCGTCGAGTACGCCGCTCCCCCGCCGCAGTACGTTCGCCGTGCGCGGAGCAGGGCGATCGGTCTCGACCTCGAAGTCGGCGGCGACCGCCGCCAACTGCTCGGGGTCGAGCGGGCGACCGGCCGGGGCGATGAGCCGCAGCACGCGCCGGCACTCCAGCGACCGGACCGCGAGCCGGCTCATCACCAGCTCGTCGAGCGAGCCGGTGAGCGACGCCGAGGGCAGCTCGCGGCGGGCGGCGAGAAGCTCCTCGGCGACGAGCGGGCTGCCACCCGACCGCTCGGCCACCAGCAGCAGCAGGCTGGCCGATGCACGCTCGCCCTCGATCCCCTCGATCAGGGCCGCCAGCTCGCCCCGGTCGAGCAGCGGCAGGCTCAGTCGCTCGAGCGGTCGCGGCGCCGCTGCGATCGACGCGACGGCGCTGACCCACGGGTCGTCGCGCGGCAGGATGTCGGGCTGATCCGAGACGATCAGGGCGAGCTGCTGGTCGGTCGCGATCCCGGCCAGGAATGTCACGAGCGCCCGCGTCGCGGCATCGGCGCGATGGACATCCTCGAGGACCAGCACGATCGGTCGACGCTCCCCCAGCCGGCCAAGCATGCCGAGCACGCCCTCGAGCACCCTCGCCTGGCGTCGCTCGGGTGCCCCCGAGCGACCGGGGGGACGCGACCGTCCCGACGAATCGAGCCGCGTCGCCACGGCCGGGAGGATGCGTGCCAGGTCGCCGCTCGCCGGCCCGAGGACGGCATCGAGTTCGTCGTCCGAGAGGCCGTCGAGCGCCGGCCCGACGGCCCGGATCACGGGACCGTACGGCTCGTCCGTCCCGGCGGGCATCGCCCCGCCCCGCAGGACCTGCATCGGTTCCGAGAGGCCACCGATGCGCTCGATGGATTTGTCGAGGAATCGGCTGATGCCGACGCCGGCCGGACCGCTGAGCAACATCGCCCGCGCTTGACCGCTGGTCGCATCGTCGAGAACCGTGGCAAGCCGCGCAAACGCGCTCTCGCGTCCCACATACCGCGCGCTCGTGTACCGGCCGGGCATGGAAACCATTCTAGGCCGCTCCAACGACCCGATGATCCAGCGTTGCGGGGATCACGTATACCCGGTGCGACGCGGTTCCGAGAAGTCCCCGGATCGGCCGAGTCTCCCGGCGCCTCGCAGCGCTGCCAAACGGAGGTGTCAACAAATGGGCAACATGGTCAAAGCCTGGGCGACGGTCGCCGGGATCGTGCTGATCGCGACCGGTCTCCTGGGCTTCCTCTCCACGCCGTTGGTCGGCAGCGCCCCTGGCGCGCTGGTCCCAACGGACAGCCTGCACAACATCGTCCACCTCGGGACGGGAGCCCTGGCGCTCCTGATCGCATTCGGTCTGCGCGGATCGCAGCAGGTCGACGCGATGCTCGGGTTCGGCATCCTGTACGTGATCATCTTCGTGGCCGTCCTCGTCAGCCCCACCCTGTTCGGCCTGTTCTCCGTGCCCGCGAACGGCGTCATCCACCTGATCCACGCGGCGGTCGCCGTGGTCAGCCTCGGCGTTGCGCTCATGGCTCGCGGATCGGCACCGGCCCGCGTCTAGCCGATCGATCGTGATCCGAGGAGTGGCATCGTGACCGGGCACGCGGCGCACGCGGCGATCGAATTGGCCGCCGCGGTCGTCCTGGTCCTGACAGGTGCCCTGTTCCTGGCCGTTGCGGCCCACCAGCGCCGAGTCGTGGCGCTCGGCGTCCCCACCGGGACGGGGCCGGGAACGACCCCGATCGAGCGGCCGCTCGCCCTCTCCATCCCCGTCGCCGTGGCGGTTGCGCTGTCGCTGGGGGCGGCGGCCATCCACCTGGCGGCGGGGCCCTCCCACGTCGAGGAGCTCGGCGACCTCGGCCTCGGGTTCTACTGGGCGGCCCTCTTCCAGGCAGGCTGGGCCGTGGCGTACGCCGTGCGTCGCAGCCACGCGGTCGCCTGGGTCGGGATCGTCGGGAACGTGGCGATCGTCGGTGCGTGGCTCGGGTCCCGCACCCTCGGGCTGCCGGTCGGCAGCGAGCCGTGGCGTCCCGAGGCGATCGGTGTCCCGGACCTGACCACGGTCATCTTCCAGGGCATCCTGGTCGGGATCCTGGCGTTCGCGACGATCGGATCCCGGCGCTCGTCGGTCCCGAGGCGAACCAGTCGCTCCGGCGCGGCGGGGCTGGTGGCCGGCGTGCCGATCGTCGGGATCCTCTTCCTCGCGACCACCCTGGCCGTGGCCAGCGCGGCGGGAGGCCATGGTCACGGCGAGCCGAGCCCGCATGGGATGGACCCCGTCGCGGGCGCCCACGCCGCCCCCTGACGACCCGCGCGGCCCGCGAGGCTCGGCTAGGCTGGGCGGCGATGACCGAAGGCCGCGCCGCCCCACACCCGGACAACTCGCTCAACGAGCTGAGCGGCGAGGAGTGGCTCTACTTCACGAAGTCGGTCCTGACCACGGCCTATCCGTCGGAGCTCGGCCACGCGGCCCGGAAGGCGCACGGGGCCAACAAGCCGCCACGGCTGATGGCGCGGCTCATCGAGTTCTTCACCAAGACCGGTGAGCTCGTCCTGGACCCGTTCGCGGGGGTCGGCGGGACGCTGATCGGGGCGGCGATCGCGCGCGGCCCGCGACGCGCCATCGGCATCGAGCTCGAGCCGCGCTGGGCGGCGGTGTACGAAGGGATCGTCCTCGAGCTCGCGGGCCAGCGAGACGGGGCCGGCCCGCTCATCGCCGACCTCGGAACGGCCGATCCGGGCGGGCCGCGCTCGTTCGATCCATCGGGCAGCGAGCTCCGCCTCGGCGATGCCCTCGCGATCCTGCCGACGATGTCGGAGGCCTCGGTCGACTTCATCGCGACCGACCCGCCCTACAACATCCAGCTGCCGCTGACGATGGCGGGCGGCCGGCTCGCCGAGACGCACGCCAACCGTCGGACCGACTACGCGATGGTGACCGACTCCCCGGCCGACCTCGCGAACTCGGCGGACTATCCGACGTTCCTGGACCGGATGGAGGCGGCGTTCGGGGAGATGGCCCGCGTCCTGCGCCCGGGCCGGTATGCCGTGGTGATCGTCCGTGACGCCTACCAGGAGGGCCGGTACCTCTTCACCGGTGCCGACCTCGCGGGCCGGGCGTCGGCGGCCGGCTTCGTGCCCAAGGGCGACCTCGTCTGGTATCAGGCGGGGACCCGCCTCCGACCGTATGGCTATCCGAGGGCGTTCGTCCCGAACATCGCCCACCAGCACATCATCGTGCTGCGACGGGAGCCGGCTCGAACCTAGGCTCGCCGTCTAGTCGTGGCGGCGCCGCGAGGCGAGATAGGCGGCCAGCACGTCCTCGTCGACGTCATCGCCCATCGTCCAGCTGTCGGCGGCGATCGGCAGGGTGGCGGACGGGGCGTCGGCCACCTGGCCGCCGACGGTCGCCCCGAGGGTCATCTTGTGGATCCAGCCGCGTCCGCCATCGGGGCAGGCGACGAGCCAGTACGCACCCTGGCGCTCGAGGAGCTCGACCTCGTCGCCCTCGCCCAGCGCGCCGATCTCGCGGCCGCGCAGCTCGTCGGGGGTGTCCAGCAGCCGGACGACCGTGTAGCGCACGAGACGTCGCTCGTGCCCGGCGAGGGTCCCGCTGAGACCGCGATCGAAGAAGAGCCGCGGAGCCGCCGGCTCGGCGCGCAGCGGATCCGCCTTGCGGGCCTGCAGGAGCGATGGGCGGCGCCACCGAGGCATCGCCGCCTCAGCCTCCGACGAGGCTACGTTCTCGTCGTATTCGATGGGAGCTGGCTCTTCACCGTCGCGACCCGCATCCTGGCCGGTCGGGTCGGCCCAGCCGGGCGCGACCGGAGGACGTCCGTCGATGCCGACGCCTTCGGCCGCCTGCGCGGCGAGCATGGCGGCTTCGAGATCGGGTTCGTCATCCTGGCGACGACGGCGACCGAACAGCCCCATGGCCATCGAGGCAGCGGCGACGCCGGTCGTGGTGACGACGGTGGGGACGAGTGGCATCGTCGGCAGATCGGGGATGTCGAACCCGAGTGCCGCGAGGGCGCTCGAGAGGGGACCCCATGACGGGCCGGCCGGCGGCTTGCCACCGCCACCGGTCGTACGCGTCGAGCCGCCCGTGTTCGCGCCTTCGTCCGTACTCCCGGGGACCAGCGCGACGAGTGCAGGCGACGCCGATGGGGCGGCGGTCGGTTCCGGCGACTGCGCGACGGCCGGGGTGGCAGGCGCGAGCGGCGCCGTCGAGACGTCGGGCTCCGCCGTGGCGTTGGCGACGGGCTTGGGCGTCGGCTTCGGCGTGGGCTTGGCCGTGGCGCGCGGACGTGGCGTCGGATCGGCTGCCGGCTTCGGCGTGGCCTTCGGTGTCGCCTTCGGCGTGGGCTTCGGCGTGGGCTTGGCGGTCGGTGCCGGAGTGGCCGTCGGCTTCGGTGTCGGCGTCGGCGTCGCGGTGGGCTTGGGGGTCGGCGTGGGCTTCGGGGTCGGCGTCGCCGGCAGGGCAACCGTGATCGTGCCAGCCGAGATCTTCACGGTCTCGTGGTCGTTGTTCTCGGCCTGGAAGGTGACCTGGTGCGTGCCGACGGGCAGCGTCGCGGTCCATCGGTAGTGGTAGCCGACGCCGGTCTTCCACTGATGAGACCCGGGGTCGCTGTGCATGCGCCGCGTGGTCCCTCCGATCGTGACCTCGACATCGGGTCCGCCCTCGCCGGAGGGGTCGGCGTAGGTGACGTGCAGGTTGATGTCGGTCTGCGGGGTCGCCGTCCGGGGGTCCACGACGGGATCGAACAGGACGGGTCCGGCGCCGATGGCCGGAGCTGCGATGGCCAGGACGAGCCCGATCGCGGCCAGCAGCGCGCCGAGCGGCGCCCGCGCCGTTCGTCCAGATCGCGCTTGGAACCCGACCAACAAGGGGCATGCCTCCATCAGGGCACAGTCGTGCCAGCCCGAGGATGGCCGTGCCGGGAGGGGTCCAGCAATGGTACGGGGGTCCGGGTGGCCCCGAACGACCCGACGCTGTCGATCCGGCTCCTGGTGCGTCCGGACAACGCGGTGGTGAGGTCATGGTGGGTCCGGTGCGGTCGCTGGCCCGACAGGCCCACGCCCGCATACCCCACTGGGGGCATACGCACCGGCGTGGCGGCGCGCCACCATATCGACATGCATCTCCCCACCACGGCCGTCCACCACCAGAACGGCCGTGATTTGGTCATGGGCGGCACCCTCGTCGGTGGCCTGCTCGTGTTCGGCGGCCTGTGGCTCGCCTACGTCGCGTGGAGCACGCCGATCCTGTCCGCGATCGCCGCGGCGATCCGTCCCGGCGTGGGTCTGTCGGATCCCGGGATCCCGGTCTTCGCTGTCGCGTTCACGATCCCGGGCGCGTTCGTCGTCGTCGGCACGAACCGGCTGGCCCGGACGGTCGCCGCGATCGAACGAGCGTGGCACGGTCGTGGCGATCGGCTCTCGCGGATCCTGCCCGACGGCGTCGTGCTCTCCAGGGGCCTGACCCTCGACGACGGGCGACCCGGGCC
This sequence comes from uncultured Chloroflexia bacterium, assembly GCA_963841135.1. GTDB lineage: Bacteria > Chloroflexota > Limnocylindria > Limnocylindrales > CSP1-4 > SPCO01. The sequence goes on along the minus strand of CAWJBJ010000002.1, from coordinate 6,368 downwards.
GACGCTCCTCGCCGGCGCGTTCGGTCTCGCCGCGGTGCACGAGACGCGGGTCGTGACCGAGGATGACCTCGTGGTGGCCATGCGGGATGTCGAGCGCCTCCGGCGCTGGCTCAACCAGAACGACCAGGACTTCGTCGTCCGGGTCCACCCCGCCGTGGTAGGCCCGCCGACGACGATCGCCCGCACGCCCGGGTGCGCACTCATCACAGTCGATCAGGTTCCGGCGTGGCTCGAGGCGCTCCCCCGTCAGCGCAGCCTGAGCGACGCTCGGCAGGCTCGACTCGTGAAGCTGGTCAAGCCGCGCGGCTGACGCGCTCGACCCGGGTCTGGTTGGTAGGGGAGCCAGGATTCGAACCTGGAACCAGCGGGATATAAGCCCGCCGCTCTGACCATTGAGCTACTCCCCCGCCGCGATGCTACACCCGGCGTCGGGCGATGGGTCAGTGGCCTCCCAGGAGGCGTCCGGCGATCTTCCGCAGGCTGAGGGGCCGCGCATCGATGGTGACGCCGTTGCCCGCGCTCTCCATCTTCGCCCCATACGGTCCCATGCCATAGGCGCGGGCGGGCATCCCCTCGGCGAACTCTCGCTCCTCGTCGGTCATCGCCGCCTCGATGGGGAGCTCGTCGCGGTCGAACGGGCGCGCCGCCGGCTCGACGACCGGAAGCGGGCGCGCGTACGCGGGCGCGCCGAACAACTTTGGGAGCGCGACGTGTTGCTGCTCGTCGACGGACAAACGCGGGCCTCGATCGAGATCCTGCTTCAGTGAAAGGGCGGTTACCAGACCTTCGACCTTGCGGGTCACCAACGATACCGGAGGATGGTACCGGTGCTGTCCAGACCTTCGCCGTCCCGCCCGACGATTGCGGGCCGCTCGTCAACCCAGGAACGGGCGGATGATCTGCACGGCGACGACCATGACGAGGTAGGCGATGGGCACGGCCGCGAAGAATCCGAGCGCGGCGCTCCAGGCGGATCGTCGTGCGACGGTGCCCGAGCCCGTCGGCTGCGGCACGACGAGGTAGGTCAGCACGGAACCGGCGACCAGCACAGTGGCGACATAGAGCGAGACGGCCAGCACCCGGAGATCGCCGCCCGGCAGCGCCGCGCCGCGGCTCAGCGCCACGTCATACGCGAGGTAGGCGCTCGCGAGCACGATCGCCACGCCCAGGCTGGCCGCCACGGCCCGGACGACGGGACGAGGCGCGTTCCGGAACTGGCGCCAGCGGACCTCGGCCCAGGTGCGCCGACGGACCGGCCGGTCGCCCGGTCCGCGCATGGGCCCGCCGGTGGCGCCCTCACGCGTGGCGGGCACCTCAGCCACCCAGGATCGCGAGTGTCCGGCGTGGCGGCAGGGTCTCCGGCGTGTGCGCGGCCAGGAGCGCCACCGCTTCGGCGAACCGCTCCAGCTCCTCGTCCGAGCTGAAGAAGCCGACGCTGATCCGGAGCGCGTCGAGCGAGTCGATCGTCCGGGCGATCGCGAACACCCGAGAGCCGAGCTCGGCCAGCGCCGCCGCCGCTGTCCAGCCGGCGATCCGGAACGTCACCAGCGTGGCCATCTGGTGGAGCGGCGTGAGCATCTCGACGCCCGGGATGCCGGCCAGTCGCTCAGCGGCCCGGCGCGCGGTCGACGCCCCCCGCGCGTACACCCAGTCGAGCCCGACGTACATCGAGAGCCACGAGATCGAGCGAGCCATGCCCACGACCGACGGCCGGTGGAACGTTCCCCACTCGAACCGGCGGGCATCGGGCTGGAAGTCGGCCGTGCCCAGCGCGTCGACCTTCGCGAAGCTGATGGCGCCCGCGAACGCCGGCTGGAGCCGCGGGATCAGCTCGGGCCGGACCGCGAGCGCGCCCATACCCTCCGGGCCGAGCAGCCACTTCTGGGCCGCGATCGCGTACGCGTCGGCCCGCGTGGCATCGAAGTCGACCTGGACGGCCCCCGCGCTCTGGGCGCCATCGATCGCGATGAGCGCGCCGCTGGCGTGGGCGAGATCGGCCATTGCCGCGATCGGCAGCACGGCCCCGGTGGACCAGGCGACGTGCGAGGCGATGACCAACCGCGTGCGCGGCGTCATGGCGCCTTCGACCTCCGCGAGCGTCCGGGCGTCGTCGCCGCCATCGCCGATGTCGACGAGGTCGACCTCGACCCCGCGGGACCGCAGCGCGTAGAGCGGGCCGAGCGCGCCGGGATGCTCCAGGCGCGTTGTGATGGCGCGGTCGCCGGGCTGCCAGTGGATCGCGGCCGTGATCGCGTTCATGCCGTCTGTTGTCGAGTGGGTCAGGGCGATCGCCGCGGGATCAGTGGTCAGGACCGCCGCCACAGAGGCGCGCGCCTCGGCCATGCGCTGCAGGGCCTCCTCCCACGCGTCGACATGAGCGCGACCCGTCGTCAGCTCCCACGCGGCGAAGTCCGCCATGGCGGCCGCGGACTCGGCCGGGATGGGGCCTACCGAGCCTGTGTTCAGGTAGATCCCGGCCCCCAGCGACGGGAGCGCGTCGCGCACAGCCGCGAGTCGCTCCGGGTCGGGCGAGAACGGGGCGACCACGGCCGTATCATACCGACGATGAGTGGCCTGGCCCGACCTGAGCACCTCGCCACGACCGATTGGCTGGCGGAACGGCTGCATGGGCCCGGCCTCCGGGTCGTCGACGCCCGGTGGCGACCCGACGGCACGGGCCCGACGGTCTACGCGACGGGCCACATCCCGGGCGCCGTCTACCTCGACTGGCGGACCGACCTCATCGAAGCCGACGACTCGCGGGACTCGCTCCTGCTCGTCGGTCCGGAGCGGATGGCCGCGGTGGCGGCGCGGCTCGGCATCGGCGACGGGACGACGGTCGTGGTCTACGACGACAGCCAGAGCCTGTTCGCATCGCGCGTCTGGTGGAGCCTCCGGACGTACGGCGTCGAGTCGGTGAGGATCCTCGACGGCGGCTTCCCCGAGTGGGTGAAGGAAGGCCGACCGATCTCGAACGCGATCGTGACCCCCGGCGCCGCATCGCTGACGCTCCGCGGCCCGAACCGGATGCGGCTCACGACGGCCGACGTCCGCGGCCTCCTCGGCTCCCCTGACGTGACCCTGGTCGACGCCCGGGCCGCCGCGGAATACCGCGGGTTCGAGGGCAACGCCAAGCGGCTCGGCCACATCCCGGGCGCGCTCAACGTGCCCGTCGGGGCGACGAGCGAGCCGGGCGGCCAGCGACTGCGCGACGGCGGTGAGCTGCGGGCCCAACTCCACGGCTACAACGTCAGCCGTGGCCGGCGCATGGTCTGCTACGACGGCTCCGGGGTCTCAGCGGCCAAGCTCGCGTTCGTGCTGACGCTGCTGGGACACGAGGACGTGGCGGTCTACGACGGCGGCTGGGCGGAGTGGGGCGACCGGCTGGACCTGCCGGTCGATCGCTAGCGCTCGGTCGGGCGGTCCGCCTCGGGCCAGGCCGAGTCGCCCTCGGGCCAGACCGACGAGCTCGACGGGGCCGATGGGGAGTCCTCCGGCCAAGCCGACGACGGCCCCGGCCCGGCCTGCGCGTCGGGATCGACCACGATGCCCTCCGACGCCGTCGCGAGCCGGTCGATGCCGGCCCACGGGTCGACCTCCTCGTGGGGCGCCACGATCTGGGCCAGGGATCGGTTGATCGCGACCATGGCGGCCGTCGTCCTCGGCTCGCCGAGCGTGTCCGACCAGTACGTCGCCTCGGTCACGGGCAGGAACGTGCCGGTCAGCTCGGTCAGCGCGATCCGCAGGCTTCGCTCCGCGAGCAGGTGGATGTGGCCGGTGACCTTGAACGGCGGCGTCGACACGATCGCGCGCTGCTCGATCTTGTATGTGCGCAGCTCTGGCGCCGGCTCAGCCGGCGTGTCGGCGACGGCGAACAGGATCGATCCGAGATTGACCTGGGCGTAGGCGGCCCGGACCTGCCGCCCGCTGGTCCCGAACTCGTCGAACGTCACGTCCGCGAGGACGATGAACGGGTCCTCGGCGAGGTTGAGCATGTCGGTGACGCGCCGCTGGCGCGTGTCCAGGCTGCCCTTGATGACGAATGAATCCGTGTACAGGGTCAGGACGACGGCGGACCCGGCGCCTGCGGGACTGTCGAACATGAGCAGACGATACCCTCCCCGGCCGCCCGCGGCGAGGTCAGCCCGACGCGGAGGCGTCGATCCTGGCGCCCGCGGTCACCAGGTGCTCGGCGCCTTCCTGCAGTCCCTCGTAGAGCGCGGTCACCGTTTCGATCGTGTCGATCTCGTCGGGGGTCTTGTCCGGCCGCAGATGGACGATGCGCGGGAAGCGCAGGCTGAAGCCCGACTTGTGGCGGTTCGACCGGAGGATCACGTCGAAGCCGATCTCGACGACGACCGTCGGCTCGACCTGGCGGTAGCGTCCGAACTGGGCGACGGTGTGCGCCTCGAACCAGCGGGTCATCTCGGCGATCTCGGCGTCGGTCAGCCCGCTGTAGGCCTTGCCGATCGTCACGAGGCGGTCGTTCTCCGTGTCGCGGACGGCGAACGTGTAGTCGCTCAGGACGCCGTGGCGCTTTCCGTGGCCGACCTCCACCCCGACCACGACGCAATCGATGGTGGCCAGGGCCTTCTTCATCTTGAGCCAGCCGAGACCCCGCCGGCCGGGGGAGTAGCCGCTGGCCGGGTCCTTGACCATCAAGCCCTCGTTGCGACGCGCCCGGGCGGCGAGGAACGCGACCTCGAGCGCGTCGGCGTCGGCGGCGACCGAGAGGCTCGAGCGCGCGAACCGCCCGCCCGCGTCGGCAGGCGGGAGGTCGATGGCATCGAGCCGGCGCCGCCGCTCCGCGAGCGGCACGCGCAGGAGCGGTTCGACAGTCACGCCGCCGCCGGGGCCGAGCGCCAGGGCGTCGAACGCGACGAAGATGACTGGGACCTGGGCCTGGATCGCCTCCGACGGCGCCTTGCGTCCGAGCCGGGTCTGGAGCGCGACGAAGGGCAGCACGGCCCCGTCCTTCCAGCCCAGGATCTCCCCGTCGAGGATCCCGTCCCAGTCGAGCACTTCTGCCGCGGTCGCCACTTCGGGGAACTGCCCCGTCACGTCGTGCAGGTCGCGCGAGAAGAGCCGCACGACCGCGCCCTCCTTGTGGAGCTGGGCGCGGATGCCGTCGTACTTGTCCTCGACCCAGACCTCGGGCCCGAGCCGACGGACGATCTCGGTGGCGTCCTCGGCCGGAGAGGCGAGCATGAACTTGAGCGGGTGGAACAGGGTCATCTGGGCGTGCTCGAGCTGGTCGTCGCGCGCGAGCGTCGCCAGGCGACCGATGTCGCCGGTCAGCATGCCGGCCCACTTGACGTCCTCGAGCGAGCGGTCGAAGGCCTTGGCGATGGCCGCCTCGAGCAGGCCCTCGCGCAGGCCGATCCGGAGCTCGCCGCCGAGGACCTTGACGATGTACTTGGCTGTCAGCGGATCCGCTCGGGCGAGCAACGCCGCGAGGATGGGGGTCTTGCGGGCGGGCCCCGACGCGGCCTCGATCGCCTCGAAGGCGGCCGCGACCTCGGGCAGCGTGGGCGGCTGGCCGGTGGGCTCGCGGCCGGCCCCGGTCAGGACATCGGCGACCGCGAGACCCAGGTCTGAGTGCCGGTCGTAGGCCTCGCCGAGGCGCGAGCGGTCGACACCGGCGACCTCGGCGACCGTCGTGGCGATCGCGGACCAGCCGAGGCCCACGGCACGCTGATCCGCCTCCGGGAACGGCCGCCCGGTCAGGAAGACAGCCGCGATCGGCAGGGCGTCGGGCGTCAGGGAGCGGAGGTACTCGGCGAGCAGGGCGGTCTTCTCGGAGGTCCTGGTGGTCGCCGCGAGGCGCTCCGCCAGCTCGCTCCAGCGGCGCATCCGGGGATGGTATACCGTGCCGGGCGATGGCTGATCGGACGTGGTTCCCCGAGTCGATCGTCGGCTCCCAGGTGGTCCTGCGTCGCCACGTCCCCGAGAACCTGGTGGCCTTCCGGCGCTGGTATGCGGACCGCGAGATCGCCCGCCTGGCTCGCTACCAGGAAAGCCCCATGCGGACCGAGGAGATCGAGCGGTTCTTCTCCGCGCGGGTCGTCGGTGCGGAGGCGCTGGCCATGGCGGTCCACGTCCGGGCCACGGACCGGTTGATCGGCACGTGCGCGTTCAGCCAGCTCGATGCGGACAACGGCTCGGCGCTCTACCACATCACGATCGGCGAGTCGGACATGTGGGGCAAGGGCTACGGGACCGAGGCCACGCAGCTGATGCTCGACCACGCCTTCGGGGCATGGGCCTGCACCGGATCGCGCTCTTCGTGTTCGAGTTCAACGAGCGGGCCGTCCGTGCGTACAAGCGCTGTGGCTTCGTCATCGAAGGCCGGGCGCGCGAGTCCATCT
>CAWJBJ010000001.1:0-11816 GCA_963841135.1 uncultured Chloroflexia bacterium | reverse complement strand
CGGTCCGGACATCATCCGCTGATCGTGCGGACCGAGGCGGAGGCGCTCGCGTTCGACGCCGCCGATCCGCTCAGCGCCTATCGCGATCGGTTCCTGCTCCCCGACGGTCCGGAGGGGCCCGGCGGACCACCCGCGATCTACCTGGCCGGCAACTCGCTGGGGCTCCAGGCGAAGGCCGTGCGGCCGGCGATGGAAGCGCAGCTCGATCGCTGGGCCCGCCTCGGCGTCGACGGCTGGTTCGAGGCCGACGACCCATGGTTCACGTACGACGAGACGTTCCGCGAGCCGATGGCCCGCATCGTCGGGGCGCGACCGTCCGAGGTGGCCGTCCTCAACACCCTCACGGTCAACCTGCACCTGATGCTTGCCTCGTTCTACCTCCCGAACGGTGCGCGACGGAAGTTCCTCACCGACGCGCCGCTCTTCCCCTCCGACCGGCACGCGCTCGACGGACACCTCGCGTGGCGCTGGCTGGACTCGGCAACAGATCTGGTGGTGGTGGAGCCGCGGACGGGCGAGGAGACGGTCCGGGTCGAGGACCTCGAGGCCGCGATCGCCGAACATGGGTCGAGCCTGGCGCTCGTCCTGCTCGACGGGGTCAACTTCGCGACCGGCCAGGCCCTCCCGGTGGGGCGACTGACCGCGGCCGCCCACGAGGTCGGGGCGATCGTCGGATGGCAGCTCGCCCATGCGGCCGGCAACGTGGCGCTCGCGCTGCACGACGACGATGTCGACTTCGCCATCTGGTGCACGTACAAGTACCTCAACGGCGGCCCGGGGTCGATCGGGTCGATCTTCGTCCACGAGCGCCACACACGCCCCGGCGCCGACCTCCCGCGCCTGACCGGCTGGTGGGGCGCCACGCCCGATCACAGGTTCGATCCGACTGGGCCGTTCGTTCCTGACACCGGCGCCGCCGCCTGGAAGGTCTCGACCGCGCCACTGTTCAACATGGTCGCGCTGGCCGAGTCGCTGGCGATCTTCGACGAGGTCGGCATGCCGGCCCTGCGCGAGCGCTCGGTCCGCCTGACGAGCTACCTCGAAGGCCTCCTGCGTGCGCACGGCGTCGAGATCCTGACGCCCGCTGATCCCGAGGCGCGCGGTGCCCAGCTCTCGATGCGCTTCCCGGATGCGATCGCGGTCCTCGACGACCTGGCCGGCCGCGGCGTCATCGCCGACTACCGGGCGCCCGACATCATCCGGATGGCCCCGACCCCGCTCTACAACTCGTTCCATGATTCGTGGCGGATCGCCGACATCCTGACGGACGTGCGCTAGGCGGCCGGAAGGCCCGAGTCGGACAGCGACCACTCCGCTTCGACGGCGATGACCCGGTCGGCCGTCTGGCCGGCGAGTCGCGCTCGAGCTGCGAAGTAGGCCGCGCGACGGCGCGACACGATCCGGGCGTCCTTGCACGCGCATCCATCAGCGAGGCATGGCCGTCGCGTGGCCTGCGGCTGTTCGGTGATCTGTTCCCCTGCGTTCATCGGTCCGCTCCTTCGTCGACCGACGTTCTCGCGTCGGTTCGATGAGAGCAGACTCGCCTCTAGCCATGTCCCGGCCATCGGGCGTCGGGCGCGTCGCGGACCGATTGCCGTCCTCAATCTCGGGCGCGCCTTTGGCCGCCCTACCTTACGGCCGGTTACCCCGCGAACTCGACCGGCGGGTAGCCGCGGTAGCCGGGGCGCACGCGGAACAGGCTGCCGGCGTGCGGCTGCGCCGCCCGTTCCTCGTCGGTCAGCTCGGACCAGGCGCAGGTGATGTAGAGGTCCTCGAGATCCGGGCCGCCGAACATCGCGCTCGTGACGTGCGAGGCGGGCACGTCCACGATCAGATCGAGCGTGCCGTCGGGGGCGTAGCGGTACACGGCCCATGCGTCCCACATCGCGACCCACAGGCCGCCCTGCGTGTCGATCGTCATGCCGTCCGGGCCGCCCGGCGCATCGGGCGGCAGGACGATGTGCTGGCGGCGGTTCGAGATGCGGCCGGTCGCGAGGTCGTAGTCGAAGGCGTCCACGCGCTGCGTCGGCGTGTCGATGTAGTAGAGCGTGCCCCCGTCCGGGGTCCAGGCGAGCCCGTTGGAGATCGTCACGTCGGTGAGGAGCCGCTCGACGGTCCCATCCGGATCGAGCCGGTACAGCCCCCCGGCACCGTCGTGCTTGTCGTACGCCATCGAACCCGCAAGGAACCGGCCGGACGGATCGCACTTGCCGTCATTGAAGCGGAGATCGGGCTGATCGGCCTCGACGGGGCGGTAGCGGATCCAGTCCTCGGAATCGGGCTCGGTCAGCCAGAAGCCGTCGGCTAGGGCGGCGACCAGCCCTCCGCCGCGACGCACGGCCACCGACCCGACATCGAGCGGCGTCGGCAGCGAGACCGCCCGTTCGTCGCCCGGCCGATAGCGCAGCACCTGCTGCCCCAGGATGTCGACCCAGACCAGCGTGCCTGTCTGCGTGTCCCAGATCGGACCCTCACCGAGCTCCCAGCGCCCGTCGACGAGGAGCTCCGCCGTCAGCCGCCTCGGCGCCATCCGCCACCTCCCTCGAGCTCAAGGCCAGCCACGGCTGGCCATGTGTGCATCGTGCCACGGCGCTACGCTCCGTGAATGCGAATCACGAAGGTCGAGACGCGCATCGCGGGGAACGCCTGGAAGAACTGGCTGTTCACCAGGGTCAGCACCGACGAGGGCGTGACCGGCTTCGGTGAGGGGACCGTCAACGGGTTCGCGGCCACGGTCGCGACCGCGATCGAGGAGCTCCAGGAGGCCTACATCGGCCTCGATCCGCACGACGTCGAGCGGCTCCTCCAGCGGATGGTCCGTGACGTGTACACCGACGGCGGGCAGATCCACATGGCCGCCGTCGCCGCGGTCGAGATCGCGTGCTGGGACATCGTCGGCAAGGCGGCCGGACAACCGATCCACGCGCTTCTTGGCGGCAAGGTCCGCGACCGGATCCGCGTCTACGCCAACGGCTGGTACCGGACCGACCGCAACCCTGACACCGTCGCCGACGAGGCCCGGAAGGTCGCGGCGCGCGGCTACACCGCGATGAAGTTCGATCCGTTCGGCGCCGCCTGGCGGGTCCAAGATCGTCGCGACGAGGATCTTTCGATCGACATCGTGCGGGCGGTCCGCGACGCGGTGGGTCCCGACGTCGACCTCATGATCGAGGCCCACAATCGCTTCACGGCCTCGACCGCGCTCCGGCTGGCCGATCGACTGGCCGAGTTCCAGCCCGCCTGGCTGGAAGAGCCGGTCCACCACTCGCAGTTGGGCTCGATGGTCGAGGTGGCGCGGCGGTCGCCCGTCCCGATCGCCACGGGCGAGAGCTTCACGTCGCTCGGCCAGTTCGCAGATCTGCTCTCGCACGACGTCGTCCACATCCTCCAGCCCGAGCCGCTCCACCTCGGTGGCCTCTGGCGGACCCGCCAGCTCGCCTCGATGGCAGAGGCCCATCTCTCGGTCGTGGCGCCACACAACGCGCAGGGACCGGTCTGCGGCGCGATGGCAATCCAGCTGGGCGCCTGCATCCCGAACTTCTACGTCCAGGAGACGTTCGACGAGTTCAACGCCGACTGGACACAGTCGCTCGTCGATCGGCCGGTCCGGCCGGTCGACGGCCACGTCGCGGTGTCGGACGCGCCTGGTCTCGGGATCGAACTCGACTGGGACGCCCTCGAGGGCCATCCGTACCAGCGCCAGCACCTCATCCGCCTGTTCAGCCCCGGATGGGAGCGACGGGACGACGCCCCGCCCGATCCCTCATGAGCGCGCCGGGCGGCGGGCCGTCCGCCAGGACCGAGGCGCTCACGCTTGGTCAGATGCAGGACGCCCTCATCGCGGTCGAGCCATCGGCCGCGAGTCGCCGCGGCGACATCCGGGTGGTCCGCGCGCCCGGACGGGTCAACCTCATCGGCGAGCACACCGACTACAACGACGGCTTCGTCCTGCCCGCGGCGATCGACCTCGAGATCCGCATCGCGTACCTGCCGAGCGGCGATGACCGCGTGGAGCTCACGCGCCTCGACGACGGCTCGCGGGACGGCTTCCGGCTGCGGGCCGGGCGCGCCCGCGAGGGCACGTGGCTGGACTACGTCGCGGGCACGGCCTGGTCGCTCGCCGAGACCGGCGCGCCGCTCAAGGGGTTGCGCGGCGTGGTCGCCTCCACCCTGCCGCCGAATGCCGGGCTGTCCTCGTCGGCGGCGATCGAGCTCGCCTCGGCCTGGGCGATGCTCGACGACGTCGCCGCGGATGTCGAGCCGCTCGACCCTCGCCCGCCTTTGCCAGCGCGCGGAGAACGAGTACGTCGGCGTCCAGAGCGGGCTGATGGACCAGTTCGCCGAGGCGTGCGGCGTCGCCGGGGCCGCGGTCCTGCTCGATTGCCGATCGCTCGAGTGGCGTCCCGTGCCGCTGCCGGAGGACATCCGGCTCGTCGTCCTCCACACGGGCTCGGCCCGACACCTCGACGGCTCCGAGTACAACCTCCGCCGAAGCCAGTGCGAGGCAGCCGTGGCCGCCATCGCGCTCGACGACCCGGCCGTCACCTCGTTGCGCGACGTCACGCCGTTCCACCTCTCGGCGGCCCGGTCGCGGATGGACCAGGTCGCCTATCGGCGCGCGGAACACGTGCTCACCGAGAACCAGCGGGTGCTGGAGACGGTCGTTGCCCTGGAGGCCGGCGACATCGCGGAGGTCGGGGTCGCCTTCGCCGCGAGTCACGCCTCGCTCCGCGACCGGTTCGAGGTCGTGTCGCCCGAGCTCGATGCGATGGTCGAGATCGCGCTGTCCGTGCCGGGCGTCCTGGCCGCCCGGATGACCGGGGCGGGGTTCGGGGGCTGCACGGTCAACCTCGTCCGGCCCGAGGCGATCGACGCCCTGCGGACCGCGGTCGAACGCGACTACCCCGCCCGGACCGGCCTCCAGCCGATGGTGCTGCCGGTGCAGGCGGTCGGCGGGGCCAGCCGGGTCCACTGAGGCCGGAACCCGCCACACCCCTACCCGGCCGACCGTCTTCTACCCGATCGCGGGCGTCGGATGGCGACTTGCGGCATCCTTGACCGGCTCGACGCCTCGTTCGCGAGCCCGCGACCCCGCGGCCGAGCCCTGTACCCACCCACCGGAGTCCGCTCGACTTGACCTTCGCTCGCACAGCCCCCGTCCGTCGCGTTCGGACACCCCGGCAGAGCCCGTCCACGGGCGGCTGGATCGGGATGATCATCCTGCTGTTCCTCGCCGGGATCGGCGCCATCGCGGCGATCGCGGTCGTCGGCGTGTACCAGGCGCTTGCCACGGGCCTGCCTCCAGCGAGCGACCTCACCACGATCACGCAGATCGAGGAATCGATCATCTACGACCGGACCGGCAAGACGGAGCTGGCCCGGTTCGGCGACGAACGGCGGGAGGTCGTCACCTTCGAGGAGATCCCGCCGATCCTGCTCGACGCGACGACGGCCATCGAGGACAAGACGTTCTGGGACAACGCGGGCTTCGATCCGATGGCGATCATCTCGGCCGGGGTCGACTCGCTGCGTGGGAACAGCCGCGGCGCCTCCACGATCACCCAGCAGCTGGTCCGCGCACGGCTCCTGCCCGACGAGCTGGTCCAGGACCCGAACCGGACGGTCGAGCGCAAGCTCAAGGAGATCATCCAGTCGATCCGCGTGACGCAGGCGTTCCAGGGCGAGGCCGGCAAGCAGCGGATCATCACGGCCTACCTCAACCAGAACTACTACGGCAACCAGAGCTACGGCGTGAAGGCCGCGGTCGAGAGCTACTTCGGCAAGCCCCTCGCTGACATCACACCTGCCGAGGCGGCGATCATCGCCAGCCTGCCGAAGTCTCCGTCGAATTACGACCTGGTCCGCAACGCGATCGAGCAGTGCAAGACGGTCGTCGCCGAGGACGACGAGTGTCCCGAGGCGGACCTGGTCGTCCCGGACGACACGACGATCGTCCAGCGGCGCAACCAGGTGCTCGCATTGCTCGCCGAGGGGCGCACGCCGCGATCCCGCAGCACATACACGGCCGCGCAGTTCCGGGCCGCCGAGGGCGACGAGGTGCTCCTCGCGAGCCAGGTCACGCCGCAATGGCTGGCGCCCCACTTCGTCTGGGCCGTCCGGGACGAGCTGACCGAGCGCCTGTGCGGCGTCGACGGGACCACGTGCCCCCAGCTCGAGCGCGGCGGGCTGCGCATCACGACGACCATCGACCTGCGCCTCCAGAAGATCGCCGAGAAGTGGGTCGAGGCGTCGACGCTCGCGCCGCACCGCAAGGATCAGGCGGCCGCGGCCAAGGCGCTCGGCTTCGACGACTACCCGGCGTGGATGCGCAACCTCGAGAACAAGAACATCCGCAACGGCGCGCTCGTGGCGCTCGACTACCAGACCGGCGAGCTCGTGGCGTACGTCGGCTCGGCCAAGTACTACGCGACCCGCAGCCGGCCGGAGTTCCAGCCGCAGTACGACGTGGTCGGCAAGGGCTACCGCCAGCCCGGCTCGGCCTTCAAGCCGTTCAACTACGCGGTCGGGATCGACGACGGCACGCTGACCGCCGGGACGATGCTCATGGACACCGCCACCGACTTCGGCGGCGGCTACGCCCCGAACGACGCCGACAACCTCGAGCGCGGCCCGGTCCGGGTCCGCACCGCCCTCCAGTTCTCGCTCAACATCCCATCGGTCAAGGCCATGGCCGTGAACAAGCCCGATCACGTGTTCGACCGGGCCAAGGACTTCGGGATGGTCTTCCAGTCCGAGAAGACGGACGCAGGGCTCGCGCTGGCGCTGGGCGTCGCCGAGGTCCGGCCGGTCGATCTCGTGACCGCGTATGGCACGCTCGCCAACGGCGGCAAGCGGGTCGCTCACACGACGATCCTGACGATCACGGACCGCAACGGCACCCCTGTCGATTCGTACGTGCCGCCGGCCGCCGTCGAGGTCATCAAGCCGCAGACGGCCTACATCGTCACGGACATGCTGGCCGGCAACACGAACCCCAACGTCAACCCGTTCTGGGGCAAGTTCTCGCTCCGCGGCAAGGACGCCCGGCGTCCCGCGACCCTCAAGACCGGGACGAACAACGACGCCAAGGACCTCAACGCCTACGGCTATATCGCCCCGCCGACCGAGGAGGGCCGCGCCGACGGCGCCTACGCCCTGGCCGTCGGCGTGTGGAACGGCAACAGCGACAACACCCCGGTCTCGACCGCCGCGCGCCCGGTCTTCTCGATCGACGTGTCGACCTTCGTATGGCAGGGGTTCCTCCAGGAGGCCAGCCGCAAGTGGCCGGTCACCCGCTTCGCACGGCCGGACGGGCTCACCCGCACGGAGATCGATCCCTGGACCGGGGCCAAGGCGAGCGGCGGCGGCGAGTCCGTCAACGAGTGGTTCATCGCGGGCTCCGAGCCGAAGGACGCCCTTCCCAGAGGACACCTGCGGCATCGACGTCCTGGGGGCGGTGCCGGGGGCGATCGAGACCAGGTTCGGGCACTGGATGGAGGCCGACCGGAACTGGATCCGGCGCGCGGAACGTGGTCCGGGCACCGCCGGCGGCCCGAACCGGACGCGCGTGGCGTACTTCTACAACGGGTCGTACCGGCCGTACGGCTCCTCGTGGGGACCGGTCGTCAGTGGCGGGACCTGCGGGTCTCCGAGCCCGTCGCCGTCCTGTATCCCGATCCCGACCCCGGACGCCAGTGGCGTGATCCCGACCTTCGTGCTGCCGTCGCCATCGGGCTCCGAGGAGGCCGCGTTGCCGTGCCCGCCGGCGTCCCCGTCGGCGTCGCCATCGGACAGCAGCCCGCCATCGGCCGAGCCCACACCGACACCCACCGCGGAGCCGACCCCGACGCCCACCGCCGAGCCGACCCCGACGCCGACCGCCGAGCCGACCCCGACGGCCGAGCCCACGCCGAGCCCCGAGACGCCGACACCCGCTCCATAGGCGTGCGGGGCACGCCCGGCGCCGTTGCCGGTTCCGGGTCGGATACCCTCGCGAGCGTGATCGTCGACATCGGCGGCCTGGTCGTGCGCAGATCCGGCCGGACCATCCTCGGGCCGTTGGACTGGCAGGTCCGCGCGGGCGAACGCTGGGTCGTGATCGGTCCCAACGGCTCGGGCAAGACCACGTTGCTCGCGGTGGCCGGGTCTGACCCTGTGGCCGACCGCCGGGACAGTCGAGGTGCTCGGCGCCCGCTACGGGAAGGTCGACGCCCGCACCGTCCGGCAGCGCATCGGTTCCGCGGGGAGTGCCGTCGAGGACGTGCTGCGCCCCGACCTCCGACCGGTCGATCTGGTCATGACCGCGCGCAACGCGGCCACCGAGCCGTGGTGGCACGAGTACTCGGACGACGACCGCTCCCGCGCCCGGGCCGCCCTGGCCCGCGTCGGGATGACGTCCGGCGCCGACCAGCCGTTCGGGACGATGTCGGCCGGCGAGCGGCGGCGCGTCTCGATCGCCCGCGCGCTGATGCCGGACCCGGACCTGCTCCTGCTCGATGAGCCGGCCGCCAGCCTGGACCTCGCCGCCCGCGAGACGCTCCTCGCGGACCTGACGACACTTGCCGCCGAGCCGAGGCCGGCGGGCATCGTGCTCGTGTCCCACCACCTCGAGGAGGTCCCGCCGGGGTTCGGGCATGCCCTCGTCCTCGCTCGCGGGCGCGTCGTCGCGGCCGGACCGACCGAGGACGTGCTGACCGCCCCGATCCTGTCGGAGGCATATGGGATGCCGCTCGTCGTCGAGCGGCGGGACGGGCGGATCTGGGCTCGCCGCGACGGCGGCGGCCGCGACCGCCGCGATGGCCGACGCTCCCGCGTCGGCCGACACGTCACCGTCACACGGAACCGGCACGCTCACCTCGTGACCACCACCACGTCTCGCGCCGCCATCGGCGGCGCCACCGCCGCTGCCGCCGCACTCGGGGCATCCGAGCTCCTCGCCGGCCTGCTGCCCGGCGCCACGTCCCTCGTGGCGGCCGTCGGGCAGGTCGTTGTCGACAACCAGCCGCCCGGTGCCAAGGACTTCGTCGTGGCCCTCTTCGGGACGAACGACAAGCTCGCGCTCGAGGTCCTGATCGTCGTCCTGTCCCTCGGCTTCGGGGCCGTCCTCGGGGTCGTCGCCGCGCGGCGGTACACAGTCGCCGCCCTCGGACTCGGCGCGTTCGGGATCGCCGGTTTCGTCGCCGCGCTCGGCGACCCGCAGGCCTCGCCCGCCATCGTCGCGGTGACCGCGGCGGCCTCCATCGGGGTCGGGCTCTGGGTCCTCGGCTGGATCGTGGCACCCGACGGATCGCCAACCCCGTCGCGACCGGCCGCGACCACCGGCTCGATGCCCGACTGGTCGCGGCGCTCCTTCCTGCTTCGAACCGGATCGATCGGCGTAGCGGCCGCCGTCGCGGGGATCGGGGGTCGCGCCCTGCTCGAACGTGCCAGGACCCCGACCGGAAGCGGCGTCACGCTCCCGCCGGCGACCGCCCTTGCCCCGATCCTGGACCCGACGAACGACCTGGCGTCCTCCATCCCCGAGCTCACCCCGATCGTGATGCCCAACGACGACTTCTACCGCATCGACACGGCGCTCCTCATCCCGACGCCGGACACGGCGACGTGGACGCTGCGGGTCCACGGGCTCGTCGACCGCGAGACGACCCTCACCTGGGACGAGCTCCTCGGCCTGCCGATGTTCGAGCAGTACGTGACGATCGCCTGCGTCAGCAACGAGATCGGCGGCAAGCTCGTCGGGAACGCCAAGTGGACCGGCGTGCGGCTGCGCGACGTCCTCGAGATCGCCGGCGTTCAGCCGGCGGCGACCCAGCTCGTCGGGCGGTCCGTGGACGGGTTCACCGCGGGCATGCCGACGGCCTGGGTGATGGATCCGGCGCGCGAGCCGATGATCGCGGTCCAGATGAACGACGAGCCCCTGCCGCCGATCCACGGCTTCCCCGCGCGGCTCATCATCCCGGGGCTCTACGGGTACGTGTCGGCGACCAAGTGGCTGTCCGAGCTCGAGCTGACCACGCTCGAGTCATTCGATGGCTACTGGGTGCCGCTCGGCTGGTCGAAGGAGGCGCCGATCCTGACGCAGTCGCGGATCGACACGCCGGCGTACGGTGCGGCCCTCCAGCCCGGCCGCCTGCCGATCGCGGGGATCGCCTGGGCGCCGGATCGCGGGATCTCCAAGGTCGAGGTCGCGGTCGACGGCAGCTGGCGCGAGGCCCGCCTGTCCCGTCCGATCTCCGACGCGACGTGGGTCCAGTGGGTGCTCGATTGGGACGCGACCTCTGGGGATCACATGATCGCCGTCCGCGCCACCGACGGGACCGGCGCCGTCCAGGAGCAGCGTCAGACGCCGCCGGCCCCGGACGGCGCGCGTGGCTGGCAGACCATCCCCGTCCGGGTGGGCTGACTGAACCGGTCGGCCCGCGAATCGGTATAGAGTCAGGCTGATGGCACGACGTCGTTTCATCTTCGATCCACCGGAGCGCTTCGTCGCCGGCACCGTCGGTGAGCCGGGCGACCGGACCTTCTTCCTCCAGGCACGGGACGGCGTTCGCGTGGTCAGCGTGGCCCTCGAGAAGGTCCAGGTGAGCGTGCTCGCCGAGCGTCTCGGCGAGCTGCTCGATGAGCTCGCGCGGCGCGGGATCGAGGAGGCCGCCGGCGACCCGATCGCCGAGGTGGAGTCCGAGCTCCCGGCCGACACCGAGCCGCTGGACGAGCCGCTCAACGAGGCGTTCCGCGCGGGCTCGCTGACGCTCGGCTGGGACGTGGCCGCGGAGCGCGTGCTCGTCGAGGCGCGCGCCCAGGACGAGGACGGCGAGCCGGTCGATCCCGATGAAGATGACGACGAGGACGAGGACGGGCCGGACCTGCTCCGCGTCCGCCTGACGGCCGATGCGGCCCGCTCGTTCGTCGCGCGGGCCGTCCGCGTCGTGGCGTCCGGCCGGCCACCCTGCCCTCTGTGCGGCGCGCCGCTCGATCCGACCGGCCACATCTGCCCGCGGCGCAACGGCCACTACGTCAACTAGGCGATCGCGGCATGCTGGACCCGGCGACCACCCTGGCCGTCCTGCGCGATGGCGAGATGGAGCTGGTCGGGCGGATCATCGAGTCGAGCAACAACGCGCTCCTCGTGCGCATGACCCGCCTCTGCCCCGAGCCCGAGCCGCCGACGGTCATCGACGCCATCTACAAGCCGACGATCGGCGAGCGCCCGCTCGACGACTTCCCGCACGGCACGCTGACCCGCCGCGAGGTCGCCGCGTGGCACGTCTCGGAGGCGACCGGCTGGGGCATCGTGCCGCCCACGATCCTGCGCGACGGGCCGTTCGGCGAGGGCATGGTCCAGGCCTTCATCGAGGCGGACCCGGACGTGGACGTCGTCGCGATGGTCCTCGCGGACGACGCCCGGCTGCGGCGGATGGCCGTGCTCGATGCCGCGATGAACAACACCGACCGAAAGGGCGGGCACATCCTCCCGGTCGACGGCGGCCGGCACATCCACGGCGTCGACCACGGGGTGTGCTTCTCGACCGTGCCGAAGCTGCGCACGGTCCTGTGGGGCTGGCGGGGCACGCCGTTGGCGCCCGATGAGCTGGCCGGCCTGGCGCGAGCGCGGGAGGGCCTCGACGGCGACCTGGGCGAGCAGTTGCGGGCGCTCCTGTCCGCCGCCGAGCTGCGCGCGACCCGCCGCCGGATCGACGCGCTCCTCGCCGAGGGATGCTTCCCGCTCCCCTCTCCGAACTGGCCGGCCATCCCCTGGCCGCCGTTCTAGGCGGATCGAGGTTCAGAAACTGTTCCGAGCGAATGCGAAGGCCGCCGGT